>NZ_CP109487.1:0-2400000 GCF_036227605.1 Streptomyces sp. NBC_01439 | reverse complement strand
GTACTCTCCGACACCGTCGCGGGCGGCTGGCGCGAGGCCCCGGTGCAGGACGTGCTCCGGCACTGGTGCGCGCACAACGCCGTCGCCGTACTGAACGTCCTGCCCGAACGGCTCTGGACGCGCGGCGCCGTCCGCCCCGTCCCCTTCGCCGTCCGCGCCGACCGGCCGGCCGCCGCCACCCGCTCCTGGCAGCGGATCCCGGCCGCCCGCCGCGCCCGCGCCCGCGCCGGAACCCGCCGCACCGCGGTCCCGGCCGTCGTCCCCGTGGTCGGTGTCGCCTCCGGCAGCCTGGCCCGGCTTGTGCGGGTGGTCTCCGGGGACGGCCGGTGGCGGCGCCTCGCCTGCCTGCGACTGGACCCGGAACCCGCCGCCACGGGCGCCCCGGACGATCCCGCCCCCGGCGGCCGCAGCGCCCTGGAGGTGGTGGAGGACTTCCGGGCGAGCGCCTCGCCGACGGCCCAGCAGCTCGCCGCCCACCTGGCCGCCGTACCGCTCACCCTGCCGGTGATGACCCTGGTCCGGCGCTCCCTGCTGCGCGACTCGGAGCACGGCCACCTCGCGGAGGTCGCCCTCGGCGGGCTCTTCGAAGCCTGGGAGGACGAACAGGACCCCGCAGAGGTGGAGTTCGAGTTCCTCCCCGGCGTACGGGAGGCGCTGCTCGGCGGGCAGCTGCGCGGGGAGGTGGCCGCCATACGGGAGCTGGTCCGGCGCCGCGTGTGGGAGTTCGTGTCCCGCAACCGGCGCACCGGCCCGGACTTCTCCGCGACCCGCGTCACCACGGGCCGGGAGGGCGTGCGCCGGGTGGCCGAAGGGGCCCTGCCGTTCGCGGCGCGGCCACCGCGGGAACCGGGCCTGGCCGACCGGGTCGTACGGGTCCGCCACGACGGGATGCCCGAGCCGCAGGAGGTCGGCACCCTGCTGACCCCGCGCCTCGTCCTCACGGTGGGGGACGCGGTGCCCCCCGCCGGCTCGGTGGCCTGGGTGCGGCCCGGCGACCGGGAGATCCCCTGCCGGGCGGTGTGGTGGGACGACGCGGCGCCCCGGATGCTGCTGCTCCAGGCCGACGAGGACCTGACGGATCCGGCGGTCGGCGCCGAGCCGCTGCCCTGGCTGCCCGCGGACCACCATCTGGCCCGGGTCCGCATCGACGGCCGCACGGACCAGGGGGACCCGGTCTCCCTGACGGGCGAGGTCCTGCCGCACGGCGGTGACCTCAACGGCGAGGTCGTCCGGCTGTCCGCGGAGCCGGAGGGCTGGACGCACTACCGCGGCGGCCCCGTCTCCCGGGGCGGCGCGCTGGTCGGCGTCGTCCACACGGTTTCGCCCAACCGACTGGTGTTCCTGCTGACCGACGCCCTGATGGAACAGGAGGGCTTCCGAGCGGCGCTGGAGGGTTCCGTACGGGCACGGGACACGGAGACCGGGGTGTGCCTGGCGGTGCTGCCCGGTGCCGACGGCGTGGTCCCGACCGGGAGTTCGGCGACGGCGGAGACGCACGCGATGCTCGCCGAGCTCATGGCGGACACCGGCGTCAGCGGGCGGCTGACCGGCGGCGAGGAGGACGCACCGCTGCTCGTCACGTTCGCCGCGCCGGGCGCCCACGCCAAGGCGGGCCGGCTCCTGCTCGAACTGCCCGGAGCCATGACCCGGTACGGATTCCGGCGCATGGACGGCATGCACCCCCCGCTCGGCGCGGCCGTGGGCGTGGGCACGGACGAGAGCACCCGACTGGTCCGGCACCCCGCGATCGCGGACCTGTTGGGACGGACGGTGCGCCCGGGGGCGCTCGTCCTCGCGCTCTCCCACCGTCTGTACGAGGAACTCGCTGACGTGCTCGGCTCGCCGGCCCGGATCGCGCTGCACCGGGTGGGCGGCGCCGACGAGGGCTGGGTCTGTTCCGACGACCACGCACCCGCCGGTGCGCTCGGGCAGGTGCTGACGGAGGCGGACGGGCTCCTGGACGAGGGCGTCGGCTGGCCGACCTGTGGGCTCCAGGCCTCACCGGCCGACCCGCGGGCCTGCATCGGCATCCGGCTGCCGGGCCACGAGCGCTGCCTCGCCCATCTGGAGATCGAGGACCAGGAGGGCTACCTCGGAACGCTGTCCCCTGGAGCGCCGGTGGACCTCCGGGGCACCACCTTCGACCACGGCCTGCTGCCGCGCCTCCTCATGGCGCTGCAGCCGGGCGTTCCGGGGCCCGCCGCACTGGGGCCGGCGGACTTCGACCGGGCACGCTTCGTGGACGGCTGGAACCGGCCGGACATCGAGTTCTGGGACCGCGCGTCCTTCGTCCGGGCCTCCTTCGAGGGCCGGGCCGGTTTCGCCGGAGTCACCTTCGCCGGCCCGGTCTCCCTCGACGGCGCGGTCTTCGAGCGCGTCGGTGACTTCGACCGGTGCCGCTTCCACCGCACCGCCACGTTCCGCCGGGCGCTCTTCCACGCTTCGGCGGGATTCAACAATGCGGCGTTCCTCGGTGACGTCTCCTTCGCCCGGGCCGTGCTGGCGGCGTCCGCGGACCTGAACGGAGTACGGGTGGCGGGGACCGCGGACTTCTCCCGCACCTTCTTCGGCGGCCTTGCCATGCTGAACGAGGCGGGCTTCGCCGGGGCGGTCTCCTTCGCGTCCGCGGAGTGGGAGGGCGGGCTGCTGTCCAACAGGGCGGTCTTCGAAGCGCCGGTGGACTTCGCGAGGGCGAGCTTCCGGGGCCGGGTCCGCCTCGACGGCGTGCTCTTCGAGGCGGACTCGCTCGTCGGCCAGTTCCCGTTCGTGGCGCCGCCGGACGGCTGGACCTCGGTCCGGCGCCCGGACGGTACGTGGGACGTCCGGCTGCTCGACGCCGAGGCGTAGCCGGTGATGCGGCCGCCGGGCCCTCACGGCCCGGTGTGCGAGGCCTCCAGCTGCCGTTTCGGCCGGTCGGTCGCCACCGGCAGGCTCGCCTCGATCTCGTCCAGGGCCCGGCGGGCGGTGGCGATCCGTGCCCGGACGTCGGGATCCGCGCCCGGCGCCGGGGCGCGGTTCGCCTCGGCCTCCATCTCGCGTGCCTCGTCCAGCGAGTTGAGGACGACGCCGATCAGCACGTTCACCAGCACGAAGGAGGCGAGCAGCGCGTAGGAGGCGTAGTAGATGATGCTCAGCCGGGAGATCTGCAGACCCGCGCGGACGGCGTCCGTGAGGCCGTCGAGGGTGGTCAGCAGGAAGAGCGTGAGCATCGCGCGGCCCACCGAGCCGTAGTGCCCGGGGTCCGACTTCGCGAAGCACACCCAGCCGACCATGGCGTACACGTACAGGACCAGCGCGCCGACGAACAGGAAGCTGGCGGTGCCCGGCAGGCTGCGGCCGACCGCGATCAGCAGGATGCGCAGGTGGGGCAGGAAGCGGGCGGTGCGCAGGACCCGGGCCAGGCGCAGCAGCCGCAGCAGGGTGGTGTTCTCCCGGACGAGCGGGACGAAGGCGGAGGCCACGACCGCGAGGTCGAAGAGGTTCCACGGGTCACGGAAGAATGCTTTCGGCCGGTCGGCGCAGGCGCCCACGCGCAGCAGCATCTCCAGGGTGAACAGGGCCAGGCAGCAGTTCTCCGCGCCCTGCAGTAGGAGCCGGTGCTCCGCGGCGAGACCGCTGTACGTCTCCACCCCCATCAGCGCGGCGTTGAAGAGGATCGCGCAGAAGACGACCATCCCGAAGGCGGGGGCCTCCGTGGCCACCCGGCATCGGGCTGCCAGCTTCATCCGACCGCGTCCGGCCGGCCTCGGGTCTGTCATCGTGCTCCTCGTGCTCTCGTCTGCGCCGCGGGCGAAACGGCGGGCCACCCCACTAACGCCGCAAGCCCGATCGGGTTTCACCCCCTTTACGCCCTCCGATGCACCCGGGCGTGAGCGGGAGCGCGGTTCCGCTCCCGTGCGCTGCCCGTGCCCCCACGCCCCGGGCCCGGGTCAAGTGCGTTGCGTGAACAGTCGGTTGATCTGCGGGTGGGGCGACCCGTCGGCGCATATGCTCGGCTCGTACACCCGCACTGCGTACACCCGTACACCGTGCACCCGTGCTTCCGCATGCCTCGCAGCCGTAAGGGGACCGCGCCGTGAGTGTCCGTATCCAACCCTCCTCCCAGGTCGACGAGAGCGCCGAGCTCGGTGAGGGGACAACGATCTGGGATCTGGCGCAGATCCGCGAGGAGGCCCGGCTCGGGCGCGGGTGCATCGTGGGGCGCGGGGCGTACGTGGGGCCGGGCGTACGGATCGGCGACCACGTGAAGCTGCAGAACTACGCACTCGTCTACGAGCCCGCGGTCCTCGGCGACGGGGTCTTCATCGGCCCCGCGGCCGTGCTCACCAACGACTTCTACCCGCGCGCGGTCGACCCCGACGGCACGATCAAGCGGGGAGGCGACTGGGAGGCCGCCGGGGTCGTGGTCGCCGAGGGGGCCTCGCTCGGGGCCCGCTCGGTGTGCGTGGCCGGGGTGCGCGTCGGGCGCTGGGCGCTCGTCGCGGCCGGCGCCGTGGTGTCCAAGGACGTCCCGGACTTCGCGCTCGTCGCGGGCGTACCGGCCCGCCGGATCGGCTGGGTGGGCCGGGCCGGGGTCCGGCTGGTGGAGCGCGAGGGGGAGCCGGGCGCCTGGGAGTGTCCGCGCACCGGAGCGCTGCACGACGAGAAGGACGGCACGCTCACCGAGCGAACCTGACGGAATGTCGGCAATTTAGGGCACCGGCATTTCGTCAAAACCACAATCAATGAACATCCGTGGGCATAACGTGTCCCTGCACACGGGATCTGAGCAGGCAACAGGCCATGTTCAGTGGGGGGTTGTGTACGACGAGGGCACCGGGGCAGGGCCAGGTCGGCGCGGGCACACCTGCGCCTGCTGACACTGCCGATCACGCGTGTCCCGGTCCGAGGCATCGCTGGGGGGATCCAGACGCCGGCCTTCGGACGGTTCGTGCCGTCGGCGTGACCGCCGACGGCACGGACGCCGTCATGCGCAGTCCCCCTCCACGGAGTGACGACCGCCAGGTCCGTCCGAGGAGAACGAACAGAGGGGGTAGGTGTGTTGGAGCCGTACAGCTCGGACATACGGGGTGCGGGGAGCACCAGGGGAATCGGGGTGGGGACCCGATGAACACCACACGATTAGGAGCACTGGCCCACGAGGATCCGTCGCTGCACGCCCTCGCCGAGCGGCTGCTCGCGCTGGCCGAAGCGGGGCTTCCGGCGATGTACCTGCCGGACGCCGAGACCTTCGTCTTCACCCGGGCAGGGGTCATCTCGCCCGAGGGGACTCCCGTCCTCGAGCAGCGGGGAACGAGCACCCGGTACGCGGCGATCACCGCGCTGGGAGCCCGCTTCCTGCCCGAGGACCGGCAGCGCGCGCTGTTCGGCGGGCGCACCGCCGAGGAGTTCACGGGCGTGCTCGTCGAGCGGCTGCCCGGGGTGGCGAACCTCGGCGACGCGGCGCTCATCGCCTGGGCCGCCGCGGAGACTGGCCATCCCAAACTGGCCGACGCGCTCGACCGGGTGGCCGAGCTGGACGTAACCGGCCGGCCGCAGTACACCGTCGAGGCGGCCTGGGTGCTCTCCGCACTCGCGGCCGCGCGCGCCGTGGTGGACGTGGAGGAGCGCCTCGCGGCGGCCCGCGTACGGCTGCTGGCGGCCAGGGTCGGCGACAGCCCGCTCTTCCCGCACGCCACCGAGCCCGGGCTGGTCCCCGGCTACCGGTCCCACGTGGCCTGTTTCGCCGACCAGACGTATCCGCTGCAGGCGCTGGCCCGGCTGCACGCGAGCGGCGACGACCCGGAGGCCCTCGCGGCCGCCGACGCCTGCGCCGCCCGCATCTGCGCACTGCAGGGCGACGGCGGACAGTGGTGGTGGCACTACGACGCCCGCGACGGCCGACTGGTGGAGGGCTACCCGGTCTACAGCGTGCACCAGCACGCGATGGCCCCGACCGCACTGTTCGACCTGGCCGAGGCGGGCGGCACCGACTTCGGCCCGGCGATTCGCCGCGGGCTGCGCTGGATGACCGACGTGCCCGAAATCGCCGATCCCACCGGGAACCCGCGGGAGTCGATGATCCGCGAGGACTTCGGCGTCACCTGGCGCAAGGTCTACCGGGGCGACCCGAAGAAGGCCGTCCGGGCCGCCCGCGGGCTCACCACCCGGGTGGCGCCGCAGGCACGGCTCGCGCCGCTCGACCGGATCTTCCGCCCCGGCGCGGTCGACCGCGAGTGCCGCCCGTACGAGTTCGGCTGGATGCTCTTCGCCTGGCTCGGAGGGCCCCAAAGATGACACGACGAGAGTCCCTCTTCGGGGTCCCGCTCGACCCGCTGACCATGGACGAGACCGTGCAGCGCTGCCTGGACGCGGTGCGGCGCGGAGAACAGATCGAGATCGGCATGGTCAACGCGGCCAAGCTGGTCAACATGCGGCGCGACCCCCTCCTCGCCGAGGCGGTCGCCGGCTGCGACCTGGTCCTGGCCGACGGCCAGGCAGTGGTCTGGGCCGGCCGGGTGCTGGGCGTCCGGCTGCCAGAACGGGTCGCGGGAATCGACCTGTTCATGCGGTTGCTGGCCGCCGCCGAGGTGGCGGACATCCCCGTCTACCTGCTCGGGGCCCAGGAGGACGTGCTGGAGATGATGCTCGGGCAGATCTCCGAGCGCTTCCCGAAGCTGCGGGTGGCCGGCAGCCGCAACGGCTACTTCGGCGACGACGACCAGGAGGCGATCGCCGACGCCATCGCCGAGAGCGAGGCGCGACTGCTGTTCCTCGGCATGACCTCGCCCAAGAAGGAGATCTTCACCGCAGGCTACGGCAAGCGCACCGGCGCGCACGTCGTCCACGGCGTCGGCGGCTCCTTCGACATCCTCGCCGGCATCACCAAGCGGGCCCCCCTGGTCTGGCAGCGGATGGGACTCGAATGGTTCTACCGCACCCTCCAGGAGCCGCGCCGTCTGGGCAAGCGCTACCTCACCACCAATGCGGCTTTCCTCCTCATGACGGTCCGGGAACTCATCCACCGCACACCGTCTGCCGGTTCCGCTTCCGCTTCCGCTTCCGCGAACAGGAGTTACTGATGCGCGTCGTCGTCGTGGGACAGGGATACGTCGGACTGCCCCTGGCCATCCGTGCCGCCGAGGTCGGACACCAGGTGATCGGGTACGACGTGGACACCCGGCGGGTCAAGAGCCTCGCCGCCGGTGAGTCGTACGTGGAGGACGTCTCCTCCGAACGGCTGGCCCGCGCGCTGGCGCGCGGCACCTACCGACCCAGCGAACTGGCCCGGGACTGCGGCGGCTTCGACGTCGCCGTCGTCACGGTCCCGACCCCCTTACAGGACGGAGCCCCGGACCTCCGCTACATCGAGGAGTCGGCGCACACCCTGGCCCGCTTCCTGCGCCCGGGTGCCACCGTCATCTTGGAGTCCACCACCTACCCGGGCACCACCGAAGAACTGTTCGCACCTATCCTGGAGGACGGCTCCGGGCTCACCGCGGGCGCCGACTTCCACCTGGGCTACAGCCCCGAGCGCATCGACCCCGGCAACACCGTCTGGGGCTTCCAGCAGACCCCCAAGGTGGTCTCCGGCGTCGACGCCCGCTCCCTGAAGGCCGTCGAGGCCTTCTACGGGGACCTCGTCGACACCACCGTGCCGGTGCGCTCCCCCAAGGAGGCCGAGCTGGCCAAACTGCTGGAGAACACCTTCCGCCACGTGAACATCGCCCTCGTCAACGAGATCGCGATGTTCGCCCGCCACCTGGACATCGACGTCTGGCAGGCCATCGAGGCGGCGTCCAGCAAGCCCTTCGGCTTCATGAAGTTCACCCCCGGCCCGGGCGTCGGCGGACACTGCCTGCCGATCGACCCCTCGTACCTCAACTGGCGGGTGCAGCGCGAACTCGGCCAGAACTTCCGCTTCGTCGAGCTCGCCAACGACATCAACAACCACATGCCCGAGTACGTGACGCGCCGCGTGATCGACGCGCTCAACTCCAAGCGGCGCTCCGTCAACGGCTCCAAGGTCCTGCTGCTGGGGCTCGCCTACAAGAAGAACACCGGCGACGCCCGGGAGTCGCCCTCCGTCCGCATCGCGAAGCTGCTCCTCGACATGGGCGCCAAGGTCCGCGCGGCCGACCCCCACGTGGTGGAGAGCATCAAGGTCGACGCCCGCCTCGTCCGGGTCGAGCCGACCCGCAAGGAGCTGGCGGCCGCCGACGTGGTGGTCCTGCTCACCGACCACGACGCCTTCGACTACCAGATGGTCACCGAGCACGCCTCGTACGTCCTCGACTGCCGCAACCGGGTCTCCGGACCCACCGTGGAGGTGCTCTGACCCCGTGACCAGGATCGTCTGCGTGGCCGGTGCCCGGCCCAACTACATGAAGATCAAACCGGTGATGGACGCACTGGAGCGCCGCGGCGCCGAGGTGATCCTCGTCCACACCGGGCAGCACTACGACGAGTCGATGAACGACGTGTTCTTCCGCGACCTCGGCATCCGCCCGCCCGACCGCTACCTGGGCGCCGGATCCGGCAGCCACGCCCAGCAGACCGGGCGGGTGATGGCCGCCTTCGAGCCGCTGATCGACGAACTCGCCCCGGACGCCGTCGTGGTGGTCGGGGACATCAACTCCACCCTCGCCTGCGCCCTCGTCACCGCGAAGGCCGGCCCCCTGCTGGCCCACGTGGAGGCCGGGCTGCGCAGCCGTGACTGGAGCATGCCCGAGGAGGTCAACCGGGTCGCCACCGACCGGCTCAGCGACTACCTGCTGGCTCCCTCGCCCGACGCCGCCGTGAACCTGCGGGCGGAGGGCTACCGGGAGGACCAGATCCACGTCGTCGGCAACGTCATGATCGACACCCTCCTCGCCAACCTGGAGCGGGCCCGCCAGTCGGACGTCCTGGACCGGTACGGACTCACCCGCGGCGGATACGGCCTGGTCACCCTGCACCGGCCGGCCAACGTGGACGACCCCGGGGCGCTGCGCGGCCTGCTGAAGGCCCTGGGCGAGATCGCCGACCGCTGTCCGCTGCTGCTGCCCGTGCACCCGCGGGCCGCCGAGCGGTTGGCCGAACTGGGCGTGCCCGGCGGCATCCGACTGGTCCCGCCCGCCGGATACCTCGACTTCATCGCCCTGCAGGACTCCGCCCGCCTGGTGCTCACCGACTCCGGGGGCATCCAGGAGGAGACCACCGCCCTGGGGGTGCCCTGCGTGACCCTGCGGGAGAACACCGAACGCCCCATCACCGTCGAGGAGGGCACCAACGTACTGGCGGGCACGGACCCGGAGCGCATCACGGCCACCGTGGGCCGGGTCCTCGACGATCCGCCCGCACCGCGCTGCCCCGAACTCTGGGACGGCCGGGCGAGCGAGCGCATCGCCGCGGTCCTGCTTGACGGACCGCCCGCGCACACCCGGCCGCGCCCCACCGACCTCGTGTCGGGCGGGGCGGCCACCGATCCGCAGCACGTGCTGTAAACGCAATTCGAAGGGGAAGACCATGGATCTCGCGGAGATCTGGCGGGTCATGCGCAGACGCTGGTACGTGCTGCTGCCCGGACTGCTGATCACGGCGGCGCTCACCGCCGCCGTGTACCTGCTGGTCCCGGTGGAGTACCGGTCGCAGAGCACGGTGACCCTGCTGAACTCGAAGAAGGCCACGGTGGCCTTCGACGGCAACCCCTTCCTGAGCACCCAGGCCTCGCTCACCGGCATGGCCGACGGCCTGGCCCGCAACCTCAACTCCGACGACGCCAAGGCCGACCTCAAGTCCCTCGGCGTCACCGGAGTGCACGAGGCGAAGATCGCCGACAACGCGCTCGGCCCCTACATGTGGCTGAGCGTCGTCGGAACCGACCGGGCCGCCGTGCTGAAGTCGGACGAGATCCTCACCAAGTACGCCGAGAAGCGGCTGCTGGAGTTCCAGACCCAGCAGTCGGTGACCCCCGACGCCATGATCCGGATGGCCACGATCGTGCCCCCCCAGAAGCCGGAGGCACAGACCAAGGCCAGGCTCCAGTTCCTGGTCATGGCGGGCGCGCTGGGCTTCGTACTCAGTCTGGTGGCCACCTTCTTCGTGGAGGCGCGAAAGCGCCGGGCGGCGACGTCCGGCAAGCACCGCCCCGCCCCGGGCGAGGGCGGGTCACCGGCCGAATCCGACGCCGCTGACCCTACGGCCACCCTGCGCATGACCGTCGCCCACCCGGCCGGCTCCGCCGCCGGCTCCCGTACGGCCGGATCGCCGTGACCGGCCCCGCGACGGACACCGAGAGCACCACCCCGGCGGCGGCGCCCTCGCTGGGGCGCAAGGTCGGCTCCGCCGCCAAGTGGAGCCTGATCAACACCGTGGTCATGCGCCTCGGCAACTTCGCCACCGGCATCGTCCTGGCCCGCTTCTTCCTCGGACCCGAGGCCTGGGGCGTGTACGGGATCGCCCAAACGGTCCTGCTGGTCCTCCTCTCCGCCAACGAACTCGGCGTCTCGCTGGCGATCGTGCGCTGGGAGGGCGACCCCCGCCGCTTCGCCCCGACCGTCCTCACCCTCAGCGCCGCCTCCAGCTGCCTGCTGTACGCCGTGCTGTTCGCGGTCGCCCCCGCGGTGGCCGGGGTGCTCGGCTCGCCCGAGGCCTCCGGCGTCCTACGGGTCATGTGCCTGTGCGTGGTCCTCGACGGACTCTCCCAGGTCCCCGCCGGCTTCCTCACCAGGGAGTTCGCGCAGGGCCGGCGGATGGCCGTCGACGGTCTCAACTTCGTCCTCAGCACCGCGGTGACCCTGTTGCTCGCCGTCGACGGCTGGGGCGCCATGAGCTTCGCCTGGGGATCCGTGGTGGGCAACGTGGCCGCACTCATCGGCTGCTGCCTCGCCGCGCCCGGCACCCTGAAGTTCGGCTGGGACCGGGAACAGGCCCGGGCCCTGCTCCGGTTCGGACTGCCGCTCGCCGGGGCCAGCATGCTCGCCCTCGGCGTGGTCAACGTCGACACCATGGTCGTGGGCTCGGCGCTGGACCCGCTCGCCCTGGGCTTCTACGTGCTCGCCTTCAACATCTCCGGCTGGCCCGTGCGCATCATCTCGGAAGCGGCCCGCCGCGTCTCCTTCGCGGGCTTCTCCCGGCTGGCCGACTCGCCGCAGGCACTGGCCGCCGGATTCGCCCGCGCCCTCGGCGTCGTGATGGCCGGCACCGTCCCGATCTGCGTCCTGCTCGCCGCGCTCGCCGCCCCCGTCGTGGAGCTCGTCTACGGCGAACGCTGGCTGCCGGCAGCCAGCGCCCTGCCCTGGCTGATGGCGCTCGGCATGGTTCGCATCGGCTGCGAACTCGCCTACGACTGCCTGGTCGCCATCGGCCGGCGCAGCTCGCTCATCGGCGTCCAGGCACTCTGGCTGGTCATCCTGATCCCGGCCCTCGTGATCGGCGCCCGCACCGGCGGGATCGTCGGAGTGGCCCAGGGCCACGTCCTGGTCGCCGGGGTCGTCGTGGTCCCGGTGTTCCTCCTCGCCCTGCACCGCGGGGGCATCCACGTGGGCACCGTCGCCCGGGCCTGCGCCTGGCCGCTGCTCGGCGGCGCGGTGATGGCCGCCGTGCTCCTCCTCCTGGAGCGGTACCTGGGCGACGGCGTGCTCGCGCTCCTGGCGACCGGAGCCGCCGGCGCCCTGTGCTACGTCCTGTGCGTCCTGCCGGGCCGCGCCTTACTCAAAGGGTAGACAGCTGTGACACAGCACCGAAGGCGCCTGACGGCGTGGCTGCTCGCCTCAGTGGTGCTCGCCGTCGTCCTCACTCTCTACAAGGCCGACAGCACCGCGGTGACCGAGCACGCGGCGGCGCCCGGCGCCACCGAGCCCGTCACCCCCTCCACCACGGACCCACCGGCCGCCTCCGCCTCGCCGCCCACCTCCTCGGCCCCGCCCTCCCCGACCGTCCCGCAGGAAACGGGCGAACCGTCGCCCACCGCCCCCACGCCCGCCTGCACCTCGCCCGGCACCTGCGGGTTCCCCGACGCGCGCAGCACCGGACCGCGGATCGAGCTGGAGCGGCACGACACCGGGAACATGTCCGTCAAGGAGCACGGCACGGTCATCAAGGGCTGGGACATCCGCGGCTCCCTCGACATCTACGCCAACGACGTCACCGTCATCGACAGCAAGATCACCTCGACCAACTGGTGGGGCATCAACCTGCGCCCCGGCTTCAGCGGACTGAAGGTCCTGCACACCACGATCACCGCCGTACCCGGCAAGGGCCCCGACAACGGAGGCGTCAACTACGCGGTCTCCAACATGGGCGGCAGCTCGATCGAGGTCGGCTGGTGCGACATCTCGGTGTTCGGCAACGCCCTGTCCATGGGCCAGGGCGACCTGCACGACAACTACGTCCACGACATCGTCGCGTTCCGCAACCAGGGCGGCGAATGGCAGCACACCGACGCCGTCATCAGCGGCGGCGGCAACAAGGGTCGGCTGACCATCCGCCGGAACACCCTACTCAACCCCACCGCGGTGGACCGCGGCGCCACCGCGGCGGTCGGCCTGTTCGCCGACACCGGAGTGGTCTCCTCCGTCGTCGTCGACGGCAACTGGCTGGCCGGGGGAGCGTACGCCCTCTACGGCGGCGGCCCGGGTGCCACCGGCATCCAGGTCACGAACAACGTCTTCTCCACCCAGTACCACCCGGCCGCCGGGGCCTACGGCGCCGCCACCGCCTGGAACGCGGGCGGCGCGGGCAACGTGTGGAAGGGCAACCGCATGTCCGACGGAAGACCCGTCGAACCCCCACCCGCTTCCTGACCACCGAGAGGACCGACCGGACATGATGCGCCGGATCGCACGCGCCCCCTGGGAACTGCTCAAAGGGACCTTCGGCTGGCTGGTGCTCTTCGAAGCCAGGAACAAGGTCCTGCTGGCTCCTTCCGCCCTGCGGCTGCGCCGTTTCGAGGACGCCGAGACCCACCGCCTGGCCGCCGACCTGGGCGAGCCCCCGGCCGCCCTGGTCGCCACCGTCATCCCCACCCACCGGCGCCCCGAGGCGCTGCACGCGGCGGTCCGTTCCGCGCTCGGCCAGACGGTCACCGACCAGGTGGTCATCGTCGTCGACGACGGCGCGGGCCTACCCGAACTACCCTCCGACCCAAGGCTGTTCGCGGTCTCCCTGGCCCGCAACACGGCCACCGCCGGAGTCGTGCGCAACGTGGGGATCCGGCTGACCAGGTCGCGCTACGTGGCCTTCCTCGACGACGACAACCTCTGGGAGCCCGACCACCTGGAGCAGGCACTGGCCACGCTGGAGGCGCCCGACGGACCCGACGGCGTCTACACCGCACTGCGCAGGGTGCTGCCCGACGGCACCGACCGGGACGTCCTCTCGGTGCCCTTCGACCGCCGCCGCGCCGCCCACGAGGCCTTCCTGGACACCAACGCCTTCGTGGCGCGGCGCACCCGGTCCCTGCACTTCAGCCGGCTGCGCCGCACCCCCGAGGTACTGCCCCGCGAGGACTGGGAGCTGATCCGCCGCTACGCCCGCCGCCACAAGGTGCGCCACCTGCCCCGGGCGACGGTCCGCTACCTGGTCAACCCGGACAGCTTCTGGACCAGTTGGGACGGAGCCGCCCCGGCCCCCTAGCCGGTCGGCTCCTCGTACGTGATGCCGTGCCGCCGGGCGATCCGGTTCAGCCGGGCCGGATCCATCCGGCCGTCGACCGTGAGCTGCGGACCGGCTTCGATCACGTCCTCGACGAAGCACTCCCAGCCGCCCGGCGAGGAGATCTGCAGCACCCGCGGCGGCCCGCCCGGACCGGGACGCAGCGCGTGCGGCACACCGCGGGGGAGCAGGACGAACTGTCCGGCGGTCAGGGTGTGGCAGCGGCCCCCGGTGTCGACGAGGAGCTCGCCTTCGAGCACGTACACGCTCTCGTCCGCCACGTGGTGGGTGTGGGGCGGGATCTCCCGCGCCAGCACCACTTCGAGCAGGGAGAAGCGTCCTTCGGTGTCCCCCGTGGTCGCCTTCACCGAGAAGGCGGGCGGCAGCGGGATCCGGCCCGTACGGGCCTCTCCCGCAGAGAGGAGGACGAAGCGTTCACGGGACACGGGTGTGGTCCTTTCCTGGAAGGGCGGGGGACGACGGGGGCGCGCGGGTTCGGGCTCAGCGGGCCTGCCGCCGTCCGCGGCGCCAGACGTCGACGATCGCGCCGAGGGCCGAGACCTCCCGGGTCGGGTCGCCCTCCACGAGCAGCAGGTCCGCGCGCAGGCCCGGGGCGATCCGGCCCCGGTCGGTCAGGCCGGAGTGCCGGGCCGGCAGGGCGGTCGCCGCGGTCAGCGCCTCCGCCGGGCGCAGGCCGCCGTCCCGCGTGAGCAACTCCAGTTCGCGGTGGAGCCCCGAGCCGTGGGCGGGCGTGAAGGGGGTGGCGTCGGTGCCGGCGAGGAGCGGGACGCCCGCCCCGCGCAGCGCGCGGAGCGCGCCGACGGCGGCCGGGTAGCGGCCGGGTGGCACGCAGGCCGGCGCGCCGGAGCCCTGGGCATCGACCGCCTCGAAGTACGCGAGCGTGGACACGACGAACACACCCTGGTCGCGGACGCGCCGGGCAAGGCGTCCGGAAGCCGGGTCCTGCGGGTCGAGGTCGGCCCACACGTGGGCGAGCCCGTCCACCCCCGCGTCGAGCGCGGTGACCACGTCGGCGGCGGTGACCGCGTGCGCGACGACCGGGAGCCCGGCCGCGTGGGCGGCCGCGGTCAGGGCCCCCGCGACCGCCGGGGTCATGACGGGGAGGCCGGTACCGTGCATCGTCCCGTCGTCGATGACGAGCTTGAGGAAGTCGCTGCCCTCGGCGAGCCGCGCCTTCACGAAGTCCGGGGCCCGCTCCGGATCGGTCACGAAGTCGAGCCCCGTCACGTCCTCCGGGGCGAGCAGGGTGCCGGTCAGCGCGGCGAGCAGCTGGGTCGGGTGTCCGCCGGGTGCGGTCGCCAGCAAGCCCGCGCTGCGCAGATCGGCCACGTCGTCCCGCTCGGCCGCGAGTCGCCGGTGCCGGGCGAGCGGGCGCGGCAGGCAGAACATGTCGATTTCGGTCGTGACCCCGTGGCGCAGGGCCTCGGCGAGACTGCCGTCGAAGACGTGGGTGTGCGCGTCGATCAGCCCCGGCAGCAGGGTCCGCCCCCGGCCGTCGACCTCGACGTCGGCGGCCCCGGCCGTCCCGGGGGCGCAGACCGCCGCGACGAGGTCGTCCTCCAGGAACACGTCCTGGACACCGGTACCGCGTTCACCGTCGAAGACGCGGACGCCGTGGATCCGTGTACGCATGAAAGGTCCTCCTCCTGCGTGCCGGGGAGGCCCTTCCTCCCCGGACGCCACCACAGAGGGCGCACCCGGCTCCGGCTGTGACATCGCGGCAGGCCGTCGTGACGCGGCTCACATGCGGACCGCCCCGTGTCACACTTCCGGCGCGGCGGACCTCTTCGGTCACGGCAGACAAGGAGGACGCATGACCGCCGTGCCACCGCACCACCCGACCGACTCCGTCACCGACCGCTTCCTCGGCCACCGCGAACTGCTCTTCTCGGTGGTCTACAACATGCTGGGCAGCGTTACCGACACCGAGGACGCGCTCCAGGACGTCTGGCTGGCCTGGTCCGCCCGGCACCGCAAGCCCGACGCGGAGCCCGTCGAGAACGCCCGTGCGTACCTCGTACGGATCGCCGTGAACCAGGCGCTCGCCCGGCGGGCCGAAATGAGCCGCCGTCAAGAGACGTACGTGGGCACGTGGCTGCCGGAGCCGCTGACGGCCGCCGACGACCACGGCGCGGAAGGGGTCGAGCGGGCGGAGGCGCTGTCGATGGCGCTGCTCGTCGTCCTGGAGACGCTGTCCCCGCTGGAGCGCGCCGTGTTCGTCCTGCACGAGGCCTTCGGCTTCGCGCACCCGGAGATCGCGCGGATCCTGGACCGCTCGCCGACGGCCGTCCGCCAACTCGCCACCCGGGCCCGCCGTCACGTCCACGCCCGCCGGCCCCGGCACCGGCCCGAAGCGGACCTGCACGCCCGGGTCACCGAGCGCTTCGCCGTGGCCGCGCTCGGCGGGGACCTGCGCACGCTCCTCGAACTCCTCGCACCCGAGGTGACGCTCTGGACCGACGGCGGGGGCAAGGGCCCCGCGGTCAGTCTCCACCCCGTCCACGGCCGCGCCGCCGTCGCCGCCGTGTTCATGGCCGTGGCCCGCGCCCTACCGGCGGCGGGCGTCGACCTCCGCTACCGCCGGGTGGCCGGCGACCCCGGCGCGCTCGTCTTCGCGGACGGCAGTCCGCTCGCCGTCGTCGTGGTGGAGCTGACCCCCGAAGGGGACCGGATCTCCGATGTCTTCTCGGTTACGAACCCCGACAAGCTCACCGGAATCCGGCCACCAGCCCCCTGAAGCGCCCCGGAGGCGTCACGGCCCTGGCGTGGCCCGTAGCGCGGACGGGCTGGCCAGGGCCTTCGCGGCCGCCAGGCTCGCGGGCCGGCCGAGCACCGCGCGGGAGGTCTCCCGCAGCAGCACGGCCGCCCGGAACGCGGCGGTCGCCACCGCCCCGTTCCGGCGCCCGTAGAGCCGGACCCGGTTGAGCGTCAGCAGGGTCCACAGCCGGGGCGACACCTGCGAGTCCCCGCCCAGATGGGTGGCCGTGGCCGCGGGCTCCAACCGGGTGACGAAGCCGAGGTCGCCGGCCCGCAGGCAGTACTCGGTCTCCTCCGAGTACAGGAAGAAGGACTCGTCCCAGTCCCCGCACGCCCGAAGGCACTCCCCGGACAGGGCCATCAGCGCGCCCGTCGCCCAGTCCGCGACCGTCGCCCGCTCGTACGCGGCCGGATCGGTGACCATCTCGCTCCAGCGCGGGAACCGCCCGGCCCGCCGGTTGCCCAGCACCGCCTCGCCGAGAGCCCGGGTCACCCGCGACTCCCGGCGCAGCGAGAGCAGCAACGTACGGCCGTCCTCCTCGTACAGCAGCGGGACGCTGATCCCGACCCGGCCGCCACCGGGGGCCCCGGTGCCCAGCGCGTCCACCAGGACCTTGGCGCAGCCCCGCCTCATCCGGACGTCCGGATTGCAGACCAGGGCCGCCCGGAAGCCGCCCTCCCAGGCGGCCGCGGCCGCCAGGGCGGCGTTCACCCCGGCCGCGTAGCCGGCGTTGCGACCGGTCTGGACGACCGTTGCGTCCGGCGCGAGGGAACGGATCAGCTCCACCGTGCCGTCGGCCGAGTCGTTGTCGGCGACGACCAGGCGCCAGTCGAGCCCGGCCATGCCCTCGGGCAGCGAGGCGAGGAACTCCGGGAGCACCCCGGCGCTGTTCCAGGTGACGACGAGGACCGCTACCGGGCCGGCACCTGGCTCCGGTCGGCGGGAGGCTGGCTGGCTGAACTGCATGGGGACTCCACGGTTGCGGGCTCCGGCGCAGCGCGCCGGATGAACCCGAGGTAGCTGCCTCCGGCGGCGATCGTCAGGAAGAACACCCCGGCGAACATCGGGAAGCTGAGGGCGTCGAAGGTGGCGGCGATCACGAGGGAGACCAGGGCGGAAGCGAAGAACGCCTGCCCCAGCTCCCGGTCGGACTCGGTGCGGGCCAGCCGGCGGATGGCACCGCCCTGGTGGATGCCGGTGAACAGCAGGACCAGGAGCGCGATCAGCCCCACGAGGCCCATCTCCGCCAGGGTGAGCATGTACTGGTTGTCGGTGAAGAAGAACAGTTCGGGCAGGAAGGTGCCGAAACCCCTTCCGAACAGCGGCCGTTCCGTCAGGTAGGGGACGATCGCGCTGTACTTGACGGTACGGGCCTGGGTGCTGCTGTCGGAGTTCGACACGAACGAGGCGAAGAGCGCCGTGATGGTGCCGATCAGCCCAGGGATGATCACCTTGAAGCAGGCGACCGAGCCCATCAGCAGACCGATCGCGGCCCACCGCCGCTCCGGCTTCCAGCGCAGCACCATCACGAGGATCACGATGAGCGCCCCGATGATGGAGGTCCGCGACACCGTCAGCGGCAGGGCGCCGCCCATCAGCACCACCGGCGCCCAGCGCCGCCAGGCGCGCAGGTGCCGGCGTACCGGGTCGAAGGCCTGCTGCACCGCGAAGGGCAGCATGATGGCGAGCATCCCGCCGAACTCCAGGGGCTGCGCCGTCGTGGACCGCGGCCGTGTGAAGGAACCCCGGTCCAGGGTGGTGATCTGGGCGACGCTGGACTGCAGTCCCGGGATGCTGATGCTGTCGGCGACGTTCGTCGCGGTGAAGAAGTCGTAGAAGCCGATGGCGGCCACCACCGCTCCCATCACCACGGCCCGGCGCAGCAGCACGTCCAGGCGCTCCCGGTCCTGGATCCCCGCGGAGACCAGCACCACCAGGGACACCCAGACCAGCAGCCCGATCAGCCCGCGGTCCGCCGCCAGGACCTCCTTGTGCGAGCTGCCGCGCATCGCGTTCGCGAGGTACGAGCCCAGCACCGAGAAGGCCAGCAGGCACATCACCACCCGCGGCAGCCGGGTGCCCGGGGCGGGCCGGATCCGGCCGGTGATCCAGGCCGCCAGGTACCAGAACAGGCACAGCAGTGCGAACACGTTGGCCGGGGTGCCCACTCCGCCCATGCCCGGCAGGGTCAGGTTCGAGGGGATGAAGAAGGCCAGCGCCAGGTAGCAGCTCAGCAGGGCCGTCGCGTCCAGCTGCCGGCCCCACGGCTTGCGGCGCCCGCGGCCCCGGGCCGGAGCGGCCCCGGCCGCGCGCCTGCGCCGCAGCGCCGCCAGCAGGCTGTCGGTCAGGAAGGAGAAGGTGAAGGCGGACGTGGTGCCCAGGATGACGACGCCCAGCACCTGCTGGTAGCGGCTCTTCATCTGCGGCACCGGGGTCTGCGGGAGCACCACGGGCGCCGTCTGCACCATGTACGCGGGCTTCACCTTGGCCGCCGCCTGGAGCGCGTTGAGCGTCTCCCCGGCGAAGGCCGTCAGCTTGTTGGTCTCCTCCAGCACGTTCGCCCGGTCGGTACCCGTGACGGTCAGCGTGAGCATCGGCCCCGAGGTGTTCGCGGCGAACCCGACCGTGTAGGGATCGGTCACCCCGATGCCCTGCAGGTCCCGCGCCGCGTCCGTCCCCGACAGCGTCCTGATCAGCACGTCCGCGGTGACCACCAGCGAACCACCGGCGTTCGCGATCGGATTGCCGAACGCGGGGGCCAGTTCGGCCACCGCCGTCGAATCGAGCAGCGCCACCGAGCTCTGCGACTGGTAGGCCACCGGCACCGAACGGTACAGGTGGGCCCCCGCGAGGAGGCTGATGAGCGTGAGGGGCACCATCACGTACCAGCGGCGCCGGAGCACCGCGAGGATCTCACCAATGCTCATGAACGCCCCCCGAGGAAGCGGCAATTGATGGCGGGCCTACCCATGTCCTGGAAAGATCGGTCACAACGGAAGGAATCCCTGTGTCGCCTGGTGAGTTGGTCCGTGCGCTGCGTCGGCGCTGGTACGTCCTGATCGTGGCGGCGGTGCTCGCAGCCGCCGGGGCCGTCCACGTGCTGCGCCCCACCCAGACGTACCTGAGCACGGCGATCGTCGTGCTCAAGCCCCCGGTGACGGACACCCAGCCCAACCAACTGGCCAATCTGCAACCGCCGCTCGCCGCCGTCTCCTACGCCGCGGTACAGCAGCTGGACTCGCCCGAAGGGGCCGAGGAGCTGCGCGCCGCGGGGGTGCGCGGCACGTACCGGTTGATCCCGCGGAACAGCGGGACCAGCGTCACCCCGCGCTATCTGATCCCCTCGCTCCAGATCCAGGCCGAGCAGGCCGAGGCGGCCGCCGCCGACGCGGCGGTCCGGAAGATCATCGAGATCTACACGAAACACCTGACCGACCTGCAGACGCAGCAGGGGGTCCCGGACTCCGCGCGGATGAGCGTGACGCTGCTGGTGCCGCCCACCGCGGCGGTGCAGACCGGCAACAAGAGCCGGGGCCTCGCCGGGGCGGCCCTGCTGGGCGGGGTCGGCGGTGTGGTCGGGGCCCTGTGGACCGACCGGCTCCTGACGCGCCGGAGCCGGCGCCGGCAGCGGCACGAGGCCGCCGCCGACGCCGGTCCGGTGGTCCGGGCCGAGGAGCCCGAGCGGGCCGCCCTCGCCGGGGCGACCCGCTGAACCGAGCGTTCGAGTCATCAAATCCCTCGACGCTTCCAGGACCGCCACCACAGCCACTCGCGCCCCCGGTCGGCCACGGCCGAGAGCACGAGCGGCTGGAGGTACGGCATGGCGCGCGCCCCGATGCGCCGGCGCCTGAGCAGCGCCCGGTACTCGCCCAGCTTCGTGTAGTCGCCGGGCAGGCACTCGGCCGCGAACTCCACGAGCTCGTCGACCGGCACCACCGCGGTGCGTCCCCGGTCGTACGCCCGGTACGCGCGCCGCAGCGCGTACCGGGCGAGCCGGGTGCGCGCCGACAGCGCCAGCCGGTCGGCCCCCGGCAGCAGCCCGGAGCACTTGTCGAGCACCGAGTCGAAGGCGACGAGGCGCTGGCGCAGGTCGTCGAGCTGGCCGCCGAAGTCCGTGGTGGACATGTTGTTGCCGTGGACCCGGTAGAAGGCCTGGTCGGCCCCCTGGACGTAGCCCACGTCGGCGTGCGCCGCGAGCCGCATCCACATCTCGATGTCGCCGGCGTGCGGCAGCTCCGGATCGTAGCCCCCGACCTTGCGCTGGAGACTGGTGCGGACCACCACCTCGGGTGAGGTGATGCACCCGGTGCCCTCCCGGAACCGCCGGTCCAGCCACCACCGTCCGGGATAGACGACCGATCCGGTGCTGCGGGTGCGGGCCGCGGGCAGCGGTCCGCCGTGCTGGAAGCGCAGCGGCCTGCCGTAGGCGAAACCCGCCTCCGGATGGGCGTCGAGCAGGGCCGCCGCACGCACCAGGGCCCCGGGGACCAGCCGGTCGTCCGCCGACAGCAGGGCGACGTAGTCCCCGTCGGCCCACTCCAGCAGACCCTCGTTGTAGGTGGCGATGTGGCCCTTGTTGGTCTCGTGGACCCGTACCTCGATCCGCGGGTCGGCGGCCGCCAGCGCACGGGCGACCTCCGCGGAGTCGTCGGGCGAGGCGTCGTCGATGATCAGCACCCGCACGTCGACGCCCTCCTGCTCGTCCAGCACGCTCTTGACGCAGTCCGCCAGGAAGTGGCCGTACTTGTAGCAGGGGATCACCACGCTGACCGTGCTCACTGCCCGCTCACCTCCGTGGACAGCCCGGACTGCGCGGCGGGCGGTGCGGTGGTGGTGAAGATCGGGCCGACCCAGTAGTTCACCGAGCCGAAGGTGTTCGTCGGGAAGGCGGTGGCCGCCCCGTACTTGTAGAGCCCGTTGGCGCTGCCGGGCGCATCGGCCGGGGCCACCAGCGGATAGGAGCGGTGGGCGCCGGTGAAGTAGCCGCCGTCCACCGAGTAGTTGCCGTTCGGTGCGTGGTAGGAGGCCACGTACGTGGTGCCCGCCGTGATCGGGACCGGCGTGGCGAACTGCAGTTGCTGCCAGCCGGACACGGTCTCGCTGCCGAAGGTGCCGGTGGCCAGCTGGGTGCCGGAGGCGGACCACAGGCTCCCGGTGTGCGTACCGGTGTTGCCGGGGCCCTTGTAGAAGGTGACACCGGTGATGTAGCCGTTCACCGCGGACTGGAAACGGGTGCCCAGTTCCACGGAGTTGGCGTCGTCACCCACGTTGGCGGTGCTCGGCGTGGTGGCGCCGTTCCACAGGGTGCAGGGGCAGTTCACGGTCGGCGGACTCGCACTGGTGGTGAAGTTCCACGTGACCGGGGCCGCCATGGTGTTGCCCCACAGGTCGGAGGCCTGGACGGATGCCGTGTAGGTCGAGTTCAGGGCCAGTTCGGAGGACGGGGTGAAGGTCGCGCTGTTCGACGCGCCCAGCACCTTGGTGCCCGGGACGGCGGTGCCGCCGGAGTCCTTCACGGAGAACGCCAGGCTGTCCGCGTCGATGGCGTTGCTGAAGGTGGCCGATACGGCCGCCGTGATCTGGGTGCCGGTCGCCGCGGACTGCGGCGAGGTGGCGGTGACGGTGGGCGGGGTCGTGCTCGCGGTGGAGGTGTCCAGGACCGCGTCCACCCAGTAGTTGCTGCCGGACGAGGCGGTGGACGGGAACCCGCCCGTGCCGCTGTAGCGGTAGACGCCGTTGCCGCCGTCGGTGCCGCTCTTCAGCGCGGTGAGCGGGGCCAGGCCCGCGTCGCCGGCGGCGAAGGTGGTGTCGAAGGAGTAGCCGCCGTGCGGGGCGAAGTAGGAGGCGACGTAGGTGGTGTTCGCCTTGACCGGGACCGGCGTGGCGAAGTTCAGCTGCTGCCAGCCGGAGGCCGTCTCGTTGGTGAAGGTACCGGTCGCCAGGCGCTGGCCGGTGCTGCTCCAGAGGCTTCCGGTGTGGGTGCCGGTGTTGGCGGGGGACTTGTAGAAGCGGACACCGGTGATCGAACCGGCCACGGAGGAGCGGATCTTCACGCCGAGCTCGACGGCGCTGCCGTCACCGGCGTTGACCGTGCCCGGGACGGCCGCGGCGGGCCACACGGTGCAGGGGCACTGCTGGGGTCCCACCGTCAGCGGCACCGTGGTGGTGGCGCCGATGTTGACGCTGTCGTCCACCGCGCGCACCTTGATCTGCGCGGTGCCCGGAACGGTCGGGGTCCACTTGTAGCTCCACGAGCCGAGGCCCGTGGTCGCCTTCCAGGTCGTGCCGCCGTCGGTGGACACCTCCACCCGGGCGACCACGCCGCCGCCGGTGTCGGTGGCCGTGCCCGTGATGGTCACGGGCCGCAGCGCCGGTACGGTGGCGTTCGCCGCCGGGCTGGTCACCGTCACGGCCGGTCCCACGGCGTCCGTGGAAGCGGTCGAGGCGACCAGGTCGCTCTGCAGGGACTTGGGCTGGACGCCCATGTCGGCGAAGACGTTCACCGTGGCCTGCTGCATCCGCTTGTCCGCGGTGATCACGGCGTCGTCCGGATTGCCCGTGGGCATGTTGGTCAGGCCCCAGGACCACTGCACCGTGCCCGCGCCGAACACCAGTGCGTGCGAGGTCTGGTCGCGGAAGGCCACCAGGCTGTGCGTCGCGGTGCCGTTCCCGTAGGTGTTGCCGTAGTCCTTGAGGAGCTTGCCGTCCTCGATGTCGACCGTGGTGGAGGACATCGTGATCTGCCCGGCCGGCCGGCTGGCGTTCTCCACGTCGCTGTCCCACTCGTAGCCGAGCGTGCCGGTGGGGAAGGTGGCGGTCTGCGAGGGAGTGAGGTTCGCGACCGTGGTGTTGCGCCACAGCCGCTGCTTGGCGAAGGTGCCGGGCACCGTGATCGCGTCACTGCGGTAGCCGTTGACGCTGAACATCGAGCCGGTCAGCTGGTTCTGCGGCTGGAAGGGCCGGCCGTTCGTGGCACTGGCCGGGTCCATGAAGGTGCCCGTCCAGATCCCGCTCGGGTCGGGGATTCCGTTCGGCTGGGGGAAGGACAGCTTGGTCTCCTTGTACGAGACCAGGGTCCGGTTGGCGGTGTTGGCTCCGTCGATGCTCGGCGCCAGGCGGGTCTTCCAGAAGACCTCGTTGCCGCTGAAGTACGTCTGGTGGACCCCGGCCCGGCGCGCGTTCAGCGCGTTGGTGAACTGCTCCTGGGTCCAGTACTCGTCGTGCCCGGAGGACATGAAGACCTTGTGGTTCTGCAGCAGCGTCCCGCCGCGGACCGACATGTCGATGCCGGACATGTAGCTCACGTCGTAGCCGTTGCGCTCCAGCCAGGCGACCATCTGGAACTCGGACCCGTAGATCCCGTTGTCCCCGCCGATGTCCATGGGCCGGTTGTAGCTGACCTCGTACGCCCGCCCGTCCGGGGCGGGGCCGCCGCCGTCGTACAGGTCCTGGCCGCCGTAGTTGTTGTACGCCTGCCAGGTCTGGTCGCTGGTCTGCACGACGATGTCGGAGTGACTGGAGTCGTTGCGGACGACGAACGGGTACGGCATCACGCCGTTGCCGTCCGCCTGGTCGAAGTTGACGACGTAGAGCCCGGACACGGCGTCCGCCGGCACCGTCCACGTCGCGGTGACCGGCCAGTTGCCGCAGTCGACCAGGCCGGTGGCGGCCTTCTTGGCGCAGGTCGCCGGGTTGCCGCCCGGCAGGAAGTTCGCCGGGTACGTCTGGGCCGCCTGGGCCGCGGTCGACATCAGGCGCGCGCCGGTGCCCCCGTAGTGGCCGAGGCGGTAGACCGAGACCTTGTACGCGGTCGGCGACTGGATCTTGAACTGCACGGTCTCGCCGGCCTGGACGCTCGTCTGGGCCGGGAAACCTTTGATGTCGCCGTACGCGCTGGGTGCGAACCAGTCCTCCATCGGCGTGCCGGGCTTGGAGTTCTCGCACACGATCGCGTTCGAGGTGGGACCGCAGGGTTCGACCGCACCGGCCACCACCGCCGGCGGCAGGACCGTGGCCATCAAGGCCGCGATCACGGTGAAGAGACCGTAACGGAGCAACCTTGTCCGTCTGTTCATCTGGACCTCATTGTTTGCGTGAGCGCGGGGTCAGCGCAGGGCGTTGCGGAGCGTTTCCACGACCCGCTGCTGCTGGTCAGCGGTGATCTGCGGGAAGAGGGGGAGCGAAAGCATCCGGTCCGCCGCCTGTTCGGCGTGCGGGAAGTCGCCCCGGCCGTGGCCGAGATGACCGAAGGCCGGGGTCAGGTGGACCGGCGCCGGGTAGTGCACGCCCGCGCCGATGCCCTCAGCGTTGAGCTTGCCGACGACGGCGTCGCGGTCCGCCCCGGTGACCCGTACGACGTACAGGTGCCACACGTGGACGTTGCCCCCGGCGGTGACCGGCAGGGTGAGCCGCCCGGCGGCCGCGAGGTCGCCCAGCAGCTCGTCGTAGCGGGCGGCGGCGGCCCGGCGGGCCGCGTTCCCCTCGGCCAGCCGGGCCAGCTTCGCCCGCAGGACCACGGCCTGCAGGCCGTCGAGCCGGCTGTTGAAGCCGGCCACGTCGTGGCGGTACTTGGCGATGCCGCCGTGGTTGGCCAGGGCCCGGATCAGGTCCGCGCTCTCTTCGTCGTCGGTCACCACCGCGCCCGCGTCGCCGTACGCGCCCAGGTTCTTGCCCGGGTAGAAGCTGGTCGCGGCGATTCCCCCGCTGCCGGGGGAGCGGCCGCCCTGGGTCGCGCCCTGGCTCTGCGCGGCGTCCTCGACGACCTTCACGTGCGCCGGCAGCCCGGCCGCCAGGGCCGCGGTGTCCGCGCACTGCCCGTAGAGGTGGACGGGGACCACCGCGCGGGTGGCCGCGCCCACGGCTTCCAGGGCGGCCCGGGGATCCATCAGCAGGGTGTCGGGGAGGCAGTCGACCAGCACCGGCCGGGCACCGATCCGGGCGACGGCGCCCGCGGTGGCGATGAAGGTGTTCGCGGGCAGCACCACCTCGTCGCCGACGCCCACCCCGCTGGCACGCAGGGCGAGTTCGAGGGCGTCGGTGCCGTTGGCGACACCCACGCAGTGCCCCACCCCCGCGAAATGGGCGTACTCGCGCTCGAAGGCGCGGACCTCCGCACCGCCGATGAAGGCGGTGTCGGCGAGCACACGGTCGAAGCCCGCCCGTAATTCCTCGGCGACCTCGGCGTGCGCCGCCTTCAGGTCGACCAGCGGTATCTGGTTCATGCGACTGTGCTCCCCATCCGTGTCTCCGGCCAACGGCCGGCCGTCTCCTCGCCATCGGCCCGCAGCTCGTCGAGCGCCGGGCCCCCCGCCGCGCGCAGCCGGCGGGCGGGGCTTCCGGCCCACACCTCGCCGGGCGGCACGTCGGCCAGGACCGTGCTTCCCATACCGGTCAGCGACCAGGCGCCGACCGACGTGCCCTCGCGCACCAGCGCTCCCGCGCCCACGTACGCACCGCGCCCCAGCCGCACCCCGCCGCCGAGGCGGACGCCCGAGGCGAGCGTGGCGAAGTCCCCGACCCGGTCGTCGTGGGTGAGCACCACGTGCGGCATCACCGCCACGTGGGACCCGAGCCGGACGGCGGCCGTCAGCACGCAGTGCGCGAGCAGGACCGAGCCCGCGCCGAGCAGCGAGGACCGCGAGACCATCGCCGTCGGATGGACCACCGTGGCGTAGCGGCTCCCGGGCAGCCCCAGGCGCCGCACCAGCCGGGCCCGTACGGCGTAGTCGCGCGGACTGCCCGCGCAGACCACCACCCGGGCCGCCGGCAGCTCGTGCACGAGGTGGCTGCCGCCCAGCACCGGCACCCCGTCGACCTCCCGGCCGTGCAGGCCCGGATCGTCGTCGAGGTGCCCGGCGAGGCGCCACCGCGGAGCACGGCCGTACGCGGCCGCCGCGGCGGCCGCGTCCAGGACCGCCTGGGCGGTCTCGCGGGCGAACCCGCCCGCGCCGACGATCAGCAGGTCCTCGGTCCGCTGCGGCGGGCCGCTCATCCGCCCGCCCGTTCGCGCAGCACCGCCACCACCCGGTCCTGCTGTTCCCGCGTCATCGTGTGGAACAGCGGCAGGATCAGGGAGTCGCGGCTGATCCGCTCGGTCACCGGCAGCGGCGCCGCGCCGTGGTCCGCGTACGCGGGCTCCAGGTGCGAGGCCATGATCCCGCGCCGGGCCGAGATCCCGGCCTCGGAGAGCGCCGCGAGCAGGTCGTCCCGGCCGACGGGGAAGTCCTCGGCCGGCAGCACCCAGTACGACTGGAAGTTGCCCTGGCCGTGACCGGGGTCCCGGAGCGGTCGTAGGCCCGGGATCCCGCTCAGCAGCTCCGTGTACCGGGCCGCGAGCGAGCGCCGCCGGGCCACGATCTCGTCCAGCTTGCCGAGCTGCACCAGACCGACCGCGGCCTGGATGTCGGTCATCCGGTAGTTGTAGCCGACCTCCAGGTAGCTCTCCACGACCGGTTTGCTGCTCGCGTGGCGCTGCGCGGCGGACACGTTCATGCCGTGCTCGCGCAGCCGGCGCAGCCGCTCCGCCCACTGCGCGTCGTCCGTGGTCAGCATGCCGCCCTCGCCGGTGGTGATCACCTTGCGGGGGTGGAAGGACCAGGCGGCGAGCAGGGCGCCGTGGCCCACCGATTTGCCGCCGACCGTCGCGCCGATGCCACAGGCCGCGTCCTCGACGAGGGCCACGTCCCAGTCGGCGCACACGGCGCGCAGCGCGTGCACGTCCGCGGGCACCCCGCCCTGGTGGACGGCGATCACCGCCTTGGTCCTCGGGGTGCGGACCGCGTCCACGGTGGCCGGGGTGAGGTTGCCGGTGGCCTCCTCGACGTCCGCGAACACCGGCCGGGCGCCCACGTAGCGCACCGCGTTGGCGGTGGCGATGAACGACAGCGAGGGGACGATCACCTCGTCGCCGGGACCGAGGTCCAGGGCGATCAGGGACAGGTGCAGGGCGGTGGTGCACGAGCTCACCGCGATCCCGTGCTCGGCGCCCACCCGCTCGGCGAAGGCCCGTTCGAACTCGGCGACCCGGGGGCCCTGGGCCACCCAGCCGGAGAGCACGGCGTCGGCGGCGGCCTTCGCCTCCTCCTCGCCCAGCCAGGGCACCATCACCGGGATCCGGGCGGGGGCGGTGTCCGGGGCGCTCATCGGCCCGCCTCCGAGGCCGCCGCGTCGGCGGCGCGCTCGGCCCGCCACCACTGCACCAGGTCCCGCAGGCCGGTGCGCAGGTCGATCTCGGCGGTGAAGCCGAGCCGCTCCGCGGCCTGCGAGGTGTCCGCGAGCCGGCGGGTGACGCCGTTCACGGCGCGGGCCGGACCGTGCTCGGGCACCAGGCCCTCGGCGCCCATCGCCTCCAGCAGGCCGTGCGCGAGCTGGAGCAGGCTGGTCTCGGTGCCGCTCGCGACGTTGAACACCTCGTCGGTCAGGTCCGATTCGGCGGCCAGCAGGTTGGCGCGCGCGATGTCCCGGACGTCGACGAAGTCCATGGTCTGCAGGCCGTCGCCGAGGATCAGCGGCGGCTCGCCCGAGGCGATCCGCTCCATCCAGCGGATCAGCACCTCGGTGTAGAGGCCGTGGATGTCCATCCGGGGCCCGTACACGTTGAAGTAGCGCAGGGCCACGTAGTCCAGCCCGTACATGGAGTGGAAGCTGCGCAGCACCCCCTCGTTGAAGGCCTTCGCCGCACCGTAGAAGGTGTCGTTGTTGTACGGGTGGTGGCGCTCGGTGGTCGGGAACTGCTCGGCCAGGCCGTAGACCGAGGCCGAGGACGAGGCGATCACCTTGCCCACCCCGGCGGCCGCGGCCGCCTCCAGCACGTTGAAGGTGCCGTCCACCATGACCTCGTTTGCCAGCCGCGGCTCCTCGGCGCACTGGGTGATCCGGATGGCGGCGAGATGGAACACCAGCTCGGCGCCCTCGGTCGCCTTGCGCACCGCGGCCACGTCGCGGATGTCGCCCTCGACGACCTCCACCACCCCGCTCGGCAGGGCGCGGGCCAGGTTGGCCGTCCGCCCCCGCACGAAGTTGTCGAGCACCACGACTTCGCGTGCTCCGTTGTCCACCAGCAGGTCCACCAGGTGCGAGCCGATCGTGCCCGCCCCTCCCGTGACCAGAATCCTCTTGCCTCGTACGCTGCTCAACGCCCTGCCCCCACTGAATGTTCGGTCGTGGTCTTGCACGTGATCGGACTGCGGGCGGTCAACGCCCGGTGCGCAGTCCGACGACCGCTCCGCGGAACTCCAGGCTCCGGGAGGCGGCTTCCAGGATGTCCAGCACCTTCAGTCCCGCCCGGCCGTCCGTCAGCGGCGGCCGTCCCGTCCTGATGGACGTGGCGAACTCCTCGACCATGCTGCGCAGGGCCTCCTTCTCGCCGATCGCGGGCGCCACCATGTCGCCGCTCCGGTAGGAGACGAGCATGTCCCGGCGCTCGTCCGCGCCTATCTCCTGCGGGGCGCTCAGGTCCACTCCGCGGTCGAACACCGCGACGCGCTGGGTGGGGTTGAGGTCGTCCCACACCAGCGTGCGCTTGGACCCGCCGACCATGGTGGTGCGCACCTTGGTCGGGGAGAGCCAGTTGACGTGCACGTGCGCGATGGCGCCGGTGCTCAGCTGGAGCGTCAGATAGGCCACGCAGGACTGGCCGGCCCCGATGGGATCGGCTCCGTGCGCGGCGACGGCGACCGGCTGCACGTGGTCCGGGAGGATGAAGTCCAGGACGGAGAGGTCGTGGGGGGCCAGGTCCCACAGGACGTCGATGTCCTTCTGGACGAGCCCCAGGTTGATCCGTACCGAGTCCACGTAGTGGATCTCGCCGAGTTCGCCGGAGCGGACCATCTCGCGGATCCGGCCCACCGCCGGCGTGTAGCAGTAGGTGTGGTCGCACATCAGCGTGAGGCCGCGTTCCTCGGCCTCGTTCACCAGCCGCAGCCCGTCCTCGTACGTGGCGGCGAGGGGCTTCTCCACGAGGACGTGCTTGCCGGCGCGCAGCGCGGCCAGTGCGACGTCGAGGTGCGTTCCCGCCGGGGTGGCCACGGCGACCGCGTGGACCTCCGGGTCGGCGAGGACCGCCTCGTAGTCACCGGTCGCCTGGACCGTGGAGTACGCGCCGAGCACCTGCCGGGCCCGGTCCACGTTCAGGTCGCAGAGCCAGCGCAGCCGGAACTGATCGCTGGACTGGAAGTTGCGGACGAGATTGGGGCCCCAGTAGCCCGCGCCGACCACGGCGACACCTAAGGGGGCGGACCCCTTGCCGGCGGCGCCCGTCTTCCGTCCCGTGTCCTGCCCCGCGTCCTTCGCGGTGTCCTTCACGGCGTTTCCCTTCCTTCCGCGCACGCCGGGCGGCGTGTCGCCAACTCATGGCCGGGACGCGTGTGTTGGAGGGAGATGCCGTCGACGGCAGCACGGACGCCCGTGCGTCCCGTGCGTGACCTGCTCAACGGTGATGGCCCCCCACAACCGATGCCCTACGTGAACCGTGTGCTTCGCCCCCCGGCCCGGCCGCCTGTTCCCCACAAGCAGGCCGAACCCGTACCGCTTACCGCCTATGCCCGCCGCCGGACACCGGTTCCGCCGAAGCGTGCCGATTCCGGTCGGCGCCGCTCAATCTAGTCCACCGGGCGTACCCCCGGGCAGAGTTGACGTAATCGCCTGGAGCGGGTGTTCGACCGTGCATACTGCCCGGGTGACCAGCATCGTGATACCGGCCCACAACGAAGGCCGGGTCATCGGCCGCCTCCTCGACGCGCTCCTGGCCGACACCTCGGTGTCCGGGCCCGACATCGTCGTGGTGTGCAACGGCTGTACGGACGACACCGCCCGCGTGGCGGGCGAGCGCGGCGACCGCGTACGGGTGGTCGAGATCCCGACCCCTTCCAAACACCGGGCACTTAGGGTCGGCGACGAGCACGCGCGGGGCTTCCCCCGGCTGTACGTGGACGCCGACGTCGTCGTCGGGGCCGCCGACGTGGGGGCCCTGGTGGGCGCCCTGGACCGGAGCCCGGAGCTGCTCGCCGCCGCCCCCGGCCGGGACGTCCCGTTGGGCGGCTGCGCCTGGCCGGTGCGGGCGTACTACCGGGTGTGGCAGCGGCTGCCCGCCGTCCGCGAGGGGCTCTTCGGCCGGGGGGTCATCGCCGTGACCGAGGCGGGGCACGCGCGGATCGCCGCGCTGCCCCCGCTGATGGCCGACGACCTGGCCGCGTCCCTCGCCTTCGGGCCCGGGGAGCGGCGCGTGGTCGAGGAGGCCCGGGTGGTCGTCCGGCCGCCGCGCACCTGGTCCGACCTGATCAGGCGGCGGGTCCGCGCGGCGACCTCCTCCGCCGAGTTCGAGCGCTTCCAGGCGGCGCGGCGGGCCGGGGCGCCGGGGGCGCCACCGGAGCAGGTGTCGGAGCAGACCGCGCGCACCGGCACGGCCGATCTGCGCGCCCTGCTGCGGGCCCAACCGGCGCTGTTGCCGGGGGTGGTGGTGTTCGTGGTGGCCGCGCTCGCCGCCCGCCGGGGATCCCGGAAGGCCATCCGCGACCAGGACTTCTCCACCTGGCTGCGGGACGAGAGCAGCCGGGAGGGCTGAACCCCCGGCCGATCCGGGGGCGTACGGCCGAATCTGTTCGTACGCCGCACCGTTGGCCCGTACAACCATTAGGGTTCCACTCGCACGTTCGAGTGAACTCAGTCCGTCGGCATCGGGAGCTCCAGAGCATGTACCTCGCGGACCGCTCCGCGCCCGCGCCCGAGGGTGCGAAGACCGCTGCGGACCGGGGACCCGTCCGGGCCCCCGCGGTCGCCTCGACCGTCCTCGCCCTGGGCACGGTCAGCATGATCACCGACATCTCCTCCGAGATGGTCACCGCCGTCCTGCCCCTGTACCTGATCGCCGGCCTGGGCCTGAGCCCCCTCGGCTTCGGCGCGCTGGACGGCGTCTACAACGGGGTCAGCGCCCTCGTGCAGCTGACCGGCGGCCACCTCGCCGACCGGGTCCGCAACCACAAGTTGATCGCCGGCATCGGCTACGGCCTGTCGGCCCTGTGCAAACCGCTGCTCCTGTTCGCCCACAGCCTGGGCCCGATCAGCGTGATCCTCACGCTGGAACGCACCGGCAAGGGACTGCGCACCGCCCCGCGCGACGCGCTGATCTCGCTGTCCACACCGCCCGAGTTACAAGGGCGCGCCTTCGGCGTGCACCGGGCGATGGACACCACCGGGGCGCTGCTCGGCCCGCTCGCCGCCTTCTTCATCCTGAGCCTGACGGTCGACGGCTACGACGCGGTCTTCGGCGTCAGCGCCTGCATCGCCGTACTCGGTGTCGTGGTGCTCATGCTGTTCGTCCCCTCCGGCGGCGACGCCCGGCCCGGGCCGTCCCGCGGAGCCACGGCCACCGCCGCCACCACTGCCACCACCACTGCCACGGCCACCGCTTCGGCCACCGCTTCGGCCACGGTCACCACCACTGCCACGGCCACCACAGGCGCCGCCGCCGCCGTCCCCGGTGCGGACCGGCCGGCCCCGGTACGACTGCGCGACGCGCTCGGCCTGTTGCGCCTGCCCCGCCTGCGCAACCTGGCCGTCTGCGCCGTCCTGTTGGGCCTGACCACCGTCAGCGACGCCTTCGTCTACCTGCTCCTGCAACGCCGCACCGGCATCGGCGACCAGTGGTTCTCGCTCCTGCCGCTGGGCACCGCCGCCATGTTCCTGCTGCTCGCCGTGCCCGCCGGAGCCCTCGCCGACCGGATCGGCCGGCGCACCGTCTTCCTCATCGGCCACGCCCTCCTGCTGGCCGGCTACGGGCTGCTGCTGTGGGCCCCCGCCTGGCCCGCCCTGCCCTACCTCGTCCTCGCCCTGCACGGCATGTTCTACGCCGCCACGGACGGCGTGTTGCCCGCCGCCGTCGCCGCCACCGTCCCCGCCGAGCTGCGCGCCACCGGCATGGCCCTGGTCGGTACCGGCCAGGCGCTGGCCCGCTTCGGTTGCTCGCTGGCCTTCGGCGCGGCCTGGACGCTCTGGGGCACCGGCCCGGCACTGGCCGCCGCCGCGGTCGGCCTGCTGTGCTGCGCCGCCGTCGCCGGCTTCGTCCTGCGCCCGGCAGGGCCCCAGGACACCCGACCCCAACCGAACCCCGAGCCCAAGCCCGATCCGAAGTCCGTGAGGCCCCCCAGATGACGCTGTCGAAGTCACGCCGCCTGCTCGTCCTCGCGGTGGCGGTGCTGCTGCTCGGGGGTCTTGGCGCCGCGCTGGTGCTGCGCTCCGCCACCCGCGACGACGAGCCGTCGACGGGCGGCCCGACGGTTACCGCCGGGACCGTCACGCTCGACCGGCCCGGCTCCCTGACCTTCCTCAACGGCGGGCAGGGACCGCACCGCGGAACCCTCGCCTCGGTCCCGGCCGACGCACCCGAGTCCGCGCGGACCGCCTCCGAACTGGGCTGCCAACGCTTCTACGCCGCCGCGGGCACCGGCGTGTGCCTGCGCTCCACGCCCGGCGCGCTCGCCCAGGACAACAAGGCCCTGATCGTCGACTCCGAACTGCGCACGCTGCGCAGCTTCCCCCTCGCGGGCACCCCGAGCCGGGCCCGCGTCTCGCCCAGCGGCCGGTTCGCCGCCTGGACCGTCTTCGTCTCCGGCGAGTCCTACGGCGCCGCGTTCTTCTCCACCCGTACCGCGATCGTGGACACCCGCACCTGGAAGCTGGAGGCGAACCTGGAGGAGTTCGCCATCGACATGGACGGTCGGGAGCACCGCGCCCAGGACGTCAACTTCTGGGGGGTCACCTTCTCCAAGGACGACGACACCTTCTACGCCACCGTCTCCACCGGCGGCGAAACCCACCTGGTCAAGGGATCGATCTCGGGGCGCAGCGTCAAGACCCTGGCCAAGAACGTCGAATGCCCCTCCCTGTCCCCGGACGAGACGCGCATCGCCTACAAGAAGCGGGTCCGGGCCGGCGCCTCGCTGTGGCGCGAGCACGTGATGGACCTCGGGACGCTGCGCGACCACGCGCTCGCGGAGAAGCGCAGCGTGGACGACCAGGCCGCCTGGCTCGACGACCGCACGCTCGCCTACGGCCTGCCCACCGACGGCGCCGCCGACAGCACGGACCTGTGGACCGTGCCCGCCGACGGCAGCGGCGCCCCGCGCCTGCTGGCCCCCGGAGCCTCCTCCCCGGCCCGGCTCGGCTGACACCGCCGAGGGGGTGTCAGGACCGGTCCACGAAGTCCCGTACCCGGTCGACGAGTACGGCGTTGTCGCGGATCCAGCCGTAGTGCCGGCCGCCCGGAGCGCCTTCGCCGAGCGCGAGTTCCTCGTACGTCACCCGCGCGCTCGTGAGCTTGTCGCAGAGCCCCCGCACCCCGCCTGGCGGTGCCATGGGGTCGCCCTCGATGGCCACCGCCAGCACCGGCAGGTCCATCGCGGCCAGCCGGGGCTCGAAGTCCACCGGTGAGGACGGTACGTCGTAGCGGCCCGTCCGGACCTGCGCAGCCATGTCCCGCAGGACCTGCGCGGAGTCGTTCCCCAGCACCCCCAGGCGGCGGCCGGGGAAGTACCCGTACGCGGTGGCGAAGACGGCGGCCAGTTGGAACCCCGCGAGCATGCCCAGGCTCTGCGGGAAGGGCCAGCCGCGGTAGTGGCAGGACGGGGCGCCGACCAGGATCGCGCCCGCGGCCATGTGCGGCTCCTGGCTGAGGTAGAGCACGCCGAGCTGCCCGCCGAGGCTGTGCCCGAGCAGGTGGCGCGGCGCCCCGGGGAAGGCGGCCGAGACGGCCCGGAACAGTGCGGGGTAGTCGTAAGCGACCATCTCGTGGTAGCCGTAGCGCACTCCGCGCCGCACCTGGACCGAGCTCGTGCCCTGCCCCCGCAACTCCCCGAGGGCCACCTGGAACCCCGCCTCGACGAGGGCCTCCGCCAGGGGCGTGTAGGAGACGGCCCTGGTGCCCATGGCGGGCATGCACACCAGTACCGGTGCCGACGGATCGTCGGGCCTTCGGTGGAGCCGGACCCGGACCGTGGCCCCGTCCTCGGAGCGCACCGTCTCCGTGGTCACTTCGGCGGTTGACATGACCGACCTCCCTCGCTCGTGGCCATCCTGCGCACCTCGCGGACCACGTCCAACGGTGCTCGGCCTCGGCCCCGTTGGCCGCCGGCCCGTGGCAGTATGGCCCGGACGTACCTCCGGAAGTGCTGGTGCTGAAGTGACCCGAACGTTCAAGTACCGGTTCAGGAGCCCGCTCGGCGGGCTGGCGGCGGACCTCTCGGCACGGGCCGTGTCGCCGGGCGGAGCGGCGGTTCCGTCCGTGGGGATCTACCGGGGAGTCCGCGTGCTGCTTCCCGCGACGGGCATGTACTGGGAGGACCTGGCCTGGCTCTCCTTCGTTGTCGCGCTCCGTGGCGAGGAGCTGTGCGCCAGGCATCCGGAGGGCGTGTACCTCGACATCGTCTCCCTCGACTTCCCGCTGACCGACTACCGGCCGGAGGTCGCCGCCCTCGCCATGGACGGATGGCTGCGCGAGGAGTTCGACCTGCCCGACACCGGAATCGCCTGCTCGTACTCGGGCGGCGCGGACCCGTACGCCTTCGCATGGGGCGGTGCGGAGCCGCCGCTACGGAGCCCGTGGCCGTAATGAACGGCATCGTGTTCCTCGCCTCGTTCCTGCGGACCGGCCGTCTGCACGGAATCGGCATCGGCTCCACCCTCGGCGAGGTCGACCGGGCCGTCCACCACCGCTTCGCCAGAGCTCCGGCTCGTTCACCTCGGGTGAGGGACGAGCCGGGGCTGTGGCGCCTACGGCTTTCGGTGTCGGCCCTTGCCCGGGGCGAGTGGCTGGCCCATGCGGTTGGGCGAGGGGTCAGTAGTAGGGGTGTTGGCCTCGGGAAACAGGATGCGCTTGGTCTCGGTGAGACTGGCGGCGAACGCGTAGGGCTCCCAGTCGTGCCCGTTCCACCGTTCGATCGCGCGCGGCGCATCAGGCTGCACATGGGAACCCTTCGGGCTGTCGCCCGAGACGATCGGGATGGCTCGTAGTCGCCCGATCTTTGCGTTCCGACGCTCCGCCCACTCCGAAAGGGGTTCCTCGTCCATGCGCCAACCCTAGCGTCGCTGCCTGATCAGTAGGCGGCGTCGAGGCGGTGCTCCCAGCGCAGCTCGGGTTGATCATCGATCCAATACGTGTGGGACCTTTTTGTGATCCGGAGCCGTACAGCGGTGATATCGGGACTGCCGGCGCTCTGCCACGCGCCCAGGGTCCGCTCGATCTTGTCCCACAGGGCGACGGGGCCACCCTGGCGGACGATCCAACCATCGCTGTCCGCCTTGAATTCGGCGAAGGACTCGCGCTCAGGATCGAAGAGGTACAGGAGTCGCGCGCCGTCGCTCGTGGCCGCGCGTACGAAGTGTGCGCCGGGGACGAGAGCTGTGCAAGAAATGCGGGCACCCACTCCTCCAGCAAGAGCGGTGCCACCCTGGCCGCTCGCTCACTGTCGGCGTAGGCAGTGCGGGCCGACAGATCACCGGCCACGGGGGTCACTGCCTGGGCGCGAGCCTGCATGAACGAGGACCGTCCGACAATCGCCCCCTCGGCGGTGCCGTCGTCGCCGACCGTCACCTTGGCGAGACCGGTTCCCCAAGGCCATGAGCCCACAGTGCTGAGGACGATGCCGCCTGGCTTCGTCTGCCTGACCCAGGTGTACGGGATGCGGCGGACCGCACAGGTGGCGATGATCCGATCGTACGGCGCCCGGCGTGGCTGGCCGAGGGATGGGCTGTTGGATGGCGCGGCCGACCTCGGGGAAGCCGACCGCGCCGGGCCGCCCGGCTCGACCTGTCCAGGGTTGTTCCGGGCGGAGCATGTGGGTGCGGCCGTGCTAGGCGATAAGCAGGGCGTACGCGCCGAGCAGCTCGGCGGTCTCGCTTTCGACGCCCGTAGAGCCGTTCGCGCAGGGCTGCTCGGCGATGTCGGTGCCGCTCTCGACGACCTTGGGGGCGTCCGTCTCGGTCGTCTGGATGGTCGCGGGCATTGCGCGACCCCCTTTCTCTGGTAGGTCCCGACCCCGTTCGGTTCGGGACGCCCGTACGCCTGCCGCGCGGTCGGGCGTCCGCCGTCAATTGGGCTCTCGGCCGGTCGCTTGATCGCCGGCATCCCGCCGATGGCGGAAGCGTGAAGGGCGTGAGTCCGGCTTCGTCTGTACGGTGCGACAGCGTCCCTGATGCGTTGGAGGCCGCGACGCGCCTCCTCAAGCGCCTGCCGATCCGGCGGGAGCGCGGCCTGCACAACGCCCCGCAGCTCGTCGAGCCGTCGGTAAAGCTTTCGCTGTACGACGTGGCGGTACCAGAACTCCTCGACCACCCAAGCGATCCGACTGATCCTGTCGGGAAGCGAGGGGCGGGGCGGGTTGACGATGCGCTGCACGTTCCGCTCGTAGTTCGAGATCGGTTGCTTGTGGCGCTGCAAGTGCAGCCGTAGCCAGGCGATCGGTTGACTACGCACTGACGGCCTCCCTGGCGTCAGCCCCATGCCAGCCTTCCCGTTCGAGCAATGAGAGAAGGTCCCGCTCCGACACGAGCTGGCGGCGCATCACCTCCAGGAACCGCCGCCGGGTTGCGGTGTCCGTTGCCTCCAAGGCGTACTCGACGAGGTGGCCCTGCTCCGGTAACTCGTGCCCCAGGCTTCCCCCGGCTACCCCCAGGTCGTTCGATCCGCCAGACGGATGGGCACGGCGAACGAGTACGAACCTCCGAGGCTTCGCGTGCCTGCCCATCAGGCGCTCGCCTCGACGAATAGCTCTGCCCACACGACCTTGCCCCAGCGTCGACGGTCAACAGCCCAAACGTCAGCAAGGGACTCCACGATGACCAGCCCGCGGCCCGTCTCGTCCCCTGCCTCCGGACCGCCGACCAACGGCACTGCACGAGACTTGTCGGATACCGTCACACGCACCCGGTCTTCGGCCCGCCGCTGAATACTTACTCGCACCAGCGTGCATCCTCTGTGCTGTACGGAGTTGGCCACAAGCTCGGAGACGACCAGGAGTCCGCTGTCGATCAGGCTCTCGAGCCCCCAGGTGTTCAGGGCGGACCGGATCAAATGGCGGGCCCGACTGGCCGACTCGGCCTCGCAGGGCAACGTCTCGCTATAGCCGGGGACGTCAACGGCGCTGTATCTGGTCGCGATCATGATCAAGGGGTCTTCCCTTCGAGGGCGGTGGAGCACCTCATCGCCAAAGGGGGTGGGCGGGCGCTCTCCTCCATGCAGCCAGGCGCCATGGGCGGCGCCTGCCTCCTTACTGCGGCTTGCGACTAGGAAAGTTCACCGTCGGGCGGCCAGTGGGAACAGGTGAATTCCCAAGACGCACAAGGCGTGATCCCGGTGATTTTTACCTTCGCGGTATCGCCGTCACGGGTGACCCCGCTACCGTGCGGCTGTGGGAGAAAACCCCGAACTGGCCGCAGCAATGAACGACTGCCAGATGGGGCAGGCGGAATTAGCCAGACGCGTCAATGCCGAGATCGAGACCTTGACCGGTCAGCCCGGACACATGACGGACCGCGACGTCCGACGCTTGTTGGCTGGCCATACCCGGTGGCCGCACGCCAAGCAGCGGCTGAGTATCGAGCGCGTCCTTGGCCGTTCGGCGACCGACTTGGGTTTCGTCCCCCGGTCCAAGAAGGCAGCACAGGCACCTCCGGAGGACCCCATGCACCGCCGCTCCCTCTTCACCCTCGCCGTCGGAACAGCCGTTGCGGCTACGGTCGGCGCCACCCGACGCCTGGGCCAGAGCGACGTGCACCGTTTCGAGGCCGAGCACGCCAAGATCATCGCTCAGGACCAGGAATTCGGCGGCGCTCAGAAGGTCGAAAACGATGCGGTGGAGCTTGCCATGCGGATCAAGTCGGCCTTGGCCGGCGGCGGAGCTGCTTCAGCGCGGGTGCGGACCAAACTGTACTGCCTAGCCTCCGATGTGACGTGTTCCGCAGCATTCGCGGCGATTGATGCTCAAACCCGAAGCCGTGCCAGAGGCCACCGGGACACGGCCGTCACGTTCGCTGGTCTGTCCGGAGACAGCGAGACGCAGTACCACGTCTGGAACCACCTCTCGATGGTTGCCGGGCAGCGCAAGGACCACGCGGAGGCATCCGCAGCGGCTGACGCAGCGAAGAGCCTGTCCATCGCCAAGAAGGACCCGCTCTACGCCTCGCTCGCTCACATGAGAAACGCTCACGCTCATGCCGGCCGCAACGATCGCTCGGCAGCGGTGAAGGCCCTCGGGGCAGCGGAGCGGTCATTCGGTCGGCACACTCCCATCCAGCGACCGCCCTGGATCGAGTTCTTCGACGGGGCGGAGCTTGACGGGCTGACCTCGATCGTCTGGCTGCGGCTGAACGAACCGGACCGCGCTGAGTATCACCTGCATCGCGCGCTGGCTGCCATCCATCCCGACCGCGTGCGCAACCGGACGTACTACATCGCGCACCTGTCGCTGGCACAGGCTAGACAGGGGGACTTCGAATCGGCCTGCGCAACTGGCGATCGAGCGGCGGAGATCCTGGGGCGCGTCCGCGGCTCGAAGCGGACTACTGACACCCTGGCGAACGTCCGCAAGCTCATGGTGTCGTCGGGAACAAGGGAGCCCAGCGTCCTGGACTGGGCAGAGAGGTCACAGGCATGGATCTGAAGACGTATACCCGCGAGGACGCTGCCGACATCCGGGAGATGCTTCTCGATATGCACGATGCCGTCTACGACGGTGAGGAGGACCGCTTCCACGAGCGGGAACGCTTCGCCTGGTTCGTGGATCACTGGAGTGGCAATGAGACCTGGGCCTGCGTAGTCGGCTTCGACAAGGGTGCGCCCACGGGCTTCGCGTACGGTGCGGCCTTCAAGCCTGGCGGATGGTGGAAGACCTCGGACCGTCCCGACTCCGTTGCGCCGGAAGCCACCGTGTTCGCTCTGTCTGAGCTCATGATCATGGGGGAGTGGCGGAAGACCGGCGTGTCCACTCAGCTCCATGCGGCCCTCGTCGACAGTCGCGACGAGGATGTGGCCACCCTCCTGGTCGACGTGACCCACCTCAAGGTGCAGGCGCTCTACGAGTCATGGGGGTACGAGAAGGCTGGCGAGCAGAAGCCCTTCGACGATTCGCCCGTCTTCGCGATCATGGTCAAGAGGCTGACGGTGCCAGCCTGACGCACTGAGTAGCGATGCGGATGTCGACGGGACGACTTCGTACGAGTGTGGAGCGTCGGCCTATGGGCGCCCGTCCGGTCGGGCTGACCGTCCGGTGCCGGTAGCGGCCCGCGCCGTTGCGGATCGTGTCCGGGAGACGGTTCGGTTTCCATGGCTCGGCAGGCGCAGAGTTCCACGGGGCCCGGCCGCCCGGCGTCGGCGCTGATCAGTGTGCGAGGAGCCCGTTCACACAACCAGCGATGTAGGCGTCCGCCTCTGCGCCTTCGAGCCCGTCGGCCCGAGCAGGGTAGCCGCACAGATCCTTTGTCCTGGACAGGTCGGCGTCCGGCCAGCCACCTCCTTCATGCAGCGTGATGCCCATGACCCGGCCGTCCCGGTACGCGGGCGTCTCCTCCACGGGAGCGTCGGCGGAACAAGCCACCGTGGCCGCGGCCGCTGCGGCGAGCGTCCCGATACGCACCAGGAAGCCCCCGCCTCTTGTGCCCTGCTTCATCTGCCGCACCATTCGCCCACCCCTTGGCTCCCCGATTGTGCAGGTCAATCTAACGGTTGCGCATCCTGCACCTGCGACGGGCCGGCCCCTTCCTCTCGGGGACCCGCCCGGGGTCGGTGGCGGCCCCGGACGGCCCCGCTCCGATCTGGGCCGGTCGGGTGCTGGAGCGGCCCGGAGGGGATGGGGTGCGGCCCGAGCGGGCACGTGCAGACCATGGCCTTCGAACATCCCGCGAAGAAGGGCGGCCAGGGGCGGCTCGGACGGTTCGAGAAGCTGGCGGAGCTGGCCTCGAACTTCACCAGCTCGCCCGCCTTCTCCGTGTTCTGCGTCCTGCTGGTGGCCGGCTTCGTCGCGGCCCACCTCGCCCACCTGGACATGAGTTGGCAGCACCTGTTCGGCGACGCGATGGGCGCGGTCGCCCTGCTGCTCCTGGCCCTGCTGAAGAACTCCGAACGCCGGGCCGAGCACGCGATCCAGCGCAAACTCGACGCCATCGCCGCCGCCCTCCTGGAGCAGTACGAGGGCGAGCCGGGCCGCGCGCAGCGGGAGCTGGCCGAGGCCATCGGCATCGAGGACGGCGAGTAGCCGGCGTTCCCCTTGGGCCGAGCGGACCCCGGAACGGGCGCTTTCGAGTGACCCGCTGCGCGGGGCTCGGACGTGGGCGCCCCGAACTCCCCGACCATCTCAGGCGGCCGGTCATGTTCCGGCCACGGGCCGCCGACCAGGCCGGGCACCGCGCACGCGCGGCTCCGGGCCACCGCTGGGAGATCACGTGTACGTCCTGCTCGTGGCGAGCGCGTTCAACAGCCTCACGCAGCGAGTCCACGCCGAGCTGCGCGACCACGGCCACCACGTGGCGGTCGAACTCGCCCTGCCCGGAGCAGCCCTGGCCGACGCCGTACGCAGCCACCGCCCCGACCTCGTGATCGCCCCGATGCTGCGCACCGCCATCCCCGAGGAGGTCTGGGCCGCCCACACCTGCCTGGTCGTCCACCCGGGTCCGGTCGGCGACCGCGGCCCGTCCTCCCTCGACCGGGCCGTCCGGGGCGGTGAACCCCGATGGGGGGTGACCGTCCTGCAGGCCAATGCGGAGATGGACGCCGGCGACGTCTGGGCGAGCGTTGAGTGCCCCCTGCCGCCGGTCGGCAAGAGCGACCTCTACCGCGGCGAGATCGCCGATGCCGCGCTGGAGGCCGTCCTGCTCGCGGTGGAACGGTTCGCCTCCGGTACGTACGTCCCGCAACCTCAGACGAGCGGCCACGCCCGGCCACTGCTGCGCCAGGAAGACCGCCGGATCGACTGGGAGCACGACACCACCGAGGACGTCCTCGCCGCGCTGCGCGCCGCCGACTCGCAGCCCGGCGTACGCGACGACCTGCTCGGCGGTGAGTGGTACCTGCACGGCGGGCACCGCGAGGAGCACCTGCGCGGCCGCCCCGGCGCGCTGCTGGCCACCCGGGCCGGGGCGCTCTGCCGGGCCACGGCCGACGGGGCCGTTTGGATCCCGGAACTGCGCCCCCGCCGCCTGCCGGGCCGCCCGGCCGCCCCCAAATTGCCCGCCACGCTCGCGCTCGCGGACCGGCTGCCCCGGCTCCCCGAGGTCCCCCCGTCGCCGCCCTGCGGACCCCAGCGGGGCAACTGGTCCGACATCGGCTACCACGAGGAGGGCCAGACCGGATTCCTGACGTTCGCCTTCCCCGGCGGCGCCATGAGCACCACGCACTGCCGCCGCCTGCTGGACGCGTACGGGGCGGCCCTCACCCGCCCCACCACCGTCCTGGTCCTCGGCGGCGGCCGCGACTTCTTCTCCAACGGCATCCACCTCGGCGTCATCGATGCCGCGACCGATCCGGCCGAGGAGTCCTGGGCCAACATCAACGCCATGAACGACCTGGTCGAGGCGGTGCTGACCACCACCGACCGGCTCGTGGTCAGTGCGCTGGGCGGCAACGCCGCCGCCGGCGGTGCCATGCTCGCCCTCGCCGCCGACGAGGTCTGGTGCCGCTCGGGCGTCGTCCTGAACCCGCACTACCGCCTGATGGGCCTGCACGGCTCCGAGTACTGGACGTACACCCTGCCCCGCCGCGTGGGCCCCGCACTCGCGGACCGCCTCACCACCGAGGCCCTGCCGCTGAGCGCCGCCGCCGCCCAGGGGCTCGGACTGGTCGACCGTACGGTCCCCTGCCCGCCCGGGGACTTCGCCCGCGAGACCGAGGGCCTCGCGCTCCGCCTCGCCGCCCTGCCCGCCACCGCCTCCCGGATCGCCGGCAAGAAGGCCGCGCGCGAGCGCGACGAGGCCCGGCGGCCGCTGGCCGACCACCGCCGGGCCGAGCTGGCCCTGATGCGGCGGACCTTCTTCGACCCCGACGCCCCCTACCACGCCCTGCGCCGCGCCTTCGTCCGCAAGGAGCGCCCGGCCGCCACCCCGCTCCACCTGAGCGGGTCGGCCGTCAGGCCGCGCGCCGTCACTGGACTGGCCGCACCTGACGCGGCGCCCGGACCGGACTGCTGTTAGCAAGAAAGGTGTGGGCGAGGCAGGCCGCCTCCCCGCGCCCCTTCCCGATCACCTCCCCGAGGAGCCGTCCCATGGCCACTGCGACTAAGGATGCGAAGGACGCGGTCGAGGACCCGCTGATCCACATCCTCTGGATCAATGCGGGTTTGAGCTGCGACGGCGACTCCGTGTCCCTGACGGCGGCGATGCAGCCGAGCATCGAGGAGATCGTCACCGGCGTGCTGCCCGGTCTGCCGAAGATCGCCGTGCACTGGCCGCTGATCGACTTCGAGTGCGGCCCGGTCGGCGGCGCCGACACGTTCATCGAGTGGTTCTTCAAGGGCGAGCGGGGCGAGATCGATCCCTTCGTCCTGGTGGTCGAGGGGTCGATCCCGAACGAGAAGATCAAGCCCGAGGGCTACTGGTGCGGCTTCGGCGACGACCCCGAGACCGGTCAGCCCATCACCACCAGTGAGTGGATCGACAGGCTCGCCCCCAAGGCCCTCGCCGTCGTGGCCATCGGCACCTGCGCCACGTACGGCGGCATCCACGCCATGGAGGGCAATCCGACGGGTGCCATGGGCGTGCCCGACTACCTGGGTTGGGACTGGACCTCGAAGGCCGGCATCCCGATCGTGTGCGTGCCGGGCTGCCCGATCCAGCCCGACAACTTCTCGGAGACCCTGACCTACCTGCTCTACCAGGCGGCCGGCTCCGCCCCGATGATCCCCCTCGACGACAAGCTGCGCCCGACCTGGCTCTTCGGGGCCACCGTCCACGAGGGCTGCGACCGTGCCGGCTACTACGAGCAGGGCGAGTTCGCCGAGACCTACGACTCCCCGCGCTGCCTGGTCAAACTCGGCTGCTGGGGCCCCGTCGTCAAGTGCAACGTCCCCAAGCGCGGCTGGATGAACGGCATCGGCGGCTGCCCCAACGTCGGCGGCATCTGCATCGCCTGCACGATGCCCGGCTTCCCCGACAAGTTCATGCCGTTCATGGACGAACCCCCCGGCGCCAAGGTCTCCACGAAGGCGAGCAGCGCGTACGGCGCGCTGATCCGCCGGCTCCGGTCGGTGACCGCCCACACCGTGGACGAGGAACCGAAGTGGAGGCAGACCGGCCGCAGCCTGACCACGGGCTACCGCCCGCCCTGGTGACGGCTCCCGGGATCCCGCGGAAACACCCCCCAACTCCAGCTCTCCGCACCGAAGAAGGGTCACGGCAGAAACGATGACACCGCAGACGAAGGCGGCCGCAGACGGCAGCGGCTTGGTGGAGATGGCCTGGGATCCGATCACCCGGATCGTGGGCAGTCTCGGCATCCACACGAAGATCGACTTTAAGCAGAAGCGGGTCGCGGAGTGCTACAGCACCTCGTCGGTCTTCCGCGGCTACAGCGTCTTCATGCGCGGCAAGGACCCCCGCGACGCGCACTTCATCACCAGCCGCATCTGCGGCATCTGCGGTGACAACCACGCCACCTGCTCGGTGTACGCGCAGAACATGGCCTACGGGGTGAAGCCGCCCCACCTCGCCGAGTGGATCATCAACCTGGGCGAGTCCGCGGAGTACATGTTCGACCACAACATCTTCCAGGAGAACCTGGTCGGGGTCGACTACTGCGAGAAGATGGTCCGCGAGACCAACCCGGGCGTCCTGGAGCTCGCCGAGCGCACCCCGGCCCCGCACGCCGGCGAGCACGGCTACAAGACCATCGCCGACATCATGCGCTCCCTCAACCCCATCGAGGGCGAGTTCTACCGCGAGGCGCTCCAGGTCTCCCGCTACACGCGTGAGATGTTCTGCCTGATGGAGGGCCGCCACGTGCACCCCTCCACCCTCTACCCGGGCGGCGTCGGCACCATCGCCTCCGTCCAGCTCTTCACGGACTACATGAGCCGCCTCATGCGGTACTGCGAGTTCATGAAGAAGGTCGTCCCCCTCCACGACGACCTGTTCGACTTCTTCTACGAGGCCCTGCCCGGCTACGAGGAGGTCGGTCGCCGCCGCGTCCTGCTCGGCTGCTGGGGCGCCCTCAACGACCCCGAGTACTGCGACTTCACGTACGCCAACATGACCGACTGGGGACGGAAGATGTTCGTCACCCCGGGCGTGGTGGTGGACGGCAAGCTGGTCACCAACGACCTCACCGAGATCAACCTCGGCATCCGCATCCTGCTCGGCAGCTCGTACTACGACGACTGGCAGGGACAGGAGCAGTTCGTCACCCACGACCCGCTCGGCAATCCGGTCGACCCGCGCCACCCGTGGAACCAGCACACCATCCCGGCCCCGCAGAAGCGCAACTTCGACGACAAGTACAGCTGGGTCATGTCCCCCCGCTGGTTCGACGGCAAGGACCACCTGGCCCTGGACACCGGCGGCGGCCCCATCGCCCGCCTGTGGTCCACCGCCCTGTCGGGCCTGGTCCACACCGACTACGTGCAGGCCACCGGCAACAGCGTCGTGATCACCCTGCCGCGCACGATGACCAAGCCCGAGACCCGCTTCGAGTGGAAGATCCCGAAGTGGAGCAACGCGCTGGAACGCAACCGCGCGCGCACCTACTTCCAGGCCTACGCGGCCGCCATCGCCCTGCACTGCGCCGAGAAGGGCCTCGCCGAGGTCCGTGCCGGGCGCACCCAGACCTGGGAGAAGTTCGAGGTCCCGGACGAAGGGTTGGGCGTCGGCTTCACCGAGGCCGTGCGGGGCGTGCTCTCGCACCACATGGTGATCCGCGACGGGAAGATCGCCAACTACCACCCCTACCCGCCGACCCCGTGGAACGCCAGCACCCGCGACACCTTCGGCACGCCCGGCCCCTACGAGGACGCCGTGCAGAACACCCCGATCTTCGAGGAGAACGCCCCGGAGAACTTCAAGGGCATCGACATCATGCGCGCGGTCCGCAGCTTCGACCCCTGTCTGCCCTGCGGAGTCCACATGTACGTGGGCGGCGGCAAAACGGTCAAGACGATGCACGTGCCCACCGGCCTGAGCGGACTGGGCGGATGAGCGCCACGATCGACGGCGTCCAGGCCGGGCGCCGGGTCGAGGAGGTCCTCGACCGGCTCGCCGCCACCGGCGACCGGGCGGCGTGCGCGGCGGCGGAAGAACTGGTGCGCGTCCTCATGGACTTCTACGGCGCCGGGCTCGCCCGGATCGTCGAGAAGGTCGGGGAGGGCCCGCTCGAGGCCGCCTACGACGACGAACTCGTGGCGAGCCTGCTCTCCCTGCACGGCCTGCACCCCGAGGACGTGCACACCCGCATCGCCCGCGCCCTGGCCGCCCACGGCGAACCGGTGGAACTCCTCGGCTTCGACGCGGACACCGGTGTCCTACGGCTGCGCCCCGCCGCGGCCCCCACCGGCTGCGGCTGCGGCTCGGGCTCCGGCAGCCACGGCGACGCCGGGCGGACCCTCGAGGACACCCTGGCCTGCTTCGCCCCCGAGGTGACGAGCGTGGAGCGGGAGCCGGCCGCGGCCCCCGCCCCCGCCCTCCTGCAGATCGGCACCCGGCCCCCGAGCCCGGCGCGGGTGCCGTGAGCGGGCCCGGTCTCCTCCACGACGGCCCGCGCGCCCCGCGCGGGCTGCGCCGGTTCGCGGGCCCGCGCCCGCCCCGGCCCGAGACCTGCGAACTGTGCGGGGTCGCCGTGTCCCCGGACGGCCACCGCCACCTGGTGCAGACCGAACAGCGCGCGCTGATCTGCGCGTGCACCGCCTGCGCCCTGCTGTTCGACCGGCCCGGAGCGGGCACCGGACGCCTACGGGCCGTACCGGACCGCTACCTCACCGACCCCGACCACCGGCTCGACGACGGCGCGTGGGAACTCCTCCAGATCCCGGTCGGCGTCGCGTTCTTCTTCCGCAACGCCGCCCTCGACCGGCTGGTCGCCCTCTACCCGAGTCCGGCCGGGGCCACCGAGAGCGAACTCGACCCCGAGACCTGGCAGACCGTGCTCGGCAGCGGCCGGCTGGCCGCGCTCCTCGAACCCGACGTCGAGGCGCTGCTGCTGCGCCGCACGCAGGACCGCACCGACTGCTACCTGGTGCCGATCGACATCTGCTACGAGCTGGTGGGGCGGATGCGGCTGCTGTGGCAGGGCTTCGACGGCGGGGCGGAGGCCCGGGCCGCCCTGAAGACCTTCTTCGAGCAGGTCGAACGACGGGCCAGGGCCCTGCCCCGGACGGCGGACGAGGACGAGGGCGAGGACGGGATCCGATGACGGAATTCGCCTTCACCTGTACCGGGGTGCGCGCCGACGCGTACGCCGCCGGTCCCACCCTCGTCTTCCGGCTGCGGATCACCGCGGCCGGGGGCGCCCGGGTGCACGCCATCGCCCTGCGCTGCCAGATCCGCATCGAACCGGCCCGGCGCGGCTACGGCCCCGCCGAGGCGGAAGGGCTCGCGGACCTGTTCGGCGAACGCTCCCGGTGGGGCAACACCCTCCAGCCCCTGCAGTTCGCGCAGGTCTCCGTCATGGTGCCGAGCTTCACCGGGGAGACCGAGACCGATCTGGTCGTGCCCTGCACCTACGACATGGACATCGCCGCCACCCGGTACTTCGAAGCCCTGACGGACGGCGAGGTACCGCTGCTGATGCTGTTCTCCGGCACCGCCTTCACCGGTGACGCCGGCTTCCGCGTCGAGCCGGTGCCCTGGGACCGCGAAGCCGCGTACCGGATGCCCGTGGCCGTGTGGCGCGAAATGATCGAACAGCACTTCCCCGGCTGCGGCTGGCTGCGGCTGCCCCGCGACACCATGGACGAGCTGCTCGCCTTCCGCTCCCGCCACGCCCTCGCCTCGTGGGAGGCGACCGTACGGGCCCTGCTCGACGCGGCCGCCCCGCCGCAACCGCCCGGGCCCGTCCGGCTGGGCGCCCTTCTGCCGCGCCTCACCGAGAGGGCGGCCCCGTGACCACGACGACCACCCCCGACTCCCGCTTCGCGGTCGCCCGGCAGGTGGCCGACGCGGTCCTGCTGGAGGGGTACGTGCTCTACCCGTACCGGGCCTCGGCCGCGAAGAACCGGCTGCGCTGGCAGTTCGGCGTCCTCGTGCCCCCGGCCTGGGGCCGCGCGCACGAGGAGCACGTCCTCCAGCAGACCGAGATCCTGATGGAACCGCGCGGCGCGGCCACGCTCGCCCTGGAGCTGCGCTTCCTGCACGCGCAGCGGCGTACGGTCCAACGGGCCACGGACGGCGGCGGCTTCACGGAGGTCGCCGAACTGCACATGGCCGACCGGGTCCTCGTGCCTTGGGACGAGGGCGCCGAGGAACGGGTCGAGGTGAGCGTCCCCGTTGCCGAACTGTTGGGCGATGACGGCGTCACCTTCCCCTTCCGCCGCCCCGCCCGCGTCGACCCCGAGCCCGTCCTCGATGCCGACGGGCGCACGGTGGGCCGCCTGGTGCGCCGCACCGAGGAGATCGAGGGGGTACTGCGGGTGCACGCCACCGAACTCCCCGGCGCCTACCGCGTGCTCCGGCTCCGGGCCGTGGTGGAGAACACCAGCCCGTGGACCCCGCCCGGTGGGTCGGGACCCGCGGACCGCGCGGCCGCCCTGCCCCGCTCGCTGGTCGCCGCCCACCTGCTGCTGGGCCTGGACCGCGGATCGTTCCTGTCCATGACCGACCCGCCCGAATGGGCCAGGCAGGCGGTGGCCGCCTGCGAGAACCGCCACACCTGGCCGGTGCTCGCGGGCGAACCGGGCCGCGCCGACGTGGTCCTGTCCTCCCCGATCATCCTGGAGGACCACCCGGCCATCGCCCCCGAGAGCGCGGGCGCCATGTACGACGCCCTCGAGATCGACGAGATCCTCGCCCTGCGCACGGCCGCCCTGACCGAGCAGGAGAAGCGCGAGGCCCGCGGCACCGATCCGCGGGCGGCCGCCGTGATCGACCTCGCCGACTCGATGCCCCCCGAGGTGCTGGAGCGGCTGCACGGCGCGGTGCGCGCCCTGCGGGAGGTCATTGGCCCGGAGCAGCCGCCACTGCTCACCGAACTCCCCGAACTCCCCGAACTCACTTCCGAAGAGGCGGTGTTCCGGCCCGACACCCCCTGGTGGGACCCGGCCCGGGCGGACCCCGCGGACCCGGCCCGTGACCGGATCGCCGTCGACGGCGCCCCGGTGGGCCCCGGCAGCCGCGTCCTGCTCCGCCCCGGACTGCGCCGCACCGACGCCCAGGACCTGTTCCTGCAGGGTCGTACCGCGCTGGTCGAGGCCGTCCTGCACGACGTCGACGGGGGAGTGCACCTCGCTGTCACCGTGGAGGACGACCCGGGCGCGGACATCCGGCGGGAACAGGGCAGGTTCCTCTACTTCCAGCCCGACGAGGTCACCCCCCTGGAGGACGCGTGAACGAGCGGGTCCTGATCGCGGGCATCGGCAACGTCTTCCTCGGCGACGACGGCTTCGGAGTCGAGACCGTCCGGGCGCTGGCCGAGCACCCCCTGCCCGACGGGGTCGAGGTGGTGGACTTCGGCGTGCGCGGCGTCCACCTCGCCTACCAGCTCCTCGACGGCTACGACACGCTCCTGCTGGTCGACGCCACCGCACGCGGTGGCGAGCCGGGCACCCTCTACCTGATCGAGGCCGACGACGGAGCGGGCGCCGGCCCGGCCGGCGCCCCGGCACCGCCGCCCGTCCTCGACGGCCACCACATGTCCCCCGACGCCGTCCTCGCGCTGCTGGACACCCTGTGCGCCGGGACCGGAGCCACCCCACCGCGGCGCACGCTGGTGCTCGGCTGCGAACCGGCCGGCACCGAGGAGGGCATCGGACTGAGCGCACCCGTGGCCGCCGCCGTACCGGAGGCCGTACGCACGGCCCTGGACCTGATCCACGGCCGGACCCACGACGAAACCGACCGGCCCGGCCGCGAACTGAGGAGAACACCGTGAAGAAGGTCTTCGTCGTCGGGGCCGCGGCCGCCGCCGCCACCGCCGTCCTGCTGCAGATCCTCCCCGACCTCCGGCGCTACCTGCGCATGCGCCGGATGTGACACCACCCCGGGAGGCCCCGAGGCAGCCATGGGAGCGGCCATGGGAGCGCCCCGGGGCCGGCCCCGGGCACGGGTCGATACCCGCGCGCCCGAATGGCGTACGGGGCGCACCGCGCACCGGCGTGCCCGACCGCACGGACTCCGTCCCGCCGGTTCAATGAGCCCCGGCAGGACGGAGTCCGATGCACGAGATGTCGATCGCCATGGCCGTCGTGGGCCAGGTGGAAGAGGCGGCCCGGTCGGGCGGCGCACAGGCCGTCACCTCCGTACGGCTGCGGGTCGGTGAGCTGGCGGGGGTGGTCCCCGACGCCCTGGCCTTCTGTTTCGAACTGGCCTGCGCCGGAACGGTCCTCGAAGGCGCCGAACTCGTCACGGAGCCGGTGACGGCCCGCGCCCGCTGCGGCTCCTGCCCCGGCACCTGGGCGGTGGGCATGCCCCCCGAACTGTGCTGCCCCGGATGCGGCAGGGCCACCGAAGTGGAACTGCTCTCGGGCCGTGAGCTGGAGATCCTCAGCGTGCACTGGGAAGACGGCTCCGCCGGTGCACCCACCCGCGAACCGATTTCCGAGGAGGCCTGAACCATGTGTCGAATGGTCGATCTGCGGCAGGCGGTGCTCGCCAAGAACGACGCCACCGCCCAGGTCCTGCGCACCGAACTCACCGCCCGCGGCACGACGGTGGTCAACCTGCTCTCCAGCCCCGGCAGCGGCAAGACGGCGCTGCTGGAGCGCGAACTGCTCCTCGCGCGGGAGCGGGGCGTACCCGTGGCCGCGTTGACGGCCGACCTGGCCACCGAGAACGACGCGCTGCGGCTGGCCCGTTCGGGCGTACCGGTCAAGCAGGTCCTCACCGACGGGCTCTGCCACCTGGAGGCCGCGATGCTCGGCCGGCACCTGGACGGCTGGCTCCCCGAGGACACCCGGCTGCTCTTCGTGGAGAACGTGGGCAACCTGGTCTGCCCGGCCGGCTACGACCTGGGGGAATCGCTGCGGGTGGTGCTCGCCTCGGTGACCGAGGGCGAGGACAAGCCGCTGAAGTATCCGACCGCCTTCGGACTGGCCCAACTGGTGGTGGTCACCAAGACCGACATCGCGCGGGCCGTCGAGTTCGACGAGGCCGCCTTCCGCGCCAACGTCGAGCAGGTCAATCCCGGTGTGGAGGTGGTGCTCACCTCGGCGCGCGCGGGTGCGGGCCTGGGCGTCCTGCTCGACCGGGCGCTGGCCGCCGGGGCGGGCACCGGGACGCACACACCGGTGATGGCCCGTCAGCAGCAGGCGCACGAACACGGCCACGGCAACGAACACGGCCACGGCCACGAGCACGGCTACGTCCAGGGCCATGCTCACGAGCCCGGTCACGACCACGACCACGAGCACGACGCGGACCTTGACCACGAGCACGAGCACGACCACGACGCGGACCTTGACCACGAGCACGAGCACGACCACGACGCGGACCACGACCACGACCACGACCACGGTCACGGTCATGACCACGATCACCCGCACGTCCACACGGTCGCGCAGACCCGCTGATGGAGGCGGTGCAGCGGCGCCGGGTCACGGTCCGGGGCGTGGTCCAGGGCGTCGGCTTCCGGCCCTACGTCTACACCCGTGCGACCGGACTGGGCCTGGCCGGGCACGTCACCAACACCCCCGAGGGCGTCGTCGCGGAGGTCGAGGGCGCCCCGGCGGCGGTGTCGCGGTTCTGCGAACGGCTCGCGGCGGACGCACCCCCGCTGGCCGTCGTCGACGCCGTCGAGCACCGGGAGGTCCCCGTCGCGGGCGGCACCGGATTCACCATCATCGCCTCCCGGACCGGCGGCCCCGCCCGCACGCTGGTCTCCCCGGACGTGGCCACCTGCACCGACTGCCTCGCCGAACTGGCCGACCCGGCCGACCGGCGCCACCGGCACCCCTTCATCACCTGCACCCATTGCGGGCCGCGGTTCACCATCGTCACCGGGCTGCCGTACGACCGCACCCACACCACGATGGCCCCGTTCCCCATGTGTCCCGACTGCGCCCGCGAGTACGGGGACCCGGCCGACCGCCGCTTCCACGCCCAGCCGGTCGCCTGCCCGTCCTGCGGTCCCCGCCTCAGGCTGCTCACGGGGCGGCCGCCCCGCGAGCGCGCCGGCGCCGACCCGGTGGCCGGGGCCCGGCGGCTCCTGGTGGCCGGGGCGATCCTCGCTGTCAAGGGCCTGGGCGGCTACCACCTGGCCTGCGACGCCACCGACGCGGGCGCGGTGGCCGAGCTGCGCCGGCGCAAGGCGCGCGGGGACAAGCCCTTCGCCCTGATGGCCTGCGACCTCGCAGACGTCGAACGGTTCGCACACATCGGCCCGGAGGAACGCGCCCTCCTCACCGGCGGCGTACGGCCCATCGTGCTGCTCCGCCGGCGTGCCGGTGCGGGCGGCCCGGACGGGGTCGCCCCCGGCGCTCCCGACCTCGGCGTGATGCTCCCGTACACCCCCGTCCACCACCTGCTGCTCGGCCTGCCCGGGGATCCCCCGGGCCCCCGGCTGCTCGTCATGACCAGCGGGAACCTCGCGGGGGAGCCCATCGTCACCGACGACGACGAGGCCCTGGAACGGCTCGCCGACCTCGCCGACGGATGGCTCACGCACGACCGCCCCATCCACGTGCCGTGCGATGACTCCGTGGTGCGGGTGTGCGACGGGGAGACGCTGACCGTACGCCGCTCGCGCGGATACGCCCCGCTCCCGTTGACCCTGCCGGTGCCCGTCCCCGCGAGCCTCGCCGCGGGCGGGGACCTGAAGAACACCTTCTGCCTCGGCGAAGGGCGCCGGGCCTGGCTGTCCGCCCACATCGGCGACATGGACGACCTCGCCACCCAGTACGCCCTCGAAGGCGCCGAGCGGCAGCTGGAGTCCATCACCGGCGTCGCCCCCGTGCTCCTCGCCGCCGACCGGCACCCCGGCTACCGCTCCACCCGGTGGGCGGAGCGCGCCGCGGGCACCCGGCCGCTCGTCCGCGTCCAGCACCACCACGCGCACATCGCCTCCGCCCTGGCGGAACACGGCCGGGGCGCCGGCCGCCCGGTCATCGGGGTCGCCTTCGACGGCACCGGCTACGGCGACGACGGCGCCGTGTGGGGCGGCGAGGTCCTCCTCGCCGACTACGCCGGGTTCACCCGGTTCGCCCACCTCGCCTACGTGCCGCTGCCGGGCGGCGACGCGGCCGTGCACCGCCCGTACCGCATGGCGCTGTCCCATCTGCGGGCCGCGGGCATCGACCGGACCCCGGATCTGCCCTGCACGGCCGCTTGCCCGCCGGAAGAATTCGCGGTGCTGGAGCGCCAGTTGGAGCGGGGCCTGAACTGCGTCCCGACCTCCAGCATGGGCCGCCTCTTCGACGCCGTCTCCTCCCTCGCCGGCATCTGCCACCTGGCCGGCTACGAGGCGCAGGCCGCCATCGAGCTGGAGGGCGCGGCCCTGGGCGCGGGCGGAGCCGATCCCGGACCCGGCTACGCCTTCGGCCTGCACGAGGCGCCGGGCCCCGACGGCGGGCCGGTCACCGCCGATCCGGCGCCCGTGCTGGCCGCCGTGGTGGCCGACGTCCGCGCCGGCACGGACCCGGCGCTGATCGCGGCCCGCTTCCACACCGGTGTCGCCGCCCTCGTCGCCACGCTCTGCGCGCTCGCGCGCGAGCGGCACGGCCTGGACACCGTCGCCCTGACCGGCGGGGTCTTCGCCAACACCCTGCTGTCCTCGGCGTGCGCCCGGCGCCTCGGCTCCGCCGGATTCACCGTCCTGCGGCACGGCCGGGTCCCCCCGAACGACGGCGGGCTGGCCCTCGGCCAGCTCATGGTGGCCGCCGCGCACCACACCCCCTGACACGCCCCCTGACACACACACAGCAAGGAGAAGCCCATGTGCTTGGCGGTGCCCGGCAGAGTGCTCGACATCGGGGAGAAGGACGGCACCCGCATGGCCACCGTCGACTTCGGCGGTGTGCAGAAGGAGGTGTGCCTGGAGTACCTACCGGACCTCCAGGTGGGCGAGTACGCCATCGTCCACGTGGGCTTCGCCCTCCAGCGCCTCGACGAGGAGTCGGCCAAGCAGACCCTCGAACTCTTCGCGCAACTCGGGATGCTGCAGGAGGAGTTCGGCGACCCGTGGGAGCAGGCCGCCGCGGCCGGCGGCGACCCCTGGCCCTTCGCCCACGATCCCGACCTCGAACCCGGACCCGCGCCCGCCCTCGCCGCACCGCAGGAGGAAGTCCAGCCGTGAAGTACATCGAGGAGTTCCAGGACCCGGCCCTCGCCCGCCGGCTGCTGGACGACATCCACGCCACCGTGACCCGCCCCTGGGCCCTGATGGAGGTGTGCGGCGGTCAGACCCACACCATCATCCGGCACGGGATCGATCAACTGCTGCCGGAACAAGTGGAGTTGATTCACGGACCGGGCTGTCCGGTGTGCGTCACCCCGTTGGAGGTCATCGACAAGGCGTTGGAGATCGCCTCCCGCCCCGATGTGATCTTCTGTTCCTTCGGGGACATGCTCCGGGTGCCCGGGACCGGCCGCGACCTGTTCCAGGTGCGCAGCGAGGGAGGCGACGTACGCGTCGTCTACTCCCCGCTCGACGCCCTGCGGATCGCCCAGGAGAACCCGAAGCACCAGGTGGTCTTCTTCGGCATCGGCTTCGAGACCACGGCGCCGCCCAACGCCATGACCGTCCACCAGGCGAAGAAGCTGGACATCCCCAACTTCAGCCTGCTGGTCTCCCACGTCCGGGTGCCCCCGGCGATCGAGGCGATCATGCAGTCGCCGAGCTGCCGGGTCCAGGGCTTCCTCGCCGCCGGACACGTGTGCAGCGTGATGGGCGTGCGCGAGTACCCCGAATTGGCCGCGCGCCACCGGGTGCCGATCGTGGTGACGGGCTTCGAACCGCTGGACATCCTGGAGGGCGTACGACGGGCCGTACGGCAGCTGGAGCGCGGCGAGCACACCGTCGACAACGCCTACGCGCGCGCCGTGCGCCCCGAGGGCAACCCGGCCGCCCTCGCCATGCTGGAGGACGTCTTCGAGGTCACCGACCGGGCCTGGCGGGGCATCGGAGTGATCCCCGACAGCGGCTGGCGGCTGTCGGAGCGCTACCGGGACTTCGATGCCGAACACCGCTTCTCGGTCACCGGCATCAACACCCGTGAACCGGCCGAGTGCCGCAGCGGCGAGGTGCTCCAGGGGCTGCTGAAACCGCACGAGTGCGAGGCCTTCGGCACGCTGTGCACCCCGCGCAGCCCGCTCGGCGCCACCATGGTCTCCAGCGAGGGCGCCTGCGCCGCGTACTACCTCTACCGGCGGCTGGAGCTGGGAACCGTGCCCGCTGCCAAGACGGCCGCGACCGCCCCGACCGCTGCGAGCGCCCCGCTGGAGGCGAGCCCCGTTGTCTGACACCGCACTCGACATCACCGGCTGGACCTGCCCGGCCCCGCTGCGCGACCGCCCCCGCGTGGTGATGGGCCACGGCGGCGGGGGCGCACTCTCCGCCGAGCTGGTCCAGCACCTCTTCGCCCCGGCCTTCGGCGGTGACGTGCTCGCCCAGCTCGGGGACTCCGCGGCGCTCTCCCTGGGCGGGGTCCGGCTGGCCTTCTCCACCGACTCCTACGTGGTGCGGCCGCTGTTCTTCCCCGGCGGCTCCATCGGCGACCTCGCGGTCAACGGCACGGTCAACGACCTGGCCATGAGCGGAGCCGAAGCGGCGTACCTGTCCTGCGGGTTCATCCTGGAGGAGGGCGTCGAGATGCCGGTGGTGGCGCGCGTGGCCGAGGCCATGGGCGCGGCCGCGCGCGCCGCGGGCGTGGAGGTCGCGACCGGCGACACCAAGGTCGTGGAAGCGGGCCACGGGGACGGTATCTACATCAACACCGCGGGCATCGGCGTCATCCCCGACGGGGTGGACCTGCGCCCGCAGCGCGTCGTCCCCGGAGACGTCGTCATCGTCAGCGGTGAGATCGGGCTCCACGGCGTGGCGATCATGAGCGTCCGGGAGGGACTCGAGTTCGGCGTGGACGTCCAGAGCGACTGCGCGGCCCTGGGCGGACTCGTCCGGAGCATGCTCGAGGTCGCCCCGGACCTCCACGTCCTGCGCGACCCCACCCGGGGCGGCCTGGCGGCCTCCCTGAACGAGATCGCGGCCGCTTCGGGCACCGGTGTCGTGATCCACGAGGGCCGCGTCCCGGTCCCCGCGGCTGTCGCGAACGCCTGCGCGATCCTCGGGCTCGACCCGCTCTACGTGGCCAACGAGGGCAAGTTGGTCGCCTTCGTGCCCCGCGAGCACGCCGACGCCGTCCTCGACGCCATGCGCGCCCATCCGCTGGGCCGCCGCGCGACGGTGATCGGTGAGGCCGTCGACGCCCACCCGGGCCTGGTCGTGGCCCGCACCGCCCTCGGCGGCACCCGCGTGGTCGACCTGCCCATCGGGGAGCAGCTGCCGCGCATCTGCTGACCGGTGCGGAAGATGGGTGCCGGCCCCGATGTGCGGTGGCGGTGGGCCGGGCGATGCTGGGGGTGTCCGCATGGTCCCTGCCCGGCCACCGCCGGGAGGCGCCGCGGGCCGCGGAGCCCCGTACGCCCGCCGGCCTGCCGGCCGCGGGGTCCGGGGCGCGTGACCGCCCGCGACGGACGCCGCGCGGCACGCCCGCACGGCGGCGCCGCAGCTTCGCGGCACGCCCGCCTCCCGGACCGGTGAACATCCCTGCGTCCCAGGTGCGTCGACGAGGAGCGGACCGAAAGGAGCGGGGCCATGCCGCGATCCGACGGAGCGAGGACCACCCGTCCCGGATCCCCGGCCGGGTACCGGTGTCCGCCACCCGCCCGGGGCCGCGGCGCGCGACGCCCGCGCCGACCCCGTGCACACCGCAGGGCCGGCGCCTGGCTGGCCGTCGTCCTGGGGGTCTGGTGCACCGTGGCCGGGGCCACCCTGCCCAACGGCCTGGTGTTCGCGGCCGGGCTGGTCGTGGCCGCGCTGGCGGTGAACCGCTTCGGCGCGGAGCCCCGTACGGCCCGCAGGGCGAAGCCGATGGCCCCGCCCTGACCGCCGGGTCGTTTACGGCCGCCCGGCGGGATCCTGGTCGGGAGCCGGCTCCGCGACGGCCTCCGGGGACCGTGCGGGAGAGGGTACGGCCGCGAGCAGCGGGGTCTTCACGGTGCGCCGCCCCCGGAACCGGGCGGCCAGCGGCTCGGTGTAGCGGGCGGTGAGCGGACCGATCACCACGAGGATCAGCACGTAGGCGGTGGCCAGCGGCCCGAGGGCCGGTTCGATGCCGGCGGTGACGGCGAGACCGGCGATGACGATCGAGAACTCCCCGCGGGCAACGAGGGTTCCGCCGGCCCGCCAGCGGCCCTTGACCCCGACCCCGGCGCGCTTCGCGGCCCAGTACCCGGTGGCGATCTTCGTGCCGGCGGTGACCAGGGCGAGCGCGAGCGCCGGCAGCAGTACGGGCGGGATGCTGGCCGGGTCGGTGTGCAGGCCGAAGAAGACGAAGAACACCGCCGCGAACAGGTCCCGGAGCGGGCTGAGCAGGGTGTGCGTACCCTCGGCCACCTCACCGGACAGGGCGATGCCGACCAGGAACGCTCCGACCGCGGCCGACACCTGTAGCTGCTGGGCGATGCCCGCGACCAGCAGGGTCAGGCCCAGAACGACGAGGAGCAGCTTCTCCGGGTCGTCGCTGGAGACGAACCGGGAGATGAGCCGGCCGTAGCGGACGGCGACGAACAGCACCGCGCCCGCCACGCCGAGCGCGATCGCCAGGGTCAGGCTGCCCGCCGCGAGACCGACCCCGGCCAGCAGCGCGGTGATGATCGGCAGGTAGACGGCCATGGCCAGGTCTTCCAGCACCAGGACGCTGAGGATGACCGGGGTCTCGCGGTTGCCGAGCCGCCCGAGGTCCCCCATCACCTTGGCGATGACGCCCGAGGACGAGATCCAGGTGACCCCCGCCAGGACCACGGCGGCCACCGGACCCCAGCCCATGAGCAGCGCGGCGACCGCGCCGGGTACGGCGTTGAGGGTGAAGTCGACCAGCCCGGCCGGGTACTGGGTCTTGAGGTTGGAGACGAGGTCGGTGGCCGTGTACTCCAGCCCCAGCATCAGCAGCAGCAAGATGACGCCGATCTCGGCGCCGATCGCCACGAACTCCTCGCTCGCGCCCATGGGCAGCAGCCCGCCCGTGCCGAAGGCGAGACCGGCCAGCAGGTACAGGGGGATCGGGGAGAAGCGGAAGCGCCCGGCGAGCCTGCCCAGCAGACCCAGGCCCAGGATGATCGCACCGAACTCGATCAGGAAGAGAGCAGAGTGCACAGGCGATCACTCCCGTCCGAGTATGGAGGCGGCCGCGTCGACGCCCTCGCGGGTGCCGATCACGATGAGCGTGTCCCCGCCGGCGAGGCGGAAGTCGGGAGCGGGGGAGGGGCGGGCCTCGGCCCGCCGCAGGACCGCCACGATCGAGACGCCGGTCTCCGTCCGCATCCGGGTCTCGCCCAGCAGCCGGCCGTTCCAGTACGAGTGCGCGGACAGCTCGATGCGCTCGGCGACCAGCCCGAGGTCGGTCGTGTGCAGGAGGTTGGGGCTGTGGTGCGCGGGCATCAGGGCGTCGATCAGCGAGGTGGCCTCGGCCCCGGACAGGTGCAGCGACTGGGCGCACGCGTCAGGATCGTCCGCGCGGTAGAGGTTCACCGTACGGGTGCCGTCGCGGTGCGCGATCACCGACAGGTGGCGCCGCTCGCGGGTGGTGAGGTCGTACTGGACCCCGATGCCGGGCAGTGGCGTGGCGCTCATCCGTGGAGCAGGCACAGCTCTGTCCCCCCTTGCTTCGTGTTCGACGGTGGTGCGGCGCAGCTCGGGCGGACGGCAGGATCCGGCTGCTGCGCGGGCTCATGGTGCCACCTCGCACAGGGGGCGGCATATGGGTGTCAGCACGGATGGACAAGAGCCCCGGCGGACGACAGGGTGAAGCGGGGACACCGGTCCCACCGCAGGTCACCGCAGGTGCGGGAGCGTATCGGCGGGGATAGTGGAAGCAAACGATCCGCCGGAGCGGCGGATCCCGGAACGAGCGAGGGACGCCCGTGTCGCTGTACTGGCGGATCTTCCTGCTCAACGCGGCCGTCCTCGTCACCGCCGTCCTGCTGCTGTTCGGCCCGGTCACCGTCTCCACCCCGGTCCTCTTCGGCGAGGCCGTGGTGCTGCTCGCCGGCCTGGCCGCCATGCTGATCGCCAACGCCGCCCTGCTCCGGATCGGTCTGGCACCGCTCGGCAGGCTGACCCGCGCCATGAGCGCGGTCGACCTGCTGCGCCCAGGCGGCCGGGTCCGGGTGGAGGGCCCTGCCGAAGTGGCCGAGCTGACCACCTCCTTCAACGCCATGCTGGGCCGGCTGGAGGCCGAACGGGCCGGCAGCAGCGCCCGCGCCCTCTCCGCGCAGGAAGCCGAACGGCGGCGCATCGCCCAGGAACTCCACGACGAGGTCGGCCAGACCCTCACCGCGGTCCTGCTCCAGCTCAAGCACGCTGCCGACCGCGCCCCGGCCCCCTTGCGGGAGGAGCTGCGCCAGGTGCAGGAGACGACCCGCACCAGCCTGGACGAGATCCGCCGCATCGCCCGCAGGCTGCGGCCGGGGGTCCTGGAGGAACTCGGGCTGCACAGTGCCGTGCGCGCGCTGACGGCCGAGTTCACCAGCGGGTCGCTGACCGTGCGGCACGTCATCGGCCCCCGGGTGCCCCCGCTGGACGAAGCGGCCGAACTCGTCGTCTACCGGGTAGCCCAGGAGGCCCTGACCAACGCCGCCCGGCACGCGGGCGCGAGGGAGGTCGAGGTGCACCTGTCGGCCCGGCCCGGCGGAGCGGTCCGCCTGCTGGTGCGGGACGACGGCCGGGGCATCGGCCCCGCCGGTGAGGGCGCGGGGATCCAGGGCATGCGGGAACGGGCCCTGCTGATCGGTGCGGACCTCGCCATCGGGAGCGGCCCGCAGGGCGGCACCGACGTACGGCTGGACGTACCCGCCGTCACCACCGCCGCCGCCGCGACCACGGAGGGAAACCCTTGACCACCCCGGAACGTACGCCGACCCGCGTCCTGCTTGCCGACGACCACGCCCTCGTACGGCGCGGGGTCCGGCTCATCCTCGACGCCGAGCCGGATCTGACGGTGGTCGCCGAGGCCGGGGACGGCGCGGAGGCCGTCGCCCTGGCCCGTACCGGGGAGGTGGACCTCGCCGTCCTCGACGTGGCCATGCCCCGGATGACCGGACTGCAGGCCGCACGGGAACTCTCCCGGCTGCGGCCGGAGCTGCGCATCCTCATCCTGACCATGTACGACAACGAGCAGTACTTCTTCGAGGCGCTCAAGGCCGGGGCGGCCGGATACGTCCCCAAGTCGGTCGCCGACCGCGATCTGGTCGAGGCCTGCCGGGCGGCGATCCGGGACGAGCCCTTCATCTATCCCGGGGCCGAGACCACCCTCATCCGCAACTACCTGGACCGGGCCCGCCAGGGCGATCCGCTGCCCGCCCGGGCGATCACCGAGCGCGAGGAGGAGATCCTCAAGCTCGTCGCGGAAGGCCACTCCTCGAAGGAGATCGGCGACCTTCTCGTCATCAGCGCCAAGACCGTGGAGCGCCACCGGGCCAACCTGCTGCAGAAGCTGGGGATGCGCGACCGGCTGGAGCTGACCCGGTACGCGATCCGGGTCGGGCTCATCGAGCCGTAGGGAAGGTCGCCCGCCCCCCACCCTCGTAGCTACGAGGTGGTGCCGTCCGGGCACCGTCCCCCAGCATGGCGCGGGAGACCGCCCGTCCGGGCGCCGTCCACGGGGGCCGGGAGGGGAAGACGTGCTGCGCCATATGAGCAGGCTGCGAGCGGCGGTGTTGATGTGCCTGGCGGGGCTGGTGCTGGCGGGTGCGCCCGCGCCCGCCTCCGCGTCCATTGCCCCCGCCCCCGCCCGTGTCCCTTCCCCTGCCCCTGCCGCTGCTGCGGGGAAGCCGCTGTTCCAGCTGCCCTTCCCGTGCGGGCTGAACACCTGGGGTCACAACCCGGCGCTGGACATCGTGGTGGAGGGCAACACCGGCTCCGACGGGCTGCCCGTCCTGCCGTCCGCTGCCGGCACGGTGGCCGCCACGTACTGGACCAACGGTTCGGGCAACACCATCCAGATCAACCACGGCAACGGCTGGTTCACGGCGTACTACCACCTCAAGGACGACCCGGCGACCTACGTCAAGAAGGGCGACGCCGTCCAGCCGTCCACCCGGATCGGCCGGATCGGTACCTCGGGCGCCTCCACCTGGTCCCACCTGCACTACGAGCAGCGCTACCTGGCTTCGGGCGACTTCACCGACGAGAGCCACCGCGTCCCGGTCCACTTCGACGGGGTCGAGTACACGGGCGACGCGAAGGAATGGCCCACCGTCACCAGCCGCAACTGCGCCGGCACGCCGCCCCCCGCCTGGCAGGACTGCCCGCTCGGCTACGTCTGCTTCTACTCGGGGGTGGAGGGCACGGGCACCGTCTGCCGCTCCGCCGTCGACGAGCCCCGGAGCACGTGCGGGATGCGCAGGTCCTTCTTCAACAACGGCACGCCGCAGCCGGGTTACGACCACGTGCAGGTGTACTTCCGGGAGGGAGGCAGCGCCTGTCTGCACCGCGGCTGGGACGAGGGGCGCGGAAACCTCCCCGCCGGGGGCCGGACCATCGAGCGCTTCCAGTGGCGAGGAGAGTGCTGAAGGGCCGAAGACGAGCCATCGTTGTAGGAACGATTGATTCCGCTGGCTAACCTTCCCCTGCACCTTCGGGGAAGGATCCAGCGTGAACAGCATCATCGTCGTTCCGGGGCCCACCATGTCCCCGGCCGCACAGATCCGCCTGGCACCGGGGCAGACCCTCCGGTTCGGCCGTGAACCCCTTCGCCGCACCGGCACCGGCACCCGCACCGGAATCGGCATTGGCACCGGCACCGGAATCGGCGGCAGCAGCTTCGGACCGCACGCCCTGTACGTCCCGCACGCCGGCGTCTCCCGTTCGGCGGGGGAGATCACCGCCACGGCCACGTACTGGTCGCTCAGCAACTTCTCCCGCTCCGCGACGTACGTGGTCGAGAACCCCGAGGGCGCCGGCGAACACATCAAGATCGCCCCCGGCCGCCTCGACGCACCGGTCCCGTTCGAATTCGCCCGGCTCGTCCTGCCCGCCGGCTCCCAACTGCTCACCCTGGACGTCTGGGCACCGCGCCACGACTACGCCGACCGCGACGACCCCGGCGGGGCCGACGGGGAGCCCGAAGGGGAGCCGACCGCACTCCCCTTCCCGCTCGACCGCTCCAGCCGGTACTTCCTGGTCCTCACCGCGCTCTGCGAGCCGAGGCTGCGCGGCGCACCGCACGCGCCCCTGCCCACCGTCGAGCAGGTGGTCGACCGGCTGAAACCGTCCTGGCCCGCGGCCAACCGCGCCGCCGTGCAGTGGAACATCGACTACCTCGCGGTCAAACTGCGCCTCAAGCCCGGCCCCGAGACGGTGGATCCCGGGCCGCGACTGGTCGGCAAGAAGGAGACCCTGGTCTCGCTGGCCCTGCGCTTCGACCTCGTCCGCGAGAGCGACCTGGCGGCCCTGCCGGCCGCCCCGACCGGTACCGCCCGCTGACCGGGAGGGCCGGGCCCCTCGGCGCCCTCCGGGTCCCGGCCGGCTACCGCATCGGCCCCTGGGTCGTCGGGCAACTGCTGGGAGCCGGTGCCTTCGGCAGCGTCTACGCGGCCCTGCGCGCCGTACCCGAGCCCGGCCTGCCCGGCCGGGCCGCGCTCAAGGTCCTGGCGACCGGAACCCGCACCCCGCGCCAGCTCCGGCACCTGGTCGAGCTCGCCGAGCGCGAGACCGAGGTACTGCGCCGGGTGCGCACGCCCCGGCTGATCCGGCTGTACGAGGTGCTCACGGTCGACGACCCCGGCCGGCCCGAACTCGACGGCGCCACCGTCCTCGTCCTGGAGCAGGCACAGGGCTCCCTGGACACTCTGCTGGTCGACGGAGTTCCACGGTCCGGGCCCGCCCTGCTCGCCCAGGTCTGCGAAGGACTCGACCAACTGCACCGGGCGGGCTGGGTGCACGGCGACCTCAAGCCGGGCAACGTCCTGCTGATGGCCGACGGCACGGCACGGCTGGGCGACTTCAACATGGCCGCGGAGCTGGAGGGCACCCACGCCTACTCACCGGCCTTCGCGACGCCCGACTACACCCCACCTGACCTGCTCTGGTCGGAGGTCGGCGAACGCGGTACGAAGATCCGCCCGACGGCCGACATCTGGGCCTTCGGCGTACTGGCCCACGTCGTCCTGACCGGCGCCCTACCGCTGCCCGGCGGCACCCCCGCCGCCCGCCGGGACTCCGCACTGCGCTACGCAAGGGGCGAGGAGGAGCTGCGACTGTCGCCGGAACTCCCGGAGCACTGGCGGGACATCGTCCACGACTGCCTGGCCCGAAGGCACGAGGACCGGGCCCCGCACACCGCCGCGTCGCTACTGGGCCGGGTGGCGGCGGCGGTCGCCGCCCCGCCCGCCCCGCCGGCCCCGCCCCTTCCGGTACCGCGTCGGCGGCGCCGCGCGCTGATCGCGGTCGGCGCGGCGGTGCTCGCCGCCGGCCTGGGCGCCGTCTGGGGCTCCGGGCTCTTCCACCTCGGCGACTCCGCCGGGGTGTTGGGGTACGACCGGTGCTGGCGCGGGGCGGTCTGCTTCTTCTCGGAGGAGGACGGTCGGGGCGAGATGTGCTCCTGGGTCGACGGCAGCGCCGACTGGATCGACGGCCCGGCCCCCTGTCCCTGGACGGCCCGCAGCGCACCCCGCTCGGTCTTCAACAACGGGTTCGACCTCACGGAGGGCGCGACCAAGGTCGACGTCGTCTACTACGGCCAGCCGGCCCAACAGGAGCCGCTGGGCTGCGTGAAGGTGCGCACGAGAGCCAACGTGAGCAGCACGACCCCGCCGCGCTCGCACGCCTGGGTGCCGAACTGCTGAGGGCCACCAGGCCACGGCGGACCCACCTCCCCGCCGCCCGACCGAGCAATTCGAGCCAATCGAGTCATCCCCTGCGATCCCGGGGCAACCCAGGCGAGCGCCCCCGCGAGCGCCCGTTTCGCGGCGGCGGCCCGTTGCGCGGATCGCGTCGGTACAGGTGGCCACCCCTCGTGAAGTCTGGACCGCCAGTGGTACGAGTGCTGGCATCAGCCGTCGAGAGTACGACGACTACATGAGCGGAGCGACACGGGCCAGCGGTCTCTCTCTGGAGGAACCGGTCAGCTTCGAGGTGCCCGTCCCGCTGGCTTCCCTTCGAGCCTCCGGCTCGTTCCATCCACCGCAGAGCTACAGGTACTTGACCGACGAAGACGTGCGAAAGCTGGCTGCGGCGACGCCATCCACGGGTGTTGCCCTTCACAGAGCTCTGGGTGACCTGGCGTCTGTCTGAGTCGGGATCCTGCCTGTGTGCCGGGGCTGGAAGGTTCCCGGCCGGGCGCCGGCCTCATTCGTCAGCCACTCGCTTACAGCCTATGGCTCCAGGTTCACAAACACTCGGCCAAGGGCTCCTATGCTTCACGGGCGTGGCAGGGCTTCGCTCTCCAAGTACTCCATGACCACCTGGTGTGCCCGCCAGCCGTCCGGGAACTTCGGCGGAACGTCGAGGTAGACGGGGCTGCTGCGGGGATGACGGTCCAGGAGATCCGTGATGCCGGCCCGCGCCACCACGATGCAGGCGAAGCGGTGGCGGGAGAGGAGGACGCATAGGCGGCCGGTCTCGAGGTGGAAGGCGGAGGCGTCCTGGCGGCCGGAGAGCGGATGCCAGACCAAGGTGACGTCGAACTCGCGCCCCTGGAGGCGGTTGGCGGTGTCCACCGTGATGCCCGTAAGGCCCCGCGCGTGCAGCCGCGTGCGAACCGAGTCAGCCTGGACGGTGCGGGCCGCACCGATGGCGATGCGAGACTCAGTGAGCGTTTCGCCGTTCACGAGAGCCCCGCGTGCCAGCAGTCGGGCCGCTGTGTCCGCGAGGGCGTCGGCGACCTCTGGGTCGTCATCGAGGGTGTGCTGGGCGGGGAGTTCCAGCAGGCCCCATCCGGACTCGGCCGCACGTGCCAGTACAGCATCTGGTGGAGTCACCCCGTGAGGAGCGGTGCTGTAGGTGAGCACGCGGTCTCCTGCCCGACTCCCGGAGACGAACGGGTAGAACGGGTAGAACGCCTTCTCCACCAGGGGAGCCGCCATTTCCGGCAGCCGCCAGGAGACGGGGAGTTTGAGCCGCAACAGGTCTGGGTTGTGTGCCAGGGTGACGTCGACGGCGTTGCGGAGCGGGTCCCAGGTCAGGCCGTGCCAGCGGTCGGTGTCGACGGTGGCGAAGGGGTCCAGCTGGCCGGGGTCGCCGACGAACAGGGCGCGCGATCCTTCGCCGCTGAACAAGGGCGCCGTCGCGAGCAGTGCGTCCGATCGCATTTGGTACGCCTCGTCGACGATGGCCCAGCGCCACGGAGGACACTTCTCCGGGGTCACGTACGACCACTTCTTGGCGGTCGAGACCACGACCGGTAGGTCGCGCAGGTCGCCTGCATCGTTGCTGCCGCGCACGCTGCCGTGCCGGCGCACGCGTTCGGGCAGGGCGAACCCGCTCGCGTGCAGGCGACCGATGGGGAGATCGGGATGCTCCCGGGCGATGTTGTCGACCAGGTCGTCAACTTGCTCGTTGGTCTGCGCGACGATCATGACCTGATGGCCGGCCGATGTCAGGTGGCCAGTGGCCCGCTTCACCAGCGTGGACTTTCCGGCGCCGGGCGGGGAGTCCACCACGATCCCCCGCCCGGCGCCGGAATCAAGGCCGGACAGCACTTCGGCGACCGCACGGTCGGCGAGCGCGGCGGGCGACACGTCGTGGCCGTCCTCCGGTGTGGCAGTCATTCCCAAACCTCTTCCGCGTCCTCGTCGGTGGGTTCGTACGGCTGCGGTGGGCCGCCGTGGGTCCAGGGAGTGTCCTCTTCGGCCGGGAGCGAAGACGGCATGGTCCTCGGGTCGATAGAGGTGAAAGTGACCGTCTCTCCCAGGTCGGCCAAGGTCCCTTCAGGCGCTGGGGGCTTGCGCTTGTTGTCGAAGCCGCCGTTCAACTGGATCAGGACAGTGGCTCCGGCTCCGTGGGTCATCACCTCAAGGATCTCGGCCTTCTGTCCGGGCCTGGCCGGGCACTTGACCGAGGTTCCGGCCGCCATGGACACCGGGAGCTCACAGTGCACGGTGACGGTCGGGCGCCACAGCGGAGATCCGGGCCGCTTCCCCGGGACGGTGCGCCCCTCGTCCCGAGCGGTGACGAGGCCCGTGAACGCATCTCCCGTCAGCTCGTACTCCGCCATCACCAACGGATCGTCGTACGCGCGCTCGGCGTCGTACCGTGCCTGGGCCTCCTCCATACGGGCGAGGCGACGGGCCGCTCCCACCGCGTGGTCGCGGCGGGCCTGGGGTCGGCCGTCGTCGTCCAAATAGGCGGCGTACTCACCGAACAGTTGTCGGTCGAACGCCCGTCGGCGGGCGACGTGCTCCCCCGCCGGGAGCTCTCTCAGCCGACTGATTCCCTGCCACATCAGCTGCCACGTCGGCAGCATCTGGGCCCGGAGTTCACGGTCGATGGTGCGGGCGGCGGCGTCCTGCCCCCGCTGCCCTGACGCGCTGTCGTACTTCGCGATCAGCTCGTCGAGCGTGCGATCGAAGACCGGGTCGGTTGCCGGGCCCGCGGGCGGCCACGTCGCGGGATCCTCGCGCTCCCGGGCGGTCTCGGCGCCGGTGCGTCCGACGGGCGGATCGATCCAGCCGAGCAGGGAAGCCAGGTGCGCGTCCTGAGCGGGGCTCTGCCCGGTGGCCCAGTGGGCGGAGAGCGACCGTGTCATGGCCTGGAGCAGGCCTGAGTCCGGGAACTCGGCCCGGTCGGCGAACCAGGTCAGCCACTTGCCGAGCAGGGGTACGGACGGGGAGACCGCATGTGGACCGTCCGTCGCGCGCAGTCGGGTCAGGCGGCCGAGCAGTCGGATGTACGAGATCCCCCCGGCGTTCGGGACGAGTAACTGGGGTGCGCGCAAGGGCCGCTCCCGCTCCTCCTTGTCCTTGCCGCGCCCGACCGTGTACGGCTCCTTCGGCGCCGCGCGGCACTCCTCTATGTAGGGCAGGAGGAGGTCCCCGAGGCTCTCGACGAAGTCGAATCGGTCAGTTTGGTCATGGGGGTGGCGGACCGTCAGGAGCGCCGGGTGTTCGGGATCCGTGCCGGCGAGTGCGGCCAGCGGGGCGCAGGCCTCGCCAGCGAGGGTGAGCGGGACGAGAACGAAGGGGACGTCGTCCAGGTGGACGTGTCGCACGGTCGTCAGCCGCTCGGCGTCTCCGGACTCGGAGGCCCGGAGGGCAGCCACCGTGGCGATGGCGTTCATGCGGTCGCACCCCCGCGCAGCCGGCGGAGCTGTTCGGCGGCCCGCAGCCTGTTGATGACCGCTTCCTCGGCGGGTCCGGGGGCGCTGGTGCCGTCGAGGCAGCGGAGGGCGGTCCGGGTGGAGTCGATGCCGGGCAGGCTGCTGCGCACCATTGTGCCAAGCCGCGCGGGGGAGGCGCAGACCGTGGCCTCGTCCCGGCAGTACCGGGACATCTCGCAGAACGAGAGGCAGTCGGGGGTGAAACTGGCCTCCAACTCGCGCAGCGTGGCGTCGATCTCGGCCTCCGGCCGTTCGGTGTCGAGGGTCGCGGAAAGCGAGAGGGTGTGCGCCAGATCGTCGGCCCTGCGCAGACGGGACAGCTGGAACCGTAGGGCATCGAGTTCCTGGCGGAGGTCGATCAGCTTTCCGTAGGGACGGTTGGAGAAGTCCTTCGGGCAGATGAGAAGGAACTCGTGGGCGATGACCGAGGGATCGAGGCCGAGTTCGGTCAAGGTCTGCCGCAGGGCGAGCACGGAAACCGCGGCCTGTTTCGTGGTCTGGGCGACCGCCGACGGGTTCGCCTGGCCGTCGATGGCAGCGAAGGAGCGGATCTCCACTACGTAGAACTGTCCGCCCGTACGGTGGCTTAGGGCCTGCGGTATGACGTGGGCGGTCTGGCCGGCGACTTCCAAGGTCAGCACGGGTCGGTCCAGGATCAGCCGCTCGTCGACTCCGGAGGCCAGTCGGGTCAGGAACCGCCGGGTCTCGCCCGCTCGCACGGCGAGCGAAGTCTGGCCGCCCACCTCGGACAGGTCCGCCACCGCGGCTTCCTCGACGGGGGCGTCGAGCTGCTCCCGGAGCAGACGGATGAGCTCTGCATATCCGCCCCACTTCACCAGGGCCTCAAAGCTCTGCTCGCGCCGAATCGCGAAGGGGGACCGGCCGAAACGCGGCTCATGACCCAGGCGTTGGGCAAGAAGGGCCTTGTCCACGCCCGCTGCGTCGAGTACGGCGCGGCGGGCGCACGCCGGGTTGGCCGTGAGGGCAGTGATCTTGCGTGCCGTGTACTCCTGTGGGGGACGCGGTCCACGGAGGACGGCGAGCCTTCCCGGGGAGGGGGCAGAGGGGTGCTGCGGAGGCATCTTCTCTTCTTACGCGGAATTCTGTGGCGGTACCGGAGGAATCCGGCAGTCGGTCAGGTGGTGAAGCCGGCCGAGCCGCGCAGGGCATCGTGCATGGGCGGGGCCCCGAAGAGCTGCTGCAGGTCGCCGAGTTGGCCACGCGCGCGGTCGGCGGCCGCGCGGCGCAGTGAATCGTCCGCCTCCTGGTGAACCGAGGCCTCCGTGTGCGCCGCGGAGATCACGCGCTCGGGGTCGATCTCTTCGTCGTCGTACGCGCCGGGGATGTTGAGCGCGAAACGGCGCAGCAGTTGGCGGGCAGCATCGGAGGCGGGATAGCCGGCGGCGTCGAGTCGCAGGACCTGCTCGGCAGTGCCGATGGCGTGGACCAGGAAGTCGGTGCGCGGACTCAGCGGACCGACTATGCGCCGTTCCAGGGGCCAGACGGACACGGCGAGGAGACCGCGGGCGGGGGTGAGCCGGTCGTGGGCGAGGGCGGCGCAGATGTAGTAGGGGCGCGCGTAGCCCTGTGCGCTGAAGGACCTCTCCTCGTCGCGGCGGAGCGAAGCGAGTTTCGTCGCGATCAGCGGTTCGGTGAAGAACGCCTCGTACACGGACGAGATCAGCTTCGGCGGCGCGGGAGCACCGAGCAGGGTGAGCGCTTGGTGTACCTGCTCGCGGACCGGGACGGCGCCGTGGGTGGGCTGCCTTCCGTGGGTCTGGGGCCGGAACCGGGATGCGGTCCCAGCGGTGGGGGTGGGTGCCGGGGTTCCACTGAGTGGTGGCGAGGGTGAAGAGACAGGTGGAGCTGCCACCTCCCCCTCCTCGGCGTCCAAGGCCTGCTCCCACGCGACTTCCGCCTCGCGGAGCTCGGTGCGGATGCGGGCGGTGGCCACGTTGTCGCGGGCCCGTCTGGCCTCTCGCAGGAGGGCGCGAAGGCGCGACAGGCGTTCCTCGAGATCCTCCAGCGATGCCGTCATGGGCGCACTCTACCGCCGATTCCTTTCATTTCCAAACTCCTCCAAGGAGTTCCAAAGTTGTGCGCTACGCTCGGCGACACGGCCTCGGGGTTAGCGACGGCCGGTGGATCTCCGTGCTTCGACCGGGAGGGGAAAGCCGTGACCGACGACGCGCCGTGGCGTGCGCCGCAATGGATGACGGGGAACGAGGGGCCGGTCAGGATCGGGCCGGGCACCGGAGGGGGAACGGACGAGGCGCACGGCTGCCCGTCCCGCGACGCGGCGAAGGCCCGGCCGGGCCTTCGGGCAAGGGTGCCGTCGCAGCTTCCGCGGGAGGAGCACGAGACCTTCACGCTGGGTCCTGTGTGTGCGGTGCTGGACCGGATCGAGTTCAGCGGCTCCACGGTGGAGGAGGCGCTCGACGCGCTGTGCGGCCACCAGCCCGCCCTGCACGAGGGGCACCGGATCTACGTGGAGCACGCGGTGCGGCAGTACACGAGCCGGGGTCCGGACCCCTTCGTGCCCGTCCGGCCGTACTGGGCGGTGCACAAGGACAACGGTCGGCGCTGGGAGCTCTACGCATGGTGGCGCCGTTACCAGTCGGCCGACGGCACCGTGCGCGAGTACCGGAGGCTCAGACACGGGGACGCACGCACGTCGAGCCGGGGCGAGATCGCGGTCGCCGCGTACACCGCGGCGTTCGGGGCCGATGCGGCGTGGCCGCGTCGCTGGAACGAGGAGTTCGCGATTCAGGGACCTCCAGGGCGCGTCGCGAGAATCAGGATCATTGAGGTCGGCCTGGGTGACGGATCACGGACCGTTCAGTTCGACGGAACGGCGAAGGAGGCCAGGGCGTACTACGAGGCCCACGGTGACGCCCACGTGAGGAGCGTGGTCAGGGGCGGCCCAGAGCGCCCCGGGTCCGCCTGCTTCGATTGCAAGCAGTTCACCGGGTGCGGCGCCGTGCCCCGCTCCCCGGGGGTATTGGCCCTGCCCTCAAGTAGGTTGCCGCTTCGCAAGGTGTCCATCAGCGACCTCAGGTACCACGCCGCGTGCCCGGCGCAATCACTGCTGCGCTCCCTGCACCTGCCGAAGGCCGACGAGTACGGTGACGCGGCCAAGCTCGGTCAGGCCGTGCACGGCTGGATCGAGGCGCTGCACCGCCGCACGGGCCCGGTCCCCTGTACGCGCGACGACATGCCCCCGTACGGGGAGAACTGGACCACCGGCCGGTGGAGGGTGCCGGACGAGGAGGCGGAGACGGGGCGCGGCATGCTCCTGCAGCACGTGGACTCGTGCCCCTTCCAGGTTCCGGAGGCCATCGAGCGGGTCGAGTGCGAACCGACCCGGGTGTTCCACGACACGGCGGCCCAGGCCCTGGTAGTGGTCAAGCCCGACCTGCTCTACCAGGAGGACGGTTCCTGGATCTGGCGCGAACTGAAGACGACCCGCACCCCGCACCGCATCGGCAAGGACCTCCTTGACGTGTATCCGCAGCTCGCTCTCGCCGTTGTCCTGCTCGCCCGGGCGGAACTGGGCGGCGACCCCTCCGGATCGAGGGTGGAGTTGGAAGTCCTGCGTCCCGACGGATCCGATCCCCACGTGATCGACCTGATGGACGCGGAGCGCCTGGCCAAGGCGGAAGCCGTCCTCCGTCGGTACGCCGGCCCCTGGCGCTCGGACCGCGCGTGGGAGGCGAAGCCCGGCGGGCACTGTCGCCAATGTCCGGTATCGCGATGGTGCCCGAGCGCTCAGACCCCGGCCGACACGGCGGAAGCGGCATGAGCACACAGACCACACGGAGTGCCGAGGTCATCCGATCCGCCCCATCGCCCCGACCCGTCGTGGGATCGGACGAATCCCTGCTCCGGGAGGTCGCCAGTGCCTTGGTCCGTCTCTCCCGGCAGCGCGGCGTGTCCCACCCCGTCTATCCGGCCAAGGTTCAGAACGCGTACAACCGTCTGGTCCTGCACTGCCTGCGGAGCGAAGTCGAACCGCCCGGCAGCGTCCCCGGGATGGTGCGCTGGGCGTGCGAACGACCGTTGAGGCAATGGCCGCTGAAGCTGCCTCCCGAAGCGCGTGGGGCTGCCGGTACGCTCGTGGATCCCCAGACGAGGCTGCCGCACCAACTCTGCCTCGAATGGCAGGTCGACGCGGCGGACCCCGCCGCCGAGATCTTCGAGAACCAGCGCATGCTGGAGGCCCTCACCGTGTGCCGGGCCGCAGGCGCGCCTGAGGCATATACCGCCTTCCGGTCCCTGCTGATCTCTCGGCCCGTGCTCACCGGAGCGGAGCTCGCGCTGCTCGGTGGGGACCCGGAGTGCGGACTTCTGCTCCACCACGTCATCAGGCAGTGCTACGAACCCGTTCCCGTCACGTATCGGAGCGACGGCGGCGGCTACCGGCAGTGCGGCCGCTGCCGCTGCCTGATGGTGCCGCTGCCCGGTGGCGGTCACCGCTGTGAGCTGGACCGCTGCCGCCGTGACGCCACGGCCGCCACCGCGGTCCCCGTACGCTCCGACCGCAGCGGGCTGTACCAGCTCAGTCGCCCGCTGCGGATGTTCGTCACCAGCCCGGGCCTGGCCGAGAACGACATCGGGGTGGCCCTCAAAAGACGCTTCGGAATCGACTCCGAGATGTGGCCCCAGTTCGACGCGTACGACCTGCGCGTCCCGTTGCCCGGTGGCCGGTACTGGGCCGTGGACGTCAAGGACCGGGTCAACCCCGTCCTGCTCGCTCGCACGCTCACCCCGTTCCGGACCGAACCGCCCTTCGACCGTGCCTTCGTGGTCGTGCCCCGCTATCGGTTCCGCGAGAACGAGGCGTACGGACGACAGTTCCGCCGGAACCTCCCGGAGGGGCTCATGGGGTGCATCACCCTGCTCGACGACCGGACCTTCCTGCGTCTCGTGGCCGAGCAGATCACCGGGCGGGTCGCCGGCCGGACGGAAATCGCGTTCCCCCGCTCCGAAGGAGACCGCCATGCGTGATCGCAGCGGCTGGCACCGTCGTTGCTCGCCCCGCCAACTCACCGACGTATGGCCGGACGGTCTCGGTTCGTTCCGGGCCGCCGATCTCCTCGACGTTGAGCTGGGTCTGTACCTGCTGCAGAGCGTGGCGCCCACGCGCGCCGCGATCGACGTGTGGCCACTGCTCGGGGGATACCCCTACAGCGAGGCGTTCGGGGACGTGCGCTCCGACGAACAGCGGCTGCGCATTCTGCGCGCACGCCACCACCTGTGGGTCCTCAGACGCGGACACGCCTGGGCAGAGGCGCTGGAGGCGTACCTGCGCGTGCCGCAGCAGCTGCGCGGATACGACCTGGCGGGCGTCGATGCGGTGCCGCACCGACGCGTACCGGCCCGGGCGACGCGCCGCTTCGAGGTGTTCGAGGAACTGCTCACCTCCGGGCCCGAGTTCGCGACCCGCCGTCTCCCGCTCGCCGAGGCGGGCGAGCACACCTTCCGGGCCCAGGACCGGATCCACTCGGTCCAGATCACCGACGACCTGCTGCCCGGTGCCCTGCCCAGGTCGCACGCCCTGGACGCGCTGCCCGCCGGGCTCGGGGAACCCATCGACGTCACCTGGAGGGAACTCGAGACGGCCGCCGAAGCCATGGACGGGGCCGAGGAGGCCGCCGACGGTTCCCGAAACGGATGGTGCGATCGACTGAGCCGTGTCCGGCTTCTCGTTCGGGACGAGGCCCTCGGCCGCTTCGCCCGGGGCGAACGCTTGAGGATCGACCAGCTGCTCCACATGGTCGGCATGGTCGGTGCGGGCAAATCGACACTTCGCGACATCCTCACCTTCCACCTGGTCACCCACACGTCGCGCCGCGTCACGCTGGTGGTCGGCGACGTGGCCGAAGCCCTGGCCGTCGTGGAGCTGTTCAACCGGCTGGGGGTACCGGCCGCACCCGTCCTCGGCCACTCCACGCGAGAACGGAACATCGGACGGCTGCACCGCCGTGCCGCGGTGGCGGGCGCCGACACCATGTTGGGGCACGACCACTCCGGCTTCGCGTACCTGAGCAGCGCCTGCCCCGTGGACGTGCTGCGGGGCATGGAGGCACGCAGGCCCCTCGGCATCAGGGAAGCCCCGTGCCTCGGGCTGTACCCGGCCGTGGACCAGGAAGAGACCCCTGATGATCCGTTGTTGGAAGCGGAGAGTCCGGCAGTCCGGAGGCCGCGCACCAATCCCCAGAGGCGACTGTGCCCGTTGTGGAACCGCTGCCCGAGACACCGTGGCGCCCGGGACCTCGTCGACGCCCGCGTATGGGTCGCGACCCCCGCCGGGCTGGTCCACAGTGCTGTTCCCCAGCACCAGCACGATGAGCAGATCCGCTACTTGGAACTCGCCTGCCGACTCAGCGACCTCATCATCGTCGACGAAGCGGACCGCGTGCAGATGCAGCTCGACACGGTGTTCGCCCCGGCAAGCACCCTCGTCGGCACCTATCCGAACTCCTGGTTCGACGAGGTCGCCGTGCACAAGTTCCAGCAGATGGCCCGAGACGGCCGCCTCCAGCTGTCCGAGCGCGACGTCGACGACTGGACGAACGCCGTAAACACCGTGAGCGCCGCAACCGACCGGCTCTACTCCCTCCTGGTCAAGGACGGAGAGCTACGGCAATGGATCAGCGTGGACTACTTCAGCGCGTTCACCCTGCACAACCTGCTGATCGACAGCTGGTTCCCGGGCCGGAACGCGGGAGATCAGCCGCCGCCCGCAGCACGGCTGCTGGACGAGGCGTTGCTCCGTTTCCGGGACGACCCCCTGCACGAACACGAGATCACCGGCGACGACGACCAGGTGACCCCTCTGGTCAACACCTTCGTCCACCTGACCCTCGAACTGCTCCACGCCCCCCAGGGGGCCCGCACCCGCGAACGGCTCCGATCCGCCCTCACCTCCGTGGTGGGTCACGACTCCGGAGTCCTCGACCGGATCGACGTACAGGCCCGGCGCTTCGAGTTCACCTTGCTCCTCGCCGCGCTCCACAGCCGACTCGACTTCATGACCATCCTTTGGCCGCGGGTCGAGGCCGCACTCCACCTGGAGAACGCCTCGAACGTCCTCTCCCGCAGGCCTCCCAAGGACTACGAGGCGGTCATCCCCGAATCGCCGATGGGCAACGTCCTCGGCTTCCAGTTCCGTCTCACGGACCCGGAGCGTGACGGCGACCGCAGCGGTGAGCTGCGCTTCTTCCACTGCAACGGGGTGGGCCGCGAACTCCTCATGCGGATGGGCGACCTGTGCAGGGTGGACGGCCGACCCGCCCCCCACGTGCTGCTCATGTCCGCGACCAGCTGGGCCGGCACCTCCAGCCGGTACCACCTGCACGCCGAGGTGGGGGCCGTGCTCCGACCGCGCGACGAGGAAGTCGAGGCCGTCCTCGGCACCGAGTTCCGCAAGGAATTCCTCCACTGGCCGGGGAGCGAAGGGCCGCGGCCCTTGAGGCTGTCGGGCTGTCGTCCGCAGGAGCGGCCCCAGGCGCTCGTCGAGATGCTCCGGCAGCTCGCGGTCCCGGACCGCAGCCTGCCCGGCGCGTCGAGCATGCTCGACACCGAGCTGGACGAGATCCCCGACCAGGACCGACGGCGCATCCTGCTGCTCGTCGGCAGCTACGACGAAGCGCGGCGCGCGGCCGAGTACCTCAACGGCGTGCCCGAGTGGAACGGCCGGGTCGTGCAGCTGGTCTCGGACGACGCGGACGTCGATACCGCTTGGGCCCGGCTGCCGGAGGATCCCGCTGTGCGCACCCTGACCCGAGGTGATGTGCGTTCCTTCGCGAAGGTGGGCGGTGAGCTCCTGGTGGCGCCTCTGCTCGCGGTCGAACGAGGACACAACATCGTGCTGAGCACGGGCAAGGCGGCCATCGGCAGCGTCTACTTCCTGGCCCGCCCGCACCCCCGGCCCGACGACATCGCCCTCGCCATCCAGTCGATCAACGACTGGGCGGTACGCCAGCTCCGCGACACCGGGCGGGTCTTCACGCAGGCGACGCTCGCGGCGGCGACACCGCACCAGGCCGCCATCGGCTTCCGCAGTCGCGCCCGTCGCCAGTGGAACCGGTACCTGACCCGCCGACTGGCCTGGTCCAGCCTTCGGGACGAGGAAAAGGTCGCCTTCACATGGGACCAGCTGGTCGTGATGTGGCAGGTGATCGGCCGTCTCGTACGCGGTGGAGTACCCGCCAGGGTGGCCTTCGTGGACGCTGCCTTCTCACCCCGCGAGGCAGGATTCGAGGCCGTCGACACACCGGACACCAGTCTGTTGGCGAGCATGCGCGCCGTACTGGCCCCCTACTTCGACGAGTCCGACGTCGTGGTTCACGGCGCCGAGGCCCCGCCGGAACCCACCCCGATCGACAAGTCGCTCGTCCGTGAACTCTACGAGCCGCTCTATCGAGCCCTGGTCGGCATGGGCTGAGGCCGCTCTGCCCGCCCCCTTCCCGCTCTCGTACCTCCCTCCGATCTGAGGAGACCCACAGCATGGCGTACCAGCACGTCCGGACCGCCTCGTATGTGCCCGATCCGGCACAGGGGCCGTTCACCGTCCTACGGCATACCCTCTCGCTGCCCGCCCACTGGGAGGAGCCGCTCGGCCGACTGCGTGACCACGGCCGGCCGGAGGGCCGATGGTCCGGTCCGCGTCGCATCCCCACCTGGGAGATCAACCAGCTGATCCGTGCCACCGCCCCGGACGTCGTCACCGTCGCCTCCAACGCCACCTTCGGAGCGGACACCCCCTGGCTCTACTGCGCCGAGCCGCTCCCCGCCGCGGTGGCCAACCTCTACGCCGCCACGTGGCTCAGGAGCCTCATCCGCGATCCCGAAGACCCGGCCGCACGGCGTCTGCTCATGGAGTGCTTCCGTGACTTGGACACCGGAACCCTGGCCTGGCGGGCAGACACCGTCGACTTGATCGAGCAGCAGCCGTCTCCCGGCGGCACCGCCGTGCCCGCCCGTTTGGCATACCGGCTACTCCCCGACGAACTGGCCGCACGCATCGCCCGTGAAGGTGCCTACGAGCACGGTGGCCAGCAGCTCACGTTCCACCAGGTCGCCGGCGCCAGTGGCGGCTACGACGCAGGGAACAGCAGCGCGGAACTGATGTCGTGGCCGCCGATCGAGTACCGGCCCGCGGGCAGGGGCGGCGAGCAGAAGCCGTCCTACTACGCGGCCACCATCCGCGTCGGCGTACGCACCGTTCCCTTCTCGCCGGTGCCACGGATCCATCTCAGCGCGGGGATCCGCCGGTTCGTCACCGGAAAGGTCTGGATGCCCGCCCGCAAGGGCGTTTCGGTCTACTTGCTGCCGGAGAACCCGCTCGTGCCGGACGGGCCGGTATCCCAGCGGCTGTCGGTAGCCATGCTGCAGTGGCGCAACGGCACCACGGACTGGCGGCAGGGCGGACCCGGCGGCATGCTCGCGGCGGTTGCAGCGCTCGACGGTCTCCCTTCGGTCGATCGGCTGGTGAAAGAGGCCGACCACTGGACGGGACACGGAAGGGACGGCATCGGACTGGCGGTTGGCCATCAGGCCGCCATGGGCAGGCACCCCATCGGAACCGGGCTCATGCCCAGCGAACGCCGCCGCCTCATCGAGTGGGCAGAGCGGGCGTTGGCCCCCGATTTCGTCCCCGCCCCGAAGCTCCGGCGGAGTCGGTACGGACGCCCGCCCGTCAGGCAGCTCACGAAGCGGCCCGCCATGCCCAAGAACGCCACGGCCGAAGAGCTCGCCGCCGTCCTGGAACGGACGGAACGGACGGCGGCGGAGAACGCACGGGTGCGCCGCGCGGCACTCGCCTCGACGCTGGACGGTGACGACCTCGTCGGCCTCCTGCTCCACCAGACCGATGACCAGCGGGACCGGCTCGCGGCAATCGCGGAGGGCGCACTCGGTCTCAAGGAATTCCGATGTGAACAGGGACCGGAGACATGGGTGTGGGAGGCCGGGGACCTCACCGTACGGCTCCACGCCCACCCGCTCGGTGAGCTGGGATCCCCTCTCGGTACGGAGGGCCCGGCACCGCGCGCGGGACAGGAGCACGACCGAGCCATCCGCGAGCGGCGCGGACGGGTGGCCGAGACGATGGTCCGCCTCCGGGCGCGGGTGTCCGGGGCGCGGATCGCCCTCGTCGAGTTGGAAGGAAGCGAAGCGTTCCAGGGCCCCGCGAGGCGCACCGACCCCAAGCACGCGATCAGGCTCGGGTGCGCGGACGCCGGCCTGGTCACCCAGTTCATCCGGCCCCTGGACACCACCATGGACAAGGCCGACGCCGAGAAGGACGCCGTCCTGCGGGCCGAAGCGGCCTGGGCGGACGGGCTCCGCCAGACCGGGATGCGCCTCGTGCCCCGGCACACGCTCGGCGACCGCATTCCTCCCGGACTGAACCAGGTCGCCTTCCACCTGGTGGAGCGCCGGGTCGACGGCCCCACGGGCAAGGCACAGTTCACACCGATCGCGGTGCTGCTCCGCCCGGACGCACCGTGCGTCCTGGGGCGCACCGCGGACGCATCGGAGTGGATGCCCTACCCGGACCTGCTGCGGACCCTGACCGGACGAGTGCGCGGGAGCGACCTGAGGACCTCGGCACAACAGTCGGCCGTCACCGCGGCCTTCATCAGGAGGACCCTGGCGAGCCTGCGCGGTAAGCCGACCCTGCTCCTTGCCCACGCACAGGACGTGCGCAAGCGCTGGTCGTGGCTCACCAACGGCGGGCTGGAGGCCGACCGGATCGGGCTAGACGGCGGTCCTGCGCAACGGATCGGTCTTTACGGCAAGCACCTCAGGGTCGTCAGGGTCGCCGACAGCGGCCGTGATGAGACGCCACAGTGGTGGGCGGAGAGGGAGGAGCGCGAGGCCGATCTCGCCGGGCAACAGCGGGGCGGCTTCGGCATGGGACTGTGGGTGCCCCACGAGCCCGGAGCTCCCGGCCGTGTCTTCTACAGCACTGCGGACAAGGCGAGCACGCAGACGAAGCTGACGAACGACGACGCGAAGCTGACCCCTCACGTCAACCCCGTCGGCCGGAGCGCCCACCGGCCGACGGCGAACGCGTGGAACCCGGAACTCCTGGAACTCACCCCGGCCTGCCTCCAGCCCGGCGACGACCCCGAGGCATGGGCCGCGTTCGTCCACCAGCAGCGCATCTGCAAGGACGACTACCGGGACGTGCTCGGCTTGCCGCTCGCCCTCCACCTGGCGCGGCTCGCGGACGAGTACGCGCTGCCGCACGACGAGGAGGAGACGGTGGACCCGACGGCGGGACCGGTCGCGGGGCCCGTCGTCCGCAACGGCTCCGGCCAGCTCACGTTCGACTTCGACACGGATGAGGACAGCGAGGACGAGGTACATGGCGACGCCTAGCACAGAGGCGGTGGAACGGGCCCGCCGGTTTGCCGAACGGCTCCTCGACCAGGAGGGAATGAGGGAGGCGGACGACGTACCGGAGCCGGAGGGGCGGGCAGCGACCGAGGCGGCGGTCGAGCACCTGGGGGCGCTGTTCGCGGCCCTGCCGGGGCTGGTGCGCCATGCGTTCGACCGTACCAGGGGCCACGCGGGCAATCTGTCGAGCGACCGGCTGCAGGGCCTGTCCGAGATCGTCCAGAACGCGGAGGACCTCGGCGCCACCGACGTACGCGTCCTCACTAGGGAGCGGGACCTACTGGTCGCCCACAACGGCGCCCCGGTACGGCTGCCCAACGTGGTGGCCCTAGCTCTGCCGTGGCTGTCCAGCAAGGCCGACCAAGCCGAGTCGACGGGGCGTTTCGGAATCGGACTGATGACCCTACAGTCCCTCTCGCCCCACTTGGAAGTGCACAACGGCCACTACAGGGTCCGCATCGGGGACCCGTACGTTTCCGTCGCCGAACCGCTCGCCGTGCCGGACTGGTTCGCCGACGAAGCCTGGACCGTGCTCCGCATTCCTCTGGAGCAGGACGTCCTCGCCGCGGAGACGGTGGACGAGTGGCTCGACTCCTGGTCGGCCGGCGCGCTGCTGTTCCTTGGTCGGGTGGCCGGTGTCACGCACCTCGACGCTCGGGGCGACGTCCGACGCCGGCTCGCCCTGACCCGGGAGCCCGGACCCGCATTCAAGACCGAGGCCGGTGGGCCGGTCGAAGTCGAGACCCATCTCGCGCGTGCCGACGCCGGCCCCCGGTGGCTGGTGTGCCGGACCACAGTTCCGAGCCCGACCGGAGTCGCCAGGGCCCACAAGGCCGCCGGACCCACCACCACGATCGCCGTCGCCCTGTCGCTCGGACACGGTGGTCCCGGCCGGATCCATGTCGGCCTGCCGGTCGAGGAGATCGGGCCGGCCCTCTGGGTGAGCGCCCAGTTCGACCCGCTCGCCAGTCGGCAGAAGCTCGACGAGACCCCGTGGAACACCGCGCTGGTTCCGCTGGTGGCCGATCTGTGGACGGCGGCCATTCTGTGGCAGTTCAGGCAGGACCCAGTCCATGCGTGGGGCGCTGTTCCGCTGCCCGGGGACGTCCGTGACGCCCAAGGCCCTGGCGCCGCATTGGAGCGCCGACTGCTCGACCAGGCCCGACTGCTCGTGTCCGCGAAGCTGCTGCTGGAGGTGCCGGGGAAGGGGCCGCTCCGTCTCGACTCCCTTGCCGTGGAGGACGAAGCACTCGAGGGCGTCGTGACGGAGGAGGAGGTCGCCCGCCTGGCCGACGTGCCGTCCACGCTGCCCCAGACGATGCGTGATCCGGACGGCCGGTGGCGGGAGGTGCTGTCGGACTGGGAGAACCACGGGGCCAGCGCGCCGGCCCGAGTCGACGTGTATGACGCGAGGGGCCTCTTGGGCGACGAGAGGCGGTCACCGCAGGTGACGGTGCAACTGGCCGCGCGAGTCATCGAAGCGGGCTGGAGCGTCTGCCTGCTGTCACACGAGTGGCTCGTGGACAACTCCGGCGCGCGGTACCGCCCGCGGGGCGCGGCCCCAGTGATGTTCTCCGCGGCCCCGCGCGGGCTCGCGGTCGAACTGGGGCTTGCCCGTGAGATTCATCCGGCGTTTCTGGCCGACACCGACGACGCGCGGGCTGTGCGGGAATGGCTCGGTGAGAAGGACGTGCTGCTCGGCGACGATGATCCGGCGGCGGTGATCCGGCGGATCGCGGACTTCGGGTCCGCAGGAGGCAGCACTGTCGGCCTGCCTCTGACGGACAGCCAACTCATGCTGCTGCGGGACGGCTTCGCACACGTGCCGGACAAGCGACGCGAGCCCTGGGGCAGAGGGGTCGGCCTGGCCGTACGGCTGGAGGGCCACCGCTACACGGTCGACGGGGAACGGGAGGACGTCAAGACCGCCCCCGCCCGGGCCTATCTCCCGTCCGGGCTGGACAGTGCCGAGCGCGACGAGAGCTTCGCCTTCGCGGCCCGCGCGGCTTCCGGGCCGGTATGGCTGAAGCCCCGTTACGCCAAAGTGCTGCAGGGCGGCAGCATCGGGGCGCTGAGGTTCCTCCGGTTGCTCGGCGCGGAGACCGCCCCACGGCCGCGTAGCCATCGTGGGCAGCGCGCGCGGTTCGAACGAGGTCCCGGAGGATTGCCCGCACGTCTCGCCTCGGGGCCGGAGGCCCGCACGAAAGCCCTGGACGCCCTCCTCGCGACCTACACCCTCGACGACTACGACTGCCCCGACCTGTACTCCGTCGCGACCGACATCGCAAAGGATGACGATCCCGCCCGCCGCCGGCGCAGGGCGGCCGCGCTCCTCCACGTACTCGGCCGCTCGTGGAGCCGCTTCTCCGAACGTGCCGAGGTCAGCGCGGCCTTCGACTACCACTCCTGGCAGCACCGAGGGCGAACCGCCGCTTTCTGGCTCTGGCAGCTGCGCGATGTGGCATGGCTGGACGATCGGAGCGGCACCCCTTCCAGCCCGTTCAGGCTCCGTACCCGCACCACGGGCACCGTGGCCGTCTACGGGGCCGGGGACGCGTACTTCCTGCACCCGGAGATCCAGGACCAGGCGCGCCGCCGTACCGAGGTGCTACGGGCGTTGGAGGTGGTCGGCGACGCCCGTACCTGGGACCTCGTCGAGTGCCTGCGGCGGCTCCGTCGTGAGGAGAAGGACGGGGCCGGCCCGAACGCCCCGGCCGCACTGATCGTCTACGAGGCGCTGGCCGAGCGCGTCGCCGGAAGGGCGGCTTCTGGCGTGTCGGGCGACATGCCGTTCAACGAGGTACTCCGTGCTTTCACGACGGGCGAGGGGCTGGTCCTCACGAATTCCGGCTGGCGACCCCCAGCCGAGTGCCTGATCGGTGAGCCGCTGTTCGGGGCGGCTCGGGCTTTCGCTCCCACGTTCCCCGGTGGCGAGGCGTTCTGGACGCGGCTCGGGGCGCGCCGTCCGACCGTTGACGACGCGGTGAAGGTGATCAGGGAGATGGCGCAGCAGGACAAGAGGGGGCGCCGGGACGTTCCGGAAGGAACCACCCAGTCGGTCGTCCTGGAGACGCTGAAGATGCTCTGCGACCCGGCCGCCGTCCGGCCGGAGGAGCTGACGGCAGGACGGCTGGGTGGGTTGCCCCTGGTCACCAGCAAGGGTTGGTTGAGCAAGAGGCCGGTGTACGCGGTCGAGGATCCCATGGTCGCCGAGGGGCTGGGCCGGGAGCACGCAGTGTGGCGGCCGGGAGCGGAACTGGAGCAGTTCGAACCGCTGGCGGGCGCCCTGCGCCTCACGTGGATCGGGGCGGAGCAACTCGACGTGCACGGCACGACCGCCGCGTCGCACGATCCGGACGCGACGGAACTGGTCCGTGCGGCCGTAACCCATCTGCGCGAGGACCTGCAGCGCAACGCTCCTGCGGTGGCCCGCAGCCTGGACTGTTCCTGGGAGGATCTCGCGGCACTCACGGTGAGCGTGACACCGGACCTGATTTGCCGGGTGGAGCTGCCCGGCACCTCGGCCGAAGTGGCGGTCGACGCCGCTGTCGATTGGGCCTTCGGCACCCTGCACGTCCGCGAACCGTCGGCGGTCAACAGGCCCTCCGCGGGCGGTGCCTCGATCGCCGCCCGGTTCCCGGGGCACCGCCGGGAGGCGGCCCTCGCCTGGACTGCCGCGTACGACCGGGCGGAGCAGGGCCGTACCGCCGTGGACCTCAGCCTCGCGGAGGACCGGGTGCGCCGTGATCGGGAAGCCGCCGCAGCCGAACGTGACCGTCGACTCAGGGGGATGCAGGACGAAGTGGACCGACGCGGCCGGACGAACGCGACCAGAAGGCGCCCGCCTGCGGGAGCCTCGCCGACGACCGACGACCGGCGACCCGTACCGCCCGTGATCGAGCCGGGCAGGTTCCCCTCGGTCCCGGCCGGGCAGCCCACCGCCGTGTTCCGCCGGCTGGTCGACCCCAGCACCCTCCGTCTCGCCGTGGACGGCGGGACCCTCACGCCACCGCGATCCGGGGCCGGGCCCGCGACCGGCACCGCCCCGAGGAGGGGCCTGTCCGGTTTGTCGCAGCCCCGGTCCGGCTCGGCCATCCCCCAGCAGCGCACCTCTGTGCGTCCCTACACGACCGTGGAGCAGGAGAAAGTGGCGCTGGACCTCGTGCGCTCGGCACTGGCGTTGGACGAGACCGAGCTGCGTGACCTGAGGGCCCAGCACGGCCTGGGCGCGGACGCGGTGGACGAGCTGGCCCGGTTCTACGAACTCAAGACGTACGGCGGTGCCGAGCCGGACACGATCCAGCTCACGCCCGCGGAGTTCCGGCGGGCGGTCGCGAGCGACGACTTCTTCCTCGTTGTCGTCTCCGGCCTGGAGGAGGGAACGGCGCCGGTCACCGTACGGATCATCCTGGAGCCGCTGAAGCACCTGCCCTACCGACTGAGCGGCAACGTACTGGTCTCCGGCATCCGGGGTGCGCAGAGTCTCGTCTATCCGTTCGAAAGTACGGAGTAGCCCCACCATGACAGCCGTCACAGTGATGACAGCGAATCGAGGCCGGGCTTCGGATCCGCCCCCTACGGTGGAGTTCGCAGTGCCGCAGGGATGGCGGAAGAGGGGAGTGGGGGAGTAGGTACGGTATGCGCAGGGTTCCGCAGGCGATGTTCCGGTTCGCCACGGGGGAGAAAGCCGATCAGAACGGAGCCGTGCTCGAGGCTTTCGGTGTGGCGGGCGAACACCTGGGGACCACGCTCGGGCTCGACGGCGGGCGTGAGCGGCTCCGTGCGGTGGGTTGGACCGCAGACCTCGAGGACGAGGAACGACCCGAGGTGCTGAAGCGGCTGGGGGGTGGAGACTCCTCGACGTGTGTGCGGGTGGGGTGGTGTTCGGTCAGCGGGAGAGGGTGGCGACGGCCTGGGCGTGGATGTCGGGTGCGGTGGCCAGGAAGCTGTGGCTCTGCGGGGTCCAGGGGCGGCCCTGGGCGTCGGAGATGCGTCCGCCGGCTTCGGTGACGAGGAGCGCGCCGGGCAGTAGGTCCGCGCGGGCGCCGGCGAACTGCCAGAAGGCGTCGATCCGGCCGGCGGCCACGTTCGTCAGGTGCAGGGTGGCGGGTACGGCGGTGCGGACGACGAGTGCGTCAAAGAGCATCGCGGTGATCGAGGAGCCGACGCGCCGGACGACGTTGTCGTCCTCGTCGGGTCGGGCCTGGCTGGTGGCCACGATGCCCAGGCCGAGGTCGGCGGTCTGGGAGACGTGCAGGGGCCGGCCGTCGAGGTGGGCTCCCGCGCCGGTGAGCGCGGTGTAGGTCTGGCCGGTCAGCGGCAGGTGGACCACGGTGAGTACCGGCTGGTTGTCGCGCACGAGGGTGGCGGTCACCGCCCACTCGGGCAGGGCGTGCAGGTGGTTGACGTTGCCCTCGGCCGGGTCCACGACCCACCACTCACCGGGCGGCAGCGCCCCGCCGTCCAGCTCGTCCTCCACCCAACTGGCGGCCGGGCGCAGGCTGGTGAGGCGGGGGCGCAGGATGTTGAGGGCCGTGTCGTCGTTGACGGTGAGCGCCCGCATCAACTCTTCGCGGGTCTGATAGCGGACCACCTCACCGAACCGCTCCCGCAGCGCCGAACCGGCGGCGCGCACGGCGGCCACGGTCTGATCGAGCAAGCCGGCGTCAGGGGTCTGAAGGGTTTCGGACATGGTGGTACTCCCGTCTGAGCAAGGGGTGTTGAAGAAGATCTCGGGCCGGGCCGTGCGTTCCGTCCTGCGCCGTGATGACGAAGCTATCCACCCCCTCCGTTAACATCAAATGCATGTCAAACACGGCTGGGATTACTCCCATGCAATTGGATTTGAATCTGCTCACCGCGCTCGACGCGCTGCTGGAGGAGGGCAGCGTGGCCGGGGCGGCCGCACGCCTGCACGTGACCGCCCCCGCGATGAGCCGGAGTCTGGGCCGGATCCGGCGCACGACCGGGGACCAGATCCTGGTGCGCACCGGCCGCACCATGACCCCGACGCCCTACGCCATCGCCGTCCGGGAACAGGTGCACGAACTGCTGGAGCAGGTCCGGGGCGTGCTGGCACCGAGCCGTGAACTCGATCCGGCAACGCTGGAACGCACCTTCACACTTCGCTGGCACGATTCCCTGGTCGCCCTCAGCGGCCCCGCGCTGCTCGCGGCCGTACGCGGACAGGCACCGGGCGTGCGGCTGCGCTTCGTCGCGGAATCGAGCACCGACACCCCTGAACTGCGACGCGGCGAGGTCGATCTGGAGGCGAACGCCAATCGCCCGAGCGCACCGGACATCCGCGCCGAGCACGTGGGTGAGACCCGCCTCGTCGCCGTCGTGAGGCAGGGGCACCCCCTTACTCGCGCCGGAACCGTCACCGCACAGCAGTACGCCGCCGCCGAACACGTCACCGTCTCGCGACGCGGAAACCTCAGCAATGCCCTCGACGACGCCCTCACCCGGCTCGGCCTCGCCCGCCGGGTGGTGGCGGCCGCCCCCACGGAAGCTGCGGCGCTGGAGTTCGCGCGCGGCACCGACCTCGTGATCAGCATCCCCGAAATCACCACGCGCACCGCGGTTGCCGAGCTCGGCCTGGTCGTGCTCCCCCTGCCTCTCGAACTCCCCTCGGCACCGGTGTACCTGTCATGGCACCAGCGTTACGACAGCGACCACGCCCACACCTGGCTGCGCGCACTGGCGCGAACCGCACTGGCCGCGTGCGGAGCGTCGTAGCCGACTCCGCCCGGCCGGCCACTACGTACGGCGCCGGCCGGCGCGCAGGTCTGCACGACGTAGCGGCGCGAGCGTGCTCGACCTGTGGCCCTGAAGGAGCTTCAGTCCTCCGCCGCGGGCAGCACGTGGGAGCAGGTCGAGCGTGCTACGAACGCGATGCCGTCGTAGTCCTCGGCCGGAACGAGCGGGGCCGTGTTCAAGCGGTAGAGGAACCGCGGGACGTTGGCGCCGAAGCTGCGCTGTGCGTGCGGGGCGTGCAGCCAGGGCGCGGCGCCGGCAGGGGAATCCGCGGCGCGAAGGTCCGCGTAGTAGTCGCCGGGCAAGGCGTGCGCGAGCCGGGCCTCCAGGGAGCGGAAGCCGGTGCCGATGCGGTGGCGTACCGGCCGGCCCTGGTAATCGTTGCCGCGGCGGGCCAGGAAGGAGCCCTTGCCGAAGAGGAGGGCCAGCGCGTAGTAGGCGTCGCCGTACCGTTCGCGGAGTCTGCTACCGAGGGCCGGCACCTGTTCTCCGTACGTGCCCTTAGCGATGTGCCCGTTGTGTGCCCAGACCATGATGCGCGCCTCGGGGTCGTCGTCCACGAGCCGTGCGACGGCCTCGGCCATATAGCGGTCACGCACGGCGTACACGCCGTCCTCGCCGACCGAGGCTTCGAGGGGGCGGGTCACCAGGTCGGCGGCGCGGACCAGGATCCGCGCGTGCTCCAGGGCCTCGTCGGCGTCGTGGCCGGGACCCGACTGCTCGGCGTGGTCCGCGACGAGGCGGGCGATCTCCTCGGCGCGCCGCATCAGGGCCTGGTCCGGGTCCGGAAGCGAGGCCGGGCGGGCCCGGGCCAGTACGTCCAAGGCGCGGACGTGCCCGGCTCGATCGGGCGCCGTCCGGGACAGGAAGGCGGCGACGCCCTCGACCGAGTCGGCGCAGAGCTGGGGGTCCGTTCCCACGAAGCGGGTCCGGCGCTCTTCGGGCAGGTCGCGGTTGTGGGCGCGCAGCCACTCGACGAGGTCGACCATCTCGCGGGTGCGCCAGGTCCAGAAGCCCAGCCGGGCGACCAGCCGTTCGGGGTCGCCCGTGCCGTACCGCACGTACGCGTCGAGCGCGCGGGCGGCGGACTGGCTGGCCTCCATGGCGAGGGTGGTGAACCCCTCCTCACGGACCAGGAACTCCACGATGCGGTGCTTCAGCCGGAAGAACTCACTCGTGCCGTGGGTGGATTCGCCCAAACCGACGATCCGTGTCCCCCGCAGGGCCTCGCCCAGCGGTTTGAGGTCCGCCACCGGCGCACCGGGAGCCAGGGTGTTCAAGCGGTCGGCGTGCTCGTTCAGCCATCGGGCCATGTCGTCGGGCACCGTGTTGCCTCTTCTCCCCGCGTGCGGCAGGGCGGCACGTGGGCGCGCTCCGGCCTGTCGTAGCCGTTCATGGGTCAGTTCATCGCCTCCCGGCAGGCCGCGACGATCTCCTGGAGGTCCCGGACGGCGTCCGGTCGACCCTGCTCGGAATACACTCCCGCGACGTTGACGACAACTTCGTTTGCCCGCGCCCGACCGTATTCGGTCAGCTGTGCGGCGATGTTTCCGGGCGGCCGGAACCGACCCGACCCGGCCGTGCCCTGCGCCACCGCGGGTCGGCTTTCGAGCGGGGTTGCGGACGGAAGCTGTCCGCAAGGGGGGCTACTTTGCTGCCATGGCTTCCAGGACGACACACCCCGTACTCAGCACCCGCGCTCTGAACCGTGCCACGCTCGCACGCCAACTGCTGCTGAGCCGTGCCGAGATGTCCGCGGGGGACGCAGTCGCGCACCTGCTCGGGCTGCAGGCGCAGAACGTGAAGCCGCCCTACTTCCAGTTGCACGCCCGGCTCGCCGGCTTCCGGCCCGCCGAGCTGGCCGGGCTCATGGAGTCCCGCGAGGTCGTCCGGATGGTCACCATGCGGTCGACGATCCACACGCACACCGCCCACGACGCCCTGGCCCTGAGGCCCCTCGTCCAGCCCGCCCGCGACCGCGAGGTCACCTACTTCCGCAAGGGGCTCGCGGGGGTGGATCTGGACCGGCTCGCGCAGCGCGCCCGCGCCTTCGTCGAGAGCGAGCCGCGCACCATGGGCGAGATCCGCGAGGAACTGCTCAAGGAATGGCCCGACGCCGACCCGCAGTCCCTGTCCGTCGCCGCCCGCTGCCGGCTGCCGCTGGTCCAGGTCACCCCCCGTGGGGTGTGGGGGCGCAGCGGCCGGGTCCGGCTCACCACCGTCGAGACCTGGCTCGGGAAGCCCGCCGGTGCGGCGCAGCCCGTGGACGAGGTCGTGCTGCGCTACCTCGCAGCCTTCGGGCCCGCCTCCGTCAAGGACATGCAGACCTGGGCCGGACTGACCCGGCTGCGCGAAGCCTTCGAGCGGCTGCGCCCGGGCCTCCTCGTCTTCCAGGACGAGAACGGCGCGGAGCTCTTCGACCTCCCGGACGGCCCCCGCCCCGACGCGGACGCCCCGGCCCCGCCCCGCTTCCTCCCGGAGTTCGACAACCTGCTGCTCTCGCACGCCGACCGCGCCCGCGTGGTCGCCCCCGAGATCAAGGGACGCACGTGGACCGGGAACCAGGCCCACTGCACCCTGCTCGTGGACGGATTCCTCGCCGGCTTGTGGAAGCTGGAAGGGCAGGCGCTCACCGTCGAGCTGTTCCACCCGGTCCCGAAGGCGGCGAAGGAGGAGATCGTCGCCGAAGGGGAGTTGATGGTGGAAGGGATGGCGGACGGGATGGCGGACGGGGGTGGTGGTGCGGCCGTACGCTTCGGGGCGATCAACCCCTGACGGGCGCCCCCCGAAGGGTCCGGGCCGATCCGGGCCGATCCGGGCCGGTTCCGCGCGATCCCGGGCGGTTCGGGCCGGTCCGGGCCGGTCCCGCGAGGTCCCGGGCGCTCCCGCGCGCTCCCGGGCGGTCAACTCACGGCTGACGCCGCACTGGTGGTCCGTACACCGAAGGCGGCACGATGCCGGTCATGACGACCGAGAGCACACAGGACGACGCCACCGCCCGTTTTCTGGCCGCCCGGGACTTCCTGCAGGAACGCCGCGGCGACTACGAGGCCGCCCGCGCCGGATTCACCTGGCCCCGCCCCCACCGCTTCAACTGGGCCCTGGACTGGTTCGACCACATCGCCGCCGGGAACGACGCCGACGCCCTGCGCATCGTCGAGGAGGACGGCACCAGCCGGGGCCTCACCTTCGCGGAGCTCGCCGTACGGTCGGGCGCCGCCGCCAACTGGCTCCGCGAGCAGGGAGTAGCGCCCGGCGACCGGATCCTGGTCATGCTCGGCAACCAGCGCGAGCTGTGGGAGGTGATGCTCGGCGCGATGAAGCTGCGCGCCGTCGTCATCCCGGCCACCCCGCTGCTCGGCCCGGCCGACCTGCGCGACCGGGTCGAACGCGGCCGGGTGCGCCACGTCATCGCGCGCGCCGAGGACACGGCCAAGTTCGACGAGGTGCCGGGCGGTTACACCCGGATCGCCGTCGGGGACCAGGTCCCCGACGGCTGGCTGGAGCTGGCGGACACGGCAGCCGCCGACGGCGATTTCACGCCGGACGGCGAGACCCTCGCCACCGACCCGCTCATGCTCTACTTCACCTCCGGCACCACCGACCGCCCCAAGCTCGTCGAGCACACGCACGCCTCGTACCCCATCGGGCACCTCTCCACCATGTACTGGCTCGGGCTGCGCCCCGGCGACGTGCACCTCAACATCGCCTCGCCCGGCTGGGCCAAGCACGCCTGGTCCAACCTCTTCGCGCCGTGGAACGCCGGAGCGACCGTCTTCGTCCACAACTACACCCGCTTCGACGCCGAGCGACTGATGGCCGAGATGGACCGGCACGGCGTGACCACGTTCTGTGCCCCGCCCACCGTGTGGCGGATGCTGATCCAGTCCGACCTCACCAAGCTGGCCAGGCCCCCGCGCGAGGCCGTCGCCGCCGGGGAACCGCTGAACCCGGAGGTCATCGAGCGGGTCCGCGCCGCCTGGGGCGTCACCATCCGCGACGGCTTCGGCCAGACCGAGACCACCCTCCAGGTCGGGAACTTCCCCGGGGTGCCCGTCAAGCCCGGCTCCATGGGCCGGCCCGCCCCCGGCTACGAGATCGTCCTGCTGGACCCGGTCACCGGCAAGGAGTCCCCCGACGAGGGGGAGCTCTGCGTGGACCTGCGCACCCGGCCGGCCGGGGTGACGACCGGCTACCGCGACGATCCGCAGCGCACGGCCGAGGCCGTGGCGGACGGTCTCTACCGCACCGGTGACATCGCCGCGCGCGACGCCGACGGGTACCTCACCTACGTCGGGCGCTCCGACGACGTGTTCAAGGCCTCTGACTACAAGATCAGCCCGTTCGAGCTGGAGAGCGCCCTGCTGGAACACGAGGCGGTGGCCGAGGCCGCCGTCGTTCCGGCCCCGGACGCGCTGCGGCTCGCGGTCCCGAAGGCGTACGTCACCCTCGCGGGCGGCTGGGAGCCCGGGCCGGAGACCGCCCGGGTGCTGTTCGAGCACTCCCGCGCGGTGCTGTCCCCGTACAAGCGGATCCGCCGCATCGAGTTCGCCGAGCTCCCGAAGACCGTGTCCGGCAAGATCCGCCGGGTGGAGCTGCGGGAGCTCACCGCGGCCGGGTCGGCGGGGGAGTACGACGAGGCCGACCTGGCCTGAGCGCAGGGCGTCCGGGGCGTACGGGCTGCTGCGCGCGCCGCAGCGCAGCGCGCCGGGGAGCCGCGCAGCAGCCCCTACGGAGTGTCCGGGGGCCCCTGTGCGCTCAAAACGCGGTTCTGGCACAGATCTTGGGGAGTCGTCGCGGAGCGTTACCCCGTTGTTCGATTGCGAGGAGACGGGTTCGCGTGAGACCGCGTACGCCTTGTCTTCCGACGATGAGAGATGACGCTCCATCAGGTGTCTGCCTGTCGCTGCTGCGGTCGGTTGTGGGCGTGATGGTGCTGGTCATGCTGACCGATGCACCGTTCTGGGACTCGATGGTGTTCGAGGGGATCGACGATGTGGATGTCGAGGCGGTTACGACCGCGTTCGGCACGGTCGAGGTGGTGGCGAGAGGCCGCGCCGCCGGGGCTGCATGTCCGGACTGCGGCCGCTTCTCGGACCGAGTCCACGACCGTTACCAGCGCAGGCTGAAGGACCTTCCGCTCGCTGAACAGGGCTTCGTGATCCGGCTGACGGTTCGGCGCTTCATCTGCGGAGCGGCGGACTGCCCGCGCCGGACGTTCGCCGAGCCGTTCTCCGGGCTGGCCGCCCCACATGCACGGTCCACCAAAAGGCTCAACCGCGCCCTGGAGCGAGTAGGGCTCGCGCTGGCCGGGCGGGCCGGCGCACGGCTGGCTGCCCAGTTGGGCTTCGGCGCGGGAAGAATGACCTTGTTACGCAGGGTCAGGGCATTGCCCGATCCACGGTTCAGCACGCCACGTGTGCTGGGCGTGGACGACTTCGCGATCCGTCGCGGCCAGACCTACTCCACCGTCTTGACCAGCGTCGAAGACCATCGTGTGGTCGACGTGCTCCCGACGCGCGAGGCCGGGCCGCTGGCCGCGTGGCTGATCCGTCACCCAGGCGTTGAGATCATCTGCCGGGACCGGGCGGGCGCCTACGCTGAGGGTGCCCGCCGCGGTGCCCCCGACGCTCTGCAGGTTGCAGACCGGTTCCATCTGTGGCAGGGCCTCGGCCGAGCCGTGGAGACCTGTGTCGCTGCCCATCGCGACTGCCTGCGCGACCCGTTGCCCAGCGGCATGTTGCCGGAGGCCACCGGACTGACTTCCGGCCGACCGCAGGACGACCAGGCGCCCGTCGGCCGGCGGGCTGAGCGCAAGAAGGCCGCGCACGCCCTGGTCCACGAGCTCCTTGCCCAAGGTCACTCACGCCGGGCGATCGCCCGGCACCTGGGCTGGGGCCTCAACACCGTGCTCCGGTACGCGAATGCCGCACGTTGGCAGGACACCATTCGCGAGAACCGGGCCCGGCCCAGCAGACTGGACCCCTACAAGCCCTACCTGGAGCGGCGATTCGCCGAGGGATGCACCAGCGTCACCCGACTGCACGGCGAGCTGGTGGCCGAGCAAGCTCCCGTCACCTACGGCATGGTCCGCGCGCACATCGCCACATTGCGCGGGGCTCCGTCCGCCGCACCGCCGCGGACACCGACGGTGCGACAGGTGACCGGCTGGCTCACCCGTCACCCCACGACCCTGACCGACGAAGACCACGCCGGTCTGAAGGATGTCCTGGCCCGCTGCCCCGAACTGGACAAGGCCGCCGGACATGTCCGCGACTTCGGCGAGATGAACCCGCCGCCTCGGCTCCACGCTCCTTGCCTGGATCGACGCAGTCGACGCCAGCCAGCTGCCCGGCCTCACTGGCTTCGCGCTTCACCTGCTCCGGGATCTCGACGCTGTGATAGCCGGGCTCACCCTGGACTGGAGCTCGGGCAGCATCGAGGGCGCCGTGAACCGCATCAAGAAGATCAAAAGGCAGCTCTATGGCCGAGCCGGCTTCGAACTACTCCGCAAGATGATCCTGCTCCAGTGACGCTCAGGGACGGCTCTCCAAGCCCTGTGACAGACCAAGCTTTTGAAGGCACCTGCTCATTCAGGCGAGTCGGGTCGGCGGCTTGCGACAGGACTGTCACAGCTCCGAAGATCGCTTGACCTCGCCCCAGAGGGAGAGACGACAGTGTCTGAGTCGATCACATGAGCGGGCGGTCTGCGCTCGCTGGTCAGACCAGGACGAAGAGGGGGAGTTTGCGTGACCGCGACCTGCGTCATTCTCGACATCGGCGGCGTGCTGGAGATCACGCCGGAAACGGGATGGGTGCAACGGTGGGAAGAGCAGCTGAAGCTGCCTCTGGGCACTGTCCATGAACGGATGCACGACGTGTGGCGGGCTGGGAGCGTTGGGAGCATCAGCGAGCGAGAGGTGCACGAGCAGGTGGCGGCCCGTTTGGGTCTCGACGCCCCTCAGGTTGAAGCCTTCATGGCTGATCTGTGGGCGGAGTATCTAGGGACGCCGAACGAGGAGCTGATCGACTATGTGCGAGGGCTGCGCGGAAGGTGCAGGCTGGGCATCCTGAGCAACAGCTTCGTCGGCGCCCGGGAGCGGGAGACGACGCTGTACCACTTCGACGAACTGGTGGAGCAGATCGTCTACTCGCACGAGATCGGTGTTGAGAAGCCCGACCTGCGGGCCTTCGAGGCAGCATGCGCCAGCTTGGACGTGCGGCCGGAAAACTGCCTGTTCATCGATGATGTCGCAATCAACGTTGCGGCCGCCCAGGCGGCGGGCATGCAGGCGCATCTGTTCGAGGACAACGCCCGGACCGTCACGCGCATCGCAGCTCATCTGAATGCCGGGCCCTTGACCCCAGAACGGGTCCCGCTCGGATGACGTCGGCCTGGCCGGTCTTCAGCGGTGCCGGCCAGGCGTTGAAGCAGTTGATCAGCGCCCCTGCGTGTTCGGCTCGGGCGCGGGTGCTGTCGAGGCGGCAGGCGTCGGTGCCCGCTTCGATGACGGTTCCGTTGAAGGCGAGGCGGCCGATGATGGCCGCGCAGAGACGGGGACCGGTGAAGGTGTCCAACCAATCGGGCTGGCGGGGTTCGTGATCATCCCTAATAAATCGAACGCCACCGTCACCCTCCGCGACCGCTCCCCAAGGTCTGTGCCAGAACCCAAAACCCGGGTACTACGTGGGTACTACCCGGGTACCCACGCGCGTACTACGCCGGCAGGTGCGCCTCGATCGCGGCGATGACCTCGGGGGCCTCCGGCTCGGTGCGCGGGCGGAAACGCGCCACGACCTCGCCGGCGGGGGAGATCAGGAACTTCTCGAAGTTCCACTGGATGTCCCCGGCCTCGCCGTCCGCGTCCGGGGTCTTCACCAGCTCCGCGTAGAGGGGGTGCCGGTTCTCGCCGTTGACCTCGGACTTCTCCAGGATCGGGAAGGTGACGCCGAAGCCGGCCGAGCAGAAGGTCTGGATGTCCTCGGCGTTGCCGGGCTCCTGCTCGCCGAACTGGTTGCAGGGCACGCCGATGACCGTGAAGCCCTTCTCCTCGTACGCGAACTGCAGGCGGGCCAGTCCCGAGTACTGGGGGGTGAGCCCGCACTGGGAGGCGGTGTTCACCAGGAGGATCGCCTTGCCCTTGTGGGCGGCGAGGCTGGTGGGCTCGTCGGACAGCGTGGTCAGCGGGATGTCGTACAGGCTCATCGGGCTCTCCTGGGCAGGAAGTAGGCAATGCCCACGAGCTTAGGGGGTAGCTCCTCGATCCTGCCGGGGACACCCGTTCCCGGAGGGCCTACGCGTCCGGGCCGACCAGCGCGTCCGCCGGGTCGTTGACCGGTTGTGGCATGCCGGTCAGGTCCATGACGAAAAGTGGTATGCCGAGATCGTCCGCGCGGGCCCGGGCCTCCGCCGTGTATCCCGCGAGTGCGAAGTAGACGCTGGTCGCGGAGGCCGTGAGTCCGTTCAGCCAGACGCACTCCACCGCCCGCAGCCCGGCCGGCGCCGTGGTCGGGTCCACCTGGGCGACCAGGCCCGGAGCCCGCAGGTCCACGGTCGCCGCCGGGATCGGGCGCCCGTCGGGCTGCCGTACGTCCCGGAATCCGAGCCAGCGCAGGTACAGCGCGGCCGTGGCCACCGCGTCGCGGGCCGTACGGATGGTCACCGGCCGGAACGCGGGCCGCGGCACCGGCGCGCTCGGCGGCGACGGGATGTGCGCCGGGCGCCGGCCCGTGCCTCCGCCCGTGCCTCCGCCCGCGGGCCCGCCCGCTGGTCCGCCGGGATCCGGTCGGGCGGCCTCCGGAGGCGACCCCGCCGGATCCGCCGGGGTCCCCGCCGCCTCCAGCGGGTGGACCGCGATGAGCACCACCGTCCCGCACGAGCCGCAGCCCAGTTCGGGATGCGGCCACTCGCTCTCCCGTCCGCACGTCGTGCAGCGCACCGTCACCCAGGTGTCCGACCAGGTCCGATGGGTCAGCGGGACCGGCGGCGCCGCCAGGTCCAGCGGGGGATGGACCGGACTTCCGCAGGCACAGGGGAAGACCGGGGCGGTGTAGCCGTTCTCGCGCAGGCACGCCGGGCAGCGCACCGGTACCGCTTCCGCCATGAGACCTGGACCCCCTCCGTCGCTGTGCGTAGGTCCATGCTCCACCACCGGCGACCGCCGGGGGGAGGCCGCACGCCTTTTCCGGGGGATTCCCGCCGGCGCATCGGTGATTTGTACAAGTCGCCGACCGAGATGCGGCTTTTGGTGGTTTCCGAGGTCCCCCACCGCCTTGACGTCGCTGGAGTCGCCACTTAGTTTGTTCCGTATAGCAAAACAAAACTTCCGGATTACGGAAAAGCCTGACCGTCAGACCCGCAGGAGAACCCGATGCCCCGTATGACAGCCGCCGCCGCTGCAGTGGAGATCCTCAAGCTCGAGGGTGTCGAACAAGCGTTCGGTGTTCCCGGTGCCGCGATCAACCCGTTCTACCGAGAGCTCAAGAACGTGGGCGGCATCGCGCACACCCTGGCCCGCCACGTCGAGGGCGCGTCGCACATGGCCGAGGGCTACACCCGCGCCAAGGCGGGCAACATCGGTGTCTGCATCGGTACGTCGGGCCCGGCCGGCACCGACATGATCACCGGCCTGTACTCGGCGATCGCGGACTCGATCCCGATCCTGTGCATCACCGGTCAGGCCCCGGTCTCCAAGCTCCACAAGGAGGACTTCCAGGCCGTCGACATCGCCTCGATCGCGAAGCCGGTCACCAAGAAGGCCACGACCGTCCTGGAGGCCGCGCAGGTCCCCGGCGTGTTCCAGGAGGCCTTCCACCTGATGCGCTCCGGCCGTCCGGGCCCGGTCCTCATCGACCTCCCGATCGACGTCCAGCTCACCGAGATCGAGTTCGACCCGGCCACCTACGCGCCGCTGCCGGTCTACAAGCCGCAGGCCACCCGCGCCCAGGCCGCCAAGGCCCTGCAGTTCCTGCTGGAGTCCGAGCGCCCGCTGATCGTCGCCGGTGGCGGCATCATCAACGCCGACGCCTCCGACCTGCTGGTCGAGTTCGCCGAGCTGGTGAACGTCCCCGTCATCTCCACCCTGATGGGCTGGGGCACCATCCCGGACGACCACGAGCTGGCCGCCGGCATGGTCGGTGTCCAGACCGCGCACCGCTACGGCAACGCGACGTTCCTGGACTCGGACTTCGTCCTCGGCATCGGCAACCGCTGGGCCAACCGTCACACCGGTTACAACCTGGACGCCTACACCAAGGGCCGCACGTTCGTCCACGTCGACATCGAGCCCACCCAGCTCGGCAGGATCTTCGCCCCGGACTTCGGCATCGCCTCCGACGCCAAGGCCGCGCTGGAGCTCTTCATCGAGATCGCCAAGGAGCTCAAGGCCGAGGGGAAGCTGCCGGACTTCTCCGCCTGGGCCGCCTCGGCGCAGGACCGCAAGGCGACCCTGCAGCGCCGTACGCACTTCGACGACATCCCGCTGAAGCCGCAGCGCGTCTACGAGGAGATGAACAAGGCGTTCGGTCCCGAGACCCGCTACGTCACGACCATCGGCCTGTCCCAGATCGCGGCGGCGCAGTTCCTGCACGTCTACCGCCCGCGCAACTGGATCAACTGCGGCCAGGCCGGCCCGCTCGGCTGGACCATCCCGGCCGCCATCGGCGCCGCCACCGCGGAGCCGGAGACCCCGATCGTCGCGCTGTCCGGCGACTACGACTTCCAGTTCATGATCGAGGAGCTGGCGGTCGCCGCCCAGCACAAGGTCCCGTACGTCCACGTCCTCGTGAACAACGCCTACCTGGGTCTGATCCGTCAGGCGCAGGGCAACCTCGGCATCAACTTCGAGGTCAACCTCGAGTTCGAGAACATCAACACCCCCGAGCTGGGCGTCTACGGCGTCGACCACGTCAAGGTCGCCGAGGGCCTCGGCGTCAAGGCCATCCGCGTCACCGACCCGGACAAGCTGGGCGAGGCCTTCGAGGAGGCCAAGAAGCTGGCCCAGGAGTTCCAGGTCCCGGTCGTCGTCGAGGCCATCCTGGAGCGCATCACCAACATCGCGATGAGCAAGACGGTCGACATGAGCGACGTCACCGAGTTCGAAGAGCTCGCGACCGAGCCGGGCCACGCTCCGACCGCGATCAAGGCGCTGCAGGTCTGATCCGAGCCAGCAGCACGACGACGGCCCCCGTCCCTCCTTCCGGAGGGGCGGGGGCCGTTCGCTTCACCCCTACGGGGAACGGGGCGCGGGTCCCTCAGGGCGCCTCCCGAGACCGGGCGGGTACGGGCGCGGGGACGGGAACGGCCCTCAGCGTCACGGGGCCGTCCGCCCCGGCGACGACGAACTTCACCGACCCCGCCGGTTCCCGCGCGTGCTCCGGCACCTCGACGACCTCGTACGCCGTGGCGAACGGCGTGTGCCGCAGCTCGTCGGAAGTGAGGAGGGCGCCGCCGCCGTCGAGGGGCCCGCCGGTGACGTCCTCGGCGACCTCGGCCACCAGGCCCGCGCCGATCACCGCAGGGTCCGGCACGTACACGTAGCGGCCCGGGGGCCGCACGGACGGCTCGGGCAGACCGCGCGCGGTGAGCGAGGCACCGGCGGGCAGCACGGTGGCCTTGCGCACGGTGACTGGTGCGGGCTCGTGGTGCAGGCCGAACCACAGGACCAGCTCCTGGACGGCCCCGGCGTAGGAGATCCACTCGGCCTCGGCGGCCCGGCCGAGGCCCGGCAGGGCCCCGCGCGGGAGGTCGGGCACGAGCCGGATCCAACCGAGGCCGGTCTCGCGTACCCGCTCCAGCGCCCAGGAGAGCGGCAGATCGTACGACTCGGGGTCATGGCGCCCGTCCGGCCCGGGACGCCGCACCAGGTCGATGAAGACGGCCTCGCCCTGGCTGCCGAACCGGGTGGCGTCCTCGCACTGGGGGAAGAACATCCCGTCGTTCACCACCGGCGCGTTGGCCGCGGCGATCTCCACGGTCAGCGGATCGGCGTCGAAGGCCGTCGTGTGGTGCGACCAGCTGAGCACGAGGGCGTCGGCGCTGCTGCCCAGGCATATCGCCTCGATCAGCACCACGCCCACCTCGTCCAGGACGCGGTGCAGCTTGTAGTCGGACACGGTCAGGTGGGAGGAGAGCTCGACGAGGTCGGGGGTGAAGTACATCTGCGGGGCGAACTCCCCGAACTTCGCGGCGGCCAGCCCGCGCAACCGCACCTGCTCCTCGGCCGCCGCCACCAACGCGGCGGGCCGGCCCTGTCGCACGGCGGCCGTCGCCGCGGACTCCGGCCCACCCTCCGGGCCGGCCTCTTGCAGGGCCGCCAACAGGCTCTGGCCCTCGTCCGTCAGCAGCGTCCGGAAGGTTTGAAGATCCATCTGGCCATTCAACCAGCGCCCACCGGCCCCGTGAGGCGCGTCCGTTCGGGGCTCCGCCGCGAGCGTCGCCCGCCAGCCGCCGGGGTGGAGCGGCCCGGCGCAGGACACTGAGCGGGCCCCGCAGCCTCTGCGAAGGGCCGGTGGAGAGTGAGGTGGCCGGGTGGCGCGGGTTTCGGCGGGCGGGCAGGGTGAGCAGGGCGGCAGCCGTGACGGCGCCCGCAGCGGTGGGGGCGGTGACGGTGCGGGCGTCGAGCTCGGGGGCTACCGGCAGGAGCTGAAGCGCACGCTGGGCTCCTTCCAGGTGTTCGCGATCTCGTTCGCCTTCATCTCGGTGGCGGTCGGCGTCTTCGGGACCTACGACGAAGTGCTCCGAACCGCGGGGCCGGTGGGGATCTGGCTCTGGCTGATCGCCGCGGTGGGGCAGACCTTGGTGGCGCTGGTGGTCGCCCAGTTCGCGGCTCGCATTCCGCTCAGCGGCTCCTCCTACCAGTGGGCCTCCCGGTTGGCCAACACGAGAATCGGCTGGTGGTTCGGCTGGCTGACCTTCTGCTACCTGGCGATCGCCGTGCTGGCGATCGACAACGCGCTGGCGAGCCAGGCGTTCATGCCCCTCGTCGGCATCGCCGAGAACGAGGACACCGCGCGCATGATCACGTTGGCGGTGCTGATCGTCCAGGCCGTCGTCGCCATCGCCTCGACGCGTCTGGTCAGCTGGATCAACTCGGCTGCGGTGGGGCTGGAAGTGGCGCTCGTCGTGGTGGTGGCGATCGCCCTCTTCGTCGCCGTGGCCGTCACGGGTGACGGTTCGACGGGCAACCTCACCTCGCGCGGGGTCGCCGCGCACGCGCCCGACTACTTCGCGGTCGGCGGCGGGCTGATGCTGGCGATGATCATGGGCCTCGCCACCCTCGTGGGCTTCGACTCCGCCGCGAACCTGGCCGAGGAGGCCAAGGACCCCCACCGCAGCGTCCCGCGCGCGATCGTGGGGTCGGTCGTCGCCGCTGGAATCCTGGGCATGCTCTTCCTGATCGCGCTCACCGTCTCGATCGAGGACGTCCCGCGGATCAGCGCCGACGGGTCGCCGGTCGCGGCGATCATGCGCGAGAACCTGGGCCCGGCCGCCGAGAAGGTGCTGCTGGTCGCGATCTCGTTCGCGTTCTTCGGCGCCGGGATCGTGGTGATGGTCTCCTGCTCGCGGCTCGTCTACGCGATGTCGCGCGACGCACGCTTCCCCGGGCACCGGTTGCTGCGGCGGGTGAACCCCCGTACGCAGACACCGGTCCCGGCGACCCTGCTGATCCTCGCGCTCGGGTTCGTCCTGATGGTGGCGCTGCCCGGTGCGGCGCTGCTGGAGCTGATCACGGCGTCGACGATCCTGCCTGCCCTCATCTACGGGGCCACGATCGTGCTCTACCTGGCCGTACGCCGCCGCCTGGGCCGCCGGGAGGGCGCCTTCGACCTCGGACGCCTCGAACTGCCGGTCGCGGTCTGCGCGCTGGTCTGGACGCTGCTCGCGCTGTTCGTGCTCGTGACCCCGCGGGAGGCGCTGGTCCCCGTCGTGGTGGTGGGCGGCCTGCTGGTCCTGGGAGGGCTGTTCTTTCTTGGGACGCTGCTGTTCGACCGCGAGGCGCTGGACACCGAACGCGGTGCCGACACCGACTGGTAGGGGAGCGGCCCGTCACCCGTGCGAAGCTGACCGCGCCTGATGAGGGGGAGACATGACCGAATTCGGATATCCGCGCGCCAGCGACCAGGTCCTCGCCGTCCGGAGCGAGCTGGCCGACCAGGTCGTCCTGGCACTGCGCACCGCGGGCCTGCCCGCCTTCCGCGAGGACGGCCCCGACGGCCCCGACGGCCCGGACGGGTCGGACGGGGCGGGTGCGGTGGTCATGGTCGATGCCGACGCCGAGACGGGCTCGGCGGCCGTCTCCGTGGGATGGAGGTGCGGCCCCGGCGTGGCCCAGGCCGCCCTGGACGCCCTCGTCGCGGGAAGCCCCGGTGACGCACCGGCCGTCCGCCGGCCCGGAACGATCGCACTCCACATGCAGGGTGCGCTGATCGGGCTCCTGCTGTCGGCGGGGTTCCTCGCGACGCCGGAACACGACCTCATGAATCCGGACCTCGTCCTGGTGTTCGGCCGGACGTCCGACCTGCCGCCCGCACTGCGGCCTGCGTTCGTGCCGCCGGGAAGCCCGTAGCGGGCCGGCACGACCGGGCCGGCACGACCGGGCCGGCACGACAAAGCGCCGAGTCACGGGACCGTCCGTGACTCGGCGCTCTGGTTGGTTACCGCCCGACGGTGCGAGGCTGGCGCGACAGGACGTTCGCACCGCCGGGCGGAGTGTGTGGGGAGGTGGGTACCTCCGCGTGCAGGGGGCTCTGTGCGCGGCCCCCGTACGAAGAGGTGTGGCTGGGACCGTGGCGGGCGGGCGACGAGAACTCCGGCACCGTCTCCCTCAGGTCAAGAGACGGGCCTCGGAACCCATTACCACCGCACTGGCTCGCACGCCCGCCACGGTCCTCGTCCTGCCCTCACCGCGCACCACCCCTCATCCGGGTCCACGGGTCGGGCTCAGCACCCGGGGCCTGACCTCCCGTCAGGCCCCCGGTACATCCATATCCGCTCAGGCGTCGCGCAGGGCGCGGACGGCCTCCTCGAGGCGCTTGCCGTAGTCGGCGTCGGCGGCGTGGAAGTGAGCCAGGTTCTTCTCGATGACGTCCTCCAGGGTGACCTGGGACAGACCGCCGGCGATGTTCGCCACCAGACGCTGCTTCTCGGCCTCCGACATCAGGCGGTAGAGCTCACCGGCCTGGAAGAAGTCGTCGTCCTTGGTGTGGGCCGGGGCCTCGTGGGTGCCCGTGTAGCCGGAGACGGCCTTCGGAGCGCCCAACGCCAGACCGGTCTCGGCCGGACCCCGGTACGAGTTGGGCTCGTAGTTCTTGTCGTGGCGCGAGCCGTTGCGCAGCGCCATGACGCCGTCGCGGCCGTAGTTGTCGGCCTTCGTCGCCTTCGGGGCGTTGACCGGCAGCACGGTGTGGTTCACGCCGAGGCGGTAGCGCTGGGCGTCGGCGTACGCGAAGAGGCGGCCCTGGAGCATCTTGTCCGGCGAGGCGGTGATGCCCGGGACGAAGTTGTTCGGGGAGAAGGCGGACTGCTCGACCTCGGCGAAGACGTTGTCCGGGTTGCGGTCGAGGACCAGACGGCCCACGCGCTGCAGCGGGTAGTCGGCGTGCGGCCACACCTTGGTGAGGTCGAACGGGTTGAATCGGTAGTCCGCGGCCTCGGCGGCCGGCATGATCTGCACGTACAGGGTCCACGAGGGGTTCACACCGCGCTCGATGGCCTGCAGCAGGTCGGTCTGGTGCGAGTTCGCGTCCTTGCCGACGAGCTCGGCGGCCTGCTCGCCCGAGAGGCTGCGGATGCCCTGGTTCGTCTTGAAGTGGTACTTGACGAAGAAGGCCTCGCCCTGCTCGTTCGTCCACTGGTACGTGTGGGAGCCGTAGCCGTTCATGTGACGGTACGACGCCGGGATGCCGCGGTCGCCCATGAGCCAGGTGATCTGGTGCGTCGCCTCGGGGGCGTGCGCCCAGAAGTCCCAGACGTTGTCCGGCTCCTGCTTGCCCGTGAAGGGGTCGCGCTTCTGGGAGTGGATGAAGTCGGGGAACTTGATCGGGTCCTTGATGAAGAACACCGGGGTGTTGTTGCCGACGAGGTCGTAGTTGCCCTCTTCGGTGTAGAACTTGAGCGCGAAGCCGCGCGGGTCGCGGACCGCGTCCGCGCCGCCGAGGGAGTCGGCGACGGTGGAGAACCGCAGGAAGGTCTCGGTCTTCTTGCCGACCGTGTTCAGGAACGCGGCGCTGGTGTACGCGGTGACGTCGTCGGTCACCTCGAAGTAGCCGTACGCGGCCGAGCCGCGGGCGTGCACCACGCGCTCCGGGATGCGCTCGCGGTTGAAGCGGGCGAGCTTCTCCAGGAGCTGCTGGTCCTGGACCAGCAGCGGGCCACCGACGCCGGCGGTGGCGGAGTTCTGATTGTCGGCGACCGGGGCGCCGGACTCGGTCGTCAGCGTGCGCTTCGACATGGTGACCTTCCGTACGGGGTAACTGCTGACGGAAAGCGTCTTCCGTCATGCGGAACAGCCTAATTTCGGCGAGAACTAAACGTCAACAGTTTGTTGAACGAAGTTGAAGGGTGAGTGGTGATCCGGACGGCGCCGGCGCTTGGGCGCGACAGGACAGGTGTCAGCACCGGCGCCATCCGGAGACTCGGGCCCCCCGCGAGAGGGGGAGTGCTCAGATCTGAGCGCCGGAGAGGCGCTCGACGGCACGGAGCAGGGCCGAGTGGTCGAGGCCGCCGTCACCCTGGGCGCGCAGGGAGGCGACCAGCTGGGCGACGACCGCACCGACGGGCAGGGCCGCACCGACGTTGCGGGCGGCGTCGGTGACGATGCCCATGTCCTTGTGGTGCAGGTCGATCCGGAAGCCGGGCTTGAAGTCGCGGTTCAGGAAGTTGTCCTTCTTGCGGGTCAGGACCGTGGAGCCGGCCAGACCGCCGTTGAGGACGTCCAGGGCGGCCTGGAGGTTCACGCCGGACTTCTCGAGGAAGACGACGGCCTCGGCGCACGCCTGGATGTTCACCGCGACGATGAGCTGGTTGGCGGCCTTCACGGTCTGGCCGGAGCCGTGCGGACCGCACAGGACGATGACCTTGCCGAGGGCTTCGAGGATCGGCAGGGCCTCGTCGAAGTCGGCCTGCTCGCCACCCACCATGATCGACAGGACGGCCTCGATGGCGCCGGCCTCGCCGCCGGACACCGGCGCGTCGATGACGCGGATGCCCTTGGCGGCGGCGTTCTTCGCGAGGTCGATCGAGGTCTGCGGGGTGATCGACGACATGTCGATGATCAGCGCGCCGGACTTCGCGTTCTCCAGGATGCCGTTCTCGCCGTAGGAGATGGCCTCGACCTGCGGGGAGGCGGGCACCATGGTGATGATGACGTCGGCGTCCGCCACGGCCGCGGCGATCGAGCCGGCCGCGGTGCCGCCGGCGGCGGCCAGGCGGTCCAGCTTGTCCTGCTCCAGGGTGAAGCCGGTGACCGAGTAGCCGGCCTTCAGGAGGTTCTCGGCCATGGGGGAGCCCATGATTCCGAGGCCGATCCAGGCAATCTTGGGGAGGTTGCTCATGATGAGGGTCCTTCTCTTAATGCTTCGTACGAAAAGTGCGTGAGGTGCCTGGCTGATCGCCCGGACTTGGTCCGCCTACTTCGCGGCGCGGGCCTCGGCCGGCAGCCATGCGAAGGAAGCGGCAGCGTCGGCGGCCTTGTACTCCAGGCCTACGTAGCCCTCGTATCCGGCCTTCTTTAGCTGGTCGAGCAGCTCCTCGAGGGGCAGCTCGCCGGTGCCGGGGGCACCGCGGCCGGGCTTGTCCGCGATCTGGACGTGCCCGGTCTTGGCGGCGTACTTTTCGATGACCTCGGAGAGGTCCTCATCGTTCATCGCCAGGTGGTACAGGTCGAGCAGGAACTTGGCGTTGCCGAGGCCGGTGGCCTCGTTCACCTTGTCCACGACCTCGATGCCGGCCGGCGCGCTCACCAGGGGGTAGAGCGGCGACTCGGGCTTGTTGAGGGTCTCGATCAGGAGGATCGCGCCGACGCGGTCCGCGGCCCGGGCCGCCACGACCAGGTTCTCCAGGGCGAGCTCGTCCTGGACGGCCGGCTCCACGCCTTCGACGCGGTTGCCGTAGAGGGCGTTCAGCGCCTTGCAGCCGACCGAGGCCGCGAAGTCCGCGGCCACGTTGATGTTGGCGTTGAAGCGCTCCGACTCCGCACCGGGCACCGACACCGCGCCGCGGTCCGGGCCCGGCAGCTGGCCGGCGTAGAAGTTCAGTCCCACCAGCTGGGTGCCGGCGTCCTCAAGAGCCTTCTTGAGGGCGTCGAGCTCCTCCTGTGCGGGGGTGGGGGTTTCGATCCAGGGCCACCACAGCTCGACCGCCGTGAAGCCCGCCGCGGCGGCGGCCGCGGGGCGCTCCAGGAGCGGGAGTTCCGTGAAGAGGATCGACAGGTTCACATCGAAGCGCTGGTCCGTGTATCCCATGAGGGGTGTGCGCTCCTTCCGTATTGCGGAAGTTATTTTCTGCTTGATGGAAGACTGCATGGGGTTCTGCGTCGATGTCAAGTGCGGACTCCCGAAGGATCGCCCCCGCCCGTCGGCCGACCACCACCCCTCGAGGAGGCGCTGTCGCGCAGCCCCTTGCTGCCCGGGTAGCTTGACGACGTGCGATTGAGAGTGGAGTTCACGACCGAGCCCTTCGATCTGGAAGAGGCTCCTGCCCATGCCGTGGCGGCCCGCGAGGTCATCCAGAAGGCCCAGCTGGACGCGGTGGACGTCGGCCCGTTCGGCAACACCGCCGAGGGTGGGGCCGACCGGGTGCTGGCCGCGGTGGGAGCGCTGCTGCGCGAGTCCCTGGAAGCCGGCGCCACGCGCGTCTCGCTCCAGGTCAACGTGATCGGGGAGGACGTGTCGTGACCGAGCCCCGCGACCATCCCTTCGTCACCGCGGTCAAGCCGCTGGTGGACGCCATGGGCGGCGAGCTGATGGACCCCGCCCTGGCGCAGCCCGACGACGTCGTGCTCACCTGGGAGGGTCAGGACCTGCTGGCCGTGCGCCTGCCGCAGCTCTCGGACTCGCTGGACCGCATCCTGGCCGCCCTGGAGCGCCGGTACGGCGTGCCGTTGGCGCAGCTCGACCGGAAGTCCAAGCAGGACGTCGTGCGGATACTGGAGGCGCGGGGCGCCTTCTCCGTGCGGCACGGCGTGGAAACGGTCGCGGGCGCCCTGGGCGTCAGTCGCTTCACCGTCTACAACTACTTGAACAGGGACTCCAGCACCCCGAAGGGCGGCGGCAAGACCAGCCAGGAGTGAACGTCACCTGACTCGCGGTGACCGGCCGCCGCCCAATTCACCCGGGCGGCGGCTTTTGTGTACGGGAAGTTTCAACAAAGTGTTGACGCCGTGTTGTCGAGGGCGTTAGCTATGCGCAGCCCGTCAAAGCAACAACAGGCCACGGAGGCCTACCGTGACTTCGAGTCCGACCCCGGGTCTCACCCGGTTCAACACCTTGGACGACGGCGCGGCCACGGCCGAGCTGCACGAGGTGTGCGCCAGTTCGGCGTGGGGGAGCAAGATGCTCGCCCAGCGCCCCTTCGCCACCGCAGAGTCCCTGTTCGCCGCGAACGAAGCCGCCATGGCGGAGCTCACCGCGGACGACCTGGGCGAAGCGATGGGAGGCCACGCGCCGATCGGCCGGCCGAAGCCGGGGGACCCGACCTCCGCCCGCGAGCAGCGCGGCATGGCCGGTGCCTCGGAGGAGCTCAAGAACGAGCTCCTCGAACTGAACCTGGCCTACCAGGACAAGTTCGGCCACGTCTTCCTCATCTGCGCCACCGGTGCGACCGGTGAGTTCATGCGCGACGCGGTCAAGGTCCGGATCGACAACTCGCCGGAGCAGGAGCGGGAGATCGCCCGCGGCGAGCTCGTCAAGATCAACAAGATCCGCCTCACCCGCCTCGTCGAACGCGCAGAAGCAGAAGGAGCGTGACCATGAGCACCGAGACCACTGCGTCGGTGTCCACGCACATCCTGGACACCAGCATCGGCAAGCCCGCCGAGGGCGTCGCCATCTCCCTGTCGGCCCGTACGGGTCTGCACGGCGAGTGGGCGGCCCTGGGCGGCTCCGCCACGGATGCGGACGGGCGCTGCAAGGACCTGCCGGCGCTGCCGGAGGGCACCACACACGTGCGTCTCGATTTCGAGACCGAGACGTACTTCGAGAAGAAGCAAGCCGAGGCGCAGCAGGACGCCCCCCGCGTAAGGGACAGCGGTGCGTTCTTCCCCGAGGTCACCATCACCTTTGCGGTGAACCCGGGCGAGCACTACCACGTACCGCTGCTGCTCAACCCGTTCGGCTACTCCGTTTACCGAGGGAGCTAGCATGGCCACGATTCTGGGCCAGAACCAGTACGGCAAAGCAGAGAACCGCGTCGTCAAGATCACGCGGGACGGCGACACGCACCACATCAAGGACCTGAACGTCTCGGTCGCCCTCTCCGGCGACATGGACGACGTCCACTACTCCGGCTCGAACGCCAACTGCCTTCCGACCGACACCACCAAGAACACGGTGTACGCGTTCGCCAAGGAGTACGGCATCGAGTCCGCCGAGCAGTTCGGCATCCACCTGGCGCGCTGGTTCGTCACCAGCCAGGAGCCGATCAAGCGCGCGCGCATCCGGATCGAGGAGTACGCCTGGGACCGGATCGCCACCTCGGACGCCAACTCCAAGTTCATCGGCTCCGACGAGGTGAACCACTCCTTCGTCCGCCAGGGCGTGGAGACCCGCGTCACCCAGATCACGTACGACGGTACGAACTGGGAGGTCATCTCCGGCCTCAAGGACCTCGTCGTCATGAACTCCACGAACTCCGAGTTCTGGGGGTACGTGAAGGACAAGTACACGACGCTGAAGGAGGCCTACGACCGCATCCTGGCCACCCAGGTGTCGGCCCGCTGGCGCTTCAACTGGTCGGACGACGAGCAGCGGATGCCCAACTGGGAGAAGTCCTACGCCGAGGTCCGCAAGCACATGCTGCAGGCCTTCGCGGAGACCTACTCCCTGTCGCTGCAGCAGACCCTGTACCAGATGGGTTCGCGCATCATCAACCACCGTTCGGAGATCGACGAGGTCCGCTTCTCGCTCCCGAACAAGCACCACTTCCTCGTCGACCTCGAGCCCTTCGGCCTCAAGAACGACAACGAGGTGTACTTCGCCGCGGACCGTCCGTACGGTCTGATCGAGGCCACTGTTCTCCGGGACGGCGTCGACGCCCGCATCCCCGTGGACATGACTAACCTCTGACGCGGCACGCGCGTCCCGGGGCTCCGCAGTGGCCCCGGGACCGCGCGACACTCCGAGCCTCCTGAATCGGCACCCGGTGCATCACACGGGGCGGCAGTACTGTCAGCTGTCAAGGCCCCCGGCTCCGGCACTCAAATCTCCTGGGCCTTGCCGTGCCCGCACCGCCACTGAAAGCACGAGGAAGTCCCATGGCAGCATCGGCAGCCCATGACAGCGCGGTCGAGCGCATCGTCATCGAGAACTGTGCGATCGCGACCGTCGACGCGAACGACACCGAGTACGCCTCGGGTCACATCGTCATCGCCGGCAACCGGATCGAGTCCATCGGCGCGGGCAAGGCCCCCGAGAACCTCGACAACGTGGTCCGCCGCATCGACGGCACCGGGCACCTCGTGACCCCCGGTCTGGTCAACACCCACCACCACTTCTACCAGTGGATCACGCGTGGTCTGGCCACCGACCACAACCTCTTCAACTGGCTGGTCGCGCTGTACCCCACGTGGGCGCGCATCGACGAGCAGATGACGTACACGGCCGCGCAGGGCTCCCTCGCCGCGATGGCCAAGGGCGGCGTCACCACCGCGATGGACCACCACTACGTCTTCCCCAAGGGCTCCGGCGACCTGTCCGGCTCGATCATCCGCGCCGCGTCCGAGATGGGCGTCCGCTTCACCCTCGCCCGCGGCTCGATGGACCGCAGCGAGAAGGACGGCGGCCTGCCGCCGGACCACGCCGTCGAGACCCTCGAGGGCGCGCTCGCCGACACCGAGGCGACCGTCAAGAAGTTCCACGACGCCTCCTTCGACTCGATGACCCAGGTCGCCGTCGCCCCCTGCTCCCCCTTCTCGGTCTCCACCGAGCTGCTGAAGCAGGGCGCCGAGCTGGCCCGTCGCCTGGGCGTGCGCATGCACACGCACGGCTCCGAGACCGTCGAGGAAGAGAAGTTCTGCCACGAGCTCTTCGGCATGGGCCCGACCGACTACTTCGAGTCGACCGGCTGGCTCGGCGAGGACGTGTGGATGGCGCACAGCGTCCACATGAACGACTCCGACATCGCCGCGTTCGCCCGCACCAAGACCGGTGTCGCGCACTGCCCGTCCTCCAACGCCCGGCTGGCCGCCGGCATCGCCCGCGTCCCGGACATGCTGGCCGCCGGTGTCCCGGTCGGCCTCGGCGTGGACGGCACCGCCTCCAACGAGTCCGGTGAGCTGCACACCGAGCTGCGCAACGCGCTACTGATCAACCGACTGAACCCGGTCCACCGCGAGCGCGCCCTGAACGCGCGCCAGGCCCTGCGCCTCGGTACGTACGGGGGCGCCCAGGTCCTCGGCCGTGCCGACAACATCGGTTCGCTGGAAGTCGGCAAGTGCGCCGACCTGGTCCTGTGGAACCTGAACACCTTCCTGCACTCCTCGATCGCCGACCCGGTCACCGCGCTGGTCTTCGGCGCGGCGGCCCCGGTCACCGCGTCGTTCGTAAACGGCAAGCAGATCGTTGAGAACAACCGGCTGCTCTTCGCCGACGAGGACGCCATCGCGGTGTCCACGCGGGAAGAGGCCCAGCGCCTCGCGCGGATCTCCGCGCAGGCCTGATCCCACGGAGTCCGGCCGGGGGGGACGGCCCCCGGCCGGCGGCCGCGGACCCGAGCGGGGTCCGTGGGCAGCCGTTCCCGGGTAGCGCCTGAGGAGATCCGCAGGCGCCCCGGGGGCGGTGACTCGTGCAACCAGCGCGCACCGCGCCGCTGCCGCGGCACCTCCGGCTCACGTTCGGATCCGGCTCCTGCCGGCTCCCGAGCTGGGCCGCAGCGCGGAACCGATGATCGGGCGAATCGTTTCCGCACCCCTTGGGGCAAGTAGTCGCACCACCACAACCGAACAAAGGCTCGACTCGCACCGCTTTCGCACCACCTCCAAGACACCACGCCCCCGCCGGCGTGTTCAACCGAACGGAGGAAGCCGTGGCCCAGGCGCCCAGGTTTCGCAAAGATGCAGATGCAGTCGCAGTACCGGAGGAGAAGCATCCGGTCGATGAGACCCTGCCTCCGCTGAAGATGTTCACGAGCGGTCTCCAGCACGTGGCCGCCATGTACGCGGGTGTCGTGGCCCCGCCCATGATCGTGGGCCCGGCCGTCGGGCTTTCCGCCACCGAGACGGCCTTCCTGATGGGCGCCTCGCTCTTCACCGCAGGCCTCGCCACCCTCCTCCAGACTCTCGGGTTCTGGAAGATCGGCGCCAAACTCCCCTTCGTCAACGGCGTTTCCTTCGCCGGCGTGACCCCGATGATCGCGATCGGCAAGGGGGAGGGGGACAACGCCGTCCCCGTCATCTTCGGCGCCATCATCGTCGCCGGGGCCATCGGCTTCTTCGCCGCCCCCTACTTCGGCAAACTCGTCCGCTTCTTCCCGCCGGTCGTGACCGGTACGGTCATCACCCTCATCGGCGTCTCGCTCCTGCCCGTCGCCTTCAACTGGTCACAGGGCGGGAACCGCACCGCCACCGACTACGGCTCCGTGCAGAACATCGGCATGGCCGCCGCCACCCTGGTCATCGTCCTGCTGATGCGCAAGTTCCTGCGCGGCTTCCTCCAGCAGATATCCATCCTCCTCGGCCTGGTCGCCGGCACCCTCATCGCCCTCCCGCTCGGCATGACCAGCTTCGACGCCGTCAAGAACGCCTCGGTGGTCGGCTTCCCGACCCCCTTCCACTTCGGCGCCCCGCAGTTCCAGGTCGCCGCCATCGTCTCGATGTGCATCGTCATGCTGGTCTGCATGACCGAGTCCACCGCCGACATCCTGGCCCTGGGCAAGATCGTGGGCCGTCCGGCGGACGCGAAGACCATCGAGGGCGGGCTGCGCGCCGACACCCTCGGCAGTGCGATCAGCCCGCTGTTCAACGGGTTCATGTGCAGCGCCTTCGCCCAGAACATCGGGCTGGTCGCCATGACCAAGGTGCGCAGCCGCTTCGTCGTCGCCGCGGGCGGCGGGATCCTCATCCTGCTCGGCCTGTGCCCGATGGCGGCCTCCGTCATCGGCGTGGTCCCGCTGCCGGTCCTCGGCGGCGCCGGCATCGTCCTCTTCGGCTCGGTCGCGGCCAGCGGCATCCAGACCCTGGCCGGGGCGGCCATGGAGAAGGGCGAGAACGCCCTGATCGTCGCCGCCTCCGTGGGCATCGGCCTGATCCCGATCGCCGCGCCGGACTTCTACCACGCCTTCCCGAAGGACCTGCTGGTCGTCCTCGACTCCGGCATCAGCACCGGGTGCGTGGTGGCCATCCTGCTCAACCTGGCCTTCAACCACCTCGGCGCCAGGAAGGGCGCGGCCTCGGGGGCCGCGGCCGACCCGGTACCCGTGCACTGACACCCGGCCCCCGCCGGACGCACACGGCGGCGGCGCGCACGCCACCCACTGCGGGTGTGGCGTGCGCGCCGCCGCCGCGCGCCCCGCTCAGCAGGTCGAGTGGAAGAGGCCGCCGACCCGGCCGTCCCGGGCCAGCCGGTTGTAGATCTCCACGGCTCCGGTCGTCTCCGCCACGTGCACCTCGACCCCGGCCGCCCGGAGCACCTCCAGCGTCTGCGGTACGACCCCGAGGCGCTCCTCCATGCCCCGGCTGAGCACGACCGCCGTCACCCCGAGGTCGAGGAACTCGCGGACCTCGCCCGGCTGGATGCCGGGATCGTGCCGCGTACCGTGCTCGGACCAGTCCCAGGGGCGGCCACCGCCCGGATACAGCTTGAAGTCCTTGGCGGGGGCGAGCCTTTCGGCCTCGATGCGGCCCCACGAGAGGTGGGTGATGAGGGGGGACCGGTCGGCGGCCGGGGCGGGCACCGGGGGAGGAGCCCACAGCATCAAGTTGCTCATCAGCTCGGCCTGTTCGATCGCGTCGTCCAGGGCGTGGTGCGTGTGGCGGCGGCGCGACAGCAGTTCGCGCGGCATCCGGCCCTTCACCGCGGCCCGCAGCGGCACCCGCGCCTTCGTGGCGTAGAGGGTCTTCATGTCCAAGCAACCGGAGTGGCCGAAGGGGCTGTCCCCGCCGAACCGGATCAGGTACCAGTACAGGAAGGTCCAGTCGAAGGACGCCGGATAGCCGCACATCACCGGCTGGGCCCCCGCGGACACCTCCCGCACCCAGGCGCGGAACTCGGCCATGGCCGCTGCCGGATCGGCGCCCTCCCGCACCAGGCGGTCGCGGTCCAGCCCGCTCACGGCCAGCGCCTCGGGCACGAACTCCTCGCTGATGGGCCGCAACTCCCGGTAGAAGGTGAGGCGTTCCGGATCGGCGGCCGTATACGAGGCACCGTCCTGGCGGCCCGCGACCGAAGCTCCGAAGCTGATCATCGAATACGGTCCGGGGATGGGTCCGTCGGCCTCGATGTCGACGGAGATGTACAGACTGGGACGTGCGCTACGGGCTGCCATGCGCCCGAGCATGCCAGCCCCCCCTCGCGTCGATCACCCCGATTTCCGGGGCGCCGGCCTGCGGAATCGACGCCCGGCCGGACCGGGAGGACCATGGGAAGCGGGGAGCCCCGGACCGAAGGAACCGGCATGTTCGAAAACAGCAGGGCATTCAGCGGATTCGCGGTCGACGACCTGGAGCGGGCCGAGGAGTTCTACGGGACGACCCTCGGCCTGAGCGTCTCCCGGGACGAGGACATGGGCCTGCTCCGCCTCGACCTCGCGGGCGGCACCACGATCATGGTCTACCCGAAGGAGGACCACCGGCCCGCGACCTACACGATCCTGAACTTCCCCGTGGACGACGTCGAACGGGCCGTGGACAAGCTCACCGCGCGCGGCGTCGCGTTCGAGCGCTACGAGGGCTTCGAGGCGGACGCCAAGGGCATCGTGCACGGCGAGGACGGCACGCCCACCATCGCCTGGTTCAAGGACCCGGCGGGCAACATCCTGTCGGTGCTCACGGCCGCCCCCGACCGGTGATCGGCGTGACCTGCGCGTCGGCGTGCTCGCGGACCGCGATCCTGGCGAGCTTCGTCAGCATCATGCCGTTGCGGATGGCGACGATGTAGTCCACGGGGAGCCCGTGCATCCGGGTGCCGGGTCCCCGCAGGGGGTGCCAGTCGAGGGTGAAGAGGGTGTTCTCGCCCCAGGGCGCCAGGTGCATGGCGATGCGCGCCGCCCCGAAGGGTTCCGCCCGCGCTTCCAGCTCCAGGCGGCGCTGCGGTTCGCACCGGCGCACGACGCAGGTGTCGTCGAGGGTGAGGGGGCCGGAGCCGACCCGGACCTTCAGCCGGGCCCCCACGTCCGGCCAGTGCGGATCCGCGGCGAGGACCTGCTGGGTTCCCGTGACCCATTCGCCGTAGCGGTGGCCGTCGGACAGCAGCCGCCAGACCTCGGACGGCGTGCTCAGGATCAGGCGGCGGTTGCGGGCCACGCCGATCACGCTCCTTCCGGATGCGGCGCGCCGCGTCGGACCCGCGGTCCGTCGCCCCGTCCGTCACCCCCCAGACTCGGGCCGACGGGCCGTTCGCGCAGTCCGACTGACCCGAACGGGGCCCGCCGGGGCCCGCCGGGGCCCGTCGGGCCCCGCCGGGCTCCCCAGGGCTCCACCGGGCCGCCGCCCGGTGGAGCCCCGACCACGGGGCCTCCCTCAGGAGGTCGGGGTCAGGAACATGCCCGTCTGGTCCCCGCCCGCGGTGTTCTTGCAGCTGAAGCCGGAGCTCGCGGGCTGGGCGACGACCAGGGCCAGGCAGCGCCCCGCGGCGAGCTGGCCGAAGTAGTTCGGGTGCATGGACTCCTGGATCGGCCCCTGCGTCTCGTTCTGGTCGATCCAGCGCGCCCACTCGCTCGTCTTCGCCGAGGCGGGCACGCTCGAGCTCACCAGCTTGCTCGCCTTCGCGCACACCTCACGGCCCTGCATCATGTCCCGCAGGTCCAGGAACTGTGCGCCCTTGGCCGCCGCGACGCCCTTGATCCGGTTCGCTATCTGCGGCACGAGGGAATCCCGCGCCCAGTCCGAGTCCCGGTTCCAGAAGGGGCATCCGCCGGTGTTGAGCCGGCTCCAGTCGCTCTGCGTGTACCGGTTCTCCGCGCCGCGCGGGATCGGCGACGGGTAGGACTGCAGCACGATCCGGTACGAGGAGTCGGCGTACCCGGCCGCACGCATCACGGCCCGGATCTCGTCCACGGACTTGCCGACCTTGCCCATGACCGCGTCGATCTTCTGGTCGACGCCAGCCTGCTGGTCGTCGTAGCAGTACGAGTTCCAGAGGACGAAGTCGAGCGCGCAGTCCGTGATGATGTCGGCGAAGCCGAGGTCGTTGCCGCCGATGGACAGGGCGATGACCTTGACGTTGTGGCTCGCGGCCACGGCGGCGAGCTGATCGGCCTGCGGGGCCTCGCCCTTGTAGGCGACGCCGCCGTTGGAGGCGCGGAACACGTTGTCCGAAACCGCCCCGGAACAGGCGAGGTTCACGGCGACGTCGGCGATCGCCCCGGCGCTGCGCACCTCGGCGGAGTCGGAGCGGTGGCATCCGCCGACGGTGGTCCCGTAGACCTTGGCGGGGTCGTAGGTGCTGCCGCTGACCCAGCCCCGGTCGGTACCGTTCCGACTGCCGCTGTTGGTCAGGCTGTTGCCCTTCCAACGCCCGGCCTCGCCGGAGATGTAGCTGTCGCCCATGGACACCACGGCGGTGGGTCCGGTTACCGGGCTGGCGGCGGAGGTACCCGCCCCGCCGGCCAACAGTGCGCCGGCGGCGAGCGGCACGGCCATTGCGGCCCCGGCCAGCCGTCGCACCCGACTGCGGTCACGGTCCTTGCTGACGTTGCGGAATCCGATCACGGCGGAACTCCTGCGTTCGGCCACGCCGAAGTCGGCGACGACTGTGTCGCGTGGCTGGGAAGTGGGGGTACCGCCGGCCGGTGGCATCGGAAAGGTGACACGGGCCCGCTTGTTACCGCTAGGTACAGTCACGTTACGAACAAGTAACGACCGACCGGTCGTTCGGGACTCGGATCGTCCTGTTGTGGAACGCAAACGGCTCCGCCCGCGCGCCGTGCGGCGCGCGGGCGGAGCCGTCGGGCTTCGGCCGCTGTGCGTTTCGGTCGAAGCCGGGTATCAGCCGACCAGCTGGTCGTAGGCGGGGAGGGTCAGGAAGTCCGCGTAGTCCGCGTCCAGGGAGACCTGGAGGAGGAGGTCGTGGGCCTGGTTCCACTTGCCGGACGTGAAGGCCTCCTCGCCGACCTCGGCGCGGATGGCGGCCAGTTCCTCGGCCGCGATCGTGCGGGTCAGTTCGGCCGTGGCCGTCTCGCCGTTCTCGAACACGACGCCCGCGTTGATCCACTGCCAGATCTGCGAGCGCGAGATCTCGGCGGTGGCCGCGTCCTCCATCAGACCGAAGATGCCGACGGCGCCGAGGCCGCGCAGCCACGCCTCGATGTAACGGATGCCGACCTGGACCGCGTTGCGCAGGCCCTCGTACGTCGGCCGCGCGTCGAGGGAGTCGATCGCGATGAGCTCGCCCGGGGCCACCGAGACGTCCTCGCGCAGCCGGTCCTTCTGGTTCGGCTTCTCGCCGAGCACGGCGTCGAAGGAGGCCATCGCGATCGGGACCAGGTCGGGGTGGGCGACCCAGGAGCCGTCGAAGCCGTCGCCCGCCTCGCGGTCCTTGTCGGCCTTGACCTTCTCGAAGGCGACCTTGTTGACCTCGGCGTCCTTGCGGGACGGGATGAAGGCCGCCATGCCGCCGATGGCGTGCGCGCCGCGCTTGTGGCAGGTGCGGACCAGCAGTTCGGTGTACGCCCGCATGAACGGGGCGGTCATCGTGACCGCGTTGCGGTCCGGCAGGACGAACTTCTCGCCGCCGTCACGGAAGTTCTTGACGATGGAGAACAGGTAGTCCCAGCGGCCCGCGTTCAGGCCGGCCGCGTGGTCGCGCAGCTCGTAGAGGATCTCCTCCATCTCGTACGCGGCGGTGATCGTCTCGATGAGGACGGTCGCGCGGACGGTGCCCTGCGGGATGCCGACGTAGTCCTGGGCGAAGACGAAGATCTCGTTCCAGAGGCGGGCCTCCAGGTGCGACTCGGTCTTCGGCAGGTAGAAGTACGGCCCCTTGCCGAGGTCGATCAGGCGCTTGGCGTTGTGGAAGAAGTACAGGCCGAAGTCGACGAGCGAGCCGGAGGCCGGGCCGCCCTCGAACTGCAGGTGGCGCTCCTGCAGGTGCCAGCCGCGCGGCCGCATGACGACGGTGGCGAGCTGGTCGGCGGGCTTCAGCGCGTACGCCTTGCCGGTGCGCGGGTCGGTGAAGTCGATGCGACGCTCGTAGGCGTCGATGAGGTTGAGCTGGCCGAGGACGACGTTCTCCCAGGTGGGAGCGGAGGCGTCCTCGAAGTCGGCGAGCCAGACCTTGGCGCCCGAGTTCAGGGCGTTGATGGTCATCTTGCGGTCCGTCGGACCGGTGATCTCCACACGACGGTCGTTCAGCGCGGCCGGGGCCGGCGCCACCTTCCAGTCGCCCTCGCGGACCTGTGCGGTGTCCGGGAGGAAGTCGAGGGTGGAGGTCCGGGCGATCTCGGCACGGCGCTCGGTGCGGCGGACGAGGAGCTCGGCGCGGCGGGGGGCGAACCGCCGGTGGAGCTCGGCCACGAAGGCGAGGGCCGCTTCGGTGAGGACTTCGTCCTGCCGGGGCAGGGGCTCGGCGTCGACGATGGCCAGCGGGGACGGCGCTGGTGCGGACATATCTGTCACTCCTTCAGCGGCGGTGCCTGGCGGCCGCGGGGGAATGCTCGCGCGAGACGGCACGCAGTGCCGTCGGGTGTGGAGAGCTCCGGAATACGGTCGCGGGCGCCGTCTGGGGGTTCAGGGCGCTTCTGACCAGTGGATAGTAATTTCCTCATGGTGGAAGTTCAATGGTTTGTTGATGTCGAGATTCTCTGAGTCGACAGATTCCGCTTCCCGGTGGCCCTCAGTGCCAAGGCGGTCACGCCGTGCTCAGAGGAGTCGTGCCAGGTCGGGCGGCGTGTCGATGTCGAAGGCCTCCGCGATGTCCGCACACTCCACCAGCATGAGCTCCTCGGCATGTCGCGCAAGATGCACCCGAGCGCCTTTGTCGCCGATCGCCGTTGCGGCGACGTCGGCCCAGCGGTCCGCCCCGAACAGCACGGGGTGGCCGCGCTCCCCGCCGTACGCCGCCGCCACCAGGCTCGTGGGGGAGCGGTACGCCGCCCGTACCCGGGCCACCGCCGCCGGGCCGATGCCCGGCTGGTCCACCAGGGAGACCAGGGCCGCGCGGGCGCCCGTACCGGCGAGGGAGGCGAGGCCGACCCGCAGCGAGGAACCCATCCCCTCGGCCCACTCCGGGTTGTCCACGATTACGCAGCCGGTCAGGTCCGCGCGCTCGCGCACCTCGGCCGCCGAGGCACCGAGCACCACGTGCACCGGGTCGCAGCCCGCCTCGCGCAGGACCCGTACGGCGTTCTCGACCAGCGGGCGGCCGCGGTAGGGGAGCAGGGCCTTGGGTCGTCCGCCGAGCCGGCGGCCGCCGCCGGCGGCCAGCAGCAGGCCCGCGATCGGCGGGGACCCCGGGGTCAGGGGCGGATCGGGGTGCGTGTGGGATGACATGGCACCGATTCTCGCTGCTGCGTGCGATCCGGTGACCGTCGTGCCAGGGCGCGCCGTACGGAGGCCAGCGCGGCCCCGATCCGCAGCGGACGGGCGATCCGGTTCTCGGCGGCGGCCAACAGGAAGCGCTCGTCACGGTCGGTCAGCATCTCGGGATCTCCTTGCCAATCGAGGGCCAATACGGCGAGTCTGGTCCTCGATTGGCCTGGCCGTCAGAGCCAATCGGGGGAGGTTGGCATGGCAATCGGGCGAGTGGTCCAGACAGCGGACAGGACCATCGGCAGCCGTCAGCTCGCGGCCCTGCTGCCCGCCGACGTCCTGGCCCGCCCCGGCTACCGGGCGCTCGCCGACGCGGTCCGCACGCTGATCCTCGACGGACGCATCGCCCTGCACGTCCGGCTGCCCGCCGAACGCGAACTCGCCGAGGCGGTCGGCGCCAGCCGGGCCACCGTCACCGGCGCCTACGACCTGCTGCGCGAGAGCGGCTACGTCCGCAGCCGGCGCGGCGCCGGCACCTGGACCGAGCTCCCCGACGGCCACCGCCCGGTCGGAGCCCACGCCCTCCTCGGCGCCGGCGGCTACGGCGCCGACGGCGATCCCGGTGTCGACCTCGCCATCGCCGCCATGGGCGCGCCGGAATCCGGCCTCGCCGACGCCCTGGCCTGGGCCGCGCCCCGGCTGCCCCAGCTGGCCCGGACCCCCGGCTACCACCCCTTCGGCCTGCCCGACCTCCGCAGCGCCGTCGCCGACCGGTTCACCCGGCGCGGGCTCCCCACGCGCCCCGAGCAGATCCTGGTGACCGCCGGGGCCCAGCAGGCCTTCTCGCTGGTCGTCAGCCTGCTCTGCCGGGCCGGGGACCGGGTCGTGACGGAGAACCCGACCTACGCCAACGCCCTCGACGCCCTGCGCCACGCGCGCCTGCGCACCGGATCCATCGCCGTCTCCGACGCGGGCTGGGACATGGAGATAGCCGAGTCCACGCTGCGCCAGACCGTGCCCCGGCTGGCGTACGTGATCCCCGACTTCCACAACCCGACGGGCGCGCTGATGCCGCCGCAGCAGCGGCTGCGGTTGCTCGCGGCGACCCGTGCCACCGGGACCTGGCTGGTCGTCGACGAGACGATCGCCGACATCGCGCTGGACGTGCCCGCCCCCGCGCCGCTGGCCTCCCTCGCCCCGCGCGGGGGCGCCGACCACGTGATCACCATCGGCTCGCTGAGCAAGACGCACTGGGGCGGGCTGCGGGTGGGGTGGATCCGGGCCACCGCGAAGATGATCACGGAGCTGACGGCCGTACGGGTCTCCGCCGACATGACCGGCTCGGTGCTCGACCAGCTGGTCGCGCTCCCGCTGCTGCACGCCATGGAACGGGAACTGCCCGCACGCCTCGCGCAGCTGAGGAACCAGCGCGAGGCCCTGGTGGCCTCGCTCCAGCGCCACACCCCGGAATGGTCCTGGCAGGTCCCGCCGGGCGGCCTCTCCCTCTGGGTCGACCTGGGCGAGCCGGTCAGCTCCGCCCTGGCCGAGCGGGCCGCCGCGGCCGGCGTGCACATCGGCCGCGGCGCGCGCTTCGGGGTGGACCCGGGCACCTTCGAGCACCGGCTCCGGATCCCGTACACGCTGCCCGCGGACCGCCTGGACGAGGGCGTCCGCCGCCTCGCGAGCGCCTTCCACGACGGGGTGCCGCTCCCGCCGGCGGTGGAGCGGCCGCACTGGGTGGCGTAGGGGCGTCCCGCGCGGTCTTCACCGACCACGCACCCCCGCCCCCGCCAGGACCGGGCAGGCCCGGATGACCAGCCCTGATCCTGTCAAGGAGCGAGTTCGACCTGGCGAAGGCTGCGGAACACCGCCGGGGTCGCCCACCCGCGCAACGTGGCGTGAATCGCCGAGCGGAATGCGGCCTCGGCCGTGGCGGCGTCGAGAGCCCCGGCCAGTTCAAGAGTCACCAGCCCGTGCAGGGTGGCCCAGATCGACAAGGCGATCGACGTTGCCTCGCCGACGAGGACGGACGCCGCCAACGCGCGATCGATCGCCGCGAGGAGCGGACGGATCGGGTCCCTGGCACCGACCTCCCCCGACGGGTCGAAGGACTGCACGCCACCGAACAGCACCGTGTACAGGTGGCTGTGACCGCGCCCCCAACGACGGTAGGCGACGGCCAGCGCGTAGAGGTCGGCGAGGGGGTCCGCGGAGGTCTGCGCAGCCGACAGGTCCTGGAACAGGCCGGCTACGGCCCTGTCGCGCACCGCACTGATCAGCCCGTCCTTGCCACCGAACAACGAATACACCGCCGTCGTCGACGCCTCGGCAGCAGCAGCCACGGCGCGGACCGTGAGCGACTCCCGCGGACGGGTGGCGAGCATCTCGGTCGCGCACTCCACGAGCCGCTCTTTGACGGCCTCGTCGTTCGTTCTCGGTCTACCCACGGCCAGCAGCCTACCCCTCTTTGATAACGTCGTTTCAAAACAGCGTTCTGAAACTGTTGGAGGTCCGCCATGCCCACATCCGCCATACGTCTTGTCCGCTTCACCGGACGCTTACTGCTGGCCCTGGCCGCCGTCGCGATGCTGGTCGTCGTCCTTCTCGCGCTGATCTCCCTCACGGACGGGGCAGGCTCGGGGCTCGCCGCATGGTTGCCGACCCTTGCGGTCGGGGCCGTCCTCGCGATGTGGCGGGGCCGACGCCGCACTTGGCCGGCGCGGCTCGTGCCGTTCCTGCCGGTGGCCGTCGCGGCGGCGTTGACGGCATCGGTCTGCATCCCGACCGTGCCGACGGCCCGGCAGTACCCGCCCGCGCTCCCCTTCGTGACCACGCAGCACTGGAGCCTGACCACGGGCAGCCGGGTCGCGGTGTACCACTACCCGCCCGCGCACCCCGGCCCCCGGCATCCCATCCCGCTCGTGTACCTCAACGGCGGACCGGTCCGTGGCATCTCGGTACTCGACCACCGGTTCCTGCAACTCCTGGCCCGCCAGGGCTACGACGTCTACGCCTACGAACAGGCCGGTGGCGGACGCAGCGACCTGCTCCCCATGGGCCAGTACACGATCTCCAGGTCGGTCAGCGACCTCGCCGCCTTCATCGACCGCCTGAACAAGGGCAAGGTCGACGTCCTCGGCTTCTCCTCAGGCGGGGTCGTGCTCACCCGAGCCCTGGCCGACCCGAGCGTCGCCGCACGCCTGCACCGGGCGATCATCGCCGAGCCCGGCCCCATGGACGGCCCCACCGCACACATCACCGGGCACAAGGGCCGAAAATCCGCACGCGGCCTCGCGCCGGCCCCGACCGGACCGCGATCGACCTACGTCCCCCGGTACGCCGTGGCATTCGGCCTCATGCGACTCGGACTCCTCAGCCCCGATACCGGACTGATCGGACAGGCCGAAGGCGACAACGCCTTCACCGCCGCAGACCTCGGCAGCGACACCGCATCCGCGTACTGCGCGCGCGACGCGCACCGCATCCCCGCCGAAGACACCGCACAGAACTTCTCCTTCAGCCCCGCCGCCAGCCTCCGGATCCAGCAGACGGTCAAGGACTCACCCTCCATCGCCTCGCAACTGAGGCACTCCCGGACCCCCACGATGCTGATGATCGCCGAGTGCTCCTCCCAGATCCGTCAATGGGAGACCGCCGTCCTTGCCCATGACCCCGCCATCCAGCGCACGCAGTACATGCCCGGAGTCGGACACCACATGTGGAACGGCCTGGACGACAACAACGACCGGGCCGCCGCCGTCATCACCGCGTTCCTTCAGGACGAGCCAGCACCCCTGCCGAACCACCCGACCCGCGACGAGATCCCTACGTTCCTACGCGATCACGAATGACGACGACGCAGCCGGTTCGACACCCCTGATGCTCCCGTCGAAGTGCGCGCCGCACCTGCCGGCAGCCCCGCCCGTCCGCCCTGGGGCCAGCCCCCCTACGGGGTGCGGATCAGGCGGCGGGTGGCGGCCGCTGCCACCGCCGAGGTGCGGGAGTCGACGCCGAGCTTGGCGTAGACGTGCACCAGGTGGGACTTGACCGTGGCCTGGCTGAGGAAGAGCTTCTTGGAGATCTGCTGGTTCGACAGGCCGTCCGCGACCAGTTGCAGTACCTCCAGCTCCCGCTTCGTCAGCGCCTCCGCCGGGGTCCGCATCCGGTCCATCAGGCGCAGCGCCACCGCCGGGGCCAGCGCCGACTGGCCCGCCGCGGCCGTCCGCACGGCCGCCGCGAGCTCCTCCGGCGGGGCGTCCTTGAGCAGGTAGCCCGAGGCGCCCGCCTCCACCGCCGCCAGGATGTCCGCGTCCGTGTCGTACGTGGTCAGCACCAGCACCCGGGGCGCACCTGGGCGGGCCGTGATCAGGGCCGTCGCCTCGGATCCGTGCATACCGGGACCGGGACCGAACTGGAGGTCCATCAGCACCACGTCCACCGGTTCACGGGCGGCCAGCTCCACCGCCTGCTCGGCGGTCGCCGCCTCGGCCACCACTGCGAAGTCCGGTTCGGTGTCCAGCACCGCGCGCAGCCCGGCCCGGACCACCGGGTGGTCGTCGGCGAGCAGGAGACGGATGCTCACAGGGCCTCCACGGCGTCCGGACGTTCCGCGCGTGCGGTGTCTTCGAGGTGTTCGAGGGGCAGCGGCAGGGTGACGGCCACGGCGGTGCCCTGACCGGGGGCGGACTCCACGGTGAACAGCCCGCCCAGGGTCTCGGCCCGCGAGCGCATGGCGGGCAGCCCGAAGCCGCCGTCGCCCGAGCCGGAGGCGGCCGACGAGGGGTCGAAGCCGTGCCCGTCGTCGACGACGTCCAGGGTGACCGAGGCGTCCATGAACGTCAGGGTGATCTCGGCGCGCCCGGCCCGCGCGTGCCGCACCACATTGGCCAGCGCCGACTGGGCGATCCGCAACAGGGCCACCTCGTACGGGGTGGGCAGCACCCGTGGGCTGCCGGTCAGCGAGAACCGCACGCGCGGCCCCGGGACCCCCGCGCACAGCCGCTCCAGTGCGGCCGCGAGCGACCCGTGCTCCAGGTCCGGCGGGGTGAGGGCCCGTACGAAGCGACGCGCCTCTGCGAGGTTCTCCTGGGCCGCCTCTCGCGCCCGGGCGATGTGCGGCCGGGCCGGGGCCCCCTCGGGCAGCGCCCGCTCGGCGGCCCGCAGCAGCAGCTGGATGGAGGACAGCCCCTGGGCGAGGGTGTCGTGGATCTCCCGGGCGAGGCGCTCCCGCTCGGCCAGGATGCCCGCGCCCCGCTCGGCCGCGGCCAGCTCGGCCCGGGTGGTGATCAGCTCCTCGATCAGCTCCCGACGGCGCTCGCTCTCGCGGTACAGCGCCTGGTAGCCCAGTACGGTCGCCACCGCCACCGCCCCGCCCAGCAACGGCCCGAGGAAGGCCCCGGGGGTCACCGCGCTGCTGTGGGCGAGGAAACCGGCGATGGCAGCGCAGGCGGTCACTGCGACGGCCGTCACCCCCCAGCGCAGCCGCAGCAGGTGCAGCTCCAGGAAGTACAGCGGGAAGGCGATCCACAGCCCGTCGGGGCAGACCACGAGCAGCGCCGCCCAGGCCGAGCTGAGCCCGGCCAGCCACAGCGCCCCGGCGCGCGGTGAGCTGTGCACCGCGGGGGCCCGTACGCCGCCCGCGTAGACGGCGGCGAGCACCGCACAGGCGGCGATCACCCACCCGGCCCGGGGCGCGGAATCGGTCACGGCCCGGCCGGCGGCGAGCGCGAGCAGGCCGAACAGCAGCGCGTGCAGGCACAGCCGCAGCACCTTGGACACGGGCGTCAGGGCGCGCGTGGCGGGGAGGACCCGCGCGGCCGGGAGAACGGAGGAAACGGGAGCAGTCATGTCCGGACCAGCGTAAGTGGGGGCGGACCGGACCCGGTCAACCGAAAGTTTGATGTCCCGGCGCACCCTTCGATACGAGGATCACTACTGTGGCGCGATGCCTTGTGTCCACGCGGAAGACCAAGGTGGGGAACATGTTCGTCGCATGGAGAGATCTACGGTTCGCCAAGGGCCGGTTCGCCCTCATGGGCTCGGTCGTACTGCTCATCACCCTGCTGGTGGGCCTGCTGTCCGGGCTCACCTCCGGACTGGCCCGGGAGAACATCTCGGCCATCACCGGTCTGCCCGCCACGCACCTGGCCTTCGCCGCGCCCACCGGTGACCAGAAGGTGTCCTTCACCAACTCCCAGGTGCCCGAGTCCGCCTGGCTGGCCTGGCGGGGGCAGCCCGGGGTGGAGGCGGCGCAGCCGCTCGGCATCCGCACCACCAACGCCGTCTCGGGTGAGCGCACCGCCGCGGTCTCGGTCTTCGGAGTGGACCCCGTCGGGGGGCTCGCACCGCGGAACGCCGGCCTCACCCAGGGCCAGGTGGTCCTGACCGAGAAGGCCGCGAAGGAGCTCGGCGGCCTGACCGCCGGGGCCAAGCTCAAGATCGGCCCGCTGGAACTGACCGTGGCGGGCGTGTCCGGGACCGCCGCCTACAGCCACACCCCGGTCGTCTGGATGGACCTGGGCGACTGGCAGCGCATCGGCAATCCCGGCACCTCCATCGACACCCTCGCGACCGTCGTCGCCGTCTCCGCGGGTGGCGGGGTGGACCTCGGTGCGGCGGACGGGGCCGCCGGGACCAAGGCGCAGACCGTGGACGAGGCCCTGGGCGCCATAGGCTCCTACCAGGCGGAGAACGGCTCGCTCCAGTTGATGCGCGGCTTCCTGTTCGCGATCTCGGCCCTGGTGATAGGCGCCTTCTTCACGGTGTGGACGATCCAGCGCAGCGGGGACATCGCCGTCCTGAAGGCACTGGGTGCCTCCACCCCGTACCTCCTGAAGGACGCCCTCGGCCAGGCCGTCGTGATGCTCGCCATCGGTACCGGGCTGGGCACCGCGCTCGCCGCCGGTTTCGGCGCGCTGATCAGCGGCGGTCCCGTGCCCTTCGTCCTCGACGCCGCCACCGTGCTCGTCCCCGCCGTGATCATGATCCTGCTCGGCGCGCTGGGCGCCGCGCTGTCCATCCGGCGGATTACCGCCGTCGACCCGCTGACCGCCCTCGGGAGCGCCCGATGACCCTCCTCGTCCATGACGTCACGCTGACCTACCCCGACGGCGAGAGCCGCCTCACGGCCCTCGACGCGGTCGGCCTGGAGGTCCCCGCCGGCACCCTGACGGCGGTCATCGGTCCCTCCGGCTCCGGCAAGTCCAGCCTGCTCGCGGTGGCCGCCACCCTCGTCACACCGGATTCGGGCCGGGTCGTCGTCGCGGGCCAGGACACCACGGGGCTCGGTCCCGCCGAGAAGTCGGCCCTGCGCCGGGAGAAGATCGGCATCGTCTTCCAGCAACCGAACCTGCTGGCCTCGCTGACCGCCGCCGAACAGCTCCAGGTCATGACCCACCTCTCCGGCCGACCCGCGCGGGCGCTGCGCCGGCGGGCGCTGGAGCTGCTGGACGCGGTGGGCCTGGCCGACAAGGCCGACAAGCGCCCCCACCAGCTCTCCGGCGGTCAGCGGCAGCGGATCAACATCGCCCGCGCCCTGATGAACGAGCCCGCCGTACTGCTGGTCGACGAGCCGACTAGCGCGCTCGACCACGAGCGCGGCGCGGCCGTGCTCGACCTACTGGTCACCCTGACCCGGGAGCGCTCCACGGCCACGGTGCTGGTCACGCACGACCACGCCCACCTGGAGCGGATGGACCGTACGGCCACGATGACCGACGGCGGCCTGACGCTGAGCCCGGCCCCGGCCGCCGTGCCGGCGCCCTGAGCGGCGTACGCACGGCGCACCGGCATGCGCGAAGGCCCCGGCCGCCCCCGCTACGAAGCGGAGGCAGCCGGGGCCTTTGTACGACGGCGTGACCCTACGCGGGGCTCTGGTTGGCCAGGGCCACCGAGAGCTCGGCGGCCACGCCCTGGAGGATCGGCACGAAGGACTCGGCCACGGCCTCCGTGACCCGGCCCGCCGGACCGGAGATGGAGATCGCGGCGGCGGTCGGCGAGTTCGGCACCGACACGGCGAGGCAGCGGACTCCTATTTCCTGCTCGTTGTCGTCGACCGCGTAACCCACCTTGCGCACCTGCTCCAGCGCGTCGAGGAAGCCCTCGGGCGTGGTGATGGTCTTCTCGGTCGCCGCCGGCATCCCGGTGCGGGCCAGCAGGGCCCGTACCTCGTCGGCCGGGGTGTGGGCGAGGAGCGCCTTGCCCACGCCGGTGGAGTGCGGCAGCACCCGGCGGCCGACCTCGGTGAACATGCGCATGGAGTGCTTGGACGGCACCTGGGCGACGTAGACGATCTCGTCACCGTCGAGGAGGGCCATGTTCGCCGTCTCCCCGGTTTCCTCGACCAGGCGGGCGAGGTAGGGGCGGGCCCAGGTACCCAGCAGGCGCGACGCGGACTCGCCGAGGCGGATCAGGCGGGGGCCGAGGGAGTAACGTCGGTTGGGCTGCTGGCGCACGTAGCCGCACGCCACCAGCGTGCGCATCAGGCGGTGGATCGTGGGCAGGGGCAGACCGCTGGCGGCGGAGAGCTCACTGAGGCCGACCTCGCCCCCGGCATCGGCCATGCGTTCGAGCAGGTCGAAGGCGCGCTCGAGGGACTGGACGCCACCGCTGGCGGCGGGGGTCTTCGAGGAAGCGTCGGTGGTGCTGGCGCTGGACGTCGGCACGGCGCGGTCCTTTCGGTGCTGGCAGGCAAGGGAGCAGCCTACCCGGCGGTCGGCGTCAGCCCCAGTCTTGGGGTCGAGGTCGTCGCCGCCGGTCAGAGAGGGTTTGTCCGGGTGGTGGACGTCCTCGGGAAGTTATCCGCCCGGTTGCCGGTGGTGGTAGCTACATTCTGTATAGCGAAATCTTAATTCCATCTTGTGGAAACATCCAATTGCGGTCCTGGTGTGTCAGTGGTCCGTCCGGACGCTCTTGACGGGGTACGGATCGCCGGGAAGACTCCGTCAACAGAACGTTGAATTTCGCTCTGTGGAAGTAGATGGGGAGGTTCCGGTGGCTGACGTGGCCGACGTGGCTGTGGAACTGGTACTGCGCTCGACGCGCGTCATCACCCCCGAGGGGACGCGTGCCGCCTCGGTGGCCGTCGCCGGTGGGAAGATCACGGCCGTGCTGGCGTACGGGGCCGAGGTACCGGCCGGAGCCCGGCTGCAGGACTTCGGTGACGACGTCCTGCTCCCCGGCCTGGTCGACACCCACGTCCACGTGAACGACCCGGGCCGCACCGAGTGGGAAGGCTTCTGGACGGCCACCCGCGCCGCCGCGGCCGGCGGCATCACCACGATCCTCGACATGCCGCTGAACTCCCTGCCGCCCACCACGACCACCGACAACCTGCGCGTCAAGCAGGAGGTCGCCCGCGCCAAGGCGCACGTGGACGTCGGCTTCTGGGGCGGCGCCCTGCCGGACAACGTCAAGGACCTGGCCCCGCTGCACGACGCCGGCGTCTACGGCTTCAAGTGCTTCCTGTCGCCCTCGGGCGTGGACGAGTTCCCCGAACTCGACCAGGACCAGCTGGCCACCTCCCTCGCCGAGATCACCGGCTTCGGCGGCCTGCTCATCGTGCACGCCGAGGACCCGCACCACCTGGACGCGGCCCCCGTCGTCCCGGGCCCCAAGTACGCCGACTTCCTCGCCTCGCGGCCGCGCGACGCCGAGAACACCGCGATCGGCAACCTGATCGCCCAGGCCAAGCGGCTGAACGCGCGGGTGCACGTGCTGCACCTGTCGTCCTCCGACGCGCTGCCGCTGATCGCCGCCGCCAAGGCCGAGGGCGTCCGCATCACCGTCGAGTCCTGCCCGCACTACCTCACCCTCACGGCCGAGGAAGTGCCGGACGGCGCGAGCGAGTTCAAGTGCTGCCCGCCCATCCGCGAGGCCGCCAACCAGGACCTCCTGTGGGACGCGCTCGCCGACGGCACGATCGACTGCATCGTCTCCGACCACTCGCCCTCCACCGCGGACCTGAAGACCAGCGACTTCTCCACCGCGTGGGGCGGGATCTCCTCCCTCCAGCTGGGCCTGCCCGCCATCTGGACCGAGGCGCGCCGCCGCGGCCGGACCCTGGAGGACGTCGTCCGCTGGATGTCCGCCGCCCCGGCGAACCTCGCGGGCCTCACCCAGAAGGGGGCCATCGAGGTCGGCCGCGACGCCGACTTCGCCGTCCTGGCCCCTGAAGAAACGTTCACTGTGGACCCGGCCGAGCTCCACCACCGCAACCAGGTCACGGCGTACGCGGGCAAGACCCTGCACGGCGTCGTGAAGTCCACGTGGCTGCGCGGCACGCAGATCGCCGACCACGGCACCCCGACCGAGCCCACGGGCCTCCTCCTCGAAAGGCAGAACTGACCAGTGGCGATTGAATCCTTCACCGGTAACGCGAACCCGTACGGAGGCGGCGACCCGTACGCGGACTACCGCACCGCGGACTTCCCCTTCACCCAGTACGCGAACCTCGCCGCCCGTGAGCTGGGCGCCGGTGTCATCGCCGCCAACGACGAGTTCTTCGCCCAGCGCGAGAACCTGCTGATCTCCGAGGCCGCGCACTTCGACCCCGAGGACTTCGGCCACAAGGGCAAGGTCATGGACGGCTGGGAGACCCGCCGCCGCCGCGGTGTCTCGGCCACCCAGCCCTGGCCGACCCCCGAGGACCACGACTGGGCGCTCGTACGCCTCGGCGCCCCCGGCGTGATCCGCGGCATCGTCGTCGACACCGCCCACTTCCGCGGCAACATGCCGCAGGCCGTCTCCATCGAGGCGACCAACTGGGCGGGCGCCCTCGCGCCGACCCCGGAGGAGCTCCAGGGCGACGACGTGAAGTGGACGACGATCGTCGCCCGCACCCCGGTCGGCGGCCACGCGGCCAACGGCTTCGAGGTGGACGCCCCGCAGCGCTTCACCCACCTGCGCGTCAACCAGCACCCCGACGGCGGCATCGCCCGCCTGCGCGTCTACGGCGAGGTCCTGCCCGACCCGAAGTGGCTCGACGCGCTCGGCTCGTTCGACGTGGTGGCCCTGGAGAACGGCGGCTCCGTCCAGGACGCCTCCAACCGCTTCTACTCCCCGCCGACCAACACCATCAACCCGGGCCGCTCCCGCAAGATGGACGACGGCTGGGAGACCGCGCGCCGCCGCGACAACGGCAACGACTGGATCCGCTACCAGCTCGTCACCGAGTCCGAGATCCGCGCCGTCGAGATCGACACCGCGTACCTCAAGGGCAACTCGGCCGGCTGGGCCTCCCTGTCGGTCAAGACGGGCGAGGAGGGCGAGTGGACGGAGTTCCTGCCGCGCACCCGCCTGCAGCCCGACACCAACCACCGCTTCGTGCTGGACGCCCCGGCGGTCGGCACGCACGTCCGGATCGACATCTTCCCGGACGGAGGCTTCTCCCGCCTGCGCTTGTACGGCTCCCTGACGGAAGCCGGCGCGGCGGCTCTGACCGCCCGCCACCAGGAACTGGGCGGCTGACGCCACCCGTTCGACCGCCCCGGGAGCCGACACTCCCGGGGCCACGCCCCATCGGGCCGGGCGCGGCCCGGCCCGGCGACGGCGGGAGCCGTGTGCCTCCGGCGGACACCAATGCGGCTCCGGCGGCGACGCCGGTGAACTGCTCGAGTACGGTGCGACGCGAGCACTCGATGCTCATGGGTTCCCGACGGGCACGTGTCGTGCCCGTCGGTTCAGGAACACGGCGGCGCAGGCCAGGACGACGGCAAGACCGGCCGACACGTAGACGAACAGGTTGATCGACCTGGAGACGTGCTCCACCGTCGAGCCGTCGGAGTAGATGCAGGCGTTGCGAAGGGGCCAGTATTCCTGCTTCAGGCCCGCCAACTGGGCGCCGGGGCCGTTCCCGTCCTCGCACAGCTCCGGGAACGGCCCTCCCAGGGCGACGGAGAACCAGCCGTAGCAGTACACGGCCGCAGCCGAGAAGACGAAGATCAGGGCGAGAACGGCACAGATCCCGGGCAGCGAACGGGGTGGTTTCCTCAGCATGAGGACGACCACCAGGATGCACGCCGGAACGGCCGCCGCACTGACGAGCAGGAACAGGCCCATCAAAGGCAGCGTCATCGAGTCCGCTCCTTCTGATCTGCTGTCGCGGACGCGCGGAACCGCGCCGTGCTTCCCGTTCGCTGCGCCGAGCGTCTTCTCATGGCTCGGCAACATACCCGGCGTGCCGCTTCCGGTGGGCAGGGGCGTCCGGGGCTGCCGTCATCCCGGGTGTGAGGGAAGGCCCGGACCGAGGCCTACGCGGCGTGCCCGCCGTCCACTGCGAACTCCGCCCCCGTCACGTACGCGGCCTCCTCGCCCGCGAGGAAGGACACGACGGACGCCACCTCCCGCGGCATGCCGAACCGCCCGAGGGCCGTCAGCGCCGCCTGCGTCCCCGCGTACGGTCCGTCCGCCGGGTTCATGTCCGTGTCCACCGGCCCCGGGTGCACGACGTTCGCGGTGATCCCGAGCCCGCCCAACTCCCGGGCCAGGGCCTTGTTGAACCCGGTCAGAGCCGACTTGCTCATCGCGTAGAGCGTCCCGCCCGGCCCCGGCACCCGCTGGGTCATGCAACTGCCGATGGTGATGACCCGCCCGCCGGGTCCCAGGTGCCCGGCCGCCGCCTGCGTCGTGAGGAACACCCCGCGCACGTTGACCGCGAGCACGCGCTCCACGTCGGCCGGGGCCAGCTCCGCCAGCGGCCCGATCACCCCCACCCCGGCGTTGTTCACCAGGACGTCCAGCCGCCCGAACTCCGTCACGACCCGCTCCACCGCGGCTGCGGCGGCCTCCGGATCCCCGATGTCGGCCCGTACGGCCAGGGCCCGCCGCCCGAGCGCCTCCACCTTCCCGACCACCTCGGCCGCGGCCTCGGCGTCGTGGACGTAGGTGATCGCGACGTCGGCCCCGTCCTCGGCGAGCCGCAGTGCGACGGCAGCCCCGATCCCCCGGCTCCCACCGGTCACCAGGGCCACGCTGTTGTTGCTGTCCATGCCGTTCCTCCCGCGCCGATTGGTTGCGGGTTCAATCAAATCTCCCTGGGGCTCGCCCCGCTGGCAGGAATCCGACCTCGCGTTCCGCGCGGGGGAGCAGGAACAACAGGGCGCCCTGCCAGGAGTGTTCTCCCGGCAGGGCGCTCGCGGCTACGGCTGCTCCGTCCTGACTACCCGATCGTCAGGAAGGTGTTCCAGCCGTCCTCGTCGCGACCGTTGGGTGCGCCGAGGGTGCTGGTTCCGCCGAGGAAGAGCCATTGGTATCCGTTGTCCCCGACGGCCCAGATGTCGGGGATGCCGTCACCGTTGGCATCGGGGGTGCCGAGGAGCTTGGGGTAGGCGGCCCGGCCCCAGCCGGTGGTGGCGTAGGTGTAGTCCTCGCCGCCTTCGGCGTTCGCCTTGGACTCCAGGGACCTGAGGTCGACCCCGCCGTTGACGCCGGGCTTGCCCTTGCGCAGGGCCAGGCCGCGGTTGGCGTTGGTGTTGTCCCGGAAGATCAGATCCGGGACCTTGTCCCCCGAGACGTCCCGAACGCCGACGATGTCACGGCCGGCCCAGCCGGTGGCCATCTTCTTGTAGGAGGCGAAGCTGGATCCGGTATAGCCGGAGAACGCCCAGAAGCCGTCGGCGTCCAGGGCGAACATATCGCCCAGGCCGTCGCCGTCGATGTCCTCGGTGACGACGAGCTGCCGGAAGGTCGACGGGTCGGGGGCGCTGAGGGGCAGCTGCATCTGCATGCGGCGGCCGACGTCGAACTGGCCGGTGCCGGTGCCGGGGTAGACGTAGAGCTTGCCGTCGGGCATCCGCGCGATCAGGTCCGTGAGGCCGTCACCGGGGTACCAGTCGGTGGCGTGACCGATGAGCGCGGACTGGCCGGTGACCGGATCCTTCCAGTAGCCGGGGGCCACGGGCTTGCCGTTCTCGACCGCGCCGGGGATGTAGGCGTCGGTGTCACCGGCGCTGTCTCCCGCGTAGGTGCGCAGGTTGCCGTCCTTGTCGATGGCCAGGAGGTCGGGGTGGCCGTCACCGGTGACATCACCGGGCGTGTCCTGGCCGGGCCTCGGCCTGACGAGGAAGCCGTAGGTGCTCTGGGCGGATATGTTGCCGGACTTGCCGACGGTGCGGACGTAGAGGACGTTCGGACCGGAGGTGTCCACCTGCAGCGGGACGGAGACTTCGTCGCCACCGGGGGCGGGCACGGCCTTCTGGTCGAACACGGGGCGGTTCAGGCTCCACTGGTACTCGCGGATGTCCTCCGCCTTGGCACCGTTGCCCTTGATGGTGAAGTTCTGGCCCGGCGTGCTGGCAGGCTCCGTGCTCCACTCGTTGAAGTCGTCGCCCTGCGGCGGGAAGGCGGCGGAGGAGACGGCCGGGTTGGGCGGGACGGTGTGGCTGACGGTGAACCTGCACCAGCCCCCGCTACCGGATTCGTGCGGCCCGCTGCCCGACCACGCGCCGTCCTTGTCGGTGGCGCGGGAGAGCCAGTAGTAGGTCTGGCCGTCGCTGAAGGTGTTCCAGGGCACCTCGGCGGTGACCACGCCGTCGCTGTTGGGCCACAGCCACTGGTCGAAGACCGTCCCACTGTCGCCCCACACCTGGATCTCGACCTTGTCGAGGTTGCCGTCGCGGTCGGTGCCCTTCACCTGGAAGGTGACGTTGGTCTTGCCGATGCCGGTTCCGGGCCAACCGGTCAGGCACGGGCCGCCGGGGAAGGTCTGCATGTTCGCCGCGGTCGGGGTGTCCGGGCGCGAGTTGTAGACGACCTCGATGTACGGAGCGGCCTCGCCGTTGGCGATGAACTTCTTCCAGAAGTACGGGTCCGACTCGTTCGGGGCGGCGAACCCCAGGGACAGCGCCCCCCAGCCGCTGTTGGCGGCCTCGGCGACCAAGCCCTTGATGTCGGGGGCGATCCAGTTGTCGGGGCACGAGCTGTTGTAGCCGTACCCCGCGTACTCCGAGGCGACCACTCTGCCCCAGTAGTCCGCGTTGTTGGTGCTTCCCCAGGTACTCGACGATGTGATGTACGGGGTCGAGAAGATGAGCATCTGCTTGCTGTCACACGACCACGAATAGGTCTGCAACGCCCGGACGCTGGCCGAGACGATTTCGGAGCCCTGGAGCTGCCTTCCGAAGTCGAAGTTGAAAATGGAGCGGGAGGTACCGCCCGTCGTGGACTCGAATCCGACGCGGGCTTCGTTCGTGCCGCTCGCGTTGAAATTCTGGCCGTTGTAGAAGCTTGAATTCTCTGCCGTCTTGTAAAGCAGGGTCCAAGCGTGCTTGTGTCCCTTGAAAGAAGGGTCGATGAAGACCGGATACACCGTTTCCGGCGCATTGAGCAGCGCATTGTCCGGGGTGAGGGACAGCGCGTTGTCCGCAAGCGCCGCTGCGACGGGCTTCAGGCGCGCGCCCTCCGCGCCGCCCAGGCCGGACAGGGCCAGCGTCGGGTGCTGCTCGGCGACGGCGGTCGGCTTCCAGGCCGGCCGGTCGTCGGTGGTGGCGACCTTGCCGCTGGAGTCCCACATCATCGGGGTCGGCGAGCCCGCGACCTCCTCGCCCTTGGCGTCACGGGCACTCAGTGCGTCCGACGTGTCGTCCAGGTGGAACGTCATGTCGGGGCTGGCCAGGCGGTACTTGAGCTGTCCCAGTAGCGGATCGGCCGTGGCCTGCTTGTCCTTGACGACGAGCAGGTGCGAGTAGCCGCCGTCCTGCGCGGTCATCACCAGGTCGATCCCGGGGCGGACGTTCTCGTACAGGGCGCGCGGGCCGTCGATGACGGGCGCGGGCAGGACGCCGGGCCAGCTGACGGTCATGTCGTGGCCGCTGGTGTTCAACCGGACCAGCTCGGTCCACACTTCGCCGGGCGCGTCCTGCCGCAGCGCCACCCGGTTCACGCCACGCGCGGCGCGCCCCTCGCCGCCCGCCTGCTCCTTCGACCCCCCGCTGAAGAAGACCCGGCCGTTGACCGCCTTGGCCGCGTAGCCGCCCTCCACCCGCTCCAGGCCGGTGTCGATGGGCTTCCACTTCCCGTCCACGTTGGCGCGGAAGGCCGCGCTGAAGATCTGCTTGCGGAACGACCCGTCAGGCTGCGCCCATGTCGTGGTGTTCGCACTCCGCTCAGCCTCGACCTCGACCTCCTTGCCGCTGCTTTCGGCCAGCCGGCGGGCCTCGGGCGCGGTAGCAGAACTTTCGGCGGGCCGGGTGCGTGGCTTCTCGCGTTCGTTCAGGTGGACGCCGACCGGCACCGCGACGGCCAGGGCAAGCACGGCAGCCAGCCCCCCCATGGCCCTGCGGCGCTCGAACCAGCGCACAGCCGGCGGCGCGGTCGCTCCCTCGTCCTCCGGAGCTCTTGGTGGACTGTCGTCCACGGATTCATTGACAGCCATGGTTCTTCTTCTCCCCCCTCGGGCGCCCAATTTCGCAGCCCTCGGTACACAATGACTTTCGGCCATCGACCGAAAGTGCGATGTCCGCCCCCGCAGCCATTCGCGCACAGGAGGCGCGCGCCGAGCATGAACCATTCCTCGAACATCGTCACCCCTCGCATTCGGCTTCACGCCCGCCATTTACCGTCGATTTGCATGGATTGCCCCGCCCTGTGCAGGGCGTGAAGTGATTAAGGTCACACTGACGATCAAGGCCGTAGATTTTCTGGATTGACGGCCACAGAATCAGCGGGCTATTTATCAGTCTTCTGCCGGCCGCGCGCCATGGCCGTGGCGGCAGTGCGTGGGGGGGTCCACATGTCGCCGATTTCGGCGAACAATTCCAGCCTGCCCGGAAACAGAAAGGCCCGCGCCTGGCGCGCGCGCCTCGCCGGGCGCATCGGCGTCACGCTGTCCGTGACGCTGGTCGCAACTCTTCTGCCCGCCGAGGCCTGGGCGGCGTCACCGGGAAACCGCAGCGGCGTCGACCTGCCCGGCCTCCAGCAGGACATCAAGGCCAAGCTCGACAAGGTCGCGGCCGCGAAACTGCAGGGCTGGGACGGTGCCGCCGCGGCGCCGCCCCCGGGGTACGAGCCCTCCAGGGTGACTCCCCCGGCGGCCGGCTCGGAACCCGTGGCGCTGAATCCGGAGAGCGGGACGCAGCTGGTCCAGGCGGGCGGGCTGCCCATCAGCATCGGCAAGGCCTCGCCGACCGAAAGGAATCCGACGCCGCCGGCCCCGTCCGGAACCTGGGTGGTGGCCGTCGAGGCGCGGACCGTCACCGAGTCGGCCGGCGTCGACGGCGCGATCATCAAGGTCACACCTCCGGCCGGCAGCTCGACCCCGGTCGACGTGCAGCTCGACTACAAGAAGTTCGAGGACCTCTACGGCACCGAATGGGCCACTCGCCTGGAGCTCAAGCAACTCCCCGAGTGCTTCCTGACCACGCCCGAGCTTCCCGAGTGCTCCGCCGCCGTGGACGTCCCGAGCACCAACGACCCCCACTCCGGGACCGTCCGGGCAACCGTCGACCCGGTCGCCGTGCCCGGGCAGGGCCTGCGCACCATGTCCGGTGGCGGCGGTGCGATGGTCCTGGCCGCTTCCGACGGGGGCTCGGGCGCGGGCGGCACCTACAAGGCCACCCCGCTCTCCCCCTCGGGCAGTTGGTCGGCGGGAGGAAGCGGCGGCGGGTTCTCCTGGACGTATCCGCTGACCGTGCCCCCGAACCCGGCCGGACCCGAGCCGAAGATTGCCTTCTCCTACTCCTCGCAGGCCGTGGACGGCAAGACGTCCGTGGCCAACGGGCAGGGTTCGTGGATCGGTGACGGCTGGAGCTACGAGCCCGGCTACATCGAACGCCGCTACCGGGCCTGCTCGGAGGACCGCGATGCGACAGGGGGTGCACCGAACAACGACAACAGCACGGACAAGAAGAAGGGCGACCTGTGCTGGGCCGGCGACAACCTGGTGATGTCGCTCGGTGGCTCCACCACCGAGCTGGTCCGCGACGCCGCATCGGGGCAGCTGGTTCCGGCCGCCGATGACGGTTCGAAGATCGAGCGGATGTCGGGCAGCGCCAACGGCGCGAAGGACGGCGAGTACTGGGTCGTCACCACCCGCGACGGCACGCGGTACCACTTCGGACGCCACAACGTCGGCACCCACGGCGACGGAGCTTCGCCGCTGACCGTCACCGACTCGGTCTTCACCGTCCCCGTCTTCGGCAACCACCCCGGCGAACCCTGCCACCAGGCGGCGTACGCCAACTCGTCCTGCCGCCAGGCCTGGCGCTGGAACCTCGACTACGTCGAGGACGTCCACGGCAACGCCATGGTCATCGACTGGCAGCCGGAGCAGAACCGCTACGCCAAGAACGCGAAGTTCAAGGAGAAGAACGCCGCTGAAGTCGGCTACACCCGAGGCGGCTACCCCACCCGGATCCTCTACGGGCTGCGCGCGGACAACCTCGCCGGAGCTCCGGCAGGCCGCGTCGAGTTCACGCTCGCGGAGCGGTGCATCGAGGAGGGCGGCGTCAAGTGCGGCAACGCCCAGTTCGATTCGAAGAACTACGGTGACAAGCAGCCCTGGTGGGACACCCCGTCCACCCTTCACTGCAAGATGGACGCGGAGAACTGCCACGTCGCCTCGCCGACGTTCTGGTCGCGAAAGCGCCTGACCGGTGTCACCACCTACGGCCAGCGCACCGAAGGTTCCACGGCCCTCTCCAAGGTCGACCACTGGTCGCTGACCCAGTCGTTCCCGAAGCAGCGCACCGACACGCACCCCCCGCTGTGGCTGGAGTCCATCACCCGCACCGGATACGGCACCGCGAAGGACGGCGGTGACAACCTGATCGGGATCCCGCTGCCGCCGGTGTCCTTCCTGGCCAACGTCCAGGACATGCCGAACCGCGTCGCGAAGAGCGCCAACGACGCGACGCCCGACTACGACCGCCTCCGCGTGGAGACGATCCGCAACGAGACCGGTGGCGAGACGTACGTCGACTACTCGGCTCCCTGTGCGGTGGGTACGACCCACCCCAAGCCGGAGGCCAACACCACCCGTTGCTTCCCCGTCCACTGGTCCCCGGACACCGAGCTGGAGAAGCCGCCGCTGGAGTGGTTCAACAAATACGTCGTCGAGAAGGTCGTCGAGAAGGACCGCGTCGCCCGCCAGCCCGACGTCACCACCAGTTACACGTACGAAGGTGACGCGGCCTGGGGCAAGGACACCGACGAGTTCACCAAGCCCGAACTGCGCACCTACAGCCAGTGGAGGGGGTACGCATCGGTCGTGACGACCAAGGGCGTCACCGCCAACGCGGGCAAGCCCGACGCCACGGAGCAGTCCCAGACGCGCACGCGCTATTTCCGCGGCATGTCCGGAGACGGTGGTCGCGCCAAGGTCAGGGTCAAGGACTCCACCAATGCCGAGGATCTGGGGGAGGACCTTCTCCAACTGCAAGGACAAGTAGCGGAAACGATCAGCTACACGAAGGCGGGCGGCAACGTCTCCTCGCGCGTGATCAATTGGCCCTGGAGCCAGCGAACGGCGAATCGTCCGCGGCGTGGCACCACTGACCTGGAGGCCTTCCGTACCGGCACGGCCCGTTCCGATGCGTTCCAGTCGATCGAGGGCGGGACCCGCATGGTCCGTACCCAGAACACGTTCGACGAGGGGGCCTACGGTCTGCCCAAGACGGCGCAGGCCGAAGTGCTGACGTCGAACGGCACGGGGTGGACGTCCTCGGAGCAGAACTGCATCACCACCACCTACGTGCACAACACGACGAAGCACATCATCGGACTCGCCCAGAGGGTACGCAGCACGGCCGGTGACTGCAGCAAGGCGGCCACCGGGCAGGTCCTCACGGACACCCGCACCTCCTACGACGCCCTGAACGCATTCGGTACCGCCCCCGTGAAGGGGCTGCCGGTTCAGGTCGACACCCTCGACGGCGCCGGCACCGGATGGGTCACCACGGCCCGTACCGAGTACGACGCCCTGGGGCGCCCCGTCAAGGCCTACGACGCGGCCGGCAATCCGACGTCCACGACCGTCAGCCCTCCCACGGGCCCCGTCTTCTCCACCACGATCACCAACGCCCTGGGCCACACCGTGACGGCGAAGTCCGATCCCGGCCGTGGCAGCGTGCTGGAATCCACCGACGCCAACGGCCGCAAGGCGAGCATGGCCTACGACGCACTGGGCCGCACCACCGGAGTGTGGACTCCCTCCCGGAAGCAGGGTACGGACAAGGCGGCCTTCGTCTTCTCGTACGACATATCCGTCGACATGCCGCCGACCGTGGTCAGTGGCGCTCTGCGGGACAACGGCACCTACGAGAACACGGTCACCGTCTACGACGGCCTCCTGCGCACGCGACAGACCCAGAAGGAGGCGCTGGGCGGCGGCCGTCTGATCACCGACACCCTCTACAACGCCAGCGGTGCCGTGCGACAGACCGACAACGCCTACTACGCAGAAGGGGAACCGGACAAGAAGATCTTCGTCCCGGAGACGGTCTTCCACGTCCCGAACGCCACCGCGACCGCCTACGACGGCCTCGGCCGGGCGGTGCGCTCCACCACTCTCCACGAGGGCACTCCGCACCACTCCGCCGTCGTCACCTACGGCGGGAACTGGACCGTTCAGCGCAGCGCGATGTCGGCCGACGGAACGGCCCCGCTGGCGGGCAGCGAGGCGACCAGGACCTGGACCGACGCGCTGAACCGCACGACGCTGGTCCAGAAGTTCTCGGCCGCCGACCTGACCACCTGGACCGACACCAAGTACGCGTACGACGTCCGGGGCAAGCTGGCCAAGGTGACCGACGCGGCCGGCAACGACTGGACGTACTCGTACGACGCCCGAGGCCGCCTGATCGGTACGAGCGACCCCGACCTGGGAAACTCTTCCTTCGGCTACAACAACCTCGACCAGCAGGTCTGGTCCGAGAACGCGGCCGGCCAGAAGACCTTCACCAACTACGACAAGCTGAACCGCAAGACCGCCGAGGTGGAGGACGCCCCGAACGGCACTCCGGTCGCCACCTGGTCCTACGACACGCTGCCGGGTGCCAAGGGCCAACCGGTCGCGTCGACCCGCCGCACCGGTGACGTCACGGTGACCAGCAAGGTCACCGGCTACGACTCCGAATACCGGCCGACCGGCACCACCCTCACCATCCCGGACGGCGCAGCCACCAAGGGCCTGGCCGGCACGTACGCCTACACCACCACCTACACCCCCACCGGCAAGGTCCGGTCCACCACGGTCCCGGCCACCCCGGGCGGCCTCGCCGCCGAGAAGCTGATCACCCGCTACAACGAGGAGGGCGCGCCGACCACGATGTCGGGTCTCTCCTGGTACACCGCGGAGACGGTCTTCAGCCCGTTCGGCGAGGTACTGCGCACGGCATCCGGCAAGGCACCGCACCGGGTGTGGACCACCAGCTTCTACGATCCGACCACCGGTCGTGTCACCGACACCAGCGCGGACCGGGAGACGACCGGACCCAACCGGATCAACGCCCGCTCCTACAAGTACGACACCAGCGGCAAGATCACTTCGGTGACGGACCGTCAGTCCGGCGGCCGCGTCGACCGCCAGTGCTACACGTACAACACGCTGGGGCAGCTCACCAAGGCGTGGACCGGCAGGACCGAGAACTGCACCGGCCCCAGCCTGAGTGACGTCACCCCCGGCCCCGACGGCGACGGCTACTGGCAGGAGTACGAGTTCGATGCCATAGGCAACCGGACCAAACTCATCAACCGCGACCTCACGAATGCGGCACTGGACGACACCACGACCTACGCGTACGGCGTCCAGGTGACGGGCAACGGCGGGCTGCCGCCGGTCAAGACCCATCCGCACGCACTCACCGAGGCCAAGCAGACCACCAAGTCCCAGAACTCGACGGTCACGTCGCTCTCCACGTACGGATACGACAGCGCCGGCAACACGACCCGGCGGACCATCGACGGCGACACCCAGATCCTCAACTGGGACCGGCGCAACAAGCTCGCCTCCGCCAGTAGCCCGGGCATCGGCGCCGTCACCGTCACCGGTCTGGGCGGCAAGTGCCTCGACGTCGACGGCGGCAACTCCGATGACGGCACGCCCGCCCAGGTGATGTCGTGCAACGAGTCCAAGGCGCAGAAGTGGACCCTCAGCGGCGACACCGTCAAGGCCCTCGGCAAGTGCCTCACCGCCAAGGACAGCAGGGCGCGCCTCTACACCTGCGACGGCAGCAACGAACAGAAGTTCACCTCCAGGCCCGACAAGACCCTCTACAACCAGGCCACTGGCCAGTGCGTCACCGTCCCCAACGACGATGCCGCCGACGGCAACGACCTCCACATCTACACGTGCGTGGCCGGGTCCGCCGCGCAGCAGTGGGTCTTCGGCGGCAGCGGTAGTTCGTACATCTACGACGCCTCCGGCAACCGGCTCATCCAGGAGACCGGGAGCAGTCGCACGCTGTACCTCGGTGAGGCCGAGGTAACGGTCAACCTGGCCGGCCAAGCCGTCGACGCCGTCCGTTACTACACCGGCGTCGGAGCCACTACCACCGTCCGTCAGACCAAGGGCAAGACCACCGGCCACGCCCTGACCGTCCTGTTGAGCGACCGCCAGGGGACCGCCACCACCATGGTGGAACAGGCCGCGGGCCAGAAGGTCACCCACCGCAAGGCCGACCCCTACGGCAACCCCCGGGGCGCCCAGGTCGGGAACTGGGCGGGCCAGCGCGACTTCCTGGGGACGGGCACGGACGACAGCGCCACCCGTCTCACGCACATCGGCGCCCGCGAGTACGAACCCGCGAACGGCCGGTTCATCAGCGTCGACCCGGTCATCGACATCACCAACCCGATGCAGATGAACGGGTACGTGTACGCGAACGGCGACCCGGTCAACCAGATGGACCCCACCGGGCTCGAAAGCTGCTTCCCGAACTACTGCGCAGGTACCAACGGCACCTACGGGGACTACAAGGAGGAGAACGACCCCGAGGTGGAACGGCAGCGGGTCTCGGGCGGCGGGGGCTCCAAGGGCAACGCGAAGGGCGACGCCAAGAGCGGTACCAAGAGCACCGTCAAGCTGGTCCTCGCAGGAAAGCCCCTTCCCACCGAGGAGGAACTCCTCAGGCAGGGCTTCTGGCCCACCCGGACCTACCAGGAGAACCTGAGGCGCTGGGCGAACGGGCACTGCTCATCCACCGGCGCCAGAGACAGGCAAGACTTCTGCGACGCGGCGAACAGAATCGGCCTGACGAGTCCCAGTGGCGACTGGATGGAGGCGCTGGGGATCCGAAACACCTGGGAGTGCATCAAGGACCCGGGCTGGAACAAGAACTGCGGAATGGCCGCGGTGGACGTGACGATCACGATCGCCGGAAGTTTCATCGGCAGGGCCGCGAAAGCGGCAACGGCGGGCAGGGCGGTCACCGGAGCGGCGGCCAATGAAGCCGTCGACGTAGCCATTGCCTGTCTCCGACGCGACAGCTTCACCGAAGACACGCTCGTCCTGATGGCTGACGGCACCACCAAGGAGATCGACGACGTCGAAGTCGGCGAAAAGGTTCTCGCCACGGACCCGGTGACGGGAGAGACCACGCCGAAAACGGTCACCGCCGAGATCCTGACGAAGGATGACAAGGAATACGTCGACCTGACGATCGGAGCCGGAGAAGCCGAACCCGTCATCACGACGACGGTGCACCACCCGTTCTGGTCGATGTCTGCAGGTGCCTGGGTCTATGCGGGTGACCTCAAAGCCGGAATGACCCTGCGGACGGACGACGGGCGGGCGGTCGCCGTTGCGCGAACCCGTTCCTACCGTGCGGACCAGACGACGTACAACCTGACGGTTTCCGACCTCCACACGTACCATGTGCTCGCGGGCAAGACTCCGGTCCTCGTGCACAATGCCGGAGGGCTTTATGTACGCGGTCCGAAGGATCCTCTGAATTTCGGGAGTAATTACACCGGGCGCGTCGACAGATTCGACATCGGTGGTACGACTGACTTCGAGGTTCACGTCTACCACAAGGGTAAGGAAGTCGGGATCTTCGGCAGTGACGGATGGTTCTCGAAGCACGGAAAGAGTGCTGACGTCGATGTTCCGCGGGATGTCTACAACAACCTGAAGGGGCTAGCCGTGGGCGAATTGAGGCGAGATGGCCGTATCGGCGAAAAGGGAACCGAGAACGTGAAGGGCGACAACTGGAAGCGCCCGCGCATCACTGGCGGTGGGTGCTAATGAAGTACGTGCGTGTGGAGCCATTACAGGACCGGTACGGATACCACCTGGATCCGCAGAATTACTTGCAGGTCCTCCCTCAGCTCTCCGGTGACCTTCCGCCGGGTGCGGCGGCGTTTGCCGCTCACCCTGATCACTACGACTTCCGAGGCGTTCGGTGCGTTAAGGATCTGGAGCTGAGCAAGGCAACTCTCGTTGATGACCAAGGGCAAGTTTCTCTCGAATTTATCCTGACGCCGAACGAGTGGAAACATGAGAGCGGTCTATGCATTCGCTACTCGGACGTCCAGTCTTTCCGTGTGGACGCCGAGGAACCTGACGGCATGTTTCCTCGCCTGGGTGATCTGCAGTTGGATGAGGTGCTTCCGCATTCGTCGGGCATGTCGCACGAAATTTCCTTCACGTGCGGTTCGATTCTCGTTGTCGCTGCCGATCTCGTGGCGACGTGGGGTTAGAGATTAATCCGTGACGAAATAGTGAATCCCCGAAGGGGTTATGCCCCTTCGGGGATTCACTATTTCCGATGTCCAGATCCATTCAGTCAGGTTCCCGATTTGACCCCTTCCTGGAGTCTCTGGGTGCCTTGACGGCAACGGTGACGGCAACGTCAGCGGACGGCTGCCATGGCGGGTGGGTCTTCGGGGTCTTCCTCGGTCGGGCCGAGGGCGTTGCCGAGGGTGTCGATGGCTTGGCGTTGGAGGCGGGGGCGTACGTGGGCGTAGACGCCGGCGGTGACGCCGATGTGGGCGTGGCCGAGGAGTTCCTTGATGACGACGAGGTCGACGCCTTGTTCCAGGAGCAGGGTGGCGGTCGAGTGGCGGAGGTCGTGGAAGCGGATGCGGCGGAGTCCGGCCCGGTTGAGGAAGCTGCGGAAGCGGCGGGTGAGGTTGGCTGGGTCGAGAGGCCCGCCGGTCGGGGTGGTGAAGACGAGGACGCTGTCCTGCCAGGTTGACCCTGCGGTCTCCCGCTCCCTGTCCTGCCGTTCCTTGTGCTTCTTGAGGGAGCGGAGGCATTCGGTGGGGAGGGCGATGCGGCGTTCGGACGCCCGGGTTTTGGTGGGTAGGTGGGTGAGGCCGCCGGTTCGGGTGCGCTGGAGTGAGCGGCGGATGCTGGCCGTTCCGGTGGTGAGGTCGAGGTCTTCCCAGTGGAGGCCGAGGAGTTCGCCCTTGCGGAGTCCGGTGCGGAGGGCGAGTTCGTACAGCGCGTGGAGCCGGTCGGCGCGGGCCGCGTCGAGGAACTGGCGGGCTTCGGCTGCGGTGAGCGGACGGAAGCGCCTGGGCCGGGGTGCGCTGGTCTTGACGTTGCGGGCGACGTTGCGGGGCAGCTCGTCTTCGCGGACGGCGTGTTCCAGAGCCGACTTGAGCACCGAGTGCACGTAGGTCACGGTCGAAGCGGACAGCTGCTTCTGGCAGCACTCGCCGATGGCGCAGCACCTCTTCCATTCGGTGTCCAGGCCCTGGGCGCAGCACTGGCAGGTGGTGCGGAGCCGGTCGAGGAAGGTGCGGACGTCCTTGGCGGTGAGGCGGGCGACCTTCTTGGTGCCGAGGCCGGGGATGAGGTGGAGACGGACGCAGGCGGCGTAGCGGGTGTGGGTGTTCTCGCGGAGCCGGTGGACGGCGACGCTGCCGAGCCAGTAGGTGAGGTAGTCGCCGACGGTGCTGTCGGCGGTTGCGACGAGCAGGCCGCGGTTGCTGTCGGCGATCTTCTCAGCGAGCTTGTCGGCAGCTTCCCTCCGTGTGATGCCGTAGACGCGGACGCGTTTGCGGGTGCCGTTGGCGGAGAGGACGTAGCCGGCGGCTTCCCAGCGGCCGTCCTTGCGCTGGTAGATGGTTCCTTCGCCGTTAGCTCGGGCCTTCTTGCGCTTGGGGGCGGTCATCGGGCGGCCTCTTCCAGGTGACGCTGGACGTAGTCAGCGAGGGCGTGAGCGGGGATGCGGCGGGCACGGCCGATGGTCAACGAGGCCAGGCGGCGGGTGCGCAGGAGGTCGTAGAGGGCGGATCGGCCGATCTTGAGGCGGGCCATCGCCTCGGGGACGGTGAGGAGTTCGTCGTCACGCACCGGCTGTCACCCCCTGGTCGCGTGTCGGACCGCCGCCGATGAGGGCGGCGAGGCGTTCGAGGTCGGGGGTGAGGCCGGTGCCGTCGTAGGCCCAGTGGGCGAGGACGAGGGTGGTCGTGGAGGGCGGAGGGGTGTGGCGGCGGTGCCAGGCGGCTCGGGCGGCGCGGAGGGCGCCGAGGGTGGTGGAGTAGGCGCGGGTCTTGGTGGAGAAGTGGCCGCGGAAGCCGAGCATGTGGGCCCACTTGCGCAGGTTCAGGTGCTTGAGTTCGTCGCGGGCGCCGAGGGCCCAAGCGGTGCGGATCATCTGGGCGGCGTGCTCGGGTACGGACTCGAACCAGAGGTCGGTGATCCTCTTCAGCCGGTGGTCGAGGGTGCCGGTCGCGGCTTCGGTGCCTTTGGTGGCGTACTTGGCGACGTATCCGGCGACCTTGCCCTCGGTGATCGTGGTCCCGGCCTGGAAGGCGGAGGACCGGATGACCCTGGTGTCGATCTGCTTGCCGAAGGCGAAGGCGCGGGTCCGGCCGTTGATCTCGGGCCCGTCGATGTGGGCGCGGGTGGCCGCGAGCTGGATGGCGTCGGCGAGGAGTTCGGGGGTGGCCCAGGCGGGTGGTGGGGTGTAGGGGCCTGCGGGGCCGTCGAGCCGGATGACGGCGTGGAAGTGGATCAGCCCGCGCTGCTGGTACTCGGCGACCTTGGCGTACGAGACCCGGACGACCCTGGAGAGCAGGCGCTGCGGGACACCGGCTGCGGCGGCGATGGTGCGGCGCAGGTTGAGCATGAAGCGGGCCCACAGGGCGGGGGCGTGGGCGTTCCACAGCACGGCGCCGGTGTAGTCGTACCGCTCGGGGTCGAGCGGGGTGCCGAGGAGGGGGTCGTCCTTGGTGTGGGTGCGTCCGCAGCGACAGCGGGCGGAGCCGCTGGTGCGTCGCCCGTGGACAGGGCCGTACGAGGGTGCGGTCAGGGTGGCGAAGACGCGGGGTCGGGTGGCGACCTGGTCGGGGATGTTCTTGCCGCCGCGTAGGCCGGCGGCGATGAGGTGGTAGGTGTCTTGGCGGTAGAGCTCGGCGCAGGAGGGGCAGCGGGTGGTACGGCGGTTGCCGCAGCGGACCAGGAGGTGTCCGGCGGGAAGTTCCTTGGACTTCAGTTCGCGCAGGATCTCGCCGGTGAAGGCGTCGATCTCGGTGCGCTGGCCTTCGAGCCGGATCGGCTGGGCGCAGCCACCCAGGGAGGACAGCTGCCGTACCAGGCCGAGCAGGTCGCGGTACCCGGTGAACGTGGGCAGCGCGGCCGTGGCGCGTTCGGGGCGGGGGATTGTGGCGGTCGGGTTGTGCGGTGGCATGCTGGCGGGACCTCTCTGCACTGCGGCACACGTGTGCCGTGGATGGATGGGGAGGGAGGCCCGGCAGGGGCGAGGGTTTGGCGACTACACGCCCTTGCCGGGGATCACTGCGAAGCGGGACCCGGAGGCGGCGGTCACGCGGCCTTGTCCAGGTCGACGCGGTCGGGCAGGTCGCGGACCTTGAGCCCTTCGGCGCACATGAGGTCGTTGATCTGCCAGCAGGCTTCGGTGGGCAGGTAGACCGAGCGCAGCCGGACGGGGGTGCGCATGTCGCCGACGGAGGCGATGGACACGCCCTGGGGCATGGTGCGGTCGGCGGCGGTGATGTCCAGTTCCCGGCCGTCGGGGAAGAGGTGCAGGAAGTCCTCGACGGTGTCGACGCGGTGGCAGATCCGGGCGGACAGGTTGGTGCGTACGGCGGTGGTGAGCACGTCTGCGGAGGGTTTCTGGGTGAGCAGCCACAGCCGGATGCCGAACTTGGCGCCCTGGCTGGCGATGGCCAGCAGCTCGGCCTCGAAGCGTTCGCGGGCCTTGCGATCCGGATGCCGGGTGTAGTTCGCCACCTCGTCGATCACCACGAGCAGCAGCGGCAGCTCGGGGCTGAACTCGGTGATGCGGTCGGTACGACCGGACCAGAACAGCCGCTCACGGCGCTGCATCTCCTCGCGCACCCAGCGCAGGATCTCGGTCGGCTCGTCGGGGTGGATGGCGTCGGAAACCTTGTAGGCAGTACGCCACCAGGGCGCGACCGCGCCAAGGTTGGGGTCGATCACGATCAGACGCACGTCTCCCATTAGGGAGGCGTAGGCGAGCAGGGTGTTGACGGTGATCGACTTACCGGAGCGAGTGAGGCCGGCGACCAGGGCGTGGGCGGAGTAGGCGAGGTTGAGCACGACGGGGGTGCCGTCCTCGTCCCAGCCGAGCAGCACGTCATCGGTGGAGACGAACTGACCCGGTCGGCACACTGGGGAGCCGTCGGGACCGAGCAGTGGTGAGCGGATCACCGCCTCCAGCGGCTCACGGCGGAAGCCACGCGCGACGATCACTCCGGGCTTGGGCTGGCTGATCCGGATGCGACGCATACCCCAGGCGTCGCACAGGCCCTCGCCAGCGTCCTGCCAGGCGCTCAGCCCGACCTGCGGCAGGGCATCGGCGGTGACGGTGACACCGAAGGCATCGGCGCGGGTGCGCAGGCGCGGCACCAGCACGCGCGGCTTGGTCGGCTGGTCCTGCGGGCCGTACTGCTGGAGCACGGTGGGAGTGGTGTCCTTGACCGCCAGGCCGAGCATCGGGGCGAGTCGCTTCCAGCTCCACCGCAGCCGCCGCGCCTGCCGCAGACTGATCCGGGTCTCGGCATCGGCCCGGTACCAGCGGGTGAAGCAGAACGCGGCCCAGCTCAGAAGCACGAGCCCGCCGAGGCCGACCACGGCGAGGAGCGCGAGCCCGAGGGGGTTGCCGGTCATCAGGCGCCGGCCTTGGCGGTGACGGCGTCGGCGCGCAGGGAGATGCCGTGCCGGTCCTTGCCGTTGATCTCGTTCTCCCAGGCCGAGGCGACCAGGCCGGTGAAGACGACAGGCAGGCCGACCTTCAGGCCCTTGCCGAGACCCGGCTCCGGGACCTTCACGGTGATCACTTCGGCGCGGCCGTTGAAGGCGAACATGACGTCCACCAGGTGCAGGTGGGCGCCGGTGGCCCGGTCGATCGCGGGCTGCTGGCCGTCGCGGTCCTTGAAGTGCGGCCGGGACTCGGAGGCCAGGATCACCAGGGCCGGGGTCTGGTCGATGGGCATGGTCTTCATGGCAAACCTCCAGGTAGAGGGGTGCGGGTCACCCGTGTGGGTGATCGCGTGCCGCAACCCTACATTCATTCCATCCAAAGTCCATCCCTATTGAGTTCCATCCGTTCGTGGGGTGGTCCATCCATACGGCGGCTACCCTGACCCCGTGAGGCCGCTGAACTGGTGAAACACGACAGGCAGCGAGCGGCCCGTTGCGGATGGAATCGGACTCGGACCGGGGATGGACATGGCTGCTGCTGACGAAGCGCGCTTGACGTTCGAGCGCATCGCGGACGACCTGCGGCAGCAGATCCGGGACGGCGAACTGCGGCCCGGCCAGCTCCTGCCGACGCAGAGCCAGCTCATGCAGACCTACAAGGCATCGAGCCTGACCGTGCAGAAGGCGATCCGGCTGCTTAGGAACGAGGGCTGGGTCATCGCCCGCCAGGGGCGCGGCACCTTCGTCACGCGCTCGGCCGACTTCGAGGACGCCTTCGAGAAGGTTGCCGGCGATCTCACCCAGCAGATCTACTCCGGCGCCCTGGCACCCGGCGCCAGGTTGCCCGCGCGCGAGGTCTTGGCGGAGCACTACGCGGTGCCGCTCAACGTGGTCACCAACGCCATCGCCCTGCTGGCCGGCAACTTCCTCCTGCGCTACCCCGGCGAACTGCCCGGCGACGAGGTCTACGTACGGGACTGGGACGACCACGGCTTCGCTACCCAGCTCACCCACGGCCGCCTGGTCCGCAAGATCAGGGATGGATCACTCGCCAGGGGAGCCAAGGTCACCGTGGACGAGGTGGTCGACACGATCGGCGGCGACCCGGAATCCGCCGACCAGGCCCTGACCTTCCTCACTCTGGAGGGCAGGATGAAGAAGGCCCACCAGCGCAACGGCTCGATGGCGTATGTCGTCGTGGGGGGCGAGTTCGGCACCGAGGTGCCGGTCTCGGTGCAGCCGGTGGATGAGCCGGACGAAGCGCCGACTGCCCCGCAGAAGGAGTTCCCAGCGGCGGCCGGAGTAGCGGATCTGGCCTACAAGCTGGAACGAGCCCTGGAGAGGATCGAGGAGCTGGAGGAGCGTGTCGAACGCCTCGAAGGCCGTGACGCGGACTGAGGCGGACACGTGAACGACGGCGTCCCCGAAGGCCGCAGGCTGGCTTCGGGGACGCTTCGCGTGGATCGGTCAGGGCTGGTACTCGTACCCGATGGTGAACCGGGGCGGCAGACACCACTCCCCGTACTCGATGATCCCCTCCGCGTCCGACCATCGGTGGGCGCCTGCCAGGATCGGGGAGCCGACCGGGAGGGCCAGTGCGCTGGCCTCGCGGGCGTCGGCGGGGCGGGCGTGCATGTCGTCGCGGGCGTGGGTGATCGTGCGCCCGGTGGCTTCCAGAACCCGGGCGGACAGTCCGTGGTTGCGTCCCGGGGCGGTGTTCAGCAGGTCCGGCACGAGGGCGGCGAACGGGGCCGGGTACCAGGTCACCGCGAACACGGTCCGGGTCTTGCCCCGTCCTGCCAGCCACTCGCGCCGCACCACCTGGTCCCCGGCCTCCAGGTCGAAGATCTCCGCCACATACAGCGGCGGGGTGATCAGCTCGGCAGCCGTCACCCGGCTCGTCTCACCCTCCGCCAGGAACGACTTCACCCGCTGGACCCGGGCCAGCCGGTCCCGTGCCGACAGCGTCCAGCGGGGGTCGTCGGCGACGTAGGTGCCCCTAGGGGTGGTGCGGATGAAGTTTTCCACCTGGAGAGCCTGCAAGGCGCGGGAGACGGTGGCGGCTGCGGCCTGCCACTGGCCGGCGATCTCCCGGTTCGTCGGCAGCTTGGCGCCCGGCTCAAGCTCTCCCGACAAGATGCGCTCCCGGAAGTGATCCGCGATCTTCGTGAACGTCTTGGGACTGGGCATAAGGCGTGCCCCTCCGTTGAGTTGACGTGATGTCAGTGGGAGCACACTAGTGCACTGTGAACCGTAGCGGGAGTGCTTCGGCCACTCGAATACTGAACTAGATCACCGACCTGTCAAGAGGTCGGCCATGTGACGTTCGAAAGGTGGCGATGTGCAGTGACGGAGCCGACCAGGTACTCGACCCCGCCGGTCGAACTCCCCTTCCGCCTGGACAAGGAGCCGACCCCCGTCGAGGGCTGCGCGGGCTGTGCCGAGCTGGCCAACGTGCGCGACCGGGCCCGCACGGTCGGCGACATGACCACCGTCAGCGACTGCAACGTCTACATGCGACGCCACCCGGAGGGCCACCAGTGAGCCCCCGCACCGTCTACCGGCACGTCGCTCACGCCATTCGTCATGCACCCGAAGGCGGTATCACCTACGAGGCGTTCTGTGTCACTGTCGGCTGCGGAGCCGAATCCGGCGCCCATGACGAGCAGGAAGCCGCGCAGGACTGGGCGCTCCGCCACACCGGACGCACCGGCCACGACCTCTTCAGACGTGTCTTCACCGACCACGCCCAGGTCACCCGAGCCGAGTAGAACCACCACCGCCGGCCGGAACAGCACCCACACTCCACAGGCCATCGCGCCAGGCCAGCAGCCCAGCCGGGGCGCTCAACCGACAGCCAGGGCGTACCGCCGAAGCGGGATGCGTCCAAACTTTCTCTACGTCTTCAAGGCGCCCCGCTGACGCGGGTCGCGCGCGGCACGGCCGCCCACCCGGCCCGCTCTCGGCTCCGCCACCGCGGGCCGGCCAGCGACCAGGCCGCGCAGAAACGCGTAGCGGACGACTGGAAGCGCGGAGAAGGCCGGACGCGCCCGCATGACGAGCGCCAGGTCGACGGCGAGGCGGCGGTGGGGAGTTGGCCGGGGTGGAGGCTCTGAGGTGGGGCCGGTCGGCTCCGTGGGCTTTACCCACCTCCGCGGGCCGGGGCCCGCGTCGGGCAAGGCCAGGGGGCCACTCGTTCAAATTCCGGGCAGGATCACGACCTGCCCGAGTTGCCGGGCCAGCGTACGGCCCCCTGACCATGCCCGACCCCAACCCGGGCAGGACACCGGCCAAAGCCCACTCCGCCGCCCTCACGCGCGCAGCCGTCTGACGGCAACGCCGACGGCAACACGGGCGTACGGCAGGGCACTTCTGCGCACGCCCACGGACGGGCCGGAATTCGTTGACCAGCGAAAATGCACGTGACGCCCGCCCGGCGAGCACACGTACTATGTGCTGGCGGGGGATACTCCGCTGCTGGTCCATAATTCGAATGGACTTTGCGGAGTTGGCGATTTCCGAGGTGGTGACACCTTCTACCACACGATGCCGACCGCTAAGGGTGACGTCGAAATGCTGGCAGGCGTGAAAATCGATGGAACGAAGTTGCACTTGTCTGACGTGGCCGTCTACGGGACGGGTGACATGGCGCGTGGAGCTCTCGACTCATCCGCAGTTCTTAGAGAGTTGAGATCTACGATTGCCCCGGCGGCCGCACAGCAGGGGTTCACGCATCTCCGTATCACGGCTGTAAGATTGAGTGGGAATGTTGGGCATCAGGTGGATATGACGCTTGACCTGAGTAGATACGCGAAATAGGGGGTTGGGTATGGTCGCGCCGCGGAGCCTTGGCGAAGTACTGCACCGTGAAGTGCCGCTTGTTCGAAACGGGAAGACTTTAGAGTCTGTCCTGACCGATCTCCGTAGTGAGGGATTTAGTGTCATCGACTGCATTAGGGTCGTAATGGCAGTAGGTTCCTGCGAACTTCCTGAGGCGAAGAGGATCGTGCACGAGTCTGCGGCTTGGTCGGATCTGAGGCAAGCCCATGAGGCTGCACACGAAGATCTTGCGCACCGGGTATCTGAAGAAACCGACTGATCGTCAGAAGCCCCGCCAGATTCTATTTCTGGCGGGGCTTCTACGGTGTTTGATGGAACGTCAGGCCTACGACCTGCCCGAGCTGCCGGGCCAGCGTGCGGCCCGCCCACGGGCAGGCTGGAATTTACTGACCAGGGAAAACGTGCGTGGCGGCCGCTCGGCGCGCACGCCTACTATGATCTTGCCGAGTCGACGCTGGTCTTGGTGCACAATGAAAATGGCTGGCAGGTGCCGGATGACTTCGTCATCGTTCGCGGGGGTGAGAGGCCGATGCCCGGTGCTGGCGAAGGCTTCTCCGGCGCAATGGGTACCTCGGTTTCTGAGGCGGGTGCCGGCGTTCCGCATGGCAAACTTCGCGCAACAACGGCCGAGGAAATTCGCGCAGCTGGTGGCACCGTGGACTATGCACCCGAGCCAATTAGGGGCGAAGGGTCGCCGCTCAACTACAATCACGTGAATGTGACACTTGGTTGCCTGCAAACATCTCGTGGGGGCCGTCTGATGTTACTGGAGGTCCGTTGGATGAAGTGCTTGCTGCTCTGAGGGGGATTTTCTCTGACCTTCGAGTCGAGCGGCTGTCAGTTACTTGGCCAGCCGATGACGATAACGTGTGGTTCATTTCCCGTGAAGGTGGCGCGGAAATGCAACTGGATTCGCGCGAAAATGGCCAACTGCCATTTCTGCTAGAATCCGACATCTCGATGGTTGAGGTGGACGATGCTGGCCTCGCTGTCGAAACCCTGACCGCTTGGTTGCGTGGCTGAAACATTTCTGAAGGGCCCCACTGTGAGGTGTTGCAGTGGGGCCTTCGGAGTTTTGGAGGCTTGTCCATCGATGAGGTCGGCCGCCCCGCTCTGCCGCGCACGGTCGGCCAGGGTCTCCCGGCCGGGCGTTTCCTCCAGTCAGTCGGAACGGACCGAACGGTCGTGCGTGGCGGCGCGATGAGTTCTGACGGGGGCGGGAGTCTGAACCCGTAGGGGCCATCGAGCGAGGAGCGCAGAGCCATGGGGAAGCTGACACTGACCACCTTCGTGACGCTGGACGGCGTGATGCAGGCGCCCGGGGGGCCCGACGAGGACCGCAGTGGCGGGTTCGAGTACGGGGGATGGGTCGCGCCGTTCGCCGACGAGGGGATGGGGGAGTTCGTCACCGAGGTGTTCGGGCGGGCCGGGGCGTTCCTGCTCGGGCGCAAGACGTACGAGATCTTCGCCTCGTACTGGCCGGAGCACGACGACCCCGCCGACCCGATCCCGGGCAAGCTGAACCGGCTGCACAAGTACGTGGCGTCGACCACGCTGAAGGAGCCGGCCTGGGGGCCGGTCACCGTGCTCGACGGGGAGCACCTGCAGGGCGAGATCGTCCGGGTCAAGGACGCGCTGGACGGGGAGCTCCAGGTGCACGGCAGCGGGCAGCTCGCGCAGTGGCTGCTGGCCCGGGACCTCGTGGACGAGCTGAACCTGCTGGTCTTCCCCGTGGTGCTGGGGGCCGGTCGCCGACTGTTCCCCACCGGCGGGCTGCCGACCGCCTATGAGATGACGAAGTCCGCCACGACACCCGCCGGGACCGCCGTCCACACCTACCGGCCGACGGGGCGGGCTGCCTTCGGCACGATCGGCGATTGACCTCGAGCTGCGCCGCGCACCGGGCGGGTCGTCATCTGCCCGGATGCCACCGGAACCAGTAGTCGAGCCCGTCGACCCGGTAGCGGTCGCCGGCGTCGAACCCGAGCTCGCCGACCAGCCGCCGCGCATCGGCGGGCGGCTGCCGGTGCGGTGCGAGCAGTCGGGTCAGCTCGTCGTAGCGGGCGTCGACGCCACCGCGGTCCGGATGGCTCTCCAGACCGGCCTCCCCGGCTTCGCTGCGCTGGTTCCACCTGACGAAGACGGCCCACTGCTCGCGCTCCAGCACCACCGCGGCCTCGCTCGCCGGCCACACGAGGTACTCGTCGTACTCGTCGGCGTGGTCGTAGTCGTAGCTCTGGAAGTAGTGCGGCCTGCCGTCGACGTCGGCGAGGCCCGCGCGCGGTCCGTCGTACCACTCGAATTCGGCGTACGCGCGCCGGAACCCGCCCGCGATCAGCCGCTGCTCGTCCCAGATCTCCGCCATGCCGGGCAGGCTACGGCGGCACCCGCTACCGCGGGTCCAGGGCCAGCTGGACCACGCGGCCCTCGCGCAGGACCAGCAGGTCCGGGGACTCGTGTTCGTAGAAGCGCAGGCGACCGACCGGGCCCGGCGGGCGGACGTGGGGGGCCAGGAGGAGCAGGAGGTCCTCCAGCTCCGGGAGCTGCTCCTCGTGGACCTCCTGGCGGGCGGTCAGCGCCCAGCCGCCGCGGTCCGTCGGTGCGAACTCGCCGACGAGCATGCCGCCGACCCGCCACGCCGGGCCCCGGGTCGAGAGCAGTCCGTCCCCCGTCAGCTGGCGCCGCACCTCCGCGAGCACATCGTCGGGCGTGGTGTCGAGCAGGTCGAACGCCAGATCGAGGGCGTAGAGATCAGCCATGGGCCCGATGCTACGGGTCCCGGGGCGCAGGCCAGGAAAGGGGTCGCCCGGCATGATCGGCTCCGGTACGGTGTGCCCGCACCCGTGCGAGCCGCCGACGTCTCCACCCCCGATGAGCCGTGGAGACCTCCGTTGACCGTGATCTCGCCCGCCCTCGAAGCCGCCCCGCGCCGGGCCTGGTTCGCCGATCTGCCCGTACTGGCCGTCGCCGTCGTCTGGGGCGGCAGCTACCTCGCGGCCAAGGGCATCACCACCACCCACACCGTCGTCGCCGTGCTCGTGCTCCGGTTCGCGCTCGTGCTGCCCGTGCTCGTCGTCGCCGGGTGGGCGCGGCTGCGCGCCCTGAGCTCCGCCCAGCTGCGCGGCGCCGGACTGCTGGGCCTCGTACTCGGCGGGATCTTCCTCCTGGAGACCTACGGGGTCGTCCACACCTCCGCCACCAATGCCGGGCTGATCATCAGCCTGACGATGATCTTCACCCCGCTCGCCGAAGCGGCCGTCAGGAAGCGGGCGCCCTCCGCCGGTTTCCTCGGCGCGGCCGCCCTCTCCGTCGCCGGGGTCGTGCTCCTCACCCAGGGCGCCGGCTTCACCGCGCCCAGCCTCGGGGACCTGCTCATCCTCGGCGCCGCCCTCGCCCGGACCCTGCACGTCCTGCTCATGGCCCGCATCGAGGCCGTCCAGGACGCCGACTCGCTGTCCCTGACCACCGTGCAGCTCGGCGCCGCCGTGCTCGTCTTCGCACTGCTGGCCGCCGTGCCCGGCACCGGCGCGACTCCCTGGGCCGCCGCCGCGGACTTCGGGGCCGCCGAGTGGGCCGGGCTCGCGTTCCTCTCCGTCTTCTGCACCCTCTTCGCCTTCTTCGTGCAGATGTGGGCCGTGCGCCGCACCTCGCCCTCCCGGGTCAGCCTGCTGCTGGGCACCGAACCCCTGTGGGCCGCCGTCGCCGGCATCGCCATCGGCGGTGAGGAGCCGGGGCTCCTCGGCTACGCGGGAGCCCTCCTGGTCCTCGTCGGCACCGCCTGGGGGCGGCGCGCCGTGACCCCCGCGCCCGGAACCGCCCCCGCCACCCCCTGAGCGTGTCCGGAAAGCGCCGCAGCCGACGCTGATCATCGGCCGTACTGTGGCCCCGTGCCCCCCTTACAGAGCCGGCAGGTCCGGGAGCTCCTCCAGCCGTACCGGGCGTCGCTCCCGGCGCGAGATTTCGCAGGCCGCCGCGATCCGGAACGCCGCCAGCGCCTCCCGGCCGTCGCACGGGTTCGGCCCTTCGCCCCGCACCAGCTGGACGAAGGCAGCCAGCTCCGCCTCGTAGGCCGGGGCGAAACGTTCCAGGAAGCCCGTCCACGGCTTGCTCGCCGGGGGCGGGCCATGCGGTTCGGTGGAGGCGATCGGGGTCCTGTCGTCCAGCCCGACGGAGACCTGGTCCCGCTCCCCGGCCAGCTCCATCCGCACGTCGTACCCGGCGCCGTTGCACCGGGTCCCGGTCGCCGTGACCAGGGTCCCGTCGTCCAGCGTCAGCACGGCGGCCGCCGTGTCGATGTCGCCCGTCTCCCGGAACAGCGCCGGACCCGCGTCCGACCCGGTCGCGTACACCTCGACCACCTCGCGCCCGGTCACCCAGCGGACCATGTCGAAGTCGTGCACCAGGCAGTCCCGGTACAGCCCGCCGGAGGTCGCCAGGTACGCGGCGGCCGGCGGGGCAGGATCGGCCGTCATCGTCCGGACGGTGTGCAGCCGCCCCAGGGCGCCCGAACGGACCAGCCCCCGGGCCGTGCCGTAGCCCGCGTCGAAGCGGCGCATGAAGCCCACCTGGAGCAGTCCGCCCGAGGCCGAGACCTCCCGCAGCGCGGCGAGGGTCCGGTTCAGGTCCGGGGCCAGCGGTTTCTCGCAGAACACCGGCAGCCCGCCGCGGACCGCCCGTACGACGAGGTCCGCGTGCGCCTCGGTCGCCGACGCCACCACCACCGCGTCCACGCCCCAGGTGAAGACCTGTTCCACGGAGGGCGCGGCGGTGGCCCCGAGCCGGTCGGCGAGGCGCGCCGCCCGCCCGGGGTCGGCGTCCGCCAGCAGGAGCGAGCCGGCTTCCGGATGGCGGACCAGTGCCGCTGCGTGGAAGGACCCGATCCGGCCCGTTCCGATGAGCCCGATGCGCATGCACACAACCTGACCCCGTCGGCGGAACCTGTCAATCCGCCCGCGCATGTCAACCTGCCCGCGCGTGCCCCGATGACCCTTCATGGTCGACTGTGGCGGATACTGAACGGCTGGACCGGAATGGAGCCGGAATGACCGGATTGATGACCGGCTCGACGGCCGGCCGGCCGGACGGACGGACGGACGGCCGGACCGACGACCGGACCGACGACCGGACCGACGACCGGCTCGACGACGGACCGAATTGGTGACGAGGGAAGGGCGCGGCGACGTGGCTAGGGTTCGGACAGGGGTACGCGTCGTGGGCGCCGTGCTCGCGGCGGTACTGGGGGCCTCGCTCGCGGGCTGCAGCAGTACGGGCGGCAAGCGCGCCGAGGAGCGGGCGAAGGCCGCCGCGGCGGGCCGGCCGGCCGTCTCCACCCCGCGCTGGACCTTCGCGATGATCACGCACGCGGGCGACGGCGACACCTTCTGGGACATCGTGCAGAAGGGCGCCAAGGAGGCCGCGGCGAAGGACAACATCAACTTCGTCTACGCCCATGACGACCAGGCGCAGCAGCAGGCGCAGTTCGTGCAGAACGCCATCGACCAGAAGGTCGACGGGATCGTCGTCAGCCTGGCCAAGCCCGAGGCCCTCAAGGACGTCCTCGGCAAGGCCGTCAAGGCCGGCATCCCGGTGATCACGGTCAACTCCGGCTCCGCACAGTCCGCCGCGTACGGGGCGCTGACCCACATCGGCCAGGACGAGGAGATCGCGGGCGAGGCCGTCGGCACCGAGCTGAACAAGCGGGGTCGGAAGAAGGCCGTCTGCGTCCTGCACGAGCAGGGCAACGTCGGCCACGAGCAGCGCTGCGCCGGCGCGAAGAAGACCTTCTCCGGGACGATGGAGAACCTGTACGTCGAGGGCACCAACATGCCCTCCGTCCAGGCGGCGATCCAGGCCCAGCTGCAGGCCGACCCCTCCGTCGACGCCATCGTCACCCTCGGCGCACCCTTCGCGCCCACCGCGGTCAAGGCGAAGGAGGCGGCCGGCAGCAAGGCCGAGGTGGACACCTTCGACCTCAACGAATCGGTCGCCCGCGACCTGAAGTCCGGAGCCCTCGGCTTCGCCGTCGACCAGCAGCCCTACCTACAGGGCTACGAGGCCATCGACCTGCTCTGGCTCTACCGCTACAACGCCAACGTGCTCGGCGGCGGCCGCCCCGTGCTCACCGGACCGCAGATCGTGACCGCCGACGAGGCGGGCAAGCTGGAGGAGTACATCAAGCGGGGCAGCCGATGAGCGCGGCCGCACCCGCTGACGGGCGCGACGAACGGCTCGCCCCCACCTCCACCCTGCGCAAGCTGCTCGCCCGCCCCGAGCTGGGCTCGGTGGTCGGCGCCGTCGCCGTCTTCGTCTTCTTCTCCATCGCCGCCCCCACCTTCCTACAGGCCTCCAGCCTCAGCACGATCCTCTACTCGGCCTCCACCATCGGGATCATGGCGGCCCCGGTGGCCCTGCTGATGATCGGCGGCGAGTTCGACCTCTCCGCCGGCGTCATGGTCACGACCTCGGCGCTGGTCAGCTCGATGTTCAGCTACCAGATGACCGCCAACGTCTGGGTCGGCGTCGGCGTGTCCCTGCTGGTCACCCTGGCCATCGGCTTCTTCAACGGGCTCATGCTGACCCGTACGAAGCTGCCCAGCTTCATCATCACGCTCGGCACCTTCCTGATGCTGACCGGCCTGAACCTCGGCTTCACCAAGCTGATCACGGGCACGGTCTCCACCAAGACCATCGCCGACATGGAGGGCTTCCCCTCCGCCCGCGCCCTCTTCGCCTCGCAGTGGACCATCGGCTCGGTCACCCTCAAGGTCACCATCCTGTGGTGGCTGGCCATCGTCGCCGTCGCCACCTGGATCCTGCTGCGCACCCGCGCAGGGAACTGGATCTTCGCCGTGGGCGGCGGGGCCGACGCGGCCCGCGCCACCGGCGTGCCCGTCGTGAAGACCCGCATCGGCCTCTACATGGGCGTCGCCCTGTGCGCCTGGATCTCCGGACAGCACATCCTCTTCTCGTTCGACGTGGTCCAGTCGGGCGAGGGCGTGGGCAACGAGTTCCTCTACATCATCGCGGCCGTCATCGGCGGCTGCCTGATGACCGGCGGCTACGGCTCCGCCATCGGCTCGGCGGTCGGCGCCTTCATCTTCGGCATGACCAGCAACGGCATCGTGTACGCCCAGTGGAACCCGGACTGGTTCAAGTTCTTCCTCGGCGCCATGCTCCTGCTGGCCACGCTGCTCAACGCATGGGTCCGCAAGCGGGCGGAGGCGAGCAAGTGAGTACGACCGACAGGACCGAGCAGCCCGCGGCCGCTCCCGGAGCGGGCACCGCCCTGGTGAAGCTGACCGACGTCAGCAAGTTCTACGGGAACATCCGCGCCCTCCAGGGGGTCTCCCTGGAGGTCTCGGCGGGCGAGATCACCTGTGTCCTCGGCGACAACGGCGCCGGCAAGTCCACCCTCATCAAGATCATCGCGGGGCTGCACCGGCACGACGCCGGCACCTTCGAGATCGAGGGGGAGGAGACCGTGCTCGCCAACCCGCGGGCGGCCTTGGACCACGGCATCGCCACCGTCTACCAGGACCTCGCCGTCGTCCCGCTCATGCCCGTCTGGCGGAACTTCTTCCTCGGCTCCGAGCCCACCAAGGGCCGCGGCCCCTTCCGCCGCCTCGACGTGGAGCTCATGCGCGAGACCACCCGTACCGAGCTGCTGCGCATGGGCATCGACCTGCGCGACGTGGACCAGCCCATCGGCACCCTGTCCGGTGGCGAGCGCCAGTGCGTGGCCATCGCCCGCGCCGTGTACTTCGGGGCGAAGGTCCTCGTACTTGACGAGCCCACCGCGGCCCTCGGAGTCAAGCAGTCCGGAGTGGTCCTCAAATACGTGGCCGCCGCCCGGGACGCGGGCCTCGGAGTGGTCCTGATCACCCACAACCCGCACCACGCGTACCTGGTCGGGGACCGTTTCGTCCTCCTCAAACGGGGCACCATGGCCGGCAGCCACACCCGCGACTCGATCACGCTCGACGAGCTCACCCAGCAGATGGCGGGCGGCTCCGAGCTGGAGGAACTGAGCCACGAACTGGAGCGAGTGGCAGAATCAGGGGAAGGCGCCCCACGCGCCACGGCCGAGACGGACGGCGCAGCCGGTCGGAGCGGCCGTTCCGACGAGGCCGCCCGGACGCCCCGAACCACCGCACCCAAGAGGGACGACACGACTCGATGAGCACGTACCGGGACTTCACGCTCACCCACCGGGGGTCGGCGCGAGGCACCGTCCTGCGGACCATCGGGACCCGCGAGCGCCGGTCGCACCTGACGGCCCCGCGCGTCCCCACGGTCGGCATCGACATCGGCGGCACCAAGGTGATGGCCGGCGTCGTCGACGCCGACGGGATCATCCTGGAGAAGATCCGCACGGAGACCCCGGACAAGTCCAAGAGCCCCAAGGTCGTCGAGGACACCATCGTCGAGCTGGTGCTGGACCTCTCCGACCGGCACGACGTGCACGCGGTCGGCATCGGGGCGGCCGGTTGGGTCGACGCCGACCGTTCCCGCGTGCTGTTCGCACCACACCTGGCCTGGCGCGACGAGCCCCTGCGCGACGCGCTCCAGTCCCGGCTCGCGGTCCCGGTCATGGTCGACAACGACGCCAACACCGCCGCCTGGGCCGAGTGGCGCTTCGGTGCCGGACGCGGCGAGGACCACCTCGTCATGATCACGCTCGGCACCGGCATCGGCGGGGCCATCCTCGAAGGCGGCCAGGTCAAGCGCGGCCGGTACGGGGTCGCGGGCGAATTCGGCCACATGCAGGTCGTCCCCGGCGGTCACCGCTGCCCCTGCGGCAACCGGGGCTGCTGGGAGCAGTACAGCTCCGGGAACGCCCTGGTCCGCGAGGCCCGCGAGCTGGCCGCCGCCGACTCCCCGGTCGCGTACAACATCATCGCCAAGGTCGGCGGCAACGTCCACGAGATCACCGGACCGCTGATCACCGAGCTGGCCCGCGAGGGCGACGCCATGTGCGTCGAGCTGCTCCAGGACATCGGCCAGTGGCTGGGCGTCGGCATCGCCAACCTCGCCGCCGCCCTCGACCCGTCCTGCTTCGTCATCGGCGGCGGCGTCAGCGCCGCCGACGACCTGCTGATCGGCCCGGCCCGGGACGCCTTCCGCCGCCACCTCACCGGTCGCGGCTACCGCCCCGAGGCCCGCATCGCCAAGGCCCAGCTCGGGCCCGAGGCGGGCATGGTGGGCGCCGCCGACCTCGCCCGGCTCGTCGCCCGCCGCTTCCGCCGCGCCACCCGCCGCCGGGTGGAGCGCTACGAGCGGTACGAGCGCTATGCCCAGCAGCTGGGCCGGCGCGACCCCGCAGTCCCCGAGGACCAGGAAAAACAGTGACCCCGCCCACCCTGCCCCACCAGGCCTCCGCCCCCGACGCCGAAGGCACCCCGACGCCCGCCGTCGAGGACCGCAGGCACGTCGTCAAGCGCCGCTGGATCACCGCGATCATCATCCTGCTCCTGGTCGGCGTACCCGCGGGCTACCTGGCGATCTCCACCCAGCAGAGCCGTGAGAGCGGCCGCGACAAGGCCGCCAAGGTCGGCGCGTCCACGGTGCGTCCCGGCTGGCCCTCCAAGGTGCAGCGCAGCATCTACGAGGTCCCCGTCCCGGACAAGGCCTGGCGCGTCGGGTTCCTGGAGACGAACAACTGGCGCACCAGCCGGCTGTACGTCCAGTTCGCGGTCACCCCGCCGGAACTGGACGGCTTCCTGTCCTCCCTCGGCATCAGCCGGGAAGACCTGACCCCCGGGGTCTCGGTCTCCGCGCACGACACGTCGATCGCCGGCTGGGACTGGAAGCCGCAGACCCCGTGGCTGGGTACCACCCTCGAACAGGACGACCCGCGACCCACCCGGGACATCACCGTCGACCTCACCGACCCCAAGGTCTCCAAGGTCTACGTCGTCTCCTCCACCACCCCGTGACCCGCCCCGGCGCCCGCTAGCCTGGGATCATGAAGCTCACCAAGCGGCTGCATTCCTGCGTCCAGTTGGAGAAGGACGGGCGCACGCTCGTCATCGACCCGGGCGCCTTCAGCGAACCGGACGCGGGACGGGGGGCGGACGCCCTGCTGGTCACGCACGAACACCCCGACCACTTCGAGGAGGGTCGGCTGCGGGCCGCCCTCGACGCCGATCCGGCCGTGGAACTGTGGACCCTGCGCAGTGTCGCCGAGAAGCTCGCCCCCGCCTATCCGGGCCGGGTGCACACCGTCGGTCACGGCGACGCCTTCACCGCGGCCGGGTTCGAGGTCCAGGTCCACGGGGAGCTGCACGCCGTGATCCACCCGGACATCCCGCGCGTCACGAACGTCGGCTACCTCGTCGAAGGTTCCCTCTTCCACCCCGGGGACGCGCTGACCGTGCCCGGCGTCCCCGTCGAGACCCTGATGGTCCCGGTGCACGCCCCCTGGAACAAGGTCTCCGAGGTGATCGACTACCTCCGCGAGGTCAAGCCGCGCCGGGCCCTGGACATCCACGACGCCTACCTCTCCGACATCGCCCGGCCGATCTACGACAACGCCCTGAACGCCCTCGGAGGCACCGACCACGGGCGACTCACCGCGGGGGACTCCGCCGAACTGTGACTGTCGGTGCCGGGCGGTAGGTTGGCACGTATGCGTATCGCCACCTTCAACGTCAACTCCATCACCGCCCGGCTGCCGCGCCTGCTGGCCTGGCTGGAGAGCTCCGGCACGGATGTCCTGTGCATCCAGGAGACCAAGTGCTCGGCGGAGCAGTTCCCCCACGACGCGCTGCGCGAGCTGGGCTACGAGTCGGCGGTCAATGCCACCGGCCGCTGGAACGGCGTGGCCCTGCTCTCCAAGGTCGGCCTGGAGGACGTGGTCCTCGGACTGCCCGGCGGGCCCGACTACGAGGGAGTCCAGGAGCCCCGCGCGATCTCCGCCACCTGCGGCGGGGTCCGGGTCTGGTCGGTGTACGTGCCCAACGGGCGCGAGGTCGAGCACGACCACTACGGATACAAGCTGGACTGGTTCCGCGCCCTGACCACGGCCGTGGCCGCCGATGCGGCCGGTCCGAGGCCGTTCGCGGTGCTCGGCGACTTCAACGTGGCCCCGACCGACGAGGACGTCTACGACCCGGCCGTCTTCGCGGGCCTCACCCATGTGACCCCCGCCGAGCGGGCCGCCCTGGAGGCGCTGCGCGCCGCAGGGCTCTCGGACGTGTTCCCGCGTGCGCTGAAGTACGACCGTCCCTACACCTTCTGGGACTACCGGATGCTCGCCTTCCCCAAGAACAAGGGCATGCGCATCGACCTGGTCTACGGGAACGAGTCCTTCACCAAGGCCGTCACCGACTCCTACGTCGACCGCGAGGAGCGCAAGGGCAAGGGCGCGTCCGACCATGCTCCCGTCGTCGTGGACCTGTACCTCTTCCGGTAGGCGGGTGCCGGTAGCCGGTAGCCGGTAGCCGGTGCCATCCGGGCCGACGGATCCAGGCGCGCCCTGTGGTCAGCGGCGGATCCTGGTGCGACGCTGGGCGGTATGAACATCCCTTTCCTGGGCAACTGGCTGAACCGAAGCGAAACGGAACAGGGCACGGGACTCGGCGACGCCCTCGCGGACGACCCCGAGGGCGTCGCCGAGTTGTTCTCGGAGTGCGAGATGCTGCGCGTCCAGGCGAGGGCGGCCGGACTGGAACTCGACGAGAGCCGGGATTCGTTGGAAGCCCTGGACCAGCTGATGCCGCGCTGGCGGCGGGACCCCGAGGCGGTGCCCTGGCTCGGCAACGACGCCGGCTTCTACCTCGGGACCGTGATCATCCGGACCGTTCCGGGGGCCGCGTGGCGGGTGTGGCCCAACGGCCAGCCGGTGATCCGGCTGGCCTCGGGTCGCGAGCTGAACGTGATCGAGTCGGGCCTGTCCTGGGCGATGACCGGATCTCCCGAGCTCAGCCAGGCATTCGCCGAGGCCTCCGAGGGCTGACGCCCCGGCGTGTCGCCGCCCCTCCCGTGCGAAGTGCCCTTCCGCAGCCGGATAGTTTGCGCTGACCCCGGCGCACGGCCACCGATACCGCGACCGATACCGGGGCCCGGACCGGGGCCGAAACCGGTACCGACTCCGACACGTGGGCAGGGCAGCACATGACCGTAGAACCGTTGATCGAGCTGCGGGACGTCAACAAGCACTTCGGTGCGCTGCACGTACTGCGGGACATCAACCTCACCGTCGGCCGCGGGGAGGTGGTGGTGGTCATCGGCCCCTCCGGCTCCGGGAAGTCCACCCTGTGCCGGGCGATCAACCGACTGGAGACCGTCGAGTCGGGCACGATCCGGATCGACGGGGAGGCACTGCCCGCCGAGGGCAAGGAGCTGGCCCGGCTGCGCGCCGAGGTGGGGATGGTCTTCCAGTCCTTCAACCTGTTCGCGCACAAGACCGTCCTCGCCAACGTCTCGCTCGCGCAGGTCAAGGTCCGCGGCCGCAAACGGGGCGAGGCGGACCGACGCTCCCGGGAGATCCTGGAGCGGGTGGGCCTGGCCGACCAGGCCGAGAAGTTCCCGGCCCAGCTCTCCGGCGGTCAGCAGCAGCGGGTGGCGATCGCCCGCGCCCTCGCCATGGACCCCAAGGCCCTGCTCTTCGACGAGCCCACCTCCGCCCTCGACCCGGAGATGATCAACGAGGTGCTGGAGGTCATGCGGCAGCTCGCCCGCGAGGGCATGACCATGGTCGTGGTCACCCACGAGATGGGCTTCGCCCGCTCCGCCGCGAACCGCGTGGTCTTCATGGCCGACGGGCAGATCATCGAGGACCGCACCCCGGAGCAGTTCTTCACCGCCCCGGAGAGCGACCGGGCCAAGGACTTCCTCTCCAAGATCCTCAAGCACTGACGGTCACTGCTCGCGCAGCGGCACCGACACGTAGCTGGGATCGGTGCGCGGCGAGGAGAAGGTCAGTTGTGCGCCCACGGGGTTGTGCTCGATGTAGAGCGGGTCGACGGTGTCGATGACCAGGGCGAGCCGGTGGCCGGCCGGTACGTCGTAGGCGGTGGAGAACAGCTCCAGGTCCACGCCGAAGGCCCGGCCGGGAGCCTTCCCGTGAAAGGTGTACGGGGCGTTGCTGACGAGCTTGCCGATGCCGAGCGGGCCGACGTCGTAGAGGTACGCGACGAAGGTGCCGTCGCCCTTGGTGGGGGTGACGGTGGTGTGCAGCTTCGCGGTGCCGCGGATCCGGCGCGCCCCGTCGTAGCGCTGCGACTGCCAGACGGCCGCGAAGGCCCGGGGGAGGAGCGGGACGGAGGCGATCGGGGGCGCCTTCACGAACTGGTCGAGGGCGCTGGAGAGGAGGAGGACGCCACCGTTGGCTCCGGTGTCGACATTGGCGAAGAGGTGCTCGCTGTCGGAGAGCGCCAGCTCCTCGGTGCCCCCGGAGCCGACCGATTTCCAGTCGGCGTAGCCCTCGTACCCGTTGTCGCTACGGGACTTGATCTGCACCGGGGCCTCGGTGTCGATGCCGTTGTGCTCGCCCTTGAGGTAGCGGTCGAACCAGCGGTGCGCGTTGGTCCAGGTGTCGTTGGGCAGCCCCAGCAGGCCGGTGCCCTCGGCCGTGGCGTGGTCCCCGGGCCGGAACTCCAGGCGCTTGGGGCCGGTCAGCCGTTCGTAGAACTTCGCGTACTGGTTGGGCGGGAAGACGGTGTCGCCCCAGGCGTTGCCGAGCATGATCGCGGCGCCGTTGGCGTTGATCCGGTCCACCTGCTCGGAGGCCGAACGCTTCCTGCCCCACTCGATCATCTGCTGCTCCTGGTCCAGCCGGGAGCCGAGGAAGTTGCCGAGGAGCGTCTTGAGTTCGGGTCCGGGGCGGCCGGTGAGGTACCCGGCGGCGCCGAGCATCGCGGCGGCCTGGAGGTGCTGGGTGCGGCCGGAGTAGATGGATTCGATGAGGTCGGCCCAGCCGCTCATCGCGACCACGGCCTTGACGCGCGGGTCGTGCGCGGAGGCCAGCAGCGTGATGCCGGCGGCGTACGAGACCCCGCCCAGGCCGATGCGGTCCGCGTCGGCGGGGGAATGGGCGAGGGCCCAGTCGATGACGGCGCTGACGTCGGCGATGTCCGGCGGGCCGGCCACCTCGATGGTGCCGCCGGAGAGCCAGAAGCCGCGGGAGGTGTAACTGACCACGACGTAACCGGAGTCGGCGAGCTTCTTGGCCTGGGCGAGGTATTCGGTCTGCGGCAGGCCCCAGCTGGTGGGCAGCACGATCAGCGGGTAGGTCCGGCCGCTCGTGGCTCCGGCCGGGGTGAAGACGTTGCCCTTGAGGGTGATTCCGCCGGAGCCCGGGATGTCGTGGAAGCGGATCTGCGAGGAGGCGTCGGTGGCGGCCGCCACGGTGGTGGCGGGAGCCGCCTGGGCCTGGTGCGGGGCCAGGCCCAGGGCGGTTGCTGCCAGCAGGGTCGTCACGGCTGCAGCGGTGCCGGTGCGTCGCATCTCTCGCTCCTCGCGCGTACGCCGGGTCATCAAAGTGACCCGACAGTAACGGGAGCGCCTTACCGAAAGTAACCCGTGGGTAAGTTACGTGCCGGTAACGATTGGGTGATCGGGGTGGACCAGCGGCGGAGGGCCAACTGCGGTCCGGCCGTCAGCCGTTCTGCGGGGTGCCGGACAGGGCGCTCTTGGCCTTCCACTGGTCCCACGTCAGGTTCCACTCGCCGTAGCCGTTGCCGATGTCCGCGTTGCCCTTCGAGCCCTCGCCGATCACCTCGAAGGCGTCGCCGATCTGGGACTCCCCGAAGAACTCCTTGGCGTTGGCGTCGCTCATGCCCACGCAGCCGGAGCTGCTGTTGGCGCGGCCGAAGTTGCCCTCGTTCCACGGGGCGGCGTGCGCGTACATGCCGGACCAGGTGAGCCGCATCGAGTAATCGACCATCTTGTTGTAGGCGTTGTCCAGGCCCACCGTCTGGGAGTCCATCCGGATGGTGCCCTCCTTCGACATGATCACCATCTTCCCGGACCAGGAGGCCTTCTTGCCGCCGGGAGTGCCGGCCGAGATGGGGATGGTCCTGAGCGGCTGGCCGTCCTGGGTGATCGACATCTTCTTCGTGTCGAGGCTGACCTGGACCCGGCGGTCCTTGCCGATCTTGAACTCGGTGTTGTAGTCCCGGGCGAACAGTCCGCCGCCCTTGCCCGAGTCCACCCCGTTCAGCTTCATGTCGACCTTCACGTCCGTGCCGGACTTCCAGTAGTCCTTGGGCCGCCAGTCGATGCGGTCCTTGCCGTCGTAGTCCTTGATCCAGCCCCAGGAGCCCTCGGTGTTGTCCGAGGTGGTGACCTTGAGCTGCTTCTCCACCTCGGCCTTGTTCGTCACCGGGTTGTCGAAGACGAGCGACACGGGCATCGCCACGCCCACCGTGCTGCCCTTGGAGACGTTGATCGTGACCTTGTTCACCTTGTCGGCGGCGCTGGTCTTGAACTGGGCACTGGCGCTCTGGCTGTCGGTGTTCTGCGCCTCGACCTTGTACTCCGCGCCGGGCGGGGCGTTGCGCTCCGAGGTCCAGGTCTTCCCGTCGTCGGATATCTTCCCCGGCAGCTCCGCGCCCTTGGCGTCGGTCACCTTCACCTGGGCCAACTTGCCCTCGGCGACGGTCACCGTCACCGGCTGGCCCGCCTTGACCTGATCGCCCGTGAGGTTCACCGAGACGGTCATGGCCGCCTTCGGCTTCGGCTCGGTCTTGCCCTTGTCGTCGCCGCCACCGTCGCTCCCGCCCGAACAGGCGGTGAGCGAGGCGGCCAGAAGTGCGGTGCCCGCCATGGCGGTGCGGCGTATACGGCTCAACGAAGGGCCCCTTCGAGTAGTGATGGCGATGACGTCCGCAAAAGGAGATGCGAACGAGGCGACTTTAGGTTCCGCATTCGGTGGAAAAGCTCGTCCTCTCTCTTGTGACGCCGACCGCAGCGAAACGGTCATCATCCGGTCACAAACGCCGCGCAGTTCGGTCACGGTCGGCTGTGAGAGTCCTGTGAGAGACCGTCAGGACGAACAGGAAGGCTGTCGGCCGTGTGCGCACTGCTCGTGAACCCCGCCCAGCAGGACCATGACCAGGACGGGCAGCTCCGGGTACGCGCCCTGTCCGTCACCGAATACCAGACCTTCCTCCACTGGCACGGGGGTGCGAGCTTTCTCCAGTACCCGTCCTGGGCGCGGGTAAAGGACCTCTGGCGATCGGAAAGGGTCGGATGGCACTATCCGGACGGTGAGATTCAGGGAGCCGGACTCGTTCTCTACCGGCAATTCCCCGGCACGCGGAAATACTTCGCCTATCTCCCCGAAGGGCCCGTCGTCGACTGGTCCGATCCGCACGTCGACCGCTGGCTGAACCCGCTCCTGCGCCACCTGCGCGCCTCGGGCGCCTTCGCCGTCCGCATCGGACCCACCCCCGTCTACCGCCGCTGGGACGCGGCCGCGGTCAAGGCCGCGACCGGGCCCGGACGGCAGATCTCCGACGTCCTCGCGACCGAGGTCGACCCGGTGGGCGCCGCCCTCGCCGACCGGCTGCGCACCCGCGGCTGGAAGCGGTGCGGCGGCGAGGACGACGGCGACGCCCAGCCCCGCCACGTCTTCCGCGTGCCGCTGGCCGGCCGCACCCTCGACGAGGTGTGGTCGGGTCTCAACCAGGAATGGCGGCGCAACGTGCGCAAGGCCACGAAGGCCGGCGTGGAGACGGTCGTCGGCACCTTCGCCGACCTGCCCGAGTTCTACCGGCTGCTGCGCATCACCGAGGAGCGCGACGGCTTCCGCCTCGGCCGCTCCCTCGCGTACTACGAGCAGCAGTACCGGGTCCTGAACGAGGAACAGCCCGGCCGCATGCGGCTCTACCTGGGCGTCCACCGGGGCGAGATCCTCGCCGCCCACACGATGATCGCCGCCGGCAGCCGGGTCTGGTACCAGACGGGCGCCTCGGCCGACCACCGCCGCGAGGTACGGCCCAGCAACGCCTTGCAGTGGCGCATGATGTGCGACGCGCACGCCCTCGGAGCGGAGGAATACGACATGCGCGGGGTACCCTCCACCCTCGACCCCGACGAACGTTCTTTCGGACTGCTGCGCTGGAAGCTCGGTACCGGCGGGCAGGTCGTCGAAACGCTCGGAGAGTGGGAGATACCGATGGACGGAGTCGCCAACGCGGCGCTCTACAAGGCGTTCCAGGCCTACCTGGCCCGCCGGTGACGGCCACCGACACCGCCACCGGGGCGGCCGCCGCCCCGGGAGCCGCCGACGCGCCGTCCGGGAAGACCTCGGTGCTGCGCAGCGGCGCGCTCATGGCCGCCGGTTCGATCGTCTCCCGCGCCACCGGTTTCATCCGCTCCGCCGTCGTCGTCGCGGCGCTGGGCACCGGACTCCTCGGCGACGGCTACGCCGTCGCCAACACGGTCCCGAACATCATCTACATCCTGCTCATCGGAGGCGCGCTCAACGCCGTCTTCGTCCCCGAGCTCGTCCGGGCCGCCAAGGAGCACGCGGACGGCGGAACCGCCTACACCGACCGGCTGCTCACCGCCTGCACCGTCGCACTCGTGGCGCTCACCACCGTCGCGGTCCTCGCCGCCCCGCTGATCGTCTCGCTGTACACGGACTACGACGGCGCCCAGGCGAGCACCACCGTCGCCCTGGCCCGGTACTGCCTGCCGCAGATCCTCTGCTACGGACTCTTCACCCTGCTCGGGCAGGTGCTGAACGCCCGCGGCCGGTTCGGCGCGATGATGTGGACCCCCGTCCTCAACAACCTCGTCATCATCGGCGTCTTCGGGCTCTTCCTCGTGGTCTCCCAGAGCAGTCAAGGAGGTGCGGCCGGCCTCACCGCCGCCGAGACCCGGCTCCTGGGCCTCGGCACCACCCTCGGCATCGTCATCCAGGCCCTCGCCCTCGTCCCCTCGCTGCGCGCCGCCCGCTTCCGCTGGCGCCCCCGCTTCGACTGGCGCGGCAGCGGCCTCGGCCGCCCGCTGCGCAACGCGGGCTGGCTGGTCATGCTCGTCCTCACCAACCAGATCGCCTACTGGGTCATCACCCGGCTCTCCACCACCACCGGACAGCGCGCCGTGGAAGCCGGACTCGCGGGCGGCGCCGGCTACACCGCCTATAGCAACGCCTACCAGCTGTGGATCGTCCCGCAGGGCATCATCACCGTCTCCCTCGTGACCGCCCTGATGCCACGGATGAGCGCGGCCGCCACCGAGGGCGACCTCGCCGCCGTGCGCCGCGACGTCTCCTACGCCCTGCGCTCCAGCGCCGCCCTCGTCGTACCCGCCGCCGCGCTCTTCGTCGCCCTCGCCCCCTGGGTGATGGGCAGCGTCTTCGAGTACGGCCGCACCGGCGCCGCCGACATCGAGGTCATGGCGGGCATCCTCATCGCCTTCGCGCCCGGCCTGATCGCCTACTCCGCGCAGTACGTCCTCTCACGCGGCTTCTACGCCCTCTCCGACACCCGGACCCCCTTCTTCCTCAACCTGGTCATCGCCGCGCTCACCGCCGGACTGTCCGCCGCCGCCTACTTCCTGCTGTCCCCGCGCTGGGCCGCCACCGGCATGGCCGCGGCCTCCTCCGTCGCCTTCCTCGCGGGCGCCGCCGTCACCGCGTACGCCCTCGCCCGCCGACTCGGCCCGCGCGCGGGCACCCGTAGCGAACGGCGCACGACCGCCGTACGGACCCACCTGCGCCTGCTGGTCGCCTGCGCACCGGCGGCCGTCGTCGGGTACGCGGCAGCCCTCGCCGTCGACCGGTTCGGCAACTTCGCCGCGCTCGGGGCGGGAACCGTCGCACTGGCCCTCGTCGTCGTCCTCCTCGCCGGGCCGCTGCGCCTGACGGAGATCACCGACATGCTGAACTCCCTCTGGCGCAGGATCGGCCGATAGGGGGGAAGTAAGCCCCGCAACACCTTTGGGATACTGACCGGATGCCACGCGTACTGCTGATCGAGGACGACCCTTCCATCCGCGAGGGGGTCGGCCTCGGCCTGCGCCGCCGGGGCCACGACGTGCGTTCCGCCGAGACCGGCGAGGAAGGGTTGGCACTGATGGGCGGCTTCCGCCCCGAGCTCGTCCTGCTCGACCTGATGCTGCCGGGGATCAACGGGGTCCAGGTCTGCCGCCGCATCCGCGAAACCAGCCAGGTGCCGATCATCATGCTCACCGCCCGCGGCGACGACTTCGACGTCGTCGTCGGCCTCGAGGCCGGCGCCGACGACTACATCGTCAAACCCGCCCGCACCGAGGTCATCGAGGCCCGCATCAAAGCCGTACTGCGCCGCCTCAGCGACCCCGTCGGCACCCGCTCCGGGGTCGAGCACCACGGTGAACTGACCATCGACCGCGCCGGGCTGAGCGTCGCCAAGAACGGCGAGCGCGTGCCGCTGGCCCCCAGCGAGATCAAGCTCCTGCTGCACCTGTCGGCCTCGCCCGAGCAGGTCTTCTCCCGCCAGCAACTCCTCGAGTACGTCTGGGACCACAGCTACCACGCCGACGCCCGGCTCGTGGACGCCTGCGTGCGCCGGCTGCGCACCAAGGTCGAGGACCCCGACGCGAGCCCCCGCTACATACAGACCGTGCGCGGCTTCGGCTACCGCTTCGGTCCCCTGTAGGCGACCGTGAGACGCATCGCGCCGCTGGGCCTGCGCACCCGACTGATCGCGGCCTTCCTGCTGGTCGCCGCGATCAGCGCGGTGACCACCGCCGCCCTCACCTACCAGCAGGCGCGCAACGCGATCCTCAAGCAGACCCAGGACACCGCCATCAGCACCCTGCGGGACCAGGTCGAGCAGCAGGAGTTCCGTCTTCCGCTGGACCAGCAGGAGCTCCAGCGCATCGTCATCGAACTCGGCAAGCGCGGCAAACCGCACCCGTGGATCATCTTCGGCGAGTACGGCAGCGTGCGGGTCTCCACCAACCCCGGCACGCCGACCTCCAGCGTGATCACCGACAACCTGCGCGAGAAGGTCCGCCGCCACGACTACACCGCCTTCCAGCGGGTCGAGGACGCGCGCGGCAACCCTTGGCTCACCATCGGCGTCCCCGCCCTCTTCGAACACAACGGATCCACCGAATCCACCGGAGCCGTCTTCTACGCCAGCGTCCCGCTCTCCACCGAGAAGCAGACCGTGGAGGCCATGGTCGACGCCGCCAAGCAGGGTGCCGTCCCGGGCCTGGCCATCGCCATCGTGCCCGCGCTGCTGGCCGCCCGCAGCGTGCTGCGGCCCGTCCGCGACATGCGCCGGGCCGCCCAGCACCTCGGCCGCGGCCGCCTCGACACCCGGATCGAGGTCCGGGGCGCCGACGAGCTCGCCGGACTCGCCCGCACCTTCAACGAGACCGCACGCGCCCTGGAACAGTCCGTGCGCGAGCTCCAGGACGCGGAGATCCGCGCCCGCCGGTTCGCCTCCGACGTCTCCCACGAACTGCGCACCCCCCTCGCCGGGATGCTCGCCGTCACCGAGGTCCTCGACGAGGACGCCGAACGCCTCGACGCCGACACGGCCAAGGCCCTGCACCTGGTCAGCACCGAGACGGGCAAGCTCGCCGTCCTCGTCGAGGACCTGATGGAGATCTCCCGCTTCGACGCCCGGGCCGCCGAACTCAACCTCGACGACGTGGACATCGCCGAAGCCGTGCGCAAGACCCTGGAGCGCCGCCACTGGGTCGACGACCGCATCGTCGCCGAGCTGCCGGACCAGGTGCGCGCCCGGCTCGACCCGCGCCGCTTCGACGTCGTCCTCGCCAACCTCGTCGGCAACGCCCTGCGGCACGGCGGCGCCCCCGTGCGCATCACCGTACGGACCGCACCGGGCGAGGACGGCGAACGGCTGCTGATCGACGTCGCCGACAGCGGACCCGGCATCGCCCCCGAGGTGCTGCCGCACATCTTCGACCGCTTCTTCAAGGCCGACGCGGCCCGGACCCGTTCCGCAGGCAGCGGCCTCGGCCTCGCCATCACCCTGGAGAACGTCCGCCTGCACGGCGGAACCCTCCTCGCGGCCAACGGGCCCACCGGGGGAGCGGTCTTCACCCTCGACATGCCGCTGGAGGCCCACGCGTGACCGGGCACGGAACGAGATCCCGGGCAGCGGTGGCCACGGCCACGTTGGTCGGCTGCGCCCTGCTGCTCACCGGATGCGGGATCAAACGCAGCGGGGTGATCGACAGTGGCCACTCCGCCACCGTCAAGGTCTCCGGGGGCAAGGGCAACTTCCTCTACTTCGTGGCCAAGGACGGCGACCGACTCGCCCCGAGCCCCTTCAGCCTGGCGGAGGGCTACCGGCTCAACCCCGTGGTGCTGTTGGGGCTGCTGTTCGACGGCCCCCGCGGCCGGGCCGCCGAGGTCGGGCTCACCACGGCCCTGCCCCGGCTGTCCGCCGGACAGGAGGACCAGATGGCGGTGAGCCCGACCTCGCAGGCAGGAACGACGGTCCGGGTGCCGTTCGCCGTGGGCGACCTCTCGGACCTGGCCCGCATGCAGATCGTGTGCACCATCGGCACCGCCGTCCTGACGGACGGCCTCAGCCCCGTCATCCTGATGGGCCCCGACACCACCCTCCCGGCCGCCGACTGCGACCGCAAACGCTGACCGGCCCGGCGCACCCCCGGCCCACGGTGCCGCACCCTTGCGGTCGGGGCCGGGCACCCGTCACGGTGGCCCCATGGACCACGCCGCGGACGTCCCCGACGTCTTCGACCCCCGCATCTACGCCGCCGGCGTCCCGCACGAGCGCTACCGGCTGCTGCGCGAGCGGCACCCCGTGGCCCGGCAGGCGGAGCCGGAGATCGGGGGCTGGCCCGCCGGCCCCGGCTTCTGGGCCGTCACCCGGCACGCCGACGTCGTACGGGTCCTGCGCGACCACCGCACGTACTCCTCCTGGCTGGGCGCCACCCAGATCCGCGACCCCGACCCGGCCGACCTGCCCTTCCTGCGCCGAACCATGCTCAACCAGGACCCGCCCGAGCACGGCCGGCTGCGCCGGCTGGTGTCCCGAGCCTTCACCCCCGCCCGCGTCGACGCCTTCGCCGAACGGGTACGGGAGCGCGCCCGCACCCTGCTCGCCGCCGCCCGCCGGGACGCCGTGGACGGCGCCGCCGACCTCGTACGCGCCGTCACCGACGAGTACGCGCTGCTGAACCTCACCGACCTGCTGGGCGTCCCGGCCGCCGACCGGGCCCTGCTGCTGGAGTGGACCGTACGGATCATCGGGTACCAGGACCCCGACGACGCCCCGGCGCCGCTGCTCGGCCCGGACGGCACCCCGCTCAACCCGCGCTCCCCGGCCCTGCTCGGCGAGATGTTCGCGTACGCCCGCGAACTGGCCGACCACAAGCGCGCCCACCCCGGCGACGACGTGCTGACCGCCCTCGCCGGGGCCGGACTCGACCCGGCCGAACTGGAGATGTTCTTCTTCCTGCTCACCGTCGCGGGCAACGACACCGTACGCAGCGCCGCCCCCGGCGGCCTGCTCGCACTCGCCGGGGCCCCGGACGCCTACCGCCGGCTCGCGGAGGGATCCGTCCCGTTCGACCGGGCCGTCGAGGAACTCCTGCGCGTCCACCCGCCGGTGCTCAGCTTCCGCCGCACGGCCGCCGTCGACACCGATCTGGCCGGGCAGCGGATCCGCGCCGGGGACAAGGTGGTGGTCTTCCACGCCTCCGCCAACCACGACGAGCGCGTCTTCGCCGACCCGGGCCGCCTGGACCTGGCGCGCACCCCCAACCCGCACGTCTCCTTCGGAGACGGCCCGCACGTCTGCCTCGGCGCCCACTTCGCCCGGCTCCAGCTGCGGATCCTCTACGAGGAGTGGTGCGCGGCCATGCCCGCGCCGGAACTGGCGGGACCGCCGCGCCGGCTGGTCTCCAACTTCATCAACGGGATCACACGGCTGCCGGTTCGGGTGTCAGGGCGGCCCGGGTGACATCGGCCGCGAGCTCGGTCACATCGGGGCCGTAGGCATCGGAGTTGACCACCTTCAGCATCAGGCAGAAGGGATCCTTCCCGTACGTGCGGGCCAGCCGCTCGTGGTTGCGGGCGAGGTAGCGGGCGGCGGCCTGGTTGCTGACCGCCGTCTGCCCGGAGAGCAGGAAGACGGGACGGCCGCCCTGCGCGCCCGTCAGCCTGGCCAACAGCACGTGCTCGACCCGCCCGGGGGCCCACCGGTAGCTCTCGCCGCCCACCTGGATGGCGCCCCGGTCCTCGTGCTCCTCGGCGTCCATGTTCACCCGTACTCCCGGCAGCATCGAGGCCAGGTGCGCGACCGTACGGGTGTTGGACGTCGGGCCGCCGACGCAGAACTCGGCGCGGTCACCGAAGCCCTGGCGCGCCTCGGCGTGCGTGACGATCTGGACGTTCGCCCCGCAGTCCTTGATCAGCGCGGAGATCTCCAGGAGCGCGAACGCGTCGTTGCGGTGCACCGACGATTCCTTGCCACCCATCTGCCGGTTGACCACGAACAGGCACTCGGCGCCGGCCGGCAGTCCGAAGAACGCCTGCTTGCGGCGCAGCGTACGGCGCCACAGATAGGTCCGGGCGAACCAGCCGAAGCCGCCGCTGACGGCGGTGGCTATCACCCCGAGCACGATGTTGCGCACGTCGTCGTTCATGCGGCGGATGGTAGCGGCCGGGCCGCCTTCCTGACGCGGGGGGTGCGGTGAAGTTACGCTGCGCCAACCAGACCTGACCGGCCGTCGACCGGAGGAACCGCATGCGTGCTCCCGCCGCACGTCAGTTAGCACTCGTCGCCCTCGCCGGGGCGCTCGTCTCCACCGGGGCCGCGGCCCCGCCCACCACGACCGCCGCACCGGCCAAGGTGCCGGTCGCCGCCGGCTACGGCGGGGCGGTCGCCAGCGTGGACGCCGACGCCTCCGCCGCGGGCATCGCCGTCCTGCGCTCCGGCGGCAACGCCGTGGACGCGGCGGTCGCCACCGCCGCCGCGCTCGGGGTGACCGAGCCCTACTCGGCGGGCATCGGCGGAGGCGGCTACTTCGTCTACTACGACGCCCGCTCGCGCCGGGTGCACACGATCGACGGCCGCGAGACCGCCCCCGCCACGGCCACCGAGACCCTCTTCCAGGAGAACGGCCTCCCCATCCCCTTCGCCGAGGGCCAGACCAGCGGCCGCGGCGTCGGCGTGCCCGGCACCCCCGCCACCTGGAAGAGCGCCCTCGACGCCTGGGGCACCCGCCCGCTCGACAAGCTGCTGAAACCCGCCGAGAAACTGGCCCGCGAGGGCTTCGTGGTGGACAGCACCTTCCGGGCCCAGACCGAGCTCAACCAGGACCGCTTCAAGGACTTCCCGGCGACCAAGGAGCTGTTCCTGCCCGGCGGCGCACTGCCGGTGGTCGGCTCCACCTTCAAGAACCCGGACCTGGCCGCCACCTACGCCGAACTCGGCCGCAAGGGGACCGGCGCCCTCTACCGCGGCCCCCTCGCCGAGGACATCGTCCGGGCCGTGCGGACGCCCCCGGTGGACCCGGCGGCCACCCGCAAGGTCCGCCCCGGCGACCTGACCACCGCCGACCTGCGCGCGTACGCGACCAAACGGCAGGACCCGACCCGGGTGAACTACCGCGGCCTGGACGTGTACAGCATGGCTCCGTCCTCCTCCGGCGGCACCACGGTCGGCGAGGCGCTGAACATCCTGGAGCGGACCGACCTCTCGAAGCTGTCCGAGACGCAGTACCTGCACCGCTTCATCGAGGCTTCGCGGATCTCCTTCGCCGACCGGGGCCGTTGGGTCGGCGACCCGGCAGCCGTCGACGTGCCCACCCGCCAACTGCTCTCGCAGCGGTTCGCCGACTCGCGCGGCTGCCTGATCGCACCGGACCGTACGCTGACCAGCCCGCTGGCCCCCGGTGACCCGCGCCACCCGGCGGCCTGCGGCGGCTCCGGTCAGGCCGCCCCGACCACGTACGAAGGGGAGAACACCACGCACCTGACGGCGGCCGACCGCTGGGGCAACGTGGTCGCGTACACCCTGACCATCGAGTCCACCGGGGGGAGCGCCATCACCGTTCCCGGACGCGGCTTCCTGCTGAACAACGAGCTGACCGACTTCTCCTTCGCCCCGGCCGCGCCCGGGGTCCCGGACCCGAACCTGCCCGGCCCCGGCAAGCGGCCGCGCTCCTCCATGTCCCCGACGATCGTGCTGGAGGACGGCCGCCCGGTGCTCGCGGTGGGCTCCCCGGGCGGCGCCACCATCATCACCACCGTGCTGCAGACCCTGATCGGCCACCTGGACCGGGGTCTGCCGCTGGTCGACGCGATCGCCGCGCCGCGGGCCAGTCAGCGCAACCAAACCACCACCGAGCTGGAGCCGGGCCTGTGGAATAGCCCGCTGCGCGCGGAGCTGGAGGCGATCGGCCAGGGCTTCCGGCAGAACCCGGAGATCGGCGCGGCCACCGGCGTCCAGCGGCTGCCGGACGGGCGCTGGCTGGCGGCGGCCGAGACCAGTCGCCGGGGCGGCGGCTCGGCGATGGTGGTCCACCCGCACGGGAAGCCGTAGCGGCCGCAGTCGGTTCGGGAGCCGGCTCAGAGGGTGGTGAGGATCCGCGGGCCGTCGGCGGTGATCGCGACCGTGTGCTCCGAGTGCGCGGCGCGGCTGCCGTCGACGGTCCGCAGGGTCCAGCCGTCCGCGTCGCACGCGTAGTCGTCCGTACCGCCCGAGATCAGCATCGGCTCGATGGCCAGGACCAGGCCGGGGCGCAGCTTCATGCCGCGTCCCGGCGGGCCCTCGTTGGGCACGCCCGGGTCCTCGTGCATGGTGCGGCCGATGCCGTGACCGCCGAAGCCGTCCGGCACTCCGTACCCGGCGGCGCGGCAGGTGGTGCCGATCGCGTGGGCGATGTCGCCGATCCGGTTCCCGGGCACGGCGGCGGCGATCCCGGCGGCGAGGGCCGCCTCGGAGGTTTCGATCAGCCGGAGGTCGGCGGGCCGGGCGGGACCGACGGTGAAGCTGACCGCCGCGTCCCCGGTCCAGCCGCCGAGCTCCGCCCCGCAATCGACGCTGACCAGGTCGCCGCCCCGCAGCCGGTAGTCGTCGGGGATGCCGTGCACGATCGCGTCGTTCACCGAGACGCACACCACGGCGGGGAAGGGCACGGGCGCGAACGGCGGCCGGTAGCCCAGGAAGGGCGATGTGGCACCGGCCCCGCGGAGCACCTCGCGGGCCACCCGGTCCAGGTCCCGCAGGGACACCCCCACGTCGGCGGCCTCCCGTACGGCGGCCAGGGCGCGGGCCACCACCCGGCCCGCGGCCCGCATCTCGTCGATCTCTCGGTCCGTCTTCAGTTTCACCATGCCAATAACTATACCGGTATAAAAATAACGGGATAGTTATTGGTGTGCGGGGTAGGATGGGCGCATGGTCCGAACCCCCCTCACCCCCGAAGAGCGCGAGCGCGGCGAGCGGCTCGGCGTCCTGCTGCGCGAGGCCCGCGGCGACCGGAGCATGGTCGAGGTCGCGGCCGGCGCCGGGCTCTCCGCCGAGACGCTGCGGAAGATCGAGACCGGCCGGGCACCCACCCCCGCCTTCTTCACGGTCGCCGCCCTCGCCGCGGCGCTCGGCCTCTCGCTGGACGATCTGCTGCGACGCTGCGCCGCCGTCCCGGCCTGAGGTACGTTTCGGCCTGAGGCACGTCCCGGCCTGCCGTTCGGGCGGGCCCGGCGGCCAGACGGCCCAATGGGCGGTGGGAGGTGCGGAGCGCGGGGCAAGCGTGAAGGCGTGTCAGCCATGAACGCTTCCAAGCGAGTCGGTTTCGCAGTCGTCGGTGCCCTCCTCGCGGGCGGCCTGCTGCTCGCGGCGTGCACCGCCCCCGAAGACCGCCACCGTGCCGGCGACGTGGTCTTCCACCACCCCGGCGTCGTCGTCAGCCACGGCCAGTTGCGGCAGGCGAAGCAGATGGTCGCGGCCGGCAAGGAACCCTGGCTCTCCGCCTACCGGGCGCTCCTCGGCAGCCGCTACGCCTCGCTCGACTACACCCCGCACCCGGCCGACGTGGTCCCCTGCCCCTTCAACAGCGGGCCGCAGTCCTGTCTCGACGAACGACAGGACGCGATCGCCGCCTACAGCCACGCCCTGCTGTGGTCGGTGAACGGCAGGGCCGCCCATGCGCGCAAGGCCGTGCAGATCATGGACGCCTGGTCGGCCGTGATGAAGAAGCACCGCGAGGACAACGCCGGACTCCAGGCCGCCTGGTCCGGATCCAGCTGGGCGCGGGCCGCCGAGATCATGCACGCCGACTACCCGGACTGGGCGGAGCCCCGGGTCACCCGGTTCAAGCAGATGCTGCGCACGGCCTACCTGCCGGCCGTCCGCGCCCAGGTGCCCGCCTACAACGGCAACTGGGAACTGGCCATGACCGACGCCGCCGTCTCCATCGCCGTCTTCCTGGAGGACCAGGCGATCTTCCGGGAGTCCCTGGAGCGGTTCCGGGCGCGCGTGCCGGCGTACTTCTACCTCCGGATGGACGGCCCCCGCCCGATGTCCCCGCGGTCCGCCGCCATCCAGACGGCCGCCCAGGTCAAGGCGTACTGGTTCGACCAGGGCACCTACGTCGACGGCATCGCCCAGGAGACCTGCCGCAACCTGATGCACGTCGGCTACGCGCTCGCCGCGTCCGCGCACATCGCCGAGACCGCCTGGCACCAGGGCGTCGACCTGTACGGCGAGCAGTCCGCCCGGCTGCGCACCGCGCTGGAGTTCCACGCGAAGTACCAGCTCGGGGCGAAGGCCCCGCCGTGGCTGTGCGGGGGCAAGGTGGAGCGGACCATGGGGCCCGACCTGGAGGTGGCCCTGCACCACTACGAGACCCGGACCGGCGCGAAGCTCCCGTACACCCGCGCCCTGGTCGAGAAGACCCGGCCGGCCGGGACGGACGAACTGTTCGTGGCGTGGGAAACGGTCAGCCACGGAGAGACCCCGCCCGCCTGACGGCCTAAGGGCTGTCCCGCAATCCCCGGCGGGCGCGCGGCGCCAGCTACGGCACCTCGCCGCGTTGTCGGGATCGCCCTAATACGCCCAGTATGAGGACGACCCTCCGCCCGGGGGCCCCTCCCAGCGGTAGCTGGGGGAGATGCACCGCATCTGACGCCGCGCGCTGACCCACCGCGGATTACGGGACAGCCCTTAGGGTGCGGACATGGATCTCGAAGAGCTCGGCAGGGCGCGGTACGTCAGCCTCACCACCTTCCGCAAGGACGGCACGCCCGTGGCGACACCGGTGTGGGCGGTCGCCGACGGGGGTGAGCTGTACGTGTGGACGCGCAGCGATTCGTGGAAGGCCAAGCGGATCCGCAACAACGGGCGGGTCACCGTCACCGCCTGCGACATGCGCGGGCGCGTCGAGGAAGGGGCACGGGTGCGGGAGGGCGAGGCCCGGCTGCTCGGCGAGGCGGGGCTGCGGCGGGTGCGGAAGCTGATGTCCCGCAAGTACACCTGGCAGTTCTGGGTGGTGGACGTGCCCGCTGCCCTGGCGCGCCGGGGCAAGCGTCCGCACACCGCGATCGCCGTCAAGCTTTGAGATTCCCGTAGCCCGCCCGTAACACAGGTGGGATCCAATGCGGTCATGGAGACCGCGACTTCGCTGGCGATCAGTCAACTCTCGGGGTACTTGCTGGGGCTGACGCAGAGACTGGACCCCGGGGCGGGCTGGTACGGGGAGTTCCTGCGCCGGGATCCGGAGGGGATGAAGGCCTGTCTCGACGGGGCGGCGATGCCCCCGTGGGACATGGTCGAATCGCTGCTGCGGGACCTGGCCGGGGCGCGGGGCGCGGAGTTCGCTGCGCGGGAGACCGTATACGCGGCCCAGCTGCGGGCGGCGGCCGTCGCCGTGTGGGACCGGCTGCCGGGCGGCGAGGGGGAGCTGCGGACCCTGCTCGCGGCGGCGGTGGCCCAGCGGGCCACATCGCAGACGGCCCTGCGGAACCTGACGGTACGGCTCGGCCGGGCCGCCGACCGGGCCGAGACGGACGCCCTCACCCGGGAACTCGCTTGGGTCCAGGACGACGTGGCCCGCGCCGTGGCTCGCCACGAAGACCTGGCCGCCCGCCTGCGGGCCCTGCACGTGGGCCCCGACGGGCTGTGGCCGGCGCGGCCGGAGGCCGCACCGTGGTTACCGGGGGTACCCCGGCAGCGGGAGGCGAATGCCGGGCCGAGCGCCGCACCGAACGCCGGGCCGGACACCGCACCGAGTGCCGGGCCGAGCGCCGGGCCGGACACCGCACCGAGTACCGGGCCGGGCCACCGGGCGGACACGGCCGCAGCCGAAGAACCCCCCGTACGGGCCGAGCCGCCGGTCGGCCGGGCCGAGGGGCGGTGGCTGCGCGGTGCGCGGCGTGCCGGGGGCGCCCGGTACGCGGGCTCGGCGGCCCCCGTGGCCCCTGCCTTCACCCCGCCGCCGGGACACCCCGGTGGGGACGGCACGCCGGGTTCCGGTCCCGGCGCCGCGCTCCCCGCGCCGCGCGGAGCCCGCTTCGCCCTCCCGGACGACCCCGACCCCGCCCCCACCCCTGCCCCCGACCGTGACGCGCCCGCCGCTGGCGAAGCCGCGCCGAACCCCGCGCACTCGGCGGGGCCTTCGGCGGGCTTCCCCGGAGTCATCGCCGCCGCCCTGCTCGCCCTGCGCGCCCAGGGTCGTAGCGGCGAGGCGCACGCCCTGCTGTGCGAGGCCGCGGCCCGGCCCGCCGAGCAGCTGCCCGCAGTCGCCGCCGAGCTGACCCGGGCCGGGCTCGCGGCCGACTGGGCCACCCTGCTGTGGGAGGCGGCCTCGCTCCCGCCCGAGCGACTTGCGGCGGCCGCGGCCGCCCTCGGCGCCGCCGGTCGGGAGGCCGACTGCGAGGCCCTGCTGCGCCAGGCCGCGGCCCGCCCGGCCGGTGAGGTCGCGGAGGCGGCGCTCGCCCTCGGCGGGGCCGGCCGGATCCGCGAGGCCGACGCCCTGCTCGGCGCCTTCGTCCGGGTGCGCACCGCCGAGGAGGCGGCGGTCCTGGCCCGGCACGACCCGCAGTGGTTCGCCCCGCGCCTGCTCGGGGCGGCCCGGGCACTCCCCGGACCCCGGCACCGCGATCTGGTCCACGCCCTGCGGGTGGCGGGCATCGCCGCCCCCTAGGGGCACCTAACCCGCCCGCCTGGTGACCGCATTCGACCGCGCGGCGACGTAACGTGATCGACTACTCCAACCGTGCACGGCGGTCTTGCCCCACGGTGTGACGAGGCCTACGTTCTACTCCCTACGCACACCGTCTACGTGCGTAGAACTCGGCGTTCCCGTCGCGAGGAGCAGCTCATGGCCCAAGTCGTCCGCGCCGCGCTGGTCCAGGCCACCTGGACCGGAGACACCGAATCGATGATCGCCAAACACGAGGAGCACGCGCGGCGGGCAGCCGCCCAGGGCGCGCAGATCATCGGCTTCCAAGAAGTCTTCAACGCCCCCTACTTCTGTCAGGTCCAGGAGCCCGAGCACTACGGCTGGGCCGAGGCCGTCCCCGACGGCCCGACCGTACGCCGCATGCAGGACCTCGCCCGCGAGACCGGCATGGTGATCGTCGTACCGGTCTTCGAGTTGGAGAGCGAGGGCTTCTACTACAACACCGCTGCCGTCATCGATGCCGACGGCAGCTACCTGGGCAAGTACCGCAAGCACCACATCCCCCAGGTCAAAGGGTTCTGGGAGAAGTACTACTTCCGTCCGGGCAACCTCGGCTGGCCCGTCTTCGACACCGCCGTCGGCCGGATCGGCGTCTACATCTGCTACGACCGCCACTTCCCCGAGGGATGGCGCCAACTGGGCCTGGCCGGAGCCCAGCTGGTCTACAACCCCTCCGCCACCTCCCGAGGCCTGTCCGCGTACCTGTGGCAGCTGGAGCAGCCCGCCTCCGCCGTCGCCAACGAGTACTTCGTCGCGGCCATCAACCGCGTCGGCCAGGAGGAGTACGGCGACAACGACTTCTACGGCACCAGCTACTTCGTCGACCCCCGCGGTCAGTTCGTCGGGGAGGTCGCCAGCGACAAGGACGAGGAACTCGTCGTCCGCGACCTCGACTTCGACCTGATCAAGGAGGTCCGCGACCAGTGGGCCTTCTACCGCGACCGCCGCCCCGACGCCTACGGAGGGCTCGTACAACCGTGACCAACCCGACCCCGCTCCACAGCCGCCACCGCACCGTCCTGCCCGACTGGCTCGCGCTCTACTACAAGCACCCCATCGAGCTCACCCACGGCGAGGGCCGCCACGTCTGGGACGCCGACGGCAACCGCTACCTCGACTTCTTCGGCGGCATCCTCACCACGATGACCGCCCACGCCCTGCCCGAGGTCACCAAGGCCGTGTCCGAGCAGGCCGGGCGGATCATCCACTCCTCCACCCTGTACCTCAACCGGCCGATGATCGAGCTGGCCGAGCGGGTCGCCGCCCTCTCCGGAATCCCCGACGCCCGGGTCTTCTTCACCACGTCCGGCACCGAGGCCAACGACACCGCCCTGCTGCTCGCGACGACGTACCGCCGCTCCAACCAGATCCTGGCGATGCGCAACAGCTACCACGGCCGGTCCTTCTCCACCGTCTCGATCACCGGCAACCGCGGCTGGTCCCCGACCAGCCTCTCGCCGCTGCAGACCTACTACGTCCAGGGCGCCGTCCGCACCCGCGGCCCCCTCGCCCACCTCGACGACGCCGCCTTCACCGCCGCCGCCGTAGAGGACCTCCAGGACGTGCTCGGCCAGGCCCGCGGGGGAGTGGCCGCCCTCATCGCCGAACCGATCCAGGGCGTCGGCGGCTTCACCTCCCCGCCCGACGGCCTCTACGGCGCCTTCCGCGAGGTCCTGAACCGCCACGGCATCCTGTGGATCAGCGACGAGGTGCAGACCGGCTGGGGCCGCACCGGCGACAACTTCTGGGGCTGGCAGGCACACGCCCAGAACGGCCCGCCGGACATCCTCACCTTCGCCAAGGGCATCGGCAACGGCATGTCCATCGGCGGGGTCGTGGCCCGCGCCGAGGTGATGAACTGCCTGGACTCCAACTCCATCTCCACCTTCGGCGGCTCCCCGGTCACCATGGCGGCCGGCGTCGCCAACCTCGCGTACCTGCTGGAGCACGACCTCCAGGGCAACGCCCGCCGCGTCGGCGGCATGCTCCTGGAGCGGCTGCGCGCGATCGCCGCCACCGTGCCCGCCGTACGGGAGGTCCGCGGCCGGGGCTTGATGGCCGGCCTCGAACTCACGAAGCCGGGCACCGACGAGGCCGACCCGGACGCGGCCGCGGCCGTCCTGGAGGCGGCCCGCGAGGGCGGCCTGCTGCTCGGCAAGGGCGGCGGGTACAACACCAGCGTGCTGCGCATCGCGCCGCCGCTCTCCCTCACCGTCGCCGAGGCGGAAGAGGGCGCCGAGGTCCTCGAACAGGCATTGCGCAGCATCCAGTAGGGGGATCACATGAGCATCCGCACCCTGATCAGCGGCGGCCTCCTCGTCACGGCCTCCGACGAACTGCACGCCGACGTCCTGATCGAGGACGGCCGCGTGGCGGCGCTGGCCGCACACGGCTCGGCCGCCGCCGGAGCCTGGACGGCCGACCGCACGATCGACGCGACCGGGAAGTACGTGATCCCCGGCGGGGTCGACGCGCACACCCACATGGAGCTTCCCTTCGGAGGCACCTCGGCCTCCGACACCTTCGAGACCGGAACCAGAGCCGCCGCCTGGGGCGGCACCACCACCATCGTCGACTTCGCCGTGCAGAGCGTGGGCCACTCCCTGCGCGAGGGGCTCGACACCTGGTACGCCAAGGCCGACGGCAACTGCGCCGTCGACTACGCGTTCCACATGATCCTCTCGGACGTCAACGAGAGGACGCTCAAGGAGATGGACCACCTCGTCGGCGAGGGGGTCACCTCCTTCAAGCTGTTCATGGCCTACCCCGGCGTCTTCTACAGCGACGACGGGCAGATCCTGCGCGCCATGCAGCGCGGCGCCGCCAACGGCGGGCTGATCATGATGCACGCCGAGAACGGCATCGCGATCGACGTGCTCGTCGAACAGGCCCTCGCGCGCGGGGAGACCGACCCCCGCCACCACGGAGAGGTCCGCAAGGTCCTGCTGGAGGCCGAGGCCACCCACCGCGCCATCCAGCTGGCGCGGGTCGCGGGCGCCCCGCTGTACGTGGTCCACGTCTCGGCGGAGGAAGCCGTCGCCGAGCTCGCCGCCGCACGCGACAAGGGCCTGCCCGTCTTCGGGGAGACCTGTCCGCAGTACCTCTTCCTGTCCACCGACAACCTGGAAGAGCCCGACTTCCAGGGCGCCAAGTACGTCTGCTCCACACCGCTGCGGCCGAAGGAACACCAGGCGGCGCTGTGGCGGGGCCTGCGGACCAACGACCTCCAGGTGGTCTCCACCGACCACTGCCCCTTCTGCTTCCGGGGCCAGAAGGAGCTGGGCCGCGGGGACTTCTCGAAGATCCCCAACGGGCTGCCGGGGGTGGAGAACCGCATGGACCTCCTCCACCAGGCGGTCCTGGACGGGCACATCAGCCGCCGCCGCTGGATCGAGATCGCGTGCGCGACCCCGGCCCGGATGTTCGGCCTCTACCCGCAGAAGGGCACCATCGCACCGGGCTCCGACGCCGACATCGTGCTCTACGATCCGCACGCCGAGCAGGTCATCTCCGCCGAGACCCACCACATGAACGTGGACTACTCGGCGTACGAGGGCAGGCGGATCACCGGACGCGTCGACACCGTGCTCTCGCGCGGCGAACTCGTCATCGACCGGCGCGAATTCACCGGCCGGGCCGGCCACGGGGCCTTCGTCCCCCGCTCCACCTGCCAGTACCTGTAAAGCGTCAAGGAGCCGCCCCATGGACTTCGGCCTCGTCCTGCAGACCGACCCGCCCGCATCCCAGGTCATCAGCCTCATGAAGCGAGCCGAGCGCAACGGCTTCCGCTACGGCTGGACCTTCGACTCGGCGGTGCTCTGGCAGGAGCCGTTCGTCATCTACAGCCAGATCCTCGCCAACACGCAGAAACTGCACGTCGGCCCCATGGTGACCAACCCGGGCACGCGCACCTGGGAGGTCACCGCCTCCACCTTCGCGACCCTCAACGACATGTACGGCAACCGCACCGTCTGCGGCATCGGCCGCGGCGACTCCGCCATGCGCGTCGCCGGCCGGGCCCCCAACACCCTGGCACGCCTCGGCGAGGCCATCGAGGTGATCCGCGACCTCGCCGAGGGCCGCGAGGCCGAGGTCGACGGCAAGCCGTTGCGCATCCCCTGGATCAAGGACGGGAAACTTCCGGTCTGGATGGCCGCGTACGGGCCGAAGGCGCTGGCCCTGACCGGCCAGAAGGCCGACGGGTTCATCCTCCAGCTCGCCGACCCCTACCTGACCGAGTGGATGGTCAAGGCCGTGCGGCAGGCCGCGACCGAGGCGGGCCGCGACCCGGCGTCCCTCACCATCTGCGTAGCGGCCCCCGCCTACGTCACGGCCGACGACTCGACAGCCTCCCTGGCTCACGCCCGTGACCAGTGCCGCTGGTTCGGCGGAATGGTCGGCAACCACGTGGCCGACCTCGTCTCCCGCTACGGCGAGCACTCCACCATGGTCCCCGAGGAGCTCACCGAGTACATCAAGGCCCGCCAGGGCTACGACTACAGCCACCACGGCCGGGCCGGGAACCCGTCCACCGACTTCGTCCCCGACGAGATCGTCGACCGCTTCTGCCTGCTGGGCCCGGTAGAGGCGCACGTCGAGAAGCTACGGGCCCTGCGCGATCTGGGCGTCGACCAGTTCGCCGTCTACGACATGCACGATGCGCGGGAGGCCACGATCGACGCGTACGGCTCCCACATCATCCCGTCGTTCAGCTGACGCTCGCCGGCGGTGCGGGGCCGACCGAAGGGTCGGCCCCGCCCGGCGTTCAGGGCCCTGGGGCCTCTCGGCGGGACAGACCGTCCAGGAGTTGGCGTTCCGCAGGGTTGAACTGAGGGCTGTCGAGCTGAGGGCGCAAGGGGCCGACCAGGGCGGCCAGCAGCACACCGGGTCTGACGAGGGACGTGGGCGGGGCCTGGAGGGCCAGGACGTCCGTCAGGGCCGTGGCGGCACGGAACGATCCGGTTGCCGTGCGGGACAGGCGGCTGACGTAGCGGCGCAGGAGGCGGTCGGCGAGCTTCGGGTGCCGGCCCTTGGTCGTGGCGAAATGGACGTCCTGACCGGTGGCGAGGGTCCAAGCGATGTGCACGGGCCGGGCGATGGCGCGCTGGGCCCGGTGGGCCAGGTGGGCCAGGTCGCGGGGCGAGCCGGTCGCGAGCAGGTCACGCAGGGCGAGCGCGCCCAGCGCAGCCACCGACATGCCCTGCGCATATACGGGGTTGAAGGTGGCAACGGAATCCCCCAGTGCCACCAGGCCGTCGGGCCGGGCGCTGAGCCGTTCGTAGTAGTGGCGCCGATTCGCGGTGCTGTGGGAGACGCTGACTTCGCCGAGCGGTTCAGCGTGCTTCAGCAGGTCGGCCATGACGGGATGGCGCAGGGTACGGGCGAAGGGCTCGAAGTCCTCCGCCGCACGAGTGGGCTCTCCACCGGGGGCTCCCATCAGGCTGACGTGCCAGCGGTCACCGTCGATCGGCAGGATGCCGCCGGCCTTGGCAGGTCGGCGCAGACGCGGGTCGGCCTGTACTCCGACGACCGGCCAGCCGCGCGTGGGGACGGGGGCCCGGTAGAGGCGGCTCGCGTAGACCATGCCGGAGTCGAGACGCTCCTCGGCGAGACCGGTGAGACCGAGCTCGGCGAGCCACCGGGGCAGGCGGGAGGCCCGTCCAGAGGCGTCGATGACCAGGTCGGCGCGCAGGTCCGACGTGGTGCCGTCGGCATCGCGAAGGCGTACGCCCCGGACGGTACGGCGGTCGCCGAGCAGTCCGACGGCCTTGGTGCGCGTACGCACGGTGACCCGCGGGTCTTTGAGGACCTCGCTGCGGACGACGAGGTCCGTCAGGTCCCGGCTCGCGGTGATCACGTAGTGGGTGGCGCGCTGCCAGCGGCGGTACCACCCCTCGGGAGAGAAGATCACCATGTTGGTGGTCACCGGTATGCGGTGGGCGCCCGCGGCCATCAACAGGTCGATGCTGCCCGGTAGCAGGGCGTCGATCGCCTCTGCGCCGCCGGCTTGCAGCCAGTGGATATGGGCGGCTTGGGGTACTCCGGTGCGCGGTTCGGGTCCTGCGGGCAGATCGTGGGCCTCGAGGATCTCCACGGAACCGACGTGGTCTTTGACCGCTGCTGCCGCGAGCATGCCCGCAAGGCTCCCCCCGACGATGACGACGCGTTCGGGGCCACGGCTCGTGGCTTCGCTCATGACGGGCTGCCTTCTACGGGGGCACGGTCGTACTCACGGTACAGATGCGGCTTTGCCCCTGTCCCCGCTACTGCGTCGGCGTCCCGCGTCCTGATCACCTGCCGCTCCCCACGTGTCCGGGGCGACGCCGAGTCCCTCGTCGGCGCCGCCCCGGCCTGTTACCGAGTACCACAGGTGTCTTCACGGTCACCGCTGACCGGGGCGGTCGCCGCCCCGGTCAGCCGGCCCGCCCCGGCCCGTGGCGGCCGGAGCGGTGACCGGTGTTCGGTCAGGGAAGGAGAGGGGAGAGGACGAGTGTCAGCGGCGCCGTCACGGTGGAAGCGGCGTAGCAGCTCGTCCCCGCGAAGGACGCGGTGTAGCTCGTCGCCGTGATCACCGTGCTGGGAACCGTCAGCGTCGGCGGGGCCAGTGTCGCCACCCCGCCGGCGTTGGTGAGCGCGGTCCCCAGGACGATGGGCCCGAGCGACGTGTTCGCCCTGAAGGTGACCAGTTGTCCGGGAAGCGGAGCGGCGGTGGAGGTGACCTTGAGCGTGGCGCTCATCGACTGGATGACGAACGTGCCGTTCGTCCGCAGGCGGATCTGCGCCGGGGCCGCCGTCAGCGTCGTGGGAGCCGGGTTCACGGTCAGGTTGGCCGCCGCTGCGGACGGACTGTGGCAGGTGCCACCGTTGTAGACGGCGGTCACCGTGCCGCTGGCGCCCGCGGTGGTGGTGACGCAGGCTGTGCCGCCGGCGTTGAGCGTCACGGTCTGGACGAAGCCGCCGGGGCCGGTGAAGGTGACCGTCCCGGTGGGCGTACCGCTGCCCGGCGCGACGGTCGTCACGGTCGCGCAGAACGTCACCGGGCGGCCGCAGACCACGGGGTTGGGGGTGATGGTGAGCGCGGTCGTGGTCTGGGCGTTGTTCACGGTCACGCCCGTCGTCCCCGTCGACGGCTTGAAGCATCCGTCGCCGTTGTAGGCGGCGGTGACCGTGCCGCTGGTGAGGCTGCTGGTGGTGACGCAGGCCTTGCCGCCCGCGTTCAGAGGTACGGTCTGGTTGAGTCCGCCGGGGCCGGTGAAGGTGACGGTTCCGGTGGGGGTGCCGCTGCCGGGTGCGACTGCGGTGACGGTGGCGCAGACCGTCACGGTCTGGCCGCACACCGAGGGGTTGGGGGTCACCGACACGGTGGTGGTGCTGGCCGCTTGGTTGACGGTCACCGGGGCGGTGCCGGTCGATGCGGAGAAGCATCCGCTGCCGTTGTAGACGGCGGTGACCGTGCCGCTGGTGAGGCTGTTGGTGGTGACGCATGCGGTGCCGCTCGCGTCCAGGGTCACGGTCTGGTTGAGCCCGGCTCCGGTGAAGGTGACGGTTCCGGTGGGGGTGCCGCTGCCGGGTGCGACTGCGGTGACGGTGGCGCAGACCGTCACGGTCTGGCCGCACACCGAGGGGTTGGGGGTCACCGACACGGTGGTGGTGCTGGCCGCTTGGTTGACGGTCACCGGGGCGGTGCCGGTCGATGCGGAGAAGCATCCGCTGCCGTTGTAGACGGCGGTGACCGTGCCGCTGGTGAGGCTGTTGGTGGTGACGCATGCGGTGCCGCTCGCGTCCAGGGTCACGGTCTGGTTGAGCCCGGCTCCGGTGAAGGTGACGGTTCCGGTGGGTGTGCCGCTGCCGGGTGCGACTGCGGTGACGGTGGCGCACACCGTTACGGACTGGCCGCACACCGACGGGTTGGGCTCCACGGTCACCGACACCGTGCTCGACGCCGGGTTGACCGTCACGTCGAAGAGGCCGTCCGAGCCGGCGAAACAGGAGTCGCCGTTGTAGGTGGCCGTGACCGTGCCGCTGGTGAGGCTGCTGGTGGTCAGGCAGGCCGTGCCGCCGGCGTCGAGCGCCAGTGTCACGTTGAGTCCGCCGGCTCCGGTGAAGGTGACGGTTCCGGTGGGTGTGCCGCTGCCAGGTGCGACTGCGGTGACGGTGGCGCACACCGTCACGGACTGGCCGCACACCGACGGGTTGGGCTCCACGGTGACCGATACCGCGCTGGCTGCCTGGTTGACGGTCACCGGCGTGGTGCCGGTCGATGCGGAGAAGCATCCGTCGCCGTTGTAGACGGCGGTGACCGTGCCGCTGGTGAGGCTGTTGGTGGTGACGCAGGCCGTGCCGCCGGCGTCGAGCGCCAGTGTCTCGTTGAGTCCGCCGGGGCCGGTGAAGGTGACGGTTCCGGTGGGGGTGCCGCTGCCGGGTGCGACTGCGGTGACGGTGGCGCACACCGTCACGGTCTCGCCGCACACCGACGGGTTGGGTTCCACGGTGACCGATACCGTGCTGGCTGCCTGGTTGACGGTCACCGGCGTGGTGCCGGTCGATGCGGAGAAGCATCCGTCGCCGTTGTAGACGGCCGTGACGGTGCCGGTTTCCAGGACGGTCGTGGTCAGGCAGGCCGTTCCGCCGGCGTCCAGAGGTACGGTCGTGTTCAGCCCGGCCCCGGTGAAGGTGACGGTTCCGGTGGGGGTGCCGCTACTGGGTGCCACTGCGGTGACCGTGGCGCAGACCGTCACGGTTTCGCCGCACACCGACGGGTCGGGCTCTACCGTCACCGATACCGCGCTGGCTGCCTGGTTGACCGTCACCACTGTGCTGTCGGTCGATGCGGAGAAGCATCCGTCGCCGTTGTAGAGGGCCGTGACCGTGCCGTTGGTGAGGCTGTTGGTGGTGACGCAGGCCGTGCCGCTCGCGTCCAGGGTCACGGTCTGGTTGAGCCCGGCTCCGGTGAAGGTGACGGTTCCGGTGGGGGTGCCGCTGCCGGGTGCGACTGCGGTGACGGTGGCGCAGACCGTCACGGTCTCGCCGCACACGGACGGGTTGGGGTCGACCGATACGGCGGTCGTGCTCGACGCCGGGTTGACCGTCACGTCGAAGAGGCCGTCCGAGCCGGCGAAACAGGTGTCGCCGTTGTAGGTGGCCGAGTACGTGCCGTTGGTGAGGCTGCTGGTGGTCAGGCAGGCCGTGCCGCCGGCGTCGAGCGCCAGTGTCACGTTGAGTCCGCCGGGGCCGGTGAAGGTGACGGTTCCGGTGGGTGTGCCGCTGCCGGGTGCGACTGCGGTGACGGTGGCGCAGACCGTCACGTTTTCGCCGCACACCGACGGGTTGGGTTCCACGGTGACCGATACCGTGCTGGCCGCCTGGTTGACGGTCACGTCCAGTGAGCCTGTTGACGGCAGGAAGCAGGTGTCACCCGTGTAGGTGACGGTGACCGTGCCGGTCTCCAGCGTGGTCGTGGTGACGCATGCCGTGCCGCCGGCGTCCAGTCCCGCGACCTGAGTGCTGCCGTCGGGCAGCAGGAAGGTGACGGTTCCGGTGGGTGTGCCGCTACCGGGTGCGACTGCGGTGACGGTGGCGCAGACCGTCACGTTTTCGCCGCACACCGACGGGTTGGGTTCCACGGTGACCGATACCGTGCTGGCCGCCTGGTTGACGGTCACGTCCAGTGAGCCTGTTGACGGCAGGAAGCAGGTGTCACCCGTGTAGGTGACGGTGACCGTGCCGGTCTCCAGCGTGGTCGTGGTGACGCATGCCGTGCCGCCGGCGTCGAGGGTCACGGTTTCGTTGAGTCCGCCGGGGCCGGTGAAGGTGACGGTTCCGGTGGGTGTGCCGCTGCCGGGTGGGACTGCGGTGACGGTGGCGCAGACCGTCACGGTTTCGCCGCACACCGACGGGTTGGGTTCCACGGTCACCGACACCGTGCTCGAGGCCGGGTCGACCGTTACGTCGAAGGCACCGGTCGATGCGGAGAAGCATTCGTCGCCGTTGTAGACGGCCGTGACCGTGCCGGTTTCCAGGACGGTCGTGGTCAGGCAGGCCGTTCCGCCGGCGTCCAGAGGTACGGTCGTGTTCAGCCCGGCCCCGGTGAAGGTGACGGTTCCGGTCGGGGTGCCGCTACCGGGTGCCACTGCGGTGACGGTGGCGCACACCGTCACGGTTTCGCCGCACACCGACGGGTTGGGTTCCACGGTGACCGATACCGTGCTGGCGGCCTGGTTGACGGTCACCGGCGTGGTGCCGGTCGATGCGGAGAAGCATTCGTCGCCGTTGTAGACGGCGGTGACCGTGCCGGTCTCCAGCGCGGTCGTGGTGACGCAGGCCGTTCCGCCGGCGTCGAGGGTCACGGTCTCGTTGAGTCCGCCGGGGCCGGTGAAGGTGACGGTTCCGGTGGGGGTGCCGCTGCCGGGTGCCACTGCGGTGACCGTGGCGCAGACCGTCACGGTTTCGCCGCACACCGACGGGTCGGGCTCCACGGTCACCGACACCGTGCTCGAGGCCGGGTCGACCGTCACGTCGAAGGCACCGGTCGATGCGGAGAAGCATCCGTCGCCGCTGTAGACGGCGGTGACCGTGCCGCTGGTGAGGCTGTTGGTGGTGACGCAGGCCGTGCCGCCGGCGTCGAGCGCCAGTGTCACGTTGAGTCCGCCGGGGCCGGTGAAGGTGACGGTTCCGGTGGGGGTGCCGCTGCCGGGTGCCACTGCGGTGACGGTGGCGCAGACCGTCACGGTCTCGCCGCACACCGACGGGTTGGGCTCCACCGTCACCGATACCGCGCTGGCGGCCTGGTTGACGGTCACCGGCGTGGTGCCGGTCGATGCAGAGAAGCATCCGTCACCACCGTAGACGGCGGTGACCGTGCCGGTTTCCAGGACGGTCGTGGTCAGGCAGGCCGTTCCGCCGGCATCCAGGGTTACGGTCTCGTTGAGTCCGCCGGGGCCGGTGAAGGTGACGGTTCCGGTCGGGGTGCCGCTGCCGGGTGCCACTGCGGCAACCGTGGCGCACACCGTCACGGTTTCGCCGCACACCGACGGGTCGGGCTCCACCATCACCGACACTATGCTCGACGCCTGATTGACCGTCACCTCAAAGGTGCCGGTCCCGCTCGCGTAGCACTCGTCACCACCGTAGACGGCGGTGACCGTGCCGGTCTCCAGCACGGTCGTGGTGACGCAGGCCGTTCCGCCGGCGTCCAGGGTCACCGTTTCGTTGAGCCCGCCGGGGCCGGTGAAGGTCACCGAGCCCGACGGATTGCCTACGCCCGAGGAGACCGGTGCCACGGTGACACAGAGCGTCACCGTCTCACCGCACACCGACGGGTCGGGGTTTACCGAGACCGTGACCGAGACGGGCGCAGGGTTGACGACGTGGAGCGTCAGCGGGGAGTTCGACCCGTTGAAGTCCGCGTCGCCCGTGTAGAAGGCGGCTGCCTGGTGGAAGCCGACGTCCAGGCCGCTGAAGGTGACCTGCGCCTGCCCGCTCACGTCCACGGGGGTGGTCAGCACCGGACCGTCGTCGCTGACGATGAAGGACACCAGTCCGGTGGGAGTTCCCGCGCCCGGCGGAACGGGGGTCACCTGGGCGGTGGCGGTCACCGCCTCGCCGCAGACCGAGGGTTCGGGATCGAAGACCAGCGTGGTGGTGGTGTTCGCGAGGGTGACCTCCTGGGTGTCCGCGCCCGTGGACGGGTCGTACTCTGCGTCGCCGGAGTAGTTGGCCTCCACCCCGTGGAGACCGACCTCCAGATCGCTGGTCACGTACTGCGCCTGGCCGCTCATGTCGAGCGGCACCGTCATGACGGGCACGCTGTCCACGACGAACTCGACGCTACCGGTCGGGGTGGGGTCGCCGGCGTTTTCCGGCTGGACGGTGGCGGTGAAGGTGACCGCCTGACCGAAGACGGACGGATCCGGTGCCGAGGTCACTGTGGTGGTCGAACTGGCCATGCTGTGGCTCCCTTTCGGATGACCCGCGGAAGCAGATGATTCTCTTCGCCCGTACGGCGCTCGGCGGGGCACGGAACGCACGAGAAAACACTGGTTGGACGTTCCGTTAAGAGCCCTTGTCCATGCGGAGTCGGGGCGCATCACCTGCTGATATCAGCAGTAGGCCTTCCGGCTGAGGGCTTGGGCTAGATGGGCGAACAGAACACCACTCGTTCGGCTCAGCGCACTCAGGCGCGCGAGAGGCGATAAACACTGATCGTGCGGCGCCTTGATGCATTTCCGCAAGAGGAAAGGTTTCCCTTTCCGTCGCTTTTCCAGGTGTGCAACTGGGCGGTGCCGGGGGCGTACTCGCGCACCAGGACGGTCTGGCCGACTCGCGGGCGGAAGAGAAAGGATTCCGCGCTGAGCGAATCATGCTATTCCTCCGTGGTATTCGCAATACCAGGGGTGCCGCGGCACGCCGCAGCCCCTCGGTGCACCGGCTGTCCGGTACCCCGAGGGGCTGCTGGTGGTGCGGCGCGGCGTACGGCCCGATGTGGGGTCCTTGGCGTTCCAGAGGACGTGCGCCCGAGGGAGCCAACCGCTTCGTCGGTGCAGACGGCGGGCCTACCGGCGGACCGCCGTGATGGAACCCTGCCCGCCCGCCCTCCTGTTGGCGGCGTCGGCCTCCTGTCGCGTGGGGTACTGGCGCGTGACCCCGTTGGGGAGGGTCAGTCGGTAGACGAACGTGGACCGGCCGGCGCGTCCGCAGTTGCATGCCATGGTCTTCCTCCTTCTGTTCGGCCGCTCCGGCGGCCGGTCAAGGGAGGGCCGGGGGAGTTCCGGCGTAGGGCCGAGCCCCGGCTCGTTCCCTTCATCCTTTATCCCCGGGCGCCGCACGCCGACACTCGCCGCCGTATAGTCGTATTTTTAAGTGGCGGCGATGATGCGGATCATTCCAACGTGCCGTTCAGTCGAGCCAGTTGGCGGCAAGGCCGGTGAGGTAGGAAAGGGTGAGTGCCGTGGTGCCCGCCTGGAACCACGTTTCCTCACCGGCCCAGTGGGCGAGCAAGGTGATGGCGCCCGCGACCCAGATGCTGACGCACCATCCGCAGGTGACCAGATATGCCGGGTGGGAGTCTTCGCCGAAACGGTCGGCGATCCGGGAGCGGAACCCTGCGGCGAGGGCGTCCTTGGTGATGAATCGCGTGACGCGACAGACTGTGCCGAGCGACAGGAGGAAGATCAGCGCACTCATGGAATTCATCGTAGGGTTTCCGCACTCCTCCCCTCTCGCGTTTTCCCGAATCCGACGGGAGGGCCGGATCGGCGGGGAATGGCGGGAAGCACCTGAGCCGCGCGCAAGATTGCGAGTCGAATGAGGCGGTTGTTTCACCGTGTGGCTTGTGGTGTGTGTTCCCTCACAGGGGAGTGAAAGCCGATGCTCGAACGCCTGAGCTCGTGAAGGTGGCGCGAGCGGACGCGGGGCGACGGGGCTCGGACCGCTTCACCCGGTGGACATCCGGTGTCCAGACGCCGGTACGAGAATGGCTGTGGGGTTTGTCGGTCGGGCGTGCTTTGCTGGAGGCATGATCGATGAGTTCCTGGCCCATGGCCTGTCCGATGTGGAAGAGGCCGTCCGCAAGGCGGCGGCGATCGAGATCATGCCGAGATTCAGGCAGCTCGCCGAGCACGAGGTCGACGAGAAGAACGGCCCCCACGACCTGGTGACTGTGGCCGACCGCAAGGCCGAGGAGTACCTCACCGCCGCCCTGACGCGGCTGCTGCCCGGCTCCGCCGTGGTCGGTGAGGAGGCCGTGCACGTCGACCCCGGGGTGTACGCGGCCTTGCGCGCGGACGCCCCGGTGTGGATCGTCGACCCCGTCGACGGCACCCGGCAGTTCGTGAACGGCGACCCCGCCTTCTGCACCCTGGTCGGGCTGGCCCAGCGCGGGGAGATCCTCGCCTCCTGGACCTTCGCCCCGGCACTGGACGAGCTGGCGACCGCCGTGCGCGGGCAGGGCGCGTACGTCAACGGCGAGCGGATCCACAGCGGTTCGCCGGAACCGGGCGCCCCACTGCGGGTCGCCATCGCCCACCCCCTCTACACGAGCGACGAGAACAAGCGGACGCTGGCCCGGCTGGACGTGCCCGGGGTCGCGGCCCGCCCGTGCGGCTCGGCGGGCCTGGAATACCTGAAGGTGGCCCGCGGCGAGATGGACGGCCTGGCCTTCACCTGGCCCTCGGCCTGGGACCACGCGGCCGGGCTGCTGCTGGTCGCCGAGGCCGGCGGGGCGCAGAGCACGGTCGACGGGGTCCCCTTCCGGGTGGACCGGGACAATGCGCTGCCGTTCGCGGTCGGGCGGGACGAAGCCACCGCCGTACGCATCCGGGAGCTGCTCCGGGGCGCCTGACCGGGTCCGGTGCGGTCCCGGCGGGCCCGGTCGGGTCCGGGCGGTCCGGGCAGCGGAATATCCTGGAGGCGCAGGCGCCGCCGGAGACGAAGGAGTCGCAAGTGCCGTCGATTCTCGATGTGGTCGTGGTGGGGGCGGGGCCGAACGGGCTGACCGCCGCCGTCGAACTGGCCCGGCGCGGCTTCTCGGTGGCCGTCTTCGAAGCCGCCGGCACGGTCGGCGGCGGCGCCCGGACCGAGGAGCTCACCCTCCCCGGCTTCCGGCACGACCCCTGCGCGGCGGTGCACCCGCTCGGGGCCGGCTCGCCGGTCTTCGCCACCATGCCGCTGAAGCGGTACGGGCTGGAGTGGCTGCACGCCCCGCTGCCCATGGCGCACCCCTTCGACGACGGCACGGCCGCGGTCCTGTCCCATTCGGTCGCGGAGACGGCGGCGTCCTTCGGGCCGCGCGACGCGGGCGCCTACCGGCGTCTGGTCGGGCCCTTCCTCGGCAAATGGGACACCCTGGCCCGGGACTTCATGTCCCTGCCGAGCACCGCGCTGCCCCGGGACCCGCTCACGCTCGCCCGCTTCGGGCTCGCCGGACTGCCGCCCTCCACTTGGCTGCTGAGCCGCTTCCGCGACGAGCGGGCCCCCGCACTGTTCGCGGGCCTGGTGGCCCACGTCATCGCACCGCTCGGCGGGATCGCCACCAGTGCGGTGGGCCTGGTCTTCGCACTGGCCGCGCACGCGAACGGCTGGCCGATGCCGCGCGGCGGCTCGCAGTCCGTGTCCGACGCACTCGCCGGGTATCTGCGCGACCTCGGCGGGACCGTCCACACCGGCTTCGAGGTCAAGCGGCTCGATGACCTCCCGCCCGCCCGCACCTACGTCTTCGACACCTCGCCGACCGCGCTGGCCCGCATCGCCCGCCTGGGGCGCGCGTACGACGGCTACCGGTACGGCGCCTCCGTGTTCAAGATCGACTACGCGCTGGACGGCCCGGTCCCGTGGACGGCCGAGGCGCCGCGCCGCGCCGGCACCGTCCAGGTCGGCCCGCGCGCCCGCGACATCGACGCCGCCCTCCAGCTCGCCTCCGGCGGGCGGGCCCCGCGCTCCCCCTTCCTCATCACTGCGCAGCCCAGCCTGGTCGACCCCGGCCGGGCGCCCGAGGGCAAGCACGTGTTCTGGGCGTACGGACACGTCCCCGCGGGCTGGGACGGAGACCTCACCGAGGCCGTCGAATCCCAACTGGAGCGCTTCGCCCCGGGCTTCCGCGACCTGGTGCTCGCCCGCGCCACGGCCGGCCCGCCCCAACTCGCCGCCCGCAACCCCAACTACGTCGGCGGGGACATCGCCTGCGGGGCCGCCTCGGGCCTCCAGCTCCTCCTGCGTCCCAAGATCTCCCTCACCCCGTACACGACGGCGCACCCGGCCGTCTTCCTCTGTTCCTCGGCCACCCCGCCGGGCCCGGGCGTCCACGGCATGTCCGGCCACAACGCGGCCAAGGCGGTCTGGCGGCACCTACGAAAGGGATCCTGATGGTCCGCATCACCTTGGTCCGCGGCGACATCACCGCGGAGAAGGCCGACGCGATCGTCAACGCGGCGAACTCCTCGCTGCTCGGCGGCGGCGGGGTCGACGGCGCCATCCACCGGCGCGGTGGACCGGAGATCCTCGCGGCCTGCGAGGACCTGCGGCGTTCGCACTACGGCAAGGGGCTGGCGACCGGCCGGGCCGTCGCCACCACGGCCGGGCGGCTCGCCGCCGAGCACGTCATCCACACGGTGGGCCCGGTCTGGTCGCGGGAGGAGGACCGGTCGGCGCTGCTGGCCTCCTGCTACCGCGAGTCGCTGCGCATCGCCGACGAGCTGGGGGCCCGTACGGTCGCGTTCCCGGCCATCTCCACCGGCATCTACGGCTGGCCGATGGACGACGGGGCGCGGATCGCGGTGGAGACGGTGCGCCGCGCCCGTACCGAGGTGCAGGAAGCGCGGTTCGTGCTCTTCGACGCAGCCGCCTACGAGGCCTTCGAGGCGGCGGTGGCGGCCGCCTCCTGAGCCGCCCGCCGGGCCGCCCGCCGGGCCGTCGTCAGCGCGGTGAGCGCCCGGAGGCGCCCGGGGCGGGCCGCGGATAGGTACGGGACTGCTTGACGCTGCCGAACGCGAAGCTCGATTCGATCGAGGCGATCCCGGGGATGGCGTGGATCCGGTGGCGCACCAGGGATTCGTAGGCCTCCAGGTCCTCGATGACGATCCGGAGCAGGTAGTCGCTACTGCCCGCCATCAGGTAGCAGTCCTGGATGTGCTCGATGACCGCGACGTGCTCCTCGAACAGCCGCACCGCCTCCGCCGTATGGCGTTCCAGGCGGATCCGGACGAAGACGGTGACCGGGAGCCCGAAGGCGACCTGGTCGACCATGGCCGTGTAGCCGCGGATCAGGCCCGCCTCCTCCAGCCGCCTCACCCGGCGCAGGCAGGGCGAGGGGGACAGCCGGACGCGGTCGGCGAGGTCCTGGTTGGACAGGCGCCCGTCGGCCTGCAACTCCCTGATGATCTGTAGATCCACTGCGTCCACAGCACTCCTTGGCAGATTCTGCCCCAAACGTATGTCCGAGAGACAGAACTGGCAATCGGCTGCCCCGCCCCAAGCCCTAGCGTTGCCCCAGCACGGACCGGATCGGTCCGGGTCTCAGAGGCTGGAGCAATTCCTTGGTCGCGACGAACACCACCCGGGCGACCCTGCCTCCCGATGCGGCGGGCCCGCGGGCCGGACACCCCGGCCGGCGCGGGCTCTCCCCACAGACCGAGGGCGTGCTGGCCCTGCTGGTCACCGTGTCGATCTGGGCGGCCTTCGCGCTCAGCGCCCGGGCCCTCGGCGGTTCCTCCCTGCTGCCCGCCGACGCGGCGCTGCTCCGCTTCGGCGTCCCCCTCGTCGTCCTGTTCCCCGCCCTGTGGCGGCGCCGGCGCGCCATCGCCGCGGTGCGCCCGGGCCCCGCCGTGAAGATCGTCTGTGGTGCCGGGGTGCCGTTCTTCCTGGCCGCGATGCACGGCGGCGCACTGACGTCCGCCGCCTTCGTCGGATCCATCGTCCCCGGCATGGTCCCGTTGTTCGTCTCCGTGATCATGATCCGCCGTGGCCACGGCGCGCCCCGGGGCACGCAGGCCGCCGGGCTCGCCCTGATCGCGGCCGGTGTGGTCGCCCTCGTCTGGCGCTACGTCGTGCCCGTCGACACCGACGTACTGGCCGGCGCCGGCACGCTCCTGGTGGCCAGCGGCCTCTGGGCCCTCTACACCGTGGGGCTGCGCGAGGTCGACCTCGACCCGATCGGGTCGATCGGACTGCTGTGCCTGCCCTCCTTCGCGGTGATCGGGGTCCTGGCGCTGACCGGGGTGCTCCCCACCGGCATCGCGCACGCGGCGGGCAGCGACATCGCGCTGTTCCTCGTCGTGCAGGGGCTGGGGGTCGGCCTGTGCGCGGGCCTGCTCTACGCCTTCGCCATCCGCCGCCTCGGCGCCGAGCGCAGCGCCGTCTTCGGCAGCCTCAGCCCCGTCGCCGTCGTCCTGCTCGCCGTCCCGCTCCTCGGCGAGACGCCGACCCCCGCCGTCCTCGTCGGCGTCCCCCTCATCACCACCGGCGTCGTCCTCGCCAACCGCCGCCCTCGACCCAAGGTTCCCGCAGATGCTTGAGCTCCTCCCCACGCCGCCCACCGACCCGCTGTGGGACCTGACCTACGAGTTCGGCAGCGACGAGCGGCCCGAACGCCTCAACCTCGTCCTCGGGGTCTACCGGGACCAGACGGGCACCACCCCCGTCATGGCCGCCGTCCGCGAGGCCGAGATCCGCCTGGCGGAGCGCTCCGACTCCAAGGAGTACCGCGGGCTCTCCGGCAACGCCGCCTTCAACCGCTCCCTGCTGGAGCTGGTCCTGGGCCCGGCCGGGCCGACCGACCGGGCCGCGGCCGTCCAGACCGTCGCGGGCTCGGGCGCGCTGCGGCTGCTGGCCGACCTGATCTGCCGGACCCGGCCCGGCACCACGGTGTGGATCAGCGATCCGGCCTACGTCAACCACCGGCCCATCCTGGAGGCCGCCGGGCTGCGCGTGCGCCCGTTCGGCTGGCGCGACGCCGAGGGCCGCTTCGACACGGCCGGTGTGCTGCGGGAACTGCAGGACGCACAGCGGGACGACGTGGTCCTGCTCCAGGGCTGCGCCCACAACCCCACGGGCGTCGACCCGCTGCTGGACGACTGGGAGGCGCTCGCCGACTCGGCCGCCCGCCGCGGCTGGGTGCCCTTCGTCGACCTCGCCTACCACGGGCTCGGCGACGGCCTGGAGGCCGACCTGCTGCCCACGCGGATGCTGGCGGCGCGGGTGCCGGAAATGCTGATCGCGGTCAGCTGCTCGAAGAACTTCGGCCTCTACAGCGACCGCGTCGGCTGCGCCATCGTGCTCGGCGCCTCGGGCCAGGCGGTCCGGCACGCCGAGACCGCCCTGCAGAACGCCGCCCGGACGCTCTACTCGATGCCGCCCGAGCACGGCGCTGCCGTCGTGACCACGATCCTCGAGGACGAGGGGCTGCGGGCCGCCTGGCGGGCGGAGCTGGAGGTCATGCGCGGCCGGATCATGGACAACCGGGCGGATCTGATCGCCCACCTGAGCGCGCTCGGCTGCGCGGACCAGGCGCGCTCGCTCGCCCGTCAGAAGGGCATGTTCTCGATGCTGCCGCTGTCCGCGCAGCAGATGCTGCGCCTGCGCAGGCAGTACGCCGTCTACGGCACGACCTCGGGGCGGATCAACATCGCGGGTATCCCGGCGCACCGGATCCCCTGCCTCGCCCGGGGCATCGCGGGCGTCCTCGGCGCCACCGACGCGCCCCGCACGCTCCCGACGCTCCCTCGCCAGCAGCAGTCCGGACCGGCCGCCGTCGTTCAGGCGTAGGGGGCCGGGGAGCCGTGGGGCAGCCCGGCCGCACGAGGACATGACAGTCCCCGGCAGTCCGTCGTTTCCATGAGCCATCCGCCGTCGCCGATGGCTCCCCTGGTCGACGAGTGCTGCCGGGGGCCTGGCCAGAGCCTGGACAAGGGTCACGCGGGCCTGAGGACGTCTCCAGAGGGAGGTGCGGCTCTTTCCGGTTATCCGGTGTATTGATGAGTTTCCTCCCAATTCGCACCCAGTCAAGGCTTTGCCAGGACGTAGTCTGTAAAGAAATCCGCGTCGCGCTCGGTACGAGCCCGACGGAAGGTGCTGCCATGACCACATGGCCGGTTTCAGGAGCGGCCCGAGGGCCCGGCGCCACGGTCTGGGCGCCCGAAACGGTTACCGCAGACCCGTACAACGCGCAGACCCCCTCGGCCGCGCTGGCCGAGCCGGTCACCCCCGTCGGAGCCTTCTTCGTACGCGACCACTTCGGCATCCCGCGGATCCCACCGGGCCGCTGGCGACTGCGGGTCGCCGGCGCCGCGGCCGCCCCCTTCGTCCTCGGCTACGAAGAGCTGCTCGCGATGGACCACCGGGAACTCGACGTGGTCGTGGAGTGCGCGGGCAACGGACGCAGCCTGATGACACCCAGCCCGCCCGGCCTGCAGTGGGGCCAACGGGCGGTGGGCTGCGCGCACTTCGCCGGAGTGCCCTTCCGGCTCCTCGCCGAACGGGCCCTGATCGGACCCTCGGCCGCGGAGGTCGTCTTCACCGGAGCCGACTCCGGCCCGGTGCGCGGCCGCCGGGCGGCCTTCGAGCGCAGTCTCCCGCTCGCCGTGGCCCTCCACCCGGATACCCTCCTCGTCACCTGCATGAACGGGGAGCCGCTCGCCCCCGAGCACGGGGCGCCGGTCCGCCTGCTGGTCCCCGGCCGCTACGCGGTCGCCGATGTGAAGTGGCTGGTCGGGGCCCGGGCCGTGACCCGCCCGTTCACCGGGGTCTTCCAGAGCGAGGAGTACCTCTACGAGGCCTCCCGCGGCACCCCCGAGGGCCCGGTGGCCGGCGTGCGGGTCAAGTCGCTCATCACCGAACCCGAACCGGACACGGCCGTGTGCCGGGATCACGAGACCCTCGTCCGCGGCCGCGCCTGGTCGGGCGGCGGGGTGCCGCTGCGGAGCGTCGAGGTCCGCGCCGAATACGAGGACGACGACCGCCACCGCGAGCGCGGCTGGCACGCGGCCCTCCTCGAAGCGCCCGCCGGCCCCTACGGCTGGAGCAGCTGGTCGTACCGGTGGACGCCGCAGCGGCCCGGACCGTACCGATTGGTCTCCCGCGCCACCGACGCCCGCGGCGACACACAGCCGCCGCGGCCCCCGTGGAACGCCCGCGGCTACGGCTGCAACCCCGTGGCCTGCGTCGAGGTGGTGGTCGTATGAGGAAGGAGGGCGCTGCGCGCAAGGGCGGTCCGGGGAGCCCGCGACCCGGTCGGGACCGGCCGACACAGAGCCCCGCGCCCACGCCTCGGATAGGGTGAATCGGTAGGAATCAGGCCCCCCGGGGTGAGGTCGGTGCGTTGGACACTTACCAGGCGACGAGCGAGGTGCCGAACCCGCCGCCCGCGGCTGTCGGGTACGCGGGCGTACTCAGCGAGCTGCTACCGATCGCGCTGTGGCGGGAGGACGCCGACGGGCGCATCGTGGAGTGGTCGCTGGCCGCCCAGGACCTCCTCGGACACCGCCCCGAGGACATCATCGGCCTCCCCGGCAGCGCCGTGCTCGTCCCCGAGGCCAACCACGAGCTCGCCGACCAGCTGACCCGCCGCGTCCAGTCCGGCGAGACCGTCGTCGGCACCCTGCCCGTGCGCCACCGCGACGGCCACCGCGTACCGATGGAGATGTGGATCGTCCCCGCCGCCGACCCGCAGGGCAGGACCGGGGCCATGCTCATTGCCGTGGAGACCTCCGAGGTGCTCCACATGCGGGACTCCCTCGCCGCCCTCCAGAGCCTGTTCACCCAGTCGCCCATCGGCCTCGCCACCCTCGGCACCGACCTGCGGTTCCTCCGCGTCAACGACGCCCTGGCCCGGATGAACGGCGTCTCCGCCGCCGAGCACCTCGGCAAGCGGCTCACCGAGGTCGTGCCCGGGGTCAACGCCGACGCGCTGGAAGCCACCATGCGACAGGTCCTGGACCGGGGCACCGCCGTGGTCGACGTCCGCCGCACCGGGCGGACCCCCGCCGACCCGGAGAACGACCGAACCTGGTCCTGCTCGTACGCCCCGCTGCTGGACGGCTCCGGCCGCGCCCTCGGCGTGATCGCCTCGCTCATCGACATCACCGAGGGCCAGCAGGCCCAGGCCGACGCCGAACGGGCCCGGCACCGGTTCGCCCTGCTCGCCGAAGCGGGCACCCGCATCGGCACCACCTTGGACCTCCACCAGACCGCCCGGGAGATCGTGGACGTGCTGGTGCCGCAGCTCGCGGACTCGGCCGACGTACAGCTGCTCGAAGCGGTCCTGCTCCCCGACGAGGGCCCCGTCCCCGCGGCCTCCACGCGCGGCGTCCTGCGCCGCCTGGCCGCCCACTTCCCCGACCCGACCGCCCCCACCGCGAAACTCGCCCCCGGCCAGACCTTCCAGATCCCCATGGGCACCACCTACGAGCAGGTCATCGCCGAGGGGCGGCCCATGAACCTCTACCTCGCCGACATCCCGGCGCTGATCACCTCCCCGCGCGCCGAGGCACTGCGCACCTACCTCGCCACCCTGGGCTCGGCCCGACTGGTCCCGCTCGTCGCCCGCGGCACCGTGCTCGGCGCCGTCGCCGTGACCCGCACGCGCGAGCGGGAACCCTTCGACGAGCAGGACTGCGTCCTCGTCGACGAGCTGGTCGCCCGCGCGGCCCTCAACATCGACAACGCCCGGATGTACACCCTCCAGCGCCAGGCGGCCCTGACCCTCCAGCGCAGCCTCACCAACAGCGCGCTGCCCGAGGTCCCGGGCCTCGAACTCACCGGGCGCTACCTGCCCGCCAGCGATCACGACGTCGGCGGGGACTGGTACGACGTCATCCCGCTGCCCGGCGACCGGACCGGGCTGGTCATCGGGGACGTCATGGGCCACGGCGTCCACGCCGCCGCCGTCATGGGGCAGCTGCGCACGGCGGTACGGACCCTCGCGCGCCACGACGTGCCCCCGGCGCGGCTGCTCCGCTCGCTCGACGCCGTCGTGGCCGACCTGGGCGAGGACGAGATGGCCACCTGCGTGTACGCCGTCCACGACGCGGCCTCCGGCACCTGCGTGATCGCCCGGGCCGGCCACCCGCCGCCCGCCGTGGTCACCCCGGGCGGAGCCATCACCTTCCTCGACGGCCCGCCCGGGACCCCGCTGGGCACGGGCGGGCAGGACTTCCGCACCGAGGAGGTACGGCTGCCGCCGGGGAGCCTGCTCGTGCTCTACACCGACGGCCTCATCGAGGCCCGGGACCGGGACCTCGACCAGGGCATGGCCCAGCTGGCGGGGGCCCTGCACCGGGTGGAGCAGCCCCTGGACGAGCTGTGCGACGGGATCCTGCGGCGGCTGCTGCCCAGCGCCCAGCAGGACGACGTCGCCGTGCTGCTGGCCCGCACCCGGGCGGTGTGACCCCCGGCCCCGGCCCCGGGTCCCGGCCCCTGGCCCCGGTCGAGCCGCGTCCGCACCCCGGACCGCAGGTCACCAGGCCAGGTCCTCCAGCGCGTCCAGGTCCAGCGGGTCCGGCACCAGGGGCTCCGGGCCCCCGGTCAGCGGCAGCTCGGCCCAGATGACCTTGCCGCGCTCGGTGTAACGGGTGCCCCACCGGGCGGCGTACTGGGCGACGAGGAACAGTCCGCGCCCACCCTCGTCCGTGGTCGTGGCGTACCGCAGGTGCGGTGAGGTGCTGCTGCCGTCGGAGACCTCGCAGACGAGGGCGCGGTCGCGCAGCAGCCGCACCCGTACGGGCGCGCTGCCGTGCCGGATGGCGTTGGTGATCAGCTCGCTGAGGATCAGCTCGGCGGGGAAGGAGAGCTCGTCCAGCCCCCAGGCGGCGAGCTGCGCCGCACCCGCGTTGCGCACGCGCGAGACGGCCGAGGCCTCGCCCGGCACCTCCCACTCGGCGATCCGGTCGGCCTCCAACCGCCGGGTGTCGGCGACCAGCAGGACGATGTCGTCGCTCGGTACCGGGAACAGCATCGTGGCGAGCACGTCCGAGCAGGCCTGGTCGGGGCTGCGGTCGGGCCGTGCCAGCGCCTCGCGCAGCAGCCGCAGTCCGGTGTCGAAGTCCCGGTCGCGGTCCTCCACCAGACCGTCGGTGAACAGCACCAGCCGGCTCCCCTCGGGGAGCGTGAACTCGGAGGCCTCGAACGGCATGCCGCCGACGCCCAGGGGCAGCCCGGCCGGCAGCTCGGGGAACTCGACCGCCCCACCGGGGCGGATCAGCGCCGGCCCGGGATGGCCGGCGCTGGCCATCAGACACCGCCCGGAGACCGGATCGTAGACCGTGTAGAGACAGGTGGCACCGGTGACCCCGGCCGGCTCGGCGGCCCGGTCCGGGGAGTCCTCGGGGCTCTCCTCCGCGCCCCCGCCCGCGAGCCCCCGCCCGGTTTCGTTCTGGTCGATCCGGTTGATCAGCTCGTCCAGGTGTCCGAGCAGCTCGTCGGGGGGCAGGTCCAGGGTGGAGAAGTTGTGCACCGCGGTCCGCAGCCGGCCCATGGTGGCCGCGGCGTGCACCCCGTGGCCGACGACATCGCCGACGACCAGCGCCACCCGGCCGCCCGGCAGCGGGATCACGTCGAACCAGTCCCCGCCGACCCCCGCCTTCGCGGGCAGGTAGCGGGAGGCGACGTGCACGGCGTTCTGGGCGGGCAGCACCCGGGGCAGGAGGCTGCGCTGGAGCGTCACGGCCATCGCGTGCTCGCGGGTGAAGCGGCGGGCGTTGTCGATGGAGACGGCGGCGCGCGCACCCAGCTCCGCCGCGAAGGACCGGTCCTCCTCGTCGAAGGCGTCCGGGGTGTCGGCGGCCCGCCAGAAGTTGGCCATGCCCAGGACCACGCCCCGGGCCTGGAGCGGTACGCAGATCAGCGAGTGCAGCCCGTAGTCGAGCGCCACCCGGGTGCCCTGGGAGTCCTGGGCCCGCCAGCCCATGGCCGCGTTCAGATCGGCCGCGAGCACCGCGTGCCCGGCGTCCAGGGCCGCCGCCATCGGGGCCGTCGGAAAGACGAACCGGATGATGTCGCCGACCGGCTGGAGGGGCGAGTCGGCCCGCACGCCGGTGATGGCGGCCCGGCGCATCTCCGTGTAGATGCCGGTGACCAAGGAGGGTTCGTCACCGTGCAGCACCGGCTCCAGCAGTTCCACCGTGACGAAGTCCGCGAACCGGGGGACGGCGACCTCCGACAGCTCCTCGGCGGTCCGCACCACGTCCAGGGTGGTGCCGATCCGCACGCCGGCGTCGTAGAGCAGCTGGAGCCGACCACGGGCGACCGCGGCCCGGCCGGAGAGCGCGGCGAGCTCGGTGGAGTCGCGCAGGGTCACGACGCTGCCGGTGGACATGCCCTTGTACTGCGCGGTGGGCCGTACGTTGACGGCGAGCAGCCGGTCGCCCGCCAGGTGCACGTGGTCCGTCACCACCTGGCCGGAGGCGAGCAGTTCGGCGGTGCGCGGGTCGAGGCCGAGCTCGGTGACGTGCCGGTTCTCGGGGGCGGGCGGCAGGTCGAGCAGCCGGCGGGCCTCGTCGTTGGCCAGGACGAGCCGCTGGTCGGCGTCGATGATGACCACGCCCTCGCGGACGGCGTGCAGGACGGCTTCGTGGTGCTCGTTGATCCGGCTCATCTCGGCGGCGCCCAGGCCGCGGGTCTGGCGCCGCAGCCGGCGGCTGACCAGGGCGGCGCCACCGGTGCCGAGCAGCAGGGCTCCCGCGGCCGCCCCGAGCAGGAGCGGGAGCTGGCCCTCGACGACCTGGGAGACGTTCTCGACGTCTATGCCGGTGCCGACCAGGCCGATGACGACGCCGTCGGCATTGCGGATCGGGACGACGGCCCGGACGGCATCGCTCGGCTCGCCCCGGAAGGTCTCCGTGAAGGCACGTCCGGCGAGGGCGCGGCTGAGGTCACCGGTGGCCCGCTTGCCGATCAGCTCGGGGCGCGAGTCGGTGTAGCGGATCCCGGCGGTGTTCATGACGGCGATGAAGTCGACGCCCGAGCCCCGGCGGGCGGCCTCGGCCAGCGGTTGGAGCAGGGCAGTCGGATCCGTCGAGAGCAGTGCCGCCGCGATACCGGGGGAGTGCGCGAAGGACTCGGCCGCCGTGAGCGCGCGGTGGCGGGCGTCGCGTTCGCTGTCGTACCGGGCCTGGAACACCAGGGCCGCGGCCGCAGCGGCGATCAGCAGGAGGACGATCATCGCCTGGAGGGCGAAGACCTGACCGGCGACGCTGTGTGCCCACCGGGACAGCCGCGCGAACAGGCGCGAGCCCCACCCGGTCGGCTGGCGACCAAAACGTCCGGTCATGAGCCCTTTCTAACACTGTCCGGAGGGTTTGGTGCGGCTGCTGGTGCACAGGAGGCCGCCCGGTACGCGCGCGGGCCGAGGCCGACGCACGCGGTGAAGTGCTGGCGGAAGGTGACCTCACTGGCGAAACCGGCCCGCCGGGCCACTTCCGGCACCGGATGGTCGGTGCGTTCCAGCAGCTTGCGGGCCGCGTCCAGCCGGTGGCCCAGCAGCCACCGGTGCGGGGTGGTGCCGGTGGCGGCGGTGAAGTGCCGGGCGAAGGACCGCGGGGACATCCCGGCCCAGCCGGCCATGGTCGCCACGGACAGGGGCTCGTGCAGCGAACGCAGGGCGCGCGCCCGTACGGCGGCCAGCGCCTCGGCCGTCCGGTCCGCGGCCGGGACGGGCCGGTCCAGGTACTGGGCGTGGTCCCCGGTGCGGAAGGGGCCGGTCACCATGGAGCGGGCGATGGCGGCGGCGGCCTCGGCGCCGTGCGCCTCCCGGACGAGGTGCAGGCACAGGTCGATCCCGGAGGCCACCCCGGCGGAGGTCCACAGCCCGCCGTCCTCGACGTAGAGCGGGGCGTCCTCGACCACGATCCCCGGATAGCGGGCGGCGAGCTGCGGGGCCAGCCACCAGTGGGTGACCGCCCGGCGGCCCTCCAGTAGACCGGCCTCCGCCAGGATGAACGCCCCGGCACACAAGGCGGCGACCGGCACGCCCCGGCCGTGCGCTTCGCGCAGGGCGGCGAGGACCGGCGCGGGCGTCGGATCGGCCGGCTCGGCCAGCGCCGGTACGACGACCAGGTCCGCGGTCGCCAGCCAGTCCAGTCCCCGGTCGGGGGCCAGGGTCAGGCCGCCGGGCAGCGGGATCGGACCGGGCTCCAGGGCGCACCGGCGCAGCTCGAAGCCCGGCACCCCGGCGCGGCTGCGGTTGGGGCCCCAGACCTCGGTGATGACGGCGAGGTCGAAGCTGCGGATACCGGGCTGGACGACGATCGCGACACGGCGCATCCGGCCAGTCTGCCAGGCGGCCAGAACTGCCAGGCTGGCAGGATCCCATCGGTACGGGGCCTCGAGGGCGCTGTCGGGCCGGCGGCCCGGCGGACAGCATGGAGCCATGACGACGACCGCGATCGAGATCGCCCCCAACAGTGCCCTGCTGGTCATCGACGTGCAGAAGGGCTTCGACGAGGAGTCCTTCTGGGGGCCCCGCAACAATCCTGCGGCCGAGGACAACATCGCGGCCCTGATGGACGCCTGGCAGGCGGCCGGCCGCCCGGTGGTCCTGGTCCGGCACGCCTCCGTGCAGCCGGGTTCGGTCCTCGCCGCCGACCACCCCGGCCACGCCTTCAAGGACCTGGTGGAGAAGCGGAGCCAGGGGGCCCTGGTGGTCACCAAGACGGTGAACTCGGCCTTCTACGGCACCCCGGACCTGGCCGACTGGCTGAAGGCCCGGGGCATCGGCCAGCTGGTGCTGGTCGGCATCCAGACCAACATGTGCGTCGAGACCACGGCCCGGATGGCGGGGAACCTGGGCTATGACGTGCTCGTCCCGCTCGACGCCACGCACACCTTCGACCTCGCCGGGCCGGCGGGCCTCGCCCTGACGGCGGACGAACTCGCCACCGCCACCGCGGTGAACCTCGAGGGCGGCGGTTTCGCCCGCGTGGTCACCACGGCCGACCTTCTGCGGTAGCCCCGCCCGAATTCAGCCTCGCCGGCAGCACCGACGGCCTCCGGGCTCCGCCCGGACCCGCGCCTCAAACTCCCCCAGCTACCGCTGGGAGGTACCCCCTGGCGAGGCTGAGATGCGGGGTCCGGGCAGACGGCCGGATCAGAGCACGTCGGCGGCGATGTTGGCCGCGACCTGCTCCAGCAGGGGACCCGCGTTCGGGATGGACTTGGCCGGGTCGGGCTCCAGGTCCGTGAGCGGGTACGCCTTGCGGATGCCGGCCCCTTCCAGCGCCTCCTGGGTCAGCAGTAGCCGGCCGCAGACGGCCACCACGGGCTTGCCCGCCGCGCGCGCCGCGGCCGCGACGCCCGCCGGGGCCTTGCCGTGCAGGGTCTGCTCGTCCAGGGAGCCCTCACCGGTGATGACCAGCGTGGCCCGCTCCAGCGCGGGGGCGAAGCCCAGCACGTCCAGCATCAGTTCGATGCCCGGACGGAACGCCGCGCCGAGCAGCAGGGCCCCGTAGCCGATGCCGCCCGCACCACCGGCACCCGGGAGTACCGCGCACTCGGCGGCCTTCGCGCCGATCGACTTCTCCAGCACCACCGCGAAGTGCGCCAGCGCCGCGTCGAGCGTCGCCACGTCCTCGGGCGACGCACCCTTCTGCGGGCCGTACACCGCGGCGCAGCCCTTCGGGCCGGTCAGCGGGTTGTCCACGTCGCTCGCGAGGACGAACTCCACCTCCGCGAAGCGCGGGTCGACGCCGGACAGGTCGGCGGAGGCCAGCTTGGCCAGCGCACCGCCACCCGGACCGACCGGTTCGCCGTTCGCATCCAGGAACACGGCGCCCAGCGCGGCCAGCATGCCGGCGCCGCCGTCGGTGGTGGCACTGCCGCCCACGCCGAAGACGATCGAGCGCGCGCCCGCGTCCAGCGCGGCCTTGAGCAGCTCGCCCGAGCCGTACGTGGTCGCCGTCAGCGCGGCGAAAGTGCCCGCCGGCAGCAGCTGCAGCCCGGAGGCCTCCGCCATCTCGACCACCGCGGTGCCCCCGCGCAGCGCGAAGGCGGCCGTGACCTGGTCGCCGAGGGGTCCGGTGACCCGTACCTCCCTGCGCTCGAAGCCCGCTGCCACGGCTGCCGCGACCGTTCCGTCGCCGCCGTCCGCGACGGGGAGGGTCTCGATCTCCAGGTCCGGTACGGCCCTGCGAAGACCGGCCGTCACCCGCTCCGCGACCTGAACGGCCGTGAGCGAGCCCTTGAATTTGTCCGCGGCGATGAGTACGCGCGCGGCCTCAGTTACTGCTCCGTCCGTCACCTTTGCTATCCCTTGCTATCGAACAGTGCAGTCGCGCCGCCATGAGCTTATCCGGAGGATCCTCCTATGCCCATGAGTGGCCTGGGCCACACCCGGCGCACCATGCGCCTAAATAGGGATATACGCCTGCATAGTGTGGCCGCATGAGCGCGGAATCACTGGAACAGCCACGTCCGGACACCCCGGGAGGCGGGTCCGGCGGCCCCTCGGACGGCGCGCCCGACCATGCCGTCGTCACCGTGGGTGTGATCGCCGTGCTGGCCGTCGTCGCCTGGGCGGCCCTGGCCGGGGACTCCTTCGACACGGCGTCGAGCACCGCGCTCTCCTGGGTGCTGGGCAACTTCGCCTGGCTGTTCGTGATCGCCGCCGACGTCTTCCTCGTCATGTGCGTCGTCCTCGCGATCAGCCGGTTCGGCCGGATCCGCCTCGGCGCCGACGACTCCGAGCCCGAGTTCACCAACCTCGCGTGGATCGCGATGATGTTCAGTGCCGGGATGGGCATCGGCCTGATGTTCTACGGGGTGGGGGAGCCGCTCACCCACTACCTGGCCCCACCCCCGGCCTCCGGGGCGGCCCCCCGCACCGGCGCCGCCGCCCTCGCGGCCATGGAGTACTCCTTCTTCCACTGGACCCTCACCCCCTGGGCGATCTACGGCATCGCCGGCCTCGCCCTGGCCTACGCGACCTTCCGCAAGGGCCGCGGCAACCGCTTCAGCTCCGCCTTCGTCCCCCTGATCGGCGAGCAGCGGGCCAACGGCCGGCCCGGCAAGGCCGTCGACCTTCTGGCCGTCTTCGCCACCGTCTTCGGCACCGCCACCAGCCTCGGCCTCGGCGCGCTCCAGGTCTCCAAGGGGCTCAGCCTCACCACCGGCATCGAGGACTCCGTCACCGTCGAACTGGTCATCATCGGCTCGCTCTCGGCGGCCTTCGTCCTCTCCGCCTTCTCCGGCCTGCACAAGGGGGTGAAGTGGCTCAGCACCATCAACATCGTGCTCGCCGCCACCCTGATGCTCTTCGTCTTCGTGCTCGGCCCCACCGTCTACATCCTCGACGTGATCCCCGCCGGTGTCGGCGGGTACCTGAGCGAGCTGGTGCCCATGGCCAGCCGCACCGGCGCCTTCACCGACTCCAAGTGGCTCGGCGCGTGGACGATCTTCTACTGGGCCTGGTGGCTCTCCTGGGCCCCCTTCGTCGGCACCTTCATCGCCCGCATCTCGCGCGGCCGCACCATCCGCGAGTTCCTCATCGGCGTGCTGCTCGTCCCCAGCGGGGCCACCGTCATCTGGTTCTGCGTCATGGGCGGCACCGCCATCCGCCTCGACTCCACCGGCGCCGTCGACTTCGCCGCCGAGATCAAGGACGGTACGGAGGCCTCGCTCTTCGCGATGCTGGACGCCCTGCCGCTCTCCGCGGTCACCTCGTGGGTCGCCATGGTCCTGGTCATGACCTACTTCGTCACCAGCGCCGACTCGGCCTCGCTGGTGATGGGTTCGCTCACCAGCCGCGGCTCCCTCAACCCGTGCACCTGGCTCGTCGTCACCTGGGGCGTGCTGATGGCCGCCGTCGCCGCGGTGCTCCTCGTCGCGGGCGGCCTGAAGTCCCTGCAGACCGCCACCATCCTGGTCGCGCTGCCCTTCGTCATCGTCATGATGCTGCTCTGCTGGGCCCTGGTGAAGGAACTCCGCACCGACCCCGGCGCCGGACCCGCCCGCCACCACCCCCTGCACGGGATGCGGGACGCGGTCCGGGCCATGGTCGGCGACGCCATCACCGAACAGGGGGCGGCCCGCCACCCCCGGCTGCGGCGCGTGGCCGGGTCCCGGTCCGGGGTACGGGAACACGAGGACGGCGAAGACCCGGGGTCCCCGCAGGCGTGACGCCTGTGCGGACCCCGGGCCTCCGGCGGTGTCTGCGAGCCCGTCAGGACAGCTCGTACACCGCCAGCCGACCGTTGTCGTAGACCTTCTTCGCGAGGTCGGCCAGGAGCGGCGACTCGGCGCCCGACGGGCGGTGCGCCACGATGTAGCGGACGTGGTACCGGTCGTGGAGCCGGCGCAGGATCTCGGGCGTCGGCCGGTAGACGGCGTCCTCGTTGAACCGGAACAGTTCCTGGTCCCAGAAGGGGCCGTAGTAGGCGGCCCCGCCGCCCGACAGGGCCATGGCCCGCGGCGCGTAGCCCCAGCCCTCGATCAGCACCGACCGCTCGGAGAACGCGCTGAGCCACTGGGAGCGGGTGTTTTCTTCGCACTTCGCCCCTGGGGGCAGCGGCCCCTCCACCTGCCAGCAGTGACTGTTGGTGGCCAGCACGTCCGACGGCTCGCTGTGGGCGCGGATCCAGCGCGCCGCCTGCACGTGCGAGCGGGGCATGACGTAGGAGAACGACCACAGGGATTCCCGGGACTGCAGGACGTCGTGGAAGAGACCCGGGGTGCCGGCCGTGAGGGCGGCGGCCAGCAGGACGATCGCGCCGCGGCCGCGCAGCGCGGGCCACGCCCGGCCGCCGAGCCGCCACAGGACCGCGCCGACCAGGGCGGCCAGGGCCAGTGCCGCGGCCAGCGCGAGCGCGGGCAACAGCACGGAGTAGGAGGTGCCCTTGCGCCCCGCGTCGCCGGCGAGCCGCAGCACGTAGGACGACCAGCGGCCGGAGTAGCGGTAGATCCCGAAGGTGAGCAGCGCGGAGAAGGCGAGCACGCCGAAGGCGAGTGCGGCCTTGCCCCGCGCGCCGAGCGAAGCGCGTTCGAAGGTCTCGCAGAAGCCCCAGGCCGAGAGCACGGCCCCGAAGGGCAGCGAGGCGAGCGTGAAGTAACTGGCGTTGTAGCCGTTGACGGCCAGGTAGGCACACGGCCCCGCCACGGAGGCGCCGAGCAGGAACCACTGGACGGGTTCCAGCCGGAAGCGCCGCTTCGAGATCAACGGGATCATGCCGAGCAGCTTCAGCTGGTGGTTGAGCAGGAAGGCGACCAGCGTGCCCACGACGACGAGGGCTTGGAACGCCGGTGAGCGCAGGTTCCCCTGATCCGCCCAGTAGCCGCGGATGTTGCCGAACGGGATGATCTCCAGCCCGTAGCTCTCGAAGTTGAATATGACCGCCGTCGCGAAGAGCTGGGCACCGCCGAGGATCGCGCCCAGCCCGACCACCTGCCACGGGATGCGCCGGGTGGTGATCAGCAGGACGAAGCCGGTCAGGGCCAGGCCGGCCAGGGTGACGGGCAGGGTGCTCGCCTTGGCCGCAGTGGAGGCCAGGGCGAACAGCGCGACGAGGACGTACACCTCGCGGCCGAAGGACGGGACCCGGTCGGCGCCCTCGCCGTCCGCGGCTGACGGGCCCTCCTTGCGACTCCTGCGCAGCGCGTCGCCGATGACCCCCATCAGCGCGATCAGCAGTGGCTGGCTGTACGTCAGGGAGAGGCTGGACCAGGACATCAGCCGGACGGCGGGGGCGCCGAAGGTCCAGGTGGGCACGGGGTTGGGGTAGACGGCGGTGAACTCGGCGACCGCGAAGACCAGCAGCGCGGCCAGCGGCCCCGCCCAGGCCCGCCCGATGAGCCGGTGGGCCACCACGGCGGCGATCACCATGCCGAGCGCCGCCAGCGCGGGGACCATGAGCCTGGACTCGACCACCGCGAGGTCGATGTGACCGACCATGTCGGTCATCGCCATGTGGGCGAAGGTGAACCAGTGGTAGTGCAGGGGCTCGCCGGAAGCCTGGGGGAAGGTCAGCGGGACGTTGTGCTTCGCGTTCGCGGCGAGCGACAGCAGGTACGGCATGTCATTGAACAGCCTGCTGTTCTCCTTGTCCGGGATCACCGGATACAGGGACAGGAAGACCTGGTGGAAGTAGACGCTGCTGAGCATCACCGCCCCGGAGAGCGACCAGGACCAGCCGAGCGACGGGCTGGTGTACCCGCGCGGACGCCAGTGCCGGCGGAGCTTCGGCACGGCCGCGAAGGGGATCACCACGGCGAGCGGCCACGCGAGGGCGAGCGCCTGGGCGCCCGCCCCGACGAGGACCGCCCAGGCGGCCAGTTCCAGGACGAGGCCGAGGACCGCACCGAAGGCGAGATCCTCGATCAGCGTGTGCGGCCGTCGGCGAAGCGCCCGGAAGACCAGCGTGCCGGGGAGCATGACGCCCCAGAGCACGTAGAAGGTGTACCGGGCGACGTCGCTGGGCGTGGTGTCCGAGGCCAACAGCAGGGAGACCAGGAGGAGGTACGCGGCGGCCGCCGGCAGGAAGCGCCAGAACGCGTGCGGTCCGGGCCGGTCGCTCCTGAGGGACGGGGACGAGCCGCTCAGCGGCCGCGCCCCGGGGCCGGTCCGCTCGGGCGCGACGCTGCCAGTTGTACCCATGTGTTCGGTGTCTTCCCTACCTGCTGTGCGTCGGCCGGCCCCGGACGGGGCCGGCCGGGAGCGCCCCGGTCCGGGGCGCCGGGGTCAGGCCGCGTATTCGGCGACGCGCTGGTCGTGCTCGGCGGCCGCGGTGTCCTCGGCGGAGTCGTAGCCGACGAAGTAGGCGGGCCGGGCCTGCACGGCGGAGTAGATCCGGCCTATGTACTCGCCGAGGAGGCCGACGCAGACGAGCTGGACGCCGCCGAGGAAGACCATGCCGATGAACAGCGAGGCCCAGCCGGGGACGGTCGCGCCGAGCGCGTACTGGACGGTGGTGTAGATCCCCAGGCCGAAGCAGATCACGAAGCTCAGCAGGCCGAGCCAGGTGGCGAGCCGCAGCGGGCTGGCGGAGAAGTTGGTGATGCTGTCCAGGGCCAGGCGGATCATCTTGGACAGCGGGTAGTGGGTGCTGCCCGCGACCCGCTCCTCACGGACGTAGACGACCTCGCCGCTGCTGAATCCGAGCCACGGCACGAGCAGCCGGTAGACCGGCTGGTGCTCGGGCAGGGACTTGAGCGCGTCGACGGCGGCCCGGCTGAGCAGGCGGAAGTCGCCGGCCTGGTTGGGCATGTTCTTGCCGACGAGCTTGCGCATCAGCCAGTAGTAGACGCCGGCCGTGCGCCGCTTGAAGAAGGTGTCGGTGCCGCGGTCGCCGCGGACGCCGTAGACGATGTCCAGGTTCTTCTCGCGGGCCAGCTCGTACATCTCGACGATCTTCTCCGGCGGGTCCTGGAGATCGGCGTCGATGCTCACGACGTACTCGCCGTGGGCCCGGTGGATGCCGGCGGTCAGCGCGGCCTGGTGTCCGGAGTTGCGGGCGAAGCGCACGATGCGCAGCTCGGGCCACTCCTGGCGGATCTTCTGCATGATCATCGGAGTGGCGTCGGTGCTACCGTCGTCGATGCCGACGACCTCGTAGCTGATCCCCATGCCGTCCAAGATCGGACGCAGGCGCGCCACGGTCAGGGGCAGGGCCTCCTGCTCGTTGTAGATCGGGATGACGACGGACAGCACGGGTACCGGCCGGTCGGCCGCGTCGCGTGCCGGGGCTGCTGCGTTCTGCATGGAGGGGTTTTTCTTCAATCTCCGAGTGCGGAAGACCGTCGGCGGGTGCCTGACGATCTGAACTGCCGAGAGCAGGACGTCGGCAGTGGACCACCAGTCCGACGGCCCGGAGACACACCAGTTGCCGGAGCCCTTGGTGCCGCAGGGCGGGGGTGAGTGACCCGGGCGAGGGGTAATAATATCATCAGTCAAACAATCGTCATGGGGTGCCCATTGGGTGTCGAGCGGACCGAACGCCCCGTGCCACCCGGCCCCACCGCGCTCGTGACGAAGGAATTAGGGTTGCGGCGTGACCACCGCAGATGACTACGCCACGTACATCGCGAGCCTGCCCCGGGTGTTGGCCGGCGCGGCCGCCCTCTACCGGGACGCCGAGGGCCGGGTCCTGCTCGTCGAGCCCAACTACCGCGAGGGCTGGGCCCTGCCGGGCGGAACCATCGAGTCGGACCAGGACGAGTCGCCGCGCACCGCGGCTCGGCGCGAGAGTGCCGAGGAGATCGGCCTCGACCTCCCGCTCGGCCGTCTTCTGGCCGTCGACTGGGTGCTGGGCCCCGGTCGCCCGCCCCTGGTCGCCTACGTCTACGACGGAGGCGTACTCGACGAGGCCCAGCTCGCTTCCGTCGCGCTGCAGGAGGAGGAGCTGGTCTCCTGGCGACTGGTCGAGCCCGCCGAACTCGCCGCCTACCTGCCCGAACTGCTCGGACTGCGCGTCCAAGAGGCCTACCGGATCGCGCAGTCGGGCGAGGGCGCCGCTGAACTGGAGAACGGCCGGCGTCCGGTCACCTCGTGACGGGCGCCCCGTAACACCGGACTTACCTCGACCAGGACAGAATCAGAAGATGATCACGATGTACGCCTGGCCCAGCACCGCCGACGGGCCCGACGCCCTTCCCATGGTGCACTTCACCACGGACCAGCAGGCCGGCGGTGAGGTGACTGCGGAGGGGACCCCGGTCTGGCTCTTCGACACCGCGATACGCGAGGGCGGCTGGGCGCTGTTCACCGATTTCGAGGGCTGGTCCGTTCCGGCCGCCGGCTGGCAGGCCTTCTACCGCCGCGAGGACGACCTCCTCGCCGTCACCGGGCCCGGCTCCTGCGAGGGCTGGTACCAGGGCAACCTCGGCGCCGACGGCGACTGGGTGGCGGCCGCCACCACCCAGCAGAGCGTCGTCCTGCTGGCCGCCCCGGTCCAGCACCCCTCGCTGTACAACTACGCCGTGGAGGCAGGGGCCGCCTTCGCGCTGCTCGTTCCGCTCCTCGTCGTCTGACGACCCGACCGGTCAGGCCAGGAGCTTGGCCTTGGCGCGGTCGAACTCCTCCTGCGTGATGTCGCCCTTGTCCTTGAGGGCGGAGAGCTTGTGCAGTTCGTCCGCGCTGCCGCCGGAGCCCGCCGTCTTCTGGACGTAGTCCCGGAAGGCGGCCTCGTTCTCCTGGACCTGCTTCAGGTCGCGCTCGCCCATGCTCTTGCCCCGGGCGATGAGGTAGATGAACACGCCCAGGAAGGGCAGGATGATGACGAAGATCAGCCATCCCGCCTTCCCCCAGCCGCCGAGGCTGTGGTCACGGAAGATGTCCGTGATGATCTTGAAGAGTAGGAAGAACCACATGATCCACAGGAACAGGTACAGCATCGTCCAGAAGATGTTGAGAAGCGGATAGTCGTCCATGCCCGACTCCGATCATGTAGCGGTATTCCATTCATACAACCGCTTCAAAAACTCCGCATTTCGGAGTGGGGCGGTGTCGAACAGGCCTCCGCGACCGGCTTTCAGGACGGGGCTCAGGCCTGTTCTCCGGACTCCAAGGCCAGCAGCCTGACCTTGCGGTCGAGCCCGCCGCCGTAGCCGGTCATCCCGCCCGACGCGCCGATCACCCGGTGGCAGGGCACGATGATGCCGACCGGGTTCTTCCCGTTCGCCAGGCCCACCGCGCGCGAGGCGCTGGGCTTGCCCAGCTTCGCCGCGAGCTGCCCGTACGACCACGTCTCGCCGTACGGGATCCGCACGAGCTGGTCCCAGACGCTGCGCTGGAAATCGGTGCCCTCCAGACGCAGCGGGAGGTCGAACTCGGTGAGCTCGCCGGCGAAGTACGCGGTCAGCTGGCGCGCCACTTCGGGGAAGGGCTCCTCGGCGGCGGCCACCCGCTCCCCGAAGGACTCCTCGGCCGGCCGGTGGCGCTGCTCGGTCATGTAGAGGCCGCTGAGCACCCCGTCCGTGGCGACCAGGGTCAGCGGGCCGTAGGGGCTGTCGACGACGGTGTGCGTCTTGGCGCTGTTCGTGGTGGATCGCATCGCTGGTGCTCCTCAGACGGGCAGGTGGTTGATGGGGTGGGCTTCGGTGGCCCACAAGTACTGGACGGCGTAGGCGCGCCAGGGCCGCCATCCGGCCGCCCGCGCGGTGAGCGCCGAGGGGGTGGACGGCAGCCCGAGCCCCTGCGCCGCCCGCCGGATCCCCAGATCGGACGGCAGGAAGGCGTCCGGGTCGCCGAGTGCCCGCATCGCGATCACTTCGGTGGTCCACGGGCCGAAGCCGGGCAGCGCCGTCAGTTGTGCCCGCGCCGCCTCCCAGTCACTGCCGAAGCCGAGCGTCAGCGAGCCTTCGGCGAGCGCCGAGACCAGGGTGGTCAGCGTGGCGCGCCGGCTGCGCGGCAGGGCCAGCGCCTCCGGGTCCAGCCCGGCGAGCGCCTGCGGGGAGGGGAAGAGGTGGGTCAGCCCGCCCAGCGGGTCCTCGATCGGCTCCCCGTGCGCGGTGACCAGCCGGGCCGCGTGCGTGCGCGCCGCTGCGGTGGAGACCTGCTGGCCCAGCACCGCCCGTACGGCGAACTCCGGCGCGTCGACCGTACGGGGTACCCGGCGCCCGGGGGCCTTGTCCACGAGCGGGGCCAGCAGCGGATCGGAGCGCAACTGCTCGCCGACCGCCTCGGGGTCGGCGTCCAGGTCGAGCATCCAGCGGCAGCGGCTGATGGCGATGGTGAGGTCGCGCAGGTCGGTCAGGGCGAGCCGGCAGCCGATGTGGTCGGGCTGCGGGGTCAGGGCGACCACCCCGGTTCCGTAGGGCAGGCGCAGGGTGCGCCGGTAGGCGCCGTCCCGCCATTCCTCGACGCCGGGGACGGCGGTCGCGGCGAGGTGCCCGAAGAGGTTGTCGGGGTTCAGCGGGGCCCGGAACGGCAGCCGCAGACTTATCGTCCCCGGGATCCGGGGCGGGGCGTTCCTGCTGCGGCCGGCCTTGACGGCCCGTTCCCGCAGCTCGCTCGGGGACAGGGCGAAGACCTCGCGGACCGTGTCGTTGAAGGTGCGGATGGAGGAGAACCCGGCGGCGAAGGCCACGTCGCCCATCGGGAGCTCCGAGGTCTCGATGAGCAGCCGGGCGGTCTGGGCGCGCTGGGCCCGGGCCAGGGCCAGCGGACCGGCCCCGAGCTCGGCGTTCAGCTGCCGCTCCACCTGGCGGGTGGAGTAGCCCAGCCGGGTGGCGAGGCCCGGCACCCCCTCCCGGTCCACCACACCGTCCTGGATCAGCCGCATCGCGCGCGCGACGGCGTCGGCCCGGGCGTTCCACTCGGGCGAACCGGGGCTCGTATCAGGCCGGCACCGTTTGCAGGCCCGGAACCCGGCCTGCTGGCAGGCGGCCGCGCTGGGCAGGAAGGTCATGTTCTCGACCTTGGGCGGCACTGCGGGGCAGCTGGGCCTGCAGTAGATCCGGGTGGTCAGGACGGCGGTGAAGAACCAGCCGTCGAAGCGGGCGTCCTTCGACTGCACGGCCCTTACGCAGCGCTCGGTGTCGGTGTGCATGCGTCCAGCTTCGGGGTTCCGGTTACGGCGGGCTGGCGGTTTTCCGACATCAAGGCTAGCCGTGTCCCTGGCCGGGGGCGCGGGGGCGGGTCGGGCGGGGCCGGGTCCGGCGGCGGGGCGGGGGTCGTCCGGGGTAGGCATGATTTATGGCCCCACGGCGGAACGAGAACGTGCCCGGCGGTCCGGGCCAACAAATCACGTTTTACACCCCGGACGACCCCCGCCCCACCACCGGCCCCGACCCCGCCCTCGGGCGATCCGCACGGCCGCCCGAAACCGCGGGTCCCCGGGGATCCGGACACGAGTGCCGCAGGCGGGGGGCTACGGGAGGGGTCGGCGGCGGGGTGGGGAGTGTCCGGGGTGTAAAACGTGATTTGTGGCCCTCACCGCCGGGGTCCTGTGCGACCCGGCTCAGGGGCCATAAATCATGCCTACCCCGGACACTCCCCACCCCGCCGCCACCCCCGGCCCGCGGAAACGGCCCCGCCGCCACCCCCGGCCCGCGGAAACGGCCCCGGAGGCACCCCCGGCCCCCGTGAACGCCCCCGGCCCCAGGGAAACGGCAGAAGGCCCCGGATGCCGATGGCATCCGGGGCCTTCTCCGGTACAGCTAGCGCAGCGTCGTCGCTCGGGCCTCGCGGCGGTTGTGCCGGAAGGTGTTGGCCTTCCGGGTCGTCGCGAAGAGCGGAATGGTCGCCGCCATGGCGATCTGCAGGGCGCAGCCGGTCTGGAGCAGCAGCTGACCGCCGGGGGCGTCGAACGCCCAGGCCGCCAGCAGCCCCATCGCGCTGACGATCCAGCAGAGCATCGCCACCGCGAGGACGCCCCGCGGCTTGGGGTACTCGACCCGGCTCACCATCAGCCAGGCCACCCCGATGATCGCCAGCAGCGTCGGGACGAACGGCAGCTCCAGCAGCACGATCGAGACGACCGTCAGCGCGCCGAAGGGGCTCGGCATGCCCTGGAACATGCCGTCCTTCATCGTCACGCAGCTGAATCTCGCGAGTCTGAGCACCACGGCGAGCAGGACCACGATCGCGGCCAGCGCCGACATCTTCTGGTGCGCGTCGACGGCGACCATGCCGTAGACGAGCACGAAGTAGGCCGGCGCGAGGCCGAAGCTGATCAGGTCGGACAGGTTGTCCAGCTCGGCACCCATCGGCGAGCTGCGCAGCTTGCGGGCCACGATGCCGTCGAAGAGGTCGAAGACCGCGGCGAGCAGCATCAGTATCACGGCCGTCGCGGCGCTGTTGCGGGCCATGCCCGATTCGCCACTGCCGGTGAGGTGCGGAATGAGGATTCCGGTGGTGGTGAAGTACACCGCCATGAATCCGCACGTCGCGTTACCGAGAGTGAGGGTGTCCGCTATCGACAGCCGCAGCGAGAGCGGCATGTCGTCTTCGGCGGACTCCTCCTCGGCGGGCTCGGGAACCCAGCCCGCGGCCGGAGTCTCAGGGTCAGTCACGGTCAATTCGTGTCACCCCCGCGGTGGTGGCCTGACCGACCTCGACCGCGACCTCGACGCCCTCGGGGAGGTAGATGTCGACGCGGGAGCCGAAGCGGATCAGACCGATGCGTTCGCCCTGCTCCACCTTGGTTCCGGCCGGCAGGTACGGGACGATGCGACGGGCGACGGCGCCGGCGATCTGCACCATCTCGATGTCACCGAGTTCGGTGTCGAAGTGCCAGACAACGCGCTCGTTGTTCTCGCTCTCCTTGTTGAACGCCGGGACGAATCCGCCGGGGATGTGCTCCACGGACGTCACCGTGCCCGCGAGGGGCGCACGGTTGACGTGGACGTTCAGCGGGCTCATGAAGATCGCGACCCGGGTGCGTCCGTCCTTCCACGGCATGATGCTCTGCACCACACCGTCGGCGGGCGAGATGACACGGCCCTGAGCGATCTCGCGCTCGGGGTCGCGGAAGAACCACAGCATGCCCGCGGCGAGCGCGGTGGCGGGCACGGCCGCCGCGGCCCAGCGTCCGGACTTGCGGGCCCGGGTGAGGCTGAGCGCCGCGGTGGCCACGGTCGGCAGAAGCCACGGCGATGCTCCGCGCGCGAGGCGTACGCCAAGGAGGCTGTCGCGAGGTGCAGAGGTTTGGCTGTGGGGCATGGATGACCTTCGTAGCGGGTGATTGCCGCGCCGCAAACGGGGGGACGGGACGGCGGCTTTACTGGAATGCTATCGGTTGCGCGCAACAACTGGGCAAGCCAGAAGCCGAGTCGATGACCGTCAGCCAGTCACTGCCAGTGATCCTTTCGCAACGAACCCATGGATGATTCGCTGCAAAAGGGACTTTCAGCCCTGAAGTCGGTACTCCTCGAGCAGGCGTCGCCCGATGATCATTTTCTGGATCTCGGCGGTACCTTCACCGATCAGCAGCATCGGGGCCTCCCGGTAGAGACGCTCGATCTCGTACTCCTTCGAGAATCCGTATCCACCGTGGATGCGGAAGGCGTCCTCGACGACCTCCTTGCAGTATTCGGAGGCGAGGTACTTCGCCATCCCTGCTTCGAGGTCGTTTCGTTCCCCAGAGTCCTTTTTGCGTGCTGCATTGACCATCATCGCATGGGCGGCTTCGACCTTGGTAGCCATTTCGGCCAGCTTGAACTGAATCGCCTGGTGTTCGGCGATCGGCTTGCCGAAAGTGTGACGTTGTTGGGCATAGGAGACACCCAGCTCGAAAGCACGCTGAGCGACGCCGCAGCCACGCGCCGCCACGTTGACGCGGCCGACCTCGACCCCGTCCATCATTTGGTAAAACCCTCGGCCCGTCTGACCGCCGAGTACCCGATTGGCCGGAATGCGCAGTCCGTCCATGATGAGCTCGGTCGTGTCGACGCCCTTGTAGCCCATCTTGTCGATCTTGCCGGGGATGGTGAGGCCGGGACGGACCTCACCGAAGCCGGGCTCCTTCTCCACGAGGAAGGTCGTCATCGACTTGTGGGGCGCGGTGCCCTCGGGGTGTCCTTCGTCACTCCGGACGAGAACGGCCACCAGGGTGGAGCTGCCGCCGTTCGTCAGCCACATCTTCTGGCCGTTCAGGACGTACTCGTCGCCGTCCTTCACCGCCTTGGAGGAGATGGCCGACACGTCGGAGCCCAGCGCCGGCTCGGACATCGAGAACGCGCCGCGCACCTCGCCCAGGGCCATGCGCGGGAGGAAGTGGTCCTTCTGCTCCTGCGTGCCGTGCTGCTTGAGCATGTACGCCACGATGAAGTGGGTGTTGATGATGCCCGAAACGGACATCCAGCCACGGGCGATCTCCTCGACGCACAGGGCGTAGGTGAGGAGCGACTCACCCAGGCCGCCGTACTCCTCCGGGATCATCAGGCCGAAGAGGCCGAGTTCCTTGAGGCCGTCGACGATCTGCTGCGGGTACTCGTCACGGTGTTCGAGCTCGGTCGCGACCGGGATGATCTCCTTGTCGACGAACTCCCGGACGGTCTTGAGGATCTCCCGCTGGACGTCGGTCAGCCCGGCGGTCTGGGCGAGTCGGGCCATGACTACTTCCCCTGTTCCTTCAGCGTGGGGCGGCCGGGCTGCTCGCCGCCGCGCTCCTTGATGTACGTCTCGGTCGGGACCATCACCTTGCGCCGGAAGACGCAGACGAGAGTGCCGTCCTGCTTGTAGCCCTTGGTCTCCACGTAGACGATCCCGCGGTCGTTCTTCGACTTCGACGGCGTCTTGTCGAGGACCGTGGTCTCGCCGTAGATCGTGTCGCCGTGGAAGGTCGGCGCCACGTGCCGCAGGGACTCGATCTCCAGGTTGGCGATGGCCTTCCCGGAGACGTCCGGCACGGACATGCCGAGCAGCAGCGAGTAGATGTAGTTGCCCACGACCACGTTCTTGCCGAAGTCGGTCGTGTTCTCCGCGTAATTGCTGTCCATGTGGAGCGGGTGGTGATTCATGGTCAGCAGACAGAAGAGGTGGTCGTCGTACTCGGTGACCGTCTTCCCGGGCCAGTGCTTGTAGACCGCCCCGACCTCGAACTCTTCGTACGTGCGTCCGAACTGCATGGCGGTCAGGCCTCCGGGGTCTCGAACTTGGTGGTGCGCTCCATGCCGGCGGCCCGGCCCTTGCCCGCGATGACCAGGGCCATCTTGCGGCTGGCCTCGTCGATCATCTCGTCGCCGAGCATCGCGGAGCCCTTCTTGCCGCCGGCCTCCGAGGTGCACCAGTCGTACGCGTCGAGGATCAGCTCGGCGTGGTCGTAGTCCTCCTGCGAGGGGGAGAAGACCTCGTTGGCCGCGTCGACCTGACCGGGGTGCAGCACCCACTTGCCGTCGAAGCCCAGCGCGGCGGCCCGGCCGGCCACCTCGCGGTAGGCGTCCACGTCGCGGATCTGGAGGAAGGGGCCGTCGATCGCCTGGAGGTTGTGCATGCGGGCCGCCATCAGGATCCGCATCAGGATGTAGTGGTAGGCGTCCGCCGGGTAGCCGGGCGGCTGCATGCCCACGACCAGGGACTTCATGTTGATCGAAGCCATGAAGTCGGCCGGGCCGAAGATGATGGTCTCCAGCCGCGGCGAGGCGGCGGCGATCTCGTCGACGTTCACGAGACCCTTGGCGTTCTCGATCTGCGCCTCGATACCGATCTTGCCGACCTCGAAGCCCATGGTCTTCTCGATCTGGGTCAGGAGGAGGTCGAGGGCGACGACCTGCTGGGCGTCCTGGACCTTCGGCAGCATGATGCAGTCGAGGTTTTGGCCGGCGCCCTCGACGACCGTGACGACGTCGCGGTAGGTCCAGTGCGTGGTCCAGTCGTTGACGCGCACGACGCGGGTCTTGCCGGTCCAGTCGCCGTTGTTCAGCGCGTCCACGATGGTGTGGCGGGCGCCTTCCTTGGCGAGCGGCGCGCAGGCGTCCTCCAGGTCCAGGAAGACCTGGTCGGCCGGCAGGCCCTGGGCCTTCTCCAGGAACCGCGGGTTCGATCCGGGCACCGCGAGGCAGGAGCGACGCGGGCGAAGGCGGTTCACCGGGTGGACGGGCGTGGTCATGCGGGGACCTCCGTGCTTGCAACGAGTGCGTTGTCGATGTCGAGGGGGGCGAGCTTGTTGGCCTTGCGGATCTCGTCGACGATACGGCCGATGATCTCCGTGATGCCGAAGTCCTTCGGCGTGAAGACGGCGGCGACACCCGCTGCCTTGAGCGTCACGGCGTCGGCGTTGGGAATGATGCCTCCGACGATGACGGGGATGTCACCCGCCCCCGCCAGTCGCAGCCGTTCCAGGACGTCCGGGACCAGAGCGCTGTGCGAACCGGACAGGATGGACAGTCCCACGCAGTGCACGTCCTCGGCCAGCGCCGCGGAGGAGATCTCCTCCGGGGTCAGCCTGATGCCCTGGTAGACCACCTCGAAGCCGGCGTCGCGGGCCCGGACGGCGATCTGTTCGGCGCCGTTGGAGTGCCCGTCCAGGCCGGGCTTGCCGACCAGCAGGCGCAGCCGGCCCGAGCCGAGCTCGTCGGCCGTGCGGGACACCTTCTCGCGGACCTCGTGCATCGGCGTACCGGGCTCGGCGGTGACCGCGACCGGGGCCGAGGAGACCCCGGTCGGGGCGCGGAACTCGCCGAACACCTCGCGCAGCGCGCTGGCCCACTCGCCGGTGGTGACACCGGCGCGGGCGCACTCCAGCGTGGCCTCCATCAGGTTCTCGGTGCCCGCCGCGGCCTCCTTGAGGCGCTCCAGCGCCTGCTGGGTGGTGGGGAAGACGAACGGGTCGCCGTTCCCCTGGCGGTCCGAGGACTCCTGCCGCTCGGCGCGCCAGCGGCCGATGCGCTCCACGGTGAACGCCTCCGTCGCCGGGTCGACCGTCATGATCGCGCCGTCGAGGTCGGCCGTGAGCGGGTTCTCCTCGGTCTGCTGGAAGCAGTTGACACCGACGATCTTGTCCTCGCCGGCTTCGATCCGCGCCCGCCGTTCGGCGTGCGAGGAGACCAGCTCGCCCTTCAGGTACCCGGACTCGACGGCCGCCATGGCGCCGCCCATCTCCTGGATCCGGTCGATCTCGGCCAGGCAGTCGGCGACCAGGGAGTCGACTTTGGCCTCGATGACGTGGGATCCGGCGAAGATGTCCTCGTACTCCAGCAGGTCGCTCTCGAGCGCCAGGACCTGCTGGATGCGCAGCGACCACTGCTGGTCCCAGGGCCGGGGCAGACCCAGCGCCTCGTTCCAGGCGGGCAGCTGCACGGCGCGGGCGCGGGCGTCCTTGGAGAGGGTGACCGCGAGCATCTCCAGCACGATGCGCTGGACGTTGTTCTCCGGCTGCGCCTCGGTGAGTCCCAGGGAGTTGACCTGGACGCCGTAACGGAAGCGACGCTGCTTCGCGTTCTCGATGCCGTAGCGCTCCTTGGTGACCTTGTCCCAGATGCGGCCGAAGGCGCGCATCTTGCACATCTCCTCGATGAAGCGGACGCCCGCGTTCACGAAGAAGGAGATCCGGGCGACGACCTCACCGAAACGCTCCTGGGGCACCTGGCCCGAGTCGCGCACCGAGTCGAGGACCGCGATCGCCGTGGACATCGCGTACGAGATCTCCTGGACCGGGGTGGCCCCGGCCTCCTGGAGGTGGTACGAGCAGATGTTGATCGGGTTCCACTTGGGAATGTGGTTGACCGTGTACGCGATCATGTCCGTCGTCAGCCGCAGGGACGGCCCCGGCGGGAAGACGTGCGTCCCGCGCGAGAGGTACTCCTTGACGATGTCGTTCTGGGTGGTGCCCTGGAGCTGGGCGATGTCCGCGCCCTGCTCCTCGGCGGCCACCTGGTAGAGCGCCAGCAGCCACATGGCCGTGGCGTTGATCGTCATCGAGGTGTTCATCTGCTCCAGGGGTATGTCCTGGAACAGCCGCCGCATGTCGCCCAGATGGGAGACCGGGACCCCGACCCGGCCCACCTCGCCGCGGGCGAGGATGTGGTCGGGGTCGTAGCCGGTCTGCGTCGGCAGGTCGAACGCGACCGACAGGCCGGTCTGGCCCTTGGCGAGGTTGCGGCGGTACAGCTCGTTGGACGCCTCGGCCGTGGAGTGGCCGGCGTACGTCCGCATGAGCCACGGACGGTCCTTCTGGCGCTCTGTCATCTCAGGCTGTCCCTTAGGCCTTTGAACGGTCTCAGACGTTGCGGAAGCGGTTGATGGCGTCGAGGTGCTCGGCGCGCATCTCGTGGTCGCGGACGCCCAGGCCCTCCTCGGGGGCCAGCGCGAGGACGCCGACCTTGCCCTGGTGGAGGTTGCGGTGGACGTCGTAGGCGGCCTGGCCGGTCTCCTCGAGGGAGTAGACCTTCGACAGGGTGGGGTGGATCTTGCCCTTGGCGATCAGGCGGTTGGCTTCCCACGCCTCGCGGTAGTTGGCGAAGTGCGAGCCGACGATCCGCTTCAGCGACATCCACAGGTAGCGGTTGTCGTACTGGTGCATGTAGCCCGAGGTCGAGGCGCAGGTGGTGATGGTGCCGCCCTTGCGGGTGACGTAGACCGAGGCGCCGAAGGTCTCGCGGCCCGGGTGCTCGAAGACGATGTCGATGTCCTCGCCGCCGGTCAGCTCGCGGATCTTGGAGCCGAAGCGCTTCCACTCGCGCGGGTCCTGGGTGTGCTCGTCCTTCCAGAACTTGTAGCCCTCGGCGTTGCGGTCGATGACCGCCGTGGCGCCCATGGCCCGGCAGATGTCCGCCTTCTCGGGGCTGGAGACCACGCAGATCGGGTTGGCGCCGCCGGCCAGCGCGAACTGGGTGGCGTAGGAGCCGAGGCCGCCGCTGGCGCCCCAGATCAGGACGTTGTCGCCCTGCTTCATGCCGGCGCCGTTCTGGGAGACCAGCTGGCGGTAGGCCGTGGAGTTGACCAGGCCGGGGGAGGCGGCCTCCTCCCAGCTCAGGTGGTCGGGCTTCGGCATCAGCTGGTTCGACTTGACGAGCGCGATCTCCGCCAGGCCGCCGAAGTTGGTCTCGAAGCCCCAGATGCGCTGCTCGGGGTCGAGCATCGTGTCGTTGTGGCCGTCGGAGGACTCCAGCTCGACCGAGAGGCAGTGCGCGACGACCTCGTCGCCCGGGTTCCAGGCGTTGACGCCGGGGCCGGTGCGCAGGACGACGCCCGCGAGGTCGGAGCCGATGACGTGGTACGGCAGGTCGTGGCGCTTGGTGAGCTCCGACAGGCGGCCGTAGCGCTCCAGGAAGCTGAAGGTGGAGACCGGCTCGAAGATCGAGGTCCACACGGAGTTGTAGTTGACCGAGGAGGCCATGACGGCGACCAGGGCCTCGCCCGGGCCGAGCTCCGGCACCGGGACGTTGTCCAGGTGCAGGGACTTGCGCGGGTCCTTCTCGCGCGAGGTGAGCCCGGCGAACATCTCCGCCTCGTCCTTGTGCACGGTGATCGCGCGGTAGGACTCGGGGAGCGGCAGGGCCGCGAAGTCTGCTGCGGTGGCGGACTGCGACTGAATCGCGTCCAGGATGTCCTTCACGGTGAGCCTCCGGCTAGCGCTGATGAGGGTGCGCTGAGGTAAACGGGGTGCGTGGTGCGGGTGCGGTGTGCCGTCGGTCCGGCTGGTGCGGTGGTGCTGGGCGACGCCCGTGGTGAGGCGTGCGGTGCCTGGTGACGCAGGCGATCCGGGGCGCGTTCCACGCCGGGTGGGCGTGGGTCGCGGGGACATCCGGACGACTTCAACGTATGGCACCCCGTGTCACTCAGCAAGGCACCGCGTGCCAAAACTTTCTCTCATTTGCCGATTGACCTGCACCGATGAGCGATGATCGATCAGAGTTACCCGCGAGTAGGGGCAAGCCGGACATACGAAAGTGGCCGCCCCCGGAACGGGAGCGGCCACTGTGACCAGGGGCACCCCCAGCGGCGGCCGGGTGAGTGGTGACTACTTGGCGCGCAGCGCCTCTTCGATGGTCCGCATGACCTCGTCCAGCGGGGCGTCGGTGCGGGCCACCGCCACCAGCACCTCGCCCTGCGTGCGCACGGCCGCCGGCGCGGCCGGTTCCGTGCTCAGGGTGCGGCCCGCGCCGATGCCCGTGCCGAACGTCTTCCGCACGATCGAGAACGCGTGGTCCAGCTGCGCCTCGACGTCCCCCTGACCGCCCGCGCGCAGCCAGCGCCGCAGCACGTGGTTGTGGGCGGTGACCACCGCCGAGGCGGCCACCTCGGCCAGCAGCGGGTCGTCGTTGCCGTCGTGGTGGTCCTGCTCGTCGAAATGGGCCAGCAGGTAGCGGGTGAACAACCGCTCGTACCGGGCCACCGAGGCGATCTCCCGCTCCCGCAGCGCCGGCACCTCACGGGTCAGCCGGTAGCGCTCCACCGACACCGCCGGCGAGGCGGCGTACATCTTCATGACTTCCTTGATCCCGCGGCACACCGTGTCGAGCGGGTGCTCGTGCGCCGGGGCCACGTCCAGGACGGCCTCGGCGCGGGTCAGGGTGTCGTCGTGGTCCGGGAAGATCGCCTCTTCCTTGGACCGGAAGTGCCGGAAGAAGGTCCGCCGCGCCACCCCGGCCGTCGCGGCGATCTCGTCGACCGTCGTCGCCTCGTACCCCTTGGTCGCGAAGAGCTCCATGGCCGCGGCGGCGAGCTCGCGGCGCATCTTGAGCCGCTGTGCGGCCGCCTTGGTGCCGGCCGGACTCTCCGGGGTGTCGGAGGCCGTGGCGGCGCGGGGCGAGGTCTTGGCGGGCTGGGACATAGAGCGAAAGTACTTCATTCGTGCAGGGGTGCGCGCCTGCGGGGGGTGAGAGAGGGGTGGATGCGGGGGAGGGCCCGCACTGGGCTCGTGAGGGTTGGCCCGCCGTGAGGGTCCGGCGGGCCCGAGCAGCCCTCCCCACGCATCCGGCTCGTGGCCCGACGGATTACCGGCGGGCGGCGTACTCACGGAATCCGCGGCCGGTCTTCCGGCCCAGGCAGCCCGCCGCCACCAGGTGCTCCAGCAGCGGGGACGGGGCCAGCCCCGGGTCGCGGAACTCCTTGTGCAGGACCTTCTCGATGGCCAGCGAGACGTCCAGGCCGACCACGTCGAGGAGCTCGAACGGGCCCATCGGGTAGCCGCCGCCCAGCTTCATCGCCGCGTCGATCTGGTCGATGTCGGCGTAGTGCTGCTCGACCATCTTGATCGCGTTGTTGAGGTACGGGAACAGCAGCGCGTTCACGATGAAGCCGGCCCGGTCGCCGCAGTCCACCGGGTGCTTGCGCACCTTGAGGCAGATCTCGCGGACCGTGGCGTGCACGTCGTCGGCGGTCAGGACGGTCCGGACCACCTCGACCAGCTTCATCGCCGGGGCCGGGTTGAAGAAGTGCATGCCGATCACGTCCTGCGGACGCGAGGTCACGCGGGCGACCGCGATCACCGGCAGCGAAGAGGTGGTGGTGGCCAGCACCGCACCCGGCTTGCAGACCTTGTCCAGGGTCGCGAACAGCTCTTGCTTGACCGCCAGGTCCTCGGCGACGGCCTCCACGGCCAGGTCCACCTCGGCGAAGGCGTCCAGCGATCCGGCCGGGGTGATCCGGTCCAGGGTCTGGGCCGCGCCCTCCTCGCTCAGGCGGCCCTTGGACACCGCACGGCCCAAGGACTTCCCGATCGCGGCCTTGGCGGCCTCGGCCTTCTCCTGGCTGCGGGCGGCGAGCACCACGCTGTAACCGGCCTGCGCGAAGACCTGGGCGATCCCGCTCGCCATCGTTCCCGAGCCGGCCACGCCGACCGAGCTGACGGGACGGCCGGTGCCGACCAGGGACCCGTCGAGCGGGGTCTGCAGGTCGCGGACGATCACCGAGCTGCCCGGTGCCTCGTACGTGTAGAAGCCGCGGCCGGACTTCTGACCGGTCAGGCCCGCCTCGGCCAGCTGGCCCAGGATCGGGGCCGGGGCGTGCAGCCGGTCGCCGGAGGAGGCGTACATGGCCTCCAGGACGGTACGGGCGGTGTCCACGCCGATCAGGTCGAGCAGCGCGAGCGGGCCCATGGGCAGCCCGCAGCCGAGCCGCATCGCCGCGTCGATGTCCTCGCGGGAGGCGTACCGCGCCTCGTACATGGCGGCGGCCTGGTTGAGGTAGCCGAACAGCAGGCCGTCGGCGACGAAGCCGGGCCGGTCGCCGACCGGAACCGGCTCCTTGCCGAGCTCGCGGGCCAGTTCGGTGACCGCCTCGACGGCCGGCGGGGCGGTCAGAACGCAAGAGACGATCTCGACCAGCTTCATCGCCGGGGCCGGGTTGAAGAAGTGCAGGCCCAGCACGCGCTCGGGGCGCAGGGACTCGGCGGCCATGCGCGTCACCGACAGGGCGTTGGTGCCGGTGGCCAAGATGGTGTCGGGCCGCACGATCGCGTCGAGTTCGCGGAACACCTGCTGCTTGATCTCGTACGACTCGGGGACGACCTCGATGACCAGATCGGCCTCGGCGGCGGCGCCCAGATCGGTGAAGGTGCGGAAGCGGGCGAGCACGTCTCCGCGCTCCTGCTCGGTGAGCCGCTCCCGGGCGACGGAGCGGGCGGTGGCCGCGGCGAGTGCGGCCTGGGCCCGCTGAGCGGCGGCCTCGCTGATGTCGATGCCGATGACCTCGCGGCCGGCCCGGGCGAGGACCTCGGCGATGCCGGTGCCCATCGTGCCGAGGCCGACGACGGCGATGGTCTGGAGGGTGGGCTGACTGGACTGACGGTCCATCGAGGGACTCCAGTGGATGAGGGTGACGACTGGGGGGCGCGCGGCGCACGGCGCGCGCGGATGCCGTACGGAAGAGCCGTGCGGTGAAGGGACCGGGGTGAGCGGGCCCGAAGAGAGGTGCCCGCGGAGAACGGGTCCCCGGGGCGGAAACGGCGGAACCCTGTCCCGGGGTCACACCGTGGAGAAACGAACCGACCGGCACGAGGCGGCTGCGTCACCAGGCCGCCCTCGTACGTGTTGCAACGACAGTAACCCGCCGGTAACTGGTCCGCCAGAGCGCGGAGATGTGACCTGTACCGCCCAAATGTACCGATCATCGATCATCGATCAACGGGCTGTCTCCGATGTCCCGAAACCCGGCGCGGCGACCGCTGTGTCCCCCTAAGGTGGCCGGGTGAACGACGTGCTGGAGCGCCTGCGGGCCGAGGCGGGACCGTCACCCGAGTACGAGGTGTTGCTCTCGGCCGCCCCCGACGGTCTCGCCGCCTCCCTGACGTCGGCCGGGCTGCCCCTGTGGGCCCGCGAACTGGCCGCGTACCGGCTGGGCCTCGCGGGAGACCGCCGCGCCTTCGAATCCCTCGTCCTGCTCCTCAACCACCGGGACCCCGCCCGCTGCGCGGCCGCCGCCGAGGCGCTGGCCGTCCTGGACGACCCGCGCACCGCCCGCGCGGCAGCCGCCCTCGCCACCAACGGCCTGCGCACGGCCTACGCCCTGCAGCCCGTGCGGCTGCTCACCGCCTTGCGCGCCCCCGAGTCCGTACCGGCCCTGATGGCCACCCTGTCGCGGCTGCTGCACCCGCACGACCCGTACTGGCGGGTGGCCCTGGCCTGCATCGAGGGCCTCGGCGCGCTCGCCGACCCCCGCGCGCGCGAACTCCTCACCCGCGCCCAGTCCCACCCCCGGCTGGCGGTGGCGGCGACGGCCGCGCTCCGCAACCTGGGGTGAGGCGCGCGGGCTGAGGCGCGCTGGCTGAGGCGCGCGGGCCGGGGATCGCGGCCCGCTATGCGGCGATGACCGCGAAGGCCTCTATCTCGACCAGGAGTTCGGGCCGGAACAGCGCGGAGACCTGCACCGCCGAGGAGGCCGGGAGCCGGTCGGCCGGGATCACCGCGTCACGGGCCTCCCGCACCGCCGGGAGGTGGGCGACGTCCGTCACGAAGTAGGTGAGCTTCACGACGTCTTCGAAGGTCGCCCCGGCCGCCGCCAGGCAACGGCGCAGGTTCTCGAACACCTGCCGGGCCTGGGCGGCCGGACCCCCTCGCCCACGACCTCGCCCCGCTCGTCGAGCGCGCACTGTCCGGACACGGCGACGAGACGCCCCGTGCCCCACGCGACGTGGCTGTAGTGGGGGCTCGCGGCGACCCCTTCCGGTGCGGCGATACGGGTCAGGTGGCTGCTGTGCGACGGTGTCGTGGTCATGGACACGATCTTGCCCCCTTCTCCTTCCTCCTTCTCTTCCCCTTGCCCTTCCCCGTTTCGTGCTGACAGGTGGATCGGGTGGGCGTCAGCCCCGGAAGCCGAGCAGGCCGTGCAGGGCCGCGCCGCCCGCGGAGGCGGGCACGGCGCGGGTCGCCGTGGTCGGCTTCGGGGCCGCCTGGGCGGGGCAGCTGGCGTCCGCGGCCCTGCCGGTCGTCAGGTAGGCCGACACCTTCTCGTCCAAGCACTTGTTGCCGCTCAGGGCGATGCCGTGGTTGCCGCCGCCCTCCTCCACCACCAGGGCCGAACCCGACAGCTTCTTCCGCATGCTGAGCGCCCCCTCGAAGGGGGTCGCCGCGTCCTCCGTCGCCTGGAGCAGCAGGGCGGGCGGGAGATCGGCGTTGGTCACGTCCGGGGCGTCGAGGGGCTCCGCCGGCCAGAACGCGCACGGGGCGTTGTACCAGGCGTTGTTCCAGGTCATGAACGGCGCCTTGGCGTGGGTGCGCCACATGTCCGCGCGCCACTGGTTCCAGTCCTTCGGCCACGCCGAGTCCCGGCACTGGACCGCCGTGTAGACGCTGTAGCCGTTGCCCGCCGAGGGCTCCACCGCGCCGAACCGCTCGTAGGCGGCCACCAGCGGCTTCGGGTCCTTGGCCACCGCGTACGCGGCGAAGGCCTCGGCCAGGTTCGGCCAGTAGCCGTTGTAGTACCCGCCGGGCATGAAGGTGTCCTCCAGCTCCGCCGGCCCCACCTTGCCCCCCGCCGGGCTCTCGCGCAGCGCGTCCCGCATCGCGTACCAGGCCCGCTCGACCGCCGCCGGGTCGGTGCCGAGCTTGTAGGTGGCGTCGTACTGGGCCACCCAGGCCAGGAACGACTTGTGGCGGGCGTCGAAGGCGAGGTCCTGGGCGAGGTTGTCCTCGTACCAGACCCCGCCGGGGTCGACCACGGAGTCCAGGACGAGCCGGTGCACGCGGCCCGGGTGCAGCTTGGCGTACACCGCGCCCAGGTAGGTCCCGTACGAGTAGCCGAAGTAGCTGATCCGCTCCGCGCCGAGGGCGCCGCGCAGCGCCTCGATGTCCCGGGCGGCCGAGACGGTGTCGATGTACGGCAGCACGTCCGCGTGTTTGGCCCCGCAGGACTCGGCGAAGGAGCGCACCCGGTCCAGGTTGGCCCGTTCGGTGGCCTGGTCCATGGGTACGGAGTCCGGCCGCGCGGGCTTGAAGTGCCCGGCCGCGCAGTCCAGGGCGGGCTCGCTCTTGCCGACGCCGCGGGGGTCGAAGCCGATCACGTCGTACTGGGCGGCCACCTCCTTGGGCAGGGCGGAGGCGATGTACCCGGCCAGACTGCGGCCGCTGCCGCCCGGGCCGCCCGGGTTGACCAGCAGCGGGCCCTGGGAGGTGGCGCCGGTGTGGGGGACACGGGTCAGGGCGAGGGTGATCTGCCGCCCGTCCGGACGGGCGTGGTCGAGGGGCACCTTGAGGGACGCGCACTGCAGCGTGGGGTACCGCGGGGTGGTGCAGCCGGTCCAGCGCAGCGCCGCCTGCGCCGGCGCCGCGGCGGCCGGATCGGCCGGGGCGGCGGGCGCGGCCGTCACCGGGCTCGCGAGGGCGGTGGCGACGGTGGCGGCGACGGTGGAGATCGACAGCAGGACAGCGGTGCGCTTCTTCAAGGGGTGGAGCATGGGGCCTCCCAGCCGAGGGTTCTGGGCGGAATCGTCCCGGAAACCACGCCTGGAAATCGGGATTGGGTCGCCGATTGGCCCGATGTGATGACCGTTCAGGCGGCGCCGGCCGTCACAGGAGGCTCAGCTGCGTGGCTCCCGCGGGCGCGGAGCCGTCCGGCCGCCCGGGCGTGACGATCTTGCGGGCCTCGCCCCGGCGGGCCGGGCCGATGCCGAATTCGGCCGCCAGTTCGTGGACTTGGCGGGTGATCCGGCGCTGGTACCAGGTGGGTGCGTACGACCCGCCCGCGTACATCCGCTCGTACCGGGGGACCAGGTGGGGGTGGTGGGTGCCCAGCCAGGCCGTGAACCACTCGCGCGCCCCGGGCCGCAGATGGAGTACCAGGGGTGTCACGGAGGTCGCGCCGGCCCCGGCCACGGCCCGTACGGTCGCCCGCAGCTGCTCCGGGGAGTCCCCGAGGAAGGGGATCACCGGGGCCATCAGCACCCCGCACTCGATCCCGGCATCGGTGAGCGCCCGTACGGCGCCCAGCCGGGCGGCGGGGGAAGGGGTGCCCGGTTCGACGGTCCGCCAGAGCCCGGTGTCGGTGAATCCGACCGAGATCGAGATGCCGACCTCGGTGACCTCGGCGGTCTCCTGCAGCAGGGGGAGGTCGCGCAGGATCAGCGTGCCCTTGGTGAGGATCGAGAAGGGGTTGGCGCGGTCGCGCAGGGCCTCGATGATCCCGGGCATCAGCCGATAGCGGCCTTCTGCGCGCTGGTAGCAGTCGACGTTGGTGCCCATGGCGATGTGCGCGCCGGTCCAGCGGGGCGAGCCGAGCTCGCGGCGCAGCAGGTCGGGGGCGTTGGTCTTGACGACGATCTGGGAGTCGAAGCCGACGCCGGTGTCGAGGTCGAGATAGCTGTGCGTCTTGCGGGCGAAGCAGTACACGCAGGCGTGGCTGCATCCCCGGTAGGGGTTCACGGTCCATTCGAACGGCATGCGGGAGGCGCCGGGCACGCGGTTGACGATCGACCGGGCGCGCACCTCGTGGAAGGTGATCCCCCGGAACTCGGGGGTGTCGATGGTCCGGGTCACGACGGCGTCGGCCCCGAAGAGCGCGGCCGGCCCCGCGGACCCCTCGGTCAGGTTCTCCCAGCGCATGGTGCGCCTCCCTCGGTAGCTCTGGCGCCGAGAATAGAACAAGTGTTCCCATGATCGTGCGGACCGAAATTCCTTTGATCGCAGCGGGGCGGGTGTGCGAAATTCCGGCCGTGGCTGGAATGCGGATCGTGGTGTGCCTCCCCGGCGAGGCCCGGACCAGGCTCGACGAGGCGCTTGCCGAGGCGATGGCCCCCTTCGAGATCGACTTCACCCGGGACGAGGAACTGGACATCTGGGACGGGTGGACCATCTGCGGCAACGGCAGCTACCGCGACGGCTTCCAGCTGCTGCCGGGGTACGAGGACGACCCGCGGATCGTGCGCGAGGTCCGCGACGACGGCGTGCCCGGCTGGTGCGCCGGCGGGCCCCGCGAGGCGATGGCCTTCGCCGAGATCCGGGCCGAGGCGCGGGACATCGCCCGGGCCGCATGGGACCTGTGGCGGGAGCTCGCCCGGAGCCACCCGCCCGCCCAGCCGCGCCGTGTGGTGTGGGACTCGCCCTGGCCGACCTCGGAGGAGTACCGGGCCGGGCGCGAGGCCGACCAGGAGGCGGGGGCGGCCTTCGACGCCCAGCCGCTGGTCGTCGCCTACCGGGAGGGCGTGGCCGCCCTCCTGGAGGCCCACCGCGGGTACTACCTCGGCGGGTTCCTCCAGCACGGGGCCGCCGCCGAGAGCGTCGGCTGGACCGGCCGGGAGGACTTCGCCGCCGCGGAGAGCGCCGGGACACCCTGGCACCAGCACGTGCTCACCCTCGACGGTTGGTGGTACGGGGAGGACGAGCCCGCCGTCCACGGCGAGTGCGACGGCCCGGACGCCTGCGTCCACCGCCCGCCCCTGCCCTGGCTCCGGGATACCGCCAGGACCGGCTACCTGGAGGAGCTGCCCGGGGACACGCTCCTGGTCAAGCTCCGCTGCCACGTCTGACCCGGATTTGGGCCACCGCCCCGGAGGTGGTTGGCTTCGCCGTGACGAGCGGACACAACTGCTGGAGGAACAGCTATGGCGCAGGTCGAGGCCACCACGGAGCGGATCATCGCGGCTGACGCGGAGACCGTGTTCGACGCGCTGGCGGACTACACCGGGACCCGCGGGAAGCTGCTGCCCGAGCACTTCAGCGAGTACGAGGTGCGCGAGGGCGGCGACGGCGAGGGCACCCTGGTGCACTGGAAGCTCCAGGCCACCAGCAAGCGCGTGCGCGACTGCTTGCTGGAGGTCAGCGAGCCGACCGACGGCGAGCTGGTGGAGAAGGACCGCAACTCCTCCATGGTCACCACCTGGCGGGTCACCCCGGCCGGTGAGGGCAAGTCCAAGGCCGTGGTCACCACCGTCTGGAACGGCGCCGGCGGCATCGGCGGCTTCTTCGAGCGCACCTTCGCGCCCAAGGGCCTCGGCCGGATCTACGACAGCGTGCTGGAGAACCTGGCCACCGAAGTGGAGCGCTGAGCAACGGCGTTGACGGTGGGGCCGGGCCGGCGGCCTCACCGGATCGGGTGAACCCGCAGCGCCCGCGGGCCGCGGCTCGCTCGGCCCACGGGCGGACGCGCGGACGGGCGGACCGAAACGGGGCGACGGGGCGACGGGTGGACGGACCTACGGGTCGCGGCCAACGGACCGCGCACCGACCGGCCGCGCGGCGGGAGCCACGGACCGCGCGCCGCGCCGGGGCGTGAGCCCCACGGCCACCGGGGGCTTCGGCGGCTAGGGTGGCACCCTGAGCGCAACCGACCGCCCGGGGGCCCGATGAAGATCCTCATCTCCGCCGACATGGAAGGCGCCACCGGCGTCACCTGGCCCGCGGACGTGCTGCCCGGAACCCCGCAGTGGGAACGCTGCCGCGCGATGTTCACCTCCGACGTCAACGCCGCCGTACTCGGCTTCTACGACGGCGGAGCCGACCAGGTCCTCATCAACGAGGCGCACTGGACCATGCGCAACCTGCTGCTGGAGAAGCTCGACGCCCGCGCCGAGATGATCACCGGCCGCCACAAGACCCTCTCCATGGTCGAGGGCGTCCAGCACGGCGACGTCGACGGCATCGCCTTCGTCGGCTACCACACCGGAGCCGGCTCCGAGGGGGTCCTCGCCCACACCTACCTCGCCAACTCCATCACCGGAGTCTGGGTCAACGGGACGCGCGCCAGCGAGGGGCTGCTCAACGCGCACGTCGTCGCCGAGTACGGGGTCCCCGTCATCCTGGTCACCGGCGACGACCTGACCTGCGTGGACGCCGCCGGATACGCGCCCGGAGCCGCCACCGTCGCCGTCAAGGACCACGTTTCGCGCTACGCCGCCGTGTGCCGCACCCCGGCCCGTACCGCCGCCGACATCCGGGCCGCGGCCAAGGAGGCCACCGCGCTGGCCGTACGGCACGATCCGGTCCGCGGCGGCCCCTTCACCGTGGAGCTGGAGTTCGACGCCGCGCACCTGGCCATGTCCGCGACGGTGGTCCCCGGCGTGGAGCGGTCCGGGGAGCGCAAGGTCGCGTACACCAGCGAAACCATGTACGAGGGGATCCGGGCCTTCAAAGCGGTCACGACGGTCGTCTCGGCGGCCGTGGAGGAGCAGTATGGCTGACATGCGCGCAACCAACGCCGAGATCCCCGCCGGAGCCGGAGCCGGAGCCGGAGCCGGAGCCGGAGCCGTCGACATCGCGGACCCGGTGGACACGGCGGGCGTGTTGGCCGCGGTGAACGCGGTGAACACGATGAATGCGGTGGACACGGTGGCTCTCGACGAGGCCGTCGAGTTCACCTCCGGCCTCATCCGGATCGACACCACCAACCGAGGCGGCGGCGACTGCCGCGAGCGCCCCGCCGCCGAGTACGTCGCCGAGCGGCTCGCCGCCGCCGGCCTCGAGCCGCTCCTACTGGAGCGCACCCCCGGCCGCACCAACGTGGTCGCCCGGATCGAGGGCACCGACCCCTCCGCCGAGGCCCTCCTCGTCCACGGCCACCTCGACGTGGTCCCGGCCGAGGCCGCCGACTGGAGCGTGGACCCCTTCTCCGGCGAGGTGCGCGACGGCGTGGTCTGGGGGCGCGGCGCCGTCGACATGAAGAACATGGACGCGATGGTGCTGGCCGTCGTACGGGCCTGGGCGCGCGCGGGAGTGAAACCGCGCCGGGACATCGTGATCGCCTACACCGCCGACGAGGAGGACAGCGCGGTCGACGGCTCCGGCTTCCTCGCCGATCACCACCCGCACCTCTTCGAAGGCTGCACCGAGGGCATCAGCGAGTCCGGGGCCTTCACCGTGCACGGCGGCCCCGGCGGCCGCGCCCTCTACCCGATCGCGGCGGGGGAGCGGGGCACCGCCTGGCTGAAGCTGACCGCGCACGGCACCGCAGGTCACGGCTCCAAGCCGAACGGGGCCAACGCCGTCAGCCGGCTCGCCGCCGCCGTCGCGCGGATCGGCGCCCACGACTGGCCGGTCCGGCTCACCGACACCGTCACCGCCTGCATCGTCGAACTCGCCGCCCTGCAGGGCCTGTCGGTGGACCCGCGGCAGCCGGGCCTCGACGTCGACGCGCTCCTCGACCGGCTCGGCCCGGCCGGCGCGCTGGTCCGCGCCACCGTGCGCAACAGCGCCAACCCGACCATGCTCAGCGCCGGTTACAAGCTCAACGTGATCCCCGAGCACGCCACCGGCTACGTCGACGGCCGGACCGTGCCCGGCGGCGAAGCCGAGTTCACCGCCACCCTCGACGCCCTCACCGGCCCCGACGTGCGCTGGGAGTTCCACCACCGGGAGGTCGCCCTCCAAGCCCCCGTGGACGGCCGGACGTTCGGGATCCTGCGCGAGTCCGTGGAACGGTTCGACCCGGCCGGCCACGTGATCCCCTTCTGCATGGCGGGCGGCACCGACGCCAAGCAGTTCTCCCGCCTCGGCATCACCGGCTACGGCTTCTCCCCGCTGAAGCTGCCGCCCGGCTTCGACTACTGGGCCCTCTTCCACGGCGTGGACGAGCGGGTGCCCGTCGAAGCCCTGCACTTCGGCGTCCGCGTCCTCGACCACGCGCTGCGGACCCTGTGAACGGGGCCCGGTGATGGCGACGACCCGGCCCTACGGCAGCTGGCCCTCACCCATCGACGCCGGCCTCGCCGCCTCCCTCGACGGGCGGCCCGAGTACCTCGGCACGGTCGGCCCCGAGGTGTGGTGGACCGAACCCCGGCCCGAGGAGGCCGGCCGCCGCACCCTGGTGCGCCGCCGCCTAGCCGACGGCGGGCCCGAGATCACCGAACTCCCCGCCCCGTGGAACGTGCGCAGCCGCGTCACCGAGTACGGCGGCCTGCCCTGGGCTGGGGCCGAACGGCCCACCGGCGGACCGCTGTTGGTCTTCGTCCACTTCGCCGACCAGCGGCTGTACGCGTACGAGCCCGATGCCCCCGGCGGCCCCGAGCCGCGGCCGCTGACCCCGGTCTCCCGGACCGGCGGCGGCCTGCGCTGGGCCGACCCGGTGCTGCGCGGCGACGAGGTCTGGTGCGTGCTGGAGGAGTTCACCGGGCCCGCACCGACCGATGTGCGCCGGGTGCTGGCCGCCGTGCCACTGGACGGCTCGGCGGCCGCGAACCGCGGCGCGGTGCGGGAGTTGACGCACGACCGGTACCGGTTCACCACCGGGCCCCGGCTCTCCCCGGACGGCCGGCGGGCCGCCTGGCTGGTGTGGGACCACCCCCTGATGCCGTGGGACGGTACCGAGCTCCGGGTCGCCGAGGTCACCGGGGACGGGCAGCTGGCCGACGCCCGGACCGTACTCGGCGGCCCCGACGAGGCCGTCGCCCAGGTCGAGTGGACGGCCGAGGGGACCCTCCTCGCGGTCAGCGACCGCGGCGGCTGGTGGAACCCGTACGGCGTGGACCCGCGGACCGGCTGGGCGATCAACCTCTGCCCGCGGGAGGAGGAGTTCGGCGGCCCGCTGTGGAAGCCGGGGCTGCGCTGGCTCGCCCCGCTGCCCGGGGACACCCCGCACCCGGCGGGCTCGGGGACCGGGCTCGTCGCCGTCCTGCACGGGCAGGGCTCCTCGGTGCTCGGCATCCTCGACCCGGAGAGCGGCGACCTGGTGGACGCCGCCGGGCCGTGGACCGCCTGGCAGCCCACCCTCGCCGTGCACGGCACCCGGGTCTACGGCGTCGCCGCCAGCCCGCGCAGCGCGTACGAGGTGGTCGAGCTGGACACCGCCACCGGGCACGCGCGGGCGGTCGGCGGGCAGCGCCCGGACCCGGTGGACCCGGCCTACTACCCGGAGCCGCAGAGCCGCACCTTCCTCGGCCCCGACGACCGCCAGATCCACGCGCACGTCTACCCGCCGCACCACCCGGCCGTCCGGGCCGCCGCCGACGAACTGCCCCCGTACGTGATCTGGGCGCACGGCGGACCCACCGACCACGTGCCGCCCGTACTCGACCTGCACATCGCCTACTTCACCTCGCGCGGCATCGGCGTGGTCGAGGTGAACTACGGCGGCTCCACCGGATACGGCCGCGCCTACCGGGAGCGGCTGCGCGAGCAGTGGGGTGTGGTGGACGTGGAGGACTGCGCGTCGGTCGCCCGCTCGCTGGCCGCCGAGGGCACCGCCGACCCCGCCCGGCTCGCCATTCGCGGCGGCAGCGCCGGAGGTTGGACCGCGGCGGCCTCGCTGGCCGCCACCGACCTGTACGCGTGCGCGGCGATCATCTACCCGGTGCTGGACCTGGTGGGCTTCGCCGAAGAGACGCACGACCTGGAATCGCGCTACATCGACGGCCTGGCCGGGCCGCCGCAGACCCTGGCCGTACTCAACCGCGAGCGTTCCCCGGTGGCGCGCGCCGACGGGATCACGGCGCCGTTCGTGCTCCTCCAGGGACTGGAGGACCCGGTCTGCCCGCCGGCCCAGGCGGAGCGGCTGCTCGACGCCCTGCGGGACCGGCCAGTGCCGCACGCGTACGTGACCTTCGAGGGCGAGGGCCACGGCTTCCGGCGGGCCGACACCATGATCCGTGCGCTGGAAGCCGAACTCTCCCTGTACTCGCAGGTGTTCGGGATCGAACGTACCGACGTGCCGCGGCTGGAACTGGACGGCTAGCGGGCGCGCAGGCTCCAGGCGACGGAGCCGAGCAGCAGGGCGCCGGGGGCGATGCCCGCGACGGCCGCGATGACGGCGAGGGAGGCCCCACCGGCGACCAGGACCAGACCGGCGGCGCCACAGGCGGCCATCGCGGCCGCCAGCGGCCGGAGCGACGGCATGCGCCATACGGCGGCGAGACCGAAGAAGTGCAGGCCGACGACCAGGCTGAGCCAGGGCACCGCGGCCTGCGGGGCGTGGAAGACGAGGTTGATGACGAGGAAACCGGCCAGCGCGACGGCGACTTCGGCGGCCACCACGAGGAGGAAGCTCCGCCCGAACCGCCTCGGCGTCGTACTGCCAGCCGGAGGAGCCGGTACCCGCCGCAGCGCGACGAAGAGCCCGACGGACGAGGCGATCGCGAGGACGCACGCCGGCACGGCGGCGGCCGTGGGCAGGGCTCCGGCGTTGGCCAGGACGAAGACGAGTCCGAATAAGGCGCCGATGAGTCGGCCCGTCTGATGCGATGTCACGACGCCAGTCTCACCCGAAGTTGATCACTGGGCAAATAGCCAGACCCGCAGCGGACCGATGGGCGTGAACCCGGCCCGGACCGCCGCGTCCAGGTCCTCCCCGTGCTCGTAGCCGACCACGTCCAGCTCCGGCCAGCGGTCGGCGACCGCGCCGAGGACACCCGCCCAGGCGGCGCCGAACAGGTTGGACACGCCGACCACGCCCCCACCGGTGCTCACGACGGCCCCGGCGACGATCCGGCTGCCCGCGCGCCCGGCCAGGAAGACGATCCCCTCGCCGAGCAGGCCCGCCCGGAACGGCCCGCCGCCCCCGGCGCCCTCCCAGTCCGCCAGCTCCTCGGCGCCCGAGACCTCGGACCACTCCAGCCCGGCCGCTTCCCCCTCCGCCTCGGGGAGCGGCGCCCCGGCGGGCCGATGGATCCACTGCGCCTCGAACAGCACCTCGAAGCCGTCCCCGGCCAGGTCCAGGTCGGCGAAGCTGTCCTTCACCGAACAGCCGGCGGAGGCGGCGTCGACCCCCCGGACCACGTTCCGCGCCGGTACGCCCGGTTCCAGCGTCACGGCATCGGGATACATCGGCGGAGTCCGCCGCGCACTGGACCAGAGCTGCTCGCCGTCGTACCGCGGCGACAACCCGTGCGCACGACACACCGCGTCGCACCAGGCGGCGTTGTTCAGCGCGGCCCCACGGAGCAGGCTCATCCTCGTCTCGTCCATGATCACCCTGCCGATGCTGCCACACGACCCGGCCTGACATCAGGGCGATGCGCCGGCCCAGTTACTGTTGCCTCTTTGCGTGTGCATCACGGGGAGGGGACCCGACGTCGTGGGACTGACCGCAGAGATATCCGCATACCGTGCAGGCCTGGGGGATCCGAGGCGCCTAGTGGGCGAGTTCCGCCGCGCGGCCCTACTCGTCCCGCGTGCCGACGCCGGTGCCGATGCGAAGGCCGCTGGTGGTGTGATGAGCGCCGTCTCTGGCGGGATCCGCTGGCTGTACGTGTTCACGGACGAGGAAGCACTGTTCCGGTTCGCACAGGCGCGTGGTGAGGGCGACCGCGAGAGGCCCTACCTGACGATGCTCGGCGCGCGGCTGCTGGACGCGGTGGTGCCGATGTCCAACCGTCCCGCATATCCGAACGCAACGGTCACAGCATCGACATCGACCGCGACGAGGACGGCGTGCCGCTGGGTCTGGTCCACTCGGCAGGCCACCACATGACGCTGTCCGTCGCTGACGGCCTGGTCACCGCCCTGTCCTTGGCCGGCGCAGGCCCAGGCGGCGCCGACCTGCCCTTGATGAACTACGGCTACGAGGACGGCAACCTCACCACGGTCACCAAGCCGTCAGGTGCCACCACCGCCTTCGTCTACGATGACCGGCGCCGCGTCACCGCCTGGATCGATTCCAACGGAAGCCGCTACGACTACGTCTACGACGACCGCGACCGAGTCGTGGCGGAGGGCGGCGAGGCCGGTCACATCCAGATCGCCCTGTCCTACAGCGAACCGGACCCGGAAAGGGGTCACCACACCACCACGCTGACCACACCGGACGGGCACGCGACCCACCACCTGTTCGGCCCCGGCTGCAAGCTCCTGGCCGTCACCGACCCGCTCGGCCACACCACCCGCCATGCGTACGACCCGCGCGGCAACCTGTTGTCCCGCACCGACCCGCTGGGTCTCACCACCGTCTTCTCCTACGACGAGGAGGGCCGCCTCGTCCGCGCCGTCCGCCCCGACGGAAGTGAACTGCACACCGTGCGCGGCCCGTTCGGTCTGCCCGAGCAAGTCTTCGGGCCCGACGGTTCCCGCATGCTCCACGAGTACGACGAACGCGGAAACCGCACGGCGGTCACCGACCCGGCGGGCTTCACGACCCGCTACACCTACGACCAGGCCGGCCGGCTCACCTCGCTCACCGATGCGGTAGGAGCCACGACCCACGTGGTGTGCGACGCCGCGGGGCTGCCCGTGGAGGTGACCGACTAGGCCGGTGCCCTCACCCGCACGGAGCGGGACGGCCTCGGCCGGCCGGTCCGCATTACCGATCCGGTGGGCGGTGTCACCCACCTGGAGTGGCACGCCGACGGGCAGCTCGCCCGGCGCACCGGCCCCGACGGCGCCACCGAGCTGTGGACCTACGACGGCGAGGGCAACCTGCTCGCCCGCACCGACGCCTCCGGTGGGATCACCCGTTTCGAGTACACCCACTTCGACCTGCCGACATCCCGCACCGGACCCGATGGCGCGCGCTACGAGTTCGAGCACGACGCCGCGCTACGCCTCACCCGGGTCACCGATCCGCACGGGCGAGCTTGGACCTACGAGTACGACGCCGCTGACAACATAGTTTCCGAGACCGACTTCGACGGCCGCACCCTCACCTACCAGTTGGACGGAGCGGGTCGGCTGGCCGCGCGCGTCGATGCGCTGGGCGGCACCGCGCGGTCAACAGCCGCACCTACGGCTACCGCGCCGACGGCCACCTGATATCCGTCGCGGACCGGCTGTCGGGCACCCGCACGTTCGACCTCGACCGGGCGGGCCGGGTCACCGCCGTCCAAGCCCAGGGCTGGACGGAGCGGTACGCCTACGACAACACCGGCAACCAGACCTGGGCGTCCTGGCCGGCCGACCACCCCGGCGGCGAAGCCACCGGATCGCGCACCTACACCGGTACCAACGTCACCCGCGCCGGAGACGTCCGTTTCGAGTACGACGCCCTCGGCCGGGTCACCCTCCGGCAGAAGACCCGGCTCTCCCGGAAGCCGGACACCTGGCGGTACGCGTGGGACACGGAGAATCGCCTCACCTCCGTGACCACCCCCGACGGGACCGTGTGGAGGTACCGCTACGATCCGCTCGGCCGCCGCGTCGCGAAGCAGCGCCAGTCGGCGGACGGCGACAGCGTGGTCGAGGAGGTCCGGTTCACCTGGGACGGAATGACCCTGTGCGAACAGATCAGCCAGCAGCCCGACACCCCGCACACGATCGCCCTCACCTGGGACCACCGCGGCGCCGTACCCCTGGCCCAGACCGAGCGGATCCTCACGGCCGACGACCGCCAGGAGGAGATCGACCGCCGCTTCTTCGCCATCGCCACGGACCTCGTCGGCACTCCCACCGAACTGATCGACGAGTCCGGCGACATCGCCTGGCGCTCCCGGGCGACTTTGTGGGGCACCACCGCCTGGGCCCGCGAGAGCCGCACGTACATCCCCCTGCGCTTCCCCGGCCAGTACTACGACCCCGAGACCGGCCTCCACTACAACCTCTTCCGTCACTACGACCCCGAGACCGGCCGCTACACCTCCCCGGACCCCCTCGGGCTGGCTCCCGCCCCGAACCCCGTCGCGTACGTGGGCAACCCGCACAGCGGATGCGACCCGCTGGGTCTGGCGCCCAAGTACACGAAGGAGGAGAAGGCCCAAAGGCGGACCGACAAGGTCGTAGCCGAAATCATCGAGGACGCACAGAACGGCGGATTCAGGAGACATCCCAAGTACCACGGGGGCGACAGGCACGACTTCCCCGACGAACGGGTCGTGGAGATCCTGAAGCAACCGGACGCCGTATACCAGATGCCCAACCTGAAGCTCATCTTCCGGCAAGGCGAGGACGTCGTCGTGATTCATGGACCCGGCCCGGTCCAGGGCCAGGCGATCACAGCGTACGGACCGTCAGGCACCAAGGGAGGATCCGGAGTGACGGCGCTCGGCGGCAGTCCTACGGACCCCGGTGGGCCGGTTACCCATGAAGCCATCGTGGAAGGCAGGATCCCTACCAAGGAGGGATTCCACCCTCCCGCAAAGCAGATCAGATAAGGTGATGTCCGGCATGCGAATGGCCTTCGACGGCGACTGGACCGCCACGGTGACAGACGACCCGATGCCCCTCACTCCCCGCTTCACAGGCGACTCCGTGGATATCGCTCACTACTCGGATGTGAAGGAACGAGAGCGCTTCTTCACGTCCACCTTCGGCAGCCAGGACTGGCTATGGGACACGCCTGACATCTTCCGGTTCAGCCCGGACAGTCGGAAGCTGGTCTGTGCTGAGTTCCAGATGCCGTACGTCTCCGCTTATGGCGAAAGTTCCTCACGCGTTCCCGTCCTTCCCGTGCTCCGTCCAGGCGGGCTGCGTGCGGATGAGGTCCGGGACTTCCGACACGAGGCGTGTACGGTGTTGTGCCGTTCTCCAGGGGATGCGGTGCTGACGTGTCTGCGTGACCTCGATGTCCTCGACGCGCCGTTGGACGCTTGCGTCGGCATCGCGCCGGACGTGGCGCTCCTGGTCCAGAACGGCACCGTCGTCGGCTGGAGCCTTACCGACCCGGTCCGGTATTTGACCACCGGATTCGCAGCCCCCGACCCCAATCCGCCACATGCTGTCACCCGTCGGCTGCTCACCGAGTGCCTGGACCTGGTGACCGATCCGGTGGTCGACGACCTGGTGGACGGTGTGCCGGCCGCCCTGGCGCGGCTGCGGGCCGCCGATGAGGCGCTGCGCGCGCAGCGTGAGGACCGGCACCGGGCCGATGCCCTGCTGGCGCTGATCGCCACCTATGTGGAGGACTACGGGAACGGGTGAAACTCACCATCGATGACGGTTGGACCGCGACGGTGGCGGGGGAGCCCCTGGACATCGCCCCGCGTTTCGACTTCCGGGACTTCTGCGTGCGCGTCGCGCCGTACGCGGACGTGGAGGAAGGGCAGCGGTTCGGCGGCGGGACCTTCGGCAGCGGGCAGTGGCTGTGGGACACGCCCGACGAGCTCCGCTCCGACCGGCTCAGCCGGGAACTGGTCGCCGCCGAGCTCCAGTTGCCCAGGTGGGTCGTCGACGAGGAGGACTCCGCGCGCGTCCCTGCCGAACCCCTTGTCCGCCCGGGCGGTCTTCGCGCGGACGAGGTGCGGGACTTCCGCCTGGAGGTGACCACGGACTTCTGCCGCGCCCCGGGGGACGCCGTGCTGACCTGTCTGCGCGACCTCGACGTCCTCGACGAGCCGCTGGAGACCCGCATCGGCATCGCACCCGACGTAGCGCTCCTGGTCCAGCGCGGTGTCGTGGTCGGCTGGAGCCTGACCGACCCCGTGCGGTACCTGACCAGCGGATACGCAGATCCGGATCCCGCCCCGCCGTCTCCTGCTACCCGTCGGCTGTTCACCGAGTGCCTGGACCTGGTGACCGATCCGGTGGTCGACGACCTGGTGGACGGTGTGCCGGCAGCCCTGGCCCGGCTGCGGGCCGTCGACGAGGCATTGCGCAACCAGCGCGAGGACCGCCACCGGGCCGATGCCCTGTTGGCGCTGATCGCCACCTATGTGGAGGACTACGGGAACCGGTGACGCGGCCGGCCCGGTGGAGCGGCGCCGGGGAAATGCCGGGCCCGGCGGGGGCGCATCGCACAGGATGGGGGGATGCGAACCCTCGTGCTTCTCGACGCCCCCTCCAACCTCGGGCTGCGCCCGCCCGCGCCCGGCGTCGTGCCGGGTGTCTACAAGCTGGCCGGAGCCCTGCGTGAGCAGGGCCTGCTGGCCCGGCTTGGTGCCGTCGAGGGCGGGGTGGTGGTGCCGCCCCGCTACGACCGCGGCGACTGGCGGGAGGGCGACGGCGTGTTCCACGCCGAGGCCCTCGCCGCGTACACCGTCACCCTCGCCGATCGCATCGAACGGCACCTGCGGGCGGGGGAGTTCCCCGTCGTGCTCGGCGGCGACTGCTCCATCCAGCTCGGCGCCGCCCTCGCCATGCGCCGCCTGGGGCGCTACGGCCTCGCCGCGATCGACGGCTCCGCCGACTTCCGCCACCCCGGCAACGAGGCCGTCAACGGCCCCGTCGGCGCCGCCGGCGGCGAGGAGCTGGCCCTCTCCACCGGCCGCGGCCAGGCGGATCTCGCCGACCTGGAGGGGCGCGGCCCCTACCTGCGCGACGAGGACGTACGGCTCTTCGGACTGCGCGACGGCGACCCGGACCTCGCCGAGCTGCACGCGGCCCGGATCTCCGTCGCCACCGTCGGGGAGATCCGCCGACGCGGCGCGGGACCGGTGGCCCGGGCGGCACTGGACGGGCTGCACCCGCCGGACACGGCCGGGTTCTGGGTGCACCTGGACGCCGACGTGCTGGACCCGGGCGTCATGCCGGCCGTGGACAGCCCCGACCCCGGCGGCCTGCTCCCCGACGAACTCGCCGAACTGCTCGCCGTCCTGGTGGGCTCGCCGCGCTGTGCCGGGCTCAACGTCACCATCTACGACCCGGACCTGGATCCGGACGGACGTGCGGGCGCCCTCCTCGCCGACCTGGTCGCGGGCGCCTTTGCGTAATCCTGACCGGTGGTGATCCGCGGAACCCCTGTGCACCGGCCGCCGTGGCGTGTTCCATTTCCTTCATGGCCACCACCGTCCGACGTGCCGTACTGACCCTTCCCGCCGCCCCGTTGGGCGCGGACAATCCGCTGCCCGCCCTGCGCGCGCCCGACGAGGCGCACACCCTGGACGAGCGTGCGCGCGAAGGGATGCCGCGCGACATGGCGCGGCAGATCGGCTACGAGCCACTGCGTTCACTGCTGCCCGTACGGATCCGCGACGGGTACGGGCGGGAGCGCGCGGAGCGGGAGTTCGAGTCGATCGTCATCGAGAACGACCACCTGCGGGTGACCGTCCTCCCGGGCCTGGGCGGGCGCGTCCACTCGCTCGTGCACCTACCGACCGGGCGGGAACTCCTCTACCGCAACCCGGTGTTCCAGCCCGCCAACTTCGCGCTCAACGGGGCCTGGTTCTCCGGCGGCATCGAGTGGAACACCGGTGCGACCGGGCACACCACCCTGTCCTGCGCCCCGGTGCACGCCGCACTCGTCCCGGCCCCCGACGGGGGCGAGATGGTCCGGCTGTGGGAGTGGGAGCGCCTGCGCGACCTGCCCTTCCAGGTGGACCTGTGGCTGCCGGAGGACTCGGAGTTCCTCTACGTCGGCGTCCGCGTGCGCAACCCGCACGAGCGGCCCGCCCCCGTGTACTGGTGGTCCAACATCGCCGTCCCGGAGGACTCCGGCACCCGGGTGCTCGCCCCCGCCGACGAGGCCTGGCACTTCGGATACGAGCGCGCGCTGCGCCGCGTCCCCGTACCGGAGTGGGAGGGCGCGGACCGCACGTACCCGCTGCGCGGCGAGTACCCGGCCGACTTCTTCTACGAGGTCCAGGACGGGGCCCGGCCCTGGATCGCCGCCCTGGACGCCGCCGGGCACGGGCTCGTGCAGACCTCCACCGCTCGGCTGAGCGGCCGCAAGCTGTTCGTGTGGGGCGCGGGCGACGGCGGCCGGCGCTGGCAGGAGTGGCTGACCGAGCCGGGCACCGGCGGCTACGCGGAGATCCAGGCCGGACTGGCCCGGACCCAGCTGGAGCACGTACGGCTGGAGGGCGGGGCGGAATTCAGCTGGTTGGAGGCGTACGGGCCGCTGTCGGCGGATCCGGCGAAGGTGCACGGCGAGGACTGGGCGGCGGCCCGCGGCGCGGCCGAGGGTGCGCTGGACGCCGTACTGCCGCGGGAGCGCGTGGACGCGGCGTACGAGGCGTGGCGCGGCCGCGCCGACACCGATCCGGGGGAGCGGCTGGCACGGGGCTCCGGCTGGGGCGCGCTGGAGCTGCTGTGCGGGGGCTTCGAACTGCCGGGCACCCCCTTCGCGCAGGACGTGCTCGGGGAGGAGCAGGAGCCGTGGCTCCAACTCTGGCGCACGGGCGTCCTGCCGGCCCCGCGCCGAGCGGTCCCGCCGGGACCGAGCCTGGTCGCCGCGCACTGGCGGGACATGTTGGAGACGGCCCCGGCGGATCCGCTGACGGAGTACCACCTGGGCGTGGCCCAGTGGCACGCCGGGGACGTGGCCCAGGCGGTGCGCAGTTGGGAGCGGGGGCTGGCGCTGGCCCCCTCGCGGTGGCCGCTGCTGCGGTGCCTGGCGGTGGCGGACGCCCTGGCGGGCGACGCGGCGCGGGCGGCCGACGGATTCGCGGCGGCCTTCGACGACCTGGCCGCGGAGAGCCGCGGCGGCGAGCCGTGGACGGCCGCGGAGTCGGCGCTCGGCCAGGAGGCGATGGCCGCCCTCCTCGCGGCGGGCCGGCTTCCGCAGGCCCGCGCCGTCTGGGACCGGCTGCGGCCCGCCCTGCGCGAGCAGGGCCGCTTCCGGCTCCTCGCGGCCCGGCTCCTCGCCGCGGAGGGGCACGTGCGGGCGGCCCGCCGGGTCTTCGAGGACGGCTTCGAACTCCCGGACCTGCGGGAGGGCGAGGAGACCCTTGCCGAGGTCTGGTCCGCCCTCACCGACTGTCCGCTGCCCGCGCGCTACGACTTCCGGATGCGGCCGCCTACTTCTTCTTGATCCCGTCGATCCCGTCGAGGCAGAGCACGAACTGCTTGCCGGACTTGTGCCGGGCCCTGTCGGCCTGCTCCTCGTAGCCGATGTCCGACACCCCCTGGCACCTGGCGGTGTCCACCGTGTCGGGCAGCACCCGGACCACCTTGTACAGGGCGTCGGCGTCGCCGCAGTCGACCACGCGCAGGTCGGGGAAGATCGGGTCCCCGTTGTTCTTGAGGCAGTCGCCGGCCGCGGCGCGGTCGGCGCCGTCCTGGCTGAGGAAGTAGCCGACGGCGACGGCGGCGAGGACGGCCACGGCCCCGGCGATCCCCAGGACCTTCCGGACGCCGATGCCCCCGCTCCGGGACTGCGCCGTCGCCGGCTGGGTGGACTCCTGCTGGGGCGAGGGTCCCTGCGGCGGATGGGTCATGGGTGTGTCCCCCGGTGCGCGTGACGTACTGATTGACGTGCGCACGCTATATCAAGCCGCTGACATCCCCGCAGCCGAGCTCCTACCGCGTCAGACCCGGCACAGGACCTCGGCGTTCAGGACCGAGAACCACGCGTCGGGGTCCGCACCCCAGGCGTGCCAGGCGTCGGCGACGGCCGCCAGGTCCGCGGCCGTCGCGTGGCCGCCCCGGGTTGTGACCGCGGCGTACGTCGAAGCCTGCGTACGGTCTGCCCACAGGGCCGACCACCAGGCGGTCTCCTCCGGGGTGGCGAAGCACCAGGCCGTCGCCGATGAGGTCACGTCCGTGAAACCGGCCCGCCGGGCCCAGGCCCGCAGGTGGCGGCCCGCGTCCGGTTCGCCGCCGTTGGCGCGGGCCACCCGCCGGTACAGGCCCAGCCAGTCGTCCAGGCCCGGCGCGGCCGGGTACCAGGTCATCGCCGCGTAGTCGGCGTCGCGCGCGGCCACGATCCCGCCCGGTCGACACACCCGCCGCATCTCGCGCAGCGCCCGGACCGGATCGCCCACGTGCTGCAGCACCTGGTGGGCGTGGACCACGTCGAAGGAGTCGTCCGGGAAGTCCAGCGCGTGGACGTCCGCGGTGGCGAAGGACACGGCGTCGCCCAGGCCGCGCTCCTCGGCGAACGCGCTGGCCTGCACCAGGACGTCCTCGGCGGCGTCGACGGCGGTGACGTGGCCGCCCGGCGCGACCAGCTCCGCCAGGTCCGCGGTGATCGTGCCCGGGCCGCAGCCGACGTCCAGCACCCGCATCCCGGCGCGCAGCTCGCCGATCAGGTACGCGGCGGAGTTCTCGGCGGTGCGCCAGCGGTGCGAGCGCAGCACCGACTCGTGGTGGCCGTGCGTGTAGACGGCGGTCTCCTCGGCTGCGGCTTCCCTGGCGGCGTTCATGGTCGGACCCCTCCTCGTTTCCCCGTCGAAGCGTTGCTCCCACCGTAGACGATCAGTTCGTCATTCGAGATTGGCGTTTTGACATATGGACAGATGTCTTGCGTGCCAAGGGGAGGGGGTGGGGCGGTGGCAGGGCGATGCGGGTGCGAGGAGAGTGGCTGCAGGGGGACATTCGCAGGGCGGAGGGCGGTGAGGGTCATGACGGACGCGCTGCTCGAACGGCACGCCGAGGCGCTGAGGCTCTTCGGTGAACGGGTGCGTGACGTCCGCGGCGACCAGTGGGGGGAGCCGACCCCGTGCACGGAATGGAACGTGCGGGAGCTGGTCAACCACGTTACCGCGGAGCAGCTCTGGATCCCGCCGCTGGTCACCGAGGGTCGGACCGTCGAGGAGTTGGCGGACCGGTTCTCCGGCGACGTGCTGGGCGACGACCCGGTCGCGGCCTGGGACCGGGCCTCGGCCGCCGCGCACGCCGCCTTCGCGGCGTCCGGCGCGTTGGACCGGACCGTGCGCCTGTCGTACGGGCCCGCGCTCGGATCGGCGTACTGCTCGGAGCTGACCGCCGACTGCGTCGTGCACGCCTGGGACCTCGCCCGGGGCATCGGGGCCGGGGACCGGCTGCCCGACGGCCTCGTTGAGTTCTCGATCAAGGAGATCATGCCGTACGCCGACGGGCTCGCGGCCAGTGGCGCGTACGCCGCGCCGGTGGAGGTCCCGGCGGGCGCGGACGCGCAGGCCAGGCTCCTGGCGATGGTGGGTCGCGAGGGCTGACGCACGGGCGCCGAGGTGTGAGGGGTGGGAATCCTTCATAACAGGCATAAGGCCTTAAATAATCGTATAAAGGTCAGGTCTGGCGGGGCGTCGCGAGCTCGGCCGGTGGCGTGGCGGGCGTGACGGGCGTGGCAGGGCGAGCGCGGAAGGCGGAGGGCGGTGGCGGGGATGCAGCGCACGGCGGCGGAGGGCCGAGGCCCGGTCCGGTACGGCCCGCCGGCCCCCCAGCCCGGCCTGCCCGTGCTCCCCGAGCTGGTCTCCGTCCTCGCCGCGGCCGCCGGACGCGCCGCCCCCGAGCCTCCGGGCGGCGGCGAGGCCGTACGGGAGGCCGCCTGCCGGCACTGGGGGCGGCGCGGGCTCGCCACTTCACCCGAGAGCGTGGCCGCGGGCCCCGGAGCCCCCGCACTGCTCCTGGCCCTGCTCGGGGCGTACGGCGGGGACGTGATGCTGCCCCGCCCCTGTCCCGCCTGGTGGACCCCGCAGGTCCGACTGCTGGGACGGCGGGCCTACCACGTGCCGACCCCGGCCGAGTGCGGCGGAGTACCCGACCCCTACGCCCTGCTGGAGACCGTCCGGCGGGTGCGCGCCGAGGGCGGCGACCCGCGCGTGCTGCTGCTGTCGGTCGCCGACGACCCCACCGCGACCGTGCCGCCGCCCGAGCTGCTGCGCGAGGCCTGCGAGGCCGCCGATTCCGCCGGACTCTTCGTCGTCAGCGACGAGAGCTGGCGCGACACCGTCCACCGGCCCCACGACACCCTGGTCCTGAGCCCCGCCGAGATGCTCCCCGAACGGGCGGCCGTCCTCGTCGACCTGGCCGGTGCGTTGTTGCCGGCCGGCTGGCCCGCCGCCGTCGTCCGCTTCCCCGACACCCCGCGCGGGACCTGGCTGCGCGCCCGTACCCTCGACGTCCTGACCGCCACCGGGGCGATGGTCGCCGGACCGGTCGCGGCGGCCGCCGCGCACGCCCTCGACGAACCCGACGCCGTCGCCGGGCGCGCGTACGCCGCAGCCGCCCTGCACGGGGTGGTGGCCGCCGCCGCTCACCGCCGGTTGTCGGAGGCCGGGGCACTGGCCCGGCCCCCGCAGGCCGGCCGGCACCTGTACGCCGACCTCACCCCGTTGCGCGCCGGACTCGCCCGGCACGGGGTCGGCGACGCGATGGAACTGGAGGACTGGCTCGGCGGCCGGCTCGGCGCGCCCACGCCGGGCGGGCAGCGGTTCGCCGACGAACTGGGTGCGCTGCGCGTGCGGTTGTCCACCGGGCCGCTGCTGGGCGCCACCCCGCAGGAGCGGCTGGCCACGCTCACCGCCCGCGATCCGCTCGGGCTCCCGCACGTGCGCGACTCCCTCGAACTCCTCGGATCAGTCCTGGCCGGGCTGGCCTGACCACCCGACCCCGGTGAACGGAGACTTCCTGATGAGGGACCGGACGGACACCGCCGCCCCCGCCCCGGCTACTTCCCCCGCCCCCGCCCCCGCTGCTGCCCCGGCCCCTTCAGCCGACTCCGCACCCGACCTCGCCCCCGCGGTACCGGAGCGTGCGTCCGCGCCGCGCCCGCTCGGCGAACACCGCCGCTGGCCGCGCTCGTTCGTGGACCGGCTGACCACCCCGCTGCCCGGGGTCCGCGGCTACGCCCGCCTCGCCCGAGAGGGTGCCTTCCGGCCCGGTCCCGAGGGCCTGCGCGGCATTCCCGACCTTCCGTACGGGCCCGGCCCGCTGCCCCCCGCGCCCCCCGGCAGCGTCTGCGTCACCTGGGTCGGACACGCCAGCTGGGTACTGCGGACCGGCGGGCTGACCGTACTGACCGACCCGGTCTGGTCCCGGCGGATCCTCGGCACCCCGGCCCGGATGACCCCGGTCGGGGTGCGTTGGGAGGACCTGCCACCGGTGGACGCGGTGGTGATCAGCCACAACCACTACGACCACCTTGACGCACCCACCCTCAAGCGGCTGCCCCGGCACACGCCCCTCTTCGTACCGGCGGGCCTGGCCGGCTGGTTCCGCCGCCGCGGCTTCACCCGGGTCACCGACCTCGACTGGTGGGAGTCGGTCGAACTGGGCGGCGTGCGCTTCGAGTTCGTCCCCGCCCACCACTGGTCGAAGCGGACGCTGATCGACACCTGCCGGTCCCTGTGGGGCGGCTGGATCCTCACCGACACCCTGAGTGCGGCTCCGCGGAAGCTCTACTTCGCGGGTGACACGGGCTACGGGCACTGGTTCGGCGAGATCGGCCGCCGTCACCCCGGCATCGACCTCGCCCTCCTGCCCGTCGGCGCGTACGCCCCGCGCTGGTGGCTCGGCGACGTCCACGCCGACCCGGAGGAGGCCGTCCGGGCCTGCCTCGACCTCGGCGCCCGCCGGATGGCCCCCATGCACTGGGCCACCTTCGTCCTCTCCGCCGAACCCGTCACGGAACCCCTGCACCGCACCCTGGCCGCCTGGCACCGGGCCGGCCTCCCGCGCGAGGACCTCTGGGACCTGCCGATCGGCGCCTCCCGCACGCTGGCCCCGGAGACGGCCGGGACCGGAGCCGGGACCGGGGCGGGGTCCGAAACCGGCGCCGGGACCGGGGCCGGGACCGGGGCCGGCGACTGACGCGGCCAGGCGGGTTCAGTGGTGCCAGGCCTGCCCGCCCACGTTGTGGATGAACCGCTGGAGCACCTTGAGGGTGATCAGGTACTCCTCGTCGGAGATCCCGGCGTGCCGCTCGTCCCACAGGTCCCCCTGCAGGGCGGAGGCCTCGGCGAAGAACTCTCGCCCCTCGGGGGTCATCTCCAGGCGCCCTTCGGCGTCCTGGGTGATCCAGCCCTGGACGATGACCGTGTCCATCTCCTCGGACAGCGCCCCCTCGCCCACCGCGAGGTACCCCCGCAGGGTCTCGGTCACCCCCTCCCGGGTCCTGACCTCGTCGCCCGCCAGGGCGACCCGGGCGAGGATCCACCACTGGGGCTGGCTGGTGCCGAGTCCGGCGAGCGCGCCGCGGGTGCGGTTCACGACCGCCTCGTAGGCGGCCCAGCTCCAGTAGCCGATGGGCTGGCGGATCAGTTCGGCGTCATCGTGCGAGTACTCCATGGCGGATCAACTCCCCGTTGGTGGTGCAGCCTGGTGCCCTTCCCAAGACCCTATGAACTCAAGCGCACTTGAGGTCCAGCCCCCCGGGTCGGACCCGTCCCGATCCCGCCCCCGCGGAGAGGGGTCGGGGGTGCGGCGGAAGGTGTGGGGGACGCACTTCCTCGCTGAAATTGGCTGGTTCCACCCGTCTCGGGGGCCGAGCGCGACGGTCGTGATGAGCGTTCCCGCCCGACGGCCACCACCGCCCGGGCCATGCTGCCCACCCTCCACGACCAGGTCTGCGCCGGCCTCGCCCCCCCACGTCCCGAACCTCCCTCCCCGGGCATTGGAGTGGCCGTCGGCCGCTCCGGTGGCGTGGCTCCCGCGCCCGCGCCCGACGCTTCCTAGGGTCGACGGGGGTACGGCACCGGGCCGGCCGACCGTCCGGATCAGGTGGGTGAGTCGTGGAACGCATGGCGGCCGAGTCACGAACGTACGCGCCCCCGGCCGCCCGGCGGTGGCGCCGGCGGCTGGCCGCCGCGGTGGCGCTGCTGGTGCTCTGCGCGCTCCCCGCCGGTACGGCGGGCGCCGCGCCGCCCGGCGACGTACGGTCGCCCGCGGGCCCGCCCCTGTACGTGTCCGACTACGGCAACAACCGGGTGGTGGCCCTGCCCGCGGACGGCGGGGACCAAGGCACCGTCCCCCTCGACGGCCTGGTGCGGCCGACCGGTCTGGCCTGGGACGCGTCGGGCCGGCTCTACGTTTCCGACACCGGCAACAACCGGGTCCTCGTACTGCCCCCGAACGGCGGGGAGCAGGCCGTGGTTCCCACCGTCGACCTGTCGCGCCCGCTGGGGCTCGCCGTCGACCCGGCCGGGAACCTCTACATCGCCGACAGCTTCAACGACCGGATCGTGAAGGTGCCGGCCGGCGGCGGGCCCCAGACGACCGTCCCCACCACCGGGCTGCTGCACCCCTGGGGGCTGGCGTGGGCATCCGGCGGGGAGCTGTACGTCTCCGATTTCGTCAACGACCGCGTCGTCAAGGTGGCCGTGGACGGGAGCGGCCAGAGCACCGTGCCCACCACCGGGCTCTCCCAGCCGACCGGACTGGCCCCGAACGCCGCCGGTGACCTCTACGTCGCCGACAGCGGCAACAACCGGGTGGTGAGGGTGGCCGTGGGCAGCGGTGCGCAGAGCACGGTGCCCACCACCGGCCTCAGTTCCCCGCTCGGCCTCGCGCTCGACGGCTCCGGCCACCTCTACGTGGCCGACGGCTTCAACAACCGGGTGGTGCGGGTCCACGAGACGGGCGGCGGACAGGTCACGCTCGCCTCCACCGGCCTCAACACGCCGACGGGTCTCGCGTTCCCACCGGCCGCCGCACGGCCGGGACACCCGGGACACACGGGACAGCCGGGACACGGCCGGGACCGGTAGGAGCCGGTGGGGGAGGCGAGGGCCCGCTCAGGGCCGCGGTCGCAGGCGGTGCCAGAGCGCGGGCCCCGCGCTGATCGCGAGGGCCAGGCCCACGGCCAGGGCCACGCCCTTCCAGGGCTCCGCGAAGAGGGTGCCGCCCAGGATGCCGATCAGAGCGTACGTCGCCGCCCAGGCCACACAGGCCGGGGCGTCACCACGGGCGAAGCGGCGGAGCGGCACCTGCGCCAGGAGACAGGCCAGCATTACCGGGATCCGGCCCGCCGGGACCAGCCGCGAGAGGACCAGGACCAGTACCCCGTGCTCGTCCAGCCCCGTTCGCGCCCGCTCCAGTCGCTCCGGTGCGGCCCGGCCGCGCAGCGCCTCCAGCCAGCGCGAGCCGCCCCGTGAGCGCACCCCGCGCTGCCCGAGCCAGTACAGCGTCACGTCCCCGGTGAAGGCCGCCAGCGCCGACACCGCGAACACCAGCAGCACCCCGTAGGGCGGCGACTGGTGGTGGAAGGCCACCACCGCCGCCGAACTCACCAGCGCACCGGTCGGGATGACGGGCACCAGCGCACCCAGGGCCACCAGCAGGAACAGCGCCGGGTACCCCACCGCCTGCTGGGTGCTCTCCGGCGGTACCTGGCCGGCTGCCGCCGCGAGCTCGCGCCACGTCACGGCAGCCGCACCCGTTCGCCGTGCTGCGGCACCCGTACGGTCACCTCGGGCGCCAGTTGCCGCGCGAGCCGCTCGAACTCCTCGCCCGGGGCGTGGAATTCGTGCGGACGCACCGCGTCCAGCCCGACGGGCCAGTACGTCCCGTAGTGCACCGGGACCGCCGCCGCGGGCGCCAGCCGGGCCAGCGCCCGCGCCGCCCGCCCCGCGTCCAGGTGCCCCGGGCCGAGGTACGGTCCCCAGCCGCCGACCGGCAGCAGGGCCACGTCCACCGGCCCGACCTCCTCGGCCATCGTGTCGAACAGCCCGGTGTCCCCGGCGAAGTAGGTCCGCGCCGCGCCCCGCACCACGTACCCGAGCGCCGGGCAGAGGTGGCGCCCGAACGGCAGCCGCCGTCCGTCGTGCCGCGCGCCGACCGCCCGGATCCGCACGCCGTCCCGTACGGGTACCTCCTCGCCCGGCACCACCTCCGTCACGGCCAGCCCGCGCAGCCCGGCGACCCGAGCCAGCCCCGGCACGGCCCGGCGCGCCCCGCGCGGCACGAGCAGCCGGGTGCCGGGCGCGAGGCGCGCCAGCGACGGCAGGTGCAGGTGGTCGGCGTGCAGATGGGAGACCAGCACCACGTCGGCCACGGACGCCTCGGGCGGGGGCACCGCCCCGCGCCGCCGCCGCAGGTGCGCGAGCCGCCGCGCGAACAGTGGGTCCGTGAGCAGCCGGACCCCGGAGTCCTCGACGGTGCACGTGGCATGACCCCACCAGGTGATCTCCACCGGCACCCGGACCTCCCTCCCTCGCGCCCCGTTCCCGAGCCTAGAGTCTGCCCCGCGCGGCCGCTCGGAAGCGGATCTCGGCAGCCCCCTCCTCTACCGCGGAGTATCGGAGTAGGGTCCGGCGGCATGGAAGAGTTGCGCGTGGCCGCGATCACCAGCCTGGCCCCGCTCGAGGACCTCGACGCCGACCCGTTCGCCGTGGACACCCGCGGCCAGCACTCCATGTGCGCGCGCTGGGCCGCCGACCGGGGCTACGTCGTGACGAAGCAGTTGCTGGTCTACGGGCTGCGCGCCGACCACTGCGGGCTCTGGTCCGACGTCGACACCGGGCAGGTCGACCTCTTCGTCGCTGCCAACGACCGGGTGCTGGCCCGCGCGCTGCGCTCCGTCGAGGAGTTCACCGCCGAGTGCGAGCGGCGCGGCGTACGGCTGGAGACCGCCGGGGGCGAAGAGCCCCGGTACACCTCCGCGATGAAGGCCGAGGTGCACCGCAGGCTGTCCATGCCGACCGCCGGCTACGACGGCACCTGACCCGACCTGACCTGACCCGACCGGCCGCCTGACCCGCCCCGTCCCGCCACCTCCCGCGCGCCCCGACCGGGTGCGCCGGGCTGTGCGAGCCTGGAAGACGGACGGGGCGCGCGGGAGGTGGCGGCGTGGGGCGAGGACGGTGGCGGACCGCGGGCAGCTCCCTGGTGCGGGTGCTCCTGGTCTGGGCCGTGTCCACCCTCACGATGCTCGCACTCGCCGGGATCCTGCCGGACTTCCGGCTCCAGTCCGACGACGGTGACAGCATCACGCAGATCGGGCTGACCGCGGCCTGGGCCGCCGGGGCCTTCGGGCTGCTCAGCGCGCTGGTCTGGCCGGTGCTCGTCCGGGCCCTGCTGCTGGTGCCCGCCCTGGTGCTCGGGCTGCTCGTCTTCTTCCTCAACGGCTCGCTCCTGCTGGTGGCGCTCGACCTGATCCCGGACGGCCGCAGCGAGGTGGCCCCCGAGACCGCGGTGGTCGTCGCCGCCGTGATGTCCGCCGTGGCGTCGGCCACCTCCACCGCCCTCGCCGTGCGCGATGACGAGGCCTACCGGCGGCGGCTCTACCGCCTCGCGGACCGGCGCCGCCGCAGGCAGGGCAGGGCGGGTCCGTCCCGGGCCGCCGGGACCCCGCCGGGCCTGCTCATGCTCCAGCTGGACGGCGTGGGGTACGAGGAGCTGCGCCGCGCGTGCGGCAGTGGGTTGATGCCCACCGTCGCCGGCCTGCTCGAGGGCGACCACCGCGCCCGGTCCTGGCGCACGGACTGGTCGAGCCAGACCGGCGCCAGCCAGCTCGGGATCCTGCACGGCTCCAACTTCGACGTGCCCGCCTTCCGCTGGTTCGAGAAGGAGACCGGCGAGGTGATGGTCTGCAACCGGCCGACCAGCGCCGCCGAGCTCCAGCGGCGGGCCGTCGCGCGCACCGGGGACGGCGGACTGCTCACGCTGGACGGGGCGAGCCGGGGCAACCTGTTCAGCGGCGGGGCCGACCAGTTGGCGCTGGTGCTGTCGGTCTCGGCCCGTCGGGGGCGGGCCAACCGGTCCCGCGCGGGCTACTTCGCGTACTTCTCCGATCCGGCCAACGCCGTCCGTACGGCCGTGTCCTTCGTGGCGGAGGCGGTCCGGGAGGTCGTCCAGTCGCTGCGGGCACGGATCCGCGGGGAGCGGCCACGGGTGTCGCGCGGCGGGCTGTACCCGCTGATCCGGGCCTTCGCGACCGTCGTCGAACGGGACGTGGTCGTCGCGGCCGTGATCGGCGACATGCTCGCCGGGCGCTCCGCGGTCTACGCCGACCTGGTGGCCTACGACGAGGTCGCGCACCACTCGGGCCCGAGCGGCCGGGACACCGACCGGGTACTGCAACGCCTGGACCGGAGCCTCGCGCTGATCGCCCGGGTCGCCGAGCACGCGCCGCGCCGGTACCGGATCGTGCTGCTCTCCGACCACGGCCAGAGCCCCGGCGAGACCTTCCTCGGCCGGTACGGGCTGACCCTGGGGGACCTGGTCCGGGCGGGCTGCGGGCTGCCGGTCCCGCGCCGGGCCGGTCGTACCCGCAGCGGGGCCGAGGCCCGGGCGGCCGTGCTCGCGGCGCTCCACCGGCCGGTGGAAGAGGGCGAGGAGGCGCACCCGGGCCCGGGTTCCGACCCGGTGGTGCTGGCCTCGGGCAACCTCGGCCTGATCTCCTTCCCGGACATCCCCGGCCGGGCGTCGCGGGCGGGCGTCGAGCGCGCGCACCCCGCCCTGCTGACCACCTTGGCGAACCATCCGGGCGTGGGGTTCCTGCTGGTGGACGGGGTGGTACTGGGCCGGGACGGAAGGGCGGCCCGGCTTGACGTCCCGGGGGAGGCCGAGGAACTGCTGGCCCCCTTCGGCCCGGGTGCGGCGGAGGCCGTCCGGCGCACCGACGCCTTCCCGCACGTGGCGGACGTCATGGTCAACTCGGCGTACGACCCGCAGACGGGCGCGGTGCACGCCTTCGAGGAACAGATCGGCTCGCACGGCGGGCTGGGCGGGGAGCAGGGGCACCCGTTCCTGATGTGGCCCTCGGAACTGTCGGACCCCGGGGAGGAGCTGGCCGGCGCGGAGGCGGTGCACGCCGTGCTGCGGTGCTGGTTGCGGGAGGCGGACGGGCCGCAGGTACCGGTGGCCGCGGCCCTGGCTCCGCCGGTGGGCGGATCGGCGCAGGAGCCCGCGGCGCCGCTCGCGGCGGCCCGCGAGGCGCCGGCCGGACCGCGTACCGGGCACGCTCGGGAGGTGACCGCGGTATCCCCCGGGTGCCCCGGGACAAAGTCGTGGAGGTGCGGCGCCCCAGCCGATGCCGAGGGTCCGGGAGGAGCACCGGGGCCTGGGCTCCCGGACCCGGTCGAGCGGCATCCCGTGGACCCGGTCGAGCGGCATCCCGTGGACCTGGCCGGTGGGTCGCCCCCGGATCCCGCCGGTGGGTCGCCGCCCGTGCCCGGTCCGGGCGAGCGGCCCCCGCGTGCGGTGCCGCAGGATTCTCCGCCGGAAGCCCCAGTTGGCGGAATCTTTCCTTCCGATGGGTTGCCCGCGCGGGACGAAACCCGCTGATTTGGTACGTCCCGCACGGTGGTCGACCATATGTCGACCCGCCCACCATGTGAGACAAGCCGAGGCGCACCACCGATGACCAGCACCGCAACCCTGCCCGCCGAGGCTGCCGCACCCCCCGAGCAGGGCCGCGACCCCCACGCACGCCGCTTCGGCCTGCCCGTCGCGACCTGCCTGGTCATGGGCAACATCATCGGTGGCGGGATCTTCCTCCTCCCCGCCTCGGTGGCCCCCTTCGGCACCATCAGCCTCGTCGCGTTCGCCGTCCTCACCGCCGGCGCGATCGCCCTCGCCCTGGTCTTCGGCCGGCTCGCCGAACGCCACCCGCAGACCGGCGGCCCCTACGTCTACGCCCGCGCCGCTTTCGGTGACTTCGCCGGCTTCCTCGCCGCCTGGAGCTACTGGATCACCGCCTGGGTCTCGAACGCGGCGCTGGCCGTCGCGGCCGTCGGCTACCTCACGGTGCTGTTCCCCGCCGCGGGCGAGCACAAGTGGTCCATGTGCCTGGCCGCCCTCGCCGTCCAGTGGCTCCCGGCCCTCTCCAACCTGGCGGGCACCCGCTACGTCGGAGCGGTGCAAGTAGTCGCCACCGTGCTGAAGTTCGCCCCGCTGCTCCTGGTGGCCGTCGGCGGGCTGTTCTTCTTCGACCCCGCCAACCTCGGCCCCTTCCGGGCCACCGACCAGAGCGCGGCCGGCGCGGTCTCCGCCTCCGCGGCGATCCTGCTGTTCAGCTACCTGGGAGTCGAGTCCGCCACCGTCAGCGCGGGCGAGGTCCGCGACCCGGCGCGCAACGTCGGCCGGGCCACGGTCCTGGGCACCGTCGGCGCCGCCACCGTCTACCTGCTCGGCACGGTCGCCGTCTTCGGCCTGGTCGCCCACGATCGGCTGGTCTCCTCCACGGCCCCCTTCACCGACGCCGTCAACGCCATGTTCGGCGGCACCTGGGGCGGCACCGTGGTCGCCTGCGCCGCCGTGATCTCGATGCTCGGCGCCCTCAACGGCTGGACCCTGCTCAGCGCGCAGACCCCGTACGCCGCCGCCAAGGACGGGCTCTTCCCGAAGGCCTTCGAAACGAAGAAGCGCGGGGTCCCCGTCGTCGGCGTGGTCGTCACCGTCGCCCTGGCCTCCGCCCTCACCGTCTACAACTACACGGCCGGCACCCAGGGCGTCTTCGAGAGCCTGGTCCTGATCACCACCTTCACGGCGACCGTCCCCTACCTGCTGGCCACCGCCGCGCAGATCTACTTCCTGCTCTCCGGGCAGCGCGAGCGGGTCCACCCCGGCCGTCTGGCCCGCGACGGCGTCCTCGCCGCCCTCGCCTTCGGCTTCTCGATGTGGCTGGTCGCCGGCTCCGGCTACGCGGCCGTCTACCAGGGCGTGCTCTTCCTCTTCGCGGGCGTCCTCGTCTACGCCGCCATGTCCGCGAAGAAGCACCGCGCCGCCGCGTCACCCGCGGAGTAGCTTGGGAAGAGGGACCGCCCAGGGGGCGCCAAGGGGTCACCGTGTCCGCATTCAGGAAGAGCATCGACATCGACCGCAGGCCCGAGGACGTCTACGCGTACCTGACGGATCCCACGCACCTGCCGGAGTGGCAGGACAGCGCCGTGTCCGCCGTTCCGATCGGCGACCTTCCCGTGCACGTCGGTTCGAGGATCCTCGTCACCCGGCAGATCGGCCGCCGGCGGGTCCCCACGACCATGGAGTTCGTGGAGCTCGACCCGCCGAGGAGCTGGCACGTGCACGGGGTCGACGGGCCGGTACGAACCGATGTGCGCGGCACCGTCGAACCCCTCGACGGCGGGGCCCGCTCCCGCCTCACCCTGGACGTCGACTTCGAGGGCCACGGCCTGGGCCGGGCCCTCGTACCCCTCGTGGTCAGGCCCATGGTCCGCAAGGAGATGCCCCGGGGCGAGGCGAAGCTCAAGCACCTCCTCGAAACCCCCTGAAGGCGCGCGTCCGGGGGGCGAAAACCGGATGCCCCGGGGTGTGGGGTGCGGCGACACTGGCCGCACCACACATCCGCCACACCCCCCGAGGACATCCACGCCCGTGCAGGCCGCCGTCACCGTCACCCCCGCCCAGATCCCCGAACTGCTGCTCGGCCTCGCCACCGTCCGGCCGGTGTTCCTCTGGGGGGCTCCCGGCATCGGAAAGTCCTCGCTCGTCAGGAAGTTCGCCGACGCGCTGGGGCTGGAGTGCGTCAGCCTGCTCGGCACCCAGCTAGCCCCCGAGGACCTGATCGGCGTACCGCAGATCCAGGGCGGCCGGTCCGTCTTCTGCCCGCCGGAGGCCATCGCCCGCGACGAGCCGTACTGCCTCTTCCTCGACGAGCTCAACGCCGCGAGTCCGGACGTCCAGAAGGCCTTCTACTCGCTGATCCTCGACCGCCGGATCGGCTCCTACGAGCTGCCGGCCGGCTCCATCGTCATCGGCGCGGGCAACCGGGCCACCGACAACGCGCTGGCCCGGCCGATCGCCTCCGCGCTGGTCAACCGCCTCACCCACGTCCACCTCCAGGCGTCGGCGGGGGACTGGCTGGTCTGGGCCGGCGAACACGGCATCCACCCCTGGGTCACCGACTACCTCACCGACCGCCCCGACCACCTCTGGTCGCAGCCGCCCAAGACGGAAGAGCCCTTCTCCACCCCGCGGTCCTGGCACATGCTCTCCGACGCCCTGCACTCCTTCGGCGCGGAACTGGACGAGCAGACCCTCAAGGTGATCGTGCACGGCACCCTCACCCCCGCGCACGCCGTCTCCTTCTGCGGCTACGCCAAGATCGTGCGGCACAGCTTCGGCATCGAGGCGATCATGAAGGGCGACGCCTCCTGGCCCACCCGCCCCGCCGACCGCGACCTGCTCTACTACCTCGCCGAGGCCTTCCGGGGCCGCCTGGTCAAAGAGCTGCCCGCGCAGCGCGAGCACGTCTCGCCCGCCCTGCGCCAGACCGCCTACCGGGCCAAGGCGCTGCTGGTCCAGCTCGCCGAGATCTCCGTGGAGGTGGCGCAGACCGTCATCGCCGACGACGCCGACGGCCTGCCCGTGCTGCCCTCCTGGTTCCTCGTGGAGGCCGCCCGGGACATGCCGCGCCTGGTCGAGGCCCGCCGGTGAGCGTGTCGCGCCCCCGGCCGAAGCCGAAGAAGGCCGTCCCGCCCGACCCCGCCGCCCAGGCATTCGCCGAGGGGCTCGCCCTGGTCAAGCGGAACCCGGCCCTCGCTGCCGTCGGCGGAAGCGTGTGCGAGCAGCGCAATTGCCCCGGGACACCCGACGCGGGCCTGGTCGCCGTGGACTCGAACGGCGTCCTCCACGTCCGCTCCGGGCTGCGCGTCGAGCCCCGGACCTGGGCCTGGGCCCTCGCCCACGCCCTGCTCCACCTCGGCTTCGGCCACGTCCCGGCCGCGGCCGCCGAGAAGCGCGTGCAGCCCGACCGCTTCGACCTCGCCGCCCGCTGCGCCGTCGTCAACCGATTCCTGCTGACCCAGCCGTCGCTGCGGCCCCCGGACGACCTCCCGGCCGAGTACCCCGGCGGTGACGAGGAACTGCTCGCGGCGCGCTGGCGCCGGGACGGCGTCCCCGCCGCGTACGAACTCTGCGGCACCGCCGGCGACCACCCCGACCAGCTCCTGGTCACCTGGCGCGCATGGAACTCCACCCCGGTCCCCGACTGGGAGACCGCCTTCGCGCACGCCCTGACCCGCAGTGTCTCCGCCGCCATGGAGGTCGCCGGCGGGCGCCGCGACCGGGTCACGGGGGAGCGCGTGGCACAGCGCCCGTGGGACCGGGCGCTGAACTGGTTCGTCTCCTCGTACCCGCTCCTCGGCGGCCTGGCCAGCGGCCTGAAGATCGTCGCCGACGCCGAGCTGGCCCGCGCCCAGGGCATCGACGTCGCCGCGGTGAGTGCCACCGCCGGGGAGATCTACGTCAACCCGCTGCGCAGCTTCGAGGACGAGGAATGGCGGTTCATCCTCGCCCACGAGATGCTGCACGCCGCCCTGCGCCACGGCGAGCGCCGCGGCGCCCGGGACCCGTACCTGCACAACGTGGCCGCCGACTACGTGGTCAACGGCTGGCTCGTCGAGATGGGCGTCGGCGAGATGCCCGCCGGGCTGCTGTACGACCCGGAGCTGAGGGACCTCTCCGTCGAGGAGGTCTACGACCGGATCGCCACCGATCTGCGCCGGATGCGCCGCCTCGCCACCCTGCGCGGCAAGGGCCGCGGGGACATCCTGGGCGAGCCGCTGCCCCACCCGGGCAGCGCGCCGTACACCGATCTGGACGAGTTCTACCGGCGCGGCCTGGTCCAGGGCTTCGACCTGCACACCTACGGGGAGCGCGGCCTGCTGCCCGCCGGGCTGATCCAGGAGATCCGGGCCCTGGCCCACCCGCCCGTCCCGTGGGACGCCCGGCTCGCCCGCTGGTTCGACGAACACGTGCCGCGCCCCGAGCCGGTACGGAGCTTCGCGCGCCCGGCGCGCCGCCAGGCATCCACCCCGGACATCCCGCGGGCGGGCCGCTACTTCCCGCCCGAGGAGATCGCCCGCTGCACCTTCGGCGTGGTGCTCGACACCTCGGGGTCGATGAACGCCGCCCTGCTCGGCAAGGCACTGGGTGCGATCGCCTCGTACGCCGAGGCCCGGGACGTACCGGCGGCACGGGTCGTCTTCTGCGACGCGGCGCCGTACGACGCGGGCTATCTGCCCCCGACCGAGATCGCCGGCCGGGTACGGGTCCGCGGGCGCGGCGGTACCGAGCTGCAGCCGGGCGTCGACCTGCTGCAACGGGCGGAGGACTTCCCGCCCGGGGCCCCGGTGCTCGTGATCACGGACGGCTGGTGCGACACCCTGCGCATCCGGCGCGAACACGCGTACCTGATCCCCCAGGGCGCCTCCCTGCCGTTCACCCCCAAGGGTCCCGTCTTCCGCCTGACCTGACCTGACCCGGCCGGACGCAGAACGCCCCCGACCTGCGGAGGCCGCGGGGCGGGGGCGTTCTGGAGGAGATCGACTCAGTCGAGGTAGTCGCGCAGCACCTGCGAACGCGACGGGTGGCGCAGCTTCGACATGGTCTTGGACTCGATCTGGCGGATGCGCTCACGGGTGACCCCGTACACGCGGCCGATCTCGTCCAGGGTCTTCGGCTGGCCGTCGTTGAGGCCGTAACGCATGGAGACCACGCCCGCCTCGCGCTCCGAGAGCGTGCCCAGGATGGACTGGAGCTGCTCCTGGAGGAAGGTGAAGGAGACCGCGTCCGCCGGGACGACCGCCTCGGAGTCCTCGATGAGGTCACCGAACTCGCTGTCGCCCTCCTCACCCAGGGGGGTGTGCAGGGAGATCGGCTCGCGGCCGTACTTCTGGACCTCGATGACCTTCTCGGGGGTCATGTCGAGTTCCTTGCCCAGCTCCTCCGGGGTGGGCTCGCGGCCCAGGTCCTGGAGCATCTGGCGCTGCACGCGGGCGAGCTTGTTGATGATCTCGACCATGTGCACGGGGATGCGGATCGTGCGCGACTGGTCGGCCATGGCGCGCGTGATCGCCTGGCGGATCCACCAGGTCGCGTACGTGGAGAACTTGAAGCCCTTGGTGTAGTCGAACTTCTCCACGGCGCGGATCAGGCCGACGTTGCCCTCCTGGATCAGGTCCAGGAAGAGCATGCCGCGGCCCGTGTAGCGCTTGGCGAGGGAGACCACGAGGCGGAGGTTGGCCTCCAGCAGGTGGTTCTTCGCCCGGCGGCCGTCCTCGACCAGGATCTCGAGCTCGCGCTTGAAGGCGGGCTTGTGGTCCTCCTCCTCTTCGAGCTTGTACTCGGAGAAGAGACCCGCCTCGATGCGCTTGGCGAGCTCCACCTCCTGCTCGGCGTTGAGGAGCGGCACCTTGCCGATGAGCTTGAGGTAGTCCTTGACGGGGTCGGCGGTGGCGCCGGCCACCATGACCGTCTGCGCCGGAGCGTCGTCCTCGTCGTCGTCGGACAGGACGAAGCCCTGGGTGCCGCCGGCCTTGGGAGCCTCGTCCTCGGCCTCGTCGACCAGGTCCTCGGCAGCCCAGTCCTCGCCCTCGACGACGGGGGTCTCGCCCTCGTCGGCGTCCTTGGCGCTGGTCTTCTTCGCCGCGGTCTTCTTCACGGCGGTCTTCTTGGCGGCGGTCTTCTTGACCGTGCGCTTCTTCGGCTCGGCGGCGGCCTCGGCCGACGCCTCGTCCCCGATCGCGGCGGCCGACGAAGCGGATATCGCCGTGGCGGTGGTGGCAGCCGTGGCCGCGGTGGTGACCGCGGTCTTGCGGGCGCCGATGGGGCGCGGCGCGGCGGTGGCCTTCTTGGCCACGGTGCGGGCCGGTGCGGCGGCAGCCTTGCGGGGCTTCTTGGCGGCGGCCTTGGTGGCGGGCGCCGCGCTGACGTGAAGGGCGACACCCTCCTCGTCCAGGACCTGGTTCAGGCTGCGCAGGACCCGCTTCCACTGGTCCACCGGGATGCGGCCGGCCTCGAAGGCCTGGCGCACGTCGTCACCGTTGATGTGACCCTGCTCGCGGCCGCGCTCGACGAGCGCGACGAGGGCCTCGGATTCGGCGATCTCCGGAGGGAACGTACGGGACGGGCTGAGCGACACAAGGAGCCTCTCGTTGCGAACAGATAAGGGTGGGCGGGACATCATCGCGCGAACTCGGGAAACAGACCGGAGGGGGGTCTGTATTCCGGGCCGCGCGAGGACACCTGTCGGTTCATCGCATGCCCGAGTCGATTCGTTACGCGCTGAATTGAGTGACCTGCGCCACGCTGTGGCCGCGCAACCGATCCGGCGCAGATCCGTCCGCCCTTCAGATCAGCCCGTTTTGCGGGCTTCGATGAGGAAGCGGGCGGTGTGAGCGACGAACGGACCTTCGCGTTCGATCTGTTCGTGGAGCTCGCGCAACCGGTCCCGGTACTGCCCGACCGTGAAGCCGGGCACCATCCAGATCACCTTCCGTAGGAAGTAGATCACGGCTCCGATGTCGTGGAACTCCGTGCGCAGTCGTTCGGAGCGCAGATCGAGGACTTCGAGGCCGGCCGCGGTGGCGTCGGCGACCGCGTCGTCGGGGTGCCGGCCGCGCCGGACCTCCTCCGGCTGCGGGCCGAGGAAGTACTCGACGAGCTCGAAGACGCTCGCCGGACCTACCTGCTGCGAGAGGTAGCTGCCGCCCGGCGTCAGCACCCGCGCGATCTCCTCCCACCAGATGGTCACCGGGTGCCGGCTGGTCACCAGCTCGAAGGCAGCGTCGCCGAAGGGCAGCGGCGGCTCGTCGGCGTCGGCGACCACCACGGCGCCCAGCGGGTGCAGCAGCCGCGTCGCCTTGTCGATGTTGGGCGGCCAGGACTCGGTGGCGACCATCAACGGTGGCAGCGGAGCGCATCCGGCCAGGACCTCACCCCCGCCGGTCTGGATGTCCAGCGCGGACCGGACCTGGGCCAGGCGCTCGCTCATCAGTTTCTGGTAGCCCCAGGAGGGGCGCTGCTCGGTGGCCCGGCCGTCGAGCCAGGAGAAGTCCCAGCCGTCCACGGAGACGGACTCGGCCTCGGCGACAAGATGGTCGAAAGTACGCGTCATGCCTTGATCGTCCCAGGTCGGACGCCCGACAACCACCGGATATGTCGACTACAGTGGTCGGCGGGCCGTGACTGGCGTTCGGGTGGATCACCACCGGGGAGCGGCCCGGCGTACCCGTGGACCTCCGGTACGTCGGCTGCCGCGCGCCTGGGCGAACCGCGATCCGCAGCGACGTTCAGGAGACCCCGTGACGACCGCCCAGACTGCCACCGCCCCTGCCACCGGCTCCGCCCGGCTGATGGACGGCACGGCCCTCGCCCGCCGCATTTCGGAGCAGACCGCCGCCCACGCGGCGAAGATCACGGAGCGCACCGGCACCGCGCCCTGTCTCGCGACCGTGCTGGTCGGCGAGGACCCGGCCTCCGTGACCTACGTCCGCATGAAGCAGAACCGCTGCGCCAAGGCCGGGATCACCTCCCGCCACGTCGAGCTGCCGGCCGAGACCACCACCGAGGAGCTGGTGGCCACCCTCACCGCGCTGTCCGAGGACCCGGAGATCAGCGGCATCCTGCTCCAGCACCCCGTCCCGCACCACATCGACGAGCGCGCCGCCTTCGAGGCCATCGCCCCGGGCAAGGACGTCGACGGGGTCACCATGCACTCCTTCGCCGCCATGGGCTTCGGGCTGCCGGGCTTCGTCTCCTGCACCCCCGGCGGCATCATGCGGCTGCTCGCCGCCTACGACGTCGACCTGACCGGGAAGCACGCCGTCGTCGTCGGCCGCAGCGCGATCCTCGGCAAGCCGGCCGGGATGCTGCTGCTGGAGCAGAACGCCACCGTCACCTACTGCCACTCGCGGACCCAGGACCTGCCCTCGATCGTGCGCCAGGCGGACGTGCTGGTCGCCGCCGTCGGCAAGGCCGAGTTCATCCGCGGCGAGGACATCAAGCCGGGCGCGGTGGTCCTGGACGCCGGGTACAACGAGGGCAACGTCGGCGACGTGCACTTCGAGTCGGCCGCCGCCCGGGCCTCGCTGATCACGCCGGTACCGGGTGGTGTCGGCCCGATGACCATCGCCGTACTGCTGGAGCAGACCGTGCAGGCGGCCGCCGCGCAGGCCGGACTGGACCTCGCGGAGCTCTGATCCCACCGCGCGGATCCCGCACACGCGCACGCACGCCCCGGCCTCGGTCCGGGGCGTCGTGCTTTCCCCGGGAGCCGGGAGCCGGGAGCCGGGAGCCGGTCCGGACGTCCGGGATCCGTGCGCCTCAGGCACCGACCGGGTCGAGTCCGGCGACGGCCCGCTCGGCGGCGGTGAGCGGCGGCGCCTTCAGCGCGCCCCGGTCCGAGGTGCGCAGGACGTGCCAGACCATCGAGGGGCGGATCCAGTGGGTGGGCGCGGTGCTCATGGTGATGACCTCGAACAGGGCGGCGGTGAGCGCCTCATCGGTCGTGGCTCCCGTCATCAGCCGGTCGACGTACCGGTTGAGCAGGCCGGTGCCGGCGCGCGGCTCCATCCCGGTGGCCCCCGGGTAGAGGATGTCCTGCGACGTGGCGAGCTCCCAGGCGGTGCTGACCTGCGGGGCGATCGCACGCTGCGCCTCGCGGCCGATGCCGGGATGCTCCAGCCCCTTCGCCCGCAGCAGGGTGCGTACGGCCAGGATGCCCTGGGCCGCGACGGACATGCCCTGTCCGTACAGCGGGTTGAAGGTGGCGACGGAGTCGCCGACGGCGAAGAACCCGTCGGGCAGCTCGGCCTTCTCGAAGTAGATCCGGCGGTTGGCGGTGCCCTGGGTGACGGCGACGTCCGTCAGGGGCTTGCGGCCCTCCAGGAGCTCACCGACGATCGGGTCGCGGACGGCCTTGGCGAACGGGATGAACGCGTCGGGGTCGTCGGTCGGCTGGCCGCCCCGGGTCCCGGAGAGGGTGGCCTGCCACTGGCCGTTCTCGATGGGCACGACCGTGGCCGTCCGGCCCGGGACGGGCACCCGGGGGTCGGACTGGATGTTGACGATGGGGAAGCCCATCTCGTGGGCTCCGGGCGGGGCTTCGAAGATCCTCGTCGCGTAGACGAGGCCCGAGTCGACCTCGGCCTGCCGGATGCCGCTGACGCCGAGCGCCTGGAGCCAGGTCCGGGCGCGCGAGCCGCGGCCGCTCGCGTCGATCACGAGGTCGGCGGTCACCAGTCGGCCCGCTTCCTCGGGGGTGTCGACCAGCACGCCGGTGACCCGGGACGCCGTGCCCTCCAGGGCGCGGACGCGGCTCCGCTGGAGCGTGGAGACCCCTTGCAGAGCGGTCACCCGGGCGCGGACCACCGCATCGAGGAGATCGCGACTGCAGGAGATGTTGAACTGCTTCTCCCCGAAGCGCGGGATCCAGCCGTGGGCGGTCTTGGTGACCAGGTCGGTGGGCAGGCTGCGGCGGATGGCACCCGCCTTCGTCCAGTCGTCGGTGATGCCGGGCAGGATCTCTTCGATGGCCCGGGCACCGCCCGACCACAGGAGGTGGGTGTGCCGGGCCTGCGGGAGTCCACGGCGCGGGGCCGAACCCCCGGGCAGCGGGTCGGCGTCGATGACGGTGACCGTTGCGTGCTCGGCGAGGACGGCCGCCGCGAGGAGGCCGACCAGACTGCCGCCGATGACGACCGCGTGGCGGGGCGGGGTGGACTGGTTCATCGTGGCGTGCTCTCTGTCAGGGCCGTGCTGAGGGCATCGGCGTGAGGGATGCGGCGACCGGCGGCTGCGGGTCGCGGCGCGGCACGGTGTTTCTCCCTCAGCGGTGGCGCCCTCGGTCGGCGTCCCGCCCTTCGTGCCCGGAACTCCGAGCTGCCCCGAGCGCGCGAGGAGGTCGTCCAAGTGGTCGGCCAGTGACTTCCGGCCCCGGGGCGACAGCCGGCCGGGCCGCGTGACGGTGCTGCGTACGTCGTGTGCCCGTGGTGCGACCCCGGATGGTGGCGAGATCGGGTCGGGCGGCGGCTCGCACCGGCGGATTCTCCATATGTCGACAAGGTGTTCGAGTGAATCGACTTCGCGAAGCCTAGCCCCCCGCCCTCGGCCGAACCAGAGGAACCCCCAACGTTTCCTGCCGTACAGCTCACGAAGGTCGGCATCCCCGGGGGCGGGCGTGCAGGTGCGCGTGGCGGGTGGGGTCCGCGGGTTGTCGGTGCCCTGTCGTAGCCTCGTGTGGTGGATCTCCTCGACCCAACGGGGGTGGGTATGGCGACGTGGCTTCTGGCGTGCAACCAGGAGGAGTTCGAGCTCGACAGGTACCGGCAGGACGGCCACGAACTCAGTTCCTGGAGCGTCGGACGGCACCTTGCGCACCTGGCCGCCGGCGACGAGTTCGTCATGTGGGCGACGGGGCCCGGGGGCGGCCTCGTCGGCAGGGGGCGCATCACCGGTGTCCCGACGCAGCAGGCGGGTTCCCCCGGCGAGTACGGGCAGGAAGACCCCGGAACGCGCTGGCACGCGCCGCTGCCGATCTGACGGGTCGCCCAGGCCGGAACGCCGCAGTGACGCGCACCAATGAGGTGACCCCGTGGGGTGCGCTCGATCCCGCTGGAGCTCCCGACCGGGCAGCGCCTGAACCCCTACGCTGAGGTGCTGGGGAGAACCGTGTCACCAGCCGCACATGGGCGGGGTGTCGTGCCTCACAGGAGCCGGAGTTCACGGAGAGTCAGGTGCTGCCCTGGACGGACAGTGTGATGGGGTGGGTCCGCGCGAGATTGCAGCGCGCGTGGACACAGAGGGGCATAAATGCGGGGCAGCATACGTCGAAACGGGTCGTGGCGGAGAGCGGCGGCCATGATCGTCGCAGTCGGGGCGATCAGCGCGGGCACGGTGATGCCGGCTGCCGCCGATACCGACCTGCCGGAGTACCTCACGAAGATGCGAGCCCAGGAGATGTGGAAGGTGGCGGACGGCACCGGCATCACGGTGGCCGTCATCGACAGCGGCGTCAAGGATGTGCCGGGTTTGGAGGGGCGAGTCCTCCCGGGCGTGTCGTTCATGGAGCCGCCGGTCAACCACCCGGACCAGAAGTACCCGCCGCACGACGATTTCGACGGGCACGGGACCACCATGACCGCGGCGATCGTCGGCGACGGCTCAGCGGGCAGCCCGCGGGGCCTCGCTCCCGGCGCCAAGGTGATGCCCATCCGCACCAGCATCGGCACGGCCATGGCGTTCGGCGCGATCGGCGAAGCCTCCAAGGGCGTTCGGTACGCGGCTGACAACGGCGCCAAAATCATCAACCTGTCCATCGGCGGCTGGTGGTCGTTCGACAAGCTCAGGCCTGCTGTCGAGTACGCCCAGAGCAAGGGCGTGCTTGTTTTCACCGCGATGGGTAACGAAGGCGCGGGAAACAACTCCACCAACCCCATCGCCATACTGCCGGGAATCCTCGGCGTAGGAGCCGTTGACATCAACGGTGACCCCATGCCGTTGTCCTCCCACGGGCAGGACACGGACCTGGCCTCCTTCGGTGGCAAAACCCCGATCCGCTGCAAGGAGAACACCGCCTGGTGCATGTCGGACGGAGGTACCTCGTACGCCACCGCACTGGCCTCCGCCTCCGCCGCACTCGTCTGGTCGGCCCACCCCGACTGGACCGCGAACCAGGTGGCCCGCGTCCTCATCCAGACCGCCGGCGCCCCCCGCGACGGCGTCAAGCGCAACGACTACGTCGGCTACGGAATCCCCCGCCCCAGCAAGGTGCTGCTCGATCGCGCGGGGGACCCGGGGGCACCTGACGTTGACCCCTTGGACGGCCCGGCCCCGGTGAAGGCCGCCACACCCAGCGCCGGTCAAACAGCGGCTGCGGCGCCACGCGCGGAATCAGCGGCTGCGAAAGCCGGCTTCTCCTGGCAGTGGCCGGCACTCGGCGCCGTCGCTGCGGTGTGCCTCGGTCTCGGCATCACGGTGATCGTCAAGCGCCGTCGCCGTTGACCCCGGGCTCGCCAGCCCCGGACGGACATGATGGCTCTCGGTGCTCCGCTGTTCACCCGCAGCTCATGAGTCGCCGACCAACACCTCAACGGCGCATGCCTGCCCCAACTGGGATTACCTCCGGGGTAATCGACCCTCTTCGCGGGCCCCGGCACAGTGGGCGCATCGGGTTCCGGGGCCGCGCACTCGGTCCCGGGATCCGTGTCCCACCCGGCCGTTCGACCTCGATGGAGGCTGATTCCCATGTCCGCGACCCCGCTCGCCGGCTTCGCCCGCAACCGCGTCCCGCAGACCGCGCTGCGCCGGTTCCTCGCCCTCGACTCGGTGGTCACCACCGCCAACGGACTCGCCTACGTCGCCCTGTCCGCCCCGCTCGGCAGGCTGCTCGGGGTCGGGCAGGGGCTGTTGCTGGAACTCGGGATCCTCCTCGTCGCGTACGGGGCCGGCGTCGGATGGCTCGCCTCGCGGCGGCAGCCGCCCGTCCTTCCCGTGAAGCTCGTCATCGAGACGAACTACGTCTGGGCCGCCCTCAGCCTGGCGTCGCTGGCGCTCTGGTTCGAGCCCACCACCGCCGGGCTGCTGTGGATCCCGGCGCAGGCCGTCACCGTGGCCGGCTTCGCCGTGCTCCAGCAGCTCGCCCTGCGCTCGGGCTCAGCCTCCCAGTGACCGCAGGTACTTCACCGTCGCCGGGTCGGCCGGGAGCATCGTCTCGATGGCCAGCTCGGCGACGGTCACGTCCATCGGCGTGTTGAAGGTCGCGATGGACGACACGAAGGACAGCAGGTGCCCGTCGTGCTCGATGACCAGTGGCAGCGCGATGTACGGGGTGGCCTCCTCCGGGGCGCTGTCGCCGCCCGGGCGCTCGGCGACCGGATAGGCCGACACCTCCTCGTACAGGGCGCGCAGCGGCTCGGAGCGGGCCAGTGCGATCTGCCGTTCCATCTGCGCCAGCAGGTGCCCGCGCCACTCCCTGAGGTTGTGGATCCGCGGGGCCAGGCCCTCGGGGTGCAGGGTGATCCGCATGGCGTTCAGCGGCGGGGTCAGCAGGTGCTCCGGCAGCCCGTCCAGCAACATCGCGATGCCCTGGTTGGCGGCGACGACGTCGTACACGGCGTTCACGACCAGGGCCGGGTAGGGCTCGTACCCGGCCAGTAGCCGGGCGATGCCCTCGCGCAGCGTCTCCATCGCCGGGTCGTCCAGCGCGGTGTGCGCGTAGTGCGGGGCATAACCCGCCGCGAGCAGCAGGGAGTTGCGCTCCCGCATCGGTACGTCGAGATGGCCGGCGAGCCGCAGCACCATCTCCTCGCTCGGCCGGGACCGGCCCGTTTCGATGAAACTGATGTGCCGGGACGAGGAGTCCGCGCGGCCCGCCAGCTCCAGCTGGCTGATGCCGCGCCGCTCCCGCCAGGCGCGCAGCAAGGTGCCCACACTCGTCGTCGTCATGCGTACGACGTTAGCTGAGAGGGGTCAGCCCAGGTCGAACACGTTGCGCAGGCCGAGACGGTAGCGCCACCGGTCGTGCCGTTTGGCGGGCTCCAGCTCCGGCGCCCGGTACATCGGATGGACGGCGCACCGCGGGGCGTCGGAACCGTCCCGGTCCAGGAGGGAGTTGACGGCCGCGCGCGCCGAGGCGTTGGCCCCTTCCATCGTCGCGAGGTCGATGTCGACGGCGACGTAGTCCCCGCTCAGGAAGAAGTTCGGGATGCGGGTGCCGGCGCTCGGCCGGTTGTGCAGGGTGCCGACCGGGTGGATCAGCAGCTCGTCCTGATTGGTGGGGTGCGGGGTGCCGATCCCGTCCACGCCCGGGTCCAGGAACCACGAGTGCAGCGCGGAGTCGGTCAGCAGGGTCCGCCCGGTGTCGTTGAGGGAGGCCTTCAGCTGGGCCCACACCTCGCGCGCCGCCTCCTCGCGCGTGCACTGCTTGGCCGTCTTCCCGTACAGGATGCCCGGCTCGTCCCACTCGGAGATGTCCACCGACAGGCAGTCGACCGCCGTTCCGTCGCCGTAGTCGGCCGGGAAGTCGCGGGACGGCCAGTGTTCGGCCTGCTGGATCGCCGTCAACGACCACGGTGAATCGATGCAGTTGAGGTGGCCGTGGACCAGCTCGGCCCGTTCGGTCAGATAGAACTGGATGCCGGTCATCCAGTCCGTCTGTAGCTTGTCGCAGCGCCCCAGCATCGGATCGGCGGCCCGCAGCGCCGCGCTCCAGGTGCGGCGGGCGTGCTCGACGGGCAGGGCGCTCACGTAGTGGTCGGCAGTGACGGTCCGCCCGGCGCCGTCCGGGCCCTCGACGGCGACCCCGCTCACCCGGCCACCTGCGTAGCGCACCTCCCGTACGGTCCAGCCGATCCTGAACTCCACCCCGAGGGAACGGAGATGGGCCTCCCAGGGGTCGATCCAGGCCTCGTTGGTCGGCAGGTTGAGGATCCGGTCGGGCGGGCCGTCCGCCCCGCGCCCCAGCGCGTTGAGGACGAAGGCCTCGCCGAGGGTGCCGACCGTACGGGTGGAGGCTTCCTCGGCCTTGGTCGCCACGATGTTGCGGGTGATGCCGACGGCGAGGATGCGCCGGTACTCGTTCGACATCTGCTCCGCGCGCACGAAGTCCCACCACGGCGTCCGCTCCCAGACCTCCTCGCGCCGCTCGTCGCAGCTGGTCAGGAAGACCAGCACGCGGTCGACGAAGTACGCCGTCTCGTGCGGCGGGAGCCGGACCAGTGTCTGCAGGATGCCGGCGAGGGCGCGCCGGATCTCCTCGGGCGTCAGTTCGGCGGGGGAGTGCCCGGGCCAGGGGATCGGTCCGCGAAGGTCCTCGCGCCCGGCCGCCCGGGCGAACATCATCTCGCGCGGAGCGACGAGGTTGTCCCACACCCCGGCCGCGTTCCCGGGGAACGGGATGCGCCGCATGGTGTCGGGCAGGTTGTGGTAGATGCCGGGGATGAAACGGAAGCCGTGCTCGGCGGGCAGCGGCCGGCGCCCGCCGCGGGCGCTGCCGGGTACGTCCATGCTGCGCGCCTTGCCGCCGAGGGCCCGCCGCTCGTACACGGTCACGGCGTATCCGCGCTCGGCGAGTTCGTGCGCCGCCGTCAGGCCCGCCACCCCGCCGCCGAGCACCGCGACGCGCCGTCCGGCGGGCGCCGGTCCGGCCCCGGCAGCTGCCGCAGGAGCCGCCCCGGCCCCGGCCAGGACCGCCCCGGCGGCGGTCGCCGCGCCCGCGCCCGCGATGAACGTACGCCTGGAACTTCCTGTGCCCGCCATGACGGATGCCCCCTCGTTACCGCAGGTAACAGTGTGTTCGGCGCAGGAGCATATGGGGGGTGCGCCGGACCTGGAAGGTGTAGGAGCACCCGAGCGCACTATGGCGCGAAAGGATTGGCCCGGTGTGCACTGTGGGAACCTTGACTACACGTCACGGGGAAAAGGAGCCGGTGCATGCCGAGTGAGCCGCTGTCACAGAAGGAGATCGAGGACCGGTTGCGGGAACTCCCCGGCTGGGCCTTCGAGGACGACCGGATCTTCCGCACCTACCGGCTGGGCACGCACTTCGCCGCGAGCGCCCTCGTCGTCCACATCTCCTCCGTTCAGGAGGAGTTGAACCACCACTCCGACCTGACGCTCGGCTACAACACGGTCCGGCTCTCCGTGAACAGCCATGATGCGGGCGGCGTGGTGACGGAGTCCGACTTCGCCCTCGCCGAACGCGTCGAGGCCCTCGCCCCGGCCCACGGCGCGAGCTGATGACCACGCACATACCGTCCGTGAGATCCCTGCTCGACTACGACGCCGAGGCCGAGGCCTACGACGCCACCCGCGGCGGCGTCCCGCGCGCCGAGGCCGCGGCCGCCGCCGTCCTCGAGCTGCTTCCCGCCGACGCGCGCACCCTCCTCGACCTCGGCTGCGGCACCGGCATCGTCACCAGCCGGATCAGCCGCCCCGCCCTGCGGGTCCTGGGCGCGGACGCCTCCCACGGCATGGCCGCGATCGCGGTGCGGCGCGGCATCCCGGTGACCCTCGCCGACGCCGCCCGGCTGCCGGTCCGGTCGCAGTCCGTGGACGCGGTCAGCGCGGTGTGGCTGCTGCACCTGCTGCGCGAGCCGGGACTGGTGCCGGCGGTGATCGCCGAGGCCGCCCGCGTGTTGCGGCCCGGCGGGGTCTTCCTCGCCACCGTGGACAAGGACTCGGCGCACGACGTCGGCAGCGACATCGACGCCGTCTTCGCCGCACACCTGACCCCGACCCCCTCGGACGCCTCCGGGGAGGTCGAGGCCTACGCGGCCAGGGCGGGCCTGCTGGCGGTCGGCGAGGCCCTCTTCACCGGCCGAGGCCAGGGCCGTACCCCGCGCGGCTCCGCCAAGTCCCTGCTCGCGGGCCGGTACGCCTCCCGGATCGTCCCGCGCGGCATCACCGCACAGGAGCTGGCGGCCCGGCTGGAACTGCTGCCGGACCAGGACGTCCCGCGCGCGGAGCCGACGTACCGCATACGCAGCTTCGTACGCGTCTGACCCGCGCGAAGGCCCGCCCGGAGCCGGGAGCGGACTCGGACCCCGAACCCGAACCCGGATCGCGTCACACGTCGAACTCGGCAGGGTCCGGCCCGATCCGCCGGCCCGCCGCGCCCGCGCCCAGAGCGTCCAGCGCCGCCATGTCCGCGGCCGCCAGCTCGAAGCCGAACACGTCCAGGTTCTCCCGGATGCGCGCGGGGGTCACCGACTTCGGGATCACGATGTTCCCGTGCTGGAGGTGCCAGCGCAGTACCACCTGCGCAGCACTGCGCCCGTACGCGGCGGCGATCGCGGCCACGGCCGGGAGGGTCAGCAGCTCCTTGCCCTGGCCCAGCGGGGACCAGGCCTCGGTGGCGATCCCGCGCCCGGCGTGCACGGCGCGCAGTTCGGCCTGCGGGAAGAGCGGGTGCAGCTCGACCTGGTTCACGGCCGGGACCAGCTCGCTCTCGGCGGCGATGCGCTCCAGGTCGGCCGGGCGGAAGTTCGACACGCCGACCGCCTTGGCGCGGCCGCTCGCCGCGATCTCCTCGAAGGTCTTCCAGATGGCGGCGAAGTCGTCGCGCATCGGCCGCGGCCAGTGGATCAGGTACAGGTCGACGTGGTCCAGGCGCAGCTTGGCCAGGGAATCGTCGAAGGCGCGCAGCACTTGGTCACGGCCCCACTCCTGCTTCCGGCCGTTCCACAGCTTGGTGGTGACGAACAGCTCCTCGCGCGCCAGCCCGGAGGCGGCGACGGCCTTGCCGGTGCCCGCCTCGTTGCCGTAGATGGCGGCCGTGTCGATGCTGCGGTAACCGGCCTCCAGGGCCGTCCCGACGGCGCGTTCCGCCTCCGCGTCCGGCACCTGCCAGACGCCGTAGCCGAGCTGGGGCATGAGCGTGCCGTTGTTGAGCTTGATGGCGGGGACCTGGTTCACGTCTGGTCGTTCCCTCACGTCGGAGCGTTGGTGCGTTGATGCGGCGATGGTGGTGGAGCGCTGCACGAGGGGCGATAACCGGCCCCTCGTGCGACGTATTCCCGCCAATGTTTTCGTGCGCGTCCTCATGAGGTCCCGAGGTACGCCTCCCGCACCAGCGGGTTCGCCCTGACCTCGGCCGCAGTGCCCTCGGCCAGCACCGTCCCCAGGTCCAGGACGACGACCCGCGCGCACAGCTCCATCACGAAGGCCACGTTGTGCTCGACCAGCAGCACCGCGCAGCCCTCCCGCTCCGCCAGCGCACGCACGACCTCCGCGAGCCGGCCGCGCTCGGGCGCGGACATGCCCGACGCCGGCTCGTCCAGCAGCAGCACCCGGGGCGGATCGGCCACCGCACGGGCCAGCTCCACCATCCGGGCCTGCCCGACGGGCAGCCCGCCGGCGTACGAGGCCCCGAGCGCGCCGATCCCGCAGTCGGCCAGCACCCGCTGGCCGCGGGCCCGGCGCTCGCGCTCCCGGGCCCGCCGGGCCGGCAGGGCGAGGAGATCGGCGGCCGGCCCGCCCCCGCCGCCCTGCCACTCCTGCGCCACCAGCACGTTGTCGGCCACGCTCAGCTGCCCGAATAACTGCTGCCGCTGGAACGTCCGGCGTATCCCGTGCCGGGCCCGCCAGACGGGGGAGCGGCGGGTGACGTCCACCCCGTCGAGCAGCATCCGCCCCTGGTCGGGGCGGCGGATCCCGGACAACACGTCGAACAGCGTGGTCTTCCCGGCGCCGTTCGGCCCGATCAGCCCGCACACCTCGCCCGCGCGCACCCCGAGGTCCACCCCGGCCAGCGCCCGGACGCCGCCGAAGCGCACACCGACCCCGCGGGCCTCGAGTACGTACCCGCCCCCGCTCATGTCGCCATCCCCAGGTAGGCCTCGGTGAGCCGGTCCGCCTCCACCTCGGCCCGGGGCCCGCACCAGGAGACCCGGCCCTGGGAGAGGTAGGCCACGGTGTCGGCGATCCCGAGGATCTCGGCCGCCTTCTCCTCCACCAGGAGCAGCGCCGTTCCCGCGGCGCGGAGCTCGGTGAGCAGTGCGTACACCTCCTCCACCACGCGCGGGGCGAGCCCGAGCGAAGGTTCGTCGGCGATCAGCACCGCGGGCGGCTGCTGGAGCAGTGGAGCCAGGGCCAGCATCTGCTGCTCCCCGCCCGAGAGCGCTCCGGCGGGGATCGCGCGCCGCTCCGCGAGCCGCGGGAAGCGTGCGTAGACGGCGGCCCGGGCGTCGGCGTCGTGCAGGTACAGGGCCAGGTTCTCCTCGATGGTGAGCGCGGGGAAGATCCCGCGTCCCTCGGGAGCGAGCAGCACCCCGGCCCGCGACCGGCGCACGGGCCCGTCCCGGGTCGCGTCCCGCCCGCCCACGTACACCGCCCCGGCCCCGACCGGCAGCAGCCCGGCGGCGACCCGGCAGGCGGTGCTCTTCCCGGCCCCGTTCGGCCCGAGCACGGCGAGGATCTCGCCCGCGCGGACGGTGAGGTCGACTCCGTGCAGCACGAGCCCGCCGTCGTACCCGGCGGTGACGCCCCGCAGCTCCAGGGCACATTCAGCCCCGCCGGCATTCGAGGCGCGGGGGTCCGGGGGCGGAGCCCCCGTCGGGTCCGGGGCGGAGCCCCGGGAAGCGGTGGCGGGCCGTTCCGTCGAGCCCGGCTGCACGGGGGTCCGGGGCGGTGGCCCCGCCGCGCGCCGCCGCGCCAGCCGCACCGGCACCGCCGCGCAGTACCCGTCCGGATCATTGGCCAGAGCCAGGCCCGCCAGCCCGAAGAGGATCACCGGCAGGTGCGCCGACGCCGTCACGTGGTCCGCCAGCAGCGGTGGAGCGACGGCGAACACCAGCCCTGCCACCACCGCGTACTGGGGCCTGCGCACACCCGCCGCCACGACCACCGCCAGCCACACCAGCCCGGTCATCGCCGTGAAGTCCGTCGCCGTGATCCGGGTGTTGTACGACGCGTACAGCACGCCCCCGAACCCGGCCAGCCCCGCCGACAGGGTGAACAGCAGCAGTTTCGTGCGCAGTACGGAGACCCCCGAGGCGACCGCCGCCGCCGGGGCCGACCGTACCGCCAGCATCGCCCGCCCCGACGGGGAGTTGCGCAGCGCGGTCAGCCCGGCCGCCACCACCGCGACCAGCACCACCAGGGCGACCGCCAGCGCCCGGTCGTCGGAGAGGTCCACCGGTCCGAACACCGGTCGCGGGATCGACCATCCCGCATCGCCGTTGCGCAGCCAGCGCAGCTGGAACAGCACCTGATCGGCCAGGAAGGCCAGCGCCAGCGTGGCCAGGGCCAGGGACCTGCCCCCCAGCCGCAGTGCCGGCAGTGCGACGAGCGCCCCCAACAGGGCCGCCGCGCAGGTGCCCACCGCCAGCGCGGCCACGAAGGGCCAGCCCCGGCTCATGAGCAGCCCGGCCACGAGTGCGGCGCCGGTCACGAAGGTGCCCTGCGCCAGCGACACCATCGCCCCGAGTCCGGTCACCACCGTGAAGGACATGAACACGAGCGCGATGGCCAGCCCCTGCGCCAGTAGCCCGCTCCAGAAGGGGGTGGTCACGGTGTAGAGCGCCACGCTCAGCGTTGCCGCACCCGCGGCCCACACCCCCCACCGTCGCCCCCACGGGGCCCCGGCCAGATGGTCGATCGGCGGCGCGTCCACGGCCGCGACCCCCGCCGTGCGCGCCGTACGGGTCAGCACCAGCAGTCCGCCGAACAGGATCAGGAAGGGTACGGCCGTCCGGAAGCCGGTGACGGACTCCGCGAAGGACGCGTATCCGGCCACCAGGTTCTGCAGCACTCCCAGCCCGAGTCCGCCCGCGAAGGCGAGCGGCACGGAAGCGAACCGCCCGATGACCGCCGCCGTGGCCGACACGAACAGGAAGAGGGTGAAGTCGTGCGCCGACAGCCCGAGCAGCGGGGTCGCCAGCACCCCCGCGAGGCCCGCCAGGCCCGACGCGATCATCCAGGCCACCGACGACAGCCGGTCGGCACTGATGCCGCGCAGTTCGGTCAGCGAGCGGTTGTCGACGGCGGCCCGCAGCTGCAACCCAAGCCGCGTGTGCCGCATCAGCACCCACAGGGCCACCGCCACCACGGCCGTCACCACCCAGGTGATCAGTTGGTCGGAGTCGATGCCGACGCCGTCCGCGAGCTGCCAGGACCGCGCGGGGCTGGGCCCCACTCCCGGCAGCCCGAACTGGTTCTCCGCCGGCTTCACCGGCGCGCCCGCCCCGGCCAGCAGTTCGACCAGCCACAGCCCGGCGGCCGGCAGCGCCACCAGCAGCCCGATGGTGGCCACGATCTGCGCGGTCTCGCCGACCCGGGCGAGCCTTCGGAACATCAGCCGGTCCAGCCCCCAGCCGAGACCGGGGGCCAGGACGCAGACCACCAGCAGGGCGGCCGGGACGGCGGGCCAGCCCCACCCCGAGTGCAGCTCGTAGAAGGTGAGCGCGCACAGGTAGGCGGTGGCCCCGTGCGCGAAGTTGAACAGTCCGGACGCCGAGTACGACAACACCAGCCCGGTGGCGAGCAGTGCGTACAGGGCGCCGGAGACCAGACCGCTCAGTACGAAGACGAGCAGATCCCCCATGTCGCGGCCCTACTTGAAGGGGATGGGTTCGTAGCACTTGAACGGTACGGAGACCTCGTACGCGCCGTTCTTCAGCTGTACGAGTGCCCCGCAGCCGAAGCTGTCCTTCTGTCCCTTGGGCTCCGCGCGGTCGCCGACGAGCGTGCCGGTGTCGGAGAAGCCCCGTGCGGCGGCCTGGAAGGACTCGACGGTCAGCTCCTTTCCGGCCTTCTGCGCGATGGCGAGGAAGAGGTCGGCCGACATGTACCCGGTGAGCATGTGCATGCTCAGGGGTACTTCCTGGCCGCCCGCGGCCGCCTTGATGTCGGCCTTGAACTGCGCCATCTTCGGATCGGTCGACTCGAAGGGCTGGAACTGCAGCAGCACGTGCACCCCGTCGAGGGCCTGCTTGGTGGCGTCTTTGGCGAGCAGCCCGGGGTCGTAGTCGGTCGGGTCGGAGAGCAGCCCCTGGTAGCCGCTGCGCTTGAGCGCGGTGAACAGGCCGATGTTGTTCGGGGTCTGCATGACGGAGACGACGGCGTCCGGCGCCTTGCCGCCGTTGGCGGCGAGGATCTCCTTCACGTACGCGGACCAGTCGCTCGGGACGGCGGTGGCGGGCACGGAGGCCTTGGCGTAGGAGACCTCGAACCCGGCACTGGTGAAGCCCTGCTGGAAGGTCCGGATGCCGAACTTGCCGGCGTCGCTGTCGTTGGCGATGATCGCGACCGATTTGCCCCGGGCCCCGCCGAGGATCTGGCCGATGCCCTCGGGCCAGGTCTGGTTGAGGGTGCCGCCGGGGGTGGGAACCAGGCAGCCGTTGAAGCCGTAGATGTGCTGGGGTCCGCAGAAGGCGGGCAGGGTGCCCCAGCCGAAGGTGGGGACCTTCTCCTGCTCCAGGAAGTCGGCCCCGGAGAAGGTCACCGAGCTCATGGGGGAGACGGCGAAGACCTTGTCCTGTTGGACGAGTTTGCGGGCCGCGGCCAGGTTCTTGGCGGGGTCCTGGCCGTCGTCCTCCGCGCCGAGGTAGTCGATCTTGCGTCCGTTGATCCCGCCCTCGGCGTTGGCCCGGAGGTAGCGGGCCTTGGCGCCGAGGTCGGTGTCCTTCTTGCTGTAGCCGCTGGCGCTGGTCATCGACACGATCCCGCCGACCTTGATCGAGGTGTCGCTCACCCCGCGGGAGTTGCCGGGCGCCTCGCCCGGCTTGCCGGGGGACGCGCCGCCGGTGGAGGCGGAGTTGCAGGCGGAGACGAGTGCGAGAGCCGCCGCCGCGGCGGCCAGGGTGCGGATCGGTCGCAACATGTCGGGGATCCCCTCCGGTTGGAATCCCCGCATTCTGTGCGGGACCTGACGGATCGTCAATGATGTCGACGAGTAGAAATGGCGGCCCGTCAGTTGTGGGGTAAAGGCACCCGGCGGACGGCCCGGACCTGCGCCGCGACCGCCCCCGGCCGGACCAGGCTCAGGAGGAGTACAGGGCCGCGACCTCCTTTGCGTACGCCTTCTCGATCGCCCGGCGCTTGAGCTTCAGCGAGGGGGTCAGCAGACCCCGCTCCTCCGTGAACTGCTCACCCAGCACCCGGAAGGTGCGGATCGCCTCCGCCTGTGAGACCAGGGTGTTCGCGGCCACCACCGCCCGGCGCACCTCCGCCGTCAACTCGGGGTCACCCACCAGCTGCGCCGCCGGCAACTGCGGCCGGCCGCGCATCGACAGCCAGTGGGCGATCCCGTCCATGTCCAGGGTGAGCAGCGCCGCGATGTACGGCCGGTCGTTGCCCACCAGCACGCACTGCGACACCAGCGGATGGGAACGGACCCGCTCCTCCAGCGCGGCGGGCGCGACGCTCTTGCCGTTGGAGGTCACCAGGATGTCCTTCTTGCGCCCGGTGATGGTCAGGTACCCGTCCGCGTCCAGCCGGCCCAGGTCGCCGGTGGCCAGCCAGCCGCCGCGCAGGACCGCTTCCGTGGCCCGGGGGTCGTTGAGGTACCCGGAGAAGATGTGGCTGCCGTGCAGCCAGACCTCCCCGTCGTCCGCGATGTGCACCGTACTGCCCGGGATCGGTCGCCCCACCGTGCCGTACTTGGTCGCACCGGGCGGGTTCGCGGTGGCCGCCGCGCACGACTCGGTTAGCCCGTACCCCTCGAACACCGTGATACCGGCACCGTCGAGGAACAGCCCCAGGCGGCGGGACATCGCCGACCCGCCCGACATGGCGTGCCGCACCCGGCCGCCCATGGCCTCGCGGACCTTTCCGTAGACGAGCCGGTCGAAGAGCTGGTGCTCCATGCGCAGCGCGGCCGAGGGCCCCGGCCCGGCGCCGAAGGCCTTGCGCTCGCGCGCCTCCGCGTACCGCACGGCCGTCTCCACCGCCCGGTCGAAGGGGCCCGTACGCCCCTCCGCCTCCGCCTTGCGGCGGGCGCCCGCGAAGACCTTCTCGAAGACGTGCGGGACCCCCAGCACGAAGGTCGGTCGGAAGGCGGCCAGGTCCGGCAGCAACTCGGCCGCCGCCAGTGCCGGTTGGTGGCCCAGCTTCACCCGGGCCCGGACGGCGGCCACCTCCACCATCCGCCCGAACACGTGCGCCAGCGGCAGGAAGAGCAGGGTGGACGGCTCCTCGCCCTGCCGGGCCCGGAAGACCGACTCCCAGCGGCTGACCAGGGTGTCGGTCTCGTACATGAAGTTGGCGTGCGTGAGCACGCACCCCTTCGGCCGGCCCGTCGTCCCAGAGGTGTAGATGACGGTGGCGGTCGCGCCGGGCGTCACGGCACCCCGATGACGGTGCACGACGCCCTCGGCGACCCCGCGGCCGTCGGCGACGATCTCGTCCACGGCCCCGGCGTCGAGCTGCCACAGCCGACGCAGGTGGGGGAGCCGGTCGATGACCGATCCGACCGTCATGGCCTGGTCCTCGTCCTCGACCACGCAGGCCGTGCAGTCGGAGTCGAAGAGGATCCAGTGCACCTGATCGGCAGAGGACGTCGGATACACCGGGACGGGCTGGGCGCCGATCGCCCACAGGGCGAAGTCGAAGAGGGTCCACTCGTACCGGGTGCGGGACATGACGGCGACCCGGTCGCCGAACCGCACCCCCTGGGCCAGCAGTCCGCGGGCGAGCGCGAGCACCTCGGCGGCCAGCTCCCGGGACGTCACGTCCCGCCAGACCCCGTCGGTCTTCCGGCCGAGCACCACCCGGTCCGGCTCCTCGCGGGCGTGCTGGAAGACGATGTCGGCCAGGCCGCCGACGGGTGCGCCCGTGACGACCGGTGGGACGGTGATCTCGCGCAAGGCCCCGCTCCTCTCCGCGCGCCGCGGTGAACGTACCGCACGGTCAACAGAGGGTGACCGGCCTTCGGATACCTCCACAAGACCTCCCCAGCGATCACGGTGTTCACGCCGTTGACGTGCGGGCCAGAGGGTGCGGGCGGGTTGTTCGACGACCGGTCCGATACGGCGGGGCCGATACGGCGGGTCCGACGACCAGCCGGCCGCCGGTGCGGGCGGTCAGCCGGTGCGGGTGAGCCGGTCCGCGCCGGACAGGACCGCCGCCGCCAGCGCCTCGGCCGCGGCCGACGGACGCGGCCCGCGCAGCAGGGCGAACTCCACCGGCCCGAGCTCCGGCAGGCCGCCGACCCGCACCAGGCCCGGCGGGATCAGCCCCCGGGTGTGCGCCATCACGCCGAGCCCGGCCCGGGCCGCCGCGATCAGACCGCTCAGGCTTCCGCTCGTGCACGCGATCCGCCACGCCCGCCCCTCCTGCTCCAGCACCTCCAGCGCCCGGGCGCGGGTGATGCCCGGCGGCGGGAAGACAATCAACGGAACAGGGCGCTCCGGGTCCACCCGCAGCCCTTCCGCGCCGATCCACACCATCCGGTCCCGCCACACGAGCCGGCCCCGCTCGTCCCCCGGCCCCCGCCGCTTCGCCAGCACCAGGTCGAGACGGCCCGCGTCCAGCCGCTCGTGCAGCGTTCCCGAGAGCTCCACCGACAGCTCCAGATCCACCTCGGGGTGCTCGTGCCGGAACCCTTCGAGGATCTCCGGAAGGCGCGTCAGCACGAAGTCCTCGGAGGCCCCGAACCGCAGCCGCCCGCGCAGCCGCGTCCCCGCGAAGAAGGCCGCCGCCCGCTCGTTCGCCTCCAGGATCGTCCGCGCGAAGCCGAGCAGTGCTTCGCCGTCCTCCGTCAGCCCCACGCTGTGCGTGTCCCGGACGAACAGCAGGCGCCCCGTCGCCTCCTCCAGTCGCCGCACGTGCTGGCTGACCGTGGACTGACCCACGCCGAGCCGCCCCGCGGCCTGCGTGAAGCTGAGCGTCTGGGCCACCGTGAGGAAGGTCCGCAACTGGACGGGGTCGTACATGCCGCCACGCTAGCCGCGTTCATCACGGAACGCGATGGCAGTGAGTGCGGTGTGCGGGTTTCCCGATGAACGCCCACCGCCGACGATGAGGGGGAGCCCCCGCCCCGACAGCAAGTGAGCACCCCCGCATGCGCCGCCCGCACCTCCCCGCCCGGCTGCCCCTGGACCCGTACGTCCTGGCCCTGCTCGCCACCGTGGGACTCGCCGCCCTGCTCCCCGCCCGCGGCCCGGCCGCCACCGCCGCCGACCTCGCCTCCACCGCGGCCGTGGCCCTGCTCTTCTTCCTCTACGGCGCCCGGCTCTCCACCCGCGAGGCCCTCGACGGCCTGCGCCACTGGCGGCTCCACCTCACCGTGCTCGCCGCCACCTTCGTACTCTTCCCGCTCCTCGGCCTCGCCGCCCGCGTCCTGGTCCCCGGCCTGCTCACCGCCCCGCTCTACGACGGCCTGCTCTTCCTCTGCCTGGTCCCCTCGACCGTGCAGTCCTCCATCGCCTTCACCTCGATCGCCCGCGGCAACGTCCCCGCCGCGATCTGCGCGGGCTCCTTCTCCAGCCTGGCCGGCATCGTCCTCACCCCCCTCCTCGCCGCCGCCCTGCTCGGCGGCGGCGCGGGCGGCGGCTTCTCCCTCGACTCCCTCCTGAAGATCACCCTCCAGCTCCTGCTGCCCTTCCTCCTCGGACAGGCCCTGCGCCCCCGGGTCGGCGGCTTCCTCGTCCGCCACAAGCAGGTCCTCGGCCACGTCGACCGCGGCTCGATCCTCCTTGTCGTCTACGCCGCCTTCAGCGCGGGCGTGGTCGCGGGCATCTGGCACCGGGTGAGCCTCCCGCGGCTCGCCGCCCTGATGCTCGTGGAGGCCGTGCTCCTCGCCGTCATGCTCCTCGTCACCTGGTACGGCGCGGCCCGCCTCGGCTTCGGCCGCGCGGACCGCATCGCCATCCAGTTCGCCGGGTCGAAGAAGAGCCTGGCCGCCGGACTCCCCATGGCCAGCGTGCTGTTCGGGGCCCATGCCGCCCTCGCCGTGCTCCCGCTGATGCTCTTCCACCAGATGCAGCTGATGGTCTGCGCGGTCATCGCCCGGCGCCGCTCCCGGGACCCGCTGCCCGAACTCGCCGCCGACCGTGTGGCGGACGTCTCGCCCGCGCTCGAACGGCCCGCGCCCCGGGCCCGTTAACGTTCGGTGGTGACCTGGATACGCCCGCTCGCCGCGCACGCCGAACGCCCCTGCACGCTGGTGGTCTGCCGCGGCTGCTGTTGCGGTGACCCCCGCAAGAACCCCGGCTCCGACCACGCCGGTCAGCTCGCCCGGCTGCGCGAGGCCGCCGCCGCCTCCGGGGGCCGCCTGGCCGTCCGTACGAGCGACTGCCTCGGTCCCTGCGCCCGGGCCAACGTCATCGTGGTCCAGCCCACCACCGAGGCCCGCCGCCGCGGCGCCCGCGCGACCTGGTTCGGCTGGGCCCTGGACGACACCGCGACGGACGAGATCATCGCCTGGGCCGAATCCGGGGGCCCCGGCACCACCCCGCTCCCGCCCACCCTGGGCCTCCACCGCATCGATCCCCCGGCCCCGAAGCCGGCCAAGGAATCCTCGCGCCGCGTCCGCCGGGGGCGCTGACATGCAGAACCTCGCGCGCGCGGTGCTCGTGTTGTTCGGCCTGCTGGTCGCTGTGGTGATCTGGCTGGCCCTGTCCCTCGACTTGAGAGACGCCAAACCCTCCGTGCCGCTGACGGCGCAGGACGTCACCGGCACGTGGCAGGGCGACCGCGGAGGGCGGGTCGAGGTCCTGGCCGACGGCCGGGCCCGCCTCACGGACCTCACGGGCTGGAAGTGCCTTCGGAGCCAGCAGGCGGCCACGTTCACCGGCGAGGGCAGCTGGACCATCGAGCGCCACTCGGACGAAGATCCGGGGATCCTGATCCTGATCAAGTCCACCGTCGAGGGAACGCCCGCGGTACAGGCGTGCGACGGTTGGTTCACGCTCCACGGCAGCGGCAAAGGCGGCACCCCGGGGGACGGCAGCGACGTGGTGGCCTCGTTCCTCGGCGGGCACGAACACGGCAGGGAACTGTTCCGGCGTACCCCTACAGGGTGATCCGCTCCTCGCCCGCGTAGATGTTCATGTCTGGCCCCCGCAGGAAGCCCACCAGCGTCATCCCCGACTCCAGGGCCAGGTCCACAGCCAGCGAGGACGGCGCCGAGACGGCCGCCAGCACCGGGATGCCCGCCATCACGGCCTTCTGCACCAGCTCGAAGGAGGCCCGGCCCGACACCAGCAGGACCGCGCCGGCGAGGGGGAGCCGCCCGGACTGGTACGCCCGGCCCACGATCTTGTCCACCGCGTTGTGCCGGCCGACGTCCTCCCGCAGGTCGAGCAGCTCGCCCTGCGCCGTGAACAGCCCGGCCGCGTGTAGTCCGCCCGTACGGTCGAAGACCTTCTGGGCCTCGCGCAGCCGGTCCGGCATCGCGCTGAGGACCTCCGCGGGCACCCGTACCGGATCGGCGGCGATCCCCGGGAAACGGGTCGCCGTACGGACCGCGTCCAGGCTGGCCTTCCCGCACAGGCCGCAGGAGGAGGTGGTGTAGACGTTCCGCTCCAGCGTGATGTCCGGCACCGGGACCCCGGCGGCCAGCTGGACGTTCACCACGTTGTAGGTGTTCGAACCCTCCTGGGTCGCCCCCTCGCAGTAGGTGACGGCCTGCACGTCCGAGGCGGCGCCCAGCACGCCCTCACTGACCAGGAAGCCCACCGCCAGGGCGAAGTCGTCGCCCGGCGTGCGCATCGTGATGGCCAGCGGTTTGCCGTTCAGTCGTATCTCCAGCGGCTCCTCGGCCACCAGTGTGTCCGGCCGGATGCCCGCCCCGCCGTTCCGGATCCGGACGACGCGACGGCGCTCGGTGACCCGTCCCATGGTGATCAGCCCACCCCTTCTGTTCTCGCCTCTGTGCTCGCCGGTTCCCGACGAGCTCATTGTCCCGGTTCCGCTTCCCGCGACGCTCCCGGCAGGTGGATCCTCGGGAAGCTCCAAAATCCGGTGCCTGAATCCTGTCGGGTCACGCGCACGCGTACCCACCAGTAGCAGGCAAAGCTGGGTGATCCTGACTTCCGTACAAGGGGGGACCCTGCCCATGACCGGTTCACGCGTGGTGGCGCTCGGGCACTACCAGCCCGCGAAGGTGCTCACCAACGAGGACCTCGCGGCCATGGTCGACACCACCGACGAGTGGATCCGGTCCCGCGTCGGCATCCGCACGCGCCACATGGCCGGCCCGGACGAACCGGTGGACGAGCTGGCCTACCAGGCTGCGGGCAAGGCGCTGGCCGGCGCCGGCCTGACCCCGGACGACATCGACCTGGTGCTGGTCGCCACGTCGACCGCGATCGACCGTTCGCCCAACATGGCCGCGCGCGTCGCCGCCAAGCTGGGCATGGGCGGCGGCCCCGCCGTGATGGACATCAACGTCGTCTGCTCGGGCTTCACCCATGCCCTGGCCACCGCCGACCACGCCATCCGGGCCGGCTCCGCCACCCGCGCGCTGGTCATCGGTGCCGACAAGATGACCGAGATCACCGACTGGACCGACCGCACCACCTGCGTGCTCACCGGCGACGGAGCGGGCGCGGCCGTCGTCGAGGCCTGCGAGGAGCCGGGCATCGGCCCGGTCTTGTGGGGTTCGATCCCGGAAATGGGCAACGCGGTTCGGATCGAGGGCTCGCCGCCGGTCTTCGCCCAGGAGGGCCAGTCGGTCTACCGCTGGACCACCAGCCAGCTCCCGCCGCTCGCCCGCAAGGTGTGCGAGAAGGCCGGAGTCACCCCGGAGGAACTGGCCGCGGTCGTCCTCCACCAGGCGAACCTGCGGATCATCGAGCCCCTCGCAGCGAAGATCGGCGCCGTCAACGCGGTCGTCGCCCGCGATGTCATCGAGTCCGGCAACACCTCGGCCGCCAGCATTCCGATGGCCCTGTCGAAGCTGGTCCAGCGCGGGGAGATCCCCTCCGGCGCCCCGGTCCTCCTCTTCGGCTTCGGCGGCAACCTCTCCTACGCGGGCCAGGTCATCAGCTGCCCGTGACGGCTTCGGCGGCCGTTCCCCGTGCCTGTGCGGCGGGGGAGCGGCCGCCCTCGGCCACCACCGCGCCGACCAGGACGACCGACAGGGCCACCAGCTGGCCGGCCCCCGTCCAGCCGGTTCCCACGGGCACGGTGGCGAGCGCGAGCACCAGTGCCGTCGCGCGGTAGCGGGCCGGCCCGATGCCCAGCACCGCACGGAAGACCAGGTTCCCGGCCAGGTAGAGGGCGACCCCGCCGGCCAGCGCGACCGCCGGGCCGGTGTGCAGGTGCTCCCCGAGGTGCCCGATCGTCTTCTTCACACCGGCCGCGAAGACGGCGATGCCCAGGAGTACGGGCAGGAACGCGTAGTAGTACGCGGCCATTGCCAGCTTGAAACGCCGCTCCGGCGGGGTCTGTGCGAAGACCTCCTCGGCCCGGCCCTCGTCGCGCACGAAGTACATCCACCACATCGCCGACGCGATCGCGAGCGCCAGGAAGGCGCCGCCCGCGATGCCGGCGGACAGGGGCAGCGAGCCCACCCCGATGCCGATCGCGATCACGGACTCGCCGAAGACGATGATCAGCAGCAGACCGTGTCGCTCCACCAGGTGCGCCGCGTTCATCCCGCCGAGCTGGTCGCCGACCGTCTGCTCGGGCGCCTCAGGCTCTGCAGCGGCCCCGCTCGCCGTGACCCGTTGCACGATCATCGGCGTCACGAACTGCAGCAGCAGCGCCAGCAGCCACAGCCCCCAGGCCGGCAGCCCGTCGAAGAACCCGGCGGCCGTCACCGCCAGGGCGCACAGCACGTTGGGCAGCGCGAACCACAGCACCCCGCGCCCGTGCGCCTGCGTGAACAGCGCGCCGTGGACCAGGACGACCAGCAGGTACCCCAGGCCGAAGGCGACGCCGCCCGCCCCGAAGGCCGTGGGCACGGCCAGGGCGCACACCATGAACGCCCCCATGGCCAGCATCAGCAGCACCCGTCGGACCGTCCGGTCCGGCGGCACTTGGTTGGTCAGGTGCGCGTAGCCCCCGTACATCCAGAACAGGACGGTGAAGATCAGCACCACCTGCCCCGCGCCCCGCAGGCTCAGGTCGTCCGCCAGAAGCACTGTCAACTGCGTGATGGTGAAGACGAAGACGAGGTCGAAGAACAGCTCCAACGTGCTGACGCGGTGCTCGGATTCCATGCGCGGCTCCCCCCGGACGTGTGCGCAGCCATCCGACCGCCCGACTCCCCCCGCTGTCCAGCCGGTATCGGCATCCAGAAGTGGACGCGAAGCGTCCGATCTCCCCACCACTGGGACCCGGGCGCCGCCCCGGCCGTGGCGAGACGATCCGTCTTGCTAAGGCCTTCGGTGCATGCGTGCAGGTCAGCCCGGCGTGGCGGAGGATCACCGCCCGGATAAGTGGTCGGAACCCCGCCGATCCTTTGCTATTGTTGTCCATGTCGCCGCGGGAAACCGGGGCCGACCACCTAGTCCGGGTGGCGGAATGGCAGACGCGCTAGCTTGAGGTGCTAGTGCCCTTTATCGGGCGTGGGGGTTCAAGTCCCCCCTCGGACACAAGAAGCAGGAGCCCCACACATAGTGTGGGGCTCCTGCTGTTTTCCCGGGGGCGACATGGACACGGAACGGGCGCCGCTGCAGTACGCCTGCGACATCACGGAGGACGACCTCTGGGAGGTCTTCGATTTCCTCCACCCGAAGCTGGAGGCCCTGGAGGCCGGCCACGATCCGGGCACCGACGAGCACCGGGCGGCCGATGCGCTGGCCCGGATGCTGTCCAGCGCCGTGCTGCAGCTGGAGTGGGACATCCGGGCGCCGTTCTGGAGGCCCTACCGCACCAGGCGGGGCCCCACGACGGTCCTCGTGTGGGCGCCGCCGCCCGAGGCCGTGCTCAGCGCCCGGGACGAATGGCGCCTCGACAAGATCCGCGAGAACTGGAACGCCCTCTGCGACGGCCTCCAGGTCTGGCGCGACTGCGAAGGCTACGACCCCGAACGCTGGCACAAGGTCGATTTCCACGACGCCGCCGCGGAGGCAGAGTACGAGCGCCGCTGCGAAGAACTCGGCCTCGGGCGCCGGAAGCCCTCGTGAGCGCCTTGCCGGCCGGGCGGCGGAGCCGGCCGCCCCGTCGTCACGTACCCAGGACCACCAGGCCCGTCGGGCGGGTCAGGCTGCCCGGGGTCACCGAGGTGAAGGTGTGCGGGAGGGACAGGCGGGGGGTCTCGCCGGCCGGGGCGGCCTCGAAGAGGTAGGCCGCCGCGGTCGTGGTGTCGCTGACGAGGTGCGGGCCGCCCGCCGCCGCGGCCGACCCTCCGGTGAGCGGGGTGCGGAAGAGCAGCCGGAGGTGGCGCAGGGTCTCCGGAGTGACCGGAGCCCGCATCGGCCGGGGCTCGGGCCGTTCGGGTGCGCAGCCGGGTTCGGCGGCGGGCGCGGCCACCGGGTCCGGGGGGATCGCGCCGGTCAGGAGCAGGGCGAGGAGGACCGGTACGGCCTTGCGCCGCAGCGCTTCGGTGGCCGAGCGCAGCCGGTGGGCATGGGACGCAGGCAGGGACAGCGCCAGGCTCCCCGCGGCGCCGCCCATGGCGAGCGGAACGGCCGAGCAGACGACCCCCGGGGAGTATTCGAGCAGATCGAAGACGGGCGCGCCCGGAGCCACCGCGTCCAGCGCCGTGAACAGGGCCCGGCTGTCGGTGATGGTCTGCGCAGTGAGCCGGGCCGGCCGGTGCCGGGCCACGTGGTCGGCGCGGCGCTCGTGGTCGAGTTGGGTCAGCAGGCACTTGCCGACCGCACTGGCGTGCGCGGCGTCCCGGAAGTCGACCCACTCCTGCACCGGCGGGGTCGCCGGCCCGGCCGCCATCTGCGTGATGTGGACCTCGCCCCCCGCGTACCGGCTGAGGTACACCGCGGCGCCCGCGCTGTCCCGGGCCAGGGCCAGGGTGCGCTGGAGTTGCCCGGCCAGGCCGTGGCCGCCGGGGGCGGCGAGCCGGTCCAGGGCCGGGCCGCGCCCGTACACCCCCGCCCCCGGCCGGTACGCGTACTCCTCCTCGCACAGCATCGCCAGGAGGGGGCGCAGTTCCGCCTCCGCGAGGCCCGACTCCCGCGCGAGCTGGCCGGCCCGCACCCCCAACGGGTGCTGCTCCAGGACGCGTACGACGGCCAGCGCGCGGCGGGCCTCCGCCAGCGCCTCGCCCGTACCGCCCTGTACGACGGTCCCGCGGGCCGCGGCCGTCAGCGCCGGGTGACGCAACGACCCGGCGGCCGGCCGGGCGGACGCCACCGGCGCGGCGACCGTGACGGGCTGCGGCTGGAACGCGGTCAGCACTCCGGACAGCCCCGGCCTCGGCAGCGGCACCGGGCCCAGGTCGGGATCCTCGAACTGCTCGACGTGGCGCAGCACGGCCGCCTGCGTGCACAGCCGGACCTCCCGCAGGTCGCGTCGGCCGCCCGGCCGGAAGCCGCGCCGGCCCAGCTCGCGCGCCCAGTGCCGGGCGTCGTGGTGCTCGCCGCGCCGGGAGTGGTCGAGGAAGAGGCAGTACGCGGCCGCGGAGGTCCGCGGGCTTCCGGACCCGGCGGCGAACTGCCACCAGAAGCGGGCTCCTTCGCGCAGCCCGGCCAGGTGCAGCAGGCAGCCGAAGACGACCGCCCCGGCCAGGTCGGTGTGCCCCTCGGTGAGGAAGGAGTCGAGGTGCGCCGCGGCCTTGGGCGCGCACGCGGAGGCGAGGCAGACGGCCTTGAGGTCGCGCCGGGCCCGTTCGGCGTCGAGCGGGCAGTCCCGGGCGGGGTCGCTCCAGCCGTGCACCGACCGGCGTCGGGCGCGGTGTCCGGAGGCGGGAGGGTGCGGCGCGGCGCGCAGCAGCCGGGCCTCGGCGGCGCCGAGGTCGTAGTACCGGTAGCGGTCGCGGACGCCTGCCCGGGCGAGGAACTCGGCCAGGGAGCGGGGGACCGGGTCGCCGTCCTGCCGCTCTTGCCGTTCGTAGCGCCTCATGATTCGGCTGATTCGGCTGATTCGGGCGACGTGGGGGACGTGGCGAGCAGGCGGGCGAGGCGGCGGTGGGCCTGTCCGAGGTAGGAGCGGACCGTGGCCTCGTCGACGCCCATCACGGAAGCGGCCTCTCCGGGGGTGCACTGGAGCCCGTACCGCAGCAGTACGGAGTCGCGTTGCCGCTCGGCGAGCCGGGAGACGGCGGAGTAGAAGCGGATGGTGTCGGTCAGCACCTCGTACTGATCGGCGTGGGCCTCCTTGAGGGCGGCCTCGAAGGCGCTGATGTCCATCGGTTCCGGCCGCTGCTGCCACGGATGGCGCCGGCGCTGTCGGTCGACCAGGCAGTGTTTGAGGACGGTCCAGGCGTAGGCGTCGAGGCGGTCCATGTGGAGCATCCGCAACCACTCATCCATGATCGAGTCGAAAGCGGCGTCGACCGCCGCCTCCGCCGCCGCGTCGGAACCCAGCTGTAGATACGCGAAGCGCATGTACGCGGGCCGCCGATTGGCGTGGAAGGCCCAGTACGACAGGCGCGCCGTCGGATCCCACTGGCTCATGGGAGTCGGCCGCCGACGCCGGCTCGGTAGTCCCACGGCCCCACCGGACTCCTCCGGTCCGCCATCGTTCACCGCTCCACCTCATCCCCTGTGCGCTGAACAGGAAAGCAGCGCGGGCGCACTCGGAGGGCGCAGAGAAGAAAGCTGGAAGCAATACGTCGCGGATGATCGGCCCGTGATCGATCTCGATCACGCGCGGCTCCAGCCAGCACGTATGCATATGCCCGACGACAGTGCCAACACAGGTGTCGCCATCATCGCCATCGCCGCTGTCGCTGCCGTCGCCACCCGTGCACCGGTCGGGCGCGGTGCGGTCCGGCTGTAGCATGTGCCTGATCGCGAGGGCCGTGACGGAGAGGTCACTGCCCTCGCTTTTGCTTTACGTCCACCCATGAACAAATGCGGCGCGTGGCCTCGCGGCGGTTCGATACGATGAACCGCATTCACAATCCGTTACGTCACGTTGTACCGCACAGAGGAAATGGAGCATCCGAGGATGGCTCGACACCTGATCACCAGCGCGCTTCCGTACATCAACGGGATCAAGCACCTGGGCAACATGGTCGGGTCGATGCTTCCGGCGGATGTGTACTCCCGGTACCTCCGCCAGCGCGGCCACGACGTCCTCTACATCTGCGCCACCGACGAGCACGGCACCCCGGCCGAACTCGCCGCGAAGGAGGCCGGCGTCTCGGTCTCCGAGTTCTGTGCGCAGGCCCACGACGCCCAGAAGGCGGTCTACGACGGCTTCGAGCTGTCCTTCGACTACTTCGGCCGCAGCTCGTCCGCGCAGAACCGCGAGATCACCCAGCACTTCGCGCGCAAGCTGCAGGAGAACGGGTTCATCGAGGAGCGTGCGATCCGGCAGGTGTACTCGCCGGTCGACGGCCGCTTCCTGCCGGACCGCTACGTCGAGGGCACCTGCCCGCACTGCGGCTACGACAAGGCCCGCGGCGACCAGTGCGAGAACTGCACCCGCGTCCTGGACCCCACGGACCTGATCGAGCCCCGCTCGGCCATCTCCGGCTCCACCGAGCTGGAGGTCCGCGAGACCAAGCACCTGTTCCTCCTGCAGTCCGCGCTCCAGCACGAGGTCGAGGCCTGGGTCGCCGAGCACGAGGAGGAGTGGCCGCAGCTCGCTTCCTCCATCGCCCGCAAGTGGCTGACCGAGGGCCTGCACGACCGCGCCATCACGCGTGACCTCGACTGGGGCGTTCCGGTCCCGGCCGACACCTGGCCCGAGCTGGCCGCCGAGGGCAAGGTCTTCTACGTCTGGTTCGACGCCCCGATCGAGTACATCGGTGCGACCAAGGAGTGGTCGGACCTGGACCCGGCGAACCGCGACTACAAGTCGTGGTGGTACGAGGCCGAGGACGTCCGCTACACCCAGTTCATGGCCAAGGACAACGTCCCGTTCCACACGGTGATGTTCCCCGCCACCGAGCTGGCCACCCGTGAGCCGTGGAAGAAGGTCGACTACGTCAAGGCCTTCAACTGGCTGACGTACTACGGCGGCAAGTTCTCCACCTCGCAGAAGCGCGGTGTCTTCACCGACCAGGCGCTGGAGATCCTCCCGGCCGACTTCTGGCGCTACTTCCTCATCGCCAATGCGCCCGAGTCCGACGACTCGTCCTTCACGTGGGAGCACTTCCAGGCCACCGTCAACAAGGACCTCGGCGGCACCCTCGGCAACTTCGTCAACCGCGTGCTCACCTTCTCCCGCAAGAAGTTCGGCGACGAGGCGCCCGCGGGCAGCCCGGCGGGCGAGGCCGAAGCCAAGCTGGGCGAGCAGATCGCCGAGCTGCTGGCCGAGTACGAGGGCCACATGGACACCCTCCAGTACCGCAAGGCCGCGGCCGCACTGCGCGCCCTGTGGTCGGCCGGAAACGCCTACCTCGACGAGAAGGCCCCCTGGACGGAGGTCAAGACCGACGTGGACGGCGCTGCGCTCACCCTGCGCACGGCGATGAACCTCATCCACCTCTACTCGGTGGTCTCCGAGCCGTTCATCCCGGCCTCGGCGCGCGCCATGCGCTCCTCGTTCGCGCTCGCCGACGACACGGCCGCGTGGATCACCCCGGAGCAGGCGCGGTCCCTGGACGCCGTTCCGGCCGGCACCCCGTTCACCGTCCCGCCGGTGCTGTTCGCACGGGTCACCGAGGAGGACCTGGAGTCCTACCGCGAGCGGTTCGGCGGCAACCCGGAGGCCTGAGGCCCGGGGCCCCTGCAGGGCCCGGCGACAACTGCGTGAGGGGCACGACCCGCTGGGATCGTGCCCCTTTCGCGTGCCCGCGACGAGGGCGGGGGAGGGGCAGGGGCGGGGGCGGGGGCAGGGAGAAAGGTAGGGGAAACCCCACCGCGGATCGTCCACCTGGCCGTGCAGACCCGGCCGGGGGTGCGCGGCTGGAATGGGCCCATGTTCCTTTCCCGTACCGCTCGGTGGACCACCGGCTGGCTGCTCGCCGCCGCGTGGGCGCTGTCCTTCCCGCTGTTCTCCTCGCTGGCGCCGCACCGGCTGTGGGGCTGGTGCGCCGCCGCCGGATACCTCGGGGCCGCCGCGGCCACCGCACTCGGCCGCCGTCGCGCGGCGCTCGCCACCGCCCTGCTGGGCGCCGTCGCCGTACCCCTCCTGTGGCTGGTCCTGACCGGCCAGGGACAGTCGGAGGTGACGGTCATCGAACGGTCCGGACGGCTCCTGCTGGAGTCCGGCCGGCTCTACGTCGACCGGCCGGGGCACGTCGAGGAGTACACCCCCTACTTGCCGGGCATGGCGCTGCTCGGCGTACCGCGGGCGCTGCTCGGGGGTGACGGCGGCGGTGACGGCTGGGTGGTGCGGCTGCTGGGCGACGCCCGGATCTGGTGCGCCGCCGTGCTGTTCGGCTGCCTGGGGACGGCCCGACGGCTGCTCGTCGGTGGGGCTGGCGGCGGGACCGGCGGTGGAGCGGTCGGTGGGTCGGTCCGGCTGCTGCCCGTCCTGGTGGCCTCGCCGGTGGTGGCCCTGCCCCTGGCGGTGAGCGGGGTCGACCTGCCGCTGGCCGGGCTCTGCTGCCTGGCGCTGGCGGCGGCCGCCGCCGGGCGGCCCGTCCTGGCCGGGGCGGCCCTCGCCGGGGCGTGCGCGCTGAAGTGGACGGCGCTGCCCGCGGTCGCGGTGGCCGTCGCCCTGCTCGCGGTCTGCCGGGGCGGGCGGCCGGCGGTGCGCTGCGCTCTGGTGGCGGCCGGCGGCACGGCCCTGCTGGTGCTGCCGGCCGCACTGCTCCAGCCGGCGGAGCTGTGGCGCCAGGTGTTCGCCTTCCCCACCGGGCGGGCGGAGGTGCCGACCCCGGCGAGCAGCCCGCTGCCCGGACGCCTCCTGGCCGAACTGGGTCCCTGGGGCTGGTACCTGACCGTGGGACTGCTGCTCGCGGGAGGCCTCGCCGTGGCCTTCTCCCTGCTCGCCCGGCCGCCGCGCACGGTGACGGCCGCCGCGGACCGCCTCGCCCTCGGCCTCGCGCTGGCCTTCCTCCTGGCCCCGGCGGGCCGCTTCGGTTACCTGGCGCTGCCGGTCCTGCTGTCGGTCTGGGCCCGCTCAGTGGCGGTACCGGGTGTCTCGCGGGTGGTGACGGGCTCGTTCCGGCTCCGAGCGTCGGACGGGCGGCCGCGGGTACGGAACGAGCGGTAGGGAGGGCAGTTCGCCTGATGACCCTCGCACATGGGACGGCTGCACTAGCCTTCGCTCCGTGGATCAGCTGATCGCCGAAGACCCGAGCCGCATCGGACCGTACCGCCTGATCGCCCGGCTGGGCGCGGGTGGCATGGGCCTGGTCTACCTGGGCCGCTCCGAGGGCGGCCGGACCGTTGCCGTGAAGGTGGTCCAGACGGAGTTCGCCGGGAACGCCGAATTCCGCAGGAGGTTCGCCCGCGAGGTCGCCGCCGCGCGCCGGGTGGGCGGCAGCTGGACGGCTGCCGTTCTCGACGCCGACACGGAGGCCGCCGTGCCCTGGGTGGCGACCCAGTACATCCCGGGGCCCGACCTGCAGACCGTGGTCGCCCGGCAGTTCGGCCCGCTGCCCGAGGACTCGGTGCGGACCCTCGCCAACCGGCTCGCCCTCGCCCTGCGGGCCGTGCACGGGGCGGGCCTGATCCACCGCGACCTGAAGCCGTCCAACGTGCTCGTCACCGTCGACGGGCCACGCGTCATCGACTTCGGCATCGCGCGGGCGATGGACGGCATGACCGGCGACAGCCTGCACACCCGCACCGGCATGCTGATCGGCTCGCCGGGGTTCATGTCCCCGGAGCAGGTACGCGGTCTCGAACTGGGCCCCGCCAGCGACGTATTCTGCCTCGGCGCGGTCCTCGTGTACGCCGCCACGGGTCGCACGCTCTTCGGTGCCAAGGACACCGGCCTGAACGCCCACCTCTTCCGGATCGCCGAAGAGGAGGCGGACCTGACCGGGGTGCCGGAGTCGCTGGTCGAACTCGTCGGCGCGTGCCTGAACAAGGACCCGGCCCGCCGGCCCACCCCCGAGGAGGTGGCTGCGCGTACGGCGGCGGACGCCGCTGGGGAGTGGCTCCCGGGCGCGGTGCTGGCCGAGCTGGGCCGCCATGCGGCGCGGCTGTTGGACTACGCCCCGGCGTCACCGGCAGGAGTCGGAGCCGGCGGCGGGACCCCTTCCGCGGGGACCCCTGCCGCGGGGGCCCCTGCCGAGGGGACCTCTTCCGCGGGGACCTCATCCGAGAAGACGCCCGTCGAGAAGGAGCCCGCAGAGAAGGAGCCCTTCGACAAGACGCCGGATCCCCGCCTCGTGCCGGCGCAGTCCCGGCAGGACGCCTCTCCGCCGGCGGCACCGCCCCCGCCGCCCGCGTACGCCCCCACGGTGCCCGGTCGCTTCGGTCCCGCTGACGGCTTCGGTCCGCCCCCGGGCCCCGTCCCCGGTGACCCGTCCGTCCCCGCGCCCCCGCACCCGCGGCGGTGGTGGGGCCTCGCGGTCCTCGCCCTGACGCAGCTGCTGGTGCTCGTCGAAGCGGCCCACTTCAATGTGCTGGGCCCGCAGATCCATGCCGAACTCGCCGTCGGCGCCGGCGACCTGGGTACGGCCTACAGCGCCCACCTGGTCGCCCTCGGCGGACTGCTGCTGCTCGGCGGGCACCTCGTCGACCTGCTCGGGGCACGGCGGATGCTGGTGGCCGGCCTGATCGGATGCGCGGCGGCCGACGTGCTCGGCGGCGCGGCCGACAGCTCCGGGTCGCTGATCACCGCCCGCGCCCTGCAGGGCGCCTTCGCCGCCCTACTCGTCCCGGCCGCGCTGTCCCTGGTGGCCACCGGATTCACCGACCCCCGGGAACGCGGGCGGGCCTTCGGGATCTACACGGCGGTCGCCGCGGGCGGCGGTGCGCTCGGTGTGTCCACGGGCGGCTGGATCGCCGAGACCCTGGACGCGCGCTGGGCCCTGTGGTCGGTCGTCCCGCTCGCCGCACTCGCCCTGATCGGCGCCCTCACCCTGCTGCCCGCCCACCCGGGCCGCACCGGCGCCCGGTTCGACGGACTCGGCGTACTCCTCGGCACGGCGGGATCCGCCGCCCTGGCCTACGGCCTCGCCGAGGCCGAGACGTTCAGCTGGGCCGTCGTCCCGAGCCTGCTCCTGCTCGTGGGCGGCATCGCGCTGCTCGCCGGCTTCCTGTGGTGGCAGACCAGAGCGTCCGGCACCCTGCTCCCGGCGTACGTCCTCGCCGACCGGAGCCGCCTCGCCTCCCTCCTGGCCGTCCTCCTCACCGGCGTGGCCCTGGTCGTCCTCTTCCCGGCCCTGGGCTTCTTCGCCCAGCAGGTCCGCGGCCAGAGCCCGGCCGCGTCCGGGGTCGCCCACCTGCCCCTGGTCGCCGCTGCCCTCGTGGTCGCCACCCAGGTCTCCGCCCGCCTGCTGCCCCGAATCGCGCCGCGCCTCATGGTCCTGCCGGGCCTGGTGATCACGGCCCTCGGGCTGGCCCTGCTGGCCGGCACCGGGGGTGCGTCCACCTACGCGACCGGGGTGCTGCCCGGCCTGCTGCTCACCGGCGTCGGCCTGGGCCTGGCCCTGGCCCCGCTCTACGCCACCGCGACCGCCGGGGTGGCCCCGCGCCACGCTGGTGCGGCCTCGGCGGCCCTCGGCGCGGCCCACCACCTGGGGCAGTCGATCGGCGGGGCGGTGCTCGGCGCCGTCGTGCTGAGCCGCTTGAGCCACGTCTCGGACGACACCGACGTGTTCGCCCGGACGCTGGACGCCTACACCACCACCCTCTGGTGCGCGGTCGGCGCCCTCCTGCTCGCGACCCTGCCGGCCGCCCTGCTGCTCAGGACCCCGCGGCGGGACACGGGCGCGACCGGCTAGGCCTCCTGGCCCGACAGGTGGGCCAGGACCGCCAGGACCCGGCGGTTGCCCTCCGTGGCGTCCAGGTCGAGTTTCATGAAGATGCTGGACGCGTGTTTGACGACGGCGGCCTCGGTGATGAACAGCCGGGCCGCCAGGGCCTGGTTGTTGAGGCCCGAGGCCATCAAGGTCAGCACCTCCCGCTCGCGCGGGGTCAGCCGGGCCAGCGGCCGCTCCTCGGACTGCCGGCTGAGCAGGACCCGTACCACCTCGGGGTCGATGACCGTGCGGCCCTCGGCGACCTGCTGGAGGGCGTCGAGGAACTCGGCCACCTCGCCGACCCGGTCCTTGAGCAGATAGCCCAGCCCGGCCGCCGAGGCGCCCGTGAGCAACTGGGTGGCGTAGGCCGTGGCCACGTACTGCGAGAGCACCAGCACGGGCAACGAGGCGTCCCGGGAGCGGAGTTCGAGTGCGGCCCGCAGACCCTCGTCGCGGAAGCCGGGCGGCATCCGCACATCGGTCACGACGGCGTCCGGCCGCTGCGCCTCCACCGCCCGCACCAGTTCCTCGGCGCTCCCGACGGCGGCGAGCACCTGGTGCCCGCCGCGGGTGAGGAGTTCCGTCAGCCCCGCGCGCAGCAGTACGGAGTCCTCGGCGAGGATCAGCCGGAGCACGGGACCTCCACCCGGAGTCGGGTCGGTCCGCCCACCGGACTGGACACCACCAGCCTGCCCTTCAACATCGCCACCCTGTCCGCGAGTCCTGCCAGGCCCGCTCCCGCGCCGGGATCGGCGCCGCCGCGGCCGTCGTCGGTGACGGTGAGAGTGAGCCGGTCACCCTCGACCTTACCGACCACGGCGACGCGCGAGGCACCGCTGTGCTTGGCCGCGTTGGCGAGCGCCTCGGTGACGGTGAAGTACGCCGTGATCTCGACGGATTCGGCCAGCCGGGGCACGTCGAGGTCCACGGTCACCGGTACGGGATGGCGCAGGGCCACCTCGGCGACGGCCGCCGCGAGCCCGTGGTCGGTGAGGACCTGCGGGTGGATGCCCCTTACGAGGTCGCGCAGTTGCTCCAGGGCGACCTTGGCCTCGCCGCGCCCCCGGGCCACCAGGGCGGCGGCCCCGGCCGCCTGCGGGATCCCGCGCAGTTCCAGCTCGGCGAGGCCCAGGGTCATGCTGAGGGCGACCAGCTGCTGCTGCGCGCCGTCGTGCAAGTCCCGTTCGATGCGCCGCCGTTCGGCTTCGAAGGCGTCGACCAGGCGGACCCGGGAGCGGGTGAGCTCCAGGATCCGGTCGGCCTCCACGCGCGGCCCGAGCAGCAGGCGGGCGGTCTTCACCTGGGCCGCGGCGAGCAGGGCGCCCGCGTACGCCGCCACCACCATCCCGACCAGTCCGACGGCCGTGCCGCCCAGGGCCTCCAGCGGCCCGGAGACCGGCCGGCCGGGGATCAGCATCACGTGGTCCGGGGCGATGGCCCAGACGATCGCCGGCGTCGCGACGAGGATCAGGGCGAAGGCCAGCAGCGTGATCACGGCGAACCCGGCCGCCCCGAAGACCGGCCCCAGCAGGGTGGCGTACGCGAACTCCCGCCAGGTGGCCCGCTCCCGCAGCCGGGTCCGCAACCAGGCCGCGGGCCCGGCCCCGGCCAGGGAGGCGTGCGGGTCCGGCACGGGCACCGGCTCCACCCACCGCAGCCGCCACCGCTCCAGCGCCCCCAGCGGTACCACGGCGGCGACGGCACCGAGCAGGATCAACAGCCCGATCCCGACGACCGCCAGCGCCACTCCGACTCCGAGGAGCAGGACGAGGAGGATCAGGACGGGATAGCCGATGAGGAACCCGCTGCCCAGGTACGCCCAGCACCGCCAGGGCCACCACGAGCCGAGGAACCGCAGCGGCCGGCGCATCGCGGCCAGGACGGCGACCGCTGGAGGGTCGGCCGGTTCGGGGCGGGGCGTGGAGTCGGACATGTCCCCCCAGCCTAGGGGTGTCCGCGGGTGTCCGGGGCGGCGGCCCTGCCGATCGGGGGGACCGGTGTCCCGTCGTCACCCACCGGTCCGGTCCGGGAGAGCCGGTCGGCGAGGGAACCGCCCTCGACCAGCTCCATGACGATGTACGGGAGTTCGCCGTCCTCGACGATGTCGTGCACCTCGCTGATGTGGAGGTGCTTGAGCTGCGCGACCGCCGGGCGACCAGCCGGGCGTTCGCCCCCTCGGTCCCATGGCGACATCGGGCCGCATCGGGGATCTGCACCCGTCCGCGGCGTGTCGAAGCCGCCCCTTGATCGTTTCTTCAGTGGTGGACCTTACATCTGCTGCGGATTTCGGGAGGCGCGCGGTGACGGCTTGGCAGTACTTCGCCGGGGCGGGCCTGGTGGCGGCACTGGGCCCGCTGCACGGCCACGTGGCGGTCGCGGCCGACGGATACGGCGACGGTTACGGCCACGGCCACGGCCCCGGCTACGGAGCCCGCGTCGACCGGTGCGTGCCGGCCGGGCAGCCGGAGAGACCGGTCTTCCGGCCGCCGTCCGGGCGGCCCTCGGTCCGGGTGACCGTGCCCGGCGCCGACCGGCCGACCGTGCACCACGTGGGGCGGCCCGCGCAGTCAGCCGGCCCTGCGGAGCGGCCCGTGCGGCCGGCCGAGCCCGCGCGGCCGCGTCCGCCCGGGGCAGCGGTGGAGCGTTCCCCGGAGGCACGGGCCGGGGGGTCGGAGCCGCCGGTGCCCGCGGCGGGTCCCGAGGGCCGGAACGAACCGGCGTCGGCCGACGCACCCGCCCCGCCCGCGGCCAGGGCCGCCGTCGCACGGGTGAGCGCCTTCCACGTGCGTCCGTACCGCTCGGTGGCCCTGGAGCGGCGCGGCCCGGGCGGGATGTCCACCATGACGCTCATGGTCGTCGTCACCACCCCGGCCGTACTGGCCGCCGCCGCCCTGCGCCCCCGCTCCAAGAGCCGCGGCTGACCGCCGCCCCCTGCACTCCGTCCACCGATCCACCGATCCACCGAACCGCCGTACCGCCGTACCGCCGAAGAACCGATCCGTCGAACCATCGACGACCCACACCGGGAGAATCCACGTGTCCGAATGGCTGGTCCTGGCCATCGCCATGGCGCTCGTCTGCGCCGTCGTCCTCGCCATCACCGCGATCCGGCACCGCCGGGCCGCCGCCGACGAGGACACCAGCGAAACCCCCGACGTCATCGAGTACATGACGATGATGGTGGGCGTGGTCTACGCGATCGTGCTGGGCCTGGCCATCGCGGGAGTCTGGGAGGCGCGCGGCGCCGCCGAGGACAGCGTGCGCCGTGAGGCCCAGGCCCTGTACGAGGTCACCCAGCGCGCCGACGTCTACCCGGCGGCCGTCCGCGACCGGATCCGGGGCGAGGTGGACGCGTACGTCTCCCACACCGTCGCCGTGGACTGGCCGTTGCTGACCTCCGGCGACAACGCCTCGCCCGAGGGCGCCGCCCTGCTCGGCAAGCTGCGTACCGACGTCACGCACCAGAGCCCGGCCAACGAGCTTCAGGCGCAGGCCTATCAGCCGTTGCTGGACCACATCGCGGCCGCCGACGACGCGCGGCACTCGCGTACGCAGAGCTCCGAGTCCACGCTGCCGGGCGTGGTGTGGTTCGGGCTGGTGGTCGGCGGACTGGTGACGGTCGGGCTGATCTTCACCCTGCAGATCCGGCGCTCCGGACGGGAGTTGTTGCTCGCCGGGTTGTTCAGCGCGTTGATCGTGTTCCTGCTCTTCATGGTGTGGAGCTTCGACGCGCCGTACGGGCGGGAGGGGATCGACTCGGCCGCACCGTTCCAGGACCTGTTCCCGGCCACGGCGTCGGTGGCCGTCGCCAGCCGCTGAGGGCCGGCCGGCGGACGCCCCGTCCGCCGCTACACAGTCGCCTCTCGCCGGACCGCCTGCACCACCGGCGAGTGCCGCAGTGCGTGGGAGATCCGCAGCAGGTCGCGCGGACCGTCGGCGGTGTCGAGGGAGGTCTCCTCGTCCTCTCCGATGACCTTCCCGTCGGGGTCGGCGGAGCGGGCCCGTACGGCGGCCGCGACCATGGCGGCCTCGGCGACGGCGCGGGCCGTCTCCTCGTCGGCACCCGTGGCGACGGCGTTCTCGTAGGCGCCGTCGCCGAGGCCCTTGTCGAAGTACGGCCCGAGGTGCAGGAAGCCGTCGTGGATGTCCGACTCGCGCTGGATCACCCGTAGTTCCGCCGCGGACCACCAGGCCATCTGTACGGAGGGGGTGCCGCTGGGCGCGGAGATCTGCACCTCGTGCCAGAGCGGTCCGAGCCGGCGGTACGTCGCCCAGGTCTGCCATTGGTCCGACAGCCGCTGGCAGACGAGCGGCACCACGAAGCCCATCGCGCTGATCAGCGCCCCGAGCGAGGCGAGCGGCGGGGCGGCGTAGGTGCTGAGGTCGTCCAGGTCGTGACCGGACCAGCGGGCGATGACCGCGGTCATCTTCGTGGCGTCGTAGGAGAGGTTGAAGACGTAGCCGGCAACGATGATCACCAGGCCGACCCGCAGCCAGCCGCGGACCTGGAGCGACCAGCGCCAGCACAGGACCACCATCACCACCGCGGCCACGCAGTGCGCCAGCAGGTAGAGCGCGATCATGTGGCCGATGTAGGGCGTGTTCGCGTAGTAGGTGTCGAAGTCGCGCAGCCGCTCCACCGGGGTGCCACCGAGGGCGAAGAGGGCGATCAGGGCGACGACCACCGCGCCGTAGCCCAGGGTCCAGCGGCGCGAGACGCGTCGGGTCTGTTCGGGCGGGCCGCCCCGCCAGTTGACCATGAGGACCAGGCAGGAGGCGCTGAAGGCGGTGATCAGGCAGTAGACCAGGGGGGCCGAGACGTTGACGATCCCGGTCCATCGGTTGACCGCCGCGATGGTGGGCGGGGCCGCGAAGGTGAACACCGCTCCGGCCAGGGTCAGCAGGGCCACGACCGATCGTAGGAGGGGGTCGCGCCAGTTGTGTCGCAGGGCCGGCAGCTTGAAGGCGAGTGAGACCGCCATCGCGGCCGCCGGTATGTAGTAGTCCTTGCCGTTCAACGCTCTTTCCTGTGCCCCCGGTAGCCCAGCGAAGCCTCGATCCGGCCCGCCAATTGATCGCGCTGGACCGGAGCGCGGTGGCTCGCCGATCCGGCGAGCCAGTTCCGACACCGACTACCCAGCAGTAAGCCGAAGGTTTCGGCCTCGGTCTCCTCCTGGACGTCGGCGCGCGTGCGTGCGGCGACGCGGCGTACGGTCTCGCCGATGTCGGCTTCGTCGGCCAGCATCCGCGCGGCGACGGCGGCGCCGTCGACGTGGTGGCTGCAGTGGCCGGCCTTCATGTGCCACAGCTCATGGCCCAGGATCACCAACTGGTGGTCCGGCGCGGTGCGTTCCTCGATGACCACGAGATCGCGGTCCGCCATGTCGAGCCACAGGCCGCTGGCCGTCCGCGGCGGGAACGAGGCCATCCGGAAGTCCACCCGGCGGCCGCGGTGTCTGCTCATGCCCTCGCAGAGGGCAGCGTAGAGGTCCACGGGTTCCACGGGGGCCGTCAGCCGGATACCGGCCACCAGCTCCCCGCACAACCGCCGCTGCTCTCTGCCTATGCTCACCGTTCTCCCCGTCGGCGCGGATCCGGATCAGGACTCAAGGATCAGACCCAGACTTTCGACTGGGTCAGGATTCGTTCGGTTTGACGCTTTCGAGGAGCATGTCCAGCCATTCGGTCACCTTGTCCCGGTGCTTGTCGCTGGGCAGTTGGGCTGCGCGCCAGGCGATGCCCCGTACACCGTGGTTCTGGAGGAGTCTTGCCAGTGGATCGCCCGCCGATGCGGCCGACGCCGGTACGGTTTCCCGTGCCCGCCCCGCGAAGTCCTGGAGCAGTTGTTGCTCGGTCCGCTGGAGCGCGTCGGTGAGGGCGTCGGCGTCGTGGGCCGTGAGGAATCCGGCGTGCACTCCGAAGAACCGCTGGATCGCGTCGCAATGCTCCATGGTGGGGCGCCGGTCCCCGTTGATCAGTGCGCCGGCCTGCTGCCGGGACATGCCGGCGCCGTCCGCGATCTCCTGCTGCGTGTAGCGGCGGCCGTTCGGTTTGACGCGGGTCCGCCGGAGCAGGTCGAGACGCTGGAGGAACCGGGTCTGCAGATCGGGTTCGCCGGCCGGCCTGCCGTCGAGCAGGGTCCTGACCACGTCCGTGGGTACGCCGGATGCCTCGGATAGCCGCCGCAGGTCGAAGACCTGGTTCAGGTCGCGGCCCATTTTGCCCGCGAGTTCGGCGACGCGCGTGATGGTGGCCGCCATGGGTGCGTCGGCCACCGCGACGGGAGCCGGGAAGCCGTCTGTCACCAGTGGTTCTCCTAGATCGCGCGAAGTCGGTATGGGCACATGGTCGGCTTCTGGAATCTATCCGCTCTTGCCCAGAAGGGCTAGAACGTGCCACAGCTGTGGCGGGAATGAGCTGTCAAGAGGCTTGAATTGCCACAATAGTTGACACTCGAATGAAGTCGGTAGCAGGATCGCCACACGGAAATGAAGATCCAGACCGGAGGAGGGGGAGCTCTCAGTGCCACATCTCGCAGCGGTGGGCCCGTCCGATGGACTCGCCCGAGCCGTTGAAGAGCGCCTGGCGGGCGAGGAACCCGCCCGCGGTGCAGTGCGGTCGGAGCGACGCAAGGAGATTTTGCGCCAGCGCCGCGAGGAGCTGGGCCTGAGCCAGGAAGACCTCGCCGCCCGACTGCGCATCAGCGTGCGCGCGTACGGGAACTGGGAAAGAGGCCTGGTCAAGGAGTGGACGGATCGCAAACTCCTCGCCCTGGCGGAGGCTTTGGAGATGAGCGAGCGGCAGTGCTTCTGGCTGTTCCGCGTCATGGTCGACCGCGACCCGCCGCCCACGTGGCGGGCCGCCGAGGAGAACCGGCTGCCCGAGGACCCGGCGCAGCGTGACTACCTGTGCGATTACGCGGCCCTCATGGAGTCCGTGCCGTACCCGAGCTTCCTGGTGGACCACCGCTGGGACGTCGCCCTGACCAACTCGGCCTTCGACCAGCTCTTCCAGTCGGTGAGGCCGCACCCGACGGCCCTGCCGGACGACAACTTCCTGCGCTTCGTGCTGTTCCACCCGGACGCCGCTGCCGTGCTGGAGGACCACGAACCCGCTTGGTGCGTACCACTGTTGGCCCAGTTCGCGACCGCGCTGGCCGGGGCCCCCGAGGACGAGGGGCTGCGCAGCATCCGCCAGGAAGTGGCCCGTGACCCGTTCATGGAGGCGGCCTACCGGTACGGGGTGCCGCACTGGCTGAGCACGCACGGTGCCGACGCCGCCGAGCTCGACGGGGCGGTGCGCACCGTGCGCCACCCCGACCCGCGGTGGGGGCTGGTGCGGTGCCGGATGGTGGCCGAGACCAGTCGGATGCTGGGCGAGATGGGACTGACCCGGATCACCCTGATCCTCTCGACGCCCACGGGTGCACCGAGGGGCCCCGTCCGCAGCGGCGCCGGCTTCGCGCAGCAGCAGGGCGCCAGGCTGCGCGCCGTGCCGTCGCCGGTGGAGTGACCGACCGGGGCAGACTGGTGCCGACGTACGTGTGCCGTGGCTTCCGTGTCACCGATCGTGGCATCGGCCGGCCGGTTGGCCGGCACGGCGGCGCCGGCAACGGGATCTGTACTGGCGAAAGGCGGTAGGGGCGTGCGGCTGACCATCCTCGGCGGGGGCGGCTTCCGGGTACCGCTCGTCTACGGCGCGCTGCTCGGCGACCGCGCCGAGGGCAGGGTGTCCCAGGTGACGCTGTACGACGAGGCCCCGGCGCGGCTCACCGCCATGGCCCGCGTGCTCCGCGACCAGGCCTCGGCCGCTGCGGCGGCCGATCCGGCGGTCGACGCCCCGGCCGTCACGGTCACCGGAGACCTGGACGAAGCCCTGCGCGGCGCTGACTTCGTCTTCTCCGCCATCCGCGTCGGTGGCCTGGAAGGGCGTGCTGCGGACGAGCGGATCGCCCTGGCCGAGGGAGTCCTGGGCCAGGAGACGGTGGGTGCGGGCGGGATCGCGTACGGCCTGCGGACGGTGCCGGTGGCGCGCGCGATCGCCCGCAGGATCGCCCGTACCGCCCCCGAGGCGTGGGTCATCAACTTCACCAACCCGGCCGGGCTGGTCACCGAGGCCATGGCCGAGGAACTCGGCGAACGGGTGATCGGCATCTGCGATTCCCCCGTGGGCCTCGGCCGGCGCATCGCCAGGCTGCTGGGCGCCCGCCCGCAGGACGCCTGGATCGACTACGTCGGTCTCAACCACCTGGGCTGGGTGCGCGGGCTGCGCATCGGCGGCCGCGACGAGCTGCCCCGGCTGCTGGCCGACGCCGAAGCCCTGGAGTCCTTCGAGGAGGGCCGGCTCTTCGGGGCCGAATGGCTGCGCTCGCTCGGTGCGGTCCCCAACGAATACCTGCACTACTACTACTTCAACCGTGACACGGTACGGGCGTACCAGGAGGCCAAGCAGACGCGCGGGGCCTTCCTGATCGACCAGCAGCGCGGCTTCTACGCCGAGGCCGCCCGGGTCGGGGCACCGGCCGGGGCGGCGCTGGCCGCCTGGGACCGTACCCGGGCCGAGCGCGAGGCCACGTACATGGCCGAGAACCGCGAGGCGGCGGGTGCCCCGGAGCGCGAGGAGAGCGACCTCGAATCCGGGGGCTACGAGAAGGTCGCGCTCGCGCTGATGCGGGCCATCGCCCGGGACGAGCGGGCCACACTAATCCTGAACGTCCGGAACCGGTCGACGCTCTCCGTCCTCGACGCCGAGGCCGTCATCGAGGTGCCCTGCCTCGTCGACGCGAACGGCGCCCACCCGGTGGGCGTCGCCCAGCTGCCCCTGCACGCGGTGGGGCTGGTGACGGCGGTCAAGGCGGTCGAGCGGGAGGTCCTGGCGGCGGCCGCGAGCGGTTCGCGGGCGGACGCGGTCAAGGCCTTCGCGCTCCATCCTCTGGTCGACTCGGTGGGGGTGGCCCGGCGGCTGCTCGACGGGTACGCGGCGGAGCACCCGGGCCTGGCCTACCTGCGCTGAGGCCGGGGCCACCTGCGCCGAGGCCTGCTCCCTCTGCGCCGAGTCCGGGTCCACCTGCGTCGGTCCCGGCGGGCGGTTCCTCCGTACGGCCCAGCGCCACATGCGCGGCGGCGGGCGCGCTGTGACAGTGCGAAGGTGACCACTGCCCCCGCCACGGCCCCCGCGCCCCCCGAGATCGACCGGCGGCGGCGCAACGTCATCTTCGGCACGATCATGCTCGGCGTGCTGCTGGCGGCGCTCGACCAGACGATCGTCGGCACCGCGCTGCCCACGATCGTGGGCGACCTGGGCGGCGGCGACCACATGTCGTGGGTGGTGACCTCCTACCTGCTCGCCGAAACCGTCGCGACGGTCCTGGTCGGCAAGTTCGGCGACCTCTTCGGCCGGAAACTGATCTTCCAGATCTCCGCCATCGTCTTCATCAGCGGCTCCTTCCTGTGCGGCCTGTCCAGCAACATGACCTTCCTCATCGTGTGGCGCGGCGTCCAGGGCGTCGGGGCCGGCGGCCTGATGGTCACCGCGATGGCGCTGATCGCCGACGTGGTGCCCCTGCGCGAACGCGGCAAGTACCAGGGCATGATCGGAGCCGTTTTCGGGGTCGCCACCGTGATCGGACCGCTGCTCGGCGGGTTCTTCACCGACCAGCTGACCTGGCGGTGGTGCTTCTACGTCAACGTCCCGATCGCGATCCTCGTCGTCGTCGCGGCGGCCAAGACGATCCCGACGGTACGGGCCTCGGGCAAGCCGGTGATCGACTACCTGGGCATCGCGCTGGTCGCCGTCGGCGCCAGCGCGCTGATCCTGGCCACCAGCTGGGGCGGGAACGAGTACGGCTGGACCTCGCCCGTCATCATCGGCCTGTTCGCGGGCGGCGCGGTCGCGCTGGCGCTGTTCTGTCTGGTCGAGACCCGGGCCGTGGAACCGATGCTGCCGATGCGGCTCTTCCACAATCCGGTCTTCGCCGTGTGCTCGATCCTGAGCTTCGTCGTCGGATTCGCGATGCTCGGTGCGATGACCTTCCTGCCGACCTACCTCCAGTACGTGGACGGGGACTCGGCCACGATCTCGGGCGTCCGGACCCTGCCCATGGTCATCGGCCTGCTGATCGCCTCCGTGTTCAGCGGCAACGTCGTGAGCAAGACCGGCCAGTACCGGATCTTCCCGATCGTCGGGAACGCGGTCATGGGCATCGGCCTGTACCTGCTGTCGCGCATGGAGCCGGGTACCAGCACCCTGCTGGAATCGTTGTACATGTTCGTGCTCGGCACGGGCATCGGCCTGTCCATGCAGGTGCTGACCATCGCCGTGCAGAACACCGTCGACTACGCCGACCTGGGCACGGCCACCTCGGGCGTCACCTTCTTCCGTACGCTCGGCAGCGCCTTCGGGACGGCGGTCTTCGGAACGATCTACGCGAACCACCTGGGGCCCGAACTGGAGGCGGCGTACGTGGAGGCGGCGCGGCTCGCCGGACAGGATCCGGCGGAGCTGGCCAAGGCCGCGTCCACCCCGGAAGGGGTGCACCGGCTCGATCCGACGGTCGCCGCCCCGGTGATCGACGCGTACGCGCAGGCCCTGCAGACCGTGTTCCTGTACACCGTTCCGGTCGCCGTGTTCGGTTTCGTCGTGGCGCTCTTCCTCAAGCAGGTACGGCTGCGCGACAGTGCCCGGGCCGGCTCCACGGACATGGGCGACGGGTTCGGCTCCCCGGCCACGGCCTCGGGGGACTCGGCCAAGCTGCTGGAGCTGGCCGTCGGCAAACTCGTCCGGAACATGGGCGCGGACACGGCGCGGGGGATCGTCCAGGGCTCCGACACCCGGCTGGACATCGCGGGAGCCTGGGCGGTCATGCAGGTGGACCTGTTGACCCGGACCGTCGGCCACGCCCCCCTCGCCCTGATCGCCGGCCGCCGGTCCCTGCCGCCGGAGGTGCTGATCCCGGTCTACGAGCGGATGGCGGACGAGGGCTTCGTCAGCCGCCAGGACGGCTTCCTCACCCTCACCGCGGCCGGGCAGCGGGAGGCCGACGTGATCTCGAAGGCCTGGGGCGACTGGCTCAAGGACCAGTTGGAGAAGGACCGGGGGCGGCCGCGGAGCGCCGAACTGCGGGTGGCGGCGGACGCCATCGCCAAGCGGTTGCTCGCGGAGGACCTGGAGGAGGGCAACTTCGCGCCAAAGGTGGTGCTGCGGCGGTAGGGCCCGGACCGGAAGGCAACCTCGCGCGTCGGACGCTCGTCATCCCCCACGAGGCGGTAGGACGGACGGACCGTCAGGCGGACGACGGGGGGCGCTCGTGAGGATCACACTGGCCGAGGAGATCATGCTGCTGTCCCTGGACGACGAATCCGGGGCGGCGCGGCAGCGGCAGGCGGCGGGTTGGGCCGTGGCGGGCGCGCTGCTGCTCGAACTCGTCCTGGCGGAGCGGGTGTCGGTGTCGGGCAAGTACCTGGAGCTCGGGAACACCGAGTCCACGGGGGAAGAACTGCTCGACGGTCGGATCCGGTTGATGCAGGCCTGGCTGCGGGGCCGCGGCAAGTGCCGGGTGACGGACTGGCTGACGAAGGACCAGCCCAGGGCGGTCGGTGCCGCCCTGGAGAGGTTGAGCGAGCGCGGGCTGGTCGTGGCGCAGGTGCACAAGGTGTTCGGGGTGTTCCCGCAGCGCCGCTATCCGGAGGCGGACGGCACGGTCGAGCGCGCCCTGCGCGAGCGGCTCCACGAGGTCGTCTTCGGCGGCGCCGCGCCGGACGAGCGGACGGCGGGACTCATCGCCCTGATCCACTCGGCCAAGCTGCACCGGCTCGCCTTCCCCGGCCGGCAGCCCGACGAGGTGACCGAGAGGACGGCGGAGATGGCCGCCGGCCGGTGGGCGGACGAGAGCGTCCGGGCGGCCATCCAGGACATGCAGGCCGCGATGGTGACGGTGACCACGGTGACGGTCCTGACGGCCACCACGTAGGTCGTGTTCTCAAAAGGTCGGGTTCTCAAAGATCCTGCCCGGCCCGCGCCGCCGGGTTCGAGGTCGGGTAGGCGTACGAGGCGACGTCCGGCAGCGCGGTGAGGTCCGGCCGCCAGGCGCGCAGCACGGCCGCCGACGGGGCGTACAGGGCCGAGGGGATCTCGGCGGGGGCGAACCACTGCCAGCGGGCGATCTTGTGCGGCTCGGTGACGGCCGGGACGCCCTTCGCCGAGGTGGTGACGGCGGCAGCCGTCAACCTGACCAGGCCGGACTGCGCGTCGATCTGCACGGACAGGATCCGGATCGCCTCGGGGGCCGCCCGCAGGTCCGTCTCCTCGGCGAGTTCCCGGGCGGCGGCCTGCTCGAAGCCCTCCCCGGGGTCGACCTTTCCGCCGGGCAGTTCCCACCGGCCGTCGTGCGCCTGGCCGAGCAACACCCGGCCGTCCGCCGCCAGGACGACCAGTCCGACGCCGACGACGGCATGGGGTTGCGGCGCGGCCCGCTCGGGGCGTTCGTGGGGGGTGTTCATGGACGTCCTTCCGACGGAGGGGTGGGCCGGGCCCGGACGTGGATCCGCTCGCCCTGGGGGCCGAAGAGGCTGAGGAACTCCGCGGGCTGCGGACCCGCGTTGAAGAAGGCGTGCGGGGTGCGCGTGTCGAACTCGGCGGCCTCGCCGGGACCGAGGACGAGGTCGTGCCCGCCGAGCAGCAGCCGGATGCGTCCGGAGAGCACGTACAGCCACTCGTAGCCCTCGTGGACCTGTAGCTCGGGCTCGGCGGGCGGAGCTTCGAGGGGCGGCAGGATCTGCTTGAAGGCGTGGACCCCGCTGAATTTCCGGGTCAGCGGCACATAGGTGCTGCCGTGCCGGACGAAGGGACGCGGGCGGACCCGGGGGTCCCCGGTCTCAGGGGCGCCGACCAGCTCGTCGAGCGCCACCCGGTGCGCCCTGGCCAGCGGAAGCAGCAGCTCCAGCGTCGGCCTGCGCTGCCCGGACTCCAGCCGGGAGAGGGTCGAGAGGGAGATGCCCGTGGTCTCGCTGAGCTGGGCCAGCGTGGTGCCGCGCGCCCGGCGCAGGGCGCGCAGCCGCGGGCCCACGGCGGTGAGCACGCCGGCGAGTTCCTCGTCCTGCTCCTCGGTGGCCATGGATCCATTTGCCGCTTCGGCAACAACATTTGTCAAGCGGGCCGTCGCGGGCAGACCCTCACAGGTATGGACAACGCAAGCGACAGCTCCTTCAACGTGGTCGTCGTGGGCGGTGGGGCCGCCGGGCTGGCCGGGGCACTCACCCTGGTCCGGGCCCGCCGTACGGTACTGGTCATCGACTCCGGCAGCCCGCGCAACGCCCCGGCCGCGCACATGCACGGGTACCTGGGGCAGGACGGGGAGAGCCCCGCCTCACTGCTGGCCAAGGGGCGCGCGGAGGTGACCGGTTACGGCGGGGAGATCCGGCCGGGCACCGCCGTCGCCGCGGACCGGCTGCCCGACGGGACCTTCGTGGTCCGCTGCGGGGACGGCAGGTCCGTCCGGGCGCGCCGGCTGCTGGTCGCCACCGGTCTGGTGGACGAGCTTCCCGCCGTGCCGGGCCTCGGCGCGCGTTGGGGGCGGGACGTGCTGCACTGTCCGTACTGCCACGGCTGGGAGGTACGGGAGCAGCCGATCGCGGTGCTGGCGGACGGGCCCCTCGCCGTGCACCAGGCCGAGCTCTGGCGGCATTGGAGCGGGCGGACCACCCTGCTCGCGCACACCTGGCAGCTCACCGCCGAGGACCGGGAACTGCTCGCCGCCCTCGACGTCCGGGTGGTCGAGGGCGAGGTGACCGGCCTCGCGGTCGAAGACGGGGCGCTGACCGGCGTGACCCTGGCGGACGGCGCCGTGGTGGAGTGCCGGGCCCTGGTGGTCGCCCCGCGGTTCACCGCCCGCTCGGGCGTCCTGACCGGCCTCGGTCTGCCGACCACGGTCGTGGAGCGGGACGGCCGGGCGATCGGTACCTGCGTCGAGTCGGATCCGGCCACCGGAGCCACCGCCCTGCACGGGGTCTGGGTCGCGGGCAACGTGACCTCCCCGCTGGAGAAGGTCCCGGGTGCAGCCGCCCAGGGGGTGCGGGCGGCGATGGCCCTCAACGCCGACCTGATCGAGGAGGAGACCCGGCGGGCCGTTCGGGCCCACCGCGCGGGCGCCGGAATGTGACTCGGAGCGTGAGTCGGCGCGTGTGCGCCGGAGTGCTTTTCGGACATCCGTGCGGGTTTCGGTCGACTCCCGTTCGCGCAGGCTCTGAGCAGTGTGATCGTCATACGGTCCAACGGCTCGGGGGGACGCTCCATGGCACATGTACTGGTCATCGGCGGAGGCGTCGCGGGGGCCGCCACCGCGCTGCTCGCGGCACGGCGCGGACACACGGCGGAGGTCTTCGAACGCGATACGAGGGCTCCGGGCACGGCGCTCGACCGCGACTTCTTCGGCTGGCGCCGGCCGACGGTACCGCAGGCGGCCCAGCCGCACGTGCTGCTCGGGGCCGCCCGCAACGTGCTGCGCGCTGATCTGCCCGACGTCCACGAGGAGATGCTCCGGCTCGGCGCCCGCGAACGGCACGAGCTGGACTGGTTCGACGTACGTCCGCCCGCGCGACCGGGCGACGAGGACCTGGTGATGCTCCAGGCCCGGCGCATCGTGCTGGAGAGCGCCCTGGCCACGGCGCTGCGCGCGGAGCCGGGGGTCGTCGTCCGGTACGGGGAGCCGGTCACCAAACTGATCACGGCCCCGGGGTCGTCCGAGGGCATCGGGATCCAGGTGACGGGAGTGACCACCGAGATCGGGAGCTACCCGGGGGACCTCGTCGTGGACGCCGGTGGCCGGCGCGGCGGCACCGAACGCCGGCTGGCCGAAGCGGGCTGCCGACCGCCCGTCGTGGAGCGGCACCGCACCGGGCTCGCATACTTCTGCCGCTGGTACCGGCTGCCCGCGGGCAGGGACGAGGGGCCGCGTCGGCCGTGGGCGGTGACCGGTGGGCCCTTCGCCGGATGCGCCGCCTTCCCGGCCGACAACCGGACCTTCGCCGTGACGCTGTTCGTGCACACCGCCGACCCCACGCGCTCGGCGCTGCGCGACCCGGCCGTCTTCGAGGCGGTGGCGCGCACCTTCCCGCCCGGTGCGGCCTGGCTGGGACTGGGCGCCGAGCCGCTGTCGGGCGTGCTGGCCACGGCGAGCCTGGACAACCGGTGGAGCGCGCTGGTCGACGAAGAGGGCCCGGTGGTGACCGGGCTGGTGCCGGTCGGGGATTCGATCACGCACACCAACCCGACCCTCGGGCAGGGGACCTCGCTCGCACTGTGGGCGGCGCGCAGGGTGGCCCGTACGGCGCACCGGGATCCGGGATCGGCGCGGTACGCCACCGATCACCACGCCTGGGCGGAGCACACCCTGAAACCGTGGTTCGACTTCCAGGTCGTCGCGGACGCGGCCATCGGGGAGCGCTTCGCGACCAGGGCGGTGCGCGGCGGGACGGCGCGCGAGGTGTCCGCGCTGTTCGACTGCGCGCTGGAGGACCCGGAGGTGATGCGGGCGCGGGCGCGGGTCCGGCACCTGGCGGAACTGCCGGGGCGGGCGTACGCGGATCCGGAGGTCCGCGCCAGGGTGGCGAGCTGGCTGGCGGCTCGGCCGCACTACGCGCCGAACGCGTCGGGGCCGGACCGGGAGGAGTGGGAGAAGCTGACGGCGGGCTGAGCCGAGGGGCGGCGACGTGGCGGCCCAGCCGTGGCGGCGCGGGGGCGGCGGCTCGGGCGTGGTGGCCCGGTGGTGGTCGGTCGCTCAGTCGGGGGAGTCGTCGGCGCCGGTGGCGCCGGCGGTGGGACCGAGCACCTCGGTGAGGTCGTAGCCGACGACCTCCTCCAACTGGGCGTAGGTGCAACCCTCGGGCGTCCGGTCGGGCCGCCAGCGGTGGAACTGGGCGGTGTGCCGGAAGCGGTCGCCCTCCATGTGGTCGTACTTCACCTCGACGACCCGCTCGGGTCGCAGCGGAATCCAGGACAGGTCCTTCTTGCCGGTCCAGCGGCTCTGCGCGCCGGGCAGCCGGGCACTCTCGTGGGCGGACTCCTCGGCCCAGGCGGCCCACGGGTGGCCGGTCGGGTCGGGCATCCGTAGCGGTTCGAGTTCCTCGACCAGCTCGGCGCGGCGCTTCATGGGGAAGGCGGCGCACACGCCCACGTGCTGGAGGGTGCCGTGGACGTCGTACAAGCCGAGCAGCAGTGATCCGACAATCGGACCGCTCTTGTGGAAACGGAAACCCGCGACGACGACGTCGGCGGTACGTTCGTGTTTGACCTTGAACATGAGGCGGGCATCGGGCCGGTAGGGGAGATCGAGGGGCTTGGCGATCACTCCGTCGAGCCCGGCGCCCTCGAATCGCTCGAACCACTCCTGCGCGAGCGCGGGGTCGGTGGTCGCGGGCGCGAGATGCACGGGGGGCCGAGCGGTGGAGAGGGAGCGGACGAGGGCGGCACGGCGGTCGGCGAGAGGGGTGTCGAGCAGCGCGTCGTCGCCCAGTGCGAGCAGGTCGAAGGCGACGAAGCTGGCGGGCGTCGTCTCGGCCAGCATGGCGACGCGGGACTGCGCGGGATGGATCCGCTCGGTCAGCCGGTCGAAATCGAGGCGCCCGCCATGAACGATGACGATCTCGCCGTCCATGACGCAACGGTTCGGCAGATTGCTCTTCAGGGCCTTCACCAGCTCGGGGAAGTACCTGGTGAGGGACTTGCCCGTGCGACTGCCGAGCTCGATCTCGTCGCCGTCGCGATGCACGATGGCCCGGAAGCCGTCCCACTTGGCCTCGTACTGCATTCCCGGCGGGATCTTTGCGACGGACTTGGCGAGCATCGGTTTCACGGGCGGCATCACTGGCAGATCCATGCCTTCGATTCTGCGGTGGTACGTCCGGACCTGCCCGGTATGCGGGCATGACCGGGCCCGCCTACCGTGGCGCACATGGGTGCTGCCGGTAATGCGATCGAGCTGGACGCGGGCGGGCGGACGGTACGGCTGTCCAGCCCGGACAAGGTGTACTTCCCGGAGCGCGGCCTCACCAAGCGGCACGTGGCCGAGTACTACCTGGCGGTCGCGCCCGGCATCACGCGCGCTCTGCGCGACCGGCCCACGACCCTGGAACGCTTTCCGGACGGGGTGGAGGGCGAGTCCTTCTTCCAGAAGCGGGCACCCAAGAACCTCCCCGACTGGATCCCCACCGCACACATCGCCTTCCCGAGCGGCCGCACGGCCGACGAGATCTGCCCGACCGAACCGGCCGCCGTCCTGTGGGCGGCCAACCTGGGGTGCCTCACCTTCCATCCCTGGCCGGTGCGGCGCGAGGACACCGACCGTCCCGACGAGCTCCGGATCGACCTGGACCCACAGCCGGGCACCGACTATCACCATGCGGTGGCGGCCGCCCATGAACTGCGAGCCCTGTTGGAGGAGCTGGGGCTGCGCGGCTGGCCCAAGACCTCGGGCGGCCGTGGGCTGCACGTCTTCGTGCCGATCGAGCCGCGCTGGACCTTCACCGAGGTCCGGCGGTGCGCCATCGCCCTCGGCCGAGAACTGGAACGCCGCATGCCGGGCAAGGTCACGACGGCCTGGTGGAAGGAGGAGCGCGGCGAGCGGATCTTCGTCGACTACAACCAGACCGCACGCGACCGCACGATCGCCTCCGCCTACTCCGTCCGCCCCCGCCCGCACGCACCGGTATCGGCGCCGCTGCGCTGGGACGAGGTGGACGACGCCGAGCCCCGCGACTTCGACATCGTGACGATGCCGGCCCGCTTCGCCGAACTGGGCGATCTGCACGCCGACATGGACGAGCACGCCTTCGCGCTGGACGCCGTACTGGAACTCGCGGCCCGCGACGAACACGAGCACGGCCTGGGGGACATGCCCTACCCCCCGGACTACCCGAAGATGCCGGGCGAGCCCAAGCGCGTCCAGCCCAGCCGGGCGAAGCACGAGGACTGAGTGCCGCTACGCGGCGGCGTCCCGCCCGGGGAAGGGGGCGAGGTCGGGCTCCACCCAGCCGTTTTTCGCCTGCGGGGCGGCCAGCGTGGCCGGACGGTAGTAGTGCGTCAGCAGACGCTTGTCGAGCAGTGCGGGGTGGCGGTCGGCGAAGGCGGCGTAGTCGTCGTCGCCGTCCTCGGCCGCGTAGTACCCGACCAGCTCCACCCAGGCACGGCTGACGGTCGCGTGGTACTTCTGCGGCGCACCCGCGTAGCGGGCGGTCCGCCGGATGCCGTCACTGACCAGCACGATCGCCGCGGGTATGCCGCAGCGGCGCGCGGCCAGCCAGGTCAGGTGGACGTGCTCCCGGTGACCGAACCGCTCGGCGCTCGCCATCACTTCGGTCATCAATGCGTCAAAGGTGGGTTCGGTCATCAGGTCACCTCGGTCATGGCTCGTAGTGCTGCGCGTAGCCCGGCGACCGCCTCGGGCGACAGGCCGTCGAGCGCGCGCCGCTCCAGATCGGTGATGGTCCGCCGGATCCTCGCGGCAGCCACCTGCCCGGAGTCGGTGAGTACGACGAGCACCGCCCGGCGGTCTCCGGGACGGGCGCCCCGGGTGATGTGACCACGCCGCTCCAGGCGGTCCAGCACGCTGGTCAGCGTGCTGGGTCGGGTCCCCACGGCCGCTCCCAGCTCGGACACGGTGCGCCCGTGGCCGTCGGCGAGATTGGCCAGCGCGTTGATTTCGGAGGCGGTCAGATCCAGGTCGACCAGCTCGCCGGCGAGCACCTGGAGGGTGGCATGGGTGGCCCGCTGGAGCGCCAGCAGGGCCGACCAGTCAGATGGCACGGTTTCGGACTTCACGTTTTCGAACTATACGATTTCGTCTTATCTGCTGCAAGCGGGAGCTCTGGTGTCCCGCGGTCCTCTACGGGGTGTGTCGCTCCAGGTAGATGGAGGTGAAGACGGCGACCTTGGCGCGCAGGGCCCACGGGTCGAAGGGCTTGCTGATGTAGTCGACGGCGCCCGCCGCGTACCCGCGGGCAGAGTGTTCGGAGTCCAGGCCCATGGCGGTCAGGAAGATGATGGGGATGTCCCGGGTCCTCGGCCGGCGCTTCACATGGGCGCAGGTCTCGTAGCCGTCCATCTCGGGCATCTGCACGTCCATGATGATGACCGCGAAATCGTCGTGGTCGAGGAGCGCCTTGAGTGCTTCCCGGCCCGAGGAGACCGTGACGAGTTCCTGGTCGAGCGTGGCCAGGACCGCCGTCATGGCGAGCAGGTTGTTCGGCTGGTCATCGACGATGAGGATTTTCGGCATGGCCTGCGGTGTGGCGGCCGGTCCGGCCACCGTGACCGTTTCGACGGCCTCCAGCTGGCGTTCGAGGAGGTGGCAGCGGTCCTCGGCCGCGGCACGCTGGGCCTGTGCCTGCCTGAGGTCCGCTCCGAGCCGCTCGATTTCGATCTGGAGCGTGTTGCGTTCATGGAGGAGTCCGGAGATGTCGGGGTAGGCGGCGGCGAGCTCGTCCGCCCGCCGCTGCTCGGCGATCCGGTCCGCCTCCAGCTGGTTGAGCCGTGTCTCCAGGTCTGCGATGCGTTCCGTCCGGTCCAAGAGCGCATCGCCCAGGACGTCCCCACGGACGCTGGACCGCCGGGAAACCCGGTCGGCATCGGCGAGCTGCTGTTCCAAGATCTCCACCGCGTGCTTGGGGGAGGAAGAAGCGTCCACGGCTGACCCGTACAAGCCCCGCACGAACTCGATGGCCTCCGTGGTCACCGCGCTTCCACGGTGCTCGGCCACATCGGCGAAGAGGTCGCTGATCACCTGCCACGGAGGTAACCGGGTCCCGTTCAGATAGCGCGAGAATGTCCCGGGGTCACGCTGGCGCCGCGCTGCGTACCGGCGGACGGACACCCCTAGGCCTTCGAACAATTCCCGTAGCGCCTCTGCCAGTGCACGGGAGGCATCGTTGAGGTCGTCGCCCAAGGGCCGCAACTCACCCATGGTGCTGTTCCTTGGCCGTCCCGCGGCCGTCGGTATCAATGGGGTGGCCGAAGAAGGGTACGGCCGGGCCCACCACGGCGATGCCCGCGAGGAGGATGCGCGCGGCGCCCGCCCCCGTGACGGCTGTCAGCCCACCTGGCACCGTGCCGGCTAGCAGAGCGAGCAGAAGCACCAGGGTCGACCTCAGTGACGGCAGAGGACGGTCCATCGTGATTCTCCATTCGTGCAACCCGTTCCACGTAACGGGAGTTGGTGTCCATCCGGCGGATTGCGGGAGGGAGAACCAGCATGGACGACCCGGCGAACGTTGCAGTACGTGATGAGGAAACAGGAGCGACAGCAACTCCCGTTGCGCCGTCGCGATCGCCTGCTGACGGCCCATCGCCACTGGTCAAGGGCCTACCCGCATTGATCGTTGCCGCTGTTGCTCTGCAACGCTGCGCCATCCGGCAACGATGCGCCGGAGAGGCCGTCCCTCCTGGTCGGCAGTGACGACGCCTGATCGACCCTTGCAGAGCTGATGAGACGCGCCTGGTTCCGATGAGAACGGACAACGGGCCCAGCGGTGGTCGCCATGCGCTCACCAGGAAACAACACGAACGATCGTGCTAATATCTCCGCATTGGCTCGCCACCGGCATCTGGCTGCCCTGAGGAGAATTCCGGAGAACCTGCACATGCGTCCCATGGCTTCACTCCTGAGCACCACCCTCAACATCACCGCCCGGCTCGCCCCGGGACTGGCCGGGTCCCGGGCCTTCGTGCTCTTTGTCCGGCCCCTCGGGCGCGCGCGACTGCGGCCCGAGGAGGCGGAGGTGATGGCACGGGCGGTGAGCGGGCGGATGATCGTGCACGGCACGGCCGTGACCACCTACCGCTGGGGGGACGGGGACCGGCCCGTGCTGATCGTGCACGGCTGGTCCTCGCGCGCCTCGCGGTTCGCCGGCTTCATCGAGGCCCTGCGCGCCCAGGGGCGTACCGTGATCGCCTTCGACGCACCGGGGCACGGCGAGTCGGACGGCCGAGCCTCCACCATCCTCGACTACCGCGCCATCATCGGCCGATTGCACGCGGAGCACGGCGACTTCTCGGCCGTCGTGGCCCACTCCTTCGGGGTGCTCGCCGTCTTCTCCATGCTGTACGACGGCATACGGGTCGACCGTGTGGTCGGCATCGGGGGAGTGGCCCACTTCGACTACCTCGTGGAGCGGTTCCGGGCCGGGCTGAACCTCGGCGAAGGAGTCGGGCGCGCCCTGCGCACCCATGTCGAGCGCCGCCTCTTCCCCGGCGACCCCGACGTCTGGCAGCGCCTCGACGCGCGCCGTCGCCTTCCCGGCCTACGGGCGCCGATCCTCCTCGCCCACGACACGGAGGACGACGTGATCGATCCCGCCCAGTCCCGCGCCATCGCCGCCGCCTACGGCCCGCAGGCCCGCCTGATCGAGACCACGGGACTGGGCCACCGCCGCATCCTGGCCGATCCCGACATCATTGCGGCGGCGGTCGAATTCGCGCTGACCGAGCCCGCCACCGAGCCCGCCACCGAGCCGGGGCACGAGCACGAGCCCCGGCCCACGACTGTGCGACGCGCGTGAGGAGCAGGGTCAGGAAGGCGAGCTGAAGGCGGGCGGTCGTTCCGGGAGTTCGTCCGGAGCGGCCGCCACCGCGCGCAGCCGGCGGAGGATCCCCCGACCAGCCCGCTCGTACGCCAGCGGGTCACCGTGCAGCACGGAATGCGCGTTGGCCAGTTCCATCAGGGCCGTCAGCTCGAAGGCGACCTGCGCAACCTCGTCCGCATCGGACGCGTCCCGGAATCCACCCGTCAGCCGGGCCTCGTCCAGCAGCCGCTCGATGTAACGCGTCCAGTCGGACCGCGCCTTGGCGATTTCGTCCCGTACGGGTCCGGGGCGTGCGTCGTACTCCGCGGAGACGGAGTAGAAGAAGCATCCGCCGGGGAAGACCCGACGTCCGGAGTAGTCGAGCCAGCGCTCACAGAGCCGCCACACCTTGGCGAGACCGTCGGGGTCCCGGTGCACGGGCCGCACCACCTCGTCCTTGAACACGTCCACGGCGGCGCGGACGGTGGCGAGCTGGAGGTCCTCCTTGGAGCCGAAGAGCGCGAACACCCCGCTCTTGCTCAGACCGAGATCCCCGGCGATCTTCCCGAGGGACAGGCCTTCCAGACCGTCCACGGAGGCGATGCTCATCGTCCGGTCGAGAACGGCCCGCCGCGTCTGGTTGCCGCGTTCCACGCGTCCGTCAGCCATAGCACCATCTTACCGAACGCACGGTCGTGCACTCGGTGGAGGAAGGGCGCCGCTGTCAGTGGCGGGTGCGATGCTCGAAGAGGAAGGACAGGGCGCGCAGACGAGGTCGAGAGGAGTACGGACCATGCTCACCACGGACTACAAGGACGGCTCTCCGAACTGGGTGGACCTCGGCGCGCCCGACATCGGCGGCGCCGCCGACTTCTACGGGGCACTGTTCGGGTGGGACTTCCAGGCGGGCAGCGAAGAGGTCGGTGGGTACGGGATGTTCCACCTCGGCGGCAAGACCGTCGCCGGCGGTATGAGCGTTTCGGCGGAGCAGGGCCCCTGCGCCTGGCAGGTGTACTTCCAGAGCGCCGACGCCGATGCGACGGCCGCGGCCGTGACGAAGGCGGGCGGCAAGGTGACCTTCGAGCCGATGAGCGTGCTGGACTTCGGCCGGATGGCGATATGCGCCGACCCGGCGGGCGTGGGCTTCGGCGTGTGGCAGCCCCGGACGAACGCCGTCCTGGGCGCGGTCACGGACGTGGGCACCCTGTGCTGGACGGAGCTGTACACGGGTGACGTGGCAGGGGCCGCCGAGTTCTACCGCGCGGTCTTCGGCTGGCAGACCAGCGAGGTGCCCTACGAGGGCGGTGCGTACACGATGGCCAAGCCGGCCAGCACGAAGGACGAGGCGGCCTTCGGTGGCCTGGTCCCGATTTCCACGGACCCGGTGGAGGAAGTCGAACGGCCCTACTGGACGCCGTATTTCGAGGTGGCCGACTGCGACGCCGCGGCGGCGAAGGCGGAGGAGGCGGGCGGGAAGGTACGCCTCACCCCGGTGTCCATGGAAGGAGTCGGCCGGTTCGCCAAGCTCGCGGATCCCTTCGGGGCGCGGTTCGCCGTCATAGCCAGCACGCCCGCAGTCGGCTCATGACGAGGTGTTGATCAGCCGTTGATCGGACGTCCATCGGCAGCGGTCAGTATCTCCGGCATGTCGATTAACACCACTGCCACAACCACTGACACCGCTTGGTACGACCTTGCCCTGTGCGCCCAGACGGGCCCCGGCTTCTTCTTCCCGGAGCCCGGCTCCTCGCTCCGCGACGCGAAGCGGCTGTGCGGCGCGTGCGAGGGACGGGCGGCGTGCTTGGAGTACGCGCTGGCCAATGACGAGCGCTTCGGAGTCTGGGGCGGCCTCTCGGAAGCCGAGCGCCTGGCCCTGCGTTCTCGCCGCGGCTAATCAGGTGCGCGTCCCTTTCCCGCTCCCCCGGACCAGCCCCACGCGCCGCGCGAGGTCGAATCCCTCACCACCGCACTCTTCCCGGCGCGGAGTGTGGGGCACCACGCGCACGGGGTAGTGCCCCCCGACGGGAGATACGACGCCACCGAAACGGGGGTCCCCGGCGAACCAGATCCGGTCCGGGTGGCCGTCCTCCAGCGTTGCGAGCGGGACGGGGAACGGGATGATCCGGAGCATGGCCGTGAAGTCCTCCCGGAAGGGGATGGCAACGGTTGCTGGACTTCCGTTCAGCCTGCGTTGGTGTCGACACGGAAACTCGCGCCACGGGTAGGCCTGGAGCACAGCAAGGACCCGACGCCGACGGAAGTAGGCGACGACCACCCAGGGCAAATAGGGCGTGACCAGAATGAGCATGGTGCAGAAGGCCCATGCCGCGTGCGGGACGCGCCCGATGCAGACGACGGCGGTTAGCGGAGGACCACTGAGGCTGAGCACCCAATTGAAGCGTCGGACAGCCAAGCGTTTGTAGCCGACCACTGTCGGAGGGTGGTCCCAGGCCGTCTTCGTGAGCGTGATGCTCACAGGAGTACCTCCAAGATGCGTGAGGTTCCGGAGGCCTTCGGCGCACTCGGGTCGGGGTCGGTGAACTGGAGGGTGTGCGCAACCGCTTCGAGGATGTCCGTATAGGCGGCGGCATGCTCGGTGCAGGCGCTGGTCAGATCGAGGACGAGCAAGTGGAGTCCATCCGGATGCACCATTGCGACCCTGGCCTGAAACAGGTGACGCTCGACATCCGCTACGGAAATGATCCCGGCGACCAGCGAGCACGGAAGAGCCGACGGCAGGTCGATGAACCTACGGACGGCGCTGGTCCACAGGGGTGAGCGGGCGATGGCCAGAGCAGCACGTGCCACGGCGAGCCGGGGGTTGGGCTGTTCGATCCGCCGGATCGTCAGGGAGAACAGTGAGGTGGCGACCCCGGCCGGATCCTCGGGATGGAAGCCGAGCGCAGTGTGTACCACGTCGTGCCCCGCCAGTTCCTGAAGACCGTCCATGAGCCGGGATAGCTCTTGTCGGGCAGTAGCGCTGCCCAGGGCTTCCGCGAACGCCTCCAAGGACGCTGCGTCGCCAGTGCCGATGTCGTGGAAGCCCGGGGGCAGACGGAACCAGACCGGCGGGACGCTTCTCTGCTGAGTCACGGCCGCAGCACCGACCAGACATGGCCCGTTTTCCTGATGGCCGATGGGGCATCTTCCAAGACTCCTCGGGTGCCGTCCACAGCCGTCGAGCTCTGTTCGACCACCTCGTTCTCCGGGCCGTAGTCCCCTGCGGCGGTCACCGCACCTGTAACGGCCACCGCCACGCCTACGCGTTCCCTGGCGTCCGGAGTCGACGACCGCATGGCCCATCCGGTGAGCGGGCTCTCCAACCGCTGCAGGTCCTCAGAAGTGGTCCATGCCGTTTGCCTGAACGCGGTGGCCCCAGGGGCGAGTCCTGCCACGGCGCTTCCTTCGGGAGCGGCTGCCATCGCCGCCCGGGCAGCAGCCGTGCCCGCCTTGGCGCCGGAGGCGACCGCCGCGACACCGGGTACCGTGCCGACCGTGTCTCCGAGGAGTGTCACGCTGCTCTTCCAGAAGTCCGCGTCGAACTGGCCCTTGGTGAAGCCGTCGGACAGGGACTTGCGGAACTTCGGGTCCGAGGTGTGCATCGCCAGAGCCGCCAAGGACAGGCCGCTTCCGACGAGCATGATCGCGAGCCCCGCAGGCGGGCAGGCCAGTGCCACCAAAGCGCCGACGAAACCGAGCATCGCCGACGCGTTCGACATCGCGTCCGCCGGATCGTTGACGATCTGGTGCCAGATCGAGGCCAGCAGGCCCGGTTCCTTGGGGGCCAGTCGGTCCGTCGCCGCGTTCAGGGTCTGAGCGACCCGGCGGGCGGCCGTGCCGTGTTCGGCGGCGAGTTCTCGGGCCAGGCGGCGGGCATCGGTGAGGGCCTCCTCCGTCTTCGCCGCCGCGGCCTGGGCCTCGTACCGCGTGGCCAGTGCGCGGTGGGAGACCAGGACGTCGTGCCACCCCGTGAGCTGGCGGGCCGCCTCCGCGAGGGAGGTGTGGGCCGCGCCGAGGTAGCGGGGGAGGTCCTGCGAGAGGGAAGCGCGGAAGGCGGTGGCGGCCTCGCCCTGCCAGGTCGAACTGTGGGAGACCAGGTCCTTCACCACCCGGGAGGCCTCCCCGAGGGAGGTGGCCGAGCCGCTGAGCTTCTTGGCCAGGGCCAGGACCGTCGCGGGATTTCCGGGGGCCGGGTCGAAGCCCAGTGCCGCGTACTCAGTCACGCGCGGCCGCCGCCCGGAGGAACGCCGCACGGACGGCCTGATCGAGCTCCGCGTACTCCGCGGCGCTGCGGTCCACGCCCTCCCGTACGTCCTTGACGCGTTGGGTCAGCTCCTGCGTGCCGTAGGCCCAGTGTTCCTGGAAGCCGTCACACGCCGCGTCGAGGTCCGCCGTGCCCAGTTGGTCGGGTCGTACGTGGTTCAGCGCGCGCCGGGCCTCCCGCAGGGAGACCAGCGAGGAGTCCAGTGTGCGTGTCAGACGGGTCAGCTGGTCGATGTCCACCTGGAGCGAGGTCATGACGCGAAACCCTGGCAGAGCGGGGCTCTGCCAGGGCAATCGGCATCACTCGCCCGAGCGAGCGGAAATCGGTCAGCCCTTGCGGGCGGCGATGCGGGCCGCGCGGGCAGCCAGCTTCTCGTCGAACTTGCGGGCCTCGGAGTCCAGGCCGTTCATGAACAGCCCGAGCTCCTCCTGGGCCTTCTGGCCCTCGGGGCCGAGGCCGTCGATGTCCATGATCTTGAGGAAGCGGATCACGGGGCTCAGCACGTCGTCGTGGTGGATCCGCAGGTTGTAGACCCCGCCGATGGCCATCTGCGCGGCCATCCGCTCGAAGCCGGGCATGCCGTGTCCGGGCATCCGGAAGTTGACGACGACGTCCCGCACGGCCTGCATGGTTAGGTCCGGGGCGATCTCGAAGGCCGCGCCCAGCAGGTTGCGGTAGAAGATCATGTGCAGGTTCTCGTCCTGCGCGATGCGGGCCAGCATCCGGTCGCAGACCGGGTCACCGGACTGGTGGCCGGTGTTGCGGTGTGAGATGCGGGTCGCGAGCTCCTGGAAGGCCACGTACGCCACCGAGTGCAGCATCGAGTGGCGGTTGTCGGACTCGAACCCCTCCGACATGTGCTGCATGCGGAAGGCTTCCAGCTTGTCCGGGTCCACGGCGCGCGAGGCCAGCAGGTAGTCGCGCATCACGATGCCGTGGCGGCCCTCCTCGGCGGTCCAGCGGTGCACCCACGTGCCCCAGGCGCCGTTGCGGCCGAAGAGCGTCGCGATCTCGTGGTGGTAGCTGGGGAGGTTGTCCTCGGTCAGCAGGTTCACGACCAGCGCGATCTTGCCGATGTCGGTGACCTTGGACTGCTGCGGGTCCCAGGCCTCGCCGTCCTCGAAGAAGCCCGGGAAGTTCCGACCCTCGCTCCACGGGACGTACTCGTGGGGCATCCAGTCCTTGGTGACCTTCAGGTGGCGGTTGAGCTCCTTCTCGACCACCTCTTCCAGCGCGAACAGCAGCTTGGCGTCCGTCCACGCCGCCGAGCTGCCGAGGTGGGGAGAGGCGATCGTCACGGGTACTCCTGGGTGCAAAAGCGAATTACCTACGGTTCCGTAGCTTACGGAGTCGTAGGTTAAGTGTGACATCAAGGCCAGCCAACCCCCCGGCAGGTGTATGTCCGGTTACATCCAGTTATCTATGCAGTTTATGGCCGGCCTGAGGGGGATGCGAGGGGCCAAAATCACGCCAGTGGGTGGTTTACCGCCCCCGATTTTGACGAAAGAAATCGCTTCCGCTTTACCCGGGGCGCGACGATCCGGCCCTCGCCGCCGACACGTGGGCAGGCCGATGGGGGCGAGTGCGGGGGTGATGCGGAGGTGGGTGCGGTCTCCTGGCTGGCGGCGCGCCAGCCAGGAGACCGCACCCACGTCACGGCCCGAGCAGGGGCCGACTCGCGCTGTGGCCGCCAGCCGCCAGCCGCCGGCCGGCTGCCAGCCGTGGGCTGCTAGCGGCCGGCCGCCGGCGCCGGCGTGGTCTCAGTCACTCGAACACAGCCGTTCCCGGACCTCCTCGGCCGTCGTCGGCCGCAGCTCGCCGTCCAGCAGGAGCCATCGCGTGATGCCGATCGACTCCAGGAACGGCACGTCATGGCTCGCCACCAGGAGTGCGCCCTCGTACGACTCCAGCGCGTCGGTCAGCTGTCGGACGCTGGACAGGTCCAGGTTGTTCGTCGGCTCGTCCAGCATGAGCAGCTGGGGAGCCGGCTCCGCCAGCAGTAGGGCCGCCAGTGCCGCCCGGAAGCGTTCGCCGCCCGATAGCGTGCCGGCCGGCCGGTCCGCCCGGGCGCCGCGGAACAGGAAGTGCGCGAGTCGGGCCCGGATCAGGTTGTTGGTGGCCTGCGGGGCGAACCGTGCCACGTTCTCCACGACCGAGCGGCTCTCGTCCAGGACGTCGAGGCGCTGCGGCAGGAACCGCGTCGTCACGTGCGCCACGACCGCCCCGGACGCCGGCGGGAGCTGTCCCGCGATCGTGCGCAGCAGCGTGGTCTTGCCCGAGCCGTTGCGGCCCACCAGGGCGATCCGTTCCGGCCCCCGCAGTTCCCACTCGCCCGGTACGGCGGCTCCGTGGGCCAGGCGTAGATCGCTCAGGGTCAGGACCTGCCGCCCGGGCGGCACCTGGGTAGCCGGCAGCTGGATCCGGATCTCGTCGTCGTCGCGCACCGCCTCCACCGCCTGGTCCAGGCGTTCCTTCGCTTGGACCAGCTTCTCGGTGTGCATGATCCGGTGTTTGCCAGCCGACTCCTGGGCCGCGCGCTTGCGGGCGCCCATCACGATCTTCGGCTCGCGCTTGTTGTCGTACATCTTCTGCCCGTACCGCTTGCGCCGCGCCAATTTGACCTGGGCGTCGGCCAGTTCGCGCTTCTGTCGCTGTACGTCGGCCTCCGCGACCCGGACCATCCGCTCGGCGGACTCCTGTTCGGCGGCGAGCATGTCCCGGTAGTCCGTGAAGTTGCCTCCGTACCAGCGGACTTCGCCGTCGCGCAGGTCGGCGATCTGGTCGACCCGCTCCAGCAGTTCCCGGTCGTGGCTGACTAGGAGCATCACCCCGGACCAGGACTCGACCGCCGCGTACAGGCGGTTTCGGGCCCGCAGGTCCAGGTTGTTGGTGGGCTCGTCCAGCAGCAGGACGTCGGGGCGGGCGAGCAGCAGGGCGGCCAGCCGCAGCAGTACGGACTCGCCGCCCGAGAGCTCGCCGACGGTGCGGTCCAGGCCGATCCGGGCGAGACCGAGCTGGTCGAGCGTGGCCAGGGCCCGCTCCTCCACGTCCCAGTCGTCGCCGACGGCGGTGAAGTTCGCCTCGGTGGCCTCGCCCGCCTCGATGGCGTGGAGCGCGGCGCGGGCGGTGTGGATGCCGAGCGCCTCGTCCACGCGCAGCCCGGTGTCGAGGGTGACGTCCTGCGGGAGGTAACCGACCGTGCCGGCGACGGAGGAATGACCTTCGGTCGGGGCCAGTTCGCCGGCGATCAGCTTCAGCAGGGTGGACTTTCCGCAGCCGTTGAGGCCGATCAGGCCGGTGCGGCCGGGGCCCACGGTGAGCTGGAACCCGTCGAAGACGGGAGTGCCGTCGGGCCAGTCGAAGGACAGTGCGGAGCAGGTGATGAACGTAGGGGCGTTACTCATGGAGGCCTCCAGGTTGCGTGAGTGGTGCGTGCAACGCGGGGAGACAGCCGACGGCTCAGCCGTAGGGCGGGGTGGTCGGTGTCTCGAACCTCAGACGAGCAATGTCCTGCTCCGTTTCGACGGTGATGGGGCGTCTTCGAAGCTACGGGCGGCCGCAGCCGCCCGCAAACCAATTAACTCAGCAGGTGTCGCGCATCAGCTCGGCCAGGTTGTGGTCCATGTCCAGGTAGAGGTGTTCGAGGCCGGGCGGCACCACGGTCGCCGCCCGCTCCAGGAAGCGGTGCAGCTCGGCCGTCAGCATCAGCACGATCGCGACGCCCTCCGTCGCGTGGAACTCGATGGTGGTCCGGTCCACGTCGTACGGGCGTACGCGTACGTCGCCGTAGCCCGACGGGCGGTCCAGCCCGGACTCCAGCAGCTCGCGCGAGAAGGTCCACGACACCTCGACGCCCTCCAGCGTGGCCGGGGCGGGGAAAGCCATGCGCACGGCGAACGGATCCGCACGGTCGTAGCAGAGGGTGACGGGCACGGTCTCGACCTTCGGCGCGGTGGCGACCAGACGGGCCTGTGCGGCCTGCTCGATGACAGTGATCAAGGCTCACTCCCTAGCGGCGGATCTGCTGCCGGACTGTTGGGGTGGAGCCCGGCAACCGGATAGACGCCGGAATCGGCAAATCCGTGCATGGGCCGTTGCGTGAGCTGTGTCACCGATTGGCTTGAACCAATCCGTGCGATCGCACAGAGTGACCGGACGGTGGGTGTGCCCGAAGGCGACCCCGATCCGTGGTGGGTTCGGGGCGCCTCGGAGAAGGGCTGGTTACCGATCACTCCACCGGCGTAAGGGTCCGCATCAGGGCTGTGTGGAGGGCTGCGTAGAGGGTGGCGGAGACGGCCATGCCGACGGGCAGGGAGAGGTCGATGCCGCCCAGGGCGGAGGCGACCGGCCCGGTGTAGAGCGTGTTGACGCACAGGGCGGCCGCGCTCACCCCGCCCGCGAGTGCGAGGGCGCCCGCCGGGCTGACGCCGCCCACGTACCAGAAGGGGCTGCCGGGGGTCTCGTCCGCCAGTGCCCGGCCGTCGTAGCGGAACCGGCGCAGCAGGATGTCGGTCGCGTAGATCCCCATGACGGGGCCGATGAGCACGACGACCAACTGGAGGGAGTTGCTGACGGTGTCCAGGAGGTTGGAGACGAGCAGGCCGTAGAGGGTCAGGGCGACGGCGACGGCCCCGTCGAACAGGACGCTGACGGAGCGCCGGATGCGCAGACCGACGGCCTGCAGGGCGAGCCCGGCGCTGTATGCCGTCAGGGCGTTGACGGAGATCGTGCCGAGGATCAGGGCGAGCAGGAAGATCGGGTAGAACCATCCGGGCAGGATCTTCTGCAGTGCGGCCTGTGGGTCGCTCATGTCGACCGCGGTCGCGGCGAACGCCCCCAGGGAGCAGACGACCACGCTGGGCAGGAAGGCTCCGAGGGCGGTCCAGCCGATGATCGCCTTGCGTGAGGACGTGCGGGGCAGGTAGCGGGAGAAGTCCGCACTGGTGGTGTAGGAGAGCGGGCCCGAGGCGATGAGGGTGGTGCCGGCGAGGAGCGCCGCCCAGAGGCCGAGTCCGGTCAGGGGCGGGGCGGGCCGGTAGGCGAAGTCCGTGTGGCCGACCACGGCGAAGCCGACGACGGCGAAGGCGGCGGCCAGGACCAGGGTCATCGGGAGGTAGAGCTTCATGATCATCGCGTGGCCGTAGACGCTGATGGTCAGGGTGAGCGCGGCGATGGTCACGATGACGGCGGCCTTGATCCCGGTGTCCGTCGTGACGCCGACCCGTTCCGCGAGGGCGAAGGCGGCCGCGGCGGCGGCCAGGTTGAGGGCGAAGTAGCAGACGGAGACCAGCCAGCCGCCGACCGCGTTCATGGCGCGGTTGCCGATGACTCCGTACATGGCCCGGGTGATCACCTCGCTGGGCGCTCCGGCGGCCGGGCCCGAGGTGGCGAGCAGGCCGGTGAGCAACCAGAACAGGTTGCCGACCACGATCACGGCGACGGACTGCCAAAGGCTCAACCCCATGAGGACCAGCGCGCCGCCGATCACCAGGCTCAGGTAGTTGACGTTCGCCGCCGCCCAGACGGCGAAGAGGTCCCGGGGGCGGCCGTGGCGCTCGGAATCGGGGATGTGGTCGATGCCGTGGGCCTCGATGCGGGTGGCCCACTCAGGGGTCGGCGCGGCCTGTCCGAGCGCTCCGGGGGTCGGGTGCGAACCGGGAGACGGGTCAGGGATCGGGGACGCCATGGGGGACCTCCGGGTGCTGGGCGTGTCCGCCTCGCTTGCTTATTGGTCGCACACTCAATAGCGTCCCCAGTATGTCGTCAAGCGTCCAGCGCAAACGGATCCGCAAGTCCCCCGAGGCCCGGCGGGCCGAGATCGTCGACACGGCCGCAGCCGTCGCCCTGGCCGAAGGGTTGGAGTGCCTCACGCTGCGCCGGATCGCCGAAGAGCTCGCCGTCCGGCCGGGTCTGATCAGCCACTACTTCCCCTCGGTGGAGGACCTGGTCGCCGAGGCGTTCGGGACGGCCGCCGGGGCCGAACTGGAGGTCCTGCTGCCGCCCGGAGCGGACGGGGGCGTGCCGATCCCGACCGGACGTCTGGAGCGGTTCTTCGCCCGCACGTCCGGCGAGGCCTACGACGCCATCAGTCGGCTCTGGATCAACGCCCGCCACCTCAGTCGCTACCGTCCCCTCCTGCGCGAGCGGGTCGCCGAGCAGGAGGCCGCCTGGCGCGGCCGCCTGGAAGAGGTGATCCGCGAGGGCGTAGAGCGCGGCGAGTTCCGTACGGAGGACCCGTGCGTGACGGCCATTCAGATCCTGGTCGTCCTCGACGGCCTCGGCGTCCACGCCAACACCGAGGACCGCGACCGCCCCGAGGCGGTGACCCGGATGGCGGTCACCACCGCGGAACGCGAACTCGGCCTGCCCCGCGGCGCCCTCACCCGTGGTGCAGTTGGTGACGCCGCCGGCCGAGCAGCCGGCGAGGCCTGACCCGGGGCCGTCTCCTCCGGATCTAGGCCGTCTCTTCCGGATCTTGCCGGGCCCGCGACGCCCGGCACCGCACCCGGCCGCGTTGTCGGGGCGCCCGAGTACGTCCCGTACACGGGCGCCTTGCCGGCCACGGCACCGGACGCCGCGGGCTCGGCCGACAAGATCCGGAAGAGACGGCCTAGCCCGACCATCCCCCCCCGGGGGGCTGGGAGGCGCCCCCGGCCGACCGGCACCGGACGGCGCGGGCCCGCCCGGCAAGCCCCCGGAAGAGACGGCCCCGCGCCGGGCCCCACCCCTCCCGCCCGGCCCTTCCCCCGCCCGGCCCCTGCCCCGCCCTACGTCCCCCACCCCGCCCCCGCTGGAGGCTCCGTGCGCACCTCTCTCGTCCTGCTCAACGCCCGCCTGCTCGACCCGGCCACGGGCGGGTTCCTGCCGGACACCGCCCTGGCCGCTTCCGGCGGACAGATCACCGCGCTCGGCGACGAAAGCCACGTCCGTGCGCTCGCCGACGCCTCGACCACGGTGGTCGACCTCAAGGGGGCCGTCGTGACCCCCGGCCTGGTCGACGGCCACATCCACCCCGTCTCGGGCGCCGAACTGACCCACGGACTGGACCTGTCGGGCTGCACCGACCTGGAGCAGGTACGCGCGACACTCGCCGCCGGCGTACGCGGCCTCGCCCCCGGCGCCTGGCTGAGCGGCTGGGGCCTGGACCTGAACGCCTTCGGAGACCGGCCCGTCGAGACCGCCCCCTTCGAATCCGTGCTCGACGGCGTGCCCGCCACCCTCCTGCTCTTCGACGCCCACTCCATGCTGGCCAGCCGGCGCGCCCTCGAACTCGCGGGCGTCGACGGGCCGCGGACCTTCGACCAGGCCTCAGCCGAAGTGGTCTGCGACGCGGACGGCCGGCCCACCGGCCTGCTCCTCGAGGACTCCGCCTGCGAACTCGTCGAACGCGTCGCCCCGCAGCCCACCCGCGAGGAGCGCCGCGAGAGGCTGGCCGCGGCGCTGCACAAGATGGCCGCCACCGGGCTGACCGGCGGCCACGCCATGGACGCGAACGGCGACAGCCTCGCCTTCTACGCCGAACTCGACGGGCCCGGACGACTGCCGCTGCGCCTGCGCGTCGCACCCTGGTGCCAGCCCGGTGCCGACGTCGACGCCGTGCGCGCGCTCATCGCCCAACAGGGCGCTGGCGGCCGGCTGTGGCGCACCGAAGGCGTGAAGATCTTCATGGACGGCACGATCGACAACGGCACCGCCTGGCTGGAACACCCGGACCGCAACGGCGAGTCCACGCACGCCTTCTGGCCCGACCCCGAGGTCTACACGAGGATCGTGGGCGAGTTCCACCGGGCCGGAGTGCCCACCGCCACCCACGCGATCGGCGACGCCGCCGTACGACACGTGCTCGACGCCGTCGAGAAGGCCCAGGCCTCCAGCGGGCCCGGGCCCCGGGTCCGCCACCGGGTCGAGCACATTGAGACCGTCCCCGACGACACCCTGCGCCGCTTCGCCGAGCTCGGCGTCATCGCCTCCGTACAGCCCACCCACTGCTGCGACTTCACCCGCGCCGACCACACCGACAACTGGTCCCGCCGGCTCGGCGAGGAACGCGCCTCGCGCGCCTGGCGCTGCCGGGATCTGTGGGACTCCGGAGCCACCGTGGTCCTCGGATCGGACTGGCCGATCGCCCCGTATCCGCCGCTCGGCGTCATGGGCGGCGCCCGCCACCGACGTCCCAGCCGCGACCTGAGCCAGGCTCCGCACGGTCCCGAGCAGGCCCTCACCGCCCTACAGGCCCTCCAGGGCATGACCATCAACGCCGCCCGCGCGGCGGGCGAGGAGCACCTGGCGGGCCGGATCGCCCTCGGCCACCGCGCCGACCTGACGGTCCTCGCCGACGACCCGCTCACCGTCGCCGCCACCGAGCTGCCGGACCTGCCCGTGCTCCTCACCGTCGTCGACGGCGGCGTGACCCACCGCGCCGCGAGCCTGTGACCGGGGAACGAGGTCGCCGGCACGTGCGGTGACAGGGGCGGTGAAAGGTGCGGCGGAAGGTACGGTCCAGGGGCCGGAAGGCGCTCTGGACGGCGCATCCGGGGTGCGTTAGCTTCCGGCGCCATGAGACTTCTGGAACTCGGAATCGGCATGTGCGCGGCAGCCCTGGTCGTGGGAGTGCTCGCCGCCCCGGCCCGGGCCGATGCGGCCCCGGTCACCGAACCGGCCCCGGTGGCGCAGGACTTACGCGGCACCGGCTGGGCACTGAAGGACACCGGCAAGGACGTTCGCTTCCGCGGACTCGCGGCGGTCGACCGGACCACGGCCTGGGTGGCCGGTTCCAAGGGGACCGTGCTGCGCACGGTGGACGGCGGCCGCAGCTGGCGTGACGTTTCGCCGCCGGGCGCGGTCGCGGAGGCCCTGGAGTTCCGCGACATCGAAGCCTTCGACGCGCGGCGCGCGGTGGCCCTGTCCATCGGGGAGGGCGAGGCCTCCAGGGTGCTGCGCACCGAGGACGGCGGAGCCACCTGGACCGAGACCTTCCGCAACCCCGACCCGCGCGCCTTCTACGACTGCCTCACCTTCTTCGACGCCCGGCACGGCCTGGCGATGAGCGATCCGGTGGACGGGAAGTTCCGGATCCTCGCCACCGACGACGGCGGACGGAACTGGCGGGTCCTGCCGAGCGGTGGCATGCCCGAGGCGCTACCGGGCGAGGCGGGCTTCGCCGCGAGCGGCCAGTGCCTGGTGAGTTCCGGCCCGCGCGACGTCTGGCTCGCCACCGGCGGCGGTGCCCGCGCCCGCGTGCTGCACTCCGCGGACCGCGGTCTGACCTGGCGGGTCGCCGAATCCACCGTCCCCGCGGGCGATCCGGCGCGCGGGGTCTTCGCCCTCGCCTTCCGGGACCGTACGAGGGGACTGGCGGTCGGCGGTGACTACCGCACCGGGCAGGCGTCCCCGCAGGCCGCGGCGGTGTCCGCCGACGGCGGACGCACCTGGAGCCGGGCGGAGACGCCGCCGCCGGCCTACCGCTCGGGCGCGGCCTGGTTCCCGTACAGCAGGGGGACGGCTCTCGCGGTGGGGCCCACGGGCACCGACGTGACCACGGACGGCGGACGCAGCTGGCGGTCCTTGGACCCGGGATCCTTCGACACGGTCGACTGCGCGGCCGACGCGGGATGCTGGGCGGCGGGGGAGAAGGGACGGGTGGCGCGGCTGGAACGGCGGCGCTGATCAGCTCGTGGGGCCGGGACCGGGAGGGGCTGCCGCGGGCGTTGGCGCCGGCGCGGTGACGAGGTCCATGCCCGGGTAGCGCCCGGCGGTGAAGCCCGCGGCCCGGTAGAGGGACTCGCCGTCGGGGCTCGCGTGCAGTTGGACGTAGTGGATGCCGATGCCGTCGAGCCAGTCGACCAGCGCGTCGACGATCCGGCGGCCGTGGCCCCGCCCGCGGGCGGGCGCGTCGGTGACGATCCCGTCGAGGTAGCCGCGTCGGCCGTCGGTCCACCGGGGACCGGGCAGGTGGTAGGTGACCCAGGCCATGCCGGTGGCCAGCAGCGGTTCGCCCGGAGCTCCACCGATGACCAGGCAGTGCACGTCGGGGCGTTCGCCGATGCGCTCGAGGAACCAGGTGCGGGCGAGCTGCCGCCAGGCGGCGTCGGCCGGCCCGGGGTCGACCCCGAGGGCGTCGAGGGCGACGGCGCGCAGGCGTATGAGCTCGGGGACGTCTGCGGGAACGGCGGGGCGGGGCTGCATGAACACTCCTACGGGCGGATGTGGTCCAGGGGGCCTGGGGGATGTCTGGTCGGTCGGGCCGGATCAGGTAGCGGGGTCCGGTGCGACGGGTCTTCCCGGGCCCGCCGGGGGCGAGGGGAGGCATCGCCCGGCGGGTGGGGGAGTCCGTGCGGAGCGCCGACGACCGGGGCACGACCTTGGGGCCCCGGACGGAGTCCGGGAGACGAGGCCGCCCGAGAGCCCGGTCCGCCCGGCACGGCTCCGGACGACCGGGCCCATCCGGCAGGATCCCGAAGGCGCCGGTCCAAGGGTCGTGCCCGTCCCGGCGCCGTCCCGGGACGCCTCGGGCGGGCTCGTCCGGATAGCGCAGGTCGAGCCCGCGCCGTCCGGCGCCACGTATCTGCCCCGGCTACGGCGGAGAGGTGCCCCGACGGCCTGGGAAGAGGCGTGGTGCCAGGCGGCGCGGGTGGGGCACGATCCGGAAGGTACGGCACGATCCGGAAGGTACGGCCCGAGGCGTCGCGGCCAGTGCCGTCCCCTCCGGATCCTGTCGGCCGGGCCCACGGCGTCCGGTGCCGTGGACGTCCCCCGGCTTCCGCTGGGAGGTGCCCCGGCGCAGGTGCGCACCGCGTACGGGACGTGCCCGGTCGCGCCGACGAAGCGGCGGGGTGCGGTGCCGGGTGGCGGGGCGGGACGGGACGGGACCCGGAAGGGAGGGCCTACGTGACCGGGTTCTCCCGCACGGTCGACAGGTCCGCCGAGGTCTTCGTGGCGATGAACTCGGTGATGGTGTAGTCACACACGCCCGCCACCGCGAAGGGGTCCTCGGTCGCGATCCGCTCGATCTCGGCCCGGGACACCCCACCGGCCAGGATCACGCCGCCGTCGCGCGGTACCTTGCGTCCCGACGCGAGGAAGACGCCGGCGGCGTAGTAGCCGTCCAGCCAGGCGATGTGAGCGTCCATCTGCTCTTCGACGGACTCGATGGGGGCGGTGTAGGTGAGCTCCATGACGAACATGATCGCCAGGCTACTCTCGCTACATCATGACGAGTGTGAAGACCCCCGCCGACGAGGCCGAGGCCCGGGCGATACAGGACGAACTACGCCATCAGGTCGTGCTCACCGAGACCGGCCCGCCCCCCGGCCGCGGCCTCGTCGCCGGGGTGGACGTCGCCTACGACGACGCGCGCGACCTGGTCGCCGCCGCGGCCGTGGTGCTCGACGCCACCACCCTGGAGGTGGTCGAGCAGGCCACCGCCGTCGGGCGCGTCAGCTTCCCCTACGTGCCCGGGCTGCTCGCCTTCCGCGAGCTGCCGACCGTACTGGCCGCCCTCGACTCCCTGAAGACCGGGCCCGGCCTCGTCGTCTGCGACGGCTACGGCCTCGCGCACCCCCGCGGCTTCGGCCTCGCCTGCCACCTCGGAGTGGTCACCGGACTCCCGGCCATCGGCGTCGCGAAGAACCCGTTCACCTTCACCTACGAGGAACCGGGCGCCCGGCGGGGAGACGCCGCCGCGCTGCTCGCGGCCGACGGGGCCGAGGTCGGTCGGGCGCTGCGCACGCAGCACGGGATCAAGCCGGTCTACGTCTCCGTCGGGCACCGGGTCTCGCTGGACAACGCCTGCGCGCACGCCCTGGCTCTGAGCCCGCGCTTCCGGATCCCCGAGACCACCCGTCACGCCGACTCCCTGTGCCGCAGGGCGTTGCGGGAGGCCTCCTGAAGCGTCCGGCCGGTGAACCCGTCCGGTGAACGGGCCCGGTGAACGGGCCCGGCCCGCCCGTCAGCGGGCGTCCGCCACCCGGAAGGCGATCCCCGCCTTCTGGAGGCGGGCGATCAGGGCGTCGCCCATCGCCACGGCCGTCGTCAGCTGCCCGGCCGCCTCCGGCAGGGCGTCATGGGCCAGGCAGAGCGCCGACTCGGCCAGCATCTTCGCCGTCTCGCCGTAGCCCGGGTCGCCGCCCGCCACCTCGGTGAGCACGCGCCGGCCGCCGCCCTCGCCCACGAACCGCACGGTGAACCAGCTGCGCGCACGGCGTTCCGCGTCCGGCCCCCGGCCCGGCTCCCAGCGGTTGATCAGCCACCGCCGGGCCGGCGGCACCTGCGCCAGGGCCACCGTCGCGCCCAACGCCGCCGTACCGCCCACCGCGACGGGCAGGTGCTTCACGGAGGCGTAGTGCCGGTAGCGGAAGTCTGGGCCGTACCGCTCCAGCGCGGCCGCCGACCGGGCCACGATCCGGGGGTCCAGCGAGGGCAGCGGCAGCGCCCAGGTCCCCGTCTCGCGGCTGAACCGCGGTGCCCCCACCGGCCCGCGGACCCGCCGCCCCAGCAGGCGGGGCTCGTGCAGCCGGCGGGCGTGCGCGGCCGCCAGGGTCTGGGGGCCGCGGCTCAGCGCGGTGAGCGCGGAGGCCAGGGTGCCGCCGGAGAAGAAGGCGTTGGACCGCATGAACCCGTCGACCGCCAGCGGGACCCCCTGCGGCAGCTGCCGGACCGTGAAGTACGCCCCGAGGTCGGCCGGGATCGAGTCGAAGCCGCAGGCGTGCACGATCCGCGCCCCGGTCTCCCGGGCCCGCGCGTCGTGTTCGACGTACATGCGGTCCACGAACTCCGGCTCCCCGGTGAGGTCCACGTAGTCCGTGCCCGCCTCGGCGCAGGCGGCCACGAGTTCCGCCCCGTACCAGACGTACGGGCCCACCGTCGTGGCCAGCACCCGGGTGGACGCGGCCAGCTCGCGCACGGCCGCGGGGTCCTGGGCGTCGGCCCGCAACAGTGGCAGCCGCGCACACGCCGGATCGATCGAGGCCAGCCGTTCGCGCAGCCGTTCCAGCTTCCCGGTGTCCCGGCCGGCCAGCGCCCACCGGCAGCCGGCGGGGGCGTGCGCGGCGAGGTACTCGGCGGTGAGCGCACCCACGAACCCGGTGGCGCCGAACAGTACGACGTCATAGGCGCGTTCCGGCCGGTCGTGCGGGACAGTTGAGTTCATGAACGGCTCCTCCCAGGGGGTTTTGGTGGCCGAGGCTAGCGTGGTGCTCGACCGTCGGGGCGAGCGGGTGCGGCGCGCCGGGTAGGGCGCAGCGCTGCCCCGGCGCCGGCTCCGAGGTCCTGCCCCGGGCACCGCCCGGGCCGCCCGCACCACGGGTGGACGGTCGGGGCGGCACCCCGCCCGATCGCGCGGAGCCGGGCGCCCCCGGGGCCGGACGACCCGCCGGGAGCCCGGCCCGGGGGCTTGTGTTCGATGGAACACGTTCCTAGCATCGCTGGTGTTACATCAGTTGTGTCACATAGCCGCACACCGCGCACACCGCGCACACCACGCACACCACGCACACCATGCACACCAGAGCCGCTGGGGGCCCGATGGCAGTGACAGGGAACGGGAACCGGGACGCGAGCGGGCCCGGCCCGCTCGCCGGGGTGCGCGTCGTCGAACTGGCGGGCATCGGCCCCGGACCGTTCGCCGCCATGCTCCTCGCCGACCTGGGCGCCGACGTCGTGCGCGTGGACCGGCCCGGCGGCGGCGGACTTGCGGTCGATCCGGCCTACGACATCACCAATCGCGGCAAGCGGTCCGTCATGGTCGACCTCAAGTCCGCCGACGGGCCCGCCCGGGTCCTGGACCTGGTCGAGCGGGCCGACGTCCTCGTCGAGGGGTTCCGGCCCGGGGTGGCCGAGCGCCTCGGGGTCGGACCGGCCGAGTGCCGCGCCCGCAATCCGAAGCTCGTGTACGGCCGGATGACCGGCTGGGGCCAGGACGGTCCGCTCGCCGAGGCCGCCGGGCACGACATCGCGTACATCGCCGTCACCGGCGCCCTCGGCATGATCGGGAAGCCGGGAGAGCCGCCGGCCGTACCCGCCAACCTGGTCGGGGACTACGCGGGCGGCTCGCTCTACCTGGTCGTCGGGGTCCTCGCGGCCCTGCACCACGCCCGTGCCACCGGTGCCGGCCAGGTCGTCGACGCGGCCATCGTCGACGGCACCGCCCACCTCACCGCCATGATCCACGGGATGATGGCGGCGGGCGGCTGGCAGGACCGCCGCGGGGCCAACCTCCTCGACGGCGGCTGTCCCTTCTACGGCACCTACGAGACCTCCGACGGCCAGTACATGGCGGTCGGCGCGTTGGAGCAGCAGTTCTACGACACCTTCACGGAACTCCTCGGCATCGGGGACGGGGCACCGGCCCGCAAGGACGTCGCCCGCTGGGGCGAGCTGCGCGAGGCCGTCGCCGCCCGCTTCCGGACCCGTACGCGCGAGGAGTGGACGACGGTCTTCGAGGGCACCGACGCCTGCGTGGCCCCGGTGCTGTCGCTGCGCGAGGCCCCGGGCCACCCGCACCTCGCGTCCCGCGGGACCTTCACCGAGCACGCCGGGATCGTCCAGCCCGCGCCCGCGCCGCGGTTCTCCGCGACCCCGACCCGCGTGACCTCCGAACCCGCCCTGCCCGGCGCGGACACCGAGTCGGTGGCCGCCGACTGGGACGTACCGGCCCTGCTCCCGAAAGAGGCCTGATGGAACTGTCCATGATGCTCGACTACGCCGGGGACCCGCGCCGGGCCGCCGACCAGGCCGCCGCGCTGGAGTCGGCCGGGCTCGACGCGGTGTGGGTGGCCGAGGCCTGGGGGTTCGACTCCCCGACGATCATGGGCTATCTCGCCGCCCGCACCGAGCGGCTGAAGATCGGCTCGGCGATCATGAACGTGTACTCGCGCACCCCCGGCCTCATCGCCCAGACGGCCGCCGGCCTGGACGCGCTCTCGGGCGGCCGGGCACTGCTCGGCCTCGGCGCCTCCGGACCGCAGGTCGTCGAGGGCTGGCACGGGATGCCGTACGACAAGCCGCTCGGCCGCACGCGCGAGACGGTCGAGCTCTGCCGGCGCATCTGGCGCCGCGAGACGATCGACCACCACGGCATCACCGACATGCCGCTGCCGCCGGAGCGGGGCAGCGGGCTCGGCAAGCCGCTGAAGATCCTCACCCGCCCGGTCCGACCCGAGATCCCCGTCTACATCGCCTCGCTCGGCCCGGCCAACGTCCGGCTGACCGCCGAGATCGCGGACGGCTGGCTGCCCACCCTCTTCATCCCGGAGAAGGCCGCCGCGGTGTGGGGCGGCCCGCTCGCCGAGGGGACGGCCAAGCGGTCGCCGGAGCTCGGCCCGCTCCAGACCGTCGCGGGCGGCCTGCTCGCCATCGGCGACGACGCGGCCGCCGCCCGGGACCTGGCGCGCCCGCAGATCGCCCTGTACGTCGGCGGGATGGGCGCGGTCGGCAAGAACTTCTACAACGACCTGGCCGTCGCCTACGGGTACGAGGAAGAGGCCCGGAGGATCCAGGAGCTGTACCTCGCCGGGCGCAAGCGCGACGCCGCTGCCGCAGTCCCGGACGAGTTCTGCGAGCTGATGACGCTGTGCGGGCCCGAGGGCTACGTGCGCGAGCGCGTCGAGGCCTTCCGCGAGGCGGGCGTCAGGATGCTCAACGTCACACCGGTCGGCCCCGACCCGGCCAAGCTGATCGAAACCGTCAAGAGTTGGCTCTAGGGGGCCCCGATGCAACGACGCATCTTCGACGCCGACCACGAGGCGTTCCGCGAGACCGTACGCACCTTCCTCAGCAAGGAGGTGCTGCCGCACTACGAACAGTGGGAGAAGGACGGCATCGTCAGCCGCGAGGCCTGGCGGGCCGCGGGCCGGCAGGGGCTGCTGGGCCTCGCCGTCCCGGAGGAGTACGGAGGCGGCGGGAACACCGACTTCCGCTACGCCGCCGTGATCGCCGAGGAGTTCACCCGCGCGGGCGCCCCCGGGCTGGCCATCGGCCTGCACAACGACATCATCGGGCCCTACCTGACCTCGCTCGCCACCGAGGAGCAGAAGCGCCGCTGGCTGCCCGGCTTCTGCTCCGGGGAGACCATCACCGCCATCGCGATGACGGAACCGGGCGCGGGCTCCGACCTCCAGGGGATCCGGACCACCGCTGAGGACCGCGGCGACCACTGGGTGCTGAACGGTTCCAAGACCTTCATCTCCAACGGCATCCTGGCCGACCTGGTGATCGTCGTCGCGAAGACCACCCCCGAGGGCGGGGCGCACGGCCTGTCGCTGCTGGTCGTCGAGCGCGGCGCGGAGGGCTTCGAGCGCGGCCGCAACCTCGACAAGATCGGCCAGAAGTCCCAGGACACCGCCGAGCTGTTCTTCCACGACGTGCGCGTCCCGAAGGAGAACCTGCTCGGCGAGCTGAACGGTGCTTTCGTCCACCTGATGACCAATCTCGCGCAGGAGCGGATGGGCATAGCGATGGCCGGCATCGCCGCCGCCGAGCACCTGCTGGAGATCACCACCCAGTACGTGAAGGAGCGCGAGGCCTTCGGCCGTCCGCTGGCCAAGCTGCAGCACATCCGGTTCGAGATAGCGGAGATGGCCACCGAGGTCGCCGTCACCCGGACCTTCCTCGACCGCTGCATCACGGACCACTCCAACGGCGAACTGGACCACGTGCACGCCTCTATGGCCAAGTGGTGGGCTACCGAGCTGCAAAAGCGCGTCGCCGACCGGTGCCTGCAACTCCACGGCGGCTACGGCTACATGACCGAATACCGGGTCGCCCGGGCCTTCACCGACGGCCGCATCCAGACCATCTACGGCGGCACGACCGAGATCATGAAGGAGATCATCGGCCGTTCGCTGCTCGGCTGACCTTCCCCGTGCGCGCCTGCGCGCAGGTGCCTCCCCGTGGGCACCGCCTCGTAGGCGCCTCCCCGTAGACAACTCCCTCTGGAAACCTCCTCCTTGGACACCTCCGAAAGGCTTGACCAGTGAGCACCGAAGCTTACGTATACGACGCGATCCGCACTCCGCGCGGTCGCGGCAAGGCCAATGGCGCCCTGCACGGCACCAAGCCGATCGACCTGGTCGTCGGACTCATCGACGCCCTGCGCGAGCGCAACCCCGGCCTGGACCCCGCCACCATCGACGACATCGTGCTCGGCGTCGTCGGCCCCGTCGGCGACCAGGGCTCCGACATCGCGCGTATCGCGGCCATCGCCGCCGGGCTCCCGGACACCGTGGCCGGCGTACAGGAGAACCGCTTCTGCGCCTCGGGCCTGGAGGCCGTCAACCTGGCCGCCGCGAAGGTCCGCTCCGGCTGGGAGGACCTGGTCCTCGCGGGCGGCGTGGAGTCCATGTCCCGCGTCCCCATGGCCTCCGACGGCGGTGCCTGGTTCGCCGACCCGATGACCAACTGGGACACCGGCTTCGTCCCGCAGGGCATCGGCGCCGACCTGATCGCCACCATCGAGGGCTTCTCCCGGCGTGACGTCGACGAATACGCCGCCCTGTCGCAGGAGCGGGCCGCCGCGGCCATCAAGGACGGCCGTTTCGCGAAGTCCGTGGTCCCGGTCACCGACCGCAACGGTCTGATCGTCCTGGACCACGACGAGTTCGTCCGCCCGGGCACCACCGCCGACACGCTCGCCAAGCTGAAGCCCTCCTTCGCGGACATCGGCGAGCTCGGCGGCTTCGACGCGGTCGCGCTGCAGAAGTACCACTGGGTCGAGAAGATCGACCACGTCCACCACGCCGGCAACTCCTCCGGCATCGTCGACGGCGCCTCGCTCGTCGCCATCGGCTCCCGCGAGGCGGGGGAGCGGAACGGCCTCACCCCCCGCGCCCGCATCGTCTCGGCGGCCGTCTCCGGCTCCGAGCCCACCATCATGCTCACCGGCCCCGCCCCGGCCACCCGCAAGGCCCTGGCCAAGGCCGGCCTGACCATCGACGACATCGACCTGGTCGAGATCAACGAGGCCTTCGCGGGCGTCGTCCTGCGCTTCGTCAAGGACATGGGCCTGTCCCTCGACAAGGTCAACGTCAACGGCGGCGCCATCGCGCTCGGCCACCCGCTCGGCGCCACCGGCGCGATGATCCTCGGCACGATCGTCGACGAGCTGGAGCGCCAGGACAAGCGCTACGGGCTCGTCACCCTCTGCGTCGGCGGCGGCATGGGCGTCGCCACCATCGTCGAACGCCTCTGATCCGCCCTGTTCCCCCTGCCCACCGGACCTTCCGAAACGAAAGCAGTGACCATGAGCGAGTCCACCACGATCCGCTGGGAACAGGACGAGACCGGCGTCGTCACCCTGATCCTCGACGACCCGGGCCAGTCCGCCAACACGATGAACCAGGCCTTCAAGGACTCCATTGCGGCGATCGCCGACCGCGCCGAGGCCGAGAAGGACTCCATCCGCGGCATCATCTACACCTCCGCCAAGAAGACCTTCTTCGCGGGCGGCGACCTCAAGGACATGATCCGGCTCCGCCCGGAGCACGCGCAGCTCGCCTTCGACACCGGCACCGAGATCAAGCGCTCCCTGCGCCGCATCGAGACCCTTGGCAAGCCCGTCGTCGCGGCCATCAACGGTGCGGCCCTCGGCGGCGGTTACGAGATCTGCCTCGCCTCCCACCACCGCGTCGCCCTCGACGCGCCCGGCTCCAAGATCGGCCTGCCCGAGGTCACCCTCGGCCTGCTCCCCGCCGGTGGCGGCGTCACCCGTACCGTGCGCCTGATGGGCATCGCCGACGCGCTGCTCAAGGTGCTGCTCCAGGGCACCCAGTACACCCCGCAGCGCGCCCTGGACAACGGCCTCGTGCACGAACTGGCCGCCACCCCCGAAGAGATGCTGACCAAGGCCCGCGCCTTCATCGACGCGAACCCCGAGTCGAAGCAGCCCTGGGACGTACCCGGCTACAAGATTCCGGGCGGTACGCCGTCCAACCCGCGGTTCGCCGCGAACCTCCCGGCCTTCCCCGCCAACCTGAAGAAGCAGCTGAACGGGGCCCCGTACCCGGCCCCGCGCAACATCCTGGCCTGCGCCGTCGAGGGCTCCCAGGTCGACTTCGAGACCGCGCTGACCATCGAGGCCCGCTACTTCACCGAGCTGGTCATCGGCCAGACCGCCAAGAACATGATCCAGGCGTTCTTCTTCGACCTCCAGGCCGTCAACGCGGGCCGCAGCCGCCCGCAGGGCATTGAGCCCCGCAAGGTCCGCAAGGTCGCCGTCCTCGGCGCCGGGATGATGGGCGCGGGCATCGCCTACTCCTGCGCCCGCGCGGGCATCGAGGTGGTGCTGAAGGACGTCTCGCTCGATGCCGCCGCCAAGGGCAAGGCGTACTCCGAGAAGCTGCTCGACAAGGCGCTCTCCCGGGGCCGGACCACCGAGGCGGGGCGCGCCGAGCTGCTCGCCCGGATCACCCCGACCGCCGACGCGGCCGACCTCGCGGGCTGCGACGCCGTCATCGAGGCCGTCTTCGAGGACACCTCCCTCAAGCACAAGGTGTTCCAGGAGATCCAGGACGTCATCGAGCCGGACGCACTGCTGTGCTCCAACACCTCCACGCTTCCCATTACGGGCCTCGCGGAAGGCGTTTCGCGGCCGGTCGACTTCATCGGGCTGCACTTCTTCTCGCCCGTGGACAAGATGCCGCTGGTGGAGATCATCAAGGGGGAGCGGACCGGCGACGAGGCCATCGCCCGCGCCTTCGACCTGGTCCGCCAGATCAACAAGACCCCGATCGTGGTCAACGACTCGCGCGGCTTCTTCACCTCGCGCGTCATCGGCCAGTTCATCAACGAGGGCGTCGCGATGATCGGCGAGGGCGTGGAGCCCGCCTCGATCGAGCAGGCGGCAGCCCAGGCCGGATACCCGGCCAAGGTGCTCTCGCTGATGGACGAGCTCACCCTCACCCTGCCGCGCAAGATCCGCAACGAGACCCGCAAGGCCTTCGAGGCCGAGGGCAGGGCGTGGACCGAGCACCCCGCGGACGCCGTCATCGACCGCATGGTGGACGAGTTCGGCCGCCCCGGGCGCAGCGGCGGGGCCGGCTTCTACGAGTACGACGAGGCCGGCAAGCGCGCCCGCATCTGGCCGGGCCTGCGCGAGCACTTCGCCAAGCCGGGGTACGAGATCCCGTTCGAGGACATGAAGGAGCGGATGCTCTTCTCGGAGGCCCTGGACACCGTCCGCTGCCTCGACGAGGGCGTGCTCACCTCGATCGCCGACGCCAACATCGGCTCCATCATGGGCATCGGCTTCCCGGCCTGGACGGGCGGCGTGATCCAGTACGTCAACGGCTACGAGGGCGGCCTGCCCGGCTTCGTGGCCCGTGCCCGCGAGCTCGCCGACCAGTACGGCGAGCGCTTCATCCCGCCGGCCTCGCTGGTCGCGAAGTCGGAGCGCGGCGAGACCTACACGGACTGATCGCGCGGCACTCCCCGGGCCCGCCCGCGAGCGGGCCCGGGGCTGTCCTTCCGGTTTCTTCCGGTGCCTTCCGGTCAGCCCGCGAACGCGGCCAGGTGGGCGAACAGCCCGTGCTGGTACGCCCCGTCCGGGGCGGACCAGCCGGCCAGGACGCGTGCCGGTACGCCGTCCCCGGCGGGGGCGGGACCGTCGTGCAGCACGCGGGACACGGCCAGGGTCGTCACGGGTCGTTCCCGCCCGGCCGGGCCCACGGTGACGAGGCTCGCGTCGGCGGTGTCCGTCACGGTCCCGGGGCCGGTCAGGCCCTGCGGCACCCCGGCCCCCTCGGTACGGACCTCGACCGTCGGGTCGGGGACGCCGCTCTCGTTCTGGTCCTGGGCCGTCGTACGTCCCGCCAGTAGGGCCAGCAACTGCTCGACCAGGACGACGTCGTGGGTCCCGTCGTAGATCCAGCGACGGCCCAGCACACCGTGCTCGGAGGTGCCGATCAGGCCGGCCCCGGCCCCCTCGAGCGGAGCCCCGCGGTAGGTCAGCGGGACCAGGTAGGTCACCGGATCGTCCCCGGCGGTGTCGGTGACCACCATGAACTCGATGCCCACCTCGCCCTCGGGGTCGTCGAGCCGGAAACCGCCGGCCTTGGCGAGCTGCGGGGTACCCGGGCCGCCCCGGTACCAGGGGCGCCGGGGGAGCCAGTCGGCCAGGAGTTCGAGCTTGCCGGGCGACATGGTGGTGCGGTGAATGACAGCCATGATCCACAAGCTACCCGGGCGGCAGGGACGCCGACCGGCCGTGCGGCCGTCCGGCCACCTCCCCTACCGTTCCGGTTCCGAGGCGAACGCCGCCCGCAGTTCCTCCCGCAGCGACCGCTGGAAGGCAGTCACCAGCGCCTGGACCACCATCGGCTGCATGTGCGCCGAGAGCGCCTTCATCGACTCCACCCGCTCCGGATCGCTCTCGCCCTCCGTGAACGGCCCCCACACCTCGTCCCGGAACAGCGCCGTCAGCTCGTGCGCCGCCGACCTGGTGTGCTCCATCAGCACCCGGCGCGCCGCCAGGATCGTCTCGTGGGCGATCGGTACGTCGAGCAGCGCCACTCCGAGCCGCAGCAGCCCGACGTCCACCCGGAACCCGTCCCCCGAGGCGGCGAGCACGTTCATCGCCGTCAGTCGCCGGACATCGGTGTCGGCGAGGCTCCGCCCCACCCGCTTCTCCAGCTCCTCCCGCGACACCTCCTGGGCCGCGTCCGGAGCCCAACTGGCCACCATCGCGCGGTGGATGGCCAGGTCGTGGGCGCTCAGGTCGTCGGGCAGCGCGTCCAGATAGCGCTCGATGGCGGACAGGGTCATGCCCTGGTGCTGCAGCTCCTCGATCAAGGCCAGCCGGGACAGGTGCTCCGGCCCGTAGTGCCCCACCCGACGAGGGCCGATCACGGGAGGGGGCAAAAGCCCGCGGGTGCTGTAGAAACGAACGGTGCGCACGGTGACGCCCGCCCTGGCCGCCAGCTCGTCGACGGTGAGCATCGGCTCGGGTGCCTGGTCGGCCATCGTCTGCGCCTCGCTCTCTGCTCCACAGCTTGGGTTCAACAGTATTGCTGTCGCACCAACGATGTGAAACGGCCAGGAGCTGCCCATGACCACGAACCTGCGACTGCCCGGACGACCCGAAGAGATCACCCTGCCGGCCCTGCTGGCCCGCAACGCCGCCGAGTACGGGGAGCTGCCCGCCCTCTCCTGGCGGGCCGGCCCCGACGCCGCCGGGTGGACGACCCTCACCTGGAGCGAGGTGCGCCGCAAGGTCGCCGTCCTCGCCTCCGGATACGCCGCCCTCGGCGTCGAGCGCGGCGAACACGTGCTGATGATGATGGGCAACCGCCCCGAGCACTGGCTCAGCGACCTCGCCCTCGTCCACCTCGGCGCCGTCCCCGTCACCGTGTACGGGACCTCCGCGCCCGAGCAGATAGCCCACATCGCCCGTCACAGCCGGGCCCGGGTCGCCGTCGTCGAGGGCGCCCGCGAACTCGCGCGGTGGGAGCCGCTGCTGGCCGACCCGGACGTGCCCCTGGAGCGTCTCGTCGTGGCCGAAGCCGCCGAGGCCGGCGGGCACTCCACCTACGGCTCCCTGTACTCCGGCGGGGCCCGGCTCCACCGCGCCGACGACTTCGAGAAGGCCTGGCAGGAGACGCGCCCCGAGGACCCGCTGACCGTCGTCTACACCTCGGGCACCACCGGCGACCCGAAGGGCGTGCGGCTGACCCACCGCAACCTCATGCTCCAGGCGATCCGCCTCGACCGGCACGTGGACCTGCCCGAGCACGCCGAGCACATCTGCTACCTGCCCTTCGCGCACATCGCCGAGCGCGTCCTCGGCATCTACCTGCCCCTGCTGCGGGCCTCGCACGTACGGTTGTGCGCCGACCCCGCCGCCGTCTCGGGGGCGGTCCGCGAGCTGCACCCGGTGCAGTTCTTCGGAGTGCCCCGGGTGTGGGAGAAGCTCGCCGCCTCGGTCCGCGCGGTCCTCGCGCAGCTCCCCGAAGAGCAGCGCGCGGCCATCGAGGCGGCGGGCGACCTGGCCCGCGCCCGGGCCGCCCACCGCGAGCGCGCCGAGGAGGTGCCGGCCGCGCTCGAAGCCTCGTACGCCCGGGCCAAGGAGCAGGTGCTGGACCCGCTGCTGGGGCTGGCGGGCATGGACCGGCTGATGTGGACGGCCAGCGCCACCGCGCCGATGCCGATCGACGTGGTCCGCTTCTGGGCCGGCTGGGGCATCACCATCATGGACGCCTGGGGGCTCACCGAGACCTCGGGCGTGTGCACGGTCAACAGCCCGGACGGCTTCCGGCTCGGCTCGGTCGGCCGCCCGATCGAGGGGCTGGAGCTGAGACTGGCCGAGGACGGGGAGATCCTCACCCGCGGGGCGACCGTCTTCGGCGGCTACCTACGGCCGGACGGCTCGGTGGAGAGCGCCGCCGACGACGCGGGCTGGTTCCCGACGGGGGACATCGGCCGGGTCGACGAGGACGGGTTCCTCTGGCTGACCGACCGCAAGAAGGAACTGATCATCACCTCGAACGGCAAGAACGTCTCGCCCGCCCTGGTGGAGAACACGGTCAAGGAACACCCGCTGATCGGGCAGGCCCTGGTGCACGGCGACGGCCGCTCCTACCTCGTGGCCCTGCTGGTCCTGGACCCGGAGCTGGCCCCGGTCTGGGCCGTCACCCGGGGCATCGAGGCGGCCTCCCCGGCCGAGCTCGCCGCCCACCCCGCCGTCCGGGAGGAGATCGCCCGCGCGGTGGAGGCGGCCAACGCCCGGCTCAACCGGACCGAGCAGATCAAGCGGTACCGGCTGCTGACCGAGGAGTGGGGCCCCGAGACCGGGGAGCTCACCCCTTCGCTCAAGCTCCGCCGCCGGGTGGTCCGCGACAAGTACGGCGCACTGATCGAGGGCCTGTACGAGGAGCCGTAGGGGACGGTGTAGCCCGGGCGCACCGGTGCGGTGGGCCGGATCCGCGCTCACCGCACCGGGGGAGCGGAGCGGGTGAGCCGCCGCGCGGCCGTCATGCTGCTCATCGGCAACGGCGAGGGCGACGCGCTCGCCGGACTGCAGAACCTGACGATCCTCGTGGCGGCGCCGTTCACCCTGGTCATGATCGGTATGTGCGTGGCACTCATGCGGGACCTGCGCCGGGACCCGCTGATCATCCAGGGCGAACGGGGCGAGGAAGCCGTGGCCGTGGCCGTGGCCGCGGGCCACGAGGAGTACGGCGGCGAATTCGAGATCCGCATCGGCCCGTCCGGCGATCCGGAGGTCGACGCGGCCGAGCCGCCCTCCGCGTCCCCGCCACCCGGCGGCCGGCGCTGACGGCGGTGCTGTCGGACCGGGCGCCACCGGCCCGGTCCGACAGGACGCCGTCTCCCTAGCGTCCGATCAGCGGGTAGTGGTCGGACGAGTTGGTACTCACCCGCCGCAGGCAGATCGGCGAAAACATTCGGGCAGCGCGCCGGCGCGCGCACCTCACCCAAGAGGAGGTCGCCCGGCGGGCCGGCATCGAACGGCACACGCTCAATCGCATCGAGGGCGGTCATGCCGCGGCTCGCCTCGACACCCTCATCCTCACTGCCGACGCCATCGGTGTACCGCTCGCACAGCTGGTCCGCGAGTAGCTCCGGCCGACGGGGGATTGCCGGCCGGGGCAGTCTCACGGCCCTACACCGGCGGGCGGCCGGGTGTCGGGGTGGGCGGCGGAGACGGCAGCGGCGGGCCGGGATCCGGCGGCAGCTTCGGGCTTCCGGAGCCGTGCTTGCCCATCTTCAGCTTCCTTCCGTTGAGTCCGTAGATTCCGAGCGGGGGGAACAGGGTGACGCGGGGCGGATAGCCGGCCTCGGCGCAGGGGATGCACAGCAGGTCCCGGCCGTGACTGTGTGCCGTCGTGCGAACGGCTTCGACCAGTTCGACCCAGCAGGCCTCACAGGCGACGACGTCGGTTGTCGACGTCACGTACTCGGTGGTGATCACCACAGGTCCGTGGCGATGTCGTACCCGGCGGCCTCGATCGCGGCCGTGGTGCGGTCCAACCAGCCGGGTGCGGGAGTTGCCGCCCCGGTGACCTCGGGGTGGTGGTGGACGACCGTACCCAACCGCGCGCACAGTTCGGCGTAGACCACGGTGCAGGAGATCAGGGCGTGCCAGCCGGCATTGACCGGGCCGGAGGGGGCGAGCTCGGCGGCAGCGCTGTGCGCGACCGTGGCGACGAACTTCAGGGCCTCAACCACCCGCTGCTCTGCGGCGACCCAGCCCAGCTCGGGGTGCTGGCGGGCCAGAGTGGCCGTGACGGTCATGAAGTCGTCGGCGGAGAGAAGGCTGCGCGGGTCGCTGGTGCGGCGGGGCGCTGTGAGGGTGGCGCCGATAGCCGGAGTCGGGGTTTCGCCCTTACCGGCACTACATGGGGGCGGGGGTGGGCTGGCCATGGGGTCTCCTCGTTGGTTGGTCAGATCAACAGGTGCCGACGACGATCACGGCGAGCACGCCGAACCCGATCGCGACGTACAGGGCCTGACGCCCGAGCACACTCACTGGCCGGCTGCCTGCACGTTGGCCGCGGCGGTCGTGAACTCCCGGCCGTCCGACTTCCTGATGTACGCGATGTCGTTGACGCCCTCGGTGATGACGGCCATGAGCTGGCCCTCGATGCCGGAGGCGATGTCGCGGACCCGCTCACGTAGCAGCCGGTGAGGCTGGTACTCGTACGTTTCAGTCATCGGACGGCTCCACGTGCTTTGCCGCGGAGCGAAGGAACCGCTCCCAGCCGACAGCCGCACGAGCCACCAGCTCAGCACTGGGCCCCGGCCACAGTTCCGGCAACACGCCTGTTCTGCGGTGCTGTTCGTCTGCGCTGCTCGTCGTCATAGGAGGATGATGGGCGGGCACGCAGATGGGCAGATAGGCCATCGCGTGGCCATCGGTGGTCACGTAGCGGCCACGGCCGGGGACAGACGCGATGACACCTCACACTGGGGCCGTGAGCCCCCGAAACGACGCGCTCAGGGCCGCCCGACTCCGGGTCGGGTGGCGCAGCATCGAACAGGCCGCCGGCGCGCTACAGGCGCACGGCCAACGGTTCCTCGACGACGCCCATTTCACCGTCAGCGCGCGCACGTGGCGCCGGTGGGAAGGCGGTGCACCCGGCTGGCCGCCGGAAGAGACCGCGACCGTGCTGCATGACGCGCTCGGACGGTGGCCCGAGGAGCTGGGATTCACGGCACCCGCCGGCTGGATCCGCCCCGAGGCACACCAAGAGGAAGACGTGAACCGCAGGACCTTCGTCAACGTCACCGCGGCCGCGCTCCTGCCCGGCCCTACCGCCAGGCAGCACGTCGACCCCGCGCTCATCGACTACTTCCAGCAGCAGTTGGAGGGCCACTACCGGGCCGACATGTTCCTCGGGCCGCACGACCTCATCGGCACCGTGTCTGCCCAGTACCAGCTCATCGACAAGCTCGTCCGGTCCGCGCAGGGCGAGACCCGGCGCGGGCTGCTGCGCGTCGGAGCCGCGTACGCGGCGCTCGTCGGCTGGCTCTACCAAGACGCCGGCGACCTCGGCGCGGCCGCGTTCTGGCGGGGCATCACGCAGGAAATAGCGGCCAGGTCCCAGGACCCGCACCTCATCGGCTACAGCCTCGTCAACCTCGCCCACGTGCGGACCGACCTCGGCGACGGCCACGGTGTCATCGACCTGTGCGAAGCCGCCCTCGACGACGACCGCCTGTTCCCGAAGGTGCGGATCATGGCGATGCAGCAGCAGGCCCACGGCGCCAGCCTCACAGGCGACCGTACGGCCGTCGACCGGCTCATCGACGACGCCGGAGAGCTCCTCTGCCGCGTCGACGACGACCTGCCCTGGGGCAACGCCTGCCGCCGCACCCCCGGCTACCTCGAGGTGCAACGGGCCACCTGCTACGGGCGGCTCGGCCTCGGCCGGGAGGCCGGGCATCTGTGGTCGCAGGTCCTCGATGAGGTACCCGCGACGGCCCGCCGGGACCGCGGCGTGTACCTCGCCCGGCACGCCACCGCGGCGGCCGGCGCCCGCCAGCCGGAACAAGCCGTCGAGATCGCCCGCGCGGCCGCCGAGATCGCGGCCGAGACCCGGTCGGCCCGCATGCTGCGTGAACTGCGGGGCCTGGAGCGGGCCATGCGGCCGTGGCACGATGCCCCGGTAGGCCGGGACCTCGCGGAGGTTCTGGCGCCCGTGAACGAGGGGAGCTGACATGGGTGTACCGAAGCCGTTGACGCACGAGGAGATCGCCGAAGGCCTGGAGAAGCTGCCGGGCTGGGTACAGGAGGGCGATGCGATCACCCGGACGTACGAGATCCGCTACCACGCCGCGGTGGCCGCGATCGTCACCATCGCAGACCGGTCCCGGCGCATCCAGCATCACGCCGACCTCGACCTCCGTATCGACCACCTGCGTGCCTCGATCACGACGCACGACGCGGGCAACCGACTGACGCGGGCTGACTTCGACCTTGCGCACCGCATCGACGTGATCGTGGCTGCACACCAGGCCCTCCCGCTGGACTGAGCCCGGACGTACGAAAGCGCCCCCTCCCGACCCCGAAGGGCCGGAAGGGGGTGTTGTGCTGTTCAGGAGACGCCGTACCACTGGCTGGCCCAGCCGGTGTCGATGACGCTCGTTGACTGCCGGGTGAGGTCGAGTGAGGCGCGCAAGGACGACAGGGCTAGCGGCCGATCAGCGGGTAGTGGTCGGAGAGGTTGGTGTAGGTGTAGGAGGTGCCCCAGCTGGAGACCGTCCAGGGTGCCGACTGCTCCTTGACCACGTTGTTCTCCCAGCCCGCCGGGCGGGCGTTGCCCTTGCGGTAGAGGACGTAGTCCAGGTCCTCGCGCGGGTCGGTCGGGTAGCGGTAGTTGGCTATCGAGTTCAGCGCGGTGTCGAAGGAGTACGGGTGCCCCGTACGGGTGTCGGAGTCCGCCAGGTCGGCGTTGGCGAGCAGGCTCGCGTACTCGGGCGTGCGCGAGTCGACGTTGAGGTCGCCCGCCACGATGACCTGCTCGCTCGCCGGAATGTTCTTCCCGTCCAGGAAGGCGTCCACGGCACGGAACTGACGGGCGCGCATCTCCGCGGCCTCGCCCGCGCCGCAGCCGGGGTCGGTGGACTGCGCGTGCGTGCCGACCACGTGCACCTTGGTGCCGTTCACGTTCAGGACGACGTAGGCGAAGCCCTTGTTGGACCACCAGTCGGCGCCGCACGCGTCCTTGTAGACGACCTGCTCCTTGCGGACGATCGGCCACTTGCTGAGGATCGTGACCCCGCCGTCCTCCGGGGTGGTGGCGGAGTACGCGCCGCCCGTGGCGTCCCAGCCGCTCTTGCTGCGGCCGACGACGGGGGTCTGGTACGGGTACTGCACGGCGGAGTTGGCCTTCAGCGCGTCCGAGGAGCTGTTGTCGAAGGCCTCCTGGAGCACGACCACGTCGTGGCCCTTGTAGAAGGAGGTCTTGGGGATCTCGGCGGCCCGGTGGTCCTGGCCCCAGTTCGGGTACAGGTTCTTGCTCATCAGGAACACGTTGTACGACAGGACGCTGAGCCGGGGGGCGGCGGCGGTCTCCGCGGCCGAAGCGGCGGGCGCGGTGGTGGTGGCCAGTGCGCCTGCGGCGACCGCGGCGACGGCCGTGGCGGCGGCGCGGCGCGAGCGGGTCGTGGAAAGCAGCATGAAGGTCTCCGTCATTCCTGCGGGGGAAGATCGACGCCCGTCATACAAGCAGCAGCAGTTACCTCTGGGTAACACCCGTGCAGAGACTTTCTGTCCGTGAGACGGCCGTCCGGTGCTCGCATACTTGTCGTATGACGAAGACGGACTCAGCACCCCCCGCCGGACCTGCGGCCACGCGCCGCACCGACCCCGAGCCGCCCCCGCCCGGCGGGGTGCTGTGGACCATCGCCGGTGACGTCCGCGCCCTGCTGATGCTGCCCGCCGCCTTCACCATGCAGGTCGCCCACCCCGCGATCGCGGCCGGTGTCGACGAGTACTCCGTCTTCCGCACCGACCCCTGGGGCCGCGGCGAGCGCTCCCTGCGCTCGGTCCAGCTGTGGGTGTACGGCGGGAAGGAGGCGGCGGCGGAGGGCCGCCGGGTGCGCCGCCTGCACAAGGACATCCAGGGCACCGACACCCGGGGCCGCCGCTACCACTCCCTCGACCCCGCCTGCTACGCCTGGGTGCACGCCACCGGCTTCCCGGTCTACGTCTACGCGGGGCGCTACCTGCTGCGCCGCTTCACCCCGGCCCAGGAGCGGCAGCTCTACCAGGAGTGGCTCCAGGTGGGCCGGATCCTCGGCCTGCACGACCGGGACATGCCGCAGAGTATCGAGGAGTACTGGACGTACTGGGGCCGGATGCTGGCCGAGGAGATCGAGCCCACCGCGGTCGCCCGCGAGCTGATCTCCACCGAAGTGCGGCTGCCCCGGCCCGAGGGCGGACCGCTCCCCGTACGGCTGCTGCTGCGGCTCACCTGGCCGGTGCTGCGTGCTGCGTTCCTGCGCCTGCGGGCCTTCGTCACCGTCGGCTACATGCCGCCCGAGGCCCGCGCCGCGATCGGCCTGGAGTGGAGCCCGGCCCAGGAGCGCACGCTCCGGCGGTTCAGCACGGTCGTACGGATCCTCGTACCGCTGCTGCCGGAGCGACTGCGGTACCTGCCGATCGCCCACCGGGCGCGGGCCGCCTGGCACGCGGGCCGCCGCTGACGGCCCCCGCACCGCACGCGGCCCCCGCCGGATGCGGGGGCCGCGTGCGGTGCCGGCTCAGTGCCGGTGGCCGGGCCCGGAACCGTGCTCGGTGTCGTGGATCGTGTTGGTCTCCGCGATCTTCTTCCAGGACTTGGGCTCCGCGGCGGGCTTCGCCGGGGCGGACTGCTGCGACGAGCGGGCCGAGGGCCCCGCCGCCGACGGGTTCAGGGCCGAGGCGGCCGGCTTGCCCGGGGTGTAGAGCCAGGTCTCGAAGAGCTGCGCGAGGGGCTTCTTCGAGACCTTCTCGGCGTACCGGACGAAGTCCCCGACCTTGGCGTTCCCGTAGGCCCGCTCGGTCGGCCAGCCCTTCAGGATCTCGAAGAACTTCTCGTCGCCGATCTCGTTGCGCAGCGCCTGCAGGGCGATGCCACCACGGTCGTAGACGGCCCCGTGGAACTGGTTCTCCGGACCCGGGTCACCCGGCTTGACCTGCCAGAACGCGTCCTCGGCCGGGCGCAGGGCATAGGCCCAGTCGGCCAGCTCCTGCGCCGTGCCCTCGCCCTCCTTCTCCGACCACAGCCACTGGCTGTAGCGGGCGAAGCCCTCGTTGATCCAGATGTCCTTCCAGCCCTCGACGGACACGCTGTCGCCGTACCACTGGTGGGCCAGCTCGTGCACGACCACCGAGACGTTGGCCCCGTTGCGGAACTGCCCCGGTCCGTAGAACGGCCGCGTCTGGGTCTCCAGCGCGAAGCCGGCGGTCACGTTCGGCACGTAGCCGCCGAGCGCGTTGAAGGGGTACGGTCCGAAGACCCCCTCCAGCCACTCGGTGACCTCGCCGGTCCGCTCCACGCTCGCGCGCGCCGCGCCGGCGTTGTCGCCGAGGTCCTTGCTGTACGCGTTGAGGATCGGCAGCCCGCTCGCCGTCTTGTCGGTGGTGATGTCGAACTTGCCGACGGCGAGGGTGGCCAGGTAGGTCGCCTGCGGCTTGTTGGAACGCCAGTTGTACCGGGTCCAGCCGAGCCGTGAGGTCTGGGACTGCAGCACGCCGTTGCTGATCGCCTGGGTGCCGTCGGGCACGTTGACCGAGATGTCGAAGGTGGCCTTGTCCAGCGGGTGGTCGTTGCTCGGGAACCACCAGACCGCCGAGTCGGGCTCCTGCGCCGCGACCGCGCCGTCGGGCGTGCGCTGCCAGGCCGTCCAGCCGTCCACCTTCAGCTCGGAGGGCTTCCCGGCGTACTTGACGACGACGGACAGCGGGGTGTTGCGCGCCAGCGGCTTCGCCGGGGTGACCTCCAGCTCGTGGGAGCCGGACGCGGCGAACTTCGCCTTGAGCCCGTTGACCCGGATCTCGCTGACCTGGAGGCCGAAGTCCAGGTTGAAGCGGGACAGGTCCTGCTTGGCGGTGGCCAGCAGGGTGGCCGTGCCTTCCAGCAGGTCCGTCTTCGGCTGGTACTGCAGGCGCAGGTCGTAGTGCGACACGTCGTATCCGCCGTTGCCGCTGGCCGGGTAGTAGGGATCGCCGATACCCGGGGCGCCCGAACCCGAACCCGCCGCCGACGCCGGGATCACCAGCAGGAGGGAAGCGGCGAGCACGCTCGGGGCGATGACTTTGCGGTGCACGAATGGCTCCAAGTGGTAGGGGAGACAGATCGGTTCACAGAGTGGCCAAGGCCTTGTCGCTCGACCGTATTCACCCGTGACCGCTCAGGTCATGTCCATGGCCCCTGCTGTCACACGATCGCCATTCGGCCGTCACGCGTACGCGCACGGGACGGTGCCGAGGCCGCCCGCGGGCGTACCGGGCGCCCCGGCACACCCGCCTCGGCCTGCGGTCCGACCGCCCGGCGACCCGGATCCGACGCCGCCCCCGACCACCCGGTCCCGCCTGCGGGAACGTCCGAATCGACACGACGCCCCCGTGCCGCACACCCGCCCCTGTGGGGTGCCTGGTCGCCCTCGCGCCCGGTCGGCGGTGTGGGGCGGCCCCGGGCGGGGAACGGGGGATCGTGAGTGTTGGCCGGAGGGGGAGAAATGGAGATCGCGGCGTTGGCGGTGTCGTTGGTGGCGCTCGGAATCTCGGGCGCGGTGTCGTGGCGACAGCTGCGGCTCACGGAGCATGCCAACACGCTGCCCGTGGTGGTGGACCTGTTCAGGGAACACCGCAGCGTACGGCTGGCACGGGCGCGCAGCTTCGTCCACGAGGAACTGCCCGCCTGCGACCTGTCGCTGGGGCTGGCGGGCCTACCGGCCGAAGGGCAGGAACTCGTCCGCGAGCTGGCTTGGTACTACGACAACCTCGGCGCTCTCGTGACGCACGGCGTGGTGGACATCGAGCCCGTCTCCGGCTACCTGGGCGGATCGGTGATCACGGTGTGGGAGAAGATGGAGCCGTTGGTGGCGGTGGAACGCGCCCGGCGCGCACAGAACTCCCTGCCGGACCCCAACCGGTGGCAGGAGTACTTCGAGAACCTCTACCACCTCGTCCGGGAGGTGCCCGCCGAGCAGGCGCGCGCGGAGAGCCGGTCCTGGCGGTTGCCCAGCCGCTGAAACAGCCCCGGCCCGATGACCTCGGGGGCCGCCCTGTCCGACGTACCGAACAGTCGGTATCCTCCGCGGCATGACCCTTCACCCGCTCGCCGCCCGTCGCTGTTGGCATACTGCGATCAACCCGCTGCACGCGACGATCTACTTCTCGCCGGATCTCGCCAAGGAGCTCGCCCCCCTCGGGATCGAGGACCCGGTCGCCGTCAACCTCGCGAGCCGGTCCGCCGCCATGGGCGCCGTCGGCCCCGGCACGGTGACCGCCACCTTCTACAACTACCGTCACGACCTCCTCACCCGGCACCTGCCCGCCGTCTGGGACACCGCCACGCCCGAGCAGGTCCTCGCCGCCCGGCTGCGTGCCGCCGACAGCACCCTGCACCGGCTCCTGGGCACCGAGACCGTGGAGTCGGCCGAGATGGCCGAGGCCGCCGACCTGGCCGTGCTCGCCACCGAGGGCTGCACCCGGCACGCCCGCACCCTCTACGCCGCCCACGCCGACCTCCCCGTACCCGAGGCCGCGCACCTGCGGCTGTGGCACGCCACCACCCTGCTGCGCGAGCACCGCGGCGACGGCCACCTCGCCGCCCTGCTCCTCGCCGGCCTGGACCCGGTGGAGGCCCTGGTCAGCCACACCGCCACCGGCCGCGGCATGAGTGCGAAGTGGATAAAGGCCACCCGCGGCTGGGAGCAGTCCGACCTGGACGCCGCGACCGAGCGGCTGCGTGCGCGCGGCATCCTCGACGTCGACGGAGAGCTCACCGACGAGGGGCAGGCCGTGCGCGAGCGCCTGGAGGCGGACACCGACCGCCTCGACGCGGCCCCGTACGAGCACCTGGGCGAGGAGCGGCTGGCCCGCCTCGCCGAACTCGGCGGCGCCTTCGTCGCGCAGGCGACCGGCGCCGGAGCCTTCCCGCGCGACCTCCGCAGCCGGGCCTGACCGGCGGGGCGGGCAGGGCTCCCACCGTCCGACGCCGCCACCTGCCACAATTGGCAGCCTTCCAGTGCAAACGAAGGCAGGCGGGACCCGATCGTGACGACGTCCATCGAAGGCAGGATCGCCGAGGAGCTCGGCGTACGGGAGCGGCAGGTCAAGGCCGCCGTCGAGCTGCTCGACGGCGGCTCCACCGTGCCGTTCATCGCGCGCTACCGCAAGGAAGCGACCGAGATGCTCGACGACGCCCAGCTGCGCACCCTCGAGGAGCGGCTGCGGTACCTGCGGGAGCTGGAGGACCGCCGTGCGGCGGTCCTGGACTCCGTACGGGAGCAGGGCAAGCTCACCGACGAACTGGCGGCGCGGATCGCCGCGGCCGACACCAAGGCCCGGCTGGAGGACATCTACCTGCCCTTCAAGCCCAAGCGGCGGACCAAGGCGCAGATCGCCCGCGAGGCCGGTCTGGAGCCGCTCGCCGAGGGCCTGCTGACCGACCCGTCGGTGGAACCGGCCGCGGCCGCCGCCGCGTTCGTCGACGCCGACAAGGGCGTCGCCGACCCGGCCGCCGCCCTGGAGGGCGCCCGCGCCATCCTCACCGAGCGGTTCGGCGAGGACGCCGACCTGATCGGCGAACTGCGCGAGCGCATGTGGGGCCGCGGCCGCCTCGCGGCGAAGGTCCGTGAGGGCAAGGAGGAGGCGGGCGCCAAGTTCGCCGACTACTTCGACTTCACCGAGCCGTTCACCGCGCTGCCCTCCCACCGCGTCCTCGCCATGCTGCGCGGCGAGAAGGAGGACGTCCTCGACCTCGTCCTGGAGCCGGAGGAGCCGAGCGAGGTCCCCGGCCCGTCCACGTACGAAGGCATGATCGCCCGCCGCTTCGGTGTCGGCGACCGGGGCCGCCCGGGCGACAAGTGGCTCGGCGACACGGTCCGCTGGGCCTGGCGCACGAAGATCCAGGTGCACCTCGGCATCGACCTGCGGATGCGGCTGCGCCAGGCCGCCGAGGACGAGGCGGTACGGGTCTTCGCGTCGAACCTGCGCGACCTGCTCCTCGCGGCGCCCGCCGGCACCCGGGCGACGCTCGGCCTGGACCCGGGCTTCCGCACCGGCGTGAAGGTCGCCGTCGTGGACGCGACCGGCAAGGTCGTGGCCACGGACGTCATCTACCCGCACGTGCCCGCCAACAAGTGGGACGAGTCCCTCGCCAAGCTCGCCCGCCTCGCGAAGGAACACTCCGTCGAGCTGGTCGCCATCGGCAACGGCACGGCCTCCCGCGAGACCGACAAGCTGGCCGGGGACCTCATCACGCGCCATCCGGAGCTGAAGCTCACCAAGGTGATGGTCTCGGAGGCGGGCGCCTCCGTGTACTCGGCCTCCGCCTTCGCCTCGCAGGAACTGCCGGACATGGACGTGTCGCTGCGCGGCGCGGTCTCCATCGCCCGCCGCCTGCAGGACCCGCTCGCCGAGCTCGTCAAGATCGACCCGAAGTCGATCGGCGTCGGCCAGTACCAGCACGACCTGTCCGAGGTGAAGCTCTCGCGCTCGCTCGACGCGGTCGTCGAGGACTGTGTGAACGGCGTCGGAGTGGACGTCAACACCGCCTCCGCGCCGCTGCTTTCGCGGGTCTCGGGCATCAGCGGCGGCCTCGCCGAGAACATCGTGGCCCACCGCGACGCCAACGGACCCTTCCGCAGCCGCAAGGGGCTCAAGGACGTGGCCCGGCTCGGCCCGAAGGCGTACGAGCAGTGCGCGGGCTTCCTGCGGATCCGCGGCGGGGACGACCCGCTGGACTTCTCCAGCGTGCACCCCGAGGCCTATCCGGTGGTCCGGGGCATGGCCAAGACGGCGGGCAGCGAGGTGGCGGCCCTGATCGGCAACTCGGGCGTGCTGCGCTCGCTGCGGCCCGAGCAGTTCGTCACCGAGGCCTTCGGCCTGCCCACCGTCACGGACATCCTGCGCGAGCTGGAGAAGCCGGGCCGCGACCCGCGTCCCGCCTTCAAGACGGCCACCTTCAAGGAGGGCGTCGAGAAGATCGGCGACCTGGCCCCCGGGATGATCCTGGAGGGCGTGGTCACCAACGTGGCCGCCTTCGGTGCCTTCATCGACATCGGCGTCCACCAGGACGGGCTGGCCCACGTCTCGGCGCTGTCGAAGACCTTCGTCAAGGACCCCCGGGACGTGGTCAAGCCGGGCGACATCGTCCGTGTGAAGGTCATGGACGTGGATATCCCGCGCAAGCGGATCTCGCTGACCCTGCGGCTGGAGGACGAGGCCGGGGCGGAGCGCGGCGCGGGCGCTCCGCGCCAGCGCGAGGACCGGCGCGGCGGCGGTGGCGGCGGTGGCGGCGGTGGCCGTCCGCCGCAGCAGCGCGGCGGGTCCGGTGGCCGCGAGGGCGGCCGGGGCCAGGGCGAGCGCGGCGGCCAGGGCGAGCGGGGCGGCCAGGGCCGTCGACAGGGCGGCGGCAGCGCCCCCGCCCCCGCCAACAGCGCGATGGCCGACGCCCTGCGCCGTGCGGGCCTCACCGCCCCCGAGGAGCGCCGCAAGAAGTAGGAGCCGTCAAGGGTGTCTTGCAGCCACCCGGCGCGTGTCGGCCTTCGTAGCGAGTGGCCGAATAGCTTCCCCACCTGGGGACTTGCCTTGCCAATTCGCGTACAAGATCTGTAGGCATGGTGGAACGCCCGTTCGTCACTCGGCGGACGGGCTTCCGCGTTTTCCCCTCAGGACCACATTCCCCGAGGCCGCCTTGAAGGCACAGGACGTCATGCCCATGCCCATACACGCCTACCGCCGTTGCCCCGGAAAGGGTCCGAAGAGGGATCACATGCCCCACCGGCAACTCAGCATCCGCAAAAGGTGCGAGCAGATTCTCGGCCATCTGGATCTGACCCACCCCTTCTCCCTCGACGACCTGTGTCGACGGATAGCCGAGCGGCGCGGCCGTCCCATCCGGCTCCATCCGCTCCCCAAGGAAGCGGCCGAGTCAGGGGTCTGCGGACTGTGGGTGGGCACGGCCAGCGTCGACTACGTCTTCTACGAGGCGCAGACCACCCCGCTGCACCGGGAGCACATCGTCCTCCACGAGCTGGGCCACATCCTCTTCGGGCACCACTCCCTGGAAGGGGAGGAGAGCGACGGGAACGCCCCCGTGGTGCTCGGCCGCACCAACTACACCACCCGGCAGGAGCAGGAGGCGGAGATGCTCGCCAGCATGATCCGCATCCGCACGGCGAACACCGGTCCGCGGTCCGCGACCGGCGCGCACGGCACGCTGGCCCGACTGGAGTCCGCCATGGGGTACGAGCGGGGCACCGATGGCAACTGACCTGACCGACTTCGGCAACTGGCTCGCCGTCCCCAGCGTGGTGTGCCTGTGGATCGCCGTCCTGCTCCGCGCCCCCGGAGCCCTGCGCTCCCCCCAGCAGCGCGGCCTGTGGCTGGCCGTCGCCACCGCCGCCGCCGCGATGACCCTCAACCTCCCGGACGTCGTCTCGTACGCGATGGGCCGCGGCCCGGGCTACGCCCACACCATCGGCCTCGTCCGCAACTTCATCGGGGTACTGTCGGCCGGCGCCGTCCTCTACTTCGTCGCCGCCACCACCCGCGGCCGCCGGCTCCAACTCACCGCCTGCGTCGCCACCGTGGCCTGGCTCGGCGCGCTCCTGGCCCTGGACACGGCCGCGCCCGACCACGGCACGCACACCATGCCGCCGGTCGGCGACCCGGTGCCCTCCCTCGCGTACTGGCTGGTCCTGATCTCCGCGCACGTGACCGCCAACATCGTCTGCGTGGCCCTGTGCTCGCGCTACAGCCGCCGTACCGAGAGCCGGGGCCTGGCCGCGGGGCTGCGACTGTTCGGCCTCGGCACCGCGCTCGCCGGACTGTTCTGGCTGGCGTACCTGCTCAAGGCCCTGTTCGGCAGCACCTGGGCGATGCCCGCCCTTCCCCTGCTCATGAACCTGCACGGCCTGCTGCGCGCCGCCGCGATCCTCGTGCCCACCGTGTTCACCCTCCGGCGGACCTGCGCCGACATCGCCACCACCTGGCGGCTGTGGCCGCTGTGGCGCGACCTGGTCGAAGCGGTGCCGCACGTGGCGCTCAACAAGCCGCGGGCCTGGCGCGTGATGGAGCTGGTGTGGCCGCCGGTCCCGCGCAACCTGCTCGTGTACCGCAAGGTCATCGAGACGCGCGACGCGATATTGATCCTGGGCGAGTACGTGGCCCCGGGCGCCCTGGAACGGGCCCGCGGCCAGGTCACCGGAGACGGGGTCCCCGAGCAGCGGGCCACCGCCGCCGCGCTGGCCCGCGTACTGAAGGAGGCCCGGCGGGCCAAGCTCGACGGGGCGCCCGGACAGCCGGGCGAGGCGGCGGCGCTGGAACTGCCCGCCGCGATCCACACCTCGCAGGAGGACGGGGACCTGGCGGACGAGGCCCGGTTCCTCGTCGACGTCGCCCAGGCCTACGCCGCGCCCGCCACCACCGGGAAGTGAAACGCTCTTGACCACCGTACTGATCACCGGGGCCAGCGCCGGACTGGGCGCGGCCTTCGCCCGCGGCTTCGCCGCCAAGGGCTGCGACCTGGTCCTCGTGGCCCGCGACAAGGACCGGCTCGACGCCGTCGCCGCCGAATTGGCTCGGGAGTACGCCGCCGCGTCCGAGGTGCTGCCCGCCGACCTGCTGGACCCCGCGGACTGCGCGGCCGTCGCCGAGCGGCTCGCCGACCCGGTTCGGCCCGTGGACATCCTGGTCAACAACGCGGGCTTCGGGCTGCCCGCGCCCTTCCCGTACAGCCCGGTCGAGGACGAGGAGCGGATGCTCGACCTGCTGGTCAAGGTCCCGCTCCGGCTCACCCACGCCGTGCTGCCGGGTCTGCGCGCCCGCCGCCGGGGCGCGGTCCTCAACGTCTCCTCGGTGGCGGGACTCCTGCCGACCGGGACCTACGGGGCCGCCAAGGCCTGGATCACCGCCTTCAGTGAGTCCCTCCGGGTGGACATGGCTCCGTACGGGGTCCGGGTGCTGGCCGTGGTCCCCGGCTTCACTCGTACTGAGTTCCAGGAGCGGGCCGGCATGGACGTCAGCGCGCTGCGCGACGCGGTCTGGCTGGAGCCGGAGGCCGTGGTCGCGCGGGCCCTGAAGGACCTCGCCCTGCGCCGCCCGGTCAGCATCACCGGCCGCCGCTACCGCGCCTACGCCCTCGCCGCCCGCCACCTCCCGCGCACCTTCGTCGCCGGAAGGATGGCCCGCAAGCGCCGGGCCCCGGCGGCCGGCCCGGCCACGTGACCGGGACCGTGGCGCGGGCCCGCGCTGCCCTGGCATCGGGTCTGCCACCCGCCGCGGTGTACGCGGAACTCGCGGTCGGCGCCGACTTCCGGGACACCGCACTCGCGGTGTGCGACGCGCTGGGCATCCCGCGCGCGGACGCGGAGCAGCGGCTGGGCAGCGCCGGGGAGCTCTGGGACTTCGCCCCCGGCGAGGAGGCGCTCCTCGGGGAACTCCTCGAGGTCGTGGCAGTGTTCGACGTCCACGTGACGCTGGACGGGACCGGCGAGCGCATCCGCGGCCTGCTGGGCAGGGCCATGGGAACAGCGGGCGGTTTCGGCAGCGGGATGGCGTTCGGCATCCGCCGGAAGCTGGCCACCGGCCGCCTGACCGAGGCGTACGCCGTACTGGTCGGCCTACCGGTCCGCACGCGCGGGGAGCCGGCCCGCTACCGGACGGAGCTGATCGCGGCCGGCGAGCTGCTCGCCGCGTGGCTGCCGCCCGACGACCACGAGGCCGCCGGGCGGGTGCGCGAGGCGCTCGAACGCTGCGCCCGGCGGGACACCACCGGGGACGGCCGCCCTGGGCCGTCTCTTCCGGATCTTGCCTCGCCCGCGACGCCTGGCACCGCACCTCGCCGCGTTGCCGGAAAGCCGGATTACGCCCAGTAGTCCTGGCTTCCCGGCGCCTTGCGATGCACGGCGCCAGACGCCGCGGGCTTGACCGGCAAGATCCGGAAGAGACGGCCTAGAGCTCCGTGACCCTGCCGCCCGAGACCTCCAGGCGGCGGGTCACGTGCACCGCGTCCAACATGCGGCGGTCGTGGGTGACCAGCAGGAGGGTGCCCTCGTAGGCGTCGAGGGCCGATTCCAGCTGCTCGATCGCCGGCAGGTCGAGGTGGTTGGTCGGCTCGTCAAGGACCAGCAGGTTCACCCCGCGGCCCTGGAGCAGCGCGAGCGCGGCACGGGTGCGCTCGCCGGGAGAGAGGGTCGCCGCCGGGCGCAGCACGTGGGCCGCCTTGAGGCCGAACTTGGCCAGCAGGGTGCGGACCTCGGCCGGCTCGGTCTCGGGGACCGCCGCGCAGAAGGCTTCGAGCAGCGGTTCGTCGCCGAGGAACAGGCCGCGCGCCTGGTCCACCTCGCCGACCAGGACGCCGGAGCCGAGGGTGGCGGAGCCGGAATCCGGGGCCAGCCGGCCCAGCAGGACGGCGAGGAGGGTGGACTTGCCCGCACCGTTCGCCCCGGTGATCGCCACCCGGTCCGCCCAGTCGATCTGCAGGCTCGCCGGGCCGAAGGCGAAGTCCCCGCGCTTGACCGCGGCCTCGCGCAGGGTGGCCACCACCGAGCCGGAGCGCGGGGCCGCCGCGATCTCCATGCGCAGCTCCCACTCCTTGCGGGGCTCGTCGACGACCTCCAGCCGCTCGATCGCCCGCGCCGTCTGGCGGGCCTTGGCGGCCTGCTTCTCGCTCGATTCGCCCCGCAGGTTCTTGCCGATCTTGTCGTTGTCGGAAGCCTTGCGGCGGGCGTTGCGCACGCCCTTGTCCATCCAGTTGCGCTGCATCTGGGCCCGGCCCTCGAGGGCGGCCTTCTTGTCCGCGTACTCCTCGAACTCCTCGCGCGCGTGGCTGCGGGCCCGTGCGCGCTCCTCCAGGTAGGAGTCGTAGCCGCCGCCGTAGAGGTTGATCTGCTGCTGCGCGAGGTCGAGTTCGAGGACCTTGGTGACCGTCCGGGTCAGGAACTCGCGGTCGTGGCTGATCACGACCGTGCCGGCGCGCAGCCCCTTGACGAACCGCTCCAGCCGCTCCAGACCGTCCAGGTCCAGGTCGTTGGTGGGCTCGTCGAGCAGGAAGACGTCGTAGCGCGACAGGAGGAGCGAGGCGAGGCCCGCGCGGGCCGCCTGACCGCCGGAGAGCGCCGTCATGGGCAGGTCGAGACCGACGGTGAGGCCGAGCTCGTCGGCGACCTCCTCGGCGCGCTCGTCGAGGTCGGCGCCGCCGAGGTCCAGCCACCGGTCGAGCGCGGTCGCGTACGCGTCGTCCGCGCCGGGCGTTCCGTCCACCAGGCCCTGCGTCGCCGCGTCGAGCTCGGCCTGCGCGGCCGCCACGCCCGTACGGCGGGCCAGGAACTCCCGGACCGACTCCTCGGGCCGGCGCTCCGGCTCCTGCGGGAGGTGGCCGACGGCCGCGGTGGGCGGGGAGAGCCGCAGCTCCCCGGTCTCGGGGGTGTCCAGCCCGGCGAGCAGCCGCAGCAGGGTGGACTTCCCGGCGCCGTTCACGCCGACGAGGCCGATGACGTCACCGGGTGCGACGACGAGGTCGAGATCGGCGAAGAGGGTGCGCTCACCGTGCGCGGCGGTGAGCTTCTTGGCGACGAGGGTTGCAGTCATGATGTGCCGATCCTATCCGCGCGCGGACGGCACCCGGCATGGCCGGATAGGTGGGAAGCCCGTCATTGCGGCCATCGCGGGGGCGGCACACCATGAAGCCATGTCGTCATCGCCGCGCAACGTCCTCGTCCTCCTGTACGACGGGGTCCAGAGCCTGGACGTGACCGGGCCGGTGGAGGTGTTCGCCGCGCTCGCCCACTTCCCGGGGCGGGCCGGGTACGCGATCCGCACGGTCTCTCCCGCGGGGGAGCCCGTCCGCACCAGCAGCGGGCTGACGCTGGTGCCGGACGGGGAGCTGGCGAGCGCCCGGCCGGGGCCCGGGACCACCGTCCTGGTGCCCGGGGGACGGTTCACGGGGGACTTCGAACCCCGGCTCACGGACTGGCTGCGGAGCCACGGGAGTGGCGCGCAGCGGCTGGTCTCCGTGTGCACGGGGGGACTGCTGTTGGCCGAGGCGGGGATCCTGGACGGGCGGCGGGCGACGACCCACTGGAAGGTCTGCGAGCGGATGGCGCGGGACTACCCGGCGGTCGCCGTCGAGCCGGACCCGATCTACGTACGGGACGGGCCGGTGGCCACCTCGGCGGGGGTCACGGCGGGGATCGACCTCGCCCTGGCGCTGGTGGAGGAGGACCACGGGCAGGACGTCGCCCTGGCGATCGCCCGGCACCTGGTGGTGTTCCTGCGCAGGCCCGGCAACCAGGCGCAGTTCAGCGCGCAGCTGGCCGCCCAGACGGCCCGCCGGGATCCGCTGCGGGACGTGCAGCAGTGGATCACCGAGCACCCGGGGGAGAAGCTCGGTGTAGAGCACCTCGCCGCCCGGGCCAGGCTGTCGCCGCGGCACTTCGCACGGGCCTTCCAGGCGGAGACCGGGGTCACGCCCGGCCGGTACGTCGAACGGGTCCGGGTGGACCACGCGCGGCGGCTGCTGGAGGAGAGCGGGGAAGGGATCGCACAGATCGCCCGGGCCTGCGGGTACGGGAACCCGGAGGCGTTGCGCCGGGCCTTCGTGCGGACCTTCGGCCAGCCGCCCACCGAGTACCGCCGCCGGTTCGGTACCTCGCGCCCCTGAGGGCCGGCCCGGGCGCACCCAGAAGAAGGAGTCGCCCCGTGCGGGGCGGCGTCGTGTTCCGACCAGAGCTCCGGAGGAGCCATGCAGATCGCCGTACTTCTCTACGACCACTTCACCGCCCTGGACGCCATCGGGCCCTTCGACACCCTCGGCCGGCTGTCCGATGCCGAGGTCGTCTTCGTCTCCGAGCGGCCCGGGCCGGTGCGGACCGACAACGGGTCGCTCGCGCTCGTCGCCGACAAGGGGCTCGACGAGGTCACCCGGCCCGACATCGTGATCGTGCCCGGCGGGCCGCATCCCGGCCGGGAGATGACCAATCCCGTGGTCATGAACTGGCTGCGCGCGGTCGACGCCACCAGCACCTGGACCACCTCGGTGTGCACCGGATCCCTGCTGCTGGCCGCTGCCGGGCTGCTCGACGGCCGGCGGGCCACCAGCCACTGGCTGTACCTGGACAAGCTGCCGGAGTTTGGGGTCGAGCCCACCGGGGAGCGCGTGGTGTTCGACGGGAAGTACGTCACCGCCGCGGGGGTGTCCGCCGGGATCGACATGGGGCTCACCCTGCTCGGCCGCCTCGCCGGCGACGACTTCGCACAGGCCGTGCAACTGATGACCGAGTACGACCCCCAGCCGCCCTACGACGCCGGCTCGCCGGACAAGGCCCCGGCCGCTCTCGTGGAGATGCTGCGGGGGAACGGCATGCCCGGCTGACGGGTGGCCGTCAGGGGGTCCAGGTGAAGCGCGGAGCCCGGCGCTCCAGGAACGCGGCGACCCCCTCCGCGGTGTCCTCGCTCCCGGCGGCCTGGTCCTCCCAGTACGCGTCCCGATCGGTCCGGCCGTCCGCGAACTCCTTGGCCGCCGCCTGCGTCAGCTGCGAGCGAGAGGCCAGGATCCTGGTGAACGCGGCGACGCGCTTGTCCAGTTGGCCGGCCGGCAGCAGTTCGTTCAGGAACCCCGCGCGCAGGGCCGTCTCCGCGTCGATCAGTTCCGCGGAGAAGAGGAGGTACTTCGCCCAGGCCGGGCCGACCAGGGAAGCGAGCCGGCGGGTGGAGGAGGCGCGGTAGACGATGCCGAGCCGGGCGGGGGTCACCCCGAAGGAAGCCCCCTCCTCGGCGAAGCGCAGGTCGCAGGCGGCCGCGAGCTGGCTGCCGCCGCCCACGCAGAAGCCGCGGATCGCCGCCAGCGTGGGCTTGGGGAAGGCGGCCAGGGCCTCCTCGGCGGCCACGGCCAGGTCCCGCGGGTCCGCGGCACCGGCGTCCCCGGCGGCCCGGGCGTTCGTGGCGTGTCCGGACTCCGTGACCTTCCCGGTCAGCGAGGAGATGTCGGCGCCCGCGCAGAAGGTCGGTCCGGCCCCGGTCAGCACGAGCACCCGTACCGCCGGGTCGTCCGCCAGGCCCGCCACCAGCTCCGGGAGCGCCCGCCACATGGCGGCGGTCATGGCGTTGCGCTTGGCGGGGTGCGAGATGACGATCGTGGCGACCCCGTCGGCGACCGTGTGCAGGAGGGTTGCGTCCGTGGCTGCGTCCATGCGCCGGATGCTATCCCGGGCGGTCATACCTATGATCAAGGGAGTCCGTCGGGGGTGCGAGGAGGTGGCACGTCCATGGGCGCAGACCGTGCAGACGGTACGAGGGCCAGGGCCGGGGGCCCGGAACCGCAGCAGGAGAAGAAGAAGCTCAACCGCAGTTTCGCGCTGATGACGGCGCTCGGGGTGCTGCTGGCGCTCGCCGGGCTGGTCGGCCTCGTCTACACCGCCGTCGCCACGCTCACCTCGATGTTCCTCTTCGGCTGGCTGCTGCTGATCGGCGGTGTGCTGGGCCTGCTGCAGGCCGTGCAGTCGCGCAGGAGCAACTACTTCTGGCTCGCCGTCGTCGTCGCCGCGATCAACCTGGCCGCGGGCTTCGTGATCCTGCGCCGTCCCGAGGCGAGCGCCGAGGCGCTGACCATGTTCGCCGCGCTGCTCTTCCTGACGGGCGGGGCGTTCCGGCTGGTCGGGGCGCTGGTGGTGCGCGGCGCCCATTTCGGGCTCGCGGTCGTCCAGGGCGCCTTCGGGATCCTGCTGGGCTTCCTGATCCTCTCCAACTGGCCCGGCAACAGTCTGTACGTGATCGGAACCTTCTTCTCCCTCGCCCTGCTGTTCGACGGGTTGAGCCTGGTGGCCATGGGCATGGGCTCCCGCCGCATCCTGGGGTTGGTCAGGGAGGACGGGGCTCCGGCGGCGGCGGCCGCGGGGGACGGACTGGGCGACGCGGCCGGGAAGCGGCGGACAGAAGATCAGGAATAGTCGAACAACTGACTCTGTCATACGCCAGCGGTCAGAAAGTGTCCGATAGACGCTGACTTCTGGTCAGCAGTCCGGCCCGCACCAGCCCGTTCCCCACTCTTGTCGCGTGGAGACGATCGAGCGTGAAGACGGGGGACGGAAGATGGATGTCAGCGGGAGCGTCCCGCCGGCCAAGGCGGGTGAGGTGGAGGCCCCGGCCCATCCCCTCGCGTACGAGGGGGTGTGGAGGTTCACCGCCCCCGCGGTTGAAGAATCCGTTCCGCAGGCCCGTCGTGCGGTCCGGGACCTGCTCGGGCGCCAGGGGGTGCCGGCCCATCAGGACCTCGTGTACTCCCTGCTCCTGATCGTCTCCGAGCTGGTGACGAACTCGGTCCGGCACGCCGCTCTGCTCTCGCCGGAGGTCGCGGTCGAGGTCGCGATCGGCCGTGCCTGGGTGCGGGTGGCCGTGGAGGACAACCACCCCTACCGCCCCAAGGCGCTCGAGGCCGACTTCGGTCAGACCGGCGGCCGGGGCCTGCTCCTGGTCCGGGAGATCACCCTGGAGGCCGGCGGGGTCTGCGACGTCGAGCACACCTCGACCGGCGGCAAGGTGATCTGGGCGGCCCTGCCGCTCACCGCCCCGCCGCTCACCGCCCCGCCGACCGCCGGGTGAGCGGCGGCCGGTGAGGCGACGGTCAACGGGAGGGCGCAGGACCGGGACGGCGTACGGGCTACCAGCCCGCCGCGTCGCCGGTCAGCTCGCGGATCGCGGGACGCGCCGCGTCCAGCACGGTCATGAACCAGGCCGAGAACGGCACTTCGGCGTGCCGCTTCGCCAGTTCCTCGGCGGTGACGAAGGCCGTGTCCTCGACCTCCTCCGGATCCGGCCGCACGACGGTCTGCGCGAGTCCCACGAACAGGTGATTGAACTCCTGCTCCACCAGACCCGACGCGGGGTCCGGGTGGTTGTAGCGCACCGTCCCCGCCTGCGCGAGCAGCGAGGGCGACAGGCCCAGCTCCTCGTGGGTCCGCCGGGCTGCGGCCGCGAACGGCGACTCCCCCGGATAGGGGTGACCGCAACAGGTGTTCGACCAGACGCCGGGGGAGTGGTACTTCCCGAGGGCCCGCTGCTGGAGCAGCAGACGACCCTGCGCGTCGAAGAGGAACACGGAGAACGCCCGGTGCAACTGCCCGGGCGCCTGGTGGGCGGAGAGCTTCTCCGCCGTGCCGATGGTGTTGCCGGCCTCGTCGACCAGTTCGAGCATGATCGGTTCTTGCGTACCGGTGCCGTTGGACGCGCTGTTCGCGGCGGTGGCTGGTGTGGTCGGCATACCCATCCTTCGCTTCGGACTTCGACCTTCAGTCTGCCGTACAAAAGAGGCTTGTCCCCACTTCGGAGAACCACGCATGTCCGCCCCCGTCGCGTGCTAGGCGACGAGGGCGGGTCACACCACGTGTCACCGCGCACGCGACCTCGTGTGCGCGTGTGCGCATGTGCGCGTCAGACTCCGAACGGATCCGGGTACCTGATCGTTCCCGCGGGCACCGGACGGGAACCGTCCAGCACCAGCGCCATCAACGCCTCGTCGGGGACCTCGAAGGGGGCCCGGATCCCGAAGCGCGACGCCGGCAGGAAACCGAAGCGCGGATAGTACTCCGGGTGCCCCAGGACGATGACCAGCGACTCCCCGCGCTCCCGGGCCGCCGCGAGCAGGGCCCGTACGACCGAGCTGCCCGCGCCCGAGCGCTGGAGCCCGGGATCGGTCGCCACCGGGGCGAGCGCGAGCGCCGGGGCGCCGTCGACCTCGCACCGGGTCAGTAGGGCGTGCGCAGCCACCGACCCGTCCGGGGCCTCGGCCACGTACGACAGCCCGGGCAGCCAGGAGCCGTCGGCGCGCAGCGCGTCCACGAGGTCGGCCTCCAGCGGGGTCCCGAAGGCCGCCAGGTTGATCGCCCGGACGGCCGCCGCGTCGGCCGCGGTCTCCGGCCGGGCGGGCCAGGCGTTGCCGTCCCCGCCGTTCACCGGGCGCAGGACGTAGCCCGTGTACCCGTATTCGTGCCCGTGGCGGGCCCGTACGTCGAGCTCCTCGCGCGTCGCGGCCAGAGCCCGTGCCATTGCCGGGCCGCCTGCCGCGGACAGGGCCCGGACCCGCTCGGCGAGCGGGCCGTAGTACTCGGCCCAGTCGGAGTCGGGCAGCTCGTGCACGCCGAGCACCCGGTAGCCGGCGGCCTGGGCGGCCGCCAGGTTGCCGGCGGTGGTGCGCAGGGCGTAGTGCGGGTCCCAGAAGGAACGGGCGCCCGCGGACGGCTGCGCCACCGACCACTGGCACTCGGTCAGGACGAGGGTGCCGCCCGGGGCGAGCAGCCGTTTCCACCGCGCGAGCGCGGCGTCGAAGCCGAGGAGGTAGGCGGAGCCCTCCGCCCAGACGAGGTCGAAGGAGCCGTCCTCGAAGCCCTCGCCCGGGAGCGCGCCCATGTCTGCCTCCACGGTGCGGACCCGGTCGGCGAGTCCGCGCGCCGCGGCGGCGGCACGGAGCTCGTCGAGGAAGGGGGCGTGCAGGTCGACGGCGGTCACCTCGGCGCCCGTGCCGGCCGCGCCCGCCTCGGCGGCGAGCAGCAGCGCGCTGCGGCCCGGACCGCAGCCCAGGTCGAGGACGCGCGGCCGCTCGGGCAGCGGTCCGCACAGGGACAACAGGTGACGGGTGCTCGCGTCGGAACCCGGAGCCTGCCGGGGCAGGCCGTGGTGCAGGGCGAAGAAGGCGTGCGTGAAGTCGTCGACGCCGTCGGGGTCGGAGGTGGCGTCGAAGGAATTGCTGTCGGTCAACGTGAACCCTTGGAACGGGGGCTCCGGCCGACGAGGCCCAGCTGTGTGATCAGGCCCGGCCGGATGCCCGGAAGGAATGGGAGATGCACCGGAGTTCGCTGCGCAAGGCCGCGACCACTACGACGGTCATCAACCCACCTCTTTCCACTCGACACGTTCAGGGGCGCGTCCACCGTAACATCCGAGCCGTTTGTGGTATCGCGCTGTGATCGTCAATGATGATCGGAACCCGGCCCGGGGCCCGAATATTCGGCTTATCGGGGCGTAAACGGGTGGTGAACCCCTGCTTCCATTCATCCGATAGCCTCTGCCGACGTGCAGCCGCCCCATGAGCGCGCGCGTTCGGAATCCGTTACAAGGAGTGAGTTCGTCTGCCGACCGTCATCCTCACCGGCCTGCCGGTCCCCGGATCACCGCTCGCGGACGAGCTGCGCTCCCTCGGCTTCGACGTCCGCCCGGCAGCCGGCCCGAAGGACGCCGCCGCCGCACTGGCGGGCGTCCCCACCGACCAGCGGGTGGCCGTCGTCGACAGCGCCTTCGTCGGGCACGTGCACGCGCTGCGCCTCGCACTGACCGACCCGCGCTTCGACGCCTGCGCCGTCACCGGTGCCCTCGCCGTCCAGGCCGGGGCCCGCGGCGCCCTGGACGAGGCCGCCGCCCGCGCGGCTGCCGACGCAGAGGCCGCCGGCCCGTACCCGGACCGGCTCGCCGCCGCCGTCGAAGCCGCCGGGACCACCGTCCAGCGACCGGAACTGGGCACGCTCGTCGCCGCCGTCCCCGCCGGCCCGACGGAGCGCGAAGCGGCGACCGCCGCCGTCGCCGCCGTCGACGACGAGGCCGTACGCCTGCGCACCGCCGTGAAGTCCCGCGACGGCTTCTTCACCACCTTCTGCATCAGCCCGTACTCGCGCTACATCGCCCGCTGGTGCGCGCGCCGCGGCCTGACCCCGAACCAGGTCACCACCGCCTCGCTGATCACCGCGCTCATCGCCGCCGGCTGCGCCGCCACGGGCGAACGCTGGGGCTACGTGGCGGCCGGAGTGCTGCTCCTCGTCTCCTTCGTACTGGACTGCACCGACGGGCAGCTCGCCCGCTACTCGCTCCAGTACTCGACGATGGGCGCCTGGCTCGACGCCACCTTCGACCGCGCGAAGGAGTACTCCTTCTACGCGGGCCTCGCGCTCGGCGCGGCCCGGAACGGCGACGACGTCTGGGCCCTGGCCGTCGGCTCCATGATCCTGATGACCTGCCGGCACGTCGTGGACTTCTCCTTCAACGAGGCCAACCACGACGCCACCGCCAACACCAGCCCCACGGCCGCCCTCTCCGACCGGCTCGACAGCGTCGGCTGGACCGTGTGGATCCGTCGGATGATCATCCTGCCGATCGGTGAGCGCTGGGCGATGATCGCGGTGCTGACCGCCTTCACCACCCCCCGGATCGTCTTCTACGCCCTGCTGATCGGCTGCGCCTTCGGCGCGCTCTACACCACCGCCGGCCGCATCCTGCGCTCCCTGACGCGCAAGGCCACCCGCACCGACCGGGCGGCCCGGGCGCTGGCCGACCTGGCCGACTCGGGACCGCTCGCCGAGCTCCAGGCCCGCCTGCTGCGCGGCCGGGCCGGGTCCTTCGGTTCCGTGTACGTGGCGGCCCTCGGCACGCTGGTGATGATCGCGGGCGCCGTGTTCCTGCCCTTCGGGGACCCCCGGCTGATCGCCGTCGCAGTGATCTACGTCATGTCGGCCGGCCTCGCCGTCGCCGCACCGCTCCGGGGCGCCCTGGACTGGCTGGTCCCGCCGCTGTTCCGGGCCGCCGAATACGTCACGGTCCTCGCGCTCGCCGTCAAGGCCGACGTCCCCGGGGCCCTCCCGGCGGCATTCGGCCTGATCGCGGCGGTCGCCTACCATCACTACGACACGGTGTACCGCATCCGCGGCGGCACCGGCGCGCCCCCGCACTGGCTGGTGCGGACGATCGGCGGCCACGAAGGCCGGGTCCTGCTGATCACGGTCCTCGCGGCCGTCCTCGTAACGCGCGAAGCGGACTTCCCCGTCGCGCTCACGGCCTCGGCCGTGTTCGTGGCACTCGTGGTGCTCGTGGAGAGCATCCGATTCTGGGTCTCCTCCGGAGCACCCGCCGTACATGACGAAGGAGAACCAGCATGATCGGCCTTGTACTCGCTGCCGGTGCCGGACGCCGTCTGCGTCCCTACACCGACACCCTGCCCAAGGCGCTCGTGCCGGTCGGCCCCGAGGGCGACGAGGAGAGCCTCACGGTCCTCGACCTGACGCTGGGCAACTTCGCCGAGGTCGGCCTGACCGAGGTCGCCATCGTCGTCGGCTACCGCAAGGAAGCCGTGTACGCCCGCCGCGAGGCCCTGGAGGCCAAGTACGGCGTCAAGATCACGCTGATCGACAACGACAAGGCCGAGGAGTGGAACAACGCCTACTCCCTGTGGTGCGCGCGCGAGGTCCTGAAGCAGGGCGTGATCCTCGCCAACGGCGACACCGTCCACCCGGTCTCGGTCGAGCGCACCCTGCTCGCCGCCCGCGGCAACGGCCAGAAGATCATCCTCGCCCTCGACACGGTCAAGAACCTGGCCGATGAGGAGATGAAGGTCGTCACCGCCGACGGTGAGGGAGTGCGGAAGATCACCAAGCTGATGGACCCCGCCGACGCCACCGGCGAGTACATCGGCGTCACCCTCATCGAGGCCGAGGCCGCCGAGCAGCTGGCCGAGGCCCTGAAGACCACCTTCGAGCGCGACCCCGACCTCTACTACGAGGACGGCTACCAGCAGCTCGTCAACGACGGCTTCACCATCGACGTGGCCCCCATCGGCGACGTCAAGTGGGTCGAGATCGACAACCACGACGACCTCGCCAAGGGCCGGACGATCGCATGCCAGTACTGACGAGGCTCATCCCCTCGCCCGTCGTCGTCGACATCGGTCGCGGGGCGATGGACGACCTGGCCGGCCTGCTGGCCGACCAGCGGATCTCCGCCTCCGGCAAGCTGGCCATCGCGATCAGCGGAGGCTCCGGCGTGGCGCTGCGCGCCAAGCTGGAGCCCGTGCTGCCGCACGCCGACTGGTACGCGGTCGTCGACGGCACCATCGACTCCGCGGTCAAGCTGGCCGACGACATAAAGGGCCGCCGCTACGACGCCGTCGTGGGCCTGGGCGGCGGCAAGATCATCGACGTGGCCAAGTACGCCGCGGCGCGGGTCGGGCTGCCCATGGTGGCCGTCGCCACCAACCTCTCGCACGACGGCATCTGCTCGCCGGTGTCCATCCTGGACAACGACAACGGCCGCGGCTCCTACGGCGTGCCCACCCCGATCGCCATGGTGATCGACCTCGACGTGATCAAGGAAGCCCCGGTCCGGTTCATCCGGGCCGGCATCGGTGACGCGATCTCCAACATCTCGGCCATCGCCGACTGGGAGCTCTCGCACAAGATCACTGGTGAGCCCGTCGACGGCCTGGCCGCCGCCATGGCCCGTACCGCCGGCGAGTCCGTACTGCGCCACCCCGGCGGGTGCGGCGACGACGAGTTCCTCACCGTGCTCTCCGAGGCGCTCGTGCTCTCCGGCATCGCCATGTCGATCAGCGGGGACTCCCGCCCTTCGTCCGGCGCCTGCCACGAGATCAGCCACGCCTTCGACCTGCTCCACCCGGGGCGCTCCGCGCTCCACGGGGAGCAGGTCGGCATCGGCGCCGCCTTCGCGATGCACCTGCGCGGGGCGACCGAGCAGTCCGGCCACTTCGTCGAGGTGCTGCGGCGGCACGGTCTGCCGGTCGGCCCCGAGGAGATCGGCTTCAGCATCGACGAGTTCGTCGCGGCCGTCGAGTACGCCCCCCAGACCCGTCCGGGACGCTTCACGATCCTGGAGCACCTCAACCTGTCCGCAGCCGAGATCAGGGACGCTTACGCCGACTATGCCAAGACCATCCGTAGCTGAACTGAGGCCCGTCGTGCACCCGGCGGGCGTGAAGGACCGGGTCAGTGGCGAGCACTGGGGCGGGCGCCTCTACATGCGTGAGATCTCGCTGCGCATCACCCGCTTCCTGGTCACCACCAAGGTCACGCCGAACCAGCTGACCTACCTGATGACCCTCGCCGGCGTCCTCGCCCTGCCGGCGCTGCTGGTGCCGGGCATCTGGGGCGCCGTCCTCGGCGTGATCGCGGTCCAGCTGTACCTGCTGCTCGACTGCGTGGACGGCGAGGTCGCCCGCTGGAAGAAGCAGTTCTCGCTCTCCGGGGTCTACCTGGACCGGGTCGGCGCCTACCTGTGCGACGCGGCGGTCCTGGTCGGCTTCGGCCTGCGCGCCGCCGACCTGTGGGGCCCCGGGGGCGCCGACTGGCTGTGGGCCTTCCTGGGCACCCTGGCCGCGCTCGGCGCCATCCTGATCAAGGCCGAGACCGACCTGGTCGGCGTCGCCCGCCACCAGGCCGGGAAGCCGGTGGTCCAGGACGCGGCGGCCGAGCCGCGCGCCAAGGGCATGGCCCTCGCGCGCCGGGCCGCCGCTGCGCTCAAGTTCCACCGCCTGATCCTGGGCATCGAGGCCTCGCTGCTCATCCTGGTGCTGGCCGTCGTGGACCAGATGCAGGGCGACCTCTACTGGTCCCGCGTCGGGGTCGCCGTGCTGGCCGCGATCGCGATGCTCCAGACCGTGCTGCACCTGGTGTCCATCCTCGCCTCCAGCAGGCTCAAGTGAGCGCCCCGCTGCGGCTGGGCGCCGTGATCATCACCATGGGCAATCGGCCCGACGAGCTCAAGGCGCTCCTCGACTCGGTGGCCCGCCAGGACGGAGCCCCCGTCGACGTGGTCGTCGTGGGCCAGGGCGTGCAGGTCACCGGCCTGCCCGAGGGCGTCCGCAGCATCGACCTGCCCGAGAACCTGGGCATCCCGGGCGGGCGCAACGTCGGCATCGAGGCCTTCGGCCCCGGTGGCCGCGACGTGGACGTACTGCTCTTCCTGGACGACGACGGGCTGCTGGAGCGCACCGACACCGCCGAGCTGTGCCGGCAGGCCTTCGCCGAGGACCCCGCGCTCGGGATCATCAGCTTCCGGATCGCCGATCCGGAGACCGGTGTCACCCAGCGCCGGCACGTGCCGCGGTTGCGCGCCTCCGACCCGATGCGCTCCTCCCGCGTGACGACCTTCCTGGGCGGCGCCAACGCCGTCCGCACGACGGTGTTCGAGCAGGTCGGAGCGCTGCCGGGGGAGTTCTTCTACGCGCACGAGGAGACCGATCTGGCCTGGCGGGCACTCGACGCAGGGTGGCTGATCGACTACCGGTCGGACATGGTGCTGCTGCACCCGACGACCGCCCCCTCCCGGCACGCGGTCTACCACCGTATGGTGGCTCGTAACCGGGTGTGGCTCGCCCGCCGGAACCTGCCCGCCCCGTTGGTCCCGGTCTACCTGGGCGTCTGGCTCCTGCTGACGCTCGTACGCAGGCCGTCGGCACCCGCGCTCAAGGCCTGGTTCGGTGGTTTCCGGGAGGGATGGACCACTCCCTGCGGGCCCCGCCGCCCGATGAGATGGCGAACGGTCTGGCGGTTGACCCGGCTGGGCCGACCTCCTGTCATCTGACCAGCCCGCGTCTGGGAACATGACGCGATCACGGGCCTCGAGCCACCAGCCTGATGCCCACCTGGCCGCATCTTGAAGACGAAAGTTTCAACTTGTGAGTGACACAACCCACGACGGCGCCCTCGCCACGAGCAGGCCGCTGTCCGACGACGCGGGGCTGAGCCCCGCGGAGCTCGCCAGGAAGTACGGCCTCTCGGTCAGCGGCGCCCGACCGGGCCTCGGCGATTACGTGCGGCAGCTCTGGGGCCGGCGCCACTTCATCATGGCCTTCTCCAGGGCCAAGCTGGTCTCGCAGTACAGCCAGGCGAAGCTCGGCCAGGTCTGGCAGGTGGCGACCCCGCTGCTCAACGCGGTCGTCTACTGGCTGATCTTCGGCCTGATCCTCAAAGCGGGCCGGGAGATGCCCAAGGACGTCTACATCCCGTTCCTGGTGGTGGGCATCTTCGTCTTCACCTTCACCCAGAGCTCGCTGATGGCGGGCGTCCGGGCGATCTCGGGCAACCTCGGCCTGGTGCGGGCGCTGCACTTCCCGCGCGCCTCCCTGCCGGTGTCCTTCTCGCTCCAGCAGCTCGGCCAGCTGCTGTACTCGATGATCGTCGTCTTCGTCATCGCCATGTGCTTCGGGAACTACCCGAAGCTCTCCTGGCTGCTGGTGATCCCGACGCTGGCGCTCCAGTTCGTCTTCAACACCGGTCTGGCCATGATCTTCGCGCGGGCGGGTTCCAAGACCCCCGACCTGGCGCAGCTGATGCCGTTCGTGATGCGGACCTGGATGTACGCCTCCGGCGTCATGTTCCCCATCGGGGTCTACCTCAAGGAACAGCCGCAGTGGATCAGCGACCTGCTGCTGTGGAACCCGATCGCGATCTACATGGACCTCATCCGGTTCGCCCTGATCAACGACTACACCGCCGACAACCTGCCCCCGCACGTGTGGGCCTTCGCCGTGGGCTGGGCCGTGGTGATCGGCCTCGGCGGCTTCGTGTACTTCTGGAAGTCCGAGGAGCGTTACGGCCGTGGCTGACAACACCCAGGGGCGCGTCCCCACCGTGATCGCGGACGGCGTCCACATCGTCTACCGGGTCAACACCGGCAGCAGCGGCAAGGGCGCGGCCACCGCCGCGCTCAGCAAGATAGTCCGCCGGAAGAAGGGCGACGCCCCGGGCGTCCGGCGGGTCCACGCCGTGCGCGGCGTCTCCTTCACCGCCTACCGCGGCGAGGCGATCGGCCTCATCGGCTCCAACGGCTCCGGCAAGTCCACCCTGCTGCGCGCCATCGCCGGCCTGCTGCCCTGTGAGGAGGGCAAGGTCTACACCGACGGCCAGCCCTCGCTGCTGGGCGTCAACGCGGCCCTGATGAACGACCTCACCGGCGAGCGGAACGTCGTTCTCGGCGGTCTCGCGATGGGCATGAGCCGCGAGCAGATCAAGCAGCGTTACCAGAGCATCGTCGACTTCTCGGGCATCAACGAGAAGGGCGACTTCATCTCCCTGCCGATGCGCACCTATTCCTCCGGTATGGCGGCGCGCCTGCGCTTCTCCATTGCGGCGGCCAAGGACCACGACGTCCTGATGATCGACGAGGCCCTGGCCACCGGTGACCGCAGCTTCCAGGTGCGTTCGGAGGACCGGATCCGCGAACTGCGGCAGAAGGCCGGCACGGTCTTCCTGGTGAGCCACAACAACAAGTCCATCCGTGACACCTGTGACCGGGTGTTGTGGCTGGAGAAGGGCGAGCTCCTGATGGACGGGCCCACCGACGAAGTCGTCTCGGCATACGAGAAGGCCACCAACGGCTGACCTCCGGGTCGCGCGGCGCCCCCTTCCGGCGCTTTTCCGCTTCACCCGAAGGCCCCCGCCGCTCAGCGCGGCGGGGGCCTCAATCGTGTACTTGCATTTCGCGGCGACATTCGGTGGCGGAGCGAATACCCGGGAGGGCTCCGCGACGTTCTACAGCGTAAGCTGAGGCGGTCCTCAATCGCGGCAAGAGGGGACGATTCCCCGCAGTTGAAGGGCCTTGGGGCAGCCCGGGGAATCCCCCGGCGGCGTGTCCGAAATAGTATGTAATGGGTCGGCAGTGTAGAACGGGAGATGTGACGGCAATGGCTACGGGAATTCTCCGGCCCCCAGGCATGACGGCCGTCCCCGCCCCGGGCGGCGGGCGGTGACCCCGGGGCTCGGCATCCGACCCCCGGCCGACACGGTCCACGTGAGTGCCACCCTCGACAAGGCGGCGGCGGAGAACTTCCCCGTCGCTCCCGTCTTCCTGCCCCGCGCCTGGCGCGACGGGCTGACGGCCGTCTACGGGTACGCCCGCCTCGTCGACGACATCGGCGACGGCGACCTGGCCCCCGGCGGGCGCGACGCCGTGCTCCTCGGTCTCGACCCCGCCGCGGTCGACGACCGGCCCGCCATGCTCGACGCCCTCGAAGCCGACCTGCACCGCGTCTTCAACGGCTCCGGCCCCGTCGGAGCGCCGCGGCACCCGCTGCTGCAGGCCCTGCGGCCCGTCGTCCGCGCCCATGACCTGACCCCCGAGCCGTTCCTCGCCCTGATCGAGGCCAACCGCCAGGACCAGCGGGTCTCGCGCTACGAGACGTACGCCGACCTGGCCGGCTACTGCGAGCTGTCCGCGAACCCGGTCGGCCGCCTGGTGCTCGCCCTCACCGGCACCAGCACCCCCGAACGGATCCGCCGCTCCGACGCCGTCTGCACCGCCCTGCAGATCGTCGAACACATCCAGGACGTCGCCGAGGACCTCGGTCGCGACCGGATCTACCTGCCCGCCGAGGACCTGCGCCGCTTCCACGTGACCGAGGCGGAGCTCGCGGCCCCGTCCGCCGGCGCGTCCGTACGCTCGCTGGTCGCATTCGAAACCGAGCGCGCACGCGCGTTGCTGGACGAAGGCACCCCGCTCGTGGGGAGCGTGCACGGCAGACTCCGGCTGTTGCTCGCGGGCTTCGTGGGAGGGGGGCGCGCGGCTCTGCGAGCCGTCACCGCCGCCGGTTTCGACGTACTCCCCGGCCCGCCGGGTCCCACCAAGAGCGGCCTGCTCCGCGAGGTGGCCGCCGTCCTGCGCACAGCGCCGAGAAAGGGGTGAGCCCGACCGTGGAGGGCCCCACACACGTGTCCGCACCGGTCCAGGCCGCCTACAGCTACTGCGAGGCCGTCACCGGTTCACAGGCGCGCAACTTCGCCTACGGCATCCGGCTGCTGCCGACCGACAAGCGGCAGGCGATGTCCGCGCTGTACGCCTTCTCGCGGCGGGTCGACGACATCGGCGACGGCACGCTGGCGCCCGAGGCCAAGTTCGCCCGGCTGGAGGAGACCCGCGCCCTGCTCGGGCGGATCCTCGCCGAGGAGGTCGACGAGGACGACACCGACCCGGTCGCCGTCGCCCTCTCGCACGCCGCGCGCCGGTTCCCGATCCCGCTCGGCGGTCTCGACGAGCTCATCGACGGGGTCCTGATGGACGTCCGCGGCGAGACCTACGAGACCTGGGACGACCTCAGGACCTACTGCCGCTGCGTGGCCGGGGCCATCGGACGGCTCTCGCTCGGCGTGTTCGGCACGGTGAACGCCCCGGGCCTCGCGGCTGACGAAGCCGCGCGCGCCGCGGAGTACGCCGACACCCTCGGCCTCGCCCTGCAACTCACCAACATCCTCCGGGACGTTCGCGAGGACGCCGGCAACGGGCGGACCTACCTGCCCGCCGAGGACCTCGCCAAGTTCGGCTGCTCGGAAGGCTTCGACAGGGACCGGATGCCCGCCGGCGCCGACTTCGCCGGACTCGTCCACCACGAAGTCCGGCGCGCCCGCGCCCTGTTCGCCGAGGGCTACCGGCTGCTGCCGATGCTCGACCGGCGCAGCGGCGCCTGCGTGGCCGCCATGGCCGGCATCTACCGGCGTCTGCTGGACCGCATCGAGCGGGAGCCGGAGGCGGTGCTGCGGGGCCGCGTGTCGCTGCCGCCGCACGAGAAGGCGTACGTCGCCGTGCGCGGCCTGTCCGGCCTCGACGCACGGACCGTCTCCCGCCAGAACGCCCGGAGGCGAGCCTGATGACCACGATCCCCCGGACCCCGCACGCGCCGGCCGGTCCCGCCGCGTTCGCCGCGGCGCACCGGGCCGCGCGCGCCGGCGCGTCCGCCACCCCGCGCCCCCGCGCCCGGCGGCGGGTCCCCACGGCGCGTCGGGGACCGCACCGGGTGCTCACCCGGTGCGTCGGGCCGACGCGCCGCGCCCGCGCCCGGCCGTCCGTCCCGGCGGGGACGGCGCCCGCGCAACCACCGCGGCGGACGCCGCGTCTCTTCCGGCGGGCTCCGGCCACGACGTCACCACGGGGGAGGGCTCATGACCGGCTTCGAACAGCACGCCGTCGTCGTGGGCGGCGGACTCGCCGGGGTCACCACCGCCCTCGAACTCGCCGGCGCCGGGCTGCGGGTCACCCTGCTGGAGGGCCGCCCCCGGCTCGGCGGGCTCGCCTTCTCCTTCCAGCGCGGCGACCTCGAAGTCGACAACGGCCAGCACGTCTACCTGCGCTGCTGCACCGCCTACCGGTGGTTCCTCGACCGCATCGACGGCGCCGCCCTCGCACCCCTGCAGAACCGGCTCGACGTACCCGTCCTGGACGTCGCCGGCCCCGGCGGGCCGCGCCTGGGCCGGCTGCGCCGCAGCGCCCTGCCCGTGCCCCTGCACCTGGCCGGAGCGCTCGCCCGCTACCCGCACCTCTCCCTCGCAGAACGGCTGGGCGTCGGCCGCGCCGCCCTCGCGCTGCGCCGCCTGGACCCCACCGACCCGGCGCTCGACGGCGTGGACTTCGCGACCTGGCTCGGCCGCTACGGGCAGTCCGCCCGTACCATCGAGGCCCTCTGGGACCTGGTCGGCATCGCCACCCTGAACGCCACCGCCGAGCAGTCCTCGCTGGGCCTGGCCGCCATGGTCTTCAAGACCGGCCTGCTCTCCGAGAAGGGCGCCGCCGACATCGGCTGGGCCCGGGTACCGCTGGGCGAACTCCACGACACCCTCGCGCGCAAGGCGCTCGACGCGGCCGGCGTGCGCACCGAGCTGCGCAGCCGCGTCGCGAACATCTCCCGCATGTCCGATGGGGCCTGGCGGATCGACACCGAGGACGAGTCCCTGGAGGCGGGCACCGTCGTCCTCGCCGTCCCGCAGCGCGAGGCGCACGCACTGCTCCCCGCCGACGCCCTCCCCGACCGCGACAAGCTCCTGGACATCGCCACCGCACCCATCCTCAACGTCCACGTGGTCTACGACCGCAAGGTGCTCAAGCAGCCCTTCTTCGCGGCCCTCGGCTCCCCGGTCCAGTGGGTCTTCGACCGCACGGAATCCTCCGGACTCTCCGACGGAGGGCAGTACTTGGCCCTGTCCCAGTCCGTCGCCCAGGACGACATCGACGAGCCCGTCTCAGTCCTGCGCGCCAAGTACCTGCCCGAGCTGGAGCGGCTGCTGCCCGCCGCGCGCGACGCCAAGGTAAGGGACTTCTTCGTCACCCGGGAGCGGACGGCCACCTTCGCCCCCACCCCCGGCGTCGGCCGGCTGCGCCCCGGGGCGCGCACCGACACGCCGGGGCTCTACCTCGCCGGTGCGTGGACTGCCACGGGCTGGCCCGCGACCATGGAGAGCGCCGTCCGGAGCGGACTGAGCGCGGCCCACGCCGCACTCGCCGCGCTCGGCCGCCACCGCGAACACCCTCTGCAGGAGGCGGCATGACGAGCACCATCAGCAGCACCGGCACCATCAGCACCAGCACCACCGCAAGTACAGGAACAAGAGGAGAGCCAGTGAACCCGGGCAACCCGGCTGTCGAGAACACGGATGCCAGTGCGGGCACAGCCGGAGGGGGCGTGGAGAAGGCGGACACGATCGCGCTCCTGGAACGCGGCCGTACGCTCTCGACCCCCGCGCTCCGCGCCGCCGTCGACCGGCTCGCCGCTCCCATGGACACCGTCGCCGCCTACCACTTCGGCTGGATCGACGCCCAGGGCAACGTGGCCGACGGCGACGGCGGCAAGGCCGTGCGTCCCGCGCTCGCGCTGCTCTCCGCCGAGGCCGCGGGCGCCGCGGCCGAGGTCGGCATCCCGGGCGCCGTCGCGGTCGAGCTCGTGCACAACTTCTCGCTGCTGCACGACGACCTGATGGACGGCGACGAGCAGCGCCGCCACCGCGACACGGTGTGGAAGGTGCACGGACCGGCCCTCGCGATCCTGGTCGGCGACGCCCTGTTCGCCCTGGCCAACGAGGTGCTGCTGGAGCTCGGCACCGTGGAGGCGGGCCGCGCGACCCGCCGCCTGACCACCGCCAGCCGCAAGCTCATCGACGGCCAGGCGCAGGACATCTCCTACGAGCACCGCGAGCGCGTCAGCGTCGAGGAGTGCCTGGAGATGGAGGGCAACAAGACCGGTGCGCTCCTCGCCTGCGCGGTCTCCATCGGCGCGGTGCTCGGCGGCGCGGACGACCGCACCGCCGACAAGCTGGAGGAGTACGGCTACCACCTGGGCCTGGCCTTCCAGGCCGTCGACGACCTGCTCGGCATCTGGGGCGACCCGGAGTCGACCGGCAAGCAGACCTGGAGCGACCTGCGCCAGCGCAAGAAGTCCCTGCCGGTGGTCGCCGCCCTCGCCGCCGGCGGGGAGGCTTCCGAGCAGCTCGCCGAACTGCTCGCCGCCGACGCCAAGAGCAGCGACTTCGAGAATTTTTCGGAGGAGGAGTTCGCCGCCCGCGCGGCCCTCATCGAGGAGGCCGGCGGCCGCCGGTGGACCGCAGACGAGGCGCGCCGTCAACACGCCGTCGCGATCCGGGCCCTGGACGACGTCGACATGCCGCAGCGCGTGCGCGACCAGCTCGTGGCCCTCGCGGACTTCGTCGTCGTGCGCAAGAGGTGATCGCCACCCGACAGCGGATATGAATCGCGAGTCGCCGGCCGGCGCCGCCACCTGAGCGTGGCGCGCACCGGCCGACGGCAGACCCCAGCACAGCAGAGGACACTGTTCTAAGGGGAAGCCATGACAGCGACGACCGACGGCAGCGCCGAGAGCGCCGGCGCCGGCAGCGAATCCACCCCGGGCGCCCAGGGCCTCCCGGCAGGCCCCGGCGTGGGGCGCGCCCGCGGTCCGGCCGCGGAACCGGGCCCGCCCGCCCCGTCCCGTGCCGGCCGGCCGGGCCCGCGGGCCGAGTACGGCCCGCCGGGCACGGCCGGCGCGCAGAGCGCCCGCTGCGCCCCGCCGACGGCCGAACCGGGGCCGTTGGCCCCGCCCGCCGGCCGCCACGGCGTGGCCACGATGCCGCCCGCGGCGAAGCCGGGCGGCCCGCCCGCGCCGAACACCGTCCGGGGCGGCGGCCGTGCCCTCACCGCGGACCCGTCCACCGGCCCGGGGCCCGACCGGCCGGGCCGGACCGCCGCGGACCTGCCCCGGCCGCCGGACGGCACCCGGCCGGGAGCGTACGAGGCCGCCGCGCGCGCCACCCGCAACCTGCTGGACCGCCAGGACCCCGAGGGCTGGTGGAAGGGCGACCTGGAGACCAACGTCACCATGGACGCCGAGGACCTGCTGCTGCGGCAGTTCCTCGGGATCCGGGACGAGGCCACCACCCGGGCCGCAGCCCTCTTCATCCGCGGCGAACAGCGCGAGGACGGCACCTGGGCCACCTTCCACGGCGGACCGCCCGAACTGTCCGCCACCATCGAGGCCTACGTCGCGCTGCGCCTCGCCGGGGACGCGCCGGACGCCCCGCACATGACCCGTGCCTCGGCCTGGATCCGGGCCCACGGCGGGATCGCCGCCGCCCGCGTCTTCACCCGGATCTGGTTGGCCCTCTTCGGCTGGTGGAACTGGGAGCACCTGCCCGAACTCCCGCCCGAACTGGTCTTCCTGCCGCCCTGGGTGCCCCTGAACATCTACGACTTCGGCTGTTGGGCCCGCCAGACCATCGTCCCGCTCACCGTGGTCTCCGCACTGCGCCCGGTCCGCCCAGCCCCCTTCGCCCTCGACGAGCTGCACACCGACGCCCGCACCCCCCACCCCGCCCGCAGACTCGCCCCGCTGACCAGCTGGGACGGCGCCTTCCAGCGGATGGACAAGGCCCTGCACGTCTACCGGCGGTTCGCCCCGCGCCGGCTGCGCAAGGCCGCGATGGCCACCGCCGGCCGCTGGATCGTCGAACGACAGGAGAACGACGGCTGCTGGGGCGGGATCCAGCCGCCCGCCGTGTACTCGGTCATCGCCCTGCACCTGCTCGGCTACGACCTCGGGCATCCGGTGATGCGCGCCGGACTGGAGTCCCTGGAACGGTTCGCGGTGTGGCGCGCGGACGGCGCCCGGATGATCGAGGCCTGCCAGTCCCCGGTGTGGGACACCTGCCTCGCCGCGATCGCCCTGGCCGACGCGGGCCTGCGCCCCGACCACCCGGCGCTGGTCAAGGCCGCCGACTGGATGCTCGACGAGGAGATCGTCCGCACGGGCGACTGGGCCGTGCGCCGGCCCGGGCTCGCCCCCGGCGGCTGGGCGTTCGAGTTCCACAACGACACCTACCCCGACATCGACGACACGGCCGAGGTGGTCCTCGCCCTGCGTCGGATCAAGCACCCGGACCCGGCCCGCGTCGAGGCGGCCATCGCCCGCGGGGTGTCCTGGACCCTCGGCATGCAGTCGAGGAACGGGGCGTGGGGCGCCTTCGACGCCGACAACACCAGCCCCCTTCCCAACAAGCTGCCCTTCTGCGACTTCGGCGAGGTCATCGACCCGCCCTCGGCCGACGTCACCGCCCACGTGGTGGAGATGCTCGCGTTCGAGGGCCGCGCGGGAGACGCCCGGACCCGGCGCGGCATCGCCTGGCTCCTCGACGAACAGGACGCGAGCGGAGGCTGGTTCGGACGCTGGGGCACCAACTACGTCTACGGCACCGGCTCGGTGGTCCCGGCCCTCACCGCCGCCGGGATCTCCCCGGGGCATCCCGCCATCCGGCGGGCCGTGCGCTGGCTGGAAACCGTACAGAACGAGGACGGCGGGTGGGGCGAGGACCAGCGTTCCTACAAGGACCGGTCCTGGGCCGGGAAGGGCGCCTCCACGGCCTCGCAGACCGCCTGGGCGCTGATGGCCCTGCTGTCGGCCGGTGAGCGCGAGGGCAAGGCGGTGGAGCGGGGCATCGCCCACCTGGTGGAGACCCAGCAGGAGGACGGCACCTGGGACGAGCCGTACTTCACCGGTACCGGTTTCCCGTGGGACTTCTCCATCAACTACCACTTGTACCGTCAGGTCTTCCCGCTCACCGCGCTCGGCCGCTACCTGTACGGGGAACCGTTCGCCCCGGCCGGAGCGCACCCGGCAGCGGCCGGGGAGTCGTGATGCCCGCCGCCGGCGGGGACCGGGCCCGCAGGCCCGACCCGCTGCTGGTGGCCTGCGCGCTGCGCATCGAGCAGGCGGCGCTGCGCAGTGCCTGCCGCGGCCCCGCGCGCGGACCGGCCGGCGGGCACGTCCTGCTGCGCACCGGGATGGGCCCGCGCGCGGCCGAGCGGGCCGTCGGCCGGGCACTGGAGCGGCCGGGAATGGACCTCGCCGCCGTCCTCGCGACGGGATTCTGTGCCGGACTGGTCCCCGGCATGCACCCCGGGGACCTGGTCATCGCCGAGGAGACCCGGGACCCGCTGGGGGCCGTCACGTGCACCGGCAGCGCCCTGCTCGCCGAGGCACTGGCCCGGGCCGTCCCGGGCCGGACCGTGCACCGCGGTGCACTGACCGGATCCGACCACGTCGTTCGCGGCCAGGAGCGCGCGCACCTGCGCGCCACCGGCGCCATCGCGGTCGACATGGAGTCCGCGGCCACCCTGTGGACCGCCACCCGGGGCGGCGGTCGTCCGGTTGCGGCCGTCCGGGTGATCGTGGACGCTCCGGAGCACGAGCTCGTCCGCATCGGCACGGTTCGCGGGGGAATATCGGCCTTCCGTGTCCTGCGTGCCGTACTGCCCGCGTTTCATGAATGGCACCGTTCGTTGCTGCTCCCCAGGAGGTGAGCCAGATGGCCATGCCGCTGCGCCAGTCCATCAGGGTCGGGACGTATCTTCTCGAACAGAAGCTCCGCAAGCGCGAGAAGTTCCCGCTGATCGTCGAACTGGAACCGCTCTACGCCTGCAACCTGGCCTGTGAGGGGTGCGGGAAGATCCAGCACCCGGCCGGGGTGCTCAAGCAGCGCATGCCGGTCGCCCAGGCGGTCGGCGCCGTACTGGAGTCCGGTGCGCCCATGGTGTCCATCGCGGGCGGCGAGCCCTTGATGCACCCGCAGATCCACGAGATCGTCCGACAGTTGGTGGCGAGGCGGAAGTACGTGTTCCTCTGCACCAACGCGATGCTGCTGCGCAAGAAGATCGAGAAGTTCACCCCCTCCCCGTATTTCGCTTTCGCCGTGCACATCGACGGCCTGCGCGAGCGCCACGACGAGTCGGTGGCCAAGGAAGGCGTCTTCGACGAGGCGGTCGCCGCCATCAAGGAGGCGAAGAGGCGCGGGTTCCGGGTGACCACCAACTCCACCTTCTTCAACACCGACACCCCGCAGACGATCATCGAGGTGCTCAACTACCTCAATGACGACCTCCAGGTCGACGAAATGATGATCTCGCCGGCCTACGCCTACGAAAAGGCACCCGACCAGGAGCATTTCTTGGGCGTCGAGCAGACCCGAGAACTCTTCAGGAAGGCCTTCGCGGGCGGCAACCGGCGGCGCTGGCGGCTCAACCACTCCCCGCTCTTCCTGGACTTCCTGGAAGGGAAAGCCGATTTCCCCTGCACGGCCTGGGCCATTCCGAATTACTCCCTCTTCGGCTGGCAGCGCCCTTGCTATCTGATGAGCGACGGCTACGTACCGACGTACCGCGAACTCATCAACGACACCGACTGGGACAAGTACGGCCGCGGAAAGGACCCGCGCTGCGCGAACTGCATGGCGCACTGCGGCTACGAGCCGACCGCCGTCCTCGCCACCATGGGCTCCCTCAAGGAGTCCCTGCGCGCGGCCCGCGAAACGATCGCCAGCAACCGGGACACGTCGGCATGAGCGGGCGGCCAGGGGAGGAAGGGGGCGGCCGGGCCCCGGGCTTCGACCTCGGTGCCCTGCTCGCCGAGCGCGGCGCGGAGCGGTACGAGCTGCACGCCCGGCACCTCAACCACCAGCTGCCCCGCATGCTGCGCACCATCGGCTTCGACAAGGTCTACGAGCGGGCCGAGGGCGCCCACTTCTGGGACGCGGAGGGCAACGACTATCTGGACATGCTCGCCGGGTTCGGGGTGATGGGCCTGGGCCGGCACCACCCGGTCGTCCGCCGGGCCCTGCACGACGTCCTGGACGCCCAGCTCGCCGACCTGACCCGGTTCGACTGCCAGCCGCTACCCGGTCTGCTGGCCGAGAAACTGCTCTCGTACAGCCCGCACCTGGACCGGGTCTTCTTCGGCAACAGCGGCACCGAGGCGGTGGAGACGGCCCTGAAGTTCGCCCGGTACGCCACCGGGCGCCCCAGGATCCTCTACTGCGACCACGCCTTCCACGGGCTGACCACGGGCTCCCTCTCGGTGAACGGGGAGGGCGGCTTCCGCGACGGCTTCGCACCGCTGCTCCCCGACACGAGGATCGCGCTCGGGGACCTCGCGGCGCTGGAGCGCGAGCTGAAGCGCGGGGACGTGGCCGCCTTCGTCGTCGAGCCGATCCAGGGCAAGGGGGTCCTGGCCGCCCCGCCGGGGTTCCTGCTCGCCGCGCAGGAGATGCTGCACCGGCGGGGGGCGCTGCTGATCGCGGACGAAGTGCAGACCGGGCTGGGACGTACCGGGGACTTCTACGCGTACCAGCACGAGCCGGGTGTGGAGCCGGACCTGGTGTGCGTGGCGAAGGCGCTGTCGGGCGGATACGTCCCGGTCGGCGCGACCCTGGGCAAGGACTGGATCTTCAAGAAGGTCTACTCGTCCATGGACCGGGTGCTCGTGCACTCCGCGAGCTTCGGTTCCAATGCCCAGGCCATGGCGGCGGGTCTCGCGGTCCTGTCCGTCATGGAGGACGAGGAGGTCGTGGCGAACGCCCGGGCCACGGGCGACCTGCTGCGCGGGCGGCTCGCCGCGCTGGTGGACGAGTACGAGCTGCTGCACGAGGTGCGGGGCCGCGGGCTGATGATCGGCATCGAGTTCGGCCGGCCGTCCTCGCTGGGCCTGCGCAGCCGGTGGACCATGCTGCAGGCGGCCCGCAAGGGGCTCTTCGCGCAGATGGTCGTGGTGCCCCTGCTGCAGAAGCATCGGATCCTCACCCAGGTCTCCGGGGACCACTTGGAGGTGATCAAACTGATCCCGCCGCTGATCGTGGACGAGGCGGACGTGGACCGGTTCGTCGGGGCCTTCCGCGAGGTCATGGACGAGGCGCACGGTGGGTCCGGGCTGATCTGGGACTTCGGCAGGACACTGGTGAAGCAGGCCGTCGCGGCGCGCTGACGGCCCGCCCACCCCGTGGGGGAAGCCGTTCCCCGCCGCGTCAGACCAGGAGCCGGTCGCGCAGTCGGTCGAGGGTCTCGGGCGTCAGTCCGAGGCCCTCCGCCAGGTAGCGGTCCACCCCGCCCCAGATCTCGTCGATGGTGTCGAAGGCGGCCACCAGGTACTCGGCGCGGGCGTCGAAGAGCGGCGCGAGCAGCTCCATCACCTCGGGGGAGCGGGCGGCCGCCGACTCGTCGGTGCGGCGCACGCGGTAGCGGCGGTGCGGGGCGTTCGACTCCAGGTAGTCCGCCACGATCGCCTCGCGTTCCACGCCCAGCGCGAGCAGGGTGACGGCGATCGACAGGCCGGCCCGGTCCTTGCCGGCCGCGCAGTGCATCAGCGCGGGGACGCTGTCCCCGGCGAGGGCGTGCACGACCCGACCGTGTTCGGCGGTGCGCTGCCGGATGATCTCGCGGTACGAGTTCGACATCCGGGCGGCCGCCTTGCCGTCGCCCAGGATCTCGCGCAGCTGCGCGAGGTCGCCGTCGCGGACCAGCCGCCAGAACTCCCGTCCGTCGGCCGGGTCCGAGAGCGGGATGTTGACGTTCCGGACGCCGGGCAGCTCGACGTCCGGTCCCTCCAGCGCGTGGTCGGCGACGTTGCGGAAGTCGAAGATGGTGTGGAGACCGAGCGAGGCGAGGAACTCTGCATCGCTTTCGGTGGCATGTGCGAGATGTCCGCTTCGGAACAGTCGTCCCGTCTTGACCGTTCGTCCGTCAGAAGTCGGCAATCCGCCCACATCGCGGAAATTGCGCACTCCGGACAGCTCCGGCTCCTGTATCTGCTGGGTCAAAGCAACTCCTCCGCCACGTCCTGGGCCCTCTGTCCGAATTACACTACTTGGCGCCAACTTGCCATATCCGGAGGCGAGATCGGGCACGTCCCCGTGAGCCAGATCATACGGTGACCGTGAGTGCCTGATCGCTAAGGGCGAATGGCCCCGTCGGGGCGGTCGTTGGCGGTGGGGAATGGACGCAGGGTGACGGTAATTCCGGCGGTCCCTCATGCCTGTTATTCCGTCAGGGAATTCACGGCTTGTTCCCCGCGGCCGCAAGGGATTACCTTCGCGATCGATCCGGGTGGACCGCCAAATCCTGCCGCCTCCCGGAAACCGCATCCGACCTATTCGCGCGGCAGGAGCGGGGGAACCAGGTAAGCCGCCGACCCGGAGATCCATTCGCCGGGACGGCTCGGGGTGAAGACGTGCATGTCTCCTACATGTACGTCCGGACATCTCCAGTCCGAACCCGACAGCTCACCTCGCAGGCGCCGGAGAGGAATTCGTCATGCCTGCAAAGGGTAAGCACCGCCGCCCCAAGTCCCTTTCCCTTTCCCGCGGTTTCGCCGTCGCCGGAACCGGTGGCGCGGCCCTCGCGCTGCCGCTGATCGGTGCTGCCGGCGCCCACGCGGCCGGCGCCCCGGCCACCGCGACCGCGGTGACCCCCGCGGTGGCGCCGCAGGCCCCCGCCGCCCTGCAGGCGGCCCCCGTCGCCGCCGTGCAGGCCGCCCCGACCGTCTACACCGTCGTGCCGGGCGACTACCTCTCCAAGATCGCGGCCGAGCGCCACCTGTCCGGCGGCTGGGAGCAGCTGTACGCCGACAACCGCGAGGCCGTCGGGGGCAACCCGTCGCTGATCCACCCGGGCCTGAAGCTCCACCTCGGCGGTCCCGGCGCGCCGGCGCCCGCCGAGGCCGAGGCCGGCCCGGCCCCCGAAGCCGATGCGGAGCAGGCCGCGCCGGCCGCGCCGAAGCCGGCCCGCAAGCAGGCCGAGCAGGCTGCCCCGGCGCAGCCGGAAGCCGCCGCCGAGCCCCGGGCCGAGGCCCCCGCCGCCGCGCCGCAGTCGACCGCCGGCTTCGTGGCGCCGGTCAGCGGCGGCATCTCCACCCAGTACAAGGTCGCGGGTGCCATGTGGTCCTCCGGCTATCACACCGGCGTCGACTTCATCGCCGCCATGGGCACCACCGTCAAGGCCGTCGGCGCGGGCACCGTGGTCTCCGCCGGTTGGAGCGGCTCGTACGGCAACGAGGTCGTCATCCGGCACGCGGACGGCAAGTACTCCCAGTACGCCCACCTGTCCCAGCTCTCCGTCTCCTCCGGCCAGAGCGTCACCGCGGGGCAGGCCATCGGCCTCTCCGGGTCCACCGGCAACTCGACCGGCCCGCACCTCCACTTCGAGATCCGTACGACCCCGTCCTACGGCTCGGACATGGACCCGATCGCCTACCTCCGCTCCAAGGGCGCGAGCCTCTGACGGCACCCGCCGCAGGAAGGAGCACCGACACGCGTGGGGCCGGGACCCGAGGGGGGTCCCGGCCCCATGTGTACTTATTCCTTATCCCCGACGTGGTACAGATCACGGTCCGTCAACCCCTCATTACGTTGGCGTAGGTTGGTTACGGGAGTGAAGGATGGGTTCTCGTGGCAGCGACGACGACGAAACTCAAGACCATCGGCTCGTACGCGGCGATCGGGGACAGCTTCACCGAGGGCGTGGGGGACCCGGGACCCGGGGATTCATTTCTCGGCTGGGCGGACCGGCTCGCCGTGCTCCTGGCCGATCAGCGCGAAGAGCACGACTTCCGGTATGCGAATCTGGCGGTGCGGGGGAAGCTCCTCGACCAGATCGTGGCCGACCAGCTTCCGAGGGCCAAGGCCCTCGCACCGGACCTGGTGACCTTCTGCGCGGGCGGCAACGACATCATCCGGCCCGGCACCGACCCGGACGACGTGGCGGAGCGGTTCGAGGCGGCCGTCGCCGACCTCACCGGGGCCGTGGGCCAGGTCATGATCACCACCGGCTTCGACACCCGGGGCGTACCGGTGCTCAAGCACCTGCGCGGCAAGGTGGCGACGTACAGCGCGCACGTCCGCGCCATCGCCGACCGCTACGACTGCCCGGTGCTCGACCTCTGGTCGCTGAAGTCCGTACAGGACCGGCGGGCCTGGGACACGGACCGCCTGCACCTCTCGCCCGAGGGGCACACGCGGGTCGCGCTGCGCGCCGCGCAGGTGCTCGGGCTGGACGTGCCGGCCGACCCCGACCAGCCGTGGCCCCCGCAGCAGCCGCGCGGCTCGGTGGACGTCACCCGGGACAACATCCAGTGGGCGCGCGAACACCTCGCGCCGTGGATCGGCCGACGGCTGCGCGGGGAGTCCTCCGGGGACCACGTGGAGGCGAAGCGGCCGGACCTGCTGCCGCTGTAGCGGGCGAGGAGCCGGAAGCGGAATCCTTCGGGGCCGGTGTGCGTTGGGATGGTCGTAGAGCACGACCATCCTGACCCCATCCTCCCTGGAGGCGCTTTGACCGGCTCCCGTCCCCTGCGTCCGCGGCTGCGTGCCCTGCGGCCCGAAGCCTTCGGTGCGGACCCGTCCGGTGCCCGGCTGGAGCGGATCCGCCGTTCGCCGAACTTCGCCGACGGCGTCTTCCAGAACCCGGTCGGGGCCCGGAACCGGCCCTCGGGGTCGATGGCGGAGTTCGCGAAGATCTACTTCCATCGGGAGCAGCGGGAGCGGCGCAGCCCCGCCGCACCGATCCCGGTCCACCCGACGACCCTCGCGGACCTGGCGAAGCCGCCCGCGAGCGGCCTGCGGCTGACCTGGATGGGACACTCCAGCGTGCTCGCGGAGATCGACGGGCGCCGGGTGCTGTTCGATCCGGTGTGGGGCGAGAGATGCTCCCCCTTCCCCTTCGCCGGCCCCAAGCGACTGCACCCCGTACCGGTTCCGCTGGCCTCGCTGGGCACGGTCGACGTCGTGGTCATCTCGCACGACCACTACGACCACCTCGACCTGCCGACGATCAAGGCGCTGGTCGGGACGGACACGGTCTTCGCCGTCCCGCTGGGCGTCGGCGCGCACCTGGAACGCTGGGGCGTTCCGGCCGACCGGCTGCGCGAGCTGGACTGGAACGAGAGCACCGAGATCGCCGGCCTCTCGCTCACGGCCACCCCCGCCCGGCACTTCTGCGGCCGCGGCCTGCGCAACCAGCAGCACACCCTGTGGGCGTCCTGGGTCGTCGCGGGCGCCGAGCACCGGATTTACCACAGCGGGGACACCGGATACTTCCCCGGCTTCGAGGAGATCGGTGCCGAGCACGGGCCCTTCGACGCCACCATGATCCAGATCGGCGCCTACTCGGAGTACTGGCCCGACATCCACATGACGCCGGAGGAGGGCATGCGCGCCCACCTCGACCTGCAGGGCGGCGTCCCGCGCGGGACGATGCTGCCGATCCACTGGGGCACCTTCAACCTGGCCCTGCACGCCTGGGCGGAGCCGGGGGAGTGGACGGTCGACGCTGCGGAGGGGGCCGACCAGCTGGTGGCGCTCCCGCGCCCGGGCGAGCCCTTCGAGCCTGCCGGAACGCTGCCCGTGGATCCGTGGTGGCGCCCCATCGCCCGTCCGATCGCCCACCCGTGGCGTCGCCCGAAGCCGGTGGAACCGGAGGCGAGTGGGTCCAGGGCCGGTGATCTGGACCTGGCGGGCGAGCGGTGACGCCGGACGCGGAGCTGCCGCAGTCAGCGCGGTGATGGGGCAGGCTGAGCCCCGAGGAGCGCGAGCGGACCGTCCGTGACATCGACGGGTCCGCTCGCGCGGAGCGGCCGGGGGACGGACGGGGCTCTTCGCGCCCCTTCCGTTGCCGAACGGGTCACTCCGAGTGGTGGCGCAGGCGCAGATCGTGCGGATGTGAGGCTGTCGAGAGCCTCGCAGAGACGGCAGGCCGCGCGGCCGCAACGGGCTGCTCGGCCTGCGTCCTGGGCCTGCGTCCTGGGCCTGCGTCCTGGGCCTGCGTCCTGGGCCTGCGTCCTGTGCCTTGGACTCTAGCCCGAGCAGTTGCTGACCTGGTCGGCCGGTACGATCGCCGGGTGGTCTCCGCAAGGGGCCGCTGGTCGGCATTCCCGGGTGGGGGAGGAGCGGCATGGGGGATGCGACGCCCGGAGGGGCTGATCCGTCGCGGGCGCTGCTGATGGGCGTGAGCCGGTTCGCCCCGGCTGTTGCTGAGGGCGAGGAACCGCTACCCGGTGTGCACGGGTGGGATGAACTCCCCTTCGTGCCGGACCTGATGTCCAGGTTGGAGCAGGCCTACTCGAAGCTCGCGTACGACGTCACAGCGGTGCGAGAGCCCGACCGCAAGACCGTGCGGCGCAGTTGGACCGACGCGAGCGAAGAGCAGTACCGCATTGTGCACGTGATCTCGCACGGCACGACGATGCCGGCGGGCAGGGGGCGGACCAAGGCGGCCGAGGGCTCGGAGCGGTTGGCCATGGTGCCGTCTTGCGGCGACACCGGGGTGGGCACTGATGTGAGTCTCTGGGTCCAAGAGGCCAACGGTCTGCCGCACCCGATGCTGTTCCTGGTCGACCTGTGCCGTGCCGGACGTACGGCCCGGATCGCGCAGTTGGCTCAGATCCCCGACGATCAGCTGCACGCCTGGGTGATCGCGGCCACGAGTCCGGACCGTGCGGCCTACGACGGTGCGTTCAGCACCGCTGTGGCCGAAGTTCTGGAAGAGATCGCCGCTAACGGCCTCGATACGTCACCTCTGCTGCGTTACGTCCGGTGGGACCGGGTGACGTCGGCGATCCAGCTCCGGCTGAGCGAGATCAACAGTAGACAGAAGGTCCACTCCACCAAGGTCGACACCTCGCAGCCGCTCGAGTTGCCATTCTTCGCCAACCCGAACTGGGTCAGCGACCCCCGGTTGGAACGGCTTCAGGCGGTCGAGCCCCCTGTGCGGGCGTTCGTCGCCGACCTGGGCGCTGAGCACTTCATGGATCGGGTTGGTGATCACTTTGTGGGTCGCACCCGGCAGCTTGCCGAACTCGCCCCTTGGGTGGACGACCCCGCCTGCGGTGGGCTGCGTGTCGTCACCGGCGCACCCGGGTCCGGCAAGTCGGCCCTGCTGGGGTCGCTGGTCTGCGCCGGGCACGAGGAGATCGTCCGGGCTGCACCCGACATCCGCAAGCACCTGGCCGCGCAGCAGCCCGACGGTGTTCCCTCACCGAACCCGATGCTGGCGGCGATCCACGCGCGCAACCGCGACCTCGAAGCCGTAGTCACTTCCTTGGCCCTGCAGTGGCGGCTTGCCGGCCGCGACACCGGGAGCGCCGAGCCGTGGACCGTACCCGATCTGATCGAGGCGCTGGCTCTGCTCCCGGCCGTGCCGCCGCTGATCTTCGATGCCCTGGATGAGGCCGACGACCCCGTCGACCTGATGCAGCGGCTGCTGCTGCCGCTGGTGGAGGGCGTACGCCCGGATGGCCAGCCCATCGTCCGGCTCCTCGTCGGCACGCGGCGCGGCACGCGCTTTCAGCCGCTGTTGGGGCAGGCCGCGCGGCGCGGGACGCTGCTCGACCTGGACGACGTACCGGTGGACGAGCTGCGGGCCGACCTTGCCCACCACCTCGTGCTGCGTCTCGCCGGACTCCCCGATTACTGCGATGCATCCCGGCGCTCCGTCCGCACCACGCTGGCCCAGACGATCGCCGCCACCCTCACGAAGGACCCCCGGGCCACACAGGAGTGGGGTCCGTTCCTAGTGGCACGCATCTACGGCCGGGCGCTGGAGACGCTTGAGGCGCCGGCAGACGTGGAAGCCGCCGAGGAACTGGGCGCGAGCGTCCCCCTCACGCTCCCCGGCGTGCTGGAACTCGACCTGAGCCTGCACCCGGAAGGCCCCCGCCTGCGGGCCGTGTTGGCCGCAGTGGCCTGGGCCAAGGGGGAGGGGTTCCCCACGGACGCCGTTGTCTGCGTCGCGCCCGAGTTCGACCCCGAGGTCGGCGATCACAACGTCCGGATGCTTCTGGAGGCAGGCCGCTTCTATTTGCGTACCGGCGTCGAGAGCGACGGGTCCACGCTCTACCGGCTCTTCCACCAGGGATTGGCCGACTACCTCAAAGCCCTTCCCTACTCCACCGGAGGACCGGAGTGAAGATCGTCGGAATCCACGGAATCGGCAACCACCGGCCGGGGGAGTCGGCCGAAACGGCCACCCGGAACCTTTCCGCCGTCTGGGCCAAGCACCTGGGCGTCGACGACGCAGACGTACAGGTCGTCTACTATGCCGATCTGCTGCGCGAAAAGGGCCGCCAGAGCGACGACACGGAACTGGAGGACCTTACGCAGGCGGAGGAGGAAACGCTGCGCGGGCTCCTCGCAACCCAGTCTTCGAACAGCGGCGCCGAGTCCGGACGCCTGGCTCAGGGACTGCTGACCACCCTGCTGCGAGACGGCATCGCCGACATCGCGGAGAGCTGGGCGTGCCCCGAGTGGCTCATGGAGTGGCTCATGGTCCGTTGGGCCAAGGAGGTCACCGCCTACCGGACCCCCGGCCCGGCACGAGAGGAAGTGCAGAGGCGGCTGCACGAAACGATCGTCGAGCATCGGCCCGACGTTCTCATCGCTCATTCCCTGGGATCCGTCGTGGCGTACGAGACGCTGCACCAGGAGGGAACACCGCACGTCCCGCTGTGGGTGACGGTGGGCTCGCCGCTCGCCGTTCCCAAGGTGATCTTCGATCGGTTGGTTCCCACTCCCGAGGGCGGCATGGGCGTGCGACCTCGGGCGGTGGGTCGCTGGGCGAATCTGGCCGACCCCGGAGACCCGGTCGCCATTCCCATCAAGGGGATCTCACGCAGCTTCCGCGGCGTCGACAGCGACGAACACGGTGTCATCCACCAGGGGTTCAAATTCCATCACGCTGAGTACTACCTGAAGTCGACCGAAGTGGCCCGACTTCTGGCCTCGGCGGCATGAACGAAGCACGAGCCGGCATGAGCGAAATCCAAGGGGAGGCGTCGGAGGAACTCCAAGGGGCGGAGCAGGCGGGTCCCCGTTCGGTCCAGGAGAAACGCCTGCGCTCCATTGCCTCCCGGGTTTTCGGCCGACTCACCGCCCCCATCGATGTGGACAACACCCCGCGCTGGGACCTCGCCTCGCCGTACCTGCTGCGGCACGCCGCCGAACACGCGGCAGAGTCCGGTCAATTGCGGCGGCTCTTCCAGGACTGGGAGTTCCTCGTCCACGCCGACCCCCACTCGGTACTGGGCTTCGGAGCCCTGCTGGAGGCCGAGACGCCGACCCAGGCGCTGCCGGTCTACCGGGCTTCACTCAAGGAGCACGTCTCCGTCGGACCGGATGCGCGGCGCCACATCCTGGCGGTCGACGCCGCCCGCCACCAGTGGCCGGACATCAGCCGCCGGCTCTACCACCCCCGCCACGCGCCGCCCACGCCGTGGCAGTGCCGCTGGTCCACAGCGAGCACCATCAGTTTCGCGCTCCGGGCCGCCCTCGCCCACGACACGGCGGTCTCGTCGGTGGCCACCGGAACCGTCGACGGGTGGTCGTTCGCGGTGACCACCTCGGTGGGCGACAAGGTGGCCAGAGTCTGGGACCTGACCACCGGCACCCTGCACCACGAGGCGCACGGGCACACTGCGCCGCTGACGGCCGTCGCCGTAGGAGGCCCCCACCCCTTCGTCGTGGTCACAGCCGCAGAGGACGGAATCCTGCGCTGCTGGGATCCGCGCAGTGGTGCGATCTTGTGGGAGGAGGTTGCTCATCAGGGCGAGGTGCGCGAGATCAAACCGTGCGACCTGGACGGCGCGTTCACGCTCGTGACCTACGGCAGCGACGGCACGGTGAGCATGCGCGACCCGGGCACGGGGACGGCCCATCAGCTCTTCACCGCCGTGCCCTCGCCGGGCGCCGTGGTCGTCACCGACACCGGCGCGGACGACGTCATCGCCGTCGTAGGCCAGGGGCAACTGCTGTCACTTGACCCCAGAACGGGAGCGGAACGGCAGCACCGGGTACGGATCGGCGACTCCCCCGTCACCGCTGTCGCTGCGGTTCACGTAGGCCAGCGACCAGCCGTGTTCGTCGCCCATGCCGACGGCACCGGGCGTGTCTTCGACCTCCTCGGCGGCGACCTGCTCACCACCCTGAACTGCTCGCCGGATTCCATGGCCACGCTTGCGGTCGTCGACACCGGGGCCGACTGTGTGGCCGTCACCGGTGGAGCGGACGGGACGATCCGATTGTGGGAACTGGAACGGGGCGGACGACCGCTGCGCCAGCTCGCCGGACACTTCGGTGAAATCAGCGCGCTGGCTGCGTACTTCACCCCCTCCGCCCGGGCATCCGACCCGCCGCACAGCCGAAACGCGGACGTCCCCACCCCGCCGAAGGGCACCAGACAGCGCATGCGACACGGAACCGAGCGAGACCGCAGGGCTCGGCTGCTCGACTCCCTGTCCGGATACGTACTGCTGTCAGCCTCCGCCGACCACACCCTGCACGAATGGAATCTGGCGGACGGGAGTCTACGGCAGACGTTCACCGCCCACACGGACACGCCGCGCGAGATCAGCGTTGCAGACGTCGCGGGTCGCCCGGTGGCGGTCAGTTCTGGATACGACTCCACGGCGCGCGTGTGGGCGCTCGACGACCGTCGTGCTCAGACCGCAGGCAGCATCACGTTCCCGCTACCGGTCAACTCCCTTACCGTCGAGAGAGTGAACGGCCGGATCCTGGTCGCCGCCGGGTGCGGCGACGAACGACTGCGGGTGCTGACCACATCGGACGGCAGGTCCGAGGGGATCCATCTCAACGGCACGGCCAAGGTGACGGCAGTGGGTCTCGGCCCGACGCGGGAAGGCCCCGTCGCGGTCGTTGCCACCGACGACGGAAGGCTGACCGCCCGTAGGCCTGAAACGGGTGAGCGGAAGTGGCAGCGTGCTCCATCGAACTCACCACTCTCGGTCCTGGTGGTGGGCGGGTCGAGGCGGCGCCCCGTCGTGCTGGCCGTCGACCCGGGCGACGGCGCACGGCTGCACGTCCACTCGCTCACTTCCGGACGCCCGCTCCCTGGCGGCCTGCAGGGCCGGGAGGGTGTCTCAGCCGTTGCCGCTGGCCGGATCCGGGAGAAGCCGGTGGCCGTCATCGGCCACCACGATGGCGCCGTCGGACTGTGGAACCCCGTATCCGGCACTCTGCGCAGAAACCTCTCGGCGGCAGGCGCGGGCGTGCTGAGCGTCGCCCTGGGCGCCACGGTAGGCGGATCTTTGGTCGCTGCCGCGTACGACGACGGACGGCTTCGCGTGTGGGACGCGGAGACCGGCCGGCCGCGGTGTTTCGTCCCGGTCGGCCATGCGCCGATCATCGCTGTCGGCGATTCGTCCGGCCGCCCGGTAGTGGTCACCGCCTCCCCGCTCGGCAACACCATCCGCTTCTGGGACGCCGACACCGGCGAGCCGCATGCCACCGTGACCTTGCCCGACGCAGTGGGCGCCCTGTCTATGACAGAGGGTGTTCTCGCCGTCGGGTACGGGCGGGAGCTGGCCGTCTTCAGCGCCGTCGACAACCCTGGGCCCTGGGACGACGCCGACTCGGCACCGGTGGCACCGACTCGGCCTGAACAGGGGGTCGCGGAGTCCAAGGAGCGGTACGGGCGGCGAGGTGGGCGGCTGTTCCCCTGGGAGTTCGCGGTGCTGGCGCACATCTGCCGACAAGGTGTCCCCCTGGGGTTGTCCGACCTGAGGGCAGCGTTCGACCTGCACTTCAACCGCCAGACGATGAAGGCCATCCTGCGCTCACTGATGTCCAAGGGCCTGCTCTGCCAGGGGGAGAGCCGCGGCCACTACATGCTCACGGAACAGGGCCGGGATCGCGTTGAGAGGGCCATAAGGAGCAGGGGGCTACCCAAGAGGCGCGGCCAGATGGACGGTTGATGGGGCAACCGCTTGACGCGCGATCACCCTAGATGCCCGTTGGCCCCTGGCTGCGCGCCGACACCGGCGCAAGCAGCACGAGGCTGCGCGAGTAGTGGTCGTTGAGGATGAGGTGCCGATCGGGGCCAGGCCGAGGCGGACGACCTAAGGGTTGTCCCGTAATCCCCGGCGGGCGCGCGGCGCCAGCTACGGCACCTCGCCGCGTTGTCGGGATCGCCCGAATACGCCCAGTATGAGGACGCCCCTCCGCCTTGCGATGCACCGCATCTGACGCCGCGCGCTGACCCGCCGCGGATTACGGGACAGCCCTTAGCCGTGCTGTGCGCTCCAAGAGCCAAGAACGACACGACACGACACGACGTGACGTGACGTGACGTGACGTGACGTGACGTGACGTGACGTGACGTGGCGTGGCGTGGCCGGATCCGGCCGGGGTGGTTTCGGGCCCGGCCGGGTCATGCGCGTACCGGCTGCTTCGGCCGGCGGCCGTCCACACTCAGCCCGGAGAGCAGGTCCGCGGTCTGCCGCACCCCCGCGGGCGCGCGGTCCCGAGCCGGACCCCGCGTATTGTCCGGATTCGGCCGCGCCGCCGGCAGTACCTCGCTACGGTGCTGAACATGAGCGAGCACATGTACGTGCACGTTCCCGCCGGCCTCCGGGCCCTCCTCGAAGAGGACGGGTTCGACGAGGTGGAGGCCGGGGTGTCGTACGGGGAAGGGGCCCTGGACGTCTCCGCCAACCTGGTGGGCGTGTACCCGGCCCGAGAACAGATCGCCGACTCCGTCCGGCGGACCGCGGCCTTGCCGGGACCGCGTACCGGGGAGGCCGGACCCCCGGTGTTCACCGGCACCGCGGGTCCGCCCGGCTCTGCGGTGCGCATGGAGATCAGCTGCCCGCCGGGCCACGACGGGACCCCCGCGCGGGACCCGGCGGCCTTCGCCGGCACCATCGCCTCCGTGCTGGCCGCCGTCCGGGCCCCCGCCGCATCGGACGCCGCCGGGTGATGGCTCTGTTCGGCCGCGCCCGCACCAAGAAAAGGGAACGGGAACGGGAAGCGGTGCACCGTGCCCTCCTGGACCTGCGCCAGCGCGGCCGGCAGCAGGGGGCGGACGCGGTCGTGGCCGAATCGTGGCAGCTCATGAGCCACTGCTTCGCCGAACTCGGCCGTGGCGACGAGGAGTACGCCCCGCTGCTCGTCGAAACCGCCCGCACGTCCTTCGGCCTGCACGCGTTGTGCGGGCAGTGGTTCCCGGCGACCTGCTCCGCCCTCAACTTCTGCACCGCAGTGGCATTTGTCGAATCTCGCTGCACGAGCCTTGCACTGCCCTTCCCGGAAGACTTGCTGCCGGGTGTGCAGGTCATGCTCGACACGTCGCTGGACGTCGCCCACCGGGCCGGCATCCCGCTGGCCGCCTGCATCATTGCGGAGGCCCTGGCCACCATGCAGCTCGGCGCCCGAACCCGCGCACGCGAGATGTCCGCCGTCCTCGGTGGCGAGGACGCGCTGCGGCGACTGCAGGCGATCCGGCGCAGCCAGCAGGAGACGATCGCCCGGGAGAGCCGGGAGCCGGCCGTGTCCGTCGACGGCGTCGCCGCCCTCCGCAGCCAGGCTGACGCCATGCTCCTGCAGGATCTGACGGATGTGATCGACGGGTCACAGAGGTGGCCCCTGCACGCAGGGGCCACCGTCGCACCCGCCGTGCTCGCGGCCAGCCTCACCGGCCGCTCGGTCGTCTACGTCGTCCCCGGCGCGGGCGCCGGCACCGCGGTCCGGCTGGAGGCTACGGAGACCGGCCGCACCCTGTGCGAGAGCATCGCGCTGCCCCTGCTCGGCCTCGACGCCGTCCGGGTGCAGGCGAAGCGCGTCAGGGACGTGCTGAACTCCGGCGAGCGACGGCCGAGACTCAGGGACTTGGCGGCCCGGTCGGTGTTCGAAGCCGTTGCGGCCTCGGTGTGGCGGCCCGTACTCGACGCGTGGCCGGACCTGGAAGGCGGACGCGTCGCCATCATCCCCGTGGGCGAGAGCGCGCTGCTGCCGCTGTTCACCACCCCCGTTGACGGCGTACCGGTCTGCGCCAGGACGGACCTCACGGTCGTCCCCTCCGGCCGGGCCCTGATGTTCGCCGGCACCTGGCCGCGCTCTACCCGTACCCGGCGCAAGACCCTCGTCGTGGCCGACCCCTGGTACCACGACGGGGCCGGCGGAGTCCCCATCAAGATGGCGGTGTCCGAGGCCCGCGAGGTGGCCGCACTGCACGGGGTGGACCCCGTGATCCTGCACGACCCCGACCCGGGGGCGGGAACCGGCCAGGCTCCGCAGCGGGCAGCGGACCCGCTCCCGGCCGCCGTTCCCGGCGGGCTCGTCGCGCGGATCGCGGACGCCGACCTGATCCACCTGGCCGGCCACGGCATCCTCGACCTCGAGGCCCCGCTGAACTCCACCCTTCTCCTCGGCCGCCCCACCCCGCTGTCCGCACTCCTGCCCCGCGACCTCCGGCGGGGAGCCACCGTCGTCCTCTCCGCCCGCCACCTCGCAGGCCTGGGCACCGCCCGATCCGCCGAACAGGCCGACTTGCCCGCTTCCGTGCTCGCCATGGGCGCAAGCTCCGTCATCGCCGCCCTGTGGCCGGTCCCGGACGTGGACAAGACGAAGCTCCTGATGACCCACCTGCACGAGGAACTGCAACGGAACACCCCGCCCTCCGTGGCCGCCGGCCGCGCCGTAGCCCGCCTGGCCCAGGAAAGGAACACGGCCCACATCTGGGGTCCCCTCACCCACTTCGGCGCTTGAACACCCGGCCGTCGCTCAACCAGCGGGCGGGCGGGCGTGCCGTGACGGGCCGCAGGGCAGCACGGGGGAGGGGCAAGAGCCGGCCGGCTCCTGCCCGCGCCTTCTGGGGATCAGCTCGCTTGCCGGAACTGCGGGTCGGTGTACTGGGCGGCGTACTCCTCGTCGGGCGGTACGACGGTGATGACGTCGATCAGCACGCCGTCAGGGGCGGCAACGATGAAGTGGCGCTGGCCGAAATCTTCCGTGCGGAGCGGGAGCACTTCGGGCAGGCCGGCTTCGACGACGAGGCGTTGGTGCTCCGAGTCCGCGTCGTCCACCTCGAAGTTCAGCAGCAGGCCGCCGCGGAGCGCTGCCCGGTGGCCCTCGGGGACGGTCGGGTGGGCGTGGTCGAGGAGGGCCAGTTCGTACTGCGGGGCGTCGGGGCGGCGCAGACTCACGTACCAGTCCGCCGCGAAGGTCACCTCGAAGCCGAAGTGACGGGTATAGAAGTCGCGGGAGGCCGCCACGTCTCGGGTGGCGAGCACGGGGTAGAAGCTGCCGAGTCCGGTCGTGGGCGGGGCCGTGGGTTCGTTCGTCATGGCAGGGTCCTTTCAGCTCCATTTCGCATACCCGGGGTATGTGAATTCTGGCGTTAGCATACCCTCGGTATGTGAAATGGGAAGGGTGATGAGCGCGATGGCGGTCTCCAGGGCGGAGCAGCGGGCGGCCACGCGGCGGGCGCTGCTGGCCGAAGGGCAGCGGCGGTTCGCCGCCGACGGCTACCACCACGTGGTGCTGGCCGAGGTGGCGCGGGCCGCCGGTGTCACCAAGGGGGCCGCTTACCACCACTTCGACAGCAAGGAGGGGCTCTTCCGGGCCGTCGTCGCCGAGGTCCAGCAGGAACTCGGACAGCGGGTCGCGGCCGAGGCCGGGCAGTACGAGGACCTCTGGGAGCAGCTCCGTGCCGGCTGCCGGTCCTTCCTGGCAGCGGGGACCGACCCGGCGGTGCGGCAGATCCTGCTGGTCGACGCGCCCATCGTGCTGGGCTGGGACGAGTGGCGGACCATGGACGAGGAGTCCTCCGCCCGGCACCTCGCAGAGGCCCTGGCGGCGCTCGCCGCGGCCGGGATCATCGCCGATCAGCCGGTGGAGCCCCTCGCCCGGCTGCTCTCGGGAGCGATGAACGAGGCCGCGCTCTGGATCGCACGGGGCGGAGACCCGCAGGCCGCGGAACAGGCGCTCGACCGCCTCCTGGCGGGGCTGCGCGCCCCGGCCTGATCCCCCACGCCGATGCCCGGCGATCATTTGGATGCTGGTACGCGAACCGGCGTCCTCCTGAGTCGGCGGTCAGCGGTTCGGCAAGCCGGCCGCAGCGGTCCCAGTACGCCGCCCGGATCGGCGAAGCCCATCGCTCGAAAGCCTGGGCGTCCGGTACTACGACGCGGAAGCCGTCGTCACAAGCGGCTTCGTGAACGGAACCGTCCATCTCGGGTTCGACTCCGAGGACCTCTCGGACTGGGGTCGGCTTCTGGACGCCCTCGAGGAGAACGAGCAGGAGGCCGACCTCGACGAGCCGTTCATGGCGGACTGGCCCCGATCCGGCCGCACGGCCTACCTCCGATTCATTGCCGACGACCCCTACGTGGTCGAAGTCCATGACGGGCCCAGCACCCAGATCGTCGTCTCAGTCCCGCTCGATATGGGCGAAGAGTGGATAGCCGAGTCCAGGGAGCGTCTGGCGGCTGCTCGAGCCGTTCTCGGCGTCGGCACAGAGGATCGCCACGGCGTGCGTCCCTGACCATCAGCTCGCCTTCCCGCACCACTCCGACTGCTTGACCACGACGATTGGGAATCAGTCACACCGGTTCTGATCGAGCTCTTCAGTTGGCGGGTGAGCGCTTCACTCGGCGAGCTGAGTGCTGGGCGCCGATCGTCGGGTCCGGTCGCCCGGGACGAGTGGCCGAGTACGTCCGCCCGGAGCAGGGCGGGGTCGACCTCGTTGACCCGGCGGGCCGCCCTCGCGCGAGCCGTCCGGGCCATGGGCTGGCATGATCGCCGGGTGAGAGGTGTTCGCCGCCCGCAATTCCGGGGGTCGGTGCAGTTGTGCTGCGGGGGTGGTTGCTGATGGCTCGGTGGTTCCGCCGGCGGTCGGAGTCGGACGAGAAGCTGGCCGAGCTGACTACTGCGGCGGAGCTGGGTGACGACGTGGCGATGGGGAACCTGGCGGCGGGCCTGCACGCGAAGGGTGACCGGGACGGCGCGCTGCACTGGTGGGGCCGGGCATGGGCGGCCGGGAACGCGGTTGCCGGCTTCAACCTGGGAATGTTGCACGCGGTGGCCGGTGACGCGAACCGCGCGCAGGTGATCTGGGAGAAGGCCGCGGTGCTCGGCGATCCGGACGCCATGCTGGGCCTCGTCAAGCAGGCGCTCGACCGTGGCGATGCGGCTGGTGTCGAGCGTTGGGCTCCGGTCGTCCTTGCGCAGGACGAGGCGTTCCCGATCACCGCGCTGGGCGTGGCCTTCCGGGACTGCGGTGACCTGGAGCGGGCCGTCCAGGCGTTCCTGCGCGCCGAAGAACTGGGCGACGGGTACGCGATGGAATACCGGGCGCGGATCCTGGCTGCCTGGGGCCGGCACGAGGAGGCCGACGCGCTGCGCACCCGGGCGGCGACAGCCGAGCGGATGCTCTGAGGCGTTGGCGCGCGGCGAGCGGGCTCCCGTCCACCGGTGCGGACCGCCCGGCGGACGCCCAACTCGGTTTCTCCAGCGGTGTGGTGACGGCTGCCGAGGGGCGCCGCCGGGGTGGTCCCAGGGGGCCGACCGGCGCATTCGGGCTGCTGTACGAGCGCTCCACCGGGAGCGGGAAGCACCCCCGCGAAGTTCGCCAACTGGCGCTCCGGGGTGCTGCGATGGGGTCTAGCGTGGGTATTCGGTGATCAACACCGGGCCCCGGGAACGCTGGGGGCCGGGCCCCACGTACCGAGGACGCACATGTCCGGACTCCGCGCCGCCCGCCATGCCCCGTCGAGACACGCCGTCTCGGGTCCCGCCCGGCAGATACGCCCCCAGTTGGTGCGCGCCGCCCTGCTGCCCACGCTCGCCGCCGGGCTCAGCGGCGCCGCCGCGGTGATCTTCACCCTCCAGCTCGGCGGGGGAGCCGGCGACCGCGACGCCCGGCTGTGGCCGGTACTGACCGGCTGCGCCCTCCTCGTGGTCGGCGCCCTCGCCGCGGCCCTGCTCGGGGCCCAGCGCGCCGCCAAAGCCGTACGGGACCGGTGCGAGGCGCTGCGCCGCTCCAGCGTGCGCGGCCGGGGCGAGCTGCGCACGGCCGCCGACCGGCTGGAACGGGGCGAGAACCCGCCCCTCCCGGTGCGCGGTGGACCGAGTTCGCCGCTGCCCGGCGCGGACCCGGCCGGGATGGACGAGTTCTGGCTGCTCTCCCAGGAACTGCGGGGCGCCCGTGAACAGGCGCACACGACCCTCCTGCGGTTGGCCGGACCGGCCGCCCCGACCGACAGCGACCGCAAGGTCGAGGTCTTCGTCAACCTCGCGCGCCGGCTCCAGTCCCTCGTGCACCGCGAGATCTCGCTGCTCGACGACCTGGAGGACACGGTCGAGGACCCGGACCTGCTCAAGGAGCTCTTCCACGTCGACCACCTCGCCACCCGCATCCGCCGGCACGCCGAGAACCTCGCCGTGCTGGGCGGCGCGGCGTCCCGCCGCCAGTGGACCAGGCCCATCGACCTGAGCGAGGTCCTCCGCTCCTCGGTCGCGGAGGTCGAGCAGTACACCCGGGTCAAGGTCGTGCCCCCGGCGGGCGGCAGCGTCCGCGGGCACGCCGTCGCGGACGTGGTGCACCTGCTGGCCGAACTCGTCGAGAACGCCACGGTCTTCTCCGCCCCCGACACCGATGTGGTGTTGCGCGCCGAGCGGGTCACCGCCGGGATCGCGGTCGAGGTGGAGGACCGTGGACTCGGCATGCCGGCCGAGGAGCAGCACCGGATGAACGCCCTGCTCGGCGACCCCGACCAGATCAGCGTCCGGCACCTGCTGGCGGACGGCCGGATCGGCCTGTTCGTGGTGTCGGCGCTGGCCCGCCGGCACGGGATCGCCGTCGAGCTCAAGTCCAACATCTACGGCGGCGTGCTCGCCGTGCTGGTGCTGCCGCAGGAGCTGCTGGGCGCGGAGGCGCCCACCGCGGCCGACGCGGCGGGCGGCTCGCGGGCCACCTCGTGGGGGACCGGGCAGGGGTCTGCGATGCCCGCCCTGGAGCCGGTACGGACGCCCCTGCCGACGTCCCGGCCGGAGGCCAGGCAGGCTTCCGAGGGCCCGGGGGCCGGGGCCCCGCACCACCCCGAGCCGCACCCCGCACCCGCATCGCCGTCCCACGCCCCGTCCGCCCCCGCCCACGCCTACGTGTCCGTGCCCGTGGCCGGCGCCGGCACCCGGCCCGGGCCCGGAGCGGCGACCCCGTCGGAACCCGCGTCCCGGCCCGTGCCCCGCCCCCGGCCGGAGCCTCGGCCCCAGCCCCGCCCCGCGTCCCTGCCCGCACCCCGGTCCGGGGCGACGGACGGGTCCGGGGCGGTGTCCTGGTCGGCGCCCGCGGCAGATCCCCGGGTCGGTTCCGTGCCGGATGCGCCGACCGGAGCGGTGGCCTGGTCGGCGCCGGAGCCGGCCCCGGCGCCCGGACCGGTGCCCGCGGCCGATTCCGCACCGGGCAGGCCCGCCACGGGCGACCGGCCGCGGCTGCCCCGGCGCCGCGCTCAGGAGCACCTCGCGCCCCAGCTGCGCGGGGCCCCCGCCCCCCGGCGGGCCGCGGACCCCGAGCAGCCGGTGCACGACCCGGGCCTGATGGCCGCCTTCCAACGGGGCTTCGGCCTGGCCCAGTCGGAGAACCAGGTATGACCCCGACCCCTCACCCCATCAGCAAGGAGCGCACCCCCATGGGCGGCGAAGTGGCGACGAAGACCGGCGGCCGGCTCTCTGACCTCGACTGGCTGCTCAGCGGCCTGGTGCAGCGCGTGCCGTACACGCGAAGCGCCGTACTCCTCACCGCCGACGGGCTCGTGACCTGCGTCCACGGGATGGATGCCGACAGCGCCGACCACATGGCCGCGCTCGCCTCCGGGCTGTACTCCCTGGGCCGCAGCGCAGGGGCCCGCTTCGCGGACGGCGCCGAGGTGCGGCAGGTCGTGGTCGAACTCGACAGTGCGCTGGTCTTCGTCTCCGCGGCCGGATCCGGAACCTGTCTCGCCGTCCTCGCCGACCGGGAGGCCGACGCCGGGGTGCTCGGCTACGAGATGGCGATGCTGGTCAAGAGCGTACGTCCGTACCTCGCGGCCTCGCCGCGGCGGCCCGTCGCCGACACGGAGCGATGAGGGCCCGCGGGACGGGGGCGTACGCGAAGGGACGGGACACACCGTGGCTCGACGATTCGGCGGGCCGCGTGATGCGTCCCTACACCGCCAGCGGGGGGCGGACCAGGCCGGGCTGCACGCTCGACCTGCTCTCGCTGGTGAGCGCGACCGGGGTGCGGCCGCACGTTCCGCTCGGGGCGGAGCACACGCTCGCCCTGCGGATGTGCGCGGGCGCCACCACCGTCACCGTCGCCGAGGTGGCCGGGCAGCTGCGGCTGCCCGCCGTCGTGGTGAAGGTGTTGCTGTCCGATCTGATGGAACACGGGGCCGTCATGGCGCAGGCGCCGCGGTTCCCGGGCGGGAACTCGTGCGCCGCCGACGACCGGTCCCTGCTCCTGGCGGTGCTCGATGGCCTACGTAAACGACTGTGACGCCCCGGCCCCGGCCCCCGCTCCAGCCCTGGCCGCCGGAGCTCCGCCCGCGACCTTGAAGATCCTGGTCGCGGGCGGTTTCGGGGCGGGCAAGACCACCTTCGTGGGCGCGGTGAGCGAGATCGAACCGCTGAGCACGGAGGAACTCCTCAGCGGACTCGGTGCGGGCTTCGACCCGCTGCACGGGGTCCAGGAGAAGACCACGACGACCGTCGCGCTCGACTTCGGCCGGATCACCCTGGACGAGCGCCACGTGCTCTACCTCTTCGGCACTCCGGGACAGCACCGCTTCTGGTTCCTCTGGGAGGAGCTGTGCGCGGGCGCGCTCGGGGCGGTGGTGCTCGCCGACACCCGCCGACTGGAGGACTGCTTCCCCGCCGTGGACTTCTTCGAGCGGCGCGGGATCGGCTTCATCGTCGCCGTCAACGAGTTCGACGACGGTCACCGCTACGGGCCCGACGAGGTCCGCGAAGCGGTGGGGCTCGGGCCCGAGGTGCCCGTCGTACGGTGCGACGCGCGCCTGGCGAGCTCCGGGACGGGGACGCTGGCCGCCCTCGTCCGGCACCTGATCTGCATGTCCACGGTCAGCTCTTCGTCTTCGGAGTCGGGGGAACCGCCATGACGTACTACGAATCGAACGGACACCTGCTGCTCACGCCGGTCGACCGGGAGGCACCCGCACGTGCGGTCCGGCTGCGCGAGCTGGGCCTGGGGGAGCGTACGGACGCCGAACTGGACGCCTTCGCGAGGCGCGTCGCCGACGCGCTCGGCGCACCGTACGCGGGGGTGAACTTCATCGGCGAGGAACGCCAGTTCTTCGCCGGGCTGCACCACGCCGCCGGGGCCCCGGCGAGCGGGTACCCGGCGCGGGTGCTGGCCCGCGACCACGGCTACTGCCCGCACGTGGTGGTGCGCCGGCGGGCACTGGTACTGGAGGACGTGCGGGACTTCGCACGCTTCGCGGGCAACGCGGTGGTGGACGAGAGCGGAGTGCGGTCGTACGCGGGCGCGCCGCTGACGGACCGGCGCGGGATCGTCCTGGGCACGGTGTGCGCGGTGGACGTGGTGCCCCGCAAGTGGGGCACGGAGGGACTCGCCGCGGTGAAGGAGCTCGCCGCGGACCTGGTGGCGCTGGTGCACGAGCGGGAGGACCGGCGGGGGTGAGCGGGTCTGTCGGTGCCGGGGGCTACGGTCGTTCGGACAAGGGTTCACCGGTGGTTGGAGAGGAGAACCGGGATGGCCGTGACCGCACGGGACGTCCGCCTGATCGCACTGTCGCTTCCGGACAGCAGCGAGAAGCCCGCCTGGGGCATGCCGACCTTCCGGGTGGGCGGGAAGATCTTCGTCTCGCTCGCCGACGACGACACCTCGATCGGGGTGAAGTGCCCCAAGGAGGACCGGGCCGAGCTGATCGCGGCGGAGCCGGAGAAGTTCTTCTTGCGGGCGGGCCACGACGACCGCTACGCCTGGATCCGGGTCCGGCTCGCGGCCGTGCGGAACGCGGCCGAGCTGCGCACCATCCTGACCGACTCCTGGCTCCAGGCCGCTCCCAAGCGCCTGATCGCCGCCCATCCGGAGCTGACCGTGGACCCGGGCTGAAGCCGGCGACACGGCCGCACGGACCGGACGTGGAAAAGGTGCGCGCAACCACCCCACGAAGTGCGGTATCGTTCTCCTGCGCGTTCAACCAGGGGAAACCCCAGGTCAGCGCGCATCGGGACGTGGCGCAGCTTGGTAGCGCACTTGACTGGGGGTCAAGGGGTCGCAGGTTCAAATCCTGTCGTCCCGACTCGTGAGAGTCGTAGGTCGAAGGGCCGCTTCGGAGGAATCCGAAGCGGCCCTTCGATCGTTTTCGGTCCTTCCCCGGGTGCTCCGGCCGAGGTCAGGCGGTCATGCCCGCATCGGCCTCCCGTTGCATGCCCGCACACAGCGCCCAGACCACGAACAGGTTGACGGCGATCAGGATCACGGCCCACCACGGGTAGTACGGCAGCCACAGGAAGTTGGCGATCGCGCCGAGGCCGGCTATGGCCACGCCGAAGAAGCGCGCCCACAGGGCTCCGGTGAACACGGCGCAGCCGGCGAGGACGAGGACGATGCCCAGGATCAGGTGGACCCAGCCCCAGCCGGTCACGCTCCACTCGAACACGTAGTGCCGCGTCACGACGAACAGGTCGTCCCTGGCGAGTGCCGCGATCCCTTCGAAGATCGCCATCGCGCCCGCGAAGACCATCAGGGCGCCCGCCGTGATGGTCGTACCCGATGTGGGTGCAGTCCAGGAGCTGGGCTGCGATTGACTGGTCCGGGAACTGCTGGCGTCACTGGCCATGTCGATCTCCTCGATGGCAGAGCCGGTCCGGCGTGCCGGAGTCGGCGTTCCCCCGATTCAGCGTGGCACGGTCACCCTCCGTCGGCACTCCGGCCGCGGGTCCTGCCGCGTGGCCTGCCGGGCTCGGCGTGCCCGGCCCGACCGACAAGACGCCCCTAGTGGGGACCGCCGTGCAGGAGGACGTCGAGGTCTGCCGGCTCGCCAACGCCTCGTGCCACGTCGTGGGACAGATCCCGCCGGACGAGTCCGTCGAGCACCTGCTGGGCCCGGGAGGCGGCGCCCGGCCCACCATCCTCACCGGCAACCCCAGCTACCTCGGTCAGATGGTCACCGCCGCCCGGCGGCGCGGCTACGGACCCGACGACTTCGCGCTGCGCGCGATCTACGTCGGCGGGGAGATGCTGTCGCGACGCCTGTCGGAGGTCCTGCGCGAGACCTTCGGGGCCCCGACCGTCGGCGACGCCTTCGGCATGACCGAACTGCTGCCGGTCGGCGGACGCACCTGTAGCGAGCGGCACCTCCACATCGACCCCAACACGGGCTACACCGAGGTCCTCGACCTGGCGACCGGCGAGCCCGCCGCCCCCGGCCGACTGGGCGAACTGACGGTCACCCCCTACTTCCCCTACCGGGAGTGCATGCCGGTCCTGCGCTACAACACCGGCGACGTGGTCCGCACCCTGGAGGGCCCGCCGGACTGCGAGTTGGCGGCCGTGCCCGCCGTCTCCCACGTCCTCGGCAAGGCGGGCACCCTGCACCGCACCATCGACGGCATCGTCACCCCGCGCGACGTCCTGGAGGCGCTGGACGGCACGCCCGGCCTGCCGTTCCCGCTGCGCCAGCCACCGGGCGGAGGTCGGGGCCGACGGCCGGCTCCACGTGGAGGTCGCCTCCAAGGAGGTCACCGAAGTGGCGGTGGCCGAGCGGCTGCGGGCCCAGGGCGTCGACGCCCGCGTCACGGTCCTGCCGGTGGACGAGGAGGAGGCCGCGCGCCTCTTCCCCCTGCGCTGCGACCTGTCGGAGCACACCTTCACCCGGAGCCACGCGTGAGCGTCTTCTTCCAGCTCGCGGTCACCATCGCCCGGGCGGTCGGCGTGTGCGCCGGGGCGATCGCCTACTTCCGCGTCGTCCGCACCCCGAGGCCGCCCGTCGGCGTCTTCAACGGCAGCGACATCTTCCTGATGATGGGCTTCGTCCTGGCACTGCCCTACATCTACCTGACGTTGCCCGGAGCGGTCCTCCCGGTGGTGCTCGCCCTCGTCTTCGCGGGCGGGCTGTCCGTCGGCTACCAGCCACTGATCGGGAACGGCCGGCTGCGCCGGGCGCTGATCGCCGTACTGATCGCGAGCGTCCTCGTCGCGCACCGGGCCTTCGGCGAGACCGCGCCGCCGTACTGGGTGGCGAACAGCGCCGTCGTCGCGCTGATCGTCGTCTCCGCCACGAACCTCAACGTGCAGGGGGGGCATGCGGCTGAAGAACGTCGCGTGGTTCCTGCTCGCGCTCACCGCGTACGACGCCTTCTTCGCCTGGGTCGTACCACTGACCCAGCAGCTGTCCGAAGCCGTCCAGGGGTATCCGTACGCCCCCGCCGCGGGCCTGCGCATCGGCGAGGAACTGGGGGCGGTGGTCGGCATGGGCGACCTGCTGGCGTACGCCCTGTTCACCACCACCGCCTACAAGGCGTACGGGAAACGGGGACTGCGGACCGGGATCGCGCTGGTCACCCTCTTCGGTGCGGTGGCCCCGGTCGCGACGCTGCAGGTCCTCGCCGCGGCCACCGATCAGGCGCCGACGCTCGTCCCGGCCCAGGTGTTCTTCGGCCCGGCGGCCTTCCTCGGCTACCGCTACCTGCGCCGGAGCGGCCCGGAGCGGCGGATGGCCGACGTCGTCTTCCGGGGGACGCGCGGCGTGCGCGGGGGAGCCGTCCCGCAAGCCCCGGCCGGCCGCGGTGCCCCCGTCGAACCCGTGACGTGAGGGCGCCGCGCCGTCCGGCGGCGGCTAGCCTGGAACTGCGGTGCACCGGCGTGATCGGAGGACCAGATGACCGCCGTCACTCCTGGTAGCGCGCGGCCGGGGAGCCGGTACCGTGACACACGCCGACTGGCTCCTGCTCCCCGCTGAGCGCGGCAACCGGGCGACGCGCCTGGACCGGCGCCGCCACGACGGCGCGGCCTGGTCCACGGGCAACCACGTACGGCCCCTGGTCCACGGCGCCGTCTACTTCGCGGAGCTCCTCGCGGCCGTCCGCGCGACGGGTCCGGGCGATCTGCTGTTGTTCACCGACTGGCGCGGCGATCCCGAAGAGCGGCTCGACGGACCCGGCACGGAGGTCGGCTCCGTGCTGTGCCGGGCGGCCGAGCGCGGCGTCCTCGTCAAGGGCCTGCTGTGGCGTTCGCACCTGGACGGTCTTCACTTCAGCCAAGAAGAGAACCTCCGCTTCGGCCAGGAGATCGCACGGGCCGGCGGTGAGTGCCTGCTCGACATGAGGGTGCGGCCCGGAGGCTCCCACCACCAGAAACTGGTGGTGCTACGCCACCGCGACCGCCCGGAGCTGGACGTCGCCTACGTCGGAGGGATAGACCTCTGTCGCAACCGCAACGACGACTCCTCGCACCGCGGTGACCGCCAGTCGCTGCCCCTGGCCGCCGCCTACGGGCCGCACCCGCCCTGGCACGACGTCCAGCTCGCCCTGCGCGGGCCGGTGGTCGGTGACGTCGAGGCCGTCTTCCGCGAGCGGTGGGAGGACCCGGCTCCGCTCAGCCGGAGCCCGCTCACCCGGCTGCGGCAGCTGATGCACCGCGAGGACGTCAGTGCGGACCGGCTGCCACCGCAGACACCCGACCCGCAGTCCTGTGGCACGCACACCGTCCAACTGCTGCGGACCTATCCGAACCGTCTCCTGTACGGCTATCCCTTCGCCCCCGACGGAGAGCGCAGCATCGCCCGCGGGTACACCAAGGCGCTGCGCCGGGCCCGGGTACTGGTCTACCTGGAGGACCAGTACCTCTGGTCCCCCCGGGTGGTGGACTGCTTCGCCCGGGCGCTGGCCGGGCACCCGGGGCTCCGGCTGATCGGGGTCGTCCCCACCGTCCCGGAGCAGGCCGGCCGGCTCACACTGCCCATGAACCTGATCGGACGGATCAACGCCCTGGAGGAACTGCGCCGGGCCGGCGGCGACCGGGTCGCGGTGTACGGGCTGGAGAACCGGGCGGGAACACCGGTCTACGTCCACGCCAAGGTGTGCGTGATCGACGACGTGTGGGCCTCGGTCGGCTCCGACAACGTCAACCTCCGTTCGTGGACGCACGATTCGGAGCTCGGCTGCGCCGTGTACGACGAGCGCCCGGACCCGAGGCGGCCGGCCGACCCGGGCGGTCTCGGAGACGGCGCCCGCGCCTTCGCCCGGGAGCTGCGCCTGGAACTCATGCGCGAGCACACCGGGGCCGGGGCGGCGGACGAGCTGTGCGACCCGGTGTCCGCCTTCGACGCCTTCGCCGCGAGCGCGCGGGCCCTGGACGCCTGGCACGAGAGCGGCCGCCCCGGCCCCCGGCCGCCCGGCCGGCTGCGCCGGTACGTGCCCCCGGAGCTCGCCGTGACGCAGCGGCTCCTCGTCGCCCCGTTGCACCACGTGCTCGTCGACCCGGACGGCCGCCCGCTCGGGATGCGGCTCCGCCGCAGGTTCTGAAGCACGCTCTCTCGGCAAACCATTGAAAAAACGTACAAATTCATGTCACATAGTGCCCGTTCCCGACACGGTGGGTACCGCTTAAGTGACCAAAATGGCGGCGGGTTAGCATATGAGCACCGCCTAGCTCGAAAGATAATCCTGTGACTGTCAATGAGGACTCGTTCACCAGCTGGAAGAACCGCGAAGAGATCGCGGAGTCGATGATCCCGATCATCGGGAAGCTGCACCGGGAGCGGGACGTCACGATCCTGCTCCACAGCCGCTCCCTGGTGAACAAGTCGGTGGTCAGCATCCTCAAGACCCACCGCTTCGCCCGGCAGATAGCCGGTGAGGAGCTCTCGGTCACCGAGACGCTGCCGTTCCTGCAGGTGCTCACCACGCTCGATCTCGGCCCGTCCCAGATCGACATCGGCATGCTCGCCGCGGACTACAAGAGCGACGACCGGGGCCTGTCGGTCGCCGAGTTCACCGCCGAGGCCGTCGCCGGCGCCACCGGCGCGAACAAGATCGAGCGCAGCGAGGGCCGCGACGTCGTCCTGTACGGCTTCGGCCGCATCGGTCGCCTCGTCGCCCGCCTGCTGATCGAGAAGGCCGGCTCCGGCAACGGACTGCGCCTGCGCGCCGTCGTCGTCCGCGGGGGCGGCGAGGCCGACCTGGTCAAGCGCGCCTCGCTGCTGCGCCGCGACTCGATCCACGGCCAGTTCCAGGGCACGATCACCGTCGACGAGGCGAACAGCACGATCATCGCCAACGGCAACGCCATCAAGGTGATCTACGCGAACGACCCGTCCGAGGTGGACTACACCGAGTACGGCATCAAGGACGCCATCCTCATCGACAACACGGGCAAGTGGCGCGACCGCGAGGGTCTGTCCAAGCACCTGCGCCCCGGCATCGACAAGGTCGTGCTGACCGCCCCGGGCAAGGGCGACGTCCCGAACATCGTCCACGGCGTCAACCACGACACCATCAAGCCGGACGAGCAGATCCTGTCCTGCGCCTCCTGCACCACCAACGCGATCGTTCCGCCGCTCAAGGCGATGGACGACGAGTACGGTGTCCTGCGCGGCCACGTGGAGACCGTCCACTCGTTCACGAACGACCAGAACCTGCTGGACAACTACCACAAGGCCGACCGCCGTGGCCGCTCCGCGCCGCTGAACATGGTCATCACCGAGACCGGCGCCGCCTCCGCCGTCGCCAAGGCGCTGCCCGACCTCAAGGCGCCGATCACCGGCAGCTCGATCCGCGTCCCCGTCCCGGACGTCTCGATCGCCATCCTGAGCCTGCGCCTGGGCCGTGAGACCACCCGCGAAGAGGTCCTCGACTACCTCCGCGACGTCTCGCTGCACTCGCCGCTCAAGCGCCAGATCGACTTCACCACGGCTCCCGACGCGGTCTCCATGGACTTCGTCGGCTCGCGCCACGCCTCGATCGTCGACGCGGGCGCCACCAAGGTGGACGGCGACAACGCCATCCTCTACCTCTGGTACGACAACGAGTTCGGCTACTCCTGCCAGGTCATCCGTGTGGTCCAGCACGTGTCCGGCGTCGAGTACCCGACCTACCCGGTGCCGGCGGTCTGATCCGTCTCACCACCCGCTACACCGCTACACCGTTCGACCGGCTGATCCGACAGGCGGGGCGGCGGTGGGCGGGCCCCCGACGCCGACCGGCGGCGGGGCGCCCCGCCCATCGCCCCCCGCCTGTCGTGCGTCCGGCCCGCGCCCGTGCGGCGCCACGAGGTGCCGGGCCAGGGCGATCACGGCCAACAGCGCCACGAGCGCACACACGCCCTGCCAGCCGGCCCGGTCGTAGATCCGTACGCCCAGCCAGGACCCGCCGCTGCCGCCCAGGTAGGCGCAGGTCATGTACGCGGTGTTGAGCCGGCTGCGGGCATCGGGCCGCACGGCGTACACCCGGGCCAGGTTGGCGACCGTGCCGGACTGCATCGCGACGTCGAGCAGCAGCGTGCCGCCCGTCAGCGCGGCCAGTCCCGCCGCCCCGCCGCCGGCGCCCGCCGCGAGGACCGCCGCCGAGACGAGCACCCCGAGCAGGCAGACGAGGTTCACCCGGTCCGCTCCCGCGCGGTCCACCAGGCGCCCGGCGTACGGGGTGCACAGCATCGTCACCGCGCCCACCAGGGCGAGCATCCCCACCGCGTGGGCGCCCAGGCCGTACGCCGGGCCGGTGAGCAGCAGCGCCAGGCAGGTCCAGACCGCCGAGAAGGCGCCGAAGACCGCCGCCTGGTAGAGGCAGGAACGGCGCAGTTCCGGCTCGGTGCGCAGCAGGCGCAGCGGCTCGGCCAGCAGAGCCGGGTACGGTCGGCGCGACGTCGGGACGGTGATCGGCAGGGCGCGGGCCAGGACGGCCGCCAGCAGCAGGGCCACGGCCCCGGCCGCCAGGTAGGGGGCCCGCCACCCCAGCCACTCACCGAGCGCGCCGCCGAAGGTGCGGGCCAGCAGCATGCCGCCGGTCGAACCGCTCAGCAGGGTGCCCAGTACGGCTCCCCGGCGGTCGGCGGCCACCAGACCGGCCGCCAGCGGACCGATGACCTGCGCGGCCACGGTCGTCACACCGACGACGGCCGCGGCGGCGAGGAGCGGCGCCAGCCCCGGCGCGCAGCCCGCGGCCAGCAGGCCGGTTCCGGTCAGGGCGAGCAGGGTGACGAGGAACGGGCGGTGCGGGAGCCGGTCGCCGAGCGGCACCAGCAGGAAGATCCCGGCCGTGTAGCCGATCTGCACCGCGGTCACCACCAGGGCGGCGGAGCCGGGCGACGCGCCCAGGGCCGTGACGACCAGCGGGCTGACCGCCTGCGGGAAGTAGACGGTGCCCACGCCGACGGCGCAGGTCAGGGTGAGGAGCAGGAGCAACCAGCGGCTCATCCCGGACCCGCGGTGAACGGCGCCCGTCGTGCAGGGAGTTGTCATGGGGGGAGTTCACGGCACGTCCCCGCCCGCGACAATCGATGTAGCGTATGCCTTCATGATCAGCTTCGAACTCGGCGTCGAGGACCTCGCCGACACCCGGTTCGCGCTCTCACCCCTGTACGAGACCGTGCTCAGCCTGCGCGTGCTGCGCGAGCCCGGGCTCTCCGCCCTGCACCTCCCGTGGCGCAGGTCGGTCCTCGGCGCACTGGACGCGCTCGACGGCCTCGACGGCCTCGGCGGGCTCGACACCGAGCTGTTGATGTCCGTGGTCGCGGTACGGCGCACCCTGCCCGACTTCCTCACCCCGCGCCCCACGAGCTTCGCGCCCTCCTTCGAGGAGGAACTGGCCGCCGTCGGCCGGACACCCCCCGACCTGGTCCGCCGCGACCTGCTGGCCGCGCACGACCCGGACCCGCTCCCCACCCCGCTGCTCGCCGCCCTCGCTCCCGACGACGGGCCCGTCGTCGCCCTCCGCGACGACCTCTGCGCGCTGCTGCGCCGGTACTGGGAGATCGCCGTCCAGCCGATGTGGCCGCGGATGCGCCTCTTGCTGGAGGCCGACATGACCTACCGTGCGCGGCGGCTGGCCATGGGCGGAGCCCGCCTCCTCTTCGCCGACATCCACCCGAACCTGCGGTGGCAGGACGGCGTGCTGCACATCGGGCAGATGATCAGCCGGCACCGCGTCGTGGCGTCCGGCCGCGGGCTGCTCCTTCTGCCGTCCGTGTTCGCGCACAAGCCCGCGCCCCCGGTCAGTCCCGAGGAGGCGCCGACGCTGGCGTACCCGAGCCGCGGCGTGGCGACCCTCTGGGTGCGCGAGCCCGTCGCCGACCCGGCCGCCCTGGTGTCCCTGTTGGGCGCGCCCAAGGCGAGACTGCTCGACCTGCTCGACGAGCCGCTGCCCACCGTCGAGCTGGCCCGTCGCCTCGGGGTCACCGCGAGCGCAGTCTCCCAGCACCTGGGCGTGTTGTACGCCACCGGCCTCCTCTCCCGGGCGCGCGACGGACGGCAGGTCCTCTACCGCCGCAGCCCGCTCGGCGACGAGCTGAGCGGCCGGGGCCGGCCGGGGTGAACCGCGGCCACCGTACGCGGCCGCGCGCACGCGCGTCCGTGCTCAGGCGCGCACCCGCACGGGCCGGCGCAGCAGGTAGCCGGCCGCGGCCGTGACCAGGACGGCCATGCAGGCGATGAACACCAGCCCGGCACCCTCCAGGCCGATCGGGCCCACCAGCAGCCCCACCCCGATCACCGGCAGCGAGATGCCCGTGTACGCCACCACGAACAGCATCGAGATCACCGCCGCGCGCCGGTCCGGCGGCGAGGCCGCGGCGACGGAGGCCAGCGCACCGCGGAACGCCAGGCCCTGCCCGGCCCCGCCGACGACGGCGCTCGCCACCACCAGCGCCAGCAGGTCCCACCACAGCGCGCCGGCGAGCAGCGCCAGCCCGGCGAGCAGCCCGGCGCAGCCCAGCGGCAGCGACCGGTCCACCCCGACCCGGCCGACGGCCAGTTGCCCGGCGGTCGAGGCGAAGAAGGCCAGCGCGACGATCAGCCCGCTCACCGCGCGGTTGTGCACGCCCAGGAACTGCGCGAGGAAGGCGGGGCTGACCGAGGTGAACACCCCGAACAGCGCGAAGCCCACGAAGGAGGCGATCGCCGCGGGCACGAACACCGACCGCACCTGAGGGGGCAGGCCGGGCCGCTGCGGTCGTACGGCGCGCAGCGGCTGCCGGTCGCGCACGGTTTCGGGGAGCCGCACCAGGACGGCGGCCGAGACGGCCACCAGCGCGAGGTGCACCGCGAACGGCAGGTACAGCGGCCAGGCGGCGTACTGCGCGAGCACTCCGGCGAGCAGCGGGCCGCACCCCAGCCCACCCATGTTGGCGGCCGTCGCCACGAACGTGGCCCGCGCGGCGCCGCCGCTCGGCGCCAGTTCCATCACGTAGGCCGTGGCGGCCCCGGTGAACAGCCCGGCGGAGAGTCCCGACAGCAGCCGGCCCGCGTACAGCCAGCCCATGCCGGTGGCGCACAGGAAGCAGACGGCGCTGGCCGCGGAGAAGGCGAGACCGGCCAGCAGCACGGGCCGCCTGCCCACGGTGTCCGAGGCGTTGCCCGCCAGCAGCAGCACGCCGATCACCCCGAAGGCGTACACGGCGTACACGACGGTCACCACCAGCTCGGAGAACCCGAACTTCTCCTGGTAGAGCCCGTACAGGGGAGTGGGCAGCGTGGTGCCCGCCATGCACACGGCGAACACCGCCCCGCCGAGCAAGCACTGGCGCCACCGTCGGCGATCACCGTCCATGCCGCCGACGGTAACCCCGCGGCCGGGGCCCGGCGGCGGGGCCCGCCGGTCAGGGGCGGCCCGCGTGGAGTTCCAGCGGGCCGGCGCCCGTGGCGCGGGCGGTCAGGCAGGCGGTGATCTGGCGCCGCAGGGCGGGTTTGACCAGGCTCGGGAGTTCCGCGGGGGTGACGGTGCGCCACTGGAGCAGCTCGGCCCGGTCCAGCCGGATCCGGGCGAGGGTGGGGGCATCGAGGACGCCGCCGTCGTAGAGGAAGCGGATGCGGGCCGGACGGCCGGGCTTGTGGGACCAGTTCACGGCGAGCAGCCGACCCGGGGCGAGGTCGAGGCCGAGCTCCTCGTGGACCTCCCGCCGGGCGGCGGCGCGCGGGATCTCACCGAGGTCGCTGTCGATGCCGCCGCCGGGCAGGTTCCAGCGGTCGGACCTGCCGTACGCGGGCTGCACCAGCAGGATCCTGCCGTCGGAGCCGGTGAACAGCACGCTCGCCGCGGTCACCGCCTTGGGGCGGCTGGCCCGGTGGCTGGCCGGGTCGAGGGTGCCCGAGTGCTCCAGGGCCACGCGCCGGGCCGGGTCCAGACCGGCCGGGGAGCCCGGCTGGGGCACCCCGTCGACGAGGTGGGCGAAGGAACCGGTGTGCAGGGCGGCCAGTGCGGCGCGCAGCCGGGGCGCGACGGGGGCCGGCAGTAGCGCGCAGGCCGCCTCCGGCGGGAGCCAGCGCGCCTCGGTCGTCGCCCCGACGGGGAAGGAGATCGTCGAGGCCCGCGACGCCGGGAGCGGGCCGACGAGGTGGACGTGGACGATCAGGGAGCGGCCGGGCGGGCGGGGCGTGCCGGGTGTGCCGGTCGTGGCGGGCGGCCGGGAGTCCACCGCCAGCAGCCGGCCGGCCGGCAGCTCGAGGTTCAGCCCTTCCCGCAGCGCGCGGGCGAGCCCCTCCTCCGGGGTCTCGGTGTCGTGGACCGCGCCGCCCGGCAGCTCCGGGTCCGTCCGGCCCGGGGTGGTCAGTACGAGGACCCGCCCGCGCGTGTCCAGGACGACCCCGGTGGCGGCCACGAGCGGGGAGGGACGGTCGGGCACGGCGGGCTCCTGTGGATCGGGTCGACGGCCACAGCACTATGCCCCGGCCGCGGCGGGTGCCCGACGCCGACATGCGGGCCGGGGCGTCTTGCAGGTCAGGCCGGCCCGCTCGACAAGACACCCCCGGGTGCTGTCGTCACGTTCCCGTCGGCCCGGCAAGATCCGAGAGCCTAGGCGCGGGCCAGCAGCAGGCCGCCCATGGTGACCATGGTCGCAGCGACGAGCCCGTCCAGGACCCGCCAGGCGGCCGGGCGGGCCAGCAGGCCGCTCAGCATCCGGGCTCCGTAGCCCAGACCGGCGAACCAGGTCAGGCTGGCCAGCACGGCTCCGATGGCGAAGGCCCAGCGCAGGTCGCCGCGGTCGGCGGCGAGGGAGCCGAGGAGCAGCACGGTGTCCAGGTAGACGTGCGGGTTGAGCCAGGTCATGGCGAGGGCGGTCAGCACGGCCCGGCGGGCGGACCCGCTCGTCGCGCCCTCCGTGGTGAGGGCGGCGCCGGGGACGGGCCGCAGCACCCGGCGGGCGGCCAGGACCCCGTAGCAGATCAGGAACCCGCCCCCGGCCAGCCCGACCACCGTCAGGGCGGCCGGCCAGGCGGTGACGAAGACGCCGACGCCGGCGACGCCGAGGGTGATGAGGACCGCGTCGGAGACGGCGCAGATGGCGACCACGGCCAGGACCGCGTGGCGGCGCGCGCCCTGGCGCAGGACGAAGGCGTTCTGCGCGCCGATGGCGACGATGAGGGAGAGTCCGCTGCCGAAGCCGGCCAGGGCCGCGGTGACGATGCCGTAGTTCATGACGTCGACGGTAGGCAGCGAGGTCGGTTCAGTACAGCTAAAGATTTTTACGTACCATTAGCGCTCGTGATGGACGAGCTACCGCTGGACCAGGTGCGCACGCTGCTCGCCGTGGTGGACGAGGGAACCTTCGACGCGGCGGCGGCCGCCCTGCACGTGACGCCGTCCGCCGTCAGCCAACGGGTCAAGGCGCTGGAGCAGCGGACCGGGCGGGTGCTGCTGATGCGGACGAAGCCGGTGCGGGTGACCGAATCCGGGGAAGTGGTGGTCCGCTTCGCCCGGCAGCTGGCCCGCCTGGAGCGCGACGCGCGCGCCGAACTGGGCATGGCCGACGGGATGGGCCCGGTGCGGCTGCCGATCGCGGTGAACGCGGACTCCCTCGCCACCTGGTTCCTGCCCGCCCTCGCGCGGGTGCCGCAGGATCCGCCGGTCTGCATCGAGCTCCACCGCGAGGACGAGTCGCACACGACGGCGCTGCTGCGGGAGGGACAGGTGATGGCGGCGGTGACCTCCTCGCCCGATCCGGTGGCCGGGTGCAGCGTACGGATGCTGGGGCTGGCCCGGTACCTGCCGACGGCGAGTCCGGCGTTCGCGGCCCGGTACCTGACGGGGGAGCCGGAGCGGGACCTGCGCGAGGCTCCGACGATCGTCTTCGACCGGAAGGACGACCTCCAGGACGCCTTCGTCCGCGCGCTGACGGGGGACCCGGCGGCCGGTGCAGGGCCGGTACGGCACTACATACCGACGTCGGAGGGGTTCCGTGACGCGGTGGTCGCGGGGCTGGGGTGGGGTCTGGTGCCGGAGCAGCAGTCGAGACCGCTGGTGCGGACGGGGCAGCTGGTGCTGCTGGAGCCGCTGCGGCCGATGGACGTCCCCCTGTACTGGCAGCAGTGGAGGCTCGACTCGCCCGCGCTGTCGACGGTCGCGGAAGTGATCGCGGCGGCGGCCCGGGAGTCGCTCCGGCCCCCGGCGGCCTGACCGGTCCGGCCCGGGTCAGACCTGCACGGGCCCGGTCCGGCCCGATCGACGGCACACCCCCTAAGCTGCGGACCATGGAGTCCTACACGATCGGCCAGGCGGCCCGGCTGCTCGGCGTCAGCGTCGACACGGCCCGGCGCTGGGCGGATGCCGAACGGTTCCCCACCCACCGCGAGGGCACGCGGCGGATGGTGGACGGGCCCGACCTGGCCGCCTTCTGCGTCGAGGCCGCGCAGGAGGGCGCCGAGGGCGAGGAGGCCCCGTACACCTCGGCCCGCAACGCCTTCCCCGGCATCGTCACGGGGGTGAAGCTGGGCACGGTCGACGCGCAGGTGGAGATCCAGGCCGGACCGCACCGGATCGTGTCGCTGCTCACGCGGGAAGCGGTGGAGGAGCTCGGTCTCGAGGTGGGCGCGCGGGCCACGGCGCGGGTGAAGTCGACGAGCGTGTTCATCGACCGGATCTGACGCGGGCGGCGGAGGTCCGGCCGGGCGGTGAGCCCGGACGCAGGCGTTCCGGCGGCGATGGCAGACTGGCCGCTGATCCGCCGAAGGGGAGTACGCCGTTGTCCATGTTCAGCAACCTGCGCCGGGTCGTGCGGCGCAGCTACCGGAGGGCCGTCGACCTCAGCCACCCGGCCCGCTCCCCGCTCGGCAGTGCGGTGGTCAACTGCATCGTCTACCGCGACGGCGTACGGCAGGAGGACTGCGCCGAGGTCGAGGAGGCGCTGCGCCGGGTCCGCAAGACGGGTGACGGCTTCGTCTGGATCGGCCTGCACGAGCCGACGAGGTCGGAGCTGGCCGGACTGGCCGAGTTGTTCGGCCTGCACCCCCTCGCCGTCGAGGACGCCGTCAACGCGCACCAGCGCCCCAAGGTGGAGCGTTACGACGACACGCTGTTCTCCGTCTTCAAGACCGTGCGCTACGTGGAGCACGAGGAGCTGACCGCGACCAGCGAGGTGGTGGAGACCGGCGAGCTGATGGCCTTCACCGGCCAGGACTTCATCATCACCATCCGGCACGGCGGCCGCGGCACGTTGGGCCCGGTCCGCGAGGAGCTGGAGCGCGCCCCGGACCAACTGGCCAACGGGCCCGCGGCCGTTCTGCACGCCATGGCCGACCACGTGGTCGATGACTACGCGGCCGTGACGGACGCGGTGCAGAACGACATCGACGCCGTCGAGACCGCGGTGTTCAGCGAGGACGGCGGCCGCGGCGACGCGGGGCGGATCTACCAGCTCAAGCGCGAACTCCTGGAACTGCGGCGGGCGGTGGCACCGCTCGGCCGCCCGCTGCAGCAGTTGGCCACGCAGCCGATACCGGTGATCCCGCCGGAGACCCGCGCGTACTTCCGGAACGTCGCGGACCACCTGACCCGGGCCACGGAGCAGATCGGCGCCTACGACAACCTCCTCGACTCCATCCTGCAGGCCCACTTGGTGCAGGTGACCGTCGCCCAGAACGAGGACATGCGCAAGATCACGGCATGGGCGGCGATCGTCGCCGTCCCCACCATGGTCTGCGGGGTGTATGGCATGAACTTCGACCACATGCCCGAACTGCACTGGACCTACGGCTACCCGCTGGTCCTCGGCGTCATGGTGCTCGCCTGCTTCGTCATCCACCGGGGCTTCAGGCGCAACGGCTGGCTCTGACCGGACGGGTCCGTTCCTTGGGGTGCGCCCGGGTATTGAGCTGTCGTCAGCTCTGGTAGTAAAGTTTCCTAACGAAGCTGGGACGCCTCAACTACCAGATGGAGGCCTTGTGTTCACCCCCCGCCGCAAGATGCTGGCGATCGGAGCACTGCTCGGCAGTGCGCTGATCGCCGCCCCCGTCGCCGCCCACGCCACCACGACTCCCGCAGTCACGGCCCCCGCCCCCACGGCGGAGACCGCAGCGGCAGCGGCCGTAGGACTCGACGATCCGGCGAAGAAGGAAATCGCCATGAAGATCGTCTCCAGTGCGGAGAACTCCTCGCTGGACTGGAAGGCCCAGTACAAATACATCGAGGACATAGACGACGGCCGCGGTTACACGGCCGGCATCATCGGATTCTGTTCCGGCACCGGCGACATGCTCGACCTCGTCGAGTACTACGCGCAGATCAAGCCGGGCAACGTCCTCGCCAAGTACCTCCCCGCCCTGCGCAAGGTAGACGGCAGCGACTCGCACGCCGGCCTCGATCCGAACTTCACCAAGGACTGGGCGAAGGCGGCCCAGGACGCGGACTTCCGGAAGGCCCAGGACCACGAGCGCGACCGGGTCTACTTCAATCCGGCCGTGAACCAGGGCAAGGCCGACGGGGTCGGCGTACTGGGTCAGTTCATCTACTACGACGCCATCGTCATGCACGGCGACGGCAGCGACTCCACCAGCTTCCGCAACATCCGCAAGCGCGCCCTGTCCAAGGCCAAGCCCCCGTCCCAGGGCGGCAACGAGACCGCTTACCTCAACGCCTTCCTCGACGCCCGGGTCTGGGCGATGAAGCAGGAGGAGGCGCACAGCGACACCAGTCGGGTCGACACCGCACAGCGGGTCTTTCTGAAGAAGGGCAACCTGAACCTCAATACGCCGCTCGACTGGAAGGTCTACGGGGACTCCTTCCACATCGGCTGACGGCCGCGACGCCGTTGTGGCCCGGGCCGGAATGTCATTTTCTGTCCGGGGCCGCGACGGGTCAGGCTGCGGTGAGGTAACGATCCGTAAGTGGATCAAGCCGGGTTCGGCGGGGCGGACGCGTTAACACGTCGGACATTGAGGGCTTTTCGCCGCCCCCGGGTGGCCCTGGGCTTCTCAGTGGGGCCTCCGCCCCTCCTGAACGCGGGCCATTTCGCCACGCCTTGTGGTCAAAGGTGATCCATGGGGCTCAAGTAACGCCAGATACAACAGCGTTTGGCTGGAGAAGCGAAGGAAAGTTCCCGTTTCGACCGGTTGTGAACTGGCTTGACCGCGACGTAAGGGGGGCATAAGTTCTGCCCCGGCTTGCTCCAGCAGGACGGGCCCGAACGATCGTCCTCTGGGGGGACCCTCATGAACCACTACACCGATGTTCTGAAGAAGTACGCCGTCTTCTCCGGCCGCGCGCGCCGCCAGGAGTACTGGATGTTCGTCCTCTTCCAGGTGGCTGCCGTGATCGTCCTCGCGATCCTGGACACCGTCATCGGCGCCAACATGATCATCGTTGGCCTGTACTTCCTCGGTACCTTCGTTCCGACGCTGGCGCTCCTCGTCCGTCGTCTGCACGACCTCGGCAAGTCCGGTGCCTGGTACTTCATCATGTTCGTCCCCCTCGTCGGCTTCATCTGGCTCATCGTCCTCCTGGCCACCGCCGGTCAGCCGCAGCAGAACCAGTACGGCCCGGACCCGAAGGCCTACGCCGCCTGATCTGCCGTACGGGCCTGATCAAGGCCCGAACGCCTGAGCGCCGCCCCCGGCCGGAAACAGCCGGGGGCGGCGCTTCCGCCTTTTCCGGTGCCCACCGGGGCCCGCGTGACACGCGTCTCCCGGACTGGCGGCAGGGGGCTGTCCAGAGCGGCCCGATCACGAGATATCTTGATGTCGAGCAATGTTGCAGACGAGAGACGCAGACTGTGGAGCGGAGCATCCGGTGACTGACTCGACCATCATCTACACGCACACTGACGAGGCCCCGGCCCTCGCGACGTATTCCTTCCTGCCTGTGATCCAGGCGTACGCGTCGACGGCCGGTGTGAATGTCGAGACCCGTGACATCTCCCTGGCCGGTCGGATCATCGCCGTCTTCCCGGAGTACCTCCAGGAGAGCCAGCGGATCGCCGACGCCCTCGCCGAGCTCGGCGAGCTGGCGAAGACCCCGGAAGCCAACATCATCAAGCTTCCGAACATCTCGGCCTCGATCCCGCAGCTGAAGGCCGCGGTCGCCGAGCTCCAGGGCCAGGGCTACGCCCTCCCGGACTACCCGGACGACCCGAAGACCGACGAGGAGCGCGACATCCGCGCCCGCTACGACAAGGTCAAGGGCAGCGCCGTCAACCCGGTCCTGCGCGAGGGCAACTCCGACCGCCGCGCCCCCGCCTCGGTCAAGAACTACGCCAAGACGCACCCGCACCGCATGGGCGCCTGGACCACCGAGTCGAAGACGAACGTCGCCACCATGGGCGAGAACGACTTCCGCTCCACCGAGAAGTCCACCGTCATCGCCGAGGCCGGCACCCTGCGCATCGAGCACGTCGCCGCCGACGGCGCCACCACCGTGCTGCGCGAGTCCGTACCGGTCCTCGCCGGTGAGGTCGTGGACGCGTCCGTCCTGCACGTCGACGCGCTGCGCACCTTCCTGAACGACCAGATCGAGCGTGCCAAGGCCGAGGGCGTCCTGTTCTCCGTGCACCTCAAGGCCACGATGATGAAGGTCTCCGACCCGATCATCTTCGGCCACGTGGTCCGCGCCTTCCTCCCGAAGACCTTCGCCCGCTACGGCGAGACCCTGGCCGCCGCCGGCCTGTCGGTCAACGACGGCCTGGGCGCCATCCTGAACGGCCTGGGCGCGCTGCCCGACGGCGACGCGATCAAGGCCTCGATCGACGCCGAGATCGCCGAGGGCCCGGCCCTCGCGATGGTCGACTCCGACAAGGGCATCACCAACCTGCACGTGCCGTCCGATGTCATCGTCGACGCCTCGATGCCGGCCATGATCCGCACCTCCGGCCACATGTGGGGCCCGGACGGCGCCGAGGCCGACACTCTCGCCGTCCTCCCGGACAGCAGCTACGCCGGCGTCTACCAGGTCGTCGTCGACGACTGCCGCACCCACGGCGCCTTCGACCCGTCCACCATGGGCTCGGTCCCGAACGTCGGCCTCATGGCGCAGAAGGCCGAGGAGTACGGCAGCCACGACAAGACCTTCGAGATCGCCACCGCGGGCACCGTCCGTGTCGTCGACGCCGCGGGCAACACGGTCCTGGAGCAGGAGGTCGCCGCCGGTGACATCTTCCGCGCCTGCCAGACCAAGGACCTCCCCATCCAGGACTGGGTCAAGCTCGCCGTCACCCGCGCCCGCGCCACCGGCGTCCCGGCCGTCTTCTGGCTGGACGAGAACCGCGCCCACGACGCGCAGCTGATCGCCAAGGTCAAGACGTACCTCGCCGAGCACGACACCGAGGGCCTGACCATCAAGATCCTCTCCCCGGTCGAGGCCACCGCCTTCTCCCTGGAGCGCATCCGCCGCGGCGAGGACACCATCTCGGTGACCGGCAACGTGCTGCGCGACTACCTGACCGACCTCTTCCCCATCCTGGAGCTGGGCACCAGCGCCAAGATGCTGTCGGTCGTCCCCCTGATGAACGGCGGCGGCCTCTTCGAGACGGGCGCCGGCGGCTCCGCCCCGAAGCACGTCCAGCAGCTGGTCAAGGAGAACTACCTGCGCTGGGACAGCCTGGGCGAGTTCTTCGCGCTGGCCGCCAGCTTCGAGCACCTCGCGACCACCACCGGCAACGCCCGCGCCCAGGTGCTGGCCGACACCCTGGACCGCGCGACCGGCACCTTCCTCAACGAGGACAAGTCGCCGAGCCGCAAGCTGGGCGGCATCGACAACCGCGGCAGCCACTTCTACCTCGCCACCTACTGGGCGCAGGAGCTGGCCAAGCAGACCGACGACGCCGAGCTGGCCAAGGCCTTCGAGCCCGTCGCCAAGACCCTGTCGGAGCAGGAGGAGACCATCGTCGCCGAGCTCGTCGCGGTGCAGGGCTCCCCGGCCGACATCGGCGGCTACTACCAGCCCGACGCCACGAAGGCCGCGGCGATCATGCGCCCGTCCGCGACCCTCAACGAGGCGCTCGCCCTCCTGGGCTGATGCCGACAGTCGTACCCACGCGTCCCTGACGACGTGATCCGCTCCGCCCCGGCCGGCCCCGTGCCCGGCCGGGGCGGAGCCGTGTCCGGAGCCGTGTCCGGAGCCGCGCCGCTCGGCCCGGGTGTTCGGCGCCTGCGAGGCCGAGGTCCTCAGGGGACTCCTGGCCGAGGCGTGGGCCCTGCGCTAGCGTTCGGGGTCGGTGCCCCGGGGGGCTTCGCCGAAAACGCTCTGGGGGTTCTGTGGCACGTCGTTCCGACACGTCCTGCGGCGGTACCGGCTGCCTGGCGGTCCTGCTCGTTCTGTTCGTCCTCCCCACCGTCGGCTATCTGTTGGCGGTGCCGCTGGCACTGCCCGATCTGCTGGCCGAGCAGTCACCGCCGCAGCAGCTGCAGGGCTTCGGTCAGTACCTCATCGTCTACGCCATTCCGGTCGTCGTGGCCCTGCTGCTGGCCCTGTTCGCGTCGCGCCGCCGGACCGGCGCCCGGTGGCTGGTGCCTGCCCGGGCGGCGGCCCTGCTGGCGCTCGTCGCCGCGGCGCTGTGGTGGACGCAGGGCAAGGTCGGGGAGTACCCGGTGTGGAACGTCCGGGCCACGGCCGAGAGCATGGCCGCCGGGCTGGTGGCGCTCGCCTTCGTCGTGGCGGTCCGCCGGTGGGACGCCTCGCGCGGCGGCCCGCGCGTCGCCGTCGGCACCCACCGGCCGGCGCCGGGGGAGATCTGGCTGGCCATGGTTCCGCTGCGGGAGGACCCGGCGCGGCAGCTGCGGCACTACTGCGTGGTGCTGGCCGTCCATCCCGGCCACGCGGAGGTCGCCCAGATCACCACCAAGGACAAGGACGGGCGCACCGACCACATCCGGATGCCCAACGACGGGTGGGACAAGGCCTCCGGCCGCGCGCACTGGGTGGAGTTCGGCCGTCCACCGCGCCTGGTCGAATACGGGATGTTCCTCAAGTCCCGGCCGCAGGGGCGCTGCCCGGCCCCGGTGTGGCGGCAGCTCAGCCGGCAGCTCGGCTGACCCCGGCGGCGACGTCCACGGCTTCGTCCGCCGCCCGTCCGCGGAGGTGTCCGCGGCCACCCGGAAGCCGATGTTCAAGAGCCCCCGCACCGGAGCCCTCGCACCGGAGCCCTCGCGTCGGAGCGGGCGGGGCGGAGCCGGTGGATCAGAGCCGATGGATCCGCTCCTGCTCGAAGGCCAGCGGGGACCGCCCGGCCGCCAGGATCCGCAGCCCCGGCGCCACGGTCAGTAGGTTCCGCAGCCAGGCCAGGGCGTCCGGGCCGAGCTGCTCCGCGCCGTCCAGGACGAGCAGCATGTCCCGTTCGGCCAGCCACGAGGCGGTGTGCGCGGTCCCGCAGGCCGGTGCGGGCATCCCCGGTACGCAGCCCAGTTCGGCCGTCAACTCGCGGACTCCGTAGCCGCCGTGCTGCGGGTTCATGGCGACAACGGCCACCCCGTCGTAGAAGTTGGACGCGATCCGCCGCGCGATCTCCCGTACCAACAGGCTCCGCGGCTCCCGGAAGGCTCCCGCCACGGTCAGGACGCGCCCCCGCCGCACGGTGGTGAGCAGCCGGGACATTTCGGCGGACGTCGCCGGCAGCGTTCCGGTTAAACCTTCGTCCTTCATCGACCCGGCTTCCCCCATGGCCCCGGATTCCCTCATCGGCACGATGCCCCCCATTGCATGCGTGACCAAGTGCGGCAAGAGGGTTTTTTCGAGCCGCGTGACGATGATTATGCGCCACTTGCGACGTAAGGCTAGGGGAATGTCGCATTCCGAAGAACGCGTTCGCTGCGCCCCAGGTGGGGACTTCGTCCGAGCCGCCGGACGGGCGGCGTAGTTCCCGTGGTCCGTGTGACGTACGCACCCGAACTCCGGCTCCTGGGAACGGTTGTCCGGAAGCCGGGATTGGGCTCTACTGCTGTGCAGCCCCTCGTAAGGGGCATATTCGCGGGAGGAACCAGAATGACAGCGGACCGGCGAACGGACCGGCGAGCACGGCACCGTGCCGGCAGGCGGACACTGCGCGGGGGCCGGGCGGCCGGACCCGTGTCGCACCGGCGCCGGCCGGCCTTCCGGGGGCGCAGGTCGCTGCTCGCCACGGTGCTCTCCGGCTTCCTCCTGGTCGGTGTCTGCGCGGCCACCGGAATCGCCTGGGACCCCCGCGACGCGGGTTCCGTGCAGGACGCCTCGGCCCCCGGCGGGAGCCTGCCGGCGGCCACCGCGACCGGCGGCGCTCCCGTCACACCCGGCGGGGCCACCCCCTCACCCACCGGGCCCCCGACGCCCACCGAGGGCGCGGCCACCAAGGGCAACCCCAAGGAGGCGGTGGACTCCGGGGCCGAACGCCCCACCGGAGCCCTGCCCTTCGACATGCCCTCGCAGGCAGCCCTGCGCTCGGGCGGTGCGGGCAAGAAGCTGGTGTTCGCCCACTACTTCACCCCCTACCCGCTCTCCCTCGACAACGCGGCCGCGGACCGGGACTACTACACCCGCAACTACCTGAAGCCCGACGGCGAGAACGGGAAGCACGGCCGGTACGGCGGCCTGCTGCGCGACCGGCCGCTGCCCGTGCCCACGAAGAGCGGCGACTGGGAGTACGCCAACCTCCAGCAGGAGGTGCGCACCGCCCGCGCGGCGGGCATCGACGGCTTCACCCTCGACCTGCTCTCCCTCTCCGGCAAGAACTGGGACCGCTGCAACCTGCTGATGGCGGCGGCCCGTTCGGTGGACCCGGCCTTCAAGATCATGCTGATGCCGGACATGACCTCGCTGAAGACCGACGACCCCGCGGTGCTCGCCGAGGCGATCGCCACGCTCGCCGACGCATCCGCCGCGCACCGGCTCCCGGACGGCCGCCTCGTGGTCTCCCCCTTCAAGGCGGAGGAGAAGAGCGTGGACTGGTGGACCGAGGTCATCGCCCGTCTCAAGTCCGAGCACGGCATCCGCACCGCCTTCGTCCCGCTCTTCCTCGACTTCGGCGCCCACAGCGGCGCGTTCGCCCCGATCAGTCACGGCTTCTCCGAGTGGGGCAGCCGCAGCTACGTCGGCCAGGAGAGCTCGACGCGCGACGTCCAGCGGGCCCACGACATGGGCAAGATCTGGATGCAGCCGGTGTCGGTCCAGGACGCGCGCCCCAACCAGGGCATCTACGACGAGGCGGGCAACACCGCGACCCTGCGTTCGACCTGGACGCACGCCATCGAGGACGGCGCCGACTGGGTCCAGCTCACCACCTGGAACGACTACTCGGAGGGCAGCCAGTTCGCCCCCTCCCTGCACAACGGCCACGCGTACCTGGACCTGACCTCGTACTACCTGACCCGGTTCAAGACGGGCAGCTGGCCGAAGATCGTCCGGGACACCCTCTACCTCTCCGCGCGCACGCAGTTCGCGGACGCGGACCCGACGGGCGACCAGTCGCTGGTGATGTCGCTCCGCAAGGGGAGCGCCCCGCCCCGGGACAAGGTGGAGGTGCTCAGCTTCCTCACCGGGGCCGGAGCCGTCCGGACGGCCGTCGGCACCGCGGACGGCAGTTACGAGGCCCCCGCCGGGATCCACTCGCAACTGCTGCCGCTGAGGGCGGGCACCAGCTCGGCGCAGGTCGTCCGGGACGGGAAGGCCGGCGTGAAGGTCGACCTGCCGTACCGGGTGGACCACAAGGTGGAGGTGCAGGACCTCCAGTACTACGCGGCCACCAGCGGCCGGGACTCCTAGGAGGCGTGTTGGCGATCGGTTCTCCTGCCACACCCGGCAGCAGGTGGTGCCGATCCGACCCGCCCCCCTGCGGTCGGCCCGTGATGATCGAACCGCGCAGTCCGCGCACGCCGGTGCGCAGCACCCTGCTCTACCCGGTCCGGCGAGCCGCGCCTTCGCGGCGCCCACCCCGACGCGCCGTACGACGGCGGTCTACCGGAGCCGGCGGCGGCGGGGGATGATCCGGGGGACAGCCGCGCCGCATCCCCGGAGGAGCAGTGACCGAGCCGATACGTCCCGCCGGGTCCGCCCAGGAGTTCCCCGGCGGGCCCGCCCTGTTCCGTCTCGACCCCCGGGTCGCCCACCTGAACCACGGCTCCTTCGGCGCGGTGCCCGTCCCCGTCCAGGAGGCCCAGGCCGCGCTCCGCGCCGAGGTGCACGCCGACCCCGACGCCTTCTTCATCGCCGTCCCGGACCGCCTCGCCGCGGCCCGTACCCGGATCGCCGCACACCTCGGCGCCGACCCCGACGGCATCGCCTTCATCGCCAACGCCACCGAGGGCGCCAACCTCGCCCTGGACGCCGTCCCGCTCGCCGACGGCGACGAGATCCTGGTCACCGACCACGGCTACGGCACCGTCGTCGCGGCCGCCGCCCGCCGCGCCCCCGTCACGACCGTGGCCATCGACCCCCACCTGCCCGACGAAGACGCCGTGCGCGAGGCCGTACTGGCCGCGCTGACACCCCGTACGAGGGTGGCCGTGCTCGACCACGTCAGCTCGCCCACCGCCCGGATCATCGCCTCCCCCCGACTCCTCGCAGACCTGCGCGAACGCGGGGTCACCACCGTCGTCGACGGCGCCCACGCCCTGGGCATGCTCGCCGACCCCCTCGCGGGCGGCGCCGACTTCTGGTTCGGCAACCTCCACAAATGGGGCTACGCGCCCTCCGGCAGCGCGGTCCTGGCCGTCGCCCCGCAACACCGCCACCGGATCAGGGCCCTCGTACCGTCATGGGAGGACCAGCACGGATTCCCGCGTTCCGTCGAGAACCGCGCCACCGCCGACTACACCGGCTGGCTCGCCGCCCCCGAGGGGCTGGACCTGCTCGAACGGCTCGACGCGGCCAAGGTCCGGGCCCACAACAGCGCGCTGGCCGCCCACGGAGCGGCCCTGCTCGCCGAGCTCCCCGGTCTCACCCCGCTCCCGCACGGCGAAGCCCTCGCCATGCGCACCCTGCGCCTGCCGCCCGGGGTCGCCGACACCCCCGACCGGGCCCGCGAGCTGCGCGAGCGGATCGCGGCCGAGCAGGGCATCCGGGTGCTGATCTGGCCCTGGCCGGGCGGCGGCGGCATCCGCGTCTGCGGCCAGATCTACAACCGGCCCGAGGAGTACGAACGCCTCGCCGCCGCCCTCCCGTCCTATCTCAGCCGCGCCTGAGCAGGTACGTGTCCATGATCCAGCCCTTGCGGGCGCGGGCCTCGGTGCGCAGCTCCTCGATCCGCCCGGCGACCTCCGCGAGCTTGCCCGAGACGAGGATCTCGTCCGGGGTGCCCACGTAGGCTCCCCAATAGATGAAGAGGTCCTGGTCCAGATGGGCGGTGAAGGCGTGCCGCGCGTCCAGCATCACCACCACGTCGTCCACGTCCTGCGGCCAGCCCTCGGCCAGCCGGCGGCCGGTGGTGATCTGGACCGGGCGCCCGACCCGGTTCAGGTTGGTCCGGTGCCGTGCCAGCAACGCGGAGATGCTGCTGATGCCGGGTACGACCTCGTGCTCGAAGGCCACCCGGCCGCGCTCCAGCACCTCGTCGAGGATCGCGAGCGTGGAGTCGTAGAGGGAGGGATCGCCCCAGACCAGGAACGCCCCCCTCTCGCCGTCCGCCAGGTCCTCGGCGATGAAGCGCTCGAAGAGCTCGGCCCGCGCGCTGCGCCAGCCGTCCACCGTCGGGGCGTAGTCGGCGGGCGTCCGGTCCCGGTCCGGGTCGCGGCCCTCCACCAGCCGGTGGCCCGGGCGGGCGTGCGCATCGAGCATCGCGCGCCGCAGCCCGGTCAGATCCGCCTTCTCCTCGCCCTTCTCCAGGATGAGGAATGCGTCCGTCGCGCCGATCGCCCTGACCGCCTGGAGGGTCAGATGGTCCGGGTCGCCCGCGCCTATGCCGATCACTGAGAACTTCTTCACCCGGCTATTGTGCCCATCATGCGAGCAGCCCTGTTCGTCACCTGCGTCAACGACGCGCTCTACCCGCGGACCGGCATCGCCGTCGTACGCCTCCTGGAGCGCCTCGGGGTCGGCGTGGACTTCCCGGCGGCCCAGAGCTGCTGCGGGCAGCCGCAGTACAACACCGGATACCGCTACGAGACCGAACCACTCGTGCGGCGTACCGCGCGGGCCTTCGCGGGACACGAGTACGTGGTCACCCCCTCCGGATCCTGCGCCGCGATGATCCGCCAGCACTACCCGCGCATCGGCCGGAAGGCGGCGGCCGAGGGGCGCGGCAGCGAGCTCGCCGAGGCGGCCGCCGCGCTCGCGCCGCGCGTGTACGAGCTGACCGAGTTCCTGGTCGACGTGCTCGGGGTGACCGACGTCGGCGCCCACTTCCCGCACACCGTCACCTACCACCCCTCCTGTCACGGCCTGCGCGGCCTGGGGCTCGGGGACCGGCCGCGGCGGCTGCTGGCCGCGGTCAAGGGCCTGGACCTGGTCGAGCTGCCGGGCGCCGAGGAGTGCTGCGGCTTCGGCGGCACCTTCGCCGTCAAGAACCCGGACGTCTCGACCGCCATGGGCACCGACAAGATCACGGCAGCGGCCGGCACCGGCGCCCAGGTGCTGTGCGGCGCCGACAACTCCTGCCTCGCCCACCTGGGCGGCCTGCTGCGCCGCGCGGACAGCCCGCTACGGACCCTGCACCTCGCCGAGATCCTGGCCTCGACCGAGGAGGAACCGCTGTCGTGACCGGCACCTACCTGGGCATGCCCGCCTTCCCCGACTTCCCTGCCTTCCCCGCCGCCGCGCGGGAGGCCGTACGGGACGAGGTGCTGCGCGCCAACCTCCGGCACGCCACGCACACCATCCGCGACAAACGGGCGGGGGCCGTCGCCGAACTCGCCGACTGGGACCGGCTGCGCGCCGCGGGCAAGGCCGTCAAGGACCACACCCTCCGCCATCTCGACCGCTACCTGCTGCAGCTCGAGGAAGCGGTCACGGCGGCCGGCGGCACCGTCCACTGGGCCGCCGACGCGGACGAGGCCAACCGGATCGTCACGGAACTGGTCCGCGCGACCGGCGAGCGCGAGGTCGTCAAGGTCAAGTCGATGGCCACCCAGGAGATCGGGCTGAACGAGGCCCTGGAGGCCGCCGGGATCGCCGCGTACGAGACCGACCTCGCCGAACTCATCGTCCAGCTCGGCCACGACCGCCCCTCCCACATCCTGGTCCCGGCCATCCACCGCAACCGGGCCGAGATCCGCGACGTCTTCCGCACCGAGATGGCCCACTGGGGCCGGCCGGCGCCCGAACCGCTCGGCGACGACCCGCGGGAACTCGCCGAGGCCGCCCGACTGCACCTGCGCGAGAAGTTCCTGCGCGCCAAGGTCGCCGTGTCCGGGGCCAACTTCATGGTCGCCGAGACCGGCACGATGGTCGTCCTGGAGTCCGAGGGGAACGGCCGGATGTGCCTGACCCTGCCCGAGACCCTGATCTCCGTCGTCGGCATCGAGAAGGTCGTCCCGACCTTCCGCGACCTGGAGATCTTCCTCCAGACGCTGCCGCGCTCCTCGACCGCCGAGCGGATGAACCCGTACACGACGATGTGGACCGGTCTGGGCCCTTCAAGAGGGGCGGAAGGCGACGGGCCCACCGCCTTCCACCTCGTCCTCCTCGACAACGGCCGCACCGACACTCTCGCCGACGAGATCGGCCGCCAGGCCCTGCGCTGCATCCGCTGCTCCGCCTGCCTCAACGTCTGCCCGGTCTACGAGCGAGCCGGCGGCCACGCCTACGGCTCCGTCTACCCGGGCCCCATCGGCGCGATCCTCAGCCCCCAACTCCGTGGCACCGGCAGCACGATCGATGCCTCGCTGCCCTACGCGTCCACCCTGTGCGGAGCCTGCTACGAGGTCTGTCCGGTCGCCATCGACATCCCCGAGGTCCTGCTCCACCTCCGCGAACGGGTCGCCCAGGGCGGCCCGGCGACCCGCTCCGGCGTCCGCGTCACGCTCCGCCCCGCCGACGGCCACACCGCCGAACGGGCTGCCATGCGTGCCGCCCGGCTGCTCCTGGACCGCCCGGGGGCCCTGCGCGCGGGGGAGCGCCTGCTGGCCAGGGCCCGACGGCTGGCCCCCCGCCGGCTCCCCGGAGCCGGGCGGGCCTGGACCGACAGCCGCGAACTGCCGACCGTAGCGGCGCAATCCTTCCGCGACTGGTGGGACCGGGAACGGAGCGACCCGCGATGAGCAGCAAGGACCGCATCCTCGGCCGGATCCGCCGGGCGCTGCGCGACGACGCGCCCGAAGTGGCGATCCCCCGCGACTACCTCCCCGTCCACGGCACCCGGACCCCGGCGGAGCGGGTGGACCTGCTCGCCGCCCACCTCACCGAGTACCGGGCCGTGGTCCACCGCACGGACGAGGAGGCGCTGCCCGCGCTGCTGACGCGGCTCCTGGACGCGCGGGGCGCGCAGTCGGTGCTCGTCCCGCCCGGCCTGCCCCCGCGCTGGCTCCCGTCCGGGGGCCCCACCCGCGTACCCGACCGGGCGGCCTCCACCCCGTACGAACTGGACCGGGTCGACAGCGTGGTCACCGGCTGCGCCCTGGCCGTCGCCGAGACCGGCACGATCGTCCTCGACGGCGGCCCCGGCCAGGGACGGCGCCGCATCACCCTGATCCCGGACCACCACATCTGCGTGATCCGGGTACCGGACCAGGTGGTGGACTCCGTCCCGCAGGCCCTGCCGCTCCTCGACCCGGCCCGCCCGCTGACGTGGATCTCCGGCCCCTCCGCCACCAGCGACATCGAACTCGACCGGGTGGAGGGCGTCCACGGACCCCGCACCCTGGAAGTGGTCCTCGTGGGCACACAATGAGGGCATGCCCTCGCACATCGCCCTCACGGCCCTCCTCGTCAACGACTACGACGAGGCCATCGACTTCTACACCCGCGCCCTCGGCTTCGACCTCGCCGAGGACACCGCCCGCTCGGACGGCTCCCGCTGGGTCGTGGTCCGCCCGCCCGGCGCCACCGAATCCGCGCTCCTCCTGGCCCGCGCCAAGGACGAGGCCCAGCGCTCGCGCGTCGGGGACCAGACGGGCGGTCGCGTCGGCCACTTCCTGTACACCGACGACTTCGCCCGCGACCACGCCCGGATGAGCGCCGAAGGCGTCCGCTTCCTGGAGGAGCCGCGCCACGAGCCGTACGGCTCCGTCGCCGTCTTCGAAGACCTGTACGGCAACCGCTGGGACCTCCTCCAGCCCGCCGCCTAGGGGGTGCGGCAGCGGAACCGGTCGGCCACCGCGCGGAAGGACTGCTTGGGTGCCCACTGCCCGGTTTCCGCGTAGCCGCGCCGGGTTCCGGACGGATACGTCCTGACGAGCGCGAAGCTGGCGATGTCCAGGTCGTGGCAGCGCTGCGGCGAGTACGGGGAATCGGGCGCGATGAAGTTGTAGACGAACGCCCCGTACACGCGCTCGGCCGCGTAGAGGTCCAGCAGCGCCCCGACCTCGGCGGCCTGCTCGCGCTCGTCGCGCACGTAGCCGTCCTTGACGACGGGGGGTTCCCGCTCCCAGTCCACCGCGGTGAAGCCCGAACCGCCCAGTTCCCCGGCCCCCGTGAAGGTGCAGCAGCCGAACTCGGTGATGACGACCGGTTTGCCGTGCCGGTGCAGCGCGCGCAGGGCCCGGGTATAGCTGGTCCTGTTGTCGCCGTTGCGGTACAGGTTGGCGCCGACGACGTCGAAGCCGTGCCAGTCGACCTGTTCCCAGTCGCCGGAACTGTAGGTGACCGGCCCGTGGAACAGCGGCCGGACGGTCCCGACCGCCCGGCCCAGGAAGGCGTTCAGCCGCTGCTGGTAGCCGGCCGACTCCGGGCGCCCCAGCGCCCGGCCGCGCTCCGCGTAGTCCTTTCCCGGCACCAGGCCGGACATGAAGATGGTCAGTTCCGTGCCGACCGAGAGGCCCACACAGGGATACCGGGTGCGCAGCGACTCTGCGGCGCGTGCCACCGAGCCGAGGAAGGCGAGGGTCTGCTCGGCGTCCTGGTCGAACTGCCGCGGCTCGAACCAGACGAACAGGCCGTGCGCGGCGGCGATCGACGCGGCCTCGGTCAGCCGGTCGAGCCGGTGGCCGAGCAGCAGAACGGCGTTGCCGTGCAACTGCTCCTTGACGGCCGCGATCTCCCGGCGCACGTACTCCGTCCGCCAGACGTCACGGTCGGTGTCGAAGTTGACTCCCTTGTGGGTGAGCGATGCGGGTGTCCGGGCACGTGCGGTGCCGGTGCCGGCGGCGGTGGCGCAGAGGGTGGCTGCGGCCGCGACACCGGCCAGCAGGGTCCGGCGGCCGATCGGTGGTGAGGTCATGCGCCCAGCCTCTGCGGAGGGCGGGTCCCGGGCCATCGTCCGTAGGGATCGCACGCCGAGACCAAAGTCGCTCCGCGCCGCTCGGACGGTCCCGCGGCGCGCTGACCACCGCGATCCGCTTCGCCGCCCGCTTCATCAGGTCGGTGAGGCGATCCGGCCACAGCACTAGCTCGGGGCGAGCCTCGGTGCCTCGCGCGCGGCATCGACGGCCGGGCCACCGTCCGCCACCCGGCCGGCCAGCTCCCCGGCCCACCGGACCAGGCCCGGCACGTCGACCCCGTACGGCCCCCCGTCGAGCCCCTCGACCGCGGCGGCCCCGCGCCGCAGCAGCCGGGCCCCGCCCACCGCGTTGCCGCGCGCGGCGTGCGTCAACCCGACGGCGAGCTGCGCGAGCCCCCGCCACAGCGGGGCCGCGGCCTCGGGACCCGACTTCCAGGCGTCCTCGAACACCTCGTGCGCATGGAACGGCATCCCGGCGTCCAACAGCCGCTGCGCCTCCCGCACGGTCTGCTCGGCGGAGCGCACCACCCCTTCGGGTTGCCGTTCCACCCCGGGCACCCCGTAGGCGAGCGGCCGCCCCAGCCCATCCCTGGGCCGCGCACTGCGCGCCCGCCCGTCGACGTCCCGATCCCGTGCGTTCATCACCCCATCCTCCCCCCTCACCGATTACCCGTGCATGCACACCCCTCGCCGTGGGGTAATGTTCTGCATGTGCCGCCGAGCAAGGGGAAACCCCAGGTCGCAGGCACAACGGGACGTGGCGCAGCTTGGTAGCGCACTTGACTGGGGGTCAAGGGGTCGCAGGTTCAAATCCTGTCGTCCCGACTTTTCGAAGTCGCAGGTCAGGGGCCGTTTCAGAGCAATCTGAAACGGCTCCTTGATCGTTTTTTGGGACCACTTGGGGACCAATCCGCTTGACCGCGGCAGGTGGCGACCATGATCGGTACCGTGAGCGACCGCGGGCTCGCAACACGCTGAGGTGCGCGGAGAGCGCGGTGCCGGCGGCGGTGACCCGGCGGTCGTCGGGGTGCAGCTCTAGTACTGCGTGGTGGTGAGCGAGTTGTGCCCGGCGATCGTGTACATACGGCCGCCTCGGGGGCCGGTGAACAGCCGAGCTTTGGTGTCCTGGTCTACTACGCGATCGCCAACGCCTCCGCCTGGACCCTCTCAGCGGCCGAAGGACGACCGGCGCGGATCATCCCCGTGGTGGGGCTGGCCGGATGCCCTGGTCCTGGCCTTCGCCCTGCCCGCTCATCGGTGATCACCGGCGCGGCGGTCCTGGCCGCGGGCGCCGCCGTGTACGGGATCCGCCGCACGATCACCGCCAGGAAGGAGAAGTAGTGGTAGGGCGCGACGCGCCCTGGGCGCGCAGGAACCGGCGGTGTACCGGCGCCACACGGGACGATGTCGCCACCACTCCCGGCGGCGAAAAGGGGCAGCCTCCCATGTCATTGCTCAACTCCTGGCAGCCGAAGCTGACCGCGACGCACGCCTCAACCGCACCGCCGGCCTGACGACGACCGGACCAGCCGTGGCCACCGGCCGCCGACTGGGCGCAGCCATGCGGCCGGGCCGGCGGGCCCGGTGCTCAAGTGCCCTGTCGGCACAGTGGATTTCGGCTCTTCGTTGACGGACTTCTGACGTATTCTTGACGCCTGGTGTGCCGGGAAGTCTGGTCGGCGGTCAGGAGTCATGGGCTGTTCCATGAGCTCCGGCTCTCGCCTTGGAAGGCATCCCTCATGACCGCCATACAGCAGCCCGCTGCGCCTGCGCCCTTGCCGGGCGGGCCCGGCCGCCGCAGTCCGCGCCGCTCGGTCCTCTTCTTCGCGTTCGCCTTCGCGGTGATCGCAGATCCGGTCTCCTCCGTCGCCTACGCCATGGAGGCGGCGCTGCGCGCCTTGCACGGCGATCTCGCCCTGCTGCTGCCGACGATGTCGCTGGTGGTGGGCCTGGTCGTGGTGGTCACCGCCAACTACTGGCAACTGGTACGCCGTTTCCCCAAGGGCGGCGGGGCGGCCGCCGCGGCCGGGCGGGCCTTCGGGCCGCGCTGGACGTTCGTACCGATCGGCGCGCTCGTCGTCGACTTCGTCCTGACCATCGGGATCTCCATCGCAGCCGCCGCCAGCGCCGTGATCGCCCTCTTCCCCGCCGCCGCGCCCTTCCGCGTCCCGCTCGCCCTGCTCCTGCTGCTGGTCGTGGCCGGGTTGACCTGGTTCGGACACGGCGGGCGGCTGCTGTTCGCCGTCATGACCGTGCTCTTCGTGCTCGTCTGCGTCGCCGTACTCGTACACGGCTTCGTCTCACCGCACACCATCGGTGAGGCCCCCGCCTCGACGGACCCGGGCCGCTCCGCCGCCCTCGCGGTCGTCCTCGCCTTCCCCGTCGCGATGGCCCTGGCCACCGGCATCGAGGCGCCGTCCACGGCCATCGCGCAGCTCGGCCAGCTCGACGACACCCACCGCCGCCGCTTCGGGCGGGGCACCCTCGCCCTGCTCCTGGTCATCGTCGGGGGCCTCACCCTGGCCCTGACCGCGCTCGCCGTGCGCCTCCGCATCGGCATCCCGGGCAAGGACTCCACCCAGATCGCCGACATCGCCCACGCCGCCGCCGGATCCGGCTGGCTCTACGGAGCCTTCCAGGTGACCAGCTCCCTCCTGCTCTTGGCCGCTGCCAGCTCCTCCTTCCAGGCAGGCCCGGGACTCCTCAAGGCTCTGGCCGGCACACCGGAGCGCCCGGGCGTGCTCCCCGAACTGCTGGGTCGGATCAACCGGCACCACACCCCGTACTGGTCCGTCGTCGTCTACCTGGCCGCGGCGGCGGTGATCATCGTGGCTGCTGCGGGGGAGGAGCAGGAGCTCGTCCTCTTCTACGCGGTGGCGGTCTTCGTCAGCTTCCTCGTCGGCCTGCTGGCCATGACCCGCTTCGCCCGTACCGAGCGCAAGATCGCCCTGGCCTGGCTGAATGCCATGGCGGCCGTCGCGGTGGCCTTCACCCTCCTGGTGAACCTCCTCCGCGGCTGGCCCATCCTCTCCCTGGTCGCCACCCTCGCCATCGGCGGAGCCTTCTACCTCCGCTGGGTCCGAGCCGGCCGCCCCTCCGACATCGAGGACGTGGAAGCCCGCGCCGAAGCCGACTGATCCGAAGCGGTCACCACATCGACCACGATCCGCAGGCCCGGTCAGCCGGGCCCTTGTACGGCCCACCACAATCACCCATGGCACCCACCAACAACGTAAGGAGCCCGCATGGGGATCCGCTGCGGCATCGGCGCACTGTTCGCTGTCACAGCGCTACTGCTCGCCGGCTCTGGCATCGCCACACTCAGCAGTGGCTGGCTGCTGCCCTGGCAGCGGCGGCACATCGTCCGTCTCCGGCTTTTCGGCTGGGCACAGCTCCTGATCGCGATCGCGCTGGGCATCCAGCTGATCGGTCTCCTGGCGGTCGATTCCGCCTACCGCACCATGTTCACCATGCCCGGCACCGTGGTGTTGCTGTTCGCCCTGGTGTTGATCACGCGTGCGCAGCGTCCGAGAGGCACCGGCCAAGGAGGCTGAGCCCCCGACCGAGGTCTGCGGGGACGCCGGTCCGACTCGCTGCCTCGCCGCCGTCCTCGACACCGTGTGTGGGGAAGCCATGCCGCCCTAGAGCAGCCGTTTCTTGCATCAGGGCATCTGAACGGCGATCCTGCGCGCGGATTGCGAGCGCGGGAGCGCGGTTGGGCGCACCATGGGATGCGGGGGCCGAGGGGGTGTGACGAGCGGGCAGGAGCCCGTCGATGGCGCGTGGGCGATTGCGGATCTACCTCGGGGCCGCCCCGGGGGTGGGAAAGACGTACGCGATGCTGGAGGAAGGGCAGCGGCTGGCCTCGGCCGGTGCCGATGTGGTCGTCGGGTTCGTCGAGCCGCACGGGCGGCGGCCCACCGCTGCCCTCGCCGAGGGGCTGGAGATCATTTCCCGGCGCGCCATGGAGTACCGGGAGGCGAGCTTCACCGAGATGGACCTCGACGGGGTGCTCGCCCGCCAGCCGCAGGTCGCCCTGGTCGACGAACTGGCCCACACCAATGTGCCCGGCTCCCGCCATGCCAAGCGATGGCAGGACGTCGAGGAACTCCTGGACGCGGGGATCGACGTAGTCACCACGCTAAACGTCCAGCACCTGGAGTCCCTGGGCGACGTGGTCCGGCAGATCACCGGTGTCCCGCAGCGCGAGACCCTGCCCGACGAGGTGGCACGCCGCGCGGACCAGATCGAACTGGTGGACCTGCCGCCCGAGCTGCTGCGCCGACGCATGCTGCACGGCGAGATCTATCCCTCGGACCGCATCGAGGCCGCCCTCACCCACTACTTCCGCGTCGGCAACCTCACGGCCCTGCGCGAACTCGCCCTGCTGTGGCTCGCCGACCGCGTCGAGGAAGGACTGCAGCGCTACCGCGCGGAACACGGCATCACCACCCCCTGGGAAACCCGCGAGCGCATCATGGTCGCCCTCACCGGCGGCCCCGAGGGAGAAACTCTGATCCGCCGCAGCACCCGGATCAGCGCCCGAGTCCCCGGCAGCGAGCTGCTGGCATTGCACGTCGTACCGAGCGACGGCCTCACCCACGGCGATCCGGCCACCCTCGCCGCCCAGCGGGCCCTGGTGGAGTCCCTGGGCGGCAGCTACCACCAGACCACCGGCGACGACATCCCCGAGGCGCTGCTCCAGTTCGCGGAGGCCGAGAACGTCACGCAGATCGTGCTGGGCGCGAGCCGCCGCGGAAGGCTCTCCACGTTCCTCCGCGGCGGTGTGGGGCACCGGACGATCCGGCGATCCGGCCCCATCGACGTACTCGTGATCACCCATGAGCACGCCGCCGGCTCGACTTCCCCACTGCGACTGCCGCACCCGAGCCGCGCCACCGGCCCACGGCGCTTCTGGACGGCGATGCTGCTCGCGGCGATCACGCTCCCGGGCCTGACCGCCCTCCTGGTTCTCCTGGGCGAGCACGTGGACCTCTCCCTCGCCCTGGTGCTCTACCTGCTCGCCGTTGTCGTGATCGCCCTGGTCGGTGGACTCGTTCCCGCACTCGTGGCCGCTCTTGCCGCGGGACTGCTCGCCGACTACTACTTCACCCCGCCGATGCACTCGCTGCGCGTCCAGCACCTCGCCGACGTCATAGCGCTGGTGGTGTACGTCGTCACGGCCGTCATCGTCGGCATGGCCGCGGGTGCGGCCGCGCGCAGCACGTACCGGGCCGTCCGCGCGAGTTCCGAGGCCCGGGCACTGAGTCGGCTGGCCACCGCCATGATGCACGGCCAGGACCTGCCGGCCTTGCTCGAACAGGTACGGGAGGACTTCGGCCTGGAGGCGGTGAGTCTGTTGGAACGCGATACGGGGCATGCCGCCGAGCCCCGCTGGTACGTCGTCGCCAGCACCGGTGAGGATCCACCCGAGCGCCCGTACGACGCGGATGTGGACAGCCCCGTCGGCGACGACCTCACCCTGGCTGCCCGAGGGCGCCCGCTGAGCAGCGATGACCAGCGCGTACTGGGAGCGTGCGCGGCCCAGTTGGGCATGGCCTACTCGCACGGCCGGCTTGCTGCCCACGATGCCGAAACGGGCTTGCGCGCCGCAGCCGAGCACACCAGGGCCTCGCTCCTCCTCACCGCGAGCCGCGATCTGCGGGGCCCACTGCGCACAGCCGACGAAGCGCTGGATGGCCTCGGCGTCGGCGTCGGGACGGATACGAGGGAGAGTCGGAACCTCGCCACAGCCCGGTCGTCGGTGCGGCGTGCGGTCCAGCTCCTCTCGGACCTCGACGAGCTGAGCCGCCTGCACGCCGGGGCACTGGATCTGTATCTGCGACCGGTCGATCTCGACGAGCTGCTGACCGCCGTTCTGGACGACCTGGGGCCCGGTGGCCATGCGATCCAATGCAGCCTGCCGGAGCTGCTCCCCGACGTGATCGCCGACGCGGCCGTGCTCACTCGCGTGCTGACCGCTTTGGCGGCCGAGGCCCAGCGCCACAGCCCCCCGGACCGGCCCGCGCGGCTGACAGGCAAGACCCGGTCCGGTCAGGTGGAGATCTACATGACGGACGGAACCAACGACGAAGTGCAGGGCGCGGAACGCGGCACACATGCGAGTCGCACGCCGGACAGTCTGACCCTGCGGATGTGCCGTGACCTCATGGAGACCATGGGGGGCACCCTTGAAACCGCACCCGTCGGCCCCGGCTTTGCCGTGACGCTCACGCTTCCGGCAGCGGCCTCCCGGCGGCCGATCACCCCGTCTGCGCCCTCCCCGACGGAGGATCAGTGACTCGCGTCAGCCACTGCCCGGGTGCACAGAAGTCACCGACCGTCGATCACTGCAGGCCTGAGACTTTGAAGACCGTGAGGGCCGTCTCGCGGTCGATACGCTCTGCCAGCCGGCGCAGGGCGCTCTCGCCGCACAGCAGAGTGCCGCGCTGGATCGATGTGCGGGTGTCCGTGTCGACCCGGCGCCACATCGCGGGATTGCGGACCAGGACGGTCGGATCGATCTCGACCCGGCTTCCCTCCGTGTCGCGGAGGATCATCCGCTGGGCCACCCCGTCGGACCACCTGACCGAGACGAGGGAGTCGGTGCGGACAGCATGTTCCACCAGCAGTCCTCGGGCGCTCAGCAGACCGGGACCTACGGAGACCCTGGACGGCAGCAAGATCACGAAGAGGAGGGCGGCCAGGCCGGTCCAGAGGGCGCCGCGGGTCGCGTCGAGCTCGCCGAAACCTGCGTCCATGGCGAGCAGGGCCGAGTACAGGAGGGACGCGACACCGATGGCCGACCGCCTCTCGCCGGCCCAGTGGATGTCGCGTGCGATAGGTCCTCGAGGCTCCGCGCTGGCGTGAGCGCCGGTCGCGGACTGCGCGAAACGTCGTCCCATGGGGGTGACGTTAGGGCCGGTACGGGCCTCGACACCGGACCCTGACGCACTGCTGATGTGATGGCTACGGCCTTTTGACGGTGCTCCGGTCCGCGGCCGCCCCCCGTCGGCTCAGTGGCCTGGCGGGCCGGTGGTGACCGGCGCGGGATTCCACGGTGCGGGGGCAGGCGGTGGCTCGAACGGTCCGGCCCGGTTGGCCATGAGGATCAGCATCGTCCCGACGACGAGCACGGTGAGGACGGTGAGGGCGAGCCCGATGGGGTTGCGAGGGTTGTAGTAGTAGCGGTTCGTTCCCCACTTGCTCCGCTTGAAGACCGGTTCGTCGTCGTGATGCACAGGCTGCTTCCTGGGTCGAAGGTATGGGGCGGCGCGCATTCCCCAGCGGCCACTGCGGTCAGGAGGCGCAGCCCACTGCTTTCTGGGCCGCGGGGAAGTACACGGTCATGAGACGGGTGAGGGCCTCACGCCGTTCGGGCACGTCGGAGGACTTGATGGGCGGGTAGATCTCGACGACGAACTGGCTGGGTTTGCCCTCGTAAGTGCACCGTGCGACCGCGACGGCCATGGAGTCGGCAACGCGGGCGGCGTCGCCCACGTCGATCTGTGCGGGATCGCCGGAGCTCGCCAAGCGCTGTCCGATGCCACCCATGACGTCTTCGTCCGCCGTTGTCACGTCGCCTTTCACGGTCAGGACGGTGTTCTTGTCCACGGTCAGTTCGCACCGCGGAGCGTGCGGCCTGGCTGCGTACGTCGACTGCTCCAGCTTGGCGCCGGGCGGAAGCAGCGGTGCGATGAAGGCCGAATCGACGGCCACGCCGCATATGCCGTCCGGCAGTGCGTACTCCCTGCCCTCGCTGCACCCGGTCACGGAGATCAGTGCCGCGGCCCCCGCGGCGGCCATCATGGCCGTGCGCAGGCGCTTCACTGGGTGCCTGCCAGACCCTTGGCAGCGACGTTCCCCGTCACTGCGGACGTGTTGATCTCCTGCTCCAGCGTGCGCGGCGTGTAGGGGTGCCCGGGGTTCGCCTTGGCCCATTCCTCGGAGAGCGCCCTCAGCTGGTTCTCCCGGTGCGTGAACGTCTTCGCGTTCTGGTCCTGGACTCCCGCGTCGATCCGCGCCTGTTCGTCGAGCTGCCACTGGTAGGCGAGGGCGTCGACACCTCGTTGCGCTATGTCGCCGACCACAGGGATGAAGTTGGCGGCTCCGCCGAAGCCGTGGTAGCCCCACTTGGCTTCCCACGTGGGGTCATCCTTGTCGGTCTTGAGGGCCTGGTAGCGGGCCTCTTCGAGGAAGCCGACCGTACGGCCCGCATCTTGCAGCGTCTCGTTGGGGTCACGCGGGTGTTCTGCGTGGATGTCTTTGATCATTTCTCGGTTCATGGCCTCGTTGAGCATGCCGTAGGAGTTCTGGTCGCGGGAGACCTGCTTGCTCACCTCCAGGAGGTGGTGGCGGTCGAGTTGGCGGGGGTCGTCCGGCGTGTCCGACATGGCGCTGGCCGAGTGGTGTACGACATCGCTGTGGGCGGAGAGGACCTTGGCCATGTCGTCGCGCATCTCGGACGGGAACTCGTCGCCGCGCTCGGAGAGGTACTTCAGGGAGCGGTCCAGAACCTGGCGGTGTTCAGGTGTGAGGTCGTCGGGACGCGTTGTCATGCTGTTGGGGTCGACTCCCGTGGCCGCAGAGACCAGGGCGGCGCCCGTGGCATCCCGTGCGGCGTTGCCGTCCTTGGTGTTGAGGGGCGTGTCGTCGAAGGTCTGCCGGTCGCCGAGGACGTACTGGGCGTTGTCGGTGGGCTGCGTCGCGTTGAAGAACTCCGTTGCGGCGTTCGGGCTGGCGGCCAGGGCGGTCATGAAGCCGGTCATGGGGTCGCGGCCGAAGTCCTCGCCGATGAAGTTCATCTTGGGCACCGGTGACACGCCGCCGTTCCAGTAGTTGGCCGGGAGCTTCATCTTCTTCTCGGTGGCGACGAGCGCATTGCCGTAGTCGTTCAGGAAGCGGTTGTCCCAGTCGCCGCTGCGCATGAGGTTGCTCATCACCTGGTAGCCGTAGACCTGGCCGCCACGGGTCTGGATGCGCTCCTCGCCCAGCTTGACCATGTCGTTCTCCCAGGTGCGCATGGCCGGGCTGTCGGACTGGGTGGCGCCGGCCAGAGTGAGGGAGAGGTTGCGCTGGAAGTCGCCGAGCTGGTCGTGGCGGGAGCGCTGCAGGGTGCCGCCGTCGGACGGGTCTGCCAGGTCGGCCCAGAAGTCGAGTAGCCCGCGTGGGCCGATCGTGGTGGCGAGATGCTCCTGGAAGAGGCGATCGTCCTTGTACTTGGCCAGGTCGGCATTGAGCTTGTCGAACTCCTCGGGGGACATGTCGTCGCCCTTGGCCTTCAGGAGCTTCGCGATCCGGTCGGCGTCCTTCATGGCGTCCGCGGCGCGGTCGCGGTCGTAGTAGGCGGCGTCGGAGAAGCCGTACGGGGTCTGGCCGACCAGCATCGTCAGCGCCTGTGCCGCAGTCGTATCGCTCTCGGTCGCCCCTTCCAGGATCCGCTGTACCTCGTCGCGCAGGGCGGTCGCATCGGCCTCGGTGTGCTCGGGCACCGTCGTGCCCTTGGCGGCGCGGTCGGGGTGGATGTTCATCGTGACGGTGAAGCCGCCATTGCCCGCCGGCACCACGGTGAGGTTCTTCTCCAGCCCGCGCCGGATGGCCTCGTTCAGCCTGGCCTTGTAGTCGACGAGCTCACCGTGGGTGTCACGCAGGATGTTCCCGATACTGGTGGCCTCGGTCGCGGCGTCGGCGAACTCCTTGGCGGTCTTGCCGATGAACTCCCGGGTCACGGTCGCGTTCACCCCAGCCCAGTCGGCCTTCGCGGCTTTACCTCCGAGGTCGCCACGGGCATCCGACTCCAGCTCCCACAATTTCGCGGCCATGGCCGTCCAGTCCGCGACGGCAGTTGACAGCTTCGAGAAGTCCGCGAAACGCAGTGCGTCCAGGTCCATCAGTGCTGCGCCCTTTCCTCGAATCCTGTATTGAGCTGCGCGAACTTGAACTGGGTGGCGATCCAGTACTCGCCTTCGGCGTGCGCGTTCTGCGTGTAGTCGAGGTGGTTGGAAATGTGGGCGCAGGCGTCCAGCAGCGTTCCCACCTGGTCGTGCCACTTGTCCGCGAGCGTCGAGAGGGCGGTCCCCAGCGCGAAGTCCTTCTTCAAGGAGCTGGCCGCCTCGTGCGTACTGGCCTTGGCATGGTCCCCATCGGTGCCGAGCCTTTGCCGCAGCTTGAATGCGGCGTTACCTACTGCCGCCAGGTCCTTCTGGGTGACCACCAGATCCCCCTGTGGCCCGGGCCCGCCACCTTCTCCGGGATCGAGCTGATTGAGCCGCATTGCCGTCTGGTTCGCAGCAGCGGCTGACTTGAGCTCTGCCCATTCGGCATCGAATGACATAGGACCCCCGTGGTGAAAGTGACTTGATCGGTGAGCGAGTTCGGTCCAAGCGAGATCATTGGGCCGGATGAGGCCGGCGGCCTGCGGGACGGGGCTGGACGCCGGTCATCAGAACGTCCAGACCGCGCCGTGTGGTGACCAGCACGACACGGTCGTCATGGCGTAGGACCCGACCGTGTGGTGGGCGCCAGTCGAAGGCGGCCCGGTCCATGCGGAATCCGCCGAGCGTGTCGGTCGACGAGGCCGAATGCCTGCTGGTCGTGGGGCCGACGGCGAGTACGCGCCACTCGTGCTCCTTGAAAGCCGCGTGTATGGAGTGCCCTTCCAGTTCCGGGTGGCCGGCGACGTCCACGACGGTGAAGAGCAGGGATCCGCGTTCGACAGGCATGACGCCCAGCACGTGGCGGCCCATCATCGCGGCAGCGAAGGAGGGCGCGGCCAGCGCCGAGACACTGCGGCTGCGGGTGAGCGCGTCCGGGTAACCGGCGCGCATGGTGCGGGAGACGGTGGCGGCGAAGTCGTCGCCGTACAGGCGCATCACGGCGCGCACGCGGGGGTTGCTCTCGCGGGCTGCCATCACGATGTCGAGGTTCTCGCCGTCATCGTGGGTGAGTACCAGCAATGACTTGCTGGTGCCGATGCGGGCGAGATCGAGGACTCCGGGAGCGGCGGCGTCCTCGAGCAGCAGGTGCACGCCGAGCTCGCGTGCCAGCGCGACCCCTCGGGCTTGCGGGTCCCGCTCGATCACCACGACCTTGTGGTCGGTGGTGCACAGCTGCGCCAGGGCGCGCGTGCCGATCTTGCCCAGTCCGACCAGGATGATGTGGTCGTACAGGCCGGCATCCGGTACGTGGTTGGCCGACGCGGTGCGGAAGGCCAGCGTGGCGTTCATCGCGGCGGCCACGACGAGAGGGAGCACGGCCAGGCCGACGAATCCCGCGATGAGCTGGAGGACCTGGCGGGCAGTGGACTCCTCGGTGGCCGGGTCGCCCATGGTGAAGATGTCCAGCAGTGGCAGGTACACCGACTTCCACAGCGGTCCGTCCTCCACGACGGCCGTCGCCGTGGCCAGCAGCACCACGGCCGCGCCGAGGATCCCGAAGACGGCGGTCACTTCGCGCGAGACGAAGATCTTCCAGGGCAGGTGCCCGAGCCGGTCGCTCAGCCAGCCCCGATAGGCCCGCCGCCGCCTGGTGGGGGACGCCGGCGCGTGGTGGTGGGTCACCTCTTCGAGCATGAGCCGGCCGTGCGTGAACTGCCGGTGGTAGGCGGTCGCGGTGTCGGGCAGCAGTTGGGTGCCGTTGGCGCCCGGTGTTTCCGCGCTGTCCTCGCCCATCGGGTCGTCCATGTGCGTACCGGAGAGAACGGCGAGCGTGGCCAGGTCCGTCGCGTGGGGTGGTGTTCCGGCGGGGCGGACCACTCCGCGGAACACCTTGCCCTCGACCTGGAGGGTGGGCCCGTGCCCGACTGCCGCAGCGGCCACCAATTCGGGGACGGCCGTGTCCGCGTCGGAGAGCACCGTCGTGGACGCGTCGATGAACGCGTCGTCCTGCCCGGCGTGCGCGGCTGCTGCCCGGTCGAGGAGCAGTTCGAGATGGCGACCGCGGTCCCGGTTGAATCTGGTCGTCGCCGTAGGTGAGGGCAACCGCCGCGGCACGCTCGACGCCGGCCTCCCGGAGGGTCTGCTCGTCGGGCCGCGCGGAGATGAGCAGCTCCACGGGGGAGTGCGGATCCCGGTGCAGGGCGACGACCTCGGCGCCGTGCCCCTCGCGCCGCGACGGCAGGACGACCGTGACGGCCTCGCCGCACACGGCGTCGAGTTCCTGTGCCAGGCGGTGTGCGAGAGCGTCGTCACCACAAATGACCATGTGTTGGGAGCGCTGCCCGACTCGCGCCCGGAGCTGGAGGGTTGCGGACATGCGGTCAGAACCGCCCTGCTGTCTCATCGGTGGCGACCGGCAGGGACAGGACCATGGTCAGTCCTCCGCCGGGGGTGTCCTCGGGTGTGAGCGTGCCGTTCATGGCTTCGGTGAGTCCCCTGGCCAGGGCGAGGCCGAGGCCGAGTCCGGCGGTGTTGTCGCGGTCGCCGAGGCGCTGGAACGGTTCGAAGGCACGCTCGCGGTCGTCGGCGGCGATCCCGGGGCCCCGGTCGGCGATCCTGATGTCGACCCGCCCGGCCAGGGCGCTGGCCGTCACCAGCACCGGGCGCTCCGCGGGTGCGTGGCGGACCGCGTTGCCGACGAGGTTGGCCAGCACCCGTTCCAGCAGCGGCGGATCGGCTTGGAGCGCCGGTACCGATTCAAGGCTCTGCACATCGACGGCGGGCCCGCCATCGGGCGTCAGGTCCAACGAGTCCAGCGCGGCCGGCAGGACTTCCTCCAGTGTGGTGGCCCGCAGGTCGAGCGTGAGGGCGCCGGCTTGGAGGCGGCTGAGATCGAGCAGGTTCTCCACCAGGCGGTTGAGCCGGTTCAGGGACACCTCGGCGGAGGCCAGCAGTTCCGCCCGGTCCTCGGCGGAGAACTCGATCTCCTGGTTGCGCAGTGAGCTGACCGCGGCCAGCGCCCCTGCCAAGGGGGTCCGCAGGTCGTGGCTGACGGCCCGGAGCAGGGCGGTGCGCAGGCGGTCGGCGGCCTTGATCGGTTCGACCTCGGCGGCGGCCTCGGCCAGCCGGGCCCGCTCGACGGCCGCGCCGACGTGCGCGGCGAAGGCGGCCAGCACGCGGCGTTCGGAGGACGGCAGCGTACGGCCGCGCAGGACGAGGAAGGACTCGGGGCCCGCCGCCACCACGAGGGCGGGGTCCGTCGCGCCGCCTGTGTCGCAGGCTTCGGGAGCCAGCTCGACGGTGTCCATGCCGAATGTTTCACGCGTACGTTCCAGCAGCGCCGGGATCGTCTGGTCGCCGCGGACGATGCTGCCGGCGAGGGACGACATCGTCTCCGCCTCGGCCGTGGCACGAGCCGCACGGCGGGAGAGCCGCAAGGACCTGTCCGCTGCGGCGGCCACGGTGGCGGCGACGACGGCGAAGACCACGAGCGCCAGCACGCTGTCCGGGTCGCTCATGGTGAACTCGCCTATGGGCGGCATGAACCAGTAGTTGAGGAGCAGCGCGGCGGTGAGCGCCGCGATCAGGGCGGATGCCACTCCGCCGATGCAGGCCACGCCCACGACGGCCACCAGGAAGAGCAGCGCCTCGCTGGTGAGGTTCAGTGTGCCGCGCATGCGGTCGAGGCCGAGGGTGAGCAGCACCGGGAGCACCACACCGGCCACGGGTCCGGCGATGAGCCGGGAGGTGGGGAGCGTACGGCGGCGGGAGGGCAGCAGTCGGCCGTGGCCCGCCCGCTCGTGCGTGACCATGTGGACGTCGATGTCCTCGGACAGCGCCACGACGGTCTCGCCGATCCCGCGTCCGGTGAGGAAACGTTCCAGCCGACGGCGGCGGCTCGTACCGAGGACGAGCTGGGTGGCGTTCTCCGCCGTCGCGAAGTCCACCAGGGCGGTGGGTACTTCGTCGCCGACGACGGAGTGGTAGCTGCCGCCCAGGTGCTCGACGAGGGCCCGCTGGTCGGCCAGAGCCACGTGCGAGACCCCGGCGGCGAGCCCGTCGCTGCGCGCGATGTGTACGGCGAGCAGTTCACCGCCGGCGGACCGGTCGGCGATGCGTGCCGCGCGACGGATGAGGGTCTCGCCCTCGGGACCGCCGGTGAGGGCGACCACGACGCGTTCCCGGGTCTCCCAGACATCTCCGATGCCGTGCTCGGTACGGTACTTGTGGAGGGCCTCGTCCACCCTCCCGGCCAGCCACAGCAGGGCCAGCTCCCGCAGCGCGATGAGATTGCCGGGGCGGAAGTAGTTGGCGAGCGAGGCGTCGATCCGCTCCGGGGGATAGATGTTGCCGTGTGCCATCCGGCGCCGAAGTGCCTCGGGGGGTATGTCGACCAGCTCGACCTCATGGGCGCGGCGCACGAACTCATCGGGCACAGTCTCGCGCTGAGGGACACCGGTGATCTTCTCGACGACGTCGCTCAGCGACTCCAGGTGCTGGATGTTGAGCGTGGTGACGACATCGATCCCGGCGGCGAGGATGTCCTCGACGTCCTGCCACCGCTTCGGGTGCCGGCCGCCCCCAGGGACATTGGTATGGGCGAGTTCGTCGATCAGCACCACCTGCGGCCGCCTCGCCAGCAGCGCTTCACGGTCCAACTCCGTGTACCGGCCGCCACGGTATTCCTGTCCGGCCGGCGGGAGGATCTCCAGGCCGTCGAGCTTCGATTCGGTGTGCCGACGCCGGTGGCACTCCACGAACCCGGCCACCACATCCGCGCCGCGGGCCGTCCGGCGGTGTGCCTCGTCGAGCATCCGGTACGTCTTTCCGACGCCGGGTGCCGCGCCCAGAAAGACCTTGAGCCTCCCCGGCCGTACGGCCGGGTGTCCCGCGTCGGCCACCGGGCCCGCCTCGTGCGTGGTCGTCATGCTCAGAACTTCTCGGGGAAGAACAGCGCCAGGACCAGGTACCCGACCAGGCTGACCGCGACGATGATGCCCACGACAGTTTCCGTACTCACCCGTACCCGACTCCTCCGCGCGTCCTCGACTTCACCAGCGAACATCAGTGATGACGCGAAGGAAACGGCCCTGACGCACTCCTGACGCGAGTCGCCTGGGACTTTGACGGTGTATTGACGGCCGTTGCATCGATAGGGTGAAGGCGGTGTGCCGGGAAGCCTGGTCGGCGTCGTGTGACCGCATGGTCCGCGTCGACTCGGGTGGGGGCGGAATGCGCAGCGTCGGTACGGTCTTGTTCCTAGTGGTACTGGCCACGGTCGTGGCCACGGGTGCCCGCCGCTGGCGAATTCCGGCTCCCTCACTGCTCGTTGTCGCGGGCCTCGTCGTCGCGCTGATGCCGGGCACTCCGGAGATCCGGGTCAGCCCTGAAGCCATCGGACTCATCGTTCTTCCGCCCTTGCTGTACGCCAGCGCCGAGGAACTGCCCTGGCGTGAACTGCGCCTGGTGTGGAAGCCGGTCAGCGTGCTCGCGGTCGGTCTGGTCCTGGCCTCGGCGGCCGCGGTGGGTCTGGTCGCGTCGCTGCTCACCCCGCTGACTTGGCAGATGGCGCTGGTCCTGGGGGCCGTCCTCGCGAGTACGGACCCGGTGGCGGTCACTGCGCTCGGTCGGCGCCTTGCCCTGCCTCCCCGTGTCCAGGTCCTCGTGCAGGCCGAGAGCCTCTTCAACGACGCCACGTCGCTCGTGCTCTTCCGGGTCGCGGTCGTCGTCGCCGCGGCCTCCGCCGGGGTGTCCTGGCAGGCGGCCGGAACGGAGTTCGCGCTGCTCGCCGGGGGCGGCACTCTCGTCGGGGGAGCGGTCGCCGGGGTCGTGGCGCTGATCCGCCGCAGGACCGAGGACCCGGTGCTGGAGACCGTCATTGCCCTGGTGACCCCGTACGCCGCTTATGTACTGGCCGAGGCGGTGCACGCGTCGGGTGTGACCTCCGTCGTCGTGGCGGGGGTCGTGCTCGGAGGACGGGCGGACCGGTTCACCAATGCCGGCATACGGATCCAGCTGCACGCCGTCAACGGCACCGTGGTCTTCCTGCTGGAGAGCGTCGTCTTCAGCCTGATCGGCCTCACCCTGCCCGGACAGGTCGCCGCGCTGACCGCCGCCGACGGGCTCTGGCCGCTGTACGCGCTGGCGGTCGCCGCGACCTTGATCACCGTTCGCCTGCTGTGGGTCCTGCCCCTCTCGGCCGTCGTCCAGCGGAACGCGGGCGTACGCCCCTCCTGGCGCGTCCCGGCCGTGCTGACCTGGGCGGGCACGCGGGGTGTCGTTCCGCTGGCTGCGGCTCTGTCCATCCCCGTCGTGGCGGACGACGGCGCCCTGCTCGGCCAGCGCCCGCTCGTACTCGTACTGACCACGTCGGTAGTGGTGGCCACCCTCGTCGCCCAGGGCTTCACCCTGGCCGGCGTGGTCCGTCGCTCCGGAATCGCCCTCGAACCGGATCACACCGAACGCGAAGAGGCCTCCGCCCGGTGCGCCCTTGCCGCAGCCGGCATCCGCCGCCTGGACGAGATGTCCGACCTCGAAGCCGTCCCGGACGTCGTGGCGGACCGGCTGCGGCGCAGCCTGCAGGCGCGCCTCGACCATGCCCACGATCGCCTGGAGGAAGCAGACCTGGCCGAATCGGCGGACCACGTCTATCGCCTGCTGCGTCGGGACCTGATCCGGGTGGAGGCCGTCGAGCTACAGCGCCTCTACGACGAACACCGGATCAGCGACTCCACTCGCCGACGGCTGCAGCGCACCTTGGACCTGGAGGAGGCCCGGCTCGATCTGGCGAGCTGAGGCACGTGGGCTGCTGCGATCCTGCGATTCCGGGGCTTCTCGTGGGGCAAGCACCGCATCCTCGCGTTCGTCCAGAGGTATGGATCAGATCCAGCCGTTGCGCCGGAAGGCGCGGTGGATGAAGACGCAGGCCGCCGAGATCAGGCCAAGGACGAGGGGAAAGCCGTATCGCCATTTCAGCTCGGGCATGTGGTCGAAGTTCATGCCGTACACGCCGCACACCATCGTCGGCACGGCAATGATCGCTGCCCATGCCGTGATCTTGCGCATGTCCTCGTTCTGCGCGACGGTCACCTGCGCGAGATGGGCCTGGAGGATCGAGTCGAGGAGTGCGTCGAAGGCCGTGACCTGGTCGGTGGTGCGGGACAGATGGTCGGCGACGTCACGGAAGTAGGGCTGGATGTCCGGGGCGATCGACGGTGACGGCTTGGTCGCGAGGGCCTGCAGTGGCCGCTCCAGCGGTGCCACGGCCCGCTTGAGCTCCATCAGCTCGCGTTTGAGCTGATAGATGCGGCCCGCGTCGCCGTGGCGGGCGTGCTCGGTGAAGACGGCGGACTCGACCGCGTCGACATCGACCTCCATCGCGTCGGTCACGGCGAGGTAGTCGTCCACGACGTGCTCGGCTATGGCGTGCAGGACGGCGGAGGGCCCTTTGGCGAGCTGCTCGGGCGCAGCCTCCAGGGCCTCCCGCAGGGGGCCCAGCGAACCGTGTCGGCCGCGCCGGACCGTGACGACGAAGTCGGGTCCGACGAACGCCATGATTTCGCCGGTGTCCACGACCTCGCTGGTGGCCGTGAGTTCCTTGTGCTCGATGTACCGCACGGTCTTGAGGACCGTGAACAGCACGTCGTCGTACCGCACCACCTTCGGCCGATGGTGGGTGTGCGTCGCGTCCTGGACCGCCAGCGGATGCAGCCCGAACAGCTCGGCGACGCCGACCAGCTCCTCCGGGCCGGGTTCATGGAGCCCGATCCAAACGAAGCCGTCGCCCGTTTTGCGTACCCGCCGGATCGCTTCGTCGGCCAGGCAGTTCCCGGTCTGCCGCACGCCCTCCAGGTAGACCACGCAGTTGACCACGGCACTGCCGAGCGGAGACCGTGCCGGATGGCTGAGGTCCACGGTGCGCCGGTCGGTGCGGCGCACCACGCGGCGGAGACTGCGGATGAACGACACGGTGAGTTCCTTCGGCGGATCGGCAGCCAGTGTGCCGCAGCCGGTGGGGGCGGCGAGAGCCGGGCCCATCACCGGTCCGAAGCGTTCACCTGGCGGGTATACCCTGCTTGATGGCCCAGTCCCGCCGCGTACGAAAGGAAGGTGAGATCCACGATGTGTGGTGAACCTCCTAGTCGAACGCCGCGGGACGCTGCCATGGCCGGACCCTAGCCGGATCCGCAGGCGGCGTCTGCGGCGTGCCCTCGTGCATCCCTACGCCTTCTACTTCCTGCCTGCGGAAGGACTCCGTCGTGTCCGAGCGTCGTCCCCTGCGTGCCCTGCGCGCGTTCAAGAAGCCGGCCAAGCGCCCTGCCGAGCCCCGCCCCATTGCCGAACAGTCCGGCACGGCCGTAGCGGCCGAGCGGCAATCGCCCCGTGGAAACAGCGTGATCACTGCCGCTCTGTACCACGACGGTGTGCGCACCAGCACGCATGACTCGCTCGCCGAGACCTTCCAGAAGCTCCGCGAGGCGGAAGGGGGCATGGCGTGGATCGGTCTGCACAGGCCGACCGAGGCCGAGCTGCTGTCCGTTGCCGAGGAGTTCGACCTGCATCCGCTCGCGGTCGAGGACGCGCTGGAGGCACATCAGCGGCCCAAGCTGGAACGCTACGGCGACACCCTGTTCGTCGTATTGCGTGCGGCCCGCTATCTGGATGACGCGGAGGAGGTCGATTTCGGCGAGCTGCACATCTTCGTCGGACCCGACTTCGTGATCACCGTCCGCCACGGAGCCGCCCCCGACCTGGCAGCAGTCAGACGCCGCATGGAGAACAGCTCGGATCTCCTCAAGCGAGGCCCCGAATCCGTCCTGTACGCGATCCTCGACGCGGTCGTCGACGGCTACGCGCCGGTCGTGGCCGGCGTGGAGAACGACGTCGACGAGATCGAAACCGAGGTCTTCAGCGGCGACCCGAAGGTCTCCCGCCGCATCTACGAGCTCTCCCGGGAAGTCGTGGAGTTCCAGCGCGCAACCAGACCCCTGACCAGGATCCTGGAAGGGTTGACCGCCGGGTTCGAGAAATATGGAATCGACGAGGAACTGCGACGCTACCTGCGTGACGTCGCCGACCACGCCACCCACGTCACCGAACGCGTCGACAGCTTCCGCCTCGCTCTCCAGGACATCCTCGCGGTCAACGCCACCCTGGTCACCCAGCAGCAGAACGAGGAAATGAGGCAGCTGGCCCACGCCGGCCACGCCCAGAACGAAGAGATCAAGAAGATCTCGGCCTGGGCCGCCATCCTCTTCGCCCCGACCCTGGTGGGCACGATCTACGGCATGAACTTCGAGACCATGCCCGAGCTCGGCTGGGCCCTCGGCTATCCCTTCGCACTGGGGCTGATGGCCGCCGTGTGCCTCGGGCTCTATGTGATCTTCAAGCGCCGGGACTGGCTCTGAATCCAGGCGGCACCAACGGGGTGGGGTGATCGGCGGCCCTTGCCTCCTCTGCCAGATCAGGGGAGCCAGTGGGGCTCAAGCGGCAACCGGGTTCGCCCGGACCTCGCGTGCCATGGCGCGACCGGTGACGTGGTGGACGTATTCGCGGGTCAGCCGGAAGCCGGCCGTCCAGGCCAGTAGTCGGCTGGGCCGGTTGTCGCGTGAGCAGCACCAGCTCGCGGCGTGTCCACGGGCCTGGATGTCGGCCGTCAGGCCGGCGACGCAGGCCAGTGCGGTGGGGGCCCCTCCCAGCGGTAGCTGGGGGAGCTCGCGGCGGCGATCGGGCACGGTGACGACCGCGATGTCCTCGTAGGCGCTGCCGAGGAAGTAGGTGCAGGCGACGGAGAGGACCCGACCTTTGGCGAACGCGGCCCAGCCGTGGCCGGAGGCTGCGAGCCCGCTCGGTCCGCCCCAACTGGCATGAATCCAGGCGTTCTCGGAGTCCATCGCGGCCAGTGCCGGAACGTCTTGGAGAGTCAGCCGCCGCACCGTTACGCCACGGGGGGTGCGGGGGAGGGACACCGGTGCCTGAGGCTGGTGGACGTACAGCATCCGTTCCCAAAGGACGACGCGCTCGAATGCCGAGCCGAGCGACGGCCAGAACCGGGCGGACGTCTCTACGTACCGGTCGGCGAACCGGGCCAGGGCGTCCTGGGTGAGCACGCTCGGATCGCCGCGCAGCAGCACGTGGTCCGCGCAGCTGACGGCGAGGACGCGCGGCCGGTCGGGGCGGTCGGCCCACCAGCGGCCGGAGCCCGTGGTCAGTACGTGCTCGGCGAGAGTCCCGGGACCGGGTGAGCCGGTGGGGAACCAACGGCTCAGGGCGGGGAGCTGCTGCGGGGAGATCTCGATCACGAATGTCTCCAGGTGGTGCTGCAACGGGTTCTCGGGCAGGGGGAGCGGGCGGCACAGGGCAAGAGGCCGCGCAGCTCCGGGCCGTGGCTCGCCTTCAGGCGTTGTGGCCGACGGGCGCAGGCACCAGCAGGTTGGTCAGGAGGTGCGTGCGAGGCCCCGTGCCTGCCCGGGGCGGGGGCAGGCACGGGGCGGAAGAGGCCGCCCGCCCTACGGGGACTGTTGGCGGCCGCGGATTGCGATCGGTGCGTCAGCGCACCGGCAGGTGAGCAGCGCGCGAGGCCGGGCGCACCGTATGCGGTGGCCGGTCGTCATGGAGCAGACCGCTGTTCACGTCATTCATCCAACTGCTTGGTGAGACAGGGTTCAAGGAGGTCGCCCAGTCCTTGACACAGCTCTGATACCGGCATGACCGGCCCCGGCCACGACGGGTGGTACCGATCCCGGGTCGCACAACCCGCTCCGCCGCCCGCGGCTCACCCGCGGGGCGGTGTCACCTTCTCCTGGCCGCAGCCGATACGGCTGGACTCCGCCTCGACATAGGCAAGCAGCAGGTCGCGGACGAACGTGAAGTCCTGCTCCCCGAACCCGTCCTTCTGCTCCACCATGAAGATCACGTCCCCGGTCTGGCACCGCGCCCGGTAAACGGCCCGGCTCACGTTGAACGATCCGTACCCGTTGGTGCCCTTGAAGGACGAGCCGCCCTTGAGGAGATCCTGGGAGAAGACCTCGGCCAGTGCCGGGTCCACGACGGTCGTCATCCGGACTGCGGCCCTGGGGTAGCTCCCGGCGGCCTCGCAGGTCCGGGCGGCGCCGCCGTCGCCGCTGACCCGGGTACGTGACAGGCTCTCACGGTAGGCGGCGGGGAGGGCGAGGCCCTTGATCCCGCAGAAGGCGTCCGGCTGTGTCTCCCGCCACGCGACGATGTCCTTCGGCAGTTCCGGTGACCGGTAGACCCCGGAGCAGCCCAGCTCGCGTACGACGCCGTTGGCCGCGTCCACCGCAGCGTGGGCCAGAGCGGCGCGGTCCTCCCTCTCGTACTCCGACGAGACGTCAAGGCCCGCAGGTCCCATGCCGACGTCGACCACCACCGGGCCCTCGAACTGGTCGGGCCTGCCGGTGCAGGACTGGGGAAGCGCCAGCCAGGCGCGGGAGGAGGAGGCCATGCCCGGCAGGCCTTCCCCGAGGGCCACCATGCCGGCCGCGAGGAACTCCTCGGGCCACTGCCGCCCGTCGCTTCCGTAGAGACCGTCCAGCTTGTGCACCCGTACGGTCAGCTGCCTTCTGGCCCTGTCGTCCTTGTAACTGGTGATGCGGCACTGGCCGTAGGACAGTCCTTGGCCGTGGGGGTCGGTCTGCAGCACCTGCTCCTCGACCTCGGTCCTGCGGTCGCCGAAGAGGGAGGACACGGTCGAGTCGCTGAGGGAATCCCAGCAGGGGGCGGGGCCGAGCAGCGGCAGCGTGTCCGTACGCCAGGCGACGGCGCCGGCCCCGAGCAGGCCGCCGACCAGGACGCCCGCGGCGGTGGCCCGGACGGTGCGGTTCCGCAGCAGCCGACGCACCAACGAGGGTCGCGTGGGAGAGGGAACCGAGGGAACCAGGTCCTGCTCCTTGTCCGGCTGCCGGGCCGGGGTCGTTTCGCTGTCCACTGCCAGTGTCACGCTCTCTCCGTTGTCCGCCACGCTGCCGTTGTTGTCTGCGGTCACCGGTCCTCCCCGGCCTGGCACCCGATGCGCTTGCTCACGGACGCGGTGAAGTTCGCGAAGACCTGCTGGTCGTCCGGGCGGCTCCGGCCCTTGAGGCCGGGCTCGACGTTCCCGTAGAACACGGTCCGCCGACCGCCACAGGTGGCCCGCACCAGTCCCTGACCGTTGCCCTCGGGAAGCCCGTCGAACAGTGCGACCATGCGGGGCTCGGACGCCATCACGAACTGCGCCGCCGGCTCATCGGGCACCCCCCGGGAGCGCCACACCACCGAACAGGTCTGGAGCCGCTCACCGACCACGCCCACCTGCTGCTGATAGGCGGAGTCCTTTCCGAACTCGAACGTCACCCCCGGAATCCTGCACAGGGGACTGGAGGCCCTCTCGTCCTTCTCCGCGGTGACCACCATCGGCGAGGACAGGCGCAGCGGCTCTGCGGGCTTGCAGCCCGCCTTCGAGGCAGTGGTGCCGGCCGCGTCCAGCAGCATCCGGGCGACGTCCATCCGGTTTCCGATGGTGAAAGGCATGGCCTTCTTCCCCAGGTGGCCGTCGCCCCAGCTCTCGCTCCGGATCGTGACCGCGGACGGTCTGCCGTCCACATCGCAGGCCACGGGCAGCACCAGCATGGCCCGATCGCCGCCGACCAGCCCGTTGAGTCCGTCGGGCAACGGCGAGGCCGAACCGTCGAAGAAGTGGGCTATCCACGCACGGCGCTCCTCGGCCGAGGCCGGGACGGGGCCGTACGCGAGGGTGACGCGCTCATCGAAGGTGAGCGGCTCGGTGGAGTCGTCATCGGGCATCGACGAGGCGACGGTGACCGTGCACGTGGCGGTCGGCCTGGTGGACGAGGGCGGCGCCGACTCGGTGGCCCGGCGCGCGGAGCCGGACTTGCCGAGCGCCTCCTCACCGAGGAAGGACGGACCGCTGTCCTCCTGCCACGCTCCCCAGCAGTAGCTCGCGCGGAACGGCCAGCTGCCCGTCGCGCTCAATCCGTACAACCCCGCACCCGAGGCAAAAACCACCCCACCTGCAACAAGGGCGAAGAACCTTCCCCGTTGCCTGCCGCCGATGCCCATGACGTTCCCCCTGGTGAACCACGTAGATCACAGCAAACGCACCGATGCTACGTCCGATGCCGATGGTGTTTACGACTCATTTACGACACCCCGATGCCCGCCATCAGCAGCGCGTCAGGAAGTACGGGTTTGCCGTAAGAAGGGCGTCAACGTGGTGCGTTGGCATGCGGTGGTGATCGCAGACTGAGTGGCAGGGGGAAGCGGACGACCGTCCGTGATGCGAGGTTGGAGGGCGCGTGACGATCACCGCCGAGGCCACGCCCAGTCCGGACCGCGGGGGGTCGGGCTGGAGCCGGGACGCATCACGGACGGGCCGTCCCGTGCACTGCCGCGAGCCTCGCCGTAAGGATGCCGTCAAAGTCGCACCCACGGCCGTATGGACGTCGTCAACGCCTGCCGAGTCGGCCGAAAACCGATGTTCCCTCCGGTTATCCGTACTCACAGGACGTACAACAGGAAGGCGGCCCGCCAATGCCCCGGGTGCTGGTGGTGGATGACGAACCGCAGCTTGCGCGGTTGCTGGTGATCAATCTGAAGGCGCGGAAGTACGACGTGGACTGCGCGCAGGACGGGGGTACAGCCCTGGCGGCCGTGGCGGCCTGCCGCCCGGACGTGGTCCTGCTGGACCTCGGGCTGCCCGACATGGACGGGATCGAGGTGATCAAGCAACTGCGCGGATGGTCGAAGGTGCCCGTCCTGGTGGTCTCCGCCCGCCACGGCTCCGAGGAGAAGATCCAGGCCCTGGACGCGGGCGCCGACGACTACATCACCAAGCCCTTCAGCATGGACGAACTGCTGGCCCGGCTGGGAGCCGTCATCCGCCGCACGCCGACACAGGAGTCGGCCGCCGCGAACGAAGCGGTCGTCGAGACCGAGGAGTTCACCGTCGACCTGCTCGCGAAGAAGGCCAGGCGCAGAGGGAAGAGCATCCGGCTCACGCCGACGGAATGGCATCTGCTGGAGGTCCTGATCCGCAACCGGGGCCGGCTCGTCAGCCAGCGGCGTCTGCTCCAGGAGGTGTGGGGTTCGTCCTACGGAACGCAGACCAACTACCTGCGGGTGTACATGGCTCACCTCAGGCGGAAGCTGGAAGCGGACCCGTCACACCCGCGTCATCTGATCACCGCCCCCGGCATGGGGTACCGCTTCGAGGCATGAGTGCGGCGGAGCCGACGGACAGGGGGCGCCGTCAAGACCCCGTCAATTCTGCGTCTCCCCGCGTATGGAGACCATCAACGTGCCTGGTGGGTCGAACTGTTGAGCCAGATGCTGGCGTGCACGCAGGGCCGTACGAACGGCCCGGGTGTGAGCTGGAGCGCGAGTGACGATCACCGCCGGTACCGAACAGACCCAGGGAGCGGGGGCTCCAGAGACTGTCACGCAGAGCCCCGCACCGGACGCCCGTCGCGTGAGCGTCCCACGTTCGCCGTCCGGAGGGGAGCTGGGCGGAGGGCCGCCGGGACCACGGCCTCCCACCATGATCGCCCGGGCGGCCCGCCTGCTCGCCGACCGCTACTGGGCCACCCTGCCCGGCCGGCTGCGCCTCGCTCGCGCGGCGTGCGTGCTGCTCGCCACCGGGCTGCTGATCCTGCTCGCGGTCGCGGCGACGGGCGCGACCACCGCTTGGGACGAAACGGCCCAGCACGACGCGCCCCGTACCGTCTCCGCGACCCGGCTCAACCTCGCGCTCAACGACATGGACGCGCAGACGGCCAACATCCTGCTCTCCAGCGGTGATTCTGGTACCGGCAAGGGGCGCCTGGAAGAGTCGTACGCCAAGGCGAGCGGCTTCTACGGAGAGGCGCAGGAGACCATCAGCCGCTCCCTGCGCACGCTCGCCGCCGCCTCGGAAGGCGACCCGGCCACCGAGGCGACCGTCGTGCGGCTCACCGATGACTTCGCGCACTACCAGGAGCTGATCGGACGGGCACTGGAGAACGACAGCCGGCCCGGCGGCAAGGACGCCGCCCGCGAGGACTACCGGACCGCGACCGACCTCCTCACGGGGCGGCTGCTCCCGGAGGCACGCAAGCTCGTTGACGCCAACAATGCGGTGTACGAGCGGCAGTATGTCGCAGCGCGAGGCGACGTCGACGTGCAGCGGACCGCCGAAGCCGTCCTCGGCGTGCTGCTGATCGCTGCGCTGGTACTGCTCCAGATCCACCTCGCGCGCCGGTTCCACCGGGTCTTCAACCCGGGACTGATCGCCGCCACCCTCTGCGCCGTGGTCGCGGTCGTGTGCGGCGCCCAACTGCTCACGATCACCCACGACCGGATGAAGGTCGCCCGCCGCGACTCCTTCGACTCCGTCATCGCGCTGTCACGGTCCAAAGCGATCGCCTACGACGCCAACGCCGACGAGAGCCGCTACCTCCTGGACCCCGACCGCCGCCCCGCGTACGAGCTCTCCTTCCTCGACAAGTCGCATCAGCTGTACGGGATTCAGGGCGCCGGACTCGATACGTACGACCGGAAGCTCGCTGACACGTGGGCCACGTACCTGAACAACCACGAGGACAAACGGTTCACCGGCGAGTACCGGCGCGAACTGGACAACATCACCTTCGCGGGCGAGCGGGAGGCCGCCGAGAAGACCGTCGAGGCGTACGCCGTCTACCAGCGCGACGACCGGACCTTCCGGCGGCTGGTGGCCGAGGGCAAGCAGCAGGAGGCCACGGTCTTCTGCATCGGCTGGGCATCGGACACCTCGAACGCCCACTTCGGGGATTGGATGAAGGCTCTGGACCAGGTCACCGCCATCAACCAGAGGCACTTCGATCTCGCTGTCCGGGAGGGCCGAGGGGCACTGACCACGCAGGGCCCGATGGCCGGCGCGTCGCTGCTGCTCACGGCCGGGTTGACGGTGCTGGGGCTGCGGCGCCGGCTGGCCGAGTTCCGGTGAGTCGGGGATCCCGCGCTCCCCGGAGGTGAGACCGGGCTGTCCGGGGACGTCCGGCAGGACGAGTCGGTGGCCGGGCGGCTACAACGGCGTTGGCCAGGGGAAGAGATGCTGCGGCGTTGAAGTTCGCACCCGGCACGAAGACCACCGTGGTGCTGCGGTGGATGGAGTCCACCCGGCGTATCGCTTCTCATCCTGCCGCCTCTCTTCCGGTTGCCGCAGGTGTGCCGACGGCGTAGTGGGCGTACTCCCGCTCCGGACGGAAGCCGGCGGTCCAGGCGAGCAGGCGGCCGGGGCGGTTGCTCGCAGAGCAGGTCCAGCTGGGGGTGTGCCCTCGGGCCGCTATGTCCGAGCACAGGGCGTTGATGCAGTCGAGAGCCAGGTACTGGAGGCGCGGGTCGGGCACGGTGACGCAGGCGACGTCCTCGTAGGCGGTGCCGAGGAAGTAGGTGCAGGCCACGGCCACGATGCGGTCACCCTGGAAGGCGGCCCAGACGTAGCCCGAGCGGGCAAGGGCGTCCGGACCGCCCCAGGTGCGGTGTATCCAGCTCATCGCGGGCGGAAGGGTGGTGAGCGCGCGAGCGTCCTGGGCGTTGAGCCTCCGTACGGTCACACCCCTGGGCGGCCGGGTGGCGGGCACGGGGCAGCGCTTGACATACACCATGCGTTGCCACGGCACGACCCGGTCGAACGCGGCCCCGATCAGCGGAAGGAAGCGGCCCGGAGCCTCGATGGAGCGGTCCGCGAAGACCCTGAGATCCCTCGGCGTCAGGGCCTGCGGGTCTCCGCGCAAGAGGACGTGGTCCCCGCATTCGGCGGCGATCACGCGCGGCTGGATGACGCGGTCCACCCACCAGCGGCCGGCCTCGGTGGTCAGGACGTGCTCGGTCAGGGCGGCCGAGCCCGGGGCCCCGGTGGGGAACCAGCGAACGAGAGCCGGGAGTCGGTGGGGCGGCAGGTTGATCACGAGGCTTCCTTGTCGGGACATGGAGGCGGGGCGGCCCTGTTCGGAGGGCCGCCCCGCGGAATGGGCTGTTGGCTAGCAGGAGGGCTTGCTGCCGTGGTTGGAGCCCTTCTTGCGGCGGGCCCTCTTCTTGCGTGCGCGCTTGGACATGGACGGGTGTCCCTTCAGGCGGTGTGGCCGACGAGGAGGTCGGCGAGCTTGTTGAGGCGCTTGATCGTGCGGTCCTCGGTGGCGGCGGCGGCCGGGGCGACGCGCTCGGAGCGGTCGTAGTAGGCGCCGTTGACGATCTCGGTGGTGGGGTCGCAGAGGCGTACGACGTGCTGGGCGCCCTCGGCGGCGGATTCGCCTTCGTTGCCGTAGAGGGGGAGCAGGCCGGTCTCGCAGACACCGGGATGGACGGACACGGCGGTGACGCGCGGGTCGGAGGCGAAGACGGTCAGCGCCAGCTGCGACTGCGCGTATGCAGCCAGCCGTGAGTAGCGGCGCTCCCGGTTCGGGTCGCTCCACTGGATGGCGGCCGTGCGGTGGAGCGAGGAGGAGACGTTGACGACGCGTCCGCCCGGGTCGCTGGTGAGGGAGGGTTCCAGGAGGTTGGTGAGGAGGTAGTGCGCGAGGAAGTTGACCTGGAAGGCGATCTCGTTGCCGTCGACGGTGAGGGTGTGACGCTCGGGGGCGGCGATGGCCGCGTTGTTGACGAGAACGTCGAGGCGCGGGTGTTCCCGTACGACGGCGTGGGCCAGGTTCTCGACTTCCTCCAGACGGGCGAAGTCGGCGGCGAGCGGGCGCAGCAGGGCGCTGTCGGTGCCCTCGGTGGTCACCAGACGGTCGGCCGCGGCCTGGGCCTCCTCGGGGATGCGGCCATGGAGGAGGACGACCGCGCCGCGCTGGGCGAGCAGGCGAGCGGTCTCGTAGCCGATGCCGGCGGTGGCGCCGGTGACGAGGGCGGTACGTCCGGACAGGGATGAAGACATGTCGGATTCCTGGAAGAAGGCATGGCTGACGCGCCCGGCGCCCCCCGGCGTTGGGCAGGGGGCGAGGGCTCAGGTCATGCGGTGAAGGGGAGGATGCGTACGAAGCCCCGGCCGGAGTCCTTCAGGACGCCGGTGGCAGGTACACGGAGGACGCGCGGCCGATGTCAGAAGGCCGGGCGGACAGCGGGCGCTGTCGGCTGCACCGACGTGACCCCGGCATGGCTCCGCCATGACGGTGGCCGATCGTCGTAGCGCGGACCGCTGTTCATGACCCCATCCCAGCGCATCAGGGATGCCGGGGCAAGATCCTGAACGGGACTTTGACGGCCTTCTGATGGCCGTCGGGCGACCGTGCGAACCAGGCCTTCGCACAGGTCATCAGGGCCGCGTGAAAGATCGACGGCTGTGCGGAAGGAACGCGTCAAGGAGCGTTGCCATGGATGCTGGCCGGTAACAGACTGGCGGAGCGACGGAGCCGGTGACGGTCCGGTGGCACGCGGCTGGAGGTCGGTGACCTGAACACCGCCAAAGGTGCGCATGGTCCGGCCGTGGGAGTACGGGCCGATGCGACCGCGTGCTGGTCAACCGTCGCACAACACATGAGCCGTCCAGCTTCCGGTGTGGGGATACCGGAGTTGGGCGGCTCGCGTGTTTTGGGCGTCAGCGCGCACACCGGCAATTGATCCTTCCTGGCGAGTGCTTGCTAATGTGGAAAGTAGATGCCGAGTGGGCAGGTTCAAGGCTGCTCGGCGACGACGGGAGGGGTGTGCCATGTCTGAACAGACCAATGCGGTCGCATCGTTGAAGGGGATTGCGCGGATCGAGGCGACCGCGCGGGGGCGAAGCGGCTGGTACGTCGGCTATCTCTGGCTGTTCGCCGTGTGGCAGCTCGCTCTCGTCCCGGCGGTGCTGATGTGGCACGGGCGGACGGGGACGCTCGTCAGCACGTTGGCGAACGCCGTTGTGGTCATGGGGTTGTCCGTGTTCGCCACGAGGCAGCCCGTGGTTCCGCGCGGCTACGGCAGCAGGCATCTCAGGGTGATCGGCGCCTGGGCGGTTGCCTACGTCCTGACGCTCGTGCTCGGCTTCACCGTCTTCCTGGACAGTGTCGCCTTCGTGGTCGTGGCCGCTGTCGCCTGCGCGCTGCCGGCCGCTGCGGCGGCCTGGCGTGAGGCGCGCGCCGTATGACGCCGGAAGTCTCGGTGGGTGCCGGTCAGGGCCCTCATCCGCGACACGGACTCGCGCCGCTTCTGGCGTCGGCCGTGCGTCTGTCGATCGTCGCGGCTCTCGCTCCCGTGGAGAAGGCCGAGTTCGCCTATGTGCGGGACCTCGTGGAGATCACGGACTCTGCACTGTCGAAACAGGTCTCGCGCCTTGAAGAAGCGGGCTGGGTGACGGTGGAGAAGGGGCAGGTCGGGCGTCGGCCCCGGACCTGGCTGTCTCTGACCGAGGAGGGACTGGCCACCTATCGGCGCCACCTCGCCGCGCTCACGGCAATCGCGGGACCACTGCACTGAGGTCGGGGGCCGATCGCCGGCCACAGCATGTGGCCGACAATCGTCGGACCCGGTCCGCGGGCTGATTCAGGTGACCGCAGAGGTCGGGAGTTCCGCGGTGACCGGCCGTGCGCCACCTGCTATGGGGAGGGTGAGGACCATGGTGAGGCCGCCACCGGGCGTGTCCTCGGCTGCGAGGGTGCCGCCGATGGCTTCGGTGAAGCCGCGGGCGACGGCGAGGCCGAGGCCGACTCCGGCGCCTCGTGGGGCGTCGCCGTGGCGCTGGAAGGGTTCGAAGATGCGGTCCTTGGCTTCGTCCGGGACGCCGGGTCCGCGGTCGACGACGCGTAGCTCGACGCGGTGGGCCAGGGCGCTGGCAGTGACGTTGACGGGCTGGCCGGCGGGGCTGTACTTGACGGCGTTCTCGACGATGTTGGCCACGGCCCGCTCCAGCAGGCCGCGGTCGACGGCGACCATCGGCAGGGTCTCGGGGATGTCGAGCGCGACGCTGTCCTCGGGCACGCCGCCCAGGGCCATAGGGACGACCTCGTCGAGATCCGTTTCCCGGATCAGTGGGACGACGGTGCCGGTGTTGAGGCGGGACATGTCGAGGAGGTTGCCGATGAGGGCTGCGAGGCGGTCGGCTCCGTCCTCGATGCCTTCGAGGAGTTCGGCCTTGTCGTCCTCGGACCATTCGACGTCGTCGGAGCGCAGGGAAGTGACGGACGCCTTGATCCCGGCGAGCGGGGTGCGCAGATCGTGGCTGACGGCGGCGAGGAGCGCGGTGCGGATGCGGTTGGCCTCGGCGAGTTCGCGGGACTTCTCGGCCTCGTCGACGAGGCGCTGGCGGTCGAGTACGACGGCTGCCTGGGCGGCGAAGGCGCCCAGGACGCGGCGGTCCTCGGCCGGCAGGACCCGGCCCGTGAGGGCGAGGGCCATGTCGTCGCCTATGGGGAGGTCGACATCCGCGTCTTCGGGTCGGCTGACGGGGCTGGTGCCGACGGAGGCGGCCGTGGTCCAGGGTTCGACCTCGGTGGTGCGCTCCAGGAGGACGACCGACTGCATGGCGAAGGTCTCGCGGAGGCGTTCGAGGAGGGCGTCGAGGGAGTTCTCGCCGCGCAGGACGCTGCCGGCGAGGAAGGAGAGGATCTCGGATTCGGCGCGCAGCCGCGCGGCCTGGTGCGTACGTCGGGCGGCCAGGTCGACCACCGAGGCGACGGACACGGCCACGCCGACGAAGATCGCGATGGCGACGATGTTCAAGGGGTCGGAGATGGTGAACTCGTGCAGCGGCGGGGTGAAGTAGTAGTTCAGGAGCAGGGACCCGAAGGCCGCCGAGGCCAGGGCGGGCAGCAGTCCGCCGAGCAGGGCTGCCGCCACCGTGAAGGTGAGGAAGAGCAGCATGTCGTTGGCGAGGCCGAGCTCGGGGACGACCTGGCTCAGCAGGACGGACAGCAGCGCGGGGCCGGCGATACCGGCGAGCCAGCCCCAGATGATGCGGGAGCGGCCGAGCCGCGCGCCGCGGGCGACGGGCAGGCCGCGGCCCTTGGCAGCCTCGTCGTGGGTGACGATGTGCACGTCGAGGTCGGGCCCGGACTCGCGGGCTACGGTGGCGCTGACACCGGGGCTGAACACGGACTGCCAGGACCGCCGACGGCTGACGCCGAGGACGATCTGCGTGGCGTTGACCCCGCGGGCGAACTCGAGGAGCGCGTCGGGGATGTTGTCGCCTATGACGTGGTGGAAGGTGCCGCCCAGATCCTCGACCAGCGTGCGCTGAACGGCCAGTTCCTTGGGGGAGGCGGACGTGAGGCCGTCACTCGCCGCGATGTAGACGGCGAGGACCTCGCCGCCCGCGCCCTTCTCGGCGAGGCGGGCGGCGCGGCGGATGAGCGTACGGCCTTCCGGACCGCCCGTGAGCCCGACGACGATCCGCTCACGCGCCTGCCAGGTGGAGCGGATGTTGTGCTCGCCCCGGTACTCCTGGAGGTACTCGTCCACCCGGTCGGCCACCCACAGCAGCGCCAGCTCGCGCAGCGCGGTCAGATTGCCAGGACGGAAGTAGTTCGAGAGGGCCGCGTCGACCTTGTCGGGCTTGTAGACGTTGCCGTGGGCCATCCGGCGGCGCAGCGCCTGCGGGGACATGTCGACCAGCTCGATCTGGTCCGCCCGCCGGGCCACCTCGTCCGGTACGGTCTCCCGCTGGCGCACGCCCGTGATCGTTTCGACGACGTCCCCGAGCGACTCCAGGTGCTGGATGTTCACGGTGGACACGACGTCGATGCCGGCCTGGAGCAGCTCCTCCACGTCCTGCCAGCGCTTGGCATTGCGCGAGCCCGGCACGTTGGTGTGGGCGAGCTCGTCCACGAGCGCGACGGCGGGGCGGCGGGCGAGGATCGCGTCCACGTCCATCTCGGTGAAGGTGGAGCCGCGGTATGCCAGCTCGCGCCGCTCGATGAGCTCGAGGCCGTGCAGCATCACCTCGGTCCGCGGGCGGTTGTGGTGCTCGACGAAGCCGACGACGCAGTCGGTGCCCCGCTCGACCCGGCGGTGTGCCTCGGAGAGCATCGCGTACGTCTTGCCGACGCCCGGTGCCGCACCGAGGTAGATGCGGAGCTTGCCGCGTCCCATGTTCAGACTCTTCTTCTCTGGTGACGATCGGGCGGGTGATCAGGGTTCGAAGCGGTATCCCATGCCCGGTTCGGTGATCAGGTACCGGGGGTGGGAGGGGTCCGCTTCCAGTTTGCGCCGTAGCTGGGCCATGTATACACGCAGGTAGTTGGTGTTCTCCCCGTAGGTGGGTCCCCAGACCTCCAGCAGCAGCTGACTCTGAGTGATCAGCCGGCCGGGGTGGGTGATGAGGATTTCCAGCAGGTGCCATTCGGTCGGGGTGAGCCGTACGCTGCGCTCGCCCCGCTGCACCTTCTTTGCGACCAGGTCGACGGTGAACTCTGCGGTCGTGACCACGGAGACTTCGTCGGCCTGCGAAGCCGCCGGGGCTTCATGTCTCCGGGCGGCTGCCCGCAGCCGGGCCAGGAGCTCGTCCATGCTGAACGGTTTCGTCACGTAGTCGTCCGCGCCCGCGTCCAATGCGCGGATCTTGTCCTCCGAGGTGTGACGGGCGGAGAGGACCAGGATGGGGACCTTGCTCCAGACGCGGACACCCTTGATGACTTCGATGCCGTCCATGTCGGGGAGTCCGAGGTCGAGCACTATGACGTCCGGCTTGTGGGCGGCCGCGAGCCGCAGGGCCGAGCCGCCGTCTGAAGCCTCCTCGACCTCGAACTTGCGCGCCTGGAGATTGATCTTGAGCGCGCGGACGAGCTGAGGGTCGTCCTCCACCACCAGCACCCGGGTCATCGGTGTGCAGCCTTCCTTCGTAACGGGCATGGCACGAGGCCGGCGGGGCGCTGGGGCCCCTCCCAGCGGTAGCTGGGGGAGGTCCGCGCCCCGCCGGCGCTCAGACCGTGCGATGTGGAACATCAGCTCTTGGTCAGTGCCTTGAGGGCGATGTTGAGCTCAAGGACGTTGACGCGGGGTTCGCCCATGAAGCCGAGGGTCCGGCTGGTGGTGTGGTCGGCGACGAGCTTCTCGACCTGCTTGACGTCGAGCTTGTTCTGCTCGGCGACCCGGTGGACCTGGAGCTTGGCGTACTCGGGGGAGATGTCCGGGTCGAGGCCGGAGCCGGAGGAGGTGACGGCGTCGGCCGGTACGTCCTCGGGCTTGACCGTGTAGCCGGCGGTGGAGTTGTCCGCGATGACTGCTTCCTTGGCGGCGACGACCTGGGCGCAGAGCGTGCCTTCCTCCGCCGCCTTGGTGCACTGGCCGCCCACGGCTCCGTTGTCGGCGGAGCGGTTGGTGGCGCCGGACAGGATCAGCGAGTACTGCATGTTGACGCTGTTGCTGCCCAGGCCGTTGGAGGGGCGCGGCTGGAACCACTTCAGGTCCGGCCTGGCCGCCTCTTCGGCGTCGTTGGGGTCCTTCTTCGGCAGGTTGTAGCTCTGGCCGATGAGGGAGGAGCCGACGACCTGGCCGCTCTTGTCCTTGATCTCGGACCCGTTGGCCTTGTCGTTGAAGAGGGCCTGGGCGATCCCGGTGACGGCGAGCGGGTAGATGACCCCGCAGATCACGGTCAGGACGAGCAGGGCGCGCAGGCCCGCACCGATCAGGCGGACGGTGCTGGATACGGAATTGTTCATGGCAGATCAGCCGATTCCGGGGATGAGGGAGATGAGCAGGTCGATGATCTTGATGCCGATGAACGGGGCGATCAGACCGCCCACGCCGTACAGCCCGATATTGCGGCGCAGCATCTTGTCGGCGCTGGTCGGCTTGTACTGGACGCCCTTCAGGGCGAGCGGCACAAGCGCGATGATGATCAGTGCGTTGAAGATGACCGCGGAGAGGATCGCCGACTCGGGTGAGGCCAGGCCCATGATGTTGAGCTTGTCCAGGCCCGGGTAGACCACGGCGAACATGGCCGGGATGATCGCGAAGTACTTCGCGACGTCGTTGGCGATGGAGAACGTGGTGAGGGCTCCGCGGGTGATGAGGAGCTGCTTGCCGATCTCCACGATCTCGATGAGTTTGGTGGGGTTGGAGTCCAGGTCCACCATGTTCCCGGCCTCCTTGGCGGCCGAGGTGCCGGTGTTCATGGCCACGCCGACGTCCGCCTGCGCGAGGGCCGGCGCGTCGTTCGTACCGTCACCGGTCATCGCGACGAGCTTGCCGCCCGCCTGCTCCCGCTTGATGAGGGCCATCTTGTCCTCGGGGGTGGCCTCGGCGAGGAAGTCGTCCACGCCCGCCTCCTCCGCGATGGCCTTGGCCGTCAGCGGGTTGTCACCGGTGATCATGATCGTCTTGATGCCCATGCGCCGCAGTTCGTCGAAGCGTTCGCGCATGCCCTCCTTGACGACATCCTTGAGGTGGATGACACCCAGGACACGGGCCCCCTTGTCGTCCTTGACGGCGACGAGGAGCGGGGTGCCGCCCGCTTCCGAGATCTTGTTGGTGAGGAGGTCGGCGTCGTCGGAGACCTGGCCACCCTGCTCCTTGACCCAGGTGATGACCGACCCTGCCGCGCCCTTGCGGGTCTGCTTGCCGTCGACGTCGACGCCCGACATACGGGTCTGTGCGGTGAAGGCGATCCACTCGGCGTGGGCGAGTTCGCCCTGGTGGCGCTCGCGCAGCCCGTACTTCTCCTTGGCGAGGACGACGATGGAGCGGCCTTCGGGGGTCTCGTCCGCGAGGGAGGAGAGCTGGGCGGCGTCCGCCAGCTCGGCCTCCGTCGTGCCCTTGACCGGGACGAACTCTGACGCCTGGCGGTTGCCGAGGGTGATGGTGCCCGTCTTGTCGAGCAGCAGCGTGGAGACGTCGCCCGCGGCCTCGACGGCGCGGCCGGACATGGCGAGCACGTTGCGCTGGACCAGCCGGTCCATGCCGGCGATGCCGATCGCCGAGAGCAGAGCACCGATCGTGGTCGGGATCAGGCAGACCAGCAGGGCCGTGAGCACGATCATCGACTGCTCGGCGCCCGCGTAGATCGCGAAGGGCTGCAGGGTGACGACCGCGAGCAGGAAGACGATGGTGAGGGACGCGAGAAGGATGTTCAGCGCGATCTCGTTGGGCGTCTTCTGCCGGGCGGCGCCCTCGACGAGGGCGATCATGCGGTCGATGAAGGTCTCGCCGGGCTTCGTCGTGATCTTGATGACGATCCGGTCGGACAGCACCTTCGTACCACCGGTGACCGCGCTGCGGTCGCCGCCCGATTCCCGGATCACCGGGGCCGATTCGCCCGTGATCGCGGACTCGTCGACGGACGCGACGCCCTCGACGACGTCACCGTCGCCCGGGATGATGTCGCCGGCCTCGCAGACCACCAGGTCACCGATACGGAGCTCCGCGCCGGGCACCTGTTCCTCACCCTTGCCGTCCTTGGTCAGACGGCGGGCGACGGAGTCGGTCTTGGCCTTGCGCAGGGTGTCGGCCTGGGCCTTGCCGCGGCCTTCGGCGACGGCTTCGGCGAGGTTGGCGAAGATGGTGGTCAGCCACAGCCAGGCGGTGATGGCCCAGCCGAACCAGTCCGTGGGGTCCTTGATCGCGAGGACGGTGGTGACGACCGAGCCGATCAGGACGACGAACATGACCGGGGACTTGATCATGATCCTGGGGTCGAGCTTGCGGATCGCGTCGGGGAAGGACTTCAGCAGCTGCTTGGGGTCGAAGAGGCCGCCTCCCACGCGTCCGCCGCCCGGCTTGTGGCCGGTGGGCACGTCCTGGTGCGGAGCCCTGGTGGGTGTGGCGGTGCTCATGATGCGAGCCCTTCGGCGAGCGGTCCCAGCGCGAGGGCCGGGAAGTAGGTCAGACCGGTGACGATGAGGATCGTGCCGACGAGCAGGCCGGTGTAGAGGGGCTTGTCGGTGCGCAGGGTGCCCGCGGTCTCGGGGACGGGCTTCTGCTCGGCCAGCGAGCCGGCCAGGGCCAGGACGAACACCATGGGCAGGAAACGGCCCAGCAGCATCGCGATGCCGATGGTGCTGTTGAACCACTGGGTGTCGGCGTTCAGGCCGGCGAAGGCTGAGCCGTTGTTGTTGGCGCCGGAGGTGTAGGCGTAGAGGATCTCCGAGAAGCCGTGCGCCCCGGTGTTGGTCATGGAGTTGGCCGGGGTGTCCAACGCCATCGCGGCGGCGGTGAAGCCCAGCACCAGGGCCGGGGTGATGAGGATGTAGCAGGCCGCGAACTTGATCTCGCGGGTGCCGATCTTCTTGCCCAGGTACTCGGGGGTGCGGCCGACCATCAGGCCGGCGATGAACACCGCGATGATCGCCATGATCAGCATGCCGTAGAGGCCGGAGCCGACACCGCCGGGCGCGATCTCACCGAGCTGCATGCCCAGCAGCTGGATGCCGCCGCCGAGACCGGTGAAGGAGGAGTGGAAGGAGTTGACGGCACCCGTGGACGTCAGGGTCGTGGACACGGAGAAGATCGAGGACGCGGCGATACCGAAGCGGGTCTCCTTGCCCTCCATCGCCCCGCCGGCGATGTCGAAGGCAGGGCCGTTACCGGCGAACTCGGTCCACATCATCAGTGCGACGAACCCGAGCCAGATGGTGGCCATGGTCGCGAGGATCGCGTAGCCCTGGCGCAGGTTTCCGACCATGCGGCCGAAGGTGCGGGTCAGGGAGAACGGGATGAGCAGGATCAGGAAGATCTCGAAGAGGTTCGAGAACGGGTTGGGGTTCTCGAAGGGGTGGGCGGAGTTGGCGTTGAAGTAGCCGCCGCCGTTGGTGCCCAGCTCCTTGATGACCTCCTGGGAGGCGACGGCGCCGCCGTTCCACTGCTGGGTGCCGCCGAGGAACTGGCCGACCTCGTGGATTCCGGCGAAGTTCTGGATGGCGCCGCACGCGACGAGGATGACCGCGCCGATCACGGAGATGGGCAGCAGGATGCGGAAGACACCGCGGACCAGGTCGGCCCAGAAGTTGCCGAGCTCTCCGGTGCGGGAGCGCGCGAAGCCCCGTACGAGGGCGACGGCGACGGCCATGCCGACGGCGGCGGAGACGAAGTTCTGGACCGCGAGGCCGCCGGTCTGTACGACGTGGCCCATGGCCTGCTCGCCGTAGTACGACTGCCAGTTCGTGTTCGACACGAAGGACGCGGCGGTGTTGAAGGCCTGGTCCGGGTCGATCGCCACGAAGCCGAGCGAGCCGGGCAGGATGCCCTGGGCGCGCTGGAGGGCGTAGAGGAAGAGGACGCTGACCGCGGAGAAGGCGAGGACGGCGCGCAGGTAGGCGGGCCAGCGCATCTCGGCCGACGGGTTGGCGCCGATGGCCTTGTAGATCCACTTCTCCGGCTTGTAGTGCTTCTCGGAGGAGTAGACGCGGGCCATGTAGTCGCCCAGGGGGCGGTAGGCCAGCGCGAGCGCGGCGATCAGTGCGAGGAGCTGGAGCACACCAGCGAGAACGGGACTCATCGGTGGCTAGAACCTCTCCGGGTACACAAGGGCGAGGACGAGGTATCCGAGCAGGGAGACGGCCACCACGAGGCCGACGATGTTTTCGGCGTTCACAGCTTGGTCACCCCCCGGGCGATGAGAGCCACCAGCGCGAACACCGCGACCGTGGTGACGACGAAGGCCAGATCGGCCACCGTGAGCTCCTGGATGAAGAGGGAGGAAATGAATCGGCCAGATGGCCGATGACGAGATAACCGTGTCTTCAGCCCGGCGTTAAGACACCTTGACGGGGTCCATACGGGCGCAGGGGAACTCTTAACGCCACGCTTACGCGTGAAGCCGTGAATCGCCAGTCAGCCCTGGTGGGACAGGCCGGCTGTGTCCAGGGCGGCGCCGGCCTGCGCGGCCAGCGCGACGGCCACCAGGCGGGCCTCTTCGGGGGGCAGGGGGCGGCCCGGGAGTGGATCGAGGAGGAAGCGGCCGTAGTAGTGGCCTCCGCCGACGACGCGCAGTTCGGTCTCCCCGTCCGGCCAGTCGGCGTACTCGGTGATGCGGCTGCCGCTGCGCAGCCACAGGCTGCCGTCGTGCTGCAGGCGCGGCCGGTGCCCGAGCAGCCTGCCGTACTCGAAGCGGCAGCTGCGCAGGCCCAGCAGGCCGACGAGCTCGCGGCGCACGTACTCGACCACTGCTTCCGGTGAGCTGCCGTCCTCGGCCAGCCGAGCGGTTCCCTGGAGGCTGGACAGGTGCGCGGCGTCGGTGACCACGACCGTCCGGAGCCTCCGTACGCGTACGGCCAGCTGCGAAACGATCAGTCCGACGACGAGCAGGAGGAAAGCTGTCTGGATCTCGTCACCGTCGGCGATGGCGAACTGCTGGTAGGGCCTGGTGAGGAAGAAATCGAACCAGGCAGCCGCGGACAGTGCGGCCAGCGCCCCGGCCGCCCGGGTGCCGAGCGCGGCGACCACGACCACCGCGACGACCATGATCAGAGCCTCGTTCGTCGCTGAAAGGTCGGTTCGGAACGGTACGAGCGCGAGCGCAACGAAGAAGGGGATCACGAGGGCCGCGAGCAGGACGGCACGGTCGTGGAGTCGGTACCCGGACATGTGATGCCTCCCGTCCGGACATGACGGTCTTGGTTCAGAACCTCTCGGGCCTGATGAGGGCGGTCACGAGATAGGCAAGCAAAGCGACGGCGACGATGAGCCCGACCACGTTTTCCGCGTCCATCAGCGTGTACTCCCTTGGTTCCGTGGGACATGTGTCGCCCATATCAAGCGTGCCCCCGGTCGATGAAGGAGCCGCGCACCCTGGCGAGGTCTTGACGCACCTCATACGACTTTGCGGCGCCGGCGTCAGGAGTGCGTGAAGAGTGGGGCGGCGGTCGTATGGATTCCGCCAAGAGCACTGGTCATTCGGCCATGCCGTCCCGACGCTGTCCTCACTTTGTCCAATCGGAGGAACAGCGAAGATGGCCATGCACAGGGGAAAGACGACCGTGGCAGGACAGGCGCCGGGCACGGAGGAACCTCCTGATACCGGCGTACGGACGCCTCCCGAGGCACCGGACCGGCACCGGCTGACCGCCCTCCAAGGCCTGGCCGCGCTGTCGCTCGACGCGATGGCCTCCGTCGCATACGGGCCGGAGTCGATCGTGCTGGTCCTGGCGGCAGCCGGTGCCTACGGCCTCGGATTCACCCTCCCCGTCACCCTGGCGATCACCGCACTGCTCGCCGTGCTGGTGGCTTCGTACCGGCAGGTGATCGCCGCGTTCCCGGACGGCGGCGGGTCGTACGCCGTCGCCAAGAAACACCTCGGCCGACGCACCAGCCTGGTCGCCGCAGCCTCGCTGATCCTCGACTACGTACTGAACGTGGCCGTCTCCGTCACCGCCGGCGTCGCCGCCCTCACCTCGGCCTTCCCCGAGCTGTACGGGGAACGGGTGTGGATCTGCCTCGGGGTGCTGGTCCTGGTCACGGCGGTGAACCTGCGCGGGGTCGTGGACTCCGCCAAGGCGTTCCTCGTACCGACCGCCGTCTTCGTGGGGTCGATTCTGGCCATGGTCGTGGTCGGCCTGCTGCGTGACGGCCCGGTGAGCACCGCCTCGGCCGCCGGACACGCTTCCGCGCTCGGGGAAGGCGCCACCACCGTTGGCGCCCTGTTGCTGCTGAAGGCCTTCGCGGCCGGCTGCTCCGCCCTGACCGGCGTTGAAGCCGTGGCCAATGCCGTCCCGTCCTTTCGCGCCCCGGCGGCCCGCCGGGCCCAGCGCACCGAAGTGGCCCTCGGCGCACTGCTCGGCGTGATGCTGATCGGCCTGTCGGTCCTGATCGGCCGCTTCCACCTCCAGCCCGTGGAGGGCGTCACCGTCCTGGCCCAGCTCGCGGACGCCTCCTTCGGCCACAACGCTGCCTTCTATGTTGTCCAGTTCGCCACCATGGTGCTGCTGGCACTCGCCGCGAACACCTCCTTCGGCGGGCTGCCCGTCCTGATGAGCCTGCTGGCACGCGACAACTACCTGCCGCACGTGTTCGCCCTCAAGGCGGACCGCCAGGTGCACCGCCACGGCGTGGTGTGGCTGGCGCTCGTGTCGGCCGCGCTGCTGGTGTTCTCCGGCGGCGACACCAACACACTCGTCCCGCTGTTCGCAATCGGGGTCTTCGTCGGCTTCACCATTTGTCAGGTCGGCATGGTCCGGCACTGGTACGGGGAGCGGCCCCAGGGCTGGCAGGCGAAGGCCGTCCTCAACGGCTTCGGCGCAGTGCTCACCGGAGTCTCGGCGATCGTCGTGACCGCCACCAAATTCGTCGAGGGCGCCTGGCTGATCGTGCTCGCCCTGCCGCTGATCGTCCTCGCGTTCGAGAAGATCCACCGCGCCTACGCACAGATCGGCGAACGCCTGCAGCTCGGCCGCATCCCTCAGCCGCCCCAGCGCTCCCGCTCCCTGGTCGTCGTGCCCGTCTCGGGGTTGTCCCGCCTGACCTGCCAGGCCCTCACCGCTGCCCGCTCGCTCGGCGACGAGGTCCTCGCCGTGACCGTCACCCACTCCGGGCCGGAGGACCGGCAGGAAGCCGAAGCACTGCGCCGGGACTGGGAGCTGTGGAAGCCGGGGGTCGAGCTGATCGAAGTCTCCTCGGACACCCGTTCGCTCGGCCGCCCGGTGTCGGCGTACGTGCGCGAGCTGACACAGGCACACCCGGACGCCCAGGTCACCGTCCTCATCCCGGAGACGGAACCCGCCCACCTGTGGCAGCGGATGCTGCAGAACCAGCGCGGCTCCGTCGTCGCCCACGCGGTGCGCCGCGACACCGACGCCGTCATCTGCCGACTGCGCTTCCGCATCACCTCCGACGCGCGTTGACGTGCCCTTGACGGCGGCTTGACACGTCTCGTGCGCCGCCGTCAAGAAGGTGCCAATTCCCCCGCGCACATGGGGTTTTCCTCTGGAACGGGCAGTAGTTTCCTGCCTGTTGCGCCGCCGGGGACCTCGACTACTCACATGACGGCCGAGGGGGTCCATGCGAGACAGTCCCCGGCGGCGACACCCCTCACCCGCACCCAGTCCTTGCCCGACCCTGCCGGCAGGGGGGTGCCCAGCCGAACTCACCAGAAGGTCGCTTCATGCCTCCCGCCGCCGCGCAGCACGTTCCCCCGGATCTCGGCACCCCTCCGCGGACCCCGGTCAACCGACCGTCCAGGAAACGGTCCGGCCAGGTGAACGTGCTGGAGCCCGAACTCCTCGCCACCTCGGCCAGGGAGGCCGTCGCCAAGCTCCATCCGCGTGAGCTGGTGAAGAAGCCGGTGCTGTTCGTCGTCGCGGTCGGATCGGTCCTGACGACGCTGTCGGCGCTCATCCACCCGTCGGTCTTCACCTGGGTGATCAGCGTCTGGCTGTGGCTGACGGTCCTGTTCGCCAACCTCGCCGAGGCCGTCGCCGAGGGCCGCGGCCGCGCCCAGGCCGAATCGCTGCGCAAGGCGCGCACGGACACGGTCGCGCTGCGGCTGAAGCACTGGACGTACGGGACGAACCTGCGCCACGCCGAGACCGAGGTGGTGACCCCGGCCGAACTCCAGCCCTTCGACTTCGTGCTCGTCGAAGCGGGGGAGCTGGTTCCGGCCGACGGGGACGTGGTCGACGGTGCGGCGATGGTGGACGAGTCGGCCGTCACCGGTGAATCGGCCCCCGTGCTCCGGGAGTCGGGCGGCGACCGGTCCGGTGTCACCGGGGGAACGACCGTCCTGTCGGACTCGATCGTCGTGCGGGTCACCTCCCGTTCCGGGAACAGCTTCATCGACCGGATGATCGCGCTGGTCGAGGGTGCGTCGCGGCAGAAGACCCCGAACGAGATAGCGCTGAACATCCTGCTGGCAGCCCTGACCTTCATCTTCATCCTGATCGTGGTCAGCATCCAGCCGATGGCCGCGTACGCGGGCGCCGCCCAGTCCACGACCGTCCTGGTCGCCCTCCTCGTCACCCTCATCCCCACCACGATCGGCGCCCTGCTCTCCGCGATCGGCATCGCCGGCATGGACCGCCTCGTCCAGCGCAACGTCATCGCGATGAGCGGCCGCGCCGTCGAGGCGGCGGGAGACGTGAACACCCTGCTCCTCGACAAGACCGGCACCATCACCCACGGCAACCGCGAGGCAGCCGCCTTCATCCCGCTCCCCGGGATCGACCACATCAAGCTCGCGGACGCCGCCCAGCTGTCCTCCCTCGACGACGAGACCCCCGAAGGCCGGTCCGTCGTGGCCCTGGCCCAGCAGTACGGGCTCCAGCCGGCCGCCGCCGACGACCTCAGCAACCCCCGCTTCACCGAGTTCAGCGCCCGCACCCGCATGAGCGGCATCAACCTGAGCTGGGACAACGGCGCGGGCTGCGCCATCCGAAAGGGCGCGGCCGCACAGGTCATGGACTGGGTGGCGATGCGCGGCGGAACCGTACAGGCGGAGGCCGCTGCCTGGTCCGCTCAGGTCTCGCAGTCCGGCGGAACCCCGCTGCTGGTGGCGGTCCACGATTGGGACGGGCCGCGCGTGCTCGGCATCATCCACCTCAAGGACGTCGTCAAGGAGGGAATCCGGGAGCGGTTCGCGGAGCTGCGGAGCATGGGGATCCGTACGGTCATGGTCACCGGAGACAACGAGCTGACGGCCCGCGCCATCGCCGCCGAGGCCGGCGTCGACGAATACCTCGCGGAGGCGACGCCGGAGGACAAGCTGGCCCTCATCAAGCGGGAGCAGGCGGGCGGCAAGCTCGTCGCGATGACCGGCGACGGCACGAACGACGCCCCGGCCCTCGCCCAGGCGGATGTCGGCGTGGCCATGAACACGGGCACCTCGGCCGCCAAGGAGGCCGGGAACATGGTGGACCTGGACTCCAACCCCACCAAACTCATCGACATCGTGGAGATCGGCAAGCAGCTCCTCATCACCCGAGGCGCGCTCACCACCTTCTCCATCACCAACGACGTCGCCAAGTACTTCGCGATCATCCCCGCCATGTTCGCCTCGGCCTACCCGGGCCTCGGCGCGCTCAACATCATGGGCCTGAGCAGCCCCACCTCCGCGATCACCTCGGCGATCATCTTCAACGCCCTGATCATCGTGGCTCTGATCCCGCTGGCCCTGCGCGGCGTCCGCTACCGGCCTGCCTCCGCACACGACCTGCTGCGGCGCAACCTCGGTGTCTACGGCCTCGGCGGCCTGATCCTGCCGTTCGTGGGCATCAAGCTCATCGACCTGCTGGTATCCACCATCCCCGGCCTCGGCTGACGTTCGGCAACGGCTCATCAGAGGAACGTCGGGGCGCCTGAGCCCCCAGACACTGCCGTCCACCTGCTTACCGCAGGCTCCTTCCTCTCCTCAGACCACGGCCGCCAAGGCCAGCCAGCGTTGATCCACACTCCGCTGGTTCCCCTGCGGGGGCGGCCTCCGCCGGGCCGCCCCCGCTCCTAGTTCATGACCACTCGGCTGCCCGCTCGCCGCAGGCAGGTTGCTGTCACTGGCGAGCGAAGACGTTCACTACTCCACAGGTGGCTCTGTATGCGTTAAGGACGCGTCAGGATTGGCTCAGCCGCGGGCATAAGCGATCAGTCTGCGTACGCTAGCTCAGCCGTCGATGTCGATGGCTGATTCTTTGCCGTACGACAGGAGCACCCCACGATGGCCACCCCTGCCCGCTCCTCGCGCCTGCGCGCGTGGCTGCTGGAAGGCTTGACCGCCGAGAACAGTTCACCCGCAGCCAAGGAGGCAGCGGCCCAGCCGCACGGGCGGCCGTGGTGGCGGGTCATGTGCCTGACGGGTCTCGACTACTTCTCCACCCTCGGCTACCAGCCCGGCATCGCGTTCCTCGCGGCCGGGCTGCTGTCGCCGCTGGCGACCATCGTGCTCGTGCTGCTGACCCTCTTCGGTGCGCTGCCGGTGTACCGGCGGGTGGCCGAGGAGAGCCCGCACGGCGAGGGCTCGATCGCCATGCTGGAGCGGTTGCTGACGTTCTGGAAGGGCAAGCTGTTCGTCCTGACCCTGCTCGGGTTCGCGGCGACCGACTTCCTCATCACCATCACCCTGTCGGCTGCGGACGCCACCGCGCACCTGGTGGAGAACCCGCACCTCACCAGCATCCTCAACGGCCACCAGGTGCTCATCACCCTGATCATGATCGCGCTCCTCGGTGCCGTGTTCCTCAAGGGCTTCAGCGAGGCCATCGGCGTGGCCGTGGTCCTGGTGGCCACCTACCTCGCGCTGAACGTCGTCGTCGTGGCCGTCGGCCTGTGGGAGGTGCTCAGCGAACCACACGTCATCACCGACTGGACGGAGGCTCTGACCGCCGAGCACGGCAACCCGTTCATGATGGTCGCCATCGCCCTCGTCGTGTTCCCGAAGCTGGCGCTCGGCCTGTCCGGGTTCGAGACCGGTGTGGCGGTCATGCCGCATGTCGAGGGCGACTCCGGTGACACCGAGGAGAAGCCCGCCGGCCGGATCCGTGGCGCCAAGAAGCTGCTGACGACCGCGGCCCTCATCATGAGCGTCTTCCTCATCACCAGCAGTTTCATCACCACGCTGCTGATCCCGCCCGCCCAGTTCCAGCCGGGCGGCGAGGCCAACGGCCGCGCCCTGGCCTACCTCGCGCACGAGTACCTCGGCTCCGCCTTCGGCACGATCTACGACGTCTCCACGATCCTGATCCTGTGGTTCGCGGGTGCCTCGGCGATGGCGGGCCTGCTCAACCTGATGCCGCGCTACCTGCCCCGGTACGGCATGGCCCCCTCCTGGGCGCGCGCCCTGCGCCCGATGGTCATCGTGTTCACCCTGATCGCGTTCCTGGTGACCTGGATCTTCGACGCCGACGTGGACGCCCAGGGCGGCGCGTACGCCACCGGTGTCCTCGTCCTGATCACCTCGGCCGCCGTCGCCGTGACCATCGCAGCCCGGAAGGCCGGTCAGCGCGGCTGGACGATCGGCTTCGGCGTGATCTCCGCGGTCTTCGTCTACACCACCGCCGTCAACGTCGCAGAGCGCCCCGACGGCGTGAAGATCGGCGCCTGCTTCATCGCCGGCATCATGGCCCTCTCCCTCCTCTCCCGCCTCGCCCGCGTCTTCGAGCTGCGCGTCACCCACATGGAATTCGACGACATGGCCCAGCGGTTCATCCGCGACACCTCGAACCGCACGATCCGCTTCATCGCCAACGAGCCGGACAGTCGGGACCTCGACGAGTACCGGCAGAAGAAGCAGCAGATCCGCGCGGACAACGACATCCCGGCCGAGGACGACGTCATGTTCGTCGAGGTCACCGTCCTGGACGCGTCCGAGTTCGAATCCAGCATGCGGGTGCGCGGCGAGGTGCTCCACGACCGCTACCGCGTCCTGACCCTGGAGAGCTCGAGCATCCCCAACGCGCTGGCGGCGCTACTCCTGCACGTCCGCGACGAGACCGGCCAGCGCCCCCACATCTACTTCGAGTGGACCGAGGGCAACCCGTTCGCCAACTTCTTCCGCTTCTTCCTGTTCGGCCAGGGCGAGGTCGCGCCAGTCACCCGCGAGGTCATCCGCGAGGCCGAACCCGACCGCACCCGCCGCCCCCACGTTCACGCCGGCTGACCCTGGATCCGGCGTCAATTTGCCGACAGGAATCGCGCCGGCCCCTCGCCAAGGCGAGGGGCCGGCGCGATTCTCATGACGTGACCATCGACTGGCTCCCCGATTGCGGCATCCGCCGGGCGATCCTCGCCCTCGGCGCGGCCGGCCTGACCGTCATCGCCACCGGCGCCCTCCTCGAGGCTCTCTGGCTGCTCGGCCTCGGCGTCTGGGCGGTGATCGCCGCGATGATGATCGAGCTCGTCTACCGCCCCTAACTGCCGATGCCCCGGTTGCGGTAGTCCTCCGGCGTCCGCGCCGTACGAGGACCCGGGCCGTGCCGTCCTGGATCGCGACGACCGTGGGGCGGCCCACGCCGCTGTAGCCAGAGGCCATGCAACTGGATGGACGCCGGCCGGCGCGGTCGTCCCGGTTACTTCGGGTCGCGGTTGAACTGCGCCGTCGACCAGCGGAAGCCGAGCGCGGTCAGGCCGACGCACCAGGCGATCGCGATCCAGCCGTTATCGCCGATCTCGGTGCCGAGGAGGAGGCCGCGCAGGGTCTCGATGGCGGGGGTGAAGGGCTGGTACTCGGCGATCGGCTGGAACCAGCCGGGCATGGTGTCGGCCGGGATGAACGCACTGGAGATCAGGGGGAGGAGGATCAGTGGCATGGCCATGTTGCTGGCCGCCTCGGGGTTCGGGCTGGCCAGACCCATGCCGACCGCGATCCAGGTCAGCGCCAGGGCGAAGAGCACGATGAGCCCGAATGCTGCCAGCCACTCCAGGACGGTCGCGTCCGTGGAGCGGAAGCCGATGGCCACGCCGACGGCGCCGACGAGGACCACGCTCATGACGGATTGCAGCACGCTGCCGACGACGTGTCCGATGAGTACCGAAGGGCGGTAGACCGCCATCGTGCGGAAGCGGGCGATGAGGCCCTCGGTCATATCCATGGAGACGTACACCGCGGCCCCGATCACGGTGCTGCCGATGGTCATCAGCAGCAAGCCCGGGACGATGTAGGCGATGTAGTCGGAGCGGTCGGAGCCGCCGCCACCGATGCCCGCGCTCATCACGTCGCCGAAGATGTAGACGAAGAGCAGCAGCATCATGATCGGCGTGAGCAGCAGGTTCAGGGTCCCTGACGGGTAGCGCCGCGCGTGCAGCAGGTTGCGGCGCAGCATCGTGTTGGAGTCGCGTACAGCGAGAGAGAGGGCGCTCATCGGGCTGTCTCCTTGGGCTGGTTGGGGACGTTGGCCGGGCTGGTCAGGGCGAAGAACACGTCGTCGAGGTCCGGGGTATGTACGGTCAGTTCGTTCGCCTCGATGCCGGCGGAGTCGAGCCGGTCGAGAACGGAGCGCAGTTCGCGCTGACTGCCGTCGCTGGGGATGGACAGCGACAGTGCCTCGTCGTCCCGGGTGACCTCGCGAAGGGCGTCAGCGGCGGACTGGTACGCGACCGGGTCGGTGAAGCGGAGCCGGACGTGCCCGCCCGGGACGAGCCGCTTGAGCTCCTCGGCGGTGCCCTCGGCGACGATCTTTCCGTCGTTCAACACAGCAATGCGGTCGGCCAGTTCGTCGGCCTCATCCAGGTACTGGGTGGTGAGGAAGACGGTGACGCCGTCGGAGACGAGGCCGCGGATGATGCCCCACATGTTGTGGCGGGAGCGTGGGTCGAGCCCTGTCGTCGGCTCGTCGAGGAAGATGATCCGCGGGCTGCCGACCAGTGTCATAGCGAGGTCGAGGCGGCGCTTCATCCCGCCGGAGTAGGTGGAGGCGGGCTTCTTGGCGGCTTCGGTCAGGCCGAATCGCTCCAGCAGTTCGGTGGCGACCCGCCGCCCCTCACGCTTGGTCAGGTGGTGCAGGTCCGCCATGAGGAGCATGTTCTCCTCGCCGGTGATCAGTCCGTCGACGGCGGAGAACTGCCCTGTGACACCGATCGCGGCACGGACCGCCTGCGGGTCGGCGGCCAGGTCGTGCCCACCGACGTGCAGCTCGCCGGCGTCGGCGGTGATGAGCGTGGACAGGATCTTCACGGCGCTGGTCTTGCCGGCGCCGTTCGGGCCGAGCAGCGCGAACACGGACCCGGCCGGGATGTGCAGATCGATACCGTCGAGGACGAGCTTCTCGCCATAGGACTTGCGTAGTCCGACGGCGGAGACAGCGGTCGGAGACGGGCGACCGTCCACCCAATTGGGTGTGGGCATGACAAATGAAGGCATGGCGACTTCCCTTTCGAAGGCAGGAGACGCAGGGGGATGCTGTTTCGGAATTCGGCTCAAGCGAACGTCTGTGACGGCACGTCAGTCATGCGCATCGACTTGGGGAGGGTGTCGATCGCCCTGCCGCGGGGACTTGACCGTCGACGGTGTTGCCTGCGTCGGCAGGGCTGAGTCGGGCCTCGCCGGGGCTGCTCGGCCCACCTCGGCGGGCAGGATCTGCGGCGGCCTCTGGTAGTCGGTCGGACCGCATTTGTTCGCGCCGCGCCGAAGCGATGAGCCGTGCGTGCTACGCCCGCTGAGGTGAGCGGTGGAGGCTACTTCCCGGCCGTGCCGGGTTCCCTGTTGAGGGATTCCTGGTAGGCGTCCGCATAGGTCGGAGAGTCCTTGATCAGGTCGTCACAGAACGCCGCGACGTCGCTGCCGATGAGTTGCAAGACGCCCTTGCCCGCTGCGACGCCCTCCTCGAAGAAGTCGACGATCCCGGGGAGCAGGGGCCCGTCAGGCAGGTCGATCGGTCCGACCTTGAACAGGTACTTCTGCATCTCCTTGTAGACGATCTGGTAGTCCGGCGGGAGCGCCTTGACCCGAGCCGTGTGCGCCCGCCACTGCTTCTTGCCCTCGATGATGTCCTGGATGCCCATGTCAGCCTCCCAGCCTGCTCAATTTCCTGGCGACGTTCCTGTTCAACTGCTCGCGCCAGCGGTCGCGATAGGTTCGGGCCCCTTCGCCGCCGGCCAGTGCCGTGCAGAAGCCCCGGATGTCGTCGCCGAGCACCTCCTGGACGCTCTGCCCGTCCGCCGCCGTTTCTTCGAGCAGTCCCAGGGCGGCGTCGAGGATCGGCATCAGGTTGCGGCCGGTGAAGTCCCCGTGGGGGAGCAGGCCGACCTTGATCTGTTCCCATGCCGCCCGGTAGTCACCCGGCAGGGCGGCGGCCCGGGCTTCGAACGCCTTCCATTCCCTGGTGAGATCGCTGCCTGTGATGGTCTCCCAGAAGTTCATCTCCCGCCCTCCTTGAGCTTGTCGATGCGTGATGAGACGTACTGCCATTTCGCCCAGAACTTCGCGAGCTCCTCGCGGCCCGCGTCGTTGAGCGCGAAGAACTTGCGCGGGGGACCGACCCCGGATGGTCGCTTCGTCACCTGGACGAGTCCGTTCCTCTCCAGTCGCAGCAAGATGGTGTACACCGTCCCCTCGATGACGTCGGTGAAGCCCAGCTCGTTCAGCTGACGGGTGATGGCGTACCCGTAGGTCTCCTCGCGGTCGATGATCTCGAGCACGCACCCTTCGAGCGTGCCCTTCAGCATCTCCGTCAGGTCGTCCATCTCAAGTCTTCCTCCTCGGCGCCATCGGTACTGCGTAGTACCGAGTACGGCTATACGGTACCACCGAGTAGTGGAGGGTGCCAGCAATCGGCGAACAGGTACCGGACCCTGCGATCCGCGCCACTGCCGGCCTCGAGCGTCTGCCCTCGAGCTGATCGCGATCGAGTGGTGCAAAGCGTCGTCGTCGACCACGTACACGTCCCGTCGCCGCTGCGGATCGCGTCCGCACGGGACGAACCCCGACGCTTCGCCTACACGTGGGGGTGCCGGGACCCCGAGCACTACGCCGTTCCCCACGTGCTCGACCTCCGGAGGGAGTCCGGCGGGGCGGGCACCTGGTCCTCCGGCCACGGCGAGACCGGGTGCTTGGGTGCGCAGCTGGCCCGTGTCGAGATGCGGGTCGCGTTCTCCGCGCTTCTCGAGTGCGTTCCCACGCTGCGCATGGCCGTACCGGCCGCGGAGGTTGTCCTGCGTCCCGAGACGCGGGACATCTGCGGGGTGAGGTATCTCCCGGTCGCTTGGGACGCGTGACCGCGAGCCAGTTGCAGGTGACGCCGTCTACGGTCGTCCGCCACCGCTGGGGTGCCCGCCTGCGTCGATCGCGTCTGCGGCGCCGTACTGGGACGGTGAACAGACCCCTCGCCGTGCCATGCGGGTCGACCTGGAAAGATGGCGCCCTCGCCCACCCCGCTCCACGCCGCAGCCAAGGGTATTGTGATGGTCCGAGATGAGGCGCGCCTCGCAGATCGCTTCAGGGTGCTCATGTCATGCGTTCAGTTGGGCGCGAATGAGCGAGTCGAGTCGTTCCCATGCCGGGGACGAAGCGTTGACCGTGCCCTGGATGAGGGCGGGGATCTCGGAGTCCTTATCCAGGCCGGGCCGTTCGTCGGACCCGTAGCGCTCCCGGTTCGCCTCGGCGATGCGGTGGGCGAGGTCGTCGAGGCGCGGGTCGTCGGCGTCGAGGTCGTGCGCGTGGTCGTAGCCGAGGAAGAGCTGCCGTAGCGTCGGGTCGGCCAAGATCTGGGCCTGGTCGTGAAACAGGGTGATGGCACGGTCCGGGTGGGTGGCGAACACGAGGATCCACAGGTCGCGTTGCAGGTCCACCCATCGAGGCGTGAATCCCCAACGGGCCAGGTCCTCCAGATGGGCGACGACTTCGCCGGGTAGCGGTACCAGCCGCCCGGCGGCGAGCCGGTGTAGGCGCCCCTGTGTTTCCTGCAGGCTGCGGATGCGGGCGCCGAGTTCGTCGTCGATCTCGCCCAGCGCCTGCCGGAATTCCTCGTCGCTCGCCGCTCTCAGATCCCGGATACGAGCCAGAGGGACGCCGGCTTCTGCCAGTGTCCGGATCTTGATCAGTTCGACGGCGTCGTTCGCACCGTACCGCCGGTAGCCGGACGCGTCGCGGTCGGGTTCGGGGAGCAGTCCCTTGTCGTGGTAAACGCGGACGGTCTTGATCGACACTCCGATGTAGCCGGCCAGCTGTCCGATGGTGATCACGCGCTCATCGTCCCACTTGACCTTGCCCCAGGGGCAAGGTTGCAGCATGGCGTCATGGAGAACACGAATCCCGATCGGGAGACCCTCCGCGAGCTGGCCGACGAGGGCAACGAGACCGCGCTGGACCGGCTGGCCGACCTCGCGGACATGGCTGACGACCTCGCGGAGCTGAGCGACCTGTTGGACGAGGGATCCCGGCACGCCGGGTTCCTACTCACCCGACGCGCGGTGGCAGCCGGTGACCTGCGTGAGCTGCAACGGATCTTCGATGCCGGATACGAAGAGGCCGGGAAGGAGTTGGACCGGCTGCTGCAGGCACCGGGCGGTCATCAGGGCTGACGATCCGCCCGGCCGCCGCACCTACGCGATCTCAGCTCGGATGGCTACGCGTCGCGATCGTCCATGACCACTTCTTCCCGCATCTCACCATGAAGACATGAAGAAGCGTAGGCGGCGGACGTGCCTTGGCGTGGTCTTAGATGCCGATGTCCCGGTTCCGGTAGTCCTGCAGGGTTTCGCACCGGACAAGGAGCCGGGCAGTGCCCTCGTGGACGGCGACGACGGCGGGGCGGCCGACCAGGTTGTAGCCGGATGCCATGCACAGCTGGTAGGCACCGGCAACCGGAACGGCGAGCAGGTCGCCGGGGCGGATGTCGCCGGGCAGGTGCACGTCGGCGGCGAGGACGTCGCCGGCCTCGCAGTGGCGGCCGACGACCGTGGTCGTACGGGGTCCGGCCGTCGAGCGGCGGCCGATCAGGCGGGGTGCGTAGCGCACCCCGTACAGGGCGGGCCGGGGGTTGTCGCTCATGCCGCCGTCGACGGCGACGAACACCTTTTCGCCGGTGTGCTTGACGGCGAGCACCCGGTACAGCGCGACTCCGGCCGGCCCGACGACGGCCCGCCCGGGCTCGATGAGAAGCCGGGGGACGGTCAGCCGGGCAGCGGCGCAGCCCTCAATGAGCTCCGCCCGCAGCCGTCGGGCCAGCGCGGTCAGGTCCAAGGCGGGTTCACCGGGCCGGTAGGCAATGCCGTGGCCGCCGCCCATGTCCAGCTCGGGCAGGACGACGCCGTGCGCGTCGCGGATGCGGGCCATCAGCCCCACCATCCGGCGCAGCGCGACCAGATAGGGCTTCACGTCGGAGATCTGGGAGCCGATGTGGCAGTGCAGGCCGGTCAGTTCGAGCTGCGGCTGGCCGAGGATCCGTGTGACGGCGTGCTGCGCGCCCCCGTCGGTGAGGGACAGACCGAACTTCTGGTCGTCCGTACCGGTGCGGATCTTGTCGTGGCCGCCGGCCGAGACGCCCGGCACCACCCGCACCATGACCTTCTGGCGCCCGTCGGGGCCGACGGCGGCCGCGATCCTCGCGATCTCGGACGGACTGTCGATGACGATCCGCCCCACACCGAGGCGTAGCGCCGCCGCCAGGTCGCGGGGCGACTTGGCGTTGCCGTGCAGCACGATGCGCTCGGGCGGGAAGCCGGCGGTGACGGCGAGCTCCAGCTCCCCGGCGGAGCACACGTCGAGGCCCAGTCCCTCGTCCTGGACCCAGCGCACCATGGCGCGGGACAGGAACGCCTTGGCGGCGTACAGCACATCGGCGTCGGGGAACGCGTTCCGGTAGGTGCGGCAGCGCCCGCGCACCTCGCCCTCGTCCAGCACGTAGGCCGGTGTGTCGAACCGGTCGGCGATCTCGGTGAGGGGTACCCCGCCGACGGCCAGGCCGCCGTGCGGGAGTGGCGTCATGGACGCGGGCCATATGGAGAGTTCACGCGCGTCGGTCGGTATGGCGGAGAGCGCGGTGATAGTCATGTGTGATCCCTTCAGGCCGTCCGGGCCGTGGTTCCGGGTGCCTGCGTGACCGGTGCCGCGAGCAGGGCGGTGCTCGCGGCCGCGGTGACCGGGGGAGCGGTGAGGGTCGGGTCGACGGTCAGCAGGTTCACCCCGAGCGGTTCGGACATTGCCCGGAGAGCGGCTTCGGAGAGCCGGATCCAGGGCTGGGCCGTGCCGAGCGCGGCGGCGAGCCGGTCCGGGCTGGTGAAGCCGACGGCGGTACGGGTTCCCAACGGGGTGCGGAACAGCCGCACCACCTGGTGTGCTCCTCCCGGCCGGGCGGGCACGTACAAAGGCCCGGCCGGGGCCTGTTCTTCAGGCTCGGGGTCGTCGTCGTACAGGAACAAACACATGGGGCCCTCCCTGAGGAACCACGAGTGGCGATTGGCGCCCCGGCTGCGGGGAGGCGGGCCGGGGCGCGTCATCGAAGCTATCCCCGCACCCCTGCACCTGTGGCCACCTCGTAACGGGACCCATACGGCGACCGGCCATGTTCTTACGGATCACTGACGGCCGGAGCCACGGGCATCAGAATCCCGTCATGGTTACGGATCTCCGCGTTAGAAGGCCATCAGCAACATCACGTCATCCTCCATTCCGGCTCTTCTATGGGAACTGGTGGACGAAGCAGAGAGGGAAGAGGCCGTGCGAAGAGTCGTGGTCGGTGTGACGGGAACGCCGGGGAGTCTGTCCGCGCTGCACCGGGCGGCCGCAGAGGCCCGCGTGCGCGACGCGGAGCTGCGGGTCGTCCTGGCCTGGCAGTTACCGGGCGGTGAGCTCGGAAGCCGCAACAGCCTCGGGCCCTCCGCCCTGGCGGAATGCCGCGCCGCGGTTGTCGAAAGACTCCGCGAGGTCCTCGATACGGCGTTCGGTGCCGTAAAGCCCGGTGTCACTGTCGCCGGCCTCACGGTACGGGGGACCCCGGGCGCGGCCCTCGTGGACGCTGCCCGCGACGTGGACGACCTCCTCGTCGTCGGCACGGGATCACGCGCCGCGTTGCGCCGCCTCGTCCGCCCTTCGGTGGCTCGCTACTGCCTCGCGCACGCCGCCTGCCCTGTTCTCGTTGTGCCTCCGTCTCCACTCCAGAGCGAGCTCGATGCCGCACGCCGACGCAACTTCTGGAGAATGCCGCTGGACCTGCGGGAGCTGACTCCGTGAGCCGGGTGACGCCATCACCGTGAGGAGGCGAGCCCGTGTCGACGGGGTAACGGGGTCTTTCGGCATGCGATCGACGTGCTCAGCTGACCGCGTGCACTGTCAGCAGCAGTCGCAGCCGGGCGGGCACGTGCAGTTGGCCTCGGTCTCGCCAGGTTTGATCGCGTCGCCGACAGGCATGGGGCCGCAGCAGGACTCGCCGCGCCAGGCGTCACGGCCTTCCTTGACGGCTACGGAGGCGATCACCAGGGCGGCGATCGGGTCGGCCCAGGCACACCCGAGGAGCATGGCCAGCAGCCCGTGACAAACGCCGCGCGCCGCAACCCGGCTCTGCGCTTTGCCGGCGGATGCTGGGCAGCGGTGGCTGCCTCGGAGGTGTCTGCCGCGAGTGCTCCTCCGAGGGGCCCTGGGGACCAGTTGGGGACCATACGGTGTGCGCGATGGCGCACGATAGCCCTCCCCACGCACAACTTGCGCCCGGATTAAATCTGTTATGTGCAGACAATCCCGGTGGCCCGCACATCTGGGGGTCAAGGGGTCGCAGGTTCAAATCCTGTCGTCCCGACTAGGGAATCTTCCCGTAGTCGCAGATGAGGGCCTTGTTTCACTTCGGTGAGGCAAGGCCCTTGATCGTTTGTGTGGGCTGTCGTGTCACAAGACGTCACGGACGCTGCACCACCTTGTTCCGCGACCGCTTGGGAAGGCTGCGGTCGTAAAATCCTGCTCCCAGAGAGTGCCGCACGCCTCGGCGGGACGCTCAGCAGTGAGGGTCAGGAGCATCACCCCGAAGAGCCGATCCTGTTTGATTGCTTCGATAAAGGCCGCCTTTCGTGGCGCGTCGCGCGAAACGCGCACGTGCTCAGCGGCATTACGAACGAAACAATCGCGCGGGCCGGATGGCATTGTCGTAATTTGAGGCGTTCTTCTCATCTGGCGTCTGCGGCCATCAGGCCGCCGCGGACCATCGGTCACAAAGCGGTACCGGGTCGTGCCGCCCTTGAGTGATGTCTTGCTGATCGGCTTGCTCATCGCGTACCCACCTCATGCAAACACTCATACCATCAGCGATACCCCGCACTCCTCAGGTTGCCTCCAGATAGCCGATGAGCGATGCGATGATTACTCGATACCGGTTGCCTAACGAGACGACACGAAACGGGACCCGACCCCGCTTGATCAGCTCGTGCAGGTGCGACTTGGCAACCTCTCAGTCGGGGGCGCTACGGGCTGACTGTGATCTTTCAGTCAGCGCAACCACCCCGAACCATCTTCTTGCGGCGCGTTACTAAGGGCTGAACCGTTCCGGGTTCGGTAGGGACTCGATCGTTTGAGAGGATCGAGTCATGGCACGTCCTTCCCAGTACCCGCTTGAGCTGCGCCGTCGTGCGGTGCGGATGGTCGCCGAGGTGCGGCCCGACTACGACACCGAGTGGGCCGCGATGAAAGCGGTCGCCGCGAAGCTCGGCATCGGCACGACCGAGACGCTGCGCAAGTGGGTCCGTCAGGACGAGATCGACGCCGGGACCCGGCCCGGGACGACGACGGAGGAGTCGGCCGAGCTGAAGCGGCTGAAGAAGGAGAACGCCGAGCTGAAGCGGGCGAACGAGATCCTCAAGGCCGCGGCGAGTTTCTTCGCGGCCGAGCTCGACCGGCCACACACACGCTCGTAGCGTTCATCGACGAGCACCGGGACCGCTTCGGCGGAGTCGAGCCGATCTGCCGTGTTCTGACCGAGCACGACTGCAAGATCGCCCCGTCCACCTACTACGCCCACCACAAACGCCGGCAGGCACCCTCGGCCCGCACCGTTCGCGACACCGAGCTGAAGACCTTGATCAAGGAGGCATACGACGCCAACTACCGTGTCTACGGCGCGAGGAAGATCTGGCGGCACCTGAACCGCCAGGGCCAGACCGTGGCCCGCTGCACCGTCGAACGGCTGATGCGCGAGCTCGGCATCACCGGCGCCGTCCGCGGCAAGAGAGTGATCACCACGATCCCGGACCCCTCCGCGCCCAGGGCGCCGGACCTGGTCGACCGCGACTTCGTCGCGTCCGCGCCGAACCGCTGCTGGGTCGCCGACTTTACCCACGTCGCCACGTTCTCCGGCGTCGTCTACGTCGCCTTCGTCGTGGACACCTTCTCCCGCCGCATCGTCGGCTGGTCCGCCTCGACCACGAAGCAGACCCGGCTCGTCCTGGACGCACTGGACATGGGACTGTGGCAACGCGACCGCGACCAACACCCGCCCTTGCCAGGCGAGTTGGTTCATCACTCGGACGCGGGCTCGCAATATACGTCCTTCACGCTGGCCGAACACTTGGAGAAGGCCGGCATCGCCGCCTCGATCGGATCGGTCGGCAACGCATACGACAACGCGCTGATGGAGTCCACGATCGGCCTCTTCAAAACCGAGGTGATCAAGCCGCAGCGGCCCTGGCGATCCCTCGCCCAGGTCGAGCTCGCCACCGCCGAATGGACCGACTGGTACAACCACACCCGGCTCCACGGTGAGATAGGGCACATCCCGCCCGCCGAATACGAAACCAACCACTACCTGAGCACCACGAAACCCCAGGTCACAACCAACATCTGAGCTCTCTACCGAACCCGGAACGGTTCACTGTGCTGATCGTAGACGGCACCCTGGTGCCCACCCGCGACCACGCCATCTCGGCGCAGTCGAAGAACTACCGGTACTCCACGAACCACCAGATCGTCATCGACGCCGACACGCGCCTGGTCGTCGTGGTCGGCCGGCCGCTCGCGGGAAACCGCAACGACTGCAAGGCCTGGGAAGAGTCCGGCGTCAAAGCCGCCGTCGGCGAAACACTCACGATCGCCGACGGCGGCTATCCCGGCACCGGACTCGTCATGCCCCACCGCCGCCGGAAGGGCGAAGACCTGCCCGACTGGAAGCAGGCGCACAACAAGTCCCACAAGCAGGTCCGTGCCCGCGTCGAGCACGTCTTCGCCCGCATGAAGACCTGGAAGATCCTCCGTGACTGCCGTCTCAAAGGCGACGGCGTTCACCACGCCATGCTCGGCATCGCCCGCCTGCACAACCTCGCCCTCGCCGGATAGGCGGCGACCCGCACCACCACGACCAACCACACCAGCGTCGACTCAAAGATCAGTTACGGGACAGCCCTTAGCAGGCTCAATAAGCTGCTCGGTGGAGGGAAACTGGTGTGGGCTGCACTCGGGGCGGTCGTCACGCTCGTCGGAACGGCTATCGGCGCAGCGGCTGCGTGGCCCCAGTGGCTACCCCCCCAGACATCTACCAGAGCCCAAAATTTCCGTTGTATCGCAAGAAAACGGATTTGCATGGGTCACCCCGGCTTCAGTAGCAGCGATCACCAAAACGCCGGCGAATGTGAAGGGGGCGTGCACCCCAGAACTGGAGTCCTGGCTGAAGTCAAAAGAAAGCGTTCCAGGGGCCATTGTCATTCGCTTCGTACTTACGACAGAACGCGATGAGTCCGTTGTCGTGCTGGGTATCCGCAACAATGCGCGAAGAATTGATGATAAGCCAAGGATGGCCACGGGCGTGATTCCTTGCGAGCGGGGTGGGGGAAGTTTGGTATACGTCAGAAACATCTACCAAAGCGTTGACCGTCAACCTTCCGTAAGTGTAATCACTGACGAGAAGGACAAGCAGCTTAAGAGCTTCAAAGTGAACCTAGCCAAAGGGGATGCTCTGGAGGTCAACCTCACGCTTGGAGTTGAGTCTCCTGGCGGTGTATATGAAGTAACCCCAGAACTGGAGATCCTTAAAGGGGGTAAACATGAGTTTCTTGAGATTCCGAATACGGGAAGCCCGTGGAGGGTGGCGGGAAGCCTGCCTTTGGAAGCACCGGGCGTAAGCTTTGGATCAGACAGTCGCTCTCTGCCCACCTTTCCGAAGACTTGAAGTGCGGCTTTCCTCCCCCCTCTGAGGTCAAATCATGCCCTCCGTCGCATCCGAGGGAAATGGGCAAGGGGAGATGAGAGACGTACCTCTGGCCCGGGCGGGTCGAAGTACCGATTGAGGCAGTACCGCTCGACCTCGGCCAGGCCGCGGGGGAGACCTCGAAGGTCGGGGGGTCGGGGGGTCGGGGAGTACGGAGCTTGCGGATCTGGTCGTCAGGCAGCCGGATGTAGGCCTCTCCTACGCCGAGCTGCAGGGGGCTGTGGTGGCGCGGAGATCGGCACGGTTGAGTGGTGCGGTCTCCATGGGGCCTTGGCGAGGACCTGGGGGCCTCCCGGTCGGGCAGGGCGAGCGTACGCGGGTCGTTCAACTCGTCCTCGACCTGCTGGTAGTGGCGCTGCCAGTCGTTGCGCCGGGTAGCGGTGACCTTGATGAGCCCGTCACGAACGGCCTGCTCCATGACGCGGCCGTCGGCCAGGTCCTGCACGACCTCAATGGCCATACGTACGCCGATGAGGGCCCGGCTGGGGAGCGAGATCGCCCGACGTCGCGGTAGCTCACCTTCCTGTTCGCAGCGCATGCCCAAGCGAGATGGCGAAGGCACGCAGCTCCAGGGGAGACGTCCTGCTCACATCGCCAGGAGTGACGGTCTTTCCGGTGTGCCATGTCGCCCTCTCTTAGGTGAGGGCGCCCGTGTTGCGGGCGCAGGCGCTGGGCAGGCCGTGGTGTGGCAGGGGGATCTGGGGGCTTGGGCCTCCCCGTCGGCCGTGCGGGCCGGGATGCGTGCGGGCGGGAGGCGTCACCGGTCGACCCTGCGGGCGGGTTGGGGAAGGTCGAGGCGTACGTGCACTCCCCGCAGGGTCGGGTGTGCGTCTCCCGCGGGTCCGAGGGTGATTTCGGCGGGGCCCTCGGCCACGTCGGCCAGGATGCTGCGCACCTGGTGCAACCCGTCTCCCCGGTGGGGGCCCTTCGTCGTGCGCCCCTTCCGGAACACCAGGGTGGGGCGGTCCTGGAACTGTCCTACGAGTCCCTCCCCGCTGTCGAGGACGTCGACGACGAGGTCGGGATCGTCGATCTGGACGATGACCTGTACGGTGCCGCCGCCGATGGCGGACACGGATTCGGCCGCGTTCTCCAGGATTTCGTAGAAGACCACTCGCAGGGCGTCCGCCGAGAGGGCGGAGTAGGCGTTGGCCGGGCAGCGGATGTCGACCTCCACCTGCGGGTGGACCGCGCCCAGTTCGGCCGCCAGTTCTCTGAGCACGTGGTCCAGTCGTGAGCTTCCGTCAGGCGCGAGCCGGGCTCCGGCCTCGGTCTGGGCTAGCACCCGGCTGGCGGTGGAGAGTAGTTTGTCGCGGTCTGTGGAGACTAGTCCAGTCAGGGACTGGTAGGCGGCGAAGTCGGGGGCGAGGCGGTGCCGGTTGCTGCGCCAGCCGGTGAGCTGCGCGAGCAGGGCCGACTGAGCGTCCGTGGGTTCGGTGGCCGTCGCGGCCGGAAGGCGTGCGACGGCGCGGGTCAGTCGTTCCTCGGCGTCCTGGGCGAGCATACCGAGTACCTTCGCCCGGGGCAGCAGCCAGTGGTCGGCCTCGTCGTCGGGGCGGAGGAACCCATCGGCGGCAAGTGCGGCTGCTCCGGCGGCGACTGCGGCTGCGGTGTCCTTCCCGGTGGCCACCATGGCGGCCACCGCTCGGACGTCGTCCATGCGAACGCGGCCGTCCGGTTCCGCCACGTACAGTGTCGCCCACAGGGTGACCAGGGTCGCCTCATCCTGGCATCGGCCCTCCAGGTGCTCCTCCATGGCGCGCACCAGGTCGGTGTCGCCCTGCCACGAGGCGAAGCGGCCGCCCGGAAGCAGGGTGGTCCGGGGCTGATCGGGCGCGGCCCGGTGAAGCATGGTGTGCAGCAGGCCGATGTCGAAGCCGGTTGCCGACTCCATTTCGTCGACGACCACGGCGTCGCCGAGACCCGCGAGGTCAACGATCCAGCGGAGGCGCTGCCACCGGGTCTCGCCGTCGCCCAGTAGCCGGTTGAGATCCTTGGGGCTCCGCCCGGCGAGGACGGATAGCGGCCACTGCCTGGCCAGCAGGCGGAGCATCGCGGTGGGCCGGTGTGTGGTGAGGGGAAGCAGCCGCAGAAGGTCGCGGGTGGACAGCACGGCGCATGGTTCTCCGCCAAGGTAACCCGAGGGTGTGAGGCCGCGCCCAACTGCGATGCACTGCTGCAGCCCGGCGAGGTCGCTCGGCAGGCCCGGGCTGTTGGGCGTTGAGACAAACAAGTCGACACGGTCGGTGTCGTGGAGGTGGCGCAGTGGGTCCTCGGCGAAGAGTCCGTCGAGGGAGGTCAGGAATCCGGCGCCGTCCGGGCGGGCGGTGACCGGCGCGAGCTGGTCGCCCGTTCCGAGGAAGCGGCCCAGCGCAGAAGTGAACGCGACCACTGCCTGTCGGGTGCAGCTCTCCTCGGACATCAGGTCGTCGTAGGCGTCGAGCAGCGCCCGGGCAACTGGGTCGGCGGGCTCCCACCGCTGGTACTCCGCCACCCGCGGAGCGCTCGGATCCACCAGGACCTGACAGACCACGTCGGGGTCGAAGGCTGCACGCCAGGGCTGGAGTTGCGGAACGGCCTCCGGCAGCAGCGCACCAGGTGGTTCCCGTTCGAGTACGGCGCGGGCAACCCGCAGCTGGCCGGCAGCGAGGAGGTCGTTCAGGTAGGCGGTCCGTGCCGGGCCCCGCTCGTCGGCAACGGTGCTCGCACGCAGTGCGTCGACGGCGGTCGCGATGTCCTGGGTCAGGATCTTCTCGTGCTGCGCCAGCAGAGTCGCGACGGGAGCGGTGCGGAGTCGTGTGCGTTTCCTGAGATCGTCTGTGTCCAGTCCGGCGGGCGGCGCGATGTCCGCGTTCTCGGCCCGTCGCCGCAGTTCGGCGACCTTCAACCGCACCGCCTCGTCGGCCGCCGCGCGGGCGCTGCCGAGTGCCTGTCGGAAGTTGGCGGCGCCGTCGCGGAGCTCACGGCAGTCCGTCAGCATACCGTCGGCGAGCTCGAACTCGCCGGCCTCGAGTAGGCGGTGGTACACCTCGGTCGGGGTGGTCGGGCCGTGGTAGGTGTCGAGCAGAGCCATGGCCAACTGCCGGGGGTCGGGATCCTTGTCTGCCGCGAGTGCGACGAGGACGGCCTGGTGACGGAATCGGTCGGGCCAGTCGGCGAGCAGATCACGCAGCGGCATGCTCATGTTGTCTCCTGTGTCGATCTGGTGCCGCTTCGTGCGATGCGTTCCGCTTGATGAATCCGATGGGCCGGCTCCGCTCTCTCATTGGGCTCCACCGGCGTGGTTCAGGGGGCGAAGGCGGTGCAACAGTGCGAGGGAGGGCTGTGCGTGCAACGGACCCAAGGCCTCCGCCTCTTGGAACAGCTCGTCCCAGCGATCGCGGATGAGCCGGGTGACCTCGTGATAGTGGCCGTCGGCGCCGGTGCTGCCGTTCGAGGTTGTGGCGAGTTCCTCCATGAGTGCGATGACCTCGCGGGCGTTGGCGACGATGTCGGCGGCACGAGCCGCGTAGCGCATCAGGTTGTAGTTGGTCCACTGGATCGAGGGATGGTGGCCATCGGCGACGATCTTGTCGAGGTACAGGAGGATGTCCGGGCCAGCCGGTAGGTCCGACTTGAGTTCCGCGTACGTGTCGGCGGTGCCTGGGTCCGGGGCGCTGGCAACTTCCTGGATGCGGGACATCAGCCCGCCTGCGGCGAACAGGTGATCGTGCAAGTAGTAGCCGCCACGGAAGGCGAAGGCCTGCCGGGCGGGGCGGAAATCCTCGACGCGCTGCGTCAGTACCTGCCGAGCCTGGGCGAGCTGCTCGGCGCGCCGGGTGCGTCCGGCTTCCGAGGCCAGCTGTCGCAGCGGCAGTGCCCGTCCGGTGGCCTCGTGGTAGGCGACGGCTCTTTGGCCGAGTTCGCGCCAGACGGTGGGCAGGGGAACCTCAGTGACATCCGCTGACAGCTCCGCGAAGACATCCGCGCCTGCCGGGCCGCCCCACAGCAGGAGTTCGGCGATGGCTCCGGTCAGGCCCACGGCCCGCTCCTCGCGTCGAGCGGGGAGGCCGAGCGCCGCGTAGTAGAGCGAATCGCCGGTCGGGCCGTATTCGACCGGCACGGCGACGGTGCTTAGTTCCGGTGACACCGGGCCCGTGCCTGCTGTCAGCGGCGCGAGCAAGTGGGCTTCTACGAAGGCGTGGCGGCGCCAGGCATCCTCGATCAGCCAGTTCGCCCAGCGCTGCCATTGCGGTTCCTCCTGGGATCGGGAGAGGAGCGTACTGACAGCCTGGCTGCGCAACTCGCCCCATGACTCCGGGGCTCGAAGGAGTTCCTCCAGGTCGGTCCAGGCGCGGTCCTCCGCCGCTTCGGCCGGTGCTGTTGGCGCATCCTGCGCCGGTGCGCTGTGCCAGTTGGCGATGCCGAGTTCATGGGTGTGGCGGGCGGCGAAGTCCGCGCTGAGGATCTGCAGGCCGACGTGTCCGCTGAGCATGTCGGCGTCTGTTCGGTGGGATCGGCGGACGAGCGGTGAGCAACTGCCGACGAGGACCACCTGGTCGCAGACCACCGACCGTGTGGTCGCCCTTGCGTGGCGCAGTGTCCTTGCGCGGCGGACGGTGGCAGTGAGTTGTTCGAAGGCCTCGGAGGCGGTGGGGCCGGCCGGCACCGGGTGGAAGAGGTGAACGGTTGCGCCGTCCTCAAGCTGTTCCTGCAGGTGGCGTCCGAGGGCATCGCCGCAGGCGTCGTGATCCGCGTCGTCGTCCGTGATGGCAATTCGGCGGACCTCGGAGTGGAGCGCGTGGTGGAGCAGAGACTGGTACTCGGCGTCCTCGGCCATCAGGACCACCGGAACTCCGGTGTGGAGGCCCTCGACCGCACCGGTCAGCCGCATGGCGGTGTCCCGCCAGTCCGCAGCCCAACGGATCCGGGCGACTGCACTGTCCCGAGTGGCTTCCTCTGGGAGCTCGGGCAGGTTGCGGGCTACCGGCGCTGGCACGGGGGCCGGCTCGATGCCGGTGTTCCGGCCGAGGTCCTCCGGTCGGAACGCGATCCGACGGCCGGCATGCCAGTGCGGGAAGTACCGACGTGCCCAGATGAGCAGGTCCACCACGCACCGTGCAGGTTCGGCGGCGCCCTCGGCGCGTCGGACGAGCACGCAGCCGCCGGGGTCGCCGGTCAGCAGGCTGCGGGAGCCGATGCAGGCTTGTTCGTCGTCCTGGATCACCAGGCTGGCACGGATGCGGGCCCCGCGGTCGGCGAAGATCATCCGGTCGCCGTACCGAGCCTTGAGGTCGTGAAGCGCGTTCGCCACCTTGTTGGGGAGGGAGGTGTTCACCAAGGTGCCCCACAGGAGCACGACGGTGACGTCCCGTTCAAACGCGTCCTCGAGGTCTGGCAGGATCTCCTTGAGCGGCCCGTACTCGATGGTGGGGGCGGCGATGACGATCTGGCGGCGGGCTGATCGGATGAGGTCGGACCTGGTCCAACGGACTCCCTCGCCGACCGCGACCGGTTCGGCTGCAGCCCGGAAGCCGGCCAGGTAGTCGATGCGTTCGCCAAGTCTGCGCGCGGCGGTCTGGAGTTCCTCGTGAGCCAGCTTCAGCTTGGTCGCAGGCGTGGCCGCTGCGGCGTCGGCGAGCCGGGTGAGTCGGCTACCGAGGTAGCCGAGGTCGGTGCGCGCGGGACGACTCGGCTCAGCCACGTCCCGGAGCCTGGCGACGAAGGGGTGGGGCGGATCCTGTTCGGAGAGGAACGCGATCTCGTTCCGGAACCGGTCCCTGGCCTGCTGGTTCCATTCGGAGTCGTCGGAGATCTCGACGGAGAGACGTCCTGTGTCGAAGTCGCTGTGCACGGCACCACGCACGGACAGCCAGCGCATCGAGCCGTCGGCGCTGAGTAGCGGGTTGCCGAAGGAGACGTCGAGGACGTTTTGGCGGAGGCCACGGTTGCGCCGGTCATACCGGATCGCCGAGCTCACGGCGCGCAGCAGTTCGCCGCGCGGCAGGTCGTCGGTGCCGATGCCCTGGCGGACCGGGGCCTCGATGGCTCCGGCGGGCGGGGACGACAGGGACGAGGCGTAGGTGAACACGCTGCCGGTGATCGGCTCGTAGACGAATTTCCGCTGCTCCTGCTGGACCCCCGCGCTCGCGAGGGCGGAGCCCTGGGCGATCAGGTCCCTGGCGGTGTCGGTGAGTTCGAGTCGGCCTTCGGAGAAGTCCACCGAGACGTAGCCCTTGGTCCACAGGCCGTGCACGACGTCGAGCATCACCCGGCGGGGCAGGGTGAAGAGGTCCGCAAGGTCGGCGACCGTCCGACGGCCGGCGGCGACAGCCCGGGCGGCCAGTCCCTCCAGGGTGGTCGCGCCCTGCTCGGGACCGAGCACCAGGGTGAGGGTGACGGCGCGGACGGGAACGGCGATGGTGACGTTCATACGAGCGGCTCCTGCACGGCGTCCTTGATCTTTCCGATGCGGCGGAACACCGTGGTGACGTGTTTCCAGGCCTCGCCGCCGTGCTCCTCGAAGTGGGGCAGGTCACCGACCACGACGAGTAGCTTGCGAGCCCGGGACAACAGGACGTTGACGAGTTCGGCCTGCGCCACGTGCCCGACGTTGTGGCGGGTGTCCGGGCCCTGCACGGTCGAGCGGACGAGCGAGACGATCACCAGGTCCGCCTCCTGCCCCTGGAACGAGTGAACCGTGTGCACGTGATTCCGCAAGTTTCCGAACTGCTTCAGAGCGCGTACCTGTTGGCTGTACGGGGTGAGCACGGCGAGGTCCAGGGAGTCGCTGTGGGCAGTGCCGGCGAGCTGGTCCACGAGCTCGGTGACCAGCTTCGCCTCGCCGTCGTTGCGCCAGTACGGCTTGTCGGCACAGTCGCGGCGGTGCGAGGTGTCGAGCCAGACCAGGGGGCTGCCCGCGAGGTAGGGCGGTGTGGTCAGCTCGTGGCGCTTGGCGAGTCCTGTGGGCGGGGTGATGAGGAAACTCTCGGGCAGGCCCGTCGGGTCGTACCTCACCTCGCCGTCCTCGCCGCGTTGCTGGTAGAAGGCCCGCGCCACTGGTTCGGCGATGTCGGGGTGCATACGGAACTGTTGCTCGAGCTTGTCCAGGGGCGAGCCGGGTCGGTGCTGCTGCTCGTCCTTCTTGAAGAGCGTCCCGAACAGCTCGAGGTGGGCAAGGTAGCTCTCGGCCATCTCGACGTGGCGGGCGACCTGCACGTTGCCGCTCTCCCGTAGCGTCTCGAGGAAGTTGCGCACGTCGGTGGCCCGGTGCGGGCCGAGCTGGCGGTGGTCGCCGATGAGTGTCCACCGCACGCCGAGTACCAGTGGCATGATGATCTCGGTGGGCCAGGCCTTGGCCGCCTCTTCGATGAGCACCCAGTCGAAGATGTCGGAGGCGTCCCGGATCTCTTCGCTGAGCGTGCCGGCGATCGAGCAGGTCGCAAGGACGATGTTGGCACCGGCCTTGATTCTGTCGGAGACCTCCAGGAGGTTGTTCTCGACGAGGTCTGCCCACTCCCGCGCGAGCCTGAGTTCGGCCCCGGCGATGCTTGCCCCGTCCGGGCCGGGGGCCGACATCCGCTGGGCTGCCCGGTGGATGTCGTCCCTGAGGTTCTCGGAGAGTTGCGTCAGCGTGTATGGGCGAAGGACCGGCGGCAGGCTGTCCAATCCCCGCGAGTCCGGGATTTCCCGCAGCAGTAGTACTCGCCGTTCCTCGAGTTCGGACTGCAACTGTTCGACAAGCCGCAGCCCGAGGTGGTCGAGCGCGCCGTTCGACTGCGCGCTCACCAGGACCCGTGCCCCGGGTTCGGCCCACAGGTAGCGCTGGACGGCGCGGGTCGCGATGGTGGTCTTGCCGGTGCCGGGCGGGCCCTGAAGGGCAAAGAAGGGGTGGGTCTCCAGCATCCTTCCGATGATCTTCATGGCGTTGCCGGTCAATCGCGGGCTCTCGTCGGAATCGTTCGGGTGCCACTGACCCCGGTTGATGGTGATCGAAGAGGGCGAGTGCAGGGCACGCATCAGCCCCTGCTTCTGCCGCAGGGCCTCCACGCCGCGCGCCATCCTGCTGAGCTGGATGGCTGTGCCCCGGTCCTGGGCGGGCCGCAGCCAGCCGACGGGCGGAAGCTGCTTTGCGTCAGAGGTACGCACCTCCACGGTGTCCGCGTCTTTGCGGCCGACCAGCGTGACCTGCATCCGGTCGCGGCCGAAGTACGGGGTGCCCTCCCCGGCCACCACGTCGAGCGCGACTTCGCCGTCCTTCTCCGCCTGTTCGGCAAGGAGGGAGGCCGCGAAGTCGCCGAGTTCCGGACGGCGCCGGGGATCGGCTGCAAAGGCGGTCAGCAGAGGGCTGCTGTGCCGGTACTCGGGGTCGCGGTCACGATCGATCTGCAGGATGTGAGTGCTGCCGCTGTTGCCCTCCTCGACCCTGGTGTACGGGTACTGCCGGGCCCGTTGAATGACGCCCTGATAGTCGAGCATGAACTCCATGGACCTCAGCAACTGCTGGTTCCCGGGGTCGTGGGCAGCTCGGCCGGCCTTCACGGCATCGGTGAGCGGCGTCCAGTCAGGGCGGTCCTTGAAGTGAGCGCTGAGATCCTGGCGGGCACGGTACGCGACGAGGTCTATCCTGCCGATCCGGCGCCGCGGCCGGGCCGCGAGGATCTCCTGGGCGAAGCGCCGGTCGACCAGGTACTTGATGACCAGCGTGCGGGTGTGCCTGGTCCGGATCTGCCCGGAGAACGTCTCGTCGTAGAGGAACGCGCAGAACCAGACGGCCTGTTCACCGATCAGCGCCCACTCGGCCTGCTGCAGGCGCTCCTCACGCCCGGAGACGAAGCCCTTCGCGCCGCCCGGAGACCACACCAATTCGGCTTGTCTCAACTCCCACTTCAGAAAGTCCCGGAGTTCGTCGCGTCCGGTGGGTTCCTCGGGGCTGTGGGCGATCCACTGGCGCTGTCGGTACACGGTGTCGACTGACTCGGCCGGCATGAACGCGACCAGGTGGGGCTGCCGTTCGGGGTCGATGTCCTCCCATAGATCACAGATCGCCCCCCAGTGTTCTTCCAATGAGCGGGCTGCCTCGAACGAGGAGCGCCTCGCGCCGGGCTCCGGGTCGAGCATCCCGTCCAGAACTCGAACCAGTTCACGGGGGATGCCCCGGCCGGCCTGGGCCTGCAGATGCTGGCGCATCTTCGTGTGCAGGGTCTTCAGGGCACCGGGCAACTCACCCGGACCGGCGGTGGAGATCGCCGTGTACGGCTCCGGAAGCGTCTCGGCGAGCGGCCCACAGAACAGTTCCCAGCCGAAAACGCCGAGGCCGAAGACGTCCGTGCTGCTCCAGTCGCGCCGGGGCTCGGGCGCCTCGTCGAAAAGCGAAGGCCAGGTCTCGGGCGCGAGGTAGGCAAGGTGATGGGCACGTTCGATGCCAGCGGGCGGCTCCAGGTAGAGCGTGTTCATCAGAGTGCGATACTCGTCGTTCCTGGACGGCGCGTAGAGGGTCCTGACCAGGTTGCCGAGCAGCGCGCTCATCTCGAACCGCCCGAGGGCGAAAGCGTACCGGCCATCGCCGTTCTGGCGGATGGTGATCGCGCCAGGAGTCAGGTTCCGGTGCAGGATCCGCGCTCCGTGCAACTGACTGAGTGCGTCGACGAGGAGACTGTACTGCTCGAAGGCGAGGCTGCGGTTGTCCCTGACCCATTGCGGGAAGTCATCGCGGTCCCAGGCTTCGCTCAGCCGGGTGCCGATCTGCCTCGTCATGGTGAAGGCGACTCCGAGTCCGGCGTCGAGTCCTCCGTCGACGATCTCCGGCAGCGCGGGATGCCCGATTGCTTGGAGGCGCAGCAGGTTGCGGACCTCGTGCTCCCAGAGCTCGCCCGCCACGCCGAAGATCTTGCCGAACAGGAAGGCGTCGAAGAGGTCGGACTCGTCCCCGGGGCGCTGGAGCGTGGCCCATAGCATGCGGTCGCCGAGCGGTTCGGGCCTCTTGACGCACTCGTAGGGGCCGTAGGGCGCGTCGCTCCCCACGAACAGCTTGTCAATGATCTCCTGGGGGCTCGCGCCGTCGAATGCCATCATCCGGAACTGACTCCTTCCACGCCTGCAACTCGGTCGGTGCCGTCTCCAGCACCACGACTCCGTCCTCGACCGCTACGGCGGTCCGCCCGCGCTCGAGCGTCGCCCGGTCTCGTACGGGTGCTCCCAGGTTGTCGGGCAGGCCGATGTCCCACGGGGGCAGCGGTGCGGACCTGGCCCCCTCGGCCCGGCGCTCGGTCCCGTCAACGGCGGCGAAGGTTCGTTCCGTGCCGTCGTCCCAGTGGACCGTGATCAGTTCTTCGCCGTCGGTGGCGAGCATGCGCGTGACGCGTTGCGCGCCCGAAGTTGCGACCTGAAGGCCGGCCGCCTCCTGGGGCGTCGGGTCCCAGATCCGGATTCGGGTATCCAGCGAGCTGGCCGTGACCGGGAGCGCGGTGGCCTCTGCGAGGCCGGGTGGTCCGGCGACGGTGGTGAGCCGAGCCGCGCCGACAGGACCGTCGGCGCGGATCTCGGTGATGCTGCTGCGGGTGGAGAGGTCCCACAGCCGGAAGACGCCGTCCCTGGTCGCGGTCAGCAGCCGCGCGGTGTCGCCAGGGCCTGCGATACCGGCGAGGGTGACCAGGTCGGCGGATCCGGTGTCCATGGGAGCATCGTCGTGAACCAGGCGGTCGTCCGCGTCGACGGTCCAGAAGGTCACTTGGCGTGCGCCGTTCTCTGTGGCGGCGCTGGCCAGACGTGTCGCCCGCCCGGCACCGGGAAGCAGCGTGAGCGCAGCCTGTGGGTTGGTCGTGGCTACCTTGGCCACCCGCTTCGGCTTCTCCCCTGTGACGTCCCAGAGGACGAGGCGGGTGTCGGTGCTGGTGACAACGCGCCGGGCGTCGATCGCGATGACGGTGCGCGGTTTCCCGTAAGTCGTGGGGGCAACCTGTGGGCGCGGCACCTGCTTGTCGAGGTCCACCACGGCGACGTAGTGCTGCGGCCCGACCAGCGTCAGCCGCCCACTCCCACTCGGCGCGACGGCCATGCCTGTCACGAAGGTTGGTGTGTCGAACTCGGCGACCTTCTTCGGCGCGCTGGATACGTCCCACACACGAACCGTCCGATTGCCGTGGGCGACGGCCACCCGCGGCCCGTGGCCGCTGGCCGTCGGGGGAAAGGCGGCCAGTGCCGTCAGCCCCGCGCGGGGCGGACCTGGCACCACCGCGATCGGGGCGTGGCTGAACCACGGATCCCAGACCATGACCGAGCCGTCCTCCGCCCCGCTGACAAACCTGGCGCTGCCCTCGTTCCAGGAAGCCAGGGCGCGGACCGGCCGAGTGTGCCCGCCGAGCGTCAGGTGCGGGGCGTGGCGACGCAACAGCCCCCAGCTCACCCACCACGACGCCCCGGGGCCTGCCTGGGGCAGCCGGCCGGTGGTACGCAGAGCGCCCAGCTGACGCAATCCCGGTCGGTCGGAGGGCCGGGCTGCACGGATCAGCGGTGCTGCGGTCAGGCTGCCCAGCACTTCTGGGGGGAGGCCCTCGGCGGATCCTCCCGCGGGAAGCGTCAGGCGGGCCGCGAGGACGTCCCGGCCGAGATCGGGTAGAGCCGTCTCGTCCAGGGCGCGCGTGGACGCCGCAAGCTCGCGCCAGCCTGCGGGTCCTGCGGCTGCGGCGTGGCCGGAGAGATGGCGCACGAGGTAGTCGTTGGCCGGCCTGTCGGACAACTCGGCTCCGTGCTCAATGAGTTCGACTAGGGCGCGAACGACGGCGACCCTGTGGTCGGCCCCGGACTGTGCCCTGAGCGCGTCGGAGAACGTGCGGTGGGCGAGCCTGTGAACTGTCTGCCGTTCATCACCGTCGAGCAGGACATAGGCGGCGGCGCGGTCGAGCAGATAGGTAATGTCGGTGTCGGCGGGGGCTGTGCCGTCCGGGGCGAACGCCCGGGCGATGGTGGCCCACACCTGGTCCGCGCGCGGCACGCCGCGGCCGCGGCCGTGGGCGAGGGCAGTGAGCAGGTGTTCTGCGGCGGGGAACTCGTCGGTGATGCGCGCGAGCGCACCATCCAGGAGGCCGCGCCCGTTTTGGGTCAGCAGTCGGTCGAGGTCCGGGCGAAGGCTGGGGGTGAGCAGCTCGGGCCGTTGCTCGATCTCCCTGACGACAAGTGCCGTCTGAAGGAACTGCCAGGATTCATCAGCAACACGTTCTGCCACGGTGTTTGCGACGGACGCTACGGTCTCCGGACTCCCGAGCTCCCGCAGGCTCGTATCGACGTAGCTACGTGCCGCTTCCGGGTCTCCTGCCAACCAATGCGCCCGTGCCTGCCCGGTCCCCTCGCCGAGCGCGTCGAGCAGCGTCCGCCCCGGTGCCGCTCCCGGAGCCGACGGTACTGCGTCGGGGCGGGTGCCGACGATCAGCCGGACGCCTGGCAGTTGGGCCAGCTCGCGCAGCAGGTCGGCGACGAGTAGCGGCTCGTCCGCCTCGTCGAGGGCGTCGGCGAGGATGTGCACCGCTCCACGGCCGTGCAGTGCGGTTTCGAGTGCGACGACGCGGCCCTCGGCGGAGAGTTCGGGCGAGAGGATGTTCGGGATATCGAACGTATGGGCGAGTCGGTCGATCACCTCGTCGGGATCGGCTCCGGTGAGGTGTACGACCGCGTCGAACGGCGGCAGGCTGAGTCCTGGCTGGAGCCTTTCGCTGAAACCCGCTGCTTCCAGTTCGCTGCCGATCTCCGGGTGCGCGTGCATCAGCAGGTTGCCGAGGAACGCGGACTTGCCGACGCCGGGGTCGCCGGTGACGGCGAGGATGTCCGGTGCGGTGGTGTCGGCGAGCCACGCGGCGACGGCTTCCCGGTCGGCGGTGCGGCCGGTGAATCCCCAGGACAGCTCAGCTGACCTGCTGCACACCCCCTTGCGCAGGAAGTGAGCGAGCGCGCTGTCGTTCGATGCGTCGAGCAGACGGTGGAGGCGCTGGTAGTCCTCGACCGTGGCTGTGACAGGCAGCGGCTGTACGGGGCGTCGGCGCAGCGGCAGACAGCGGCCGATACCCACCGGCTTGACGATCAGCCCCTGGCTGCCGTCGAGCCGGGCGGCAAGGTCCGCCGGGCGGATATCGACGTCATGGTCGGTGTAGCCGGCCAGGACGCGATTGAGTTCGGTGTACAGGGTCCCAAGGTGCCCCGGGCCGTGGTTCTCCCCGGACCCGATCAGCAGCGCGCCGAAATCCCTGCCCGTGGTCCGCTGTAGCCAGCGGAGCTCGCCCTCCACCTGATCCATGAAGCCGGCGGCGCCGCAGGCTTCCACCATGACCAGCGCCCAGTGCCGTTCCTCTCGGGACAGATACTCGTCGTCGAGGTGCCGGGCCAGGCTCTGCGGGACGAACGCGGCGTCCCGCTCGCTGTCCGCCCTTGCCGGAACGAGTAGTTCGGCCCGCTGCCCGAGTGATCTGCCGTGGCCGATCCAGAGCAAGGCCGAGGTCCTGGCGCCGCCCCCTGCGGCCCAGTCCGCCAGCCGGTCGTCGACGGCGGTCAGGTCGGTCGGCGCCGCCCGATCCCACGGGCGGGCGACCGCGCCCAGTTGACCCAGCAGATCTGTGATGCGGGCGGCCTCTGCGGTGGCGGCGACATCCTTGACTAGTTCGCCGTTGAAGGTGTCGACGGGGATGGCGAAGATCGGCATCTCCGCCACGTGATCCTCACCGTAGCCGCTGCTGAGCGTCGTGCCGACTGCGGCGGTGTACGCGTCGCCGCTGTCGACGCCAGGTTGTGTACCGGGCATCGGTCAGGCGTCCGCCACCGCGGCCATGACGAAGTGCGAGACGGGTTCGGTGCCTCCAGAGACTTCGATACGGTAGAGGCCGGGCTGGGTCAGGATGCATGTGGCGGAGAGGGTGTCCGCGTTCTCGCGGTCGCGGCGGAGCTCGGCGGGGACAGTGGCGCGCGATCCCGTCACCTCTTCCACCGTGCAGTTCACGGCGGCGGGGTTCGAAGTGCCTGCGAGCCGGATGGCGAACTCCTCGCCGACCCCGATGGCCTCGGGCGCATCGAGGCCGAACTTGCCGTCGCCGAGGATGTCGCCGAGCTCCTCCATCCCGCGGATGCGACTGAGCGCGGACACGGCCATGGTGCGCACCAGATTGCCGGACATCAGCGTTCCGTGCTTGCGTGCAACGGGGATCTCGCGGGCCCCGCCGTGCTGTGCGGCGGCGGTGCAAACGGTGCCGTCGCCGCCCAGGACCTGGTGCATTGGGCTGCCGTCCGGATGCTGCAAGGGCATTCCTTCCTTCCGTCTCGGCAGTTCCTCGGAAGCGACCGCTTCTCCGGAATCGATGTGCATGCTGGCGGGCGTGGGCTGTCGGACGCCGACCACCAGACTGTGTTCACGAAGCTGAACGCCTGCCAGTTGCTGCTGCCAGGACAGCGTGTCGGCCGCCAAGTCCGGGTCGCCGCCGATCGCCACTATGTCTGCGGCCGTCAGACGCCTGGTATCGCCGCCCTCCCACAGGCACCGGTAGCCGGGCAAGAGGTCGTACAGCCCCGGCATGGTCCGCCCGATCCCGCGCAGTTCCTCGCGGGGAAGCCACGGAGCGCCGTTCCGGCCGGTGCTGAGGACGACGGCCGCCTTCACGGAGCCCGCGAAGGGAGTGCCCGCAGTGAGTACACCGGCCACCTCGTCTGCCGCCCCCGGCGTCGCGAACACCTCGCGGACCAGCAGCCCGCCCATCGAGTGTGCGACGAAGAGGAGTTGACCGGGCCGCTCTTCTCCTGAACTCATCATGTGCTGGTCGTGCTTGGGATGAGCACGCCATGCCGTGAGGTGACGGTTGGCGAACTCGGCGAGTTTGAGGCCATTGTGACGAACCGAAAGTCGCCAGTCGTAGGCGAAGGTCGCCACCGCATGGGGATGGACAGCATGGGCTCGGAGGTCACGGACGATCTTGCTGTACGGCTCGATCCCGCCAAGGTTGGGGAACCACTCATGGGCGGAGAGTAGTCCCCCCGGCCTGATCCGCCCGATACGCCCAGCCCGTTCGTCGTCGGTCAGGGCCAACGACCTGAACCGGTCGAGCTGCATCCGAGCCGTGTACCGGAAGAGGTGGGGCGCACCCCAGAGCACCTTGCCGGTCACCGTGTCGACCAGCTCACTGCCCATGATGCCAGGGACGACCACCACCGCGTCGTGCAACAGCCGCTTCTGTCCTGCCACTGCCACTGAAGGTCTCCCAGAGCTCAGCTGTCGGTTCGCTCATTATCCTGGCGATCCATTGCGAACGGCCGGGATTCGGCCAACATCCCGATGACGTGTCGCACTTCGCGGGAGCTGAGGAGGGACGGTGCAATCGGCCAGTTGCGCCGTGGTCCAGCCAGTGACGGCGAGCTCACGCAATCGGCTATGGAGCAGAGCTGATGCCCCCCGTCCTCGGCCGCGACCTGCGCCTGGCAGACTTCCCCGCCGTTGGTGTCGAGGTGGACGGTTCCCCGTCGGCCGTGCGGAACGGCGCCAGTCCGTCGCCGCCGCTGCGGAGCACACCGCATCGGTGCGGGGTCCTCGGCCCGTTCACGGCCGGTGCCTGATCGACGCGTGCGCGCGTGGATCCTGGAGTCGTGCCACCGGTGGATCGCGCCGTGAGGCGTGGGCGGACCCGTCCGCAGCAGCGGCCACAGTCTGTCCTTCCCGGGCCGGGACGGCGCTGCCGCGATTGCCGGCCCTTTTGACTGGGCGGACGACTTCCACTCCTGCGGAGCCACTGTCGCCCGCTCCCGCGGCAGGTGGGGCGTACTGAGGGCAGACGGTACGCAAGCCGGCCTGGTCTGGCGGTTCGAAACGCGGGAGCAGGCGAAAGGCCACGTGCTCAAGGGGCGTGGCGTTACCCTGCGCCTCGCAGCATGTCGGCGACGGGCCGTGGGGGAGGTACCACTACCTCCTAGTACAGGAAATGCGACGCGTTCCAGAAGTACTTCACCGCGCTCGCCCTGCGGCTGACTCGCACCATCGGCCTGTACGGGGTGAAGGCGGTGCACTCGTACCTGCGGGCGTGACAGCTACCGGCCCGTGGAGGTGCTCGACGTTGAGGATTCTCGGCTGGCTGGTCGTGTGGATGCCGGGCCGTACTGTTGGATTCCCGGGTTTTCCCGTACGCACGACAGCAGGCGCGCGCCTGGGGCCACTCAGACACCGCAACGATCAGCGCACGAGCAACGCCTTGGCCGGGCAGTTCTGGTGCGGTGAACGTCTTGCAGGAAGCAGACGTCTGGGCCCGTCGTGTTGGGATGGACGAGAAAGTATGTGACGCCGACGAGGCTGCCATTCAACCTCGCCCCCAGGGCGTGCAGACGTGTGTCCGCCTGGAACCCGCGTCGTGCCCCGGTCTTACCTTTCTGGCGGCTCGCAGGTGCAAGGCTATGTATTCACTTCGTGAGTGGCGGATTGCCTGGTGTCTTGTTGCTGCCCTGGCCGTCGCGGGAGGCTACGGCCACGGCGCTCTGCGCGGTGTTGGCGGCGGCCCGAATGCCAAAATACGCAGTGGTTATCGAAGCTATTGCGGTAAATGCGCTGGTGAGGATGGCGACCGACTCGGTGCCCATCTTGAGATGCAATGCAATCAGAATTGCGGATAGGGCTATACCGAGATCGCCGATAAGAACTACTAGGACGCCGGCCCAGGCCCGCGTGGTTTGAAGCTCTTTCTGATCCCTGCTGTCCATCATCGTGATCCTCCAGCGTCGCAACTAGTGCTTATCTGCTCGGCTTAGAGACCCCCGTGAAGGTGCAACGTGTCACTTCCAGGCTGACACGAAAGAAGACTGCTCACATCTCGGCGCAGGGCGGGTCGATCATGAGTGGTAAGTACGCCTTGAATTGTTTGAAGAGGCACCAAGTCTGCTATCGGGCCGTGCGCGATAGGCTCCAGTGGGATTTGGTCCGGTCGGTACGGGTGTGGGTATGCCGACCCGGAACCGGCCGAGTGCCGGCTCCCGGCCGAGTGGTCGGCCAATCCGTCGGACGCTCGGCGGACCTGGCCTCCGGCAGGCCGGATCCGCCGGGCCGCGAACCGGGAACCGCGAACCTGCGGGGCCCGGGTCAGGCTGCCCGTCGCCCTCCGGGCTGGTCTTTCGCCCACCACAGGAACGCGGCGGCGTGCTGTCGGTTCGCGAAGCCCTCGCCGGCCAGGTCGAGCAGCAGGTCGTTGCTCCACAGGATGAGCCGGCCGCGGGTCCGGTTCACCGATTCGGGGGACGGCAGTTCCAGGCCGTAGACCATCCGCGCGATCTCGCGCTTGCCGCCGGCCCGGGTCGTGTACTTCAGGATCGTCAGGAAGCGGTCGGGGTTCGTCACGCAGAGGACCCTCGTGAGGAGGGCTTCCTTGAAGCCGGTCATGGCGAACGGCTTCGAGCCGGACAGCAGGTGCTCGAGCCGGTCTTCGAGCGGTACGTCGGAAGGTCCGCGTAGGAGGTACTCGATCGTCTGGCGGGTCGCGTCCCCGGCCGCGGTGTCGCCCATGTCGTTCCACGCGGAGTTGAAGGTGGCCTGGTTGCCGGGGTGGGCTCCTACCTCGGAGTTGGCGAAGTCCTTGAGGGTCCTGGGGTCGCAGGTCCACAGCCCGTCGGGGGAGAAGACCTGCTGGTACTTCGACCAGTAGGCCGCCACGTCGGGGTCGAGGTCCGGTTTGACGGCGAGGTACTGCTCCTTCAGCAGGGCCGCGCGCTCCAACTGCTCGCGATCGACGTCCTCTGCGTTCGGAAAACGGGCCTTGAGGTCGTGGAAGGAGCGGGGCGGGTCCCTGCGCGGGACGGTGGGCTCCCTGTGCTCCCATTCATAACCGCACCGGTGCTTCACGAGTCGACGTCCGCCGCCGAACGTGCCGATCACTACGACGTCTTCGTCGTCGCTGCACAGTGGACACATGGGCAACGCCATGGCAATCCCTCCGTCGGTGCTCGTGCCCCGCTGTGAGCCGACGCACTCTCCGGCCAAGAGCCGCATTCTCGCATCGGGGCAGGGCGGGCGGGGTGCGATCGCAAGTACCCCGGCGGATCTCGACTTCCGCGGCGCGGACGGCAACTCCCCGCCGCAAGCAGTGAATCCGAAGTCGACGCGATGCCCGGCATCGATCAGTCGGTCAGCCGGAGCACCCGGTCGTCGTCCGTCACCTCGTACACGTCGATGCGCAGGAGCTGTCGGACGTGGGTCGGGACGCGTGCGGCGGCTTTGAGGGAGGAGGACGGCACGACGAGGGCGTAGCGCGTGTGCGGGTCCGGGCTCGTCATGCGGCGCAGCAGTTGGCCGTAGGCGGTGTCGGCGTCGGTGCCCTTCTCGCTGGTGCGGCCCTTCGCTTCGCAGATCAGCCGATCCCGGCCGCGTACGGCTTCCAAGTCGGTCCACCGGTCGGTGGGATCGACGGGTGTCCAGCCCTCGGCCAGTAGCCAGGTGCGGAAGGTACCGGTGACCCGGTCCTCGTCACTGGCACGGGCCAGGATCTCCTTCAGCGCCGCCAGGTCGGCCGCTTCGTTGCGGCGCAGTCGTCCGCGGCCGTCCGCATCCAGGTCGGCGGGGCGGACGAGGACCAGGCGCAGCCCGTGCGCGGGGATCTGCTCCTCGCGCCGGGCGTCGTACAGGGCGCGCTGTTCGCCGCGGTGGACACCGCTGACGGTGAGGCGGTCCGGTTTGTCGAAGTGGGGCATCGGCCGGTCGTGCTGCAGTTCGCGGTACTCGACCACCAGCCGATGCCCCGGCCAGTAGGCGTCGACTGGTAGTTGGACGCGTCGGCCGCCCGATCCGGGATCTCCGAGCAGCCAGTCGAACCTGTGCTGCGTCAGGGCGTTCTCCCCGAGGATCCGCTCGCACAACCCAACGACGTACGCCTCATCGCTGTCATCCCTCGTTGCCATGAACGGGCATACTGCCACCTCCCGAACCCGAACGGGCCCTCACCCCGTGAGCGGGGCGCCGCGCCACCCGCAGGCGTTGAGCTCCTGGCGCCAGGAGGGGTCCGGGCACGGTCCGTCCGGGCACGGTCCGGGATCACCCCCGCCGGTGAAGGAGTACCAGGGGAGTTCGGCGAGAGGTTCAGCCCTTCGGCGGGGGGCAAGCGCAGGCGCAGCTCGGGGCCGGGAGATGTCGCTACAGGCCGACGGGCCGGACCTCATGACGGGTCATTCGCTCGCCGCCGGTGCGAGGGAGGCTTTCCAGAAGGCGGCGTAGCGGCCGCCACGGCGCAGCAGCGCGTCATGGCTGCCCTCCTCCACGATCCGGCCGCCGGCCACGAAGATGACGCGGTCGGCGCGTCGGACGGTCCGCATCCGGTGCGCGACCATCACCACCGTTCGGCCGGCCATGAGGCGTTCGATGCCCTCGTGGACGGCTGCCTCGTTCACCGGGTCGAGCGCCGAGGTCACCTCGTCCAGCAGCACGACGGGCGCGTCCTTCAGCAGCGCCCGCGCGATCGAGACGCGCTGGCGTTCGCCGCCCGACAGCCTTGTGCCGCCCTCGCCGACATGCGTCGCCCAGCCGCCGGGCAGCCGCTCGATCACCTCGTCCAGCCGTGCCGCGCCGGCTGCCGCCCGCACCTCGGCTTCGTCGGCGTCCGGGCGGCCGAGGCGTACGTTCTCCTCGATCGTGCCGTCGAAGAGGTGGACGTCCTGGAAGACGATGGCGAACTGCGCCATCAGCACCTCCGTGTCGATCGCGCGCACGTCCACACCTCCCACGCGCACTGCGCCGGCGTCCACGTCGTAGAACCGCGCGAGCAGGTGCAGCAACGTGCTCTTGCCCGCGCCCGACGGTCCGACGACGGCGAGCCGCTGTCCCTCCGGCACGGACAACGAGGTGTCGGCGATCACGGTGCGGTCGCCGTGCCGGAAGGTGACGGATTCGAACTCCAGGTCGTGGCGCTCCGGCTGGAGCGGTTCGGCCGGTTCCGGTAGCGGCTCGGTGTGCAATACCTCCTCGAGCCGCGCCAGTTCGTACCGTGCGCCGCGGAGCCGACCGCCGATGTCCGACAGTGACAGCAGCGGGTCAGCGCAGCGGGCGGCCAGGAACAGGATCGCCAAGACCTCCGCCGCACCGGTGCTCCCACCGAGCGCGAGGTGGGCGCCCAGCGCCAGCACGACGGTGAAAACCGTCTGCACCGCGAGTGCCAGACCGACCACGCCGGGCAGCGCCGCCAGCACCGTTCGTCGGGAGGCGCGTTGGACCTCCCGCAACGAGTCGTCGAGCAACCGGAAGCGTTCCGCGGTCCGGCCGCCCGCGCGCAACACCGGCTGGGCCTGGAGGTACTCGACGACCCGCCCGGTGGCTTCGTGGTCGCGCGCGTGGCGCTCGGCGTCCGTGGCGGCCATCGAGCGTCCGGTCCGGACCTGGATCGCCGCTACGATCGGTACGGCGGCCAACGCCGCGAGTCCCAGCTGCCAGTTGAAGGCCAGCATCACCACCAGAATGACCAGCGGGGTCACACAGGCGGAGATGAACGGTGCCAGTAGATGCGCGATCACGCTCATCGCCTGCAGGACGCCGCGGCCGGCCAGGACGGACACCTCCCCGATGCGGCCCGCGTCGTACCAGCCGATCGGCAGCCGGGCCAGATGGTCGCCGAGACGGTGGTACGTGCCGCGCAACAGCGTGCTCCCGGCAAGGAAGCCGGACCGGTCGCTGACGTAGCGCAAGCCCGCGTAGACCGCGACCGCGGCCCCGAACGCGATCAGCCAGGGCCAGGCGTCTTCGGGCGTGCCCCCGAACAGCGCCCGCAGCACGGGAACCAGCAGTGCGTAGGACACACCCTCGACCACGGCGGTCACCGTCATCAGGGCCACGGTGCGACGCACCGGCCGGGCGTACTCCTGCCCCAGCACGCGCAGCAGCGTGCGGATCATCGGGGATCGCCTCCTTGCGGTACGCCACTGTGGGCTTCGGTCCGGTCGGCGATCGCCGACCGTCGGGCTTGCCAGAACGCGGCGAACCTGCCGTCAAGTGACAGCAGTTCGGCCGGCGCACCGCGTTCGACGACTGCCCCGTCGTCCAGCATCACGACGGCGTCGGCGTCGGCGATCGTCTCCGGGCGATGGGCGACGACCAGGATCGTCCGGTCGCCATCCCGCGCTGCGAGGGCCCGGCGCACCGCCCGTTCGGTCTGCGGGTCCGCGAAGGCGGTCGCCTCGTCGAGCACGAGAACCGGCGTGTCGGCGAGCAGGGCGCGCGCGAGCGCGATCCGCTGTGCCTCACCACCCGACAGCCCTGCGTCTTCGCCGATCACCGATGCGTATCCGCGGGGCAGTTCCAGGATCCGATCGTGCACGTTCGCCAGCCGGGCGGCGCGCACCACGTCGTCGAGGTCGGCGTGCGGTACCGCCAGTGCGATGTTGTCCGCGACCGACGAGCGCAGCAGCCGGACGTCCTGGAAGACGAAGGAGACCTTCCGGTAGAGCTCCCCGCTGTCGAGCTGACGCAGGTCGACACCGCCCAGGGTGATCGAACCGTGGGTCGGGTCGAAGAACCGCGGCAACAGCTGGACCAGCGTCGACTTCCCGCTGCCCGACGGCCCGACCAGTGCGGTGGTCGTCCCCGGTTCGAGCACCAGGTCGACCCCGCGCAGGACCTCGTGATCGGCTTCGTAGCCGAATCGGACGCCACGCAGTTCCAGCCGGTGACCCTGCGGTGCGACCGGGTGCGCGGGCTCCGGCAGCGACCGCACCGTGAGCACCTCCCGGATCCGGCCGACCGCGCGCCGGGCGGCCTGCACGTCGTCGAACCCGTGGCCGAGGGCCGCCACGGGAGCGGTCAGGCCCAGTCCGAGCAGCAGGAAGGGCAGCAGGTCGGCCGGAGCCATGCCACTGGTGGTGATCAGGGCCGTACCGCCGATCAGGACGGCCAACAGCACGAACGGCGGCGACAGGGCCACTTGCATCCCGGCGGCGATCCCGGCGAGAGAGCGCACCATCCGCAGGAAGCTGCCGAAGAAATCGTCCACCGCCGTGCGGAACCTGCGGTGGGCGCGCCCGGATCCGCCGAACGCCTTGACCACCGAGATGCCCTGGACGAACTCGACGACGGAACTCGAAATCCGTCCCATGGCCGCGTCGAAGTCCTCCTGTTCGCGCAGCCGGGTCGGCGTCATCATCAGGGGGACCAGCACCACTGCCAGCGCGACCGGGATCAGCGTGATGAGGGTCAGCCGCCAGTCGACGGTGAACAAGTAGACCAGCGACGCCAGCGGCACCACGAAGGCGGCGACGAGTTCGCCGGGGGTGTGCGCGATGAAAGGGTGCACGGCGCTGACGTCCTCCCCCACCACCTTCGCCAACTCGCCGGTCCGGCGCCGGGAGAACCATCCGATCGGTACGCGCCCCAGCTGCGCGGCCAGTTGCCGACGGAACGCCAGTTGCACCCGGCCGTCGACGACGTGCCCGATTCCCGAGGAGGCGGCCGTGAACAGCAGTCGGAGGAACAGGCCGACCGCACCCGCGATCACGACGATCCGGACATGACCGTGATCGATCGGGCCGGGCGCCAGCAGGGTGCGCCCCAGTTCGGCGACCGCCAGCAGCGGCATCAGACCCGCCAATGCTCCGACGACCTGCAGGGCCACCACGGCGGCGAAGCTCGTGTAGAAGGGGCGCAGCAGTCCTGCCACGTCCGCTCCCGCCGCGCCGTCCACCCCGGTCCGCCGGGCCCGTGACGGTGGACCGGTTCTGCGCAGGACGGCGAGGGCCACGAGGACCGCGGCGATCACGAGCGCGGCGCCGAGGGTCAGCCCGAGGGCGTATCCGTCGTTGAGCGTCCCGGGCGTGGCCGTCCCGCCGGTGCGGTGATGCGCCGCGGCGCCGAGGGCGGCGAGGCCGAGCGAGGCGCCGATCTGGCGCGAGCTGTTGAGCAGGCCAGCGGCGGCGCCGCTCTCGTGGGGCGCGACGCCGGCGGTGGCGAGGGAGACGACCGGACCGAGGCAGAGCCCGAAGCCGGCGCCGGCGAGGAGCGAGGGCCCGAGGACGTCGGTGGTGAAGCCGCCGTCGGGGCTGATCAGGCCGAACCGGGCGAGCCCGGCGGCTGCCAGGAGACCGCCGGTGACCAGGAGCGTGCGGGGTGCGAGGCGGTAGCCGAGCTTGACCGCGAGCACGGAGCCGGCGACCAGTGAGAGGGCGAACGGAAGGAACATCATCCCGGTCCGCGCCGGCCCGGTTCCGAGGACTTGTTGGAGGTAGAGGGACACGAAGTAGAAGCCGGATGTCATGGCCGCGCCGATCAGGAGCGTGTAGGCGTTCGCGCCCGCGACCGAGCGGTTGGCGAACAGCCCGAGTCGGATCAGCGGTTCACGGGTGGTGGTCAGCTCGACACGGATGAACGCGGCCAGCAGTGCGGCGGCCACCGCCAGGGTCGTCAGGGTGACCGGCGAGGTCCAGGCGTACCGATCGGTGCGGACGACGCCGAACACGAGCAGGGTCATGCCCGCCGTGACCAGGGCGGCACCGAGCACGTCCGGGCGGCCACCACGAGCGGTCGGCGGCCCCCCGGCGACGCCGCGCCAGGCCAGGGCCAGCGCGCACACCGCCATCGGCACGTTCACGAACATGACCCATCGCCAGGTGGCGTACTCGACGAGCACGCCGCCGATCATGACGCCGAGGGCGCCGCCGGCCGCGTTCGCCGCACTCCACACCCCGAAGGCCTTGATACGGGCCCTGCCCGTGGGGAACGTCGCGGTCAGCAGTGCCAGTGCGGCCGGAGCGAGCGCGGCGGCCCCCACGCCCTGTGCCGCTCGGGCGGCGACGAGGTGGCCGGGCTCCTGGGCGAGGCCGCCGAGGAGGGAGGAGAGCCCGAACAGTCCGAGCCCGAGCAGCAGGATCCGCTTGCGGCCGTACCGGTCGGCGGCCTTGCCGCCCAGCAGCAGCAACCCGCCGAAGGCGAGGGCGTAGGCATGGATCACCCAGGTCAGGCCCACCGCACTGAAGCCGAGGCCGGCAGCGATCTGGGGGAGTCCGACGTTCACCACCGACAGGTCCAGCGACACCATGAACTGCACGAGCGCTACCGCGGCGAGCGCGAGCCCCGGCCGGACACCCGAACTATTCGTCATCACGAACTCCCATCCCGACGCCGTCTGTTGCGCTGCCTAATGAGTTTCGGAACATGTTCCGAAAGTATCATCGGGCAGGCCGTGGTGAAACGCGAAGGGCTGCACCTGCACCCGTTTCACCGCGGAGGACGGCGGGGCGGCATGATGGGAAGATGTCCCGAGCGCCCGCGCCGCACGGCCGCACCGGCCGGCCGCCCCTGACCTCCCGTGCGCAGATCCTGGTGGCCGCCCGACGGCTCATCGACCAGGGCGGCTGGGAGAAGCTGACGGTCCGCCGTCTCGCCGCCGAGCTCGGCATCGGGCCGACGACCTTGTACCACCACATCCGGAACAAGGAAGACCTGCTGCTCCTCCTGCTCAACCAACACATCGAGCAGATGGGACGCCCCCCGCTGCCCGATGACCCGAGGGAGCGCATCGTCACGGCCACCACAGCGATGCACGACGCCCTCGCGGCCTGGCCGTGGGCCGCGGAGGTCCTCTCGGCCGACGGCTTCGTCGGCCTCCTCGACGAATCCGCGATGTGGATGGTCGAAGCCATCGTGGCCGGCGCCGCCGACCACGGATGCACGCCCGAGCAGAGCGTCGACGTCTTCCGCGGCATCTGGTACTACACCGTCGGCGAGGTCCTCGTCCGCGCGCACTCCGGCCGTCGACGGGACGAAGGGCAACCCTTCGCCTACCGCGACGACCTGGACCCGACCCGGCTGCCCCACCTGGCCGCCATCGGCGTCCGGTGGGCCGAGCTGGCCGCGCGGGACATCTACCCCGAGGTGCTGCGCACGTTCGTCGACGGGTTGCTCGCACGAGCCGTCCCCCGTGCCGCCGACTGAGCGCGGACCGGCTGCCGCACCGACATGTCTCCAGGTCCTGGTGCGGGCGCGCCCCCGTACGCGTGTCACCCTGGTTCCGAGTCGAGGGCGGGCGAAGGCGCGTGCCGGGATCGGGGGAGCAGGGTGGCGGATCGGGAAGCACCGCAGGACCGCCTCGGCGGCTATGCCGACATGCTGCGGGACGCAAGTGCCACGGGGCGTCGCCTCACCCGCGCCGAGCTCGACTCCCGCCGCGGCGAAGGACAGCGGGCGGCGGAGGACGGTCTGCCGCTGCGCGGGCTCATACGGGACCATCTGGCCGCCGCCCAGAACGTCCCGACCCGGTCACCGGCGCTCCTGCTCGCCGCGGTCGAGCAGGCGGTGGACGCGTTCGTCGAGGGGTACGAGCGCTCCCAACGCCAGGCGGTCCGTCAGGAGGAGGCGGCCCGCCGCGAGTTCATCGACGACCTGCTGTACGGGCGCAGCGGACTGGGCATGTTGGCCGAGCGGGCCGAACGGTTCGGGCTGCGCCTGTCGCAGGCCCACGCGGTGGCCGTGGCCGCCGGACCCGAGCCGTACGGCGACGGCTACCCCGTGGCGCGCCGCATCGAGGAGGCGGTCCTCGGCCGGTTCGGGAACCGGCAGATCCTGCTGGCCACCAAGGACGGCAGCCTCATCTGTGTGGCCCCCGGCGATCAGCCCGATGTCCTGGCCTACTTCGCCAAGCAGGCGCACGCGGCGACGGACGGCGGGCGGGTCGCCGTCGGCCGCTCCCACCCGGGCCCGGGCGGGGTCGTCCACTCCTACGAAGAGGCCCTCAACGCCCTTGACATCGCTGAGCGGATGGGGCTGGAGGGGCCGCTGCTGCACGCGTCCGACCTGTTGGTCTACCCGGTGCTCAGCCGCGACCGGCAAGTCATGGTCGACCTCGTGGAGAGCGTCCTGGGTCCGCTCCGCCAGGCGCGCGGCGGCCCCCAGCCCCTGCTGGACACCCTCACCGCCTACTTCGACAGCGGCTGCGTGGCCACGGAGACCGCCCGCCGCCTCTCGCTGAGCGTGCGCGCCCTGACGTACCGGCTGGGGCGCCTCCACGCCCTCACCGGTGCGGACCCTGCGGACCGGTACACGCTCCAGACCGCGGTGATCGGATCGCGGCTGCTGGGCTGGCCCGACGCCACGGCGTGACCGGGGGCACCCTGCCGGACCGCGGCGTCAAAGAGTCGTAAAGATTGCCGAAGGCAGGCAATGTGCGGCACCTCCGCGCGCTGGCACGATGCGGTTGTCCGGCGGAAATGCCGGCCGAGCGGGGGAGGTGCTCATGGACTTGTTTCTGGGTCTCGGCATCGGGGGAGTCGTCCTGCTGGCCGGCTCGCTGGTGTTCGACGGGGTCCTCGAAGGCGTCTTCGACGGTGCCCTCGACGGACTGTTCGACGGATGGCTGTCGCTCCCGGTGGTCGCGGGCTTCGTTTCGATGCTCGGTTTCACGGGGGCGATCGTGCTCGGGACCACGGGTCTCGGGCCGGGAGCGGCAGCCGCCGCCGGGGCTGCGGCCGGTGCGGGGGCCGGCTGGTCGACGTACCGGCTGAGCCTTGCCCTCGCCCGGAACGGCAGCGGGGCCGCCCCGCGCCACGGAGAGCTCGTCGGGTCGGCCGGCACCGTGGTCACCGCCATTCCGGCGGGCGGGTACGGCGAGGTCCTGCTGAGGCTGGGCGGCCAGCCGGTCAAGTACGCCGCGACCGCCGACGGGCCGGTGGCCCTCGGCGCCGAGGTGTGGGTGACGGCGACGCCGTCGTCCACCTCGGTCGGCGTGCGCGCCGTCGAGCGCTGACCCCAGCCGCTGCCCCGCGCGCCGATCCGAGCGGCTGGCCCTTGCGCCGATCCGAGCGGCTGGCCCTTGCGCCGATCCGAGCGGCTGGCCCTTGCGCCGGCCCGAGCGCCCGGTCCGGGACGTCGACCCGGGTGCTTTCACCTTCTCATCCACCACCGATCTGCCTCGTGAGAGCGGGCAGGGGGGATCCACCATGAGTTCAGTCGTCGTTCCGGTCGTGGGAGTGGTCGTACTCCTCGTGCTGCTCGCACTGGTCGTCGTCACCCGTTACAAGGTCGCCGGTCCCAGCGAGGCCTTCCTGATCACCGGCCGGCGCGGCAAGAAGTCCACCGATCCGACCACTGGACAGGTCTTCACCGACACCAGTGGCCAGAAGGTCGTGGTCGGCGGCGGGGTGTTCGTCGTGCCCTTCGTCCAGCAGCGCCACACCCTCGACCTGTCCAGCCGGCACATTCCGATAGCCGTCCGCGGAGCGGTCACGCTGCGCGGCATCAAGGCGCACCTCGAAGGCGTGGCGATCGTCAAGGTCGGCGGCAACGAGGACGCCATCCGCGCCGCCGCCCAGCGCTTCCTCCAGCAGCAGGACGGCATCGTCGGCTTCACCCAGGAAGTGCTGTCCGGCGCGCTGCGGGCCATCGTCGGACGGATGTCCGTGGAGGACATCATCCGCGACCGGGCCGCTTTCGCGGGACAGGTCGCGGAGGAGGCCGAGGCCAGCCTCTCCGGCCAGGGCCTCGTCCTGGACGCCTTCCAGATCCAGGACATCACCACCGAGGGCTCCTACCTGGAGGACCTCGGCCGTCCCGAGGCCGCCCGCGCCAAGCAGGAGGCCGACATCGCCGAGGCCAACGCCCGTCGGGCCGCCGAGCAGGCCCGGCTGAAGGCCGAGGAGGAGATCGCGGTCGCACAGCGCACCCTGTACCTGCGCCAGGCCGAGATCAAGGCCGAGACCGACGCCGCCACCGCCCAGGCGAACGCAGCCGGCCCGCTGGCCGACGCCGACCGGCAGCAGCAGATCCTGGCCGAACAGGAGAAGGTCGCCGAGCGGCAGGCAGCGCTGACCGACCGACAGCTCGACACCGAGGTCCGCAAGCCCGCCGATGCCCGCCGCTACCAGGCGGAGCAGGAGGCCGAAGCGTTGCGGGTGGCCCGTGTGAAGCAGGCCGAGGCCGAGCGCCTCGCCGCCATCGCCGCCGCCCAGGCGGAGGCCGAGCGGGCCCGCCTGACGGGTGAGGGCGAGAAGCAGCGCCGCTCCGCCCTCGCCGAGGCCGAAGCCATCGAGGGCGCCAAGCGCGGTGAGGCCGAACGCGCCCGTCGCGCGGCCATCGCCGACGCGGTCCGCCTTGAGGGCGACGCGGAAGCGGCGGCGATCGCGGCCAAGGGCGCGGCCGAGGCCGAGGCGATGCAGAAGAAGGCCGACGCCTTCGAGAGCTACGGCGACGCCGCAATGATCCAGATGATGGTCGAGGCACTGCCCCAGGTCGTGGCCAAGGCCGCCGAACCGCTGTCCGCCATCGACAAGATGACCGTCATCTCCACCGACGGCGCGAGCAAACTCTCCCGCACCGTCACCGACAACGTCGCCCAGGGCATGGAACTTCTCTCCTCCACCACAGGCGTCGACCTCGCCCGGCTCCTCAAGGGGCTCACCACGACCACGACCTCGACCTCGACCGCGACCGAACCGGCGGGGCCCGTCCCGGCCAACGGCAAGATCGCGATCACCGACTGACGTCCGGTTGCCGTCCCCGCCGGGGGCGGCAACCGGTCACATTTTCCGGTCAGATAAGGCACCCTCGATCAATCAAACCTACCCACTCCGTTAACATGTCCGGTCTGACAATGTTCACGTTGGACCACGATAAGCGGCCGGAAATTGACATCTTCGATATCGCGGGTTCTTTCTCGAATAGGCGACGGCACCAGGTCCGCCGCGCGTCCCCGACCCCGGGTCGTGCTGTGGACCGCGGTGGGTGTGATCGGCCTAGGATTCCTCGTTGCACTGGAGCTGGCCGCGCGCCAGTACGGCGTGCCGGGTCCGATCACCGTCCAGACCCGAGAAGTGATCTTCGCCCCCCAATCGGGCACGGTGTTGTACGCCAGCATGGCGCTGATGATGGTCGTGCTCACCTGGCGGCAGCGCTTCATCGGGCTCGCCGCCGCGATCGGCATCGACCTCGTCTTCTGGCTCGTGCGGTGGGTGGTCGGCGCCCAGATGATGTTCGGCAACGGCGCGTTGCTGGTGACCTTGGCCTGGGCCGTCATCGCCGTCACGCGTCGCACCGGACGGGAGCGTCTCCTCCTGCTCAAGGGCGTGGGGCTGGCCCTGCTGCTGGTGACCGGCCGCAAGACCGGCTACACCTGGCTGCTGATCACCTCGAAGTCCCGCCCGATGGTGCTCGACCAGTACGTGGCGACCGCCGACCACGCCCTGGGCAATCCGTCGTGGGTGGCCGGCAAGATCGTCGAGGCCACCGGCACGGTCGGCTTCCGGGTCCTCGAATTCGTCTACATCCAGCTCGCGGTCGCCGCGGTCGCCGTCGCCCTGTACCAGCTGCGCCACGTGGCGGCCCTGCGCCGCTTCCCGAGCCACCACCTGGTGCGCACCTTCCTGGTCATCGGGCTGCTCGGGCCGGGCATCTACATGATCTTCCCCGTGGTCGGACCGATCTTCGCCTACGGCGCCGACGGCGCGCAGTGGGCGGTGGCCGACCTGTGGCCGAACACGCCACCGCCGCTCGGTACTCCCGGACCGATGCCCTTCGACGAGTTCACCCCGCGCAACTGCATGCCCAGCCTGCACACGGCGTGGGCCACCGCGATCTTCATCCATTCCCGCAGGGCCCCTCGGGCGCTGCGCTACGCGGGCACGTTCTGGCTGATCGCCACGCTCGGCGCCACCCTGGGCTTCGGCTACCACTACGGCGCGGACATCATCGCCGGCGTGGTGTTCACGGTCACCATCGAGACGGCGCTGCGCTCGCTCGCGCGCGGCTGGGACCGGTCCGGCATCCTGCTGACCACCTACGGCACCGCGGTGTTCGTCGCGTACCTGATCTCGTACCGCTATCTGTCGGTGCAGCTGGCCGCGTATCCGTGGGTGTTCGGGCCGCTGCTCCTCCTCGCCATGGCCTCGGTGATCTACGGCTACGTACGGATCACCAAGAAGTGGGAACGGGAGGCCGCCGCGGAGACGGCGGTGCGCCTGCCGGAACCGCGACGCGAACCGCAGCCCGAACTGGTCTGAGCGCGCGGGGCGCGGCGGCCGGCTGGCTCGGCCGCCGCCCCGGGCGAATTCCGCTGGGGCCGGTGATCGGCGCCGAGTAAGGTCGGTCCGTCGTGTTGGACGCGGGGGACGGGCAGGTCAGACATGGAGCAGGCGAAGGCAAAGGCCAAGGCGAAGGCGACGTCGAACGGGCTGGCGCCGGTGGAGCTGGTGGAACTCGTGGGCGGGCGGGTCCGGCTGGAGCCGCTCGAGCTGAGGCACCACGACGGGCTGTGCGCGGCGGTGCGCGACGGCAGCCTGTGGGAGCTCGCCGTGACGTCCGTCCCGCACCCGGACGACGTCCGCGGCTTCATCGAAGAGGCAATGGCGGCGCGTGCCGAGGGCACGCAGATCCCGTACGCGACGGTGGACGCGGCGACGGGGCAGGTCCTCGGCTCCACCCGACTGATGATGATCAACACCGCGCAGCGGCGGCTGGAGATCGGCTGGACCTTCCTCGCGGAGTCCCGTCAGCGGACCGGCGTGAACACCGAGGCGAAGTTGCTGATGCTGACGCATGCCTTCGAGGCGTTGGGGATGAACCGGGTCGAGCTGCTGACAGACGTACGGAACGCGAAGTCACGGGCGGCGATCGCCGGGCTGGGTGCGACGCACGAGGGCGTACTGCGGCACCACATGGTCATGCGGGACGGCTGGATCCGCGACACCGCGGTGTACAGCCTCACCCGGCCGGAATGGCCGGCAGCGAAGCTCGTACTGGAAGCGCGCGGTGCGGGCCGCCCCGCAGCACGCGCCGCAGAGTGACCGCCCCCGAGTGACCGCCGGGGAGCGACCGGCCGGGAAGTGAACGCCGGGAAGTGAACGGCGGGAGCGAGCGCCGCGGCGTCCGTCCCGGGCCGGCCCTCAGGGTGCGTTCGTGGGGGGCGTCGCCGGGGGTTCGGCACGGATGCCCGTGATGACCACCGTGATGAGGCAGAACGCGATGACGGTCTCCGCCCAGAGGAAGGCGATGTAGTCGAGCAGGCAGCCGATGGGCGGGGAGCCCGGGGCCGTGTTCCGGAAGGCGGCCAGCGCGAAGAGGGTCGCGGCCATCCAGCCGAGGGCGGGCCAGGTGAGGCCCTTGCGGCGGGTGACCAGGTACCAGCCGCCGATCAGGACCGAGACGGCGAGCGCCCACATGGCGAGCATCATGAAGATCGCGAAGACGAACACGCTGTTGGACCGGTCCAGCCCGATGTCGAGGACCGCGATGCCCTGCTCGGTGGAGGCGTCGACCGTCGCCGAGAACAGGACGTCGTTGTTGGAGAGCGTGACCCGGACCGGGACCCTTTCGCCGCCGAGCACCGCGCTGAACCCGACGTCCGCCCCGTAGGAGTCGAACGGGTAGTCCGTGATCGAGCCGCCCGTCAGGGCCACGGGCACGTCCATCGTGGAGATGCGCTGGTGCGCCTTGAAGGTGAGGTCGCCCCGGGTGGCCGTCGAGGTCTGGACGGTGAGGTCATCGGCGGGGGAGACACCGTCGGCCTCGGCCAGGGCGCCCCTGGGGGTGACCCGGACGCGCAGCGTCATCTCGCGGCCCGCGGCGTCGACGCGCTGGATCGTGGCGTTGACGTCGATGCGGTCCCGGTCGGCGCGCCCCGCCGTGTACACCGTGTCCAGGGCCTGGCGTTCCCCGAACTGGAGCCACGCCCCCACGATGACCGCCGCGACGATGGCGATCAGGATCAGGCCCGGCACCAGCGGGACGCGGCGCGCGGGGCGCGCGGGGCGTGCGGGGCGGTGGGAGTTCGACACGGTGGCTCCGGTGGTGCGGGGTGCGGGGTGTGGGGTGCGGGGTGCGGGGTGCGGGCGGGGGCACGGGCACGGGCGCGGGGCGCGTGCGGGACGGATCAGGCGGCGGGCTTGCCGGGCTGGTCGTGGGTCGAGCAGTGGATGCCGCCGCCGCCCGAGGCGATGGTGTCGATCTTCACCATGACGACGTCCCGCTTGGGGAAGTGCTCCCGCAGGATGCCGCGGGCGCGGTCGTCCGCCTTGCGGTCGCCGAACTGGGGCACGAACACCGAGTCGTTGGCGACGTAGAAGTTGGCGTAGGTGGAGACGAAGTCGTCCCCCTCGCCCGTGATCCGGTTCAGGTCGGGCTGCGGGAGGTCGATGACCTCGAAACGGCGGCCGCGGGCGTCCGTCGCCTTCGACAGGACGGACTTCGCCTGGTCGGCGGAGCGGGACCAGGAGTCCGGCGGGGTGCTGGGGTGGGCGCGGTCCAGCAGCACCACACCGGGGGCGGTGAAGCGTACGAGGCTGTCCACGTGCGCGTCGGTGATGTCCTCGCCGCGCACGCCGGCCAGCCAGATGACCTTCTGGACGCCCAGGGTCTGCTTGAGCTCGGCCTCGATGGTGTCCCGGGACTTCCCCTTGTTGCGGTTGTCGTTGACGATCGAGCTCTCGGTGACCATCAGGGTGCCCTCGCCGTCGGTCTCGAAGGAACCGCCCTCGGCGACGAGCGGGGCCTGCACCCTGGGGATCTGGTACTTCTGCAGCAGCAGGCGCCCGACCTGGGCGTCGTTGGTGTGCTCCTGCTTGTTGCCCCAGCCGTTGAAGTTGAAGTCGACGCCGACGACCTTGGCGCCCTCCTCGACGAACACGGGGACGGTGTCGCGGGCCCACAGGTCGTCGACGGCCAGGGGGATCACCTCGACCTGGGAGCCGACGGCCTTCTGGGCCGCGGCCACCTGGTCGGGCCGGGCCATCATGATCACTTCTTCGTAGTCGCCGACGGCCCGGGCGATCCGCGCGATGTCCTCGCGCACGTAGGGCAGGTCCTGCTCCCAGACCGAGGCGAGGGCCGGCCAGGACATGAAGGTGCGGGTGTGGATCTCCCACTCGGCGCCGAACCGGCGCTTTCCGTCCGCGGCGGGCTGGGAGGAGCCGGCGGCGCCGGGCCGCGTACCGGATTCGGCGGGCCCGCAGGCCGCGGCACCGAAGACGGCGGCGCCGATCCCGGCGAAGGTACGGAGGACGGACCGGCGGGTGGGGGGAGTGAACGACACGGGGGACTCCGATCGTGTGCTGGCGGAGCGAGGGGCGTCCGGCCAGGGCGGGCACGGGAGGCGTGGCACAGGCCGGCGGGCCGGGCCCTATCCAAAGGGCGCACGCTTTGCACCGATAACATCCGGTACGCACGGGAAAGTGGTGCGGGCCGGATGTCGCCCACTGTTGCACTGACTGGAATTTCAGTCAATTTGCGTGGCGAGGGAACCGAGCCGGTCGACCTCGACTCCGATCGCCGCGCGCATCAGGTCGCGGGCGTGCGCCACGGGCAGCAGGCCGCTCAGCCAGCGGCCGCTCAGTCCCTCCAGGAGGGCGGTCAGTCGCTCGGCGGCGGCGCTGACGGCGGCGCCCGGCGCGGCCGGGCACGCGGCGGCCAGCAGGCCGGCGACCTCCTCCACCCAGGCCGTACCGGCTGCGGTGAGTTCCTCGCGCAGTTCCGGGTCGAAGATCGTGTGGGCCCGCAGCTCCCCCCAGGCCGTGCTGTTCTCGCGCACTTCGGGCAGGTCCTGGAATTCGAGCAGCAGGATCCGCTCCAGGAGCCGGCGCGGGTCCGTCGCGGGGAGTGCGGCGCCCACCTCGTCGGCGGCACCCGTGTAGCGGTCGGCCCGGTCGCTGATGAAGGCCAGGGCGTGCCGCAGGATGCCGGTCCGGTCCTTGAAGTGGTAGTAGATCAAGGCGGTCGACACGCCGGCCTTGGCCGCCAGGTCGCCCACTCGCAGTCCGCGGACCCCGCGCCTGGCGATGACCCGGGCGGCGCCCTCCAGGATGGCCCTTCTTCGATCCGACACCGGGTGATCCTCCCTTCTGGCGGCGTGCGTCTCGCATTGTCACACATTGACTGAAACTTTAGTTAGCAGCACGATGCGCCCCAGGTCATTGCCGCATCGTTGAAAGAGCCACCGCATGTTCGCTCAGCTTCCCGGCGTACAGTCCGCCCTCACGGCCCTGTCCGCCGACGACCCCCACGAGATCGGTGGCTACCGCCTCCACGCCCGGCTCGGCTCCGGCGGCATGGGGGTGGTCTACCTGGCGTACACGCCGGGCGGCCGCCCCATCGCCCTGAAGGCCGTCCGGCGGGAGTTCGCGGCGGACCCGGAGTTCCGCGAGCGCTTCGCCCAGGAGGTGGCGAGCGCGCGCCGGATCCACGGCCTCTTCACGGCGCAGGTGGTCGACTCGGGCGAGGACGACCACACCCCGTGGCTGGCCACGGCGTACGTGCCCGGCCCCTCGCTGCACCAGGTCGTGCAGCGGCACGGGCCGCTGCCGGTGCGCACGGTGCTGCTGCTCGTCGCCGGCATCGCCGAGGCCCTCCAGGAGATCCACCGGGTGGGCGTCGTCCACCGGGACCTCAAGCCGGCGAACGTGCTCATCGCGGGGGACGGGCCGCGGGTGATCGACTTCGGTATCGCGCGCGCCGCCGACGCCGCCGCGCTGACCGGCGTGGGCCTTCGGATCGGCACCGCCGCCTTCATGGCGCCGGAGCAGGCGCTGGGCCACCCGGTGACGCCGGCGACCGACGTGTTCGCGCTCGGGGCGCTCGCCGGGTTCGTGGCGGCCGGGGTCCCGCCCTTCGGGAACGGGCCGGAGTCCGGCGCCCTGTACCGGGTGGTCCACGAGCACCCGGACCTCGGCCGGATCCCGCCCGAGCTGCACGACCTGCTGTCGTGGTGCCTGGCCAAGTCCCCGCAGGACCGTCCCACGACCGCCGAACTGATCGCGGCCGTCCGCGCGCACCCCCTCGTGGGCCAGCGGCCGGAGTTCACCGACGGCTGGCTGCCCCGGCCGGTGCTGGAGGAGGTCGGGGGCCGGGCGGACGGCGGCCCGGCCGGGGAGTCCGCGGCCCCGGCCGGGGAGTCCGCGGCCCCGGCCGGCCCGTCCGCGGGGTCCGGCAGGCCTGGGCCGCCCGTGCCCGTACCCGTACGCGTACCGGAGCACCTCCAGGCGACCAGGGCGGCGGCCGCGCATCACGCCCCGGCCGCCGGGCGGGGCGGAACCATGCCGTACGCCCCGGCCCCGAGTCCGGCCCCCGCCCCGAGCCCGGCCCCCGCCCCGAGTCCGGTCCCGGTCCCGAGTCCGGCCCCGGTAGCCGCCGTGCCCCCGGTGGCCCCTGTGACCCCCGTGGCCCCTGCGCCCCCGGCGCGCCGTGAACGGCGGCGCGACCGGAGCCGGCTACCCGCGGTCGCCCTGGCCGCGGCGGCGCTCCTGGCCTGCGGAGGCGGTGCCTACTGGTTCGGCCTGCCCCCGGAGGAGGGCGACGCCCCCGCCGTGGAACCCACCGCCGCCCCGCCCCGACCGGCGGCCTCTGCGTACGTGCCCGGATACGCACAGGCCGAGCTGACCGCCCCGGATTCCGGTTACGAGTTCGACCTGCGCGCCGGGAAGGTGGTTCCCGTCGAGACGGCCGCCTGGTACCTCGCGCGCGACTCCGACGCCTTCCTGCTCCCCGAGGAGTCCGACGCCTTCGTAGCCGACGGAAGCGGAGAGCTGACCCCGGACGACTGTGCGCGGGGCATCGAGACCCGGCCCGTGACGACCCTGCCCTTCAAGGCGCTCGCGAAGGAGCGCCCCTTCTGCGTACGAAGCCCTGACCAGCGGGAAGTCGCGATCGTACGGCTCGTCGAGGCGACCTCTGCAGGGTCCGTGACGATCGCCGTCGACCACTTCCGCAAGAGCTGATCTCCGGAAGCGGAATCGGGTTCAGATGGCAGGTCCGACACGCAGGGAAGGTTGACTGAATTTTCAGTTAAGGCAAGGATGCCGTCCATCCCGCCCCTCCTCATCAGGGAGTCACCATGGATATGAACCCCCGCACCTCTCGCCGCCGAGTGCTCCAGTTCGGCGCGGCGGCCGTGCCGCTCGCGGCCCTCGGCTCCGCCCTCCCCCCGCTGGTGCAGACGGCCTCGGCCGCCCAGAACGGCACCGACATGCTCCGCATGCCCGCCGAGACCGACCGGCACATCCGGACGTACATGGCCTGGCCGGCCCTCTCCTCGGTGTGGGGCAGCGGCCTCTCGGCGGTGCGCAGGGACATCGCCGAGGTGGCCCACACGATCTCGCGCTACGAGCCGGTCGTGGTGCTGGCCCGCCCCGGCCAGGTCGCCGAGGCCCGCTACCAGTGCGGACTGGGCGCCTACTACGGCATCCAGGTCATCGACATCCCCAATGACGACCTCTGGATCAGGGACTTCGGCCCCACCTTCGTCGTCGCCCCGGGTGCCGTCGCCGGTGTGGATACCAACTTCAACGGCTGGGGCAAGGCCGGTACGAAGTTCGCGCAGCCCTTCGCCAACGACGCGGCGGCGGCCCGCACGCTCCTCGCCGAGTACGAGGTGAACCGGATCCGGGCCGGCTTCGTCGGCGAGGGCGGCTCGCTGGAGACCGACGGCGAGGGAACCCTGCTGGCCACGGTCAGTTCGATGGTGAACGCCAACCGGAACCCGGGCATGAGCCAGGCCCAGGTCGAGCAGGCCATGAAGACGGCGCTCGGCATCGACAAGGTGATCTGGGTGCCCGGCCTCGCCGGCGAGGACATCACCGACTGCCACATCGACTGCCTGGCCCGCTTCATCGGTCCCGGCCGCGTCATCCTCGACAAGCCCGGCCCCGTCGCGGACAAGAAGTGGGTGGCCGTCTACGAGGAGACCAAGCGGGCCCTGCAGAGCGCCACCGACGCCCGGGGCCGCCGCCTGTCCATCACCGAACTGCCCGGTCCGGACCGGCGCGAGATCACCGGCCGGGGCGACGAGTTCCTGTCCAGCTACACCAACTACTACACGGCCAACGGCGCGGTGATCGCGCCGCGGTTCGGTGACGGCCATGCCGACGGCGTCGCCTACGCCATCCTCCAGGCCGCCTACCCCGGTTACCGCGTCGAGCAGCTCCCGATCGACGGCATCGCCTCCGGTGGCGGCGGAATCCACTGCGCCACCCAGTCCCACCCGGCCGCGCCGCCGGCGCTCTGATGGCGGGGCCGCCCCGGCCGGCGCGGACGGACCCGCCCGCCGGGGCGGCCCGCGCGCCGTCCGGCACTGCTGGTGACGGGCCGCGTACGTACCCACCCGATCATCCCGGTAAGGTGCGGAGCATGTCGTCTCGTAGTACTCAGATCCTCGAAGCCGCCGCCCGGGTGATCGCCCGCCGCGGTGTACGCGGGCTGCGCGTGGAGGAACTCGCGGCGGAGGCCGGCGTCTCCACCGCCCTGATCTACTACCACTTCAAGGACCGTACGGGCGTACTGCGTCAGACGCTGGAGTTCATCAACGACCGCGCCGAGCGGTACACCACCGACCGCGATCCGGACGAGCCGCCGCTGACCCCGCGCGAAGAGCTGGAGGAGACCCTCCTGCTGGAGCTCCAGGACACCGTGGAGGTACGGGAGAACAGCTCGGCCTGGGGCGAACTGCGGGCGAGCGCCGTCTTCGACGAAGTCCTGCGCGAGGACCTGGCGCGGGCGACCCTGGTGTGGGTCCAGGAGGTGGCCGCGCTGCTGGGTCAGGTCCAGCCGATGGTGCCGGCATCCGCGCTGGCCGGGGCCGCCGAGCGGCTCACCGCCCTGCTGGAGGGGTTGAGCATGCGCTGGCTGAGCGGCGGCATCAAGATCGGCCACGCCCGCGAGCTGATGCGGGGCGCCATCGACGCCGAGCTTTCGGGTCTCGGGCAGAACTGACACCCGCGGGCCGGAGGCCGTTCCGCGACCCCCGGCCCGCCCCGGCCTTGCCCGGGTACTGCCCGGATGCCGCCCCACCCTTGGCCGTGGGCCCCGTGTACCCCCCGCCGGTCGCCGGTCGCCGGTCGCCGGTCGCCGGTCGCCGGTCCCGCACCCGACTCCGGCCCGACTCCCGCCCGACTCCCACGCGTTTCCTGCCCGACTCCCGGGATTCCTTGCGGATCCGGGTCCGTTGAGCCTCTTGACTGAATTTTCAGTCAATGCCAGAGTGAGGATTCCGAGCAGGGCGGAGCGAATCTCCCGCCCTTCGGACCGCCGACCGGCCCGTGCAACCTCACGGCCCGCCCCCGGCCCGCACTCCTCGACGTACTCCTCGATGCACCCCTGGAGGCGTCCCCGGCGCGCCACCGGCCATCGGCCGCCGCCCCGCGCACCACGCATTCGGACGGCGATGCCCCGGCCCCGGCCGTACCCTGGCCCGCCTTCTGGAGGAAGGAATGACCATGATGGTTTCGACCGGCCCTGCCGCCGGGCGGGACGGTCGGGGGACGTCATGCCCCGCCGTCGACCCGGCGCCCGTCCGGCACGCCCGGGGCCCGCGGCTCGACCCCGAGGCGACCGCCCCGATCGCGGACGCGGCGCGGGCGAGCGCCACCCCGCACTTCCCCTTCTCCTTCCCCTTCCCCTTCCCCTTCTTCGAGGTGAACCCGCGGTTCGACTTCGACCGGGCGGCGGCCCACGGGACGCGACCGGCGGTGGCCGCCGGTTCCTCCACCCGGTTCGAATCCGGTGCCACCGCCGAGGTCGGGCTGGTCCCCGTAGGGGGAGTCCGGATCGCGATCGGCTTGGCGGGCCCAGTCGGCGGGTCCCGGGTCGTACCCGGAGCCAAGGCGCTCGCCCTGGCGAGGGCGGCCGCCTGCGGCCACCTCGGCGTCACTGTCGGACACGAGGGCGGGGGTCGAGCGTGAGGAAGAAGACCTCGCACGGCGACCACTGCGCGCCGGGCGGCCGGCACATCGATCCGCACGCGTACGCGTTCCTGGCCGGATGGTGCTGAAGCCCGGCTTCCCGGCTCACGGGGCCGACCCCCCGGTCGGTGCGCACCGCCCGGCGCCCCCGACCTCTCGCTCGCCTTCGTCAGTCGCGCTGCCGCCCGATCGGGCCCCTCCGGGATCCCGGCCACCCGGCGCCGCCGGACCGTCGTGCGCGGTACGCCGTCCGTGGGCCGCCGTACGCGGTACGCGGTCCGCGCGGCACTCGACCGAAGGCGCGGTCGTCAGTGCCCGCCTCCGCGAGGTCGACGTGGACGCCCGGACCGGGCTCGTGACGCTGGACGGCGAGCCCCTGCGCTCCGCTCCGGCCTGGCAGGGCCCCCGACCCCCTCCACTTCCCCTAGTCGCTTCCTCCAGTCCTCCCGTGCTCCCACCCCTGTCCCACCTCTTCGCTCTTGACTGAATTTTCAGTCGAATGGAAGACTCCACCCACGCAAGAAATGAGACGTCTGATGACCGAATTCCGTATGCCCGCCGAGTGGTCCCAGCACGACGGCTGTCTGATGGCCTGGCCCACCCGCGAGGACCTGTGGGGCAGCGTGCTCGCCGACGTGAAGGAGGAGTACGCGAACGTCGCCCGCGCCATCGCCGCGTTCGAGCCCGTGACGATGGTCGCCCCGCCCGGCTTCGGCGAGGACGCCCGTACCCGGTGCGGCGACGGCGTCACCGTCATCGAGCTGCCGCTCGACGACTCCTGGTTCCGCGACTCCGCCCCCCTCTTCGTCCTCGACGGCAACGGCAACCGCGCCGGAGTGGACTTCCGCTTCAACGCCTGGGGCCGCAAGCACCACCCGTTCGACGCCGACGACCGGATCAGCGGCCTGCTGCTGGACCACCTCGGGGTCGACCGCATCCCCTCCGGCATGATCCTCGAGGGCGGGGCCGTCACCGTCGACGGCGAGGGCACCCTGATCACCACCGAGCAGTGCCTCCTGCACCCGAACCGCAACCCCGGCATGACCCGCGACCAGATCGAGGCCGAGCTCAAGGCCCGGCTCGGCGTCACCAAGGTCATCTGGCTCCCGTACGGCGGGCTGCTCGACACCGAGACCGACGGTCACGTCGACGGTGTCTGCGCCTTCGCCGCCCCGGGCACGGTCGTCATCTCCCTGCCCTCCGACCCGGACCACCCGGACCACGCCCGCATGCGCGCCAACCGTGCCGTGCTGGAGGCCACCACCGACGCCCGCGGCCGCCGCCTGGAGATCATCGAGGTGCCGCAGACCGCCTTCGCCGACCTGGCCGACGGCGAGATCGAGGTGTCGTACCTCAACTACTACGTCGCCAACGGCGGCGTCGTCGTCCCGGTGGCCGGAGTGCCCCAGGACGAGGAAGCCCTCGCCGTGATCGCCACGGCCTACCCGGGCCGCAAGGTCATCGGGGTACGGGCCCTCGCCATCGCGTTCGGCGGCGGCGGCGTCCACTGCATCACCCAGCAGATCCCCGCAGTGCGGACCACCGTCTGACCCGGGAAACCGGCCGCTCCCGGCGGACCGCTCCGGCGGTCCGCCCGCTCCTCCCCCCGCATCCCTCACGGAATAGAGAGCGCGACGATGACCACCACCCCGCCCCGCACCGGCAGACGCTTCCGCAGCCGGCGCGGCCGGCTCAGCCCCGTTTCCGCAGCCGCGACCGCCGCCCTGGCGTCCGTCTCCCTGCTCGCGGCCTGCTCCGGCCCGCCGAAGGAGAACGCCGGCGGTGTCACCGACGTCAAGCTGTCGGCCTCGACGCCCGAGGCCCGCGGCGACATCGACTCCTTCACCTGGGCCGTCTACGCCGAACCGCCCACCCTCGACTACACGGTGGCCTTCGACTACCCGCAGAACACCGTCCTGTCCAACGTGTGCGAGAGCCTGATGCGTTGGACCCCGGGCCTGACCACGGAGCCCGGTCTCGCCCAGAAGGCGTCCAACCCGGACCCCACCACCTGGGTCTACGACCTGCGACCCGGCGTCCGCTTCCACGACGGCAAGGAGATGACCGCCGACGACGTGGTCTTCAGCCTCGGTCGCCAGCGCGACCCCGACAACGCCGCCGCCTGGGCCCAGGTGTTCCAGAACGTCGCCTCGATCACCAAGAGCGGCCCGCTGCAGGTCACCGTCAAGCTCAACAAGCCCGACTCGCAGTTCCCCCAGTACATGGCCACCGCCGCCGGTGTGGTCGCCTCCAAGGCGGCCGTCGAGGCGGCCGGCAAGGACTACGGCACCACGGGCGGCCTCGGCTGCAGCGGCCCCTTCGAGCTCGGTACGTGGAACAAGGGCCAGTCGATCGAGCTGGAGCGCTTCGACGCCTACTGGGGCAAGAAGGCCAAGGCGAAGAAGGCCGTCTTCCGGGTCCTGACCGACCCCTCCGCCCGGACGAACGCCATGCTGAGCGGGGAGGCCGACGGCGGCTACCTGATACCCACCGAGAGCTACGCCCGCCTCAAGAGCAGCGGCACCGGCACCCTCTACTTCGGCGAGGGCCTGAGCACGGTCAACGTCAACGTCACCAACATGCAGGGCCCCCTCGGCGACGTCCGTGTTCGCCGTGCGCTGTCCCTGGCGCTGGACCGCTCCGGCTTCGTCAAGGCCGGCCTCGGCGGGGCGGGCACCGTCACCAACTCCCTCACCACCCGCGCCGCCTGGGCCGCCGCCCCCGAGCGCACCCTGAAGACCGCCTTCGACAGCCTGCCGCCCACCGGCCAGGACATCGAGAAGGCCAAGGCCCTGGTCAAGGAGGCCGGCGCCACCGGCAAGACGCTGACCGTGGCCACCAGTTCCATCGGCCAGGACGTCTCCCTCCTCGCCACCGCCCTCCAGGCGGCCGGCACGCAGATCGGCCTGGACATCCAGCTGAAGACGATCGCTCCGAACGCCTTCACCGCGCTGTTCACCGACCCCCAGGCGCGCGAGGGCATCGACATGTTCCCGCTCACCTACTACGACTCGATCACCGACCCGCTCGACCTGCTGCAGAACTTCAAGACCGGCGCGTACATGAACTTCGCCGGCTACAGCGACCCCGAGTACGACAAGCTCGTCGACGAGGCGAGCGCCGTCTACCCGGTCGAGCAGCGGGTGGACATCGAGGCCAAGCTGCAGCACCACGCCTCGGAACAGCTGCTGTGGATCCCGGTCGCCGAATGGCCCACCGCACTGTTCATGAACAAGCGGATCACCGGCGCCCCCACCACCATCTCGTACATGTACTTCCGCGTACCGATCGAGGACGTCCGGCACACCCGCACCTGGATGGCCTGGCCGGACTCCACCTCGATCTGGGGCAACACGCTCGGCGGCGTCCAGCAGGACATTGCGCTCATCGCACGGACCATCGCCAAGTACGAGCCGGTCTACGTCTGCGCCAACTCCGGCAGCGCGGCCAAGGCCCGCTCGATGTGCGGCTCCACCGTCACCGTCATCAGCGCCATCCCCGTCGACGACTGCTGGATGCGCGACACGGGACCCGTCTTCCGCACCAACGGATCCGGCGGGCTGGACGCCGTCGGCCTCAACTTCAACGGCTGGGGCAAGAAGCAGGCCCACTCCCGGGACAACCTGGTCGCCGGCCGGATCGCCTCATACGTCGGGGTCCCCTTCACCGCCGCCGCCCTGGTGGGCGAGGGCGGCGCGATCGAACAGGACGGCGCCGGCACCCTGATGGCCACCCGCAGCAGCCTGGTGAACAAGAACCGCAACCCCAACAAGACGCAGGCGCAGATCGAGGCCGCCATGCTCGCCGCCTACGGCGCCTCCAAGGTCATCTGGTTCGACGGGGTCAAGGGCCAGGACATCACCGACGACCACGTCGATGCGACCTCGCGCTTCCTCGCCCCCGGCCGCGCCGCCGTCCAGATGCCCCTGGCCTAGGACAACGACGTGTACGCCAAGGACGCCCGCCAGCAGTACCAGATCCTCTCCGCGTCCACCGCCGCCGACGGGACGCGCATGACGGTCGACCAGATCCAGGGCCCCGACTACAACAAGATCCGCTCCGCCAACCCGGACTTCCTGGCCTCCTACGCCAACTACTACCTGTGCAACGGCGCCGTCATCAGCGCCCACTTCGGCGACACCCGCGCCGACACCGCGGCGAAGGCCACCCTGGCCCGGCTCTACCCCGGCCGCACCATCGAGCAGCTCAACATCGACCGGCTCGGCACCGGGGGCGGCGGGATCCACTGCGTCACCCAGCAGCAGCCCGTCCCGTAACCGGCAGCCGCACACCACGGCGCAAGCTCTCCACGGGGCCGTTCCGAACCGATCCGGAACGGCCCTCCGCCGCTCCCGGGCACCGCTGCTCGTGGCCGAACTCCTGGCCCGGCGCCGCGCCGACCAATGCTCACAGGTCGCGGAGCCGCGCCGACTCACCGCGGGCTCCCGGTGCGAAGCCAACTTGCCGATCGACACGACGGTCACGTCGACGTCCGTACCAACTAACGCACCGGACCGGCTGCCCGCCAGGCCCCGGGAACATCCCCGCAGTCGCGGGGAGCAGCCGGTGAGCGACTTCACGGGACCCGGGAGGTCGGGAACATCCCTGCAGGCGCTGGGAGCAGAACGGCCACGATCTGTACCTGGCCAACAAGTGGGGATCATCCCCGCAGGTGCGGGGAGCAGTCGACCTCGGGCTGCGCGCGGGGCAACACGATGGGAACATCCCCGCAGGCGAGGCCCCTACCCGAGTTGAGAGCTTTCCGCGGAACATCCCCGCAGGCGCGGGGAGCAGTCCACCGCGAAGTACGGGCCCCGGAAGGTCGAGGGAACATCCCCGCAGGCGCGGGGAGCAGGGTGGTGAGCAATGCCTGCGGGAAAGGCTCGCGGAACATCCCCGCAGGCGCGGGGAGCAGTGGTCGAGGGTGAGCAGCTGGTCGGCGCCGATGGGAACATCCCCGCAGGCGCGGGGAGCAGGGTGGCTGACCTGGGGTTCTGGAGGCGGAGGCCTCGGGTTTGGCTTACTTTCGCTGGATCGGACATTTGGGGCTCTTGGTCTGTTATCCGTTTCCGAAGCGTCGTCGCTTCGCGGCCTTGCTCCAGCCTCGGGTCGTCGGTGAGGTGGTGGATGCGCGCTCGTTCGGGCGGTGGATCAGTGTGACGCCTTCGCGGTCGGTGGGATTCCACTTGTGGTCGTGCGTGTCGAAGGCGAAGCCCTGTTCGTTGTCCGAGCTGTACGCCAGCAGGGCTCGGCCGTTGCCCGCGTACTCGCAGACCTCGGCCCACAGCGTCTCGCGGATTCGTGCCGAGGGTCCGCCGATGAAGACGCCTGGGGAAATCTCAAGGAGCCAACGAGTGAGGAACCCTCGCAGACCGACGGGACAGTGGGTCAGGACGATCACCGTCACCAGGTCACCTCGTCTGCGTAGTTGCGGCCCGCCGGAACGACGACGTCACGGTCGGAACGGAGACCGACCCGGTCCGGGTTTTCCGCGGGGTCGGAGGGAGCCTCGGCTTCCGGACGCCCCACCAGGAGCAGCCCCTTGATGTCGTCGACGCAGCGGTCGAGCAGACGGGCTTTGTTGATCTTGTCCCGCAGAGCGCGCCGGGTACGGGAACCGACGTCCTCGGCGCTCTCGGCCGCTACGTCGAATGCGACCGGGATGCCGATCTCCGTCTTGTACAGGTCGGCCACGTCCAGGACGAACGACAGTTCGTGGCCCGAGTGCACGAAGCCGAGCCCGGGTGAACAGCCCATCGCCGCGACGACGGCGTGCGCGATCCCGTACATGCACTGGGCGGCCGCCGTCACCGCTTGGTTGGGGGCGTCGCCCGCGGTGAAGTCCCCGGGGACGTACTGCCGGCCGCGCCAGGGCACTCCCGTACGGTGTGCTTGGACGCGGTAGCAGTCCTTGACGCGGCGGCCCTCGTGTCCGAGGAGCTCCTGCCGGTTCAACCCTGCCGGATCCTCGTCCGGGAAGCGCAGCCGGTACATGGAGCGCGCCACCTCCAGGCGCGTCCGCCGGTTCGCCCACAGGGTGGCCTGGGCCTCCACAAGCGCGGCGGAGCGGTTGAGGGAACGGCCGCCGGCGTAGAAGCGGACGCCCTGTTCACCGACCCATGCAACGGCGGCACCGCTCTCGCCGAGCACGCTCATCGCTTGGTGGGTGATGCGGGTGCCGGGTCCGAGTAGCAGCGTGCCGATGGTCGCCGACGGGATGTGGGTGGTTCCGTCGGCGTCCTCGGCGGTGATGGCGTTGTCCTCGCGGTGGATCGTGCACCGCTCCAAATAGATGAAGGAGATGCGTTCCGCGACACGGGTGAGCTCGCGCGGGGACACGGCGCGGCGCTGAGCGATGCTGGTGGCCACGTCTCACGCGGCCTTGGCCAGGGTCATCAGACCGCACCCGTACGCCTTGGCCTTGCCGAGGCCCAGGGTGAGGGTCCGTCGGAGGGCGTCGGGGTCGGTCACCTCCAGGCGGCCATCGAAGGTGACGGTGACGAGAGGGACGCGGTTGGCCCGGCCTCCCACGGGGTCGGCCTTCTCGAAGCGGTGCCTGTGTTCATCGCGTACCGCGAGCTGGTACTCGTCGCCCTGCGGTAGCCGCCGTTGCTCGGGGGGAGTGGTCAGGATCCGGAAGCCGGCGGCTTCCTGCCGTGCGAGCAGCCATCCCATTTGATGCCGGGGACCCACGTGCGCCGTGCGCTTGGTGGGTTCGCCTTCCTTTCGGCGGATGTGGTGGACCGGGTTGGCGGTGAGGCGGAACGCCCAGGCGTCGCCCGTGCGGAGCCCAGCCAGGAAGGTTCCGTACTCGTAGGTCTCCCAGGCGGCGGTCGTGGGCCAGCCTGCCTGCTCCACCAGGTTTGTCAGGTCAGGGCGTTCCTCGCTGACGATGTACAGCAGGACCTCCGCCTTGGCGTTCCGGTCGAGCCGCCACAAGGGCCGTGGACGGTCTGTGTCGCTGGGCAGCGCGCCGGCGAAGGAGGACATCACGGCGGCGTGCAGGCGTTGGGGTGATGCGAGGAGGCTACGGGCACCGAGCCGAGCGGTGTTGATTCGGAAACGGGTCAGGTGCATCGGAGACCGTCCATCCGGGACAGCAGGGCCTCGGGCTCGTGACGAGGCACGGGTACGGGAGGGCGCCGGTTTCGGGCGGGCGGGTTGAAACGGGGGTTGGGTACGTCGATCGAGGTGGAGACCACGCTGCGCAGGGCGTAGCGGCGGTGGCGCGGGTCGAAGCTGATCGGCTGGTCCCTGAGCGTGTCGCCGAGGCGGCCGTCGGTCGTGTCGTCACCCAGGATGGTCAGGTTGACCGTGCGGTCGTGGCGGCGCTGTTGGCGGTACCAGTCGGACGCCTGCCACTCCTCCGCCTTCAGGGCCTCGACCGGATCGCCGACGTCCCTCGTGCCCAGGTCGAGGGGTCCCTGCGGCGGGCATGAGCGGCGGCCGAGGTAGGGGAGGTGGACGGGAGCCCGTACGGCGGCGTGCAGCGCGCGGATCAGGGCGTGATCGCCCCCGACTGCGGCGACGAACACTGCGTCGGCGAGGTAGAAGCGGTCCGACACCGGCATCGCCTTGTCGGTGTCCGCATGGCGGGCGGTCTGGAAGTCCCGCAGCCGGGTGCCCGGCTGGTCGATCCGTACGGCGAAGCGCAGTGCGGCGAGGTCCGTGAGGTTTGCGGTGCGGTCCCGTCCGAGGGCGGCGGCGAGCAGGCCGATGACGCCGCTCTTGGTGGGGGCGCTCTCCGTGGTGCGCCGGGCGAATCGTGCCGAGGCCCCCCACGACTGCAGGGGGCCTGCCAGACGCAGGGCCAGGACGGTGCTCATGCCCCCTTCCCCAGGCGTTCCGCGACGGCCCCGCCCACCGCGGTGACCAGCGGGCGAAGGTCGACGGGGGTTCCGAGCGGGACCAGGTCGTCGGTGTGCTCGCCGACGCGCAGGATCCAGGTGCGGTCGGCGGTGGCCCCGAAGGCCTTCTCGACCGCGGGGACGTGGTCCGCCAACGCCTTGCAGGCGGCGCGGACGTGCCCTTCACCAGTGTCCTGTTGAACGACGGGCTTCTCGAAGGCCCCCACGAAGCTGACGGGACGGGAGGAACGGAGCTTGACGATCACGGCGTCCGGGAGGGTGTGATTGCCGAAGGTGTTGGCCTTGCCGGTGGGCATCGACATCACGAAACCCTCGATGAAGGCCTCTACCGCCCTGCGCACCGGTTCGCCGGTGCGTTCGCCGTCCGCGAGGCCGGCATCGAGGTTCCGCGCCAGCAGGTCCACGTCCACGGCGGCGTAGCGGTACAGCGTGGCCGAGTTGAAATCGACCGTGCCGATCATTCCGGCGCCGGGCTCAGCGCTGGTGTTCCTGTCGTCCACGGCCGTGAAGTAGTCCGACTCCATGTCCACGGCGTGCACGCTGAGGGCATGGGCGACTTGGGCCGCGGCGTCGACGTTGATGTCCGAGGCGTCTGCCACCATACGGCCGAAGAGCGCGATGTCGACCGAGTGACGGGTGGAAGCGATCTGCTTGGCCCGCGCCTTGACGTCTTTGTCCTTCACGAACACCTTGGGCTCGGTGCCCCTGCCGATGCCCTCGACGGCCAGCTTCGCCAGCCCGTCGAGTTGGTGTGCGCTCAGGAAGAGCAGGTAGGAGGACTGGGGGGCCAGTGGCTCGTCGTCCTTGGGGTCCTTCCCTGCGGATTTCCGGCTGGGTGTCTCGCTTTTGGCGCCGGTAGCCGTCTGAAGCAGCTCGGCTGCCATCGGCCACACGTGTTCGGGCGTCAGCGAGGGTTCGAGGGCCGTGATCCGCGTCGTCAGAGCATCGACCACCTTCTTCGTCCGGACTCCCAGCTCGGCCGGATCCAGCAAGTCGTCGAAGGCCTTGCGAGTGGCACGCTTCCATGCCTGGCTGGAGACCCTGGAGCGGCGTACACCACCGTAGACGGCACTCTTGGGGGCCCCGGTGTCGTCTCGGTTGATGTTGCTCGGCGGGACGGTCTGCAGGATGTGTACGTCGAGGATGGTGCGGCTCACTCGTTTTCCCTCATCTCGTTCGCTGCGGTCTCAAGCTGCACGACGGGAACGTCTCCGTCCTTCGCCGTTCTGGGATTCGGGGCACGGTACGCGTGGAAGCTGCGTCCCCAGGCCTGACGGACCTGACCGGGGCCGCCGGGCCGCTGCCATTGGTCGAGCTGCTCGGCGAGCAGGCCGTAATCGAGGGGGACCTCCGCCGCGCGCAGCAAGGTCACCAGGTCCCGCAGCCTCTGGGCCAGCACATCGAGGCTGCTGGCGGTTCCCGCGCGTACGAGTCGCTTGCGGACGGGATCGTCCGCATCGGTCCCCGACATCAGCCGGCGTACGGCCGTTCCCAGGGACGGTCCGCCGGCCACGTGCATGCCCCTGGACCGGTTGGACTGTTGGTGCACGGCCCACAGGGTGACGGCGGCGTGCGCGGAGCGCTCGGCCCGGAGGGTCTCGGCTTCACCGGCGGGCCGCCCCCGCCGGGCGAGGTACGCCGTGTGGAAGGCCTCGACGCCGACCATCCCCCATAGGTCCGGTGTCTCCGTCGGCTGACGGCCTACGCCCCGCCGCAGGCGCGCGAGGGCTTGCACGGAATGGGCGCGGTCAGCGGGATCGATGTACCCGCTCTGCAGAGTCCGGATGTGCCGGCTGACGGCCAGACGGAGGGGGCCGGACTCTTCGACCGATGCCGATGCCGATGCCGATGCCGATGCCGATGCCGATGCCGATGCCGGTGCCGGCGTCGGTGGCGCGTCTCGCGACTGGTCGGGAGCCGGGACCGGAGGCGCGTTGTCGGTCATGGGGACACTCCTTCGCTGATGCCGGCCCCCTCAGGGGCCGGCACAGGGTCGTGGCGCAGTGGGAACGCCCTGTTGAGCCGAGCGCGGAACACCCGCTCGGAGGCGGCGTTGTCCAGCCAGCCGTTCTCACCCGAGGCAGCCAGTTGCCGGTCAGCCGTCTCCCGCAGGATCCGGTGGGCCGCCATCTGCCACGCCCTTCGGGCCGCCCCCGGATCGATCGCCGTGCCCAGGCCGGCCAACCACTGTCGGTAGGGGCCGTCCAGTAGGCCGAAGCCCAGGTCCCGGGCCGTCCCACGTGGTGCTTCGGGATCCCGGCCCGCGGCCTTGGCGAGGTCGGCCGCCAGGTCACCCAGGGCCCGCACCCCGGCGTTGCTGTCCTCGACAGCCCCCAGTGCCTCGGTCGCGTACCGCTGGTCCTGCTCGTGGAGCAGGATGACCGACATCGTGAGGCCGTCGTCGACGATCTCGTCGATGACCGACTGCTGGGTGCCGTACGCCGCACCGATCAGACGGGGTCTGATGAGCGTGTCCTGAGGCAGCAGACGTTCGTAGGTGAGCTCGGCGACCCATTTGAGCACCCCCGCCCGCAGTTGGTCGGCCGGCTCGGCTCGCTGCCCCGGACCTTGCTCGGCCTCGGACATGAGCAGCGACGCGAGGCCGCGCCACGCGGCGCGAGTCGGGTCGTGCTCGCGGGGCATGTAGACCGGTGTGCGGCCCAGCTTCTTCTCCTGGGGCCGGCTGCGCCGCCAGCCGCTCATCGGCTCGTACACGTGCTTGTCGGGCGCAGACAGAGGATCGCCGTACGACAGGACGACGCCGAGGACGGCACGACCGTCGTGGTGCAGGCGGATGCGTCGCGATTGCCAGGTGTACAGGTCCCGCGGGCCGGTGGGCCGGGACTCCAGGCCCTGCTGCACATCCGGCCCGCACTGTTCCCGGCGCCAGGCCGGCCTGTCGTCCTTGTCCACGGTGACCGCGTGCGCTTCGGACGCCACCAGGTTGAGCAGCAGGGTCTGTCGGAGGCTGTCGCCCTCGACGAAGACGCCGCCCAGGTTGCCCGCCCACCCGACTCCTTGCGGGTAGCCCTTGCCGCCCTTGACCCGGGGGTCTCCCACGGCACCCGACTTGATGCCGGACGTGTCGAAGGCGTGGGCATGTACGACCCATCGTGCCGCCTCCGCGAACGAGAGCTGCTCGACGCCGGGTTGGCGCATCGTGAAGAAGGGGTCGCCGTTGGGGACATCGGCGACGATGCGGTTCAGCGAGGTGACCTCGTCCTTCTGCGTCCTCAGGCCGGCCACCTGGAAGAACGGCCGAGTGGGGTGAAGGAGGTCGAACCTGTCGCGGTGACGGTCGAGATAGGCCGGGATGCCGGCGAACGGCTCCGGGCTGTCGTGCAGCTCCTGCCAGGCATCGAGGTCCTCAGGCCCGTCCACGGCATCGTGCAGGATCGCCAGCAGGAGCCTCAGCAGGGCGAAATCCTGCGACGGTACGTCCCCCACCAGTCTTCGCACCTCGCCGGCGCGTACGAAGACTTCCTTCAAGGAGAGCTCCGTTGCGGTGCCGTCGCCTAACTGGACGGGTAACCAAGGGCGGGAGACCAAGTCGAAACCGGGCACACCTTTCACCAACCTCACGTCCTTGGCCCCGGCCGGGTTGATCTCCAGCCCGTCGGCCACGCTGTAGTTCACTTCGAAGCCTGCCAGCCGGGTCTGACAATCCTCGTCGAGGACGAGGACCAGTTCGCCGGCCAGCCAATGGCACTCCGGTGTCTGCCACGCTCGGGGCCCGAATCTCTCGAGCTCCTCGATGGCGCGGTCGATCACTCGAGGCTTCGAGAAGTGGTACGGAAGGCGCAGGGCGCTGGCCGCGACTGCACGGGCCGTGCGAGGGGGTGGTACCGAGTCGACCGGCACGTCCAGCCCGCCGCGCCCCCGGTCGAGCCAGGGCAATGTCGCGTACGTGCCGTCGTCGCGCCGCTGGATGACGAGGACTTCCAGGCTCTCGTCGCTGTCCCGCACCTGGGCGCGCCCGGCCCGGGTGTCGTCCGCGTCGCCCACGTCGGCGTCGATCCAGCCCACCAGGGACCGCCCCGGCTTGCGGACCTCGGCGATCCGGAACACCTGCGCGGCGCGTTGCTGCTTGGCGACGGCGATTTCGTGCTCTTCGGCGGCGGCGGCCATCGCATCGGCCCAGTCGTCCCGGGGTGCACGGAGGCGGTCCGCGTAGGCGGTCTGCACGAGTGTGCTGATGTCATCCGGAAGTACGACCGGCCGTGCCTTCCAATACGGGAGGAGTACGGCGAGGGAGCGCAGCAGGGTGTGTCGACCGTAGACCGACACCGAACCGTTGACCGGCGCCGGAGGCGTCGCCTCCCAGTCGACGCCCGTGACCAGACACCGCGGCACCCGCAGACGAGGCGGGCGGTCGGCCTGGCCCAGGCCGCGCTGGTGCCGGTGGAGCCGCCCCAACCGCTGTAGGACGAGATCGACGGGAGCGAGGTCGGTGACCAGGATGTCGAAGTCGATGTCGAGCGAAGCCTCGGCGACCTGGCTGGCGACGACGACGTGCGGCCCCGTCGGCCGCGAACCCGTAGGGCCGAACCCGGTCACGAGCCGGTCGTCGTTGCGCGCCCGGTCCAGGTCGAGAAACCGGGAGTGGGCGACCGTCACCGCCCCTTCACCGAACCGTTCGCGCAGGACCTCCGCCGCCTGGAGGACGCGGTCGACGGTGTTGCGCACGACCAACGCGCAGCCGCCATCGCCCAATTCCTCCCACAATCGGTCCGAGAGAACGCCCAGGTCGTCACCGAGCTGCTCCACCACGACTTCTGTACGGCGGTCCGCGGCTGCTGGCGGTGCGCTGACGACAGAATTCCGGCCGGGGGTGATCATGCTGATCAGCGGGTAGGAGACGGCGGCCTCCAGTTCAGGACGGGGATCCGCTGTGCCTGCGTAGGCCTCGGCCAGCTGCCGGCGGCGCCCCGAGGGCAAGGTGGCGGACAGCATGACGACGGGCACCTTGTACGCCCCGAGCCAGGACAGCACGCGTTCCAAGTACTCGTTCATGTAGGCGTCGTACGCGTGGACCTCGTCGATCACGACGACTTTCCCGGCGAGAGCGAGGTGCCGAAGGGCCAGGTGCCGGCTCTTCAGCCCGGCGAACAGCAACTGGTCGATGGTGCCGACGACGAAGGGCGCGAGCATTCCCTTCTTCCGGCCCCGGAGCCATTGATGGGCGACGAGCTGACCCGGGGCGGCGCACACGTCTTCGCGACGCGAGGACGCGACACAGGACACCGCGTCGAGGTCGACCGCGGCAACGGTGCGGGCGCCGGCCCGCATGTCCCTCGCGAAGTCGTCGTTGAGCGAACCCTTGGAGTGGGCGAGGAAGACCGTCAGGTCCACGTCCCCCGGTAGACGCTCCAACCACCGACGCACGCGCCCGTACATCGCGTTCGACGTGGCACGGGTCGGGAGCGCGACGAAACACCCCCCGGCCCCCGAACGCGAGGCGAAGACCTCCGCCACGGCGAACGCGGCCTCCGTCTTCCCCTCGCCCATCGGCGCTTCGATGATCATCAAGCCGGGCGCATCCGACTCCTGGGCGACCCGGACCGCTTCCTCCTGCAAGGGCCGGACGGACGGCAGACCGAATCGCGTGGCGAAGAGCTTCTGCGCCGTACCCTCCGTACCCTCTGGAGCCTTCGTACCCTCCGGACCCTCCGTGCTTTTTGGAGTCTCCGTACCCTCCATTGACCAGGGGCGTGGAAGACCGATACCGCGCCACGCGGCATCGATCCGGTCGGCCTCGTCCCGGTGTTGGTCCTCAGGGAAGAGGAGGAAGAGATTCGGATTGCTGGCGATCCAGTCGGCGACGATCACCACGGCGGACAGGATGGCCTGGACGGGCTGCGACAACTTCACGCCCTGCCACAGGGAACTCCGCTCCCGCATTCCGTACGCAGCCGCACAGGCATCGAGGAGCTCGGTTTGTACCGCACGCCAAAGCCCCTCACTGGAACCCGGCGTCCGCAAGAGCTCGCTGTGCCGGCGCAGATCATGGAACTGCTCGTGCGTCGGAGGGACCCCGTGATGCCCGCCCACCGGTACCGCGAACGCCATGACGTTACGGGGCGGCCAACCCTGCCGCTCCAGCCACTCCTCCAGGAGTACCTGCCCCGCCAGACCGTGCGGCGCACGGCTTCGCGTGGTCCCGAGCTGCTCGCGGGTGGGCATCTTCAGCCCGCGATCGCTCATTCGGCCGGCAAGCACATCGACCTGGCAGGCAAAGGCCGGTGTCGCCTTTCCGATGTCGTGCACGGCGGCGAGCCAGACGGCGAGCGTCTTCGCGTCCTCGGGGCCGCCGGGCAGGTCACCGGCCACGAGTTCGCGCACCTGACGCGGAACCCACGCGTCCCACAACCGTCCCGCCACGGCCGCGGAATCGGCCATGTGACGCCACAACGGGAGCCACTTCTCAGTCTTCCGGTCGTGCTTGGCCCACACCACGCGCGCCTCGGACGTGAGCTGCGCACTCCAGTGCGGCGTTGTGCTGCCCTGCATCGAACCCTTCCCCAGAGCGCTGTTCGCGCTCTTTGCGCTCTTTGCGCTCTTCGTGCTGCTCGCTGTCGACCGACCGTGCCATGGCGCCCCGCAGGGACGGTCCCGGAGCCCTGTTCGAACACCGGGACCCATGAACGGGTGGCGCCCTACTGTGTGCTGGCCACGGCTTCTACGCGATCCCTCGCCGGAGTGAAGTGCGGACGACCGCCAGCACGATCACGATCACCACAGTGAGCCGGACGCCGACATCCACGGGCAGCTGAGCAGCTGAGACCCTCCCCCTCCTGCCAGTACGGCGACGAGAACGGGCAGCAGCCACGACTGTGGCTGCTGCCCGCTACTGACCTGGGGGTCCATGGGAGGTAACACGAGAACGCCCCTTCAGGAGTGTTCGGGCCGGACCCGACACGTCGCGCGAGGACACGGGTTCGGCCTGAGCTGTTGCGTCTGACTGGACGGAGTCATGAGGTCGTGAAGCTCCGTCAGGAGCGGCACGTTACACGAACGGCGATGCGTGCAAGTGGGCTTCTACTGAAAGGCCTTGTGCGGCTCCGACCTGAACAAGGAGAGTTCCAAGTCGCCTTGAAACCCTGCCCTGCGATCGGTTGTGTCCCTCTGCCCCCCAGAGGTAGGGGGCAGGGGTCGAGGGCCCCCTCGACCAGTGCACGCACAGGGGTCATCCCTGCAGGGCAGGGAGCAGGATGACCGGCCCGAGCTGTCGGCCACGAGCATGCGGGACCAAGCCGGCGGTAGGTGCCGGCCGCAGCAGCCGTCGTGCACAGACCGGCCCCGGCTCCACGGCGCGCCGCCACGATCGCCTTCTCCGTCAGGCCGTGTCCGACCGGTCGTGGATCGCTGGGGCGCGAGCGACGTGGTGCGGCAATGATGTGTGCACGTTCTAAGAACATCCCGGTGAGTGTGGCCAGCAGGACGACGATGCGTTCACTGGCAGCGAGTCGGGCTCCTGCGTTCTCCGGTACCGCCCGGTGCACACCCGTCTGAACATCGGTTGGCTGAAAGCCAGCGGGTCGCACTCGGCGCCGTCGCCACGATGTTCGTGGAGAAGCTGAAGGCTGTTAAGGAGGCCCAGCGGATGGACGTCCGTCTCGACGTAGACCCGCTCGTCGTATTGGTCGCCACCGCACCGAAGCCTTTCGGTCGGTTTGCCGTTCTCTTCGCTTCGTTGCGGCGTCGGTAGATCTCCCAGTCGAGCCCTACGGGGCGGCCGCCTGTCGTCCACCGGTACATGCTCGACAAGTGCATCGAATCGCCCACACCTACATCCAGCCGGGCTCCTTGCACTTCAACGCCAAGGTTGAACGCTTACGACGCATCGACGCAGAGGAGTCCCACTGCATGCTCGCCGCTGTCATTGTCGACGATACTGGCGCCCTGAACGACGAACTCCGTGAGTGGGAGGACTGATGCAACCATCACTGCCCAGCGGCGCTCTCGACGGCCCGACATCGTACGAACGCCTTCAAGTAGAAGGCCCAGACCCCGATGCAGCCAAGTTCCGGAAGGCGCAGAGTGGTCGGGGGCGTGTCGTGAGCCTGCTGGCCTTCTTCGGCTCTGAAGCGTTTGAGATGAGCGCGTTACGTGTGACAGTTGCCCTAATGCCCGGAGTGTCGGTTTCTCGGGAAGTGCTGCAAAGCGGCCCGCGACCGCCATAAAGTGCCAGGTCAGCCAGTCTGCTCCCCGCGCCTGCGGGGATGAACCCTCGCCGACGAGGAGCAGGAGGAGCGCGGCTGCCTGCTCCCCGCGCCTGCGGGGATGAACCCGCAGGTACGTCATCACAGATCACCTCCTCACCCTGCTCCCCGCGCCTGCGGGGATGAACCTGTGCCCGACTCGTCTCCCCGAGTACGTCTCATCTGCTCCCCGCGCCTGCGGGGATGAACCCTCGAAATCGCGGGGATGGTCGTAAGCCGGTACCTGCTCCCCGCGCCTGCGGGGATGAACCCCCCATGTCGGCGATGAACTGGGCGGCGATCTCCTGCTCCCCGCGCCTGCGGGGATGAACCCTCGTCGCCGCCGTCGGCCGCCACGTCGACGCCCTGCTCCCCGCGCCTGCGGGGATGAACCCATGCTGAACGAGGCGACGCATGCGCTGCGCCGCTGCTCCCCGCGCCTGCGGGGATGAACCCCGCCCACCCGTGCCCGTCGACCGCCCGCACACCTGCTCCCCGCGCCTGCGGGGATGAACCCGCGATTGAGCATCTCAACGTATTGATCGTGAGCTGCTCCCCGCGCCTGCGGGGATGAACCCCCCGTCATGCCGACGCCCAGGAGGAGAACGCCCTGCTCCCCGCGCCTGCGGGGATGAACCCGTCCAGGAGCTCCACCAGCGCCTGGCCCGCCTGCTGCTCCCCGCGCCTGCGGGGATGAACCCGCGTCGGCCGTAGGCGCGCTTGTCGTTGTCCTCTGCTCCCCGCGCCTGCGGGGATGAACCCTACTCTCCGCCGCCCGACTCGCCCCCGGAGAGCTGCTCCCCGCGCCTGCGGGGATGAACCCGTCTCCGCGATGGCGGCCAGGGCCTCGGGCAGGGTCTCCATCTGCTCCCCGCGCCTGCGGGGATGAACCCCATCGGCGCGGGCCTCGCTGCCATCGAGCGGGCTGCTCCCCGCGCCTGCGGGGATGAACCCACGGAGAAGGCCGGCCACGGCCCGGCCCTCGACTGCTCCCCGCGCCTGCGGGGATGAACCCAGCGACGTCATTCCCAACAAGCGGGACGCCATCTGCTCCCCGCGCCTGCGGGGATGAACCCGGCGACGGCACCATCCGCGCCCACCGCTTCCCCTGCTCCCCGCGCCTGCGGGGATGAACCCTGCCCTGCCACACTGGAGCCACCCGAAGGAGGCTGCTCCCCGCGCCTGCGGGGATGAACCCGCCAACATCGCCGGATCCATCGACATCCAGTTCCTGCTCCCCGCGCCTGCGGGGATGAACCCGAGGAGCTGCTCGGGGCCCCGGAGTTCGATGGCTGCTCCCCGCGCCTGCGGGGATGAACCCAGGAACCAGGCCCAGGGCAGCCACCCCAACACCTGCTCCCCGCGCCTGCGGGGATGAACCCCAGGCGTCGAGGCGGCCTTCGAGGACGTCGCTCTGCTCCCCGCGCCTGCGGGGATGAACCCCGGCAGTACAGCTGCCGCCGCTGCGGATCCTGCTGCTCCCCGCGCCCGCGGGGATGAACCCGACGTGGACAAGAGCCCGCCCCGGGGCTCGAACTGCTCCCCGCGCCCGCGGGGATGAACCCTCCGCTTCAAAGGGGACGGGGGAGGGTCCGGCTGCTCCCCGCGCCTGCGGGGATGAACCCGGGACCACGATCCTGAACCTGCCCGGCGCCGTCTGCTCCCCGCGCCTGCGGGGATGAACCCATCACCAAGGGTCGGCGGACGGTCGGCGCGATCTGCTCCCCGCGCCTGCGAGGATGAACCCCCGCCCCACTTCACGAAGATCGCGAGCTCGTACTGCTCCCCGCGCCTGCGGGGATGAACCTCTGGAGGTGACGTGTGGTGAGCCCTCAGCGGACTGCTCCCCGCGCCTGCGGGGATGGACCCACCCGCGCCGAGGTGCCCCTGGCCGAGGCGATCTGCTCCCCGCGCCTGCGGGGATGCGCCCCGATCTTCTGATCGGGGGATAGGGGATCAGCGGGCGCGGGTTGTTTCCGAGGGGTTGGTTCGGCATTGGCGGCGGCGGGATTCACTCCGTCACGCAGCAGCAGCGGCCCGTCCCGTAAGCGGCAGCCGCACACTCGGCGCGAGCTCTCCAGGGGGCCGCTCCCGGGCGCGAACGGGTACGAGGTACCGCCATCCGGGGAAAATCCTTGGACCGCGCGGCCAGCGCCACGGGACACTTCCGGTTCCTGCAAACCGCCCGCACACGACAGCACAGGGTTGCAATGGGAATGCCTGAACCGCCCGAAAGTCCACCGGGCAAGGGCCCGGTCATCCTCGCACTTCGCTACTACGGACGGGAGTTGGTCCGCCTTCGATGGCTGACCGCACCCGCGATGCTGCTCCCGGCGCTGGGCAACATCGGAATCAACTACATCGCGCCGCTGATCGTCGCCAAACTCGTCGGCCGCATCGCCGGGGGTGGCAGCACCGCCGTCGACGCGATGCTGCCGTACCTCCTCGGCTTCGCCGGGGTCCTGCTCCTCGCCGAGGCGCTGTGGCGCCTCGGCCTCCACTGCCTCAACCGCCTCGACGCCCGCGGCATCGAGCACCTGTACGTGGTCGGCATGGACGAACTGTTCGCCAAGGACGCCGCGTTCTTCCACGACAACTTCGCCGGATCGCTGACCAAGCGGGTGCTCAGTTTCGCCTCCCGCTTCGAGGACCTCGTCGACACCCTGACCTTCTCGGTGATGGGCAGTTTCGTACCGCTGGTGTTCGCCTCCGTGGTGCTGTGGCAGTACGACCCGCTGCTCGTGGCCGGACTCCTGATCCTGATCGCCGTGACGGCACTGGGCGTGGCGCCCCTGATCCGGCGCCGCCAAGGACTCGTCGCCCAGCGCGAGGAGGCGATCGCCAGGATGTCGGGCCACGTCGCCGACAGCCTGATGAACATGGATACCGTCCGGGCCTTCGCCGCCGAGGAACGCGAGGCGGCCGAGCACCGATCGCGCGTCGCGGAGTCGCGCCGGCTCACCCTGCGCTCCTGGGACTACGGCAACCTCCGCATCGACACGCTGGTCGCGCCGATGTCCGTACTGACCAACGCGCTGGGCCTGCTGCTCGCCGTCACGCTCGGCGGGGGAGAACACGGCGTGGAAGCGGTCATCGTGGCCTTCACCTACTACGCCAGCGCGACGCGGATCATGTTCGAGTTCAACCAGATCTACCGCCGGATGGAGAGCTCGATGACGGAGGCCGCGCAGTTCACCGAACTGCTGCTCACGCCGCCGACCGTACTCGACCCGGCATTCCCCGAGCCGCTGCGGCCCGGGTCCTCCGCCATCCGCTTCGAGCGGGTCAGCTTCGCCCACGGCGGCGGCAAGCCGCTCTTCGACAGCCTCGACCTGGACGTGCCCGACGGGACGAAGATCGGCCTCGTCGGCCGGTCCGGTGGCGGCAAGACCACGCTCACCCGGCTGCTGATGCGGATGACCGACATCGAATCCGGCCGGATCCTGATCGGCGGCCAGGACATCACCCACTTGCGCCAGGCCGACCTGCGCAGCCTGATCGCCTACGTCCCGCAGGACCCGGCCATGTTCCACCGCACCCTGCGGGACAACATCGCCTTCGCCCGGCCGGACGCCACCGAGGCCGAGATCCGCCGCGCGGCCGAGGCAGCGCACGTCACGGAGTTCACCGACACCCTGCCCGACGGCTTCGACACCATGGTGGGCGAGCGCGGCGTCAAGCTGTCCGGCGGACAGCGCCAGCGCGTCGCGCTCGCCCGCGCGATCCTGCGCGACGCGCCGATCCTGCTGCTCGACGAGGCGACCAGCGCCCTGGACTCGGAGAGCGAGATCCTCGTCCAAGAGGCGCTGTGGCGGCTCATGGCGGGCCGGACGGCCCTCGTGGTGGCGCACCGGCTGAGTACGGTCGCGACGATGGACCAGCTCGTCGTCCTCGACCGCGGACGCATCGTCGAACGCGGCACGCACGAGGAGTTGCTCGCCTCCGAGGGCGCCTACGCGAAGTTGTGGCAGCACCAGTCGGGGGGCTTCCTCGACGACACCTCTGCCGCGCGCGTGGACCTCGGCTGACCGCGGGCCCGGCCCGCCGGGCCCGCCCCGTGATCCGCTGCGCGACGTCCTCGTTGCGCAGCGGATCACGCAGCGGGTACGAACTCGTGCACCAGGCGGACGAACTCGTCCTCCTTCTCGAAGAACGCGACGTGCCCGGCGTCGATCTCGGCGTAACGGCTGTTCCCGATCGCCGCGTGCAGGGCGAGGCTGTTCTCCACCGGGACGGTGATGTCCTGGGTGCAGCCGATCATCAGCGTCTCGGCCTGGATGCGCGGCAGCAGGTCGCGGATGTCGATGCGGGTGTCGAGGTCGACGTGGCGCAGGGTGCCGGGGGTGGGCGGCATGTTGGGGATCAGCAGCTCCACCTGCTCGCGGCCGATCGCGTTGAGGAATCCGCGGCTGAAGCCGGTCATGGCGACGGCGCGGCCGAAGGCGGCCGGGTCGGAGGCGCCGAGCTGCTTCCACAGGGTGAAGAGGTTGCGCAGGTACTCGTCGCCGTCGGTGTGGGCCCATCCGGCGACCAGGACCAGGCGGCGTACGAGATCGGGGCGCAGGGCGGCGACGGCGGCGGACACCGGCGCGCCCATGGAGAAGCCCAGCAGGTCCACCGGGCCGGCGTCCGCGTCCTCGATGACGGCGATGACCTGGGCGGCCAGGCCTTCCACGGTCAGCGGCGCCCCGTCGTCCACGGTGCGCTCGGTGCCCGAGAGGTCAGGGGTGATGACGGTTCGGTCGGCGGTGAAATGCGGCAGCAGCCGGCCCCAGTTCACGGCGGAGCCGCCCGATCCGGTGCCGTGGACGAGTACGAGCGCGGGGCCCGAGCCGGCGCGGTCGTAGTGGACCCGGGCGTCGACGACCTGCACGGTCGCGGTACGGGGGGCGGTCGTGGCGGCGGTGGCGGTGGCGGTGGCGGTGGGGGTGGGGGTGACGGTGGCACGGGTGGTCATGGCGGCTGCTCCTTCTGGGGCGGTGGGCGCCGGGCCCTTCGCTCCGGCTCCGCCCACATTGCCGCCGCCGTCCCGCAGGCGGCAGAGCCCGCTCGAACCTAGGACCGGGGATCCCAGGCGCGCCCCGGCCGGCACGTGGACCCGGCCCGCACGTGGACCCGGCCGGCGCGCGGCTCCGTCCGGCAGAATGATCAATATGACGATCGATCGCTGGAACCTCGCCGACTTCCTCCGCCGTTCGCGTGACCGCGTGCGTCCGTCGGACGTGGGCCTGGCCGAGGGGCCGAGGCGGCGGACGGCGGGGCTGCGGCGCGAGGAGGTCGCCCAGCTCGCCGGGATGTCGGCCGACTACTACATGCGGATGGAGCAGGCCCGCGGCCCGCAGCCGTCACCGCAGATCCTTTCCTCTCTGGCCCGCGCCCTGCGGCTCAGCGACGACGAACGCGACCACCTCCACCTGCTGGACCAACTGCCCGGCACCGCTGCCCAGGTACTCGGCGACCTGGGCGACGTCCTGGCCCAGAACGACCTGGCACGGTCCCTACTGGGCGGCGTGTGCACGGTCTCCGAGCACGGCCGCAACGTGATCTGGCGCTGGTTCGCCGACCCGGCCGCGCGGGACGCGTATCCGGCCGAAGAACACGACCATTACAGCCGGTTGCACGTCGCGGACCTGCGCGCCGCCGTCGCCCGCCGGGGCTCCGCCGATCCGGTGGCCGGCCGCCTCGTGGACCGTCTGCGCGAGGCCAGCGAGGACTTCGCCGGCCTCTGGGACCTGCACGAGGTCGCCGTCCGGCGCCGCAGCCGGATGCGGGTCATCCACCCGGTCGTCGGCCCCGTCGACCTCGACTGTCAGGTGCTCCTCGCCCAGGAGGAGGACCAACGCCTCGTGCTCTTCACCCCGCCGCCCGGCTCGGACACGGCCGACCGCCTCGCCCTGCTCCGGGTGCTCGGCACCGAACGGTTCCCCTCGGAAGTAGGTTGACCGGATGTCCACACCGTCCCTGATCCTCCTGCTGTCCGGCAGCCTGCGGACCGGCTCCTCCAACGAGTCCGTGCTGCGCACCGCACAGGCCGTGGCCCCCGCGCAGGTGCGCACCGTCTTCTACGAGGGCCTGGCCGCCCTGCCGCACTTCAACCCCGACGACGACACCGACCCGCTGCCGGCCCCGGTGGCGGAGCTGCGCGCGGCGATCGCCGCGTCGACGGCGGTCCTGATCTGCACCCCGGAGTACGCGGGCACCCTGCCGGGCTCGTTCAAGAACCTGCTCGACTGGACGGTCGGCGGCACCGAGATCTGCGACAAGCCCGTGGCCTGGGTCAACGCGGCCGCCGCCGGCCGGGGCCGGGGAGCGGAGGCCACGCTGCGGACGGTACTGGGCTACACCGGCGCGGACATCGTGGAGTCGGCGTGCGTGAGCGTCCCGGTGGACCGGGGCGCGATCGGCGCCGACGGGGTCATCACCGACGCAGGGGTGCGCGAGCAGCTCGGCACGGTGCTCGCCCGGTTGCTGACGCCCCGCTGAGGAGGCCCGCCCGAGAGCGGCGCCCACCCTTTGGGAGCGGATGTGCATATTTTGTTCTGATATGAGCATTCATGTGGAAAGCCATGGCCGGCCGGGGCGGCGCCGGCTGCTCCGGGTGGTACTGACCGGCACGGTGGCACTGGGGGCCGGCCTGGTGGCCGGTTCCCCCCGTACCCCGGACACCCCCGTCGCCGGGGGCCCCGGACGGACCCGGCCCGCCACGCCCGCGTCCGCGCTGCGGGAACTGGAGACGGGCAACGCGCGCTGGCGGACCCTGCACGAGCGGCACCCCGACGAGACGCGGACCGTGCGGCAGACGTTGGTCGGAGGCCAGCACCCCTTCGCCGTCGTCCTCGGCTGCGTCGACTCCCGCGTCCCCCCGGAGCTGGTCTTCGACCAGGGCCTGGGCGATCTGTTGACCGTACGGTCGGCGGGCGAGGTCCTGGACGAGGCGGTGCTCGGCAGCATCGCCTACGGAGTCCTCGAACTGGGCATTCCGCTGATCGTCGTCCTGGGCCACCAGTCGTGCGGGGCGGTCGCCGCGGCCGTCCGGGCCGCCGAAGAGGGAGCCTCGCTGCCGGGCCACATGCAGTACCTCGTCGATCAGATCCACCCGGCGATCGACCGCGCGCTGCGCGGGGCCGCGCGGATCGACGCCGCGATCACCGCGAACGTACGGCTGGTGCGGGCGCGGCTCGCCGCGGAACCGGAGCTCGCCGCCAAGGTCGCGGCCGGGGCCCTGGCCGTGGTCGGAGCCCGGTACGAGCTGACCAGCCAGCGGGTGCGCCGGCTCGACTGACCCGCCGGCTCCGGCTCGGCTGACCCGCCGGCTCCGGCTCGGCTGACCCGCCGCGTCCGGCTCAGCCGCACGGCCGGGTCCGGCTCGGCACGAATCCCAGTTCGTCAGCCTCGGGAGGCCCACACCGCACGTCCGGGTGGTTGTTCCCCGCAGGGGTGCCTTTGGGCGCTGAAGGCCCCGACGGGCCGGGAGAGTTGGTACATGATCATCGAACCCGTGCCCGCGCCCGACGCCACGCCCGGCCCCTCCGGCGAGCCCGCCCCGGCGTCCTCCCGCCGCCCCTCCCGCCGCAAGGTCATCGCCGGCGCAGCCGCCGTCGCGGGAGTCGGCGCCCTCTCGGTCGCCGCCGCCTCCGGAACCCCGCAGGCCCCGTCCGGTTCGGCCAGCCCCGATTGGGAGACCTGCCTCACCATCGCCCGGGCCGTCCTCGTGCGCGACGAGGACGACGAACCCCTCGTTCCCCGCTACTCCGACATCCTGCTGAAGAACGGTCTGCCCCGGTCCCGCACCCGCAAGAAGGTACTGATCGTCGGCGCCGGGCCCGCCGGGCTCACCGCAGCCCACCTGCTGCGCGAAGCCGGGCACCAGGTCACCGTCATCGAGGCCAACGGCAACCGGGTGGGCGGCCGGATCAAGACCTTCCGCACCGGCGGCCACGAGAAGTCCGCGGCCCCCTTCGCCGACCCGAAGCAGTACGCCGAGGCCGGCGCGATGCGCATTCCCGACAGCCACCCCCTGGTCACCGGGCTGATCGACAGTCTCGGGCTCAAGCGCCGGCGCTTCCACCTGGTCGACGTCGACGGGTCCGGCCGCCCCGCCTACCGAACCTGGATCTTCGTCAACGGCATCCGCGTCCGCCGCGCCGACTACGCGCGCAGCCCGCAGGCCCTCAACAAGACCTTCGGGGTTCCGGCGGCCTACGAGGCCCTGCCCGCCGCGCAGATCGTCCGCAACGCCTTCGCCCCCGTACGCAAGGAGATCGAGGGCAAGAAGGACAAGCAGCTCGTCGAGGGCTGGGCCCGCGTGATCCAGCGCTACGGCCACATGTCGATGTACCGCTATCTGACCGAGGAGGCGAAGCTCGACGAGCGCACGATCGACCTGATCGGCACCGTCGAGAACCTCACCTCCCGCCTGCACCTCGCCTTCGTGCACAGCTTCATCGGGGCCTCGCTGATCAGCCCGGACACCGCCTTCTTCGAACTGCCCGGCGGCACCGCCACCCTGGTCGACGCCCTCTACGCCCGCGTCGACGACCTCGTCCGGCTCGACCGCCGCGCCACCCGGATCACCCACGGTGAGGGCGGGGTCAGCATCGAGACCGTCTCCGAGGGCCGCGGCGGCAGCACCGTGCGGCGCGAGACCTTCACCGGCGACACCGCGATCATCACCGTGCCCTTCTCCGGGCTGCGCCACATCCCGGTCGCGCCCGCGCTCTCGTACGGCAAGCGGCGCGCGATTACCGAGCTGCACTACGACGCGGCGACCAAGGTGCTGCTGGAATTCAGCCGCCGCTGGTGGGAGTTCGACGAGGCCGACTGGAAGCGCGAGCTGGAGGCGGTACAGCCCGGCCTGTACCGCAAGTACCAGCTCGGGCGGACCCCCGCGGACGGCAGCCTCCTGGGCGCGCACTCGTCCGTTTCCGACCGCGGCATCTCCAGCGGGCAGCGCGCGCACTACGCGGCCTGTCGGGCGGTCACCCGGGACCAGCCCGAGGCGGCCCACGTCATCGGCGGCGGCTCGGCCACCGACAACCCCAACCGCTTCATGTTCCAGCCCTCCTACCCTGTCGAGGGCAGTGCGGGCGGGGTCGTGCTCGCCTCCTACAGTTGGTCGGACGACGCCCTGAAGTGGGACTCCCTGGACGACGAGGAGCGCTACCCGCGCGCGCTCGCCGGGGTGCAGGAGGTGTTCGGGCAGCGGATCGAGGTCTTCTACACCGGCGTCGGGCGCACCCAGTCCTGGATGCGCGACCCATACGCCTACGGCGAGGCCTCCGTGCTGCTGCCCGGCCAGCACACGGAACTCTTCCCCCACGTCCGCAAGGTCGAAGGGAACCTGCACTTCGCCGGGTGCCACACCTCCATCAAGCCGGCGTGGATCGAGGGGGCACTGGAGTCCGCGGTGCGGGCCGCCCTGGAGGTCCACTCGACGCTCTGACCGGCCGGCGGGGGCCTTCGCTCGAGGCCCCCGCCTGACGCCCCCGCCTGACGCCCCCGCCTGACGCACCCGGCTGAGGCCCCCCACCTGAGGCCCAGGCTTCCGCCCCTGCCCCTCCTCAGTTCTCGGCGAGCACGATCAGCCAGTCGTGCTCGCCGAAGCGGACCGGCTGCCCCTTGTCCGGATTGAGCCGCACACCGTACGCAGGGCCCGTGGCGGCCTCGGCGCGCAGCCGGTAGCCGACCGCGCATTCGCGGCGCCGCCGCGCCGACTCGACGAGCGTCGCGAACGTCACCTCGCGATCGGTGTGCACGTAGTCCGCGACCGGCTTCAGGTGGAGCTCGTTCCCCTCCGCCTCGAACAACTCCTGGAAGACGGCGGCGAGATAGGGGCTCTCCGAGATCTGGGTCATGAGCAGACTGATCAGCCGGCCGCTGACGATGAAGTCCGCGCCCTCCCGGGCGGGCGCCAGCAGCCGGTTGCCGTCGTCGGACATTTCCGTGGTGAGCGACGGCTCCCGCCCCGCCGCCTCCCCGATGGCCCGCAGATGGAGCAGGGTGACCAGTGTCCGGTCGTCCGTCTCCGTCCCGGTCTCCGGGGCGAGGCCGAGGTCGATCGCGCGGGCGGGCACCGGTGCCGCCGCATGGGGGCCGGTCCCGTGGCCCGTCTCGCCGATGACGATCACCCGGTCGTACGCGGGCACGTCCAATTTGGCCAGCAGCTCGGGATCGGTGATGTCCCCACTGCGGAAGGCCACTTCGAGGTGGCTGCGCGCCCCCGCGACGCCCGAGGCGGGGCGCGTCCGCAGCTCGTCGGCCAGCGAAACGACGTCCAGCGTGCTCCCGGGGCCGACGAACTGGTCGAGCTGCTCCACGACGAGCGGCGCGCGCCGGTTCCAGCCGAGGAGGAGCAGCCGTTCGGGCTCGGGCGCCCCGGGGCGGGCCGTGACGATCGCGTCCTCGTCGACGCACGAGGAAGCGTCCGCCGGTACGGCAGTGTCGTCGTCCTCGGAGATGAGGATGATGCGGTCGTCCGTGCCGATCGTCGTACCGGGGTCCGGATTGAGCGCGACACCGCCGTCGGCGTGCAGCAGACCGACCACCGAGGACGTGCTGAACGCCAGCAGGGCCTCGCCGAAGGTGCGGCCGGCGAGGCCCCGGGCGGCGGCGGCGTAGAACTCGTCGCCCGCGAAGTCGAGCAGTTCCTGGTAGACGAGCGACAGGCCCGGCTCGCGGGCGGTCTGGACGAGGAGCCGGGCGATGATGTCGTCGACGCACAGGACGTGCCCGCCGGGCCCGGCGGCCAGCCGGGCGGTGAGGTGGTTGCGGGTGTCGCGCACGGCGGCGACCACCACCGCCCCGCCGGGTTCGCGGACCGCCGCCTCGAGGGCGAGCAGCGTCTTCACCACCTGGGCGTCACCGGTGTCCCCCTCCGGGGGCAGTACGAGCACGGCCTTTGCGGTCCGCGGACTCACCCGGGACAGCGCCGTGGGGTCGGTGGTGCGGCCGTTGCGGCAGATGATCCGCGTCGTACTCCTGCTCCTGCTCCTGCCGCTGCCGCTGCCGCTGCCGGTACCGGCAGCGGTTTCGGCGATGGAGGTTGAGATCTCCTCCTCCATCTCCACCTTGTCCTTCGGCGCGAGGACGGCGATGGCGGACCGGCGCTGGTTGGCGTTCGCGGCCACCAGCTCCCCGACCACCGGGAAGATCTGGTCCGACCAGCCCAACAGGACGGTGTGCCCGGACTCCAGCACGGTGGAGTGGCCGCGCCGCAGCAGCATGATGCGCCGGTTGATGCCGGTGGTGATCAGACCGACCAGCGTGGAAACGAACAGCAGGGCCACCAGGGCGAGCGCCACGGAGGCCAGCACGTAGAGGGGTGACCCGACCGCGCCTCCGATCTTGAGCGTCTGTCCGACGCTGACCCATACGGCGGCGAGCCTGCCGGAGAGGGTTGCCGGGGCGGCCCGGTCGGCCCAGACGAGCACCGTGCTCGCCGGGACCACGACGGCGAGGCAGGCCAGGGCGAACCAGCCGATGAGCGCGGTGGTTCCCCCCGCCATCAGATTGTCGAACCGGTACCGCAGGCGCAGTGCCAAGGACGTCGTGTGCCGCTGCGCCATGAGAACCCCCTCGCCTTCCTCGCTGCTAACCCGCGGGCGCCCGCTCGGTTACGGGTGAACCGCCCCCGGCCGCGGGGCCGCTGCGGGAAGCACCCGGGGATCTGCCGGTCAGGAGTCCAGGGCCGCGATGATCTCGTCCGTCGTGCTGACCCTGCCGATGCGCGGGAAGATCTTGCCGAAGGTGTGGGCGTGGGAGTCGGGGTCGGTGTCGGCGGTGGCGTCCTCCGCGAAGACCAGGTCGTAGCTGAGTTCCCACGCCGTACGGGCGGTGGACTCGACGCCGACGCTGGTGGAGATGCCGGCCAGCACGATCCGGTGGATGCCGCGGCGGCGCAGCTGGAGGTCGAGCTCGGTACCGGTGAAGGCGCCCCAGTGGCGTTTGGTGACGACCACGTCCCCGAGGGCGGCCAGCTCGGCCGGGATCTCGGAGAAGGCGGCGGGCGGGGCGGCGGCCGGGCCGGGGCGGTCGACGTTCGCAGTGGGCAGGTCGCCGCCGTCCGGGGACCACGCCACCTTGACCAGGACCACGGGCAGCCGGTGGGCGCGGAACGCCTCGGCGAGCGCGATCCCCTTCCCCAGGATCTCGGGGGTGGGCTTCGCGGCGGGCCGCTCGAGGATGCCCGTCTGGAGGTCGATGAGGACCAGGGCGGTGTCCCCGCCGAGAGTGAGGCGGTGGGGTTCGGCGGTCATGAGGTCTCCTCCGGCAAAGTGGGGCATGGCGCGCAATTTACAAGGCGGTCCGCCGATTTCCCCGGCCCTCCTGGCCCTCCTGTCCCTCTCGCCGGATTCACCCGCCCCTAAGATGGGAACGTGAGTACGAATACAAGGGAATCCCGGCCCGCCCTGACGCCCGCACTGAGCGGGACCGAGCTGCTGCGCTGGTATTGGACGCTGGCCGAACTGGGCGCCCTCGCACGGGAAATGGGCCTCCCGGCCCGCGGTGGCAAAGCAGTCGTCACCGCACGGCTCGCCGCCGCCCTCGACGGACTTCCCGCGCCCGCCGCCCCGGCGGCCCCCGCACCCCGGCGCGCCGGGCGCCAGCTCACCGCCCCCATCAGCGGCGCGACCGTGATCCCGCCGGGCCAGCGCTGCAGCCAGGTGCTGCGCGCGTACTTCGTCCGCGAGATCGGACCCGGCTTCCACTTCGACGCCTTCATGCGCGACTACATCGCCCAGCACGCGGGGCACACCCTCGCCGAGGCCGTCGCGCACTGGCACGCGACCCGCACCCGGGCTGCCGAACCCCAGGAGGTGGGCGTGCAGTTCGAGTTCAACCGGTTCCTGCGCGCCTGGCACGCCCAGCACCCGGACGGGGCCCGCGCCGAGGCCCTGGCCGCGTGGCAGGACCATCGGGCCCGCCCCCGCGACCGGGCCGCGACGGCCTAGTAGGGCTTGGTCAGGTTGGGGCTGGTGTTGCGTGTCCTAAGGGCTCGGTGAGTCGTTCAAGACGTGTGACGCCGGAGGAAATTGCAGCTGTACGTGGCGAGTTGGAGGACTTCGCGGCGGAGGTTTTCGAGCCGTTCGCGCGTAAGGATCAGCGTCGGTGGGGGCGGGTTTACCTGCGGGGCCTGCTCACGGACGGGCAGCGCAAGTCGGTCGAGCCGATGGCCGCCCGGCTGGGCGAGGACGGGAACCGTCAGGCCCTGGCCCACTTCATCACCACCAGCCCGTGGGACCCCGCGCATGTGCGGGCCCGGCTGGCCTGGAGCATGGAGAAGGCGATCCGGCCCACCGTGCTGATCTTCGATGACACCGGCTTCCTCAAGGACGGCAATGCCTCGGCGTGTGTCTCGCGGCAGTACACCGGCACTGCGGGCAAGGTCACCAACTGCCAGGTGGGCGTCTCCCTGCACCTGGCCTCGGACCACGCCTCGGTGGCGGTCAACTGGCGGCTGTTCCAGCCCGAGGCCTGGGACCCCGCCTCGCCGAAGGCGGACCCGGCCAAGGTCGCCCGCCGCACCGCCTGCGGCATTCCCGACGACACCGGGCATGTGGAGAAATGGCAGCTGGCCCTGGACATGCTGGATGAGACCCGCTCGTGGGGCATCGAGGTGCCGCTGGCCGTCGCGGACGCCGGATACGGAGACGCGGCGGCATTCCGGCACGGCCTGCAGGCCCGCGGCCTCAACTACATGGTGGGGATCTCCACCACCCTCTCGGCCCAGCCCGGCGAAGCCGTGCCGGTGACCGAGCCCTACTCCGGGAACGGACGGCCACCCGTGGCGAAGTACCCGGACAAGCCGCAGTCGGTGAAACAGCTGGTCATCGCGGCCGGCCGGAAGACGGCGAAGCCAGTGCAATGGCGTGAGGGCTCCCGGCCCGGCACCGGCCGCAGCGGCTTCAAGCGGATGTACTCGCGGTTCGTGGCCTTGCGGATCCGGCCTGCCGGTCGCGAGGTCCGCCACACGGTCGAGGGCCCGGAACTGCCCGCATGCTGGCTGCTGGCCGAGTGGCCGGCCGACCAGGGCGAACCCGTTCAGTTCTGGCTCTCCGACCTGCCCGCCGACACCCCGCTGACCACCCTGGTCCGCCTGGCCAAGCTCCGCTGGCGCATCGAGCACGACTACCGCGAGATGAAACAGGCCCTGGGACTTGCCCACTTCGAGGGACGCACCTGGAACGGATGGCACCACCACGTCACCCTCGTATCCGTCGCCCACGCCTTCTGCACCCTGCAACGACTGGCCAGAGCCCCAAAAGACATGGCGCCGGCCTGAGCCTCTACCAAGTCGTCCGCGAGCTACAAACCCTCCTCGCGACATGGACCGGCGCATGCCCCACCTGCCACCGCGGCATACCCACACCAACCCCAACCTGACCAAGCCCTACTAGTGCTGTGGCCGGAAAGGTTCACCGGCTCACGACGCCCGGTACGGCACCTCGCCGCGTTGTCGGACCGCGCAAGTACGTCCAGTACGAGCCGCGGCCTTCCGCCTTGCGATGCACCGCACCGAACGCCGCGAACCGGCAAACCTTTCCGGCCACAGCACTAGGCGCGCTCGTAGCGCAGCAGGACGACGCCGTTGCCGAAGGTGTGGGTGTCCGTGTGCCGCAGGGTCACCGGAGCGTGGTCGAGGGTGGGGAAGAGCGGCGTGCCGCGCCCGATCCGCACCGGGTGCACGTAGATCCGGTAGGCGTCCACCAGGTCCTGGCGCAGGAAGGAGGCGGCGAGATCGGCCCCGCTCAGCGTCAGGTCGCCGCCCGGGGCCGCCCTGAGCGCGGCGACCTCCTCGGGCACGACGTCCCGCACGACCGTGGTGTTCCACTCGGCCGACCGCAGGGTGCGCGAGTACACGTACTTGGGCTTGGACCGCCAGATCTCCGCGAACTCGGCCACCGTGCCGGCGTTCGCCGGATCGGCGTCGGCGGTCGGCCAGTAGTCCGCCATCAGCTGGTGCGTCACGCGCCCGCTGAGGAAACCGCCCATCGGGCGGAGCACGTCGTTCATGTGCTGGTGCAGCTCTTCGTCGACCTGGTGCCAGCCGATGTCCCGGTCCGGCCCCTCGATGAACCCGTCGAGCGACACCCCGGCCATCAGCACGATCTTCCGCATGGCCGACCACGGTACGCCCCGGGAGCGCCCGATGCCGGGAGCGGCGCGGGCCACGGTGATACTGGCCGGTGTGAAGACCGAAGACGCGCAGGCCGAAGACCCGCGGGCCGAAGCCCCGCAGCCCGACGACGCGGACACCGTGCTGCTCCACATCGAAGGCCGGACCGGGGTGGTCACCCTCAACCGCCCCAAAGCCCTCAACGCCCTCACCCGCCCCATGGTGATCCGCATCGACGAAGCCCTCGCCGCATGGGCGGCCGATCCCGCCGTCCATCAGGTCCTGATGCGCGGCGCCGGTGAGCGCGGCCTGTGCGCGGGCGGGGACATCCGGGCCATCCACGACGACGCCAAGGCCGGGAACACCGCATCCGCCGGTTTCTGGCGCGACGAGTACCGGCTCAACGCCCGCATCGCCCGCTACCCCAAGCCGTACGTGGCCCTCATGGACGGCATCACCATGGGCGGCGGCGTCGGCGTCTCCGCCCACGGATCGGTCCGGATCGTCACCGAACGCTCCCGCGTGGCCATGCCCGAGACCGGCATCGGCTTCGTGCCCGACGTCGGCGGCACCTACCTGCTCGGCCGTGCGCCCGGCGAACTCGGCACCCACCTCGCCCTCACCGGCACGGCGGTCGGCGCCGCCGACGCGCTGCTGTGCGGGCTCGCCGACCACTTCGTACCGGCCGACCGGCTCCCGGAGCTGACCGCCGCCCTGGCCGGGGCACCCGCCCGTGAGGTGCTCCCGCGGTACGCCGCCACCCCCGGGCCCGGTGAACTCGCCGACCGGCGCGGCTGGATCGACCACTGCTACGCGGCCGCCACCGTCGAGGAGATCGTGGAGCGGTTGCTCGGCCAGGGGGAGCCCGCCGCCGAGGAAGCCGCCGAGACGATCTTGGCCAAGTCCCCGACCGCCCTCAAGGTCACCCTCGCCGCACTGCGCCGGGCCGCGGAGCTCGGCCCGCTGGAGCGGGTGCTGGCCCAGGAGTTCCGGGTCTCCTGCAACGGGCTGACCGCGCCCGACCTGGTCGAGGGCATCCGGGCGCAGGTCGTCGACAAGGACCGCGATCCGCACTGGTCGCCGGCCACCCTGGCCGAGGTGACCGACGCCGACGTGGAGCGCTTCTTCGCCCCGCTCGGGGGGGACCGCGAACTGCGTCTGCCGCCGCCGCAGGACCTCGGTCGAGGCTGAGCCGCGCCTCCGGGCCGTCCGGGACCCGCTGGAGTCCGTGGCCGAAGTGCTCCTCGCGCAGCTTCCACGGGTGCGCCGTGGGCGCGTCCGTTCGTCTGCTGACGGGCGGCCGGCCCAACCGACGCTGCGGACGCCGTGCGCAGCGTACGCAAGGCGTCCGGCGTCCGGCGCCGGGCTACGAGCCCACGTACTCCCGCAGGTGACGGGCGGTCAGGGTGTCCGCCCCGGCCACCAGGTCCGCCGGAGTGCCCTCGAAGACGACCTCGCCGCCGGCGTGGCCGCCGCCCGGGCCGATGTCGATCAGCCAGTCGGCGTGCGCCATCACCGCCTGGTGGTGTTCGATGACGATCACCGAATTCCCGTCGTCGACGAGCCGGTCCAGCAGGGCCAACAGCTTGTCCACATCGGCCATGTGCAGGCCGGTCGTCGGCTCGTCCAGGATGTACGTCGAGGACTTCTCGGCCATGCTGATGGCGAGCTTGAGCCGCTGCCGCTCCCCGCCCGACAGGGTGTTGAGCGGCTGCCCGAGCCGCAGGTACGAGAGTCCGACGTCGGCCAGCCGGCCGAGGACCGCGCGCGCCTGCCCGGTGGGGAAGAACGCGTGCGCCTCCGCGACCGGCATGTTCAGCACCTCGCTAATGTTCTTGCCGCGCAGCCGGTACGTGAGCACCTCGGGCGTGAACCGCCGGCCCTCGCACTCCTCGCAGACCGAGGCGACCGCGGCCATCATCGCCAGGTCCGTGTAGACCAGCCCGAGGCCGTTGCACTTCGGGCAGGCGCCCTCCGAATTGGCGCTGAACAGCGCCGCCTTGACCCCGTTGGCCTTGGCAAAGGCCGTCCGGATCGGCCCCAGCAGCCCTGTGTAGGTGGCCGGATTGGACCGGCGCGAGCCGCGGATCGGCGACTGGTCGGCCACCACCACCCCGTCCCGCCGGGCCAGGTACCCGTGGATGAGCGAGCTCTTGCCCGAACCGGCGACCCCGGTCACCACCGCCAGTACCCCCAGCGGCACCTCCACACTGACGTCCTTCAGGTTGTGCAGATCGGCGTCCTTGATCGACAGGTGTCCGCGCGGGGTGCGCACCGACTCCCGCAGCCGCGCCCGGTGTCCGAGATGGCGCCCGGTGAGGGTGCCGGAGGCGCGCAGCCCGGCCACGTCCCCGCTGTAGCACAGGTGCCCGCCGGCCGTGCCCGCGCCGGGGCCGAGGTCGACGACGTGGTCGGCGATCGCGATGACCTCGGGCTTGTGCTCCACCACCAGCACGGTGTTGCCCTTGTCGCGCAGCCGCAGCAGGAGGTCGTTCATGCGCTGGATGTCGTGCGGGTGCAGGCCGGTCGTCGGCTCGTCGAAGACGTACGTGACGTCCGTGAGCGAGGATCCGAGGTGGCGCACCATCTTGACCCGCTGGGCCTCGCCGCCGGACAGGGTGCCGGAGGGGCGGTCCAGGCTGAGGTAGCCCAGGCCGATCTCCACGAGGGAGTCGAGTAGGCCCCGTAGGCCGGTGAGCAGCGGGGCCACGGCGGGGTCGTCGATCCGGCGGACGAACGAGGCCAGGTCGCTGATCTGCATCGCCGAGCACTCGGCGATGTTCAGCCCGTCGATGCGCGAAGACCGTGCCGCTGCGGACAGGCGCGCGCCGCCGCAGTCGGGGCAGTCGGTGAAGACCACGGCGCGGTCGACGAAGGCCCTGATGTGGGCCTGCATCGCATCGCGGTCCTTGGACAGGTACGTCCGCTGGATCTTCGTGATCAGGCCCTCGTAGGTGTAGTTGGTGGAGCCGGACTTCACCTTCACCGGGCCCGTGTGCAGGAGGTCGGCCCACTCCTGCTCCGTGAAGTCCTTGAGCTTGATGTCGGCGGAGTAGAAGCCGGAGTTGACCATGTTCTGCCAGTACCAGGTGTCCACCGCGTAGCCGGGGACGGTGATCGCGCCCTCGTTGAGGGAGAGTTCACGGTCCACCAGCTGGTCGACGTCGATGTCGGAGACCTGCCCGATGCCCTCGCAGCGCGGGCACATGCCCTCCGGGGAGTTGAAGCTGAAGGCGGTGGACGCGCCGATGTGCGGGACGCCGAGGCGGGAGAAGACGATCCGCAACATGGTGGAGGCGTCGGTGGCGGTACCGACCGTGGAGCGGGAGTTCGCGCCCATCCGCTCCTGGTCGACGACGATGGCGGCGCTCAGGTTGTGCAGCCCGTCCACGTCGGGCCGGCCCTGACTCGGAAGGAAGGACTGGATGAACGCCGTGTACGTCTCGTTGATCATCCGCTGCGACTCGGCGGCGATGGTGCCGAAGACGAGGGAGGACTTGCCGGAGCCGGAGACACCGGTGAAGACGGTGAGTCGGCGCTTGGGGATGTCGAGGGAGATGTCCGTCAGGTTGTTCTCCCGCGCTCCGCGGACCTGGATGACCTGATGGCTGTCGGCGGCGATCTGCACGGAACTCCTCGCGTGGCGGTGTCTGGAGCTTACTTTCTACACTGTACTCTATACGTCGTACAGTGATTTATGGGCCACGCGCTTGGAGGACCGCACATGGCGAAGGACCGCAGTGGGGCGGGCGACCCCGTCCGTACGCTGGAGCTGCTGTGGCGGGAGCGGGGGCAACAGTCGGCCCGGCCGGGCCGGCGCGGCCCGCGGCAGGGCCTCACCGTCGACGCCGTGGTCCGGGCCGCGACCGAACTCGCCGACGAGGCCGGACTGGCCGCGCTCACCATGCGCGCCCTGGCCCAGCGGCTGGCCGTGACGCCCATGACCCTCTACACGTACGTCCCCGGCAAGGCCGAACTCCTCGACCTGATGCTGGACGGGGCGTACGAGCGCATGGAGCGCCGGCCGCCCGGCGCGCGGGACCCGTGGCAGATCGAGGTCACCCGCGTGGCCGAGGACAACCGCGACCTGCTCGCCCGCCACCCCTGGATCGCGGACCTGGCGGTCACCCGCCCGCCGCTGGGGCCCGGAGTCATCGGGAAGTACGAGTACGAGCTGGCGGCCTTCGAGGGCATCGGCCTCACCGACGTCGAGATGGACGCGGGCCTGGCCCACCTCCTCGGCTTCGTCCACGCGCACGCCCTGGGGGTCGCCGACGACGCGGCGCACAACAGTCGCCAGAGCCAGGAGGACTGGTGGGCCGTCAGCGAGCCGCTGCTGGCCCGGGCGCTGGACCCCGAGCGCTACCCGCTCGCCGGAAGGGTGGGTGCGGCGGTCGCCGGATACCACCCGCAGACGCTCTGGACCTTCGGTCTCCAGTGCGTCCTCGACGGCCTGGCCCGCCTCGTCGACTCCCGACCCGCGCGCTGACCCGGCGTCCTGCCCGCCCGCGCCGGTCCGGGACGGGCAGGAACGGGCGGGACGGACCGGTCAGCGGTAGCCCGTGGTGTCCGCGGGGCGGTCCGGGTCCTGGACCTCGACCATGTAGCGCCAGGCGTCCGGGCGGCTGCCGTCGAGGTCCGTGAAGCCGTACTCCCGGGCGAGCTGCCCGCTGGAGAGGGACCGGCCGTTCCAGCGGGCCACCTCCGGGTCCGTGGCGAGGGCCGCGACCGCCCGGCCCACGTACGACGGGGTCTCGGAGATGGCGAAGTGCGGGACCTTCGCCAATGCGTCCCGCCAGTTCGCCTCCGTCACCCCGAAGGTGTCGAGCATCATCTCCGAGCGCAGCCAGCCCGGCGTCAGTGCCACCGCCGTGGCGCCCCGCGGCCCCAGCTCGTGCCCCAGCGCGAACGCCATGCGCAACACCGAGGACTTGGCGATGTCGTAGAAGAAGGACACCCGGTAGCGACTGGCGTTGTACTCGGCGGTTCCGTCCGTCATCTCCACCACCAGCCCGCCCGGCTCGCGCAGCAGCAACGGCACCGCGAAATGGCTGGTGATCGCGTGGGTCTCCACGGCCAGCCGCATCAGTCGCAGCCCCTTGTCCAGGTCGTGCTCCCAGACCGTGCTCTCCCACTCGAAGAGCAGCTCCCCGCCCCAGACGTCATTGACCAGGACGTCCAGCCGGCCCTGTTCCGCGTCGATCCGTCCGACCAGGGCCTCGACCTCCGCCGGCACCAGGTGGTCGGCGACCACCGGGACGCCCCGGCCGCCCGCCGCGGTGACCAGCTCGGCCGTCTCCTCGATTGTCTCGGGCCGGTCGTACTCCGAACGTCTGCCCCGGGTGCTGCGCCCCGACACGTACACGGTCGCACCCCGCGCACCCAACTGGACCGCGATGCCCCGGCCCGCGCCGCGCGTCGCCCCGGCCACGAGGGCCACCCTGCCTTCAAGAGTCCGCTGTGTTTCCGGCATGCCCCGACCCTATGACGGACACCGCCGCTGCCGACGGCAAACGGCCCGTCGGCCACCAGAGCCGCCGGGTCCCATCGCCCGGGCCGCCGCCACCGCGGGTGCCGCCTCCGGCCGGTTCTGGGACGGGACGGCAACGGACTTGTCCAACCCGCCCCCGAGGCCGCACTGTTGACCGAGTCTCGTCCATCAGATCAGGAGAACCGGCTTGTCGTCCCACATCTCACCCGTCCCGCAGGGCCAGAGCACCCCCTACGTGATCGACCCCGCCGGCGGCTGCCCGCACGCCCTCAACGCCCGGCTGCGCGCCGAGCACGGCGCGGTGGCGGAGGTCGTGCTCCCCGGTGGGGTCCCGGGAGCGGTCGTCCTGGGACACGACGCGCTGAAGGAGTTCCTCGCCCACCCCGACGTGGCCAAGAACGCCCGGCACTTCCCCGCCCTGCACGACGGCACCATCCCCGCCGACTGGCCGCTGCGGGTCTTCTCCAACGCCCAGGGCATGCACACCGCGGACGACGCCGACCACCGCCGCCTGCGCGGGCTGGTCGGCAAGGCCTTCACCGTCCGCCAGGTCGAACGGCTGCGGCCGCGCGTCGAGGAGCTGACCGCCGAACTCCTCGACGACCTCGGGCGGGCCGCGGCCGGATCCCCCGACGGGACCGCCGACCTGTACGAGCACTTCGCGCTCCCGCTCCCGATGAACGTCATCTGCGAGCTGCTCGGCGTGGACCCCGAGCACCGGGGCCGGCTGCACCACCTGGCCAACCAGGTGGTCATCGCCACCGACCTCACCCCGGCCGAGAAGATGGCCGCCCTCCAGGAACTCATGGCCCTGACCAGCACGATCGCGGCCGCCCGCGCCGCGAACCCCGGCGAGGACCTCACCAGTGCGCTGATCGCCGCCCGCGAGGACGACGGGGACCGGCTCACCGGGATCGAACTCATCGGCACCATGCGGCTGATGCTCGTCGCGGGCCACGAGACCACCCTCAACCTCATCGTCAACGCGGTCCGCGCCCTGTGCACCCACCGCGACCAGCTCGCGCTGGTCCTGGACGCCAAGGCGACCTGGTCGGACGTGGTGGACGAGACCCTGCGCTGGGACACCCCGGTCAGCTGGTTTCCGTTCCGCTACCCCACCCGGGACCTGACCGTCGACGGCACCGTGATCCCGCAGGGCACGCCGGTGCTCGCCGGATACAGCGCGGCGGGCCGCGACGCGTCCTTCCACGGGCCGGACGCCGACCGCTTCGACATCACTCGACCCACCGCCGCCCGCAGCCTCGCCTTCGGCCACGGCGCCCATTACTGCACCGGCGCTCCGCTCGCTCGGCTGGAGGCGACGATCGCCCTGGAGCGGCTCTTCACCCGCTTCCCCGACCTCGACCTGGCGGTCCCGGACGCCGAACTCCCGTACCAGAACAGCTTCATCAGCAACAACGTCCGCTCACTGCCGGTCCGCCCCGGCCGACAGGCCACCGCCGCTTCCTAGCGCCCGGACGCGCACGTCCACCGCGTGCCACCCCGTCGCCCCGTCCGGCACGGTCCCGGTGCGGACGCCCGTTTGCACCGTGCCCGTGCCGTCCGTCGCGCGGACCTCCAGGATGTGCGGCCCGGGGGTCGCCTGCCACGGCCACACCCACTGGCGCCAGGTGTCGACGCCGTCCGCCGTCCCGAGCCGCGCCTCCTGCCAGGGGCCGTCGTCCACCCGTACCTGGACCCGCTCGATCCCGCGGTGCTGGGCCCACGCCACCCCGGCGACGGGCACCCGGCCCGGCGGCAGGTCGGCGTACGGGCGCGGGGTGTCGATCCGCGACTGCGTCTTGACCACGGCCTGCTGGGCCCAGGAGCGGCGCACCCAGTAGGCGTCGTAGGCGGCGAAGGTGGTCAGCCGCAGCTCGGTGACCCATTTGCAGGCGGAGACGTACCCGTACAGGCCCGGTACGACCATCCGGACCGGGAACCCGTGGGCGAAGGGCAGCGGTCGGCCGTTCATGCCGACGGCCAACAGCGCCGCCCGCCCGTCCATGACCGTCTCGACCGGTGTGCCGATGGTCATGCCGTCCACCGAACGCGCCACCAGCTGGTCGGCGGGCCCGCCCTCGGACGGCGGCCGCACCCCCGCTTCGCGGAGCACGTCCGCGAGGCGTACGCCGAGCCAGCGGGCGTTGCCCGCGTACGGGCCGCCGACCTCGTTGGACACGCAGGTGAGGGTGATGTCGTGCTCGACCACCGGGCGGGCGAGGAGCCCTCGCAGATCCAGGGTCAGGGGCCGGGCCACCCCCTCCCCGTGGATGCGCAGTCGCCAGCTGTCCGCGTCCACGCGCGGGACGACCAGCGCGGTGTCCACCCGGTAGAAGTCCTGGTCCGGGGTGAGGAAGGGGCCTAGCCCGGGCACCCGCAGGTCCGCGCCGGCGGGCACCGGCGGCGCGGGCACGGTGGGCCGGGGGAGGACGAAGCGGGCCCGGGAGGCGGTGGCGTCGGCGCTGCCGTGCGCACCGAGCCGTCGTGCCCCGAGTCCGACCCCGGCCGACGCCGCCAGGACGGCGACCACCAGCCGGCCGAAGCCGCGCCGGTCCATCGACCCGGCGCCGCCCGGCGCAGCTCCGGCCGGGCGGGCCCGCTTGCCGGCCGTGACCAGCAGGTACAGCACCCCGGCCGAGACCAGTGCGCCCACCAGGGAGGGCAGCGCGTCCCGCCAGGAGGCCTCCGGCCGGCTGAGCGCGGCCAGGGCCCCCACCAGCCCGAATCCGCCCGTGACGGCGATCGCGGCCGGGAGGTGGCGCACGGCGAGCAGCCCGGTGCCGACGGCGACCGCGGCCAGGACGAGCAGGATGCCGAGGCCCAGCACCAGCTTGTCGGAGGTGCCGAACAACCGGATCGCCCATTCCCGGACGGCCACGGGCGTCAGGTCCACCACGGCCCCGCCGACGGCCGTGACCGGCGAGGCTTCGGGCCGGCCGGCCGCGGCCGCGGCCAGCTGCGCCGACGCCAGCCCGGCCACGGCCGCGACGATCCCGCTGACGGCGCCCATCGTGCGCCTCGGCCGCACAGAACGGCTCGGGACTGACTCCACACGGCCAGTGTCCCGCGCCCGGGCGGCTCCGCGCCGCCGGCGTGCCGCCGGGCCCGACCTTGCCGTGCCGTGCCGGGCCGGGCCGGGCCGGGCAGTGCCGGGCAGCGCCGGCGTCGTGCGCCCAGGGCGAAAGGATCATGCCCCGAGCGAACGGGCCGTGGCGACGGCCGGGCGCGCGGCAACGATGACGACAGGTCCCCCGTCGTTCTCCGAAAGCGTGGACACCGTGCCCCTGAAATCCGACCGGACCATCCGCACCTCCCCCTACCGGCCCGTCCTCACCCACCCGACGCTGCGCCGCCTGTTACCGGGGTTCACCGTCTCGTCCCTCGGCGACGGCATGGCGGTGGTCGCCGTGAGCTGGCTGGCGATCGAGATCGCACCGGCGGCGGAGCGCGGCATGTGGGTGGCCCTGGCAGCCGCCGCCTACACGCTCTCGGGCGCCGTGGGGGCCCTCCTCCTCGGGCGGCTCCTGCGCCACCGCCCCCCGGCCCGACTGGTTGCCTGCGACGCCCTGCTGCGCGCCACCGCCCTGGGCGCGATCCCCGTGTGTCACGCCCTCGGAACACTGAGCACCGAGCTGTACGTCGCCCTGCTCGCCCTGTCCTGCGTCCTCCATTCGTGGGGCCAGGCCGGCGTCTACACCCTGCTGGCCCGGCTGCTGCCGGAGCGCGACCACCTGGCCGGCAACGCCGTCCTGTCCGGCATCGGCTCGCTCTCCACCGTCTTCGGCCCGCCGCTCGCCGGCGCCCTGATCCTGTGGGGTGGCGCGGCGACCGTGATCGCCGTCGACGCGGCGACCTTCCTCGTCCTGGCCGCCACCTTCTTCTTCGGCGTGCCGCACGACGACCCGCCCGCACCCGAGGAGGGCGCTTCCAAGGCCGCGGGCTTCGCCGTCATCCGCCGCACCCCGGCCCTGCTGGGCCTGCTCGCCCTGAGCTTCGCCTTCTTCTGCCTCTTCGGTCCCGTGTACGTCGCCCTGCCGCTGTACGTGTCGGACGGTCTGGGCGCTGCTGCGGGCCTGCTCGCGGCCTTCTACACCGCGTTCGGTGTCGGCGCCGTCCTCGGCTCCGTCCTGACGGGATACCTGAACCGCCTGCCGGTGTGGCCGGTCACGACCGGCATCGTCGCCGCCTTCGGGGTGTTCCTGCTGCCGACGGGGCTGGGGGCGCCGACGGCGTTCGCCGTCGCCGGGTTCGCCGTGGCCGGGCTGCTCTGGCCCCCGTACGCCTCGCTGTCCACCGCCCTCTTCCAGCGCGCGGCCCCGCCGGAGCTGCTTCCCCAGACCCTGGCCGCGAGCTCTGCGGTCCGGGTGCTCGCGGTGCCGCTCGGTACCGCGCTGGGCGGCCCGCTGGTGGCCGGGTTCGGAGCCCGGGAGACCCTGCTCGCCTCGGCCGCCTCGATCGCCGTCCTCGGTCTGGCGGCTGCCGGGGCCGCACGGGCAGGGCGCAAACGCAGCCAGTGAATCGGCGCCGGGGCCCGCCCGGAGTCCGGACGGGCCCCGGCGCGGGTCAGTGGGCGGCAGCCGCCGGCAGGGCCGCGGCGATCCGAGCGGCCAGCCGGTACGGATCACCGTTCGGTCGGTTCGGATGGCGGGTGGTGCGCCCCGCCCACTCCTCCTCGAAGGCGTGCCAGTCGATCGCCCGCGGCGCGGCCCCCTTCACCAGCGCCTCGTCCAGCGACGCGAAGTAGCGGGCCCACCGGGGTGCGTACAACTCCGAGATCAAGCCGTTCCATTCGCGGTTCGCGTAGTCGTGCAGGAAACCGCCCTCGCTGGTGCTGCGGCGGCCCCACACGCTGAGCAGCGAGCGGGCGTCGTACTCGTACCGGTCCCGCTCGGCCCCGTCCGCACCCCAGGAGCGGGCCGCGGAGAGCCAGGTGCCGAGGAGGAAGGCCGGATCGGATCCGGTGACCGCTTCCAACATCCTCATCCCGTCCTGCCATTCGGCCGTCAGGGCCCGGAAACGGGTCAGGTCCTTGGCGTCGTAGGCCGCCTTGATCTTGGGCAGCAGCACCCGCGAGTGGTTGGCGAGTGCCTGTCGGGCGGTGTCCACCAGGTCGAAGCGGTAGGCGCTGGAGCCGCGCAGCGCAGGATCCACCTTCAGCAGGTGTTCCAGGGCCCCGCGCACCGAACCGGCTTGATAGCGCATGGACTTCGGGCTCCAGTACGCCGCCCCGGTCGCCGTCAGGCTCGGCCGGGCGGTGAACAGGCTGTCCTGCGACTCCGACCACAGACCCGATGAGGTGCTGTACGGGCCCTTGCGGAGCTCCTCCCAGGCCGCGGCCGCCGCGGCGTCCGGGCGGCCGTACCGGCGGGCCGCGAAGTCGGCGAACCACCGGCGCTGGTCGATCGGCCCGCGCTCCCAGGCCAGATCGGTGAAGAGGTCGAAGGCCGCCGGATTGGTTCCGGTGGCCTCCGGCAGGTAGGCGATTCCGGCGAGCGCGCTGTTCGCCTTGGACCGCCAGGGGCCGAACCGCTCGATCCACACGGAGCTGTTCGCACCGACCGTGGTGTGCCCGCCGAAGTTGTAGATGGTGCCCATCGCGTACGGGGCCCCGCCCCAACGCGCCTCGCGGTCGAGCCGGTTGTACCGGTCGGACAGCCCGTCCAGGATCAGCAGTTTCGAGGTGTCCACCCCGGCCAGCAGCTCCGCGGTGGGGTCGTCCTGCCAGCCCAGCACCGCCCACAGCGCACCCGGGTGGGCGGCGTGCAGGGCGTCCTGGATGGCGCCCGCGGCCGCGCCGACGTCGACGGAACCGGTCTGCCCGCCCTCGTGCAGCGGGCTCATCCGGTACATCGTGCTGTCCCCGAACACCTCGCGCTGCTCGGCGTAGTACGCGGCGGCCAGCCTCCCGAAGACGGGCGAGGCGGGGTCGAGCCAGTCCGGGCGGTCGAAGCCCGCCCAGTCGCCCTGCGGGACCGTGGCCGCGCCGGTGTTGCGGGCGGCGAAGCCGGGCGGCACGGTGCCGAAGTACCCGGGCAGGACCGGGGTCATGCCGAGCCCGCGCAGCTGCTCGGCGATCCGCCCGCCCACCTCGGCGCGCTCGCGCATCAGCCGCTCGGTGACCGGACCGCCGAATCCGCTCAGGTTCTGCAGCAGCCACCAGCTCTGGTGGCCGGGGCCGGGGATCCACTGCCGCAGTTCCTCGGCGGAGTAGCCGAACCCCTGGAGCGCCCGGTAGTACGGGTACTCGGCGCCGACCTGCACGAACACCTCGTTGATGCCGTGCAGGGCGAGCAGGTCGATCTGCCGCTGGTGCTCCTCGAAGGAGCGGTACGGGCCGGAGTACCCGTCGTCGGTGTCGTTCAGCGCGTACCGGTGCGGGACCTGCGCGCTGTGGGTGACCGGTGCGGGGACCGCCGGCAGCCGGCCGGGCAGCATGCCGATGCTGTCACCCGGCCAGCCGATGTCGACCCCGGCGACGTGTTGGAGGTACCAGCCGACACCGGTGAGCAGGGTGGCCCCGGTGCTGCCGCGCACGGTGACCGCGCCGGCGGTTCCGGACACGGTGAAGGTGTCGGAGGCAGTGGTCGTGTCGGGTACCAGGGTGAACTGCCCCCAGTGGCGCGGGAGCAGCCGCTGGAGGGCGGCCCGCGCGGGCGCGACGTCGAAGGTGCGGGCCCGGCCGGGACTCCGGGCGGCACCCGGGTGCGCGTCCGGGTGCGCGTCCGTCGGTACGGCAGCCCGTGCGGGCGACCCCGTGCCCGGGGCGGTGGCCCCGGGCGCGGGTCCCGCGCAGATCAGTGCCAGCAGCGCCGCGGGAAGCGCGGCGAGGGCGAGCGGGCGCGGGGTCCTGGACCTGCGCCCGCCGTGATGCGTCGGGTTCCTCATCCGTTCGCCCGGCCGTCAGACCGGCAGGGCCCAGGCCTGGTCGACCCGGTGGTCGCCGCAGTCGGTCAGCCGCAGCCGCTCGGCCGGGGCGGCGGCCGCGGGAGCCGTCAGGCACATCCCGCTGACCTCCTCCACGAGGGCTCCGTCGCGGCGCTGCGACCAGCTCTGTCCGGGCTGCTCCTGCGGACGGTTCGCACAGTCGGCCAGTTCCACGATGCGGTCCTCACCCGCCGACAGGCACTCGCCGGCCAGCCGCAGGGTCGCGTCCTTGCCCACGGTCCAGCGCTGGTCGGGGGCTCCGGTGCAGGCGGCCATCACCACGGCGCCGACGCCAGTGGTGTTGGCGCCGTCGGCACACCGGGCGCCGTCACCGACGACCTGCCCGGTCGGCACGGCCTCGGCGCAGCCGCGCGGGGTGAGCCGCCAGACGCCGGTGTCGTGTCCCGCCACCTTCCCGGTCAGCGCTGCGGAGACCGTGCGGCGCGTACCGGTCCACAGGTCCTGGGCGTCGGCGCCGACGGTGCAGGCGGTCAGGCCGATCTCGTCGAGCGGCACGTTGATGTCCCGGGTGGCGGCGGAGCGGTTGAGCACGGCGACCGCGCGGTCGCCGTTGGCGAGCGGTCGCACCAGGATCTCGAAGGTGGCGTTGGAGGAGACCACGGAGCCCTGACGGCCCATCGGGTCCTGGTCCAGCTGGATCATCCGGGTGTTGCCGAGGGCCGCCAGGCCCGCCGGGGTCAGCTTCGAGACGTCGGAGGAGAGGATGAAGGGGGAGGCCATCATGGCCCACAGGGCGACCTGGCTGCGGCTCTCGGCGGCCGTGAGCCCGGGGGCGCCGGCGATCAGGAAGTCGGGGTCGTTCCAGTTGCCGGGGCCCGCGTACCGGCCGAGCCAGCGGTTGTAGCCGTAGTTGCCCAGCACCGCGCTCCACCGCGAGGTGGCGGGTGCGGCCGGGTTGTAGACCTTGATGTCCTTGCCCTCGCGCCACAGCTGGCCGGTCTCGCCGACCCAGCCGAGGACCTTGTGCCAGTCGGAGCCGCCCCACTCGCCCTGCTGGAAGTAGGCGGGCGCCGAGGCCGACAGGACCATGTCCCGACCGCTGTCCCGCAGGGCCTTCGCGACGGCGCTGTAGGCGTCGCGGTAGGCCTCCTCCTTGGTCGCGCCCTCCGGGACCCAGAGGTTGCAGCCGTCCATCTTGACGTAGTCCACCTTCCAGGAGGCGAACTGGCGGGCGTCCTGCGCGTAGTGGTCCGCGCCGCCGCCCTGGGGGGCACCGCTGCCCGGGTACTTCTCGCAGGTGAGGGAGCCCGCGTCCTGGTAGATGCCGAACTTCAGGCCCTTGGCGTGCAGATGTTCGCCGAGCCAGGCCATGCCGTGCGGGAACTTCTTCGTGTCGACGACCAGACTGCCCTGCGCGTCGCGGCTCTTGGTCATCCAGCAGTCGTCGACGGTCACCGTGTCGTAGCCCTTGGCGGCGAGCCCGGTGGACACGAGCGCGTCGGCGTTGGCCACCACCTTGGCTTCGTCGATGTCGCACATGTAGTGCGCCCAGTTGTTCCAGCCCATGGGAGGGGTGAGCGCGAGCGGGGTGTCCGAGGTCGCCCGGGGCTCGGCCGCCGCCGGGGCGGGGGAGAGCGCGAGGGCGAACAGGGCGGCCGCGGTCAGGCAGGGGAGCGTTGCACGCAGGCGAGGCGGCACGGAGTCTCCTTGACGTGGGGGCAGTCGTGGGCCCAGTGCAGCGAGACGATTACCCAGTGTCAACAGAAGTCGCTGATTGTCGACCGATGACCAGCAATATGGCTGCAATCGCTGTCACACGAAAGTGCAGCTGCGTTGTGTGTTACGTCGTATGTTACGATGTATCTCATGCCGCGAAGATCAGCCGCCCTGGACCGCGCGACCCCGGAGGTCATCGCCGTCGCCGCCCTGCGGATCCTCGACGAGCAAGGGCCCGACCACCTGAGCTTCCGCAGCCTCGCCGACCGGCTGGAGGTCTCCCACGCCACCGTGCAGCGCCGCTGCACCGACCTCGCCGGCCTGCTCGACCTGTGCACCGAGCACCTCGCCGGGCAGCTCCCCGAGATCCCCGCCGGCACGGACTGGGCGCGGGCCACCGAAGAGCGGTTCCGCGCCCTGTACCTGCTGCTCGTCGCCCACCCCGGACTGCTGGCGCTGCGCGGCAGCCGGCCCTGGCTGGGGCGGCAGCTGCTGGCCCGGCTCGTCGAGCCCGCCCTCGCCGACAGCGTGGCCGCCGGGATGACCGCCGCCGAGGCGATGACCGTCTACCGCCGCATGTACCTGCTCACCCTGGGCAGCGCGGCCTTCGTCGACCACCGGGATCCGGCCGCGGCCACCGCCGCCTCGCGGGCGGCCCTGGCCGCACTGGATCCCGAGGAGTTCCCCGTGCTCGCCGGTGGACTGCCCGACGTACTGCCCGCCCTGACGGACCACGAGGTCTACTACGGGGCCCTGCGCCAGTTGATCGAAGCCGCCCGGCCGATTCGGCCCGCCCGGCCCGCCACCCGCACCTGATGGGGAGACCACCCGTGCACGCAGCAACGGCCCAGCAGCTCGACCACGCCGCCGTCCGCGCCGCCGCCGACCGCATCGCGGGCGGCATACGCCCCGTTACGGTGGCGCCCGCGGCCGGAGCGGGGGTCTGGTACGCGCTGGAGTACCTCCAGCACACCGGCTCCTTCAAGGCGCGCGGTGCGCGCAACTTCCTCGCCGCCCACCACGAGGCCGGCGCCCTCCCGGCCGCCGGAGTCACCATCGCCTCCGGCGGCAACGCCGGGCTCGCCTGCGCCTGGGCCGCCCGCGCGCTGTCCGTGCCCGCGACCGTGTTCCTGCCCGCCAACGCCCCGCGGGTGAAGGTGGAACGGCTGCGCGGGTACGGGGCCGAGGTGCGGCTCGTCGGCGACCGCTACGCCGACGCGCTGGCCGCCTGCGAGGAGTTCGCCACCGAGAGCGGGGCGCTGAGCAGCCACGCCTACGACCACCCGCTCATCGCGGCGGGCGCCGGCACGCTGCTGGAGGAGATCCGGGCCGCCCTGCCCGGGCTGGACGCGGTGGTGGTCGCGGTCGGTGGCGGCGGACTGTTCGCCGGGGTGGCCACGGCCGCGCGCGAACACGGCGTACGGGTCGTCGCGGTCGAGCCGGAGAACTGCCGGGCGCTGAACGCGGCCCTGGCGGCGGGCCGGGTCGTGGACGTGGCCGTGGAATCCGTCGCCGCCGATTCGCTGGGGGCCACCCGGGTCTCGGCGGACGCGCTGGCCGCCGCGCAGCAGGGGAACGTGACGTCGGTCCTCGTGTCCGACACGGAGATCACGGCCGCCCGGCGCGCGCTCTGGGAGGAGCACCGGATCGTGGTCGAGACGGGCGCGGCCACCGCCGCGGCGGCGCTGCGCGGCGCGCCGCAGCCCCTGGGCGAGCGGGTCGCCGTCATCCTCTGCGGCGCCAACACGGACCCCCGGGACCTGGTGATCCCCGGGGCCTGAGCCACTCGGGCAACGACGAGTAGGTCCGAGTGCGGCGGCCGGCGGGCCGTCAGTCGTTCTCGTCCGCGCCCTCGCGGACGATCACGACCGTGCTGGCGGAGTACTGGACGACCTGCTGGCTCACCGACCCCAGGAGTGCGCCCTTGAAACCCCCGTACCCGCGGGTGCCGACCACCGTCAGGTCCGCCTCCTTCGAGGCGTCGACCAGGACCTGCGCCGGGGAGCCCTGCTCGACGCGCCGGAACACCGGGACACCGGGCGAGGTGCCGACGGTCGCGGCGACCGTGTCCGCCAGCTTCCGGCGGGCGGCCTCCTCGGCCGTCACCGCCTCCGCATCGGCCGTCTCGGCGGCCATCGGGCCGATGGCGAACGGATTGCGGTTCCACTCCCAGGCCATGACGGCGTGCACCCGGGCGCCCGTCGCCGCGGCCTGCGCGACCGCCCAGCGCAGCGCCTCCTTGGAATGGTCCGACCCGTCCACGCCGACGACGATCAGCGGCTCGATGGTGTGCTCACTCACGGTGGTTTCCTCTCGCTTCGCCCGGATGGTCGATCTCCTCCCTGTATACACGGGTCGATCGGTCTGACCTCGAACGACGATCGTTGCGACGGCCGACGACTTTCGAGGACAGCCCGCGGCCCCCGCCCCTTGGGAAGGTGTGAACGTCCAGGCGAACGCCGCCGGACACGAACGACATGGAGGAACGGGCGTGGCTCAGCGCAAGGGTTGTCTGATCGGGTGCGCGGTGGCGCTGGTCCTCGGCGTGGGCCTCCTCGTGGCGGTGGTCTTCGGCCTGGGGAAGGTCCTCGACATGGCCGACAAGACCCTGCTCGACCCCGCGGTCTACGAAGCGGTGAAGACCGGGGACGCGGAGAGCGAGGTGCGCGGCAAGCTCCCGTCCGGCGAGAGCTTCGTCAAGAGCGCCCTCAAGGAGGGCGGACCGGCCGAGCCCGAGGGCAGCACCTGCTCCTGGTACATGTCCAGCGGCGCGTCCAAGAACGGCGAAGAGACCGTGCTTCGCTTCTGCTTCAAGGACGGCAAGCTCGCGGAGAAGACCCAGTACGCCATGAAGTGACCGGACCGGCCGCCCGCGCGGGCCGCCGAACGTCCGCCGCGCTTCTTCCCGTACCCCCGCCGCCGGGGTCGCCGCCGAGCCGCCGACTGATCAGGGCCGGGCCTAACGGGGGGACTTGTGGCGGACCGCGCTGAGTATCTCTCCCGCCTGGGCGGAGCGCAGCGGGCCCGGGCAGGAGTGGCCGCCCCAGTCCCGGCCGCCCATGCGGTGGATGCCCAACCCCCGGCCCTGTGGTGTGGAGGCGGGTTCGAGGGGCCAGCCGTGCTGGGCCATGCCCCAGGCGTAGATGCGGGCGACGGAGTCGACCTGCTGCGCGGTGAGCGGCCGGCTCGCGAACCCCGAGGTCTCCACCGAGAGCCACGACGGGTTGCCGGTGCCCTGCGCCCAGGCCCGGTCGTGCGCGGAGACGTACTGTTCGATCTCGCCGGACTGCGAGACCCAGAAGTGCGCGGAGGCCCGGGCCGCAGGGTCACTGAAGTGGTCGTGGAGCGAGTTCTCGCCCTCCTGCACGTGCAGGACCAGCCCCCGCATCTCCCTGAGCCCGCCCGGAGTGAAGTTCACGGACAGGGGCTTGCGGGTGGCGTCCGGCATCCATGCCTGCCTCCCGGGTTCGGGAGCCGGTTCGGCGGGCGGCGCTGCCCCGCCCGCGTCCTGCGCCTCGATGCGGACGGGCCCGGGGTCCCCGCCGCGGTCGACGACGCCGAAAGCGGTGGCGATAAGTCCGCTGCTGGTGCAGACCATTGCGGTGCGGCGCGACATGAGTCGTGGCTTGGGTTTGCGGTGGGTCACGCGAGCGGTGCCCTGGGTACGGCTCGTCGGGAAAGGAGCACAGGAGGGGTCCCTTGCTGGACTGACGTTCTCCAGCGGAATGCTTCCCGACCATTAGTGTCGGAATGGGACCGGATGATGACCGTTTCGTGACGGCCGAACGGGCGCGGGCCCGCCCCCACCTACCGCCGACAGCAGGGTCCTCGGCCGAACCGCATTCCGTGAGGAGTTCTCGGGGTGCCGGGCGCAGGTCACTTGCCCGCGTCGGCGCCCATCGGCGCCGCCGCGACGCCCGCTTCGTTGCGGATGTCGCGAGGAGCCCGCCCCTCCCAGCGGCGCACCGCCCGGCGCAGCGCGCGCATGTCGCTGTAACCGACCCGGGCCGCGACCGAGCGGAGCGGTAGATCGGTGGCGCGCAGGAGTTCCATGGTGTGCTCCTGGCGCACGGCCTCGACCTCCTCGCGCCAGGTCGTGCCGTGCTCGCCCAGGCGCCGCTGGAGGGTGCGCGGGCTCATCGCCAGCCGCTGCGCCACCTGCTCCAGACTCACCGAGTCCTCCCGGAAGGCGGAGTCGAGGACCATCCGGAAGCGGTCCTGCCAGAGCAGGGCCGGCTGTGCGGACGCGATCGTCAGTGCCGCATGCTGGGCCAGGATGCGGTCCAGCCCCGGCTGCGCCTTGGGCAGCGGCGCGCGCACGTCGTTGTCGTGGAAGGTGATCGAGTTGTACGCGGCGCCGAAGTCGATGCGGGTGGTCCCGAAGAACTCCGTCAGCCGCCGGAAGCGGCCGGACGCGCCGTGCGTCACGGAGACGCGCAGCGGGACGACGGGCCGACCGGTGGCGGCCCGGGCCCGGGTCAGGAACACGCCCAGGGCGAAGAAGTCGATCGCCTCCACCACATCGGGGCCCCAACTACCGGTCGCATGACGGATGGTGAAGGACCGACCGTCCTCCTCGACGAGCAGCTTCTCCTGGGCCGCGTCACCGATGACGGCGTTGTACTCCACCGCCTGCTTCAGGGTTTCCCGAAGGGTGGGCCCGGTGGTCACCAGGTAGTCCCACAGGCCGAACGTACCGATCGGGGCCTCGGCGGTGATCAGCGCGCCGATGGCCGTACCCGGCTCCGCGAGCGTCAGCTGCTCCCACACGGCCAGCGCCGACGCGGTCGAGACCCGGGCCAGATCGTTGTCCAGCACCTCGGGTCCGAGGTCGGGTAATCGGGCGACCCTGCCCGGGCGCACGCCCGAGCGGTGCAAGGCGTCGACGACGAACCGCGCGAGGTGGACGGAGACGGTGCCGTCGGTGCCGGGAGAGCGCATAGGACGGACGACGCTACCAGCCGATCGCTCGAACAGGCCCGTCCAGTTGCCCCTTTGGCGCGCAGGATCCCCTGGTGGCGCGAACGTTTCTCCTGCGGGCGCGCGGTGTTCCCCGGTGGCGCCGGGGGTCCCCTCGTTGGCGCCCGAGGGTCCTTATCGGCGCATCGGGGACCGACCTACGGTGGCGTGGATCCCGGTATGTGGATCAAGAAGCGTGCGGCGATCCGTACGGGACCACCGAGTCGAAGGAACCGATGTGACGTTCTCCCCGGCCCACTGGCAGAGCCGCCTCGACGCGCTGCGCGCCGCCCATCACGTGCCCGGTGCCACCCTCGCGGTCTTCGCCGAGGGAAAGCTCCACGAGCTGGCGAGCGGCGTCCTGCACCGTGGCACCGGGGTGGAGGCGACCACCGACTCGGTGTTCCAGCTCGGATCGATAGCGAAGCTCTACACGGCGACCCTGGTCATGCAGCTCGCCGCCGCGGGCGAACTGGACCTCGACGCGCCCGTGATCGAGGTGCTCCCGGAGTTCTCCGTGGCCGACCCCGAAGCCACCAAGACCATCACCGCCCGCCAACTCCTCAGTCACACAAGTGGTTTGACCTGCGACTTTACCTACGACAGCGGCCGCGGGGACGACTGCGTGGCCAAGTACGTGGCGGCGGCCCGGAACGTGGTGCTGGACTGTCCGCCCGGCACCGCGGTCTCCTACAGCAGCATCGGGTACAACGTCCTCGGCCGCATCGTCGAGGTGCTCACCGGACGCAGCTGGGACCAGGCCCTCAAGGAGCGGCTCCTCGCCCCCTTGAGCCTGACCCACACCATGACCCTGCCCGAGGAGGCGCTGGCCTTCCGCACCGCGATGGGGCACCTTCCGGGCGAGGGGCCGGACCCGGAGCCCGCGCCGGCCTGGGACATGATGCCCCGTTCGGCAGGGCCGTACGGACGCGTCCTGGCCACCGCCGCGGACGTGCTCCGGCTGGCCAAGCTGCACCTCGACGGCGGCTCCGCCCCTGACGGCACGCAGGTCCTCGGCGCCCGGGCCGTCGCGGAGATGCAGCGGTGGGCGGTCGACGTACCCGACAGGTGGACGGTGAGCGCGGACGGATGGGGGCTGGGATGGTCGCTGTACGACTGGAACGGGATCCCGGGATACGGCCACGACGGCGCCTCGATCGGCCAGTACGGCTATGTGCGCGTGGTTCCCGGTGCCGATCTCATCGCCGTCCTGCTCACCAACGGGGGCGCCTCCCGCTTCCTCTACGCCGACCTGATGCGCGAACTGCTCCGCGAGCTCGCCGGGGTCCACATGCCGCCCGCCTTCGCGCCGCCCGCGCGTCCCCCCGTCGTCGACCTGGTCCCGCTGGTCGGCACCTACCGTCGGGAAGGGGTGGTCATCTCCGTCAGCGTGCGGCCCGGGGGGACCGCCCACTTGTCGTACGAGTTCGTCGACGGGATGCGGGACTTCTCGCCACCGCTGGAGATGGACCTGACCCCGCTCAGCGCCACGGTCTTCGCCGCCTCCGGCGCCGGCCCCTCCTTCAGCGGGGACTGGACGCCCGTCGTCTTCGCCACCCTCGTGGACGGCACCCCCTGCTGCTACATCGGCATGCGCTGCGCGCCCAAGGTGGTCGCCGGCTGATGGCGCGCCGCCCCGCGGAGCGCCGACGTCAGACCGAGGTCGGGCAGCCCAGTCCGAAGATGCGGCAACTCCTCACTTCCCCTTGAGGAGTTGGTCGACCCGGGGGACGGACAGCCCGATCAGCTCCGACACTTCCCTGAGAGTGCGCCCCTGACGCAACTCGCCCACGGCGGCGGTGCGTATGCCCTTGACCGTCTTCGCCACGGCGGGCAGCAGTTGATCGGTGAACAGCCGTGCGGCCCGTTCCCGCGCGACGGGGGTCTCGACGTCTGCGAGGCGCGCCCGGACCGCGCTCAGATACTCGACGGTCAAGATGCGCAGGTCATCGGGTACTTGCTGGTCGGATGGGGTGGTGTCGGTCATGGGGACAGCGTACGCAGACGTGGTAGGAATTTAAGATGACCTTCCCTGTCAGCGCGTGTCGCACCGGGTGGGAGATGCGTCAAGTGGGCGCCCGGGGCCGGTGGTTCGGGGCGTCGCGTACCGGCGTGGCGGTCAAGTACCCCAGGCGGGGCTTCCGTTGCGAGGAGCGGGGCGGCGGGTGACCGTCCGCCCGCAGCCATCACACACCAGGAGCGCCAGCATGATCCTCGAACTCGCCGTGATCTACACGACCCGGCTCGACGCCTGCCGCGACTTCTACCGGGGCATCGGGCTCGGCCTCGTGCGCGAGCGGCACGGCAGCGGGCCGGAGCACTACGCGGCGACGCTCGCCGACGGTGGCGTCCTGGAGCTCTACCCAGCCACGGGACGCCCGGAGACCGGGTACCTGCGCCTCGGCCTCGCCGCCCCGCCGAACGGCGCCGGGTTCCTGCCGCCGGGCCGGCACACCCTGACCGACCCGGACGGCCGTACGGTCGTCCTCACCGTCGGAGAGACCGGCTCGGGCCGGGTCCCGCCGGCGCCGCGCACCGGTGAGCGGGCCCGACCGGCCCGGGCCCCCTCCCGCGCGTCGAACGGCGGCCCCGTCCCTCCCGAGGGCCGCACGGGCGTCACGTACACCGAGATAGCCGAGCACTACGGCATGAGCGCCCGCTACCTGTCGGAGAACCCTCGGTGGGGACGGCACCCCGGGTGGCCGCCCGCCATCGGCAAGCGCGGCAGGACCATCGAGTTCGACCCGCAGGCCATCGCCCGGTTCTTCGGCGAGCACCACACCCGGGAAGCCACGGCGCTCGAACCGTCGCGCCACTACACCGTCGTCGAGATCGCCGAGGCGTCCGGCCTGCAGCCCGACAGCATCCGTTCGGACATCAGCCGCGGCCGGTGGCCCGCTCCGGACGAGATGGACGGCGACCGGAAGCTGTGGCGGGGCGAGACGGTCGCCACGCACCTGGCCGGCCGTCGCATCTACCGCAACAAGCCCAAGTGATCGGGGGGTGTCTTGACCGACGAGACACCCCCCGACGAGGTAGCCCCTACGGGACGGCGGCGGCGAGGCGGAGGTCGGCGAGGGGCAGTGCGATCCGCGCGGCGGCGCGCGCCGGCAGCCGGGCGGCCCGCTCGTCGATCCAGCCGAGTACGCGGGCCTGCTCGTCCGCGTCGCACAGCGCGAGGTGGAACAGCAGCTGCCGCCAGGCGCGCGCGGCGCTCTTCGCGGTGGCGGCCGGGCCGGTCGCCGCGGCGAACGCGCCCCGGGCCGGGCCCTCCCAGCCGCCCCGCGGGGTGAGGCTCGCGTGTACGACCAGGGTGGCGAGGTTGGAAGTGGTGAGGATCCGGGCCTGCTCCATGACCGCCGCGTCGCCGGCCAGCGGATGCCCCGGGCGCCCGGCCCGTTCGGCGCACAACCGGGCGAAACCGTACCGGTCCCCGGTGTCCACCAACTCCTGCACCACTGCGTAGTCGATGCCGTGGTAGCGCTCGTAGACCGTGCCGCGCAGCAGCCCGGCGGCGGTCTGCGCGGCGGTGAGGACGGCGGGAGCGGCCATCGCGCTGCGCGCGTCGGCCAGCGGCTCCGCGGCGAACGGCACGGGCAGCTCGGCGAGGCGCGCGAGCCCGGACAACGCCTTTACGTGCAGGTTGGGCAGCCCGGCGCCCGGGAAGGCCCGCACGCAGGCCTCGCCGAGCATCCGCAGGGTCGAACGGGCCTCCTCCACCGGGTCGGCGGCCCAGGGGGCGACCGCGCGGACCCAGGGCAGGTCGCTGATCCGGGCGTGGTGCTCCGGGTTCCACCACAACGGGTACCGGCGGTCGCGGCGGGCCCGGTAGGTCGCCGCGATCAGCGTGCGCAGCGACGCGTCGGCGTACCCGCGGGCGGTGTGCGTGGCGATCAGCTGTTCCGCCACCTCGCCCAGAACCTCCGCGGAGGGGACCAGCCCGTGCTCCAGCAGCGTGTCCAGGGGTGCGCTGCGCGCCGCGGTGACCGCGGCCCGCACCGACGCCGGGACGACCGTCCCGGCGGGCAGCCCGCACTCCGCGGCCTCCTCGGCGGTCACCGGGCCGATCAGCGGTCCGACGTCCTCCAGCCCCCGGCTCGCGTCGAGCGGGGCGAGGCGGCGCAGGACGAGGGCGGCCAGGTCGTGGTGCGCGGGCTGCTCCGCCTGCAGAGCCTGGGTCCGGCGCAACCGTGCGTGTTCGGCGGAACCGGGCCGGCCGCGCTTGGCGACCATCGAGGCGACGGCACGGCGCAGCAGTCCGGCGAGGCGGGGCGACAACTCGCGCCCGGCGACCCGCTCCTGCAGCGCGCGGCGCAGGACGGCCGGATTGGACTTGGGGTCGAGGTGCTCGGTGCACCGGGTGTGCGCGGCCGCGAGCCGCCGGTACCGCGCCAGCAGGGCCGCGCCCTCCCCGGCGTCGCTCCCGGTGCCCCGCCCGCTGCTCTGCCCGGCGCCCTCCTCGGCGTCCGCGCCGGCGCGCAGCCAGTGGTCGAGCAGCGCGTCCTCGAACGGTCGCCAGACGGTCAGCGCCTCGTGCTGCGCCTCGATGCCGGGACGGGGCGCGCGGCGCGCGAGGGCGCCGGAGACCTCACCGACGGTACGCACGTGCACGGCGTCCGCGCCGGGTTGGGGCCGGTCCGCGGGGTGCGGCGCGAACCGCACCTCGCCGGCGAAGGGTCGTACCTCCTCGACGAGGGCGGCCGCCGCACCGGTCTCCCCGGCACGCACCAGCCACGCGACGCAGAGCAGCGCGGCCTCTTCCGGCGCGCGCAGGTCGTAGCGCCCGCTGTCGAGCAGCGACCACAGGCGGGCGAGGCCCCCGTCGGTGAGGTAGTGGTCGAAGAGCCCGGCGGTGGAGAGCCCCGGGGCGGGGAGTCCTGGGGTCGGCGGCCGATTTCCCGTGTTCCTGTCCATGGCCGGCGTGGCAGGTCCTGCCCCTGCGCCCTCCGACTTTGCAGGTCGGTGCTCTGGCTACTGAGCTACACGCCGTTCGAGGTGAAATCTAGGCGCGGGCCCGACGCTCGCACAACCCCGGGTCGGCTAAAGCGGTTTCGCGGCATACGGGTAAAGCGCATTAGTGAAAGCCTTCCAGGAACCATCGATAAGAGGTCAAGTTGTGACGCGTGAGCAGCTTCGTCGTTGAACCGATTCCATCCTGGGCCGCCTTCGAACTAAAGCGCATCAGTCCAGTTCGAAAGGGTGGTGATCGAGGCCCTGTGGACCAGTCGGGACCGGCCGCGCCATTCGGCACCAATGCGTCACCGGCCAGCCGTCCTCCTGCCTCATTGACGAGGTCTTGCTTTCGGACGACCGTGGGCACCGCCTCCGGCGATGAGGCCGGACTTCTACGAAGGCGGCGACGATGACCCGTTCGAACCCGACCCGTATCGCTGTCGCCCTGTTAGCGACGGGGACCCTCCTCTCCACCGCCGCGTGCGGCCTGAACGGCGGGGCCGCCGACGCGAAGGAGGCGCAGCGGACGGGCCGGGTGGCCGGTGAGATCACCTTCCGGACCCTCCAGCTGAAGCCCACCTTCACGTCCTACGTCCAGGGGGTCATCGACGCCTTCGAAAAGCGCTACCCCGACGTCAAGGTCACGTGGGAGGACGTCCCCGGCGACGGCTACAACGAGAAGCTCGTCGCCGACGCCCAGGCCGGAGCCCTCCCCGACGTGGTCAACCTCTCCACCGACTCCTTCCAGCTCCTCGGTGACCGGGGCATGCTCGCCGACGTGGCAGCCCTCGACGGCGCGTCGGCGAAGGAGTACGTGCCGGGAGCCTGGGAGCAGTTCAAGCTGCCCGGCAGGGGCGACAGCGTGTACGCCTACCCCTGGTACGTCACCCCGGAGATCCTCACTTACAACAGAGAGCTCTTCGAGAAGGCCGGTCTGGATCCGGCCGCGCCTCCGACCGGTGTGGAGCAGTTCTTCGACTACGCCGAGCGGATCGCGGCCTCGTCCGGCGGCCGGTACTCGGCCTTCATGGCCGACCCGAAGGGCCGACTGCCCGGGGACTGGCAGAAGATGGGCGTCCCGATCCTCAGCGAGAAGCGGGACCGCTTCACCTTCGACACGGACCAGGCCGTCCGGTGGGTGGAGCGGATGAAGGACCTCTACGCCAAGGGTGCCATGCCCAAGGAGTCCCTCCTCACGTCGGCCGACATCAACCAGCTCTACGGCGGCGGCAAGCTCGTCTTCGGCCCGGGATCCCCGGGCTTCGTCAAGGACATCAAGCAGAACGCCCCGCAGATCTACGCCAAGACCCAGGTCGCCGGGGCCGTCACCGGCACGCTCGGTCACATCGGCATCTACGCCCAGTCGCTCGGCATCAGGAAGGACACCAAGCACGTGGACGCGGCGGCCGAGTTCGCCAAGTGGGTCACCAACGGCCCCAACCAGGTGGAGTTCTCCAGGAAGGCCACCATCTACCCGTCCAACGCCCGGGGACTCGCCGACCCGTTCTTCTCCGACAAGGGCGACGGCAAGGACGCGGAGACCCTCGCCCGCGCGGTCGGCGCCGAGCAGCTGAAGAGCGCCGCGCTCGACGCCAACACCCCCGTCCAGTGGACCAATCAGGTCGGCGACGCCGTCGTGCGCGAGGTGCAGAAGGCGATCAAGGGCGAACAGGCCCCCCGGACCGCCGTGCAGAAGGCGCAGGAAGCGGCGAACGAGCTCCTCGCCGCTGCGGCCGCGAAGTGACCGGCGGCGCCGCGGGCCAGCCGCGCGGCGGCGGTACGGCACTCGAAGGGCGTCGCGCGGCGGCGAACCGCAGGAAGGCCCTGCGGGCCATGGAGACCGAGACCGGACTGCCCCACCGCAGTGGGTGGACCCCCTACCTGTTCCTCGCACCGGGCCTTGCGATGGTGGCGCTGTTCAGCCTCTGGCCGTTCGCCAACACCGTCGTCCTCTCCCTCACCGACGCCCAGATCCTGCGCGGCGGCAGCTTCGTCGGCCTCGACAACTACCGGCGCGCCCTGGCCGACCCCGACTTCTGGGTCGCGACCGGCAACAGCGTGCTGTACCTCGTGGTCGTCGTCCCCTGCCTGGTCCTCCTGCCGTTGGCCCTCGCGGTCCTCGTCCGGGCGAAGGTCCCCGGCATCGGCTTCTTCCGCTCCGCCTTCTACACCCCGGTGATCGCCTCCGCCGTGGTCGTCGGGCTGATCTGGCAGTGGGTGCTGCGCAGCGACGGTCTCGTCAACACCGTCTTCCAGCGGTTGCACCTCGTCTCCGAGCCGGTCCCGTTCCTGACGGACTCCTCGATGCTGCTGGTCTCCGCGATGATCGTGACCGTGTGGAAGGGCCTCGGCTACTACATGGTCTTCTACCTGGCGGCCCTCGGGAACGTCTCCGCCACCCTCCACGAGGCCGCCGCGATCGACGGCGCCGGCCCCGTCCGCCGCTTCTTCAGCATCACCGTGCCCCAGGTGAAGCCGATGATGCTGTTGGTCGGCACCCTCTCCGCCATCTCGGCGCTGCGCGTGTTCACCGAGATCTACATACTCGGCGGCGAGAGCGGCGGCCCCGGCGGCGGCGCCCGCACCCTGCCCTTCCTGATCCGGCAGGTCGGCCTCGGCTTCTCCGGCGAGACCGGCTACGCCTGCGCCATCTCCATCCTGCTGTTCCTCCTGACCCTGGGCTTCAGCCTGCTGGGACGTCGCCTGTCGAAGGGGGACGAGCGATGAGCAGACCGCCCTCCTCCGGGAGCGGGCAGCCGTCCCGGCGCACGGCCGCCGCCCGCAGGCGCCGCCGGATCGGCCTGGCCGGGAGGTACGCCACGCTGCTGATGGTGCTCGTGGTGATGCTGGGCCCGATCGTCTGGCAGTTCCTGACCTCGATCCGCGGCCGCACCGAGAACGTGTACGACGGCGTGCTGCCCGCGCGCCCCACCCTCGACAACTACGTCCGGGTCGCCGAGTCCTTCCCGCTGCTCCAGTACGTCGGCAACACCCTCACGGTCGCCGCCCTCGCGATCACCTCGAACATGCTCTTCGCGGCGATGGGCGGCTACGCCCTCTCCCGGGCCGGTTGGAAGGGCCGGCAGGTGGTCTTCACCGTGCTGGTGGCGACCCTGATGTTCCCCTTCGAGTCCGTGATGATCTCGATGTTCCTCACCGTCCGCGAGATGGGCCTGGTTGACACCCTCGTGGGCGTCTGGCTGCCCGGGGCGGTCTCCGTGCTCAACGTCATGATCATGCGGGCGGCCTTCCTCGCCGTGCCCCGGGAGGTCGAGGAGGCCGCGGTCCTGGACGGGGCGGGTGAATGGACCCGTTTCACCCGGGTCTTCCTCCCCGCAGCCAAGGGCGCCCTCGCCGTCGTCTGCATCACCAGCTTCATGGGCGCCTGGGACGACTTCCTGTGGCCCCTGCTGGTCCTCACGAACAGCGACCACTACACCCTCCAGCTCGGCCTGAAGACCCTGGCGGGCGCCACCACCGTCAACGACCAGCGGCTCGTCGCCGCCGGTGCGATGGCCGCGCTGGTCCCGATGATGCTGCTCTTCTTCGCCCTCCAGCGTTTCTTCTTCAAGGGCGTGGGCGAGGGAGCCGTCAAGACCTGAGCCTTCACGACCCGACCCGACCCGATCCGTCACGACCCGAGCCCGCCCGCCGTCCGTACCGACCACCCTCCCTGGAGCAGCAGTCATGCATGACGACCGCAGCATCACCGAACACCGCCTCCGCCGGGTCCTCGAGGAGCGCGTCAAGCCCGCCGTCCGCTCCCGCGCGGTCCCGCTGACCGTCGAGCGGTGGGAGGCCCCCGGCGAGCCCGTCCCCGTCGCCGCAGGACTCGCGGCGCACTACGAGCCCTGCGCGATCGGCGACCCGTGGGGTCCGGCCTGGGGCACCACCTGGTTCAGGGTCACCGGTACGGTCCCCGCCGACTGGGCCGGCCGCACCGTGGAAGCCGTCCTCGACCTCGGTTTCGACCGGATGATGCCCGGGTTCCAGTGCGAGGGCCTGGTCCACCGGGCCGACGGCGGCGAGGTCAAGGCCCTCAATCCGTACAACGACTGGGTGCGCGTGGCCGAGCGGGCCGAGGGCGGCGAACAGGTCGAGTGGTACGTCGAGGCCGCCTCCAACCCGGTCCTGGTCGACCACGCGGCCACGTACGAGGGCGACCTGCCGACCAGCGGCGACCAGCCCCTGTACCGGCTCGCCCGGATGGCGCTCACCGTCTTCGAGACGGAGGTCTGGGAACTGGTCCAGGACCTGGAGGTGCTCTACGACCTGATGATCCAGCTCGACACCGCGGACGCCCGCCGGCACGAGATCCTGAGGGCACTCGGCGCGGCCCTGGACGCCCTCGACCTCGACGACGTACCCGGTACGGCGGCCGCCGCCCGCGGGTGTCTGGCCAGGGTGCTGGCCGCCCCCGCCAACGGCTCCGCGCACCGGATCAGCGCGGTCGGCCACGCCCACATCGACTCCGCATGGCTGTGGCCGCTGCGCGAGACGGTCCGCAAGGTCGCGCGCACGGCCTCCAACATGGTCAACCTGATGGACCAGCACCCCGAGTTCGTGTTCGCGATGTCGCAGGCGCAGCAGCTCGACTGGATCAAGACCTACCGGCCCGAGCTCTTCGAACGGGTCAAGAAGAAGATCGCGGACGGGCAGTTCGTACCGGTCGGCGGCATGTGGGTGGAGTCCGACACCAACATGGTCGGCGGCGAGGCCATGGCCCGCCAGTTCCTCTACGGCAAGAAGTTCTTCCTCGACGAGTTCGGCATCGAGACGCACAACGTCTGGCTCCCCGACTCCTTCGGCTACACCGCCGCGATGCCGCAGATCGTCAAGCTCTCCGGCTCCACCTGGTTCCTGACCCAGAAGATCTCCTGGTCACAGGTCAACCGGTTCCCGCACCACACCTTCTGGTGGGAGGGCATCGACGGCACCCGCGTCTTCACCCACTTCCCGCCCGTCGACACCTACAACAGCGACCTCGGCGGCGCCCAACTGGCCCACGCCGCCCGCAACTACCGCGAGAAGGGGCACGGTTCGCGCTCGCTCGTCCCCTTCGGCTGGGGCGACGGCGGAGGCGGCCCCACCCGCGAACACCTCGCCCGAGCCCGCCGCCAGCGGGACCTCGAAGGCTCCCCGAAGGTCCGGATCGAGCGCCCGGACGCCTTCTTCGAGAAGGCCCGTGCCGAGTACGCGGACGCGCCCGTCTGGGCCGGTGAGCTCTACCTGGAGCTGCACCGCGGCACCTACACCTCCCAGGCCAAGACCAAGCAGGGCAACCGGCGCAGCGAGTCCCTGTTGCGCGAGGCCGAGCTGTGGGCGGCTACGGCCGCGGTGCGGGTCGCGGGGTACGCGTACCCGTACGAGGACCTGGAGCGGATCTGGAAGACGGTGTTGCTCCACCAGTTCCACGACATCCTGCCGGGCTCGTCCATCGCCTGGGTGCACCGCGAGGCGCGCGAGACGTACGCGGCGGTGCGCGAGGAGCTCCGGGCGATCACCCTCGCCGCGCAGCAGGCGCTGGCGGGTCAGGGCACCGAGGAGCTCGTCTTCAACTGCGCCCCGCACGCCCGCCGCGGCGTTCCGGCCGGCGGGGCCGGCCGTCCGGCCGGGGCGGGGGAGCCGGTCACGGTGGAGGAGCGGCACGGCGGCGGGCACATCCTGGCCAACGGCCGGCTGCTGGTGGAGATCGACGGCCGCGGCCTGATCGTCTCCGTCTACGACCTGGAGGCGCGCCGGGAGACGGTCGCCCCGGGTGCCGCGGCGAACCTGCTCCAGATCCACCCCGACTTCCCGAACATGTGGGACGCCTGGGACATCGACGCGTTCTACCGCAACCGGGTCATCGATCTCGTGGAGCTGGACCGGCTGGAGGTCACCGGAAGCGGCCCGCGGTCGGCGACCGTGCGCGTGACCCGCTCCTTCGGCCGGTCGGGGGCGGTCCAGCAGATCACCCTGCGGGCCGGGGCCAAGGCGGTCGACATCGTCACGGAGGTGGACTGGCACGAGACGGAGAAGTTCCTCAAGGCCGCCTTCCCGCTGGACGTGAAGGCCGACCGGACCGCTTCCGAGACCCAGTTCGGACACGTGTACCGGGCCACCCACACCAACACCTCGTGGGAGGCGGCCAAGTTCGAGATCTGCGCCCACCGCTGGATCCACGCGGAGGAGCCCGGCTGGGGGGTGGCGCTGCTCAACGACTCCACGTACGGGCACGACGTGACCCGGGAGGTACGGGCCGACGGGGGCCAGACCACCACGGTCCGGCTCTCCCTGCTGCGCGCCCCGCGCTACCCGGACCCGGAGACCGACCAGGGCTCCCACACCCTGCGCTTCTCGATCGCGCCCGGCGCCGGGATCGGGGACGCGGTCCGCGAGGGCCACGCGCTGAACCTGCCCGAGCGGGTGGTCCGCGGCGCGGGCCCGGTCGCCCCGCTGCTCACCGTCGACGAGGACGCGGTGGTGGTCGAGGCGGTCAAGCTGGCCGAGGACCGCAGCGGTGACGTGATCGTCCGCCTCTACGAGTCCCGCGGCGGCCGCGCCCGGGCCACCCTCACGGCGGGCTTCCCGATCACGGACGCGGTGGAGAGCGACCTGCTCGAACGCCCGCTCGCGGGCGTGGCGGTGGGCGTCCCCACCCCCGAGCGCCGGATCCCGCTCACCCTGCGCCCGTTCCAGATCGTCACGGTCCGCCTGCACCGCCCCTGATCACCGCCCGGGCGGGCCCCGGCCCGGCCGTCAGGGCCGGGGCCCGCTCCCCAGCGCGGTCCGCAGCTCGGCCAGGTGCGCCGTGTCAGCCGGGAGTTCCAGCTTGTCGAGGACGGTGCGCGCCCGGGCGCGGTCGAGGCCGCCGTGCCCGTCGCGGTGGCTGTGCAGGATGCCCCGGAAGACGGCCTCGTGCAGGGCCGTGACCCGGGCCGCGGCCCGGTAGGCCAGTTCCTTGACCTGCCAGGGCACGCGTCCGGAGGATTCCAGCACCCGCCGGGCACGGCGCAGCACGGCTTCCGGGGCGTCCTTCTGCAGCTGTGTGACGTCCTTGCCGAGGACCTCGGTGAAGGCCGTCTCCACGGTGTCGCGGTCCTCGAACCAGTCGGCGCGCAGGGAGCGGGTGATCGCCGCGCAGGCAGCCGGGGCGCCCAGTCGGCTGCGGTAGCCGTTCCAGAGCACGCGGGCCGTGTCCGGATCCGCGATGCCCCGGGCGGCGGAGGCGATCTCGACCGTCACCCGGTGCTCGTCGAGGAGGTCCACCAGACCGAAGCCGAGCCGCAGCCGGTGCTCGACGTCGAGGGAGTCGTCCCCGAGGGCAGCCGCGGACCACCAGTGGGCGACCTCGTTCGAGGTGAGCCGGCCCTCCCCGGTCCCGCCGTCCGTCCAGGTGTGCTCGCCGGTCCGGACCACGCCCCGCTCGGCCAGCCAGAGCCGGGCCGACTCGCCGTCGGGCAGTTCGTCGAGGAAGTCCACGACCGCCCGGACGAATTCCTGCGGGGCGGCCGCGTGGACGAGGTGTCCCACGGGGATCGTGGTCAGCCGCGCGTCGGGGATCCGGCGGGACATTTCCGCGATGCGGTCCTGTGCGTACGGGCTCGTGGGGCCACCCGCGAGTATCAGGGTCCGTGCGGTGATCCGCCCGAACTCGTCCAGTTCGTCGGGCTCGGGCAGAGAGCTCCCCCACTGCTCCCGGTCAGACCATTCGGACCAGTCGATTTCGACGTGGTCGGGTCTCACCTGCCAGTCCTCGCGCGGAGCCGGAACCTCCTCCAGGACCAGCCGGGCCACCCGCCCGGGCCGGGCCGCCGCGGCCTGGTAGGCCGCCACCCCGCCCCCCGCGCGGCCGGCGAGGTCCACCCGGTCGAGGTCAAGGGCGTCCAGGAAGCCCAGGAGTACGTCGGCTCCCCAGTACGGCCACGGGTACGACCCCGCCGGCTCGGCGTTGCGGCACGCGTACGGGAGGTACACCCGGCGGGTGCGCGCGAGCTCGGCGCGGAGCACCGCCCAGTCGCCCTGATCGGGCAGCAGCACCAGCGGGTCGCCGTTCGCCGGGCCCGACACCTCGTACTCCAGCGGGAGGCCGTTCACGGTCAGGGAGTGGTGTTCGATCATCCGGCCGACGCTACCGACCCCGGCCGCCCGCCGGGCGCGCCCCCGCCCGCGCCGCCGGCGTGAACTGTGCCACAGCTTCGGGACGGCGGACCCAGTGGGCCCGGGGGAGACGGGGCGAGATGCGGTCACCTGGTTATGCACTTAGTTGCAAAACCTGCCTCCCCTCGCTAGAACAGGTTCATCACCCCCGCGCGAGGAGGCGCCCCTCATGAGTTCCCAGAGCCGGTACCCGCACCTGCTGAGCCCCCTGGACCTCGGTTTCACCACCCTGCCGAACCGCGTGATCATGGGGTCGATGCACACCGGCCTCGAAGAGCACCAGGGCGGCTTCGAGCGGCTCGCCGCCTTCTACGCCGAGCGCGCACGCGGCGGCGCCGGCCTGATCGTCACCGGGGGCATCTCGCCGAACGACGCCGGCCGCCCCTTCGAGGGGGGCTCGCGCCTGACCACCGAGGACGAGGCCGCCGAGCACCGGGTGATCACCGAGGCCGTGCACGCCGAGGGCGGGAAGATCGCGATGCAGATCCTCCACTTCGGTCGCTACGCCTACCACAAGGACCTGGTCGCGCCCAGCGCCATCCAGGCCCCCATCAGCCCCTTCGTCCCGAACGAGCTCACCGATGCCGAGGTCGAGCGCACCGTCGAGGACTTCGTCCGCGCCGCCCGCCTCGCCAAGCTCGCGGGCTACGACGGCGTCGAAATCATGGGCTCCGAGGGCTACCTGGTCAACGAGTTCATCGCCGCCGCCACCAACAAGCGCACCGACCGCTGGGGCGGCGCGTACGAGAACCGCGTCCGCTTCCCGCTGGAGATCGTCCGACGCACCCGCGCGGCCGTCGGCGAGGACTTCATCCTCATCTACCGCCTCTCCATGCTCGACCTGATCCCCGGCGGCTCCACCCTCGACGAGGTCGTCCACCTCGCCAAGGAGATCGAGGCGGCCGGCGCCACCATCATCAACACCGGCATCGGCTGGCACGAGGCCCGCATCCCCACCATCGCCACCTCCGTCCCGCGCGGCGCCTACACCTGGGTCACCAAGCGGCTGATGGGCGCGGTCAGCGTCCCCCTCGTCACCAGCAACCGCATCAACACCCCGGAGATCGCCGAGGAGCTGCTCGCCGACGGCCGCGCCGACCTGGTCTCCCTGGCCCGTCCCTTCCTGGCCGACGCCGACTTCGTCGCCAAGGCCGCGGCCGGTCGCTCCGAGACCATCAACACCTGCATCGGCTGCAACCAGGCGTGCCTCGACCACACCTTCAGCGGCAAGATCACCAGCTGCCTGGTCAACCCGCGCGCCTGCCACGAGACCGAACTCGTGCTGTCCCCGACGCGGACCAAGAAGCGCGTCGCCGTCGTCGGCGCCGGTCCCGCCGGCCTCGCCTGCTCGGTCGCCGCGGCCGGCCGCGGCCACGCCGTCACCCTCTTCGAGGCCTCCGGCCACATCGGCGGCCAGCTCGACGTCGCCCGCCGCATCCCCGGAAAGGAGGAGTTCGAGGAGACCATCCGCTACTTCGGCACCCAGCTGGTGGAGTCCGGCGTCGAGGTCCGCCTGAACACCCGCGCCGACGTGGAGACCCTCCAGGGCTACGACGAGGTCGTCGTCGCCACCGGCGTCACCCCGCGCACCCCCGACATCGAGGGCGTCGACCACGCCAACGTCGTCAGCTACCTCGACGTGCTGCGCGACGGAGCACCCGTCGGCGAGCGCGTCGCCGTCGTCGGCGCCGGCGGCATCGGCTTCGACGTGGCCGAGTTCCTCACCGACAGCGGCGAGGGCGCAGCCCAGGACCCCGACGTCTACTTCCGCCACTGGGGCGTGGACACCACGTACGCCGGCCCCGGCGGGCTGACCGCCCCCGAGCGCCCCGCGACGCCGCGCCAGGTCCACCTCCTCCAGCGCAAGGCCACCAAGGTCGGCGCGGGCCTCGGCACGACCACCGGGTGGATCCACCGCGCGGAGCTCAAGCACCGGGGCGTCGTCTCGGTCGCGGGAGCCGCGTACGACCGCATCGACGACCAGGGCCTGCACATCACCGTCGGCGGCGAACAGCGCCTCGTGCCCGCCGACACGGTGGTCCTGTGCACGGGCCAGGAGCCGCGCCGCGACCTGTACGAGGCCCTGCGCGCGGCGGGTGTGGAGGCCCACCTGATCGGCGGCGCCGACGTCGCGGCCGAGCTCGACGCTAAGCGGGCCATCCGACAGGGCACGGAGCTCGCTGCAAGTCTCTGACCGAAAGGGGATTGTGGCGGTCCGGCCGGACCGCCACAATCTCCCGGTGACGATCTCACCGGCAGACGCAGACAAGATCCTTACCGACAACTTCGCCCCTTGGGTGCTCGCCCTGGGGCTGAGCGTCCAGGAGACCGGCGAGCGGCACGCCGTGCTGCGCCTGCCCTGGTCGGACGAGTTGGCCCGGGACGGCGGCGGCCTTTCCGGCCAGGCCATGATGGCGGCCGCCGACACGGCCACCGTCATCGCGATCTCCGCCGCCCGCGGCGCCTACGGGCCGATGACCACCGTTCAGCAGTCCACGAGCTTCCAGCGGCCGGTGGTCGGGGCCGACGTACTGATCCACGTACGGGTGACCAAGCTCGGCAAGCGGATGGCCTTCGCCGACATCACCCTGACCCCGGAGGGCTCCGAGGACCCCGCGGCCACGGCCTCCACGGTGTACGCCCTGCTCGGCTAGCCCCCTCCGGGACCGGGGGAGTCGGGGCGAAAACGTGTTGGCGGGCGGCGGACCGGCTCGCCTACGCTCGCCCGGATCGGCCGACCACGAAGGAGGCCGGCGGGCACGGGGGAGCGGGACCATCTCGGCGGAATCCAGAACGTACGACTCGCTTCCGCCGCTGCGGCGGAACAAGGACTTCGCCGTCTTCTGGCTCGGCCAGGCCCTGTCCGTGCTCGGCGGGTCCATCTCGATGCTCGCACTCCCGCTGCTCGTCCTCCACGCCACCGGATCCATCGTCCAGATGGGCCTGGTCACGGTCGTCTCCGCCGCCACCGCCATCGGCACGGGGATCTTCGCCGGCTACGTGGTGGACCGGGTGGACCGCCGCAGGCTCATGATCGTCTGCGATCTGGCGCGGGCCGTGCTGCTCGGCGCGGTACCGCTCGTCTGGTGGGTCGCCGGGCCGCAGATCTGGCTGCTCTACGTACTGACCGCGCTCGCGTCCGTACTGAGGACGCTGTTCGACGTCGCGTACGTGACGGCCATCCCCAATCTGGTGCGCACGCAGGACCTCACGGCCGCCAACGGACGGCTCATGGGCACCTTCGCCCTCGGGAGCCTGCTCGGACCGGTGGTCGCCGGCTTCCTCACGGCCGGAGTGGGAGCGGACTGGGCGCTGGCCCTTGACGGGGCGACCTTCCTGGTGTCCGCCACGAGCCTCGGGTGGGTCAGGTTCACCGCACGCCCGGCCGGGGACGGCGCGGACAAGACCGGGGCGGGGTCCGGGGACCGGGCGGGGGCCGGGTCCGGGTCCGGGGTTTTCCGGGAGATGTTCGTGGTCGGTTTCCGCTTCCTGTGGAGCCACCCGCTGCTGCGCCCGCTCACCGTAGGGCTCACCCTGCTGACCTTCGTCACCATGGGCGCCACCGACCTGCTGATCTACCGGGTCCAGCACGACCTCGGCCGGGACGCGGCCACCCTCGGCTACGTGATCGCCGTCAGCGGGGCCGGGTCCGTCGCCGCGGCCCTGAGCGCGGGGCGACTGCGCCGGCTCCTCGGTTTCGGCACGTGCTGGCTCGCCTCGGTCGGGATGATCGCCGTCGGGGTGACGGTGACGGGCGTCAGCCGCAGCGTGCCGGTGATCGCCGCACTGGCCGCCGTCTTCATGTTCGGGATGACCCTGGGCGGGATCTGCAGCATGACCCTGCGCCAGGAGGTGACCCCGGACCACCTGCTCGGCCGGGTCACGTCGGCCTTCTGGACCGTGCACAACGCCGCGGGCCCGGTGGGCGCGGCCGTGCTCACGCTGTTGGCCGCCCGACACGGGGTCCCGGCGGTCAGCCTCGCGGGCGGGGCGCTGTGCCTGCTGATCCTCGGCGGCGCGCTGCTGACCCCGCTGCGCGGCAGCCGCGCGGGCGCGGTCGTGGCCGGGCCCGCCGCCCCGGACCAGGAGCCGGCCGCGGGGCCGTCGGCGCGCGCGTAACGTGCCCGTCTGGGATCGTGGACCACAGGTAGCCGCACCGAGGAGCCCACATGTCCGGACAGTTCGAGGCGAGTGTTGAGATCGACCGACCGGTGGAGGCGGTGTTCGCCTATCTCGCCGACGGGCGGCACGACCCCGAATTCAGCCCGCGCGTCCAGGAGATCACCAAGACCCCGGACGGCCCCACGGCCCTCGGCACGGTCTTCCGGAGCACGGTCAAGGACGCCGGGATGAAGACCGGCCGTGAGTTCCGCATCGTCGGTCTGGAACCGCCGCACCTGATCCGCTGGACGGAGCAGAGCCGCAACCTCATCACGGCGGAAGGCGGTTACGACCTCGAATCCCTGCCCGGCGACCGCACCCGCGTCCGCATCTTCAACACCCTCGAAGGCCACGGCATCGGCAAGCTGCTCGTCGGCCTCGCGGCCGGCGCGGCCCGCAAGGACGCCCCCGACTTCGGCCGCCGCATCAAGGCGGCCGCGGAGGCGTCCCTCACCCCGTAGCGGCGCTTCGTCAGCCGGACTCACCCCGGCCGTCCTCGGAACCGCCGGCGGGCCCGACTCGGCCCCGGTCTTTGCACCGCGCCTGACGAAGGGGCAACGTGCGCCCCGAGCGGGGCGGGCGGGGGCGGCGCGTCCGCCCTCGCCGTCCAGAAGCCGCGCGTAGCCTGGCCGCAGCCGTGCGAGTCGGGCAAGAGTCGGGCGAGAAGTGCGAGGGCGTTCATGGCCGAGGCGCAGGGCGAGCGGCACGACGTGGTGGTCGTTGGTGCGGGAGCCGCCGGCCTGGCATGCGCCTCGGATCTCGCTGCGGCCGGCCTGCGGGTGCGCCTGTTGGAGGCCGAAGACACTGTCGGCGGCCGCATCCGCACCGACCGGGTCGCGGGCTTCACCATCGACCGCGGCTTCCAGGTGTTCAACACCAGCTACCCACAGGTCAGGCGCCGGCTCGACCTGCGCGCTCTCTTCCTGCGGCCGTTCACGCCCGGTGTGCTGGTCCACTGCGACGCCGGGAGGCTCCGGATCGCCGATCCCACGCGGCGCCCGCGCGACGGCATCGGTCTCCTCACCGGCGGGCGGGTCACGCCGCGCGACCTGCTGGCCTTCGGCGCCCTGTCGGCGCACGCCGTGCTCGCACCCGCCTCCCGGGCGCGGGCCCGACCCGACGTCACCACCCGCACGGCCCTGGCCGACGCGGGGTTCTCCGAAGACTTCGTCGAAACCTTCTTCCGGCCCTTCCTGTCGGGGGTCTTCCTGGAGGACTCCCTGGAGACTTCCGCCCGCTTCTTCCACCTGGTCTGGCGCAGCATGCTGCGCGGTACGCTCTGCCTCCCCCGCGACGGCATCGGCGCCGTGCCGGCCCAACTGGCCGCCGGGCTGCCCCGGGGGGTGCTGCGGCTCGCGTCGCCGGTCTCCGCGCTGACGCCGACGGGAGTGGCGTCCGGCGACGGGGAAGTGCGGGCGCGGGCCGTCGTCGTCGCCACCGGGGCCGGCGCCGCGGCACGCCTGCTGCCCGGCCTCGAACCGCCGGCGGGACGGACCGTTACGACCCTCTACCACGCGGTCGAACGCTCTCCCCTCCCGGAACCCACCCTGCTGATCGACGCACGCCGAAGGTTCTTGAACACGTGCGTCCTGACCGAGGTCCAGCCCGGCTACTGCGGTGACGGCAGGAGCCTGGTGTCGACCTCCGTGCTCGGTGCCCCCGCCCCGGCCGAGGAGGCGGCCGTGCTCTCCGCCGTCGCCGAGGCCTACGGTGTGGACACCGGAACCTGGGAGCCCGTGCACCGCGTGACGGTGCGCAACGCCCTGCCGGCCATGCCCCCGCCGATGCCCCTCACCCGCACCACCCGCTTCGCCCCGGGCCGCTACGTCTGCGGGGACCACCGCGCGACGGGCTCGCTCCAGGGAGCACTCGCCTCGGGGGCGAGGGCGGCCCGCGAGGTGCTCACCGACCTCGGGACCGCGGCAACGCCCTGACGGACGTCACCCGCCGCCGGGTCCTGCCCTCACCAGCCGGTCGTTCCCGGACCGCCCTTGAACGGGCCCAGGATCTCGGCGGTGATCCAGCCGCCGTAGAAGTCGCCGGGCTGGGCCAGCACGCGCTCTCCGTCCACCGTGCAGAGATCGACCTTGCCCGCGTAGAAGGCCAGACTCCCGGCGATGCTTGCGTATTCCGGCCGGGGAGCCTCGTAGCTCCATGCCACGTCCGGGACGGTGGAGCCGTCCACGGCCAAGGTCCAGTACGTGGCCGACCCCTTCCACTCGCAGACGCTCGTCGCCCGGGACCTCGACAACAGGTCGCTGCGCACGTCCTCGCGCGGCACGTAGAAGACCGGGGGGTGTCTCGTTTCCAACACGCGTCGGCAACCCCGGGAGTCGGCGAGCGTCACTCCCCGATGCACGATCACCACGCGCCGCGCGTCCGCCTCCACCCGCGGCGGACGCGGGTACTCCCCGACCGATTCGGTCGACCGCCGGCCATCCATGCGCCAAGCCTCACCCATCGCATGCACCTCCACCCGGACTTCGCCGAATTCCCCGCCGGCGGATGCGGTGCGCCGACCTCGTCGCGAACGTGGCGAACCCGGTGGCCCGAAGCCCGGCGGCCTCAGTGGGGCGAGCCCGGCCCGTCTCCCCCCGGGACCCGGACGAGGAAGACCTCGTCGACGAAACACCAGGCCCAGGACTCGTCAGGGGCCAGGGACAGGGCCACGGGGTGTCCCGTCTGCGCGTGGTGGGCGTAGGCGTGCCGGCCGCGGGAGCTGTCGCAGCATCCGACGTGCCCGCACGTGGCACACCACCTGAGCCGGGTCCAGGTCCAGCCGCGGGAGCGGCACTGCGCGCAGACCTCGTACGGCGTCCCCGGCGATGCGGGCAGTGCCGCCAGGTGGGAACAGACACGCCCCTCGGGAAGCCCTCCGTCGGGCGATACCGCCCACGAGGAGAGCGGTGGCCGCAGGCCGTCGGGATCTTCGGAGGTCATGGTCGGCCTTCCTGACGTGCCGGTGCGGAGTCCGGGTCGACCGCCGTGGCCGGCCGTGCCAGGGCGCTCGGCCACCAGACGCGCGGGCCGATGTCGATGATGAGGGCCGGCACCAGCAGGGAACGCACGACGAGGGTGTCCAACAGGACGCCGAACGCGACGATGAAGGCGATCTGGACGAGGAAGGCCAGGGGGATCACCATCAGCGCGGCGAAGGTCGCGGCGAGGACCACGCCGGCGGACGTGATGACCCCGCCCGTGGTGATGAGCCCCCGCAGAACGCCCTCGCGGGTGCCCACGACGAAGGATTCCTCCCGTACGCGGGACATGAGGAAGATGTTGTAGTCGACGCCGAGCGCCACCAGGAACACGAAGCCGTAGAGCGGCACGGAAGCGTCCGTCCCGCTGAATCCGAGCAGGTGCTCGAAGACGAGGGCGGACACGCCCAGGGTCGCCAGGAAGTTGAGGGCCACCGTCGCCACGAGGAGGACGGGTACGAGCAGGGACCGCAACAGGGCGGCCAGGATCAGCAGGATGATGCCGAGGACGACCGGGACGATCACGGCGCGGTCGCGGGCCGCGGTCTGCTGGGTGTCGAACTGCTGGGCCGTGTAGCCCCCGACCAACGCGTCGGCACCCGGCACCGCGTGCACCCGCTCGCGCAGCTCCTGGACCGTCGCCTTCGCGGCGTCGCTGTCGGCCGCCGCCTCCAGCGTGGCGTCCAAGCGCACCCGGCCGTCCACGACGAGCGGAGCCCCCGAGCCCGGACGGCCGCCCGCGGTGACGGGGACGGTCGCCGCAACTCCTTCCGTGCCTTCGGCCGCCGCCCGTACCTCGGCGATCCGCCGGGCGTCGGCGATGATGACGGCCGGGTTGCCCGAACCGCCGGGGAAGTGCCGGGCAAGGGTCTGCTGGGCACTGACCGAGGGGGCGTCGTTGACGAAGATCTCCTCCAGTGGCACGCCCTTGGAAGACAGGGAGGCGGAGAACCCCGCCAGGACCACGAGCAGGAGGGCCGTGATCGTCCACACGCGCCGCGGAGACCGGTCGATCAGACCTGCGATGCGGCGCCACACGCCGTGGCCCTCGGCCTGAGCGTCGGACGGCTCGGGCGTGGCGGGCCAGTAGGCGGTCCGGCCCAGCAGGACCAGTACGGCCGGCAGGAAGGTCAGGGAACTCAACACCGCGCAGACGATGCCGATCGCACCGACCGGCCCGAGAGCCCGGTTGTTCGTCAGATCGCTCGCCAGCAGGGCCAGCAGCCCCAGCGCCACGGTCGCCGCGCTCGCGGTGACCGCGCCGGCCGACCGGCGCACGGCGGCCAGGACCGCCTCCAGCCGGTCGCCCCGTAGCACGAGCTCTTCCCGGAAACGCGCGGTCAGCAGGAGGGCGTAGTCGGTCGCGGCCCCGATCACCAGGATCGAGAGGATGCCCTGGACCTGACCGTCGACCCGGACGGCGCCCCGGTCGGCCAGCACGTACACCACCGCGCAGGCCAGGCCGAGTGCGAACACCGCACTGAGGATGATCACCAGGGGCAGCAGCACGCTGCGGTAGACCAGCAGCAGGATCAACAACACCGCTCCGAGCGCCACGCCCACCAGCAGCCCGTCGATGCCGGCGAACGCATCGGAGAGGTCCGCCTGGGTGGCTGCCGGACCTGCGATCTCGACCGAGGTGCCCGACACCGCCTGAGCGGCCTGCCGCACCTCGTCCAGGACCGTCGGCAGCTCCTCGCCCAGGCCGGGCGCGAGCGGTACGACGGCCTGGATCGCCAGGCCGTCATCGGAAACGACGGCCGGTGACGGCGGACCGGCGATGCCGGGCCGGCCGGTGAGACCGCTGACCGCGCGGGCGGCGGCCTCCTGCTGCCCGACGTCCACCCGGTCGCCGTCAGCCGTCCACACGATGATCGCGGGAACGGACGGCGACGTTTCGAACGCCTTGCGGGCTTCGAGCACCTGCGTCGACTCGGCGCTCCGCGGCAGGAACGCCGCCTGGTCGTTCGTGGCGACCTCGCCCAACTTGCCCGCGTACGGACCGAGCGTCCCGCCGATGCCGAGCCACAGGATCAGAAGCGCGAGGGGTACGACCCAGCGGGCCCAGCGCGGTGTGTTCTTCAATGCGAGCTCCTGGCCGTGACATTTAAGTCAGTTGTAAAGAATGTCAATCATCGAGAGATCATATCCTGAGATCATGCGCGACACAGACAGCCCCTCGCCTCTGCTTCCGGCCGACGACCCGATCGGGTTGCAGTCCTTCGCCGTTCTGTTGCGCCGGATGAACGCCGAGTTCAATCGCATCGCGCAGGAGTTCGCCCACGCCCAGGGCCTCCACCTCACCGACGTCCAGGCGCTCATCGCCGTACTGGACGCGGACGCCGACGACGGCGGCCCCATGACGCCCGGCCGGCTGCGCAAGCAGATGAACCTCACCTCGGGCGCCATGACGGCGTGCCTGGACCGACTGGAGAAGGCCGGCCACATCCGCCGCGTCCGGGCGGCCGACGACCGCCGGGTGGTCCACCTGCACTACGCCCAAGCGGCCCAGCAGGTCGCCCGCGACTACTTCCGCCCCCTCGCCCACGGCACCGACGCCGCCCGCGCCCGCTTCACCCACGACGAACTCCACGTGGTGGTGCGCTTCCTCGCCGAGATGAACCATCAGCTCACCCTCGTCCGATGACGGGCGCCGGCGCCGCCTGACCATCGGCTCCTGAGCGGGGGAGGGGGAAAACGACTGCGGAACCTGCCCGGGCCGAGGCCCCGGGCAGGTTCCGCAGGTCAACGCGTGGTGCTCCGGGTCGTCAGAACCGCCCGGGGGCGGACGGGAACGGCAGCGGCTTCGCGGGCGCCACCGATCCGCGCCGCTCGGCAGCGGCCGGCGGGTTCTGGCAGGTCACGTCCCGGGCGGGCAGCTCGCCCGTGGCCAGGTACGCGCTCACCGGGGCATTGGCGCAGGAGGTCGGGTCGAAGAGGTACACGCCGTGGCCCTCACCGCCGGCCGCCAGCACCATCCGCGAGCCCTTGAGGGCCTTGTGCAGGCCCTGGCCGCTCACCAGCGGGGTCTGGGAGTCCCACTCGTTCTGCACCGTCAGCACGTTCGCCTTCTTGTGCATCGGCGTGGCCGCCTCGACCGGCCGGTCCCAGAAGGCGCACGGCATGATGTTGGACGCGAAGTCCCCGTACAGCGGGTACCTGGCCTTGTCCTTCGCGGCGTCCCGCTCGTACTGCTCGGTGTAGCGCGGCCAGCTACCAGTGTCCCCGCACGCCACGGCCCAGAACACGGCGGTGCTGTTGTCCGAGGCGGGCTCGGCCGCCGCGCCGCCGGCCAGCAGCCGCTTGACCTCCGTCTCGGTCGTGCCCGCGGGCAGCGGCTTGCCCTCGGCCGCGGCCTTCAGGGCCACGACGAGCGGGGTGGCCTGCGCCGGGTAGAAGAACACCCCGCGCACGGAGCGGATCATGTCCCCGTCGACCTTCATGCCCTCGAACTCGAACGGCTCCTTGTCGGCGCGCGCCACCAGGTCCCAGAACGTGTCGGACACGGCCTTCGGGGTGTCGCCCAGCCCGTACTCCGCCGACCGCTGCGCCGCCCACTGCGTCCACCGGGCGAACGCGGGCTCGGCCTCGGTGGCCCAGACCTGGATCATGCCGCGCCAGATCCGTTGGGGGTCCACGCCGCTGTCGAGCACGAAACGGTCCGTGCGGTCCGGGAACATCTGCGAGTAGACCGCGCCGAGGTAGGTCCCGTACGAGTAGCCCAGGTAGGAGAGCTTGCGCTCGCCGAGGACCGCACGGATCGTGTCCATGTCCCGGGCCGTGTTGCGGGTGGTGATGTACGGAAGCACCGAACCGGCCTTCTCGCGGCACTTGTCGGCGACGGTGCGCGCCCAGGTCACGTCGGAGCCGAAGGTTTCCGGACGGTAGGCGCGGTTGAAGTTCTGCTCGGTGTCGGTCAGGCCGCAGGTGATCGGGCTGCTGGCACCCACCCCGCGCGGGTCGAAGCCGATGAGGTCGTAGCGCTCCCGCACCTCCTTCGGCATCGCCTCGCCGATCAGCAGCGGCAGGTCGAGGCCGGAACCGCCCGGTCCGCCGGGGTTCAGCAGCATGGCGCCGTGGCGCTTGGCCGGGTTCTCGCTCTTCACCCGGGATATGGCGAGGTCGATGGTGCGGCCGTCGGGACGCCGGTAGTCGAGCGGGACCTTGAGCGTCGCGCACTCGTACGAGGCCGGCTGCTCGGGGCTGCAGCGGTGCCAGGCGGGTTTCTGCCGAAGGTGGTCCGCGGCCGGGGCGGCGGAGGCCTGGGTCGCGGACAGCAGGGGCACGGTGGTCGCGATGAGTCCGGCGGCGGCGAGCAGCGGTGCGAAGCGTTTCAGGCGCACTGAGCCGATCCTTTCGGTGAAGTCGCTTACGCGTCCACCTTGTTGCACCTGGAGCTCGGCCGAATCATCCCGAAGGTTTGTGCCCCGTGCTCCTCACGAAGGAGCCGACAACAGGACATGTGGCCGACACGCCGAAGTCGGCCCCCGGTTGGTCGTGTACCGGGGGCCGACGCGTGCGCGGTTCGGGGGAGGCCTCAGTGGCCGCCCCCCTGGCCGCCGTCGTGTTCGCCCTCGTGCGTCGCGCCGGGCGTCGCACCGGGTGTCGCGCCGGCTGTCCCGCCGGGCGTAGCACCGGCTGTCCCGCCGTGTGCGCCACCGTGGGTGTCGCCGGTCTCCAGGGAGCCGCCGAGACGTCCCCGCAGTGTGGTCAGGGCTTCCTCCGTCGGCGCGGTGACGACCCATCGGTCGCCGACCAGGTAGAGGCCGCCGTACATCTGGGCCTCGGTCAGCCAGGAGCGAAGTCCCTGCTCGGCGGTGAACGTGGCCATGCGGTAGACGACCTGTCCGGCCTGGCACCCGCCTTGGCGCAGCTCCTCCACCTCCACGTTCACCTCGGCGGTACAGCCGATGGCCGTGGCGATCTGTTCGAGGGAGGTCCCGGGTGCCGCCGCCGCGGTCGCCGGGGCCTCGGCCGAGGTGTGCTGGGCCGCCGCCTTCGAGGAACAGCCCCCGCACAGCAGCGTGGTGACGCATACCGCCGCGACGGCCGTGAGCGACGAGCGGATCCGCCGGATCCGGCGGGTGCGGCGGTCGGTGGACGGCATGGTGACCTCTCTGGCTGATCGGGGAGGGGCCGTGGCGCCCGGGCGGGGAGGTACCCGGGCACCACGCGTTCCAGGGGCGGATCGGCGGGCCGCCGACAGGGGCTAGCCGACGACCTTCGCCTTCTTGCCCTTGTCGGTGATGGCGAACCAGAGGCCCTTGTTGTTGTGCCCGGTGGTGTCACCCGGTTCCTTGTCACCGGTGAAGGTGTAAACAGGCCAGCAGTCGATCGTCAATTGCTCGCTACCGTCGGGCCGCTTCACCTTTCCAATCAATTCAGGGGCGATTCCGTTTACCTTGTCCTTGTCGACCGGCTTGGCCGGCTTCCAGGTGTCCGTGCAGGCGTCCACGCAGCCGATCTTCATCGGCCAGGCGCTGTCCTTGTCGAACCGGTAGAGCGTCTTGCCCTCCCCGTCCTCGACGAGGGTTCCGAGCTGGGGGTTCTGTACGGCGGTGAGTTCGCCGCCCTTCGCCGCGGCGTCCGGCTTCTCTTCCTTCTTCTCTTCCTTCTCCGCACCGGCCCCCTCGCCCTTGCTGGCGCCGGCCGGCTTCCCGCCCGGGCCCAGGACGTGCCAGGTGCCGCCGACCCCCTCGCCGAAGGAGTCGCCCGGCTTAGCGTCCTTGGAGTACCGGTACACCGGCCATCCGGCGAGCGTGAGCTGCTTGGTGCCGTCGGCCCGGGCTACGGAGCCGAGGAGCGCCGCGTCGATTCCCGCGCTGACCGAGGCGTCATCGGCGGACACCGCGGGCCAGGCCGCCGCGCAGTCCCCCTCGCAGTTGGACTTGGGCGGCTTCGGCGTGTCCTTGTCGAACCGGTAGAGCGTGAAGCCCTCGCTGTCGGTGACCCCGGGGCCCAGGCCCGCGATCTCGTTCACCTTCAGCTGTCCGGCCGAGCCGGTCTTGCCGGCCGCACCCGCCGGGGCCGCGCCCGAACCGCCTCCGTAGGGGTCACCGTAGCCGGAGCCGGCTCCGACCTGTTTGCTGTCGCCCACCGGCTGTACCGCAGGTGCCTTTCCCCCGTAATTGTCGGAGCTTCCGCATGCGGCGGTTGTCATCATCAGTACCGCGACCGCTGACCCGGCGAATATCTCACGACGGTTTATCTTCACGATCTCTCCTTCAGGTTCGGTTCCGCGTTTCCTTGCCCCCGGTAATTGATACGGGGCCGGGAGCGGTGGAAGCGAATATCCCGGGGAATTTGTCAGATCGCGCCAACATTGAACCCGGGGCATTGGTTCAGTCCTGGATGCGCAGCGCGAGGGCCGGGCAGCGCCGCACCGCGCGCAGCGCCTTCTGGCGCTGCGCGCGGGGTACGGCCATGGACGCCTCCGCGGGGAAGCCGTCCAGGTCCAGGCGGACCACATCGGGCAGGACGTCCACGCACAGCCCGTGGCCCCTGCAGAGGGTCCAGTCGACCAGGAGCCGCTCCGGGCTCTCGTCGTCCTCGAACAGCGGAAGGGCGCCCAGCACCCGTCTGCCGCAGCCGCTGCCGAGCGCGTGGTCGCGGAACTCGTCCGGGAAGGTCCTGAGCGCCGAGGCGACGAAGTTCGAGGTGCCGTCCGGATGGCTGCACGCGCCGCGTTTGAGCACCGCCTTCATCCGGAGCTCCAGCATCTCCAGGGCGGGTTTGCCCCCGCCCCGGATGGCCTCGTCCAGTACGTCGGCGATGGCGGGCAGCCCGCGTACGCACGGGCCGCACTGGCCGGCCGACTCCTTGGCCAACCAACGGGTCACGCGTGCCACTTCGCCGGCCGGGCAGGTGTCCATGGGCAGCGGCATCACCGCCCCCGCCCCCAGCCGCGCGCCGAGCCGGTCGAGGGACTCGCGTGATATCTCGGCCGCTCGCGCGTTTGCCGGAGTGAGCCATTTGCCGTGGAACCCGCCGACCAGGACGCCCTGGCCCGGATCGGTGCCGCACAGTTCCAGGATGTAGGAGAGCGCGGCTCCGCTCGGCGTCTCGACGACCGTGTTGCCCGCGACCGTCAGCATGATGGTGCCCGGCTCGCTGGGCAGGCCGGTCGCACGGAAGTCCAGCGCGCCGAGCCGGGCGGCGACGGCCAGCTGGGCGAAGGTCTCGGTGTTGGAGAACAGGGTGGGCACGCCGTTCAGGCCCCGGTCGCTGGTGCGCACCTTCTGGCCGGACGGCAGCGTCGGCCCGCCGTTGAGGCCGTTCACGTGCGCCGTGCTCTCGCCGGTCACGAAGCGCTCGGGGAGCAGCGTGACCTGCACCCGGCGTCCTGCCGGGCCGCGTTCCGCGACGGCCTCCCGCAGCGACTGCTCCACGTCCCTCCGGGTGACGCCCACCACGACGTCCTCGGAGTTCAGCGCGGCGGCGGCCAGCAGGGCCCCGTCGAGCACCAGATGGGGGGTGTGCAGCAGCAGCGCGGTGTCTTTGAGGCAACTCGGCTCGCCCTCACTACCGTTGACGACGACGGCGGTCTGTCCGTCCCCGGCGCGGGCCGACCGCATCACGGAGCGCAGCTTCTTGGCGAAGGGGAAGCCCGCGCCGCCGCGACCGCGGAGGTCGATGTTCTCGGCGAGGTCGACGAGTTCTTCCGGCCGGTATCGGGGCATTTGGCCGTGTGTCGTCAGATGGGCCACGCGGTCGAGCCGCGCGGCCTGGTCGAGCCCGGCCAGCAGCCGGGGAGCGCCCACGCAGCCGAGGCTGGGGCGCGGCTCGCCGCTCACAGCCACTGGTCCCGGCTGATGAGCGTCTCGGCATCCGCAGCTGCCCGGGCCCGGCTCGGAGCGTAGACGGCGGTGCGCGGGGGTTCGTTGCTCAGGGGCGGTCGGTCATTGAGGGCCGGTCGCTCGGGCCGGGGCGGCTGGGCCTGGTTCGCGGTCACGGCTGCCGCTGCAGGACGCGAGCCGCGCCTCTGTCGGGGCACGCCGCCCCGGACGGGCGCCTCCGCCACGGGCTGGGGGGTGGGCGGCACGAAGACGGCCGCTTCGCGCATCCGGCTCCTGACCCGGAACACGAGCACACCCACGATCCCGAGCAGGGCCAGCGCGTACGCGGACGTGACCCAGGGGGCGGCCGCGCGGCCCGACTTCAGGCCGTGCACCAGTGAGGCGCCCCAGGCCGGATAGGCGCCGAAGTGCAGGACCCGCCACCACGCCGAGCCGCTCCTGGTGTTGAACACGCTGCGCACCGCGCCGGAGATGGCCACCGCAATGAAGAGGTATCCGGCCAGACTGCCGAGCCCGACCAGTACGGGCCGGGTGGCGTCCGTGAACGGCACGGCCGCGGAAGTCGCGGTCGTCCGCTGTCCCGCGACCTTGATCCAGATGTGCAGGGCGAGGAAGAGGAGCCCTGACACGGCGAGGCCGCGGTGCGCGCCCTGGGCGAGCAGCCGGTGCCCCGAACCGAGGACGGCCCGGTCGGTCGCGGCCAGCCCCCAGAGGACGGTGGCGGTGAGCGAGACGAGCGAGAGCACGCCCGCCCCGAAATCGAGGAAGGCGAATAGCTGGCTGAAGGCGCCCGCGCGGGCGGCCACGATGACGGCCGTGATGACCGCGCCGACGGCGCAGAGCACGCCGGGACTCAGCCTGCCTTCCTTGGGGAGGAGGGAGGGTCGCCTGACGGCCCTCCGTCCGGCGGCCGCAGCCGCAGCCGAAGCATGTCGGCGATTGCGGCGGGCCCTGTGTGAGCTGGGCATTTGAGGCTGGGGCAGGGGCATCCAGGTCTCCTGTGCGCCTGGGCATCCGAGCACTCCACCTGGCGCTCGGTACCCGGGGGTCGTTGTCGTCGTACCCGGCAGCGCTGTGAAACTCCGCGCCGGCCGAGGGAACTTGGGGCCGGAGTGCAGCAGCATCGTGGAGCTGCACAGCAGCTCCACAGGTTTTATCGAAACGTGATAATTTCTCGCACCGCGTCTCCGGTGCATCGAACAACCCCGGAAGATTCCCCTCCAGCGGGGGTTGCGACAGGCCACCGCGCCGCCCGCCACCTACGCGTCCTCGACGGCAAAAAGACGGCAAAGTCGCAGGACCGTAAGTGGTCGGACCTCTCTAGGAGGGAGTACGAGGGCCGCAACTCTCGCGTCAGACATAGATGTTGACGTGGGGAGCAACCTCGGCGGGCTTGTCGCTCTTCCCTGGACAAGCCTCACCCCGGCACGAACGAGGAAAACGATGTGTGAACTTCTGAACCGCATCTGGTCCCGCCCGCGTGGCGAGTGGACGCGCGTCTTGCGCAGGGAACTCCCTTCGCTGGCCGCCGAGATAGTGGAGGAGCTTCTGCATGGAATTCCGGAATTTTCCGCACTTATCGATGACAACGATGCCATCGATGACGAGTTGTTCCGGCAGAGGGTGGAAGAGGCTCTCCTCACCGTCCTCGGCTACCAGGATCAGCACCGGGAACAAGCACCGGACGAGCACGATGTACATGCTGAGAGCGAGGACGAGATCGAGAATCAGATCGAGGTCGAGAGCCGGTTCGGCAGCAAGGTCGAGGTCGGGACCGCAGCCAGGGCCGCGGTCAGGGCCGAGTGCGAGGTCACGCACGAGGGCCGTCGCGAAGGCCTCCGCGAGGTCCGCAACGAGGCCCGCAACGAGGGCCGTCGCGAAGCCCGTCGCGAAGGCCTCCGCGAAGTCCGCAACGAAGGGCTGCGCGAGGCCCGGCACACGAGCCGGCACGAGTCGCGGCACGACAGCGTCCGCGAGATGGACCGGGCGCGGCATGACCTGTTCAGGACCCTCACTGATGACAGGGACGCATCCGACATGTCCCTCAGCGAGCTCGCGGAGGCGGCCGGCTGGCCCCTCCCGCTCGCCGTACGGGCCATCGTGCCCGCCACGCCCGGCGAGACCCAGCAGCTCGCGGCGGTACTGGACCACGCTCTCGTCGGCATGTTCGCGGGCCGTCCGTGCCTGCTCGTCCCCAGTGCCGACCCGGACAACCGCGCCCCGCTGGAGAACCTGCTGCGCGGCCGGTTCGCGGCCGTGGGCCACGCCGTCCCGCTCCGTGACACGGCCTCCTCACTGCGCTGGGCACTGCGCCTGGCCGCGCTGACCCCCGCCCGCCCCGGCCTGGAGGTCCGGCCCGTCTTCGTCGACGACCACCTCTCGACCCTGCTGCTCCTTCAGGACGAGCCCCTGGCCCACGCGCTGGCAGCCCGTTGGCTGCGCCCGCTCGCCGACCTGACCCCCCGCCAGAGCGAGCGGCTGGAGGTGACGCTGCTCGCCTGGCTGGAGGGCGGCGGGGCCCCCGAGGCCGCCAAGGCCCTGAGTGTCCACCCGCAGACCGTGCGGTACCGCATGCGTCAGCTGGAGAAGCTCTTCGGCACCGGCCTGCGGGACCCCCGTACCCGGTTCGAGCTGGAGATGGCCCTGCGTAGCCGCCGGCTGATGGCCCAGGTCCGGCGTCAGCACTCGCGGGTCGGCCGCAGGGCGGCCCGCGTGATCCAAGCAGACTTCACCCCCATGGTCGTCGGACGGATGGCCCGCGTAAACGGCCTCTGATCCCGAAGTAGATCCCGACACAGCCCGGCCCGGCCCCGTAATACGGGGCCGGGCCGGGCTGTGTCGTGCGTACGTCCTGGGGCGGGCCCGCCGGGTGGGGCTGTGGGGCTGTGGTGCTGTGTGCCGTGTGTCCTGCGGTGCACCACCGGTCCGGGCCGTGGCCTGCGGTGCGGTGCGGGCCGTGGCCTGCAGTGCGGCGTGGTGCTGTGTCGTGCGGCGTCGTGCGGTGCGGCGTGGTGCGCTGCCGGCCCGGGCCGCGGGCCCGGGCCGTGTGGTCGTGCGGTACGCCGCCCGGGCGGGCCCCGCGCCCGCTTCCTGCGGTGTGCGCCACCGGGCCGGCCGGTCCACCTGGCCGCCCCTACAACGCAGTACGCCGCCGCCGGGACTCGGCGGCGGCGACGTACACATACGAGCGGTGTTGGTCCGAAGTCGGCTTCGGACCAACACCTGTCCCGGACCGGACACCGGGGTTGGGGGAGTGGAGGGGCGTCCGGCCCGGGAGCGGAAGGGGAGCCGCTGCGGGGGTCAGCGGCAGTTCTGCCCGTTGTTGATGCAGTTCACGGCCTTGTTCATCAGGCCGTTCGACATCACGTTGATGAAGTCGCCGTGGTCGGTCACCGGCTTGTGGAGCTGCTCGGGGAAGCTGTCCACGGCGAACCGGGCACCCGGGGCCACCCCGTAGGTGAGGCGCATCACCAGCTGCGGCATGGCCTTGAAGCCGTTCGGGCACTTGCCGTTCTTGTCCGCGAAGGCCACGTGCGTGCGGTGGTTGGCGCTGTCGACGTTCTTGCCGTCGAAGCAGCTCTGGAAGTTGAAGGTGCGCACCACGTCACTGCCCTTCGGGCAGACCGGGTACTTGTCCTTCAGCTGGCGGTTCTCGAATCCCGTGCAGCTCCAGGAGGCGTTGGCGTTGGCGTTGCCGTTGGTGAAGGCCTTGGCGTCACCGGTGATGACGCGCATGAAGCGGGGCATCGCCGTGACCTTGCCCACCGGACTGCCCTTGAAGGTGAGCGACACCTGCTTCGGCTGGAGGATGGTGCCGACGTTGCCGTCCTGGCCGCCGCCGGGCGCCTTGGCGTCCTTCTCCACCTTGCCGTCGCGCAAGCGCAGCACGGGCCAGTAGTACGTGGACTGGTCCCCGTTGCTGCAGGTGGTGCCGGACGCGGCGAGGCTGTTGTTCGTGGAGAAGGCGTCGGTGGTCTTGTTGCCCACGTAGTCGTGCATGTGGTGGGCGCCGTTGGAGACGCCGGGGGCGACGATGACGTTGTCGGGGTTGAAGTGCTTGTCCTCGTTGCGGCCGCACTGCGAGGTGAAGGAGCCCTTCGAGGCGTTTCCGGCCTGCGCGGGGTTCTTCACGTTCGGCTTGATCTTGGTGATGTTGACGAAGTCGTTCTTCGCCGGACCGCCCTTCTGCGCGGCGGCCTGGGCGGCCGCGCCCTGCTCGCCCTTGCTCGCGGCCGCTGCCGCGCCGTCGTCCGCGGCGGCCGCCTGCTTCATCGTGCACGCGGCCAAGGCCTGGATGTCGTTCGGACGTTGGCCGCCGCGGCCGATCGCGTCGGCCACGCCCGCGATGGTCTTGTCCCGCTTCTGCTTCAGGTCACCGAGGAGGGCGGCGTCGCCCTTGGCCTTTCCGGCGGCGAGCTGCTTGTAGGCGTCGGCGACCTGGTCGTCCAGCTTGGCGAGGTTCGCGTCGACCTCGGGCTTGGCCTGTTCGGGGACCGCGGTGAGCTTCTCTCCCACGTCGGGGCAGTCGATGGTGGACGTCATCCCCCCCGCCTTGTCCTGGCCGGCGGACGCGTTCCCGGCGACGACGGCGACGCCGCCACCGCCGAGTACGAGCGCGGATATCACGCCAAGGACCTTGTTCGACAAGCGTGAGCGTTTGTGGCCCTTTTTACTCATGCGATCACTTCACTTCGTCGGTTGGACATTGTTGGAAAGCGCGTCGAAGTCGACGAGTCCGGTCTCTTCGAGGACCGTGATGTGGTCCAGAACCGTGGTGTTGGCGGATGAGGCGAGGGCCCGGACCATCGAGTTCTTGGTCTGTCCCCGGATCTGGGCCACCAGGGCGAACACCTTTCCGTGGGCTGCGCGCAGCAGTTGAGCGAACAGTCGTTCGTATTCCTCGCCGCGCGCCCGGTTCATCTGGCCCAGCCAGTCCTGCTGCTGTGCGGAGGGCTGGTTGGGCAGATCGACGCCGAGGGCCTGGCCGACCTGGATGACCTGCCGGTCCAGTTCGGTGTGGCCGTCGATGAGGTGCTGCCCGGCCGTCTTGATCGCGGGCCGGGACCCGCGCTGCTGGGCCTGCCGGCCCGCGGGCAACTCCCAGAGCCCGGCGAGCCGGACCTTGCGGATGAAGTCACGGTCCGCGGCGGTCAATGGCCCGAAGGCCGTGCTCAACGTTCCGCCGCCGTCGTCGTCGGCGCCGGTCGGACCCGCCGGGCCCGCCACGGCGGCCGCGGGTCGGCTGCCGAAACTGTCCACAGGTATGAGAAGTGCGATCAGGGTGAGCGCAAGGGCGGTGATGACCAGGCCGCTTCCGATCGTGTATCGCGTGGCCAACGACAAGCTGCTGATGGATCTCCGCCGCAATGACGGCACTGTGCCTCCTCGCTCCAAGGGCCGGGAGGGGGTGGCGGGGCAGGAGGGGCCGCACATGCAGTGCGGAGCGCACCCGCATTCCCGGGGTGTCACGGGACGCTAGTGCCGGGCGCGGCGTCGAGGCCGGAGGACATCACCATCGGATAAACATCCTGGCGACTCTGCGGAAGGCTGGTATCTTGCGGCGCGCCCGGACGTTCGCCCGGGTGGCGCCGCCGTGCCCCGTCATGCCCGGGTGCCGTACGGCCGTGCCCGCGTGCGCGCCGGCCCGGGTACGGAACCCGGATCAGGCGTCAGGGGTGTCCACGAGGTGGTCAAAAGCCAGACCGCTCGCGGCTTCCCGATGTCTCGAGCCCCGCACCCCGAGTCCCGCATGTGAGCTCCGCACCCCGGGCCGTGGCGCGGGGTGCTTCGGACGACCACCGGGCCGTCCCGGCCCCGGGCGCGGTTGTAGGCCCCCGTCAGCCGGGAGCCGCCGGGCTGGGGGCCCCTTCCCTCTTCACGCAGGTGGCCCGCCGCCGGTTCCGCCGCCGGGTCCAGCCCCGCTCGCCGCCGGCGCGGGAGCGTGACGAAGGGGATCCACTGCTCGGGCACGGAGCTCATCGCCTCGTACGCGACCGCGCTGCGACCCACCGGCCGCCGTACGGGGCCGTCCGCTCCAACTGCCGTACGGAGGTGCCCTGTTCGTCGTGCAGGGGTGGCGCGGCCTCCAGTACCGGACCGTCGGCGGTCTTCGACGCGCCCGGCGGCATTGGCAGGGCGGGCCGTGCGTCGGTCCGCTCCCCACCACCCCGGCCGGCAGGTCGCACGACAGCGGCGTCCCGGAGGACCGGACCGGCGCAGGGAACGGGGTCCGCTGCAGCGGCTCGGGCGCGGGCGCCGTCCCGCCCGGCGGCTCCCCGCGGAAGCTCGGTACCGGGACGGTCCTCCCGTCCGAGGGAGTGTCCCCACGGAGTCGACGCGGGAGGGCTGCGGGCGCACGACGCCCGCAGCCCTCCCGTCGGCCCGTTCGAAGGATCAGGCGAGGGCCGCGGCCGTCGCCAGCATCCGCTCCGGGGCCCGGTCGGGCCGCGGAGCCGGCGGTGGCCCCTGCGGCTCGGGAGCCGGCTCGGCCGCGTGGGTGTCCGTCAGGAGTGCGATCAGGGAGGTACGGGCACGGGCGACGCGGGAGCGGACCGTACCGATCGGGCAGCCGACGGCCGTCGCCGCCTCGGCGTAGGACAGGCCCAGCAACTGGGTCAGCACCAGGGCCTCCCGGCGCTCGGCCGGGATCACGGCGAGCAGTTCCGCCAGGGCGATCCCGTCCTCGAATCCCGGTACGTCGTACGGCTGGGTCTGCTCGGCGGCCGCCTGCCAGTCGCAGCGGTCCGAGAGTCTGGGACGGGCGGCCGCGTGGCGCAGGCTGTCCACGACCGTGCGGCGGGCTATGGACAGCAACCACGTGCGCGCGGAGGAACGGCCCTCGAACCGGTGCAGGCTCGCCAGCGCACGGAGGAAGACGTCCTGGGTGAGGTCGTCGGCCGCCTGGGTGTCGGCGCTGAGGTAGGCCACGTAGCGCCAGACGTCGCGGTGGAGCGCGCGCACGAACCGGTCGGTCTTCACGGGATCCCCGTCGCGGGCGTCCAGCGCCAGCCGGGTCACCGCCGCGTCGGAGTCGGGGGTGCGCCTGGCCGGCCGGTCGCCGGTGGTACAGGAGGGGGTCGTCAGGGCAGCAGTCATTGCCACAAGGTCCTTACGGGCAAGGGGAGTCCGGCGCCGCAAACGGCGGGCCGGTGAGGAGTCCGGCCGGCAGAAGGCACGGCCGAGGCCCGAGGCGCGGGGTACGGGTGCGAGAGCGGTCGCGGGCGCGGCTCGGGGAACCAGCTGTCAGAGGACAGCGGTTCCCGCCGGCGGACCCCGTGAGGTGATGGCGTGGACGAGGAAGAGCCGGCGCGGCGCGCGGTGGTGGCGCCGGCGGCGGATCTGGACGGGCGGCCGGTACGCGGGCACGGCCGTACGGAGCAGCAGGCGCAGCGGCGTCCAGAAGCGTCCCGCGACGGCGCGCACCACGCGGAAGACGGCCCTCTCGCCATGGGCGAGCCACAGCCCGCACACCACGGCGGCCAGCAGGTGGGCGGCCAGCATGCCGAACGGAGACATGGCGGCCGCCTCGTGCACACCACCCGGCAGCGACCCGCCGGTCGCACCGGTCACGGCGTCCGCCGTCCCGGGCAGGGCGTGGTGCAGGTGGGCCGGGGCGTGCGGCATCCCGGCGCCGGTCGGCTGCGACATCCGCACCATCGGCGACATCGCCGCCATCTGCCCTGATCCGGTCGGCGCGGCCGGTCCGACGAGGGACTGGGCCAGGGAGAAACCGGTGTGGAGCACCGCCTGGACGGCGACGGCCGCCGTCGTCACGGCGAGCAGCCCGCGTTCACGTCCCGCGAGGGCCCAAGCCGTCGCCGCCGTGCCCGGGAAGGCGACGGACAGGGCCCACCAAGGCACTGCCGCACCCGACATGAGCAGGTGTCCGGTCGCCGCGAGCAGCACACAGAGGGCTGCGAACATCGCAGCCCTCAGGGCGCGGAAACAGCGGACCGGGTTCATCGAGGGATCATCCTTGCACCGGCCTCCCGAGCCGCACATCAGGGTGCGCACTTCCGGACAAGTTCCGCGTCCCGGCCCGTCATGGCCGGGCCGCCCGCCTCGTGTGGTGCAGGGCACAGCAGGGGCGGGGAACCTGCCCGCCGCTCCATCCGACTGCCTACCCGCTCGGTCGAAGAGTTCAACGTCTGGGAAAGGGAGACTTCGTGACGGCGGAGGGGACGGCGACCGCATCGCCGGCGGAGAAGGACGGTGCGGCGGGGCGGCAGTTGACCGCGCTGCTCACCTGTGCGATGGCGTTCTCGATGCTCCAGCTCTTCCTCCTCGGGGCGCTGGGCCCGCGCCTGGTGAGCGAACTCGGCGTATCCCCGGCCGTGTTGGGACTGACGACCACGATCGGCTTCGGGACCGCCGCCGTCCTGTCCCCGGCGGGCGGCCGGATCGTGGACCGGATCGGTCCGCGCCGCTCACTGGTGGTCCTGCTGCTGCTTTCCGCGACGGCCCTCGCCCTGATCGGCGCCGCGCCCGGCGCCGGTCTGCTCCTCGGCGCCGTCGCGCTGGGCGGCGTACCCCAGGCGCTGGCCAACCCGGCCACCAACAAGGCCGTACTGCGCGCCGTCGTGCCCGAACGGCGGGGCGCGGTGACCGGGCTCAAGCAGTCCGGGGTCCAGCTCGGCGCCTTCGCGGCGGGACTGCCGCTCGCCCTGCTCGCGGGCGGCATCGGCTGGCGGGGCGCGGTCTGGACCGGCGCCGGCGCCGCCCTGCTCGCCGGGCTGTGGGCCCTGCGCGTCCTGCCCGCCGACCCCGCCGCGCCGCCCGCAGGGCCCCGTACGGCTCTCGTACCGCGGGGGATGGTGGCCTGGCTGGCGGTCTTCTCGCTGTTCCTCGGCGCCGGAATCGCCTCGGTCAACACCTACCTCGCGCTCTTCGGCGCACAGCGGCTGCACATGGGCCCGACGGCGGCCGCCGCCCTGGTCGCCGTGCTGGGCGTGGCGGGGATCGCGGGCCGGATCGGATGGTCGAAGGCGGCCCGGCCCGGGCGGGCCGAATGGCTCCCCGGATGGCTGGCCTGCGGGGCCCTGGGCGCGGCGGTCCTCCTGGTGGCCGCCCTGGTGGTGGGCCCGCTGGTGTGGGTCGGGGCGATCGCCGTCGGAGTCTTCGCCGTCTCCGGCAACGCCGTCTCGATGGTGCTGGTCGTGCAGCGGGCCGCCCCCGGCCGCGCCGGACAGGACTCGGCGCTGGTCGCGGCCGGGTTCTTCGGCGGATTCGCGGCGGGCCCGCCCCTGTTCGGCCTGCTCGCGCAGAGCGGACGGTACGGGCCGGGCTGGCTGCTGGTCGCGGCGGAGTTCGCGGCGGCGGCGGCCGTCGCGTTCCTGTGGGCCGTACGGGACCGGCGGGAGGGCACGGCATGAGCGCGGACGGCACCTGGCCGGGCCCGGCCCTCGAGGCCGTCATGGCACGGGTTGCGGTGACCGCCGAGGCGGTGGGCCCCCGCTTCCCGCTGTACGCCGAGCCGGCCGACGGGCGGTGGACGACCACCGGTCGCGGCTCGTGGACCGGAGGGTTCTGGGCCGGGCTGCTCTGGCTGCGGGCACGGTACACCGGGGACGCGGCCGACCGGCGCGCCGCCGCCGCGTGCACGGCCCGGCTCGAACCGTGGGTCGGGGCCGACACCGCCACCCGCGGCCTGATCCTCTGGTACGGGACCGCTCCGGCCGGCGACGACGCCGGGGCCGCCGAGCTGCGCGACCGCGGCGCCCGGGCGGTGCTGTCGGCATACGACCGCGAACTCGGGCTCGTGCCCTGGGGGGACGCGCTCGGCGGACCCCGCATGCTCGCGCGCGTGGACGGGGTGCCGGGGACCGTACCCCTGCTGGCCGGCGCCGGACCGCAGGGCGCCGCCGCGGCGGCGGCCCACCTCCACCGCCACCTCGACCTCTGCCTCGGCGCGGGCCGGGGCGGGGACCCCTCACTACGTCCCGCCCTGCGCTTCGACGCCGACGCGGGCTGGCAGCCCTGCACGGACCCGCCGCCGGGCTGGAGCCGGGGTCGGGCCTGGCTGCTCCTGGCCGTCGCCGACGCCCTGCTCCGCCCGGACCCGACGGTGCCCGGCCCGGCGGCCCGGCTCGCCGAAGCGGCCGAACTCCTGGCGGCGGACGGCGGATCCCCGGCCGGAGGGCTGGTCCCGGCGGCCGACGCCGCCCGGCCGGACGGGCCGCTCGACACCTCGGCCGCCGCGATCACCGCGGTCGCCCTGCTGAAGCTCGCCCGGGTGCCCGGCCCCCGCGCGGCCGCGTACGCGCACCGGGCCGAGGCGATCCTCCACCACCTCGCGGAGCACCACCTCACCGGCCCGGACTCCGGGCGCCCGCCCGGGATGCTGCTCGACGGCTGCTACGACGCCGGGAAGGAGCTGGCCGTCCGACACGAGCTGATCTGGGGCGACTTCTTCCTGGCGCTCGGCCTCGCAGCCCTGTACGGGCTCGTCGACATCACCCGCATCTAGGCCGTCCCTTTCGGATCGTGCCGGGCCCGCACGATCCGAAAGGGACGACTCAGGCCGTCTCCCTGCCGCCGTCAGCTGCGTAACCGCGCAGGACCCGGCGGGCCACGGAGGTGATGTGCAGCTCGTCCGGCCCGTCGAGGATGCGGGCGGCCCTGCCCGTGCGCAGGAGCCCGGGCAGGGGGGTGTCCGGACCGAGCCCGGCGGCGCCGTGGACCTGGATGGCGGAGTCCGCGACCTGCTGGAGCATGCGCGCGGCGGCGACCTTGGCGAGCCCCACCTCCGTACGCGCGTCCCGTCCGGCGTCGATCAGCGCCACCGCCTCGTGCACCAGGGGGCGGGTGGTGCGCAGGGCGAGCAGGGCGTCGAAGACGTGACCCTGGATCAGCTGCTGGTCGGCGAGGGGCCCGCGGGAACCACTGCGGGTGGCGGCCCGCTCGCACATGAGGTCGAAGGCGCGCCGGGCCTGGCCGAGCCAGCGCAGGCAGCGCAGCGTCCGACCGAGCTGCAGCCGCTCGCCGGCGATGGCGAGCGCGTCCCCGGGCTTCCCCAGGAGGTGGTCGGCCGGTACCCGGACCCGGTCGAGCTCGATCTCGTACTGGCCGCCGGCACCGAGCACGGGGAGTTCGCGCACGACGCGGAAACCGGCCGACGCGGTGGGCACGAGCAGCAACGACAGCCCCTCGCGGTCACCAGCGCCCCCGCCGGTGCGGGCCATGACCGTCACCAGGTCGGCGCCCGCGGCGCCGGAGGTGAACCACTTGCGTCCGGTGACGAGCCAACTCCCGTCCGCACCGCGCTCGGCCCGGGTGCCGGTCCCGAAGGGATCGGTGCCGGGGACGTCCGGCTCGGTCATGGCGTAACAGGTCCGCATCTCCCCGGCGACCAGCGGCTTCAGGTACGCGTCGCGGACCGCGGTCCCCCCGTGCCGCGCCAGCATGGTGACGTCGAGCAGCGGGGCGGAGCCCAGCGCGGCCGGACCGTGGTCACTGGCCCCCTCCGCCTCGGCCAGTGCGGCGTACGCCCGGAACCCCAGCCCGCCACCGCCCAGTTCCACCGGGAGCGGCAGCGCCCACAGGCCCTCCTCCTTCGCCCGGCCGTGCAGTTCGGCCAGCGCGTCGGCCGCAGCCGGCCCGCCAGCGTCCAACACCGCCTCCCGCGGGATCACCCGGGTACGGACGAACCGGTCGATCCGCCCCCTCAACTCATCCGTCCCCGCAGCCTGTTGCGCACCCGAGGTGTGGTCCGTGCCTGGATCCGTCACTTCTTTCCTCCTCATTCCCGGGAACTCGCGGGAACGGCCGACCGACTCACTGTCCGTGGAACTGGTCGGGCGCGGACGCTCCCGGGTTCCCCACATTCGGTAAGACCCGGGCGCCGGCCACCGCCGCGCCAGGAGAGGAGAGGCATGGCGTCACCAGCAACCACGCAGACGGTCCGGCCGCTCGACACACTGCGTTTTGACACCTCGGGGCCCCCGCAGATCGCGAGCGTCATCGCCGACCACCTGCGGCAGCTCGGCGCACGGACGGACCGTCCCGCACCGGGGGACGCGTCCAGCGGCGCCGCCACCGGTACCGCGGGCACCACGCTCACAGGCGGCGGTTTCGACCCGGTGTGCGCGAGCGCCACCTGGGCGGATCCCCTGAGCGGGCTCGCCGACGAGGCCACGGTGCAGGCCGCCACCGGCATCATGGCCGTACACGGCCGGCGCGACGGCACCCCGCGCGGTCTCGCCGTCGACTACGCGGCCACCGCCACCGGGGTCCTGGCCGTACAGGGCCTGCTCGCGGCTCTCGTGGGCCAGGCCCGCGGCGGCGCCGCCCGCGCGGTCACCACCAGCGCGGACCGGGCGGGCTTGCTCGCGGTCTCCCAGTACCTGGCGGCCGCCGGTGCCGACGAGGGCGAGGCCGTCGAACTGGCGGCGGGAGGACCTCCGTTCACCTCCGCCGACGGCATCCTCTTCGAACTGGAGACGCTCGATGCGGGTGCCTGGGCGGCCTTCTGGAAGGCCCTCGAGGCGCCTGCGGAGGCCCTGCGGGTCGGCTGGCGACCCTTCCAGTTCCGCTACGCCACCGCCTGCGCCCCCTTCCCGGCGGCCCTCCACCTCACGGCCCGGTCCCACACCTGGGAGCGGATCCGCCGGGCCGCGGCCGCATCCGGCACCGAAGTGTGCGCCCTGCACCCGCTCGCGGAGCGGGCCGCGGAACACGACGGCGCCGCCCCCTGGTCCCTGACCCGGTCGGCCACCGGACGACTCACCGCCCGCTCGGCCCGGCTGCCCGGCGCGGCACACGACGGCGGACCACTGGCCGGGCTGACCGTGCTGGAAGCGGGCCGCCGCATCCAGGCACCGCTCGCGGCGCACCTGCTCGGGCTCCTCGGCGCCGACGTGATCCGGATCGAACCCCCGGGCGGCGACCCGCTGCGCGGCATGCCCCCGGCCTGTTCCGGGATCTCGGCGCGCTGGCTCGCCCTCAACCGGGGCAAGCGGGCCGTGGAGATCGACATCAAGAAGGAAGCCGACCGCCTACGGCTGCGGGAGCTGGCGGCCGGGGCCGACGTCTTCCTGCACAACTGGGCGCCGGGCAAGGCCGCCGAGCTCGGCCTCGACTCCGAGGACCTCGCACGGGTCAATCCCGCGCTCGTCTACGCGTACACCAGCGGCTGGGCCGACCGGATCGAGGACGCCCCCATGGGCACCGACTTCATGGTCCAGGCCCGTACGGGCGTCGGCGAGGCCGTCCGCCCCGAGGGCGAGGCCCCGGCACCCTCGCTGATGACCCTGCTCGACGTACTGGGCGGACTGCTCGGCGCCGAGGCCGTCCTCGCCGGACTGCTGCTGCGCGAGCGCAGCGGCCACGGCGTACGGGTGGACTCCTCCCTGCTCGGCGCGGCCGACACGCTGATCGCGCCCGCCCTGCGCCGGGCGGCCCGCGGCGAGAACCCCCGGCGGCCGGCCGGATTCCGGCTCCCACGGCCGACGGCGGACGGTTGGCTCGCGCCCACCGACGCCGACGCCCGCGCCGTGGCCGCCCACGACCTGGGCGGCCTGTCCACGGCCGAGGCCCTGGCCCGGCTGCACGAGCACGGGCTGACCGCGACCGCGGTCACCACCGAGCTGTCCGACCTGCACCACGATCCGCGCTTCTCCGGCTCGATCAGCCGTGACGCGCACGGCGCCCCCGCAGTCCCCGACCCCTGGAGCTTCGTATGACCGCCGACAGGCTCGTACTGCACGACCTGCTGCCCGCCGAACTCCGCCGTTCCTGGGTGGTCGACGGGACCTGCCCCGACCTCGACCTCTACAGCCTCTTCCGGGCACGCCAGATCGCCGACCTGCACCGCACGGCCGTCATCGACGCCAAGGGCAAGCTCTGCTACACCGCGCTGGACCGCAAGGTCCGATGTCTGGCCACCGGCCTGCGGGACCTGGGGATCGGCCCGGGCGACGTGGTTGGCGTGCAACTCCCCAACGACCGCTTCGCCGTCATCGCCGATCTCGCGCTCGCCGCGCTCGGCGCGATCGCCCTTCCCTTCCCGGTGGGCCGGGGCGTCCTGGAAGCGGAGTGCCTGCTGCGCCGTGCCGAGGCCGTCGCCGTCATCGCCGCCACCGAGCACCGGGACTTCCGGCACGCGGCGGATCTGAGTACGCTCGCCCCGTCGCTTCCGGCCCTGCGCCACGTGATTGCCGCCGGCCCCGGAACCATGCCTGAAGGAACGATTCGGCTATCGGGGTTGCTGCGGTCCGACCCCAGCGGATTCGTTCCTGCCCGACCCGATCCCGACAGCGCCGCACGCATCCTCGTGTCCTCCGGCTCCGAGGCCGAGCCGAAGATGATCGCGTACTCGCACAACGCGCTGGCCGGTGGGCGCGGGAACTTCCTCGCCTCCCTCATCCCCGACCGCACCCCGCCGAGCTGCCTCTTCCTCGTGCCACTGGCGTCCGCCTTCGGGTCCAACGGCACCGCCGTCACCCTCGCCCGGCACGGCGGCACCCTCGTCCTGCTCGACCACTTCAGCCCGGACGCGGCGATCGCGGCGGTGCGCGAGCACCGGCCGACGCACGTCCTCGGCGTGCCCACCATGGTCCGCATGATGCTCGAACGCCTCGACGGGACGGACGAGGAGCTGCCCGCGCCCACCGCACTGGTCCTCGGCGGCGCGCCGCTCGACGAGACCACCGCGGCCGCCGCGGCCCGGGCCTTCGGCTGCCCCGTGGTCAACCTCTACGGTTCCGCCGACGGGGTCAACTGCCACACGGGGCTCGGCAACACGGTGCCGCCCACCGACGGATCCGGGGTGGTCGCGGGCCATCCCGACCCCCGGGTCGCCGAGATCCGCATCGCCGACCCCGACACGCACGAACCGCTGCCCGACGGCGCCGTGGGCGAGATCATCTCGCGCGGACCGATGACCCCGCTGTGCTACGTGGGCGCGCCCGACCTGGACGCCCGCTACCGCACGCCCGACGGCTGGGTCCGCACCGGTGACCTCGGGTACCTCGACTCCGACAGCGTCCTGCACGTCGTGGGCCGCCTCAAGGACATCGTCATCCGGGGCGGCGCCAACATCAGCCCGGCGGAGGTGGAACGCGAACTCACCGCGCACCCCCAGGTCCGGGACGTGGCCTGCATCGGGGTGCCGGACCCGCTGATGGGGGAGAGGCTGGCGGCCTGCGTGGTGCCGCGTGCAGGACAGGCCCTCACCCTCGCCTCCCTCGGTGAACACCTCACGCGGCGCGGGCTGGAGCGGAGCAAGCACCCCGAGCGGCTGCTCCTGATCGCCGAACTGCCCCTGACGGCGGCCGGCAAACCGGACCGCGCGGCCCTGCGCGAGCGCCTCGCGGCGACCGCCTCGATGGCTCCGCCGCTCGCCCAGGCGGGATGACGTCCTGGTCCCGGCGGCCGGACGCCCGCCGCCGGGACCCCATTTCCGCACACAAGTAACGAGCCCCGGGCTCCGGTTGAGTCTCCCGTGGGGGGAGACATCAAGCTGGGGGCATGGACAGCGACGCGCTCCAATCCATCGGAGACCTATCCCGCCGGACCGGCCTCACCGTGAAGACCATCCGGTTCTATTCCGACCAGGGCATCGTCCCCCCGACCGGCCGCAGCCCGGCGGGCTACCGCCGCTACGGCCTCGACGCGCTCGCCCGCCTGGACCTCGTCCGTACCCTGCGCGATCTCGGGCTCGACCTCGCGACCGTCCGCCGGGTCCTGGACCGGGAGGTATCCCTGCCGGACGTCGCAGCAGCGCACGCCAACGCCCTGGACGTGCAGATCCGTACCCTGCGCCTGCGCCGGGCCGTGCTCCGCGCGGTCGCCAGACGCGGCCCCACCCCCCTGGAGATGGACCTCATGCACCGACTCGCCACGCTCTCCCAGGCAGAACGACGCCTCCTCGTCTCCGGATTCGTCGACGACGCCTTCGAAGTCCCCCACTCCAACCCGGAGTTCGAGACCCTGATGCGATCCGTCACGCCCGAGCTCCCCGACGATCCGACGCCCGAACAGGTCGAGGCCTGGGTGGAACTCGCCGAACTCTGTCAGGACGAGGACTTCCGTGCCGTGCTGCGCCGCACGGCCGAGGAACAGGCCGAAGAACCCGACCGGCAGGACGCCGGCACCCTGCACCACGCCCTCAACCGGGCGATGCGCGAACGGATCGCCGAGGCCGTGTCCGCCGGCCTCGTGCCCCCTTCGGCGGGCGGCACGTTCCTGGCCGACTCGCTGGGCGGCCTCTACGCCCACGCCTTCGAGTGCGCCGACGACGGCGACCTGCGCCGCTGGCTCCTCGCCCGCCTACGGACCACCGCCGACCCCCGTGCCGAGCGCTACTGGCAACTCCTGGCGGTGGTCAACGGCTGGCCCGCGTCGCCTACGCTCGCCCCCGTGTACGCATGGTTCACCACGGTCTTCGCCAAGGGCGACGCCGACCACGAGAAGGGCCTGACACGATGAGGACGCGCAAACTGACCTTCGGCCTCTACGCCGACGAGCAGGGGCTGGCTTGGGTCGAGAGCCTCGTCGAGGACGCCGTGCGCTCCCGCAACGCCCGCAACACCCGGATAACCGGCACGACCGTCGCGGATTCCTTCTCCGGGAGCGAGGGGTCGACCGCGGACGCGTACGAGTTCCTCGCGCACCAGTGGGCCGTGGAACATCCCGGGCAGAGCAGCGGCGAACGGCGAGCGGTCGAGCTGCGCGTCCGCCTGGTGTGTTCCCGACGGGCGCACCGGGTGATCCGCCGGACGGTGATCAACACCTTGTGCCCCGAGGACACGGCCCCCCACGCCTGCCGCGTCCCCTGGTCGGCCCACTGAGTACCCGGCCCCCGCACCGTGCGGGGGCCGGTGTCGTGCTCAGGAGCCGCCCATGGCCTTCTTCAGCTCGGCCGCGGCGTTGCGGTAGACCGCCAGCAGGTCCAGATCCTCGCCCGGATAGTTGACGATCTTCACCTGCTTGGCGCCGGAGTCGGGCAGCACCGTGCCGGTGGACATGTGCGCGTTGTCGAGCACCAGTTCCGGCTTCTTCGCAGCGAGTTCGGCCAGCTGCGCCGGGGTCACGGCCTCGGGGCCGTAGGTGCCCACGGGGGTGGCGCCCGCGAGCTTTGCGGCCCAGGTGGTGAAGACCTGGCTGACGACGGAGGGGGCCTTGCCGCCCGGCCAGGAGGCCTGGACGTCCTTGTTCAGCTTCGAGTACTCGGTGTCGAAGCCGGTCTTCCACTGCGTGGCGGCCTCGGGGGTGCCGAACAGGCCGGCGAGCCGGGCGACTTCGGCGGACACCTTGGTGGGATCGTTGTCGAGTTCCACCTCGACCAGCTTCGCCTTGGAGCCCGCGGCCTCCTTGATCTTCGCGGCGTACGGCTCGAAGGGCGCGTAGAGCACGAAGTCGGCCTTGGCCACGGCGGCGAGGTCCGACGGCTTGGGGTCGTAGTCCGGGGCGTGGTGGACGGACTGCGGCACGATGACCTTGACGTCCTCGGCGCCCGCGGCCTTGGCGAAGGCGCCCTCCCAGGTGGTGGTGACGACCACGACCGGCTTCTTGGCCTGCGGCTGCGCGCCGTCCTGGGACTTCGCGTCCTGGGGGGAAGGGTTGTTGCCGCAGGCGGCGGTCAGAGCGAGCGCCGCGCTCAGTGCGAGGAGGGAAGGGATACGGACGCGGGTGCGCGCCATGAGCTGATTCTCCGTTCGGGTATGAAATGCACCGCGAGGACCAGTGCCCCCGCGGTCAGGACGAGGACCGGGCCGGGCGGCCAGTCCAGCCACAGGGCCAGCAGGAACCCCGTCAGATTCACCGCCACGCCGATGCCGACCGCCCAGAAAGTGATCGACTTCAGTGAGCTGCCCAGGCGGCGGGCGGCGAGTGCGGGCAGCAGGGTCAGGGCGTCGACGAGCAGCGCGCCGGTCAGTTTGATCGCCCCGGCGACCGCGATGGCGACCAGGACCAGCAGTGCGGCGGTCAGCGCCCGCACCGGTACGCCGGAACACTGGGCGAGCTCGCGGTCGTACAGCAACAGGCCGATCTCGCGCCGCCGCCACCAGAACAGGCCCGGTACGACGACGGCCAGCACGCCCAGGACGACGAGGTCGGCCGTGCCCACCGAGAGGATCGACCCCCACAACAGGGCGAAGGCCCCTGATGCGTTGACCCCCGACACGGCCAGCAGGAGCAGCGCCGCCGCGATGGCCAGGCTCATCAGCAGGCCCATCGCCCCCGACAAGCCGTCGGGGGTCCGGGCGAGCGGGGCCACGCCCGCGCCGGCCAGCGCGCAGGCCACCAGCGCGCACAACATGGGGTCGAGTCCGGTGAGCAATCCGACGGCGATGCCCAGCAGGGCGACGTGCATCATCGCGAACCGCACCGGCATGATGTCGAGCCCGACGATGATCACGCCGATGACCGGCAGGCCGATCGCGGCCAGCAGCAGGGCCGCGCCGGCCCGTTGTACTGGCAGCAGCTGAAGCAGTTGGCCGAGGTCGGCGGTGGCCAGGTGCACGGCGAGGTTCACCGGACCTCCCGCAGGTGGCCCGCGGCCATCTCCAGCACCCGGTCGCAGCGGTCCGCCAGCGCCCGGTCGTGCGTCACCACGATGAGGGTCACCGGCAGGGAGGTGAGGACGTCCGCGGCCTCCGACTGCCCGTCGAAGTCGAGGGCGGCGGTCGGCTCGTCCGCCAGGAGCAGCTCGGCTCCCGCGGCGATGCAGCCGATCGCCCGGGCGAGGTACATCCGCTGCAACTGGCCGCCGGAGAGGGTGTGCAGGGGCCGCCCGACGAGCGGACCCACGCCGAGCCGCTCCGCGGCCTCGGTCGCTTCCGCCGGAGCGTTGCTGGCGGCCAGCAGTTCGGCGCCGAGCAGGGGGAAGCGGCCGGCGGCCGGCTTCTGCGGGATCCATGCGCAGGCCCGGCGCCGCCAGGCCCACTCGGCGGGCGACCGGCCCTCCCGGCCGCCGACCAGGATCGAGCCCGTCGTCTGACGGTGCAGACCGAGCACGGCGCGCAGCAGCGTCGTCTTGCCCGAACCGTTGGTGCCGGTCAGGGCCACGCGCTCGCCGGCGGCGATCTCCAGATCGACGTCCGAGACGGCCTCCACCCGGCCGTGCCGGCACACGACCTCCCGCATGCGCACATCCAGTCCGCCCATCTCACGCCTCCTCCGCCGCGGGGGAAGGCGAGGATCTGCCTCCCACGTGGCAGTAGTCGGACGGAGGGCGCCCCGGGTTCCCGCCGGTCCGGGATCGATTCCGTCGGGGCCCGCAACCGCCGACCCGGACGGCGGCCGGAGCGAGGCCGGGCGAGGCTGCGGGAGACGGGAGCAGGTCCGGGGCGAGGCGGATCCGGACCGGGTTCAGATCGGGTGGCCGGCTGCGTCCGTGTGGTCCTTCTGGCCGGAGAACTTGTTGAGGAACACGTCGTAGCGGCCGTCGGGGCGGCGGGTCATGGTCGCGCCGTCCTGCCAGATGCCGTTCTCGGGCCACCACTGGCTGCCGTACGCGTCGCCCTGGTTCTGGTGGATGTTGTGGACGCCCAGCCCGGTGTCGAACGGTTCGCCGAAGACCAGGACCGGCCGTCCGACGGCGAGGATCGGCTCGAAGGCGGTGGCCGCCTCGACATTGGAACCCGAGGTCCAGGGAGGCGACGCGGCAGCTCCTCGTACGTGACGACCACCCGGCGGCAGCCCTCCTTGCTGTCGGCGACGACGGTCGCCACGCGCTGGCCCACGAAGCGGACCACGTCGTCCAGGACGCGGGTGTCCATCGGGTCCTCGGTCGGGTGCTCGTGGCGGGCGGACGAGTACAGCCGGTCGGGGGAGTCGTGGTGGGTGAGGACCGCGTGCACGCCCGGGACCTGGAGGGCGTCCCTGGTGTCGATGTCGACGATGCGGGCGTGCGGGTGCGGGGAGCGCAACAGCTTCATGTGCAGCAGCCCGGGCACCTCGACGTCGCAGGTGTAGCGGGCGGTGCCGGTGACGACGAGGGGGCCGGCGGGGGCGCCCAGGGACCTGCCCACGGCCTGCCCGGGCTCCGGGGCCTCGGTGTGCTTGACCCCGCGCACCGCGTCCTCGATGGCCCGGTATCCCGTACAACGGCAGATGTTGCCCTTGAAGGCGCGCGGGAGGTCCTGGAGCTTGCCGTCGTCGTGGGCGGTGCCCTCCTCCGCCTGGAGGGCGGCGGTGGTCATCAGGAAACCGGCGGTGCAGAAGCCGCACTGGAAGCCCTGGGCGTCCAGGAACTGCTGCTGGGCCGGGTGGAGCTCGCCGCCACAGCGGGCCAGGCCCTCCACGGTGGTGACGCTGCGGCCCTCGGCCCGGACGGCCGGGTAGAGACAGCTGTGCACCGGCTGCCCGTCGACGTGGACCGTGCAGGCCCCGCAGTCGCCCTGGTCACAGCCCTTCTTCACGCCGAACCAGCCGCGTTCGCGCAGGTAGGTGCGCAGGCACTGGCCGGCCCGCGGCTCGGTGTCGAAGCGCCGCTCGTTGATTTCGATCTCGTACGTCATCGGTGGTCCTCGGTGGTGAGCTCGCGGCGTATCTCTTCGGCCAGGCGCAGGGCCATGTGGCGCCGCCATTCCGGCAGCCCGTGGATGTCGTCGAACCACTCGTCGGGCCGGACGGCGCCGTCGATCGCCCCGCGCAGTTCGGCGGCCGTGGGCGGCAGCGCGAACCAGAAGCGGAAGGGGCGGGTGGTGGCGGCGGAGACCGTCATGGCGAGGGAGCCGTCGGCGGGGTCGTGGGCGCCGATGACCAGCGCGCCGGAGCGCCCGAGCCCGTAGAGGACGCCTGGCGGAAGGCCGTACGGGAGTCCAGCGCGTTCGGGGGCAGCCGCACGGACCGCAGCAGCTCGCCCTCGCGCAGGTCCTTCACGCCGGCGCCGAGGATGAACTCGGTGACGGGCATCCGGCGGGTGGCGCCGTCCTGGCCCAGCAGGAAGACGGTGCCGTCCAGGCCGGCCGTGAGGGAGACCATCGGACCGGCGGGGAGCCCGTTGCAGAGGTTCCCGCCGACGGTCGCCATGTTCCAGATCTTGAAGCTGGCGAGGAAGGCCCGGCAGCACTGCTCGAAGAGCGGGGCGGCCGTGGTCGGCAGGGTCCGGGCGAACCGCGAGAGCTCGGTGATCGTGCAGGTCGCGGCGATGTCGAGGGAGCCGTCGGGCTGCCAGGACAGCGGCGGCCAGCCCATGCGGGAGAGGTCGACGAGGCGGCGGATGTGCGGCTGGGGCTCGGAGAAGAGGTACGTGCCGCCGCCGAGCCAGGCGTCGCCCGGACGCCAGGGTTCGCGGCGGCGGGCGTCGCGCACGTCGAGCACCGTGTTGAGATCCAATTCGCGCCACGAGCCTTTCTGGCCTGACAGGGGGTTTCAGCCAGTGAAGCAACGGGAGCGGGGGTGAAACGACTGGTCCCGGCCACGGAATCGGACGAGCCCGAAACCCTCCCTCCTGGAGGATCAATCAAGAGGCCTATCGGGTGCTTCACCTTGCATTTACGATGGCTCAGCCTCTATTCACCTCGCGAATGTGGGCGTCCGCCCACCGCAAGGAGTCCCCGTCATGCACGTCCTCGACCTGCTCCAGCTCGACAGCCTCGGACTCAACCTGCTCTGGGGCGAGGAAGCCCTTCTCGGCCAGGAGGTCGCCGGCGTCACCGCCACCGACCTGGAGGAGTCCGGCCGTTTCCTGGGGCCGGGGGAGCTCGTGCTGAGCGGGCTGGTGTGGTGGGCCGAGGGTGACGCGGCCAAGGCGGACCGCTTCGTCGGCGCGCTCGCCGACGCCGGAGCCACGGCGCTGCTGGCCGGGGAGGAGACCCACGGCAGGGTCCCGGACGAAGTCCTCGCCGCCTGCCGGAGCCACCGGGTGCCGCTGCTGGCCGTTCCCGCGCGCACCAGCTTCCGGGCCGTGACCGAAGCCGTGTACCTGCGCCAGTGGGGCGACCTGAGCCGCCGTCCGACCCGGCTCTTCGCCCTCCCCGAGAACGTGCGCGGCGAGCTGAGCCGGCTCGTGGAGGCGGGGGCCGGCCCGGACGAACTCCTGGACCGGGCGTGCGCGCACCTCGGCCGGGTGTCCTGCTACCTGCTCACCGCCAGCGGCCGCACGGTGGCCCGTACGCCGTCCGCCCCCGAGCTGCCCGCCCGGCAGGCGTCGGCCGCCTCCGCGCGCGGCGGGGTCTGGCTGCGCATCGAGACCGAGAGCTCCCCGTACGACGCCTGGCAGCTGCACGTGCCCGACCCGGACGCGGCGCCCCCGCGGGTGCTCCACGAGATCGCCGAGGTGCTCGCCCAGAGTCGGAGCGGGCAGACCCGCCGGCTCGCCGCGGAGCGGCTGGCCGGGCAGGAGCTGATCGGCGTGTTGGAAGCGACGCCCGCCGGCCCCGCCCCGGCCGACACCGGAGCCCTGGAGGAGGCGCTCGCCGGCGCCGGGCTGCCCGTCGGAGGCGCGTACCGGGTCCTGGCGGCGACCTCGGGCGACGCCCTGGCGGAGGGCCTGCGCCACCTGGAGAACGCCACGTACGCCGTGGGGCGGTCGGTCGCGGTGCTGCACGAGGACCCGGCGTGCGCGACCGACGCGGTCGGTGCGCTGCGCGCGGTGTGGCCGATGCTCCAGCAGTGCGGCGGACCGCAGCCGGAGCTCCGGCTGGGCCTCGGTACCCGGGCCGAGGGCCTGGAGGGGCTGCGCGCCTCGCTCAGCCAGGCCCGGTTCGCGCTGACCTCGGCGGACGGGGCGGTCCCGGTGCGCGGGGTCGAACAGCTGGACACCCTCGGGGAGCTGATGGCGGGGATCCCGCCGGAGGTCCGGACGGTGCACGGGACGCGGACGCTGGGGGCGCTCGGGGACGGCATGCTGCGGGAGACGCTGGAGGTCTTCCTGGCCAACAACTGCTCCTGGGCCCGTACGGCGGAGGCGCTCCACCTGCACGTGAACACGGTGCACTACCGGATCGAGCGGGTGGAGGTCCTGACGGGCCGTGACCTGTCGCGCCTCGACCACAAGTTGGACCTGTACGCGGCGCTGCGCTGTGCATGACCGTTCCGGGGCGGGGGCCTACGGAAGTGCGATGTGGACCTCGGTGGACTTCACCCGGGCCGTGACGGTCGAGCCGACCGTGATGCCGAGCCGCTCGACCGACTCCCTGGTCACCACGGACACCACGTGGTGCGGCCCGGACTGGATCTCCACCCGGGCCGCCACGTCGTCGAGCCGGACGGCGGTGACGATGCCGGCGAAGGAGTTCCGTACGGAGGTCGGGGTGGTGTTGCGCGGCAACGGGTGCATTCCGGCGGCCCGTTCCGCGGCAAAGGCGGCGAGGACCACGCCGTCGACGGCCCGGGAACCGTCCGGACCGCGGTCGGCCGGCAGTCGGCCGGCAGTCGGCCCGTCTCCGCCCACCGGCGGACGGTTTCGGGGCTCACGCGCAGCAGTTGGGCGGCAACGCCCACGGAGTACGACGGCACGCCCGCAGCATAGGCGGTGCCGCTCCGGCCGCGAACGGCGAGGCACCCGGGACGGTGGCTCGGCTGCGGCTGCGGCTGCGGCTGCGGGTGCGGAGCCGGGCGGCACTGGCCGGACCGGGGCCCCGGACGGCGGTGCCCGTCTGCGCCGGCTCCGATGGCTCTGCCCAGCAGATGTCGTGCTTGCTGGCAGGTGGCGGTCGTTCTTGTATCGAAGGGTTTTATGTACATATGAGGTTTTTCCAATCCCTCACCCTGTTCGTGGCGAATCCCTGGTGAGGCTCCTGAGGGTGAGGGGCCGCTGAACCGACTGTCCGATGAAAGGAAGGAGGTGAGTGCGATGACCGGTTCGCTGCGCACACGGCGCCTGCTCGTCGGGACCGCGTCCGCCGGGCTGCTGGCCGGCGGCTCGCTGTTGGGCCTCTCCGGCACCGCGAACGCCGCCCCGGCAGCGTCCGCCACGGTGAGCTCGACGCTCACCGGCGACCGTGATCGTGATCGCGACCACCGGTGGGACCGCCAGGACCGCCACGACCGCCACAACCGGTGGGACCGCCATGACCGGTGCACCTGGGTGAAGGGCCACTGGGAATCCAAGTGGCACCACGGCACCTGGCACGAGGGCTACCGCGACCACCACGGCAACTGGCACGACGGCTGGTGGGGCAAGGGTCACTCGAAGCACTGGGTTCCCGGCCACTGGAACTGCCACAGCAAGTGGTAACGCGCCGGCGCCGTAGCGCCGACCCGGCGCACAGGGGTTCCGGGGTCACCGCCCCGGAACCCCGTCCGTACCCGGCCCCCGGACCGGCCCGGAGCCACCGGGGCCGCTCGCACAGCGAGGAACCGTCATGGACACCGCAATCGCATCCCCGGCGCGGCCGAGGACCGTGCACCACCCCCTGCCCTCAGGGCCGCAGGCCGCCGGGGAGGCCCGCCGCAGCGCCGCGCGCACCCTGGCCCTGCACCCCGTGCGCTGCCCACAAGAGACCGCCTGCGACATCCTGCTCATCGCGTCCGAGCTCGCCACCAATGCGGTCCGGCACGCCATGCCCCCGTACGCGCTCACGATCAGCCTGGACCGCGGCCGGGCCGGCATCTGCGTCAGCGACGGCTCGCTCTCCCTGCCCCAGCGGGGCGACGGCCACGGGACCGACGACACCCGGGGGCGGGGCCTGCAGATCGTCCGGGCGCTCGGCGCGGACCTCTTCGTCAGCCGCTCGCCGCGCGGCAAGCAGGTCATCGCAGTGATCACCTGGCGGGACGGCTGACCCGACGGTTCCCTCGAACGAGGGAACCGGGCCCCGTCCCGGAGCGCGAACGCCCTCCCATCCGCCCGCGCCTCCGCTACGAAGAACCATCAGACCCATCCCCTGGACCTGTGGCCCGCACCGCCCTGCGCTGCGGTCCGGCCGCTGCTCTCCGGACAAGGACCACCATGCGATGGACACCCCGCCCCCGGCCGGCCGCCCCCGGCCGCCCCTGCGTCTGGTCCCCACGGCCGGAGCCCGCCCCGTGAACGAGCCGAGCCCCTCCGGTGCCGACCCCACCGGCAGCCGCACCGACCGCACTGACCGCACCGACCTCTCCGAGGTCATGCGGCAGGTCGCCCACGGCGACAAAGAGGCGTTCTCCGTCCTGTACGACGCCCTCGCCTCGCTGGTCTTCGGGGTCGTGGTCAAAGTCGTGCGCGACCGGGCGCAGTCCGAGGAGGTCGCCCAAGAGGTCATGATCGACCTGTGGCGGCAGGCCGCCCGCTACCGCCCCGAATCCGGCGCCGTCACCACATGGGCGGCGACGATCGCCCACCGGCGGGCCGTGGACCGGGTCCGCTCCGCCCAGGCGTCCGCCGACCGGGAACGCGCGCAGGCCGCCCGCGAGCACCGGACGGCGTTCGACGAGGTGGCCGAACAGGTCGAGATCCGCCTGGACAGCGAGCAAGTCCGCCGCTGCCTGCACGGTCTCACCGAACTCCAGCGCCAGGCGGTGACCATGGCCTACTACCAGGGCCTGACCTACCGCGAGGTCGCCGAAGTCCTCCACGCGCCGCTGCCCACCGTCAAGACGCGCATGCGCGACGGACTCATCCGGCTCCGCGACTGCATGGGGGTGACCACATGAACCAGCACCGGTCCGACACCCACGCCCTCACCGCCGCCTACGCACTGAACGCACTGGACGCCGGCGAACGCGAGCCGTTCACCGACCACCTCTCCCGGTGCGAGGAGTGCCGCCTGGAGGTCGCCGGGTTCCAGGCCACCGCCGCCCGGCTGGCCGCCGCCGTGGCCCAGCCGCCGCCCGCCTCGATGAAGCAGCGGACGCTGGCAGCCGTCGAGGGCGTGCGCCAACTCCCGCCCCGGACCTCCACCCCCGTCTCCCCGGTCCCGCTGCGCGGCGCGCTGCGCCGCAAGGCCGGCCTGTTCGCCGTGGCCGCGAGCGTGGCCGCCGCGGCCCTGTTCGCGGGCCTGGCCGCCTGGCAGAGCCAGGAGAGCCGCCACTACGAACAGCAGGCCCGGCAGATCGAGCAGCGCCTCGACGACGTCAGCGTGGTCCTGGCCGCTCCCGACGCCCGCGCGGCCCACGGCCGCACCAGCAACGGAGCCGCCGCCACCGTCGTCACCTCGGCTCTGCGCAACAAGGCCGTCTTCACCGCCGGCGGACTGCCCGCGCCCGTCGCCGGCACGACCTACCAGCTGTGGCTGGACCACGACGGCACCATGCGCCCGGCCGGTTTCATCCACCGGGACGGCACCGTCCTCATCGACGGCGACACCGTCGACGCCGGTGCGATCGGCCTCACCGTCGAACCCGCCGGAGGATCCCCACGACCCACCACGACCCCGCTGCTCCTGATGGACCTCCCCGCCTGACAGCGCGCCGCCAACGGCTACAGGGCTCGGGCAATGCGTGGGCAAGGCCCTCCTGATGGACCCGGAGGGTGCGGACGCAGCTCGGGCTCACGGGGTCATGTCGTACGTGACCCACATGGTCCGCTTGGCGACCTGGTCGTACTTGGAACGCGCCCGGTGGTTGTCATCGGCGGTGATCCAGCGGACCACGCTCCAACCGCGCTCGGCCGCGAGCTCGCGCAGCGCGCCGAGCAGGAGGTCGGCGGCGCCCGAACCGCGGTGCTGCGGTGCCACGAACAGGTCGTCGAGGAAGCAGCCCACCGTCGCGGAGAGCGGGCGCGCGAAGGGACGGTAGTGGGCGAGGCCCAGCAGCCGGCCCCCCGTGTCCTCGGCCACCAGGGCGCCCACCTCGTGGCCGGGGTCGGTCACCCAGGACCAGACCGTGGCGGCCGCCTCCTCGGTCTGCTCAACCCCGTAGAAGTCGGCGTAGCCCTGGTAGAGGGCGCGCCACTGGGCGAAATCGCCGTCCCGCACGGAACGCACGCTGATGTCGGACATGGGGCTGGACTCCCGTGATCGAAGGAAGGCGAAACGGAACGGAGCGGAGCGGAGCGGGACGTGTGCGCCGCCGCTCCGGCGCAGAGCACCGATCATGCTGGAGCCCGGCGGTCCCGGCAGGTGCCGCGGTGTCGAAACGCGGGCCGGCTCAGCGCCACGATGTACGGGTGCGGCCGGCGAAGCCCCGCGCGCCGAACACCGCTGTCGGCGCGCAGGAGCTTCGTGGGCCAGGCCACCGTGACCGCGAGAGCCGCCAAGCGGTCCGGAGGATGGTGGCCACGGCCAGTCAACCAGGAGCTGCCCCGGGGCGGCACTTGGTCCAGGGCACGGAATCGGGCCGGTGCGCGTCGTGTCGTTACGGTGGATCATCCAAGAGGTGAATGTGTTTTTTCTGGTGGCAGATGCCAGTTGAAGCTGGAGATTCATCTTGCCCATGCGGGTTCACCTTCCGTGGGGTCGCGTGGACGACGGCGCGGGCCCCCGCGAAGCGGTCGTCCCGGGCTGCCGCGCGCCGCCCGGCGTGCCCGTACGGCGCGTCCGGACGATGATGTGGGGAGAACGGCGTGCGGAAGGGGACGTCTCGTGCCATCGGCTCGGCCGGGGGGCGAGGAAACCCACGGCCCGATCTGGTCCGAGCCGGGGTCGCTGCTCGAGCGCGTGCCCGTGGCCGTCCTCGGCATCGACGAGCACGACCACGTCTGCTACTGGGGACCCGGCGCCCGTGACCTCTTCGGGTACGAACCCGGCGCCGTCCTCACCCGGCCCGGCGCCCTCCTCTTCGCCGACGCCTCCCGCAGCGGCACGTCCGCATCGTGCGCCCGACTGACGGAGCAGGGGCGTACGCAGGGCTACTGGCGGGGCAGGCTGACCGCCCGGCACCGCGACGGCACGGCCTTCGACTGCGGCTTCCGGTCCTTCTCCGTCACCGGATCCGGCGGTCCCTCGGTGGTGATGGTCCTGTCGAGCCGCAGCGACGAACTCGACCGGGTCAAGACCAACCTCGCCTTCCTCGACGCCCTCTTCGAGACCTGCCCCATCGGGCTGGTCATGATCGACGAGGACCTGCGGTACATCCACCTCAACCAGGCGCTCGCCGACATGGACGGCCTGCCGATCGAAGCCCACCTGGGGCGGCGCATGGACGACATCATGATCATGTCGGACGGCGGTGAGTACGAGCGCATGCTGCGGGCCGTCGCGCAGGGCGGAGCACCCGTGGTGGGGACCCTGGTCGGGGTGCGCCCGCGCGGGCATCCGGACCGCGACCAGGTCCGGTCCGTCAGCTTCTTCCCGCTGAGTCGGGCGGTCGGGACCCGATCCGGCGTGGGCGGGCTGATGATCGACGTGACGGACCGGGAACGGGCCATCCTGGAAGCCACCGCCAGCCGTCGCCGGCTGGCCCTCCTCGACGGGGCCTCCACCCGGATCGGGACCACCCTGGACGTCAACCTCACCGCCCAGGAGCTCGTCGACGCGTCGATGCCGGACTTCTGCGACGGTTCCGTGGTCGAGATCGTGGAGTGGATGGACGAGACCGAGGACTTTGACCCGGGGCGTCCGCTGTTCACCCGTCGCATCGCCTCCGGGACGACCCTGCCCGCTCCGGCCGTCGAACTCGTGAGCGGGGTGGAGAAGGTGCGGTACCCGCCGGGCTCCGTCATCCACGACATGCTGAGCACCGGCCGCGCCATCTCGGCCGTGGTGGACGAGGAGTTCCTGGCCCGCACCGTCGTCACCGAGTCACGCACGAAGATCATGGGCGAGAGCGGGGTGGCCTGCATCCTCGTCGCTCCGCTCATCGCCCGGGGCACCGTCCAGGGCATCGCCATGTTCGGCCGGTCCGCCGCCCGTCCGCCGTTCGCCGAGGAGGACGTCAGCCTGGCCAGCGAACTCGCCTCGCGCGCCGCGATCTGCCTGGACAACGCCCGCCTCTACAGCCGGGTCCAGGACATCGCCCTCACGCTGCAGCGGGCCCTGCTGCCCACGGCGCTGGCGGTCACCCCGTACGTGGACGTCGCCCACCGCTACGTGCCCGGCAGCCGGATTACCGAGGTCGGCGGTGACTGGTACGACGTGATCAACCTGCCCGACGGTCGGGTCGTCCTGGTCGTGGGCGACGTGATGGGGCACGGAGTGGACGCGGCCGCGGCCATGGGCTACCTGCGCATCACCACCAAGGCCCTGGCCCGCCACGACAGCGAGCCCGCCGACCTGCTCACCGAACTCGACGCGTGCGCCCAGGAGGCCGGCATCGAGCTGGCGACCTGCCTCTACCTCGTCTACGACCCGCGCAGTGGACGCGCCCGCATCGCCAGTGCCGGCCACCCGCCGCCCCTGGTGCTCCGGCCGGACGGCACGGTGCAGACCATTGGCGAGGTCCTCGGGGTCCCCCTGGGCGTCGGCGGCGCCCCGTTCCGGACCACCGAGATCGAACTGCCCGAGAACGCCACGCTCGCCCTGTACACGGACGGCCTCATCGAGGCCCGGGGGCGGGACATCGAGGTGGGCCTGGACGCCCTGCGCGCCGAACTGGGCGGCCGCAGCGAGCCGTTGGAGGACATGGCGGACCGCGTCCTGGCCGGCCTGCTGCCCGAGCCGCCGACCGACGACACGGTCCTGATCCTGGCCCGCGTTCACCGCGACGCCCCATGAGCGGGGCTCAGCCGCGGTGGGACACACCGGCCGTGTCCAGTGCGGCTCCCGCCAGCGCGGCCAGGGCGAGCGCCACCGAGCGGGCGTCCTCCGGCGGCAGGCGGTGGCCGGGAAAGGGAGCGAGGAGGAAGCGCCCGTAATAGTGCCCGCCCCCGACGACCCGCAGCTCGATCTCGCCGTGCGGCCAGTCGGCGTACCCGGTGACCTCGCCACCGCGGCGCAGCCACAGGCCGCCGTCGTGCTCCAGCCGCGGTCGGTGCCCGATCAGGGTTCCGTACTCGAAGCGGCAGCCGCGCAGCCCCAGCAGGCCGATGAGCTCCCGGCGGACGTACTCGACCACCGCGTCCGGCGAGCCGCCCTGCTCGGTCAGCCGGGCGGTGCCCTGGAGGCTGGACAGGTGCGCGGCGCCGGTGGCCACGACCGCCTCCAACCTGCGTGTCCGTGCAGTCAGTTGGGCGACGATCAGCCCGACGGCCAGCAACAGGACGGCCGTCTGGATCTCGTCCCGGTCGGCGAGGGTGAAGCGCTCGTAGGGCCGGGCGAGGAGGAGCAGGCCGAACCAGGTGGTCGCGGAGAGCGCCGCCACGGCCGCGGCGGCCCGGGTGCCCGAGGCGGCGATCGCGACCACGGCGACGACCAGGACCAGGGCCCCGTTCGCCGGGGAGAGCCAGGTGCGGAAGGGGACGAGCGCGAGCGCCACGAGGAGGGGCACCACCAGGGCCCCGAACAGCGCGGCACGGTCGTGGAGTCGGTACCCGGGCATGTGATGCCTCCCGTCCGGAAGTGACGATCTCAACCAGAGCCAGATGTTCACGGGCAGACTGCCCAGGGCGAGGGGCGGAGCCACCCGCCCTGGCGAGGTCTTGACGTACCGCACGCGGATTTTGCCCACGGCCCCGGGCCTCCGGCCGCTTCGGGCCTACCGGCCGCCGTCCGGGAGCAGCGCCGACGAATCGCGCTGGTGCGGGACCGGTGCGTGCGATGACAACGGCGCACGCGGTTCGTCCCGGTGGAGCTCGATCGTACGCGTCGGAGCGGGGATCGAGATGCCCTCCGTCCGGAACCGCTCGTGCAGGCGCTTGATGAACTCGTGCTTGATCCGGTACTGGTCGCTGAACTCGCCGACGCCCAGGATCACCGTGAAGTTGATCCGGGAGTCCGCGAACGTGTGGAAGCGGACGGCCCCCTCGTGGGCGGGGTCCGCGCCGTCCACGTGCGCCATCACCTTGCCGACCACGTCGAGGGTCACCCGCTCGACGTGCTCCAGATCGCTCTCGTAGCCCACTCCCACCTGGACCAGGATCGAGAACTGCGCCTCGGGCTGGGTGAAGTTGGTCATGTTGGTGCGCGCGAGACGCCCGTTGGGGATGATGACCAAGTTGTTCGACAGGTTGCGGACCACGGTGTTGCGCCAGTTGATGTCGACGACGTAACCCTCCTCGCCGCTGGTGAGCCGGATGTAGTCACCGGGCTGCACGGTCTTCGAGGCGAGGATGTGCACGCCGGCGAAGAGGTTGGCGAGGGTGTCCTGGAGAGCCAGGGCCACCGCCAGACCGCCGACTCCGAGGGCGGTGACCAGCGGCGCGATGGACACGCCGAGGGTCTCCAGGGCGACGAGCACGCCCATCACGAGGACCACGATCCGCGTGATGTTGACGAAGATGGACGCCGATGCGGCCACCCCGGTGCGCGATCCCGCCACGGACTGGACGAGGCCCGCGACGACCCGCGCCGCGCTGAGCGTGGCGATGAGGATGAGCAGCGCGGTCAGCGACTGGTTCACGAACCCCGAGACGCGCGCGGTGAGCGGCAGGGTCGTGGCGGCCACCGCCGCGCCCGCGATCAGTGCGGCCCCGGGCGCGATGGTGCGCAGCGCGTCGACGATGATGTCGTCCCCCCGCCACCGGGTCCGCTCGGCGTGCCGGCCCAGCCAGCGCAGGAGGGCGCGCAGCAGCAGTCCGGCCGCGGCGCCCGCCGCCAGCGCGATCCCGGCGACCAGCCAGTCGTGCAGGACGAGATCCCGGTTCAACGGACCTCCTCCGGTGCGCCGCGCCGGCCCGGGGGAGTGGCGACGGGAGCTGCCGGCCGTCGTATGGGGTGTGGGTGTGTCGTCACCTTGTCACCTGTCAGTTCGTCGTGCGTGAAGCCGCGTTCGGGCGCGTGTGCGCATCCGGAACGGGCTGCCATCCTGCCCCATGGCAGCAGGACGCACCGCAGGCGGGGCTGCCGCTACCGCCGCGCGGCGGCGTGTTCGAGGACCGCGCGGACCTCGGCCGCTATCGCGCTCTCGTTGCGTTCGAACTCGGGGCCGGTCAGCTGCTGGGGGTCGGCCGGCAAGCCGGTGAGCACCGGGGTGTGGAGGTGGCCCCCGGGCAGGTGCGGGGCGAGTTCGGCGCGCAGCCGGTTGGAGCGGTAGGCCACTTCGTTGGACAGGTAGCCGCCCCCGCCGCCCGCCACGGCCCGTGAGCCGGGGGTCGGGCCGGCGGTCCGGTCGACGGGGGTCGTGCCGCCGGCCGGGATCTCGGTCACGTCGCTGTTGAGGAGGACGGGGTACGGGCTCTGCACGGCGCCGGTGACGGCGCCCGCGGGGAGCGTGGTGCGGATGAACTCCGGGCCCGGGCCGAGGCCGGGGGCGGTCACCGGGTGCTCGCGGGTGCCGCCGGACAGGGCGCGCACGTTGTCGGGGTACGGGTCGGCGGACCGGGCCCGTCCCGCCCAGTCCTCCAGGGTGAAGATGCCGGGGTAACCCTGGCTGACGGTGGTGATGACGTCGGCGGCGGCGGGGCCGCCGGCCAGGCGCGGGGCGAACGCCCGCTCCACCATGCCGGCGTCGAAGTCGGCGTACCGCACGGGGAGGACGACGGCGCGGATCTCGGCGGGGGTGCCGTCGGCGAGGGTCACACGCCGTCCGTTGAGCTGGAGGGCGGCCGACCCCGACGGGTTGGCGCGGCGGATCTCGGCGTCGAGCCCGAAGGGGTCGAACCCGCTGATGAAGACGCGCCGCACGCCGGGCGCGGTGCGGAAGGCGTTGTTCGTCAGGCCCCGGGAGGCGTCCTCGAAGCGGGCGCGGAGCGCGGCCCGGTCGGCGGTGAACTCCGGCTGCCAGCGGGCGAGTGCGGCGGTCATGCCGAGCCGCGCCCAGTACAGCGGCCGGTCGTCCCCGGGGGCGAGGTCGCCGCCGGGCCGCTGCCCCTGGGCCCGCCGTACGGAGGCCTGCCACAGTGCCTCGCCCCAGTCGGTGACCAGCCGGTCGGCCTCGGCGGGGCTGCGGGTCGCGCACAGCGCGGCGGGGAACCGCCGCACGAAGTCCGCGAACCCGCCGCGCTCGACGAGGGCCGTGGTGCGGGCGTCCGAGAGCCGCGCCTGTTCGGCGTCCAGCGGTACGGACGCGGAGGCGCGGCACGCGGAGGAGCCGTCGGCCGCGTGCGCGGGCGAGGTGAGAGCCAGGGGAAGGACGGTGGCGAGAAGGGCAGCGGCCGACGCCGCACGCCGTAAGAGCATCATGCGATGTGACATTACATAGCGGCCCCGACCCCCACCAGACGCACCGGTCCTACCGGCCGTGACTGGCTCAACTCCACCTCTGTCACGGCCGGTTCACCGTGCGGCAGCCGCCCGGCGGCCGTGGTGTCATCGTGTTGCCGGGTCGCCACCGCCCCGTACGGGCCGAGGGTTGCGGCAGCGTCAGTACCCACCACTGCCGCAGCGTGCGGATCGTGTGCAGGAAGATCCGCGGACCCCGGCAGACCGGGCGGGCGTAGCGTCTGACGGGGTCGCCGTTCGGGAAGACGAGTTCCTCGTGTCCGGTGACGACAGCTCCCTCGTCCGTCAGCCTCAGGTGGTGGACGGCGCTCACCCGATCGGCGGTGGAGGCGCCCCCTTCGACCCCTCCGAGCAGGAGCAGTCGGTCACCGCGGATCGCGAGGCCGAACGGGTCCGAGACCGGGAGGCGGCGGATGCGGCGTATCCCGCCGGGGCCCGTTTCGACGAGCGGTGCGCTCGGCCAGTACACGGCGTGGACCGTGGAGTCGCAGACGTTGACGGTGTTGACGTCCACCAGGTAGTCCAAGGGCGCCGGGGGGCGCAGGGCCCCCGCGTGGTTCCCCCTGCTGTCCCAGCGGACCAGCCCGCCCGCGCTGACGCGGTCGTCGCTGTATATCCCTTCGTCGGCGTATCCGGTCCAGAAGCCGGAGCGGCGGTCCGCGACCAGGTGCGTGAGGCGGGTTCCCAGGGGGAACCGGCGCCGGGAGCGGCCGTCGCGGCCGAAGATCTGGCCGGATCGTGCGTTCGGACCTCCACCGCCGGAGAGCACGAACCCGCCGCCCGGCAGGGCGTCGAAGGCGCTCGGGTCCACGGCCACTCCGTGCAGGGTCTGCTCCCGGACCACCCCCCGGTCGCTGATGACGACCAGGGCGTCGAAGGGGAGTTTCGTGGGCGCCGGGACGTCCCGGCCGGCCCGCCTGGAGGGGAAGCGGGCATCAGGGCAGATGAGCCAGAGAGCGCGGCCCCACGGATCAATCGTGGAGGCCAGTACCTTCCGCTCGTCGTACTGCCGAGGCAACAGTGCGTAGGAACGCAGTGCCACCTTCGTCAAAAAGATCACCTCGCGGGCGAAGGAATGTGACGCATCCATGATCACATGAGGGGGCGGCCGCCCCCGCGCTAGGTCCTGTCGTCAAAGTAGCGCCGGTCAGGCCCGCGGCGTCCGGTGCCGTGCATCGCAAGGCGGAGGGGCGCCCGAGTACTGGACGTACTTGGGTGCCCCGACAACGCGGCGAGGTGCGGTGCCGGGCGTCGCGGGCCCGGGGGCACCTCCCAGCGGTAGCTGGGGGAGGGACTTTGACGACAGGGCCTAGGCCGCCCGCTCCGGGGCCAGGCCGCGTGCCGTGCCGGTGCGTTCGAAGGCGTGTCCCGCGCGCAGGAGCGTGGCTTCGCCGAAGGGCCTCCCCATGAGCTGCATGCCGATCGGCAGGCCCGCCGAGTCCAGGCCGACGGGCACGCTCAGCGCGGGAACACCGGTGAGGTTGGCCGGGGCCGACAGCCGTACGTAGGCGTCGGCGACGCCCTCCACGCTGCCGTCGCCCCAGGTCACTTCGGTCCGTCCGGACTCGACGGCGGTGATCGGCACGGTCGGTGCGGCGATCAGGTCGACCGCCTCCAGCACGTCCCGCCAAGCCCGCCCCATGAGGGTGCGGGCGCGCTGGGCCCGCAGGTAGTCGCCCGCGGTCATGAGCTCGCCCGCCTCCAGGAGGACCCGCACGTCGGTCCCGTACAGGTCGGGTACCACCCGCAGGGTCCGCTCGTGGTAGGCCGAGGCCTCGGGCACCATCAGGCCCCAATGGGCCGCGCGGATGTAGCGCGTCATCGGGATCTCGACGTCCACGAGCCGGGCGCCGAGCCCCTCGAGCCGTTCGATCGCCCGCCGGACGGCGGCCTCGACCTCCGGGTCCACCCGGTCGAAGTAGTAGTTGTTCGGCACCCCGACCCGCAGCCCCGTCAGATCCGTGCCGGGGCCCGGCCGGTGGTCCGTGGCCGGGGCCGCGACGGACGCCGGGTCGTGCGGGTCGTGTCCGACCAGGGCGGCCAGGACCAGCCCGGCGTCCTCCACGGTGCGGGTGAGGGGTCCCACATGGTCCAGCGACCAGGACAGCGAAGTCACGCCACGGCGCGGCACCAGCCCGTACGTCGGCTTCAGTCCGACGACCCCGTTCAGGGCGGCGGGCACCCGGATCGATCCGCCGGTGTCGGTGCCCAGGGCGAAGGCGGCCGCCCCCGCCGCGACGGCGACGGCGGAACCGCCGCTGGACCCGCCGGCCACCCGGTCCGGGTTCCAGGCGTTCGTCGTCTGAGGGGTGGTCAGGCCGTAGGCGAACTCGTGCGTGTGGGTCTTGCCCACCAGGACCGCTCCGGCCGAGGCGAGGCGCGCCGCGACGGTGCTGTCGGCCTCCGCCCGGTGTCCCGTCCGTGCCCGGGAGCTCGCCGTGGTCGCCATCCCGGCCACGTCGATGAGGTCCTTGAGGCCGACGGGCATCCCGTGGAGGGCCCCCCGGTGCGTGCCGCGGGCGATCTCGCCCTCCGCCCGGCGGGCCGCGGCGCGCGCACGGTCGGCCGTCACGGCGGTGAAGGCGTTCAGGCGGGGTTCGACCCGTGCGATGCGCGCCAGCGCCGACTCCACCAGTTCGACCGGTGAGACCAGCCGGGTGCGTACGGCCTCGGCCGCTTCGGCCACGGTCAGCTCATACGGTTCCATCGTGCTGCTCCCCTCCCGCGCGGTACGTCGCGGAGGGCGGTGTCTCGCCGAAGTCCAGTTCCCGCAGGAGCGATACGACGGCGTGGATGTGGTCGGCGGTGGCCGCCACTTCCGCATGACGGTCCTTCGCCAGCGGAAGCCCTGACCGTGCGGCCCAGCGGGCGGCTTCGGGAGGAGTGAGGTCCGGGGCGGACATGTGCTGCCTTCCTTCAGGAGTGCGGCGGCACGCTCACCGCCGCCTTAAAGCTAACGGCTTGCGTTAGTTCACGGTAGGGCCTACGGTCGCTTAAAGCGAATGAATCGCTTTTGTTGTCGGTCGGTCCTCTGTAGACGAAGGAACACGCCCATGTGCACCGCACAGTTCACCGAGCCGGCCCCGGCCGGAGCCGCTGCCCACTGGTCCGTCGGGGAGATCGCGGTCCACCGCGTCGACGAAGTGCCCCTGCCGCCCGCGACCGGACCGTGGCTGCTGCCGGCCGCCACCCCGGACGTGGTCGCCGAACACGACTGGCTGCGGCCCGACTTCGCCGGTCCGGACGGTGTCCTGCACCTCGACAGCCACAGCTTCGCGCTGGTCGTGGACGGTCTGCGGGTCCTCGTCGACACCGGGATCGGCAACGGCAAGACGAGGGCCAACCCGGCGTGGCACCGGCTCCGCACCGACTACCTCGCACGCCTCGCGGACATCGGATTCACCCCCGACAACGTCGACCTGGTGATCCTCACCCACCTGCACGCCGACCACGTCGGATGGAACACCCGCGAGGCGGACGGCGCATGGGTGCCGACCTTCCCGGGCGCCCGCTACCTGACGTCGAGGGCGGAGCGCGAGTTCTGGGCCGGCTACGACATGGACGAGGCGCGGCGCGGCATGTTCCGCGACTCCGTCGTGCCCGTCGAGGAGGCGGGTCTGCTCGACCTGGTCGACGTGCCGGCCGAGGGGATCGACGTGGCCGAGGGGCTGCGCCTGTTGCCCGCGCCGGGTCACACCCCCGGGCAGATCGTCGTACAGGTGAGCAGCGGCGGCGCGACGGCCCTGGTCACCGGGGACGCCGTCCACCACCCCGTGCAGCTGGCCCGGCCGGAGATCGGCAGCTGCGTCGACATCGACCCGGTACGGGCCGAGGCCACCCGCCGGGCGCTGCTCGCCCGCCTCGCCGACACCGGCGCCCTGGTGCTCGGTACGCACTTCCCCGCGCCGACCGCCGGCCGCGTGGTGGTCGAGGGGGACGGCTACCGGCTCGAACCCGTGGCTGCCGCTCCGGTGCGCCGCTGACCCGCGGGGGCGTGCGCGGCGGGCCGGTCAGCGGGGTGCGTCGAAGCCCCGTACGGCCTCCGTCGCGAGCCGGTGCGCGTACGCGCCGGTGAGTCCGGCGGGGCGGAACAGGATGCGGTACATCATCGGCGCCACGACCCGGTCGAGCACCGTCTCGACGTCCGGGGCCCCCTCGCCGCGCTCCGCGGCGCGGGCGAGCACGACGGCGATCTGCTCCGCCGCGTAGGCCGAACACCGCCCCGCGTTGTCGCCGTCCGGGTCCCCGAGCAGCGCATCGCGGATGTACGCGCGGCCCGCGGGCGAGGCCATCTCCTCCTGGAACTGTTCGGCCCAGCCCCGCAGGTCCGCCAGCAGGTCTCCGTGGTCCTCCGGCGGAGCGTCGGGGCGCAGGTGCTCGACGGCGACGTCCGAGAGTAGTTCCTGTAGGTCGCCCCAGCGGCGGTAGATCGTCGACGGGGTGACGCCGGCCCGCGCCGCGACCATCGGGATCGTCAGCTCCGGACGCCCCAGTTCAGCCTGGAGCTCACGCACGGCGGTGTGGACCGCCTCCTGGACCCGTGCGCTGCGGCCCCCGGGGCGGACCATCGCTTTTCGGCTCATGCGGCCAGCTTAAAGCAAATTTCTTGCATCATGCTCGGTCGTGGCCGCCGCCCCGGGCTCCGCGGCGGTGCCGGCCGCGGAGCGCGGGTCACGCGGCCGGCACGGCCTAGTCCCCGATGAAGGCGAGGAGGGCGTTGTTGACCTCTTCGGCGTGGGTCCACAGGAGACCGTGCGGGGCGCCCTCGAGGACGACGTAGTCGGCGTGCGGGAGGGCCTTGTGGAAGGGTTCCGCGGTGGCCCCGATCGGGAGGATGCGGTCCGCGGTGCCGTGGAGGATCAGGGCGGGCACGTCGATCTTGGGGATGTCGGCCCGGAAGTCGGTGGTCCACGTGAGGACGGCGGCGCGGGAGGCGTACGCGGAGGCGCCGGCGGCGGTCGCCCAGCTCGCCCGTACGGTCTCCTCGCTGATGCGCGTGCCGAGGTTCTCGTCGAGGTTGTAGAAGGCCTGGTAGAAGTCGGTGAAGTAGGCGTAGCGGTCCTTCGTGACGGCGGCGAGGATGCCCTCGAAGACGCTGCCGTCGACGCCGGTGGGGTTGTCGTCGGTCTTGAGGAGGTAGGGCTCCAGGCCGGCGAGGAAGGCGGCCTTGGCCACGCGTCCGGAACCGCGGGTGCCGAGGTAACGGCCGACCTCGCCGGTGCCCATGGAGAAGCCGACGAGGATCGTGTCGGTGAGGTCGAGGGTCTCCATCAGCGTGTGCAGGTCGTCCGTGAAGGTGTCGTAGTCGTAGCCGGTGGTGGGCTGGGAGGACTGCCCGAAGCCGCGCCGGTCGTAGGTGATGACGCGGTGACCGGCGTCGAGCAGGGCGGGCAGCTGCTTCTCCCAGGAATGCCCGTCCAGCGGGTAGCCGTGGATGAGGACGACGGGCTGCCCGCTGCCGTGGTCCTCGTAGTACAGGTCGATGTCGGTGCTGTTCTCCTGGCCGACGGTGATGAAGGGCATGGTGCCTCCTGTGGCGATCTCGGTTCGGTCCGCGGCAGCAGTGTCCCGCCCCGGGGCCCCCGAACGGCGTCGGAACACGGCCTTCCACCGGTACTTGCGCAGGTCGTCCACAGCCGTGGTCACGTGAATCGGGGACCGGAAACAGGCGACTTCACCCGAATCGATGCCGTTCCTAGGCTGAGCGGGCAAGCAAGCGGAGCATGCGCCGCGTACCAGCCACCGGTGCGGCGCCGAGGGAGTTGTCTTGGCCAGTCACGATCCGACCGAACGCCCTGCGGAGCCGTCGTTCAGCGCGTTCCGCGCGTCGGGAGCGCAGCAGCGGATGTACTTCCTCCAGCAGGTGGAGGAGGGCCGGCCGACCTACCACATGCCCGTCTTCTACGGCCTCGAAGGCCCGGTGGACGAGGCCGCGCTCCGCACCTGCGCCCAGGGGCTGCTCGACCGGCACGAGGCGCTGCGCACCCGGTTCGTCCTGCGGGACGGCGAGCTGTGGCAGCACATCGACACCGAGGCCGTGCTCGCCTGGTCCTCCGCCGCGGCGCACGGATCCCGGGACGTCGAGGAGTGGATGGCCGCCGAACACCACCGGCCCTTCGACCTGGAGTCCGGACCGCTCTTCCGGGTGGCCCTGTTGCACACCCCCGAGGGCGCCGTCCTCGCGCTCGCCCTGCACCACATCGTCGCCGACGGCTGGTCCGTCGGGATCCTCGCCCGCGAGCTCCTCGGTGCGTACGCCCGGTACGGCGACGCCCCCGACGGTACCGGCGGGCCGCAGCCGGCCGCGTCCGAGGTGCTGGAGGCCATGGAGGCCCCCGAGTACCAGTACGCCGACTTCTCCGACTGGCAGGAGGAATGGCTCCAGGGAGCCGCCGCCCAGCGCCAGCTCGCCTACTGGGAGCAGCAGTTGGGCGGCGAACTGCCCGACGCCCCCCTGCCCCGGGACGGCCGGCCCGGGGCCGGAGCGGACCGCGCCGCGGCGGCGCTGCACTCCTTCGAGGTGCCCGCCGCGGTGCTCGCCCGGATGGAGCGCCTGTGCCGTGACACCCACAGCACCCCCTACACGCTGATGCTGGCGGCCTTCCAGATCGTGCTGGGCCGCTACACGGGCACCGACGACGTGCTCGTCGGAACGCCGGTCGCGGGCCGGGGCCGCAAGGAGTTCCAGGACACCGTCGGCCTGTTCGTCAACACGCTGGTGATCCGCGCGGACCTGTCCGACGACCCCGCCTTCCGGGCCCACCTCGAGCGCGTACGGGACACCGTGCTCGACGCCCAGGACCACCAGGACCTGCCCTTCGAACGCGTCGTCGACCGGATCGCCCCCGGACGCACCGGCGAGGACGCGCCCCCCTTCCGGGTCATGTTCGGCCTCCACGACGAGGACGCCATGACCGAGGGCCTGCCCGGCCCGCGGGCGAGGATGCTCGAAGGGCCGGCCGGAACCGCCAAGTTCGACCTGACCTTCGACGTCGTACGCACCGGCGGCGCGCTGAGCTGCCGGCTGGAGTACCGGGCCGACCTGTTCGAGGCCGCCACCGTCCGACAGTTCGGCCGGCACTTCGCCCGGCTCCTCGACGCCGCAACCGAGAACCCCGAACTGCCGCTCAGTCGGCTGCCGATGCTGTCGGCCGACGAGAGGAGCGGCATCGGCTCGCCGCTCCCGCCCCGCGCCGCCCTCCCGCCCGCTCCGGGCGAGCCGGCTTGCATCCACGAGGTCTTCGCCGGGCACGCCGCCCGCACCCCCGAGGCGGTGGCCCTCGTCCACGAGGGCACGTCCCTCAGCTACCGCGAGCTCGACACCCGCGCCAACCGGCTCGCGCACCGGCTGCGCGCCCTCGGCGTGGGACCCGACACCCTCGTCGGTCTGTGCCTGCCCCGCTCCGCCGACCTCGTCGTCGCCCTGCTCGGCATCCTCAAGGCCGGCGGCGCCTACCTGCCGCTCGACCCCGACAACCCGCCCGAGCGGCTGCGCCACATCGTCCAGGACGCCCGCCTGGAGCACGTCGTCGGCACCACCGGAACCCGATCCCTGTGGGACGCCCCCGGCCTGCACGCCGTCGACCTGCAGGCCGACGCCCCGCTCCTGGCCGCCGAACCGGACACCGCCCCCGACACGGGCGTGACCCCGGACCACCTCGCCTACGTCATCTACACCTCCGGCTCCACCGGCCTGCCCAAGGGCACCCTCGTGCCCCACTCCAACGTCACCCGGCTGTTCTCCGCCACCGACCACTGGTTCGGCTTCGGCCCCGAGGATGTGTGGACCCTCTTCCACTCCATCGCCTTCGACTTCTCCGTCTGGGAGCTGTGGGGCGCCCTCGCCCACGGCGGCCGCCTCGTCGTGGTGCCGTACGGGACCAGCCGCTCGCCCGAGGAGTTCCACCGGCTGCTGCGCGCCGAGCGGGTCACCGTCCTCAACCAGACCCCCTCCGCCTTCTACCAGTTGGCCCGCGCCGACGAGGAGCACCAGCGCACGACCGGTCCGGACGCCCCCGGGCTCGCCCTGCGCCACGTCGTCTTCGGCGGGGAGGCCCTCGACGTCGCCGCCCTCGCCGGGTGGTTCGCCCGGCACGGCGACACCGCACCCCGCCTGGTCAACATGTACGGCATCACCGAGACGACCGTGCACGTCACCTACCGGCCGCTGACCGCCCGCGACGCCGAGGAGGGCCGCGGCAGCGTCATCGGCGTGCCCATCCCCGACCTGCGCCTGCACCTGCTCGACGCGCGCGGCCGGACCGTTCCGCGCGGCGCCGTCGGGGAGCTGTACGTCGCCGGGGCGGGCCTCGCCCGCGGCTACCTGCGCCGGCCCGAACTCACCGCCGAGCGCTTCCCCACCGGCCTTGCCGACCGCGGCGCAGACGGTGGCCCGGGCGGTGGCCCGGACCGCGGCGCCGACGGGCCCGCCGGGCTCGCCGAGGGCGAGCGGCTGTACCGCACCGGCGACCTGGCGCGCGCCCTGCCCGACGGGGACCTGGAGTACCTCGGCCGCATCGACCACCAGGTCAAACTGCGCGGCTTCCGGATAGAACTCGGCGAGGTCGAGGCGGCCCTGGCCGCCCACCCCCTCGTCGACGCCGCGGTCGCCCTCGTCGCACCGGACACCGCGGGGACCGACGTCCTCGTCGGCTACCTGGCCGTGACCGGTGCCGAGGACGGCACGGGCCCCACCGTGGAGGAGATGCGCACCCACCTCGCGCAGCGACTGCCCGGCTACATGATCCCCGGCGCCTTCGTCACCCTGCCCGCCTTCCCGCTGACCGCCAACGGCAAGACCGACCGGCGCCGCCTGCCCGCCCCCGGTTCGGCGCCCCGGACCCCCACCGCCACCTACGAGGCGCCCAGCGGGCCGGTCGAGACCGCGCTCACCGAGGTCTTCGCCCAGGTCCTCGGGCACGAACGGGTCGGCGCCCTGGACAACTGGTTCGCCCTCGGCGGCGACTCCATCCGCTCCCTCCAGGTCCTCGCCCGGATCCGGGAACGCGGCCTCGACCTCACCGTCGCCGACCTCATGCGCCGTCAGACGGCCCGTGCGCTGGCCCCCGTCGTGACCCGGCGGGAGGCGGCGGCCGGCGCCGAGGCCCCGTACGAGCCGTTCTCCCTGCTCACCCCCGAGGACCGCGCCGCCCTGCCCGACGGGCTGGAGGACGCCTACCCGATGACCCGGCTCCAGGCCGGCATGCTCTACCACAGCGACCTGCCGTCGGCCGGCGGACGCGTCTACCACAACGTGGCCTCCTACCTGGTCGAGGCGCCCTTCTCGGAAGCCGCCTGGCGGACCACCGTCGAGGTCCTCGCGGCCCGGCACGAGATGCTGCGCACCTCCTTCGACCCGCACGGGTTCGGCGAGCCCCTCCAGCTCGTCCACCGCGGCGCCCGCCCGGAGATCACCTTCGAGGACCTGTACGGCCTCGACCCCGAGGCGCAGCGGACCGCCGTCGCCGCCCGCTACGCCGCCGAGCGCGACAGGCCGTTCGCCTGGGACCGGCCCCCGCTGATCCGCTTCCACGTCCAGCGGCTCTCCGACACCCGGCTCCAACTGTTCGTCGCCGAGCACCACGCCGTCCTCGACGGCTGGAGCGAACGCTCGCTCCTGACGGAACTGGCCTCCTGCTACACCGAGGCGCTCGCCGCTCGGACCCCCGAGGAGGGGCCCTCCCCGGACGCGGGCCCCCGCTCCCGGTTCGCCTCTTTCGTCGCCCTGGAACGGGCCGCGCTGGCCGACGCCGGACAGCGCGCCTTCTGGACCGGCAAGGCGACCGACGCCCCCGCGACCCGGCTGCCCCGCCCGGCGGCGACCGGCGGACCCGCCAGGATGTCCTGGTACCTCGCGCCGCTCCCGGAGGGGCTGCACGCCCGGCTGACCGCCCTGGCCGCCGAGTGCGCCGTACCGCTGCGCACCGTCCTGCTCGCCGCCCACCTGCGGGCCACGGCCCTGCTGGGCGGCGGCGACGCGGTCACCACCGGAGTGGTCCACAACGGCCGCGCCGAGGAGACCGACGGCGACAAGGTCGTCGGCGTCTTCCTCAACACCCTGCCGCTGAGCGCCGACGTCGCCGGTCTCAGCTGGCGCGGCCTCGTCGCGCACGTCGCCGAGCTGGAGGCGGAGCTGCACGCGCACCGCCGCTTCCCGCTCGCCGAGATCCAGCGGCTGTCCGGCGGCGGCCCGCTCTTCGAGACCTTCTTCAACTACACCCACTTCCACGTGGAGCGGGACGGGTCCCCCGACGGTGCGTTCACCGTGCTGGAGGAGACCGGAGAGGCCGGCACCGACTTCGCCTTCGGCGCCGAGTTCTCCCGCAGCCCCGACGGCTCCCTGCTCGAACTCGGCCTGCGCTTCGACGCCGCCCAGTTCTCCGAGGCGCAGATGGAGAGCGCGCACGCCTCCTACACCGCCGCCCTGTGCGACCTGGCCGGGGCCCCCGACCGTGACTGCACGGCCGCCGACCTGCTGCCGGAGGCCGAACACCGCCGCTACGCCGAGTGGAACCGGACCGCCGTCGACTACCCGCAGCCGCACGTCCTGACCCGGCTCATCGACGCGCAGCGCGACCGGACCCCGGACGCCCCGGCCGCGCGCTTCGAGGGCGCCGAGCTGACCTACCGCGCCCTCGACACCGAGGCCGAGCGGCTGTGCGCGGCCCTGCGGGAACGGGGCGCCGGCCCCGGCACCTTCGTCGGCCTGCTGCTGGAACGCTCCCTCGCCCTGCCCGTCGTCCTGCTCGCCGTCCTGAAGTCGGGCGCCGCCTACGTCCCGCTGGACCCGGAGCACCCCGCGCCGCGCGTGCGGTCCCTGCTCACCGAGTCCGGCATCGGCCTGGTGGTCACCGAGGGCGCGTGGGCGGAGCGGCTGGCGGGCTCCGGGGTCACCGTCGTCCGGCCGGACGCGGCTGCGACTGCCGCCGCGACCGCCGCCGCGGGCCCCGCCGGAGCCCCCGAGCCGTCCGACCCGGCGTACATGATCTTCACCTCGGGCTCCACCGGAAAGCCCAAGGGCGTCGTGGTCTCCCACCGCGCCATCGCCAACCGGCTGCTGTGGATGCAGGACGAGTACGGGCTGGTTCCGGGGGAGCGGGTGCTGCACAAGACGCCGTACACCTTCGACGTCTCCGTGTGGGAGCTGTTCTGGCCCCTGCTGACCGGCGCCACCCTGGTCCTCGCCCGCCCCGGCGGGCAGCGCGACCCCGGCTACCTCGCCGGCCTGATCCACGACGAGGGCGCCACCACCGTGCACTTCGTCCCGTCCATGCTCAGCGTCTTCCTCGACGACCCCGCGGCCGTGACCGGCGCGGCCGGGCTCACCCGCGTGGTGTGCAGCGGCGAGGCCCTGCCGTACGAGGTCCAGCGCAGGTTCTTCGAGCGGCTGCCCGGAGTCGAACTGCACAACCTCTACGGACCCACCGAAGCGGCCGTCGACGTCACGTACTGGCAGTGCCGGCCGGACGGCGGCGACACCGTGCCCATCGGCCGGCCCATCGCCAACATGCGCACCCACGTGCTGGACCGCCGCCTCGCCGAGGTCCCCCTCGGCGTCACCGGGGAACTCTTCCTCGAAGGCGTCGGCCTCGCCGACGGCTACCACGGACGACCCGAACTGACGGCCGAGCGCTTCATCGAGCACACCAGCCCCGACGGCACCACCCGCCGCCTCTACCGGACCGGCGACCTGGCCCGGCACCGCCCCGACGGAGCCCTGGAGTACGCGGGCCGCACCGACCACCAGCTCAAGATCCGCGGCTTCCGCGTCGAGCCGGGCGAGATCGAAGCCGTCCTCGCCGAACACCCCGGCGTGCGCGACTGCGCGGTCCTGCCCCGCGGCGAACGCCTCGTCGGCTACTTCGTCCCCGATGCGACCGGCCCGGACGCCGCACCCGCCCCCGACCCGGGCGCACTCGCCGCCCACGCCCGGGAGCGGCTCCCCGAGTACATGGTCCCCTCCGCCTGGGTGTGCCTGGACGCCCTCCCGCTGACCGCCAACGGCAAGCTGGACCGCGCCGCCCTCCCCGACCCGGACCCCGCCGACCTGCGCGGCGGCGCCGAGCCGACCCCGCCCCGCGACGCCCTCGAATCCCGCCTCGCCGGGATCTGGGAGCGCCTGCTGGACGCCGGCACGGTCGGCGTCCACGACGACTTCTTCGAGTCCGGCGGGCACTCCATCGACGCCCTGCGCCTGATCGGCCGGATCAACTCGGCCTTCGGCGAACGCCTCGGCGTCTCGGCCGTCCTGGAGCACCCGACCGTCGCCCGGCAGGCCGCGCTGCTGCGGGACCGCCACGTCGACCTGGCCCCTGACCCGGTGGTCCGTCTCCAGCCCGAGGGCACCCTCGACCCGCTCTTCCTCGTCCACCCGATCGGCGGGAACGTCTTCTGCTATCGCACCCTGGCCGCCGAACTGGGCACCGACCGGCCGGTGTTCGGACTGACGGCGCCCGGCCTGACCGACCCCGCAGCGGCCCCCGACGCCACGGCCCGGGAGCTGGCCGCCGCCCATGTGGAGGCCCTGCGCCGGATCCGCCCCGCCGGCCCCTACCACCTGGCCGGCTGGTCCTTCGGCGGGCTCCTCGCCCACGAGATGGCGGTCCAACTCCGTTCCGCCGGCCAGGAGGTGGCGACCCTCGCCCTGCTGGACACCGGCTACCCGGAGCCCGGCCACGTCCCCGAGGACGAGAGCGAGCTGCTGGAGTGGTTCCACGAGGACCTCGCCCGCTCCGCCGGCTTCGACCCCGGCGACGAGAGCGCGTCCGCCCTGCGGAGCGCCCTGCGCAGCGTCGCCGACACCACGGCCCGCCTCGCCGTCCTCGCCGAGCAGGTGGAACGCGACGGCTTCGCCCCCGGACTGGACCCGCAGGACCTCGCCCGGCACTACGCGGTGTTCCGGACCGGGATCCGCGCCGCCGCCGCGTACGAGCCCCCGGCAGCCCCCTGCCCGGTCCTCTTCCTCCAGACCGGGACCGGGGCCCGGGAGAAGGCCGCCGACCGGTGGGCCGGGCGGGCCGCGGCCGGCTTCACCCGCCACGACGCCGACACCGACCACTACGGGCTGATGCGGCCGCCGCACAGCACCCGGGCCGCCGCCCTCCTGCGCACCGCCCTCGCCGCGGCCGACCACCGCTGAACGGGAACCCCGGCCCGCCCGGGGTACCCGTACCCCCCTTCCCGCGCCGCGCGTCGACGAGGCATGCGCCGACGCGCCCCGCACCAGAACAGGAACGGAACACACCACGTGACGAGTGACACCCCGGGGCCCGCCCCCGAGCTGAGCGGCCGGATCAGCGGCGGCCCCGCCGAACTCCTGCACGACGAAGTGCTCGCCCCGCAGTTCGGGTTCGAGTCCCGCCACCTGCTGCGCCACTACGTCGCCATCGAGAAGACCCTGGCCGCCGAGTACGTCCGCATGGACCTGATCACCGCCGAGGAGGCCCACCGGATCGCCGCCCTGCTCGACTCCGTCCGGCCCGACACCCTCAGCGCCCAGCCGGGCGCCAACATGTCGGACATCGCCTTCGCCCTCGAACGGCACGTCGAGGCGGGCCTGCCCGCCCCGGTCGTGCGCTGGCACGCCGACCGCAGCCGCAACGACCTGCAGGCCTGCGCCCAGGTGATGTACGGCCGCGACCAGCTCGCCCGCTTCGCCGCAGCCCTCCTCGAACTCGCCGCCGTCGTCCACCGGCTGGCCGAGGAGACCTGCGACCTGCCCATGCCGGGGTACACCCACTTCCAGGCCGCCCAGATCATCACCCCCGGCTTCCACCTCGCCGCGCTCTCCGAGCACCTGCTGCACACCCACGCCCGGCTGCTGAACGCGTACGATGGCATCGACGCCTGCCCGCTGGGCGCCGGCGCCATGGCGGGGCAGGAACTGCCGTGGGACCGCGACCGGATGGCCCGGCTGCTCGGCTTCTCCCGGCCGCAGCCCCATGCCCTGACCGCCGTGGCCTCGCGCCGCTGGAGCGCCGAACTGACCTCGGAACTCAGCCTGCTGGGCACCGCCCTGAGCCGCTTCACCACCGACCTGCTGACCTGGGGCGGCAGCGAGTACGGCTTCATCGAACTGCCCGACGAGCTGTCCGGCATCTCCTCCGCCATGCCGCAGAAGAAGAACTACCCCGTCCTGGAACGCATCCGCGGGCGCACCGCCCACCTGAGCGCCTTCCACTTCGACGTGCTCCTGGGCCAGCGCAACACCCCCTTCTGCAACCTCGTCGAGGTGTCCAAGGAGGCCGGCACCCACCTGCTGAACGCCTTCGACTCGGCCCACGGCACCGTCCGCCTCCTCACCGAGGTGCTGCGCAGGCTGACCTTCCGCGCCGACCGCATGCGCCAGGTGTGCGAGCGCGAGTTCCTCGGCGGCTTCAGCCTCGCCAACGCCCTCTGCCTCACCGAAGGGGTGCCCTGGCGCACCGCCCAGGTCGTCGCCGGGAAGTACGTCGTGCTCGCCGCGGCGGCGGGCGCCGCCCCCGCCCCGGGCGAACCCGCCCTGCTGGTCGAGGCGGCCGCCGGACACGGCATCACCCTCGCCGACCCCGCCCGGCTCCTCGCCGAGGCCTTCGACGTCGACCGGGGCCTGGAGCGCATGGTCTCCGCCGGCTCGGCCCGCCCCGACGCCGTGCGCGCGGTACTGCGCACCCAGCAGGAGACGTACGAACGGCTCGGCGCCGACTGGGAACTGCGCGCCGCGGCGGTCCGCGCGGGCACCGAGGAAGGCGACCGCGCCCTGTACGGCGCGACCGGCGACGAGATCCACGAGGAGGACGGCGATGGCAAGCGCGCCCGCGTACAGCACGCCCACTGACGCCGCCGCAGGGACGTCCGCCGCCGTCGTCGGACCGGCTTCCGTCGTCGGACCGGCTTCCGTCCTGGGCCCCGGCTCCGGCAGCGCCTTCGGCACCTTCGGAGAACTGCTCCAGGGCGCCCTGCCCCACCCGCAGGGGGACTTCCTGGTCACCTTCCCCCTCGCCCGCTGGGCCACCGCCCGTTTCCACCCCAGCCCCGGCCGGCCGGGCGTCCAGGTGCGGCCGGCCCACAAGGCCAAGTCGCGTCGTGTCGCCGAAGCCGTCCTGGCCGCCCTCGGTACGGCGGACGGCGGCCTCCTGGAGGTGGCCGGGGACCTGCCCGAGGGCAAGGGCCTCGCCAGCTCCTCCGCCGACCTCGTCGCCACCGTACGGGCCGTCGGGGCCGCTCACGGGCGCGAGTTCACCCCGGCCGAGACGGAGGACTTCCTGCGCGGCATCGAACCGGCCGACGGGGTCATGTACGACGAGATCGTCGCCTTCCACCACCGGGAGGTGCGCCTCGGCCACCGCCTCGGCGTGCTGCCCCCGCTGACCGTCGTCGCCCACGACGAGGGCGGCCAGGTGGACACCGTCGCGCACAACCGGGGCGCCCGGGCCATCGACGCCACCGACCGGGAGGAGTACGCGCTCCTGCTGGACCGGCTCACCGGCGCCGTCGCCCGCGGCGACCTCCAGGAGGTCGGCGCCGTCGCCACCCGCAGCGCCGAGATGAACGCCCACCGCCGTCGGCGCGCCGGGTTCGGGCAGCTGCACGCCCTGTGCCGCGAGGTCGACGGCCTGGGCCTGGTGCTCGCCCACAGCGGCACCATGCTCGGTGTCCTCCTGGAGGCGAACGACCCGGCCCTCGCGAGCAAGACCGAGCACATCCGGGCCGGCTGCGCCGCCCTCGGTGGAGAGGTGTCCGTACACCGCTCCCTCGGCGCCGACGACAGCTGGAGCCCGACGCCCGCGCCCGCCCACCCCACCGAGCTGGAGATCTGACCATGCTGTTCGACACCGTGACGGACGCGATCGGCGCGACCCCGCTGGTCCGGCTGCGCCTCGGCGAGGCCCGCGGCGTGGAGGTCTACGCCAAGCTGGAACTGCAGAACCTCTTCGCGATGAAGGACCGCGTCGCCCGCAACATCCTGCTGGAGGCCCGGCGACTGGGCACCCTGAAGCCGGGCGCCCCCGTCATCGAGAGCTCCTCGGGGACCATGGCCCTCGGCGTCGCCCTCGTCGGCCGCTCCCTGGGTCACGAGGTCCACATCGTCACCGATCCGCGCATCGACCCGGTCACCCTCGCCAAACTCCGCGCCCTGGGCTGCCGGGTGCACGTGGTCGAGGCGATGACCAGCCACGGCTGGCAGAGCGCCCGCCTGGAGCGGCTCGCAGAACTCCTCGACGAACTCCCCGGCGCGTTCTGGCCGCAGCAGTACACCAACCCCGACAACCCCGGCGCCTACCGCACCCTCGCCGGTGAACTCCTGGCGGATCTAGGTCAGTTCGACACCCTCGTCGGGGCCGTCGGCAGCGGCGGCTCCCTGTGCGGCACCGCACGGGCGCTGCGCGAGAGCCTCCCCGCCCTGCACGTCGTCGGCGTCGACTGCGTGGGCAGCGCCCTCTTCGGACAGCCCGACGTGCCGCAGCGGCTGCAGAGCGGGCTGGGCAACAGCCTGCTGCCCAAGAACCTGGACCGCACCCTCGTCGACGAGGTGCACTGGCTCAACGACCACGAGGCCTTCGCCGCGACCTGGGACCTCGCCCGCGAGCAGCAGATCTTCGGCGGCAACACCTCGGGCTCCGTCTACCGGGTCCTCACCGGCCTCGCCGACCGCGCCGAGCCCGGAAGCCGGATCGTCGGCATCCTGCCCGACCGCGGCGACCGCTACGCCGACACCGTCTACAACGACGAGCACTGGGACGCCCACCGGCTGGGCGAGGTGCCCACCGCCACCGCGCCGGCCGTCCTCGACCCCGAGGGGACCGCCCACACCTGGTCCGCCCTCGCCTACAGCCCGCCCGCCGGGATCCGGCGGCACCTGCTGTTCGTGGAGTCCAACACCACCGGCACCGGCATGCTGGCCCTGGACCGGGCCCGCGAACTGGGCACCGTACCCGTCCTGCTGACCGGCGACCCCGACCGCTACCGCGGCCTCGCGGACACCGGCGCCGAGGTGGTGCGCTGCGACACCAACTCCGACGCCGCCCTGCGCGCCGCCGTACAGGAGCGGTTCCGCCGCGAGGAGATCGCGGGCGTCACCACCACCAGCGACTTCTACGTACCGGCCGCCGCCCGGATCGCCCAGTGGCTCGGCCTGCCCGGCAACCCGCCCGACGCCGTGGCGCTCTGCCGCGACAAGGCCGCCCTGCGCGAGAGGCTGCGGACCGCGGACGTCCGCCAGCCCCGGTACGCCCTCGTGCACGAGCCGGCCGGGGCGGCGGAGGCCGTCGCCCGCACCGGACTGCCCTGCGTGGTCAAGCCGGCCGACGACTCGGGCTCCACCAACGTCCTGCTCTGCGCCGACGAGGCGGAGGTCCGCGCCCAGATCGAGAAGATCCTCGCGATCGACACCAACGTCCGGGGCATGCCCACCGCCCGCACCGTCCTCGTCGAGGAGTACCTGGACGCGCCGGAGTACAGCGTCGAGATGTTCAGCGGGGAGGGCCGGGCGGTGTGCGTCGGCATCACCGCCAAGTCCGTGACGGCCACCCCGCACTTCGTCGAGCACCGCCACCTCTTCCCCGCCCCGCTGCCCGCCGCCACCGCCCAGCAGATCACCGAGACGGTGACGGCGGCCCTGGACGCGGCCGGGATCCGCCTGGGAGCCACCCACACCGAGGTCAAACTGACCGCGGCCGGGCCCGCCCTCATCGAGATCAACCCGCGCCCGGCCGGCGGCATGATCCCCGAACTGATCCGACTGGCCACCGGGGTGGACCTCCTCGGGGAGCAGCTCCGCGCCGCCCTCGGCCTGCCCCCGCACCTCAAGGCCGAGGGGTCCGGCCACGCCGGGATCCAGTTCGTCCTCGCCGACGCCGACGGCACCCTCACCGCCACCCACGGCACCCGGGAGGCCGCCGCCGTCGAGGGGGTGGAGTCGGTACTGGTCACCGCCGCCCCCGGCACGCCCGTACGCAGGCCCCGCAGCGCCTCCGACCGCCTCGGGCACGTCATCGCCCGCCACCCGGAGCCGGAGGGCGTGCACGCAGCCCTCGACGCGGCGCGGGCCCTGCTCCGCCTCGACATCGAGGCCGCGCCCCGTTCCTGACCGATTCTGATTGACCGTCACTTCCCGTTCCGCGAAGCGGCCGTACGACCGTACGGCCGCCCCCGTCCCGAAAGGCGAACCGCCATGAGCAACCCCTTCGAGAACGACAACGCCACCTACGTCGTGGTCCGCAACGACGAGCTCCAGCACTCCCTGTGGCCCGCGGCCAACCCCGTCCCGGCCGGCTGGACCGTGGTGCACGGCCCCGACGGCCGGCAGGCCTGCCTGGACCACGTCGAGCGGGTCTGGACCGACATGCGCCCCGCCTCCCTGGTGGCCGCCCTCGCCGGGAACGCGCCCCGTGGCTGAGCCCGTCCGCCCCACCGGGCAGTCGGCCGACACCGGCGGAGACACCGACACGGGCGCCGACCCCGTACGCATCCTGCGCACCCTCTTCGCCGAGGTCCTCGGCCGCGCCGACGTCGGCGCGGGCCACAGCTTCACCGGGCTCGGCGGCGACAGCATCCAGGCGATCCAGGTCGTCAGCCGCGCCCGCGCGGCGGGCCTCGTCGTCAGCACCCGCGACGTGCTCCGTGCCGAGAGCGTGAGCGCGCTCGCCGCTACCGCCCTCGCCCAGGGCCGGCCGGGCGAGGGCGCCGGACCGCTCGTGCCCCCGCGCCGCCTGGGCCCGCTGGCACCCACCCCCATCATGGGCTGGCTCGCCGAACTCGGCGGCCCCGTCGACACGTACAACCAGTCGCTCGTCCTGCGCACCCCGCCGGGCTTCGGGCAGGCGGACGCCGAACGCACCGTCCAGGCCCTCCTCGACACCCACGAGATGCTCCGCCTGCGGCTGCCCGACGGGATCGGGGCCCACGGCGCCGAGCCGCTCGTACCGCCCGCCGGCTCCGTCGCCGCGGCGGACCTGCTGGACCACGTGGACGCCCGCGGGACGGGCGACGCAGAACTCCCCGCCCTGACCCGGGAGCGGATGCGAGCGGCCCGTCGGCTGCTCGCGCCCCGCGCGGGCCACATGCTGCGCGCCGTACTCCTCGACCGGGGAGCCGGACAGCAAGGACGCCTCGCGCTCGTCGTCCACCACCTCGTGGTCGACGGCGTCTCGTGGCGGATCCTCCACGACGACCTGCGGACCTGTGCGGCGGCCCTCGCCGAGGGTCGCGAGCCCGTCCTGGAACCGGCGCACACCCCCTTCGCGCACTGGGCCGACCTCCTGCGCGCGGAGGCCACCTCCGGCCGCCGGAGCGCCGAGGCCGACCGCTGGGCCGCCGCCCTGCAAGAGGCCCCGCAGGCCCTCGCCGGGGTCCGCGCGGCCGGCGGCCTCGACCCCGAAAGCCCGGACAACACCCTCACCCTGACCCTCGGGCCGGACGTGACGGGCCCCTTGCTCACCACCGCGCCCGGACTCGTCAACGGCACCGTCAACGACGTCCTGCTGACCGCCCTGGCCCTCGCCGTCCTCGGCCGGCGCAGCGCCGACGGCCGGGACACGGGTGACACGGAGGGCACCGTCCTCGTGGACGTCGAGGGCCACGGCCGGGAGGACGTCACCGACGGCACCGACCTGTCCCGCACCGTCGGCTGGTTCACCACCGTGTTCCCCGTACGCCTCGCCCTCGGCCGACCCGACCTCGACGAGGCCCGCGCCGGCGGACCCGCGGTCGGCGCGGCCCTGCGCCTGGTCAAGGAGGAACTGCGCGCCGTACCGGACAAGGGCATCGGCTTCGGGCTGCTGCGCCACCTCAACTCCCGTACCGGGCCGGACCTCGCCGCGCGCGGCATTCCCCAGATCGGCTTCAACTACCTCGGCCGGTTCCCGATGGGCGGCGACGCCCCCTGGGACGCCGCGCCCGGGCACGCCTTCGCCCTCGACGACGCCGACGAAGGCCTGCCGATGGCCCACGCCGTGGAGGTCAACGCGGCCGCCCACGAGGGCCCGGACGGCCTCACCCTCAGCGCCACCTGGACCTGGGCGGGCAACGCCTTCCCGGGGAGTTGGGTTCACGACCTCGCGCAGGAGTGGTTCACCATGCTGCGCGCCGTCGTCACCCACGCCGCCCGCCCGGACGCCGGCGGGTTGACCCCTTCCGACGTGTCCCTCGCCCAGGTCAGCCAGGCCGACCTCGACACCTTCGAATCCCAGCTCGGAGCCCTGCTGTGATCCCTCTGTCCCACGCCCAGCAGCGATTGTGGTTCCACGCCCGGGACGGCGCCGACGGCGCGCTCTACCACATCCCCGTCGGGCTGCGGCTGCGCGGCGCCCTCGACCGCCCCGCCCTGGAGGCCGCGCTCGCGGACGTGAGCGGCCGCCACGAGGCCCTGCGCACCGTCTTCCCCGACGCGGCGGGCCGCCCCCACCAGCGCGTCCTGGACCCCGCGGACGCCGTCCCGGTGCTCACCGTCACCGTCTGCCCGCCCGCCGAGCGCGCCGGGCGGGCGGCGGAGGCCTCGTCCCGGCCCTTCGACCTCGCCGCCGAACCGCCCCTGCGCGCCGACCTGTTCACCGACGGGGATGAGGACCACTACCTGCTCCTGGTCCTGCACCACATCGCGGGCGACGGCCACTCCGTGAACGTCCTCGTCCGCGACCTGGCCGCCGCCTACACCGCCCGGTGCTCCGGCCGCCCGCCCGAGTGGCCCGAACTGCCCGTCCAGTACCCGGACTACGCCCTGTGGCAGCGCGAACTCCTCGGCCCGGCCCAGGACCCCGACTCCCTGCACGCCCGGCTGCTCACCCACTGGGCGGCCGCCCTGGACGGCCTGCCCGAGGAACTGGCCCTGCCCGCCGACCGGCCGCGCCCGGCCGTGGCCGGCCACCGGGGTGCAACTGTGGAGGCACGGACCGACGCCGCCGTCCACGCCGGGCTCGCCGCGCTGGCCCGGGGCGGCCGCGCCACGCCGTTCATGGCCGTCCAGGCGGCCTTCGCGGTCCTGCTCACCCGCCTCGGCGCCGGCACCGACCTGCCGCTCGGCTGCCCCGTCGACGGCCGCGACGACGAAGCCCTCACCGACCTCGTGGGCCTCTTCGTCAACACCCTGATCGTGCGCGCCGACACCTCCGGCGACCCCGCCTTCACGGAGGTGCTGGGCCGGGTGCGGTCCGCCGCCCTCGAGACGTACGCCCACCAGGAACTGCCCTTCGAATCGCTCGTCGAACGCCTCAACCCGGCCCGCTCGTCCGCCCGGCACCCGCTCTTCCAGGTCGCCGTCTCCGCCCAGCGCACCGAGCCGCAGGTCCCCGCCTTCGCGGGGCTGGCCGCGGAGGTGGAGGCGGTACGCACCGACACCGCCAAATTCGACCTCACCCTGGAGGTCGAGGAGCTCCACGACCCGGCCACCGGAGCACCCCGGGGCCTGGCCCTCGGTCTGGAGTACGCGAGCGACCTGTTCGACGAGGCCACGGCCCGGCGCCTCCTGGACCGGCTCGTCCACCTCATCGGCGCCGTCGTCCGCGAACCGGGAACACCGATCTCCGCCCTCGACGTCCTGCTGCCCGGGGAGCGCGCCGACCTCCTGGAGCACTGGCAGGGCGCACCCGTCGCCGCCGACGACCGCACCGTCCACGCGGCCTTCGCGGAACGGGCCGCCGCCCACCCCGACCGCGCCGCCGTGCTCTGCGCCGGTCGGGAGACCACGTACGCCGAACTGGACGCCCTGGCCGACCAGATCGCCGGACGGCTGCACGCCCTCGGCGTCCGCCCGGGCGAGGCCGTCGCCGTACTGATGGACCGCTCGGCCGACCTCGTCGCCGCCTGCCTCGGCATCCTCAAGGCGGGCGCCGCCTACCTGCCGCTGGACGCGCGGGCCCCGCGCGCCCGCACCGAGGCCGTGATCACCGCGGCCGCAGCCGCCGTCCTCGTCACCGACCTCCCGGACGGCGAGCCCGTGCCGGCAGGTCCGCGCCACGTGCTGCGCCCGGACGCGGCCCCCACCGACGCGGCCGTGGCCGGCGCGCCGGCCGGGCTCCCCGGGCATCCCGAGGCGCTCGCCTACCTGATGTACACCTCCGGCTCCACGGGCACCCCCAAGGGCGTGGCCGTCTCCCACCGCGAGGTCGTCGCCCTCGCCACCGACGGGCGCTGGCGCGGCGGCGCGCACGAGCGGGTCCTGTTCCGCTCCCCGCACGCCTTCGACGCCTCCACCTACGAAATGTGGGTGCCGCTCCTGAACGGCGGCCTGGTCGTCGTCGCGCCGCCCGGCGAGCTCGACGTCGACGCGCTGGCCCGGCTGATGACCGAGGAGAAGGTCACCGGAACCTTCCTCACCGCCACCCTCTTCAACGTCCTCGCCGACCGCTGCCTGCCCGCCCTCGGCACGCTGCACGAGGTGATGACCGGTGGCGAGGCCGCCTCGCCGTCCATGGTTCGCCGGGTCCGCGAGGCCTGCCCCCGCACCACCGTCACCAACGCCTACGGCCCCACCGAGACCACCACCTTCGCCGCGACCTTCGCCGTCGGCCCGGGCCAGGAGGCCCCCGACGGGCAGGTCCCCATCGGCCGGCCGCTCGACGGCACGCAGCTCCACGTCCTGGACGAGCGGCTCGGCCTCGTGGCACCCGGCGTCATCGGCGAGCTCTACATCGCCGGCGCCGGACTCGCCCAGGGCTACCTCGGCCGGGCCGCGCTGACCGCCGAACGCTTCGTCGCCTGCCCGTACGGCCCCCCGGGCGCCCGCATGTACCGCACCGGCGACCTGGCCCGCTGGAACACCGACGGCCAGGTCGAGTACCTCGGCCGCGCCGACCGGCAGGTCAAGATCCGCGGACTGCGCATCGAACCCGGCGAGATCGAGCACGCCCTCGCCGGCCACCCGGCGGTGGGCCAGGCCGCCGTCACCGTCGTGGACACGGCCGCCGGACCCGCGCTCGCGGGCTACGCGGTTCCCGCCGAGGGAACCCCCGCACCCGACCCGCGGGAACTGCGCGAACACCTGCGCGCCCGGCTCCCCGACTACATGGTGCCCGCCACCCTCACCCTGCTGGACGCCTTCCCCGTGACGGCCAACGGCAAGACCGACCTGACCGCCCTGCCCGCGCCGGACCCGGCCACGGCCGGCACCGCAGCGGCCCACCAGGAGCCGCGCACCGACGACGAGCGCGCCCTGTGTGCGATCTGGGAACAGGTCCTCGGCCTGCCGCGGATCGGCGTCCACGACAGCTTCTTCGACCTCGGCGGCCACTCCCTGCTCGCCACCCAACTGCTCGCCGAGGTCACGGCGCGGTTCGGAGCCGCCGTCGGCATCCGCCAGCTCTTCACTGGCCCCACCGTCGCCGAACTGGCCGCCGCCCTGCCCGCCGCCGCGGCCGCCGGCGCCGAGGACCCGCCGATCGTCCGCCGGGCCCGCCGCACCCAGACCGCCTGACCACCGAAGGAACACGACCGTGAACCACCCGCCGTCCGCCCCCGCCCCCGTTGCCGCACCCGCCGCGCGCTCCCTGGTCGAGGACGTCCTGCCGCTCTCCCCGCTCCAGGACGGCATCCTCTTCCACGCCCTCTTCGACGAGGAGGAACGCGACGTCTACGTCGCCCAGCTGCTCCTCGACCTCGACGGCCCCCTCGACGCCGACCGGCTGCGCGCCGCCGCCGACACCGTCCTGGGACGGCACGCCAACCTCCGCGCCGGCTTCCTGCGCCGCGCCACGGGCGAGCCCGCCCAGGTCGTCCAGCGCGGCGTACGGGCCCCCTGGCAGGAGCTGGACCTCTCCGGGCTCGCCGCGGTCGAGCGCGCCGCCGCCGTCGACACCCTCCTCGCCGAGGACCGGGCCACCCGCTTCGACCTCGCCCGCCCGCCGCTGCTGCGCTTCACCCTCATCCGCACCGGTCCGCTCTCCCACCGGCTGCTGCTGACCTACCACCACATCCTGATGGACGGCTGGTCCTGGCCGGTGCTGGTGCGCGAACTCCTCGCCCTGCACCACGCCGACGACGCGCCCCTGGGCCCGGTCACCCCGTACTCCGCCTTCCTGGGCCGCCTCCAGAGCCGCGACACGACCGCCGCCCAGGACGCCTGGACCCGCGCGCTGGACGGCCTGGCGGGCGGAACCCGCACCGCGCCCGTGTCCCCGCCGCCCGGCTCGGTCCTGCCCGACCGCGTGGAGACGTACCTCCCCGAGTCCCTGACCGAGCGGCTCGGCGGCCTCGCGCGCGGCCACCGGATCACCTCCGGAACCCTGCTCCAGGGCGCGTGGGCGCTCCTGCTCGGCCGGCAGATCCGCTCCGAGGACGTGGTCTTCGGCGCCATCGTCAGCGGCCGCGACCCCGAACTGCCCGGCGTCGCCGACATCGTGGGCCTGTGCATCAACACCGTGCCGGTCCGCGTGCGGATCGACCCCGCGGAGTCCCTCGTCGCCCTGTTCGAACGGCTCCAGGACGAGCAGGCGCGGCTGATCGACCACCACCACCTGGGCCTGGTCGAGATCCAGCGGCTCGCCGGGGCGGGGGAGCTCTTCGACTCCTGCGTCGCCTTCCAGAACTACCCGGTCGACGAGGCCGGCCTGGCCGCCCTCGGCGCGGGCGGGCTCCGGGTCACCGGAGTGGACCCGTACGACGCCGCCCACTACCCGCTCTCGCTGACCGCCATCCCCGGCGACCGGCTGCGCCTGCAGATCGACTACCGGCCGGACGTCTTCGAACGGGACACCGCCCAGGCCCTGTTGGAACGGCTCGCCCGGCTCCTGGAAGCCGTCGCAGAGGACCCGTCGTGCCCGGTGGGCACCGTGGACCTGCTCTCCCCGGCCGAACGCCACCGCGTCCTGGTCGAATGGAACGACACCGCGCGCGACGAGCAGTACGCGGAGGCCGTCGAGCGCGTCCGGCAGCAGGCCGAGCGCCGCCCCGACGCCGTCGCCACCACCGACGAGGCCGGCCGCGAGCTGAGCTACGCGGCCCTCGTCGCCCGCGCCGACGCCCTCTCCCTGGCCCTCCTCGCCGACGGCGTGCGCCCCGGCGACCTGGTCGCGGTGCTGAGCGAGCCCACCGCCCGGGTCCCCGTCGCGATGCTCGGCATCCTGGGCTCCGGAGCGGCCTACGTCCCCCTCGACCCCGAGGGCCCCGTCACCCGTACCGCCGACCTGCTCGCGAGCGGCGGGATCGCCCGCCTGCTGGCCGCCCCCGAACAGCGCGCCCGCGCCGAGGAGATCGCCGCCGCCGTCCCCGGCGGCCTGCCCGTCCTGGTCATCGACGACGAGGCCGCCGCCGCCCCGGGCGAGCGGCCGGAGCCGGCCGGCGGACCGGACGCCCTCGCCTACGTCTGCTTCACCTCGGGCTCCACCGGCAAGCCCAAGGGCGCCATGGTCCACCGCCGGGGCATGAACAACCACCTCCTGGCCAAGGTCGAGGACCTCGGCCTCGGCGACGGCGACCGCGTGGTGATGAACGCCCCGCTCACCTTCGACATCTCCGTGTGGCAGATGCTCGCCCCGCTGATCACCGGCGGACAGGTCCACCTGGTCACCCGGGACACCGCCCGCGACCCGGCCGCCCTCTTCGACGACGCCGCCCGCCGCGGGATCACGGTCCTGGAGACCGTGCCCTCCTTCGTGCGCGCCGCCGTCGACCTGTGGGACACCGGTGCGCTGCCGCCGGCCCTGCCCGAACTGCGCTGGTTCATCGTCAACGGCGAGGTGCTGCCGCCCGAACTGTGCACCCGCTGGTACGCGCGCCACCCGAAGGCCGCGATCGTCAACGCCTACGGCCTCACCGAATGCTCCGACGACAACACCCACGCCTTCATCGGCCCCGACGTGCACGCCCAGTTGGAGCACGGCCGGCTGCCCGTCGGCCGCCCGCTGCGCAACAACACCCTCTACCTGTTGGACGCCGCGCTCGCCCCCGTACCGCCCGGCGTGCCCGGCGAACTCTTCATCGGCGGTACCGGCGTGGGCCCCGGCTACCTGCGCGACCCGCGCCGCTCCAGCGAGCGCTACGTCCCCGACCCATTCAGCGCCGAACCGGGCAGCCGCATGTACCGCACCGGCGACCTCGCCCGGATGCGGGCCGACGGCCAGCTCGACTTCCTCGGCCGCCAGGACCACCAGGTCAAGGTCCGCGGCAACCGCATCGAACTGGGCGAGGTGGAGACCGCGCTGCGCGCCGTACCGGGCGTCGGCGAGGCCGTCGTCGCCGTCGACCGAGACCACGCGGGCCAGCAGCGGCTCATCTGCTACTTCACCGGCACGCCCACCGCCGAGGAGGTCCGCACCGAACTGGGTCGGAGCCTGCCCAACTACATGGTCCCGTCGCTGTTCCTGCACCTGCCGCAGTTCCCGCTGACCGTCAACGGCAAGTTGGACCGCAAGGCGCTCCCCGACCCGGCCACCGTGCACCGGCCGGCCGGCCGGCTGCCCGCCACGCCCGCAGAAAAGACGGTCTGCGAGATCTTCGCCTCCGTCCTCGGCCTCCAGGAGGCGGGCATGGACGACGACTTCTTCGCCCACGGCGGCCACTCGCTGCTCGCCACCCGGCTGGCCGGGCGCATCGGCACGGAGCTGGGCGTACGACTGGGCATCCGCGACCTCTTCGAGACGCCCACCCCCGCCGGCATCGCCGCCCGCCTGGCCGGGGCCGCTACCGCACCCGCCCGCCCCGCCCTGCGCCCCCGCCCCCGCGACCGGGCCTGACCGGACGTGACCGCGCGTTCAGACGGCCCGAAGGCTCCTGAACGCGCGGTCACGCACCGCGCCCCACGAAGAGCCCGCCCGCACCTCCCAGGAGACACCACCACCATGAGCCCCACCGAGACCACCCCCGTGCCCCTGCGCATCGCGCACCGGGCCGGGCTCACACCCGAGGCCATCGCGGTCCGCGCGCCCGAAGGGGAGCTGACGTACCGCCAGTTCGACCGGCGGGCGCGCGCGGTGGCCGAGGAACTGCGCGCCGCCGGCGCCGGGCCGGAGGACACCGTGCTCCTGGGGGTGCGCCGGGGCGCCCACTGGGCGGTGGGGCTGCTGGGGATCTGGTACGCGGGAGCGGCCCCCCTCCTGGTGGACCTCGACGCCCCCGACGAGCGGCTGCGCACCCTGCTGCGGGCCGCCGGGACCCGGCACGCGGTCGCGCAGGACACCCACGCGGCGGCGATGCTGCAACGCCGCACCGGGAGCGAGCTGTTCTGGGCCTCCACCTCGACCGCGGCGCCCGCCTCCGAGGCCCGGCCCGCCGGCATCGCGCCCGGCTCCCTCGCCTACGTGCTCTTCACCTCCGGCTCCACCGGGCAGCCCAAGCCCGTGGCGGTCGGCCACGCCGGACTCGCCGCACAGGTCGCCACCCTCGCCGGACGCTACGGGTTGACCGCGGGGGACGCGGTCCTGCAGTTCGCCGCCCCCGCCTTCGACGTCAGCCTGGAGGAGGCCCTGCCCACCTGGTGCACGGGCGGCACGGCCGTCTTCGTCAAGGACAACGTCCTCTCGCCCGCCGAACTGGAGCCGTTCCTCGACGCGGAGCGGATCAGCGTCGTCAACCTGCCCACCCCGTACTGGTCGCAATGGGCCAAGGACCTGGAGCGCGCCCCCCGGCCGCTGCCGTCCGCACTGCGCCGCGTGGTGATCGGCAGCGACGCGGGCCGCACCGCGGACCTGACGCGCTGGACGGCCGCCGACCACCCCCCGGTGATCAGCTGCTACGGCCTCACCGAGTCCACGATCACCGCCACCTCCTACGAGCCGGGACCGGCCGAACTGGCCGGCTTCGCGGGCGACGAGCTGATCCCGCTCGGCGCACCGCTGGCCGGCGTGCGCGCCTACGTCCTCGACGAGGAGCTGCGCGAGGCGCCCCCCGGCGCCGCGGGCGAGCTCTACCTGGCGGGTTCCTGCCTGGCGCGCGGCTACCACGGCCGGCCGGGGCTGACCTCCGAGCGGTTCGTCGCCGACCCCTTCACCGACGCCCCGGGCGAGCGCATGTACCGCACGGGCGACCGCGTCACCCGCGCGCCCGGCGGCCCGCTCGTCTTCCTCGGCCGCGCCGACGACCAGGTCAAGATCCGCGGCCACCGGGTCGAACTCAAGGAGGTGGAGGCGGCCGTGGCCACCCACCCCGACGTCGTCGACGTGGTCGCCCGCGCCGCCCGGGCGGCCGACGGCCCGCAGCTGGTCGCCTGGGCCGCCGTCACCCCCGGCAGCTCCCTCACCCCGGACGCCCTGCGCCGGCACCTTCTGGCCAAGGTGCCGGGGTACCTCGTACCGGCCGTGGTGACACTGATGGACCGGCTGCCACGGACCCCGGGCGGCAAGCTCGACCCCAGGGCGCTCCCCGCGCCGGACCCCCGATGAATCAGCAGCCCGCGGACCCGGTCCGCGACCAGACAAGGAACGCACCCGTGTCCGTCACCACCGAAGAGTCCGCCGAGCCGGCGGGGTCCGCCGAGTCCGTCCAGGCCGTCCAGCGCCGCCGGCGCAGGGACTTCCGGCTCTTCATGTCCTCGCACATCTGCAACGAGCTGGGCGGCAGCATCACATACGTGGCCCTGCCGCTGATGGCGGTGCTCACCCTCGACGCCTCGGCGTGGCAGGCAGGACTGCTGTCCGCCGCGGAACACGCGGCGTTCCTGCTGCTGGGACTGCCCGCCGGGGCCTGGGTGGACCGGATGCGCAAGCGTCGCGTGATGATGGCCGCCGACCTGGCGCGCGCCGTCCTGCTGACGGCGCTGCCGGTGGCCTACCTGCTGGACCTGCACTCGATGCCGCTGCTGTACGCGGTCGCCCTGCTGCTCGGCTGCGCCCGGCTGTTCGGGGACGTCGCCGACCAGAGCTATCTGCCGACCCTCATCGGCAAGGACACCCTGATCGCGGGGAACTCGAAGCTGGAGACCGTGCGGTCGGGGGCGGAGTTCGCCGGCCCCGGCATCGCCGGCTTCCTGGTGCAACTGCTGGGCGCGGCCGGAACGCTGGCCGGGCAGGCGGTCACCTCACTGGTGTCCGTGGTGCTGCTGGGGCGGATCGAGGCCCGGGAGCCGAAGCCGGAACCCGCCCCGCGCCGGCACCTGCTGCGCGACATCCGGGAGGGCCTGGGCTACGTCCTCAGCCACCGGATCCTGCGGCTGATCGCCCTGAACACGGCTGCCGTGAACCTGTTCCTCAGTGCGGTGATGGCCATCGAGGTGCTCTTCCTGACCCGCACCGTGGGGCTGCCGCCCGCGGCCATCGGCTGGGTGCTGACGACGGCCACGATCGGCTCGGTGCTCGCGGCCACCGCCGCGGACCGGGTGACCCGGGCCGTCGGCGCGGCCCGGCTCACGTGGCTGTCCCTGTTGGTGACCATGCCCTTCGGGCTGCTGCTCCCGCTCGCCGAAGACGACTGGCGGATCGGGCTGTTCGTGCTCGGCTCGCTCGTCCAGTCGGCCGGCGTCACCCTGTACAACATCTGCCAGGTCACCTACCGGCAGACGGTCTGCCCGCCGCACCTGCTCGGCCGGATGACGGCCACCATGCGCTTCCTGGTGTGGGGCGTACTGCCCCTGAGCGGTCTGCTGGCGGGGCTCCTCGGCGAACTGCTGGGCGTGCGCAACGCGCTGTGGCTGTGCGCCGGGGCCCTGTCGGCGGCCCCGCTGGTCCTGCTCTGTTCCCCGCTGCGGCGGATGCGCGAGTTCGAGGACGATGCCCCGGAGGTGGGGAACGAGGTCGGGGCCGAGGCCTCGCGGCCGGCTCAGTAGCCCATGCGGAAGGCGATGTGGGTGAGCTGGGTCCGGTTCACCGCGCCGGTCTTGCTGCGCAGCCGGCGCAGGTAGGTGTCGACCGTGTGCGGGCTCAGTCCCATCCGGCAGGCGATCATCCGGTACGTGTCCCCCTGCGCGAGGTAGGCGAGCACCTCCTGCTCGCGGGGGGTCAGGGCGGGCAGCTCCGGTGCGCGGGCGGTGAGCGTGGTGTGCAGCATGTGAGGCTCCGGATTCCGGATCGAAGGTGGAGAGGAGCAGCGGGGCCGGCGCCCCCGGTGACGGTGCGATCACTTGGGGTGTGATCGCACCGTTTCGGACGTCCGGGGCCTGAAGTGGCCGGACACCCGCTGCTGTTCGTCGGGTACAGCCTTTCGCCCTGCATATCCTGGCGCCAGGGGGCGGGCACCTCACCAAAGTGCCTGGCAGTAAAGCGACCAGGGGCAAAAAAGGCAAAGTGGGGCAATGCAAACATCTGACGTGGTGCCGGATCCGAACAGCGCTGATGTTGACATCGATGTCTACGGCTGGGTGCTCGAGCACCGCACGGTGGACGTGGACGCGGTGGCCGTCGGTACGGGGCACGACGCGGACGAGGTCCGGAGCAGCGTGTCACGCCTGCGCGCCGCACGTCTGCTGCACGTGAGCCCGATCGACCCGTCGGTGGCCTTCGCGGTGGCCCCGGACACGGCCGCCGAGCAGCTCGTCGCGCCCCTGGAGGCGCAGATCCGCGAGCAGCAGCGGGAGATCAGCGGGATCCGCGAGGACCTGGGGCGCTTCCTGCCGCACTACCTGGGCCGCCGCTCCACGGGGGAGTCGCTGGAGGTCCTGGAAAGCCTGGAGGACGTGCGCGGGGCACTCAACCGGGCCTCCCTCAACTGCACCACCGAGATGCTCAGCTCGCAGCCCGGGGGCGGCAGCAGGGTGCCGGAGGCGATGCAGGAGGCGCTGCGGCGGGACGAGACGATGCTCCAGCGGGGGATATCGATCCGCACCCTCTACCACCACACCGCCCGCTTCAACGGGCCGAGCCAGGCCTACGTCGCCGCCACCTCCGTGCTGGGGGCGCAGTACCGCACCGCGCACGAGCTGTTCGGCCGGCTCATCGCCTTCGACCGGGAACTGGCCTTCATACCCGTCTCCGACGGCAGCTGGGGCGCCGTGGTCATACGCGAGCCGTCGACCGTCGCGTACCTGTGCAACATCTTCGACCAGACCTGGGACCTGGCCTCGCCGTTCTCGGCCGCGGCGGGCCAGGGGCTCGAAGAGGTGGCCCGCGAGATCCACGAGACGATCATTCGGCTGCTCGCGGCCGGGCTGAAGGACGAGGCCATAGCGCGGCGCCTGGGCATGTCGCTGCGCACGGCCCGGCGCCACATCGCCGACATCATGCAGGAGCTGGGTGCGGGCAGCCGGTTCCAGGCCGGTGTGGCCGCCGCCGCGCGCGGCCTGCTGGACCTGGAGGCGGAGGCGGACGACGCCCCGGTACAGCCCTCCTGACCTGGTGTCACGCGTTTTCGTGTCTGTCGTGGCCGGCGGGCGTGTCGCATGCTGCTGAGATGGGAGCTGTGGAGCCGCCGAACAAGAGGGGCACGTAATGGACATGCCGGACGAAGCCTGCGAACGGGAGGCCCCGCACCTGCGGGAGATCGTCCTGTTCCTCTCGGTCCACCTGGACCGGGCGCCGGGTGTGCTGTGGCCCGAGTACGACAACCCGGCGTTCGGCGATGCCGATGACGCCGATGATGCGGAGGGAGCCGAGGGCGCCGGGGCGAGTCCGACGGGTGGTGGTGTGTGCCCGGCGCAGGTGGACCGGTTCACCGCCGAACTGGCCTCCCTGACCGGTCTGTCCGTCCGGCTGGACCGGGTGGAGACGGCCGGGGCCGCCCCGGGCGTCGGTGTCGACGCGGTCTGGACCGGACAGCCCGGGGACCGGGAGCACCTGCTGATCCACCAGATCGCCGGCGCCGTGACGTGGCAGCTGACCGGGACCGGCGAGAGCGGTCGACCGGAGTCCTTCCAGTGCCGGCTACTGCCCGGCGAGCTGTTGTACGTACCGGCCCGGTGGTCGCGCAGGTGCGTCGGTGCGCCGCAGGCGCAGTACGCCGTCATCTCCCTCAACGGTGCGGGTGACTGACGGCTCGGTGCACGGAAAGGGGGGAGGGAGGATCGCGCCGCGATCCTCCCTCCCCCCTTTCCGTCCGGCCCTCACGGGCCGGTGCGATCAGCCGCCCCAGGAGCTGTCGTTGATGTCGCGCAGCCGGCCGTTCGTCGTGGTGCCGACCGTCACCACCCGGCCGCTGGGCGTCACGATCTGACCCGGCGTCTGGGTGGTGGCGGTGGTGCCCTCGCCGCCGGTGGTGGTCGTCACGGTGGTCGCGTCCGAGGTGCCGTCGGCGGCCTGAGCGGCGCCGGCGGGCAGCAGCAGCGCGGCCGCGGTCACGGACAGGGCGATGACGTAACGCTTGAGCATGGGATCCCCAGGAGTACGAGCGGTCTGGTCTCGGCGCGAACCACTTTGTGGGCCGTCCGCGCCGGTCGGTGCAGGACCAACCTTGCCGTGCGCCGGGCACTTCGGTGATCGATCAGACTGTTCATCAAGCTGCCTGGCGCGATGGTGAGGGGCCGCAAATCCCAATAGAGCCGACCTATTCGGTCAGGATTCCTGCTCCTACGGCGGCCGGAGGGCCCAGCTCGCGCCCGACCGGCGCCTCCGCGGGCTCCGCCGGGCCCCGGGCGTCTAGCTCCCGCCACACCGGGAAAACCAGCGGCGCGAGCGTGACCGCGAGGTACAGCGCCCCCGTGCCCAGCAGCGCCGCCACCAGACCCCGGGCGTCCAGGGCCAGGCCCGCACCGAGCATGCCCAGCGGCGTCGCCGCCAGCGCGGCGGCCAGCAGCAGACCGAACACCCGCCCCCGGACCTCCTCGGGCACCCGCTCGTAGGCCACCGACATCATCAGCGGCCCCACGATCCCCGACCCGATGCCGGACAGGGCCAGAACCGTCAAGAGCACCGGTACCCGGGGCTCGGCGGCCAGTGCGGCGCACCGCACCGCTCCCACCAGGACGAAGGCCCCGACGAAGACCGCGCGCCGTGGCATCCGGTGGCCCGCCCAGCCGTACAGGGCCGCCCCGAGCAGCGCGCCGGCCCCCATGGCGGTCACCATCGCCCCGAACAGGGCGCTGCTGTGCAGCACCTGGGTCCCGTACGCCGGATAGAGCACGCCGTTCAGCGCCCCGTCCAGGGCGTTGGTCAGCATCAGGACCCCCACCATCGCCCCCAGGAGCCGGTCCCTGCGCAACTGCCCCAGCCCGAAACGCAGTTCCTGGGCGTAGGAACCGGCCGGCGGTGCGCCGTCGGCCGGGCGGGGGCGGGTTGCCGCCGGCACCAGGGCCGCCACGAGGAGCGCCACCAGCACCATCGCCGCCACGTCCGCGTACAAGGTGCGCACGGGGCCGACCGTCGCGATGAGCAGACCGGCGAGCGGCGCCCCCGCCATCATGCCGATCCGGCGGGCTCCCTCGACGGCTCCCGTCGCCCGCTCCGCCGTGACCCCCGCGCGTGCCATCGCCCCGGGCAGGAGCAACTGCTTGGACGTGTCGGACGGCCCGCGCGCGGCCCCCACCGAGAAGACCAGGAGGATGAGGACGGGCAGGGGCAGGGCGCCGAAGGCGTGCAGGAGCGGGATCAGGCTGATCGCCGCGGCCGTCAACAGGTCCGCTCCGATGCTCGTCGCGCGCACGGGCAGCCGGTCGACCACCGGACCCGCGAGCACGGCGGAACAGAGCAGGCCCAGCACCTCGGCGGTGGCGACGAGCCCCGTCCGGGTGCCGCTGCCGGTGCTGTGCAGGACGAACCAGGGCACGGCGACCAGGGTCGCCGCCATGCCGAGCGAGGAGGTCCCGGAGGCGGCCACCAGGGCGGCCAGCGGGGTGCGGCGGCGCGGTGAGGCGGAGCCGCCGGGGTACGAGCTGGTCATACGAGGTTCCTTCCGGCACCGCCGCGCCGCCCGGCAGCCCGCGGTGGGGCCTGCCGGGCGGCGTGGTGCCCGGGGATCGTGGGGTCAGCCGGCCATGCTCACGCGGAGGCTGAGCGGGCGCATGTCGGTCCACACCCGCTCGACGTGCGCGAGGCACTCCTCCTTGGTGCCGTGTACGCCCTGGTCGTGCCAGCCGAGCGGGACGGGCCGGCCGGCCTCCCAGAGGGAGTACTGCTCCTCGTCGTTGGCGACGACCAGGTACTGCTGCGGGGACGAGTCGTTCACGGTGTTCTCCTCGATGGATCAGGAATGCGGAAGGTGTTCGGGGTACGGCGTCTCGTAGTCAGGAGGGTCAGGAGGGTCAGGAGGGTCAGGAGGGCAGGGCCGCGGCCAGCAGCTCCGCCAGTGCGGCGCAGTGCGGCGGGTCCACCAGGTCGTGGTGGTTGCCCGGGACCGCGGCCCGTACGACGGCGCCCGCGGTGCGCGGCCGCCAGGCCGCCGGGTCCACCAGCGGGGTCGCGAGCTCCGGATGGCGCTCGTCGACCGTGAAGAGGTGCAGGCCGACGGCGAGCACGGCGTCGGTGCGGTAGGCGGCGGAGGCCGCCCCGTTCGCCTCGGCGACCCGCAGCAGTCTGCGCAGGGCCTCCGTGGGCGAGGTGCGGGGCAGCGTGCCCTCCTCGCGGCCCCGGCGCACCAGGACGTCGAGCAGCTCCTCCTCGTCCAGTTCGCGCGCCGAGCCGGCATCGATCCCGGCGGCGATGCCGTACCGCAGCAGGTCCGGATCGCCCGGCCCGCCCGCCGCACCGGAACGGCCCCCGGGAGCCGTCCCCGGCGCCGCCGCGTCGATCAGTCCGAGGAAGGCGACCTCCTCACCGGCGGCTTCCAGCCGGGCCGCCATCTCATAGGCCACCGTCCCGCCGAACGACCAGCCGGCCAGCAGGTACGGGCCGTGCGGCTGCTCCTCGCGGAGCGCGGCCAGATAGCGCTCGGCCATCTCGGGCACCCGCTCCAGCGGCTGCTCGCCGGTGTTGTAGCCCACCGACTCCAGACCCAGGATCCGCCGGTCGCCCCCGGGACGGGCGGCGAGGTCCCGCACCATGTCCCGGTAGCAGACGACGTCGCCGCCCCGCGGGTGGACGAGGACCAGCGGCGGCCGGGACGGGTCCCCGTCGGCCAGCGGGACCAGCAGCCTGGCGGCGGCCGCCCCCGCGTCCGGCAGGGCCTCGCAGAGCAGCTCCACGGTGCGCCGACGGAACACCAGGTTCAGCGGCAGTTCCACACCGAACTCCCGGCGCACGGCCGCCATCAGGGCGAAGGCCTTGAGCGAATGCCCGCCGAGCGCGAAGAAGTCGTCGCGCACCCCGATCGGGGCCGTCCCCAGGGTCTGCTCCCACAGCCGGGCCATCCGCAGCTCGGTCGTGTCGCGCGGGGCGAGGTGCCCCGTGCCGTCGCCGCGGGCCGCGTCCGCCGAAGGAGCGGGCAGCGCCTTGCGGTCGAGCTTGCCGTTCGGGGTGAGCGGGAGCCGCTCCAGGGCGGTCAGGACCGCCGGGACCATGTACTCGGGGAGGTCCTGGCGCAGGAAGTCGCCGAGCTCCCGCACGTCGCCCGCCTCGTCCCGCCAGGTCACGTAGCCGGCCAGTACCGCGTCCACCCCCGTACCGTGGACGGCCACGGCCGCCGCCAGCACCCGCGGGTGGCGGGCGAGCGCGGACTCGATCTCGCCGAGCTCCATCCGGTGGCCGCGCACCTTCACCTGGCCGTCGGCCCGGCCCCGGTACTCCAGCGTGCCGTCCGCGAGCCGTCGTACGAGGTCACCGGTGCGGTACAGCCGTTCGCCCGCCGCGTACGGGTCGGGCACGAACCGGTCCGCGGTCAGCGCAGGCCGCCCGTGGTAGCCGCGGGCCACCCCGTCGCCGCCGATGTACAGCTCGCCGAACACCCCGACCGGTACCGGCCGCAGGGCCGCGTCCAGCACGTGCAGTCGGGTGTTGGCGAGCGCCGAGCCGATCGGAACGGACCCGTCGCCGACGGGACCGGACAGCCGGTGCGCCGTGGACCAGACGGTGGTCTCCGTCGGCCCGTACACGTTCCAGACGGTGCCCAGGGCCGTGCGCATCCGCTCGGCCAGGGCCGAGGGCAGCGCCTCGCCGCCGCACAGCGCCCGCACGTGGGGCGCCTGCCAGCCGGACTCCATCAGCTGGTGCCAGGTGGCCGGAGTGGCCTGGACGACCGTGACCGGTGCCGAGTCCAGCTCCTTCGCGAGGAGGGTGCCGTCCCGCGCGGTCTCCCGGTCGACGACCCGTACGGTGGCCCCGCACACGAGCGGGACCAGCAGCTCCAGCACGGCGATGTCGAAGGAGGCCGTGGTGACGGCCGCGACCGTGTCACCGGCCGTCAGCTCCAGCCTGCGCACCATGTCCCGGGTGAAGTTGGCCAGCGCCCGGTGCGGGACGGTGACCCCCTTCGGGCGTCCCGTCGAGCCCGAGGTGTACAGGGCGTACGCCAGTTGCTCCGGCTCCCACCGCACGGGTGCGAAGTCGGCCCGCGCGCTCCCGTCCCCGGCCAGGGCGTCGAGGTCCACCACGGTGACCCCGTCCGGTGCCTGCGCGGCGGCGGACAGCCCCGACACCACCAGCACCCGGGCGCCGCTGTCCGCGAGCATGTAGCCGATCCGGTCGGCCGGATAACCGGGGTCGACGGGCACGTACAGGCCGCCGGAGCGCAGGACGCCCAGCAGCGCCGCTGGCAGCAGCACGGAGCGTTCCGCGCAGACGGCCACCGCCGTGTCCGGGCCCGCGCCGAGGCGGGCGAGCTCCCGGGCGAGGCGGCCCGACACCTCCCACAACCCGGCGTACGTCAGGCTCCGTTCCCCGTCGTCCACGGCCACGGCCTCCGGCGTACGGGAGGCCTGCTCACCGACGAGCACGGGCAGCGGCCGGTCGGCGGCCGGCTCGGCGGACCCGCCGCCCGCACGCAGGATCCGGCGCTCCTCGGCCGGGCCCATCAGGGGCAGCGCGCCCAGCGGGGTCGCGGGGTCGGCCACCGCGGCCGTGAGCAGTTCGGCCAGCGCCGAGGTCATGCGCTCGACGGTCGCCCGGTCGAACAGGTCGGTCGCGAACACGGCCTCGCCGCGCAGGGCGCCCTCCTCCTCGACGAAGTACAGCGAGAGGTCGAACTTCGAGGCCCCGCTGGCCAGCGAGAGCGGTTCGACGTCCAGCCCGGCCGGCGCGGGCGGCGCGGCGGCCTCCTCGTCGAGCACCAACATCACCTGGAACAGCGGGTTGCGGCTCAGGTCGCGTTCCGGCCGCACCTCTTCCACCAGACGCTCGAACGGCACCTCCTGGTGGGCGTAGGCCCCCAGGGCCGTCTCGCGGGCCCGGTCCAGCAGTTCGTCGAAGGCGGGGTCGCCGGACAGGTCGGTGCGCAGCACCAGGTTGTTGACGAAGAAGCCGATGAGCGGCTCCAGTTCGGTGCGGTCGCGACCCGCGATGGGGGAGCCCACCGCCACGTCCTCACTGCCCGACCAGCGGGCCAGCAGGGCCTGGAAGCCGGCCAGCAGCACCATGAACAAGGTGGCGTCGTGCCGGCGTCCCAGCTCGCGCAGCCCGTGCAGCAGCGGCTCGGGCAGGACGAAGGGGAACTGCTCGCCGCGCCCGGACGGGGTGGCCGGCCGGGGCCGGTCGGTGGGCAGGTCCAGCGGGGCGAGCCCGGCGAGCCGCTCCCGCCAGTGGGCCAAGGTGCCGGCGAGCGCGTCACCGCTCAGCCGGTCGCGCTGCCAGGACGCGAAATCGCGGTAGGAGACGGCGAGTTCAGGCAGCGGCTCGGCCCCTTCGAGGGTGCGGGCCCGGTAGGCGGCGAAGAACTCCCGCCAGAACACCCCCACCGACCAGCCGTCGAAGGCGATGTGATGGGCGACGATCACCAGGAGGTGCTCCTGCGCCGCGATCCGTACCAGGCGGGCCCGCAGCGGGCCCGCGGCCGCCAGGTCGAAGGGCAGCGCGGCGTCGTGCGCCGCCAGCTCCCGCGCCCGCTCACCGGCGGTCTCCGCATCCAGCTCCGACAGGTCGATGAAGGACGGGGTGAACATCGAGACCGGACCGGGCACGACGCGGGCCGCGAAGGCGCCCCCGCCGCTCTCCTCCCCGGATTCGCTCTCCTCGATCCGCGAGCGCAGCACCTCGTGCCGGGCGACGACGTCCGTCAGCGCCGCCAGGGCAGCGGCGGTGTCGAGCTCCCCGGTCAGCCGTACGGCACTGGGCATGTTGTAGTCGGGCCGGCCCGGCTGGAGCCGGTCCAGCAGCCACAGCCGCTGCTGTCCGAAGGACAGCGGGCCGGGCCCCTCGGGCAGCGCGGGGATCGCCGGTCCCGTCGTGCCCGCCGCACCCAGCGAGGCGAGCGCCCGGGCGAGGTCCTCGGCCACCGGGTGGCGGAAGAGCAGCTGCATCGGAATGTCCAGCTCCAGCAGGGCGCGCAGCCGGGAGATGACCCGGGTGGCGCGCAAGGAGTGCCCGCCCCGCTCGAAGAAGTGGTCGCGGACCCCGATCGGGCCCTCGCCGAGCACCTCCTCCCAGACCTCGGTGACCGTCCGCTCCAGCGGCGTGCGCGGGGCGACGTGCGCCCGGTGCCCGCCGGCCGAGCCGGGCTCCGGCGCGGGCAGCGCCCGGCGGTCGGTCTTCCCGTTCGGGGTGAGCGGCAGTGCGTCCAGCACCACCAGCGCGGAGGGCACCATCGCGGCCGGCAGGGCCGCGCGCACGAAGTCCAGTACGGCGGCCGGATCACCGCTCCCGTCCCGCCACACCACGTACGCGGCGAGCAGCCGGTCGGCGCCCTCGCCGTGCGCGGCCGCCACGGCCCGGGCCACGTCCGGGTGGTGCAGCAGGGCGGCCTCGACCTCGCCGAGTTCGATCCGGTGGCCGCGGACCTTGACCTGGTTGTCGCGGCGGCCGTGGAACTCCAGCACGCCGTCGGAGCGCAGCCGTGCCAGGTCGCCGGTGCGGTACATGCGCGCGCCGGGCGGCCCGTACGGATCCGGCGGATAGGCCTCGGCGGTGCGGGCCGGATCGCCGAGGTAGCCGCGGGCCACCCCGCGCCCGGCGATGAACAGTTCACCGATCGCGCCCCGGGGCAGCGGTTCGAGGTGCTCGCCGAGCACGAGCACCCGCGCGCCGGGCAGCGGCCGCCCGATGGGGATGCGGCCCGCCTCGATGTCGGCCTCCGTCACCACGTGGTACGTGGTGGTGTTGGTGCACTCGGTGGGACCGTACTGGTTGACCAGCCGCAGTGTGCCGGGCGCGCCCAGGGTGTGCGCGGAGCGGGCCAGTCCGGCCGTCAGCGCCTCACCGGTGGTCATCACCAGCCGCAGTGCCGCCGCGGGCTCGGTGACGGCGGCGACCAGCGGTTCCAGCATCGACGGGACGATCGACAGCAGCGCCGTCACGCCTTCGGCGTGCAACAGCCGGGCCAGCGCGTCCGGGTCCCCGGCCTCGTCCTGCGAGGCCAGCACGATCCGCCCACCGGTGGTCAGCGGCGCGAACAGGTCGCGTACCGACGGGTCGAAGGTCAGCGCCGTACGGGCGAGCACGGCGTCCTCGGGGCCGAGGTCGAAGGTGGCGGCCAGCGCCGCCAGATAGCCGGTGATCGCGGCGTGGGTGACGGCCACGCCCTTGGGGCGGCCGGTGGATCCGGAGGTGTACAGCAGGTAGGCGAGGTGCGCGGGGGAGGCGGGGGCGGCCGGCTCCGTGGCGGGCAGCGCGTCGATTAGCTGCTGCTCGGCGTCGAGGTCCAGGACGGGTAGGTCGCCGGTCAGGTCCGCGGGCAGCCCGCCCGGCAGGCCCGCCGTCAGCACCAGGTGGGCGCCGCTGTCGGCGAGGACCGTGCGGATCCGCTCGGCCGGATGTCCCGCGTCGAGGGGCACGTAGGCGCCGCCGGCCTTCAGCACCGCGAGGACGCAGACCAGCATGCGCGGGTCGCGCCCGGCGAGGACGGCCACCCGGGTCTCGGGGCCGGTCCCGAGCTCCCGCAGGCGGTGGGCCAGCCGGTTGGCGGCCGCGTCGAGCTCGCCGTAGCTGGTGGTGCGGCCCTCGCAGGTCACGGCCGGCGCGTCCGGCCGCAGCCGGGCCTGCTCCGCCACCAGCCAGTGCAGGGTCCGGGCCACCGGCCGGTCCGGCCGCGCCGCGGACTCCTCGCCGAGCAGCGCGGCGTGATCCTGCGGGGACAGCACGTCCAGCCGGGACAGCGGCGCGTCGGGGGTCTCGGCCGCACCGGCCAACAGCCGCAGGTAGTGCCCGCCGAACCGCTCGACCGTGGCCCGGTCGAAGAGGTCCGTCGCGTACTGGACGGTGCCGGTCAGACCGCCGGGGTGCTCGGTCATCGCGAGGCTGAGGTCGAACTTGGCGGTCCCGTTGGAGGTGTCCAGGCTCTCGACCTCCACGCCGTCCAGCGGCAGGGCGTCGAGCTGCTCGGGATGCAGCTGGAACAGCACGTCGAAGAGCGGGTTGCGGCTGAGGTCGCGCTCCGGCCGCAGCTCCTCCACCAGCCGGTCGAAGGGGACGTCCTGGTGCTCGTACGCGGCCAGCGCGGTCCGGCGCACCCGGCCCAGCAGTTCGTCGAAGGCGGGGTCGCCGGACAGGTCGGTGCGCAGCACCAGGGTGTTGACGAAGAAGCCGACGAGCGGCTCCAGTTCGGTGCGGTCGCGGCCCGCGATGGGCGAGCCCACCGCGATGTCCGCCTGGCCGGTGTAGCGGGCCAACAGCGCCTGGAAGCCGGCCAGCAGCACCATGAACAAGGTGGCGCCGCGCTCGCGGGCCAGCGCGCCGAGCCGCTCGGCGAGCTCGGCCGGGACCTCGAAGACGAAGGCGTCGCCCGCGCCCGAGCGCACCTGGGGCCGCGGCCGGTCCGTGGGCAGCTCCAGGGCCGGGAGGCCGCCCAGGGCCGCCCGCCAGTGGGCGATGCCCGCGTCGGCGTCGCCGTCCGCCAGTCGCCGCTGCTGCCAGTACGCGAAGTCCCCGTACTGGACCGGAAGTTCCGGCAGTGCGGGACGCTCGCCGCGGCGCAGCGCCGCGTAGGCCCCCGACAGTTCCCGCCACAGCACCGGCATCGACCAGCCGTCGCCGACGGTGTGGTGCAGGACCAGGACGAGGAGGTGCTCGTCGTCCGCGACCCGCACCACGCGGGCCCGCAGCAGGGGAGCGGAGCCCAGGTCGAAGGGGGCGGCGGCGTCCGCGTGGGCCAGGCCGAGCGCCCGCGAGCGGGCCTCCTCGCGGGGCAGGTCCCCCAGGTCGGTGCGGACGGGGGCGAAGACCTCCGGTGCCTCCACGGTCTGTACGGGGCCCCGCGGGCCCTCGGTGATCCGCGAGCGCAGCACCTCGTGCCGGGTCACCACCGCGCACAGCGCGGCGGCCAGCGCGTCGGCGTCGAGCGGGCCGTGCAGCCGGGTCGCGACGGGGATGTTGTAGTCGGGCCGGCCGGGCTGGAGCTGGTCCAGGAACCACAGCCGCTGCTGCGCGAACGACAGCGGCGCGGGCTCCCCGGCGGGCCGGGCGCCGATCGCGGTGACGGCGACCGTGGCCGCGGCGGCACCCTCAGCGCGCAGCGCGTCCAGCGCCGCCGCGAACCGTTCCAGCGTCGGGTGCTCGAACAGCAGCCGCAGCGGCACGCCGGTGCCCAGCCGGGCGCCGAGCCGCGACACGGCGCGGGTGGCCCGCAGGGAGTGGCCGCCGAGCGCGAAGAAGTCGTCGTGGCGGCCGATCCGCCCGGTGTCCAGCACCTCGCCCCATACGGCCGCGGCGAGTTCCTCGGTCGGCGTGGCCGGTGCGGCGAACTCGGCCCGGCGCACCCCCTCTTCGGGGGGCGCGGGCAGCGCGCGCCGGTCCAGCTTGCCGTTCGGGGTCACCGGCAGGGCCGCGAGCGCAACGATCGCCGAGGGCAGCATGTACGCGGGCAGCCGGGCGGCGAGGGCCCGGAGCAGCTCGGCCGGCTCGGCCACCTGCCCGTCCGAGGGCACCACGTAGGCGACGAGGCGCTGCTCGCCGGGGGTGTCCTCGCGGACCACCACCGCGGCGTGCCCGACCTGCGGGCAGCGGGCCAGCTCGGCCTCGATCTCGCCCGGCTCGATCCGGTGGCCGCGGATCTTGACCTGCTGGTCGCTGCGGCCCAGGTAGTCGACGGTGCCGTCGGGGCGCCGCCGGGCCAGGTCGCCCGTCCGGTACATCCGGGCGCCCGGGGCGCCGTACGGGTCCGGGGTGAACTGCCGCGCGGTCAGGCCGGGCCGGCCCAGGTAGCCGCGGGCCACGCCGGTGCCGCCGATGCACAGCTCGCCGACGGCACCCTGCGGCACCGGGCGGCCGCGCTCGTCCAGGACGTACAGGCGGGTGTCGTCCAGGGCGGTGCCGATGGGGATCCGGCCGTCCACGGAGGCTCCGGCGCGGGGGTCCAGCCGGTGGCCCGTGGCGAAGGTGGTCGTCTCGGTGGGTCCGTAGACGTTGACCAGGACGGTGTCCGGAGCCTGCTCCAGGGCACGGGCGAAGGAGTACGGAGAGGCGGCCTCGCCGCCCGTCCACACCTCCCGTACGTGGGTCAGGAGTTCCACGCACTCCTCGACCACCAGGTTGAACAGGGCGGCGGTGAGGAACATCGAGGTGATCCGGTGCTCCTCCACCAGTGCGGCCAGGGCCGCGGTGTCCATCCGGCCGGGCGGCGCCATGACCACCTGTCCGCCGGACAGCAGCGGCACCCACAGTTCGTACGTCGAGGCGTCGAACGCCAGCGGGGAGTGGGCCAGCACCCGCCGGTGTGCGGCGCCGAAGGCGGCGTCGCGGGCGAGCGCCGCGACGTTGGCGTGCGTGACGCCGATGCCCTTCGGCTCTCCAGTGGAACCGGAGGTGTACATCACGTACGCCAGCTGGTCCGGCGCGCAGGGCGGGTACGGGCCCGGCGCGCCGGCCGGGATCCCGTCCGCCGGGGCGCCCACGTCGAGCACCGGCACGGGCGAGGTGCGGACCGCCTCGTGGTCGGCCGTCGCCGGATCGGCGAGCAGCAGGCGGGCGCCGGTCCGCTCCAGCATCCAGTGCAGTCGGGCGACGGGGAACCCGTCGCCGAGCGGGACGTAGACCCCGCCGGCCTTCAGGACGGCCAGGATCGCCACCGGAAGGTGGACCGAGCGCTCCATCAGCAGGGCCACGGGGGTCTCGCGCCCCACCCCGGCGGCGGTCAGCCGGGCCGCCAGCAGGTCGGAGCGGGAGTCGAGTTCGGCGAAGCCGAGGCGATCGGCGCCGCAGACCACGGCCTCGGCGCCGGGGGTGCGCCGGACCTGCTCGGCGAACAGCTCCACCAGGGTGGCCGGGGCGAGGTCCCGGCGGACCGCGCCGTGGCCCTCGGCCGCGAGCCGGGCCGCGGTCGGGGCGGAGGGCAGCAGCTCGGCCACGGGGCGGTCGGGCTCCTCGGCGGCGGAGGCCAGCAGCTCCAGGTAGTGGCCGAGGACGAGCTCGGCCGTGGCCCGGTCGAACAGGTCGGTGTCGAAGACGAGCGAGCCGGAGCAGGTCTCGGCGCCCTCGGAGACGAAGACGCTCAGGTCGAAGAGCGATCCGCCGAAGTCGGTCCGCACGGACCGCGCGTCCAGGCCCGGCAGTCGCAGTCCGGCCGTCTCGTCCGGGGCGGACGCGAACATCACCTGCACGAGCGGGTTGCGGTCGCCGACGCGCTCGGGGCTCAGGTGCTCCACCAGCCGGTCGAAGGGCACCTCCTGGTGGTCGTACGCGTCCACCGTCGCCCGGCGGACCCGGCCGAGCAGTTCGCGGAACCCGGCATCGCCCGACAGGTCGGCGCGCAGCACCACGGTGTTGACGAAGAACCCGACGAGGGGCTCCAGTTCCACCCGGTCGCGCCCGGCCACCGGAGTGCCGACGGCGATGTCGGCGCGGCCGGCGTAGCGGGCCAGGGCCACCTGGAAGCCGGCCAGCAGGGTCATGAAGAGGGTGGCGCCGGAGCCCTCGGCGATCCCGCGCAGCCGTGCGGTGAGCGTCGCGTCGAGGGTGAAGTCCAGGCTGGCGCCGTCGCCGCTGCGGCGGGTGGGCCGGGGCCGGTCCGCGGGCAGCTCGAGGGGCTCCAGCCCCGCGAGGCGCTCCTCCCACCAGCGCAGCTGTCCGTTCATCGCACCGCTCGCGAACCGGTCGCGCTGGGTACGGGCGTACGCCTGGTAGTCGAGGGGGAGCGGCACGTGCGGGAGGGGCCGCTCACCGAGCAGGGCCGCGTAGCCCGCGGAGAACTCCTGCCAGAGCAGGCCCATGGACCAGCCGTCGGTGGCGATGTGGTGGACCACCAGCACCAGCAGGTGGTCCTCCGCGCCCAGCCGGATCAGCAGGGCGCGCAGCAGCGGGCCCGCCGCGAGGTCGAAGGGTCTGCGGACCTCCTCGCGGGCCAGGGCGTGGGCCCGCTCCTCCAGTTCGGCGAGGGGGGCGCTGCCCAGGTCCAGCACCGGCAGCGGGACGGCTTCCGGCGCGGGCAGGACCACCGGGTGCGGGGCGCCGTCGCGCTCCTCGAAGACGGTGCGCAGCGGTGCGTGGCGGGCCACGACGGCCGTCAGGCTCCGGCGCAGCAGGTCCGGGCGGACGGGGCCGCGCAGCCGTACGACCTCGGGGATCGCATAGCCGGGGGTGCCGTCCATCATCCGGTCCACCAGCCACATCCGCTCCTGGGCGAACGAGGCGACGGGCTCGGCGGCGGGGCCGTCGGCCGACGGGGCCGGGGCGGTCGCGGCGGCCGGACCGGCCGCCGAGTCGTCCAGCGCGGCGCGCACCCGGCGGCGCAGCAGTTCGCGGGCGGCGGCCAGGCGGCTGTCCGTGCCGGTGGCCGGCAGGCTCTCCTGGGTGGTCACGAGGTCTCTCCCTGAAGTACGAGTGAAGGAACGGCGTCGGCGGTGGCGGCGAACGGGGCCGTCTCGGCCTCCAGTTCGGCCAGCAGCACGGTCTCGACCGCCATGGCGAGGGCGGCGACGGTCCGCTGTTCGAAGAGGGTGTGCAGGGGCAGGTCCAGGCCGAGGGACTGGCGCAGTCGGGCCGCCACCCGGGTGGCGCTCAGCGAGTGACCCCCGAGGGCGAAGAAGTCGTCGTGGCGGCCGATCCGCGGCGCGTCCAGTACGGAGGCCCAGACCATGGCGACCAGTTCCTCGGTCTCCCCGGCGGGCGGCTCGTACCCGGTGGCGGCGGCCGCCGCGGCGGGCGCCGGCAGCGCCCTGCGATCGAGCTTGCCGTTCGCCGTGACGGGCAGCCCGTCCACGACCACCAGCACCGGGACCATGTACTCCGGCAGGGAGCGGCCCAGTTCGGCGCGCATCGACTCGGGGTCCGGGGCCGCGGCCCTCCCGGCCCCGGCCCCGGCCTCCGGGACGACGTACCCGACGAGCCTGCGCTCGCCCGGAACGTCCTCGCGGACCACGACCGCGGCCCGCCCGACACCCGGGAGGCGGCCCAGCGCCGTCTCGATCTCGCCGAGTTCGATCCGGAAGCCGTGGATCTTCACCTGGTCGTCGGTGCGGCCCAGGTACTCCACCGAGCCGTCGGCCCGGTGGCGGGCCAGGTCGCCGGTGCGGTACATGCGCGAGCCCGGCGGGCCGAACGGGTCCAGCGGGAACCGCTCCGCGGTCAGCGCCGGGCGGCGCAGGTACCCGCGGGCCAGGCCCGCGCCCGCCAGGAACAGCTCGCCCGCGACCCCCACCGGCACGGGCCGCCCCCGCGGATCGAGCACGTACAGCGAGGTGTTCCAGATCGGACGGCCGATCGGTACGGGCCCGCTCTCCTCGCGGCGGCAGTCCCAGTGCGTGACGTCCACGGCCGCCTCGGTGGGCCCGTACAGGTTGTGCAGGGGCACGTCGAGCACGTCGAGGAAGCGGTTCTTCAGCTCCTCCGGCAGCGCCTCGCCACTGCACACGACCCGGCGCAGCGACCGGCAGTGGCCCGCCTCGGGATCCTCCACGAACGCGGCCAGCATGGACGGGACGAAGTGGACGGTGGTGACCGCCTCCTCCTGGATCACCCGGGTGAGGTAGGCGGGGTCCTTGTGCCCGCCCGGCTCGGCGACCACCAGGGCGGCGCCGGTCAGCAGCGGCCAGAAGAACTCCCACACCGAGACGTCGAAGCCGAACGGGGTCTTCTGGAGCACCCGGTCGTCCGAGCCCAGCCGGTACCGGTCCTGCATCCACAGCAACCGGTTGACGATGGCCGAGTGCTCCACGACGACGGCCTTGGGCCGCCCCGTCGACCCGGACGTGTAGATCACGTACGCGGGGTGCGCGGGCAGCGGGGCCCGGCGCACCGTACCGGTGGTCCCGTCGTGGACGGCCCCCGGATCCAGCCGGGGCAGGTCCGCCGCGGCCGGCAGCGTCGCGGCCACCGCGTGGTCCGCGAGCAGCAGCACGGGCTCGGCGTCGGACAGCAGGTACGCGATCCGGTCCGCCGGCAGCGAGGGGTCCACCGGAAGGTAGGCGGCGCCCGACTTCAGCACGGCCAGCAGAGAGACCACCATCTCGGTGGAGCGGTGCAGGGCGACCGCGACGATCCGCTCCGGACCGGCGCCCCGGGCGGACAGCTGACCGGCCAGCAGCTCGGCGCGGGCGTCGAGTTCGGCGTACGACAGGCGCTCGCCGCGGAAGACGGTCGCCGGGGCGCCGGGCGTCCGGGCCACCTGCTGTTCGAACAGCTCCACCAGCGTGGTGTCGGGGACGGGCACGGCCGTGCCGTTCCACTCCCGGATCAGCCGGTGCTGCTCCGCGGAGAGCAGGTCCACCTCGCCGACCGGGGTGGAGGGGGCGTCGGCCACGGCCGTCAGCAGCCGCTCCAGCGCCTCGCCCAGGCTGCGGGCCGTCCGTGCGTCGAGGACGTCCGTGCGGTGGTCGAGGTGCAGCCGCAGCCGCTCCCCGGGCAGCACGATGAGGTTGACGGTGTAATGCGTGGCGTCCGAGCCCTCCACCCCGGTCAGCCGCGGCCCACCGGCCAGGTCCCGCATCGACTCCAGGTCGAGCGGATAGTTCTCGACGACGACCGTGGTGTCGAACAGGGCGCCCAGACCCGCCGCCCGCTGGATGCCGGCGAGCCCGACGTGCTGGTGGTCCATCAGCTCCGCCTGCTCGTCCTGGAACCGGGCGAGCGCCGCCAGCAGCGGCTCGCCCTCCCGGATCCGGAACCGCACGGGCAGGGTGTTGATCAGCAGGCCGACCATTTCCTCGATGCCCGCGACGTCCGCGGTCCGCCCGGAGACGGTCCCGCCGAACACCACGTCGTCCCGCCCGGTCACCCGGCCCAGCAGGACCGCCCAGACGCCCTGGACCACGCTGTTGAGGGTTACGCCCGCGGTACGGGCCCGCGCGGCGAGCCGCGTCGTGAGCTCCGCCGACAGCTCGACCGTGGCCCGCTCGGGCAGCGCGTCGATCCGGTTCGGGTCGGCCGCGCCCAGCAGGGTCGGCTCCTCCAGCCCGGCGAGCGCACCGCTCCACGCCGCCTCCGCGGCGCCGTCGTCCTGGCGGGCCAGCCAGTCCAGGTGCGAGCGGTACGGGACCGCTTCCGCGACCGCGCCGTCCCCGGCGCCCGGGGCGTGTTCGGCGTACCCGGTGAGCAGTTCGCGCAGCAGCACCGCCGAGGACCAGCCGTCCCACACGATGTGGTGGTTCGTCATGACCAGCCGGTGCTCGCCCGCGCCGAACCGGACCAGGGTGAAGCGCACCAGCGGCGGCCGCTCCAGGTCGAAGCGGCGGGCCCGGTCGGCCGCGAGCAGCCGCTCCCACTCCTGCTGCCGGTCGGCCGAGCCGAGCCCGCCGAGGTCAACGGCTTCCCACGGCGCTCCGGCGGACTCGACGACGATCTGCACCGGCCGGTCCAGACCCTGGTCGGTGAAGGCGGAGCGCAGCGCGGTGTGGCGGCGCAGCAGCCGGTCACAGGCCGTCCGCAGGGCGTCTTCGGCCAGGGCGCCGTCCAGGGTGAGGACGATCTGGCCGGTGTAGGCGTCCATCGCGCCCGTGTCGAAGGCGGAGTGGAAGAACAGGCCCTCCTGGAGCGGCGAGAGCGGCAGAACGTCGGCGAGCCCCGGGTAACGCGCGGCCAGCGCGTCGGTCTCCGGCTGTGTCAGCCGTACCAGCGGCAGGTCGCGGGGGGTGAGGCGGCGCGGCCGGGGGGCGCCGGTCCAGCCGGCCAGTAGGCGCAGGGCCTCGTCCCAAGCCGCCACCAGGGCGTCCGCCTCGGCATCGGTCAGCAGGGCGCGGGGATGGGTGACCACCGCGGTGAAGGAGGGACCGTCGGCGCCGTCCACGGCCATGGCGTCGATCTGCAGGGCGTGTTCGACGGGCATCGCCGGATCCACGTCGGCCCGCAGTCCGCCCGCTTCGGGGGCCGGGTTCCAGGGCGCCCCGTCCCCGCCGGCGAACCGGCCCAGGTAGTTGAACAGGACGCCGGGGCGGGGGAGGCCGGACAGCTGTGCGGCGCTCCGCGGATCGAGCCGGCTCAGCAGACCGAAGCCCGTGCCGTGGTCCGGTACGGAGGCGACCGCCGCGTGGATGCGGGCGACCAGCTCGGCGAGGGCGTCGCCGCCCCGGGCCGCCGCGTCCAGGTCGAGGCCGTCCAGGTCGAACCGGACCGGGTACTGGGTGGTGAACCAGCCGACCGTGCGCGCCAGGTCGTGACGGCCGGTGCGGTCGACGCGGCCGTGGCCCTCCAGGTCGACCAGCAACGACCCCGGGGCGCTGCCGGGGGAGCGCAGCCGGTGGCCCGCGAGGACCAGGCCCGCGAGCAGCACCTCGGCCGGACCGGTGCGCAGCGCGCCGGGCACCCGCGTCAGCAGCGGGCCGGCGACCTCGGCGGGCAGGTCGAGCGTCAGGGTGCGGGCGGTGCCCGCGGTGTCCCGTGCCGGGTCGGGGACCCGGTGCCAGGGTTCCTGCAGGTCCGCGCCGGCCCCGGGGGTCTCCAAGGTCGAGCGCCAGAACGGGAGTTCGGCGAGCACTTCCGGGGAACGCGCCTGGAGTTCGAGGTGGTGGGCCCACGCACGGAACGAGACCTCCCCGTCCGAGGCCGGCAGCGGACGCCCGGCGACGGCGGCCTCCCAGGCCGCGGCCAGGTCCGCCGTCAGGATCCGCCAGGACACCCCGTCCACGGCCAGGTGGTGCACGCACAGCAGCAGTCGGTCCGGCGACGCCCCACCGGCATCGAAGCGCACCGCTCGCAGCATCACCGAGGCCGCGGGATCCAGTTGTCCGGCCGCCTCCCGTGCCGCCTGCGCCACGATCGCGGCGCGGGCGGACCCGTCCGACCCCGCGGCACCGACGGTGCGGTAGAGCCGGGACACGTCGACGGAACCGGGCTCGCCCACCGTGCACAGCGGGCCCTCGGGTCCGGTGGTCACGCCCAGGCGCAGCGCCCCGTGCCGGTCCACGACCGACTGCAGGACCCGTACGAGCGTGGCGTCGTCCGCACCCTCGGGCAGGGCCAGCACCATGGACTGGCTGAAGCGCCCGATCGGGCCCGGCCCGTCGAGGAGCCAGCGCATGACCGGGGTCGCGGGAAGGGGACCGTGCTCCGTGACGGCCGGACCGGCGGCCTCGGAGGCACCGGGGGCCGGCTCGCCGACGGCCGCGGCGAGGGCGGCCGCCGTCTTGTGCGCGAACACCTCGCGCAGGGTGAAGGAGAAGCCCCGGGCCCGGGCCCGGCTGGTCAGGCTGAGGGCGGCGATGCTGTCGCCGCCGAGCTCGAAGAAGTTGTCGTCGGGGGTGGCGGCGGTACCGAGGGCCTCGGAGAACAGCGCCGCGAGGGCCAACTCGGTGGCGCCGTAGGCACGCTCGGGGCGCTCCGGACGGTCCGCGGCCTCGGGTACGTGCAGCCGGGCGCGGTCCACCTTGCCGCTCGCGGTGAGGGGTAGCCGGTCCACCGCCACGAAGGTGCGGGGCACCATGTAGGTCGGCAGGAGGCGACCCAACTCCGCTGCGAGCAGGTCCGGTTCGGGCGCCGGGCCACCGTCGCCCGGCGGCGCCACGAAGGCGACGAGCCGTCGGGCCCCGCCCGCGGGGGCGTGCACCACGACCGCGGCCTGCCCCACCGAGGGCTGCCGGCCGAGCACCGCCTCGATCTCGCCCAGTTCGATCCGGTGCCCGTTGATCTTGACCTGTCGGTCCACCCGTCCGAGGAACTCCAGTTCGCCCCGCGCCGACCAGCGCACGAGGTCGCCCGTCCGGTACATCCGCGCACCGGGAACGCCGGAGAAGGGGTCGGGCACGAAGCGGTCGGCCGTCATGGCGGCGCGTCCCGCGTATCCCCGAGCCAGACCGGCACCGGCCACGCACAGCTCGCCGGTCGCGCCCGGCGGCAGCAGCCGCAGCGCCCGGTCGACCACGTAGGCGCGGTGGTTGGCCATCGGCCGCCCGATGGGCGGGATCCGGCCGTACGAGGGCGGAACCACCCGGTGCATGGTGACGGACACGGCGGCCTCGGTGGGCCCGTACGCGTTCCAGACCTCGCGGCCGTCCACCGCCCAGCGGTCGACGGCGTCCCCCGACGGGGCCTCGCCGCCCGTGGACAGGAACCGCAGTGCGGGCAGGGCGGCCGGGTCCAGCAGCGGCAGGAGCGCCGGCGGGAGATCGGCGACGGTCACCGCGTGCTCGGCGAGCAGGGCCTGGAGGCGGTCGACGTCGACCCGTTCGGCTTCGGTGGCCAGGACCAGGGTGGAACCGCTCAGCAGCGCGCCGAAGACGTCCAGGACGGACACGTCGAAGGAGAGCGAGGCGAAGCCGAGGAAGCGCTCGGTGTCACCTGATCCGGATGCGCCGCTGCCGCCCGCGCCGCTGCCGCCCGCGCCGCTGCCGCCCGCGCCGCTGCCGCCCGCGCCGCACAGGGCGAGGTGGCCGTGGACGAAGTCGACCGCCGCCGCGTGCGGGACGACGACGCCCTTCGGCTCGCCCGTACTGCCGGAGGTGTACAGCAGGTACGCGGCGGACGCGGCCGGCACTGCTGCGCCCGCCCGGTTGCCGCCCGTCCGGCCGCTCACCGTTCCCGGGTCGACCACGCACGCGAGGTCGACCGGCAGCCGGTCGAGGCTACCGGGCCCGGCGACGATCGTGCCCAGCCCCGCGTCGCGCACGATGTAGGCGATGCGCTCCGGCGGCAGGCCGGGGTCGAGCGGTACGTAGCAGCCGCCCGCCTTCAGGACGCCGAGCAGGGCCGCGACCATCGCGGGGGAGCGCTCCACGCACACGCCGACCGGCGTGCCCGGATCCACGGCCCGACCCAGCCGGTCCGCGATGTCCGCCGCCCAGGCATCGAGTTGACGGTACGTCACCTCCTGATCGGCGCAGATCACGGCCACCTTGTCAGGGGTGCGCGCCGCCTCCTCCTCGAAGAGCGTGTGCAGCAGCCCGTCCCCGGGGGCCGGGTCGACGCCGCCCTCCGCGAAAGCGGCGAGCTGCTCCTCGTCCTCGGCGGTGAGGAAGGGCAGCGAGCTCACCGGGGCCTCGTCGTCGGCCGTGGCGAGCGCGACGAGGAAGCGGGTGAACCGCACGCGCAGCACGTCGAGTTCCGCCGGGCCGACGTCGGCGGCGTCGCCCTCGGCCTGCACGGTCAGCGGGCTGTCGCCACCGCGGTCGTAGACGTTGAGGGAGACGTGCTCCACGGGGCCGACCGAGAGGTTGTGCGCGGAGGCGGGCGCGCCGGCGAACGACAGCTCGTAGTCGAAGGACATGAGGTTGACGGCGGCGTCCCACAGCCGGGGCCCGGTTCCGGTGAGTTCCTCGATCCGGTACCGCTGGTGGCGCAGGGCCTCCTTGATGCCGGCGGAGGTGTGGCGGAGCAGTTCGCCGACCGTGGTGTCCCCGGTCACCGCCAGCCGCAGCGGCAGGACCTTCGAGAACATGCCGGGTGTCCGGCGGGCGTCCGGTGTGGTGCGGCCGGTGACCGGCAGGCCCAGGACCACGTCCTCCGTGGCGCCCGCGCGGTGCAGGTGGGCGGCGGCCGCGGCCATCACCAGCGCGGACCAGCGCGTGCCGTGTCGGCGCGCGGCATCGCGCAGGGTACGGGCATCGGCGGGGTCGAGCTCGCCGCTCACCCGCACCGTGGTACCCGACGCGGGCGCCGGGACGCTGCCGGTGAAGGACACGGGCTCGGGGGCGCCGTCCAGCCGGCCCCGCCAGAACTTCCGGTCGACCGACGACCGTTCGGAGCGGGCGTACTCCTCCTCCCCGGCCACGATCTGTTCCCACGGCGTGGACTCCGGGGCCGGTACGGGCTCTCCCGCGACGAGCGCCGAGTACACCTCGGCGGTCCGCCGGGCCAGGATCGAACCGGTGACCCCGTCCGCGACGAGGTGGTGGTACCCCTGCATCCAGCGGTACGTCGCCGGACCGGTCCGCACCAGGAGGTGCCGGCACACGTCACCGGTCGCCAGGTCCGTCGGCCGGGCCAGCTCGGCGCGCATCAGCCGCTCGGACTCGGCGTCCGGGTCCGGGTGGTCACTGACGTCGGCCGTCTCCATCCGCAGCGGCGGCGGACCGGAGGGTATCTGGCACACCACTCCGTCCACCTCGGCGAAGCGGACGCACAGCGTCTCGGTTCCGGCCACCGTCGTGCGCACCGCCTCGGCGAGCAGCTCCGGATCCACCGCCCCGCGGATCTCCAGGTACTCGGCGATGGTGTAGTCGAGACGGGTGGGGTCGAGCTGCTGCGCGAACCAGACGCCGTTCTGCGGCGGGGTCAGGGGCAGCGGCCCGCGGTCGTGAGTGGCCATGCGGTGGTCAGTCTCCTCAGTCGGATCGGTCGATCAACGACGACGTGAGGCCACTGTCCGCGACGGCCGGACGGTCCCGAAAGTCCCACTAATACGCCTCTTGACGACACCCGATTCGCTCGGAGAACTCCCCGGTACCGCGATCCCGTGACAGGTGGATCCAGGTGCTGCGGTCCGCGGCGCACCCCGCGGACTCGGGAGCGGCCGGCGCGGGCGCGGGATGTGACATCGATGTCGGGACGACCGTACGGGCGGTGTCCGGTCCGTCGGGGGCGAGCAGCCCGTGTTGGTGCGCCAAGTAGCCGAGCTGGAAGCGGCTCGTCGCGCCGAGCTGACGCATGATGGCGGAGACGTGGCGTTGGCAGGTGCGCACCGAGATGCCCAGGGCGCGGGCCGTGGCGCGGTCGTCGTCGCCCTGCATCAGGTGCTGCAGCACGGATCGTTTCGCCTGGTCGGCGACGTCCTGGATGAAGGCCTTCTCGCGCGGTTTGCCGATGCGTTCGCCGGTCGCCCACAGCAGGTCGAACAGCTCGGCGACGAACGCGACCAGGTCGGGGCTGCGGACGAGCAGTGCCCCGCCCGCGGTCTCCGGGAGCGGGAGGGCGAGCAGGGACCGGTCGAAGACCAGGCACCGGGCCAGGCCGCCGGAGACCGTCCTCGCCTCGGCCCCGAGAGCCGCCAGCTCCGTCTCGTACCGCACGGTCGGCGGGTCGAACCGGGCCGAGTGTTGGTACAGCGTGCGTACCGGGACACCACGGGAGAGCAGGTCCCGGTGCCGGACGCGGGCGCGGCGCAGTTCGACCTCGGGCAGGGGGCCGCCCGGCTGGGCGCAGAGCACCTCCTGCGTGCACGCGGCGGCCTGCCGGTCGAGGATGCGCTGGAGTTCGTCCGCCGACTCGATGCGTTCCAGCGGCGGCCCCTCCAGGGTGCGTTGGCGTGCGGCGTGCACGATGGCCAGTTCCGCGAGCTGCCCCCGCATGCGCAGCAGGTCGAGCTGGGCCCCCTGGACGCGTTCCTCCCACTGCTTGAGCAACCGCGCCGACACGTCGGTGGGGTTGGTGGCTGCAAGGCAGTCGGGGCCGATCTGTTGGACCAGGCCGCTGGAGACGAGGGCGTCGAGGGTACGGGCCATGGCGGCGGGTTCCGCCCGGGCGAGCAGCTGGCTTTCCTGGAGGGGGCCGTGTTCTGCGAACTCCCGGTAGAGGGCCATCTCCTCGGACGTGAGCTCCTGGGGTCGGTCACGGTCCTGCGGCTGTTTCGGCGCGCCTGATTTCATTTCGCTGCCCTCTCGTTCGCATCCGTCGCGATCGCGATGCTAGGAGACTCCGCTCCGGCCCGCCGCCCCGGGAACGTGTATCGGACACGCTTTCCGTGCGCGAGGCTTGCCGGGAGGTCGGCGCAAGACCCTTGATCCGTAGCGGAATTCGCCGGCCGGCGCGAATCGGTGAGCCGGACGACGTGCCTCCGCGGGGATGGCCGGAAGACGTAGGAGCCCTACGAAAGGTTGCAGCAAGCCCTTGCTGTCGTCTTTCTGACAGTCGGTAAGACGACGGTCGCACCCCATTGGCGGGCGGCCGTCTGCCGCTCGATGCTGGGGCGGGGCGCGCCGATCGGGGCTGCGCACCGTGCAGGAAAGGCACGAACGCATGGATCCCAGACGACCGGCGGGCCCGTCCGTCGGGCCCGTCCGTCGGGGCCGGCCGGGTCGGCCGTCGGGCTCAGTCGTCCGCCGGGTGAACCACCTCGACCCCCTGGTCGCGCAGGGCCTCGACCGCGGGGGAGCCCGCGGGGGCGTCCGTCACGACGAGGGCGATCTCTTCCATGGAGCAGATGCGGCCCAGCGCGGCGCGGCCGATCTTGTCGGCGGTCGCGACCAGGATCACGCGCTGCGCCGCGGCGACCGCCGCCCGCTTCACCTGGACGTCGTCGAGGTTGTAGGCGGTGGCTCCCTGGACGGGGTCGACACCGCAGCAGCCCAGGATGAACGTGTCGAAGCACAGGTCCTTGAAGGTCTGCACGGGCGCGTGGCCGTAGAAGGACAGCTCCTCGGGGCGCACCTGCCCGCCGGGCATCACCAGTTGGATGCCGGGGTGTGCGGACAGGGTGAAGGCCGCGTGCAGTGAGAGGGGGGTGACGGTGAGCTGACGGTCCGCCATGGCCTTGGCGATGGCCGCGGCGGTCGTGCCCGTGTCCAGCGCGACGGTCTCGCCGTCGGTGAGCAGTTCGACCACGGCGCGCGCCAGTCGCTCCTTGGCCCGCGTTCCGGACATGGCCCGGATCGCGTAGGGGGGCTCGACTCCGCCGGGCAGGCTGCTCACCGCGCCGCCGCGCACGCGGCGCAGTGCTCCCCGGGACTCCAGTACTTCCAGGTCCCGGCGGATGGTCATTTCGGACGCCCCGGTGGCCAGGGCCAGCTCGGCCACCGTCGCGCGGTTCTGCTGCACGAGCAGTTCCACGACGAACTTGTGCCTCTCCATCACGTTCATGTGTCTGCTTTTAGCACAGATGGGGGCGGAGGGCCGCCAGGATGTGCGTTTCGAACATTCAAACTGTTGAAATGAACATTCGTGATGTGTAGCTTGAGCGGAGTAGGGGGAACTTCCTGCTGTTGTGAACATTGATCGTGTTCATTCGGCCGTGACCGATGAGGAGAGCCATGACCGCCACCCGTGAGGCCGACCTGCCAGAAGGAGGGAAACCCCTCCTCACCACCGTCGCGATCGTCGCCTCGTGCCTGGCGTTCGTGGTGATCGGCGCCCTCCAAGCGCTCTACGGTCCGGCGATCCCGGCCCTGCGGGACGAGTTCGGCATCAGCCCGGCCGTGGCCGGGCTCAGCCTCAGCGCCCACTTCGTCGGCGCCCTCCTCGGGGTGCTGATCTACCACCTCCTGCGGGGCCGCCTGAACAACCGGGTGCTGCTCGGCGGCTCCTACGTGCTGATGGCCGTGGGTGCCGCCGCCTTCGCCTTCTCCCCGAGCTGGACCCTCGCCCTCGCCGGCACCTTCGTCATCGGCCTGGGCTTCGGCGGCATCGACTACGGCCTCAACCAGCTCTTCGCCGTCGGCTTCGGCCACCGCAGCACCGCCATGCTCAACCTGCTGAACGGGCACTTCGGCATCGGTGCGATCGCCGGTCCCGCCCTGATCGGCTGGCTCGGGGCGGAGAGCTATCCGGAGATCTTCATCGGCACCGGCGTGATCAGCCTGCTGATCCTCGTCACCCTCGGCGGGGTGGCCGCCCGGGAGCCCGCCCCCGCCCCCGTGGACGGCGCCCCGGCGGGAGGCGCCCGGGTGCTCCCGATCATCGGGGTGTTCATCGGCATCTACGTCCTGCACGTCGCCATCGAGACCGGCGTCGGCGGCTGGGAGCCCACCCACCTCGAAGCCGTCGGGTACGGGGCCGCCACCGCAGCGACCGCGACCTCCGCCTACTGGGCCGCCATGACCCTCGGCCGGTTCGTCGCCGCGCCGATCAGCCTGCGCTGGTCCGCGCCGTCGATCCTCCTCGTCTGCTGCGTCGGCATGGCCGGCTTCCTCCTCCTGGCGACGGTCCCGGCGTTCGCCCCGTACGCGTACTTCGGCGTCGGCCTGATGATCGCGCCGATCTTCCCCACCTGCCTGCCCTGGCTGAACCGCGCCGTGCCCGGCGTGGGCGCCGCAGGCGCCTATGTGATCGCCGCCTCGATGATCGGCGGCGTGGCGTTCCCGCCGCTGCTCGGCGCCGTCATCGACACGATGGAGGTGAAGACGGTGCCGCTCCTGCTGTTCCTGCTCGCCGTCGTCTGCGGCGCGCTGAGCCTGTGGCTGCGCCGCAACGCCCCCGACCCCGGGGGCGTGCCCGGCCCGCGCGACTCCGGGCGCACGGACGCCGTCACCACACCCCTGAACCCGTAGAACGTGAGGAACCGAAGGATGAAAGCCGTCCTCTTCGACATGTTCGGTGTCATCGCGCGTGTCCAGTCGCCCGAGTCCACGGCCGTCCTGGAACGCACGGCCGGTGCCGACCCCGACCGCTTCTGGGCGGCGTACTGGTCCGAGCGACCCCCCTACGACCGCGGCGAGGTCACCGGGCCCGGCTACTGGCGAGCGGTCTTCGCGCACCTGGACGTCCCGCTCGACGGGCGGCTGACCGAGGAGCTGACCGCCGCCGACCTCGCCAGCTGGAGCGAGATCGACCGGCGCATGGTGGACCTGCTCGGCCTCCTCGCCGACCAGGGGCTCGTGCTCGGCCTCCTCTCCAACATCCCCGAGGACCTGGCCGCCCGGTACGAGGCCACCCAGCCGTGGCTGGAGCGGTTCGCGGTCCGCGGACTCTCCTGCCGGATCGGCAGCGCCAAGCCCGAACCCGCCGCCTACGAGTGGTGCGTCCGCGAACTCGGGCTGCCGCCCGGAGAGATCCTGTTCGTCGACGACCGGGCCGAGAACGTGGACGCGGCACGCAGACTCGGCCTCCAGGGCCACGTGTTCACCTCGCCGGAGGAACTACTGGTCGCGCTGGAGGCGGCGTTGACGTGACGGCGCCGTCCGACTGGGCGGAACGCCTCGGTCCCGCGGCGCTCGCCGCCCCCGACCCGGACTGCATCACCTGTGCCGGCCCGCCCTGTCCCGGGACAAGGCGTCCCGGCGCACCCTGCGGGCCGTGGCCGCACCGGGGCCGGCCGGGCTGCCCGTCGCGCACGCCGCGACGGCCGTGCCCCGTTCCCCGAGCGGCTCCGCCGGCGCCCTCTCCTTTCCCGGGTAGAGAAACCGGACGGTAAAGGGAGTAAAAAGATCCGCATTTCCAAATGGTCACTTGTCAGGCCGAGTTGGAATGTGATCAGATGAAAGAGAAGGCGCTGCCACGAGATCCCTGTCTCCAACGGGTGAAGTATCCGGGCCGCCCCCCACCGGCATCAAGTCGCCGTATCCGAATTCTTTTCCACTGGACGTGAACTGCAATTCTGCCGTCCATTCTTCGACGTGTTGACGTCTCGAACGACCCGTGTGAGAGGGACCGATGGAAACCAAGGACGTTACCGAGCACATCTATTACCCCGTCAGCGACTACAAGATGGCGCGGGGCGAGGGTGTCTACCTCTACGACGAGGACGGCAAGAGCTACCTCGACTGCGCGTCGGCGACCTTCAACCTGAGCCTGGGATACTCCCACCCGGCCGTCGTCGCCGCGATGAAGGACCAGCTCGACAAGGTGGTCCACATCACCTCCTCCTACCAGAGCGATCCGGTCAACGGCCTGGTCCAGCGGTTAGTCGAGGTCTCCCCGGACAACCTGACGAAGGTCCATCCCAAGGTCTCCGGCGGCTCCGCCGCCAACGAGGGCGCCATCAAGATGGCCCAGATGGCCACCGGCAAGTCCGAGGTCATCACGCTGTTCCGCAGCCACGTGGGCCAGACGATGATGATGACGTCGATGTCCGGCAACGCGTTCCGTCGCGAGCCGTTCCCGAACCTCTTCCCCGGCAGCCTCCAGGTTCCCGACCCGTACTGCTTCCGCTGCTTCTACGGGCAGAAGGAGGGCTCCTGCGGGATGATGTGCGTGGACCGGCTGGAGGACTTCGTCGACTACGCCAGCTCCGGCCGGGTCGCCGCCTTACTCATCGAGCCGATCTCCGGAAACGGCGGCAACATCGTTCCGCCGGACGGCTACATGCAGAAACTGCGCGCCTTCTGCGACGAGCAGAACATCGCCCTCATATTCGACGAGATCCAGACGGGCATCGGCCGTACCGGCCACATGTTCGCCGCCCAGTACTTCGACGTCGAACCCGATGCCATCACCACGGCCAAGGGCCTCGGCGGATCGGGTGCGCAGGTCGCCGCCATCATCACCAACGAGCGGCTCGCCGGCCTCCCCGCGAACCACCACTCCTTCACCTACGGCGCCAACCTGCTGGCCGCCGCTGCGGCCAACGCCACCCTCGACATCGTGCGGCAGCCCGCGTTCCTGGCGAACGTCACCCGCACCGGCGACTACATCATGCAGCGCCTCGACGACATGAAGCGCCGCTACCCGCAGATCGTCGACGTCCGCGGCGTCGGACTGATGATCGGCTTCGAGATCGCCGAAGCCGACGGCAAGCCCGCCGTGAAGCTCACCAACCACCTGGCCACCAAGGCCATGGACCACGGCCTGATCCTGCGCACCTCGCGCTACGGCTACGGCAACGTGCTCAAGATCCGTCCGCCGCTGATCCTCACCATGGACCAGGCCGAGGAGATCTGCGACAAGCTCGAGAACCTCTTCCTCGCGGAGCTGGCCCGATGACCGCCGGCACCCCGACGACCGCCGACACCCCGGTGACGGCCGACGATCCGCTGGCCGCCGACAACCCGATGAAGCGGCTGCTCATCTCCCTCGGACAGCACGTCCGCGCCGAACTCCTCGCCTACGAGGCCACCGGCCGCGAGCGCAGCGTCCACGGCGACTCGCCCGGCGGCGACGCCCAGTTCGACGTCGACGAGGTGGCGGAGCAGGCCGTACTGGACTACCTGCGCGAGCACGCCCACGTTCCCGCGGCCCTCTACACCGAGGACGGCTCCTACGTGGAGCTCGCCCCCGAGCCGCAGGTCCTCCTCGTCGTCGACCCGATCGACGGCACCCGCCCCACCTCGGCCGGCCTCGAAATGGGCATGGTGTCCATCGCGGCCGCCCCCTACGGGGACGGCAAACCCACCCTCGCCGACGTCGACGCCGCCTGCCTGGTCGAGATCAAGAGCGGCGCATGGCTCTACGGCGACGACACCGGCGGTCTCGACAGCGGCGGATTCGCCACCCCGGTCCCGCGGCTGAGCCGGAACACCGACCCGACCCACATGTTCTGGTCGATCGAGTTCAACGGCCACCCGATGGACCTGATGACCGAGGCGTACGGCCACCTCGTGGACCGTTCGGCCAACACCGGCGGCATCTTCGTCTTCAACAGCAGCACCTTCTCCATCTCCCGCATCATCACCGGCCAGCTCGACGCCTACGTCGACATCGGCAACCGCGTGCTGCGCGACCACCCCGACACCGAAGAGGCGTTCCTGCGGGTCGGCCGCGGCTCGATCCTGCACCTCTTCCCCTACGACATCGCCGCCGTCGTCTACCTCGCCCGGCAGGCCGGCGTCGTCATCACCGACGCCTACGGCGACGACCTCGGCAGCACGTCCCTGGTGGACCTCGGCCCGATGAACCAGAAGTCCTGCATCGCCGCCGCCACCCCCGAACTCCACGAGCAACTGCTCGACACCATCCGCTGGGACCTGGGCCGCGCCGCCGCCGCGCCCGCGAGGGAGGAATCATGAAGGCACTGACGCTCACCGCCGACCGCACGCTCGCCCTCGTCGACCACCCCAAGCCGGAGCCGCTGGCCGCGGACGACGTCATCATCCGCGTCACCCAGAGCGGCATCTGCGGGACCGACCGCAGCGTCCTCGTCGGCAAGTTCCCGGCCGAGACCGGTGTCGTCATGGGCCACGAGGCCGTCGGCGTCGTCGACTCCACGGGCCCCGGCGTCACCCGCTTCGCCGTCGGCGACCGGGTCATCGTCAACCCCACCCTGTACTGCGGAAACTGCCCCACCTGCCTCGAAGGCCACTGGAACTTCTGCGGCCACAAGGCCGGCACCGAGGTGGGCCTGGACTACGACGGCTCCTTCGCCGAGTTCATCCGCCTCCCCGAGCTCTTCTGCCACGCGATCCCCGAAGACATGGACTTCGACCGCGCCGTCGTCGTCGAACCGCTCGCCTGCGCACTCAACAACATCGAGGCTGGCCGCCTGGCGGCCGGCGAGACCGCCGTCGTCGTCGGTGGCGGCCCCATGGGCGTGGTCACCGCCATGGCCGCCCAGCGCTACGGCGCGACGGTCCTCCTCGTCGAACCCGACCCGGTACGCGGCCGGCTCGGCCAGGAGATCTTCGACGCCCCCGAGTTCGGCGGCCGCGTCACCGTCCACACCCCGGACGACCCGGCCCTCACCGAACGCGGCGACCTCGTCGTCGACTCCGTGGGCAACCTCCTCGAGCAGAGCATCGGCTACGCCGCCGTGCGCGGCCGCGTCGTCGTCATGGGCTTCAACAGCAACGCCTCCGCCACCGTCCGGCCCCTCACCCTGCTCCAGCGCGGCCTGCAGATCATCGGCGCCGGCGACTACAACAGCATGATCTTCCCCAAGGCCGTCGAGCTCGCCCGGCAGCTGCCGCTGGAGCGCGTGGTCACCCACCGCTTCGCCCTCGCCGACCACGAAGAGGCGTTCAAGGCCCTCGCCGCCGTCCCCGGCGCCGAGTACACCGCCCTGAAGGTCGTCCTCGTACCCCCGCACGACGGAGCGGCCGCATGAGCCCCGTCCCGCGCACCACGCTCGCCGGAGCGCTCGTCCCCGGCACCACCCGGCCCGTCGTCGTCGGCGAGTACCCCTACTACCGGGCCGCCCCCGCCAACTGGGGCGCCGACCTGCGCGAACTGCGGGCCCTCGGCGTGGACGTCGTCTCCTGCTACCTCCCGTGGCGCTTCCACGAAACGGGTGCGCAGGAGGACGACCGCTCCTTCGACTTCACCGGGAAGACCGACCCGCAGCGCGACGTCGTCGGACTGCTGGAGCTGGCCGCCGCCGCCGGACTGGGCGTCCTCCTCAAGCCCGGCCCCTTCATCCACGCCGAGGTCCAGCTCGGCGGGCTGCCCGACCGCCTCTGCGGCCCCGGACACACCCCCTACCAGGGGCTGGACGGCGCCGTCCTCACCTCCCAGGGCGAGCCGCTGCCCAGCCTCCTCGACCCGGCCGTCCAGGCCGAGACCGAGACCTGGCTGAAGGCCGTCGCCGACGAGGTCGTCACCCGGGCCGCCGCCCCCGACGGCCCCGTCGTCGCCCTCCAGCTCGGCAACGAGGGCACCTGCGGCGACGCCCACCTCCCCGTGGACGCCCAGGACGCCTCGCCGGCCGCCCGTCGGGCCTTCGCCCGCTGGTTGACCGGACGCGGCCTGCCCGACGAGGCCGCCCTCGCCACCGAGGACGTCACCCGGTGGACCAGCGCCACGCGACAGCAGTGGTCGCGTTGGTCCGGGCACGCCATCGTCGACCTGTGGGACCGGATCTCCGCGCTCTTCCCCGAAGGCCCGGCCCGGCTGGCCAACGTCCCCCTCACCGCGGTCGCCGCACCGCGCGCCGCCCTCGACGCCTGGGCCGCCCGGCAGCGCGCCGTGCAGGGCTCCGGGTACTTCGTCGGCCACACCGAATGGATCGGCAACCCGGCCAGGGAGACCGCAGCCTTCGGCTCCCACCTGGCCGGGATCCTCCTCGGCGGCACCGACGTCGTCGAGGCGAACTGGGGGTTCACCTGGACCGACGAGTCCTTCGCCCGGCCGGCGACCCCCGTCTTCAACGCCCTGCTGGCCCTCCTCCTGGGCTCCACCACCGTCAGCGTCTACACCGCTTGCGCCACGGAGAACTGGGGCCCGCTGGTCGACATGGACCCCGACGGGCTGCGCGCCGAAGGGGTGGACCCCGCCCTGCACGCACCGCCGTACACCCCGGGCGCACCGCTCGCCGAGGGCGGGGCCCACCAGGCCAACGCCGAGGGCCTGCGGCTGCTGGCCGCGTTCCTCGAACGCCACGGCGACCTGCTGGCCGGCACCGCCTTGGACCGCGACGCGGTGGTCCTCGTCGACCGGGCCCTGCCCGAGGCCGGCGCCTGGCAGCGCACCGGCCGCACCGTCCTCGCGGAACTCGCCGACGCGGTGCACCACCAACTGGCCGACTCCGGAAGGTTGATCGGGCTCGGCTGGCTCGACGAGCGGCCGGCCCCCGCCGCGGACGGCACCCCCGTCCCCGTCGCCGTGCTGCGGGCCGGGCACCCCGCCGGCGACGGTCCCGGCGAGTTGACGCTGCCGGCCGGTGAGTCCGCGGACGGCGCGGCCGCCGCGTTCCTCGCCGCGTTCGCCGACGCGCTCCCGGCTCCGGCCGGCCAGCGCTGGACCACGGAGCACGGCGGGGCCCGCGTCCTGAGCCGGTCCGGCCCCGACGGCGTCCGCGTCATCGGCGCCTTCAACCCCACCGACGCCGACGACCGGGTCACCGGTACCGGCGGTGGCTGGACGCTGGACCTGCCCACCGGCTCCGCCGCGGTGCTCGTCACCCGCGACGGCGCACTCGTGGGATGGCTCGCCACCCCCGAAGAGCCGTCCGCCACCCCCGTCGCCCTCCGCTGGGGCGGCGAGAAGGCCGACGCGACGCGCGTCCGGGCCACCTGAGACCCCGGGCGGCGGGGGAGCGTACCTGACAGCGCGCCCCCCGCCGCCCGGCCCTACCCCGCCGTCGGGGACGAGGCACCGTGACCGGCGTTGCCATCGGCGTTCCCTCCATCAACTCCGCCCGGACGCGATGCCGTGACCGGCTCAGCCCGGGGACGGTCCGCCGTCGGCCCTGCCGTTTCCCGCCACCGGGTGCCGGCCCCGGTACCACTCCTGGCTCCGCCCGCAGGTCTGGTGTCGGCCCTGCCAGACCGGCCGGTGCCGCAACGGGCCGTGCCCGGCGGTGGCTCCCCGGCGGGCGCCGCCCCTGGCTGCGCCCGCCGGTCTGGCCGTCGGTTCTGCCGGGTTGCGGTGCCGCAACGGTCCGGCGGTTTCCCGCCACCGGGTGCCGGCCCCGGTACTGCTCCTGGCTCTGACCGGCGGTCCTGCCGTCGGTTTTGCCTGGGTGCGGTGCCGTGACCGGCGCTGCCCGGTCGTGGCCCGCAGTCGGTTCACTCCGGGCACATCGCCGCAACGGCCAGGCGGCGGGGCCGTATTCGGCCCCGCCGCGGGCCCTGCCAGGCGGCGGCCGCGGTCGACCTCGCCAAGGCGCGGTGCCGTGCCGGGCGTTGCCCGGTGGTGGTCCCGCCATCGGCGGCGCCTCGGCGCAGTGCCGAGGCGGTCCCGGCGGTGGCCGGCCACCGGGCGCCGGGCCGGGGTCCGCCCGGCTGTGGTTCCGCCGCCTGCGCGTCGCGGCACCCCGCACCCGCACCCCCGCAACGCACCCGCACCCCGCAAGCGCAGCGATCCCGCGGACACCCGCCGCCGGGACTCCTCCCACGAGCGAGATGGCGTCATGAACCCGAACCCCCACGCCGCCCCCGGCCCGGCACCGCACCTGCGCCCGGCCGGCCCGCAGACCCTCGGCATCCTGGCCGACCTCATCGCGCAGGAACAACCCGTCTTCGCCATGCCGTCCTGGTTCGTGACCACCGAGTCCGCCCAGGCCGGCCACCTCGTCAGCGAGTTCGTCAGGGAACTGGGCGGCCGCCCGCCCGGCACCCACTACCGCACCTTCTTCGCCAACTCCCGCTACGAGGCCCTGCACGGCGCCGTCAAACTCCTGCGCCACCGCGCCGCCACGACCGCCGCAACCCACCGGGGCCGCGTTCTGGTCCTGGACCCCGACGGCACCCTCGCCCGCCGCACGGACCCGCTCGGCGAAGGCCCCGACCGCGCCCTCGCCCCCGGCCTCCTCACCCGCACCACCGTCGCCGGCCTGCGCACCGCCCTGCACGGCACGACCGTGTGCGGGCTCGTCGTCCGCGCCCCCGAACTCCTCGACACGGGCGCCCTCGCCGCCGTCGTCGAGCTGGCCCGTACCGCGCGCGCCACCGGAGCCCGCGTCGTCGTCGACCTCAGCGACGTCGCCCCGGACAGCCCCGCCGACCCCGCCGTGACCGCGCTCCGCCCCGACCTCGTCGTCCTGGGCGAATCCCTCACCGGGTACGAGGTCCCGTTCGGCGCCTTCACCGGTACCCACGACACGTTCGCGCCGTGGACCACCCCGAAGACCGGGTTCCTGCACTCCAACACCTACGGCGGCAACAGCGTCGCCGTGCGCGCCGTCGGCGCCCGGCTGCGCCCCCGATGGGACGCCGCCGCCCCCGTGCACCGCGTCCTCGCGGCGGCCGCCGCCGACCGGCAGGCCACCCTCGACCTGTACGCCCGCCACGTGAACCCGATGGCCGTCCGCATGCACCGCAAGCTGCACGGCGCGCTGAACGTCGTCCGCGCCAAGGGCTCCCGGCTCACCGTCCGCCTCGACTCCGGCCGCGAACTGGACCTCGTCGACGGACTGTGCGGGGCCGGGCTCGGCGTGGCCGGCCACAACCCCGCCGACGCGCTGACCGACGTCGTACGCGGCCACGACCCCGCCCGCGACCACGTCCGCGAGCTCGAGCAGGTCCTGGCCCGCGAAACCGGACTGCCCCACACCTTCCCCGCCGTCAGCGGCGCGTCCGCGGTCGAGAGCGCCATCACCCTCGCCCGTCTCGCCCGCCCCGGCAGGCGGCGCATCGTCGTCTTCAAGCACAACTACGGCGGCAAGACCCTCGTCTCGCTGCTGGCCACCGCCGCCGGACGCACCCGCGCGCCCTTCGGCCCCCTCTACGACGACATCCGCTACATCGACCCCTTCACCCCGCACGCCGTCGACGACTTCCGCGAGGAGGCGGCCACCGGCGAGATCGGGCTCGTGTGGATCGAACTGGTCCACGGCAGCTCCGACGCCTACGCCCCGATCCCCGGACCGCTCCTCGACGCCGTCACCGCGGGCCGGTCCGAACAGGGCTACCTCGTCGGCGTCGACGAGGTCCTGACGTCCTACTACCGCTGCGGTACCCGATTCGCCCACCACGGCCGGCTCCCCGACATCGACCTCATGAGCCTGTCCAAGGCACTGAGCTACGGCTGCTTCCCCACCGGTGCCGCCCTCGTCTCCGACGAGGTGTACGACGCCGCCCGCCGGGCCAACCCGCAGCTCGTCGAGGAACTGCGCACCCACCACGCCCACGCCCTGGGCGCCCACTTCGCCCTCCAGGCCATTCGCCAGGTCGACGCCCTCGGCCTGCCCGAACGGGTCCGGGCCCTGTCGGACCTCGTGGCCGCCGGACTCGCCGCGATGGACACCGGGCCGCGCGGAGTGATCGGCCGCCGCTTCGCCGAAGGCATGCTCGGCCGGTTCGAACCACGCGTACCCGGAGCGCTCGGCCGCTTCGTCGACCCCGAGGGCGAGGGGATGACGTACGCCCTCATCCTCTGGTGGATCACCCGCGCCCGGGCCTTCGTCGTCTACGACGTGTTCCTGCTGCCCCTGACCGCCACCGAGCGGGAGGTCTTCCAGGTCATGCGCGGCGCCCGCAGGCTTTCGCGCACCGGCCCGGCCCGGCTCCTCGCCCACGCCGCCCTGTTCCGGCTCGGCCAACGGCTCTCCGGCCTGCTGAAGCCCGGCCCGTCCCGCACCCCCGCACCTTCGAGGAGCACCGTATGAGCACGCAGAACGTCGAAGTGATCCGCACCTTCTTCCGGCTGTTCGACGAGGGCCGCCTCGCCGACATCGAGCCGCTGCTCGCCCCCGACTTCGAGTGGGTCTACCACGGCCCCGCCTCGCTGCCGTGGGCCGGCGTCTACCGGGGCGTCGAGGGCTTCCGCGCGTTCTTCGCCATCGTCCACGAGCTGATCCGGGTCCAGGAGTGCGATGCCTACGAGTACCTCGACGCCGGGGACCGGGTCGTGGTCCTGGGCGTGAGCCGCACCCACGTCCTCGCCAACGGCGCACGCTACGAGGCCCAGTGGATGAACGTCTTCACCGTCCGCGACGGGCTCATCTCCCGCTACCTCGACCTCTTCGACACCGCCAGTGTCGTCGAGGCCCTGGAACGCGACCCGCAGGAGGTGACCTCGGCCCCGTGAACACCACCACCCCCGCCACCCCCGTCACCCTCGGCGCGGCCTTCACCGCCGTGGCCCGCGCCCACCCCCACCGCACCGCCCTGATCCACGGCGGCCTACGGATCGGCTACGGCGCACTCGCCGCCCGGGCCGCGGCCGCCGCCCGCCGGCTCGCCGACCGGACCGCCCCCGGCGAGAGCGTCGGGATCTGCGCCCGGCGTTCGCCCGGCACCATCGCCGCCCTGCTGGGGACGGTGTTGGCCGGGGGCGCTTACCTGCCGCTGGACCCCGACGCGCCGGACGAACGGATCCGCGCGCTCGTCCTCGACAACCACCTGCGCACCGTCTTCGCAGCCGGGCAGGACACCGCGCGGCTGCGCGCCCTCCTGCCCGTGGGGGTGACGGTCCTGCCCGTCGACGAGGACGCACCGGACCCGGACCCGGACCTCGATCTCGACCTCGCCCCGGACCCGGACCGGAGCCCGTCGCACGCCCCCGGGGCCGGGCGGACCGCCTACGTCATCCACACCTCCGGCAGCACCGGCGCCCCCAAGGGCGTCCGCGTCGCGCACCACTCCGTCCTGGCACTGGCCCGCGCCCCCGAGGCCGGACTGACCGCCGCCGACACCGTTCTACAGCTCGCCCCGCTCCACGTGGACCCCTCCGTCTTCGAGATCTGGGGCGCCCTGCTCAACGGCGCCCGGCTCGTGCTGCCGCAGTCCGAGCGGCCCGGAATCCACGACATCGGCCGGGAGTGCGCCCGCCACGGCGTGACGGTCCTGCGGCTGGCCGCCCCGCTGTTCCGGCTGGCCATCGAACACATCACCGCAGACCTGAGCGGGTTGCGCCTGTGCGTGTCCGGCGGCGACCGGGCCGACGCGGACGCGGTACGGACCGCCCTGCGCGAGCTGCCCGGCTGCCGGATCGTCAACGGCTACGGACCCACGGAGACCACGGTCTACGCCTGCTGGCAGACCTTCGACGGCCCGGACGACTGGGACGGAGCCTGGCAGGACGTGCCGATCGGCCGCCCCTTCGCCGGGGCCACCGCCCACGTCCTGCGCCCCGACCGCACCCCGGTCGCGCCCGGCGAGGAGGGCGAACTCTGCATCGGCGGCCCGGGCGTTGCCCAGGGCTACCGCGGCGGGCCGGAGCAGACCGCCGAGCGGTTCGTCCCCGAGCCGGGCAGGCCCGGCCGCACCGCCTACCTGACCGGCGACCGGGTCCGCCGCCTCCCCGGCGGCGAACTCGCCTTCCTGGGGCGCTTCGACGACCAGGTCAAGATCCGTGGCCACCGCGTCGAACCGGCCGAGGCCGAACGGGCACTGCGGACCCACCCGGCGGTCCGGGAGGCGGTCGTGGTTCCGTACGGCGCCGCGAACGCCCGCCGACTGGCCGCGTACGTGACCCTGACACCGGTCGACGCCCCCACCACCCCGACCGACCCGGGTGCCCCGGCTTCGGGCGACCGGCTCATCGCCCACATTGCCCGGCTGCTGACCGAACCGGCGGTTCCGGACGTCGTCACCGTCCTGCCGGAGCTGCCGGCCACGGCCAACGGCAAGGCCGACCGCCGGCTGCTCGCCGTCCTCGCCGACCGCGCGGCCGCGGCGCCCGGCGGTCCGGTCAGCTCCACTCCCGCGAGCCCCGATGCCGAGGAGGCCGCCGCCGCCCTGCGCGCCGTCTCCGCGCACTGGGAGGCCGTCCTCGGCCGCGCCGTCGGCCCGGACGCCGATTTCTTCGCCGCCGGCGGCGACTCCCTGTCCGCTCTGGCGATCCTCGCCCGCCTCGAACGCGACCAGGGCGCGGCCCTGACGGTCGCCGACCTCTTCGCCGCCCCGACGATCCGCGCCCTGGCAGCCCTCGTGGCCAGCCCCGCCCCGGCCACCCCCGCCCCGGCCAGCCCCGGGGCGGATCCCGGCCGGCTGCCGCTGTCGCCCGCCCAGGAAGGGATCTGGTTCGACCAGGAGGCCACCGGAAACACCGGCCGCTACGTCATCGGACGCGGGTACTTCATCGACGGCCCCCTCGACCGGGCCCGGCTGCGGAACGCCCTGACCCTACTGGGCAGGCGCCAGGCCGCCCTGCGCACCGTCGTACGGCGAGACGCCGACGGTTGGCGGCAGAGCCTGACCGCCGACCCGGGCGCGGCGGTGCGCCTCATCGACCTCACCGGCGTTCCGGCCGGCGAACGCCAGGCCCTGGCCCGCGCCCTGGCCGCCGAGCACCGCACGGCGGAGCCGGACGACGACGGCACCCGGCTGCTGCGCACCCTGGTGCTCACCCTGGACGCCCGGAGCACGCTGCTCCACTTCGCCGTCCACCACGCCATCGCCGACGACTGGTCCCTGGACCTCTTCACGTCCGAGCTGTCCGCCCTCTACGCGGACCCGGCCGCGGACCTGCCGCCCCTGGACCCGGGCTACCCCGAGCACCTGCGCGGCTCCCTCGCACCCCGCCCCGAACGGCTCACCGCCGCGACCCGGTTCTGGCAGGGCGCGCTCGCCGGCGGCGGCGCCGCCCTCGACCTGGTCACCGACCGGCCCCGCCCCGCCGTCCTCAGCGGATCCGGCGACCGGGTGCGGCAGCGGATCGGCGCCGCGCAGCACGCGCGCCACGCCGAGGCCGCCCGCCGGCACGGTGTCAGCCCGTACATGTTCCACCTGGCCGGGGTGTACACGGTCCTGGCCGCCCACACCGAACGCGACACCCTCACCCTGGGCGCCCTGGCCGCCGGGCGGAACCGGGCCGGAGCACAGGACCTCGTGGGCTGCTTCGTCAACCTGCTGCCCGTCCGCGTCGAGGCGGACGCGGACACCACGGCAGGTGTCCTGCTCACCCGCGTCCGGGCAGCCTGTACCGAGGCCCTGCACCACGAGGACGTCCCCTTCCAGGCCGTGGGCAGGGAGCTCGCCCCCGCCACCACCGGCCGCGCGGCCGTCCCCTTCCAGGCCGTCGTCAACCACCGCCAGCGCCGCCCGCGTCCACTGGAGCTGCCCGGCGCGCGGACCGCACCCTGGGACGCCGGTGACCGCGACACCGCCACCTTCGAGCTGTCCTTCACCTTCCAGGAGGAGGGCGAAGACCTCGACGTCGAAGTCGAGTTCAGCACCGACCTCTACGACCGTGCCACCGCACAGCGGCTGGCCGGCCAGCTGGCCGCAGTGCTCGACCGCCTCGCGGACGGTGACCCGCCACTGCGCGGCGTCACCCTGTACGAACCGGGGGAGTACGAGCGGTTGGGCCGCGCCCCGGAGCCGGGCCCCCCGGCAGCGCAGACCACCCTGCCCGCCCTCGTCGCCCGGCAGGTCGCCGCCCACCCGCACAAGGTCGCCGTCGTCGGCACCGACATCAGCCTCACCTACGCCGAACTCGACCGGCACGCCGACACCGTGGCCGCCCGCCTCACCACCCGCGGGATCCGGCCCGGCGACCGCGTCGCCGTGTGCCTCGAGCGCTCCCCGCTCCTCGCCACGACCCTCCTCGGGGTGCTCAAGGCCGGGGCCGCGTACGTGCCGCTCGACCCGGCGTACCCGCCGCTGCGCCTGCGCCACTGCATTGCCGACGCCGGTGTCGGCGCGCTGGTCTGCGCCAAGGACACAGCCGAGACGCTGTTCGGACCGGGCACGGAAGGTTCCGGCCCGCCCGTCCTGGACGTCGAGGCCCTCACCGCCCCCGGCGAGCGGACTCCGCCCGCCGTACCCGTCGCAGACCCCGCCGCCCCGGCGTACGTCATCTACACCTCCGGCAGCACCGGGCGCCCCCGCGGCGTCACCGTTTCCCACCGCGCGGTCGCCAACACCCTCCTCGCCTGCCTCGACCGGCACCCCTTCACCGCCGACGACGTGTGGCTCCAACTGACCTCGCCCGGCTTCGACGTGGCCGCCTTCGAACAGTTCATGCCGCTCGTCTCCGGCGCCACCCTGGTGTACGCGGACGACGCCACCCGAGCAGACGGCCCGGCCCTCACCCGCACCCTGCGCACCGCCGGGGTCACCGTGATGGTGACCGTGCCCTCCCTGCTGCGCGCCCTGGACCGACCCGACCTGGGCGACGTACGCGTCCTGCTCGTCGCCGGTGAGCCCGCGGACGTCCACGACACCCGTCACTTCGCCGCGGACCGGGTGGTCGTCAACGGCTACGGCCCGACCGAAGCGGCGATCCTGGCCACCACCCACCGCGCCGACCCCGCGGACGCCCGGGCCCGCGTGCCCGTGGGCACCGCCCTGTCCGGCACGGCGGCCCACGTCGTGGACCGCCACGGGCGACTGGCGGCCACCGGTGTACCCGGCGAACTGTGGCTCTCCGGCGCCGGACTCGGCGACGGCTACCTGGGCGACCCCGACCGCACGGGCGCGTCGTTCACCAGCCATCCCGCGCTTCCGGGTGCCGGTCGCTGCTACCGCACCGGGGACCGGGTGCGCCGGCTGTCCGACGGATCGATCGACTACCTGGGCCGGCTCGACCACCAGATCAAGCTGCGCGGCTTCCGCATCGAGCTCGGCGAGATCGAAGCCGCGCTCGCGGAGCACCCCGGTGTCCGGGAGGCCGTCGCCGTCCTCCTCGGCGCTGGGGCCGACGCCGAACTCGCCGTCGGCTACGTCGGAACGGCCGCACCCCGGGACGTCCGCGCCCACCTGGTCCGGCTGCTCCCGGCCCACATGGTGCCCCGGCTGGCCGTGCCCGTGCCCGCCATCCCGACCGGCAGCCACGGCAAGGCCGACCGGCCGGCGCTCGCCGCCCACCTGGCCGCCGTGCGCCGGCAGCGGCCGCACCTGGGCGACGGAGCCGCCGACGGCCCCCTGAACGGGGCCGAACGGCGGCTGCTCGCCCTGTGGGAGGACGTGCTGGGCGGGCCGGTGGGCTCTCCGGACGAGGACTTCTTCGCACAGGGCGGTCACTCCCTGCGCGTCATCCGGCTCCTGGGCCGCATCGAGCGGGAGCACGGCGTCCGGATCGCCGTCTCCGACTTCCTCGCCGCGCCGACCGTACGGGAGGTGGCCCGGCGGCTGGAGGCGTCCGGCCCGGCGGCCGAAGCCCGGCCCGTGGGACCCGACGACGCGCGGCTCGACCCCGCCATCGTCTTCGCCGAGCGCCCCGGCCCCTGCGACCCGCACGACGCCGTCCTGCTCACCGGAGCCACCGGATACGTGGGCTCCCACGTCCTGGCCGAGCTCCTGGACCGCACCACGGGCCCGGTCCTGTGCCTGGTCCGGGCCGCGGACACCGGCGCCGCCCGCCGGCGGCTGTCGACCGCCCTGCGCCGCCACGGGCTGCGCCCCGACGCCTCGGACCCGCGGATCGTGCCCGTCCCCGGCGACCTGACCCGGCCCGGCCTGGGTCTCGGAGCCACCGACCGGGAGCGCGTCCTGCGCGCGAGGACCGTCCTCCACCTCGGCGCCGAGGTCCACCACGTGTCCGGCTTCCACCACCTGGCGGCCGCCAACGTGGGCGGCACCGCCGAACTCCTGCGGATCTGCGCCGAGGGCCGCCCGGCCCGCTTCCACCACGTCTCCACCCTCGGCGTGTTCCGCGAAGGACCCGGCGACGCCCGCCCGCGCACGATCACCGAGGCCACCCCGGCCGCCGCGGAACGCCACCCCCGCGGCCGCGGCTACGCGGCCGCCAAGTGGGCCGCGGAACGCCTGGTCGCCCAGGCCTTCGAACGCGGCGCCGACGCCCGGATCTACCGGCTCGGCCGGGCCGGCGGCAGCACGACGGGAGCCGTGAGCGAGGACGACTTCCTCAGCCGGCTCCTCGTCACCTCCACCGCCCTCGGCTGCCACCCCGACGACCCGCGGCTCGCCACCGACGCACTGCCCGTGGACACCATGGCCCGGGCCCTGGTCGCCCTGGCCCTCGCTGACGGAGCCCCCGGCACCGTCCACCACCTGCACCACCCCCGGCGGACGCCCCTGGCCGAACTGCACGCCGTACACGACCGGCGCACGGGCCGGACCACCCCCGCGGTCCCGCTGGACACCTGGCTCGGTCGCCTGGCCGACGCCGAGGCCGACGGCACCGTGCTGCCCGCCCTCGCCTACCGCGAACACCTCCGGGACCTGCGCGACCACCCGGACGCCCGCCTGCCCGACCACCGCAACGACGCCACCCTCGCAGCCCTGCGGGCCCACGGCATCTTCCCGCCCGCCCTGGACGACGCCCTCGTCGGCCGCTGGTGGCAGAACCTCGACCGGAGCACCCGCGCATGACCGACCCGACGACCGACCCGACACCCGCCCCGACGACCGACCCGACACCCGGCCCGAAGGCCGCCGTCCCGTCGGCCGAGCCCCACTACCCCATGGACCGGCAGTGCCCGTTCGCCCCGCCGCGGGAGGTCACCGAGATCCGCGACGCGGGCACCGCGCCCCGCGTGACACTGTGGAACGGGGTCCGCCCCTGGCTGTTCACCCGCTTCGACGACGCCCGCACCGTCCTGGCCGACCCCCGCTTCAGCGCGGACAAGAGTCGCCCCGGCTACCCGCTGTCCAGCGCGGTCGCCCTCGCCGAGACCGCCGTCGAACCGACCCTGCTCGTCATGGACAATCCCGAGCACGACGCCGTACGGCGCCTGGTGCTCGGCGAGTTCACCGTGAAACGGGCCGAAGGGTGGCGTCCGGCCGTGCGCGCCGTCGTCGACGGCTGCCTGGACCGCATGCTCCGCGGCACCGAGGCCGACCTCGTGGCCGACCTTGCCCTGCCCGTCGCGCTCACCGTCATCTGCGAGTTCCTCGGCGTGCCCTTCGAGGACCGCGAGCTCTTCCGCGGTCTGACCCACACCATGAACGTCGTCGCCGGCACCACCGAGAGCGCCGCCGCCGCCCGACAGGCCCTCCAGGACTACCTGGAGGCACTCGTCGCAGCGGCCGAACGGGAACCGCGGGACGGCTTCATCGGCCGCATGGCCGCCCGGCACCGACCCGGCGGAACCATGACCCGCCGCCAGCTCGCCGCGATGGCCCTGCTGCTGCTCACCGCCGGCCACGACACCACCGCCAACATGATTTCCCTCGGGGTGTTGACCCTGCTGCGCCACCCCGACCACTTCGCCGACCTCGGCGCGCACGACGACCCCGAACTGCTCGCCGGTGCCGTCGAGGAGATGCTGCGCCACCTCACCGTGGTCCAGCGCGGCATCCGCCGGATCGCCGTCGAGGACGTCACGGTCGGCGACCGGCTGGTCCGGGCCGGCGAGGGCGTCGTCGCCGCCATCAACGTCGCCAACCGGGACCCCGAACGCTTCCCCGCCGGCGAGGAGTTCGACCCCGCCGCCCGCGCCCACGGCCACCTCGCCTTCGGTTACGGGCCCCACCAGTGCATGGGCCAGGCACTGGCCCGGGTGGAGCTCCAGGAGGTCTATGCCGCCGTGGCCCGCCGGATCCCGACGCTGCGCACCGCCGTGCCCGTCGAGGAGATCCGCTTCAAGTCCGACATGGCCGTGTACGGGGTGCACGCGCTGCCCGTGACCTGGTGACCCCACCACCGCGCACGGGCCACCGTCCCGTACCGCCCTGCGGCCCGTACCGCCCGGCCACCGTCCGTCCCCTGCCCCCAAGGAGCCGACCCGTGAAGGTCACCCTCGATCCCGAGCGCTGTGTCGGCGCCGGCCACTGCGTCCTGTCCGCCGGCACGGTCTTCGACCAGGACGAGGCCGACGGCGTCGTCCTGCTGCTGGACCCGGAGCCGGCCGAGGACCTCGCCGACGCCGTCCTGGAAGCCGCCGACCTGTGCCCCGCCCAGGCCATCCTCGTCACCGGGACCGACGGGCGGCCCGTATGACCGCCGCCCTCCTGGACGCCCTGCGCGCCGCCCTCGACGGCGACGGCGCGCTGGTCACCGACCCGGACGCCACCACCGGGTACGCCCACGACATGATGCCGCTGGCCCCGTACGGCCGGCCGCTCGCCGTGGTCCTGCCCGCCTCGGTCGAGCAGGTGCAGGCATGCGTACGGGCCTGTGCGGCGGCCGGCGTCCCCATCGTTCCCCGGGGCGCCGGAACGGGCCTGACCGGCGCCGCCAACGCCGTCGACGGCTGCATCGTCCTGGCCACGACGCGGATGAACCGGATCCTCGAACTCGACCCGGACGACCGGCTCGCCGTCGTGGAACCCGGCGTGGTCAACCAGGCCCTGAAGACCGCCGCGGCCGCCCACGGCCTGTACTACCCGCCCGACCCCTCCAGCCTCGACACGTGCACCCTCGGGGGCAACCTCGCCACCAACGCCGGCGGCCTGTGCTGCGGCAAGTACGGGGTCACCGGCGACTACGTCCTCGGCCTGGAGGCGGTCCTCGCCGACGGCTCCCTCCTGCGCACCGGCCGCCGCACCGTCAAGGGCGTCGCGGGCTACGACCTCACCCGTCTCCTCGTCGGCAGCGAGGGCACCCTCGGCATCATCACGCGGGCCACCCTCGCCCTGCGCCCGCTGCCGGCCGCACCCGGCACCGTCATCGCGGCCTTCGACTCGGTGGCCCGGGCCGGCGCCAGCGTCAACCGGATCGTCCGGGCCGGCCTCGTGCCCTCCCTCATGGAGATCATGGACGCGACCTCGCTGCGCGCATCCGCCGCCTACCTGGGCACCGAGCTCGTCGGCGAACGGGACCAGGCCCTGCTGCTGTGCCAGTCCGACGCTCCCGAAGCCGCCCGCGAAGCCGAACTCGACCACATGGAACGCGTGTTCCGGCAGGCGGGCGCGGTATACACGCACGCCACGCAGGACCCGGCGGAGGGCGCCCTGCTGCTGCGCGCCCGCCGGGTGAGCCTCGCCGCCCTCGAAGCCCGGGGCGCCTGCATGACCGAGGACGTCGCGGTGCCCCGTACCCGCATCGCCGAACTGATCGAGGGCTGTACGCGGATCGGCACCGACGCGGGGCTCACCGTCGCGGTCGTCGGCCACGCGGGCGACGGCAACATGCACCCCACGGTCCTCTACGACGCATCCGACACCGCGCAGTACGCCCGCGCCCGAACCGCGTTCGACGCGATCCTCGCCCTCGCCCTGTCCCTCGACGGCACCATCACCGGCGAGCACGGGGTCGGCAAGCTCAAGCAGGACTGGCTGGAACGCGAACTGGGACCGGTGGCACTGCGCGTCCACCGGGGCCTCAAGGACGCCCTCGACCCGGCGGGCCTGTTCAACCCCGGCGCAGTGCTCGCCTCCCGGACGGCCGGGAACCGCCGTGCCACTTGAGACCCTGCGGACCGTGGCCGGGCTCGCCCCGCCCCTGCGGACCCTGTTCCTCACCACCCTGCTCTTCCGTACCGGCACCATGGCTTACCCCTTCCTCACCCCCCACCTGCTGGGCGGCGGGGGCCTGGACCCGGCCGGGGCGGGCCTGGTCGTCACCGGCTTCGGGATCGGTGCCCTCGCCGCGGACCTGGCCGCCGGACGCCTCCTCGGGCGGCTCCACCCGTACGCGCTGATGCGCGCCGGCCTTCTGCTGGGCGCGGCCGCGGTCGCGGTGGTGCCGCTGCTGCACGGCCTGCCCGCGCTCGCCGCGGGCGTGCTGCTCTGGGGGTTCGCGTACGAGATCGTCACCCCGGCGGCCTACGCGGCCACGATCGCCGGGTCACGGCCCGAGCAGCGCAAGGTCGCGTTCTCCTGCTACCGGCTCGCCATCAACCTCGGACTGTCAGCCGGCCCGCTCCTGGGGGCCCTGCTCTACGCGCTCGACCCCCACTCCGTGTTCTGGGCCAACGCCCTGTGCGTGCTGGCGGCCGCGGCACTCCTGCACCTGCGCCGCGAACGCCGGCCGGCCGGCGTAGGACCGTACGCGGACACCGGCAGCGGCGGCGGTACGGGGAACGACGCCGCCCCGCACGGCACCCTCCGCCCGACGGCGGCCGAACGCACGCGGTTCTGGACCGCGTTCGGCCTCTCGCTGCCCATCCAGCTGGCTTACGCGCTGCCCTCGGTCTTCGTCGCCGCCCACGTCATCGTCGGCCTCGGCCTGCCCGGCTACTGGGCCGGCGTCGTCTTCACCGTCAACGCCGTCGGGATCGTCCTGTTCGAGGTCCCGGTCAACATCCGCACGGCGGGCGTCGGACACCTGGCGACCCTCCTGATCGGCTATGCCCTCGCGGGCGCCGGGTTCTTGCTCATGGCCCTGGCCGACACCGGGCCGGAACTGGTGCTCGCCACCCTCTTGTGGACGGCGGGGGAGGTCGTCGTCTTCCCCGCACTGCTCGACTACGTCAGCCGGCTCCCCGGCCCGGCGCCCGACCGCACCATGGGCCTGTTCTCGAGCGGCGTCAACCTGGCCTTCATCGCGGCCCCGCAACTCGCCCTGCACCTCTCGGCCCCCGGCCACCCGGGCGCCCCGTGGGCGGCCGCCGGAGCGGCGGTCTGCGCCGCCTGCCTACTGCTGCTCGCCGCCCGCACCCACCCGTACACCTGGCACAAGGAGGAACCGTGCACAAGCGCGACCTGACCCCCTTCATCGGCGTCGAGTACACCGGACTCACCCACACCGAACTCACCCGCCCCGAGGTCTTCGCCGACGTCGTCGACTCCCTGCACCAGCGCGACCTCGTCGTCGTCCGCGGCATCGGCCTCACCCCGCAGCAGCAGATAGGCCTCGCCGCCCGCATCGGCCGGCCCGTCCCCTTCCTGCTGGCGGACTGGCGCCACCCCGACTTCGCCGAGATCCTCGTCTCGTCCAACGAGCGCAAGGCCGGCCGGCCGATCGGGATCGAGCGGGTCGGCCACTTCTGGCACCAGGACTCCTCCTTCGACGCCGCCCCCTCCGCCTACACCGTGCTGCACGGCGTCCACGTGCCCGAGGGGCACGGCGACACCGTCTTCGCGAGCGCCGCCGACGTGTACGACCGGCTGCCCGAGGAGTGGCACGACCTGCTGTGGGACCGCATCGGGCTGCACACCCTCACCAAGCAGCAGCGCATCGCCCCCGAGCACGTGGGCCTGTCCATCGCCGAGGTGCGCGCCCTCGTCGCCCGCCAGTACCCGGCCGTCGAACATCCCGTCGTCCGCCGCGACCCGCACACCGGCCGCCGCTTCCTGTACGGCTCCCGCGCCTACATGGACCGGGTCGTCGGCCTCGACGCCAACGAGAACGAGGAGTTCTTCGACCTCGTGGACACCCTCCTGGCCGATCCCGACCGGACGTACACCCACCGCTGGACCCCGCACGACCTGCTGCTGTGGAAGACCGACACCACCTACCACGTCGCCACCGACCTGCCGCCCGGCATCTCCCGGACCGTCCACCGCGTCAGCGTCGCCGCCGCGTGAGCACACCCCCGAAGAAGGGATCCACCGTGCCCTCCACCTCCGCCCCCCTCCCCGCCGCCGCGCCCGTCGGCGTGATCGTCGACGGCTATTCGGTCGGCAAGTACCTGCCCGCCGCCTTCCGCCGGCTCGGCGCGGACGTCGTGCACCTGCAGAGCACGCCCGAGTTCCTGGACTGCGTACCCCCGCCGGACCTGCGCCCGTACCTCGCCAACGTGGTCCAGGACGCGGCCGACCCCGCCCGTACGGTGCGGGAGCTGGCCTCCTACCACCCGTGCGGGGTGCTGCCCGGCCAGGAGACCGGGGTCCCGCCGGCCGACCGGACGGCCGAGCTGCTGGGCCTGCCCGGCAACCCGTCGGCCACCTCCGCGCTGCGCCGCGACAAGTACCGCATGATCGAGGCGCTGCGCGCCGCCGGCATCCGCTGCGCCGACCAGCTGAAGTCCGGCGACGTCGAGGAGGTGCTCGCCTGGGCGCGGACCACCGGCTACCCGATCGTCGTCAAACCGCTCAGCTCGGCCTCCACGGACAAGGTCTCCGTCTGCCGCGGCCCGGACGAAGTGCGCGCCGCTGCCGCCGAGATCCTCGGCAGTCGGGACATCTTCGGCCGGCACAACGACGAGCTGCTCGCACAGTCCTTCCTGGACGGCACCGAGTACATCGTGGACGTGGTCAGGGGCCCCGGCGGCGCCCGGCACGTGTGCGGCGTCTGGCGCTACGACAAGACCCTCGTCGGAACCCGGCCGGTCTACGACCGGGACGTCCTGATCGACCCCGGCGCGCGGGTGGTCGAACCCCTCGTCACCTACCTGGACACCGTCCTCGACGCCCTGGACATCCGGTTCGGCGCCGCCCACGCGGAGATCATGATGACGGCCGCCGGGCCGGTGCTCGTCGAGGTGGGCGCACGGCTCGACGGCATCATGGACCCGGGCCACCACGACTCGTGCCTCGACGGGAACCAGGCCGACCTGCTCGCACTCGCCTGTGTCCGCCCCGAGGAGTACCGGCGGGGGCACCCCGGCGACAGTCTGTACCGAAAGCACCACGAGGGGATGGTCGTCCACGTCCGCACCACCCGCGGCGGTCTCGTCGAGGCAGTGGACGAGGACGCCCTGGCCCGGATCCGCGCCCTGGACACCGTGCACCTGGCGGTGCCCCGGCTGGTCCCGGGCGACCGGATGCGTCCCACCAACGACCTGCTGTCCAGCCCGCTGCGGGTCTTCCTGACCGGGGACCGCCCGGAGGAACTCCTCGCCGACCACCGCCGCATCCGGCTACTGGCCGACGACGTGTTCCGCCTCGCCCCGAACTGACCGAGTCCGCACACTCCGAGGAGCTCCATGGGTGTCGCCATCAGGGCCGACCTGGCCACCGTTCCCGACTACAACATTCCCGGCACGGCGCCCGACGCCGTCCTGCTCAACTCCAACGAGGGGCCGCTGCCGCCACCGCCCGCCGTGGTCGAGGCCATCACCCGCGCCGCCGTCGAGGGCCACCGCTACCCGCAGTGGTTCTCCGACACCCTGGTCGGCCGACTGGCCGCCGACCTGGCGGTCCCCCGGGAGCGGATCGCCGTCGGCTGCGGGTCGGTGAGCCTGTGCCGCGACCTGATCCAGGCGTTCTGCGGCCCCGGGGACGAAGTCCTGTGCGCCTGGCGGTCCTTCGACGCGTATCCGGTCTTCGCCCGGGTCGCCGGAGTGCGCGCCCGCACCGTCCCCCTGGACGCGGGCCACCGGCACGACCTGGAGGCGATGCTGGCGGCGGTCACCCCCGCCACCCGCGTCGTCTTCGTCTGCAACCCCAACAACCCCACCGGAACGGCGGTCCGGGGCCGCGAGCTGCGCGCGTTCCTCGACCGCCTCCCCGACCGGATCCTGGTCGTACTGGACGAGGCGTACCGGGAGTTCGTCGACGATCCCGACGTGCCGGACGGGGTGGAGCTCGCCCGGAACCGCCCGAACGTGGCGGTGCTGCGCACCTTCTCGAAGGCGTACGGGCTCGCCGGCGTGCGGATCGGCTACTGCGTGGCGGCGCCGGCCGTGGTCTCCGCCGTCCACAAGGTGTCCGTCCCCTTCGCGGTCAGCCGGCTCGCCCAGGCCGCGGCGCTGGCCGCACTCGACCGCCCCGAGGAGGTGTGTGCGCGCTCCGCGGCGATCGTCCGCGAACGGTACCGGCTGCAGGCCCTGCTGACGCGACACGGCCATCCGGTGACCCCCTCGCAGGCCAACTTCGTGTGGCTGCCCCTGGGGGAGGAGGCCGCGGGCTTCGCCGACTTCTGCGCCCGTCACGGCGTGCTGGTGCGGACCTTCCCCGGGGACGGCGTCCGCGTCACCGTCGGGCTGCCGGAGGAGAACGACGCCTTCCTCTCGGCGGCCGACCGCTACCGTTCCGGCGCGGCGCGGACCCCACCGGGGCCCTGACGGGCCGGACACCAGGGTGCCGATTCGCCCCGCCACCCCGCTGGGGCCGCTGGGGCCGCTGGGGCCGTCGGGGTCGCCGGGGCCGCCGGGGTCGTCAGTCCGAGACGGCCTTGGCCCAGTTGCGGTTGACGGTCTCCTTCGCCTTCTGCTGCTGCGCCTCCGTCGGGAACGACGGCGTGCCCTCGACCGTCGGCAGGTTCTCCGCGGCCGCCTCGTCGAGGGTCCCGTCCTCCTCCATGGCGTCCATGAGGACGGGGCGTGCGTAGGCGCCGAGCCTGATGTTCTGGCCCTCGGGGCTGAAGACGTACTCCTGCCACAGACGGGCCGCCGCGGGGTGCGGGGCGTCCTTGTTCACCCCGTTGGCGTAGTACTCGGCGAAGCTGCCGTCGAAGGGGATGGCGGTCCGCCAGTCGACGTCCGCGCCCTTCCTGCGGAAACCGTCGGCGTATCCGAGGTTGAGGAAGTCCCAGTCGATGCTGATCGGGGTCTGGCCCTTCTCGATCGTGGCCGGGGTGGATTCGACCGGGATGAAGTTGCCGTTCTTGCGCAGTTCGGCGAAGAAGTCGATCCCGGGCTGGATGTCACCGAAGGAACCCCCGTTCGCCAGGGCCGCCGCGTACACGCCGGCGAAGGCGGAGCCGGACTGGGTCGGGTCGCCGTTGAGCGCGATCTTGCCCTTGTACTCGGGTTTGCGTAGATCGGCGAAGGTCGAGGGGCAGGTGGCGATGCGCTTGGCGTCGCAGCCGATCGAGATGTAGCCGCCGTAGTTGTTGTACCAGCGGGCGCGCGGGTCCTTCTGGTCCTCGGGGATGCTGTCCCAGGGCACGACCATGTACGGGGCGAGCAGGCCCTGCGTGGCCGCGGACCGGGCGAACGAGCCGCCCACGTCGATCACGTCGGGGGCACGTCCGTCGCGCCGGTGCTCCTTGATGGCGTCGATCTCGTCCTGGCTGGTGCCTTCCGGGTTCTCCACCGTGACCTTGATCCCGTACTTCTTCTCGAAGCCGTCGATCAGTGCGCCGTAGTTGGCCCAGTCGCTCGGGAGCGCGATCGTGTTGAGCGAGCCCTCCTTCTTCGCCGCCGCGGTCAGTGCCGCCATGCCGCCGGCGTCCGCGGCGGAGGTGGCCACCGCGGGGGCCCTGGGCACGGGGGCGGGCTTGTCCCCGCAGGCGCCGAGGGGCGCCGCCGCGCAGGCCAGGAGGGCGGCGACGGCGGCTGTCCGGAGACGAGGTGCGGGCACAAAGGCTCCTGGCGGGCGGTCGCGTACCGGTCGAGACCAGCGTACGTTCAGTGGCTCCGGCGGCGCAGTCCCAGCCGGCGGTGTCCGCCGCGTTTCCCGCAGCCGGGCTCCCCGCCGCCGCGCTGTCCATGGCTCCCGGTGCCGTGGCTCCCGTCCCGTCGGCCTCTCACAGCGGCTCGTCGTCCCACCCGGCCAGGAGCGCCTCTCCCGCCACCGTCACGACCGGTGCGGAGCCCTCGTGGGTGGCCTGCTCACTCCAGATGATCTTGCCGCGATCGGTGTAGCGCGTACCCCAGCGCAGGGCGAACTGCGCGACGAGGAACAGGCCGCGGCCGCCCTCGTCGTTGTCGTCGGCCCGGCGCAGGTGCGGGGAGGTGCTGGACCCGTCGGAGACCTCGCAGACCAGGCTGCGGTCGTGGAGCAGCCGCACCCGGATGGGCTCGGTTCCGTACCGGATGGCGTTGGTGATCAGTTCGCTGAGGATGAGTTCCGTGGTGAAGGCGATGTCTTCGAGGCCCCACTCCTCGAGCCGCCGGGCACAGGCGTTGCGCACCCGGGACACCGCGGCCGGGTCGGGCGGCACGTCCCACTCGGCTATCCGCTCGGGGTCCAGCCGGAGGGTGCGGGCCACCAGGAGGGCGACGTCGTCGTCGGGCCTGGCCGGCAGCACCGCGTCGATCACTGCGGTGCAGATCTCCTCCGGCGCGCGGGCGGGCCCGGCCAGCGCGGCGCGCAGCGCTGCCAGCCCCGCGTCCGGATCACGGTCGCGGCTTTCGATCAGCCCGTCGGTGAACAGCGCCAGCACGGAGCCCTCGGGCAGGGTCAGCTCCGCGGTTTCCATGGGCAGCCCCGCGCCCAGGCCCAGCGGCGGGGAGACCGGTACCTCGGGGAAGGTCACGGTGCCGTCGGGCCGGAGAAGGGCGGGGCCCGGATGCCCGGCGGTGGCGGCCGTCACCCGCCCCGTGGCGGGGTCGTAGACGGCGCACAGGCAGGTGGCTCCGGTGATCCCGCCCCACTCCTGCTCGTCGGTGTCGATATGGGCGACCAGCTCGTCCAGGTGGCTCAGGAGCTCGTCCGGAGGCAGGTCGAGGGTGGAGAAGTTGTAGACCGCGGTCCGCAGGCGCCCCATGGTGGCCGCGGCGTGCAGACCGTGGCCGACCACGTCGCCGACCACCAGCGCCACCCGGGCGCCGGGCAGGGGGATGACGTCGAACCAGTCGCCGCCCACCCCGGCCTCGGCGGCCAGATAGCGGTGCGCGACCTCGACGGCGGACTGCTCCGGTACCCGCCGGGGCAGCAGACTGCGTTGCAGGGTGTCGGCCACGGTGTGCTCGCGGGTGTAACGGCGGGCATTGTCGATGGACAGTGCCGCCCTTGCGGTCAGCTCCTCGGCGAAGGACACGTCCTCCTCGTCGAACGCCGGGGAGTTCCGCCCCCGCCAGTAGCCCGCCATCCCCAGGACGACGCCCCGGGCCCGCAGCGGCACCACGATCAAGGAGTGGATGCCGTGGTCCAGGATCCGCAGTGAGTTCTCCGGGTCCTGGGTCCGCCAGAGCTGGGCGGTGCGCAGGTCCGCCTCCAGGACCGCACGGCCGCCCGCCAGCCCGGCCGCCATGGGGCTGTCGGGAACGAACCGGATCAGTTTGCCGACGGGGTAGAGCGGGTGGTCGTCCAGATGGCCGACGGCGGCGGTGCGGCGCATCTCGGTGTTCAGCTCGGGCGGGTCCTCGCCGCGCAGCACCGGGTCCAGCAGGTCGACCGTGACCACGTCGGCGAACCGCGGGACGGCCACCTCGGCCAGTTCCTCCGCGGTGCGCCCGACGTCCAGGGTCGTACCCACCTGCACCCCCGCGTCGTAGAGCAGCTTCAGGCGCTCGCGCGCCACCTCGGCCCTGCCGGACAGGGCCCTCAGTTCGGTGGTGTCCCGCAGCGTGACGACGGTGCCGGCGGACCCGTAGGGGGCGGTGGGCCGGATGTTCACCGCCAGTAGCCGATCGGCCGCCATGTGCACCTCGTCGGTCGCGGACCGGCCCGAGGCGATCCGTTCGGCGATCCCCTCCTCCAGGCCCAGGTCCGTGACGGGGAGCCCTTCCGCGTCCGCCGGCAGGTCCAGCAGCCGACGCGCCTCGTCGTTGGCCAGCAGCAGTCGGCCGCCGGCGCCGACGATCAGCACGCCCTCCCGGACCGCGTGCAGCACCGCGTCGTGGTGCTCGTACATCCTGGTCATTTCGGCCGGTCCCAGGCCGTGGGTCCGGCGCAGCAGTCGGCGGCTCACCAGAGCGGTGCCGCCCGCGGACAGGGCGAGCACGGCGGCCGCGCTGCCGAGGACGACGGGCAGCTGCCCGTTCAGCATGTTCTGCACGTTCTGGACCGTGACGGGGGAGGTGACGACCGCGATGACGCTGTCGTCGGCGGCCTTGACGGGGACCACCGAGACCACGGACTGCCCCAGGGACCCGGTGAACGTTTCGGTGAAGGACCGGCCGGCCGCTGCCTTGGCGAAGGGGCCGACGACGTGCTTGCCGATCTGCCGCGGGTCGCTGTGGGCGAGGGTGAGCCCGTCGAGCGTGTACACGTTGATGCCGTCGACCGCGGCGATCTTGGCGGCCGCCTGGGCGCTGGGCTGGAGCACCGCGCTGGGGTGGGGGCCGCGCACGGCGGCGACGATCCCCGGAGACTCCGCGAAGGTCCCGGCGGCGGCGAGGGTGCGGTTCCGGGCGTCCATCATGGCGGCGCTGCGGCCCTGCACCACGAGCGCCACGACCGCGGCAGCGACGAGGAGGACGACAACGGCCAGCTGGAGGAGGAACACCTCACCGGCCACGCTGCGCGCGCTCAGGAGGGAAGACAGGCGCTGCGGCCGCCGCGACCCTCCCTCGGGGGGCCGCGCCGGGTCCCGGGCCTCCTGGCGGTCCCCTGAGCGGGGAGGCCGAGAGCGGGCGGAGGAGGGCGTGCCAGAACGGAGCAGCCAGCGCCGGAGTCCTCCCAGATAGTTGCTCATCACTCCATTTTCTAACCTCTTCGGGCTGTCGGCAGCGTGCGGCGACGGCCCGGAGGTGCGGAGCCGGCGCCCGAGGCGGCCACAGCGACCCGGCGGGCTGGCGGGACGCCGACCCGGGACCGGCCCGGGTCCGTCCACGTCGAACGCCTGATGTCTGGGCATCCGTGCGATTCGGAGCCCGATTCAGGGGCCCCTCCGGGCACGCTGGGATCAGCAATCGCCCAGCACGGTGCGCACCTGTGGCCCGCGGCGGCGTTCAGGGTCCGTGCTGGTCGAGAAGGGCCATGAGCTTCGGCGTGCGCTTCGGCTCGCGTTCCCGCTTTCTGATCGGCGCGGAGGGATTCCCAGGCCTCCGAGAGGGGTGCGGTGCGCGGGGCCGGCGGCCGTCCGTGTGCACGTGTTCGGACCGCCCGGTGGCGTCGACCGCGTGCGTTCCGCCCATGCTGCCGTTGCGTCGCCCGGCGGCCAGGCCGTCGAGCGGCAGAGGAACGGGATCACATGGCAGAGCACGGCTATCGTGACGGGATGGCGGTTGCCGGGGCCGGTCTGGCCCTCCTGGCAGCACTGAGCCCGACGCCGGCGGTCGCGGCCCAGCGGAACGCCCAAGCCCACCGCCACCGCCATCGCTACCGGCACCGGATTCAGCACGGCCGTCGCATCACGCTTCGTACCGGGTCCTTGCCCCAGGACGCCCCAGCCGATCGAAGCGCTGGCCACCGCCCGGTGCGGATACCTGGAGCGAGCGGCGCACGGTCGCCCGCCTCCCGCACCGTGGCCGACGCCCGCTACGAGCCGGGCCCCTGTCCCAGGACGGCGGGGCCGATCCCCGAACGGGAGGGGGCCGCTGCGGAAGGTTCACCGTGCCCGAGAACCGTGCCGTACCGGGCGGCCGAACGATCAGCCCCTGCGGCGCGATTGTTCCGGCGCTCGCCGCCGACCCGAAGCCTGTCCCGAGCTCAGACCCGAACGCGTGGCTCTCCGGCGGGCCCGGCGACGATGCGCTCGGAGCGGCGAAGAGGGTGGTGGGCGGCGGCCTGAACCGCGACCGGGACGTACTCGGGGCCGGCCCTCTAGAGGGACGGCCCCAGCGGGGGCCTAGTTAAGGCTGAAGCTGCCACTGCTGATCCCAGCGGCTGTTGCAGTCCCACAGCGTGGCCGACGCGCCGTCATGGGTGGCCTCCTTGTAGATGCCGAGGCACTTGTTGGAACCGGCGAACCTGGCCGCCAGATTGCGAATCGTCCGGTACTCCGGCGAGTTCACGACGGGGTCGACGAACCACCTCTGGTCGTTGGCTCCGTTGCAGTCCCACGCAACGATGTCCGTGCCGTTGCTGGTGCCGCCCCCCATGGTGCCGAGGCACTGGCCGTCACCGTTCTTGATCTCGTAGAAAGTGCCCCAGACACTGTTGCCCTTGGCCTCCGTGGTCCACCTCTGGTCCGGGTTGCCGTTGCAGCCCCACTGGATACCGAGAACGTGGTACTCAGCCGCCCAGTCAACGGCGAGGCACTTGCCGCTGCCCCGGTTGACGACGTCGTACTCGGTTGAGGCGGCGGAAGCAGTGGATGCGGACGATACGGCCAGCCCGGCAGTGAGTACGGCCACCGTGGCGGCTGACAGAGCAGCCTTAAGAATCGTCACAAGTCCCCCAGAGCAAGTAGGTTGCGTCAACGCACGAGGTTCGCGCGACGCGTTGAGCAGGCGACCGAGGTCCACCGCCAGCGTCGAAGCCCGGGACGGGTACCGAACGAGCCGTCAGCCCGTTGGAATCGGTGCCATGCCGTGAGGTCCACAGGTTCCAGAGCTGGTCTGAGGTCGTAAGCCGAGAAAAGGATGCGCGGTGTCACCATGGTCAACGTGCACGTGCGGTCCCGTCCTTAATGATCACCCTACAGGGTGGTGTGCTTCCGGTAAGTCCCAGTTTCCATAGGCCAGGACAGGACGAGACGGCCATGCCTGCAAGACAGTTGCTTGCCGTTCGCCAACCCGCGGCAGACCGAGGACGGCGTCGCGGCGTGGGTGATGTCGCCGTAGTACGCGGCCGACGCCGCCACGGCCACGGCTTCCACGTACGCACATTCCGAACCTCGTGACCTGCGGAAACGCTGCTCGTTCCGACATGTGGCCCGATTGCTACCGGCTGGCCTCAAGGGGGTATGGTCCCCCCGGTCACGGACGGCACTCAGATCGTCTGTCCAACACAAGGGAACCGACATGACTGATCTGAACTCGCTACGGGCAAGCCTCGCGTCAGGCGAGCACCAGTTCGCCGCCACCCTGACCTTCATCACCGCGCATTACGAATACCAGCCGCAGGCGTTCCGCAACGGCGGACTGGAAAACGCCTCAGGTGAGAACGAGGGCTCCTGCAAAACGCTGGCACTGGCCCTGCTGGAAGGACTGAGCGACCAGGAAACGCTGCTGGCGTTCGGCGAGCACTACCGCAGCGTGCTGGCAACGCCGAACGACACTGATCACAGCAACATCCGCAACCTCATGGCCCATGGCCTGGCAGGGGTGCGCTTCGCCGGGCAACCGTTGACCCGCAAGAGCTGAACAACGACGGGCACCGACAGCGGAGCGGGTCCAGCGGTCCCGGCGCCCGCCCGCCACGGCGAGCGCGTACGACGAGCTCCTCGTCCACGGCGCGAGCTGGCGTACCCGGCACCGTCTCATCGCCTTTCCGGCAGAAGGCGTCGAAGCCGTGCCCTCGGCGGAGTGGTGCTTGCCCGCCGTACCGACGGGCCCGCCGAGGCATCCCAGACCACGGTCGCGTTCGCACCCTACGAGACGCCCACCAGGGGACCACCGTCTTCACCTCCGGACACACCACGACGTGGACCGCGGGCGCCCGAGGCGAGACGGTCGTCATTTCGGACGGGCCGGGCGGTGCCGGGTACGAGATCTGCGACAAGTGCGGCCGGGGCCGCCCGGCATGTCCGATCGGGCCCCGCGCGCGGCACACCCCCATCTGCCGAAGAACGCGCAGCCACGCGCCCGGAGAGCAGCTGTCATGCCACCCTGTGTGCGCAGCCGGTCGAAGCGCTCCTCCTCGGAGGCGTCCTTCACGTTCTGGAGCCAGCCCGCCGTGAGGGAGACGCAGTGCGGGGTCCAGGGCAAGTTCGGCCGGCTCGCCGGATCCCGGGGCGACGACCACGTCCTTCAGCGCCTGGGCCTGAGCCCGGGTGTGACGGCCGGGCGAGTCCCCGGCCGAGGCCTGCACGATGGCCTCGCCAAGAGCTGCGCGGCTCACGCCCGCTGGGACTGAAGTGCCTCGACCCCGATGACCAGGTCCGGCATGATTCCGCACGCGGGACCGCCGTCGGCAGCCACGGCAGGAGGATCGACCGTGACCTATCGTCCGTTCAGCAAGTCCGGCGGAGCGAGCATGCACTAAAACGACGTGGGAGGCCCGGACATGAAACGATTCCGCATCCCACAGCACGGGACCTGAACCTTGGTGAGTGAAGAGGCGTACCGCCGAGAGCTGGAATATCTCAGTCAGTACGCACACGACGACTGGCTCGGTTTCTCGGTCGTCAGCGGAGCCGTGGGGAGCTTGCTCGGACGGGGCGCCACGTTCGAGGAACAGATGGGACTGCTCCTGCGGATCGTCGCCGATCTGTACGACGCCGGGACGCGACCGGGAGACCTGACGGAGTCGGCACAGGACCCCTTCCTGCCATGGAATTCGGACGGGGCCGGGGCTCTGGCGCGAATCGCGGCGGAGGTCGACGCGCATTCCCGGTTGCCCGACTCCGGTGACATCTGCTGGTTCACCGCGCCGTGAGGTCTGTTCGTCACGGTGGTGACAGACGTTCCGCCGTTGGGCGAGCCGGCATCACGGAGCGAACTGATCACCAGTGGGTGAGATCCACCAGGTACCGGCAGTGCGGGTCGTCCGCGCCATCAGTTGTCCGCCACTCCTCGCCGAGCAATGAGGGAAGTGCGGCGAGGAGGGCGGTCAGTGCACCGCCCGGCTGGACATCGGCGGCGATCACGCCGGATGCCTCGTCGCTGTCCATGTAGAGGCGCAGAAGACCTCCTTCCCGGAACAGGAATCCGCGCAGCCTTGCTGAGGGCCGTTCCTCGGACGGACGGGCCAGACATCGCAGGAGGGTGGCAGCCCAGTCGTCCGTGGTGAAGGGCGCTTCCTTCACCTGGGCCGGGTCGACGAGGTAGAGGTCCATTCCCATGACGGACGTGACCCTGTCCGAGGGGTAGACGTGTGTTCCGGTGTGTACCGCACGGAGCAGGGCGACGACGTCGTGCGCGGTGCGCAATTCCTCACCGGAACCGAGGGGGATCTCGTACGCCGTCAGGCGGGCGGGATCGCATTCGCCCCGGTCGCCGAGGGCGACCCGAACGGCCGGGGCCCCGGACGGAGCGGGCAGGACTCCCCGTACGTGCTGGTCCTCCAGCAGAGGTGCGTAGACGTAGTCCAGCAGAAGGCCGGCCACTTCTACCTGAAGGTCTTCGATCTCGTGCTCGTCTTCGCTCACCGAATCACTCATTCACCCAGTTCGGGCACTTCGGCATACCGTTGCAGTACGCGGTGATCACACCGATCACGTTCCCGGGCCCCGCGTCGTACCTCTTGTCCACCGTCTTGCGCGCGTACCGCACCTTGACGATGAGCTTCACGCGTCCGTGCGCCCGGTTGGAGGCCCACCCCCAGTACTGGATGTTGGCACCGTCCAACCTGTCGACGTTGCCTTGGAGCGGGATGTTGACCAGCGCGCACCTTCTGATGTTGTGTGCACCGGTGAAGTGGTTCCAACCCAGTTCGCCGTTGCCGACGCGCGTGGGGATCTTCCGGCCGTCCGGATCGGTCGCATTGCACTTGATGGTCTTCTCCCAGTAAGGGCCCGCGTGGGCGGGCGTGGCGAAGCCCGCGAGGAGTAACGTCGCTACGGCGATGGGTGTCATGAGTGTCGCGATGTTCCTCATGCCGTGACCGTTGCACGTGCCGAAAAGGCCGGTAAGTTACTTACGCGGTTTTCACTCCATTCGGCTATTCGTCATACGGCCCCTCCTGTCGGCGTGATCGGCCAGCCAGTCGCGGACCGTACGGGACCGGTGCGCCGAGCCGCGTCAGCTGCCTCTCCCTTGAGGAGACCTTGCGCTCGGCTCGCTCCTTGCCCGACGGTGAACCCGTCACCGATCGGACCGGCTATGGGCACGGCAGACGGCCCTCGCCCGCGAGGTGTATCTCAAGCCCTACGTGCCCCCTGGTACGGGCGCTTCGGGCATACCTTTCGGCGGACGGTGAGGTGTCACGGGGCTCGCCGTGCCACCCCACCGTTCTGGCGTTCCGCCGAGTGGAGCCGTGGTTGTCGCACGCGGGGAGCACTGGCTGCGGTAGGCCGATGGTGCAGAGGCCGCCAGTGGCCTGCCGTTTCTCGGGATCTGGCCCCCGCCATGCGGTGCCTGCAGCACAATCGGTTGTGTGACTCTCAGAGGAAGAGCCGGTCCGACACTGTACGGCGCTCCGGCCGGGGCGATATGACCCCACGGATCTTCATCAGCCACGGGGCGGGCAAGGACGCGTGTGTGCGGGCCGTACTGGACAACATCGTGCCGCGCCTGGTCGCGAGCGGCTACGAGGTATTCGTGGACGCGGAGAAGCTGCGGGCAGGCGACGAATGGCACGATGTGCTGTACCGCGAGATGTACCAGTGCGATGCGGCGATCGTTCTGCTCGGACCGGAAACCGTGGCAGCTCCCCGGTGGGTGAGGCGCGAGGCCGAGGTCTTGGTCGGCCGCTTCAAGGTCGGCGGACTCGCCGCCGTCCTCCCGGGGCTGGTCGGTGACGTGACCACGGCCGAGGCCCGCAGGCAGGGTTTCGACGCCTTGTTGTCGCTCCAGGCCGCCAAACAACCTCCCTGGGGCGACACGCTGTCCTCGCAGGCGAGTGCTCTCGACGTTGCCGATCGCATCATGGCGGAATTCTCGCCCCTGGGCTCGAGGGCGGGGGATCAGGGCGCTCGCGACTGGGCCAGACGTGTTGCCCGATATCTGGAGTCCGCCCGGCGCCGCAGCCCTGACAGCCTGGTCGACGCCGCCCGTCGACTGGGTCTCTGCGAGGACGAGTTGGTGCATGTCAAAGCCCGGATCGGCGCCGAACTCTACCTTTCGCATCGCATGTTGAGCGGCGGTGTCTCCGAAAAGCTCCCGTCAGCGGTGGAATGGCTGAAGCCCGCGCTCGGGGCGGACCAGCTGCGGCAGCTGTCCGCGGAGGTCATGCCGAGCTGGGTCGACCAGGAAGCCGCCCGATGCTTCCTGCCCGACGGGGCAGCCACCAAGTCGGCGGATTCCGGCGCATGCTCCCCTGTGCTCGTGTTCAACGCCTTCCAGGAGTGGACCGCAGAACAGTACGTCCGTCGTGCCCTGTCCAATGCCCCCGACACGTACAGCCTCGGAGCGTTGGAACGCGGCTTGCCCGAGGACGACTCCTCGTCGGCGGAGGAGCTCGAGGCCTCCTGCCGAGCCGCGCTGCGCCAGATCTTCCGCGTCCCGCCACGGATGCCGCTAGACTCCCGGACCGTCCGGCCGAATGACGGGACGCTCAACTATCTGGTGCTGAGTGCTGCCGACCACACCCCCAACGACGTATCCGTGGTGGCCGCCTCTCTTCGACGAGACTTCCCCTGGCTCGTGGTGGTCGTGCTGACTGGTGGCATCGAACCCGGGTCCGGAGACGGGTGCGACGGTTTGAGCGGGCTGGATGGACTCTCGGACACGGTCGTCGTCGTTCCACCGATCACCATGGAGGCCGAGACGGCCGCCTACCGGCTCATGAAGCGTCTGGACGCGGTCGTCCAGGGTTCCGGCATCCTCTCGTCGTCCGAGGTGATTTGATGTTCCCGCAGGCAGCCGATTCCACCGACATGCCGGACCGCCGTGACGGGCTGATCTACGTCATGCCTTCCGACCTTTCGCTGGCGGTCAAGGTGGCACTGGCGACCGGCCGCCCGCTGCTACTGCGGGGCGAGCCGGGTTCGGGCAAGTCTTCCCTCGCACCGTGGGTCGCCAGGGAGCGCGGCTGGCGCTACTACGAGCACGTGGTGACCTCCCAGACCCGGGCGCGAGACCTGCTGTGGACCTTTGATGCCGTGCGACGACTTGCGGACGCCCAGGCAGACCGTCGTCCCGGGCGCGGTCGGGCACCCCAGCACAGCGAAGACATGTACGTCCAGCCGGGACCGTTGTGGTGGGCGTTTGCTCCCCGGTCGGCCGCGCGGTTCGTCAGCCGGTCCGATCGGTCCCGCACCGGCCCGGGCCACCCTCGGCCGGGGGGACCTCGCCGGACGCTCGGGGCCGACGAAGGACGTTCCCCGGATCATGCCGTCGTATTGATCGACGAGATCGACAAGGCCGACCCCGATGTGCCGAACGGTCTTCTCGTACCCCTGGCCTCGAACGGGTTCGTGGTCGCCGAGACGGGGACCGAGGTGTGGGTGGAACCCGCCCGAGAATCTTCCGACGCGCCGTTCTCCCGGCACCTGATCGTCATCACCACCAACGAGGAGAGGGAGCTGCCCCAGGCGTTCCTCCGCCGTTGCGTCATCGCCCGGCTGCAGCCCCCGGAGGACGTAGAGGAGCTGGTCCGGATCGCCCACCGGCATCTGACGGCCCGGCTGCCGGAGGTGACCGCGGCCGATCTGGCGCTCGCCGCAGCCCTGGCCGAGGAACTGCAGGAGGTACGACAGGCGGCCTCGCGGGATGGAGTGCGACGCCCCAGTACGGCGGAATACCTGGATGCCCTTTGGGCCTGCCAGTCCCTGGGCATCACGGTGGGCGACGAGCGGTGGCAAGCCCTGCGGGGTCTCACCCTGGTCAAACCGCAGCAGCTGAAGGAGTGACCCCGCGTGAGTGACGGCGGAGCAGCCGGAACACGGGTGCCAGTCGCGGGCGCGCACTCCGAGATCTGGGTCGGCGACCTGGCCCGCGCGCTGGCGGGGTTCGGCGTGGATCCGGGCGACCGCGAACGCGTGCCGCGCATCGCCGCTTTGCTCGGGCTACGGGGCCTGGCATCGGAGCCGAAGCCAGCACAGCAGCAACACGAGGCACCCACACCGGACTCGACGGGGGACCGGGGTGCCATGCCAGGGCCCCCTCCACAGCCGGCCTGGCAGCTGGCAGCCGGTCCAGCCCCGCACGCCCGGGCGGACCTCGCGGCCCTGCCGGCCGCCGACCAACCCGTACACCTGACCATGCTCACTCCGCTGAGCGAGGCCGCTGGCAGCTCGCCCGCGTGGAGGTTTCCGGCGCTCGCGGAACGGGTCGAGGGTCCGGCGGAAGCCGAGCTGCCGCACCACCCGTTGCTGCCCCCCAACTCCGAGACGGCCACCTTGCAGACCGTGCTGTCGCGGACCGTGCCCGAGGGGGCGGTCGATACCCACCGGCTGCTTGAAGAGATCGCCACCGGCCGCCCGCTGGAGGAACTTCCCCGACTGCCCGTGCGGACCCTGCGCTTCGGGACCCAGGTGCTGGTCGATCTCGGCCCCGGCATGGAGCTCTTTGCACGCGATCAGGCGGAATTGGTCAACCGCATCACGGCGATCGTCGGGAGGCATGCCACCGACGTCCTCTACTTCGCCGAGTCACCACTTCACCACGCCGGCTCGGGGGCCGGCTGGACTTGGCGGCCGTACCGGCCGCCGGCCGCCGGTACCCGGGTCCTGGTTCTGAGTAGCTTCGGCTGTCACCTGCCCGGGACCGAGCCCCCGCCCACGCTGTGGCAGGAGTGGCAGGATCTCACCGCCCTCCTGCGGCGCAGCGGTTGCCTCCCTGCGGCGTTGGTTCCATTGCCTCCGGATCGCTTACCGGGTCGGCTCGCCTCGCTCATGCCTGTTCTGAGCTGGGACCGTTCCACCACCACCGTGCAGGCAGAATCGAGGGTGTCATGACGGCGGGCAGCCCTCGACTGCCGGGCCTGCCCGCCCGCGCACCGGAGCCGGAGGACCTCCCGCCGCAGGCCCTGAGGCTGGCCGTGGCGCTGAGCACCGCGGTCCGGATCGAACCGGAACTCCTGCGCATCGTCCGGGTACGGACGGAGCCGACACTGGACGTGGCCTCGGAATCCGACGTCTGGTACGGGCCGTGGTCGGTTCGCAACAGCGGCGCTTACATGGCGCTGCTGCCCACCCTGCTGACACCGCTCCGCGAACGGCTCAGCGCGAAGCTGTCCCGGGGCGGGCCGGAGGATCCACTGCGACAGATCGGCGATCTGGTCGCGGCGGTGCATCGGGGCCTATCCCCCGTTCTGGCCCTCGAGGAGCGCGTCACCTGGGCAGCCGTGCTCGCCGATGCCGGGCTCGGGGACCTCGTCGGACACACCGTGGACGAACTGATGGAACCCGTCCTGCGCGCCGCGATGGAGAATCCGGCCCGACACGAGGGACTGCGCCGCTGGTTCACGGGGGCGGGGCGGCGGCTGCCCGAACGGGTGCGGAGCAGCCACAACACCACCCGACTGGCCCGGATCCTCGACGTCGGCGCTGGCCCGGGTACGGGCAGGGGTGCGGGGAGCCGCGCCATGGCGCCGCCGGACCGCGGCCGATCGCCTGAGGCCGAGACGTTCGTACTGGCGGTCCGCCACGATGGCAGCCACATCACGGTGGGGGATGCCGCCTGGCCCGCCACCGCCATCAAGGTGCCCGACGGCCCCACCCTGGTGCTCGACGTGTCGGAGAACCCCATCTGGTGGGAGGGAGCAGCACGGATCACGCTGCGCCGGGGAGCGACGGTATCGGTGTCGGTCCGGAAGGTGCCCGTATTTCTGCGCACCGAGGCGGGCGTCGTCTACTCACTCGGCGCGCCACACGATTCCGCTGGGTGGGAGTACGGGCTTCCGGAGGCCTATGCCGCGGCGGGCCGCCTGACCCGGGCGCGGGTGTCTCAGCTGACCGACTTCCGCGCCATCCAGTACGGCGTGCGGCCGTTGCCGGCCGCCGCCACCCCGGCAGAGCACGGCACCCGCAGTTTGTCCGCGCTTCCGCCGTACCTTTCCCGGCGGGCGGATGAGGAACTGGCCACGGCCATGACCACGGCCCTCTCGCGGGAAGGCGACCGATTCGTCCTGCTCACCGGCGCGCCCGTGAGCGGTCGCACCCGCACTCTGTGGGAAGGGATGACCGACAGGCTGTTCGCGCGATGGGTGCTCTGCCCGCCCCGGGGAATCTCGGCGGGGGACCTCGCGGCCATGCTGCGTGAGGACCCGCTGGCCTCGCCCGCCGTCCTGTGGTTGGACGACCTCGACACTCGGCTGGCGGGGGAGTCCGGCGACGAGCTGGCCCGGTCCCTCACCGAGCTCCTCGGGGACCCGGCCACGGGGGACGTGCTGCTGCTGGCTACTGCCGGGACGGACCCCGTCGGCCTGGGCCACCAGGCCCGGAGCCTGCTCGCCCGTGCGATCACCGTACGATTGCCGGCCGTGTTCACCGAAGGTGAGCTGAACACCCTGGCAGAGCGGTTGCCACCGACCGATCCGCGGATCTCCGAGGCCCTGCGGCGTCACCGGCACGGCCGGATCGCCCAGTACCTCGCGGGTTTGGACCGCTCGTCGGCCGAACGGCGGGAGCCGCTCTGGCTGACCGCACGCAAGCGTGGCCCGCTCGCCGCCCCGCTGCCGAGCCCCGGCCTGTTCACCGGGCGGAACGCCGAGACCGAAGCGCTGCTGACCGCCCTCGCCCCGGCCGTCAGCCGGCGGCAGGCGCCCGTGGTCGCGGTGACGGGTCTGCCTGGTGTGGGCAAGACGGCACTAGCCCTGAGGGTGGCGCACCATGCCAGGGATAGCGGGCTCTATCCGGGCGGAGTCGTCTTCGCCAGCCTGAACGGGAACACCGCCGGACAGGACCTGTACTCCCCGGAGCGGGTGATGAACCTGCTGCTGCGCACCCTCGGTGCCCCACCGGCGGAGATCCCGGTCGAGGCCGCGGGACAGGCCGAGCTGTACCGGGTGCTTCTGGCCGACCTGGCCGACGCCGGCCTGCCCATCCTCATCGTGCTGGACGACGCGACTTCGTGGAGCCAGGTCCAGCCGCTGCTTCCCGGCGTGCCGGGTGTCGGAGTCCTCGTCACCACGCGTTCACGCAGCGCCGCGGGTACGGCGGAGCTCTTCGATCTGGTGCTGCCCGCTCCGGAGGCGGCCGTGGCCATGCTGGACGCGGCGCTGCAGCAGAGCGGACCGGACCACCGGGTACGGGACCAACCCGCCGAGGCGCTTCGGCTTGCCGAGCTCTGTGGTTTCCTCCCGCTCGCGCTGACCCTGTTGGCCGCCCGGCTGGCCGGGCATCCCGCTGTCGGGCTCACCGAGGTGGCGGTGGAACTGGCAGATTCCCGGGACCGGCTCAGGAGCCTCGAAGTCCACGACGGTGGTGACCGGTCGGTACGCGCCGCACTGGAGCTGTCCTACCTGCGTCTTGCGGCGCCCGAGGCGCGGGCGCTCCAGTACCTGGCGATCGCCCCGGGATCCGACGTCGCCACACCGTCGGCGGCCCGCCTGCTCGACGTTCCTTCGGGCGAGGCCCGGCGGTTGCTGGCGGCGCTGGCCGACGCCCACTTGCTGGAGTATGCGGCAGGGGAACGCTGGCGCATGCACGACCTGATCAGGCTGTATGCCAGAGAGCGCGCCGCCGAAGGGATGCCGATGGAGCAGGCCGCCGCGACCTCTCGGCTCACTGCCTCCTACCTCTCACGCACGCGGGCCGCGCAGGCCGCGCTACGCAAGGGAAACCGGCGCTTCCCGGACCGGGAGAGCGCCGTGCAATGGCTGGCGGAGGAGCGCCTCAACCTGCTGGCGGTGATCGACAGCGGCTCGGTGGACACCGCCGTCGACCTGGCCCTCGCACTGGTCGATTTCCTCACCGAGGAAAGGTTCTTCGGGGATCTGCTCCGTATCAACGACCGGGTGTTCGAGGCCGCCGAAGCGCGGTCCGACGAGGCCCTGCTGGCGACGGCACTTACCAACCAGGGGGCGGCGCTTACCCATCTGAGACGGTTCGACGAAGCCGTCGCGTGCTTCGAACGGGCTCATGACGTCTACCGCGAACTGGGAGATGCACCGGCGGACGCCCTCGCGCTCAACAACCTTGGAGCTGCCCTCCTGGAGGCCGGCCGGACCGAGGAAGCGACCGCCGTGCTGGCGTCGGCCGTCGAGCGCTACACCGTTTTGGGGTACGACCCGGAGCGCGCGGAGGTTCTCGACAACCTCGGTACGGCGCTGCTGCGGGCCGGACGGGCCACCGAGGCCCTCGACTCCTTCGAGCAGGCGCTCGGCCTGATGCCGTTGGCGGACCGGCCCCGGGAGGCGGCCCGACAGCTCGCCAACCTTGCCGGTGCACTGCGGTCCGTCGGCCGGCCGGCCGATGCCATTGCGGTGCTGGAGCGTGCCGTGGACCTTTACGCACAGGCCGGAGCACGCCACGGCCAGGCCCAGGTGCGCAACAACCTCGGCAACGTGCTGCGGCAGGTGCACCGCACAGTGGAGGCAGTCGAGTGTCTGACCGAAGCCGTCACGCTCTTCGCCGAGCTGGGCGACCGGCACGGCGAGGCACAGGCGCTCAACAACCTGGGGGCGGCCTTCTTGGAGGCCGACCACGTGCCGGACGCCGTTGACGCCCTGCTCCTGGCCAGCCGCATCCACGCAGAACTCGGGGACCGGCGCAGTGAGGCGCAGGCACTGAACAACCTCGGCCTCGCGCTCTTCGAGGCGGGCCGGTTCGAGGAGGCCCTGGACCATCTGCTGCGGTCTCGGCGCATCTACCGAGAGCTGGGCGATCGTTCCAGTGAGGCGCAGGCGCTCAACAATGCGGGCAACGCGCTGCGCCGGCTCGGGCGTCATGCCGAGGCCGTTGATCGGTTGTCGGAGGCGATCGCCCTGTCCCGGGAGGCGGACGACACCGCCGGCCTGCTGCGAACTCGAGACAACCTGGGACTGGCGCAATGGGAGGGCGGACAGCCGGGACTCGCCGCGGCGACCTTCCGGGCGAACCTCGTGGAGTACGCTGCGGTCGGTGACCGGCGGGGCCAGGCACAGGGGTTCAACAACCTGGGCAGCGCGCTCGTGGAGGAGCGGGAATACGAGGGTGCCGTGGCGGCGCTGAGGACCGCAGCCGAACTGCTGCAGGAGCTCGGCGACCGCGGGGCCTGGGCACACACGGTCGGCAATCTGGGCCTCGCGCTGGAGTTCGTGGGCAGCGTCGAGGAGGCGCTGCGTCAGCTGCGCGCGAGCGCGGAGGCCTTCGCCGAGCTGGGCGACATCAGCGGTCGATGCCAGGCCCTCTACAACCTTGGCAGCGCGCTGCGTCGTGCGGGTCGCCGCTCGGAGTCGGAGCAGATCCTCCGTGAGGCGGCCCGGTTGGCCCGGCTTGCCCGGCAGCCCGGACCGCCTTTGCCGACCTACTGATCCCCGTTGCTCGGGCCCGCCGCAGGTGAGGCATTGAAGATGTTCACCCCGTGGAAGTCCCGGCCCTGGATCACCGATCCCTGGAACGTCCCGCCCGAGATCGTGTTGGTCACGCTGCCGACCCGGCCGCCCTCGTCCTCTGCCACCTCGCCCCACCTCTCCAGGTCGGCGCCGAACTCGGGTTCCTGGGCGGCCCGTCGGACCAGTGCCCCGATCAGCTCCCGCGCCAGTCGTGGATCGGCCGGTGACTCCTCGAAGGCGGCCAGTTCAGGCTCTGCGGATTCACCGGTGGTCGGACGTCGGACAAGCCGCTGCAACCATCGCCAGAGTGAGTTCCGCGACGTGTCGGCGGCAATGCGGATCAGCAGGGCCGGCTGGATGAGGATCGGCTCCATCTCCCTACGACCTCCCTCCTGCCTCGACTCCGTCGTGGCCTCTGCGGTACACCGTACCGGGCGGCAAGCCACCCCTAGGGCGTGCCCGGAGGTGAGTGGGGAGGTGTGCCCGGAGCGGTCGGCGGACCGGCGGCGCCCGGCGCCGTGAGCTCCGGCATTTGCGGCGGTGTCGCAATCGCCCCCGCACGCAGCCGCTCGTACACGAGATCGAAGGTGAAGCCCGCGCTGAATCCCAGCGGGATCGCGAAGAAGAGCAGCCTGCGTACGTCCAGCTGGTCGAAGAGGGCCGGTACCGCCAGGAGTTGAGAGGCGAAGTAAAGCAGGACGGTCACCAGGCCCGCCCCCAAGCCCCTGATCCCCGCCCGTACCCAGCCGGTCTCCGTCTCGAAGGAGTTGCGGATTATCGCCCCGGCCACCGATGCGAGCAGCGGAGCCGCGGTCAGGGCCGCCAAAGCGCGTGCATCGGCACGGCCCGGTCCGTCGGCGAGGACGAGGGCCGCGAGGGCTGTGACTGCACACAGGACGGCGACCGTCAGCCCGCCGCCGGTCCGACGTGCCGACGACCGGTCAGCGCGCTCCTGGATTCGAGCCGCCTCCGCGCGTCGGGTTCGCTGCCGCATCAGACTGGCAGTCAGCCGCGCCGCACTGTCCGTGGACCAGTCCTGACCGAGCAGAGCGATGTCCTCGTCGTCCGCATGATTGCGCACCTTGTCGAGGTTGACCCACACCTGTCCGGCGCCGCCTCCGAAGGCGGCAACCGGCAGGACCGGAATGCCTTGCGCCATCGCGACGATGCCGGCCACCCGGGTGGCCTGCCCGCCGCCCACCAGAAGAACCCCGTCGCAGTTCAACAGCGTCCGGTAGTAGGAGACTTCCCACTCGCCACTCGTGTCCCGGTAGGTGTCCAAGGCGACCGAACTGCCCTCGGGCAGGGCGAAGGCGATCTCTCGGTGGCGCGGTGGATACGCCGCCACCCTGCCGGGGTTCTGAGTGTCGGTCCCTTCGGCGTAGCCGTGCACCACATCATGTTCGATGTAGGTGGGTTTACTGGAGAAGACTGCGATGTCACATCCCGCCCGAGCCAGTTCGCGCCCAAGCTCTCTGCAGGCAGCACGAGCCTGGCCGACCGCGCGCAGCGGAGGATTGAAGGCGCGTGTTCCGTCCACGCTGCCGACGACTGCTATCAGTGGACGTTCGCGCTGCGCCAAGACCATGCGTGATTTTATCCCGACGATCAAGATCATCTCTGGTCAATCCCGGGTTTGACCGGCGGTCACGGCGCCCCGTGAGTTGAACTGCGCCTCCGGCGCACGTCATCTCGGAGGGGCCGGGCGGTGCCGGGTGCGGGATCTGCGACTGGTGCGGCCGGGGCCGTCCGCACGTCCGATCGAGATCCCGGCGCGCGGGACACCCTCATCTACTGAAGGACGCGCAGTGCACCGGTCGGCTGCGGCTGGTGTCCCTCGCCCACCGGTACCAGGCGGACTTCCTCCAGATTCACGGTCAGCATGAGTCCTGAAAGGTTTGGGGAGTTGAGACGGAAGACGTGATCGGTGCCGACGAAGTCACGCCGTGGAGATGTACGTATGCGTCCTGGACGCTGTCGGTGGCGGCGTGGATCAGGCTGGTGAAGTGGCGTTGTCCCTGCCTCTTGGTCAGCTACTGCGCGGTGGCTGTGCCATCTCCGGCGAAGGCCGTCAGGCCGGCCGGCCGCGGTTCGGGCGAGGACCCGCCGAAACCACGGAAAGTGCTCGGGCTGGAGGTGGAACCCCGGCTCGGGCGCTGGCGGGTCGTCGCCCTCATGAGGCCGCTGGATTCCCGGGTAGATGTTCTGGTCGTCGACGGGTTGATCAAGGTGGTTGTCGGGGGTGTCCAGCGCGCCGTTCAGCCAGCCGCCGGTTCCCCGTGCTTGCAAGGCATGCACCGTGACGATCTGCCGCAGATCCCGCATCAGCCCCAACCGCACGTCATCACCAAAGCCGCCCTCACCCTGGCCGAGTTTTGCGCGATGCGCCAGGCGCGGTGACCCGCAGGCTCCACGGCCCCCTCTTACGTTCGCTCGACTCCGAACGCGCGTTCGCCAAGGCCTTGACCGACGAGGAGTAACCCTCGTTTCCAGCCCGTGGTGGGGGTGAAAGGGTGTTGACCCGGAGGCGGTCCGCGCAGCCCCGCACAGGCCACATCTTCTCACCTCGGCCTGTTCGAATCCCGGCGCTGTACGTGCCGCTTGAGCATGGTCATCGCGGTACGCGGGATGGAATCGTCCCAGGCCATGGCACGAGCGACCATGCTTTTGTCGACGCGTTCGGAATCAGCCATCGGAGGTATCAAGGGGACCAGGAAATCTTCCTGGTCCAAGTAGACTTTTCTGACAGCGCGATACAGTACGAGCTCTGCTTCGTAAGCCCTCTGCCACATTCGGCCTTCAGTCACGTTGTATTGCAGAGCCGAAACGGGATAGCCTGAAGTCCCCTCCGGCTGCTTCCCGAAATCACCCATGAAGACGCTAAAGTTGAGTTGGTGGATTGCAGAGCTGCATTGATTCCAGCCCTCCAACTCTACCTCGTGCCATCCTGGAAAATTCTCAGGATTTGTCTGCGCCCAGTCATGGCTAGCCATGCTGAACATCTGACGCCTGATAACGGGGTGGCAGTATGCGCCATTGGAGTAGGCTTTGATCTCCTTACGGTGCGCGTCGTGCAAGGCGTAAAGCATGGTGACCGCATACGACATCCGCAAGTATCCCAACTGTGGCACAACCTGCTCGGATGCGCCTTGGAAGCCGAGCCACTGGAAATCCAACGCCCAGAGAGTGCCTATCAGATCGACATCGGTTTCGGCGAAGCGGCGATAAGTCCGCTCTTCAACCTCGCCGCGAACCTCTCCTCGGGACCTCAAGAATTCTAGTGCCTTCGCGTGGCGACGGTAGACATGTGCCGATTCATGGCCAACGAGGAAAGTGAGTGCAAGCATGGCCAAGCACTCCGCGTCGTACTCGAAATCCGGTGATCGGACCTGCGCGTACAGGCCCTCCAAATCCGTCCACCACGATACCTGGCCGTCCATCCGAACCCTACCGAAGAGAGGCTCCAGAGCTGGAGGAAGCCGCCAGTCACCGTTCGCCCACACTGGCATGTACACGTGAGAGCGTCCCCAATATCGGAGCAATAGGTGAGCCAGCACGTAAAGACGGCACACCACTCCGACGGGGATCACCAGTACGTACTCACGCTCGCGTAACTCCTTGGCGCGACAAGTGAAGAACGGAGAATTCACGATCTCCACTCGTGTGCGAAGTCCCACCCTATGGTCGAGGAAGGCCAGGTATGCGCGATGCTTGTTGAGCACACATTCACATAGCTCGGCCATTCTTTCTCTTAGTGAAGGAGGAAAGTCATCGCGCGTGACGGCCCCCCCGTATAATTCGATGAAATCATCTGCCAGCACGCGGTAGTCCGTCTCTTAGCTGTCGGCGCTGCAGATTTTACGGATGCCCATATGGGCAATTTTCACGGAAAGGACAGTTACCGGAATATCAATCTTGAAGCTCGCGGCTAGCAATGCATCCACGATCGCTGCGACCAGAAACTGGTCGTTCTCCCCCGGGTTTTCAGCGGCTCGTTGGATCTCCTCATGTCCGCAGATAACGCTGCGCAGCCTCCCGCGTATTGACGCGAACCACCTGCGTGCGATGAAGACCCGCTCCTCGTCGTCATCATCTCGGCTTCCCAGGTCATGTTCCAAGAGATGTTCAGCGATCAGCAGATCAAGATCGCGCTCCGACAAGCCTAGCAAGTGATCAAAAACTTCCCGCAAGCTGCCCTCCACCGTGGTCGCACCTGGCCCGTGACCGCCCTTCCCGGCGCTTGTCGACGAACCAGCCGTCGAAAGGAAAAGCTTAGTCGGAGCCAATAAAAGTGGTCTACCCCACTCCGCAGGACTGCCAAACAAGCAAAATGCGGCAGTGAGCGTTTTCAGCGTGGCCACTGATGGGTGACGGCGGTAAGATCGAGGTGAGGGCCGCAACGCACGAGGCCCCCGTGCCGTTGAGGGAGGTTTTCGAAGTCTCAACCCACCGGCACAGGAGCCCTGTTGGTTCCCTATCCTGCCGCACTCGACCTCCCACACGGGCTGGTCGAGTGGGTCACGATGCTCATCGTCACCCGCGAGGGTGGCCGACGGTGCAAACTCCGGCCCCACCAGCGGGCGCTCGTCCCTCTGGTGTACCTACGCCGCCACGACACCCTCCCCCGGATCGCGGCCGGCTTCGGGATATCCGTCGGCACCGCCCACGCCTACGTCACCGCAGTGACCAGTCTGCTCGCCGACCGCGCGCCGGGCCTGTTCAAGACGCTGCGCGAGCACGACCCGGAGTTCGTCCTGCCGGACGGGACCCTCGCCGAGTGCGACCGCGTCGGCGACAGTCGGGCCGGCTACTCGGCCAAGCACCGCGGGCACGGCGTGAACGTCCAGGTCGTCACCGATCCCGCCGGCGAGGTGCTATGGATTTCGCCCGCGCTGCCGAGCCGCACCACGACCTGACCGCGGCCCGCACCCACAAGATTATCCGGATCTGCGAACGCCTCGGAGGTCCGATCCTCGCCGACCGCGCCTACCAGGGCGCCAGCCCCTGGGCCACCACCGGCCTCAAACGCCCACCCGGCGGTGAACTCGCCCTCACCCAACGCACCGTTAACCGGGCCCTGGCCGCGGCACGGGCACCGGATGAACGCGGCAAAGCACGGCTGAAGTCATGCTCGCTGCTGGCGGCTCGCCGCAGCCGGATGGGCGGACGAGCCGGGCAAGGCCCCGGAGCGTGGACGGCAGCTGCGGCGTGCACACCCCTATCGCGTGAACGGAGGATAGAGGTGTTGCTGCCTCCCAGGGGGCACATTGACCGACGTGAGGTGCACACTGCCGGCAGCTCGCAGTGCAAAATGTCACCGCATGAGCCGGTGCCGTGTGGTGACGTCGTTCCTTCAGATCGTGATCCAGGCATGTCCAGGAGGAGGGTGCCTCATGCGGCCACCCTCGCGGAACGGGAGGGTGAGCGGCCGCTGTTGAACGCCGTGGATCAAGAACCCGGAATGTCGAACAAGGGTGGCTGTGAGGCCGGTGGGACGTATGAGTTCACCTTCGGTCTCTTCTTCGTGCTGCGGCTGCGGGCCCGTGTCGCCCGTGCGCGGGGCGTCTCCTCGCTCGTTTCGAACCCCAACACGACGCTGTACCCCTCACGGGCACGCTGCAGCCCGAAGTCCCGCAACTGCTCGACGCTGGTTTGCACAGTTCAGACCAAGCCGAGCTTCACCAAATCCGCGAACTCTGAGCCGACGAGGTAGCGGCCCACCCTTTCGTAGCTGAAGATGCGCCCACCCTGACTTCCGAGCGTGCAGTCGTCTTTGAGGAGAATGCGGGCGTACGAGACGGGAATGTACATGCCGTGGGCCAGCTCGGAGGTAGGGGCTGCCGAGTCCCGCCAGTGTGCGAACTTCAGGAAGCATGAGTCCTGGGAGGGGCGCCACTCGTGGGAGCGTGCAGGCTTGGAGCTGATCTTTGCAACACGGTCCAAGCGGTCCATCTGGTCCAGGAGTTGCTTGTTCACCCGGTATTCCTTGGTCCGGGGACTTAGTCGTTTGTACTGGACGAGGACGAAGCTGTGGCTGGGGTGGTGGTAGTAGATCATGTCCGTGCCTAGTCGGCTCTCGACCGGAGTGGCATTGACGTTGACGCCCTCGAGGCGGCGTCCGGTGGAGTCTTCCAGGACGTGAATGTCACATCGCACGTCACTGAGGCGTCGCCAGTCGTCGAAAAGCAGAGCCTCGCTGCCCAGCCCGGCGCGTACGTCGTGGTCGATGAGGCTGTTCTCCACAGGGTCTGGGATGAGGCCCGCGAGGTACGGCGCGTCCCGTGAGGCGGGGCGTCCCCAGGCCGACAGTGCGGAGTGAGGGAAATCGGTTACCCGCGTGAGGGACTGAGCCGCGTCTCTCTGTTCCTGCCACGCACGGTCCGCCGCGTCTTCGACGTCGAAGCGGATCGGGTTGAGATTGGCGAGAAGCCACTCGATGTACTGGGCCAACTCGGGATGTTTCCTTAGGAGCGCTTCCTGGAGAGCCTGCCAGGTTGTCATGCCGCAGTGTCCCGCGCTTCCGGAGAGGGCCTGCTCCACATGGGATCGATGCGTCGAGGAAAAGGAGGCCAAGATCCCGTCGGGACCGTCCAGAGGCACCGGCCGCGGACATCTGCGCATGGGCTCGATGGTGATGCTGCTGTCGACAGGCCCCACGGTGTTGAAGCGCTGAACCGATCCGACCCAGGTGATGAAGCGGCCGTGTTCGGAGAGCTCCCTGCGACTGTTGCCCGTGGGATAAGTGCGGTTGTCGCACACCAGAAACGCTAACCGGGTGCCGTTGTCTGATGTGTCGAGCCCTGGGAAGCCCTTTCGTAAAGCGTTCCGTGACGAGCCAGTCGGATTCGTTCTCGGCCATCTAGGCCGAGGTGAGGGTCACTATGTACGTCATGATCGGACTCTATCGACGGCGCCATGGCAGCAAGCGCCGGTCCGGCCCGGCAGGCGCTGCGCGGGCTCGCGGGGCTGAGCCGGGTCCAGTTCGAGGCCGGGACGACTGAGTCAGTATCGTCTGCGACGAGCGAAGGGCTGGTGGAGCTGCGTCATGGCAGTAGGGCAACTGGCCCGGATGCAGAGGGGCGACCTGCCTTGCGATGACCAGTCGCTTGATCACGGTGGACAAGTCTGAGGCGCCCTCGGGGAAGCGAGTCGGCCTGAACCCTCCCAATCTGCGTGACGTGCCGTCAAGAAAGTCAGCATTTAGTCAGCATCGGCCCCCACATTCCGAAGTGGCTGTCTGATACGACGCCTGGTCGGCAGCGTCACGTCAGCCCGGTGCCCACGGAAGTGCAGGTCAGGAGCCTTCTCGCCAGAGGCAATCGATTTTCCTTAGGATCTCCGATCGGACGCCTCCCGGTGTAGAGTGCAGAACGCCCTTGACCTGCATAAAGCTGGCAGGGAGCCGTCCTCTAGGAGCTCACATTGCTTCGTACCATGTTCAAGTCCTACATCTGACATCTGGACGTTTCCGCAGGTCACGGCGGTACCGGTGGGCCTCCGGTCAGCAAACGCTCAGCATCGGACCAGACCGTGTCCCGGCGATGCCGAAGCGGGGCGTGACTACGGGGCTGGTCCGATGGCCGCCTGGTCCGCACTGCAAGGCCCCGCACGGCAAGCCGGCTCGCCCGTGGAACAGGCCCGTTCATCAAGGCCCCGTGACTGGTCCAGGCCCATGCGCTGCCCGCGCGTACAGGTGCCGGCTCCGGGATGCTCTGGGGGGGGCACAGGGCTGAGAGGAGGGCCGCGTCACGCAGGGTCATGCGGTGCAGGGATGCGGGCTCCTCATGCGGAGAGCATCATACCTCTATTCCTGCGGTCAGCCTACGACAAGGAGCCATACCCGGCGGCCAGTCGAGGGTGGGGACCCGGAGCGCACCCCGGAATCCGTCGTCATCCAATATCGGAGGCGGCGAGATTTCCGCCATGGACAGCCGCAAGGTTGGTTGCCGGTCTCGTGCTGCAACGAGGTCGCAGCCGCCATGATCGGTGTGGTCGCGCACGGAGCGTACCAAGTGCGTGAACAAGCTCCACTCGAACGAGCACAAGCCAGCGAAACTGAGACCAGAATGCGGGGAAGACCAGGGGAGCTGCCGTGAATGCAGCGATGGAGCTGTTCAAAGACCTTGCTCCGGCTTAAGCGCCCGGGGATGTACAGCTGCTTCTCCCCTTGGAATGGGCTGGGCGCCGAGGTTTCCGTAGCGATGTGGCTGCGTGCGTTGGCCGCAAGTCCATCAAGGAGGTCCGTCGCGCATGTGCAGGCATCCCATGCCCGGAAGTATCAGAAAGACCGCCCGCATCTTTGAGCCCGAGCGATAGAAGCCACTCTGAGCGGACAGATGCTCCTCTCCTTGTCGCAGCAGGTTCTTCGTCTGCTGTGGTACAGGGGCTGTACCCATTCTGACCAGCGAGAACGCAAGCGGTTGCCCGCACTCGGCGGTGTGTTGGTCCGGGGCTGGTCCGGATCTTGGTCTGACGTGATGTTGCACGGGCTCTCCCTGTGGCTTGGTCGGTGGTGCACCGGGCAGGGTCGCAAGCTTCCGCAGCTCTGAGCGCCCTTTTCGGCCGAACGGGGACCGACTGGCAGCGGCCCCGGGCGGTGTGGGCATGTTCGCGTTTGGGGAAGGCAGGTCCTCATACCCATCGAGTTCGCACTTCAGCTGTTCGTCGGCCCCATCTGTTGATGCGGCGCCCAGATCTACGAACCGGATCACCAGGCGGTTCGAGGAACATGCATGGCGGTCGTGATGAGCCCGTACCGGACCATCCATCGGCCGCGGAAGCAGTCCGTGGGCAGGTTGCCGATGACGGGTGCCGGTACCAGCGGCCGGGCCTGGCATGTGCCGGCCGTGAGATCGAGTGCCACTTCTGCCTCCCGGAACTCCAGTTCGCGGCCGGTCAGCGGGTACCACGTCTTGAAGGTGCTTTCCTTGATGCTGAACAGAAGCCGGTCCCAGCACACTTCGGGGCGCTGGGCGGTCAGTGAGCGTACCCAGAGGCGTTCTGCCGGTGTGGCGATCGAAGCGAGGAGGCCCTCGGGAAGGGGCACGTTCGGCTCCGCGTCGATCCCGAGCGCGCCGACGTCCTGCGTACGGGCCACGGCGGCCGCGCGATATCCGGCGCAGTGGGTGAGGCTGCCGACCAGACCGGGCGGCCATCCCGGCGCGCCTCGGCGGCTGCGCGTCAGCGGAGCCGGCTCATGTCCCAGGCGGGCCATGCCCCGCCGCGCGCACAGGCGTGTGGTGGCGAATTCACGCTGACGTCCAGGAGTCGCCTCGGCGACGGCCTCCGCCTCCTCGGGGAAGAGCGCGGTCTCCGGCGCCCAGACCTCGTCACCGTAGACGGCCTCGACGACGACCCCGGCCGGCACGATCCGCTCGATCACGTGACTGCCTCTCTCGACGGACTGCGGCTGACCGCCCACGCTACGCGGGCGGTGAGGCGGCGCGCGTGCGTCCGGCCCCGGCTCTGGGGTGCGTGCTGGGGGTTTCACCGGGGTCTCGGCGCCCAGTGTCGGCCAGGCTCGTGACCGACACGCGCCCGCGCCCGAGACCGCTGCTGCCGCGGCGCTGTGACCGGATGCGCGGCGATCCGAAGGGAGTAGCACAGACTCATGCCCCGCCCCCGCCTCACCTGGTCCAGCTTCCGCACCCACATGGCGTCGTCGCGCACCCGCTACCTGGTCTACCTGGGTGGCTGCCTGATCTTCTCCGCGGGTGCGGCCTGCTTCATCCGATCGGACCTCGGCACCGATCCACTGGACGTGTTCGCCCTGGGTCTCCTGGGACACCTGCGGCTCACCATCGGGATCGCCCAGGCACTCGTTGCCGCAGTCTGCATCGCCGTCTGGGCCGTGTGGAACCGGCGGCCCCCGGTCCTCTCCCCGTTCATCACCTTCTTCCTCTGCGGCAGTGTGATCGACGTGCTGCGCGCCGTGGACGCGGCCGGGTATCTGCCCGTGCCCCGCACGGTCCTCATGCTGACGGGAGCGCTGCTGTGTACGTACGGCTCGGCCCTGATCATCATGAGCGGTGTGGGTATCCGCGCCATGGACCTGGTCGCCATCACCATGACCCACCGGTGGCGCTGGCCGTTCTGGGTTGCCAAGGGGAGCCTGGAGCTGTTGCTGCTCGGTGCCGGGTACCTCCTCGGGGGACCGGTGGGCGTGGGCACCGTGTGCTTCCTGGTGTGCGTCGACACGCTGATCCAGCCGTGCATGCGGCTCAACACACGGTTGTTCTCGCTGGCCAACCACGGCCTCGAGAAGCCCGTGGGGCCGCGTCCGGCCTTCCGTCCGACCCTGATCCGATAGGCGCTGTCATGGATCTCGTGGCCGAGAATGCCGAGAATGCCGACAGGTGGGTGCTGCGGCCGGTCCGCCGACGGGCCGGCCGCATCCGGCTGCTGTGCCTGCCGTACGCCGGTGGGAGCGCCGCGGTCTTCCACGGCTGGGGCGACCTGCTGCCCGAGGCGGTCGAGCCTTGGGCGGTCAGGCTTCCGGGCCGGGACGCGCGCATGGGCGAACCGCCCGCGACCGACCTGCGCACGCTGGCCGCCGAGGCCGCCGAGGCCGTGGCGGGCCTGCTCGGGGACGAGCCGTTCGCGCTGTTCGGGCACAGCCTGGGTGCCTACTTGGCCTACGAGATGGCCCGCGCCCTTCGCGACAAGTGGGATCTGCATCCTTCGCTGCTCGCCGTCTCCGCCTCCCACGCCCCACGGGCGCGGGTCCGCGCTGGTGCGCCGTTGCACCGGCTGCCGGACGAGGAGTTCCTGGAGGCCCTCGACACACGGTACGGGGCGATCCCGCCGGTGATCCGTGAGGACCGGCAGCTCCGAGCGGTCTACCTGCCGATCCTGCGGGCGGACGTGACGATGCTGGAGACGTACGAGTACCTGCCTGGCATACCGCTCGCCTGTCCGGTGCTCGCCTTCGGCGGCTCGGAGGACCGGGAGACCAGCCGCGCGGGACTGGCGGCCTGGGGGGAGCTGACCGGCGCCGGTTCCTCGGTCGCCCTGCTGCCCGGCGGGCATTTCTTCCTCCAGCCGGAGCGGGAACGCCTGCTCTCCCTGCTGGCCCCGGAACTGCTGCGGACCTTGGTTCCCTGAGCTCGGACAGAACGAGGCCCCGTCAGCCGCCGCTGACGGGGCCTCATCGCTTGATCAGCGGCGTTCCGCGGTGATGAGCACGTAGCCGAGGCCGGGTGTGTAGAAGGTGTTGACCTCGGGGTCGAGCATGGCCTTGACCACGTCTTCACCGGCGATCCGCACCCACTCGTCGCGGTGCTCCAGCATCTGGGCGCGCAGGCTGACGCGTACCGTCTCGGGCACGAGGATGTGCGGGGTCACGTCCTCGATGTCGACGACCGTGAAGCCGGCCCCTTCGAGCAGCGGTCCGTACTCGTCGAGCCGGATGGCCGTGACGAGGGGGTGGATTTCCGACCAGTCCTTCTCCGGCTCGCGGAACATGTCGGCGATGGCGAGGCGGGAGCCGGGGCGCAGCACCCGGGCGGCCTCGCGGAGCGCCTGTGCCTTGTCGGGCATGTGGATCAGGGATTCGAAGAGCCACGCTGCGTCGTACGAGCCGTCGGCGTACGGGAGCTTCATCGCGTCGGCGCGCTCGAACCGGACCCGCCCGGCGAGCCCGAGTTCGTCGGCGCGAGCGGTGGCCCGCTCGATCTGGCGCTTGCTGACGGTGATGCCGACGACGTCGGCGGCGGCCGCCTGGGCGAGGCGGAAGGCGGGCTGGCCGATTCCGCAGCCGATGTCGAGTATGCGCTGGCCGGTTCTGGGGGCGAGCCGGCGCACCATGAGGTCTGTCAGGTGCGCGGTCGCCTCCTGGAAGGAGGAGTTCTCGTCTCCTTCCGGCCAGTATCCGACGTGCAGGTTGCTGTCGCAGATCCGGGCGTGGAACTCGCTGAACTCGTCGTAGAGCGCGGCGACTTCCTCGGCGTTGGACTGCGGTGTCGAGTTCATGTGCGGTGTTCTCCCTACTGCCCGAATGGGCTGGTGGATGGTGCTCTGGTTCTTCGGATCGGCCGGTTCAGTGCTCAGTGCCGGTCGTAGTACCAGGTCATGGGGCCTGGGGAGGCGGGATGGGCCTCCAGCGGGGCGAAGCGGTGGCGTAGTGCGTCAAGGGCGGGCAGCGCTGCCAGGACGGTCTCGAACGGCAGGCCGAAGTCGACGAGGCAGGCGATCTCGTCGACGCCGGTGGAGCGCAGCCGCTCCACGGTGGCCGCGCACTTGTCGGGCGTCCCGAGCAGGGAGCGCCTCCGGTAGTAGTCCTCGGCCATCAGCTCGGCGAGCCTGTCCTGTTCGGCCGGGTCGGTGCCGCGGGAGGAGCCGTTCACCTTGTCATCGGCCCGCTGCTGGGTCATGAAGGACGCGAGGTAGTTCTTCACCGGGCCGCGTACGGTGTCCCAGACGCGCTTCTCGTCCTCGCCGACGTACGTGTGCATGCCGATGGTCACGATGCCGGTCCGCGGGTCGTGGCCGGCCTCCTCGCGGGCCGCCCGGTAGCGGGCGATGTCCTCCCCGAGCTTCTCCCAGCTCGTCAGCAGCGACAGCACGTTGAGGCCCAGCCGGCCCGCGTCCTCCCAGGTCTGCGGGTTCGAGGTGTGCACCAGCCACAGGGGCAGTTCCGCCTGGGCGGGCCGCGGGTAGGTGCGGACCTCCAGCTCCCGCCCGCCGGGGCCGGGGAAGGGGACTGTTTCCCCTCGCCACAATGCGCGGAGGGTGGAGATGTGCCGGAGGGTGTGCTCCCGGCGGGTCTCGTAGTGCTCGGGGTAGAAGACGAAGTCGCCCTGGTGCCAGCCGGTGGCCACACAGACCCCTGCCCGGCCCCCGGAGAGCTGGTCGACGAGCGACCACTCCTCGGCCACCCGGACCGGGTGGTGGTGCGGGAGCACCACGCTGCCCGCTCGGATTCTCAGATTCCGGGTCGTCACCGCCAGGGCGGCGGACAGGACGGCCGGGTTGGGGAAGCTCCCCCCGAACTCCTGGAAGTGCCTCTCGGGGGTCCAGATGGCGGTGAACCCCCGCTCGTCCATGAACCGGGCGACGTCGAGGACGAACCGGTAGCGCTCGCCGAAGTCGTACCGGTCGTTGGCGGAGAAGAAATAGACGCTGAAATCCATGGCTTCCTTACCTGCCCTGCTGCCTGGTGCCATTGGGGCTCGAGGGGTAGAGCGACGCGGGGAAGAGGCTGACGGGGAACCCGCCCCCTTCCAGCAGCGGCGACAGCATCCCCGCGATCCGCGCGAGGTTTTCGTTGTGGGCGATCGTGTGGTGGTCCGCCCGCATTTCGTGGATGACGATCCGGTCCCCGACGAAGCCGGCGAACCCGTTCGACTTGTCCTTGCTCGTACGGGGCACGGCCGGCAGGTCGTTGTCGTTGCCCTCGGCCAGGAAGCCCTGGGTGGCGTGGAAGAGGGTGGTGGGCACGGGGGCGAGCAGAGGCTTGGGCCGGTACTCCTGCAGCAGGTCGCCGTTGCGGAGCATCAGCTCATGACGGACCAGGATCTGCCGTTTGATCGTCTCCTCGTCGGGCCGGGCCGGAGCGAGGTCGTGGATGTGCCGGGCGACGAGCCCCAGTTGTTCGTCGAGGCCGAGGCCGGTGAGGGCCGAGAGGTTGATCTGCTCGGTCACACCCCAGCGCTGGCACATGGCGTTGCCGAGCATGACCAGGGAGAAGGCCTCGGCCTCGACCGCGGTGACCGTGCCCCAGTCGACGCCGTCCCACGCATCGGTGCCCGGCATGATCGGGTCGATGGCGATCAGGTGCGCGACCTCCTCGCCCGCGTCCTGCAGTTGGCGGGCCATTTCGTACGCGAGGACGCCGCCGAAGGAGCAGCCGCCCAGCAGGTACGGCTCGCCGGGGAAGCGGCTGCGGAGCTCCGCGACGTAGTGCGAGGCCATGTCCTCGACCGAGGTGTACGCCCGGGGTTCGGTCTCGCAGGATGCCCCGCCGAGCTGCTCCAAGCCGAAGACGGGCTTGCCCATGCCGAGGTGCCGCGAGAGGTAGATGGCGTAGCTGACCTCGCCGTAGAGGTTGTGTGCCCAGACGGAACGCCGGCCGTTTCCGTGCCGGTTGATGAACACCATCGGGGAGGAAGGCTCGGCCGTCTCGTCAGCGGCCTGGCCGGTGTTCCGTGCGTCGGCGATCAGCTGCACCGTGTCCGATGAGGTCAGCAGCCACTCCTCGCTGTCGAGTTCGTGGATGACCGGTGGCGGCGCGATCCACCGGCCGAAGTCCCCCAGTGGGGCGTCGGCTCCGCGCACCGCCCGGATCACGCGGGTTTCCCCCGCACCGGTGACCGGCCGCGACCGGTACTCGGTCGCAGCCCGTGCCAGGGCCGTCCGCCACCGCGCCGCCGTCAGCAACCAGCGCTGCAAGGCGGGGGCGGGCATGGGCGCATGCGCCTGGAGCAGCCGGGCGGCGGCCGAGACCCGGGCATCGGTGTCCTGTTCCGCGTGAGAGGGGACTGGCCGGTCGGCTCCCCAGGCCGCGGCGAACTGCGCGGCGACCGCGTCCACACCGGCGGCGGGCGTCTCGGCGGGGCGGTCGCCGCCCGGTTCGGGCGTGCCGAGCAGTAGCAGTTCGGCCACTTCCACGCCGCGCTCCGCGAGGGTGCGTACGGTCTCCGCCGCGACCAGGCCGGCCAGGCCGTGGCCGACGACGCGGCACGGTCCGCCCTCGTGCCGCTCCGCGATGACGGAGGCGCACGCCTGCGCGAGCTCCGTGACCCCGGCGCTCGTCGGTTCGATGCCGTCGGCGAACCCGGGGGCCTCCAGGCCGAGGACGGGGCCGCCCTCGGCGAGGTGGTCGCACAGGTGGGTGAGCCAGGTCAGCTCGCCGGTGTCGCCGAACAGGCAGTAGGCGGGCGTGCCGGTGGTCTGGTCCTCCTGGGTGAAGGGCAGCAGCCGCGGGGCCGGGGCGAATGCCGTGCGCGGTGGGACCGGTGGGGTGGTGCTGTCCGGTGCGCCGTCCGGGACCGTGTCCGGCAGCACGTAGTTCTCGTCGAGGTGCGCGGTGAGGCGGTCGACGCTCGGGTGCTCCAGGATCGCTGCCATCGGGATGTGGTCCCCGTAACGGGCTTGGATCCGCTGCATGATCCGCATCGCGCCGATCGAGTCGACACCGTAGGCGGCGAACTCCCTTGCGGGTTCCACCTGTTCCGTGCGGATGCCGATGCCGTCGGCGACGGCCTCGCAGACGTGGTGGCGGAGCTCGCCCGCGGAGCCGCCGGACTGCGTCGGCGCCGTGACGGACGAGGCCGTGGAAACCGACGGCGCGGGTCGGGCGCGCTCGGGGGCGCGCGGCGCGACGGCTGCCGCCGCAGAAGCCGAGGACGGAGCCTGCACCATTTCGGCGAGGAGTCCCGGGACGGGGGCTGCGGCAGAGGGCCGCGGCCGGGGGAGTACGGGGGTGGCGGCCGTCACCGGAGAGGCCTGGGCCGGGGCCTCGACCGTCGGTGTCGCAGCGGCGGGACGCGCCGGCCCGGGAAGCCAGTGGCTCTCGGGCGCGAACGGGTAGCCGGGCAGCGAGGTGCGGTGCCTGCGGTTGCCTTCGTGCAGGGCGGCCCAGTCGACGGATGCGCCGTCGGCCCACAGGGCGGCGAGCCGTACCGGGTCGCCGCCGCGGGCGCGGTCCATGGCGTGGGCGAGTTCCTCGTCTCCGTGAGCGACTGCCTCCGGGGCCCCGCCGATGCGCGCGGTGCGCACGCGCGGGTCACCGTCACCGTTCAGATACGCCGCCAATGCCTGGGAGAGTTCCCCGAGGCTCTCCGCGACCACGGCCACCCGGGCGGGCAGGGCGCGGCGGCCGGCCTGGAGGGTGTACGCGGTGTCCGCCGGGGAAGTCGTGGGCAGGCCGCCCTCCCGTTCCAGGCGCCGCAGGTGGTCCAGCAGCCGCTGGGCCGAGGCGCGCAGCCGGTCCTGGTCGCGGGCGCTGAGGACGAAAAGCTGCGGTCCGTCCGCCATCCGCGTCGGGGGCGCGGTCACGGGAGGCTCCTCGACGATCACGTGCGCGTTCATCCCGCCGAACCCGAACGAACTGACGCCGGCCCGGCGCGGCTGCGGCTCCCCGGTGGCCCCGCCGGCCGCAGGCCGGTCCCACGGCCGGGCTTGCCCGACCAGGTAGAACGGCGAACCCGACGGCTCGATCAGCGGGTTGACGCGCTCCACGTGGAGGGTGGGCGGGAGCATCCGGTGGCGCAGTCCGAGGATCACCTTGATGACGCCGGCGATGCCCGCCGCCGTCTCCAGGTGCCCGATGTTGGTCTTGACCGCGCCCAGCCCGCAGTACTGGACAGGACCGGATTCCGGTGAACCGAAGGCGGTGCACAGGCCCGTGAACTCGATGGGGTCGCCCAGAGCGGTGCCGGTGCCGTGCGCTTCGACGTAGGAGATGTCCTGCGGGCGCACTCCGGCCCGTTCCTGAGCCTTGGCGATCACCGCGGCCTGGGCGGCCGGGTTGGGCGCGGTGAGCGATGCTGAGCGGCCTCCGTGGTTCGTGGCCGTGCCGGTGATCAGGGCGTGGATGTGGTCCCCGTCGGCCTGGGCCCGGCCGAGCGGCTTGAGCAGCACCGCGCCCACACCCTCGCCCCGTACGTAGCCGTCGGCGCGGTGGTCGAAGGACTTGCAGCGGCCGTCGGCCGCGAGCATGCCGGAGCGGGTGAAGGCCTCGAAGCCGGTCGCGCCGAGGATGACGTTGACGCCGCCGGCGATGGCGAGATCGCACTCGCCGGTCTGGATGGCCCGCACGGCCCGGTGGATCGCCACCAGCGAGCTGGAGCAGGCGGTGTCCACCGGTTCGCTGGGGCCGTGGAGGTCGAGCAGGAACGAGATCCGGTTGGCGAGGACGCTGTGGTCGTTGCCGGTCATCAGCTGGCCGTCGATGTCGGCGCCGCGCTCGCGGGCGAGTTCGCCGTACTCCGACGAGGCCACGCCCACGTAGAGGCCGCAGGAGCTGCCCGCCAGGTCGGCCGGGTCGTAACCCGCCTCCTCGACCGCGGACCACACGGTCTGCAGGAAGAGCCGGTGCTGCGGGTCCATCACACGCGCCTCGCGCGGGGTGATCCGGAAGAAGTCGGCGTCGAACAGGTCCACGCCGTCGAGGAAGCCTCCCCAGTACGGCGCCGTGCCGTCGTTGCCGGGGAATCGTTCGGACGGGGCCCGGGTGATGAGGTCGTGGCCCTGCGCGAGATGGCTCCAGAAGCTGTCCAGGTCGGGGGAGCCGGGGAACATGCCGGCCATGCCCACGACGGCGATCGGCTCGGCCTGGTCCGTGAACGCGGTCGGCCGACCGGGTGCGGCTGACCGCATGGCGGCCGGGACCGGGAGCGGAGGCGAGGCAGGGGCCGGCTCTGTTGAGGGCTCCGGTGAGGTGGGCTCGCCGGAGACCGGCGGTGCGGTCTCGGAACGTGCCGTCGTCGCCCGTACCTCCTCGCGGTCCAGTTCTGCGATCAGGGCGGCCACGTCGGCGCACCCGTAGAGGGCGGTGGGACTGACGGGTGTGGCGAGATCCGCCGAGAGCCGGTCGGCGAGCTGCACCATCGTGACCGAGTCGAATCCGAAGTCGCTGAGATGGTCGCCGAGGTCGATGTCGGCGGGCGCGAGGTGCAGCAGTTCGCAGATCGCCGCAGTCACCACGCTCTCGGTCCGCGTCTGCCGCTCCGGCGCCGGCGGGCTCGGGCGGCTGGTGGTGAGCCCGGCTGCGGTGGCCTGGGCGGCCGGGTCCGGCTGGGTCACAGAGGTTTCCTCCTGGTGGTCCGGCGACGCCCCGGACGGGGCGTCGGGTGTGTCGGCCGGCGGCTCGACCGGGAGCCAGTACCGGTCGCGGGCGAAGGGATAGTGGGGCAGCGCGACGATGCGCCGGGCGCCGTCGGCGTGCAGGGGCGCCCAGTCGACGGGCTCCCCCTCGGCCCAGGCCCGGCCCAGGGCCGCCAGCTCCGCTCGGCTGCCAGGTCCCTGGGGAGCCGGCCGGGCGGGCAGGTCCGTACGCGGCGTGCCGGGTGCGGTGCCGGTCGCCAACCGGGCGTCGGGGCGGCCCTGGGCGTAGGAGTCGAGCACGTCCGCGGCCTCGGCGAGGCTGTCCACGACGGCCGCCAGCCGGGTGGCGAGCGGTTCGCGGCCGGCCCGGAGGGTGTGGGCGACATCGGCGAGGGCGAGCTCGGCCTCGCGGGTCCGCAGGAAGGCGGCCGTGCGGCGGGCGTGCTCACGCAGCCGGTCGGGTCGCCGCGCGGACAGGACGAGCAGCTGGGGGCCGGTGCCGGCATCCGTCGACCGGGTGGGCGCGGGTGCTTCCTCCAGGACCACGTGGGCGTTGGCCCCGCCCGCGCCGAACGAGCTGACGGCCGCCCTGCGGCGGGCATTCCCGGGACCGCTCTGCCACGCCGCCGGTTCCCGGACGATCCGGAATCCGTCGGCGGTGGCCGGGCCGCCCTCGCCGATGGTGGGGGCCAGCGTCCCGTGCCGCATCTGTAGCAGCACCTTGGTCAGCTGGGCGACGCCCGAGGCCGCCTCCAGGTGGCCGGTGCCGGGTTTGAGGGAACCGATCACCAGCTCGCGCCGGGCACCGCCCAGATCGTAGGCCCGGCGCAGCGCGGCCAGTTCGACGGTGTCACCGACGGGGGACCCCGTCGCCTGGGCCTCCACGTACTGGATCGAGTCCGCGTCCGCCCCGGCGGACCGGAGGGCTTCCTGAACGAGTGCGACCTGGGCATCGACGCTCGGTACGGCGAACCCTTCGGTCGGACCGTCCGCGTTGACCGCCGATCCCAGGACACAGGCGTGGATGCGGTCGCCGTCGCGTAGGGCGTCGGAGAGCCGCTTGAGCAGGACGGCACCGACCCCTTCGCCGGTGACCATGCCGTCGGCCGCGGTGTCGAAGGCACGCGCGCGGCCGTCGCGCGACAGCATCTTCGCCGTGGACAGGTCGAGGTGGTGACTCGGGTGCAGGATGACGTTCACCCCGCCGGCGAGCGCCGCCGAGCATTCGCCGCTGCGCAGGCTCTGAACGGCCAGGTGCAGTGCGGTGAGTGCGGACGAGCACGCGGTGTCGACGGCCATGCTCGGCCCGGTGAGGCCGAAGCAGTGCGAGACGCGATTGGCGATCGACCAGGCGGATGAGTTGGCCTGGACACGGTGTCCGCGTCCCCACTGCTCGGCGGCGAGCAGCTGGTACTGGCCGTGCATCACACCGACGAACACGCCGACGCGGGGCCCGTGGCCGCCGTGCGCGGCGCGCAGCCGGGACGGCGGCCAGCCGGCGTCCTCCAGAGCCTCCCAGGCGGTTTCCAGGAAGAGGCGCTGGGCGGGATCCATCCGTTCCGCCTCCCGGGGGGAGATCCGGAACAGCAGGGGATCGAACCGGTCCACGCCGTCCAGGAAGGCCCCCCACCGGTGGTAGCTGCGGCCGGGGGCGCTGCCTGACGGATCGTGGTGGTCGGCCAGCGGCCAGCGATCCGCGGGGACCTCCGTCACGGCACTGGCGCCGGCGAGCAGGCGTGCCCAGAAGGCCTCCAGGTCCTCGGCCGCGGGGTACCGGCCTGCCATGCCGACGATTGCGATGGGCTCCACCTCCGGGACCGCCTGGGGCCGGGTGACCGGGTCTTGCGGCCGGGCAGCCTGCTCGCGGCCGGGCAGCAGGAGATCAGCCAGTGCGGCGCCGCTGCGGTCGATGAGCTGCCGGGCCATGCCTTCCACGGAGTCCCCCGTGGAGAGTGCCTCCGGGGGGACGGGGCCGAGATCGCGTTCCAGGCGCTCTGCCGCCTCCATGGTGGTGAGGGAGTCGGTGCCGTACGCGGAGAGCGGCGTCGCCGGATCCAGTTCGGCCGGGGGCAGCCGCAGGAGGTCGGCGTAGAGGGCGGTGAGGTGCTCCACCGTTCGTGTGAACAGCGGCTGGTCACCCGTGGCGCTCTCGAGTACGGCGGCCCGGGCGCCGGTCTGCGACGGAGTGCCGGCCAGGGCGGTGGGGGGCAGGGTGGCGGGGGCCGAGGCGGCGGGGATGGCCGAAGTGGCCTGCACGGTCGTGCGCCAGGTGCCGCGCTCGGCCACGAATACGTGCTGGCCGGCCTGTTCGTCGGTCCAGCCCGGGACCCCGTGCCTGGTCACCGCGGACATCCCCGCCTCGATCAGGAGGGCCTGCCAGCCGCCCGCGCCGATCAACGGTGCGTGCGGCAGCCGCAGCTGAGGGTCCTCGGCGAGCCACCAGCCGTCCGTGAGCCCGAAGACCGGGGTGATGCTGTCGAGTACCCGGGTGGCCTCATTGAGGACAAGGAGGGCTCCGGGATTCATCAGCTCGGCCACGTTGGCCAGGGTTCGGCGGATGTCCGGGGTCGCGTGCAGCACGTTCGTTGCCAGGACGAGGTCGTAGCGCTCGGTCGGACCGAAGCCCTGCGATTCCAGGTCCCCGGCGATGTCCAGGACCCGGCACTCCACATAGGGGCGCCCCGAGGCGAATCCCTGCCGGGCGGCGCCCACCAGCGTGGGTGAGAGGTCGGTGCAGTGGTACCCGACGGCGTTGCCGAACCCGTCGAGCGCGTCGAGGACGGGCCGCGTCGTGCCTCCCGTGCCGGCGCCGATCTCCAGAATGCTCACCGGCCGCCGCGCATCCGCCCCGCGGGCGTCGAGGAGAGCCTTCACGGCCGTCCGGACAGCCGTGGCGCACAGGGCGTTGAAGTGACTCGTGCGTGGATCGTCGTGGTAGAGGGCGGCGACGCGGTGGTCCGACCCGCCGGGGAAGAGGACTTCCAGCCCACGCCGGGTACCCGTCAGTACGGCGGGCAGCGCCGCCGCGCAGTCGTCCAACAGCTCCAGCACCGGGACTGAGTGCGGGAAGCGGTTAGCCAGTTCGGCACGCAGCCGTGACAACTCATCGCTGTTCGCGGCGCCTTGCGGGATCTCGCCGTTCACTGTGGCGAGCAGGGCCTCGTACAGCCGCTGCCGGGAATTCGTCGCGGTGGAGGCCGGAAGCCCCGCCCCGGTCAGCAACCCGGCCGAGGACAGCACACTACGGACGAGGCGGCGCCCGTAGGCGTCCACGGAGTCCAGGTAGTCCGAGGCGTACGGTTCGGCGCGCTCCGCCTGTTCGGCGCGGACCGCGGCGCGGACCGGATCGAGGACCGACGGCCGGGTCGCCGGTTCGGCCCGATGGACGATGCCGGTGGCGACCGGGGTGACCTCGGCCAGCGAGCCGTCGGCCTTCAGCGGCGCGATCTGCAGTGCCCGGCCGGCCAGCGATGCGCGGAAAGCCAGGACTCCCTCGGCCCCGGACAGCGGAGCGATGCCCCAGTCCGCCAGGCGCTTGCGGTGTTCCTCGGTCGCGACGACACCCTGCTCTCCCCAGAAGCCCCAGTCGAAGACGGTGACCGGCCAGTGCAGGCGGCCGGCCATGCTCCGTCCGTAGGCGGCGAGGAAAGTCGACCCCGCGGCGTAGTTGGCCTGGCCCGGGTTGCCGGTGTGCGCGATGGCGGAGGAGAACAGTGCGAGGAAGTCGAGTTGTTCGGTGCCGAGCGCCCCGCACAGGGCCACCGTGCCCCGCACCTTGGGGTCGAGGGCCGCCCGGAAAGTGTCCTCGTCCATGCGGGCGAGGGTTCGGTCGGCCAGCCGGAACGCCGTGTGGATCACACCGTCCACGCCGCCGAACCGCTCCCGCATCCGGGCCACGGCGGCCCCGATCTCCTCGGGCTCGGTGATGTCCGCGCGGTGGTACTCCACTTCGGCGCCGGCGCGGCGCAGCCCGTCGAGCAGGTCGCACGGGAGCTGGTCGGCCGCTCGTCGCCCGACCAGCATGAGCCGGGCCCCGTACGTGCGTGCCAGGTGCTCGCCGATGACCTGCCCGAGTCCGCCGGCCCCGCCGACCAGCAGGTAGCGTCCGCCGGCACGCAGCGGCAGGCGGTCGGCGGCCGGCTCGCCGAGCTCGGCCGGTTCCAGCCGCTTGACCAGCCGGACGCCGTCACACAGGGCGGTCTCGGACATCGGCGTGCCGGCGGGCTCCGCGTCGATCCGGTCCAGGAGCTCTTCCCAGCGGCCGAGTTGGGCGCACCGCGCCAGGTCGTCCCCCGCCAGGTCGATGCAGGTGGTCCGGAGGAAGGAGAGCTCACGGGCGAGCGTGCGGGTCAGGCCGTGGAGGGAAGCGGCGAAGGGATTGGCTACCGGCATGCCCTCGTCGACCTGCTGGGCGTCGCTGGTCAGTACGGTCAGCCGGGTGCTACGCGGGCGGCGTGCGGCCAGCGCCTGGGCGAGGTGGAAGAGTGCGAGGGCGCCCTGACGCTGAGAGGCCTCCAGATGGTCGAGATCCGTCGGGGTGTACCTGCGCTGTTCCACCCCGCCGAGGAAGTAGATCCGGCCCGGGGCCGGCTCTGTGGAGAGCAGGTCGCCGAAGGCCGAGGCGGCGTCGACGGCGGTGAGGTCGACGCGGTGGGCGCGCTCCGCGTGGCGTGCGGCCAGGGCGTCGCCCAGGCCGTGGTCGTGGCCGGTGGTGAGGATCAGCACCCGGCCGGCGTCGTCGGCGCGCTCCTGTTCTGCGGCGAGCGGGCTCAGTCGCCAGACGGGCCGGAAGTACGGCACCTGCGACGCGCGGCCGGGACGGACGGCGGTGAAGCCGGTGAATTCCGCGAGCGGCCTGCCCTCCACGTCACAGAGGGTCACATCGCAACGGACGGTGCCGCGTTCGGTGTCGGCGGAGGTCAGACGTGCGTGGGCCCAGCGTGCCCGGCCGGTGGGGGCGAGCAGCCGTACGGCGTCCACACTGGCGGGCAGCGTCGCCGGGCTCTCCCACGCGGGAGCGGCGCCGTGCAGGACGTGCAGGGCGGCATCGGTCACGCCGGGCTCCAGCCACCAGCCGGTTCCGGCGCCCTCGGGCTGCTCCGCAAGTTCGGCCAAGGCTTCGCCCTCTCCTCGCCACAGCCGCCGGACCAGCCGGTAGGACGGTCCGTAGGAGAGGCCGCGCTCCGAGGCGTTCGCGTAGAAGGCCTCGCCGGACTCCTCCCGGGCACACCGGCCGACGACGGCCGACAGGTCCGTGGGCGCCGACCCGGCAGGCTGGTCGTCGAGGTGGGCGGTGAGGGTCGCGCGTACGGTTCGGCCGTCGGGTCCGTCGGTGACGAGCCGCGCCGTCACGGTGTCACCGGCCTCGGCGAGCAGTACGGTCGCCTCCGCGTCGGCCATGTCCAACGGGGAGCGCCACCGTACGTCGGTGAGCCGGGTGACCTGCCGGCCCGTCAGGGTGCGGGCCGCTGCCCGTACCAGTTCCATCTGCGCGACTCCCGCGAGGACCGGGCGCCCGCCGACGAGGTGGTCGGCCACCACGGCGTGCGCGGCGCTCAGCCGTACCGGGAAGGCCGTACCGTCGACGGTTTCGGTACGCGGGCCCAGGGCAGCGTGCGGCCATTCGCAGCCGTCCGGAAGGGGGGTGGGCGCGGCCGTGGTGGCGGGCCAGTGGGAGGGTCCCGCGAAGGGGTAGCCGGGCAGGGACACGATGAAGGGGCGGCGGTCCGCAGGGTGGGCGGCGTCCCAGTCGATCTCCGCGCCCGTCACCCACCGTTCGGCCTGCTCGCGGAGGCTGCCCGAGCCCGTCGGAGCCGCCGGTGCGGCGGGGTGCTCCGGGCGCGGGGTACCGGGTTCGGAGCGGCCGGTGAGCACGCCGGGGGCGTTCCCGTGTGCGGCGAAGCGCGACAGCCGGTCCCTGAGGTCGTCCAGGCTCCGGACGACCGTCGCGAGCCGGTGCTCCAAGGGATCGCGCCCCACCTGAAGGGTGTACGCCATGTCTTCGAGTGCGGCGCCGCGGTGCGCGGCGAGGCGGCCGGCCATCGCGGCCAGCTGTTCCGGGGTGCGCGCGGACAGCAGGATCAGGTGGTCTCCTCCGGAATCCGTGCGCAGGACCTGCGGCCGGGGGGTGAACTCCTCGACGACGGCGTGCGCGTTGGCGCCGCCCGCCCCGAAGGAGCTGAGCGCCGCCCGGAGGGGCAGCCCCTGCCGCGCCGGGTGCCAGGGCTCGGCGGTCCGCTGCAGCCGGAAGGGGGACCCTGCGAAGTCGATCCTGGGGTTGGCGGGTTCGCTGTGCAGGGTGGGGGCGAGCGTGCGGTGCCGCAGCTGGAGTACGACCTTGGTCAGGCCCGCGATCCCGGCGGCCGCCTCCGCGTGGCCGATGTTGGTCTTCACCGAGCCCAGCGCGCAGAACTGGCGGTCCGTGGTCCGCTCGCCGAACGCGCGGGAGAGCCCTTCGATCTCGATGGGGTCGCCGAGTTCGGTACCGGTGCCGTGCGCCTCGACGTAGCCGATGGTGCGCGGGTCGACGCCGGCGCGCCGCAGGGCGGTCCGGATGACGGCGGCGTGCCCCTTCGGGGAGGGCACGGTGTAACCGTTGGTCTTGCCGCCGTGGCTGATCGCGGTGGACCGGATGACGGCGTGCACCTGGTCGCCGTCGGCGAGTGCGGAGGAGAGTGGTTTGAGGACGACCGCGCCGACGCCTTCACCCGGTACGAAGCCGTTGCTCCCCTCGCCGAAGGCCCGGCAGACGCCGTCCGGGGAGATCATCCGCTGCTCGGAGAGCATGGCGTACTTCATCGGGTGCAGGTTGAGGTATGCGCCGCCGGCCACCGCCATGCGGCACTCGCCGTGCCGCAGGCTCTCGCAGGCCAGGTGGAGAGCGGTCAGTGAGGCGGAGCAGGCGGTGTCGACGACGAGGCTGGGCCCGTGGACGTCGAGGACGTACGACAGCCGGTTCGCCAGGGAGAATTCCATCGAGTAGGCGGACACCGGATTGCCCTTGCCCCACTCCTCGGCGGCGACGAGCTCGTACGCCATGCCGGTCGTCCCGACGAAGACGCCGACGGAGTGCCGGCCGTCTTCGGTGCGGGTGAGCCGGTGCAGCCGGGAACGTGAGTACCCGGCGTCCTCGACGGCCGACCAGGCCACCTCCAGGAACAGTCGCTCGGCCGGGTCCATCCGCTCCGCCTCGCGGGGCGCGATGCCGAAGTGCAGCGAATCGAAGCGGCTGACACCGGAGAGGAAGCCTCCCCAGCGGCCGTAGCTGGAGCCGGGGCGGCGGTCCCCCGCGTCGAACCAGCGGTCCTTGTCCCAGCGGTCGGCGGGGATCTCACCGGTGCAGTCGCGGCCCTCGGAGAGGGCCCGCCACAGCTCGTCGAGGTCGGCGGCCCCCGGGTAGCGGCCCGCGATCCCGACGATCGCGATGGGGTCGTCCGCGGGGACGGACGGCTCCGCGGCGGGGCTCGGCGGCGCCTGAGGTGCGGAGGGCCGCGTACCGAGCGGCTGAGCCATCTTCCGCTCCGGCGTCGGGGCGGCGAGGTCCCGCAGCGCCTCGGGGTGGTGGTCAGCGAGGTGGCGGGCGAGATCCGCAACCGTCCGGTGCTCGAAGAACAGGGTCACCGGCATGGGACCGAACCGGTCCTCCAGGGCGACCGAGAGCCTCTTGACCATGACCGAGTCGATGCCGAGGGTGGAGAACTCCTGATCCGCCCGGAGCACTCCGGCCGGCATCCGGGTCAGTTTCCCGACCAGGTCGAGCAGGAACGCCTGGGCCGCCTCGGTGATCGCCGGTGCTGTCGCGGTCGCGGCCGGATCCTTGGTGGCGTCCGGGCCGTGAGGGACCGGGTCGCCCGGGGTGCCGGGGCGCGGTGCCCCGCCCCGGCCGATGCGCTGCGCGGCGAAGGAGCGGATGACGGCCGGCCGGCCGTGTACGACGAGGAGCTCGGGCAGGCCGGAGCGCAGTGCGGCCACCAGGGCGGCGAGGCCGGTTTCGGCCGGCATCGCCGTCATGCCCTGCAACGTCTCCGTGGCCAGGCGGTCGTTCTCGCTGAGTGTCATGCCTCCGCCCGCCCAGAGCGGCCAGCCGACCGAGACCGTGGCACCGGACCGCTCCCCGGACCGCACCAGGCCGGCCCGGTGTGCGGCGAAACCGCCGAGGGCACGGCCGGCCGCGGCGTAGTCGCCCTGTCCGGGGTGGCCCAGATAGGCGGACATGGAGGAGAACAGCGCGAACAGCCGGAGCGGCTCGTTCCGGGTCGCCTCGTCCAGGTTGCGGGCGCCCACGAGCTTCGGGTCGAGCACCTTGCGGTGGGCCCCGGCCGGCTTGTTGACGACGTACGCGTCCTCGTTGACCCCCGCCAGGTGCAGCGCGCCGGTGACGGGTCCGTACTCGGCACGGGCCAGTGCCACCGCCGCGGCCACGTTCTCGGCGCGGGTCACATCACCGCGAACGTAATGGACCCGGCCACCCAGGTTCTCGATACGGGCGAAGGCGGCGCGGCGGGCTGCATCCGGCTCGGAGCGTCCCATCAGGACAAGGCGCGCCCCGGTTCGCTCGGCGAGCAGCTCGCCGATCCGCATGCCGATGCCGCCGGCTCCGCCGGTCAGCACGTACACGCCATGGTGGGGTAGTTCCTCGGTTCCGGCGGTGAGCGGAAGACCGACCTCCGCGAGGGTGCGAGTCCAGCGGCTCGCACCGTCGTAGCGCACCTGGGCCGAGGCCGGTGGCGTCTGCGCGAGTTCTGTGAGCGCGAGACCCACCGGATCGGCCTCCGCGGCTCCCACGGTCAGGCCGACCAGGTGCAGTCTGCGGTCCTCGCGGGCGGCGACGGCGCAGAACCCGCCGAGGGCGTCCGCGGACTGCTCGCGGTGGGGTCCGACGGCCAGGCAGGCCACCGCAGGCCGGTCGTCCTGACGCCTGAGGATCAGTGTGCGGACCAGCGGATACACGGCGTCCAGGGAGTGTTCGGGGGCCGCGGCCGTGACGACCACGACGCGCTGCGGCATCAGGTCCCGTGCCGCCAGCTCCTCCCACAGCCGCGCCCATCCGGTGTCCTCGTCGACGCCGATGCGGTACTGCCGCTCGCTGTCCTGCGTCCATGCGCTGCCGGGGACGGCACGTACGGTGATCGTGTCGATCGGCAGGGGGACGGAGAGAGCCGCGTCCGCCGTGGTGTCGAGAACGACCAGGGCCGGCAGCGCTGCTCCGGTCGTGCGGGGGATCGGGCCGCCGGTCCGCTCCCAGACCGGCTGGAACCACACCGTCTCCCCGCTTTCGGGCACGGGCCCCGGGGAGGCCACGCCGAGCCGGGCGGTCGCATCGGCGACCGAGAGCTCACCGCGCCGCACCTGCTCCAGGATCTGCCGCCTGGACACGTTCGGGTTCACAACGCACCTTCCATCAACTGTTCGACCTGATCGACTGTCATGCGGCCTTCGGTGAGCGCCCGCAGGAGCTCCGGCAAGACCTCGGTTCCGGATGTGGTCCCGGACGCGGGCTGGGACACGGTGTCCGCCCAGTACCGCTGCGGGGTGAAGGGGTAGCCCGGCAGTGGTACCCGGCGGGGCTGCCTGACCTCCCGCCGCGGACGCCAGTGCGGTCCGCCGACGACCCACTCCCGGGCGGCGGCGTACGGATCGGCGGCCGGTTCGGCGGTCCGCGGGGCCTGGCCCGGCCCGGCCGTGCCGAAGATGATCCGGGGGTCCGCCACCCCGTTCAGATATCGGGGCAGCAGCCCCGGTAGTTCGCCGGCGCCGGTGACCACCACGGCCAGTCGGTGGTCCATCTCGTCCCGCCCGACGCGCAGGGTGTGGGCCAGATCCGCCAGCGGGATCTCCGGGGCGCCCTCCGCCTCCCGCGTGCCGAGGAAAGCGCGGAGTCTCTCGGCCTGGGCCCGCAGGCCCTCCGGTGTCCGGGCCGACAGGACGACCACTTCGGGCCCGCCGGTGGCGGCGGCGCCGACGGGATCCTGCGGGTAATCCTCCAGCAGAACATGGGCGTTGGTGCCTCCCAGGCCGAAGGCGCTCACGCCGGCTCGGCGCGGGGAACCCGAGGCGGGCCACGGGGTGAGCCGGTCCACGACGCGGAACGGGCTGTCCTCGATCTCCAACAAGGGGTTGGGCTCGCTGAAGTGGAGCGTCGGCGGGAGCGTTTCGTGGCGCAGCGCCAGAACGGTCTTCACCACGCCGGTCAGTCCGGCGGCGGCTTCGGTGTGGCCCACATTGGATTTGACGGTGCCGATGGCGCACCAGGGGGTGGTGGGCTCGTTCTCGGGCCGCCCGGTCAGAGCCGCGAAGGCCTTCCGCAGGCCCCGCAGTTCGATCGGGTCGCCGACCTCGGTGCCCGTGCCGTGCGCCTCGACGTAGCCGACGGTACGCGGATCCACCCCGGCCTCCCGGTAGACGGAGGCGATCAGCTCGGCCTGCGCGCCGGGGTTGGGCATCATCAGCGAGTCCATGTGCCCGCCGCCACCGTGCGAGACACCGCTGCCGCGGACCAGCGCGTACACCGTGTCCCCGTCGGCCAGCGCCCGCGACAGGGGCTTGAGGAGCACGGCGACGGCCCCCTCACCGCGAACCATGCCGTTGGCCCGCCGGTCGAAGGCCGCGCAGCGGCCGTCCGGCGACATGATGCCGAGTTGGCCGAGCGCCACGAACAGGTCCGGGGTCAGGAAGAGGTGCACTCCGCCGACCAGGGCCGACTCGCACTCGCCGGACCGGACGGCCCGGACCGCGCGGTGCAGTGCGGTCAGCGAGCTCGAACAGGCGGTGTCGACTGCTTCGCTCGGGCCGCGCAGGTCGAGCTGGTACGAGATCCGGTTGGCGATCAGGCAGTGGCCGTTGCCGCTGACGACGTGACCCTCGCGGTGGCGTCCGGCGCGCAGCAACTGCCAGTCGTAGTCGTGCGAGGTCGCACCGATGAACACCCCGGTGCGGCTGCCGCGCAGTTCGGAGGGCCGGTGGCCCGAGTCCTCGACCGCCTTCCACGCCGTCTCCAGCATGATCCGCTGCTGCGGATCCATCAGTTCGGCTTCCAGCGGTGTCATGCCGAAGAAGCCGGCGTCGAACCGGTCCACCCCGTCGATGAAGGAGCCCCAGCGGCTGTTGACCTTCCCGAGGGTGCGGTGCGGGTCTCCGAAGACCTCGCGCCAGTCGAACCGGTCCTGGGGGATCTCCGTGACGAGGTGGACACCGTCGCGCAGGTTCCGCCACCAGGTTTCCAGGTCGGGGGACTTGGCGAAGCGGCCCGCCATGCCGACGATGGCGACCGGGTCTTCCACAGGCGAGGTGGGTGAGGCTGAGGCCGGTGCGTTGCCGTGCTCGGGCTCCGGTTCGGGAGCCGCTGCCACTGCCGGCATCGCCGGCGGCGTCGGCGTCGGTTCCTGGGCGGGCACCGGGGCGTTCGCGGCCAGGTAGTCGGCCAGCGAGGCGATCGTCGGGTGCTCGTAGAGCAGCACCTTGGGGAGCTTGCCGAACACCGGCTCGAGATTGCGGACGAGTTGGATGGCGCTGAGCGAGTCCATGCCGAACCGGTCGAAGGTCGCCTCCGCGTCCACGCCCTCCGTGTCGATGCCGAAGAACCGGGCGAAGAGCGGGCGCAGCCGCTCCCGGATTTCCGCGGCGGCGTCAGCCATGGCCGTCGTCTTGGCCGGAGCCGTAGGGACGGGCCCGGCGGCCGGCCCGGTCGGCATGAGCCGGGGCACGGGCGTTGTCACGTCCGGCACTTGGGCAGCGCGACCAGCCTCTGGCGCCGCGTTCCCCGGGGTCTGGCTGAGCAGCACGGCATTGTCGAACTCGTGCTCCTGGAGGTCGGGTGAGCCGAACGCCCAGGTCCGCGCGAAGCCTTGTGCGTCGAGGGACTTGCGCCATCCGGCCACGTCGAGGAACGGCGAGTGCGGCAGGCGTGCCTCGGGGTCGGTGGCGGCCCAGTAGCCCGGCAGCGGTCCGATCATCGCGGTCATGCAGTCGTGGTTGCGGACCAGCTCCTCCAGGATCAGCACACCACCGGGAGTGAGCAGGCGCCGGATGCGGGCCAGGCTGTCAGCCATGGTGCGGGTCGCGTGCACCGAGTTGGCGGCGACGACGATGTCCGCGCTCGCCGCGGCGAAGCCCTGCGCCTCGGGATCGGTGTCCAGGTCGAGCACCTTGCACACGAAGCGCACGGGAGTGGCCGAGAAGCGCTCGCGGGCAGCCGGAAGGAAGGCCGGGGAGACGTCGGTGAAGGTGTAGGTCACCGCCTCTCCCCGGTCGGCCAGTACGTCGAGCAGCCGGCGCGTGGTGCCGCCCGTGCCGCCGCCGATCTCCAGCAGTCGGACCGGTCGGCCGGGCTCGCGTTCGCGGAGCGCGCGGACCTGGCCGGCCACGAGGCGGGCCACGATCTCGTTGTGGTGGTCGGCCACCACGTTGCCGTCGTAGATCCGCAGCAGCAGGTCGGGGTGCTCGCCGGAGAAGAACACCTCCAGCGGGTCCGCCTCGCCGGCGAGGACTTCCGGGAGCCTCGGCACGCACACGTTCACCAGGTCGAGCCAGGGCCCCAGCTCCGGGTGGTCGGCGGCCAGCGCCGCCCCCTCCCGGAAGAGCCATTCCTGTTCCGCCGCGGCGGAAGCGGCGGGCCGGCCGCCGGCCCGGGCCGTCATCGGGGCGAGGGCGTCGGCGAGGCGGCCGTAGCGCGGCTCGTCCGCGAGCCGGGCCCGCAGCCGCTCGGCGGTGGGGAGCACGGCATCCGGCCCCGCCGCGAGCAGGTGGCGGCACCAGCGGCGCAGCAGCTCGTCGAGGCGGTCCATGCCCTGCGCGGCGCGGCGCCCGGCAAATCCGCTGCCGGCCACGAACCGGCGTACCTCCTCGGCGACCCGCTCTGTTCCGGTACGGGTCGGCGGCGCCTCGACCGGTGCCGAGGCCGGGGCAGCCGCAGGGTCGGCGGCGGCCCGGTCTTCGAACCAGTACTGCTCGCCACCGAACGGGTAGACCGGCAGAGGCAGCCTGGGCAGCCGCTCGTCCGCCACGGGCAGCGGCACCTGTTCGCCGGCCACCCAGCGGCGGGCGGTCTCGGCCGATAGGCGTCCCTCCGCTCCGAGGAGCGTCCCGGAGAGCGGGCCGCCTGCCCGGACGCCGTCGAGGCGGTCGAGGAGCTCGGGCAGCGATTCCGCGAACACGGCCAGGCGACCGGGCATGGCCTCGCGTCCGAGGCACAGCGTCGCCGACACCTGGTCGAGCCGGATCCCGGGGCGCTCCGCCAGGAAGTCCCGGTGGCGTCCCACCAGTTCGCGCAGCCGGTCCTCGTTCTTCGCGGAGAAGGGGAACAGCAGTGGACCGCCCACCGGCGGTCCGGGCTCGGCCGGCGTGGGAGCCTCCTCCAGGACGGCGTGCGCGTACGCCCCGCCGAACCCGAAGGAGCTGACCCCCGCCCGGCGGGGTGCACCGGGATAGCTCGGCCATGGGACGGACCCCTCGTTGACGTACAGGGGGCTGCCGTCGAAAGCGCAGTGGGGGTTGGGGGTGGCGTGGTCCGGCATGGCGGGGATGACGCCGTTGCGCATCGACAGCACGGTCTTGATCACGCCGACCAGCCCGGCCGCGCCCTCCGTGTGCCCCAGATGGGCCTTGGCCGATCCGACGGCGCAGAAGCCGGTCCGGTCCGTGTGCTCCCGGAAGGCCGCGACCGCGGACTCCACCTCGATGGGGTCGCCGAGTGACGTGCCGGTTCCGTGAGCCTCCAGATAGCCGATGCTCTTCGGGTCGATGTCCGCCTGCGCCCAGGCCCGCAGCAGCAGTTCGGTCTGCCGGGCCGGATGGGGGGCGGTGAGCGATCCCGCACGGCCGCCGTGGCCGACGGCGACCGACCTGATCACCGCCTGCACCGGATCGCCGTCGGCGAGCGCCCGGGAGAGCGGCTTGAGCAGGACGGCGGCCACCGCCTCGCCCGGCACGTACCCGTCCGCCCGCGCGTCGAAGGTGTGGCAGCGGCCGGACGGGGAGAGCGCACCGAGCGCGGAACTGCGCAGGTAGTGCTGGGGGCTCAGGATCAGATTGGCGCCGGCGGCGAAAGCCATCGGGCAGTCACCGCGACGCAGCGCCTCCACGGCGAGGTGGAGGGCGTACAGAGAGGAGGAGCACGCGGTGTCGACGACCATGCTGGGGCCGGTCAGGTCGTAGACGTACGAGGGCCGGTTCGCCGCCATGGCCACCGAGGTGCCGGTCACGTCGTGTGCGCCCATCTCCCGGCGGCGGGCGGTCATCTCGTCCTCGTAGTCGCTGAAGCACTGGCCGATGAAGGTGCCGGTCGCCGAGCCGCGCAGCCGGCCCGCGATCCCGGCGTCCTCCGCGGCCTCGTAGAGGACTTCCAGGAGCAGCCGTGCCTGGGGGTCCATGCCTTCGGCCTCCGCGCGCGGCAGCCCGAAGAAGGGGGCGTCGAAGCGGGCCACGTCGTCGAGGAAGCCTCCGTGGCCGCAGTCGGTGCCGCCGGGCCGTACCCCTGCCGGGTCGTGGTGCTCCGCGTGGTCCCAGCGGTCGGCGGGGACGGCGGACACGAGGTCGCGGCCGGCGACGAGGTCGGCCCAGAGACCGGCGGGGCCGCGCGAGCCGGCGGAGCCGGGGAAGCGTCCCGCCATGCCGATGATCGCGATCGGCTCGTCGGCCTCGCCGCGGCGGACCGCGGGGGCGGCCGGAGCCGCGGGACCGGTGGAACCCGCTGCGGTGGCCTCGTCCTCGGTGGCGAACGCCGCGGTCACGGCCTCCCGGTGCTCACCCACGAGGTACGCGGACAGGCTGTCGATGTCGGGGTGCCGGAAGACGAGGGTCGCCGGAAAATCGGCCGTGAACCGGTCGGTCAGCCGTCGCACCAGCTCCACGACCTGTACGGAGGTCAGGCCGAGCTCCAGGAACCCGGCGCCATCCAGCACGTGGTCCACATCGAGCAGTTCACGGACCTGCCCGGCCAGCCAGTCACTGGTGCGCTCCAGCAGACCCACTCGGTCGGCGCCCGAACGGTCACCGCCGGCCGGGCCAGGCCCGAGAGCAAGGTCCAGGCGGCTCTCCAGCCGGTTGCGGTCGCCCCGGAGGACGACGACCTGGTGCTCGCCGGAACCCAGTGCGGTCTCCAGCGCGGCCAGGGCATCCGCCGTCTCCAGCGGTACGGCTCCGAGCCGGCCGAGCACCAGCTCCTCGGCGGCGGGGTCGATCCGCATCCCTCCGTCGCGCCAGAGCGGCCAGTTGACCGCCAGGGTGCGCCCGTGCCGTTCACCGGCCCGCCGCTTCTCCTCCCTCCATGCGGCGAAGGAGTCGAGGTGGCGGTTGGCGGCGGAGTAGTCGGTGGCGCCGGGGTTGCCCAGTACCGACGCGACGGACGAGTACAGCAGCAGGTAGTCGAGCTCCTGCGAGCGCGTCGCCAGGTCGAGGCCGACCGCTCCGCGGACCTTGGGCGCGAGGACGCGCTCGGTCGCCTCGCGTCCCTTGTCCACCAGCAGGGCGTCGTCGACCACCCCCGCGCAGTGGACCACCGCGGTGAGCGGGCCGAATCGAGCGGTCGCCTCGGCCACCGCCCGCGCGGTGGCGTCCCGGTCGGTGACGTCGGCGCGGAGGTAGAGCGCCCGGCTACCGAGCTCTTCCAGTACGGCCACGGCCGCGTCGGTCCCGGGGCCGGGGGAGGAACGCCCGAGCAGTACGACGGCCCCGGCGCCCCGGGAGGCGAACAGCCGCGCCGTGTGCAGGCCGAGACCGCCCGCTCCGCCGCTGATCACGTACGTACCACCGGGCCGGACGAGCGGCACGGCGTCCTCCGCGGCGGCGGTGCGGAGCGGCTGGAAGGCGAGTACGGACCGGACCTCGCCCGCGTACCGGACCTCCGGGGCGGGGCGGTCGCCGGCGGAGCCCGCCGCCGCTGCCTCGGCCAGGAGCGCCGTCACAGGGGGCCGGGCCACGGCGAACCGCACGGCGGACAGGGCCAGTTTGGGCTGTTCCTGACGGACACTGCGGGCGAGCCCGCCGACGGCGGCGTGCTGCGGCCGTTCGGCCCGGCCCGTGTACGCGTACACGATCGGCAGCGTCGCGCGGCGGCCCACGGCCCAGGCCCGGCAGAGCAGGAAGGCGGAGAGCAGGCCGCCGGTGTCGGCCGGATCGGTCTCCTCGGCCGTGTGGAGGCCCCACAGGTGGAGCACGGCGTCGGGTTCCGCGCCGTCCTCGCGCAGGGCGGCGGCCAGCGTGGCGTAGTGCCCGCCCTCGCTCGGGGAGACCTCGTACAGGTCGGGCGTCACGCGGGCGTAGGAGACCCCGGGCCGCACCTGGACCACCCGCCGGCAGTGGGAACGCAGTTCGGCGATCCGCCGGGCGTCGGTGTCGAAGGCGACCACGACGCCCGTGCCGAAGGGCGAGCCGCCCGTGTCCGCCGCCGGGCGGGCCTCCCACCGGGGCGCGTAGAGGAGTGTCTCGCCGCTGCCAGGGGCCGAAGGGTGCTGTGTCGCAACCGCTGCGGGCCCCGGCCCGCCGAGCCAGTACCGCTCGCGCGCGAACGGGTAGGTGGGCAGGGCCACTCGGCGTCCCGTAGCGGTGTCCGGCCAGAGCGGCAGCGCGCCCGTGACCCATCGCTCGGCCAGGGCCTCCTCCGACAGTCCGGACGCCTCGCCCACGGCCTGGCCGGAGGCAGCGCCGGGACGTACCCGCCCCTGGTGCCACGCTGTCCGGGGCTTTCCCTTCGCCGCGAACTCGGCCAGAGCATCCGCGAGTCCGGCCGTGTCGGAGACCACCAGGGCAAGGCGGTGCTCCATGGCCCGCCGCCCGGTCCGCAGGGTGTGCGCAACATCGGCGAGGCCGATCTCGGGATGCGTCCGCAGATGGCGGGAGAGCCGCCCGGCCTGTGCCCGCAGTTGTTCTTCCGTGAGGGCCGAGAGCGGCACTGCGTACGGACGCCCGGTCGGCGCGGCGTCGGCGTCCGGCTGGCGGTACTCCTCGACGATCAGGTGGACGTTGGCGCCTCCGGCGCCGAACGCGCTCAGCGCGGCCCGGCGCGGTGTGGCCTCGCCGGTGGCGGGGTCGACCGCCCCCTCCCAGCGCTCGGTGGCCTCGGGCAGCCGGAAGGGGGTGTTCTCCCAACGGATGTCGGGGTTGGCGGCGCCCGTGTCGCGGGCCGCCGGAACGGTCCGGTGGCGCAGGCACAGCAGGAGCTTGGTCAGCCCGGCGATGCCCGCGGCGGCTTCCAGGTGCCCGATGCTGCTCTTGACCGACCCGATCGAGCAGAACCCGCGCTCGGCGGTGTCCCGCCCGTAGACCGAGGCCAGGGCCTCGATCTCGATCTGGTCGCCGAGCGTGGTGCCACTGGCGTGTGCCTCGATGTGGGTGATCGTCCGGGCCGGTACGCCGGCGTCGGCGAGGGCCGCGGCCACCACGCGCGTCTGGGCCTCGGGGCTGGGCACCGAGAAGCCGCCGGTGCGTCCGCTGTGCCGTAGCGCGGACCCGCGGATCAGGCCGTACACGTGGTCGCCGGAGGCGAGGGCGTCCGTGAGCGGGCGGATCACGACCGCGCCCACGCCTTCGCCGGGCACGTACCCGTCGGCGTCCTCGCCGAACGGCCGGCACCGGCCGTCGGAGGAGAGCAGTCCGAGCTCCGCCAGCCGCAGGTACTTGTACGGGTGGAGCGAGAGATTCACACCCCCGACGACCGCCGCCCGGCATTCACCGCGACGGATGCTCTCCGCGGCCAGGTGCAGCGCGGTGAGCGCGGCCGAGCAGGCCGTGTCCACGGTCAGGCTGGGGCCCTGGAAGTCGAAGGTGTACGACACGCGGTTGGCCAGCGCGGACGACCAGGAGCCGGCGATCTCGGGGGTCCCTTCGCGCAGCCGGTCGAGTCCGTTGAGCTGGTAGTCGTTCCACATCACACCGGCGAACACGCCGACGGCGCCGGCGGTCTGGCCCGCCAGGCCTTCCGGCGAGTGGCCCGCGTCCTCCAGCGCCTCCCACGCCGTCTGCAGGAAGAGCCGCTCGTGCGGGTCCATCAGCTCCGCCTGGCGGGCGGACAGGTGGAAGAACGGGGCGTCGAACTCCGCGACGCCTTCGCAGAACGCCCCCCATTTGCCGTAGCTGCGGCCCGGTGTGCCCTTGCGGGCATCCCAGTACGCGCGGTGGTCCCAGCGGTCGGCGGGTATCTCGGTGACGCAGTCACGCCCCTGCACCAGTACGTCCCACAGCTCGTCCGGGGTCCGTGCCCCCGGGTAGCGGCCCGCGAGGCCCACGACGGCGAGCGGGTCGGCCGTGTCGGAGGATGCCGGAGAGGGCGCGGCGGGATGCGGCTGCGGCCCCTCTCGCGGCTCGGAGGTGTCGTCGCAGACGGGCCCGTGGCCCTCGGCTCCGAGATGGTCGGCGAGCTTTCGTACGGTGGGGTACTCGAACAGCAGCGTCGGGTAGAGCTCGGTGCCGAGCCGCTCCTCCAGGGACCGGGCGATACCCAGCAGGTCCACCGAGGCCAGGCCCAGATCGTAGAAGCCGCGGTCGGGGTCGACGTCATTCGGGGCACAGCCCAGCCGCTCCGCCACCAGCGCGGTCACAGCCGAGTGGAGGCCGGTACCGGACCGGGCGCCGGGCCCCGACGGGACCGGTTCCGGCGCGGCGGGGGCGGTGGGTCCGGTAGTGGTCGGCGCGAGCAGACGGGTGATCAGGTCGGCCGACCGGATCCGCTTCGCGCGGAAGCCGGTGAGGCGCGCGGTGACCGTGCCGTCCGGCGAGCAGATCTCCAGGTCCGCGTCGAACAGGTCGGCGTCCAGCCGCCCGCCGACCGGTCCGGGCACATGAACGAGGTTCTCCGCGCCGACCGGGCCGGGTGCGTGGAAGGAGTCGATGGAGATAGGGATGAAGGCGTGGTCGGCGGCGCTGCGCTGGCCGGTGTCGAAGAGCACCATCGGCACCAGCGTGGCGAAGTCCAGTACGGCGGGGTGCGCGTGGAAGTGGTCGACGTACGGCTCGGCTTCCGGTGCCAGCCGCATCCGGGCGAGTGCGTGGTCCTCCCCGACCGTCACGCTGCCCGATGCCTTCATGAAGCCGCGGTGGTGGATGTCCAGCTGCCGGACGAAGCCGTACAGCTCCTCCACCGCGACCGTGCGGTCCTGGGGCCGGCCGGCCAGTCGCTCGGCGGGGACGCTCCGGACCACGGGGTCGGTCACGGTGTGGAGGTACGCGCGGCAGTTGGTCTGCCACTCGCTCTCCGGAGCGTCGGCGGGACGGCTGCGCACGGTGACGGGCAGTCCGGTTCCCCCGATCCCCCCGGTCTCCTCACCGATCACCACTTCCACGCGCCGTCCGGCCTCGGTTCCGGTGATGGGCGCGAGGAAGACGATCCGGCGCAGCTCCACGTCCGCCGGGTCGATTCCGGCGCGCCGGACCAGCCGGAGGACGAGATCGAGCAGGAAGACTCCGGGCAGTACGGGCACGGAGTGCACGAGGTGGTCCCGCACGGCCTCGTCCCGGGCCGTGACGGTGGTCGCGGCCCGGCGGCCGGCAAGCAGATCCAGAGCAGCATCGGAACGCTGCGAAAGTCGGTTCTCCGCCATGGCTAGCTCAGGTCCTCCAGCTCGAACAAGGGACGGGGTTGTGGGGCCCGGTGACTCGGGCGGGGACGCTCCACCCAGTGGCGCGTGCGGTGGAAGACCGGTGGCGGCAGCGGGACGCGCCTCGCCTCATGGGTCTCGCGCTCGGCGGCGGTCAGCTCCCGGACGAGCACATGGCAGTTGGTGCCGCCGAACCCGAAGGCGCTGATGCCCGCACGGCGTACCCCCTGCCGGGCCGGCCAGTCCCGCAGCTCGGTGTTGGGCCGGAAGGGAGAGGACTCGAAGACGAAGCGGGGATTGGGGTGTTCGCAGTGCAGCGTCGGCGGCAGGGCCCGGTGCACCAGGGAGAGCACCACCTTTTGGAGGCTCGCCATCCCCGCGGCCATCAGCAGGTGGCCGACATTGGACTTGACGCTGCCGACGGCGCAGAAGCCGCGTTCGGCGGTGGACTCGCGGAAGACCTCGGTGAGCGCCTTCAGTTCGATCGGGTCACCGATCATGGTGCCGGTGCCGTGCGCCTCGATGTACGAGACGCTGCCCGCGTCCGCCCCGGCCTGGGCGAGGGCCTCGCGGACCACGTCCCGCTGGGCCTCGGGGTTCGGCGTGGTGAGGCCCATGGTGCGGCCGTCGTTGTTCACCGCCGTGGACTCGATGACCGCAAGCACGCGGTCGCCGTCGGCGAGTGCCGCCGGCAGCGGCTTCAGCAGGACGGCGCCGACTCCCTCACCGGGGACGAAGCCGTTGGCAGCCGCGTCGAACACGTGGCACGCGCCGTCCGGCGACAGGGCACCGGAGGCGCTCAGCGACAGGTAGGGGGTCTCGTCCAGGATCAGGTCCGCGCCGCCGACCAGCGCCATCTCGCAGTCGCCGAGGCGCAGGGCCTGGCAGGCCAGGTGAAGGCTCGTCAGTGACGAGGAGCAGGCGCTGTCCACGACCAGGTTCGGTCCGCGCAGGTCCCGGACGTGTGCCAGGTGGGCGGCGATGAAGTTCTGGTTGAGGCCGGTGGCGGTCGCCCGCCCGGGCCGGGTGATCCGTGAGGCGTAGCTGCTCGTGCCCGATCCCACGTAGACGCCGATCCGGCGTCCGGCGAGCTCGGCCGCGGTGTATCCGGCGTCGGCGAAGGTCTGCTCGGCGCACTCCAGGAAGAGCCGCGTGAGCGGGTCCATGTGGGCGGCGTCGGTCTCCGGGATGCCGAAGTACCCCGGGTCGAACTCCTCGACGCCGTCCAGGAATCCGCCCCACTTGCTGATGCTGCGGCCCTCCCGGGGCTCTGGCGAGTACAGGCTCGCCACGTCCCAGCGAGAGCGCGGGACCTCCCGCACCCCGGAGCGGCCGTTGCGCAGCAGCTCCCAGAACTCGCCCGTGGTGGCCGCACCGGGGAACCTTCCGGCCATGCCGACGACGGCCATGGGAATCACCGGGGGCGCGGCATCGGAGCGGCTGGAGTGGACGGACCGGCCGGCGGCCGTGCGGGGGTCGGCGGTGGCCTGGGCGGGCAGGGTGCCTGCCCAGCGGGCGAGGGCGTCGTGGTGTCGCTCCGCCAGGTGGGCCGCCAGCCTGGCGACGGTCGGGTGCTCAAGGATCACCGACGGGTCCACCGGGGCACCGGTGACCGCCTCCAGCCGGGGGACGAGACCGGCGATGAGCACCGAGTCGACGCCCAGGTCGGCGAAGGGAGCCTCCGGGCGGATCGCGGCGCGGTCCAGCAGGGTCGCCTCCGCCAGCACCTCGGTGAGGTACTCGGCACACCGCTCGGCCAGGCTGGCGCTCGGTGCGGGCGCCGGTGCGGCGTCCGCGTCGGCATCGGCGCCGATGCCCCTGCCGGGGGCCGTCCCGACGGCGGCGGTCTCGGCTCCGCCCAGGAGCCGTTCAGCGGCTCCTGGCAGGGCCGCCACGGCGACCAGGCTGGTGTGCCCGGTGGCGGCCAGGGCACGTTCCAGGAGGGCGAGCCCCTGTTCACGGGTGAGCGCTCCGAGACCGGCCTGCCGGTAGCGGGGACTGGTGACCTCGCCCATGCCGAGACCCGCCCAGCTTCCCCAGCCGATCGCCAGGTACCGGGTGCGCGAGCCGCGTGACCAGGCCAACCCGGCCCGCTCCTCGGCGAAGGCGTCGAGCAGGGCGTTGGCGGCGGCATAGTCGCTGAGACCGCCCGCCAGCGCGGGCACGGTGGCGGAGAGCGAGGAGTACAGCACGACGAAGTCGGGTTCGTCCTGGGCCAGCGCCCGGTCGAGCGCCAGCAGTCCGGCGCCCTTGGGCTCCCAGCAGTCGGCGATCTCAGCGAAGCCCTTGTGGACGAAGGCGGGCGTGGGCGACACGGAGCCCGCGCAGTGCAGGACTCCGGCGATACCACCGAACCGGGTACGGACTCGCTCCAGGAAGCCGGTCAGTGCGGTCTCGTCGGCCAGGCTGCCGGTGTGCAGCAGAACCTCGGCCCCGGCCTCCTCCAGTCGGCGGACGGCAGCGGCCCGTTCCCGCCCCCAGCCGCCTTCGCCGGAGCCGTCCAGCGGCAGCGGACGCCGGCCGGCGAGGGCGAGACGACGAGCACCATGCCGCACGAGTAGTTCGGCCGCGGCCAGACCGAGTCCACCCGTGCCCCCGGTGATCAGGTAGGCCCGGCCGGGGTCGACCGGCATGCCACCCAAACTTCCGGGCGGGGTGGTCCGCCCGTTGTCCGTGGTCCGCAGACGTCGTACGTGCCGTACGCCGTCGATGTAGCGCACCTCGGACTCCCCGCCCGCCGTGCCCAGTTCACGGACGGCCGCGCCCAGGGCCTCCTGCGCCTCCTCGACTTCGAGGCCGACCGCCCGTACGGCACCGCACTCCGAGCCGACGGCCCGTACCAGACCCGCCATCCGGGCGCCGCCGAGCCGGGCCCTACGCCGCACGTGCGCCACGGCCAGCTCCTCCGTCCGGCCGTTCCCGGCGAGGGCCTGGAGCAGCCCGACCCGTGCGGCCTCACGACCGAGGGCCGGCCCGCCGAAGGCGTCGACCAGGTCGACGACAGCCGCAGGGTGTCCGTGGCGGGCGGTGATCTCCCGCGCGGCACGCACCCCGGCCCCGTGGTCGTCGAGGTCCAGTTCGTACTCGTGGGCGCCGAGGGAGGGAAGCGCGGAGGACTCGCGCAGCACGATCCAGTCCACGGTGTCCAGCCCCGCGAGCTCTTCGAGCAGGCCGACACCTGTGTCCCGGCCGAGGAGGAGCAGGCACGGTCCGTGCGGTGCGCGCACCGGAGCTGCCGAGGGTGCGGGCACCCAGCTGCGGGTCAGCAGTTGCGGCAGGTGTGCCGCTTCCGGCTGCGTCGCCGTCATGTCGTCGCCTCCGAGCGAGGGTCCGTGCGGGGTCGAGTGGTCGAAGGGATAGGCGGGGAAGGGCACGCGGCGGCGGCCCGGCGCGGTGGGCCAGATGACCTCCTCACCTGCCGCCCAGCGGCGCGCGAGCGCGTGCGGGCCGGAAGCCTCGGCACCTGACGCAGGGGACGGTTCGCCGTCGACCGTGTACAGGCCGGGAGCGCCCAGCCCGGTGAGGAAGGCGTCGAGTCGGCCGACGAGTTCCCCGCGGGTCGAGGCGACCGCGGCCAGCCGTACCGGCAGCGGGGTGCGGGCCACGCGCGAGGTGTGGGCGAGGTCGGCCAGCCGGTACTCCGAGCCGGACAGGGAGTCGCGCAGTCCGCGCGCGTACTCCCTCAGCCGCTCAGGGGTGGTGGCGGAGAGCACCACCACCTCGGGGTCTCCCGGGTGGTCGGCCGGATCGCGGTCGGGGGCCGCTTCCGCCGGGGGCTCTCCCACGATGACGTGGGCGTTGGCCCCGCCGAAGCCGAAGGCGCTGACACCGGCCAGCAGGGGCAGCGGCGCGCCCGTCTCGTCCGTCGGCTCCCATGCCTCGGGCGCCAGGGGCAGGCGGAAGGGGCCCCGGTCCAGCTCCAGGTGCGGGTTCGGCCGGTCGCCCGCCGCGTTCGGCGGCAGCGTCCGGTGCCCGATGGCGAGCAGCACCTTGATCAGACCCGCCATGCCCGCGGCCGACTCCAGGTGTCCGATGCCGGCCTTGACCGCGCCCAGGGCGCACCAGGGCGGGCCTCCGGGGGCACCGAGGCGGCTGAAGGCCGTGCGGAGACCGGCCACTTCGATGGGGTCGCCGAGCCGGGTTCCGGTGCCGTGCGTCTCGATCAGCGACACCGCGCGGGGGTGCGCGCCCGCCCGGCGCAGCGCCGTGGCGACGGCTTCGGCCTGGGCCTCGGGGTTCGGGGCGGTCAGTGAGTGGGCCCGTCCGCCGTGGTTGACCGCGCTGCCTCGGATCACTGCACGGACCGGGTCCCGGTCGCGAAGGGCTACGTCCAGCCGCTTGAGGACGACCACACCGGCGCCTTCACCGCGGATGAACCCGTCGGCACGCTCGTCGAAGGTCCAGCAGCGGCCCGTCGCCGACAGCATCCCGGCTTTGCCGAGGGACTCGAACCAGGTGGGGGAGAAGAGGGCGTTGACGCCGCCGACCACGGCGAGATCGCATTCGCCCGCCTCCAGAGCTCTCAGCGCCCGGTGCAGGGCGGTGAGCGAGCTGGAACAGGCGGTGTCGACGGCCTCGCTCGGCCCGCGCAGGTCGAGCAGGTACGAGAGCCGGTTGGCGATGATGCTCTGGACATGGCCGGTGACCGAGTGGCCGGCCGTCTCCTCGCCGCTGCGGGCCAGCAGTTCGGAGTAGTCGGACAAGGTCGCCCCGACGAACACCCCGGTGCGGCTGCCGCCGAGCCGGCGCGGGTCGTGGCCCGAGTCCTCCAGCGCGTGCCAGGCCGTTTCGAGGAACAGCCGCTGCTGCGGGTCCATCAGCCGGGCCTCGCGGGGCGAGATCCCGAAGAAGGCGGCGTCGAAGGCCAGGACGTCCTCCAGGAAGCCGCCGAGCGGACGGGTGCCGGTCCAGCGGCCCTCCGGCGCCTCGGTGACGAGGTCGCGGCCGGCCATCAGGTGGCCCCAGTACGCGTCGAGGCCGGGTGAACCGGGGAAGCGCCCGGCCATGCCGATCACAGCGACCGGGATCGCGGGTTCCGGCCCGGAAACCGGGGATCCGACGGCAACCGGAGCCACCGCCTTCGCGCTCTCGGGGCCGGCGTTCGCTCCGGTGCCGGCCGGCTGGGTGCGGGCCACGGCCGCGCCTCGACGTCCCAGCTCCTCGGCGAGGGCCGTCAAAGTCGGGAACTCGAAGAAGACCACGGGGGTCAACGTCAGCGCGAAGAGCTGGTTCAGCCGGTTGGCGAAGTCGGTGAACAACAGTGAATTGAAGCCGTAGTCCCCGAACTCGGCGGTGACGTCGACCTGTGTCAACGGCAGCTTGACGAGCCGGGCGGCCTCGTCACGGAGCCGTTCCAGCAGGGCGGCCGGGCGATCGTCCGCCGGTCCCGGCCCGCGATCGGCGTGGAGGTGCGGTGCGGCCGGGGCCGGGGCGGGCGTGAGCGCGGCCAGCGCACCGGCGATCCGCTCCTGGTCGCCACAGCCGATCAGTACGGTCGTACTGTCCAGGCCGAGTACCTCCTCGAAGGCGCGCAGGGCGGCATCGCGGCCGATGGCCGTCAGGCCGAGCGTCGTCGCGGTCAGCCGGCGTGCAGCGGCGGGCATGCGCATGCCTCCGTCTTCCCAGAGGGGCCACACCGCCGAGACGGAACGCCCGGAACGCAGACCCCGGGCGGTGCGCGCGGCACGCTGTTCGGCGAACGCGTCGAGGAAGCGGTTGGCGGCGCAGTACTCCGCCTGCCCGGCGTTGCCGAAGGTGCCGACGAACGAGGACATGAGCAGGAAGAAGTCCAGGTCGTCGTCGACGGTCGCATGGTCCAGCACCTCGCAGCCGGTCACCTTGGGTGCGAGGACCTCGCGGATCCGCTCCCCGGACTTGTCCCGGAAGGATCCGTCGCGCAGGACCCCGGCGGCGTGTACGACGCCGCGCAGCGGGCCGTGCTGCTGCCGGGATCTGGCCAGGGCCTCCGCGGTCTGCCGGGCATCCGTGACATCGGCCTGGATGTAAAGGAGTTCACCGCCGTGCGCCCGTACGTCCGTACGGAGCCGGTCGATCGCGGCGGGAGCGGTTGAGCGGCCCAGCAGTGTGACGGAGGCCCGGCAGCGCTCGGCGAGCCGGGCGGCCAGCAGCCGTCCGACGCCGCCCGCGCCTCCGGCGATCAGGTAGTGGCCGCCGTCCCGCAGGACACGGCTGCCGTGACCGGCGGCCAGGGGCAGCCAGCGCCGCACCAGGCGCGCTCCGCCGTCCCTGCGTACCTCGGCCGTGCCGGTCCGTGCCTCGGCGAGGGTCTCCGCGAGGGTGGGCTCGGCACTGTCCCGGGCGACCTCGATCCGTACGGTCCGGAACAGCGGGGACTCCTGGGCGAGGGCCCGCCCGAACCCCGTGACCGCGGCGCTGCCGGGGTCCTCCTCCGTGGGGCGGCACAGGCAGACGAAGGTGACGTGTCGCCCCCGGACCGCCAGCCGGGCCGCGGCGAGGGCCGCGTCCAGCGAGGTCGTCCCTGTGCCGCCGTCGGTGTCGAGACAGCGCCGGTCGACGACGATCAGGTGCTGCTCGCCGGCGGCCGGTTCGGGTATCCCGTCGGGGCCGGCCAGCAGCAGGTCGGCGCCGACCGCCCACTGCGGGGTCGCGCCGATGGCCACGACGGTGGCACCGGCCGGGAGACCGTCCGTGAGGGCGGGCTCGGGGAGCCAGTGCGGTGCGTAGTACGCGGTTTCGCCAGGGGATTCGAGCCCGGCGGGCATGGCGGGCATGGCGGGCATGGCGGGCATGGCGGACACGGTGGATGCTTCGGACACGGCGGAGGGCGGCTCCTCCAGCCAGTGCCGGGCGCGCCGGAACGGGTACCCCGGGAGCGGGACCCTGCGCTGCCCGGTCCCCGGCAGGACGCTCGGCCAGTCGACGCGTACGCCCTGGCACCACAGCCGGCCGAGCGCTGCAGGGCCGCTGCGCCGCGCGAGATCCTCCAGCAGGCGTACCGATTCCGTGCCGCCGTCGAAGACCTCGGCAAGTGCCGGGGCCGCGGCCACGCGCCCGAAGGAGACGGCCCCGACGGCCGCCGCCGCGGCCTCGATCCCGCCCGGATCCGAGCCGAGGCGGTCCAGGGTCTCCGCCAGATCGCCGGGGCCGGCGGCCAGGAAGGCGATGCGGCAGCCGAAGTGCTCGCGTCCGGCCCGGAGCGTGTGGCCGATGTCGCCGAGCGGGTTCCGCCCCTCGTCCGCCCGCACCCAGCCGGCCAGGCGGGTGCATACCTCGCGCAGTTGCTCCTCGTCACGGGCGGACAGCAGGATCAGCTCCGGGTCTCCGGCGGGGGCCCGCCGCCGCCGAGCCGGGTCGGGGGCCTCCTCCAGCACGGCGTGGACGTTGACGCCCCCGGCGCCGAAGGAGCTCAGCGCGGCGCGCCGCCGCATGCCCTGGTGGTCGTGCCGCCACTCGGCGGTCTCCCGCTGCACCCGGAACGGGGTGCGCTCGAAGTCGATGTGCGGGTTGGTCTCCTCGGCGTGCAGCGAGGGAACCAGTGTGCCGTGGCGCAGCTGGAGCAGGACTTTGGTCAGCCCGGCGACGGCCGCTGCCGCCTCGGTGTGCCCGATGTTGCCCTTGAGACTGCCGACCGGGACGCTGCCGGGCCGTACCGTGCCCCCGAAGGCCTGGGTCAGGCCTCGGATCTCGATGGGGTCGCCGAGCGGGGTGCCCGTGCCGTGTGCTTCGACGTATCCGATCGTGGCCGGGTCGACGGCGGCGCGGCGCAGGGTGGCGGAGATCAGCGTGGCCTGGGCTTCCGGGCTGGGCACGGTGAATCCGTTGGTGCGGCCGCCGCTGTTCGCGCCGATCGCCTTGATCACTCCGTAGACGTGGTCGCCGTCGGCGAGCGCGTCGCGCAGCGGACGCAGCAGAACCGCGCCCACGCCTTCGCTCGGGATCATTCCGTCGGCGCCCGCACCGAACGGCCGGCAGCGACCGGTACGGGAGACCATGCCGAGCTGCGCGTACTGGATCCGCCGTGCGGGATGCAGGATGAGGTTGACACCGCCGGCCAGGGCGGCCGTGACGGTGCCGCTGCGGATGGCGTCACAGGCGAGCTGCAGGGCGACGCCCGAGCCGGAACAAGCCGTGTCGACGGCGAGGCTGGGCCCGGTGAAGTCGAAGAAGTGCGACACCCGGTTGGCGATCTGGTAGAGGTCGCTGTTGGGGTAGCGGCTACGGCCGCCCAGTGCCGCGTTCGCGCTGAGCACGGCGTAGTCGGGGCCCATCGACGCGACGTACACGCCGACGTCGCGGCCGAGGTCCGCGGCCGTGTGCCCGGCGTCCTCCAGTGCGTGGTAGGCGGCCTGGAGAAAGAGGCGCTGCTGGGGGTCCATGGTCTCCGCCTCGCTGGGGGCGAGGCCGAAGAACGGCGCGTCGAACTCGTCGACGCCCTCGATCAGTCCGGCGGCGGAGGTGTACGTCTTGGCGGGCCCGCCGGCCGGGTCCACGACGGACGGGCCGCCCCAGCGCTCCGCCGCGTCCGATATCGACTCGGTGCCCGCGAGGAGGTTCCGCCACAGCTGCGCGATGTCGGATGCGCCCGGGTAGCGCCCGGCGATCCCGACGACGGCGATGTCCCCGGGCGCGGTACCGACCGCCTCGATCTCCTCAGGTTCGATGACTTCCGGTTCGGTGTCCGCGCCCGCAGTGGCGAGCGCCGGCGGTGTCGCCGTGTCCGGATGCAGCGCCTCGGCCAGCCGGCCCAGCGTCCGGTGTTCGAAGAAGAGCGTGGCCGGCAGCCTTCCGTACCGCTTCTCCAGGGCCACGGTGGCGTCGACGATCTCCAGGGATTCCAGCCGCAGCGATGCGAGCGTGGTGTCCGAGCTCATGCTGACTGCCGGGATGCCGCGCAGCCGGGCCAGAACCTCGTACAAGGCCTCCAGAGCAGTGCCGGCCGTGTGGCCCGGCTCGTGGCGCCCGACGCTGCCGGGCGCACCGCCGATCCACCGGTGGAGTGCCTCGGCCCCCGTGAGATCGGCGGCCAGGCTGGTGAGCGCCGCCTGGCGAACCGGATCGGCAGACCGGGCGGAGGGCTTCGCCGGCGCGGTGGCGTGCCGGCCCGGATCCGTGCTCGCCGTGTGGTCCTCGGGCCGGAAGACGACCTGGGCGGCCGCGTCGCGCGGGACCCGCCAGACGGTCGTGTCCTCGGCCGCCGGTGTGCCCGTGCCGAGAACGGTCTCGAAGAACGTGCGCACCGGGGTGTTCCGCGCCGTCGGCCGGTATACGGCCTCCAGCATCGCGGCGTCCCCCACAGAGGCCGCGGCAACGGCGGAGAGGAAGGCGTGCTCGACCCCACGGCCCAGCACCCGGCAGCTCAGCAGGAAGGTCTCCAGTACGACGGCGTCCTCGCCGGCCCGGGTGACGGCCGCTCCGACCAGCCCGTACTCCCCGAAACGGTCGCCGACTTCGGCCACCCAGCACCGCGCGCCGTCGGCGAGCAACGCCTTCAGCTCCTGCTCGGTCCTGCGGATCCCGGACAGGTTGAACTGGTTGGTGCGCTGGGTGAGCTGGGCGACCCGGGCGAGCTGTTCCGGCCGGGCCTCGCGCACGTCGATCCGCAGCCGCAGTCCGGCGATGAACTCCCCGAGCGTGGCGGCGGATCCGCGCAGCTGCTCGCGCTCGCGGCCGACGCGGTACATCGAGGTACGCCGACGGTCCTCGTCGGTGACTGCGGGCCGGTCGAAGGCCCACAGCCGGTCGAGGAATCCGGACACCTCCGCCTCGTCCGAGGGCAGTGTCAGGGCCAGTACGTCCGGGCAGGAGGCCCGGACGGCGGCGGTCTCCACCGGGTTGTCGTCGAGGAAGACGACGCTGTCGAGCCCCAGTCCGAGCTCGGCCGCGAGGGCGGCGATGTTCCCCGGCTTGGGGTTCCAGTCGATGCGGCGGGCCGCGATGTGCTCGGGACGCAGCGGCATCTCCGGGTGGTGGCGGAACACCTCCTCAACGTCGTGCTCGGAGTTCTTGCTGCTCAGGCAGATCAGCACACCCTGGTCGTGCCGCTCGACGGCCCACCGCTGGAGTGCCAGGTGCGCGTCGCCCAGCCGGATGCCGTCAGGTCCGTCCTCACCGCAGACACCGCCCCACAGGGTGTTGTCGCAGTCCAGGACGAGCACCTTGTACGGAGGCGCCAGGAGGGAGTGGACCGTCCGGGCGACGGTGGTGGCAAGAGCCGTCAGGGCGAGCGGGGTGTACGGGAGGTGGGCGTGCTCCTCCCGTGCCGCGTCGTGGTGCCCGGTCACCCGGAAGCCGCTGCTCCAACGGTCGCTTCCGGTGACATGGATGCCGTCGACAGGGGTGAGGGCACCGCGCAGCCGCTCCTCCAGGTGCGTCAGTTCCCCGGACCTGGCGGCCTCGGCCGGCGGAGAGGCCGGGCACACGACGACCGCCAGCGGCACCGCGGTACGCCGCGCGCACGCGGTGGCCGCCGCGGTGAACTCGTCGACGGTACGGGTGCCTTCGGTGCCCTGCGGCCAGTCCTCCAGCCGGATCAGTACGGCATTGCAGCCGTGCGGGTTGGCGGAGAACGTGCTCCGCGGGTCGAGGAGTTCCTGGAACACCTGGCCGTAAGGGGTGAGGTGCACCTCCAGGCCGAGCCCGAGCCGCTCGCTCCAGCGGGTGAGGAGCTCGCGCAGCGGGTCGGTGGTGAAGGTGGCGGCCACGGCGAGCAGGCCGCGGCCGGTGGAGTCCGTCACGGGCGCAGCGGTGGCGGGCACGAGGCGGACGGCGGTGTCCTGCTCCGGCGCGGCGTGCGTGCGGCCCGCGAACTCGTCGAATTCGTCCAGCAGTTCCACCACCGTGTCCGAGGGGCCGGCTGCCAGCCGGCCGACGATCGTGGCGGCCACGGGCTCGACGGGCAGGGCCTCGTCCGCCGCCGCCACGCTGTCGGCGAAGGAGGTGGCGAGCCGCGGCGGCCTGGCGATCAGCACACGGACGCCGGAGTACTCGGCGGCGGCTGCCCGCACCAGGCCCTCGACGGCGCTCTTCGCGGCGGCGTAGTGGGCGAGGCCGCGCCTGGGCTCGCCCGCGTAGGCGGAGGAGATGGCCACGATCCGGCCGGCGGCAGCCGCGAGGTCCTCGGCGAAGGAGGAGAGCGGGGCCTGCGCCAGTTCCAGTGCGCGCCGGACGTGTTCGCCGGCCCGCGCGACGGTCGCCGTGTGCAGGTCCATCCCCTGTGCGGCAGGGCCGGCGTTGAGCAGGAGCAGATCGACCGGCCCGTCCTGTGCGTGGATCCGGTCCCGTACCTGCTCACACCACGAGGGATCGCCCACGTCGCCCTGGTGCAGCCGGATCCGCCCGGCGTCGGGGCCCAGCGAATCCGCCAGAGCCTCCGCTTCGGCCCGGCCGTGCCGGAAGGCGACGTGGACGGTGCAGCCGGCCACGGCCAGGGCCTGGACCAGCGCGGCGCCGAGGCCGCGGCTGCCTCCGGCGACGAAGGCCACGCGCCCGTCGAGGGACCCGGGGGTCACGCGTGCGCGGATCTGCTCGGGTGAGGGGGCCGGGACTTCTCGCCGGGCGAAGGCGCATATCTCGACACGGGCGCGCAGCCGTCCGGCCGCCACCTCACCGGTCAGGCGCACGCTGCGGAAACGGATATCGACGTCGGCGATCTCGCCCTTTGCCGCGAAGCCACGGGATGCAGTGGTCTCTTCGCAGGTCAGCTCGATACTGCTGATGAGTGCCGACCGGCCCGGCGCCTCCATGCCGGCAAGCTGGCTGGCCCAGGCCAGCGCCGCCGCGTGCTCGACGTCGATGCCGTGGTCGTTCAGACCGACTTCGGCGAGCAGTTCCTTGAGCCGTGCCCGGTCGGGACGGTAGGCCGAACCGATCGCGGTGCCCACGACCAGCTGCTCCAGGGGGGTCTGCGCGGCGGTGTCGAAGGCCCGGGCTCGCGCCGCCCGAGACGGTGCGGACCGCAGGGCGCCCGGCACGTACGTGATCTCGGCGTCGAGCAGCACCCGGCGGCCGTCCAGGATGCGGTACCGGGCTGCGTCCGGGCCGGCGGCCGCCACCTCGCATGCGTACCGCTGCCCCGGGATGACCGGGCCGGGAAAGCGGACCTTCAGGCTCGCGAGCCGCATGCCCGGCCTGGCCGGTCCTGCGGCCAGGGCCTTCAGCACGCACAGCACGCCGTGGGCGACGGGCTCCCCGAACGGGGTGCGGCTCGCGTACGCCTCGTCCACGTGCAGCGGGTTCAGGTCGCCGCTGGCCCTGGCGAACGCGTCGGTCTCCACTCGGGTGACACTCAGGGGGCCGGTGACGGTCAGGGGCTCCATGGCCGCTGCTTCCTTTCCACGTCTTCTTGATGCGGACCTCCCCGGGCATCAGGGAGAACTAGAGGCCGACCGGTTCGCGGCGAGCCGCCCGGATGCGCCGGGTCAGGCCCGTCAGGACGGTCCCGGGGCCGATCTCGTGCAGCTGAGGATCCGGCTGGTCCAGGCAGTGGACGACGGTGTCGGACCAGCGGACCGGCTCGGTGAGCTGACGGACCAGGGTTCTCGCGATGTCCCCGTCGTAGGGCCGGCCAGTCGTGTTGGCGATGACGGGGATCTTCAGCCGGGCGAGGACGAAGCCGCGCAGGAAGCGTTCGAACTCCCTTGCGGCCGGGGCCATCCAGCGGGAGTGGAAGGCCCCGCTGACCGGCAGCGGTATCACCGCGTCGGCCTGCTCCGACAGCATCGGGGTGATCGCCCGGAGGGCCTCGGCGGGGCCGGAGAGGACGATTTGGTCGGGGGCGTTGAGATTGGCGATGTCGAGCACCGCCCCCGACTCCTCCAGGATCCGGCGGACGCGGGCCTCGTCCAGGCCGACCACCGCGGCCATGGCTCCGGGGCCGGCCTCCGCCATCAGGACGGCCCGCCGGGCGACGATCTCCAGCCCGGTACGGAAGTCGTACGCACCGGCGGCGAACAGGGCCGCGTACTCGCCCAGGCTGTGTCCGGCCACGAGGTCGGGGATCACCCCGGTCGTGCGCACGGTGTCCACATAGGACAGTGCGTCGACGACGTACACGGCGCACTGGGTGAACCGGGTGTCACCGAGCCGTTCGGCGGGGCCTTCCAGGCACAGTTCGGCGACGGAGTAGCCGAGAACCGCGTCGGCCTGCCGCACCAGGTTGGGGTAGGCGGCCAGCAGGTCTCGGCCCATGCCGACGCGCTGGGAACCCTGCCCGGCGAAGAGATGGATCGTGGTCATGCCGGCCTCCGGTCGGTGTGGGTCAGGGGCATTGGGGCAGGGTCATGGCGCGGAGCCGATCGGACAGCAGCCGTGCGGCGTCGCCCATCAGCAGCTCGGCGAGCTCGTCCACGTGCCGCTCGCGCCAGCTCTCGCGGGGCGTGCCGCGCAGCAGGCCGTTGAGCGCCCCCATGGCCGGGCCGCAGTTGATCTGGTAGTCGACCTGGTGGTCGTGCGAACCGCTCATGGCCAGGCGGATGGACTGGACGAAGTAGGCCTTGAAGACCAGCAGCATCCGGTGCTTGGGGTCGCGTTCCGCCCGGGCGAGGGAGTCCGGGTCGGCTCGCGCGTAGTGGGCGCGGGTCTCCTGCCACACCTCCTCGAAGCTGCGCCTGAAGTACCGCCGTTGCAGCTGTTCCGCGGTGGCCCGGTCGAGGTCGTCCAGCGAGGAGTGCCGGCGGTAGAGCTCGTAGAGCTTGTTCGCCCGCGCCGGATAGAACAGCCCCCGGCGCAGCACCTGCGCACGGGCCCCGGATTCCAGCATGTCGCCCGCCGGCACGATCGCCATGTCGTGGACCTCGGCCTCCTGGAGCATGTCCTTGACGCGCTCGCTGGTGCCGCATTCCACCGTGCACTGGTTGATGCTGCCGGTGAGGACGAAGTCGGCACCGAGCACGAAGGCCGCCGCCACCGCCTCCGGCGATCCGAGCCCCCCGGCCGCTCCGACCCGTACGCGCGCGGCGGCGGGGAACTCGCGGGCGGCTAGGTCCCGTTGGCGCACCGTGTCCGGGAGCAGGATGACGAGCGGTCGCTGGTCGGTGTGGCCGCCCGAGTCGGCTTCCGCCACCAGGTCGTCCGCCATGGGGACGCGGGCGGCCAGCGCTGCCTCCTCCGACGTGATGAGCCCCTGTGCCAGCAGTTCGCCGACCGTCTCCGGCGGGGCGGGGGCGAGGAAGGACCGGGCGACCTCCGGGCGGGAGACCTTGGCCATCACACGGTGGGGGACCACGACCGACCCGTCGGGCGCCAGGCGTAGACCGGACAGCCGGTAGCGGACGAGGGGCGGCGTGGGACGGACGAAGGACGCCGCCTCGACCCGCCTCACCCCATACCGGAGGAACAGCTCGACCTGCTCCTGCTCCTTGGCCGGATTGTCCCCGCCGGCCAGCAGGTTGAAGCCGTACGGGCCGTCGCCGAGCTCCCGCTCGAACCGCTCGATCGCGGCGATCACCCGGTCCGGCCGCAGACCTCCGGTGCCGAAGAAGGAGAGCAGGCCCGCCCGGCCCATCCTGAGGACCATGTCCTCGGAGGCGACGGCCTTGTACATGGATCCGGCGGCGTAGGCGTACCGCACGCCGTGGTCGGCCCGGAACTGTGCGCTGCCCAGGTTCTCCGGGGCGATCTGCGCCCCGGAGGCCGGGATGTGCTCGGCGTACGCGACCGCCACGGTTTCCTCTCCTTCTTCGGACGTCGCCCGGTGTGCGGGGGATCAGCTGCCGAGGCCGACCTGCCGGTTCTTCTCGTAGCGCTCGAGGATCGTGGGCATCTCGCCGCTGACGAATCCGAGGAAGCGCTCCATGTTGGCGAGCCGGACCAGACGCTCCTCGGAGGCGCCTTCGGCCCGGAGGCCCTCCAGACCTTCGCGGGCGACCCGGTGGAAGTCGGGGAACTCCGAGAAGATCCCTCTGACCTTGGGCGCCCAGCTGTTCTCGCGGAGCCGGATCGTGTAGTTCTCGCTCAGGGAGCCCGTGCGCTCGAAGACGCTCACCGGGTCGTTCTCGGGAGTGAGCTGGTCGACGATCCGGTCGATCGCGGCTCGCGGGACGTCGAGCGCCTCGGCGATCCGGTCGGCTGTCTGCGTGGAGGGGGAGCAGATCATCATCCAGCCGACGACCCGTCCGCGGTCGTGCGGCATCCCGTCGTTCTCGTAGTAGTACTGGGCGACCTTCTCGACGAAGGACTTCTCGCCCTCGTTCGGCTTCACGATGGTGGCGTCAGCGGCCATGGGGATTCCCTCTCTTCACGTTGTGCGGAGCCGGCTGGTCAGACGGAGGCGCTCTGGAGCTGCTCCCAGCGCTTCGACATCTCGGCGAGGTCGCCGACGATGTGTCCGAAGAGCTCCTCGATCTCGGCGATCCGCCGTCGCCGGTCCGCGTCGGCGCCGGCCAGGACCTCAAGGCCGAACTGGAAGATGCGGTGGTACTCCGGCCAGCTGGCGAAGGTGTCCGACACGGCCTTGGGGTAGCCGTCGTCGACGAGCCGGTAGCGGGTCTCCCGGCCCGGCTCGTCGATCCGGACGTACAGGCCGGCGAGCGTCAGCTGTTCGATGAGCTGCTCGATGCTCTCCGGCGTGGTGTCCACAGCGGCGCAGATCTCGGACAGTGTCTGCTCGGCCGGGTCACTGATGATCATCCAGGCCATGGTCCGGCCCTTCTCCCATGTCACGCCGTGAGCTTCGTGGTAATGCCGGGCCACGTTGTCGACGAAGGAGCGTTCGGCTGCGGTCAGGGTGTCGTACCGCTTCTCACTGGGTGCGTTGCGCACGGTTCCCGCCTTTCGGGTGCGGCAGAGGCCGGTCCGCGGCAAGCGATGTGCGTCCCCCGCGGCTGACGACCGCCAGCCTCTCGAAGCGGGCTCGAGGGCGCCCCAGGAGAACCCCCAGCAGGACCCCCAGTCCGCCCGGCGCCCCTGGTGGCGGGGCCGGTCGGACCGGGGATCAGGCGCTGCGCCGCTCCGGTCCGGGGTCTCCCGGGACCAGGGAGAGGGCCCGGGTGAGCTCCGCGCGCTTGCGGATGCCGAGCTTGCTGTACGCCTGGCCGAGATGCCACTCGACGGTCTTGACGGTGATGAACAGCGCCTGAGCTATCTCTCGGTTGGTCAGACCCGCTGATGCCTGCTGCGCCACCCGGTGTTCTGCGGGAGTCAGTGAGACGGTCTCCCCTGCCGCCGGTGACAACCGGGCACCGGTGAGGCGGAGTTCGGCGCCTATCTCCTGCTCCAGTGCGGCAGCTCCGCAGTTCCGTGCCAGTTCCAGCGCCGTCGTCAGGCGGTGGCGGGCTTCCGAACGGTCACCGGTCCGGCGTATCGCGGCACCGAGGGCAAGCAGGGTGCGGGCGTGTTCCACTGGGGCCGTAAGGCCGGCCAGCAGCTGCTCGGCCTGCTCGATGTGCCGTATTCCCTCCTTTCCGCCGGCCATTTCCCCGTACGCGCAGAGTGCCGCGGCCAGGGGACGGGAGGCTCCGACGGAGCTCGCTCGGCGCACCTCGGCGAAGGCAAGTTCCCGGGCGGCGCGCTGCCCGCTGTTCATGGCCACGCCGTGCACGACGGTGGCGAGCCATCCCCCGGTCGCGGACGAGTTGTGCCAGCGGTGCTTGCGGGCGAGGGAGCGGCAGTCCAGCAGTTCCTGAACGCTCTTCTGCCGGCGGCCGAGCGCCGCGTGGAGCCTGCCTCGTGCCACGCGCAGCGGTAAGTGGACGGCGTTCCGAGGCAGTTCGCCGGCCATTCCATGACGTTCGAGCAGCTCGTCGGCCTCCTGCGGCCGGTCCTGCTCGATCAGACACTGTACGAGTACGGCCGCCGCGAGCGGGGCTTGAGTCAGGGCGAGGGATGCCCCGGTCCGTTGCCGCAGCACCTCCCGCGCCGCTGCCTCGGCGTCGGCGATCCGTCCGGTGTCGAAGACGATCGCGGCCCGAAGGCTCCGGGCGGTCGCCGCGGTCAGGACATGGCCGTCCCGGGTCGCCATGCCGACGACCTCGTTGAGGATGCCTTCGGATGCCAGCGGATCGTCGCACTGGGCAAGCACCCACGCGGCCAGGGACGCGGGGGGCAGCTCCACGTCGTGAGCGGGCAGTCGCACCCCGTCCGCAACGGCGGCGCGCGCCAAGCGTGCCGCACGCGGGGCGGGCCGACCGTCGGAGAGCGCAGCCGCGGCCGCGTGCGCCCGCAGGGTGAGGGGATCGAGACCGGGCCGACTCCGGGAACCGGCCCGGTCGCCCCGGTCTCCGGCGAGCCGCTGGATCGTCATGGCCGCTGCCCAGGCCTGGGCGCCCTCGGTACGGTCCGCCGCCCAGGATCCCGGGTCTATGGCGGCGAGGGCATCCTCCGGCCGGCCGACGGCGGCCAGGGCGTGGCCGAGGTCGAGCCGTATCGTGAGTTCCGCATGTGGCTGGGCCCCTTGGCGCAGTACCTTTTCCAAGTGCTCGAGTGCCGAAGCCTGCTGGGCGCGGAGCTCGGCCGCGCCCAGCTCCGCCAGCACGCCCAGGTCGACCCCTTGTGCGGGGGATTCGGCCATCGCGCGCCGCAGGTAGCGGGTGGCGGCCAGGGCATCGCCCCCACCGAGGACCTCGCGTGACGCGGAACGCAGGATCGACACGGCCCAGGGGTTCGCGTCGGGATCGGTCCGGCACAGGTGCTCGGCCGACCGGACCGCGGCGGTCCCCGCCGCACCGAGACACTCCGCGGCCGTCCGGTGCGCGGCGTTGCGCGCCTGCGCCGCCATGCCTTCGTACACGACCTGGTGGATCACGGGCCGGACGAAACGGTACGGGGCATCCGCTGTGAGCAGCCCCGCGTCCCTGAGCCGGCCCGCGGCCTCCGTGGCATCCGCCTCGTCGAGCCCGGCCACCCGGGCGCAGTGCCGGGGCTCGGCGTCCGAGGTCAGCACGGCCACCGCGCCGGCGAGGGCGACCGCGGTGTCCGGCAGTCGGGTGAGTTGTCGACGGACGCCCCAGGCGGCGCGGGCCGGGGTCAGCTCGTAGACGCGAGGTGCTTCCGTCTCCACGGGGGCGATACCCTCTCGGGCCGCGTCCTCCAGCAGTTCGAGGAGGTGGAGCGGATTGCCCTCGCTCATGGTGAGGCAGGCATGCGTGAACGCCTCGTGCGGCGCGCGGCCGAGGATCTCGGACGCCAGTTGGTGAACGGCTTCGGCGCTGAGCGCGCCCAGTCTCGCCGGCTTCACCAGGGGCGCGACGCAGGCCGTCATCAGCAGTTCGGGCGTGGCGGGTTCGTCGGTCGGCGTGCTGGCCAGCGCGACGAGGACCGCATGGTCTTCGATCCTGTTGACCAGATAGCTCACGAATCGCAGTGATTCGGCGTCCGCCCATTGCGCGTCGTCGATCATCAGGAGAAGCGGTCGGCGCTCGGAGAGATTGCGGCACAGCCAGTAGAGGCCGTGCAGAGCGCTGTACAAGTCCTCGTCGGGTCTGGACGCGGGGCAGTTCTGGAGCTGCCGGTAGTCGAATAGGGAACGGGCCATGGCCGCGGGGCCGGAGAGGATACCGGTGTCCTCTCCGGTGGAGTCCAGACCCGGACACAACTCGAAGAGCTGGCGCACGATCGTCCAGGCGAAGTCCTGCTCCAACGCGCAGCCGCGCGCGCTCAGGACGACGAATCCCTGCTGGGAGGCACTCTCGCGGGTCGTTCGCAGGAGGCTGGTCTTCCCGAGCCCGGTCGCCCCCTCCAGCACCACCATGCCGCCGCTGCCCTCACGTGCCTGGAGGAGGCCTTCCTCCAGGAGTTCTGATTCCCGGTCTCGTTCCAGGAGTCGCGCGTGCTCGCGCCGCATCCGACACACCCTCTCGAAGAGATAAGCCCGAACCTACGAACGAACCGACTCTGACCCGTGTTTCGGGTACGGGAGCGCACCGGACGAGACGGTACAGCCACCCGGCAGGTGTGGCCCGTTTGGACGCCATCAAGAAAGCGCAGGGGGATCTCCACGGGGGAGGTTGGCTTGAAAACACCGCTGCCGTCTGCCGGACCCGAAGGTCCGGCAGACGGCAGCGATACGTCGGTGCCTCAGGCCGCCCGGAGGGCGACGGGCAACCGGTCGAAGCCGACCATCTGCGGGGGCAGGGCCCAGACGAGGTCGCCGTCGCGGTCGACCGCGATCTCCTTGAACCGGTCGAGCAGGACCTTCAGCACGAGCCGGGTCTCCAGGCGCCCCAGGGCGTTGCCGATGCAGTGGTGCGTGCCGAAGCCGAATCCGAAGTGGCGCCCCTCGCTGCGGCGGTGGATGTCGAACGACTCCGGGTCGGGGAACTGGCGCTCGTCGCGGTTGGCGGAGCAGAAGCTCGCGGCCACGTGCTGGTTGGCCGGAATCGTCACCCCGGCGACCTCGACCTCGCGGGCGGAGGCCCGCAGGCCCGTGGTGATCGGAGGCCGGTGGCGCAGCACCTCCTCGACCGTCTGTCCCAGCAGTTCCGGGTTGGCGCGCACCTCGGCCATCGCCCGCGGGTTCAGGTCGAGCAGGTCGACCGAGTTGGCGATCGTCATCGTCGTGCTGATGTGGCCGCCCGCGAACATGACGTTCGCGAAGTTCACCGTCTCGTCCTCGGTGAGCCGGTCGCCGTCGAGCTCGGCGTTGGCGAGCCGGGTGAGCATGTCGTCGCCCGGCTTGTTGCGGCGCTCGCGCACCTTCTCGCGCAGGTACGACACGGCCTCCTGCTGGAGCTCGCCCAGCGCCTCCGCGAAGCCCTCCTGGGCCATTTCTTCGGGGGTGACGTTCATGACCTTGCGGGCCCAGTGGTAGAAGAGGTGCCGGTCCTCGGCCGGCAGCCCCAGGATCTCCAGGATGACCGCGATCGGAACCGTGTACGCGAGCTCCGCCACCAGGTCCACGTTGTCCTTGCCGATGAACCCGTCGATGATCTCGTTCGTGGTGCGGATGATCTGCGGTTCGAAGCCGGATATCGAGTGCGGCGTGAAGGCCGTACTCAGGATCTGGCGCACACGCGTGTGCCGCGGAGGGTCCATCTGGGGGAGGCTCTCCAGCCCCGTCTCGGGGAAGCCCATCCGGTGCATCTCCGAGGAGAAGATCTCGGGGTGGGTGAGGACATGCCGGGCGTCCGCGTATCGGTAGACCACCCACCACCCCGTCACGGGGTCCTGATGGACCGGGTGTTCGTTCCGCATGGCGCGGTACCACTCGTAGACGGCCGGGTCGTTCACGTTCGGCTGCGGCGGAATCGCAGTCACGTCGAGCTTGGACACCCCATCACCTTTCTCACCGGACAATCGGGCTGGTTCAGCCAGCCGCAGCGTGACGGTGAGTCCGGTGGGACCGCACCGGGGCACCCCCCAGCGCCGACCCCAGAACAGGCATGGAGCTATGGAGTCCGGGCCGCCTGCTGGCTCTGGAGTGCACGCCACCGCGCGAGTACGCCGGTCAGTTCGTTCATCAGGAACTCGAAGAACTCGCTGCTCTCCGCGAGCCGTTGGCCTGCCGGGGTGCCTCCGCCGATGGTGTCGACACCTTCGTTCAGAACGCGGATCCAGCGCAGCATGAGCTCGTCCCGCTGGGCCATCGATTCGAACCAGGCGTTGTTGCGTACCCGGTAGCGGTCCCGCCGCGAGCCGGGTTCGCGCTCCCTGCTCACCAGTCCGACGCGGGCGAGATAGCCGATGGCTCCGGAGACGGCCGCCGGGCTGACATGCAGCCGTTCGGAGAGTTCGGCCGAGGTGAGGACGCCGCTGTCCTCGGCCATGAGACATGAGAAGATCCGCGCCGGCATCATCTGCATGCCCGCCTCGGCGAGTTCGGAGGCGAACCGTTCAACGAACTCCGAGACCGCCTCCGCTTCCTGCGGGGTCTTTTCCACCGACACGCTGTGTCCTCCTCCGACTCGACAGGTCCCACGATTTTAACGGTTCCTTATCTTCACAATCTTGTGAATGTATCGTACCTTTTTAAGCATGACGAAGGCAATCATGCTGTCCGACCTGCGGAAGTCCTTCGGTCGGACCCACGCCCTCGACGGACTCGACCTCGGTGTCGAGACGGGCGAGGTTCACGGCTTCCTCGGGCCGAACGGTGCGGGGAAGTCCACCACCATCCGGGTCCTGCTCGGACTCCTGCGCGCCGACGCCGGGACGGCGCAGCTGCTCGGCAAGGACCCCTGGAATCACGCGGTCGAACTCCACCGGCGGCTCGCCTACGTACCGGGCGACGTGGAGCTCTGGCCGAACCTGACCGGTGGCGAGGCGATCGACCTGCTCTCCCGGCTGCGCGGAAAACTCGACAAGCGGCGCCGGAACGAGTTGATCGAACGCTTCGACCTCGACCCCACGAAGAAGGGACGCACCTACTCCAAGGGCAACCGGCAGAAGGTCGCCATCGTCGCCGCTCTGGCCTCCGACGCCGAACTCCTGCTCCTCGACGAGCCCACCGCCGGACTCGACCCCCTGATGGAGGTCGTGTTCCAGGACGTGATCCTCCAGGCCAAGGCCGTCGGCCGGACCATCCTGCTGTCCAGCCACATCCTGGCCCAGGTGGAGAAGCTCTGCGACCGGGTCAGCATCATCCGCCAGGGCCGGGTCGTCCAGTCCGGCACGCTGAGCGGGATGCGGCACCTGACACGTACGACGATCGAGGCCGAGACCTCGTTCCCCGTGACAGGTCTGGCGGGTCTGCCGGGCGTGCACGAGCTGCGCAGCGAGGGTGCCCGGGTGCGCTTCGCCGTGGACGGCGAGCACCTCGACCAGGCGGTTCGCGCGCTCAGCCAGTCAGGACTCCGGAGCCTCGTCAGCCACCCGCCGACCCTGGAGGAGCTGATGCTGCGGCACTACGGCGACGAACTCGCCGCGAACGGGCACTCCGCCACTGCGGACGGTGCGGCCCGATGAGCACCGCAACGGCCTCCCGGGCCTCTGCCCCGGTTCACGCCTCGGCAGGGGGCGGTACCCTCGCCGGCACCGCCACCCTCGTCCGGTTCAACCTGCGCCGGGACCGCATCCGCATCCCGGTATGGGTGTTCGCCCTGTTCATCGCATCGGCCGGAACCGCGAACAACGTCAAGACGCTCTACCCCACCGCGGCCGACCGCGCCGCGATCGCCCGGAGCTCGGACACCCCGGCCGCCATGGCCATGACGGGGCCTCAGCACTACCTGGACGACTACACCTTCGGTGCCATGCTCGGACACCGGATGCTCGGTTTCGCCGCCGTGCTGGTCGCGCTGATGAGCGTGCTCATCGTCACGCGGCACACCCGGACCGAGGAGGAGACCGGCCGCGCGGAGCTCGTCCGCTCCACCGTCGTCGGCCGCCACGCGCATCTGGCAGCGGCGCTCGCCGTGGCCGCCATCGCCAACCTCGGCCTGGCCCTGCTCCTCACCATCGGCCTGAGCCGGATGGGCATCGAGGGAATCGACACCGGTGGATCCCTGCTCTACGGCCTCGCGCACGCCGGCGTCGGCATCGTCTTCGCCTGCGTGGCGGCGATCACCGTGCAGATCACCGCGCACTCCCGGGCGGCCTCCGGGATGGCGCTCGCCGTCATCGGAGCCGCCTACGCCCTCCGCGCCTCGGGCGACGTGGGCAACGAAACGCTGTCCTGGCTCTCCCCGATCGGCTGGGCTCAGCGCACCTATGTCTTCGTCGACAACCGCTGGTGGCCGCTGCTTCTGTCCCTCGCGCTGGCGGCGGCCTGCGCCGCCACCGGATTCGCTCTCAGTACCCGCCGGGACGTGGGCGCGGGCCTGCGCGCCGCCAGGCTCGGCCGTCCCACGGCCTCCGAGGCGCTGGTCCGCCCGTTCGGGTTCGCTGTGCGCCTGCACCGCGGCCTGCTCATCGGTTTCGGCGCCGGCCTTTTCCTCCTCGGATCGATGTACGGCTCGATCCTCGGGGACGCCGAGGACATGCTCAAGGACATCGACCAGATTCAGGAGGCCCTGAAACGGCTCGGCGGGGCCACCGTCGCCGAGTCCTTCGCCGCGATGATCATGTCGATCGTGGCCGTGGTCGCCTCCGTGTACGTCGTCATCGCGGCGCTGCGCCCACGGGCGGAGGAGAGCGCGGGGCGCGCCGAACCCGTACTGTCCACCGGGCTTTCCCGCGCCGGCTGGCTCGGGAGCCATCTGGCCGTCGCGCTGATCGGTGGCACCGTGCTGCTCTTCGTGGCCGGACTCGGGCTCGGCATTTCCGGTGCCGCCTCCACCGGTGACGGCGATCTGTTCCTCAAGCTCGTGGGCGCGGCCCTGGCCTACGCACCGGCGCTCTGGGTCACCGTGGGCATCACCGCGGCCCTCTACGGCTGGTTCCCGCGGGCTGCCACGGCGGCCTGGGTCGTCCCGGTCAGCGCTTTCGCCATCGGCTACCTGGGACAGCTTCTGCAGTTCCCCGGCTGGCTGAACGACCTCTCCCCGTTCGGCCACGTCCCCCGGCTGCCCGCCGCGGACATGCGTTGGACTCCCCTGGTGATCCTCACACTGATCGCCGCCGCCCTCGTGTGGGCAGCCCTCCGGGGCCTGGCCCGCCGCGACCTCGAAACCAAGTAGCGCGGCAGGGCGGTATCCGGGTCCTGGTACCGCCCTCCGCCCGCCCGGCGGACGGTGCCAGGGCCCCGGATGATCGGCATGGTCGCGGTCCGGCCGAAACGAATCTCTCACGCGCCCCGGGGTGGCATCAGCCGGCGTCAGGGCAGACAGAGGCATCTGCGGCGGGGTGCCATGGCACGCACCACGATTGCGGCACGTACCGAAGCCGAGCGGTGCGCGTTTCGCGCCGTGAGCCGCCGAAAGGGAACAGATCATGGAGACGGCTCAGAGCCAGGAGCAGGCGGCACCCGGCGCCTTCACCGCCTTCGCCCGCTTCGTGCTTTGCGGCGGCGGGGTGGGAGCCGCCTCCAGCTTCGCCGTGGTGGCGCTCGCCTCCTGGATTCCCTGGTTCCTGGCCAACGCCCTGATCGCCGTGGGCTCCACGCTCATCGCAACCGAGCTGCACGCCCGCTTCACCTTCGGCGCGGGCGCGTGCGCGACCTGGCACCAGCACGCGCAGTCGGCCGGGTCCGCGGCGGCCGCCTACGCGGTGACCTGCGCGGCGATGGTCGTCCTGCAGCAGCTGGTGGCCGCGCCCGGTGCGGTGCTCGAACAGGTCGTCTACCTGTTCGCCTCCGCACTTGCCGGTGTCGCACGGTTCGCGGTGCTGCGCCTCGTCGTCTTCGCGCGGAACCGCTCGCAGGCCACGGCCGCCGTCCGCGCCGCCCGGCTCGCGCACGGGACGGTGGCCCGCACCGCGGCCCCGGCCGGCCCTGCGGAACTCTGTCGCGCAGCCTGACGGTTCCGCCGGGAGGCGTGTGCCGCGCGGGCCTGCCGACGGGTGCCCGGAGGTGGCCGGCCGCCGAGAGCGGGCAGCCGCTGGACTTCAACAGCTCCTCCACCACTGGAGCCGTAGCCCGACCCTCGACATCACGGCCGACGGCACGGGCTCACGGCGATGACGATGCCTACGACAGCCTCCGTACACCCGTACTCGAACCCGGCCCCTCGCTTGGATTTCCACCTCACCAGCGAACGGGAGCGAGGTCGTGGGCGATAGGGGTCCTGACGGACTTCTGACGCTTCTTGGGCGCGACGCTGACGATGAATTGACGGCCAGGCGGTGTGCCGGCGCAAGCCCGATGTCCGGGTAGCCCCAGGGCGGCTCTCACAGGTCGGAGAGCCGTGCCTCCTCGAGGTCGAGCGTGCGCTGGAGCTGTCGGCGGGTGGTGTCGCTGATGCGGTGGTCGTCGTAGAGGCGCCGGAGTTCGGCTGCCTCGACGTTGATCAGGTCGCGTCGCAGGTGGCGGTAGACCTGGTCGGCGGACTCGTACGGCCCCTCGTCGTCGCCGAGCCGGTCGCGGGCGTGGTCGCGGCGGGCCTGCAACGCACGGCGGAGGCGGTCGAGCACTGCCTGGGGTGCGGCGTCGAGACCGGAGAGCTCGTCCAGCCGGCGCAGTCCCGCTTCGGCCAGACTCAGTCGCGCGCCGGTCTCCTCGCGTTCGGTGTGATCAGGTTCGAGACCGATCCCTGAGCGGCGGACGACCGCGGCGAGGGTGAAGCCCTGGACGACGAGGGTGACGAACACGACGGACGAGGTCAGGACCAGCACCAAAGGGCGCTGAGCCAGTGGGGATCCGTCCGCGGCGGCGACGGGGATGGACAGGGCAGCGGCGAGAGGCATGACACCCCGGGTTCCCGCCCACGACAGGACGGCGGGGACACGCCAGTTGGTCCTGGCCTTCCCGTTCTTCTACTGGAGCAGGGCGGAGAGCGGAAAGATCCACAGGATCCTGACCGTGATCAGGGTGCCTGCCAGGGCCAGTGCGTAGACCAGCCAGAGCCGGTTCTCGTCGCCCAACTCGCGGATCAGGCCCGGTAGGGAGAGCCCGATCAGGCTGAACACGACGCTTTCGAGCAGGAAGATCACCGTGCCGTAGACGGCGTGCAGTTGGAGCCGGATGCGTGCGCTCGTCAGGCGATCGCCGCTGCCGCCCACGAGGACGCCGACCACGACCACGGAGGTGACGCCGGAGGCGTGGGCGGACTCGGCCAGGACGTAGGCGGCGTACGGGGTGACGAGAGCGACCACCGTTTCCAGGACCGGGTCCTCGATGCGGCGTCGGATCAGCATCACGACGCCGGCGATCGCGGCCCCGATCAGGGTGCCGCCTCCGGCGAGCAGGGCGAACTCACTGCCCGCGCTGCCCCAGGAGACCGCGGAGGAGGCGATCGCGATGCTCACCGCGACCCGGAAGAGGACGAGGGAGGTGGCGTCGTTGAACAGGCTCTCGGCCTGGACCATGACCTGGACCCTGGGCGGCAGTGCGAGGCGCCGGCCGAGCGCGGTGACCGCCACGGGGTCGGTGCTCGCGAGCACGGTTCCGAGGACCAGCGCCATCTGCCAGGACAGGGGAGTCAGCGCGGAGGCCACGAATCCCACCACCGCGGCCGAGGCCAGTACGAGACCCACGGCGAGTACGGACACCGGCTTCCACACCGCACGCAACTCTCGCCACGACAGCTCCTCGGCGCTGGCGTACAGCAGGGGCGGCAGGACGACGAGGCCGATGATCTCGGGGGTGATGTGTATCTCAGGGGCGCCGGGCAGCAGGGCGACGAAGAGCCCCGCGACGACGAGCAAGGAGGGCGCCGGTATGCGCCAGCGGCGGGCACCGGTCGCTACGAGGGTGGCGAGGACGACGAGAAACAAGACAGTGCCGACGATGCGCATTCCGCCCCTTGGACCCCTGGAATCGAGATCGGGGTCACATGACCCGTCACGCCGACCAGGCTTCCCGGCACACCACCTTCACCTTATCCGCATGGACTGTGTCAGGACAGCGTAAATGTCTCCGTGCTCAACCACGGTCCGGCCGAATTCCGCCCGATGATGGGCGTGAGCAGGACTTGTGCGCCTCTGCCACCCAGGGGAGCCCCTTCGTGGACCGGGGCGTTCTTCGGCGTGAGGAGGCACGTGACGTGGCGGAGGCGGTTGTCCGGCCCGGAAGACTGAAGGTCTTTCTCGGGGCGGCCCCCGGCGTGGGCAAGACGTACCGGATGCTGGATGAGGGGCGCCGGCGGGCGGACCGGGGCACGGACGTGGTCGTGGCCTTCGTCGAGTGTCACGGACGCCGCCTGACCGAGGAGAGGCTGGCCGGCCTGGAGGTCCTGCCACGCGTGGAACGTACGTACCGGGGAGGCTCGTACACCGAGATGGACCTGGCGGCCGTTCTGGAACGGCGGCCCGAGGTGGCGCTCGTCGACGAACTGGCCCACTCCGTCGTTCCCGGCGGAAGCCACGCCAAGCGCTGGCAGGAGGTGGAGGCGCTCCTCGCGGCGGGGATCGACGTGGTGACGGCCGTCAACATCCAGCATCTGGAGTCCCTGGGCGACGTCGTCGAGAAGATCACCCGGGTCCCGCAGCACGAGACCGTTCCGGACGCAGTGGTGCGCAGGGCCGCCGAGATAGAGCTGGTGGACCTGCCACCCGAGGCGCTGCGACGCCGCATGGCGCACGGGAACATCTATGCCCCGGAGAAGGTCGACGCGGCGCTGTCCCACTACTTCCGGGTCGGAAACCTCACCGCGCTGCGGGAACTGGCGCTGCTGTGGGTGGCCGGGCGCGTGGACGAGGCACTGCAGAAGTACCGCGTCGAGCACGGCATAGGCGGAGTGTGGGAGACCCGGGAACGGGTGGTGGTCGCGATCACGGGTGGGCCCGAGGGAGAAACGATCATCCGGCGGGCGGCCAGAATCGCTGCCCGCTCGGCGGGCGGCGACCTCCTCGCCGTGCACATAGCGCGCAGCGACGGCCTGGCCGCGGGAGCGTCGGCTTCGGCGCTGGTCCGCCAGCGCGCGCTGGTCGAAAGCCTCGGCGGCAGCTACCACTCCCTGGTCGGCGACGATGTGCCCACGGCGCTCACCGAGTTCGCCCGCGCGGAGAACGCCACCCAGCTGGTGATCGGTACGAGCCGTCGAGGGCGCGTCGAGCGCTTCCTCACCGGGCGGGGTACGGGTGAGACGATCGTCGCGCTCTCCGAGGACATCGACGTCCACATGGTCACGCACGAACGGGCCGGGCACGGAAGACTGCTGCCCTCGCGACGGCGGACGTTGCCCAACTCGCGCCTGATCGCAGGCCCGGTACTGGGTCTCGTGCTCCCGGTCGCACTCACCTTTCTGCTCGATCAGACCCGGGGCAGCCTCAACCTCACCAGTGAGGCGCTGCTGTTCCTGGTGACAGTGGTCGGAGTGGCGTGCGTGGGCGGAGTGATGTCGGCCCTCGTCGCGTCCGTGACGGCCTCGCTCCTGCTGAACTACTGGTTCATCCCGCCGGTCGGCGAATTCACCATCGCCGAGCCCAACAACTTCCTCGCGCTGGTGGTGTTCGCGGTGGTCGCGGGGACCGTCGCAGCCACGATCGACCGGTCGCTGCGGCTGTCGCGCAGAGCCGCCAGGGCGACGGCCGAGGCGGAGACGCTCTCCTCGCTCGCCGGCTCCATTGTGCGGGGGGACCAGGCCGTTCCCGCGCTCCTCGAACGGACCAGGGAGACCTTCGGGATGGACGCCGTCGAGCTCACCGCCGAACCGGCCACGGAGAACACCCCGTCCGCGGAGGTCCCGGTGGGCCAGGGCGGGTATCTCGTACTGCGGGGACGTCGCCCGCTGCCCGCCTCCGACCGGCGTGTCCTGGCAGCCTTCGCCGCGCACGTCACGGTCGCGGTCGAACGGGCCCGGCTGGCCGAGGCGGCCGCCGAGGTCGAACCCGTCAAGGCGGCCGACCGGATGCGTACAGCACTCCTCGCGGCGGTCAGCCACGATCTACGGACACCTCTCGCGGCCGGCTGGGCCGCCATCGCGTCACTGCGCGCCCGTGACGTGGAGTGGAGCGAGGAGGACCGGGGCGAACTCCTTGCCACCGCCGACGAGTCGATGGCCCGGCTCAACCGCCTCGTCGAGAACCTCCTGGACATGAGCCGTCTGCAGGCCGGGGCCTTGAAGCTGGACCTACGAGCCACGGACCTGATGGACGTGCTGCCCGCCGCACTGGACGGAATGCCCGCAGATGCGCCCGTCGTCGACATCCGGAGCGTGGAAGAGGCACCTGCCGTGCTGGCCGACCCACCCCTGCTCGAGCGCGTGGTCGCCAACCTGCTCAGCAACGCCGCCCGGCACACCCCGCCCGGACAGCGCGTTCTACTGACGGCCAGCGCGCTCGACGACCGGGTGGAGTTCAGGGTCGTCGACCGTGGGCCCGGAATCCCCGCGGCGGACCGCGAGAACGCGTTCGTGCCGTTCCAGCGCCTCGGCGACACCGACAACACCACGGGCGTCGGGCTCGGGCTCGCACTCTCCCGGGGACTCACCGAGGCGATGGGCGGCACGCTGACACCCGAGGACACCCCCGGAGGCGGCCTGACCATGACGTTGTCTCTGCCTGGCGTTCCCGCGCCCCTCGCAGCACGGCGTGCCGTGGGGCCTGACTGACGGGCGACCCGCAGCCGTAGTGTGTCGGCCCTCGCGGCGCCCTCGGTCGGGGCGGCGATGATGGGCCGCCACGTCCTCGGAGTGATGCAGACCGGGCGCGGGGTGCTGCTGTTCACCGTGGTGGACGTGGGCGGGCATCCCGAGCTGGAGGGGTTCTCGATCCACGAGGCCTTCAAGCAGAACGAATGGCGCGTGCCGGCGGCGGGGTCGTGGGATGGCTCGGCGGCGTACCGTCCCGCTTCGGACACGCTGGGCGGTCTGTACGTGCCGCGAGCGACCGGCTTCGACCGGCGCCCGCCGCACGGCCGCGTCCTGCGGGCCGGCGACCGGGTCGTGCTCGCGACGACCCGGCGGGGCCTCGACGTCCTGATGACAGGCGTCCAGCTCCACCCTGGGCGTCAGGCCGACCCGGCCACTCCCGACCCCAGACTCTGAATCCATTCCCGAAGGCACGGGCCGGGCGGATCAGGTCGTCGCGTCGGCCGGGAGATGGGGGAGTCCCGGCTGCGCCCCGCCCTTGACGGGCAGGGTGATGACCATCGTCAGGCCTCCGCCGGGGGTGTCTTCGGCGGTCAGGGTGCCGTCCATGGCTTCCAGGAAGCCCCGGGCGACCGCGAGGCCGAGGCCTACGCCGACACCCGCGGGGGCGTCTCCGTAGCGCTGGAAGGGCTCGAATATGCGGTTCTTGGCCTCGTCGGGGACGCCTGGGCCGCGGTCGACGACGCGGAGTTCGAGGCGGTCGGCGAGGGCGCTCGCGGATACGAGGACGGCTTGGCCGTCGGGGCTGTACTTGACGGCGTTCTCGACGATGTTGGCGACGGCCCGTTCCAGTAGGCCGCGGTCGACGGCGACCATCGGGAGCGTCTCGGGAATGTCGAGGTCGACGCTGTCATCGGGTACGCCGGCCAGGGCCATCGGGACGACCTCGTCGAGGTCGGTCTCCCGGATGATCGGGGTGACGGTGCCGGTCTGGAGGCGGGACATGTCGAGGAGGTTGCCGACCAGGTGGTCGAGGCGGTCGGCGCCGTCCTCGATGCCCTTCAGGAGCTCGGCCCGGTCCTCCTCGGACCAGTCCACGTCGGTGGAGCGCAACGAGGTGACGGAGACCTTGATCCCGGCCAGCGGGGTACGCAGGTCATGGCTGACGGCGGCCAGGAGCGCGGTGCGGATCTGGTTGCCCTCGATGAGACGACGGGCCTCCTCGGCCTCGCCTACGAGGCGCTGTCGGTCGAGTACGACTGCGGCCTGGGCGGCGAAGGCGCCGAGCACGCGTCGGTCCTCGGCGGGCAGGACCCGGCCGGTCAGGGCCAGCGCCATGTTTTCGCCGATCGGCATGTCGACGTCGGCGTCCTCGGGGCGGCTGACCGGACCGGTGCCCGTGCTGCCCGCGCAGGTCCACGGGTCGACTTCGCTGCCACGCTCCAGCAGTGCCACGGAATCCATGGCGAAGGTCTCGCGCACCCGCTCCAGCAGCGCGTCGAGGGCGGTCTCGCCGCGCAGGATGCTGCCGGCCAGGAAGGAGAGGATCTCGGACTCGGCGCGCAGTCGGGCTGCCTGGTGTGTGCGGCGGGCGGCCAGGTCGACCACGGACGCCACGGAGACGGCGACCCCGACGAAGATCGCGATGGCGACGATGTTCTTGGGGTCGGCGATGGTGAGTTTGTGGACCGGCGGCGTGAAGAAGTAGTTCAGCAGCAGCGACCCGAAGGCCGCCGAAGCCAGGGCGGGGAGCAGACCGCCCAGGAGTGCTGCCGCCACGGTGAAGGTGAGGAAGAGCAGCATGTCGTTGGCGAGGCCGAGGTCGGGGACGACCTGGCTCAGGAGCAGCGCGAGGAGCGCGGGACCGGCGATGCCGACGAGCCAGCCCCAGATGATGCGGGAGCGGCCGAGCCGTCCGCTGCGGGCGACGGGCAGGCTGCGGCGGCCCTTGGCGGCCTCGTCGTGGGTGACGATGTGGACGTCGAGGTCGGGTCCGGATTCGCGGGCGACGGTGGCGCTGACGCCGGGGCTGAAGGCGTACTGCCAGGAGCGGCGGCGGCTGACGCCGAGGACGATCTGGGTGGCGTTGACCCCGCGGGCGAACTCGAGCAGCGCGTCGGGGATGCTGTCGCCTATGACGTGGTGGAACGTTCCGCCCAGATCCTCGACCAACGTCCGCTGGACGGCGAGCTCCTTCGGCGAGGCGGCGGTCAGCCCGTCGCTTCGGGCGATGTAGACGGCGAGGACCTCGCCGCCCGCGCCCTTCTCGGCGAGGCGGGCGGCCCGGCGGATGAGGGTGCGACCCTCCGGTCCGCCGGTGAGGCCGACGACGATGCGTTCGCGGGCCTGCCAGGTGGAGCGGATGTTGTGCTCGCCCCGGTACTCCTGGAGGTACTCGTCCACGCGGTCGGCGACCCACAGCAGGGCGAGTTCGCGCAGGGCGGTCAGGTTGCCCGGGCGGAAGTAGTTGGACAGGGCCGCGTCGACCTTGTCGGGCTTGTAGATGTTGCCGTGGGCCATCCGGCGGCGCAGGGCCTGCGGGGACATGTCGACGAGCTCGATCTGGTCGGCGCGTCGTACGACCTCGTCGGGGACCGTCTCGCGCTGGCGGACGCCGGTGATGGTTTCGACGACGTCGCCCAGGGACTCCAGGTGCTGGATGTTGACGGTGGAGACGACGTCGATGCCGGCCTGGAGGAGTTCCTCGACGTCCTGCCAGCGTTTGGTGTTGCGCGAGCCGGGGACGTTGGTGTGGGCGAGCTCGTCCACCAGCGCGACGGCGGGGCGACGCGCGAGGATCGCATCGACGTCCATCTCGGTGAACGTGGATTCCCGGTACTCCAGTTCGCGCCGTGCGATCTGCTCCAGGCCGTGCAGCATCACCTCGGTGCGCGGACGGTTGTGATGCTCGACGAAGGCGACGACGACATCGGTGCCGCGCTCCACCCGTCGGTGGCCCTCCGAGAGCATCGCGTACGTCTTGCCGACGCCGGGGGCCGAGCCCAGGTAGATCCGAAACTTGCCGCGTCCCATTTTTGCGTCATCCCTCGAAGCGGTAGCCCATGCCGGGCTCGGTGATCAGGTACCTCGGGTGCGAGGGGTCCGCTTCCAGTTTGCGGCGCAGTTGGGCCATGTAGACCCGCAGGTAGTTGGTGTGCTCGGAGTACGTGGGCCCCCACACGTCGAGCAGCAGCTGTCGCTGGCTGATCAGCCGGCCGGGGTTGCTGATGAGGATCTCCAGAAGGTGCCACTCGGTGGGGGTGAGCCGCACGCTGCGATCGCCCCGCCTGACCTTCTTCGCGATCAGGTCGACGGTGAACTCGTCGGTCGTGACCACGGAGACCGCGTCGGCGGGTGCCGGGATCTCCCGGCGGCGGACAGCGGCCCGCAGCCGGGCGAGGAGCTCGTCCATGCTGAACGGCTTGGTGACGTAGTCGTCGGCGCCCGCGTCGAGGGCGAGGATCTTCTCCTCGGAGGTGTGGCGGGCGGAGAGGACGAGGATCGGTACGCTGCTGGACTCCCTGACACGCTTGATCACATCGATGCCGTCCATGTCCGGCAGGCCGAGATCCAGGAGGATGACGTCCGGCTTGCGGGAAGCGGCAACTCTGAGGGCATTCCCTCCGTCGGAAGCCGTCTCCACCTCGAACTTCCGCGCCTGCAGGTTGATCTTGAGTGCGCGGACGAGCTGGGTGTCGTCTTCCACCACCAGCACCTTGATCATCGGTGTGGGGCCTTCCTCTTTCAATGGATACGGGTCGGAGCCGGCGGGACGCGAACGAGCCACGTCCCGCCGACTCCGGACCCCTGCTACGGGAGACATCAGCTCTTGGTCAGTGCCTTGAGGGCGGTGTTGAGTTCAAGGACGTTGACGCGGGGTTCGCCCATGAAGCCGAGGGTGCGGCCGGTGGTGTGGTCGGCGACGAGCTTCTCGACCTGCTTGACGTCGAGTTTGTTCTGCTCGGCGACGCGGTGGACCTGGATCTTCGCGTACTCGGGGGAGATGTTCGGGTCGAGGCCGGAGCCGGAGGAGGTGACGGCATCGGCCGGTACGTCCTCGGGCTTGATCTGGTGGCCGGCGGTGGAGTTGTCGGCGATGACGGCCTCCTTGGCGGCGATGACCTGGGCGCAGAGGCTGCCCTCCACCTCGTCGGTGCACTTGCCGTCCTTCGCGCCGTTGTCGGCGGAGCGGTTGGTGGCGCCGGAGAGGATCAGCGAGTACTGCATGTTGATGCTGTTGCTGCCCAGTCCGTTGGAGGGGCGGGGCTGGAACCATTTGAGGTCCGGCTTGACCGCTTCTTCGGCGTCGTCGGGGTTCTGCTTGGGCAGGTTGTAGGTCTGCCCGATGAGGGAGGAGCCGACGACCTGGCCGCTCTTGTCCTTGATCTCGGAGCCGTTGGCCTGGTCGTGGAACAGGGCCTGGGCGATCCCGGTGACGGCGAGCGGGTAGATGACCCCGCAGATGACCGTGAGCACGAGCAGGGCTCGCAGGCCGGCGCCGATCAGGCGGAGGGTGCTGGATACGGAGTTGTTCATCGCGTGATCAGCCGATTCCGGGGATGAGGGTGATGAGCATGTCGATGATCTTGATGCCGATGAACGGGGCGATCAGTCCGCCCAGGCCGTAGATCCCGATGTTGCGGCGGAGCATCTTGTCGGCGCTGGTCGGCTTGTACTGGACGCCCTTGAGGGCGAGCGGTACGAGCGCGATGATGATCAGCGCGTTGAAGATGACGGCGGAGAGGATCGCGGAGTTCGGCGAGGACAGGCCCATGATGTTGAGCTTGTCCAGGCCCGGGTAGGCGACCGCGAACATGGCCGGGATGATCGCGAAGTACTTCGCGACGTCGTTGGCGATCGAGAACGTGGTGAGGGCGCCTCGGGTGATGAGGAGCTGCTTGCCGATCTCGACGATCTCGATGAGCTTGGTGGGGTTGGAGTCCAGGTCCACCATGTTCCCGGCCTCCTTGGCGGCCGAGGTGCCGGTGTTCATGGCCACGCCGACGTCTGCCTGGGCGAGGGCCGGGGCGTCGTTGGTGCCGTCGCCGGTCATGGCGACGAGCTTGCCGCCGGCCTGCTCCCGCTTGATGAGGGCCATCTTGTCCTCGGGGGTGGCCTCGGCGAGGAAGTCGTCGACACCGGCCTCTTCGGCGATGGCCTTCGCGGTGAGCGGGTTGTCGCCCGTGATCATGACGGTCTTGATGCCCATGCGGCGCAGTTCGTCGAACCGCTCGCGCATGCCTTCCTTGACGACGTCCTTGAGGTGGATGACACCGAGGACGCGGGCGCCCTTGTCGTCCTTGACGGCGACGAGGAGCGGGGTGCCGCCGGCCTGGGAGATCTGGTCGGTGAGCGCTTGAGCGTCCTCGGCGACCTTTCCGCCCTGCTCCTTGACCCAGGTGATGACGGATCCGGTCGCGCCCTTGCGGGTCTGCTTGCCGTCGACGTCCACGCCCGACATACGGGTCTGAGCGGTGAAGGCGATCCACTCGGCGTGTGCGAGCTCGCCCTGGTGGCGTTCGCGCAGGCCGTACTTCTCCTTCGCGAGGACCACGATGGAGCGACCCTCGGGGGTCTCGTCCGCGAGGGAGGACAGCTGGGCGGCGTCGGCCAGTTCCGCCGCCGTGGTGCCCTTGACGGGCACGAACTCCGAGGCCTGGCGGTTGCCCAGGGTGATCGTGCCGGTCTTGTCGAGCAGTAGCGTGGAGACGTCGCCCGCGGCCTCGACGGCCCGGCCGGACATGGCGAGGACGTTGCGCTGGACCAGGCGGTCCATGCCGGCGATACCGATGGCCGAGAGCAGGGCACCGATGGTGGTGGGGATGAGGCAGACCAGCAGGGCCGTCAGCACGATCATGGACTGCTTGGCGTCCGCGTAGATCGCGAACGGCTGCAGGGTGACGACGGCGAGCAGGAAGACGATGGTCAGCGAGGCGAGCAGGATGTTGAGCGCGATCTCGTTGGGTGTCTTCTGCCGGGCGGCGCCCTCGACGAGGGCGATCATGCGGTCGATGAAGGTCTCGCCGGGCTTCGTCGTGATCTTGATGACGATCCGGTCGGAGAGGACCTTGGTGCCGCCGGTGACCGCGGATCGGTCGCCGCCGGACTCCCGGATCACCGGGGCGGACTCACCCGTGATGGCGGACTCGTCCACCGAGGCGACGCCTTCGACGACGTCACCGTCGCCGGGGATGATGTCGCCGGCCTCGCAGACCACCAGGTCACCGATACGGAGCTCCGCGCCGGGCACCTGCTCCTCGCCCTTGCCGTCCTTGGTCAGACGGCGGGCGACGGAGTCGGTCTTGGCCTTGCGCAGCGTGTCGGCCTGGGCCTTGCCACGGCCCTCGGCGACGGCCTCGGCGAGGTTGGCGAAGATCGTGGTCAGCCACAGCCAGGCGGTGATCGCCCAGCCGAACCAGTCCGTCGGGTCCAGACACGCGAGCACGGTGGTGACCACCGAGCCGATCAGGACGACGAACATGACCGGCGACTTGATCATGATCCGGGGGTCGAGCTTGCGGATCGCGTCGGGGAAGGACTTCAGGAGCTGTTTGGGGTCGAAGAGACCGCCGCCGACCCGCCCGGCCGGCTTGTGGCCTGTCGGGATGTCTTCGTGTGGTGCGCGGGTGGGGGTGATGGTGCTCATGAGGCGAGCCCTTCGGCGAGCGGTCCCAGCGCGAGGGCCGGGAAGTAGGTCAGACCGGTGACGATGAGGATGGTGCCGACAAGCAGCCCCGTGTAGAGGGGCTTGTCGGTACGGAGCGTGCCTGCCGTCTCCGGTACGGGCTTCTGCTCGGCGAGCGAGCCGGCCAGCGCCAGGACGAACACCATCGGGAGGAAGCGGCCGAGCAGCATGGCGATGCCGATGGTGCTGTTGAACCACTGCGTGTCGGCGTTCAGGCCCGCGAAGGCCGAGCCGTTGTTGTTGGCGCCCGAGGTATAGGCGTAGAGGATCTCGGAGAAGCCGTGCGCACCGGAGTTCGTCATCGAGTTCGCCGGGGTGTCCAGCGCCATCGCCGCGGCGGTGAAGCCGAGGACGAGGGCGGGCGTGATGAGGATGTAGCAGGCCGCGAACTTGATCTCGCGGGTGCCGATCTTCTTGCCCAGGTATTCGGGGGTGCGGCCGACCATCAGCCCGGCGATGAAGACGGCGATGATCGCCATGATCAGCATGCCGTAGAGGCCGGAGCCGACGCCGCCGGGGGCGATCTCGCCGAGCTGCATGCCCAGCAGCTGGATGCCGCCGCCGAGACCGGTGTAGGAGGAGTGGAAGGAGTTGACGGCACCCGTGGACGTCAGGGTCGTGGACACGGAGAAGATCGAGGACGCGGCGATACCGAAGCGGGTCTCCTTGCCCTCCATCGCACCACCGGCGATGTCGAAGGCAGGGCCGTTGCCGGCGAACTCGGTCCACATCATCAGTGCGACGAACCCGAGCCAGATGGTGGCCATGGTCGCGAGGATCGCGTAGCCCTGGCGCAGGTTGCCGACCATCCGGCCGAAGGTGCGGGTCAGCGAGAACGGGATGAGCAGGATCAGGAAGATTTCGAAGAGGTTGGAGAACGGGTTGGGGTTCTCGAAGGGGTGCGAGGAGTTGGCGTTGAAGTAGCCGCCGCCGTTGGTGCCCAGTTCCTTGATGACCTCCTGCGAGGCCACCGCACCGCCGTTCCACTGCTGCGAGCCGCCCATGAACTGCCCGACCTCGTGGATGCCGGCGAAGTTCTGGATCGCGCCGCACGCGACCAGGACGATCGCGCCGATCACCGAGATGGGCAGCAGGATGCGGAAGACACCGCGGACCAGGTCGGCCCAGAAGTTGCCGAGCTCTCCGGTGCGGGAGCGCGCGAAGCCCCGTACGAGGGCGACGGCGACGGCCATGCCGACGGCGGCGGAGACGAAGTTCTGGACCGCGAGGCCGCCGGTCTGTACGACGTGGCCCATGGCCTGCTCGCCGTAGTACGACTGCCAGTTCGTGTTGGACACGAAGGAGGCGGCGGTGTTGAAGGCCTGGTCGGGGTCGATCGCCACGAAGCCGAGCGAGCCGGGCAGGATGCCCTGGGCCCGCTGGAGGCCGTAGAGGAACAGGACCGAGACCGCGGAGAAGGCGAGGACGGCGCGCAGGTAGGCGGGCCAGCGCATCTCGGCCGAGGGGTTGGCGCCGATGGCCTTGTAGATCCACTTCTCCGGTTTGTAGTGCTTGTCGGAGGAGTAGACGCGGGCCATGTGGTCGCCCAGCGGGCGGTAGGCCAGCGCGAGCGCGGCGATCAGTGCGAGGAGCTGGAGCACACCAGCGAGAACGGGACTCATCGGTGGCTAGAACCTCTCCGGGTACACAAGGGCGAGGACGAGGTATCCGAGCAGGGAGACGGCCACGACGAGGCCGATGATGTTTTCGGCGTTCACAGCTTGGTCACCCCCCGGGCGATGAGAGCCACCAGCGCGAACACCGCGACCGTGGTGACGACGAAGGCCAGATCGGCCATCGCGAGCTCCTGAGTGAAGAGGGAAGGAAACGAATCGGCCAGATGGCCGATGACGAGATAACCGTGTCTTCAGCCGGGTGTTAAGACACTTTGACGGGGTCCATACGGGCGCACGGGAACCCTTAACGCCACTCTTACGGGGATGGGCCCTTCGGACCCGGTCAGCCCTGGTGGGACAGGCCGGCCGTGTCCAGGGCGCTGCCGGCCTGGGCGGCCAGCGCTACGGCCACCAGGCGGGCTTCCTCGGAGGGCAGGGGGCGGCCGGGGTGCGGGTCGAGGAGGAAGCGGCCGTAGTAGTGCCCGCCGCCGACGACCCGCAGCTCGGTTTCCCCGTCAGGCCAGTCGGCGTACTCCGTGATCCGGCCCGGGCGGCGCAGCCACAGGCCGCCGCCGTGCTCCAGGCGCGGCAGGTGCCCCATCAGGGTCCCGTACTCGAAGCGGCAGCCGCGTAGCCCCAGCAGGCCGACGAGCTCCCGGCGCACGTGCTCGACCACCGCTTCCGGCGAGCTGCCGTCCTCGGTCAGCCGGGCGGTTCCCTGGAGGCTGGACAGGTGCGCGGCGTCGGTCACCACGACCGCCTGGAGGCGGCGTGCGCGCACGGCCAGCTGCGAGACGATCAAGCCGACGACGAGCAGGAGGACAGCGGTCTCGACATCCGCGTGGTCAGAGATGGCGAACTGCTGGTAGGGCCTGGTCAGGAAGAAGTCGAACCAGGCGGCCGCCGAGAGCGCGGCGAGTGCTCCCGCTGTGCGGCTCCCCATGGCGGCGACCGCGACCACCGCGACGACCAGGATCAGGGCCTCGTTCGTCGCCGAAAGACCCGTCCGGAACGGCACGAGGGAGAGCGCCACCAAGAAGGGGGCCAGGAGGGCAGCGACCAGCGCGACGCGGTCGCGGAGCCGGAACCAGTACCCGGACACGTGACACCTCCCGTCCGGACAAGCCGATCGTGATGCAGAGTGCCGATCAGAACTTCTCGGGCCTGATGAGAGCGACCACGAGATAGCCGAGCAGCGCAAGGGCGATGAGCAGGCCGACCACGTTCTCCGCGTCCATCAGCAACTTCTCCTCTTCGTGCCGGTCAGGCGTGTTCCGCCCAGATCAAGCATGCATCTCCGCGGAGCCGGGGCAACGGGAGGCAGTCCCTCTTGACGGACTCCCTACGCCGCACGCGCCCATGCGTATGCAACACGTGAAGAGTGCGCGGGCGGGCGTATGAAATGCGCCAAGCGTGCTGGCGGCCGACACCTGCGGCTCCGGCGCTGTGCTGATTTTGTTCATTCGGAGGATCGGCAAGAAATGGCCATGCACGCAGGAGAACCGACCACGGTCACCCAGGGGTCGGCCCAGGAGGAGCCCCCTGATACCGGCGGAACCGGGGCCGGGGACCGGCACCGGCTGACCACCCTCCAGGGCCTCGCCGCCTTGTCGCTCGACGCGATGGCGTCGGTGGCGTACGGGCCCGAGGCGGTCGTCCTGGTCCTGGCCGCGGCCGGTGCCTACGGCATGGGCTTCACGCTCCCCGTCACTCTGGCCATCGCCGCCTTGCTCGCGGTACTGGTGGCCTCGTACCGGCAGGTGATCGCAGCGTTCCCGGACGGGGGAGGCTCGTACGCGGTCGCCAAGCGGCATCTGGGCCGGCGCACCAGCCTGGTCGCGGCCGCCTCGCTCATTCTCGACTACGTGCTGAACGTCGCGGTGTCGGTCACCGCCGGCGTGGCCGCCCTGACCTCGGCGTTCCCGGGGCTGCACGGGGAGCGGGTCTGGATATGCCTCGCCGTGCTGGTCCTGGTCACCGCCGTGAACCTGCGCGGGGTCGTGGACTCCGCCAAGGCCTTCCTCGTACCGACCGCGCTCTTCGTCGGGTCGATCCTGGCGATGATCACGGTCGGTCTCTTCCGCGACGGCCCGGTCAGCACCGCGTCCGCGGCCGGACACGCATCCGCGCTCGGCGAGGGCGCCACCAGCGTCGGCGCGCTGCTGCTCTTGAAGGCCTTTGCCGCGGGCTGCTCGGCCCTGACGGGTGTCGAGGCCGTCGCCAACGCGGTGCCGTCCTTCCGTGCGCCGGCTGCCCACCGGGCCCAGCGCACCGAGGTGGCTCTCGGCGCCCTGCTCGGCGTCATGCTGATCGGGCTTTCGGTGCTGATCGGCCGCTTCCACCTCCAGCCCGTCGAGGGCGTCACCGTCCTGGCCCAGCTGGCGGACGCGTCGTTCGGGCACAACGCAGCCTTCTACGTGGTCCAGTTCGCCACCATGGTGCTGCTGGCGCTCGCCGCGAACACCTCGTTCGGCGGGCTCCCGGTGCTGATGAGCTTGCTGGCCCGCGACAACTGCCTGCCGCACGTCTTCGCCCTCAAGGCCGACCGCCAAGTACACCGGCACGGGGTGGTCTGGCTGGCACTCGTCTCGGCCGTCCTGCTCGTCCTCTCCGGCGGCGACACCAACACCCTCGTCCCGCTCTTCGCCGTCGGCGTCTTCGCAGGGTTCACTATCTGCCAGGTCGGCATGGTCCGGCACTGGTCCGGCGAACGTGCCAGGGGCTGGCAGGCGAAGGCCGCCGTCAACGGCTTCGGCGCCCTGCTGACCGGTGTTTCGGCCGCCGTCGTGACCGCCACCAAGTTCACCGAGGGCGCCTGGCTGATCGTGCTCGCCCTGCCGCTGATCGTCCTCATCTTCGAGACGGTCCACCGCGCGTACACCGAGATCGGCGAACGCCTCGAACTCGGCCGCGTCCCACAGCCCCCGCACCGGGCCTTCTCGTTGGTCGTAGTCCCCGTCTCCGGTCTGTCCCGGCTGACCTGTCAAGCCCTGACCGCCGCCCGCTCCCTCGGCGACGAGGTCCTCGCCGTCACCGTCACCCACCCCACACCAGAGGACCGTCAGAGCGCCGAAGCCCTCCGGCGTGACTGGGAGCTGTGGAACCCCGGCGTCGACCTCATCGAACTCCCCTCGGAGACGTGCTCCCTCGGCCGCCCGCTGTCCGGCTACGTACGTGAGCTCGTCCGAGGCCGTCCGGACGCGCAGGTGACCGTCCTGATTCCGGAAACAGAACCCGCCCGTCTCTGGCAGCGGCTGCTGCAGAACCAGCGCGGCGCGGTGGTGGCACACGCCGGCCGCCGCGACACCGACGCCGTGATCTGTCGACTCCGCTTCCGCGTCACTGCCGACGCACGTTGACGTGCCCTTGATGGCGGCTTGACAGGTCCCGTGCGCTGCCATCAAGAAGGTGCCAATTCCCCCGCCCGCCTGCGCCGTTCCCGCTGATCGGGCAGTAGTTTCCTGCCTGTTGCGCCGCCGGGGAGCCATGCTCACATGACGGCCGAGGGGGTCCATGGTGACATTCCCCGGCGGCGACACCCCTCACCCGCACCCCTGCCCACCCGGCCGGGCGGGCCAGTCGATCCCACATTCCACTGAGAAGGTCCCTTCATGCCTCGCGCCGCCGCGCAGCACGTTCCTCCGGGGCTCGGAACCCCGCCGCGGACACCGCCTAACCGCCCATCCCGTAAACGCTCCGGGCAGGCGCACATGCTGGAGCCCGAGCGGCTGGCTGCCTCGGTCGGCGAGGCCGTCCATAAGCTCCACCCGCGTGAGCTGGTGAAGAAGCCGGTGCTGTTCGTCGTCGCTGTCGGATCCGTCCTGACCACGCTCTCGGCGCTGATCCACCCGTCCGTTTTCACCTGGGTGATCAGCGTCTGGTTGTGGCTGACGGTCCTGTTCGCCAACCTGGCCGAGGCGGTCGCGGAGGGCCGGGGGCGAGCGCAGGCGGAGTCGCTCCGCAAGGCGCGTACGGACACGGTCGCGCTGCGGCTGAACCATTGGACATACGGGGCGAACCTGCGCCGGGCCGAAACCGAGGTGGTGACTCCGGCCGAGCTCCAGCCCTTCGACTTCGTGCTCGTCGAAGCGGGTGAACTTGTCCCGGCCGACGGGGACGTCGTGGACGGGGCGGCCATGGTGGACGAGTCGGCTGTCACCGGTGAATCGGCCCCGGTTCTGAGGGAGTCGGGCGGCGACCGGTCCGGAGTCACCGGCGGTACGACGGTCCTCTCCGACTCGATCGTCGTTCGGGTCACTTCACGCCCCGGGAACAGCTTCCTGGACCGGATGATCGCCCTGGTCGAGGGTGCGTCCCGGCAGAAGACCCCGAACGAGATCGCGCTGAACATCCTGCTGGCCGCTCTGACCGTCATCTTCATCCTGATCGTGGTCAGCATCCAGCCGATGGCCGCGTACGCGGGCGCCGCCCAGTCCACGACCGTCCTGGTGGCGCTCCTCGTCACGCTCATCCCCACCACCATCGGCGCGCTGCTCTCCGCCATCGGGATCGCCGGCATGGACCGTCTGGTGCAGCGCAACGTCCTCGCGATGTCCGGGCGCGCGGTCGAGGCGGCGGGCGATGTGAACACCCTGCTCCTCGACAAGACCGGCACCATCACCCTCGGCAACCGGGAAGCCGCTGCCTTCATCCCGCTCCCCGGCGTCGATCAGACCAAGCTCGCGGACGCCGCGCAGCTGTCCTCCCTCGCCGACGAAACGCCCGAAGGCCGGTCCGTCGTGGCCCTGGCCCAGCAGTACGGGATCCAGCCGGCCGCCCAAGAGGACCTCAGCAACCCCCGCTTCACCGAGTTCAGCGCCCACACCCGAATGAGCGGGATCAACCTGAGCTGGGACAACGGCGCCGGCTGTGCTATCCGCAAGGGCGCCACCGCCCAGGTCTGCGACTGGGTGGCGATGCGCGGCGGGACCGTTCAGGCGGAAGCCGTCGCATGGTCGGCCACCGTGTCCGAGTCCGGGGGCACGCCCCTGCTGGTCGCCGTGCACGACTGGGACGGGCCGCGGGTCCTCGGCATCATCCATCTCAAGGACGTCGTCAAGGAGGGCGTCCGGGAACGCTTCGCTGAGCTGCGCGCCATGGGGATCCGTACGGTCATGGTGACCGGTGACAACGAGCTGACGGCCAGGGCGATCGCCGCCGAGGCGGGCGTCGACGAATACCTGGCCGAGGCCACCCCCGAGGACAAGCTCGAACTGATCAAGCGGGAGCAGGCGGGCGGGAAGCTGGTCGCGATGACGGGTGACGGCACCAACGACGCCCCGGCGCTCGCGCAAGCCGATGTGGGCGTGGCGATGAACACCGGGACCTCGGCCGCCAAGGAAGCCGGGAACATGGTCGACCTGGACTCCAACCCCACCAAGCTCATCGACATCGTCGAGATCGGCAAACAGCTCCTCATCACCCGGGGCGCGCTCACCACGTTCTCCATCACGAATGACGTCGCGAAGTACTTCGCGATCATCCCGGCCATGTTCGCGTCGGCCTATCCCGGCCTCGGAGCCCTCAACATCATGGGCCTGCACAGCCCGCAGTCCGCGATCACCTCGGCGATCATCTTCAACGCCCTGATCATCGTCGCCCTCATCCCGCTCGCCCTGCGCGGCGTCCGCTACAAGCCCGCCTCGGCCCACGACCTGCTGCGCCGCAACCTGGCGGTCTACGGGCTCGGTGGCCTCGTCCTGCCGTTCGTCGGGATCAAACTCATCGACCTGGTGGTGTCCACCGTCCCCGGCATCGGCTGAAGTCCGTCAAGGGGTCGTCAGAGGGCCATCAGGGCTCTTGAGCCCACAGCAGCACACCAGTTGGATGGATGGCGTGAACATCGGTCACCTCTACCACGACCGGCCACCGTCATGGCGGACCCGTACAGGGAAGTGATCGCTGCGTACCGCCGGCCGTGCTGACGCCCGTACGCGATACCCATTCACCTTCACCGTACGGCCGCTTCCCGCAACGGGCGGTCGCCGTGCCCTTCCCCAGGAACCACTCATGTCTTCATTCCTGTCCGGCCGTACCGTCCTGGTCACCGGGGCCACCTCCGGCATCGGCTACGAGACCGCCCGTCGGCTCGCCGAGTGCGGTGCGACGGTCCTGCTCCACGGCCGTACCCCTGCGGAGGCCCGGGCAGCCGTGGACCGCCTCATCGCCACCGCCGACGTCGACGCGGAAATGCTGCGCCCGTGCGCGGCGGACTTCGCGCACCTCGACGAGGTGGAGCGGCTCGCGAACCGGATCACCGCCGGGTACCCGCACCTCGACGTCCTGGTCAACAACGCCGCCGTCGCGGCGCCGGAGCGCCACACGGTCACCCCGGACGGCAACGAGCTCTCCTTCCAGGTCAACTTCCTCGCCCACTACCTGCTGACGAACCTGCTGGAGCCGGTCCTGACCACCGACCCGGGCGGCCGCGTCGTCAACGTCTCCTCCTCGATGCACCGCACCGGTTCCATCATGTGGAACGACCCCAACCGAACCCGCCGTTACTCCCGCCTCGCCGCGTACGCGCAGTCGCAGCTCGCACTCACGGTCTTCGCCGCCGACCCGCGGGTGACCGCCGTCTCCGTGAACCCGGGCGTGTGTGAAACGGCCCTGATGCCGCTGTACGGACACGAGGGCGCGACGCCGTCCGAGGGGGCCGCCCACGTCGTGCGGCTGTGCGACCCGGCCGTCGAGATCGTCAACGGGGCCTACTACGACCGGAGCGAGCGGATGGAGCCCGCCTCGGGCGCGACCGAGGAGCGCACGGTCAAGCGGCTGAACAAGCTCGCCGACGTGCTCATCGGGCACTCTGCCTGAGGGCGCAAGCCCGACGCGCGACAAAGCCAACCACGGCCGCAAGGCCGACCAGCGTCGCCTTCCCGCTCGCGCTGGTTCCCCCGCGGGGGCGGCCCACCGTCCCGGGCCGCCCCCGCACCTCTTCCCTTCCCCCTAGGCGGCATCCGTCGTGATCCAGCTCCTTCCCACCCGTCTCCCTGCCCTCGCCCGCTGGTTCCCCGGCGGGGCCCCGGGCGTCGCGGCCCTCCCCGAGCACGTCCTCGCCACCGGAGCCGGCCACTGGTGGGCGGACCGCGCCGTGGACCCGCGGGTCATGGCGGTCTCCAGCGGGGATCACGTCCTGCTGCGAGGAGAGCCAGGCGTGCTGTCCCCCGAGGCCCTCGCTCCCTTCGCCGGCAGTTACATCGAGGCCCCGGCCCGCTTCCTGCCCGTCCTCGGGGGCGCGTTCGCACGCGTCGATCCGTGGGAGCGCATGGTCTACGTACACCAGGCGCCCGCCCTGCCCGCCCGCCCGGCACCCGGGATCACGGTGCGCCGGCTGACCCCGCAGGACGCGTCGGCCCTCGTCGCCCTCGGCTCCGAGGCGGCCTGGATCCACAAGACTTGGGGCGGCCCGGAGCAGCTCGCCGCCTCGGGCCTCGGCTGGGGAGCCTTCCACCGGGGCCGCGCCCTGTCGGTGGCCTGCACCTACTTCCTCGGCAGCGGGTATGAGGACGTTGCCGCCCTCGCGGACCCCGGCCACCGTCGGCAACACCTCGCGCTGGCCTGCGTCACCGCCCTGTGCCAGGACATCGCAGCCCGCGGCCGTACGCCGAGCTGGACCTGCTCCCGCGACAACCGACCGAGCCGCCTCCTGGCCTGGTCGGCTGGCTTCCGCCTCACCCGCGAATACGTCCACTACGCGACCGGCCCCGCTCGCCGTTTGACCCTCGCCAGGGGAGAGGCCGCGTGACCTCGCACGGGAACCCCTGGGGTCTGTCCGGTTAGGGGGAGGGAGCTGTGGCTTTGGTGCGCCCGGGCACGGTCGCTTCGGCGGGGGATGCGCGAGGCACTCACCGCAAGGTCTCTACGGGCCGCTGGTGCCATGACGCCCGGGGCGAAGAGAAGCCGGCTCTTCAGCAGGTCGGCTTGTGGATCGTGGAGACGAGCACGATCGCGAAGACCTGCGGCGGTGGTGCCAGCTCTCTTCGCAGATCGGTGACCGTCAGCTCGGTCGCCGTACGGTCGTAGTGGCGCCGGATAACACGCATCGTCACCCACAGCACGAGCGCGGTGAGTACGGCGAGCCAGGCGCCCTCCGTGAACTTGGTGGCCAGCACGAACACCAGGACCAGGCCGGTCACGCAGGCGCCAAGGCCGTTGACGGACCGGGTGATGTGATGGCGGCGGCGCACCGCCGGGTCGGTCTCGGTGCGCGACTCGCGGTTCCAGTGCCGGACCATGCCGAGCCGGGACAGCGTGAAGGAGGTGAACACCCCAAGGATGTAAACCGGATGGAAGGAGAACGCCTGCGAATGGCTCTGGCGGACCCGGTGCGCGAGCGCTGGTCAGTGCAAGCCGGAGACCTTGAAGACCGTACGCGCCGTTTCACGGTCGATGCGCTCTGCAAGCTGGTGCAGCGCGGTCGCTCCACACGTCAGCGTGCCGCGCTGGAGCGACGCGACGGTGTCCGCGTCGAGACGCCGCCACAGCGCAGGATTGCGGGCGAGGACGGTGGGGTCGATCTCGACCACACTGCCATCCACGTCCCGCAGGACCATGCGCTGGGCCACGCCGTCGAACCAGTGGACCGAGACGAGGAAACCGGTACGGACACTGTGCTCGACCAGCACTCCGCGGACGGTCAGCAGGCCTGGACGCGCGAAGACCTCGGGCGGCAGAAGGATCACGAAGAAGAGAGCGGCCAAGCCGGTCCACAGGGCGGCGCGGGGAAGGCTGATGTGGCCAACGCCCATGTCCACCACCAGCAGGGTCGCCAACAGCAGGGAGGCGGCGCGGATCGCCGCACGTCTCTCACCTGCCCAGTGGATGTCGTATGCGCACGGTCCAGCAGGGTTCGCGCGCTCGGCACGCGCACCGGTTGCCGATGGTGTGAAGCGTCGTCCCATGAGGGTGACGCTACGACGGCCGGAGCCGTCCGAGCCGAACCCTGACGAACTGCTGACGCCGTGGCGCGGTTTCTTGACGGGCCCTTGGTGGCGAGGTGCCGGTGTCGGCCGCATGAACCAGGCGGCTGAGGCGGCCAGCAAGCCGGGGGCCAGACGCAGCCGGCCCAGTCCCCCAGGGGAGACGAGGACGAGCCGGTCGATGCGCGGTGACGGGCTGGAGAGTGCGATGGCGGCGCCGAAGGAATGGCCGATCACCACCGCCGGCCCCGCCACGGCCGTCTCGAGTACCTCGCTCAGCCAGGTGCCGTACGAGGAGAGACCGACGCCGGGTACCGTGCGCTTCTCGGAGCTGAGGCCGGGCTGCCCGGGGACGTCCGCCATGACGAGCCGGTGTCCGGCCGCGGTCAGAGCCGTGGCGAGGGGAAGGGACGCGGCGGCGTTGAAGTTCGTCCCGGGTACGAAGACGACCGTGGTCGGGCCGGAGCCGGCGGTCACCAGGTGGGTCAGCACTCCGTTGGCGGTCACCTGAGACCGCTCGTGCGGCACCGGCCATGCGTCGAGCCGGTCGGTGCACCAGCGGCGGATGTGCTCCCGTCCCGCCGCACTGCGGTAGATGGAGTCCATCGGGCGAGTATCGCTCCTCATCCTGCTGCCACTCTTCCGGTGGCGGCAGGAGCACCGACCGCGTAGTGGCCGTACTCGCGTTCGGCGCGGAAGCCTGCACTGGAGGCGAGCAGGCGACCGGCCCGGTTGCCCGCGGAGCAGGTCCAGCTGGGGGTGCGGCGGCGGGTGGCTATGTCCGAGCACAGGGCTTCGACACACGCGAGCGCCAGGTGCTGGAGGCGGGGGTCGGGCACGGAGACGCAGGCGATGTCCTCGTAGGCGGTGCCGAGGAAGTACGTGCAGGCCACGGCCACGATGCGGCCGTTACGGAACGCGGCCCAGGCGTAACCGGAACGGGCGAGCGCGTCGGGGCCGCCCCAGGTGCGGTGGATCCGGTGCATCGCGGGCGGCAGGGTGCTGAGCGCCCGGGCGTCCTGGGCGGTCAGCCGTCGTAGGGTGATCCCCCTCGGACGCGGTGCGGCAGGTGCCGTGGTGCGCTTGACGTACACCGTGCGCTGCCAGGGCACGGCGCGGTCGAACGCGGACCCGATCAGCGGCCGGAAGCGGCCAGGTGCCTCGATGTACCGGTGGGCGAAGTGCGCCAGGTCCTGGGGTGTCAGCGCTTGCGGGTCCCCGAGCAGCAGTACGTGGTCCCCGCATTCGGCGGCGATGACGCGTGGCTGGATGACGCGATCCACCCACCAGCGGCCGGCATCGGTGGTCAGTACGTGCTCGGTCAGGGCGCCCGAGCCCGGTGCGCCGACGGGGAACCAGCGGACGAGGCCCGGAAGTCGGTGGGAGGGCAGATTGATCACGGTGCTTCCTTGCGGGGGCATGAAGGTGGGGCGGCCCTGGCGGAGGGCCGCCCCACGGGGGTGGGCTGGTGACTAGCAGGAGGGCTTGCTGCCGTGGTTGGAGCCCTTCTTGCGGCGGGCCCTCTTCTTGCGTGCGCGCTTGGACATGTCTTTGGATCCCTTCAGGCGGTGTGGCCGACGAGGAGGTCGGCGAGCTTGTTGAGGCGCTTGACGGTGCGGTCGTCGGTGGCGGCCGCGGCCGGCGTGACGTGCTCGGAGCGGTCGTAGTAGGCGCCGTTGACGATCTCGGTGGCCGGGTCGCAGAGACGAACGACGTGCCGCGCCCCCTCGGAGGCAGGCGCGCCTTCGTTCCCGTACAGCGGGAGGAGCCCGGTGTCGCAGATGCCCGGGTTGACGGAGACCGCGGTGACGCGCGGGTCCGCGGCGAAGACGGTCAGTGCCAGCTGGGACTGGGCGTATGCGGCGAGGCGGGAGTAGCGGCGCAAACGCTGGGGGTCGTTCCACATGATCGTGGCAGTGCGGTGGAGCGAGGAGGAGACGTTGACGACCCGGCCACCCGGGTCGGAGGTCAGCGCCGGCTCCAGCAGGTTCGTCAGCAGGTAGTGGGAGAGGAAGTTGACCTGGAAGGCGATCTCGTTGCCGTCGGCCGTGACGGTGTGGCGCTCAGGCGCAGCGATTGCGGCGTTGTTGACGAGTACGTCGAGGCGCGGGTGCTCGCGTACGACCGAGTAGGCAAGGCTCTCGACCTCGTCGAGGTGGGCGAAGTCGGCGGCGAACGGCCGCAGGGAGGAGCCGTTGATGCCGGCGGTGGTGATCAGCCGGTCGGCGGCGGCCTGCGCCTCATCGGGGGTGCGGCCGTGCAGGAGGACGGTGGCGCCGCGCTCGGCGAGCCGGCGGGCGGTCTCGTAGCCGATGCCGGAGGTGGCGCCGGTGACGAGGACGGTACGTCCGGACAGGGATGAAGGCATGTCGATTCCTGGAAACGGGCATGGCTGACCTGCCTGTCGCCTCGGCAGGACGCGGGGCACGGGTTCAGCTCATGCGGTGAAGGAGGGGATGCGTACGGTGCCCCGAACAAAGCCCTTCAGGCGGGTGGTGGCAGGTACGCGAACGACGCGCGGCCGATGTCAGACGGCCGGACGGGCAGCGGGCGCTGCCGGCGGCACCTGATTCGGTGGCCGGTCGTCATAGCGCGGACCGCTGTTCATGAACCCATCCCAGCGCATCCGACCTGCGGAGACAAGCTTCCGAACGCGCCCTTGACGCCGCCTTGGCGCGATTCATCAGAGGAGCGTCAAGATCGATCGCTGCGCGGAAGGAAGGCGTCAAGGAGTGCTGCCAGGGCTGTGCCGAAGGGAGAGACTGATGCGGCGACGGACCGGGATGACGGTCCGTGGCGCGCGGCTGGAGGCGTGTGACCTGAACTCCGCCGATGGACGCAAGGTCCGGGCCGTGGGGGGCCGGGCCGACGCACCGCGTGCCGCTCAGCCGTCGCACAACACATGAGCCGTCCGGCTCCCGGGGTGGGGATTCCGGGGCCGGCGGCTCACGTGGTCTGCCGTCGGCCCTGAGGGGTAAACCGGCGAAGTCCAGGCCGACGCTCCATGTGGGGAGGCATCGATGCCGTCTTCTGGGGGGCGAGTGCCGGAGCGGCCCCGAGTCCCGCGCGGCAGAGCGCGGAGGCGGCCACGGCGGGGCACGATGGAGGGGAGGCCGAGGCGTGACGACCGGGCAGGGACCCGACCATGGTGCGTGGGCGATTGAGGATCTACCTCGGGGCGGCCCCGGGGGTGGGGAAGACGTACGCCATGCTCCAGGAGGGGCAGCGGATGGCCGCGGTCGGAGCCGAGGTGGTCGTCGGCTTCGTCGAGCCGCACGGGCGACGGCCCACCGCAGCCCTCGCCGAGGGGCTGGAGACGGTTCCCCGGCGGACCATGGAGTACCGCGGGGCGGCCTTCACGGAGATGGATCTGGACAGGGTGCTCGCCCGTCGTCCGCAGGTCGCTCTGGTCGACGAACTGGCCCACACCAATGTGCCCGGCTCCCGTCATGCCAAGCGATGGCAGGACGTCGAGGAACTCCTGGACGCGGGGATCGACGTCGTCACCACGCTCAACGTCCAGCACCTGGAGTCCCTGGGCGACGTGGTCCGGCAGATCACCGGGGTGCCGCAGCGCGAGACCCTGCCCGACGAGGTGGCACGCCGCGCGGACCAGATCGAACTGGTGGACCTGCCGCCCGAGCTGCTGCGCCGACGCATGCTGCACGGCGAGATCTATCCCTCGGACCGCATCGAGGCCGCCCTCACCCACTACTTTCGCGTCGGCAACCTCACCGCACTGCGGGAACTCGCCCTGCTCTGGCTCGCCGACCGCGTCGAGGAAGGCCTGCAGCGCTACCGGGCCGAGCACGGCATCACGACTCCCTGGGAGACCCGCGAGCGCATCATGGTCGCCCTCACCGGCGGGCCCGAGGGCGACACCCTCATCCGCCGCGCCGCCCGGATCAGCGCCCGAGTCCCCGGCAGTGAGCTGCTGGCCCTGCACGTGGTACCGAGCGACGGCCTCACTCATGGGGATCCGGCCGGCCTCGCCGCCCAGCGGGCCCTGGTGGAGTCGCTGGGCGGCAGCTACCACCAGAGCACCGGCGATGACATCCCGGAGGCGCTGCTCCAGTTCGCGGAGGCCGAGAACGTCACGCAGATCGTGCTGGGCGCCAGCCGTCGCGGCAGGCTGTCCACGTTCCTGCAGGGCAGTGTGGGGCACCGGACGATCCGGCGGTCCGGCCCCATCGACGTACTCGTGATCACCCACGAGCACGCCGCCGGGGAGTCCTCCGCCCTGCGGCTACCGCACCCGAGCCGTGCAACCGGCCCCCGGCGCTTCTGGACGGCGATGCTGCTCGCGGCGATCACGCTCCCGGGCCTGACCGCCGTGCTGGTCCTCCTGGGCGAGCACGTGGACCTCGCCATCGCCCTGGTGCTCTACCTGCTCGCCGTCGTCGTGATCGCCTTGGTCGGGGGCCTCGTACCCGCGCTGCTAGCCGCATTCGCCGCAGGACTGCTCGCCGACTACTACTTCACGCTGCCCGTCCACTCACTGCGCGTCGAGCGCCTGTCCGACGTCCTCGGGCTGGTGGTGTACGTCGTCACGGCCGCCCTTGTCGGGACGGCCGCGGGCACGGCCGCGCGCCGCACGTACCAGGCCGTCCGCGCGAGCGCCGAGGCACGGGCGCTGAGCCGGCTGGCCAGCGCCATGATGCACGGCCAGAACCTGCCGACCCTGCTCGAACAGGTACGGGAGGACTTCGGTCTGGACGCGGTGAGTCTGCTGGAACGCGATACGGCGCGTCCCGCCGAGCCTCGTTGGTGCGTTGTCGCCAGCACCGGCACCGATCCGCCCGAGCGCCCGTACGACGCCGACGTGGAAAGCCCTGTCGGTGACGACCTCACGTTGGCAGGTCGAGGACGCCCGCTGAGCAGCGACGATCAGCGGGTTCTCGGGGTGTGCGCGGCGCAGTTGGGCATGGCGTACTCCCAAGGCCGGCTCGTCGCGCACGATGTGGAATCCCGCCTGCGTGCCGAAGCCGAGCACACCCGGGCCTCACTGCTCCTGACCGCGAGCCGCGACCTGCGGGGCCCGCTGCACGTCGCGGACGAGGCCCTCATCAGCCTCCACAACCGCCTCGTGGACCCGGAACAGAACCGCCTCCTCGACACGGCCCGGTCGTCGGTGCGCCAGGTCGTCCAGCTCGTCTCGGACCTCGACGCCCTCAGCCGTCTGCATGCCGGAGCGCTCGATCTGTACCTGCGCCCGCTCGACCTCGATGAAGTGCTGACCGCCGTTCTCGACGCCCTCGGCCCCGGGGGGCGTACGGTCCGCTGCAGCCTGCCTGAGCAGCTCCCTGACGTGATCGCCGACGCGGCGGTCCTCACCCGGGTCCTGACCGCGCTGGCGGCCGAGGCCCAGCGGCACAGCCCGCCGGACCGGACCGCGCTGCTGACGGCCGAAACCCGGCCCGGCATCGTGGAGATCCGTCTGACGGACGGAGCGGAGGGCGTGACCGCGGGGACGCGCCCGGGCCGCACGGTTCACGGCCTGACCCTGCGGATGTCCCGCGACCTCGTGGAAACCATGGGGGGAATGCTCGAACCCGGCGTTTCCGGCGCCGGGTTCGAGGTCAAGCTCACCCTTCCGGCAGCGGCCCCCAGGACCACGACTGCGTGAAGCCGATCACTCGCGGCCGGTGCCGGGCGGTATAAGTACGCCGTCATGGTTGAGGATCTCCGCGTTAGAAGGCCGTCAGCAACCCCACCGCAGCACCGTCTGATGCCTTTTCATGGGAGCCGGCGGATCCGGAGGAGAGGTACGAGGCCGTGAGCAGAGTCGTGGTCGGTGTGAGCGGAGCACCGGGGAGTCTGGCCGCGCTGCACCGGGCGGCAGCGGAAGCCCGCCTGCGCGATGCGGAGCTGTGGGCCGTCCTGGCCTGGCAGTCACCGGGCAATGAACTCGGGAGCCGCAACGGCCTCGGGCCCTCCGCTTGGGGAGAATGCCGGGCCGCCGCCGTCGAAAGGCTGCGCGAGTACCTCGATACGGCCTTCAGCGCCGTGAAGCCCAGTGTCACCCTCGCCGGGCTCACGGTACGAGGGACCCCGGGCGCGGCCCTCGTGGACGTAGCACGTGACCCGGAGGACCTCCTCGTGGTCGGTACGGGGTCCCGCGCCCCGCTGCGCCGACTCGTCCGTCCCTCGGTGGCCCGATACTGCCTCGCCCACGCCGCCTGCCCTGTCCTGGTGGTCCCGCCGTCCCCGCTCCAAGCCGAGCTGGAGTCCGTGCACCGTCGCAACCTCTGGAGAATTCCGCTGGACCCGAGGGAGCTGGCTTCCTGAGCCCCACGCGGCTGCAGTCGCCGGCCTTGGGCTGCGCGGCGGGCGCCGGGCCCCGCGTCCTGGCAGGCCGGGGACGCCGCCCGGGCAGCGTACGTCGACGCGGTGTCCGAGTACGCCGCTGGAGCGGATACGGCTGCTGGTCGCCGCGACCATCACCTACAACATCATCGAGGCGGCCGTCGCCCTCACGGAGGGGACGATCGCCTCCTCGACGGCGCTCATCTACTTCGGTCTGGACTCCGTCATCGAAGTCTCCTCAGCAGCCGCGATGGCGTGGCAGTTCGCCGCCCCGGACCACGATGCACGGGAGGCCCGCGAGACGACCACGCTGCGGATCGCCGCCGTCGCGGTCAGGGAAGGCCGGGACGCATGGCAGGGTAAGGGCTTCTGGCGCCCACCGCCTCCGCGGCGATGCCGTCCGCTGGAGCCGAGGCGGACGAGTGTGGTTGCAGCCAGGGTGTGACTGCTGCAAATGACCGACATTCCCCGTGCTGTCGAAACACGGCCCGTTCTCATGGGTACCGTCAAGTCCTCCTCCTGCCGAAGCACCCTGCCGGGCCCGTGCGGTGGGGTGCGAGTCGCGGCTGCGACGTCATCCGGCTTGGATCACAAGGAGAACTTGGTCACTCCCGGAAGGAACCCGGCGTGGGCCTGCTGGCGGGTGCGGACCCGGGCTGGCGGGTGCGGACCCGGGAGAGCCCGAACTTGCACAGGTAGCCGCGCGGGCGGCCGTCCACACTGTCGCGGTTGCGTACTCGGGCGGCACTCGCGTTGCGCGGCTGCTTCCGCAATATCGCTCTCTGGGCGGCTCGGCGCCCTGTTTGCCGCGACAAGGGACGGATAAAGAGCGTCAGGACGCCGCACATACCGCCCACTCTGCGCGTAACGCTTCGGGCGGCCTGTCCAATTTGCGCCTTGCAGGCCGCTGATCTGTGATTTCCTTCAACCTGTTTCGCTAGACCTTATTCCGATGGCCCATCATGTCGAGGGCGCGCGATTCATGAGCCTGTGGCAAAAAGCCTTGGCCGGCGGTTTCTCAGATGTGCGTGAGAGAGTGACCGGAGGAAGAGGTGAGCGAAGTGGTCCACGAGCCTAGGCAATTCGGCCAGGCGGAAGCGAGTCGTGGCAGCACGGCAACTGGCCCGGATGTGGAGGGCTCAACCCGCCTCGCGACGATCGGCTACTTGGTCAGTGGGGAAGTCTGAGGTGCTCCCAGGAGAAGCGCGTCGTCCTGTGCCCCCCCATACCCCCTGATGGGTCATCAGGTAAGTCAGCATCTGATCAGCATCAGTCCCCAAGCGTTCCAGAGTGGCTGACCGATTGGACGCCTGGTCGGCGGCGTCACGACAGCCTGGTTCGCGCGAAGACGCAGGCGGCGGCCTTCTCGTCCGAGGCAGTGGATTTTCCTTTAGATCTCCGATCCGATGCCTGCCGGTGTAGAGTGCAGGACGCCCTTGACCTGCAGAAAGCAGGCAGGGAGCCGTCTTCGAGGAGTCCAAAGTGCTGCGTACTCTGTTCAAGTCCAACGTCTGACATCTGGACGTTTCCGCAGGTCAGCAGCGTGGCGGCGGGGCTCTGGTCAGCAAACGGTCAGCATCAGCCCCTTGGGTTGCTCACGGAGGCACAGCAGCCGGGCGGTCGCGCATGCTGCTGGCGCAGGGGCCTGGTCGGCACCCCCTGACGGTCTTTCTGCCAGGTGTAGCCCGACGTCCCTGAGGCGGCGTCTGGCCCTACCCGCCGGCGACACGGGTGTAGTCGTCCACTCGATGACGAGGGTCTGGAGCGAGGCGGCGGCAACTTCCTTCCTTCCCTTCAGGGGAAGGGAGCGCTATTTCCGCAGCATTCCGATCTCAAGGTTCCTAGCATCGGCGCAGTGTCGCTGGTCGAGAGGATCTGGAACGTGGCCGAGCCTGACGTAGCTGCGCGCCCACCCGCTGTAGCGCGCCGACTTCCCGGCCGAGCGAAGCGGCGCACGGACGTCCTGCGCGAGTACGAGAAATTCAATTCCGATCGCCGCAGGGGGGTTCCTCCAGTGTTGTGGCCGTTCTTCGCACCGGACCCGGACCGGTACTACCGATGGCGGGTTCAGCTGGATTGCGCTTGCATCAAGGAGCTGCTGACACCGGACGACTCCACCCCGCCGAGCGAGAGGCAGTGGCGTGGCCTCGGGGATGGTGAAGCATTGCCGCCGGGACAGGTGTACTGCCAGCACGATGATTCAGCTGATGCCCCCTACCGCGACATCATTGAGTGGGGAGACCGGCAAGAGGTGAGCTTTCCTGCGGACCCGGTGGAGCCACCCGAATGGGCTGATGACGACGTGTGGGCCGTGATCCGCCACGATGAAGCACACACGTCGGCCTTCTGGAAGGTGACGCTGGCCTGCGGACACGTCGAAGAGGTCGTAGCGCCAACCCTCGACTGGAAACCCGATGATGGGCCTCGCTTGGCCGAGGCCACAAGGGTGAAACAGATGATCGAGGAATTCGAGCAGGTCTGGGATTCAGACCCGATGCTTCAATCCGAACACCAACGTGAGCACACCCGCCGGATGCTGGAGGCAGGCTGGCCGCGTCCGAGGCCGGAACGGTCTTGCCATACGTGTCCCCACGCTCGCGCGATTGTCGCGTATCAGCGCGTGGGCTGGCTCGTTCCACGCAATAGGGCGCCGAAGCCCGAAATCCCGCCGCAGGCTCGCGCTGTCCTGGAGCGCCGACTGCGCCGGGCCGAGGCTGAGCGGCTACGAGTGCAGCTGGCCGGGCACGAGGAGCGACATGACGCCTGACTGATGGGCCCCGTGACCTGCCAGCACTCGTCTGCATCGGAGCCCTTCCGCTCCCCCTCATGCCCGCGGCGATGGCCGGGTGCCGCGCCCGAATGTACCCGGGCGCGACACCGTCACACCTGCCCGGGCAGGGTCAGGTCAGTACGCGCATCGCGAGTACGGAGCCGTCTTGATGGATGGAGACGGGGCCGTCCCACTTCGAGTCCCATCCGAGAAGGGGCCATGACTTCCGCTGGGCGCGGACCGCGGTGCGGTACCGCTCCAACTGGCCGTGCCCTGCCTCTTGGTGAGGTACTGCGCGGTGGCTCTGCCGTCTCCTGCGAAGGCCGTCAGGCCGGCGGCGGCGGTTCGGGCGAGGACGCGCCGAAACCACGGATAATGCTCGGGCTGGACGTGGAACCCTGGCTCGGGCACTGGCGGTTCGTCGCCCTGGGAGGGCCGCTGGATTCCCGGGTAGACGTTCTCATCATCGACGGGTTGATCGAGATGGTTGTCGGGGGTGTCCAGTGCGCCGTTCAGCCGGCCTCCGGTTTCCCGTGCCTGCAGGGCGTGCACCGTGAGGGGGCCCTCGGTCGGAAGCTCCGTGCTGAACACCAGGACCGTCTCGTTCCATGCGCCGAGAAGGCGTCCAGTGTCCGGACGTCATAGGGTCCGAAGAGAGCCTGGCACTCACGGGCGAGCCGGTCGTATGGGGCTGCTCCTCGGGCGTCGCCTGACTGCCCGGTAAGTTCAGCGTGTTCTGTGTGTGCGTTCCGATGAGTATCGCTCGTTTCGGACGGTGTCGGGTTCGTCAAGCTGCATGGAAGAGCGTGGTGGCAAGCGGTGCCCGTCAGCCGTTCCCGGCGAGCAGGAAGTCGCGCAGGTCGGAGAGCGTCTGGGTCGTGCCGTAAACCGTCAACGACCAGAAGGTCCACCCATCCACTTGGTCGTCGCCGGTCGCCATCCGTGCCGCGGACGTGGGCGTGGCCAAGGGCCGCTGGAAGCACATGATGGTGCCGTCCGCCAGCAGGGTTGCTCTGGCAGGGCCCCGTTTCCCCCGGCCTGTCAACGCGATCCCGCCTGCGGAGAATGCCTTGGGGGGCAAGGCGGCCACCAGGGTCCGCAGGTCAATGCGATGGTCTGTCGCCGTGGCCGCAGGGGGCTGGGTTCCGTCGCCCACGTGTTCGGCGACGTCGCCCCCTGCCCCTCCCTCAAGGGGTGCGTCGTCTCCCGAGCGGTCGTGGGCGAGGAGGGCCAGGTGTTCGGCCGCAGCGGCCGCCGCGCTCCACTCGGCGGTCGTCCGGGTCAGGTCGTCGAGCTCGGTGCGGGCGTACAGCGCCGCGCCGGCGTGCCCTCCGCTGGCGAGGTGCAGCTGGACGAGTCCGTTCACCCTGCCGATCAGGGTAGATCTGCTCTCGATGAGTAGGTCGGAGTTGAGCGCGAGCATGCGTATGGTCTCGTCCACCCGGCAGAGGTCTCGTGCCAGTTCGTCTTTGGAGTACAGCCGCTCGGGACGCCGCCGAGCATGGCCCTGCCTGTCGAATCCCATGAGTTCGGCGTCCTCGGCCACCACGGGATCGAGCAAAACCGGTAGCTCGCCATCCAGGCTCCCGCCCTCTGATGCGCGTTGCCCAAGCAGTGGGAAGCGGGCTCCCTTGCCAGGACCGGCGCTTTGATTGCCGTAGCGGGCACCGCCGCTGTTGCAGTGGTGGCAGGAGAGACGGTAGTTGGCAGGGTCGTAAGCGAGCCACCAGTACCCGCGGCGCTCCGTCTCACCCACGACGACGGACTTCGGCCGGTAGTGGTCTACGTGGTAGGGCGAGCGGACGAACCTGGTCTCGCAGTACCAGCATTTCTCCCCGATGAGGGCGATCAGCCGGTCGCGGATCGCGTCCTCCCGCCACATCTCGCGGAAGGAGAGCTCCTTGTCCGCGTCCTTCGCGTCCTTGTGGAGCTTCGCGAGTTCCTTAGTGGCCCGGTCCGCCCACTTCTGCGGCGCGGTGAGTCCGCTGTTGTCCACGTGGCGCACCGGGATCAGACCCCCCGGGAGAAGCGCTCGTCGAAGAGGATACGTGCGGTCGCTTCGAGCTCCTCGCCCGTCATAGTCCCGTTCCGGGCTCGTTCGACGAGTTCCGTGCGCCGACGGTGCAGTTCCGCTAGGAAGGAAGAGAGCACCCTATCGCGGCGCCATGTGGCGAAGCCAAGTCCGTCGAGCTGGTCGGTGACCTCCTGGAGTTCCTGGCGAGCCTCGGGATCGTCCTCGGCCACCGGTATGAGGCGGTACTGGGTGTCGATCAGGTCCTGGGTGTGTTCATCTAGTTGGCTTCGGAGCCGGAATAGGTCCGAGGTGAGCAGCCCGCCGGCCCCCTGGCCGCGCGGGGCGGTGTCCGGGACGAGCGCTGTGGTCCGTCCGTCGGCGTCCGTGTCGATTAACCGGATCTGCTGTCGCAGCATGTTCGAGACGAGGAGGGGCTCGTGGGTGGCGGCGATGAATTGCGAGCGCTGCCCATCGCCGAGCATGCTCTGGACAGACGAATACCAGCGCCGACTCCACTCGGGGTGGAAGTGCGCGTCGGGTTCGTCGAGGAGGAAGAGCGACTCCTGGCCTCGCTGCAGCCGCAGCAGACCGAGGACGGTGAGGATCTGCTGTTCTCCAGAGCTCAGTTGGTCCGCCCGGACGACGGCGCCATCCGCCTTGCGGACGCGCACTTCGACCGTCAGGTAGCCGGCCATCTGAAGGGTGGACAGGAGCCCGAACATCGACAGGTCGCTGTCGAAGAGGTTGCGGAAGGCGAGCACGTCCTCGAGGCTGCTCATGGTGAGGGTGAACCCGTCGTCGGGGGTGCCCGCGCTGTACAGCGGGTCCGATTCCGGCACCGGTCCGAAACGGCCTGATGCTGCCGCCTCGGTGAACAGTGCGCGCGGCGGCCCGCCCAGCCCCCAGTACGGCAGGGCTGACAGCTCTTCCCCTACGGACGCGGGGGCGCGCAGGTGCAGCGTGGCGGACACCACCCCGTCCACCCTGGCCTGCTCCTTGAGGTAGTCGCCGAAAACGTCCGCCCACTGGGCGGCCAGGGAGAGCAGGACCAAGGGGAGCCAGTCGGGCGTGCACAGGAATCCCGGGGCGTACAGCGGGCACGTGATCGGCAGCTCCAGCTGCTCCGACCACACCCCCTCCTCGTTCTCCGGCCGGTCCTGCCAGGCAAACCAGGACTCGGTCCACTGCTCGCGCCACGTCGCCAGCACCGCCTCGGCGAAGTGCACGTGGCGCTCGAACTCGGAGCCCCGTGGGACCCGGCCGTGCACCTGATACCCGAAGACGTGGTCGGGAAGGTGGCGGAGCCAGTCGTGACGCGGTGTCTCGTCGCGCGACCCGGCGGCGTCCGTCACCCACATGACCGGATCTGCCTCGGCGGACGGCTGCACGATCTCGACGGTCGTGTCGCGGAGCCGGTAGCGCACCTCGTATCCGAAGTCCGTACGGCCTGAATGGCCGAGGGCGCAGCGGTAGAAAGCCCCGAAGAGCTCCGCGAGCGCTTGCAGGATCCGGGACTTCCCGCCTCCGTTTGGACCGATCAGTACGGCAATGGCCTGCCCCTTGTCGACGGCGCTCTCCAGGTCGAGGGCGAAGTCCCGCAGGCCGCGGTAGTCGGGCAGCCTCAGCTGCAGCAGCTGCATCGGATCCCCCTCAGCCGGACCGGAACGTACGGGCATCGCGCGGCGGGGTGAGCTCCTCCGCAAGCCTGGCGAACCGTCGCCAGGTGTCCTCCAACCGCCCGGAGATCTGCTGGGCGATCAGATGCGGCTCTGGAGCGTCTCCCGGCTCCGCCTCACCCAGGTCGGCGCCGAGGTCGAGGTTGACGTCGGGTCTGGCAAGGAGCGCGTCGACGGAGTAGGGCTTGAAGTCCCGCGACGCGGCGCGGGAGTCGGGCGGGTGCCCGGGCCGGTAGGCAGCGACGAATGCGTCGAGACCGGAGCCTTCCGAGGAATCGGCGACGGCCGTGTGTCCGGTCCGCGCGTCGTAGACCCAGAGGTGGCGAGTCGCTGGCGATCCGTCGGGGCGGGCCGCGGCCTTCTCGAAGAACAGGACGTTGAGCTCTACCCCCGAGTAGCCTCCGGAGAACCCGATGGGGAGGCGGAGCAGGGTGTGCACGTCGCACTGTTTCAGCAGCTGTCTCCGTACCCGTTCCCCGGCGCCCTTCATGAAGAGGACGCCGTCCGGTACGACGACGGCTGCCCGGCCGCCGATCTCCAGCAGGGTGTAGACGTGCTGGACGAAGTTGAGCTGCTGGTGGCTGGTGGCTGCCCAGAAGTCCGGCCGGGCGAGGGCGAGCTCCTCAGCGCCAGGGAGGTCGGGCGCGCCGGTGGACGGGGGCACCCAGCGTCGCTGCCCCAGTGGCGGATCGGCGAGGACGAGGGTTGCCTGGCGGCGAGGACTCACGGTGAGGGAGTCCTGGACCTCGATGGCCGCCGGGTTGCTATCGAGGCGCTCGACGCCGTGCAAGAACAGGTTCATGGTGGCGAGGCGCGCCGTCGCGTCCACCAGTTCCGTCCCGCGGATCGCGCCGTGGGAAAGCTGTTCCCGCTGGGCGGGCGGGACGCCCGGCGGGAGGTGTCGGGCGATGTGCTCGAAGGACCGCACCAGAAATCCCCCGGTGCCTGCGGCCGGGTCCACGATCGTGTCCTCGACGGTCGGACGGCAGCACGCGACGATGGCGTCGATCAGATCCCGGTGGGTGAAGTACTGGCCTGCGGCGGTCCGGTGGTCTTGAGCGCATCGGGCGAGGAACGCGTCGAAGACCGGGGCCCGCCACTCCGGCCGTTCGTCCCACCACGAGAGCCCCTCCCTGACCTGTTGGATCAGGTTCTGGAGGTGCAGCGGGCGGCGCAGGCGGTTCTGGGCCTTGTGGAAGATGCGGCCGACCGCGCCGCCACGCTCGCCAAGCTCCGCCAGGAGGGCGTCGTAGTACTGGATCAGTTTCATGCCCTTGTGCAGCGCGAGCTCGTCCCAGGCGTCGCGCCCCAGGACATCGACGCGGTTGAGGGGCCGGTGCCGCAACTCCTGCGCTGCCTTGAGGAAGAGCAGGTACGTCACCTGCTCGCCGTACTCCAGGGCTGTTAGGCCGTCGTTGCTCAGTGGCGGGAAGGAGGACCAGAGGTGCTCAGCTCGGCGCTCCACCTCGGAAGGTCGGTTGACAGGCCGTCGGGTGGGCGTCGTCGGAGGCACGGTCACTGCTCCCTCGAGTTGTACGTCGTTCTCGCTGCTCGGCGCTGCGCCGTGGGGCAGCCTGCCCGCGAGGACCTGCTCCCGACAGCCGTCGCGCAGCGGGTCCGCCATTGCCAGGGCCTCCTCGGCCGAGGCCGTAACGGAGGTGAGTCCGCTGTTCCACGCCTCCAAGAAGGCAAGGAGCGTGCCCTGTTCGGCGAGTGGAGGCACGGGTACGGGGGTCTGCCGCAGCTGGTCGAGGCCCAGGGAGGCTAGGCCAGCTGTGCTCCGTGCGGCGTCCCGTAGCCAGCTTCGGCCGGGCCCGTTCGCATACAGGGCGAGCAGCCGGGGGTGCAGGGCGTCCCCGGTCATACGGACCCGTGCCAAGTGGTGGTTCGGTACGTACGTGCGGTGGGAGGAGTCCTGTTCCCACACCCGGGCGAGGCCGAGGCTGTCGGGCTGTCCGCTCAGTACATATAGGACGTCCCCGGGGCTCAACCGGGTCGCCTCCGCTCTACGGGCGTCCAGGCGCACCGTCGGCATCTGCTCGTGTGCCCAGCGCTCGCCCCGGAGCTCGGCCGGGCGCAGGGAGCCCACCTCGACCTCGTGCGGATCGTCGGCCCGCCGGCTGTTCGCCACGGGCCCGCGTACGACTTCGGCCAGCTCGCCGAGGGCAACCCAGCGCCATCCCACGGGGATGGCGGGCAGGGGGGCGCGGTGCGTGGCCGCGGAGTGCTCCGGGTCCGTGTGCGGCGCGGTCGTGGTGCGGCCGAGGACACCCTGGTCGATCACGAGGGTGCGGAGGTCTTCCACCCGCCGCAGGATGTCGCGGACGGCGGCTTCCTCCTCGTCGACCCGGGCGAGCCAGAAGGCGAGAGAGGTCTTGATCCGCTCCTGCTCGAACAGTGGGGGCAGCGGCAACCGAACCCGTTCGAGATCCCGCGCCGCGATGTGACCCAGGCCGACGCCCTGACGTACGGACGACTCGATCTGGCGCAGTACGACGCGGGACTCCCACGCCAACACCAGGTACTCGGGGTCGATCAGCCGCTCGTCGACTCTCACCCGCACCATGGTGGCGGGGTACGTCGTGGGCCCGGTGGTCTCGCGGACCAGGGCGGCCCGCCCGATCCGCATCCCCGGCCCGCCGTTGCGGCTCATCAGGATGTCGCCGGGCCGGATTAGATGGTCGGCCGCTTCCGCTGCCGAGGCCCACGGACCCTCCTGGGACTGGGCGAGGTCGGCCGTCGCCGACCGCAGCGCGGGCAGGCTGAGTACGGGCACTCCTCCCGGGACGGCCTGACCGGACCGGCCCGCCGCCAGCGGCTCGCGCAGCAGCTCGCCCAGCGGAACCTCGGTCCAGCGGGGCGGCAGTCCCGCCCTCACGCCAGCACGCTCCGCAACTCGTCCAGCAGGCGGACCGCCCCCTGCTCCCCGAAGGCACACAGGAAGCCCGACGTCCCGCCCCTGAGGGTGAACGGAACGGCGTCGAGAGATGCGGCGGCGAAGTTCCCGCCGGCCGCCGTGCCGTCCGCGATGTGCTCCATCCACCAGACCTGGTCGGAGTCGAAGGACCGTCCCCGGCGCTCCTGGTGGTCGATCCACGCGTCGAGCCGGTCGAAGACCTGGTCGCGGTAGGCGCGCGGTTGCGGCTCCAGGCCCGCTTCGTACCGGGCGAGGGCAAGGAGGTCCACGGGCCCCTTCGGTGTCCGCGGCCGACGGGGATCCGACACAGAGACACCGGCGCGTTCGTACGCGCTCCAGATCCGCTCCGCCGTCAGGCCGTGGGGCGGCCGCGCCAGAGACTCGGCCCACGATTGAAGCCTCCGGACGCCCCCCTCAGCCAGGCCCACTGTGCCGGTAATCAGCTCCTGCACCGAGTCGTTGCCCGCCCGGAGGAAGGACCGCCAACGCTCCATGACCTCGGCGTCGTCGATTGTTGCAGCCGCGGCCGGGGCCTCGTCCGCGTCCTTCCCTCGCCCCCGCTTCCGCGTCGTGGAAGGTTGAACGGCATGGTGTCGTGCGACGTCGACCGGATCCACGACCACGCAGTGGGTCTTGGCCGACGCGCCGGGGGTGACCGCCCTCAGTGCCGCCGACGCGATGGGGCGCGTCCCGACCGCGAGCATCTGGAAGTAGCGATATGAGGACTTGACGTCCCGCAGGAACAGCAGGCATTCGACGGGGGCGATGTCCGTCCCGGTAAGCAGGTCCACCACCACGATGACTCGCAGTTCGACGGTGTTACGGAACTGAGAGAGCAGCCGGTACGGTGATCCGCCTTTGAGCGTCACTTTCTGACAAAGGCCAGGCCCCTGCCCGAAGACCGCGCGCACCGCGTCGACTACCTCGTCCGCATGCTGGTCGTTGGCCGCGTAGACGACGGTCTTGGGCAGCGCCACGTCCCCGGAACCGAGCCTCGCCCGCTCGGGGAACATCGACGGCAGCCCCTCTTTGAACGCCGTCAGCGCGGCGTGAAGCGCCTTGCCGCTCACCACGGAGCGACGGTGCGCGGGGGGTGCCTCGACGTCGAGGTCGAACTCCTCCTCCAGGGTGTCGGCCGTCCGCTCCGGTCGCGTGGGGAGGTCGCCAATTCGGTAGATGGTGATGTCCACGGCTCGGCCGTCGGCGACGGCATCCTCGAAAGTGTAGGAGCTGATGAGATTGCCCTGGAAGACTTCCAGCGCCCGCTCCGTCGGGGCGGCCGTCAGGCCGAGCACCGGGGCGTCGAAGTAGTGGAACAGCGCACGCCATTGGGCGGAGACGGACCGGTGGCAGTCGTCGGCGATGACGAGGTCGAAGAACTCGGGGGGCAGATCGGGCCGGTAGAGGATTCCGGACGCTGGATTACCCCTGGACAGGGCATTGTGGAGCCGCGGCACGGTGCTCACGATGACCCCCAGGGTCGGCACGGCGTCCGGGCCCAACCGCTCGACCCGGTACAACTCGGTGAACTTCCGGCCATCGTTGCCGGGGCCGGAGTACGCCGCGAAGGTCGCCAGCGCCTGGTTTTCGAGCTCCACCCGGTCGACCAGGAAGAGGATCCGGCGGGCTCGGGCGTGCCGCAGCAGACGGTGGGCCGCGGTGACGGCCGTGACCGTCCGGCCGCCCCCAACAGCGATCTGGGCCATGGCCCGGCGCTCGCCCCGACGCAGCGAACTCTCGAACGCCCGCACCGCGTCGTACTGCACCGACCCGAGGGAGCCCCGGGAGTAGCCGTCAGCACTGAGGTCCGGAAGACGGTGGCGCAGGCGGCCCTGAAACGTTGGCGCCTGGGGGTCGGTCGCGGCTTCGCGCAGCCAGCGGGCCACGGTATCCGGCTGGTGGAAGGTGAAGACCTCCCGCGGGCGCGGCTCGGGGTCGTCCCCGTTCCGGAACACTACCCGGACGCCGTCGGTGACGTATGTGTAGGGCATCCGTCGCTCTGCGGACGCCGTCGACGGGGTGCCGGCCTCACGGGTCCGGGCCATCGCCGCGCGCAGGTCCTCGCTGCGGGGGCGCACCTCGACGGTGCCCACCGGTTGGCCATCGATGTGGAGAACGTAGTCCGGTCCTGCCGCCCGGTCCGGGTGCGCCGTGCCCCGCACGGCGACCCCCCGTACCGGTAGCTCGTGCGGCGTCTCCGAATCATGCTGTACGGTCCACCCTGCCTCGGCCAGCAGGTCCGCGACGCGCCACTTTGTCTCCAGGAGGGCTGAACGTGCCTTCAGGGACGCGCGGGTGGCTGTCTCGGCGGGCGTACGCCGGTCGAAAGTCCGCCGCAATATGGGGACGTACTCGTCGAGCAGGGCGACCCAGATGGCCAGGTCGGCCACCGGCCCCGATCTGGCCACCTGTCGGCGCGGTGGGCTCGCCGGGGTGCGGTCCCATTCGGCCGGCGGGACGAAGGAGAGCTCGTCACGCACTCCGGTCCGTAGTCGGAAGTACCAGACGCCCAGCTCGAAGCAGTGGCGTACGAAGCGCTGGGCACGGGACCGGTCATCCGCTGCCGTCTCGCGGTCCGGTGCGGGGTTGCCGGAGCGGCGCAGTTCGGCCAGCACGTGGTGCACCGGGCCGTCGGCGGAATCCGAGCCGAGCAGCCGGACAGACTCCGCAGTAAGCACCTCCGCGAACTGCCGGGCCTGAGCGAGGGACCGTTTCGGGCGGTCGTGCGCGTCGGCCTCAGCACCCGCGCCGTACAGCAGTAGGAGGGGCTCCAGCGGCAGCAGAAAGCCGAAGTTTGCGGAAGCGGCGGCCAGCTCCGCCAGGGCTTCCTCGGCAGCCACCTGGTGCACTCGGCCCACGTTCCCTTCACTCTTCGTCAGCGTTACCGGCGACCGTGGCACGGTGTCGATCAAGCACCCCAAATCTATCGCCTCAGGTTCGGCCTTGGGTCCGACCTGAGGGAACCTCTAAGAAGGAGGTGCGATGGCACATACCTTGACGATGCCTCCGTCGCCATGTCCGGCTGCCCCGTCTCGCCACGGGTGATGCCGGTGCGTCGGCGGGCTCGTCGATCCTGGTGTCACCGATGCTGTACGCGCCCGCAGTGCGACCCACGCTTTTCGCGTGTGTCGTTGAGGGCATCGTGCGAAGATACTGATCGTGGCGGGAAAGAGCGGTGTGGTGGTGCGGTCGTCGGGAAAGGTTCCTCCCGGCCTGCACGTTCCTCCGTCTGGCAGCGTTGCGCCGCCCGTTGTCACCAAGGCCGATTACCTGCCATTGGATCAGCTTCCGTGGCCGGATGTGGAACGCCTGTTTTTGCGACTTGCGGAACGCAACGGCCGGGCCGAGTGCGCCGAGCTGTACGGCACGCCAGGGCAGGGCCAAGAAGGCATTGACCTGTTCGTCCGCAACACCCGCGAGACCGAAGCGCGCTCCGCGACAGATCCCGAGCGTCGTTACACGACCCTTCAGTCGAAGCACGTGAAGACGCTGAGTCCGGCGAAAATTATCCAAGCGGTCGACAAGTTCCTGAGAGGTTCATGGGCCGAGCGCTCGGAAGTATTCATCTATGCCACCACCCACGCCCTGCGTCCCATCAAGCTGGCCGAAGAGCTCAACCGTCAGGCGGACAGGCTGGAGCAGAAGGGGATCCGGCTTGAGCCTTGGGGACGCGAGTCGGTCAGCGAGCAGTTGCGCCAACTGCCCGAGGTGGTTGACGACTTCTTCGGTCGATCATGGGTAGCCCGGTTCTGTGGCCCTGAGGCAGCGGAAGCGCTGGCAGACAGGCTGTCTGGTCAAGACGTTAGTGAACTGCGTACCCGCCTGCGCAGCCTCTATCGAGCATCCTTCGCCTTGCAGGACACCGGGGCAGTGCTCCTGAACCCGGCCATGTCCACGCACGCGCCTGCACCGCTTGAGTACATCACGCTGGACATCACCGATAGCGGCGGGGACTCCCCGGTCGGCAGCCGTCCGGACACTGAGGACTATCAGATTCAGGCGGACGATCACACGGCCGGGCACCGCCCACTCAGAGATGGCGACGAGGGCTCGGCACTCCCAGGGGAGCAGACATTCGGGAACGAGCCTCCTTGGCAGGGGCGGGACGAGGTGCCCGCCGTGGACCGCATGCTCCAACTCAACCGAGTCGAGGAGGACCTGGGCGGACCGGACGTCACTCGCAGGGCCTGCGACGAGTGGCTGGCCGCCGGTGATCTGTCGGTCGTGGTTGGCGGGCCCGGTGCAGGCAAATCGAGACTGTTGCGTTTCGTCGTGTCCGACCTGTTGGACGAGTCACCCCGTTCCTCAGCCCTGGCCGGCAAGTTCGGCTCGAGTTTGCCGGTGTGGCTTCCCTTCTCATTCCTCTGCGAATACCTCAAAGAGGACGCGGAGCGGTCGATTGAGTCCGCCGTCCGGGCCTGGCTCACTCGATACTCAGCGCAGCACCTGCACGGCTTGGTGGCACGCGCCCTGGCCGACGACCGGTTGCTGTTGGTAGTCGACGGCTTGGACGAATGGACTGACGAGGACAGCGCCCACCCTGCCCTGACCCTCCTTGAAAATTTCATCCGCAGCCGCAACGTTGCTGCCATCGTTTCCAGCCGCCCCTATGCCCTGCGCCGTCTAATGGCACTGGCCGGCTGGCGGGTGGGGAACCTGGCTCTGTTGTCCGAAGCTCAGCAGCAGCGCATGGCTCGGGCCGCTTTCGCCAGGGCCGGTTTGGCCGAGCTAACTACATCTGAAGACCCTCAGGGCCCGAGCCAGGCCGCGCAACGCCTCAAAACAGACAGCGCTCACCGTTTCCTGGATGAGGTTAAGGCCGTAGCCGACTTGAGCACCCTGGCTACCGTGCCGCTGTTCCTGCTGATGCTGGCCGGGATGTGGTCGAATGGCCCGCTGCCAACACGGCGTATGGAAGCCCACCGACGGCTGGTCGACGTGCTGGTCGAGCAGCACCCTGCAATTCGCAGACGGGATATGCGCCGATCCGGCAACGCACTGGACACCCGGGAAATCCGCCAGGTTCTGGCCGCTGTCGCCTACGAACTGCGTCAGGCCGAGACAGGGCCCGCTGCCGGCATCCGCGTGTGGCGCGCTAGCGTGGTCCGGGCACTGTGCGATGACGACCTGCTCGGCTACGACCCTGCAGATGCCCGTCGTCTGGCTCCGCAGATCATGGAGACAGCCGAAGGCGATCTCGGCATCCTGGTCGCTCAGGGAGCCGGTACCTTGGGTTTTATCCACCGCGCCGTCGCCGAACAGCTCGCCGCTGAGCACCTGACGACCCTACCCCTGGCCCATCAGAGGGAAATCGTCCGATCCAGAGTCGGTAGCCGTTCCTGGCGCGATGTGCTCCTTGCTCTACTAGCCGGCCAGGGACGCCCAGGCGAGGTTGCCGATCTGCTGCAGACAGCCACCAGCGCAGGGCCGGAGCACTCACCAGAGGAAATGGCCGGCCATGAGCTGGTCGCAGAGGCTCTGGCAGCTGGTGTCCGCATGCTTCCCCGCGATGCCGCACGGTTCGCCCGGATCCTCTGCGACCGCGTCGAACGCCACCCCTGGATGCCCCATAGGGCGCGTCTAGTCGCCGCCCTCACCGGTGCCCTAACCGGGACGACCGCGAGTCGAATCCTGCTGCCATGGTTCGCGCGCAAAGCCATAGCCACCACGGACGACCCGAGCGCGTACTGGGCGCTGCGCCGCGGGGGCATCGCCGTACCGGACGCTGAGGCAATCTTGCTGCGGGCTCTGGAGCATCCGTCCTCCAACGTCAAGCACGCCTCGGCTCAGGCTATTGCCCAACGCTTGGGCGGCTCCGAGGACGTGGCCCAAGCCTTGGCCCTGGTGATCCGTTCAGGAAGCGAGACCCGCACCCAAGCAGCCGCACTCGAAGCACTGGTCACCGGCTGGCCCGGCCACCCCCGGACGACGGAGCTGATCTCCTGGGGCCTGCGCCAGGGAGCCGTTGGCATCTGGGCCGTCGCCCTGCGCGCGCACCGGGCGCTTCAGGGCGAGACCTCAGCCCCCGCCTGGGATGAGAACGATCGTCAGCGGTTGCTCAGCCTGCTCGAACGGGACTCGGTAGGGGAGTTCTGGGACCTTGTCACGGTGGAGATGGTCAGCGAAGCGGCCCGGGACGATGAGTCCGTGCGAGACCTCTGCCTGGACATCCTGTCGGGTACCCCAGGCCGCCCCGGCACTCCCGGATCGCGGGAACTTGCTTGGTGGGTGCTGCTCACCGCGTTCCCGCATGACCCGAAGGCGGTCAGGTGGGTGGCCCGCGAAATCGCCTCCGACGAGTATTTCCCTTATGCCCTGGCCCATGCGCCTGCAGGCTGGGCGGATGAGCTCACAATCCGCGACGCCGCTCAGACCCGGCTGTTGCGCGAGGCCGCCCACCTCGGCGACGACGCCTACAACCTGGCTCGGCTGGCCAGGACTGACCAAGTACGCGACTACCTGATCGACGCGCTTGACGCCGCCTTCGGCACAGCTTCGTCGGCGCGTGCCCTGCAACACCACTACGGCGATGACCCCACCGCCCGAGAAGCACTGCTACGCAAGATCAACGGACCTGCTGACGACGCGGTGCCCTTTGTGGAGGTCGTCGCTGCAGTCCTCGGGCCCGAGCAAGGAATCGAGTGCCTGGTCCAGCTGATCCAACAGCGCCCCCAGAAGTACATCGACCACGCTATCGCCGCCCTGGGCAGGCTCTGGATCGACTGCAAGAACGCCGCACGGGGCGAATCCTCCCCCATCCAGCGCACTGAGGCCGAACGCGCCCTGGTACGTCACGATGCACGCGCTCTAGCCAGCCTGTGTCTTGACGCGGTGCCGAGCGAGGACTTCGGCACCGCGCGCGGTTGGATCATCGGGGCGTGGCCAGAAGTCCCCGAGGTCTTGGTCTACGCCCGCCAGTGTCTGGGCGGGCCTTCTCCCGAGGCTGGTGCTGTACTGATCGGCTACGGCCCGCTCAGCAGTCCGGAAGCCGTGCAGATCGTCGCCGAGGCGACGTCCCTGCTCAACCCCCTCCCACCCTCCCTGCGGATGCTGATCGCCCAGCAGCTCACACGGCGCGGCATCGACACGGAGATCATGATCAAACTGCTGAAGCACTGGCGCCACGACACATCGGGTTCCGTGCGTCGGGCTGCCGGTACCGCGCTCGCCCGCGGGCTCGCCCCGGCTTCTTCCACGGCGCCGACCGCTGACGGCGCCCAAAACTCCGCCACGACGCAGCAGGCACACCAGCAACAGGCACTCCAGCGCCTGCGTACCGAGTGCCGAATTGAAATGCTCTCCCACGACCTTGAGACGGGCGATGACCGCCGCCGCACTGCCTGGGCGATCATGCTCCTGCTCAACGATGTCGCCCTCCTGCAGGGCGTCGTGGAACGCTACGACGGCCGGCCCGTCACCGTCGAACTCGACGATCCCCTGTCCGGCTACGATCCTCAGTTGACCGAACTGATCGCCAGCCACTGGAAGGCGCTGCAAGACCAGAGCGACAACCGATTGCCCGAGCGCCTTGCTGGACGACTCCCTCGCAACCCGCCAGATCTCACCGGCGTGTGGTCACGGCTGGCGAACGCCGCCATTCGCCACCCAGACCTCGACCGCGCACTGAACAATGCCGTGCACGGCGACCCTAAACTCCTGCGAGAAAAGGGTGTGTTTGCCTGGTACGCCGAAGCCAATCCGGAAGATCCGTGCCTGCTCAAGTATGCAGCCCAGACAGCCCAAGCCGAGAACGACCCCCAGCCCGTTCTCAGCGTGGTGGACAGGCTCCGCCTTACTGACGTCCACCGACGCGAACTGCTGGAGCTTCTGGTCCATCCATCGGGTATCAAACCGTCACGGCAACTGATCAGCGATGACGATATCGATGTGACTGTCACCGGCTGGCGCCGCATCGCCCTGGCCCGGCTCCTGCCCGATGACCCACACGCGCACAGTCTCTATCGCAAGTTGCAAGAAGAGCTCGCTAGCGGCTACCGGCTGGGCTGGACCTGGCCCGAGGCCATCGCCGTGACGATCAATCTTGCCCCGGCCGCCCACGTACCTGACCTCATCCTGCGCTTCGCCGAGCGGCTACAGCGCCGCGCCGTCACCTTTGCTGGCCCCCATCTCCTCGACGCCGCTGCCCATCGCATCCGACGTGATCTCGACGCTGAGGAAGCCGTAATTGCCGCCATCATTAGCCCCGATAACATGGGTACCAGTACGGTGGCATGGGGCTCCCGCAGCCGCACCTACACCGCGGTATCCAGTGAGCCACTTCATCGACAGGTTCTTCTGGCCGGCATTCTGGCCACCGCGACCGGACTTCCCGCCGACGTAGTCACAGCCCTGGCACCGCTTGCTGACAGCGACTCCGTGCTACATGACAACCCCCTGATGAAACCTCGGCCGATCAGATTTGCCGTTCTGGATCTCCTCGACGCCGCTCGGTGATCCCAGCGCATCCCGCGAATTCTCAAGGGCCGTGCGGTCGACGACGCACTCTGCGCCAATCAGGCCGCCCTGGCCGCAGTGTCTGACGCGGTTGGAATCGTCTCGTCGTCGACGGGTTGATCGAGGTGGTTGTCGGGGGCGTCCGGTGCGCCGTTCAGCCGCCGCAGATGCCGCGCGCCTGCGGCGCGTGGACCGTGAGCGGGCCCTCGGTCGGAAGCTCCGTGCTGAACACAGGATCGGCGTCTCGTTCCGTGCGCCGATGTCGACTGCCTCGACATAGGCGGATGCGGACGCCAGCTGGGTGTGCGACGTGGGGCGTTGTTGTGGTTGCCTTTGAAGGCGCTCGGGATGGCCAACGACGGCTCGCTGGGGTTCCTGAGGGCGGTTGGTGTCCCGCTACGTGACTCCGGCGGCGGTCGAAGCCGAACGCTGCTCGGTATGAGCACTGTACCGAGCAGCGGGTCTGGCGCGGCGCTGGGCTCAGGCGGCGTCGCTTGCGACGGACGGATGCCTTCGCGGGCCGAAGGCGGCGTTGAAGGCGCGGCAGTGCGTCGTAGGTACGAGTAAGTATGGCGCGCCCGAGCCGGTTCGGACCGAGCGGGGGCCGGTCTGTCCCGCTGTGAGGGCGTCGTACGGGGTGAGGACGTCGAGGTTGTCGAACACGTAGTAGAGGGGCAGCCTGGTCCACGCGACGAGCTGGAGGTGCGCGTCGACCGCGGCGCTCTCGATCGCGTGCCGGTGCGTCGCCCGACTGGTCATGCTGCTCTTGCAGTCGATCATTGCGACATGGCCCTCTTTAGCGGCAAGGAGGTCGGGCGTCCACCGAAGGGAGCTGTCGGTCTTTCGGAGTGCGGCTTGAACGGGCTGGGTGAGGACTCCCTGCCCCCACTGGTTGACCGCCCATCCGCGCGCGGTCAGTTCCTTGGCGATGCGCTGCTCGTGGGCGTCCCCCACGGCTTTCCTCTGCTGAAAGCTCGGCATGACGTGAAGTGTTGCGCAGCACGCTCCCGTCAAAACGAGAGGCAGACGCAGACAGGCCAGGCGGAACGCCGCAGAAGTCGTCTCACTGCGTCCGGCTGTGTCCGCCTGCGTCCAGCTGTGTCTCACTGCGTTCGGACAACAATGGCCGGAAGTCGTCCACGTCTGGCCCTCTTCGCCCGCAGAGCTGTTGGCGCCGGGCAGGGCCCGGTGGTCTGTGTCTCCACGTGTTGACCGTTCGAGGGCTTCGGGGAGCTGTCCGGCTCCCCGAAGGCCTGGCAGGAGCGGTGATCAGCGAAGGCGGAGTCGGCGCAGGGCCATGACGGTGCCGTCGGGGTGGAGAGAGACGGGACCGCGCCACTTGGCATCCCAGGGGTCGGTGGGCCAGGAGTCGCGGAGGGCGTGGGCCTCTTGGCGGTACTGGTCGACCCTGCCGTCCCGGAGGTGGTCGAAGAGGTTCTCCGCCAGGCCGGAGAAGGCCTCCACCCGGACGCCGTTGAGGCGGAAGACGTGATCGGTGCCCACGAACTTCCTGCCGTGGATGGTGTGGGTGACGTCTTGGACGATGCCGGTGCCGGCGTGGGTGAAGGTCTCGAAGTGGCCTTTGCCCTGTCGCTTGGTGAGGTACCGGGCGGTGGGTGCGCCACCTCCGGTGAAGGCCATCAAGCCGGCGGCATCCGCCTGGGCGAGGACCCGGCCGAACCAGCCGCACTCCTCGGGACGCACGTGGTAGCCGACCGGTGGTTCCTCGTTCGGTCCGGTCGGGGCGTCTATGCCGGGCCGGATGCTGCGGTCCTCGACGGGAGGGTCGAGATGGAGGTCCTTCGCATCCGCCAGGGTGCCGTCGCCCGGAGCGTGGAGCAGGTAGAGCGTGATGCTCTCGCTCTTCTTGGGGAGCGTGGTGCCGAAGACGAAGGCCGGTGTCTCGTTGTACGCGCCGATGTGGATGCCTTCCACGTCGGCGGAGGCGGTGGCGAGTTGCTTGTGGACCTGGGCGGTGTTGCCGTGCGTGCCCTTGCAGGTGACGGGGATGACCCGAGACGGCTCGCCCGGCTTCCACACTTCCAGGAAGAACCCCGGCCGGCGCGGGGCACTGCTGCGTCCGGCCTCCCTGCCGGTCAGCTCCCAGCCGGCTCGCATGGCTATCTCGGCGTCGATGACCGAGACCGAGTGGCCCGGGTACTGAGCGGCGAGTACGCGCCGGGCGAGGGCCAGGGCGAAACCGATGCCGAGCTCGCTCGACTGTGTGGCCGCGTAGTGGCGCCTGGGGTTACGGCCTTCGGTGGACAGTGCCATGTAGCGACCGTCGTTGCCGGTGAGGGCCTGGCAGTACTTCAGGCTGGCCCAGTGCTCGGCAAGTCCTCGCCCTGCGCCTTGGCGGGCGAGGACGTTGGCCCGGCCCAGGGAGTGGAGAACGTCCCATGGCGTCAGTTGGAGCGACAGACCGAGTGGCTTCACGGGTAGCGGCCGAAGCTCGGGTTTGCGGCGCAGAGGGGCCTGGTTCTTCTCCCGCTTGGCCTTGTCGTCTGCGGTCGCAGCCTTGGCGACGCTGCCCGCGAGGTCCGATGTCGAGTGAACGGCCACGTTCCACGGCTGCGCGAGATCCCTCAGCACGTCTGCTCGCTTCAAGCTGCTTCCCCCTACGTTCGTACGGGTGGTACAGGCCGACGCCGCAAGCTACGTGGGTGAGCAGGGGCGCATGAAGGGCGTAAGCGCGCACATCGTCGGAGTCGGCCCCACCCTGGGTCGGGGCCAGCCAGTCAGGCGTTGACCTCCGCCATGCCGGCGTCCGTGCTGCTGTCGCACAGGGCGGCGAGGCAGCGCTCGGCGTCCAGGGCGGCTGCGCAGCCCGAGCCGGCTGCGGTGATGGCTTGGCGGTGGGTGTGGTCGACGACGTCGCCGACGGCGAAGACGCCAGGGATGTTCGTACGGGTGGAGGGGGAGACAGGCACAGAAACCGGTCCTGCGGGCCCTTACGGTCTGCCGCTGGGGGATCGACACCTGCGTGATGTGCCGTCAGATAAGTCAGCATCTGGTCAGCATCAGTCCCCCCACGTTCCGAAGAGGCTGGCCGATGCGAAGCCTGAGCGGCAGCGTCGCAACGGCCTGGTGCCCGCGGAAGCGCAGGCCAGAAGCCCGCTCGTCCGAGGCAGTGGATTTTCCCTAAGATCTCCGTTCCGATGCCTGCCGGTGTAGAGTGCAAAACGCCCTTGACCTGCAGAAAGCTGGCAGGGAGCCGCCTTCTAGGAGCTCAAATTGCTGCGCAACATGATCAAGTCCAACATCTGACATTTGGTCATCTGTGCAGGTCAGGGCCATGATGGCCGGGCCCAGGTCGGCAAACACTCAGCATGAGACCGGACCCCGTTCCGGCGCTGCTGACCTCCGGGCGAGACAGCGGGGGGCCGGGCCAGCGGTCGCCCGCACGGCTCCGGAAGGCTCCCACTCATGGCTCGACAGCTCGCCCGCGGCATGGGCACGTTCTTCAAGCCTTGTGACTGCGCCCGGCAAACGCGCTGCTCTCACACATACACGATTCGCTTCCGGGACGCGCTGGGGAAGCAGCGCGAGGAGACCGGTTTCAGCACTCAAGACGACGCGATAGACCGCCTCACAGCGCTCTATAAGACCAAGAAGCAGACGGCCCCGACCGTGGCCGAAGCGCGTCGTGAATTGGGGCAGAAGACGGTCAAGGAGTACGCGGAGACGTGGTTGCCTCGTCAGCGGAAGATGACCGATTACTCAACCACGCAGCATGTCGGCAGCTATATCAAGGTCCACATCAATCCTGCCATCGGCTCCCGAAAGCTGAACTCGGTCACCCCGAGCGTCGTTGAGCAGTTCCTCGATGACCTTGAGGCCAATGGTGTCGGGCGCGGCAATCAGATGAATATATATCGCACCCTGAAGTCGATCCTGAGAGATGCCTACGACAAGGGTGCGATGGCTGAGGATCCGGTGAAGGGCGTGCAGGATCCCGAATATGTGCGCAGCAAGGTGGTCATTCCCAAGCTGGACTACATCACCAAGGCCCTTGCGGTGGCAGACAAAGACCTCGCACTGGAGATCACGATGATGGTCGGGTGTGGTCTCCGCAATGGTGAAGCGCGGGCGGTGAACATCAACAACGTGGTTGCAGACGATGTCTACCGAGTCCACGAGCAGATCCATTCGAACCTGCTGAAGCCCGCGAAGCTCAAGCATCGAAAGGTCGGTGAATTCAGAGAGGTGCCGCTGCCGCGTACCGTGCGAGAGGCGATGGAGCGTTTTGAAGAGAAGTATGGAACGACGGAGGAAGGTTATCTCCTCAGAGGTCCGGGCGGCTATTACACCGAAGGTATGGAGCGCCGTCGTGTGCAGAAGCTGTTCAAAGACCTTCCCCCGGTGAGCGGCATGGGCATGTATGGTTTCCGTCACTACTTCGCGTCAAATGCCCTGGGTAAAGGCATACCGATCACTGATGTAGCCGAATGGATGGGGCACAAGTCCATCGAGGAAACCTATCGCACCTATCGGCATCTTATGCCGGGTAGTATCACGAAGGCAGCCCGTGTGCTTGACGCCGGCCTCTGGGAATCCGCCTGAGGGTGGAGTTGCGGTGGGCGGGCTGGATTCCGCACAATTTCGGGCGCTAATTGGACGCCATCTGGTCGCGTGGCGCAGCACGACCCGCACTTGACGTTCACCGCACTACCGGCTCCCCTGAGTCGGTGTCAGCCGATGTATGGTCTGGAGCAGCCGAGGGGGAAGGCAGCAGGTTGCGGGCGGAGGCAGTGGGGCCGGCGTGGGCCAAGGAGGGGCTGGGGCATCGGAGTCCCAAGTTCCCCCTGTCCGTCGAAGGGCCTGTCCGGAGGTTGGTCGACCGGCTCGTGCCGGGGGTGTCCAGCGTCACCAAGTATGCGCGTTACTACACGCTCTACGCCGCGGCCGCCGTCGAGGCCGAGCGCCGGGACCTTGACGCCCAGGGCTGCCGTGAGCTGCTGCGCCGCTCCGAGGTGCTGCTCGCAGCGGTACAGATCGCGCAGTCGCAGGGCGGCATCCCCGACGGCCTCTTCCCACACGGCCATGACGGCGTGCACCCCCGGCTGTCTGCCGGCGACGGGCTCGACCTCGACCTGACCGCCCGGGTCTACTCGCCCCGTTCATGGGGCTTCTGGTCCCAGTACGGTGCGCCTGCCCAGGTCCTCGGCATCGTCGGGTACGACGGGGGCAGGATCCGGCCGGGACGGCACGAATGCCCCACAGAAGTCCGCGAGCTGTTCGCGCCATTGCTCGCCCTCGCAGGCTCCAGGCGAACCGAAGTTCGGCCCGCCGAGTTGCAGGAAGCCGGGGCTGCGGCGCTGGGTCAGCCGTGTGCCGCGGAGCGGGACTGGCTCGCCTCGTTGCTGGCCGCGACCCGCGACGGGATGCACCATCCGGAGGACTGGCAGGCCACCGACCGGACGCGGAGGGCCACGCTGCGCGTGCTCGCGCGGGCGGTCGCGCTGCACGGAGGGGACTCGTACACCGGTGCGCTACGGGAGACCGTCGCGTTCGGCCCGCTCCTGGCCGACGACCCCGTATTGTCCGCTGCCCCCGAGGCAGCCCGCTGGCGGGGGCTGCTGTTGCGCCACTACTCCGTGTCCGCGTGGCGTCGGCTGTGGGCGGACTTCGTGACCGAGGTCGGTGCGCAGGAAGGGCAAGACGGCGGCCAGGACCGGTCGGCGGCCGAGCTTCGTACATGGCTGTGCGACCAGGTGCCTGACGGGACCGTCAACGAGGCGCTCGCCGGACTCGGCCCGGCCTACGACCGGGCCGGGCATTCCGTACCCGTCGAGCCACGGCTCCTTGAGGAGGAACCGGCTCCCTGGCGGGACATCCGGGTCCTCCTCGTGGGCGGCCTCCGCGCCCGTGACGGCGCCGATGGCACGCATCCTCACCCGGGCACTCTGTTCGCAGGGGTCCAGCGCGCCTTCCTCGGCGACCGGCGGGAGTTCCTCGACCCGATGTGGGTGGAGGCCCTGATGCGGGAGTACGGTGACCGGCCGGTCCGGGACCTGGCGTCCCGCTTGGCGGACGACATGTTGGCCCAGTCCCGCAGGGTGGCATTGCGCAAGCTGCGCTACGACCCGCAGACGGGTGGCCTCAAGATCTTCTCCCGCCTCCACATGCGCAACGACCGCTACTTCAGGATCGGCGAGGAGTCGAAGGCAGAGATCGGCATCCGGATCCCTCAGCTCGGTTCCATCGGCCGGCAGCTCGGCCTCTTCGATGCCGACGTGGACGAGGCCGGCTCCCTGACCCTGACCGAAGCGGCGTGGACGAGCCTGGACGTGGGGGCATGACAGCAGCCGTGCACACCGAATTCGCCTCGCCTGTCTCCCTCCTGCGGGCTTGGCAGGAGCGGCCGGACAAGGCACCGCTCAGGGAGTTCCTGGTCCTCGGCTTCACCACCGACCTCCCGTTCCTGGAAGCGGTCGCCGTCCCGGTGGCTCGCGCCCTGGGCGCCCGGGTCGCGATCCTGGGGGACGCCGGACACGCCCTGCACGAGGCGGTCGACGTGCGGCAGGCCGGGCGCGGATACCTCCACGGCGTCGCCTCCTGCCACGGGGCCTTCCACCCCAAACTGGCCCTGCTGCTGGGGGACGACGCCTGCCGCGTCGCCATCGGCTCGGGCAATCCGACGCAGTCGGGATGGGGCACCAACGACGAACTGTGGACGGTCGTCGCCACGGACGGCACGGCTTCCCACCCGCTCCTGGCGGATCTCGCCGACTGGCTGGAGGAGCTGCCGGACGCGGTCGCCATGACCTCCTGGTGGAAAGAACACCTGCACCACATCGCCGGCCTGCTGACCGAGCTGCACTGCGAGGCGCCCGCCCTCGACGCGGAAGGAACGGACGTACGCCTGGTGCACAACCTGCACCGGCCTATCCTCGACCAACTCCCCGCCGGACCGGTGGACGAACTGCGGCTCTACGCCCCCTTCGTGGACCCCTCGGGCGAGATGCTGCGGCTGCTCCGGGAGCGGCTGTCCCCGGCCGACGTGACCTTGGGACTCCAGCGAAGGTGGTCCAGCTACGACGCGGAGGGTGTGAGGCGCGCCTTCGCCGGGCACCCTGCCGCCCGTGTGCGCGAGCTCGCCGAGACGAGGATGCGGCACGGCAAGCTGATCGAGTGGCGCACGGGCGCCCGCTGGCACGCGCTCACCGGAAGCCCCAACCTGACCCGGGCGGCACTCGTCCGTGCCGTGGGGGACGCCCCGCGCGGGACCGGGAACGGCCCCGCCCGCAACTGCGAACTCGCCGTCCTGGCGTCCGGCACCGACCCGCTGCTGCCGGACGAGGGACCGGCCACCCCCGCCCCGGAGCTCACCGGATCCACTGCCGCAGGCCGCGGCCGAGCGGGAACCGCGCCCGCGCTCGTGTTGCTCGGCGTACGGACGGACGGTCCCGCGCTGGAGGCCGTACTGGGCCGCCGTCCCGAGGGCGCGGAGGTCTCCGTCGAACTCTCGTCGGACGGTGGCGCGCCGGGCTCGTGGGCCGCGATCGGGCGCATCCCGGTAGACCGTCACACCGCCACGTTCCCGCTGGCAGCTACGGCACCGGGGGCAGCAGTGCGCGCCACCTGCCGACTGGACGACGGAACGTACGTCGAATCGGCCGTCGCCTTCCTTTACAGTGCCGACCACTGTGCACCGCGCGGCGCGGCCGACACGGTCCCGCGCCTCTCCGGCGGCTACGCCGTCGATGACCTGTTCGGCGACTCGATGGCGGCGCGACGGTTCGAGCAGGACATCGCCCGGCTGCGTGAACTCGTCGTCACGGATGCAGCGGGGCGGCCGACGTCGGCCGCCGGGGTCCCGCCGACGGTGGCCGACTGCCGCCGGACACTGGGCGCGGAGCTGACCGAAGTGGCCTTCGGACCCCTCGCGATGGACCTGCCGCAGCTGCCCCAGGCGCCGGCCGCGCAGCGCTGGCAGATCTCGGAGTACCTCTCGGTGGACGACGAGGAGGAGGCTGCCGAAGCTGGCTTCGACACGGTAGCGGAGGGGGAGGACGCTCCGTCTGCGCTCCCTGACGGTGCACGTGCATACTCCCGCAGGTGGATGAGCAGGCTGGCACGCCGACTGGCGTCCGAGGCAGAGGCAGCGGACAAGGCGGCCGCCGAGGCTGCCGGGAAGAGTCGGCCGGACCCGGCGGGCGACGAGGTGCCTGGGGCCCGGCCCCGCCCGTGGTCCCTGCCGACGACGCTGCTGGTCGCCGCCCTGCACCTGCAGCTCCTCGCCGCGGGCGCCTGGGACGAGAACGACTACAGCTGGCGCGCCGTCACGGTGGACCTGCTCCGCGCACTCACCGCGGTCGCCGCAGCGGACCGGTGGCCGGCGGACGAGGACCTGCCCGCGGAACAGGGAGAACGCCTTGATGCGGTGATCGCCGTACACATATCGCTCCTCGGCCTGCACGGTGAGATCGAGGGACCGGAGGCGGAACCGGTGGCAGCCGCCGCCTGGAGGATGAGCCGTACCGCGGTCGCCCGTGCGCAGCCGGACCGTGCGTCGGACCTCTACTTGCAGGCGAGCCGTCGAGGGGCTCCCGTGGCCACCAAGGCTGACGTCGAAGCTCTCGGCAAGCGGGCCCGCGCCGTACCAGACCCCGTCGTCGAGGCACACCGGGCTCTGGCTGTCGCCCATCTGAGCGCGTCCTACGAGGCCGGTGTCTGGGAACTGGCGGGCGAGTTCAGCAACCCGCAGGCCGCGTGTGCGAAGGCAGTCACGGTGCTGGCCGGCCTGCCCGACGGCCTGTGGCCCGGCCCCGTGCTCGCCCGCGCCCGCGGTCAGGGCACTCGGGTTCCCTGCTTCATGGCCTGGCACCGGCCGGTCCTCGTGCGCCAGCGGGGTACGCAATGGACCAGCTTCCGCGTCCCGGCCCCGGCGACTCCGTCCGCCACGTTCCAGAGCGGAGCGCCCCGCCCCGCAGCCCAGGGCGAGCAGGCCCGACGAGACCTTGGCCCCCTCCTGACCGCAACAGATCTGGACCCCTTGCAGCTGTTCCTCCATCTCAGCGGGAGTCCCTCGCACCTGGACATGTGATGGCGCGTGGCCTGTGGCGTCGCGATCTCGATGCTTGGGACCTTCGCCCGAAGCCTCATCGCATGAATGTGCCCTCGCGTATCTTTATGCGTTATGGCGGCGGCAGGGCCTCTCTGCCTTGCCTCCTGTACCTGCAGATACTTCGAACCGGGAGGGAGCAAGGGTGGCGCTGATTGACACCCGGCTCATCCAGACCGCCGTGATCGGTGGCCGAGAGTCGGACCAGCCCGTCATCCTTCCCGAACAACCGCACAACCTAGACGAGTTCCGTCGGCAGTTCGGCACCAACCGCTTCTGGTGCGGCACGCTCCTCGGCGGCTGCGGGCAGAAACTGATGACCAAGCGGTACGAGACCAAGGTCTGCCATTTCTCCCACTTCCCGGGCCGTGAGGGAAGCAGAGCGTGCGACCGAATCGCTACTGGAGTCGACAGCGCCGACCACCTCTTCATCAAATTGCATGTCAAGGAGTGGCTCGCGGGTCAGGGCCATGCGGCGCAGGCCGAGCTGCGTAGTCTGGGTAGCGGCCCTGGGGATGCCGTGGACTTCTGGCTCCGAGCCACCGAGCAGCACCTGCGGTTCGAACTGCGGCCGGAGGACTACCGCAGCTGGCGCAGGGCTGCCGACAGCCTCGGTGTCAAGGAAGGCCACGTTGAATGGGTGTTCGGGCCTGACGGGCCCATCACACGGGACATGGTGGCCCGCCAGGGATACGCATTGCGTGTCCGCTGTGAAACGGTCGGAACCGACCGCCGCGTCCTCATCGGAACTGTTGCTGACAACCACATCGTGGTCTGGGCGTCCTTGGAATCGTGCCGGATGACCAAGGACGGCATTGTTACGCCGGAGCTCGAGGCACTGCGTGCTGCCGGGGGTGTGCGTGCAGGCGGTATGCGCAACGATCCGTTGCCCGGCAGCCTGCCGCTGCGCGGCGACGAGGTCGTATTCGCAGTTGACTCCGGCAGCGAGAATCCGACGCAGTCTGCCCTCGTGGCCGAGGGCCGCTATTTGGTATCGGGCTTCATCAAACCCGCCGGCAGCCGGATCATCCGAGCCAGCGTCTCCCTCCCGAACGACGTACCTGCCCCCACGGATCAATATGTGTACCGGTTGTCCGGTCCCGCACGCTTGCTGATCACCGACGCAGGTGGTGTCGATGGCTCCCACTACGCGATACGTGCCGACAGCATCGTGCGCCTCAACGGGCTCGATGCCGAACGCACCGGTCTGTGGCGGCCGGCTGTCTCTCTGCCTGAGCAGATATCTGCCCCGTCCGGTACCAGGCGAGTAGGGCCCGCGAGGCCGGAGGCGTCAACCGCGCATGACGTTCCTGGGGATGGTCCGAGCACGGTAGCCGACCAGGTCCGGCAGGAGCTGGAACGAGTAGCGGCCCAGCGCGCCACGACCACCTGGCACGACCTTGCCCGCCGAGTGGGCCGGTATCTCAATCAGCTCCCTGACCCCGCGAGGCGTGACTTGTTGGTGGAGGTGGACAAGCCCGGCCGGCCCGATGCTCCCCTCCTCTGTGTGCTGGTCCATGCTCCTTCGGGACGCGACCTCCCCTACCTGGGCGCCGTCCTCCAGAAGCTCGGTGCGCGAGCGCCGGGCTCAGGGGCGGGCCTTCGCAGTTGGAGCGGCGACATGAGGGAGCGGGCGTACGAGAAGTACTGCCCGAGGGGCGTTTCGCAGTCGTCCTCCCCCCGGCAGACTGTCGGCGAAGCCCCTGACGCGAGGCCGGACAGCGAGGTTTCCGGCGTCAGCGGGGCGGCATCCGTGTCGGAGCCGGAGTCGGAGGCGTCCTCGTCCTACAAACGCCCAGCGGCACTGCTCGCGGAGAGACTGCGCATGCGACTGCGTGACGCGGCGGACGTCAGCCGGAAGCCGGCCGAGAGCCCCGACGCTGACCTTGAACTTGTCGTACAGCAGGCCGAGAGCCACCTCGAAGCCTACAAGTCAGCCTGCCTGAGCACTGGGGACCTGCGAGCATGGCTGTCCACCGGTGACTCGATCGTCGTGAACTTTGAGCGTCTGATCAGCCGCGCATTCGCCGCGAGCCAGGAGGCCCCCAACCCTCCCACGCCGAGTGGCGCAGCCACCGCGGCCACTGAGCAGGAGGCCGCCGATGCCGAGGCGCTGGCCCAGTTCCAGACCATTCTCGACGTGATCCGTGCCGCCCAGGCTGACGGGAATGTGGCGGCAGTAGAGGCCGGCCGCCGCATGGCGGGTCCGCTGTATGCCCGAAAGCTGGCTTCAGCCGACCACGAGCGCTACACCCCCTTTATGCGGGAAGTGAAGGAGTGGTGCCTCTCGCATCAGCCGACGTCGCACGTTGACCCGTGCCTACGGAGGATCCGCGAGCTCCTCGCGGAGCTGGGCCACGATCGCAAGTCGCTGTCAGTGGACAGCCTCCGGGGAGCGCTTCACGAGATCGGTCAGCTCCGCCGCCGGCTCTCCGCGGCGCTGCCTGCTGCCGACGAGGCTGCAGTGAAGCGTTGGCGAGGCCGATTGCACCACCGGGAACTCACCGAACGCCACCGGTCCGGGCAGACGGCCGACACCCCCGTGACGAACACGAACAGGAAGACGGAGAGTCGTGCGGATGCCAGACCATCCGATCGACTGACCATCGAGACCATCGAAAAGCTGGCTGGCGAGGCACGTCAGGTTCTCGCAGACCAATCCCGAGCAGGGGGAATGCTTCTGGCCTGGCGAGACCTACGCCACCGCATGGGTGGCGCGCTGCCCCACCTGCACCCTGACGACCAGGGTGAGCTGCTCGTGGCCGTGGATCGGGAGACACCAGCCGGGGAACCCTTGCTGTCGACACTGATTGCGAGCTCTGACGCCTCGCTGCATTGGCTCTACCGGCACGTTCGCTTCAGTCTTGGACGCGAGCGCATCCCTGACGAGGATCTAGAGGCCCACTGGGCCATGGAGGTCCTTCGCCTGAGGCAGCTGTGGCGCCACCGGTGACGTGACCGGCAAGCCTTTCGATGTCAGGCCCGTCCTGCAGGCAACCAGGCCATCTCGAAACGGTGATGCTGCCCCGCAGCAGACCAATGAAATCCGATAGCACCTAGCCAGAGCCGGAAATAGTCTCAAGGCTCTGTGCGTTGGGGCAGGTCGGCGGAGGGGGAGGTGTCGGGGCTGAAGCTGTTCAGCACTAAGTGGTCGAGTTCGGAAGTCCTTCGGGGGTTGATCAGGCTGCCAGGGCGACGGAGGATTCTTCTTGTCGGTCGGCGGGTGCGTGTCGGTCGAGCCGGGCCAGCAGATCGTCCAGGTCGGAGGTGGTGAACTTCCACTGGAACGGCTGTGCCGTGGCGTTGTAGCGGTCTTCGAACGCTCGGAGCCGGTCCCGGACCTGGCTCAGGTCCGTGAAGTCGCTGGGTTGGACGACCTTGCGCTGGACGATCGAGAAGAAGATCTCGATCTGGTTTGTCCAGGAGGCGTGTACAGGGGTGTGGACCATGACCGCGTTCGGAAACGCCTTGGTCAGACGGTTGATGGCCTTCTTCCCCCGGTGGGAGGAGCCGTTGTCTACGATCCAGAAGACGCGTTTCGCGCTGGCGTAGGGCTCTCGGGTCATGACCTGCTGGACCAAGGTCATGAAGGGCACGATGCCGGTCTTGAGATCGCAGCGACCGAAGACCTTTGCGCGGTGGACGTCGTAGGCGGCCAAGTAGGCCAGCGCGCCGCCGCGCCCGTACTCGTGGTTGACGCGCATCGCCCGGGCCCGGCCCGGGGCCAGGGTCGGATGGCAGCGGCAGCGGGCCTGGACGGAGGTCTTCTCGTCGCTGGAGACGACGTACTCGTCCGGGCCCAGCTGGACGCCCTCGAAGGTACGGGCGTACAGGTCCAGGACGCGCTGGGCCTTGGCCCGGAAGTCCGGGTCGCGGATGAAGATCCAGGACCGGTACTGCCAGGGCTTGAGCGCGTCCTCGCGCAGCCAGCGGCGCACAGTGGATGCGGAGATGGTGTCGGTGATACCTCGCGCGGTCAGCTCGGCGGCCAGCTCCGGACAGGACCAACGCGACAGCGGTACGCCGGTCTCGGCGGGTAACTGGCAAGCCAGCGCCTTGGCCTCGGCGACCTGCACAGGGGTGAAACGTGCGGGGCGCCCGGAGCGCTTGCGGTCGGCCAGAGCCGGCAGCCCGCCGTGGGCGAACCGGCCGCGCCAGGTCCTGACCGTGTCCACGTGCAGCTGGGTCTCGGCGGCGATCCTGGCATTACCCCGGCCACGTGCCGCAAGGAGGACGACTGCGGCACGCTGCCGGGCTTGGTGTGGAGTCTTGTGACCGTAAGCCATCTTCTTCAGTCGGTGGCGCTCGGCGGCGGTCAACACCACCGCCACGGCAGCGCGTATGGACAAGTCCCCGTCCCCCTGGACCCTGCGGCAGGCTGATAGGCCTGAGCGATTTCGGCTGTCCCCCGCTCTTCCTTCCCCTCCATTGGATCTTCGAGGAGGCAGGAAGAGCGGATAGTGACTGGCACGTGTGACGGCCCACCGACCGTGAGGTCGGAGGGCCGTCGTGATCGTTGAAGGTCCGTCGGCACCGCGGATGGCGGCCGGTTGCCTACGCGCGCGTCACCAAGGAGCGGGGGCACTCACGCGGCGGACCGGACTTTGATCGCGTGACTGAGGGCGGTCTGCTCTTCGTCGGGAAGGCGACGCTCGGCATGGAGCATGCGCAGGGCGAAGGTGATGCCCTCCTCGTCCTCGGGGGTGCCGAGGCTGCCCATGTACGGAGGCAGCAGCAGGCTCAGGGCTTCGAGGTCCGTGCGTGCGCAGAGCTTGGCGAGGAGTTCACCGACCGGGTCTTCGTGCTGCTGTGGTCCAGCCGGGGCGGTGGCACGCAGTCCTGCGGCGATGCGGTAGCGGAGCCATTGCTGGTGGGGGCCTGCTGGGACGTCGTCGATGAGCTTGGCCGCGGCCTCGAAGTGTTCGCGGGCCTGCTCGATCTGGCCCAGGTCCCGGTGGGCTCGGGCCATGTTGCCGTGAAGTGAGGCGTAGAAGCCGCGGACACGGTCGTCGCCGACCTTGTCGGCCCGGGTCAGGCACTCCTGGTTCCAGTGCAGGGTCTCCTGCGGGGTCGGCTGGTGCCGGGCGAGGTAGTGCGCGGCGATGCAGGCGTCGTAGTCGTCCTCGGCCGCTTCCCACGCTTGAAGGAACAGCTCCCGTGCTCGGACATCTCGCCCTTCGGCCTCGGCCTGCATACCCTGCACGCACAACTGCACGACGATGTTCTCGGGGTCGGTCACGGTTCTCCTGAGGTTATGAGGGTGCGGTGTTGAGGAAGCGTCAGCTGGAGGTGTTGAGGGCGACGGGCATGACCAGCGTGGTGAAGCTGCCCTGGTCTGCGGAACGCACCACGACAGGTTGGTCTACGGAGGAGATCTCCAGCAGAACGTCGGGCCCGACACTGGCCTCCAGAGCGGGAGCCATGACGGCAGGGTCGAAACCGATCCGCTGGGGCAGGTCTTCATGGCAGACCGCAGGCAGGGTGATGGCGTTGGAGTGATTGGCAAGCGAGACGACCAGCTCGTCGTCGGCGAAGCTCAGAGCGATGTGTGGAGCGTCTGCGTGGCTGTTGACCGCGTCACGCAGGGCCAGGCGATCCACGATCACGCGGTATTCGGGCGAGGCCAGGGCCGAGAGCATCTCGCGGTAGGCAGGGAACAGGTCATCGACCGTCACCAAGGCACGGGACTCTGACGTACTGCGTGCTCGGGCCCCGTCCGGTCCGACCTGGATAGTGACCTGGTGGACTCGCGCCGCCCATTGCCCGAACTCGATCAGGTCAGCGGCGTGCATCAGCAGGCGGCGGGGCCCTCCGTCGAGTGCCTCCGGCCTCAGGACGCGCATCGACAGGCGGTAGCGATCGGTAGCCACCAGACGGACCTCGCCGTCCTCGATCTCGATGAGGACGCAACCCAGCGCAGGGTGTTCCCCGTCGGCGGCTGCGGCTGGCACCACCTGGCGTACCGCACTGGCCAACTCCACGCCGCCGATTCGCGCTTCCGTCATGATGTCGGCAGTCGAGAGGGAACGCAGAGCCACCGCGATGGCAGCCTTGGCTGTCTGCGTCTGATCCCGCATCCTCTCCAGGTGCCGCTCCAGCACCTTCCGGCCCTCACGCTCAGGCCCGTCGAGCACCACGGTGACCTCGGCCAGCGGCAGTCCCGCTTCTCGCAGACTGCGCAGGAGAGCGGCACGGGCCTCCTGAGCAGGACTGTAGAAGCGGTATCCGGTCGTCCCGTCAACCCACGCCGGCCGCAGAACGCGGCAGTCGTCGTAGAAACGCAAGGCGCTCGGAGCGAGACCCACTCGCCGCGCGAAGGCGCTGATGCTCAGTAGTTCCGCGGTGCCATCCATGGACCCGATTGTTGACCTTCATCCAACTTGAAGGTCAACTCGCACCTCGACCGCGTTCCACGCCACCACCTGGCACGGGAGCTTCCTCAGCGTCAACCCCCGAAGGACTTCCGAACTCGACCACTAAGGGCGGCGTGACCGAGGTCATGCCGCGGCTGGCCGATGAAGAGGCCGAGGTGCAGGACCTCGTTGAGGCCCACATGGAGGCCATGCTCGGGGTACGCTTCCTGGCAAGTGAGTACAGCACCGGGCCGGTACACGGCGGCCGGATCGACTCACTGGGTATCGACGAGAACAGCGCCCCGGTGATTGTTGAGTACAAGCGTTCGACTGATGCGGGTGTGATCAACCAGGGCCTGTTCTACCTGGCCTGGTTGATGGATCACCGGGATGCCTTCCGGCGCCTGGTCCGCGACCGGCTCGGCGCGCAGGCCGCGGCCCGGGTGCGGTGGAGCGCGCCGAGGTTGATCTGCGTGGCTGGCGATTTCACGCGCTACGACCTGCACGCGGTCCGCGAGCACCGGCACTCCATCGACCTGGTGCGCTACCGGATCTTCGGCGACGAGCACTTCGGCCTGGAGACCGTCGCCTCGGCAGGCGGGACCCGTACGCCGGCGCGGGCGGGGCGCGGCTGGGGCACGGCTCGGGGGAAGCGTGCCGAGCGGTCGGACGGGGCGATGGGCGAGCTGGCAGCGGCGGTCGACGAGGTGCTGCTGGGACTCGGCGAGGGCGTCACCAAGGTCGAGAACCAGACCTACACCGCCTACCAGCGGCTGCAGAACTTCGCCTGTGTCTGCCCGCGGAAGAGCAGGCTGCTGGTTTACCTCAAGGCCAGCCCGGACGAGGTCGCGCTCGTCCCCGGGTTCAGCCGGGACGTGACGGGGCTCGGCCACCACGGCACGGGCAACCTGGAGGTACGCCTGCATACCGAGCGCGACCTTGAGCGCGCCCAGGAGCTGTTCCGGATGAGCTATGCCGCAGCGTGAGCGTGAACGGATCTGCGGAATTCTGTCGTTGTGGGTCTGGGGCGTCGTGTAGGCCCTTCGGCGGTGCGGATAGTCGAGTGGCGGTGGGTATGCAATGTCGCGGCGATTCCCCGCTTTGGCTAACCGGGGAATCACCTGTTATACGTCGGCCGTCTGGCGGCAGCGCCGGGTCGTGATGAACCGCTGGCCTGGCCCTATTCGAGTACGGACACATCGGGTTCCGCCTGGGCTCGGCCCGCCGGATGAAAGGCTGAGCCCGGGCCGGCGGTATCGGGCCAGGCGTACTCGCTGTACATGGTGCCGGCGGCGATGTGCTGGAGCGCTGCAGAGAGGTAGGGCGGAAGCGGTTGGGGCAGGCAGGTGGTTTTGCGCCACTGCCATCCTTCGCATTTGTCCGGCTCGGGGTTGGCGATGTTGCCGTGCCAGCGGTTGGCTTCGAAGAAGAACGCGATCCTTTGGGAACCGGAGCCAGTGGAGACGTGGTGCATGAGGTGCACGAAGCGCAGGTGGCTGGCGTCGACGGTGGCGCTGGTTTCCTCGGCGAATTCGCGGGCGGCCGCCGCACGGGCGGGTTCGTGTTCCTCCATGAGCCCGGCCGGGATCTGCCACATGCCAGGGAATACCCGCTGTTGTCGGCGCTGGCTCATGAGGATTTCGTCGCCGCGGCGGAGCAGGAGGTGGACGTCGGCGTAGTGGGAGGCGTATCTGCGTCCTAAGCCGGCGGTGTTCTCAGGCATCGTGCTCCTCGTCGGTCAAATCGGTGGCATGTGGGGGCGGCAGCATCCCCGCCCGCCCCTGGGCGTGAAGCGGTCCTCTACCTGGCGTTCGGGGTGAACTCTTCAGGGAGGAGCGATCCGGCCAGCAGTCGCGGAGGCGGCCCTGTGAGGTGACGCGCAGGCGGAGGATGCCTTCCATCTGGAATCCGGCCTTGAGGGCGACGGCGCGGGAGGCGTCGTTTCCGACGCGGGCCATCCACGTGATGATCGGGAGATCGAGGTCTTCGAAACCCCAGCGGCAGATCCGGATGACGGCCTCGGTCGCGATGCCCTGGCCGCGGACGGACTTGCCGATCCAGTATCCGATCGAGGGTGCGTGCTTGGGGCGCTGATGGAGGCTGATCACTCCAGCAGGGCCGCCGGTGGCGGTGATGGTGACGACGAACGTGGTGTTGTCGCCCCGCTCGCGTGTGCTGGCCACGAACTGCTCGGCGTCGCGTCGTGCATAGGGGCTGGGGACGGTGGTGTTGCGCTGGATCTCCGGGTCCTGGAGTTCGGCCGTGATCCAGTCGATGTCGCATTCTTCCGGGACTCGAAGGGTCAGGCGGGCGCTGGTGAGGCTCACAGGTACGGTTCCGTTCTGCAGCGGACAGGCGCAGGAGCGTACTGGTGCGAAGGCTGCCAGCGCGGCCCGTTTTCCGCGGCGACCATGTGGTGGCCAGGCAGCGACTGCTCGCACCGGGAGCGGTGCGACTACGGGGACTGCGGATGCATGGCACCGGTTCAACGGTGGAATGTGGCGGGCTGAGGTAGCCAGAGACGTAGCCCCCTGCCCTTGCTGGACTGCCTTGCCCAGATCGGTCTGGAGCCACCCGTGCTGCTGCCGGGCCCAAGGGAGCAGGCCGCCGACGCCACCTGTCGCGGAGGTTCCGTGCGCGGGGGAGTTCCAGTCCGGTACCTGGGCGCGCATGGCTGCTTCCTTCGGGAACTCCGCGTGCTCACGGTGGCCACAGGGTTACGTTCGGTCGAGGGTGTGTGCGTGATGCGCAAATGGGTTGCGCGCAGGGGGATTTGACTCGGCTCTGATCCGGCTCCTGTGTGTGCTTGTCGGGAACCGGCACCACCAGGTCGTGCGGTGGGTTGTCTTCTGGCGTGGCCGGTCTGAGCGAGTCCGGCGCCGCCCGCGACGGGCGGTGGGACTCCGGCGTGCAGGCATCGGGCAGGAACCCGTTCCGGCGGGAGCGCCTGGCGGTGTGGGCTGCCGGGTGTCCGGCGGCTTTAGGCCGCGGCGAGGGCGAGGAAGGCGGGGACGCCGTCAGCAGCACGGTAACGCTGGAAGTCCGGCACGAGGTCCTGGACGAGCCGTTCGCAGCGCGGGGCGCCGATGCGGCGGGAGAGGGTGAGTGCTTCTCCGGCTGCGTGGGCGGCGAGTTCGGGTTCCTTGAGTTGGAGGTGGCTGGCCGCCTCGTACGCCAGGAAGACGCCGCGGGTTTTGGCTCGGGAGTCGGGCAGGAGGTCTTGGCCCTCGGTGATGAGCTGGTGGGCGCGGCGGGCGTCTCCGAGATCGAGGAGGGCCTGGCCGGAGTCGACAGCGAGGTCGGCTTCGGACAGCCACGAGCACCAGGCCGGCAGTGGCCGGCCGGACGAGGCCCCGAAGTGGTGCTCGGCCGCTTCGAGGGCCCGCAGGGCGGCTTGCTTGTCCTGTTTCGCGGCGAGGGTGCGGGCGAGACGGAGGTGGAGGAGGGAGCGGGCCGCGGGGTGCTGGGCGCGTTTGAGGGCCTGTCGGAGGATTCCGGTGGCGGTGGTGTGGTCCTTGCGCCAGGCGGCCTGGTAGGCGAGGTCGCCGAGCATCGCGGCTCCGAGGTCGGGGTCGCCGGTGGCGTGGGCGCTGTGGAGGCCGGCGATCCAGAGTTTGCCGGCGGCGGTGTGGTGGCCGTGGTCGAAGCGGTGCCAGGCCACGGTCTGCGCGAGGGAGGCGGCCAGGGTGTGGAGGCGTAGGCCGGTGGCCTTGTTGTAGCGGCCGCCGTCGATGAGGTCGGTGACAGTCTTGAGGTGGGCGTCCAGCAGGGCGGAGACGTGCTGGCGCTGCTCGGTGACCAGGCTGTTGAGCTGCCGGCTGATGTCCTCCAGGACGGTCACCGTCTCCTCGCCGACCAGCTTCTCTCCCCCCAGCTGCACTGCGAGAGAGCTCCCGGGCCCGGTGGCCCAGGCCGCGGCGAGCGCGGTGAGCGCTGTCCCGGAGATGGTGAGGAAGGTACGGCGTTCCAGTGGTTCCATGGCGGTGTTGAGGGCCTCTCGCAGTGCGATGACGGTGCTGGACGGTCCGAGAGGCACAACGCCCCCGTCCCCCGCGGGCAGCCAATGCGGCCAGGCAGCCGAGTCGACCAGATCGAGGGGGAGCTCCAAGGCCTCCGCGATGTAGAGCTGGGTCTCGGCCTCCGGGGTGACCCCGAGGACTTCCCACTTGCGGATTCGGTGCTTGTCGGTGCCCGAGCGCAGGCCGCGTCGCTCGGCCGCCGCGCAGATGAGCTTCGCGAGGTCGACCCGGGTCAGGCCCTTGGACGCGCGCTGGTGGGCCAGCGGGTGAGTGCACTCGGTCACGTAGTCAGTCAAGCACCGTCCGTGGCTGCCTGGGAGGGGTTCCGCGAGCGGGACCCCCGGCGGGACCCCCGCCAAGCCGTCGCGTCTGGGGCACGTGTGCTCGAAGCTCGATCCTCCGAGCGGATACCTGCCCGGCCGTACAAGGCCCGGCGTCCGTCTCGTTCCCGCATGCTCCGAAGGGAGACATCGTCATGCCCCGTTCCCCGGCTCCTCGCCCGACGCGCCTGGTGATGGCCGAGGCCGGCTGCCGTGCCGGGCGGAGTCCGGAACCGATGCTGCAGACCTGTCCGTACCTCTCCAGCGTCCGGCCCGGTGCCGACCCGCACCTGGTGTACCTGACCGACACCTCCGGGCCCGAGGCCCCCACCGGGCCGCCCCCTCCGCCGACGGCCGTGTTCGGGCTCGTGGGACTGGACCGGGCGATCGTGTGGCAGGACGACGCCGAGGTCCTCGGCCTCCTGCGCTACGCCGCCTCCGGCCCCCGCGCGACCGGCGAGCTCGTGACCCGCTTCGGGGCCGGCCGGGTTTCCGCGGCGGCTGACCGGGGGTGGCTGCAGGATCCCGGTCGCCTGTGCCGGGAGTACCGCCTGGTCTCCGGTGAGATCGAGGTGACCGCGCACTGCAACTGGGGCTGCGTCTCCTGCCCGGTCGCTACCGACCCGAAGCCGCGCCGCACGATGCCGATGCCCCTGTTCGAGGAGATCATCGGCAAGCTCGCCGCGGCCGGCGCCCAGTACGTGACCTTCCAGTTCTTCAACGAGCCCACCCTCGACCGGCACTTCGTCCAGCGGCTGGAGGCCCTGGCCGCCCGCGGGATGCCGCTGGCCCTGTACTCGAACGCCTCCGCGCTGACCGCGGACAAGATCGCCGCGCTCCAGCGGACCGGGGTGCTCAAGCACCTGATCGTCAACATCCCCTCCGCCGAGGAGACGGAGTTCAACGTCCTCACCGGCTCGCGACACTTCCGGCACACGATGGGTAACACGGAGGCGGCCCTGGCGGCCGGCCTGCCGGTGCAGGTCGTCGTCAACGGGGTCGGCGCGCGCCTGAAGCGGAATCTGGAGGGCGTGGAGCGGCACTTCACACCGCTTGGCGCCGAGGTGTATCCGAGCCTGATCTGCGATCGGGCCGGTGAGCTGGGCGGCGAGTACGCCCAGGACGTCCACGTGGCGGGGCGGCTGACCGGCTGCGGCTGGCCGGTGCAGCACGTCAACATATCGGTCGCCGGCGACCTGTTCCTCTGCTGCAACGACTACTACCAGCGCGAGACCTTCGGCCACGTCCGGGACGGCTCGATCGACGAGCTGATGGCGAGCGAGCGAGCGGTCTCGCTGCGCCGCAAGGTCTTCGGCGTCGAGACGGCCCCGGACGACTTCCTGTGCCGGCGCTGCCACAACCAGCTGCCCGACTTCCCCGGCCGGGACTTCCGCCCGATCGCGACCTTCGGATAGGAGGCGATCCATCATGAAAACGCCCGTACGGATCTGGTACGTGGCCGGCCAGCGGCTGTGCAACCTGTCCTGCGAACGATGCGTGTCCATCGGCGAGTGGGCCATGAGCAACCGCTACGACTGGAAGAACCCCGAGGACCGCGACGTCTACGAGCAGGTCGTGACCTGGATCGGGACCCGCCCCTACCCGGTGAAGGTCCGTCTGGGCACCCTCGGCGAGCCGTTCGCGAGCACCTTCTTCCTGGAGAGGGCGGCCTGGCTGACCCGGCAGAGCGACGTCGAGTACGTCGAGCTGCTCTCCAACGCGATCCTGCTGCCCAGGCGGCTGCCCAAGCTCGAAGCGGACGCGAACCTCGGCAAGCTGTCGCTCTGGCTGACCTGGCACGACGGGCAGGTCGACCTGGAGCGGTTCATCAAGGCCGCGGCCTTCGCCCAGGAGCGCTACGGCTGCTTCGTGGTCGTCAACACCCTGCTGTTCGAGAGCAACGCGGAGGCCGTGGCCCGCGCCCGGGACGCTGCCGTCGCCGCCGGCCTGCGGTTCAACGTCGACCTCGGCTACGACCCGACCGCAGCCGTCCAGGACCCGTCCGCCGCTGTTCCGGTCCTTCAAAGCTCCGACGCCCTGGACACGCTGGCCGCTCTCGGAGGGAACCGGGCCCTGGCCGAAGCCGCCCTGGTCGGGATCACTTCCTGCCGGGGAATGCTCTGCCGCGCCGGCCACGACACGGCGTTCATCGACATCCACGGCCAGGCCTACCGCTGCTCCAACTACTCCTCCCAGGAGCAGCCCCCGCTGGGCAGCGTCCTGGGCCCCGGCTTCGACCTCCCGCTGCGCCCCGAACCGTGGGCGCCGTGCGCGGCCCGGGGCGGGTGCGGCAACAAGGAGGACTTCCTCAACCTGCAGATCGCTGGCCCCCTGCGCCCCTCCACGGTCCCCAGCCTCGGCTGGACCGACGCCTGACCCCGCCAGCCCGCCCGATCCCGCTCCCGGAAGGAAGTGTTCTCGTGCTCATCGGCGACATGACCTGGCCCGACCTGAACCCGGGCCCCGACACCCACGTCATCCTCCCCGTCGGCGCCCTGGAACCGCACGGCCCGCACCTCCCGCTCGGCTCCGACACCATGATCAGCGACCACTTCGCCCACCGCCTCGCCGCCGCCGTCGCTGGGCACGTCGCCCCGACCCTCGGCTACGGCGTGGCCACGCCCGGCCAGCGCCTGGGCGGCGCCTTCCCCGGCGTCATCAGCATCACCGGCGCCACCTTCACCGCCCTGGTCACCGACATCCTCACTGCCCTGGCCCGCCACGGCTACCGGCGCCTGATCCTGCTGAACTCGGCCATCGACAACATCGCGTTCCTGTGCGAGGCCGCCCGCCACCTGACCGAACACGTCCCCGGCGCGCGGGTGATGATCGTGAACTGGTGGGACGTCGTGGGCGAGGACTTCCGCAACGCTCTCGCTGACGAGACCGGGACCGCCCGCGCGGACGACCACCACGCCGGGATGGTCGAGTCCAGCCTCGTCATGCACATCAGCCCGCACGCCGTCCGCCCTGACCGGCTGCCCGCCGATGGCGGCACCGAGCAGCCCCGCCGGATCAGCTACCACCTCTACCCGCAGCCGGCCGACACCACCACGAGCACCGGCATCGTCTACACCGCTGCCCACGCCGGCCCGGAGCTCGGCGAGCGGGTCGCCGACCAGGTCGCCGCGCAGCTCGCCGACGCCGTCCTGCGCGAGTTCACCATGCCCCTGCCGTCCTGAACCCAGGCCGCTACCCGGGCCCGGCCCGGGGGCTCTCCCGAAGGAGACCGACACCCATGTCCCTCGGCAACGAGCTGTTCGTGTTCTCGCCCTCCGCCTCCTACCCGAGGCCGTTCGCGGCCGTCATCGACGACCGCGCCCGGATCGTCCATGCCTGGTCCAGCCCGATCGGCCAGCCTGACATCGAGACCAGCCCGCCGTCCTACCTCCGCGGCTGGAACCACGTCGAAGTCGCCCCGGACGGATCCCTGTTCGCGATCGTGCCGCTGCACGCCCTGCTCAAGCTCGCCCCGGACTCCACCCTCACCTGGCGCGCCGACCTCCCGGCCCACCACGACCTCGCTCTCGCCCCCCGCGGCGAGATCTACGTCCTGACCGAAGAGCCCCGCCCGGTGCCCTGCACCGGCGGCTCCCACGTCCTGCTCGACAACTCCATCACCGTCCTCGGCCCCGACGGCCAGCTGCGCGACGCGCACTCCCTTTACGAGATCCTCACCACCGACCCGGCCCTGGCCACGCTGATCACCGACGCGATCGACCGCCACCGCGACGCCGGCCGGACCGCAGACACCGCCGCCCTCGCCCCGCGGCTGGAAGGCCCGAACGGCTGGCGGCGCGGCCGCGACATCTCCCGCCTGCTGCGCTCCCGGTCCGGCTCGCCCAGCGACATCCTGCACACCAACACCCTCGAAATCCTCACCCACGCCCATCCGGCCGGCCTGTGGGCGGCCGGAGACGTCCTGGTCTCGCTGCGCGACCTCGACCTCATCGCCATCCTCGACCTCCGCGCCCGCGCCGTGCGCTGGTGGTGGGGTCCCCGTGAGCTGTCCGGCCAGCACCAGCCCTCCGCCCAGCCCGACGGCACCATCCTCGTCTTCGACAACGGCCGCCGCACCGGCCGCTCCCGCATCCTGGAGATCGAACCTGTCGCCCGGGCCGTCGTCTGGGAGTACGAGCCCGGCCTGTTCTGCGAGATGGCCGGAGGGTGCGAGCGCCTGGCCGACGGCACGGTCCTCATCAGCGACGCCCAGGCCGGCCGCGCGCTGATCGTCGACCGCGACGGCCGCAAACGGTGGCAGGTCCAGGTCTCCACCAGCACCACGGGCGCTAGCTCCCGCGCGGAGTTCTACCGACTCTCCGCCATCCCCGGTGCCGCCGCCAGCCACCTGGGGACCGGGGACCGGCCCGCTCGCACCCTGACCCAATCCCGCGTCTGCTGCCAGCTCGTCCAGACCGTACGGAGCCCCCTGTGATCAGTGTGATCATCCCCACCCGCGACCGCCCCGGACCGCTCCACCGCGCCCTGCGCAGCGTCGCCCGCCAGACCTACCGGCACTTCGAGGTCATCGTCGTCCGCGACGGCGGCCACACCGTCGAGCCGGTCATCGACCGCTGGCAGCGCGAGATACCCATCCGCCTCCTGGAATCCGACACCCCGCACGGCGTCTCCCACGCCCGCAACAGTGCCATCGCCGTCGCGCAGGGCGACCACATCGCCCTCCTCGACGACGACGACGTCTTCCTGCCCCACCACCTCCAGGCCGCGGCCGACGCGCTGCGCACCCGCCGGGTCGACACCGTCTACGGCCAGGCCCTCGTCAGTCCCACCTGGATCGAGGACCTGCCGCGCGACCGGGGCCACCTGCCGTGCAAGGACTACGCGTTCGACCCGGCCTTCCTCTCCGTCGCCAACACCATCCACACGGGCTCCGTCGTCACCCGCAACCCGGCCGACAGCCCCTGCCGGTTCGACGAGACGCTGCACCACTGCGAGGACTGGGACTTCTTCCTCGCCCTCCGCGCGGCCGGTCACCGCTTCGCCCGCCTCGACACCATCACCAGCGTCTACCACCAGGTACCTGTGCCCGGCGCCGTCCACACCGCCTACCAGTCCACCCCGACCCCGTTCACCCGGGCACGTACCCTCCTCTACGACCGCTGGCCCGCCGCGACCGGCCGCGCCGAGGAATACCGGGACTGGTTCCGCCACTTCGACCAGCGCCTCGACACCCTCATCGCCCACAGCCTGGACGTCCCGCCCCACGTCTACGAACACGCCGTCCGCCAGCTTCACGCCACCTTCACCGAGCGCCGCTCACCGGACCGCGACCTCCTTGGCCGGCTCCTCCCCCTCACCCCGGCCGCACCCGCCCGACAAAGCAGCCGGACCCTCACTCTCCGACCGGCGGTGACGCATGCAGGCCGGTGACGCCCCGTACGACGGCTTCGCGGAGACCTTCGCCCGCGAGGCTGCCGTCAGCGCCTACAACGCCCACTACGACCGCCCCACCGTCCTCGGCCTGATCGGCGACGTTAACGGCCTCGACATCCTGGACGCCGGCTGCGGACCCGGCCTGTACCTGTCCGAGCTCGCCGCCCGCGGCGCCCGCCCCGTCGGCATCGACCAGAGCGCCGACATGGTCCGCCTCGCCGCCCAGCGCCTCGGCTCCCTCGCAAGACTCCGTCAGCATGACCTGACCGAGCCCCTCACCTGGGCAGACGACGAGCAGTTCGACATCGTCCTGCTCACCCTGGTTCTCCATTACCTCCCCGACCGGGTCAGCACGTTGCGGGAACTTGCCCGCGTCCTGCGACCCAGCGGGCAGATCGTCATTTCGACCAGCCACCCCGCAGCGGACTGGCTCGCCCGGGGCGGCAGCTATTTCACCAGCGGCTTCATAGAGGAGACCTGGTCGAACGGCATGACACACCGTTACTGGCATCAGCCCCTCCAGGCGTGGCTCGACGAGTTCACCGCAGCCGGACTCACCCTCGACCGCCTCGTTGAACACCAGCCTCTTCCGTCGATGGCCCGTCATCACCCGGCCGAGCACGAGAAACTGGCCTGCCAGCCTGGCTTCATGGCCGTCCGGCTCAGTAAACGGCACCCTGGAACCTAGGTTCAGCGCCATCCGCCTCAACGATCATCTTCGGAGTCCACCCGTGCCCGTCCGAACCCCGCTCCTGGCCGTGGTCAGCGGCCCACCAGCGACCGGCAAAACCACCCTCGCCCGGGAACTCGCCGAGCACCTGGGCTGCCCCGCGATCCTGCGTGACGAGATCAAGCAGGGCATGGTCATGAACCATCCCGGGCACGACCCCGACGGCGACGACCCCCTCAACATCCCCGCCCTGGAAGCGTTCTTCGCGACGATCACCGTCCTCCTCCGGGCGGGCTCGACCGTCGTTGCCGAAGCCGCCTTCCAAGACCGCCTCTGGCGCCCCGGACTGGAGCCGCTCACGGAGTTCGCCGACCTCCGGGTCATCCGGTGCACCACCGCCGCATCCACCATCGCCCGGCGCATCACCGACCGTGCCCGCCACGACAGCCACCGGGCCGCCCATGGCGACAAGGCCCTGCTCGCCGACATGGAGGCCGGCTTCTACGACCCCGACGCTTTCGTCCCCATCAGCCTGACCGTCCCGCAACTGCTGGTGGACACCTCTGACGGCTACGCGCCCGACATGGCAGAGATCCGGGGATTTCTACTGCGGCCAGCCGCCCCGGGGCCGGGCTCGGGCACACTGCCCGCGTGACAGCACCGAGGGTGGCGCATGAGCTGGGAGCCCGTGGCCGAGGTGCCGTTGGGCGGGCTGGCTTGACGTGTTCGTGCCGATGTCGGCGGCGCGGATGACCTGTCAGTGACGCCGGGGGCGCGTTGGAGTCGTGGCCGTGGGGGTGGCGGGCAGCGAAGGTGTGCCCGTTCGGCGCGGTGCTGGGGGTGCACAAGCGGCGAGGTGGTCGGTGAGGTGGGCGAGGATGTCGGGGGTCACCGCAGCGGAGAGGTCGATGGCCCAGTAGGGGCGGTTGGGGTCGGTGCCGCCGATAATGCTCCAGGCGTGTAGCTGGCTTGCCGGGTTTTCGGCGGCGTAGGTGTTGAGGTGCAGGCTGGAGCTGCCATCCGGGGCCTGCCAGGCCACGTACCGGGCGCTGCTGGTCTGCGTCCAGCGGGCTTCCAACAAGGTGCGGGTGGCATCGATCGGCCGCAGGGCACCGCCGGTGGGCGGCGGGCCCCACCGCGGCTCGTTCGAGGTGAGGCTGCCCAGCAGGGTCTGGACGAGGTCGATGGGTGTGGTGGCGCTGGCGGTTGCGTGCCAGAGGCGTTCGCCGACCGGGGAGTCGTAGACGGCGACCGTCCAGGCGACGTCCCCTCGGTGCCGTGCCTCGTGGTCGAACTCGACGCGCATGGCCAGGGATTCGTGGCAGGCGACGGTGGCCTCGTCCGACCAGGTCCTCACTTTCCACCAGTCGGGGTTGGTCTCGAAGAAGGACTCCAGTAGTGCCTCGCCGACGCGCGGGTCGGCTGTGTGAACCCTGGCAGCAGGAGGGGCCTCCCGCACCGTGGCCTGGCTGTCGTGGTTGGCGGGAGCGCGGTGCGGGGCGGGCGGGGTGTGGGCTGCTGCGGCGGCGAGTTCGGTGTCGGTGGCGGGTGCGGGTCCTGGGCGTACGGCGACGGAGTGGAGGCGGTGGAACTCGGCGACAGCTTCGGCTTCGTTGTCGTACACGAGGGCGAACTGCCGTAGGTGGTCCTCGCCGTGGAGGTGGACGCTGTGGCCGTCGGTGTAGGTGCCGACAGCGACGGTGGTCCATCCGTCGTGGGCATGGAGGTGGATCTTGAGGCGGCCGGCGGCGATGTCGTCGTGGATCTGCTGCGCGGTGGCGCTGACCTGTCGGATCTCCTCGCGGGTCAGGTGGGTCATAGGGTGGTCGCCCCAGGCCCACTCCGTGTCGATCTCTTCTTGAAGGGCGGGCTCGATGCCGACGTCGTAGTCGTGCTGGAGCTCCTGGGCGGCCTGCTGGGTGTAGTAGGGCTCCTCGCGGTCGATGCGGGCGAGCACCAAGAAGCCTGCGCCGGTGTCGCGGAAGCCGCGCGCAGCGAGGGCGACTTGGGCCTCGGCGCTCCTGGGGCCGGTCACGGTGGCGGTGACGGCGGGCGGATGGGCGGGGTGGAGTGCGAAGCGGATGCGGGTGTCGGGTGTCGGCTGGGGCATGGAGCGCCTTCGGGGTTGCGGCTCCGGCCGGCGGGGTGCCGGCCGGAGCCTGGGACGGATGGGTCAGCGGGCGGCCCGCGTGGTGGCTGTAGGACGGAGTGGGACGGGTCCGGCCCGGGGTGGGGCCGGGCCTGCGGACTGGGTGGTCCTGGGCAGGGTGGGGTCGGTGGCGCGGTGCCAGCGGGCGCGGACTGCGGCGAGGTCGGCGAGGGCGCGGCGGGTGCCGGCGAGGAGCTGGTGGACGGTGTTGGTGTCGTCCTGGGTGTAGGCGAGGACGGTGAGGCCGGTGGTGTGGGCGCGGGCGAGCATGGCGCGCCGCAGGACGACCTCCGCCCAGTGCTCCGCGGCCACGCCGTGGCCGTCGGTGAGAATGCCGAGGAGTTCGGCCGGGGGCAGGGCGGGGGTGATCAGCCCTTGGTGCTGGGCTTCCCACAGCACGGTGACCGGGTCGATGGGGTCGCCGCGCCGGGCGACGTTGAGCAGGCAGCCGAAGAGGCGGCCGTGCAGGGGGTCGAGGAAGTCGCCGGGCTGGAGCCAGCGTGCGGCCTCGGTGGGGCGGGGGCGGGCGCAGAGCGCCGCGAGGAGGAGACGCTCGTCCTGGACGTCCTCGTGGTCGGGGTCGCGGACGGGGTGAGCCGGGGCTGGGGTTCGGGGCAGGGGGCTGGAGTGGGCGGGGAACCGGCCGGCGAGGTGGTCCAGTACGCCTGCGAGTGTGTCGGCGGCGGTGAGCGCAGCGGTGGGCTGGTCTTCCAGCATGGGGTCGCCGGCGGTGTGGACGAGTTGTTCGGCGTGGGCGGTCAGGGTCCGGCGGGCATGGCCGGCACGGACGATCGCCGCGTACGCCGGTGCGTGGGCGGGGTCGGGGCAGGTACTGACGAGCTGGTGGAGGTAGGAGGCGGTCAGTCCGCGGGCGGCGGGCCGGGTGTGCTCCAGAACAGCCGTAAGCCAGACCGGCTTACTGGCGTGGACGTCGGGCGGGGGCGGGGTGAGGGTGGTCACGGCGTGGAACACCGCCAGGTGCCCGGCGTTGGCGAAGTCGGCCGGGTGCAGGGTGCCGAGGGTCTTGATGCGGTCGGGTTCGAGGAGGAGCGCGCCGAGGAGGGCCTGCTCGGCGTAGTGGACGGCGGGGGCGGGCGGTACGTCGAGCAGGTCGAAGTCGGTGTCGGGGACGTTGGGTTGGGGCAATTTAGGCGGCCAGGGTGAAGTCGTCGCGGGTGAGGGTGACGCCCACGTGCGGGGCGAGGAGATGGGCGGCCAGGCGGGGCGGGACGGCGTTGCCGATCTGTGAGAACTGCTGGCCCTTGTTGCCCTGCCAGGGGTAGTCGGCGGGGAAGGACTGCAGCACGCCGGCCTCGGCGACGGTGATCCGGATCGCTTCCGGCGCCGGACCCGAAGGGGCGTCCACGCCCGGTTCCGGGGCGGCGGGTTCGGCCACCCACACGCACTCGTTGGCGCGGTGCCCGAAGAACAGCGTTCCGGCCGGCTCGTCAATGGTGCGGACGGTTGCGTTGGCCTGGTTGTTGCTCCGCAGCGACCAGGACCAGCCCGATCCACCCGTGGTCTCCCTGGCCGGGCCGCCGGGCCGGGTGCGCCCGTCGATGCGGCCGGGCGCGGGGTCTCTCCACCGGCCGCGGTCACGGGCATCGGCGAGTGTCCTGCGGGCACCCGACGGCCAGGGTTCAGGGCCGCCGCCCGGGCCTCCGCCGGCGCACACGGTCGGGGTGGGCCGGTCGGTGGCGCCCCAGCCGAGGGCCTCGGCCATCGACACCCACCGCTCGCGGCCCGGCCCGAACAGCGACTCCGGCTCAGCGGCCGGTGCGTGGGTGGGCGTCGGCGGCTCGGCGGTACGGATGCGGGAGGCGAGCAGGATCGCCCGGCGCCGGGTCTGGGGCACGCCGTAGTCGGCGGCGTTGAGGATGCCCGTCCACACCGAGAACCCCCAGCTCCTGAGGATGGCGGCGTACTGGCGCCACAGAGGCAGGACGTCGGGGACTTCCTCCATCGCGATCCACTCCGGCTGCCCCACCGCGTTCAGGGCGTGGAGGTAGCGCATCGGCTCGGCCGCGAGCAGGCTGCGGTCGTCCTGGCAGGCGGTCAGCAGGCCGGCGCGGGTATCGCGCCCGGCCGCGAGGTCGGCGACGGCCTGGTGGACCAGCGGCTGGTCCACCAGGCCGAGCCGCCTTCCTGCCATGCTCCAAGCCTGACAAGGTGGCGACGCCAGAAACCCCGAAGTCCGGCCCACCAACGGCCAGGTCGGATACAGGGCCACATCGGTTCGGATCGTCAACTGCCCGGCAGCGGCCCGCGTCCGGCACGCCCACTCGTCCCACTCGAGTCCGACCTCGCGTATGCCGAACACCTTCAGGGGGTGGCTCCAGCCCCCTGCGCCCGCGAACAGATCCAGGACCGACGGCGGGGAGGCGGTCACGAGGCGAGCCCGAAGTCGTCCTGTACCGGCTCGGCTTCGGAGCCGCGGCAGGCCCAGGGCGAGCACCCGTTCTCGACACCCTGCTCCAGCTCCTCCAGGTCCGCTTCGGCGGTCTGGGCCTGCAGGGCGGCCCACTCCGCGGCGGTCACGTGGTCTATCGGTGCTTCACCGAGAGGAACGCGGGAACGGTGCAGGAATGCCTGCCCCAGAAGCCGGTTTCCGGTAGCGTTGGCGCGGGCATTTCCGGCCCGGATCGCCGCGTCGAACTCCACCACATCCGCCCACTCTTCCGGAGAATGGTCGCGGATGCTCCGCCACTGCGCATTTCCGTGATACGGGCAGCCAAGGCAGCTCGATTTCGGCGTATCCGCCAGTCCCAGACCGGTGAGGTAGCGGATGCAGTCGGCGCGCGACCAGCCCATTTCGATGAGCGGGTGCCGGTTGTGCATGTATTTGACGTCCGAGTCCTTCGCGCGGTGGAACTCGTCGGTTGAAATACCGACCCACTGCTCCACGAACACGCCCTTCGGAACGCGCTGTGGGTACGGGTGACCAAGGAGTTCGCGGATTTGTCGTTTAATCGGTTTGATTTTATATTCCCCGGTGCATTGGCGCCGGGTCATTCCTGGGCGGCCGTCCTGGTTAAGAATGTAGAGGGGCATGGACGCGAATCTGTGATCCGGGTCCAAAGCGTCCCTCCTTATGTTCCCGGCCGAAACCCGGAGGATGGGGATTCCGGCCGGTCGGGCGATCGCTTTGTCCAGTCGGCCGAGATGTTCGTAAACGGCCTTAGGTTCCCAGCCGGTATCGGCGAAAATCGCGTAGTCGACCTTCGGGAGGATGCCTCCAGCGGAAAGGCAGAGCAAGGCTGAGGACTGTATTCCGGCGCCTAGGGAAAGTGCCTGGAAAGCGGGGCTATCGGGCATGCAAGGGTCCTTGTGCGGGGGTCAGCGGCGTGCGGGCGCGGCGCTGGTGGTGGAGGTGGGCGGCGGGGAGGGGAGCGCCGTTGTGGTGGGCGGGGTGGGCTGGCGGACTGAGAAGGCCGGTGCGGCCTCGGCGACGGTCTGCGCGACCTGGGCGACGGCGGTGGTGGCGTCGCGCAGTCGTTCCCAGACTTCGGTGGGCAGACGGTTCCAGTGGGCGTGGTTGCGGGCCCATTCGAGGATGTCGGCGGCTGCGAGCAGCTGGTCGGCGAGCTGGGCGAGGACGGCTTCCTGCCCGTCGCGGTCGACGGTGCAGACGGCCTGGAGGAGTTCGTCGAGCGCGGTCGGCAGGGCGGGCGGCTCGACGGGCAGCCCGTACAAGCGGGCGTGCAGGGCCTGGGCGTAGCCGAGGACTGGACCGCCGGAACCGCGGTACTGGTATCGGGCTTCGGCGCCCTTGCGGGGGCGGAAGGAGACGACTACGTCGCGAGGGACAGCGTCGGGGTGGAGTAGGGCGGCGAGGGCGAGCGCGATGTCGTGCGGGCTGGGATCGGTACTGGGCGAGAGGGGCTCCGGGCGTGGACGGGCTGGGCGTGGGGGTGGTGGTCAGCGGGCACGGGCCACGGCGCGGGCGGCAGGTGCCGGCGGGCGGGCGGGCAGCGGCGGGCGGCGACGCGGACCGGAAGCGGCGGCGAGAAGCGCGCGGAGGCCGGCCTTTGTGACGTGCAGGGCGTGGTGACCCGGCTGCTCGGGAAGCGCCGTGAGGGTGACCAGTCCTCTGGTGGCGAGGGCGTCGATGGTGGAGGCCCGTACGGACAGGTACGAGGCGGGGGGCGCGATCACCTCTCGGAGGCCGTACGCATCACGAAGGACGGCGTCGCCCCGGGCCAGGGAAGCGAGGGCTCTGCGCTGGGCCTCGCTGACCTTGGCCGTGGGCTCGTCTGCGCCGAGGTTCTCCCGGGCAGCGTGGTCCTGGGCGTGGAGGTGGCCTTCGTGCCGCTGGAGTGCTTCGCCGACGCGGTGGACTGCTGTGGGGGTACCGGCGAGGTGCGCGGCAGCGCGGTCCAGGGAGGCGCTCGCTGGTGCGGTGTCGCCGTGGGCGAGGTCGGAGATCGTGTCCGCCGTGCGTATCGCGGCCAGGGAGGTGGCCTCGGTGAGATGCCGCAGGAGGGTGATGGCCTCCCGGCCGTCGAGGGTGGTTGCCGCGTCGCTCAGGGCTGCTGTGGCGAGCAGTTTGCCGGTGACCAGCGAGGTCTGCCGCAGCGCGTCTGCAACCTGGACCGTTTCCCGCAGATCCGGCATGGCGCCGCGCTGTTTGCGGAGGTGGTCGAGCCGGACCGCGTTGGCGAGGAGCCGTTGGGTGAGGGGGAACAGTGCCTCGGCGAGGCCGAGTTGGTTGGGCAGGGGCAGGGGCAGGGGCAGGGGCAGGGGCAGGGGCAGGGGCAGGGTGGGCCTCCTGTTGTCAGTCAGCGGGGGCTGGGTCTGATGTGGCTGTCACCGCGCGGCCCGCTGGCCGCTGGGCAGGGCTGCTGCGCCCGGGAGGGGTGCTGTTGCGCCTACTGCGTGGGCGCGGGTCTGGCTGGGGGCCGGGCGGGGGAAGTGCTTGGTGAGGTGGTCGGAGACGATCCGGCAGCCTTCGGCGCAGATCTGCAGGGGTGGGGAGGTTTCAGCGAGCTGGGTGGCGATGGCGTTGCGGGCGTCGAGGTGGCGCAGGCCGCGGCCGATGGCGTCGGTGTCCTGGGCTGGGCTCCAGGAGGTGCCGTCGTAGGCGTTGGCGCTGACGGCGGCAGTCAGGTTCTCGGAGACCAGACCGGCTTGCTGGACGATTTGGGCCAGGCAGTCGAGGGCTGCGAGCGCGCCGTTCATCCGCGTGGCCTGGCTGCCGTCGAGTGCGGTGAGCTGTGTCAGCGTCTCGAACGTGAGCTCGTGGGAGGTGCGGAGGTGTCGGGTGAGTTGGCGCAGGCCGTCTGTCCCGGTCAGAGGCGCGGTGGAGGCGAGCTCCGTACGGAAGGCCTCGAAGCGGTCGGCGAGGGCTTTGAGTTGGTCGGCGTGGACCGGGATGTTGATTTCCCGCAAGGCGGCTTGAGTCCTTCGGTTGGCGGCTGGTGAGGATGGGGCAGTGCGGTACGTGTGGTGCTGCCGCCCGGGGTGGTGCCGACCGCGGTGCAGCAGTGGTCGATGCCGGCCAGGCCGTACTCGCCAATCGTTCGTTAGCGGGCCGGGGGCCACGTGCCGCTGCGGGCAGGCGCTGAGAGTCCAGCTCGGCATGGCGGCCAGGGCCTGGTGGCGAACACCTTCGCCTACCGGGAACGGAATGGAACCGAGTGCAGCGGTTGCCCACTCACGCGGTGGTCCCGAAGTCGGACTGGCGCGGTGCGGCCTTGGCGACGGCGCGGGCGGTGATCGCCTTCGATGCGGCGGCGGATGCTGCGGACAGCTGAGCTGCGCCGGGCTCGAGGTACCAGGGCCGCAGGTCGAGCATGGCGGCTCGCATGCCGGTGGCGAAGCACAGCGCGGTGCCCTTCGGCAGCGCGCGGATGGCGTCCGCCGGCAGGATCCGTTCCTGCCGCATGCTGATGGAGGTGGACTTGCCCGAGTCGGAGACGGAGGTGGACTTCGTCTCGACGTCGTGGTCGCCGATGAGCCTGCTGAGCTTGTCGGCGAAGTCGGGGTCGTCGATGCCGCTGCCGATGACCTTGACGGTGGACGCGGACCACATGGCGTCCATGCCGGCGTCGCCCCACACTTTCTGGCCCTGCCGGTAGGACTGCAGGATGGTGATCGGGATGATCCCGCGGGAGCCGAGGTGGGAGTACAGGTCAGGGAGGTCGCTGATCTTGCACACGTTGGCGGCCTCGTCGAGGATCGCCAGCATCGGCGGGTCCAGGCGTCCGCCGACGCGTTCGGCCTGGGCGGTCGCGGCCCGCATCACGGAGTCCGCGCACGCCGCGATGAGCGCTGAGGCGCCGCCACCGCCGTCCTTGCTGAGCAGGAACAGCGTGTCGAGGGAGGTGACGAACTCGACGGGCCGGAACTCGGCCACACCCTTCTGCGGGGTGACCCAGGCGGCGATCTCGCTGTTGAGGAGGGCGGCGGCGTACTGGCGGGCGGTCTCGTAGATACCGTCCCTGGTTTCCGGCGGGCCTTCGACGGTGCCCTTCAACTGGGAAGCAACTGCGGTAAACTTGTGGTCGCGCAGGATGTCCAGCGGCGTACGGTCCGCGGGGAACGCCAGCCACTGCATCACGTCCGTGATCGGCCGTTCATCGAGCGCGGCGGCGAGGAAGAGCTGGGACAGGATGTTGGATCCGGCCTTGGACCAGAAGTCCCCCTGCTGCGAGGCATCCACAGAAGCGGCGAGGAAGTGCCCGGCCAGACGGCCCGCTCCGTCGAGGGTGCGTGCGTCGGCGAGGGGGTTCCACCACATGGCCCGCTCGGCGTGGGCGATCTGCTGCGGGTCCATCGACCACACCCGGCCGACCTGGCCGCGGGCGTCGAGGGTGGCGGTGTAGGCGTCGCCGGCGGCCTTGTTCGAGGTGAGGAGGACCGGGCCGGGCGCACCCAGGATGGCGGGGATCGCCAGGCAGGTCGTCTTGCCGGAGCGGGGCGCCATGATGGCGACGGCCACGTCCTCGTACCCCATCCGGACCTCGTGCCGGCTGCCCTGGAGGTTGCCGAGAAGGACGCCGGTGTCCTTGGCGTCGATGTTCTTGGCGTGCTTCAGGCTGGGGCGCAGGGAACGGGCCTTGGCGGTGATGGCCTTGGCCAGCAGCGGCTCGATGTCGGACCGCTTGGCCATCCCGGCGATACGTTTCCGCTTGCCCCCGCCGCTGGCGCCGGTGCGACGCCGCCACCAGGTGAGCCCGCCCAGGACGAGCGCGATGAGGACGATGGCGGGCAGCATGCGGGTGGCGATCAGCAGCGCGGTCTCATCCGCGGCAGGCCACAGCTGGTCGGGGTGGAGGAGGGCGGCGGCCGGCTGGTAAGGCACCCAGTCGCCGACGTCGGTGGCCCAGACGAGGGCGTTGCCGCCGAGCCAGGCCAGGGAGGATGCGGGGATGATGACGGCCATGGCGCCGAGCAGTGCCTTAAATGCTATGTCGTAGCCGTCGTTGCCTGAGTTCGAGGAGGAGTTGGGCAAGGGGGCGGTTCCAGAGGGGGTCAGCGGGTACGGCGGGGCGATGGCGGGGCCGCCGGCGGAGCGGTGGAGGGCGTGGCGTTCGGCCGGCGGGTGGTGAGGGACTCGATCCGCCGTTCGAGGGCGAACGCCACGTCGGCGGCCGGTACTTGCACGGTGGTGGTGTGCAGGTGGTGGCCGAGGCCGGGCAGGTGGTTCGGGTCGCGGGCGATGGGGGCGGGGTCGGCCAGCGCGCGGGTGACCGCGGTGACCAGGTGGGGCGGGGTGCTGCCGCTGAGGAAGGCCTTCCAGACCTGGCCTTCGGGGTTGCCGCTTACGGCAACGTCGATGAAGTAGCTGTTGAAGCCGGTGTCGGTGAAATGCTCGACGTGGGCGATGCCGTCGGGCGAGGTCAGGCCGTCGTGGTCGCCCCTCGGCTGCCATCCAGCGGCCAGAAGCGGCTCATACGGGCTGCCTGCTGCGGGGGCGGCTGCGGGTGCGGGCGCCGAACTTCACCGACCACGCAGGGTTCGCGTCGGTGCGGTGGCGGCGCACGACCCACCAGGGCTGGTCCGGGTCGGGCACCAGGTGCAGTACCGCCAGCCGGTCGGGACTGGTGAGTTGCGTACGTGGCACGAGCGAGTCGTGCGAGTGGCTCCATCCGGCGGCGTGGTGCAGGGCGGCGGTGGCCCAGGCCGGGTCGCCGGGTCCGGCGAGGTAGCGGGGAAGGAGGAGGGCCTGCTCGACGAGCGGGGCAGTGGGATCGGTCAGGGTGTTCTCCTGGATGCGGGCTTCGTCCTCGCGGCGGAGATGACGGTTGCCGTGGGCGGACTGGTGTGGCGGCGGGGCTGCTAGAGCTCGTCGAGCGAGGTCCGCAGCGTCTTGAGCTGCCAGGACCAAGGCGGACGGACACGGCGCGGCGGGATGTTCGGCAGCTGCCGCTCCGCGAGCGGCAGGAGGTGGGTGAGGGCGACGAACCTGATCTTTGCGAACGCCTCCCAGGTGTCGGCATCGCGGCGGCGCTGCCGGTATCCGTAGGCGTCGGGGTCGTGGGGCCACCCCTCGGCGTCGGAGTGCTCGTCGGAGTAGGCGTCCCAGGAGGCGAGGATCTCCGCGGCCTCCGTGATGTACCGGTTGAGCCGGACGAGGGCACGCTGGTGGTCTTCGTCAGCGGACAGGGACACGAGGTGAGGGCTTCCTTGGAACGGGAGGGCGGGGACTATCGTGCGGGGCCGGCCGCGGCGGTACGGGCGGCGGGCGCGGGGCCGGCCACGCCCGGGTTGGGCTTCGGCGGGCGGGGACGGTGGCGCCGGGCCAGGGCTAGGCGCTGCTTATGAGCGGCGACCATCGCGTCGCCGATGGCGAACTCCGCGTCGACGCTCACGTGGGGGCTGGAGACGTGGTCGAACCGGGCGCGCAGCACGGGTTCGGGGCGGCTCACCGCGGCGGTCACCGCGGTGAGCAGGTGGGGCGGGGTGTTCTCGTGGAAGTCGGCCCGCCACACCAGCCCCTCGGGCCCGTACTCGGCGTGGCGGTAGGCGGCGGTGAACTGCCAGCCGATCACCCCGATCGAGGGGGATACGCGCAGCTCCGCCTGAACGGTGCCGTCCGGGGAGAGCAGGGTCTGTGTTCCGGCCTCGTCGGTGGTGTGCTGCCAGCCGCGGGCGGTGAGGATGTCGGAGACCGGGGAAACAGCAGTGTCGGGTTCGGGTTGGATCAGGGCGTCGGTCAGGCCTGCGACGACCTCCACCGGCGTGTCGGTGCTGAAGGAGGCGGACCAGTGGCTGTGCCCGAATTCGGGACTGACCCTCCAGCCGGAGCGGCGCTGGGCGAAGTTGATGTCGAGACGCAGCGAATGGTCGGGGCTGGTCATGCGGATGGCCGGGTGGAGGGGGTCGGAGGCGGTGGTCCATCCGGCGGCCCACAGGGCGTGGGTGACGTGCCGGGGGTCCCCGCGGCCGGCGAGGTAGCGGGGGCTGACGGGTGAGCCGAATAGGTTGTGGTCGGCGGCGAAAGCGGCCAGGTGCCGCTCATTGATGCTCACGAAGAGGGCTTCATCTCCCTTCCCTGGTTATCGGCGGCCACGAGAACCTGCTGCCGCGTACGGGCTGGTGGTGGGGGTGTGCTTGCGGGGGCGGGCGGCGGCCCAGGAGTTGCGGGCCCAGGCCGCGGCGCGGGCCGCGGTGATCCGGGCCTGCTGCCACGCACCGAGCTCGGAGGGCCGGACCGACACGGACGTGGTCTTGATCCACTTGGTGGCGGGGACGTGTCCGCGCGGTCGCATCACCGGGGTCGGGTCGGCGAGCGCTGCTGAGAAGCCCTGGACGAGGTGGAGCGGGGTGGTGGAGGTGAAGACCGCGTCCCATGCGCGTCCGTGTTCGGTGCGGGCGCCGGCCCACCAGTGGGCCTGGCCGGCTTCGTTTTGGTGGTACTGCACCCAGGCGTTGCGGTCCGGGGAGACGGCGGTGAAGTGCTGTCCGCGTTCGGTCTCCCAGCCGTGCTCCTCGAGCGGGGCCCACACGTTGGGGGCGTGCGCGGAGCGCGGTTTGGTCAGGCTGTCGGTCAGGCCGGCGACGATCTCGACGGGGACGGCCATGGTGAACGTGGCGTGCCAGGCCGCCTGGTGTTCGCCGACCGCTTGCCCGGAGACGGTCCAGCCGCCGGGCATCGTGGTGGGGTCGTAGCCGATGCGCACGGTGCGGTCGGGGCTGTCGAAGACGTACGGCCCGCCTCCGCGGGTGTGGTCGCTCCAGCCGGAGGCGCGCAGGTACTCGGCGATGTAGCGGGGGTCGCCACCGCCGCCGAGGTGGCGGGGTTCGATCAGGTAGTGCTGTTCCGGCTGGTCGGCGGACGGGCCCCAGCCGGTCCACTGCTGCTTCTTCATCGGTGCCTCCGTGCGACGAGGGCGGATGCGACCGGCCGGGCTGTGGCGGTTGCCGGGGTCTGGGTGAGTCGGTGGATGTCTTCGGTGTGTTCGGCGAGGTCACCGCATATGGCGTCGAGATCGTTCGAGGCGCGGCCGAGGGCGAGCCACACCTCCGGCGGCAGAGCTCCGGAGGTGGCGCGGTCCTTGGCGAAGCGGGATCCGGCGGCGACCAGGCAGGTCATCCCGTCGAGGACACCGTCGGGTGCCAGGACGTGCCCGAGGATCTGGGCGGCCTGCCGAGGCGGCGCGACGGCAAGGTGGTCAGTGAGTCGGCTGATCTGCTGGGCGATGTGCCGTGCCAGCAGTACGGGATCGGGGGTCGGGTCGGTCATGGTCCTCCCGGTTTGTTGTCAGGGGCGAGGGGATCGGCGGCGGGATTCATCCAGCGCGCCGAGGGGTCCGGTGGCGCGTACGTGGTGGCGGCCGGCGCCGGTGGCGGTCACGGCGCGCAGGTAGCGGCGCATCAGGAAAACGGCCAGGCGCGGACGGCGGTCTGCCGTGATCGGCGCAGGAAGCCGCGCGGGCTTGGGGATCGTGGATGCTCCGGTGGGTGAGGTTGCCCGGTCCAGCCCGGCCGGGCCGGACCGGGCACTTGGCTGAGAACTGCGGTCAGCGGGTACGGCCGGGGTGGGGGCCGGCCGGCCCCGGGGGCGGAAGGGCCGGCGCTCCTGCGGACTGGGCCTGGGCGGCGCGGTGCTCGCGGAGGTTCTGCGCCCAGGCGGTCACGTCGTAGACGTCGGGGTCGATGTTGACCTTGTAGTCGGCGATCAGCAGCGGGAGTACGGCGCGGGTGACCAACTGCTTCTGTGCGGCCTCGCTCAGACCTTGGGGGGTTTCGTGCCAGGTGTAGATGGCCTCGGTCTTACGCTCGAGACCGGCGCTGTCGAGGAGGGCCAGGAGTTCTTTGGGGGCGTCGGTGCGGCTGACGATGTGGATGGCGTCGGGGGTGAGGGCCCGGCGGTAGATCTCGACGTCGGTGCCGGATTCATCGGCGAGATTGCCCAAGGCGGGGACTCCTTCAAGACGGGGCGGGGTTGGGGTCAGCGGCCTGGCGCGGACACGGCGGTCGGCAGGGGCGGGCGGGGGGCGGGCGTCGCGGGAGTGGCGGCCGGGGCGGGGCGCACCGTGACACCGACGCCGATCCGGGCCAGGTGCTGGGCGGCCATGTCGATGCGGGCGATCTGCTCGCGGTCACCCAGGGAGGCGGGCAGCAGAAACATCCGCTGGTAGGGGTGGAATTGGAACCCGGCGCCGTACAGGGCGGAGGTGGCGTCGCGGACGCCGGTGACGGCGCCGACCACGCCGTCGGGATACCAGGCGATGCTCACCATCCCGGTGATCACAGGTGGTGCCGACCGCCGCGGCGGAGGGTGCGCGGTGTTGTGCCGGACCTGGCGCAGGGCGGCCTCGTAGCGGGGCAGCAGACGGCGGGCGACCTGGACGGCTGCGCGGGCGGGGTCGACGGGGACGCTGATGCCGCCTGGTTCGGCCACGCCGTGGAAGGCCTCGTGATGGGCGTCCGGCTCCAGGGCGGCGACCATGAACTGCCGGGGGCGCAGGGGCCGGTCGAAGAGCAGCAGGCGTGCGCCGTCGGGGCGTGTGAGCACGGCCTGGTGGCCAAGGACGAAGTTGGACGCGGCGTATCCGACGGCGCCGGCGTCCCAGACTGCCGCGGTGGTGGAGAGCTGGTCGGCGTAGGCGGCGTTGCGGCTGTAGGCGGTGGTCCAGGCGCCGGGCAGCCGGGTGGCGAGGGCGCCGGCGTAGGCGGCCAGGTCGGGGCGTGCGGGGGGGCATGGGCTCCTCGGGCGGGAGGGAAGGATGTGGCGGGTGCCAGGGCATCAGCGGGTCCGAGGGGAACCCACCGCCGCGATCAGGTTCGTGCGGGGTCCGGCGAGCCATCGGGCTTCTTCCTCACCGGGACCGGGCCTTGCCCGCCGCGTGCTGGCGTGGCACCGGAACTGGGGTGGTGTCGATGGCGGGGTGGGCTGCGGGGTGGCGCAGGGCGACGCCGATGCCGAGGGCGGCGAGTTGGCTGCCGGCGGTGCGTACGTGGCGGGCCTGGACGGCGGTGTCGTCACTGGAGAGGACGTACGCCTGCCGGTCGGAGTCGCGGACGAACCCGTTGGCGGCCAGGATCCGGGCGGCCTCGTCGCTGGTGGCCGCGGCGGTGAGGGAGCCGTCCTCAGTCCAGGTCATCTCGACGGTGTGCGGCCCGGGCGCGTTGGCTGTGAGGCGGGCGGCGTTGTCGCGGACGTGGGCGAGGGCGGCTTCGTGGCGGGGCAGGAGGCGGGTGGTGATGGCGTCGGCAGCCTGCTCGGGGTCGTCGGATATCGCGATGCCGTCCGGCTCGGGTACGCCGCGGAAGGCTTCGGCGGCCGTGTCCGCGGGGGCCATGGCGGCGATGAGGAAGGTGTCCTCGTGGCGGGGGTGGTCCATGAGGAACAGGCGCAGGCCGTCGTCGCGGGTCAGGATGGCGTCGTGCATGAGGGTGGTGGCGGCGATGGCTTCGGCGACCTGGTTCATGTCCCACACATCGGACGTGAGGAAGAACTGGTCGTCGTAGGCGGTGTGCCGGCGGAGCTGGTGGGTCCAGGCACCGGGCAGGAGCTGGGTGAGGATCGCGGCGAAGGCACCGAGTTCCTCGTGGCGGTGGGCGGGCATGGATTCCTCAAGGCGGGACGGGACGGGGTGGGGTAGGTCAGCGGTGCCGGCCGACGGGGACGGGCGGCAGCGCGGCCGGTGCGGAGGGCAACGGGGTGGTGACCGGGACGGGGCAGGGACAGACGGTTGACGCCTCGGTCTCACCGGGGCCGACCTCGCCGGGGCAGGTGCTGCGGTGGGGGTGCGTGGTGTGCCGGTCGGCGAGGTCGTTGCGCGTGGTACGCAGGTCGGCGTCGATGACGGCGAGCCGCTCCCCTGACAGGTAGCGCAGCCGCTTCGCGGTGTAGGCGTCGGCCGGATCGCCGAGATGCTCGTAGAAGTCGGCGGCGGCGGAGAGGACTTCGGCCAGGGCCGGCAGGATGCCGTCGTGGTCGGCGGTCAGCTCGGTCAGAACGGCCGCGACGTCGCCGGTGGACTCGGCTTCGCGGATACGGGCGGCGAGGTGCGCGACCTGGGCGCCGAGGGGCAGGTAGTACGGCTCACGGTGTTCGGTGACATAAGCGGTGTCCGCCTCGACGTGGTAGCCGACTGCCTGCAGGCGGGCCACGGCGCGCGTGGCCAGGCGTTCCTCCTCGGCCCGGTCGAGGTTCTTCGGCAGCCGGTGGTAGCGGTCGTGGTAGCGGATGACGGGGACTAGGCAGTGTCTGATGGCTCTTGCCTGGGATGGTGGATCTATCACTGTTCTGGGCAGGGGTCTGGCATGGTGCGTCGGCATGAACTGACGAATGCTCAGTGGGAGCGCATAGCTCCGCTGCTGCCGGAGACCGGGAATCCGGGTGGGCGGTGGGCTGATCACCGTACCGTGGTCAACGGTGTGTTCTACCGGACGCGGACAGGGATTCCCTGGCGTGACCTGCCTGAACGCTACGGAACCTGGCAGACGGTCTACGAACGCCACCGCCGGTGGTCGGCCGACGGCACCTGGTCGAAGATCCTGCGCGCTCTGCAGGCCGGCGCCGACTCCACCGCCCAGGACGCGGACGGCTCGTGGGCAGTTAACGCCGACTCCACCACCTGCCGGGCCCACCAGCACGCGGCCGGAGCCCGGCACGCTCCTCCGGCCGACCATCCTGAAAAGGGGGTGGCGCGCGTGTGGACGGAGATGGCCGTGAGGCCCTGGGACGCTCCCGGGGCGGGCTGACCAGCAAGGTCCACCTGCTGGCGGATGACCGCTGCCGGCCCCTGGCCTGGCTGACCTCGCCCGGTCAGCGTGGGGACAGCCCGATGTTCATCCCGCTCATGCAGGCCCTGAACGTGGCCCGCACCGGGCCAGGACGTCCGCGGACCCGGCCGGACCGGGCCCGCGGCGACAAGGCCTACTCAAGCCGCGCCAACCGCGTCTACCTGCGCAAACGCGGGATTAAAGCAACGATCGCCCAGCCGGACGACCAGCGTGCGAACCGCCGCCGCCTTGGTCGGGCCGGCGGCCGCCCACCGGCCTTCGACCGTGAGCAGTACCGCCAGCGCAACACCGTCGAACGCTGCATCAGCAAGCTGAAACAGCACCGGGCCGTCGCGACTCGGTACGACAAACGCGACTACATCTTCCACGGCACCCTGGCCACCGCAGCCATCGTGATCTGGCTCCGCGACCTCATCAAAGAGCCATCAGACACTGCCTAAGCCGGTGCGCTCAAGGATGCTGCGGGCGACGGCGTCGCCGCCGCGGGCGAGGACTTCACCGGAGTGCGGGTCACGCCGCAGGGCGAGGTGGCGTTCGGCCAGGGGCAAACAGGCTCCCTTCGAGGGTGGTTCAGCGGGATCGCCGCGCCGCGCGGGCGGGGCGCCGGGTGGAGCGGACCACGGCGTTGCGCAGCAGCGCGGGCGGGTCGGCCAGCGTCTCGGCGGCGCCTTCGAGGTCGTGGAGCAGCCCGTACAGACGCCCGGCTGCCCACTCCAGCTGGTGCGCGCCGCGCCGGGCGTACACCTCGGGCCGTGTCGCCAGCTGGTGGGCGGCTTGTTCGGCCAGGCGCCGGGCCTGGGCGAGGCTGCCGTTCATCTCGTCGGTGAGGGCGCGGATCTGCTCGGCGATCTGCGCGGGCGTGGCTTCCGCTGCGACCTGGGGGCCGGCGATCACCTGGTCCTGGTGTCCGGCCGGGGGCCGGGCGGGGATGAGGTCGAACTCGGATTCGAGGATCCGCGCCTGTCGGGCGAGTTCCTCGGCCAGCCGCCTCGGGGTGCGGGCGAGGGTGCGGTCCTCGCGGACCAGGCTGGCGATCACATCCAGGCGCCCGTGCCGGAACTGGAGCGCAATCCACCGACACGGCTCGCCGTCCGCAGGCGGCGCCAGGCCCGCGGTGCGGGCGAGCCGGTGGGCGATCTCCGACCACTGCGCCGGGGCGAGCGGCCGGTCCATGCGGTGCAACCGGACGCTGAAATGAAGGAAATGCGGCGAATCGCCCGCCTCGGAGCGCGGTTGTGCATGGCTGAGGTGCGCGGCCCATTGGAACTCGCTCCATGCCTCCCGCTCGGCGAACCCGGAGCGCGGGTCCAGCCGGTCCCAGGACGCCACGATGCGTGGGCTGAGTTCGCGGGTGAAGCTGACTGGACGCTCCAGCGCGTTGCCCAGCGCGGCCGTAGCGGCGTGCTGCCGGCGGTGCAGGCGGGCGATCACCGGGCGCTCCCCTTGTCCGCGGCGTGGACCAGCTGGTTGCGGTCCGTGATGGAGTACCAGCCTCCGTCCAGGGGCTTGTCCCCGTCGGCCTTCGGCAGCAGGTAGTCCCGCAGGGCGCGCTGGTAGATCAGGCAGTCCGGGCAGCGCTTGGAGAGGTGGACGAGGTAGCGGGGGTGCCCGGTGATGAAGGACAGGGCGCCGCCGTTGGGGTCGCGTAGCCTCCATCCGTCCTCCTCGGTGGGGGTGTGCCAGGACGGGGTGACCACCGTCATCGCGTCGCCCCACAGTTCGCCGTCCGCGACGCCCTTGATCACCACGATCTGGTCGCCCGGGGCGAAGTGGGCATGGGTGATGTCCCGGTCGGGGGTGATGGTGTCGGCGGGTATGCACACGTCACGGGAGACGGCTTCGGGCACGGCAAAATCCTCTCTGCGAAGAGCACGGCTGGCGGTGGGGCCAGCACTTTCAATGGTCTGGAGGATCCCCGGTTTGGCTAACCGGGGATCGTCCGCTATATATGTCCGCCCCTGCCGTCGTCCCGGCTCGGCGCTCACCGGAACGGGTTCTCCGTGCCGCGGTCCGCTTCGCCTGCTGCGTCGAGCAGTTCCGGCAGGTCGGTGCCCTCGGCTTCCCTCTGGTCGATCCACCACCCGGCCCGAGTGACCGTGCGGACCTTCTCCTCCAGTACCGCCCAGTCCGCCTCGTCCCAGGTCCCTTCGGTGACCAGCGCGGTGTAGGCGGCGGTGGCCAGCTGGTAGCGGGAGCGCTCGCCCCACTCCAGGGCACGCTCGGGGCCCTCCAGGGGCGGCATGTCGAACTGTTCGGTCCATGCCTTCGCGGCGGCCTGCTCCTCGGCGCGGCGCGCGGCCAGCCACTCCTGCTTGGCGGCGCGGTCGCCGTCGCGGGCGGCCTTCCAGCAGTCGGTGCAGTCGCGGCCTGCGAGCCAGCGTGCGAAGGACGCCCGGCGGTCGGCGGGGCGGTCGGACAGGTCGTGGGTGACTTCGTGACCACAGCTGTGGACGATCTTCCATGCGGTGCGTACAGCCATAGGGGTATCTCCTTCGGGCGTATGGGAGTTCGAGTGCGAGCGGGGGGTGGGTCGTGGGCGGCGGTGGCGTCCGGGGCGGCGTCCGGGCCCGAGCTTCGGGCGGGCCAGGAGCAGGACGAGCAGGGCGGTGGCGGCTCCCGCTGCGGGCAGTGCGGCGAGCGTCTGCGGGTGGTCGGCGAGGGTTCCGGCGAGGGCGGTGCCGGCGGCCTGGCCGACGCCGACGGCCAGGATCAGCCACGCGTACGCCTCGGTGGTGCGGGAGGCGGGGGCGAGAGTGTCCACGGTGTGGAATCCGCAGGTGATGACCAGGGTGAGGAACAGGCCCGGCAGGAGGGCGAGCCCGATCGCAGTGCGGGGGCCGGGCTGCGCCAGCAGGGGCAGCCAGCCCAGGAGGAACAGCGCGCTGGTGGCCAGCAGCTGGGTGGTGGTCGTGCCGGGCCAGGCCCGGCGCGCGTAGATCAGGCCGCCGAGGAAGGACCCAGTGGAGAACGCCGCGGGCAGCACCCCGGACAGCAGGGGCTGGTGGTGGGTGGTGGCCATGCCGGCGGCCCACACGTTCATCGCGCCCAGGGTGAAGCCGGTCCCGGCGAGCGCCAGGAACAGCAGGACGAGGGCGGTATTCATCAGCCGCCCGCTTCCCGCCGCCCCGCTGTCCGGGGCGGCGGGGCGCCAGGTCCGCGACGGGGCGGCGGTCAGCACCACGACGGTGCCGGCCAGGCCCAGTACGGCGGTCACAGCGAGCGCGGCATCGGGCTCGTACGTGGTGGCCAGCCAGGAGGCGAGCAGGGGGCCCGCGATGTAGAGCAGTCCCTGGGAGCCGGTGTCGAGGGCCTGGACGACGCGACGCTGTCCGGGGTCCGTGAGCACGCTCGGCCACAGAGCACGCAGCCCGGCCTCCAGAGGCGGCGTGAAGACCCCCGCCACGCCGACCACCGCGGTGACGGCGGCCGGGTGCCCGCTCGCCCCGATCCAGGTGAGGGCGAGCAGACAGCCGGAGTTGACCAGGACCGCCGGGGCCGAGACACGGGTCTGCCCGTACCGGTCCATGAGCCTGCCCTTGACCGGCTGGGACAGCCCCGACGCCAGCCCGTACAGAGCGGCAAGCATCCCGGCGAACGCCAGGCTCCCGCCGGCTGCGGTGATCCACAGGACGAGGGAGACGGGGACCATGCCGTTGGGGAGGCGACCGGTCAGAGTGCCCGCAAGCAGGCGGGCGACGTGCCGACTGCCGAGAACGGCAGCGTAGGTGGCAGGGGGCGGGGCGGCGGTCGGGGTGGCGGCCAGGGTCAACAGGGCAGGGCTTTCCGTCAGATGGCGTACGAGATGAGGTGGAAGAGCTGGGCCGGGCCGCTACCGGCGGTGGGCGGGCAGCGCGTTTGCCAGCGGCGTGGCCGGCAGCGGGGTGGTGGTCAGCGCCGGGATGGCTGGCGCCTGGAGGTGGCGGGGGGCCGGGGTGCGGTACGGAGGCAGGACGGCGACGGCGGCGTCCATGTCGTCGCCGACGAGGCGCAGTTCGTGGCCGAGCTGCCGGGTCTGGGTGGCGAGCACCCGCAGTCGGGCGGCGAGGTCGTGGCCGGCGCGGGTGTCCATGGCGCTCGCCCAGGCCGAACAGGTGTCGAGGAACGCGGTGAGCTCGCCGAGGTGCCCGCCCTCGATCGGGTGGCCAGCGATGTATGAGATCGCCCCGGCGACGTCGCCGCTGTGGCGGGCGCCGGCCACGTCGCGGGTCAGGTCGGCCAGGGACGGCGCCTGCGTATCCCGTACGGCGGGCGGCCCGGCCGGGTACAGCACGCCGGGCGGGACCGCCGGCGGCAGGTGGGCGATGGCGTCGTCGTGGCTGTCGTAGTGCCCGATCACCCGCATGCCGGGGCTGTCGATATCCCCGGCCAGGACCAGGACGATCTCCTCGTCAGGGTCCTCGGGGTGCAGGGCGGTGGCCACGGTGATCTGCCGGCCCGCGGCGTCGTAGCGGGACTCCATGGGCTGGAGCAGGCCCCGCAGGCGGGCCGAGCGGGCGTACGCGGTCCACGGCCCCTCCTCCTGCGCGCTCAAGAAAAGCTCCGTGTGGGGCTGTTGGGGTTGGAGGGCGAGGCCGCGCAGCAGGGTGGCGCGTTCGCCCCAGGTCTGCAGGTACGGCCACAGCCGGTCACCGAGTCCGTCGGTGATGTTGACGGGGCGTGATGCCTGGTTGGCGGAGTGTGCGAGGTCGTCCAGCAGCAGCCGCCATCCGGGGTGGTGACGGGCGGGTGGCATGGCTTCGATACCGGCGCGAGCGGACTCCAGCAGCACGGGAACGTGAGGCAGTAGACGCTTGAACGCCTCGGCGAGATCGCGGACGCGTCCCTCGAAGGCGGCGCCCGTGACGGTGATCAGCCCGTACCCGCTGCGCGGGTCCATCTGGGATTTTTCGAGGCGCAGTCGTACCGACGAATAGTGGGCGGCGTAGCCGGTCAGGGAGTCGACCGCCTGACGCAGTGGTGGGGTCGGGTCCGGGCGAGAGGTGATGGGCACTCCAGGGAGGCGGGGGCTATCGGCGGCTCGGGACGGCCCCGGAACGCGGCGGCAGGACAGCGGGAAGAGCACCCGCAACGGCCGGAGACCGGCCGGACACGGCGGCAGCGGGCCCTGGCATGAGCGCCGGGTGGGCCGTGCGGGCCAGGCTGACCAGCTCGCCTCCTTCCATCAGCCACAGCGCCAGCGGATCAACAGCGGGCACCGCCGCGGGCGTGTCCGGGTCGCTGCCGGGCGGCTGGGGTCCGAAGGCGGAGTCCATACGCTCCAGAAAGCCCGCTTCCTGCCTGCCGAACGTGCCAGGGGCGGCTTGCCGCAGGGCGGCGATGAGGTCAGGGGCATGGGTGGTGAAGCGGGCGAAGGCGGCGGCCAGGTCCGGCTGCGGCGGACTCAGCACAGTGCCGGGCTCGAACGCCTCCTGCGCCCAGGCGAGATCATCGGCCAGGTGGTTGAGGTGGGACTGCAGGACGGCCCGGCGGTAGTCCGCCAGCAGCACGGAGCCGACCTGGCGCGCTGCGGTGACCGCGGAGGGCTGCACGGCGATGCTGCGAGGCGGGACTACCTCCTCGTCCATGTACATGTCCCTGGGGGCGATCGCGCCGACGTGGTAGAGGCCGTCACGGGGGGCCTGGACGACGGCGAGTTCGCCTCCGGTGTCGCTGCGCAGCACGGCTGCCCAGGGCACCCGGCACTTCTCCACGGTGTGCAGCAGCGGGCCGTAGAACTCCGAGCCCGGCCGGGGGCTGGTGTCCCACAGGCAGGCCGCCAGGTCCTCTTGCCACACCGGCAGGGAGTAGTTTTCGACCTTCACGCTCCACTGGCCGGGCAGGTGCTTGGCCATGTCCCGGGCGAAGCCGCCGACGTAGGGCTGGTGGGTGGCGGTGACTTTGATCTGGCAGGCGCGGGCGAGCTCGTGGACGTCGGTCAGGGCCGCGCGGATCCGGGAGAGGTCGGCCAGGGGCAGGGTGTAGTTGCCGTCGTCGTCCTTGGCGAATCCTGCGACCAGCAGGATCTTGCGGGCCCAGCGCCAGTTGTTGCCGGTGACCAGGGCGACGATGCCGTCGTGCTTGCTAGTGAAGAGGTTGATCTCGGCCGAGTTCAGTGAGGTGTCCTTCCTGGGGAGGGGGCGGTGGGTGCCTGGTTGGGCCAGGTGGCGGCGAGGTGGTCGAGGCCGAGCTGGTGAAGGAGCCGGTCGGCGACGTCGAGGAGGTCGCTGGTGCGCTGGTAGCGCTCGCCGAGCCGGGCGTGTCCGTGCTCGCGGCACCAGGTGCCGGCGGTGAGCAGGAAGTCCCGCAGGGCCAGCAGCGTGCTGTCGTGTGTGCCGGTCATGGTGTCGACGAGGACGTGGAACTGGGCGGGTGTCTCGGCCTCGGCCAGTCGGCGTGTCCAGTCCCGCAGGGCGTCGGCGGGGTCGGGCAGGTCCAGCCGGTCGAGGAAGGGGCCGGCCTCGGCGCGGGCCTGGCGCCGCAGCTCGCTGGGCGAGGGCAGGCCGGGGCCGGGCTGGGGGGTGGTGGTCATGGGAAGGTCCTGGTGGTCAGCGGGTGCGGGGCACCGCGGCGGGCGCAGCGGGTGCAGGGACCGGGCCGGCGCCCTGGCGCGGGCTGTTCGGTGCGGGACGGCCGCCGGGGGTCAGGTCCGGGTCGAGGCGGATCGCGTAGCGGGCGGCACGGAGCATGTCGGCTGCGTAGGAGGCGTGTTCGTTCTCCCACTCCTCGCCCATGTCGAAGGGGAGCCGGTGCCAGGTGCCGCGAAGGGTGGGCTGCCGGATGAACCCGGCACGGTCCAGCAGGGCGGAGGCGAGCGCGTCGATCGGGCCCTCGGCCTCGACCTGCCCGCCCCTGCCGCGAGTGATGGAGATGATCGCGGTGTCCTTCATCAACGGCTTCGCCCCGGCCCGGCAGCTGCGGGTACGTTCGCCGGCCGCCCAGTAGTGGCAGCAGGTGAGGGGCGGGCGGGCACGGCGGGCCGGTGCTGCGAGGAGCAGACGGCTGCGGCCTGTGCCACGGTGGTGCGGTACCACGTCCGCGGGTCCGGTGCCGGGGCCGCCTGGGTGGTGTTGGCGGGATCGAGGGAGTAGTCGGCGTGGACCGGGTAGCCGCTGGCGCGCAGGCTGGCGACGGCTTGGCGGGTGCGCCGGGGACCGTCGTGGCCGGGGGTGCTCAGCAGGTATACGCCGTGCAGGCCATGGACCGGCTGAAAGCCGAGGCGGGTGAGGTACCAGTGGCTGATGTGGTGGGGGATGCCGGTGGAGGAGGCGACGTACCCGTACTGCGGGTGCGTGCCGAGAACGAACTGGCCGGACAGAAGTGGGGCTCCGTTTCGGTCAGCGGCGTGTGGGGTGCGTGGTGGCGGCCGGGGCGGCGGCGGGCGGCACGGCGGTGGTGGCCAGCTTTGGAGCGGGCGAGGGCGGGCGGCCGGGGACCGGTCCGGTCGGCTGCCACAGCGCCGGGTGGTCGCTGAACCGGGTGCGGGCGTCGGTCGCCCAGCCGACGACGGGCCCGCGCTGTTCCTCGCGGAGGCTGATGACCTCGATGCCGTGCCCGTGGAGGACGTAGCCCCAGTCCAGACCGGATGCCTGCCCGTCTCGCACGGTCATGCGGGTGGGAGGTGATCCGTCGGGGGTGATGACGTCGAGTTGGTCGCTGGTGTACCGCTCGCCGCGGGTGAGGGCGGTGATCAGCTCGTCGGGGGCGCCGTCGAGGAGGTCGGTGCCGAGCGCGGACCAGCCGACGGGTACGTCGTCGATCAGGTGGCGGGCCATGGCGTCGAGGCCGCCGGCGAAGCGGTACTGGTGGGCGGCCAGCAGGAGGGGCAGGTGGTGGCTGGGGTAGCCGTCCCAGTGGACGTAGATGCCTTCGTAGCCCCCGGATTCGGTGGGGCGGGCGATGAAGGAGCGGGTGGCCAGGGGATCCTCCGGGGGAAGTGGGTGGGTGGTCAGCGGGAACGGCCGGGCGCCGGCCGGCTGCTGCTGGTAGGGACGGTGCTGCCGAGAGAACTGGACCGCCGCGCAGGCGCAGGTGCGGGTGCGGGGGCGAGTGCTGCCATCCGCTCGGTGGCGCCGTGCAGGGTGTCGCCGATGTCGCGGAGTTGGACGGCGGCTTCCTCGAAGTCCGCCGCCAAGTCGAAGGCGTCGTCGTCCTCGGACTCCTTCGCCTTCTCACCGGCGGCTTCGAAGAGCTCGGCGAGCCGGGCCAGCAGCCCGTCGTCGGGATGGAGGATCTGGTCGACGAGAGCGGCGGCGCGGCCGGGGTCCGGGATCCCGTTGAGGCGGTCGGTGAGGTCGAGGAGGAGCAGGCCGTAGGCATAGCGGCCTCGCGGATCCGTGGGGGTGGTCAGGGGCGGCGGGCCCGGGGGCGCGGTCGCGGGGGTGGGCGGTGGGGGCAGAGGGTGTCTCCGGGCGGCTGGCCGGGCGGGTTAGCCCGGGTGCTGGTGGTGGAAGTGGGCGACCGGGTGGCCAAGCGTGGTGAGGGCGTGGACGGCCTGGTGGACGAGTTGCTCCTGCTGTTCGACCGGGAGTTCCGAGGGTGCGACGTAGGCGTTCAGGCGGGGGCAGTAGGAGAATCCACGCCCCCACAGCAGGTGGTGGACGGGGTCGGTGCGCGGGTGGGTCATGGGGGCGGCGGTGTGGGCTCCGACGTGGATGCTCACGGGGTGGTGCAGCATGTGCGTGCTGCCTCCTGTCATGGGTTCTAGCGGCGGGGTGCGGTGGGGCCGGATGCGGGGTTCGGCGGAGGAGCCGGTGGCTGCTGTCCGGGGTGGCTGCCCGGTCGGGAGGGGGTGTCGTACTCCTGGCGGAGCGTGGTCTCGACGGCGCGGGCGGCCTCGCTCATGGAGGCCAGCAGTCCGCTCGCGGCTCTCCACGCCGCCGTGCGTGGGGAGTCGGCCGAGGACCGTTCGTTGTGCTGGTAGCGGTGGCCGGCGGCGAGGAGGTAGTCGCTGAGGGCGCCGACGAACGCTTCGGAAGCGTTGAGCACGGCGCTGGTGACGACGGCGGCCTCGACAGGTGTGGCCGCCTCGTCCAGGGCCTTCAGATAGGGGCGCAGGTCGGGTGCGCCGAGGGGCGGTTCCGGGAAGCGGTGGCGGGCCAGGAGGCCGGCGGCAGCCCTGCGCGCCCACCGGTCCAGGTCAGCCGCGGTGGCAGACCCGGTCGCGTGAGAGTGGATCTGCTCGGCGTCGCGGCCGGCGTTGTCGTACAGCTCGAAATCGGGGTTCAGGGCAGGGGCTTTCGGGTTCGGGAACGAAGTCTGCTGTGCGGGCGCTGAGGCTCCTGTGGGCAGCGGGGCGGTCGGCGTGGGGGGCGCCGCAGGTAGCGGACTTCGGAAGGCCTGGACAGACAGGTCTGGTGGTCGGCCCGCAGGCCCAATGCACGCCGGGTCGGGCGGTCGGGCCTGCGGTGCTCGCCGGTCACGGTCAGAAGAGGCCGGACTGAGTGGTGCTGTCCTCGGTCCAGTGGAAGACGACCCGCTCCAAGTCTTCGAGGTAGACGATGCCGTCACTGGTGCGGAAGGCGTCGAGGCGATCGTCCGCGTAGTCCTGGAGCTCGTTGTCCGCCGCATCGACGTGCACCCGGTTCCGTCGGGACTGCTTGCGCCAGGCAACTAGGTCGGAGTCAGTCGCGCGTCTCATCCAGACCCAGACGCCGTTGCCCAGCTTGAGGATGTCGTCGGGGTGGAAGAAGGAGCCCGGCCCCCTGCGGCGGGGGTTGCGCTGGTCCCCGAACCCGGTGACCGCATTGTCGGCAAGTTTGTCCAGGGCGATGGCCAGCGTGTCCGGGCCGAGGTCCACATGATCAAGCTTGCTGCGAACCGCCTGGACGAGGTCGCGCTTGCGGAACCGGTAGTCGGCGTCGGTGATCTCCAGCGCGGTCTCCTCGACCAGCTGCCGCAGGAGGAGTTCGGTATTGCTCGTCACGGCAGATCACGCTCCTGCCAGACCTGGTCCATCTCGGCCAGCGCCGTCATCGCGTGCGCGATGATCTCGCGGGTGAGGGGCGTGCCGGTGGCGTACGCGGGGTCGTACCGGCTGAACGTCCTGGTGCCGCGGGTCTGGGCGAGCGGCGGGACGAGTTCGTCGAGCAGTCGGGTGGCCACCTTCCGCTGACGCTTGTCCTCCTCGACGCGCTCAGTACGTTCCGCCCACGCGCCGGCCAGGGTCAGATCGCCCTCGACAACCCGGTCGGCTCGGGGTCCTCTTCCCGCAGGCGGGCGAGCTGGGCCTCGGCGGAGTTCTCCTTGGCCTTGATCTCCTGGGCTGTCGCGTACGCCTCGTTCAGGCCCTTGGTGCCCTTGATGACGGCGTCGGCCAGGAGTGGTGCGTAGCGCAGGACCATGGCGGCCTGGGTGATGCGCCCGGTGGAGACTCCGGCCTGTTCACTCAGTGAACGGACGGACTGTTCACTGGGTGAACGCTCCGGATGTTCACTGAGTGAACGGGCCTTGGCGGCGATCATCGCGAGCTGGCCCTTGGTCAGGTGGCGGTGGCGGCTGTTGACCGACAGGGCATAGGCGCTCGGGCTGTTCCCTCGTAGGTGACGTATACGGGCTCGACACCGGCGATCTCGCATGCCTTCAGCCGGTTCCGGCCGTCGAGGATCCGGCCGTCAGCGTCGAGAACGATGGGGTGGTGCTGGCCGAGCTCGAGGATGTCGTCGGCAAGTGCCCGGAGCTCGTCATCGTCGAGCATCGGGAAAGTGCGGTGGTCGGATGGGATTCTATGGGAGTCCTCCTGTAGGGGATTCGGTCATGCGGGGTGGCCCGGTGAGGTGGGCAGACCTCAGTGCATGCGGGCGTCGGTGTCGAACAGGTGCTGCTCGGCCGGATGCAGAAGATGTTGAACGATGAATGATCGTCCGGCGACCTTCCACAGGCCGCGGCCGCGGCTGAGGTGGGAGATCGCCTCGGTCTCGACGCTGGTGAGGCCGAGCAGGGCGGCTGCCGCGTGGAGCTGGTCGGTTTCCTGCCGGTAGACGATGCGGGTGGAGCAGTCCGCGAGGAGCCCCTCGGCCAGGGCCCGGCCCTGGGATCCGGCGTCGCCGGCGGAGAGCAGGTCGCTCAGGCGGTGGACGACCATGAGGTTGGCGATGCCCAGGCCGCGGCTCAGCTTCCACTGGGCTTGCATGCGCTGGAGGAGCGCGGGGTGGCGCAGGATGCGCCATGCCTCGTCGTAGACGATCCAGCGGCGCCCGCCGCGGGGGTCGGTGAGGGCGGATTCCATCCAGGCGGAGGCGCAGGTCATGGCGAGGACGAGGCCGGTGTCGTCGCCGGAGCCGCCGAGCCGGGACAGGTCGATGCTGAGCATGGGGGTGTTCGGGTCGAAGGCGACGGTGGAGGGGGCGTCGAACATGCCGGCGAGGTCGCCGTGGACCATGCGGCGCAGGGCGTGGGCGAGGTCGCGGGCGGCGTCTCCCAGGTGGCCGGAGACGGTGCCGGCGGCCTGGTCGAGGAGCACGGGCTGGGCCAGGGTGTGTGCGATGTCGCCGAGCAGCGGGGTGCGGCCTGCGTGGGCGGCAGCCTTGACGACGCCGTCGAGGGCGATGTCGAGGGCGGTGTGCTCCATCGGCATCAGGTCCCGGCCCAGCACGGTGCGGGCCAGGGAGCCGAGCAGGAGCAGGCGCCGCTTTCGGATCTCGCCCGCCCAGTCCGCCTCGGGTACGGACGGCGGTCGCGGCGCTGCGTCCAGGGGGTTGAGGCGGCCGGGCAGGCCTGGGCCGAGGGCGATCGAGGTGCCGCCGAGCGCCTGGGCGACGGGAGTCCACTCGCCCTTCGGGTCGCAGGGCACGTAGACGCGGTAGCCGAACGCAACACTGCGCAGCGCGAAGGACTTCGCCAGAGCGGACTTGCCCTGGCCGATCACTCCGGCCAGCAGGACGTTGGGGTTGGTGAAGCCCTCCACCTTGCCGTACAGGGTGAACGGGTCGAAGGTGAAGGCGGCTTCGGCGTGGACGTCGCGTCCGATGTAGATGCCGTCGGCTCCGAGTCCGCCTTCGGCGAGGAAGGGGTATGCGCCGGCGGCGACCGCGGTGGTCATGCGGTGCGCGGGCAGGCGCAGAACGCTGCCGCGGGCGGAGGCAGGGCCGGAGCGTCCGGAGGGCGGGTACATCGGCATCGGCACCTGTGCCTCGGCGGGCTCGGCCCCGTGTGCGGCGGTGGTGGCTGCGCGGGCTTTGGCCTCGGCTTCGGCGAGTTGCTTGCGGGCGGCGCGGCGGCTGGCGCGGTCGGTGCCGTGCGGGGTGAACAGGGGGCTGGCGCTGGCGCGGCGGGCGCGGCGGCCGGGGCGGTGCTGCTGGGGCATGGGGCGGATCGATTCTGCGGTGGTGGCCGCTCACACGGTGCCGGCGGTACGGGTGCTGTGGTCGCTGGGGGTGGTCTTGCGGCGGATGGAGTGTCCGGAGGCGAGGTGGCGCTGACAGATAGTCAGGACGGGCGGCCCCTCGGGCAGCGTCTCGGGGCGGCAGACGGGGTCGGCGCCTGTCTTCGGTGTGGCGGGGAGGGTGTGGAAGGCGTCGTGGACGCCGGCTGCGGCCTGCCACAGCCGCAAGTGAGCTGCGGCGAGGTGGCGTCCGGCAGCCGGGTGGGCGGGCCGGGTGGCCTCGGCGAGCTGGTCCAGCAGCAGGTGCAGTCCGGTCAGATGGCCGTGCAAGACATCGAGGTGAGCGCGGTCGGCAGGGGTGCCGCTGGTGGCGCCTTGGCGGGTGTGGTGGCGGACGCCGGCGGTGGCGGCCCGCAGGTACGGGTGCGCATCGCCTGCGTCGGTGAGGGCGGAATCCAAGAGCGGGGCTCTCTTCTGTGGGTCAGCGGCGGCGAGCCGCGGAGCGGTGGGCGGTGCCCAGGGCGGCCGGCAGTGGAACGGCTGTACTGGGCGGGACGGGCTTACGGGTTTGCTCGGAGCGCAGGTCGGAGAACTAACCCGGCGCCCGCAGCCCGGGGTGGCACCTCTCGTACACGAGCAACACGTCGGGCTCGGCGCTGTCCGGGGCGAGTTCGGCTGCCTCGCGCAACCAGCGCTGGAAGGTGGGCAGCCCGGGGAGGGCGTGGAGGGCGTCGTCGAGGCCGGTGGCGTAGAGGGCGAAGCTGTACGGCCTCTCGCCGTCGTGCCGTTCGCGGCCGGCGACGGTCACGGTAAACGGCATCCGCGCAGGCGGGCCGATGAGCAGGCTGATCTGCCCGAGGAGGGTGTCGAGGTGGTCGCTGGCTTCGATGGCCGTCGTGATGCGGGCGTCGTCCCATTCGCGCAGGTGGTCCTCCGCGACCTCGCCCTCGGCGCCCAGGTACGGGGCCAGCTGGGCCTGGTGCTCGCCTTGAAGGGCGCGGGCTTCAGCGAGGAGAGTCTGGAGCTCTGCGATCAGTTCGGACTGGTCGGGTTTCTGCATGCGGGGGTTGGTCTCCGGCAGGTGGCGGGCTGCCGAGCCCGTTTAGAGGGCGGTGCGGGCGAGGGGGAGGGCGGCGAGGGTGAAGGCGTCGGGCTGCTGGTAGACGAGGCGGCGCAGGTCGACCTGGGAGGTGACGGCGGCGGTTTCGATCTGCGCGCAGGCGGCGTCCAGTTGTGCGTCGGTTTCGGCGGAGACGGTGAGCAGGCCGGTGAGGGCGACGTCGGCGTGCCCGGCGATGAGCTGGCGTTCGCGTTCCTTGACGTCGGTGTACTCCACGGAGTCGGCTTCGGAGTCGACCTGTCCGCGGCGGGCGCGTTCGTTGGCGTCGGCGATGATCGTGGCCTTGGTCCGCTGGACGTCCCGCAGCGCGGACTCCAGCTCCTGGGGCACATATATAAGGGAGAAGGAGCGGCGCACGCCCGCGGTGAACATCAGGCCGTGCAGGAACCCCGGCGTTGTTTCGGTGCGGGGCCAGTTCTCCACCCAGTAGGTGGCGTGGCGGGCGGTGTCGGTGATGACCCGGTCGTACTCCTCGACCTGGACGACCGGGCCCGCTGCTGCCGGGTCGGCCTCGGCGCGGCCATGCTCGGACCACTGCTGGAGGCCGGCCAGAGCTCTGGGGTCGTAGGCGGTGCGGACGACGGCGGCGATCTCGCGGGCGGTGAGCCAGCCGGTGACCATCAGGCCCGCGCTGCGGGCGGCCTGGGAGACGGAGGCTGTGGTCTGCCCGAGCACGGTGAAGGCGCCGGGCAGGCCGCCGCCGGCCTGGGAGATCAGGCGCTTGGCGGCCTTCATGTCCAGGGAGACCGCCAGGTACGTCTCGTGCGGGGCTGCGGCGGGTCCGGCGGAGGCGACGAGGTCGGCGTACACCTGCCCGGCCACGGGTGTTGCCGGGTGGCCGTGGGTGGTCCAGTGGCGGGTGAGGGTGTCACCGGAGTCGGGGACGGTGCGTTCCAGGACCTGGACGGTGGCGATGTGCCCGGTGCGGGCGATGCCTGCCAGTGCCCGGCCCCAGGCACTCACGTTGGCGTTCTGGGTGGCGGGGTCGAGGAGGGCGAACGCGCGGGAGGTGACGCGGGCCACGGCGGTGAGGGTCTGGTGGTGGGGGTCGTGGACGGCGGCGGCCTGGGATCCGGCCGGGGTGACCACGCGCAGCGAGGCTGCGGTTCCCGGCAAGTGCAGCAGGCCGTCCACCTGTGGGCGGGAGACCGCGCGGGCCAGCCACATTGTCTGGCCGGTGCGTCGGCGGTGGGCGTAGCGCAGGACGATTGGCGCCCAGTCGATCAGGGAGCGGCCGTGGCGGCGGATCGCGACGAGGGCGGCGATGGCCGCCCACAAGGGGGTCAGTGCGAGTGCGCCGAGAAGGCCGGTGGAGACCACGGTCGCCAGGAGCACGGCGAGGGCGGCGGAGGTGAGGATGAGCTGGGGAAGGGACAGGCCGAGCAGGATGCCGCGCCTGGACCGGTGGGGGAACTTGATCGTCAGGGGGGAGAGGGTGAGGTCAGACAAGGCAGGGGCCGCTTTCGGGGCGCGGGGCTGGTGCCCGGGCGGGACACGCGGTGTGTGCGTCCCGCCCGGGCTGGGGCGAACGGATCAGGAACCGCTGGGCGGCGGCGAAGCAGTGAACGGACTGCCGGTGGATCCGGCTGTCGCACTCGGGGCGCCCTGCGGCGGCACCTGCTGCGTGCTGCGCGGAACCGGACCGGCACCCGGGCCCGGGGAGGTCGGCCCGGCCTGCGGGCCGGGGCTGGAGCCGAGGTGGCCGCTGGTGTCCTGGTTCACGCGGGTCGGCGGAGGCTGGACCACCTTCGACAGCCCGTCGGCGAGCCCGCCGCCCGCGGACGGCATGGGCGCGGTGTTCTTCTCCCCGCCGCTGCCGCCGGTGGGGCTGGCGGCGACGTCGCCGGGGAACTGGCCTGGGACACTGGCCGGCCCCTGCGGGGCGGCCCCGGCTGCGGCGCCTCCGGCACCGCCGGTGGCGGCCATCGCGGCGGCCTTGCGGGCTGCCTGCTCGGTGTGCTGCTTGGCGATCTGCGCGCCCGCGCCGCCGGCCCGGTGGATCGATTCGCCGTCGGTGCCTTCGGCGGCCCAGTGCACGAACTTGAACGTGGCGTACGGGCAGAGCAGCACCAGCATCATGATCACGGCACCGGCGAGGCAGTCGGCGAGCGCGGCCATGCCGTCCTTCGGCTCGGTCCGTCCGAGGGCGGAGACACCGAGGAGGAAGACGATCGTCATCAGCAGCTTGGAGACGACGAGGGTGGCGGTGGCTTCGATCCAGCCGCGCCGCCACCTGCGGGCGGCTTCCCAGCCGCCGCCGGCTCCGGCGAATATGGCGAGGGTGACCAGGACGAGGATGCCGACCTTGCGGACCATCATCACGCACCAGTACAGCAGCGCTCCGACCGCGGAGCCGAGGCCGACGACTGCGGGGATCATCCAGCCCAGCGGCACCATCGAGCCGACGTAACTGGCCTTGACCATGCGCCGTACGGCTTCCTGGATGGAGGTGTCCGCTGCGGCGAACAGGCCGGCCGACAGAGCGTCGACGACTTCGATGGCCACGGTGGTGAGCGCGATGGCGGCGAAGGAGAAGAGCACGCCGCTGGCGGTGCCGGTGAACGCTTGGGCCAGGGCCTGGCCGTCGCGTTTGACGGCGGCCCGGATGAGCTGGGCGCAGAAGGTGGCGACGAGGATCGTCAGGCCGATGGGCAGCAGTAGTTCGTAGTTGTCGACGAACCACCCGGCCCGCAGGTCGACCTTGGTGGTGGTGTCGACGGCCTCGGCGGCCAGTTCGGCCGCTCCGGCGGCGAACTCGCCGACGGACTTGGCGATCCAGTTGCCGATGCCTTCGGTGATGGCCTTGCCTGGATCGTTGACGAAGTCGATGGCGTCGGCCGCCGTGCACAGCTTGCTCGCGATGGGCAGGGAGCAGAAGTCCACTGGAAGGGGTACCTCCTTATCTGTTCAGTGGCGTGCTACGGGGCGACGCTCGGGGCGAGGGAGACCAGGGCGCAGTCGGCACTCGGCCGGCACTGGACGGCGAGGGTGACCGCACGGTCCTCCGCCCCGCCACCGCCGTCCTTCCAGGCGATGGACTGCTTGCCGGTGACGGTGACCGCGTAGATGTACGCCTCGGTGATCGCCGTCGGGTTCTCCGCCAGGGCCTGCTTGAACGCGGAGGGGAAGCGGGCGTCGGTGACGGTCGCGGTGGCGTACTGGGCGTTGTCGCCCATCCGCGACCACAGCACCGGGTCCGGGACCTGGGAGGAGAGGGACGTCCAGTCGGTGTACTTCTTCTCGGCGGTCATCCAGGCGTGCATGCCGGCGAGCTGCTGGTCGCGGCTGGTGGTGCGGGTGTCGTAGGACCACAGCATCACCGCCGCCGCCCGCGCGTAGGCCAGCGGATCCGCCAGCCGCGGCGGCGACGGAACCGAGCCCGTGCCCGCGCCAGGCTTGAGCGCGCCCGGTGTGGACGTGGAGGGGTTGGGCGAGGCCGGGGCCGCCGGAGCGCGGGCCTCGCCCTGGTCCCCGCTGGTGAAGAATGCGGCGGTTGCGGCGACCGTCAGCAGCAGGGCCGTCACGGTCACCAGGACGGTGATCCGCCGCTTGGCGGGCCAGTGGGAGGTGGCACGGTGCAGGGGGGACATGGAGCGCCTCCCCATCAGCGGACCTGGGTGCCGAGGGCGGAGAAGAAGGCGACGATGCCGTTGGCGGCGCCGAGACCGAGGGCCGCGCCGGCGCTCACGACGGCGCCCTTCTTGCCGTTGGCCTCGGCCTGGTGACCGCCGCTGTGGTGGCCCCAGGCCCACACGCCGAGGGACACGGCCAGGGCGCCGACCACGGCGATGATGCCGAACATGTTGATCGAGCTGACGACGTTGCGCAGGACGTCAAGTCCCGGGAGGCCGCCCCCCTTCGGGGTGATTCCGGGGTCGAAGGCGAGGTGGGTGACGCGGTCTGCGAGTGGAATGGGTATGGCGGAGCTCCTTGCGTACGCAGGGCAAAGCGGCCCTGCGGAATACGGGGAAGGGAAGAGCGCGTTCGGGGCGCGTGAGGGGGCCCCGGATCAGGCCGGGGCGCAGCCGGCGGTCAGCTGCCCAGCGCGGGGATGCGGCGGACGGCGAGGATCTGCCAGTCGCCGACCTTCTCGATCCGCACCGGACGCCCGGTGCGCGGGGCGTTGATCACGAGCCCTGCGCCCATGTACATGCCGACGTGCTCGGGAACGGCGGCGGTGCCGCGGGTGAAGAGCAGGTCACCGGGCCTCAGGGCACTGGCCGGGACCGGGTCGCCTTCCTTGACCTGGGTGTACGTGGTGCGGGTCAGCTGGACGCCGGCCTTGGCGTACGCCTGCTGCATCAGGCTCGAGCAGTCGCAGCGCCCCATCGGGTCGGGCCCGCGGGGAGCGAGGCAGGTGCCTCCCCACTGGTACATCGTGCCGAGCTGGTGCATCGCCCAGTCGATCGCGGTGCGGGCCTTCGGGGAGGCGTCCGCGGGGATCTTGTACCCGTCGGGGACGGAACCTTCGGGGATTTCACCCCAGCCGGCCCCATCCTCGCCCGGCCGACAGTCGCCGCCGGAGCCGCCCGTACCGGTGTCGGGCTGGCCGGGCTGGGCTTGGCCGCCGTTCGGGAGGGTCTTGGCGATGGCCTGCTGCAGGGCCCGGGCGAGGGGCTCCCACTGGGCGTAGGCGTCCGGGTAGCCGGAGCGCTGTACGGCCTGGGCGGCCTGGGTGATCGTCATCTGCTGCCAGCCGTTGACCTCCAGCAGCCCCTTGTAGAAGCGAGTGGAGGCGTAGACGGGGTCGCGGATCTGCTCGGGTGTGCCCCAACCCATGCTGGGCCGCTGCTGGAACAGGCCCAGGCTGTCGCGGTCACCGTAGGTGAGGTTCCGCAGGCGGGATTCCTGGATGGCGGTGGCGAGGGCGACGACCTGCCCGCGCTCGGGCACCTTCATCGCGACGCCGGTGGCGACGATGGTCTTGGCGTGCGGGATCTGCTCGGCGGGCAGTTCCAGGCCCTCGACGCGAACGTTCCGGTCGGCGCCCTGGCCGCCCAGGATGGCCGCGACCTGCCGGGCGACGGCGCCGGTGTCGACGGTGCCACCGCCGGGCGTGCAGTTCGCCGACCGGGAGGCACCGGCGCTTCCGGCCGCCGCGATGGCGGCGGTGCCGGCGAGGAGGAGGGGGGAGAGGCAGACGACGCCGAGAGCGGCGGCTACGGCCTTCAATCCGGCGTGCCTCCCCGCTCGCCGGGCGGTGCCGGCGGCCGGGATTCAGGCAGGTCAGGGCAAGGTCGTGTCACAGCAGTGTCCTTGGTGAGTGAAGCCCGGCCGCGCGGTCCGTGGAGCGTGTGAGAAGGGCGCGTCGTGCCGGGTGAATGGGTGATCTGGTTTGCCCCGCCGGGGGCCGGTTCGAGTTCCCTCTCGTTCCGGCACGGCAGAGCGCGGGGTCAGGTGTGCCTGGGCACAGGGATCCCCTCCGTGAAGGCATGGGTGGGGTAAGCCATCCGGCAGTCGGTGCGTGCCGGGGCGGTTCCAAAACTGTAGGTGCCGAGCCCCGGTTGACCAAGAAATTGATGATCAAGGCTCTATTTCAAGGGTTTTGGCGGCGACCGTGGTCAACCGGGGATCGTGCCCTACAGTTTTGGGACTCCCCCTTGCAACTGCCGGCGCTTTCTGCCGTGGCCTTGCCATGCCCGCATACCGCCTGGCTGGCATGTGCCCCATTGGCGCGTTCTGGGGAGTCCCTCCCTTTCCCGAACCGAATTGGGGTATCTCTTTGCCTTTCTCCCTGCACCAGGGTGACGCGCTCAGCGTCCTGTCCACCCTCCCGGACGACTGCGTCGACTCCGTCATCACCGACCCGCCATACAACTCCGGCGGGCGGACCGCGAAGGAACGCACCTCCCGGACCGCGCGCCAGAAGTACACCTCCGCGGACGCCGGCCACAGCCTGCCCGACTTCACCGGCGAGAACATGGACCAGAGGAGCTACGGCTTCTGGCTCACCCAGATCATGACCGAGGCACACCGCCTCACCCGTGCCGGCGGTACAGCGCTGCTGTTCACCGACTGGCGCCAGCTGCCCGTCACCACCGACGCGCTCCAGGCCGCCGGATGGCTGTGGCGTGGTGTTCTTGCCTGGCACAAGCCGCAGGCCAGGCCGCAGAAGGGCCGGTTCACCCAGAACTGCGAGTTCATCGTTTGGGGCTCCAACGGAGCCATCGACGGGGACCGGAACGAGGTCTACCTGCCCGGCCTGTACTCGGCCTCGCAGCCCTCGGGCAAGAACCGCCAGCACATCACCCAGAAGCCCGTGGAAGTGATGCGGGAGCTGGTCAAGATCAGCCCGCCAGGCGGTTCCGTGCTCGACTTCTGCGCAGGCTCCGGCTCCACCGGCGTCGCCGCCCTGCTGGAGGGCCGCGACTTCATCGGCGTGGAGAAGACCAAGCACTACGCCGAGATCGCCACCGGCCGGCTCACCGAAACGCTCCAGCAGACCCGCACCCAGGACGACTTCACCCTGTCCGCCTGATTCCGCCCACCGCCTCACGGGGGCGGATTCCCGAGGGTTCGACTCCCGTTCCTGTCCGGTTGCCGGGCTTTGTAACACGGGATCCCCGGTTAGCCAAACCGGGGATCCCCTGGATCGTTGAAGTTCCCTTCCCGAATTCCCCATGCCTCTACGGCTGCGAGGAGATCCCTTCCCCGTGCACGAATCACCAGATGCCACCGGCGGCGAGGAACTGGAGCCGGTCCGGATACCGGAAGCCGAGCTGGAGAGCATCCAGGCCAGCGTCCTCAAACTTCTGGACCGCTCCGCCGAACAGGCCCGCCAGCTTGACAGCCTGGCGGTTGCCCCCGCCCCGTTGCCCTTCCCCGGCTTCGCCATGCCCTCGCTCCCCGGCATGCCGGGGATGCCCGTACCGCCTGCGCTCCCGCCGGAGCCGCGGCCGATCCTGGAGCTGGAGGGCGAGGAGTACGAGAACGAGCTCGACACGCTCACGGACTGGGTCGAGGACTTCCTGATGCGCGTCTACGGCGCGGAGGTCACCACCGCCGCGCCGTGGTGCGGGCAGTGGCAGGAGCACCTGGACGTGGTGGCCTGGCTGCACGCCCTGTGGCTGGCCTACCTCCAGCACAAGGAACCGGACGCGGGCCAGTCGGGGATGGCGGTGTGGCACCGGGACTTCCTCACCCACACCATGGCCGCCGTCCGCGCACCGGGCGGACCTCTCTCGGCATGCCAGACCGATCCGGACCGGCCAGCCCACCGTCTCCTGCGCGGCCCCGGCCGATCCAGCCGCGCCTCGATCCCGGACCCGGCAGGCGCAGCGGCACCGGAGGGGGGCGAGTCGTGAGCGGGCCCGAGCCCCGGCCTGCGTTCGGCCTCAGCTTCGACCCGCGCGCTCTGAACGACCTGCTCGCAGCCCCCGGCGACATCCGCGACCTCGCCCTCGCCCAGCTCCAGGACGTCGTAAACGCCAACCTGTTCGGCGGCAAGCTCACCGGCGACCTCGCCGGCCTGCGCAAGCTCTACGTCGATCGCCATGCCGCCTGGCGCACGGTCTATGCCCAGCGGCCGGCCCCAGCGGGCTCCGCGCACCGCACCGAGATCCACGTGGTCGCCATCCGCCCGCGGGACCGCCACGACGTCTACAACACTGCCGCCGCCCGCCTGGGCATCAAGCGGCGCCCGGTCAGCGCGCTCACCCACGCCGCCCGCGCCCGCTCCCCCCAACTGGAGGGCTACCGGCCCGTCCCCAAGCCCGGCCCTGCGCCGTACGCGCTGCCGGGCCTGCCCCAGCCCGCACCCACCCCACTCGCCACGAAAGGCCCCACCCGTTGACGACCCACCCCAACATCCTCGACGCCTTCGCCCACACCCTCCTCGGGACGCAGCCGAAGCCGGAGAACCTCCACCACCGGGCCCTCCTGGAGGCCCACACCGCCGTCCAGCACCTCGAAAGCCAGCTCCTGGAGCGGTTCTCCCGGCCGCTGCCCGAGAACACCTCGTCGCAGACGTACGTGGAGGAGTACACCGAGCTCCTCCTCGACCGGCTCGCCGCCGGCGTCGAGCTGTCCCTCCTGATGTCCGCCCCCTGCGCCCCGGTCACCGGCAGCACCCCGCCCGCCGAGGGCGAGTCCGATGCGGAGGCGGACTGCTGCCGCCCGAGCGGAGACGCCCCGGCCGAACCCGAGTGCCTCCCGTGCGGGCAGGGACCGGAGAACGGCTCCTGTCGGCAGGCAGGCGCGGAGCCGGCCGATCTGCTGGATGCGTGCCTGGTGGTGTTCTGCGCGCTCGGTGATCCGGACGCGCTGGCGTCGGCGGACCTGGTGGACGGACTGCGCCGTCTGCCCGGCACCGCGGAGGGCCGCTGGTTCTACGCCGACCTCACTCAGCCCCGACTGGCCCAGCTCCTGGCCCCGTTCGGAATCCAGACCCGCAACATCACCCTGCCGGACGGCCGGCGCCGCAAGTCCTACCGCCGCACCGCCTTCGTCTCGGCGGCGTGGGGCGAAGCCCCCTGCTGAACCGCCCCACCGGCCCACGCCCCCGACCGGCCCCCACCGTTGTGCTCGCCGGCATCCGGCGGGCCGGCACCTCGGACATCGCCCGCATCGATGCGTTCCACCAACGCTGCTCACCGGCCGGTCTTCACCGGCGGTGGGGGCGGACCCGCGCTGCGATCCGCGATATCGAACGCCTGCTGGCCGCTGGTACGACATGGCTCGGCCTTGATGCCGCCGGGCAGGTGACCGCAGTGGCCACCGCCGGGCGCGTCAGTGGCGAGAGGGGGGTGATGGATCTCGGCCTGCAGGTCGCCGACGCCCAGCAGCAGGGAGGCATCGGGACGCTGATGGCCCGCCACGCCGCCGCGCACGCCCGCAGCAGTGGCGCCCACACCCTGTCGGTCTACACCGCGGCGTCGAACACGCCGATGCTCCGCATCCTGGACCGCCTCGGCCCCTCCGCGCAGACACCACACGGCAGCCACGTGGACGTCCGCGTCCAGCTCAGAAGCTGACGCACCCGGCAGGCCCTTCTGAACACATCCGACCGCTTCGTCACCTCCCGGAGTCGCCCATCCTCACCCCACCATCTGCCCCTTCAACGCCGGATGCGGCTCTGGCCGAGCGGATCCGCGCCGTCACCAGCCACGCCGTCACTGACCTGGCCGAATACCTCGAACGCGGCCTGCTCGACGAGCCGACGGCGGCCCTGGCCGAAGCCCACCGGCTACTGAGGCAGGCGCAGCAGGCCGTGGACTACCACCGCGATCACCTACGTCGACTGCTGTTCGACGAGCCTGTCGTGGACACCACACTCGCGGACCGCATCGACCGGTCCATCGGCCACCTGCGGCAGGCCGCAGCCACCCGCGACACCCACCGCGACGCCGTCCTCGCCGCCCTGGCCGAACTCCAGACCGCCAGCCCCGCACGACCGGACACCAGAGAGGCACCGGACCTGCCGGCCCCGGACACTGCAGCGCTGCTGGCCATCGCCCGCGGAGCCAAGCTCCACGAGAACCTGCTCACCCAGCGCCTGTCGGTCATCACCGCCTCCGGCACCCGCATCGCCTACTCGGCACTTCAGCGCCTGGAGTCCGCCGGCCTGGTCGCGCGGGACGCCTCCCGCCCCGTCCACGCCGGGGTCCCCCTCACCCTGACCGAGGCCGGCCGTGCCACGCTCACCGGCGCCCGGCGTACGAACGCGGCGGGGGCGCCTCCTGCCGTCCGCTCCGGTGCCTGGCCCGCGCCTGCCACGCGGGCCCACCGCTGACTCCTCCCACGCCCCGCATACGACAAACGGACCTTCTTGGCACCGACCGATGACGAGCCCGACTTCCGACTCGACGGCCTTGAGCCCGCGAACCCCGCGATGGGGGAGAGCTTCTGGGACGCCGTGGAGAGCGAATCCCACGAGATGAGCGTGCTGGCCTCCCACCACAGCCCGGACGGGCGCACCAGCTTCTTCGTACTCCACGACCGCACCGCGACCTGGGGCATTCCCGGCGAGCCGCAGCTGATCGCCCTGCACCTCACACGCGACACCGAAGCCCGCACCTTCACGGCCGACTTCGTCCGCCTGCCGCTGGTCTCGATGGCCCAGTCGTGGCTGATCAAGCGCGGCTGCCCCACCGATGCCATCGGCTTGCCGGAAGGGATGGGGTCCAGGCCCGCGGACGAGACCACCGTCGCCCTGGAGCGGCGGTTGATGGGCGACGGGGACAACTTCGCCGTCCTGTTCAGCTACACCGAGGACTCCGGCCTGAAGCCGGAGATCACGGTGCTGCTGCGGGCACTCGACGAAATGGCGCCGTACCCGTACCGGGTGTTGCTGGAGGAGCTGGACACCAGCACGTGGACCCACACCCTGCGCGAGGGCGGCTTCGAGACCTTCGAGGCCGCGGACGCGTGGCTGGAGGACCGCGACGCCCCGCTCCCGGCCACGCCGGCGCTTCGGGCATCGGCCGCGCGCACTTCTGCGGTGCCGACACTCCCGCCAGCCCCTGCCGCAGGTCCGCGATCGGGACGCTCCCGCTGATCGGGTTGTGGGCGGAGAAGGTAACAGCACATCCCCGGTTAGCCAAACCGGGGATTGTCCGGACTCTTGAATCAGCCCGGCGGGTAACGCCGCCCGGGCTTTCCACCCCTGCCTGTCGCCTTGGGCGAGGCATGCCCACTATTTCTGGAGAGGAGTCCACGGTGTCCGAAGCACTGGAGTCCGACGATGTCGTGAGTGCCATCACCCAGCAGATTGAAGCCCGATACAGGATGACCCTCGACGAGCTGCGGGCTGCGGTCACGGCGGCACCGGGTGCCGATCCCGGCGCGGCCACGGTGCTGCGCTGGTACGGGCATCTCACCGATGCCCAGGAAGCCCTCACCCGCGCCGAGGACGCGCTCGTCGCGGAACTCGGCAGCACTCCGGGCGAGCTGGACGACCCGGCCATGGCCCTGGCCCACCAGGTGAACGCGGCGGTCGCGGCCCGCGACGGGCGCGCCATGGTCGTGCGCTACCTCCTCGACGGCAACGCCCCCGGTAACCGCGCTGCCTGGTCCGCACGCACCAACGGACTGGCTCCGGCCGTCCGGACCACGCCGGTTGCCGGGCCTGCCGCCACCGCGGTGCCGGTGCGGGGCTCTGTGCGATGAGCGCTTCCACCAAGCCCTCCAGCCAGGACACCCGCCTCGAAGAAGTCTTCGGCGCCCCGGTCGGCGAGCTGTACGCGCAGGCGGTGGCCGGGATCGCGCCGCCGCCGGTATCGCGGGCGCTGGAGCTGCGTTCCTTCCTTGCGCTGACCGAGGAACAGGTCGCCCGGGTCCGGGACCGCGTGCACGCAGCCATGGCCCCGGACCGGGACATGAACGAGCTGTCGGCTGCGCAGCTGCGGATGGACTCGCAGTGGTTGGACGCCGCCTTGTCCGCCCGCGGCGAGTACCTGATCGCCCTGGGCGAGCTCCTCACGTCCATGCCGGCGCCGACCAACCCTCCCCGCCGGCCAGTCGCGTTCGACCAGCAGCGTCTCGCAGCCCGGCTGAGTCCCCGTTCCGCCTCCGCCGCCTTACCGCCAGTGCCCGCAAAGAGAGGCCGCTGATTGCCGCACCGCACCTCCCAAGCCATCACCGAACGCATCGAAGCCCTCTACGGCCGTCCCCGTGCCGAACTCGAAGCCCACGCGGACGCCACCGGCCACCCCAGCATGCTGGCCGCGCTCCTCGGCTCCCTGTCCGCGGTCGAGTTCGCCGAGCGGGACATCGCCTTCCAGGCCGAGCGCCTGCGCCAGCTGACCCACCCCGACCGCGAGATCGGCCGCTTCACCGCCGGACACCTCCTCGACTGCGCCCGCCGCATCGGCGAAGCCGTCGCCGTCCGCGACTCCCAGGCCCGGCACACCTCCGCCGTCCTGCAGAGCCTGCACCGCGCCCCCGCGCCCGCCGAGCAAGCCCCGGCCATGCCCGGCCTGCCGGCCGGCGCACCCGCAGCCTCGGCCGCGCGGGCGCGCTGAACCCTCCTTCACCCACGTTCCAGGAGCACCACTTTGCCTACCCCCGGCATGCCCGAAACCGTCGCCGCCGACCTGTCCCGCGTTACCGAAAGCCTGCAGATGCTGGCCCCGCGCTGGAACGTGTGGGTGCTGATGACCCTGGCCGAACAGCCCCTGCGCTACAGCGACATCAAGACCCGCCTGCCCTGGCTCGTCGACGGCCAGCTCCACCCCAAGCTCCGCAAGCTCATCGACGCCGGGATGGTCGAGCGCGCCGCCCTCGACCGGCGCAACGTCCTCTACGGCCTGTCCGCCCGCGGCAAGGCGGTGCTGCCGGTGCTGCCGGAACTGGCCCACTGGGCCCGGACCCACCTGGAGAAGCACACCGTCCTGGACGCCGTCACGGGCCAGCGCGTGCCCAAGGCGGTGCCGCAGGCCCAGGACATCGAAGACACCCTCACGCTGCTCGCACCCCGGCACGCCACCGCGATCCTGTGGACGCTGCAGGCCCGGGGCGCCTCCAGTGCCAAGGCCATTGCCGCCAGTGTGATGCCCGACTCCAGCCTCTCCGTGATCTACCAGCCGCTGAAGCGGCTGGCCGAGGACGGCTTGATCACCCGCGACCGGTACCGCGACGGCCACGTCGAGCTGACCGCGGCCGGCCGGAACCTGGCACCGGTCTACCGGGCCCTGTCCGCATGGGCGGCCGGCCGCCCACTGGCGGAGGCCGGTGACCACCCGGTCTGGGGCCCGGCACCCGCACCCTCCCCGGTCACAACCGCCGGGCCCGGTGTGTGGCTCACCACCCAGCCCCGCCACCCCGCACCAGCACCCCGGCCGACCCAGACCGTCTGGAAGCCGGGTGACCTGTTCTCCCACACCCCGCCCGCCCGCCCGATCACCCCCGCACCGGCAGGAGGCCGCACCCGATGAACACCTCCCGCACCCCGGCCTCCCCGACGTCGTGGGCCGCCGACACGCTGGCCCACGACGGGCTCATCCGTCTCATCAGCGAGATCGACGACAACGGCCCCCTCCAGCGGCGCATGCTCGCCACCACCCTGCACGGCCTCTCCCGCCGCCAGCTCACCCACGCCACCACCACCGGCCGATGGCTGGGCCTCCTTCGTGCCAGCCGCCAGGGCGGCAACGCCTGCTACGTCCTGACCAGCGCCGGCCGCGACCTCGCCGAGGTGTACGACACCGCGGCCCGGTGGGCCCGTGCCCACCACTACCCCCACCCGGTCAGCGACTTCACCACCCGCGTCCAGGCCACCCTCACCCTCCTCGCCCAGCACCCGAGCGCCACCACCGCGGACGCCGGGCCGGACGACGAAGCCGCGCGCACCTTGAACTCCGTACGGTCCGCCCTGTCGCAGTGGGCCGGCGACCACGGGGACGCCCTCGCCACGAACCCGGTGCCCGGTTGCGCGCAGGACGGGATGGAACTGGCGGCGTGAGCCCTACCCCCAACGGCCCTGCCGAAGCAGGTCTGGGGACCCGCACGGTGGCCGAGGCCGTCGGCAACGACCCGGCCGTGTGGGCGTTCGCCGCCATGAAGGACGCGCCCGGCCACCTGCAGGCCGTGGTGCTCGCGGTGATGAACACCGCCCACGAACTCGACGCCGTGCAGCGGCACCTCCTCGACGACGTCGTCCGCGCGATCGAGGAGCTGTCGAAGACCGAGGCCGGCACCGACAGCCTCCGGGCCACCGACGGCCTCCTCGGCGACCGGGGCGCCCGCATCGAGTGCCTGGCCGTCCGCCGCGGGGAACTCCTGCGCCGACTCGATGCCCACCTGGCCCTCTACCAGGCCGCCAACTCCGGGCCCCAGCCGCCGACCGCGCCGACGAGGACAGCGGGCACGGCGCATCCGGCGGACTCCCCGCCGCAGGCGCGCGGCCCGCGCCGCTGACCCCGCTCCTCTTCCTTCTCTCTGTTCAGCTCGCCGCGGCGGGCGCCGCTCTTGTGTGAAAGCGACGATGACCACCGAGCTCGTGATCGCCGGCCCCCGGCACGCCCTCCTGCCGCAGCTGTCCCTGCTGCGCCAGATCTACCTTCCCCGCAGCGCGGATGCCGCAGCCTTCGCGATGACCACGTACGGCATCCCGCTGATCGTGCTGGCCACCACCGGCTCGGCAGCCCTGACCGGCCTGGCGTTCGCCCTGGAGTGGGTACCCAGGCTGGCCGCGTTCTCCCTGGCCGGGGCGATGGTCGACCGGCACGGCACCAAAAGGGTCTTCCGCATCGCCTCCGTGCTGCGCGCCCTGGTGGTGATGGCCGCCGCGTTCCTCCTGCCCCAGGTCAGTGGTGCCGCCGCGACAGTCACGGTGATGGCCCTCGCCGCCATCACCGGCGTGGTCACCGAGTTCTCGTACATCGCGGCCGAGACCGCCGGCGCCACCGCCAGCCGGGACGCGGGCGAGCGGGCGCACCGGGTGCAGTCCGTCCTGCTCGGCATCGATCAGACCGCCACCCTCGCAGGACCCGCCGCCGCGGGATTCCTCCTGCACTGGGCCGGGGTGACCGGCACCCTGACCACCATCGCCGCCTGTTCCCTCCTCGGCGCGCTCCTCGCCCCCTGGCACCGCGAGCCCCGCCAGGTGGACCCAGCCGCTTCCGCCCTGACCGGACTGGCCACCGGCTGGAAGACCCTCATCTCCCTGCCGGCGCTCGCCTGGCTGATCGCCGGCCTCACCGTCTCCAACGTGGCCACCGGCATGCTCCAGGCCGCCGCCCCGATCATCGTCGTCCAGCACTTCGGGCACTCCAGCGCCGCCGTCGGCGTCATCTGGTCCGCAGCCGCAGCAGCCTCCCTCCTCACGGTCGCCTGCTGCCGCTTCGCCATCGACCGCGTCGGCCTGTGGCCCACCGGAGCAGCCAGCGCCCTCGTCGCCGCCGCGGCCGGCCTCGCCGTCTCCCAAGCCGGGACCTACACCGAGTTCCTGGTCCTCACCGCCGTGCTCATGGCCGGCGAGGGCGGCATGACCGTCGTGCTGCGCACCCTGCGCTCCCACCTCATCCCCGAACAGGTCTTCGGCGCCACCCTCAGCATCACCATCCTCGTGATGCTCCTGCCGTTCCCCCTCGCCGGCATCCTCGTCGCCCTCACCCCGCCGGCCCTCCTCGGCCACGTCCTCACCGCCTGCGCCGCCCTGCAAGCCATCGGCCTCGCCGCAGCCTTCTGGCGCCTGCGTCGCGAACCCGCCATGCACCACCGCCACCCGGCCACCCCCTGACCCCCGTGGATCTGCCCATGCCCAACGACCAACCAGCACCCGTCTCGGCCTACACCGCCGACCAAGCCGCCTGCGCCGCCGCACTGCTCCGCACCCTGACCACCCGCCTCCACGGCCTGCCCGCCGACCAGGCCGCCGCGCTGGTCCGCCTGCTGCAGGCGCCCGGCGGCCTCGCCACCGACATGCGAAGCCTCCTCGAAGCCGCCCGCCAGTCCGCCCCCGCAGACAAGGACCCCGTCTTGACCGATCCCCGACCGCTCCGCCAGCCGACCGGACGCCCCGTCGTCCTGGTCGTCGCCCCCAACGACGAGCTGTACCGCGGCTACTGCCTCACCTCCGTCGCCGCCGCCTACGACACCGTCGTCATCACCCCCACCCCCCTCACCTGGGAACACCCCCACGTCATCGACCACGAACAGGCCGACCCCTACGACCTCGACTCCCTGATCACGGCCGGACAGGCCCTGGCCGCGCGCCGTCCGGTCGTCGGCGTGCTCACCTGGAACGAGACCCTGCTGGTCAACACCAGCCGCCTCGCCCGCCACCTCGGCCTGCCCGGCGACCGGCCCGGCGTGATGCGGGCCTGCCGCGACAAGGCCACCAGCCGCGCCCTGTTCGACCGCCACCAGGTGCCCTCCGCCACCTCGGTGAAGGCCGTGACCCTTGCGGAAGCCGTAGCGGCGGCCCAGGCCATCGGCTACCCGGTCGTCGTCAAGCCAGCGGGCCAGGCCGGCAGCGTCGGCGTCATCCGCGTCGATACCCCGCAGCAGCTCCCGGACGCCTTCGCCTTCGCCACCACCGGAGCCCAGCTGCACGGCGGGGAGTCCACGGTGGTGCTGGTGGAGGAGTACCTCGACGGCGAGGAGATCTCCGTCGAGTGCGTCACCCACCAGGGCGTGACCACACCGGTCGCCATCACCCGCAAGCAACTGGGCTTCGCCCCGTACTTCGAGGAGACCGGCCACAGCGTGGACGCCGCCGACCCGCTCCTGCCGTACGTCGGCCCCATCGCCCAGGCCGCTGTCGCCGCCCTGGGCGTCACCTCCGGCATCCAGCATGTGGAGATGCGGCTCACGGCGAGCGGACCGCGCATCGTCGAGGTCAACGCCCGCATCGGCGGCGACCTGATCGGCAAGCTCGTCCTGCTCGCCACCGGCATCGACCTGCCGCAGGCCGCCGCCGATCTCGCCCTCGGCCGTCGCCCCGACCTCACCCCGACCCGGTACCAGGCCGCGGCCATCGCCCTGCTCTACCCCGAGACCTCCGGCACCGTCACCGCCCGGGGTATCGACCCTGCCCTCGCCGGAGCCGACTGGCTGCACCAGACCAGCTGGATCCTCGAGCCCGGCGACCGCGTCACCCTGCCGCCCGAAGGCGATGTCGACGTCGCCCGCGTCGGCCTTGTCGTCGTCACCGCCGCCGACGCCGATCAGGCCCGCGAGCGCCTTGACACGGTCACCCGGAACATCACGATCACCGTCGCACCCGCCGCCTGAACCCCGAGACCTGGAGCCCCTTGACCGACACCTCCGACATCGACGGCGACGTGTGGGTAACTCCCCGCTACCTCGCCGGCAGCGCCGCGAACGTCGACCCCGCCTTCAAGCCGCTGTTCGACCTCGGCTTTGACCGCCACAACGACGAGTACGGCAACCTGTACCTCGCCTCCCCGGACCGCAAGGTCCGCCTCGGCTTCCTCCCTGAAGGCGAAGACGACGGCATCTGGCGCATCACCGCCTACCAGGATCCCTTCGCCGCCCCCGCCTGGGGCGTCTGCTTCAACGACACGGCCCCCACCGAACTGGTCACCGCCTTCACCACCGCACTCGCCACTGCCTACACCTCCGGCCAGGGGGCCTACCTCCATAACGGCGCACACCAGAACCGGTTCACGGCGGTTGCCCCGCTCCTGAACCAGGGTTGGGAACTCCCGTACACCGGCTACGGCTCCGCACTGTCCCTACGATCCCCCGACGGCATGGCCGGCCTCGAGTACGCCACCGGCCCACTCGACCCGGCCCAGGAGATCACCACGCTGCAGGCCCGCTGGTACATGGAAGGCGGCCCCAAAGGCCCCCGCTGGTACGCCACCGCCTCCACCGAAACCCCCGTGCCGCTGGTCACCGCGGTCACCACCGCGCTCGCCGACCCCGCCCCGGTCGCCCGCTGGGACAGCTTCCTCAGCCCACTGCTGCGCCCGCACGTCCAGCTCACCCCGGTCGTCCCGCCCCCGCCGCCGGCACCAACCCCGCTGGACGTACACCGCCGCACCGGGACAAGGCCACGGCCGGCCCTCACCACGACCAGCGTCCCCCGCTGGACCACCAGCACCCGCCCCGCCGTACGCCGCTAACCCCGCCCCGGAGCCCATGTGCCACTGCACGCCCAGGAGTTCTTCGCCGAACTCGACCCGCCCTTCGCCACCGGCTTCGTCGTCGGCGACAGCTACTACGCCGCCCTCGCCGCCGACTCCGCGCTGCGGCTGCGCATCGACTTCGCCCCGACGATCCGCCACGGCGAATACGACGGACTGCGCCTCACCGTGATCCACCCCCACCGAGGCGCCCTCCACGTGGAGACCCTCACCTTCGCCGAACACCACACCTTCACCCAACGGGACACCGCACGCGGCAAGTCCCCAGGCCACGACGGGTACGCCCGCATCCGCGACTGGCACCCTTCAGGCCCACCGCCCTGGCAAGGCGCCGACCTCACCGGACTACGGCAGGCCGTGACCGCCTTTACCACCATGTGGACCCACGCCCCAGCCGCACCCCCGAGCGCACACCAGCGCCAGGAGCCGAGTACGACACCGATCTTGGACGCGCCCGGGCTGCATCACCCGGACGGCTTCTGGGCTTCGGACACCGACTTCCTCGACCTGCTCCGCCAGGCGACACTCCTCGTCTTCGACTTCGCCGAGTACGGCACCCTTGACGGCATCCCCGTCTCGCAGAACCTGCGCTACGCCCGCGAAGGCGTCCGCGACACGCTCGGCCTGCCTATTGAGTACGGGGTCCTTGCCGAGGCCGAGGCCGTAGCCCACATCACCCAGACCGCCGGCCGCCCGTACGGACCCGGCACCGCCGAAGCGCTGGCCCGCATCGACGCCCTGAGCCTGGAAGACCAGCATGCCCTGGTCAAGGCAGCAGCCCACCGCTACCGCACTCCCCAGGCACAGCCGGGTCTGACCGCCGCGCCCACCATCAGGCCCGCTGTGCCTGCCCCGGCACTCGGCCAGGTCGCATCTGGCCGTACCCCCTGACGTCTGTCCCGGCCCCGTCAAGGGATTCCGGCAGTGCAACCCCACCACCACATCAGGAGACTGTTCCACCGCATGCGTACCCGCACCAATTCCCGCCGCACCGCACCGGCAGCCGTCGCCGCCGCGGCCACCCTGACCTGGGCGCCGTCCGCCTGGGCCGAAGCCCCCGAACCGCAGCCCGGCCACATCGAGATCACGAAGAAGGACCCCGGCGGCGACCTCCTGGCCGGGGCAGAGTTCTCGCTGCTCGACACGCTCAACGGCACCAAGGCCCTCACCGGTAGGACCGGCAAGGACGGCATCCTGCGCTTCGAGGGCGTCACCCCGGGAGTGTGGCGGCTCAAGGAAACCAACTCCGGCAGCCCGATCCACGACCTCGCCCCGGATCAGGACATCGTCGTCACCCCCGGCCAGAGTGCCAAGCTCACCGTTGTCGACCCGTTCAAGCCCGCCGAAGTCACGGTGACCAAGAAGGACAGGGACACCGGCAAGCCGCTCGCCGGCGCCGTCATCAACATCACCCCCCAGGCCGGCGGCGGCAAGCCGCTCACGCTCACCACTGGCAAGGACGGCACCGCCACCACCAAAATCGATGTCTCCGCCCGCACCGGCACCTCCTACACCGCCACTGAGATCAAGGCCCCGGACGGCTACCAGCTCAACTCCACCCCCGTGAAGATCAGCGCCAAGCCCGGCGAGAAGACCACCGCCACCTTCACCAACACCAAGAAGGACCAGCTCACCAACCCACCCACCACCCCGACACCCACCGCACCGACCACACCGTCGGGCACCCCCACCATGACCAGCACGCCCACCACGTCCACGACTGCGCCGACCTCGGCTGCTCCGCAGCCGACCGAAACCGCGTCGAGCACCGCATCCCCCGCACCGAAGGGTTCCCTCGCCCAGACCGGCGGCGGCTCCACGTCGTGGCTGCTCGCCGGCGCCGGACTACTGATCAGTGCGGGCGGCGGAGCGCTGCTAGCCCTGCGGCGTCGCCGGGAAGCCAGCCAGGACGGCCAGCCGAACGGCTGATCCCGTACGCATGCCCCATAGCTGAACAACACCCAGGCCAGGCCCCAGGAACCGCAGGTTCCTGGGGCCAGTTGCGTTGCCCGCATCCGGCCGGTGGGTGTGGCGTCTTGCCCGAACGCTGCTGTGGAAGCCGGGCTGGACAGCGGGGGATAGACGCGCTCAGGAGTCAAATAGGGGCCGCACCCCGGTCCGCACCCGGTGCAAGATCCCGTCGATCACGTGACGAAGGTCGCGCCACCGCCCGCATCGATCATTGCTGACGGGCAGGAACGGGCCCGACAGATCACCACGTTCACCCCGCCTCATACACGGGACAGCGATCCGATCAGGCGGCAGTCACATGATCGGCCGGACAGGTCCGCGAGGCCGAGCCCGTCCGGCGCTGGCCAACTTCGGCGCCCTACCGGCTGGCCATGGCAGAGGTGATCACCAGTTGCTCGGCCTCAAGGTGGTGGGTGAGGTCGAGACCGCTGTCGATCATGGTGAGGACGGCGTGATGCCAGGCGGCGGGGATGGCGGCGATCTGGTTACCGTCGCGCTTGACCATGATGGTCGCCGGCATCTTGCCCGGGTGGGCCAGGGTGACCGGCCCGTCTCCGGTGCCCGGTCCTACCCGTGCAAGAGGGATGGTCACGGGGCGACCTCGCAGCAGTTCGTTGAGCGGATTGGCTGGCTTGCTCACGTAGTCGAGGAGGTCCTCGACCTCGTACGCGTTGGCCTTGTACGCGTTGACCCATCCGTCGATCTGCTGATCGGCGACCCAGGTTCGGAGCTCACCGGAGCCAATGCCCGCCTCCGCCGCGGCACGGCCGATCTGATGTGCCAGGCGGCGGGAGGTGATGCCGGAGGTCAACAGCGTGATGGCCTGGTCGGTGTCGACACCGTGCCGGATGTGCCAGGCCGTCTGCGCGAAAAGGCGCGGTGTAGTGGGTGTCAGCAGGGGATGGGTGTTGACGAGGTTGATCAGGGCTCCGGCTGTCCAGCTGATCGCGTGCTCGAAGGCCTGCTTGATGCTCTGGACGGTCAGCTCCAGCATCTGGGGGTGGGGCGGCATGCCGTCCGGCATCCAGGTACGGGCCAGTTCCGGGATGGAGGTGCCGGAGATCCAGTCCCGAACCGCGCCGCCAATCGGCACGTCACCGCGGAAGCTGGGAGTCACCTGGGTGGTGAGCTTCCAGCTCCTGTAGGTCTCGGGTGTCTGTAGAAGGTCCGTGAAGGCACCCTGCTCGGTAAGGAAGCCCAAGGTCTGCTCCAGCGGCCACTCGGGCGGCTCGAAGAAGACGCTGATCTCGTCCGGGGCGTCCTCGGGGACCGCGTAGGCGACGAGTTGCTCCGCGAGGCGTCCAGCGACCTTGTCGAGGAAGCGGGCGGATCCGATGCTGGTTCCGGTACTGGCCCACCGGCGGGTCGAAACAGGGTCGGTGGCGTCGTAGACAGCGGAGACCTTTCGCGCGAACGCCATCCAGCGGGCCGGGACCGAAGGGTCGTTGGCCTGCTCCATCGCGAGCAGCGACCGCACCGGGTCCAACCGGCCGCCGGGTGCGTGGAGGATTTCGGCGTGGGTCTGCAGGACGAGCCATACGAACGTGGCGAAGTCGGCCGCGACGGTTCCCACCACACCGAACAGACCGTCGAGCGAGTTGTGCAGCTGCCACTCAGCATGAGCCAGTGACCGCAGGGCGTCTTCGCTGAGCAGTTCGGAGGTGACGGTGAGCCGCTCGCTGTCGGGATTGAGCGTCTCGAACTCCGCGGCCCCGGGCGGGTAGGGGCGCGTGAGGATGACCCACCCCTCGCTCTCACGCCCAGCCCGGCCGGCCCGGCCGATAGCGTTGAGCAGTTTCGCGGGACTGAGTCCGCGCTGGTTCCCGCGTGTGGGATCACCCTCGACTGAGTGATTGATGATGACGGTGCGCACCGGGAGGTTAACGCCGTCGGTGAGGGTGGTGGTGCTCGCGATGGCCAGCAGGTCTCCGTCACGAAGTCCTTGTTCGACGGCATGGAGAACGTCGTCGGGAAGGTCGGCGTGGTGGAAGGCGACGCCGTGGCGGGTGCAGTCGACCAAGGGGTGGTGCTCGCCGAGGGTCTCGGCCAGGAACTCGGTGAGGGCCGCAGCCTCGGGGCGGACGTCCAGGTGATCGGCCATGGCGTGCGCGGCGTTCCTGGCCATGACTTTGCTGGCGACGACCATCAGGACGCTGCCAGCCCGGGTCAGGGCGGCGGCCCCGGCGGCGAATACCTCGTAGTCCGTGATGCCGCCGCTGAGCTTGGTGGCAGCCTTCCACTGCCAGGAATCGGGAGAGGCATACGCTCTGGTGCCGACACCGGGGAAGGTCCGGCCGAAGATGCCACTGGCGGCGGTCGGCCGGACGTCGAGCCGGGGAGCCACCGGCACTGTGGCCCGGGTTGTGGAGGGCTGGTTCTTGCTCGGTTTACGCGGGGTGCGCTCGGCCTGGCCCTTGAGTAGCCGCGGGTACATGAGGCCGTGCAGGCGCCTCGGCCCGCGCCAGTCGTCGGTGAAATACACCTCTTCCGCCGGCCGCTCCGGGTCCAGCCACGACGCCAGCGCACCCCGGTTGCCCACAGCGGCGGACAGCAGCACCAGCCTGACGTCGGAGCGGGTCCGCAGAAGGGCGAGCAGGCTCTCCAGCACGAAACCACGCCGGCCCTGCGCGAGGTGGTGGGCCTCGTCGACGACGACCAGGCTGACCTCGTCCAGCGCTGCGCCCGGGTCGTTGCGGATCATGTGCATGAGCCGCTCCGGGGTCACGATGTCCACGTCCCCGACGAGGGAACCGCCGCCGTCGGCGAGCGGGAAGTCCGGCTGCTCGGCGACCAGCTTGCGCTCCAGCAGCCGCAGCCGGCCCCGCAGCGCGGCCCGCATCTCCCGGCCCAGGCTGCGCATCGGCGACACATAGACCACGCGGCCGGGCCTCTGCGCCAGGTGGGTACAGATCACTAGCTGGGCCATCAGAGTCTTACCCGCGCTGGTGGGCACGCTGATCAGGCTCCGGCCTGTGGCGGGGTCAACCGGGTTGCCCCGCTCCAGGTTCAGCAGCTTGCGCTGAGGGGGCCACAGCGTCATCACCGGCGGATCGGACTGCGCGAAGGTCAGGGCAACCGCGTCCGGAGTTCCCTCCGGGAGCAGCGTGTACAAGCTGCTGGCGGCCATCTCTCCGCTCAGGCCGAGGAGGTGGGCCGCGACCCACCGGGCCGACGGATCACTGCGGCCGGCCCGGCCGTCGAGCACACTGCCCAGCAGCTCCTCTGCGTTCTGCAGGCGGTCCGGACCGCCGAATGAGAGAAACAGGCGCAAGAGGTGGACCGCTTCGACGACAGCTTCGGCAGGTCCGTACATCGTGCCCGCGAGGGGATCGCCGTCCATCAGCTCACGGAGCTCCGCGAACTGCCGACGCCACGCGGACAGGGCCCGGTTCAGATCGGGCCGGTCGAACCCCAGGAACAGGACACCGGCCTCCAGGGACAAAGTGTCGATGTGCGCCGGGAGCGAGGAAGTGAAGTTCACCAGGCTCTTGACCTGGCGGTAGACGGCGGTGGCGTTGGGCTCTTGCTCACACCGGCGGTACCCGGTCTGGGCGGCGAAGGCGATCCTCAGCCGCTCGGTCGGGGAGTGTCGCTCGTCGGCCAAGGCCAGATCCATCACGTGCGCGCTGACCGCGAGGGCCCGCCGGGTCCGCGTCGGGTCGAACCCAGGAGACTCAGGCTCGACCGCGGCCAGTCCGTGCAGGAGCCACGCCGTGGCCAGCACGTCCTCCGGGATCTCCTGGTCACTGCCGAAGGCGGCGATCTCCAGTTGGGTGATGGCTGCCAGCAGGTCCTGTGCCGAGGGCAGGACCCCGCCGGGGCGGTATTCGCCGAGGGCGGTGGCGAGTGCAGCCGGATCTAGAGTGCGGTCCACACGTACTTCCTCACCTCATGGGCGAAGCCCTCGAGATCGTCGATCGCCACCACCAGGCCCTGCAGCGCGCCGGGGTGCTTGTGGGTGGTGAAGTGCTCGTGCGCGAGGTGGAAGGCCTTCGTCGGGATCGCCGTGGTGTTTAGCGCGACGCTGACGCCGCCGCTGGCTGACTCCTCCTCATCGACCCACTGCTCGGCCAGACTGCCCACGAATTGCCGGGTGTCGTCAGCGAGCAATTTGTCGCCCCAGGAGAGCATTCCCAGGTAGGTCGCCCCCTTGGTGCTGAGTTGCGTCCAGCCCTTGCGGATCGCACCATCGGGCCGGTTCGCCACCCCGGTGTACTTCTTCATCTCCCACAGACGGAAGGAGAAGCCCCGGGCCTTTCCGCCATCACGGTAAACGATGAGTCCGTCGCCGCCTCCGTCGTTGACGGCGGCTTTGGGCGGTCCGAGGATCTCCACGGTGCGAGCTGGGTCCTTGGGCAGGTCGCGGGTCAGGAGGTACCAGAGCCACTCGCCCACGTACCCGGCCAGCCCGTGGTTGCCCTCCTTCATCGCGGCTGCCGCTTCGAAGACAGGCTCTGCGAAGGCCTTCACCAGGACGTGGTCCGTCCCGGTGAGCTTCGCCTCATTCAAGGTGGCCTCGCGCCACTTTCCGTACGTCCGTGGGCGCCCGCCGGTGCGTTCCTGCATGATTTCGTCGGCGATGATCCATGCGGCGGCTGCCCGGTCCTCGGGGCTGCCGCTGAGGGTCACGACGAGCTCCCAGCGGCACGTCTGGTCGTCTCCTCGGGGCTCCCGTCGTACCAGGTTTGACACCCGCCCACCGACGTCCGTTGCTCGGGCCAGCGCCTGCGCGGGCGAAACCTCCGCCACCCGAACCCCCTGCTCGTCCCAGATCTCCCACACCGTATTGGTTGGGTGCAGGGGCCGAGGTGGCCCTCGGCAGGATCACCCTATCGAGCGGTCCGCGCCTGTCCTGGAGGAGGCCAAGAACGTGTTTGCAGGCCAGCTAGACGCCTCCCCACAGTCTGTGCGGCGGCGAGCGTCAGTGGTGGAACGCTCACGGCTACCTCACATACCCTTGCTTAGCCACCTCCGCATCGTGAATGAAGGCCCAGGAGGTCGGCAGGTAGGCATCGTCGCGGCCGCGGATGACACGGGCTTCTGGGCGGCGCGCCGGCGGGTTGGCGAGATAGGCGTCGATGTCCGGGACTGCAAAGCCGGCGCCGCGACGGCGCTTGCGCTCATACGGCGCCAGCTCATTCAGGTTGCAGGGGCGGCAGAGGATCCCGCGAACGCAGCAGCGGTTGCTGGAGCCCTTCATGCCGCAGCACTCATGGTTGTGATCGATCTGCCAGGGGCGTGGTTCGACGTGAGGGATACCGCCGTCGCAGGGCTCCTCGTTGTCCCCGCAGAGGGCGCACCGAAAACTCTGCGCGCGCCAGATGGCGTTGTACTTGGGGATGGTGAGCCCGTACTTCTCGATGCCCCGGCGCATCCGGTAGCACCCCGGGCACTCACGGCCCCGTACCAGGCGGGCCGCCCATGCCCCACAGTCGCAGAATTCACCGTCTCCTTCGATCCGCGTCATGATCTGCTCGATTTCTTCGGGGGAAATCATGCCGGGATCCTAGAACCCGCCGCTGACAGCGCCCACCGTCGTCGCGTCGGCTGAGGGCGGGCCAATGGGGGTTCCATGGCCGGTAGGCCGTGGGTCCATCAACCGTGAGATTCGGGCGTCCCGCAGTGGGCCTCGGTGCCCCAGTTCGCCTGGGGCAGACAGGAAAGATCGGCAAAGGACTGGTGGAGCGCGGCAACCGATGTCAACGTGGACACCTTCCCAAGAAACCCCAGGTCAGAGAGGTGTGAGCTCATGGCTGCGGAAGGCTCGAAACACGGGTTCGCGACGACGATCGAGGCGCTGAGGCTCCGCTCCTGGCAGCTCGGCCCCGGCCAGCCGTCCAGTGTGATCGACCAGTTCACCGCCGAGGACTTCAACCTCATCGTGGACGACCGGGCCGATCTCCACATCAGCAGCAAGGACGGCCGCTTCTACCTCGGCTGGTTCCCCGCCGGACGCCCCGGCACCGACGGCGAGGGCTGGAAACTCGCGGTCACTGGCCTCGCCGGCTTCCCTGGATACCACGTGTCGTTCGACGTCGAAACGCCCGCAGAGGTCGTTGCAGCCGCCGTCTCGCACGTCCTGGCCACTTCCTGCCCTGTGACCTTGGGCTGAACAGCGCCCGCGCCGCCTGCAGGGCAGCCTCACTCACGTTCTTGAAGGAGAACCTGTTGGATCGCGAGATCACCGTCGGCGAGTTCATCGACCGTCTGTCCGCCTTCGACCGCAGCGCACCTGTGCGCCTGGCCATCAACCCGCTCTTCCCGCTGGAGCACACCGTCGCCGGCATCACCGCGACCATGGACACGCAGGGGCGGACGGTCGTCTACATCGCAGAACGAGGTGAACAGCTCGGGCCCGTACCGCCGGCGGTCGCCGTGGGCCTGGCCTGGCACGAGCCCACCGAGGCACCCCCGCGGCGCCGCCGCACCGCCACCGGCACTGCAGGCGCAGGCCAGTGACCCGTACCGCACCCGCCTGGAGGCGCTGCTGAACCCGCACCACCCCCGCTACCCGTCCACCCCCAACCCCGCCGGCCCCGCGTACTGGGTCACGCCCCGCCACCTGGCTGGCGACGACGGCATCCTCGCCGACCGGATCACCGGCCTGCTCGCCGAGGCGGGCTGGACCAGCTGGACCACCGCCCGCAGCACCTGGCTGTTCCTCAGCCCCAGCCGACTGTGCGGCGCCGAATGGATCCTCCCCGACAACCTCTTCCGCCTCGGAGACCTCCCCGTTGCCTGGCAAGTCTCCGCCCGCCCAGCCGCAGACAGCGCACTGGCCGAGTGGAACGCCTACTTCACCGCCGGCACCCCCCACGAAGCCGTCGCGGACTTCCTCCTCGCCGTCGAGGCACGCACCGACCCGGCCCTCAACTACGACGGCCCCGACGCCGTCCTCGGCGCGCTGACCGCACTCGGCTGGGCCCGCGACGTCGACCGGCCCGAGACCACCGCCTGGGACCCCGGCCTGTCCGCCGGCTTCACCTGGGGACCCACCCCGGCGGAGATCCAGGACGCCGACCCGCGCCCGGACCTGCTGGGCTGGCAGGCGTGGGCTGAGCCCGCACTCGGAGCCCCATACCAGTGGGCCGCCACCTTCAGCCCCAGCGTCCCGCACGACCTCGTCGCCGCGTTCGCCGCGTCCCTGGCCTCACCCGCCCCGGTCCTGCGCCGCAGCCTCCCCGAGGGCACCGAGGGCCGCCTCATTCTCACCCGGGCTCACTGAACCCGGAGACCAACCCGCCACCTGCACGTCCGTCTTGGAGGATCCCTTGCCTCGCAGCCTGCCCAAACTGACCGCCTACCACCCCGACGGCACCCAATGCCCGACCGTCGGCCCCGACCGGCACCGTCTTTCCCCACGTGGCTATCCCCGCACCGAAGGCTGCACCGGCCGCGCCACCTGGGAAGCAGTGTGCACCTGCGGATGGACCTGCACGGCCAGTCTCAGAGTCGTACCCGACGACGCTCGTAGACGGCACGCGTGCGGATGACGGCACCGGCCCGGTCTGTTGGAGCAAGCGGACCCGGACGGCATGCCGCCCTTTCGATACTCATAACCGCAGGCCCGGACCCCCTCAACGGGGGTTCCGGGCCTGTTGCGTTTGACGACGGGCGGACACCATCCGGGGGGAGTCCGAGGCAGGCGGGCGTGGCATGGCGAGGGGACGCGCCGGCCAGAAATGCGAGGCGATCAGTTCGAGCAGTGCCCTAGCCTGCTCGCCATCCGACCGACTAAGGGGGACCTCGTGTCCAGTTTCCAGCCCGTGCGCCCGGAGATCATCGCCTTCTACGACCAGTCCGACGAAGCCGGACGCCTGCACACCACGGCCACCGGCATGCTCGAACTGGAACGCACCCGGGAGCTGTTACGCCGGCGCCTGCCACACCCACCAGCGAGGATCCTCGACGTCGGCGGCGGGCCCGGCGCCCACGCCCGCTGGCTCACCGAAGACGGCCACACCGTGCACCTCATCGACCCCGTCGCCAAGCACATCGCCCAGGCCGCCGAAATCCCGGGCGTCACCACCGAACTCGGCGATGCCCGGACCCTGACCGCGGCCGACGACTCCTTCGACGTCGTCTTGCTCCTGGGCCCGCTCTACCACCTGCACGAACAGTCCGACCGACTCGCCGCCCTGCGCGAGGCCCGACGCGTCCTGCGTCCCGGCGGCCTCCTCGCCGCAGCCGTGATCAGCCGCTATAGCCCGCTGCTCGACTACATTGCCACGACTGGCATCGCCGAGCGCGCCATCCAGGACGGTGTGCGCACCACCCTCGACGAAGGTCGCTACACCGGTTCCCGCGGATTTACCCACGCCTATTTCCAGACCTCCGCCGAGCTCCGCGAAGAGCTGACGGCGGCAGGGTTCGCCGAGCACGCCGTCTACGGGGTGGAGGGGCCGGGCTGGGTCGCGGTCAAGGCGATCACGAAGTACGCGGGCATCGACCTGATCGGCACCCCCATGTACGAAGCGGCGCTCGCTGCTGCACGGGTCGCCGAGCCATACCCAGCCCTGACGGATTCCTCGGCCCACATGCTGGCTTTCGCCCGAGGCTGATTTCGGCTTCGTCCGGGCATCCACGCCGACCACGTCGCCCTGGGGGAGGGTCGCGGCCCGTCGGCGTCTCCCGGCCAGCGTCCTGCCGTGCCGCGTTGCCCGGTGCACCAAGCACCAGCGTCGCGGCGCGGCAGGTGTAGGCGTTCGGTTGCCTTGCCTAGCCTAGCTAGTCATCGGGGCGGCGCAGTGCGCGGATGGCATCGTCGAGGCTGAGGTGGCGCTCGTTCAGCCGCTGGACGTGCCAGCGTCCGTCGAGGTCGATCTGGGCATGGAGTGTGCCCAGGTATCGAGCGTTCTCGTAGGCGGCCCAGGAGGGGCGGTCTGTGTCGATGGGGCGTACGAGTTGAACGGGGACGCCGTCGACCAAGTGCTCGAGCCAGTGGTTCCACTTCGCGAGGTCTTCCGGGTCCACGGCGAGCCGTACCGCCTCTTTCGCATCATGTGTCGATGCGGGAGGTGTCGCCCAGCTGTGCGGGGCACAGCTGGGCTTCGCCCTGCCTCGTGGCTTAGGTCTCGGCCTCATCGCCGGTGTCGGGGTTGTCGACTGTCCGGCGGTACTCGGGGTGGTTCTTGTCCATCTGGATGCCGAGATGGATCGGTGCGGGGTATTGGGTGCGGTGTTCCCAGTGAAGGGCGTGGTCACATAGACGGGCAGCGGTGAGGCCGTAGGTGAGCAAGGCCTGGTCGGCTGGATGGTGAAGCACGGTGATCTCCGCTGCCGTGTGGCTGTACCAGGTTTCGGCTTGTTCCTTGGGGTCGCTGCTGCCCCACCGGGTGTAGGACTCGCCTGCTCGGGCGTAGCGTGCGCCCCCTGTGAACTGGTGGGGAAGGTTGCACAGGATGAATGTCTGTTCTGCGTCTTCCATCTGGAACAGGCCGGTGGCGAGCTTGCCTTCCTCGGTGCAGGTTTCGTCGTGCTCCGGGTCGTGGCGGAGGCGTTCGATGAGGGCTGGCCTCGCCACGTTGTCGCTTCCAGAGGTGACCCGGATGACTGCTCGGGGGCGTTGGTCGGGTGCGAGTGTGAAACCGGGCAGCGCCGGCCGCCCATTGATGAGGCCGGCGGCGTCGGGCCTTTCGCCCAGGTTTTTGTTGGCGAGGAGGGGCCAGATGCTGCGGGCTTCGGCTCCGGAGACATACAGGATGTATCCCTGTGATCGGCCGGCGTGCCTGCCCAGGTCGTAGAGTGCGTGGTCGATGTGCCGGGGCAGGAGGTCATCGCGGCGTCTGCCTTCCGGCAGTGGCCTGGCCCGGAACTGGTGGTTGGCGGTGGCGTAGTCGAGCCAGGTGCCAGGGCCGGCGTGCTCGGCGGGAAGGTAGGCGAGGGTTCGCCAGTAAGGGCCGTGGGGAACGAGGGCGACGAGGGTCCACATCAGTTTCGGTTCGTCGGTGCCTACGTGCCGTTCACCGCGCTGCTGGCGCAGGTGGAGCCCGACGTGGACGAGCGGCTCCTTGAGGCCGTTGGGGCCGGAGGCGAGTGCTTTGGTCAGTCGCGGGTGTACGAGGCCTGCCACGCGGGACAGGTCTGCTACGGCCATGTGGCCTCGGTGGTGGCCTTGAAGTTCCAGGCCCAGGAGTTCGAGGTCGGTGGTGAGTTCGCGGTCCTTTTTACGGGGGTTCCGTCGTCCGGGCTTGTACAGGGTGAGGAACTGTGCCAGGACTCGATGTCGGGCGAGCTCGCCGTTGACTCGGTGCTTTGCGTCGAGAGTGTCGGGGTTGACGACGGTGGAGTCGGTCTTCTTCGAGGCGCGTCGTTGGCGGGCCCAGGTTTTGGGGTCGTACTCGGTTTCGCACAGGGCGAGGAGGCGGGTGTGCTCGGGGGCGTCGAGGCCGTTGAGTTGTCTGACGAGTGCGGGGCGCTGGTCGTGGTGCTCGCCGTGGGCCAGCAGTTTCGGTGCTGACTGGAAGAGGACCTCGACGTGTTCGTTGAGGGGCACGACCTTGTGCTCGCCGATGCCGCTGGCGGCGAGGTCGGGGCGGTTGAAGTGGTAGGCCAGCAGGGACTGCATGCGGGTGCGCATGTCCTGGCTCTTGTAGAGGGCGAGGATGCGCAGTTTCCGGCATCCGGACGCGGCGATGATGTGCGGCAGGTTCTCGTCGTCCCACAGGATCGCGTCGCGGCCTTCGATGGTGGTGCGCCGGTTGCCGAAGGGACGTCGGCCCGCGACCTGTGCGCACTTGACCAATGGCTGGTCGAGGGCGGTACTGACGTGGCGGGCGAGTTCCCGTTGGCCGTACATGCCCAGGCCCCTGCCGACCGGGTAGCTCGTGGCGAAGGGTACGAGGGCGCGCAGCTTTCCGGGAGGGCCGCTCAGGTCGAGGGCGGCGGGGGCGAGGAACTCATTGTCCTCGTCACGCGGGAAGACGGATTCTCCGTGCAGGCGGGTCCAGGCGTCCAGCGCCAGACGGGTGGTGTGGTTGAGGTGGGTGTACTCGCCGTATCCGCCGAGCTCGAGGTTGAGGAGGGGGCCTTGGGCATTGCGGGGCTCGAACCAGGCTGTCCGTGCGTTGCGCAGCGTGTTGCTCAGCCGGGAGACTGAAGGTTGCACGACGGCCACCGGGTGTGTCAGGCCAGGGTGGGAGTTGATGCTGACGTCGAGCCGGAGGGTGGCGTATCGGGTGACCTTCTTCCAGGCGTCGTCTTCCTGGTCGGGCTTGGGGGTGTCTTCGAGGGTTTCACCACGGGCGGCGAGCCAGGTGTTGCTCCATAGGAGGGTGGGATCCCACACCTGGAGGCAGTTGTCGAGATCCCGGCGGAAAGCGACGGTCTTGCCGTCGATCTTCCATGTGTGGGCGGCCAGCTTGTCTGCAAGGATCCAGCCAGCGGCCCTCCAGACCCACCCCGGCGCGTCGACGCAGGCTGTGGTGCGGGTGAATTGGTCCCAGAGCTTGACCTCTTCGGGCGCGGTGCCGGCGATGAGGTCGGCGATCTGGCTCGGGTGCTGGAAGGTGAAGCTGTCGGCGGGGGTCTGCAGCAGCGCCTGCTCCCAGAGGGTGATAGCGGCATGCAGGTCGTCGCGGTCGATGGGCCGTGCCGTGGCGAGGAATTTCGGCGGGTTGGCCTTGGACGTGGGGTCGAGCACGGCGCTGGTGTAGCCGATGGCGCGTAGGACCGTCAGCAGGCCGCTGTAGGGGAGGTTGGCTTTCGAGCCGGTGATGCCGCGGTATTCCTCACGCAGCTTTCTCCAGGCGGTGTCGATCTTTGCCTCGGGCAGGCGGTACAGCAATACCGAGCCCAGAAGTTCTTCGTCGGTGTGGCAGGCCAGCAGGGACAGCTGGGTCTGGTCCGTACTCATCTCATCAGACGCCTTCGTGATCAAGGTCTTCGCTGCGGGGCAGGGGGACGTGGGAGAGCGGGGGGATGTCGGGTGCGTGGGCGAAGTCGAGCCACGCGGTCAAGGTGGAGCCGTAGACGCGGCGCAGGCTTGCCTGTTCGTCCTCGGTGAGTCCGGCGTAGTAGGAGCGGACCAGGGAGGGGAAGTCGGAGCCCAGGCGGGTGTCGAGGAGAGAGTTGTCGACGAGATAGAGCTGGACGGGGGTGCCTCCGCGGCGGGCACGGCCAGCGAGCTGGATGAGGTCGACCAGGATTCCTGCCAGGATCTCGGTTTTCAGGTAGCGGGGGAGTCTGCTGAAGCGCGGGTCGCTGCTCAGCAGGGTGTGGAGGTGCCTTCGGGCGGCTCGCCTTTGGATGGCGAGCATGCGGGCGGGGTCGGGGCCCGGGCAGGCTGCAGCGATGGCGGTCGCGTTGATGCTGGCGTACATCGCCGCGGGTGAGTGCAGGTCGGCGACGGGGCGTAGGCCGACCCACACGGAGGCCAATGCGGAGCGTTCGGTGCCGGGGACGAGGATGTTCAGTCCGCGGGCAACCAGGGACAGGGGGGCGCAGATGACCTTGACCTGGGGGTGGGTGCGGGGCAGGTCCTCAAGCTGGTCGATGGTGATGGTCACTACGCCTGGGGGCAGGTGAATGCCCGGCGGGATTCCGGACTTGGGGATGACCACGGCGATCCAGGAGGCCTGCAATGCAGCTGAGGCGATGCCGATCGCGAGGAGGGCGGCCTGTTTGTAGGAGTTGGAGACCACCATGGCTCTGGCCCGGTCGTGGTCGTCGATCTCCAGCTGTCTCAGGTGTTCGGAGAGCCGGGTCTGCCAGAGTCTCTTCCCGAGTTCCTGGATCCTTTCCGGTTTGTAGGCTTCGTCGATGCCTCCGACCGTGATGGGGTTCCATTCGGTGTCCGAGTCGGAGACGGTGCCGGCCAGGGCGGTGACCGCGCCGGGGGTGGCGTCAGTCATGACGTAGGCGGGTTCGGTGTGCAGGTGCTCGCAGGCTGCTCGGGGGAAGAAGGCGGTGGCGGACAGGGCAAGAACGCTGCGCTCAAAGCCGCCGGTGGCGAGGGCGATGGTGCCGCCGAGCTGGACGGTCCCGGTGTGGGGGTCGCCGCCGAGGGACTGAACGAAGAGCTCTCCGCCGCCCCGGTTGTTCTTGTTGACCTTGAATCCGAACAGCTGGTAGCCCAAGGGGCCGTAGGGCAGGGCGCCGCCTTGCGTGAAGGAGCCGAGTGCTCGGGCCAGTTCACGGCCGGCTGTCAGCTGGGAGCCGAGTCCGGCGATGACGGACTTCAGGTAGGTCAGGCTCTGGTGGAGGCAGCCCAGCCATGCGCGGACGAGCAGTGCGTTGCTGACGTCACGGTGGCGCCGTCTGGGGATCCTGAGGTGTTTGAGGGCTCGCGCGATTTCTGTTTTGAGGAGGGGCAGCTCGTCTTCGTCGGTGTCACGGCTGACGGCACGGGCGAGGATGCCAGACAGTTCCTTGAAGCGTGGGTCGGGAGCGGTGTTGTTATCGGCATCAGGGAAGATCGCCCGGAACGCTTTGTGGGTGTCCCGATCGAGGCGGGCGTGTTCGTCGAGGCCGAGGAGGTCCTTGATCAGGATGCGGTCCCAGATGCCTGGTACGTGCCATCCAGATCCGGGACGTTCGTCCTCCTGGGTGTCCTGTTCGAGCCAGAGCTCGCCGTCCAGCACGTAGTTGAGAAACTGCTCGCCCAGTCCTCTGGCCTTGAACAGGGCGTTGATCACCCGGCGGTCTGCCGCTGCTGCCAGGCTCTGGCGCTGGTGGTCCACCTGCACCAGCAGCGAGGTCTTGTTGATGCCCCGCGTGGCCAGGGAGAAGTCGTGGGCGCCTGTGGAGCACCAGCTGTTCTGCAGGTTGTCGACTTCGTCGACGATCATCTGGCGGCAGTGGCGTTGGACGAACTCCATCGCGGTGATCTGCCGAAGGACGTTCCGGCCGGTGTCGACCGGTACTTGGATGAGGCCGCGCAGCAGGTTGTGGTGGTTGGTGACGATGATGTCCGCCTGCGCCGCTTCACGGAACAGGGCGTACTTCCCGCATACCGCCATCCGGGGGCAGGCGTGCGGGCCCGTCGATTCCGCGTCTGCGGTGTCGGCCGCGGGATCGGTGACCTGGGTCAGAGCACGACAGGGCTCGCGGCCGCGGGTCACCTTGGGGCCATCGGTTACCCATGCGGACAGGTCGCATCCGTAGGCGAGCTTGTCGTGTCGGTCCTCGTGTCCTTGTTCGGCAGCGCGCTGGGCTTGCTCCGCGATGCGGGTTTCGGTGACCAGCGGCACGCAGCGCAGCTTGTGGCGGGCGGTGGCCTGGGCCAGCTGAGCGGCGACCTGGAAGACGAGTGCGTCGTCCGCCTCGATCCTCTCGGCGTTGGTCAGGCCGTCATGGATCGTGCTGACGACCACGGCGACGGGGCCTTGGCCCCGTGCCGCCAGCAGCGGTGCGAGGTTGTTCATCAGGACGCTTTTGCCCACGCCCGTTGGCGCGTTGGCGACTGTGACCTTCCCGGCCGGCAGGTTCAGACGGGTGACAGGGGCACCAGAGGCGTCCTGGAGCCGGTCGATGAAGGAGGTGAGAAGGCCCGGCTTCCAGCCGTGGCGTTCGGGCCCGGCCTTGGCCTGGCGCCGGGCCAGGCGCAGGATCTTCTTGCGGGTCACCGTCGTCAGCGCTGCGTACGGGGCGGTCGTCAGCCGCACAGGCCGTACATGAGCGCCTTCCTCAGTGTCGGGGATGGTCACCACGGAGGGCTCAGGTCCACCGAATTGCCATTTCCCGGGGCCGGCTACGGGCAGCGGCCTGCAAGTGCTGTAGTAGTACTGCTCGGCCTCACGCACGAGTTCCCGTGCCAGTTCCAGCGGCCTTTGCGCATGGGCGGCCAGCAGGTAGGTGGCCTCGCGGGGCGGCACGTCGTCGGGAAGCCGGTAGAGGCCTCCCGAGACCGCACATGCCCGCGCGATCCCCTCGAACATGCTGCGTCCTGCCAGATCGTCGGGGCGCACCCGCCAGTAGCGGCCGGCCAGCTCTCTGACGTGCCTGGGGACCTTCGGCCAGCGCTCCCACAGGTCCGCGCGAGCGGCCGCGAACACGTACGCCATGTCCAGCGGCACGACCATGCGGCCGTCTGCATCACGGAAGCCGAAGTACTCCTGCGCCAGCGCCAGCGGCACCGTGACGGACAGCTTCCGCAGCTCCCACTCTTCCGGCGTCACCTCAGCGCTCCGCACGCGGTCTTGACGCACTCGACGAGACGGCTGACGGTGGTCACCTTCACACCCCGGTGGGCTACCTGGTCGCCGAGGAAATGCCGCTCGCTGTCCTGGTGGTCAGGCAGAACGATCGTCAGCCCGCGCCGCAGTCCCGGACGGTCATGCAGAGCCTTCCCGAGCGCGACAACCGACTCCCACGCCTTGGCGTCCACACGCCAGTGCCGCGTGCGCCTGCCCGGCACCGTGACGGTGATGTGCAGGTCATACTCGTCCGGCCGCTGCTCCCCCGGCCACATCTCCACGTCGACGAACGGCAGGCCAGCAAGTTTGTCGTGCAGCTGGAGTTCCAGAAGGACGGGAAGGGTGCCGTAGCGCCACACGGGCCGGCTGACCGCCAGATGGTCGGAGCTGGCTGGCAGGGGAGTGACGGGTACCGCTGCCTTCCCAGTTCCGGTCAGCTCGCCCGGGCCTGACCCCTTCCCAAGCCTGTACCGGTAGTGCACGCCTCGGGGCGCGTGGGCCTCACACCGCACATCGAACAATGCCCCGGAGCGCACAGCCCGCATGGGCCAACGGCAGATCGGGCACGGATACCACCACCCATCGACCTGGCACCACGGCCAGTCGGCCACCGATTCGAAGAAGTCGAATCGCATCCACAGCCGGTCCCACTGCCGGCTCAGTTCTCGTACCGGACCCGCGGCATGCCGTCCCAGCAGGAAACGGGCACGGCGGTAGTCCTCTGGGGTCAGGCGCCTCATGAGGTCGAACAGGCGTTGCTCTTCCTGCTCGGCGCGTACCCGGGCCCAGGGCCAGTACTGATCTAGCGCAGTCTGCGGGACCAGGTGCTCGCTGCACAGGTCCTGGACCGCGTCCCGGACGAGTCCCCCTACGTCGAACAGCTTCATGCTGTCGAAGCGGTCGGACCTGCTCGGAGCGGGGGGAAGCAGTGGCCCCAGCGTGCCACGCAGACCCTGACGGAACTCCTTCATCCCGAGCTCCGCGGCCCGCTCCGGGGGATGAGCAGCTCGAAGAACCGCTAGGCAGTCCATCAGTACCCGGCTCCGGCGAGCGGGCGCAAGGGCCGGATCGCACTCCGCGACAGCCGCCATGCAGCACGCCATCAAGGCTTGGTCACGCCGCCCTTCGTCAACGGCAGCATCTTTGACAACCACACCAGAACACATAGCAAGCAAAACGCCAAGAATGCGGCATATCGTAAATCTATGCACACCAAGCCCACCCGCACAGGCCAGCAGCCCACCGACGTTCTCCCTCCAGCGGCCGACACCCGCCATCCATGGCAGTGGGTCATGGCCCCGGGCGTCGACTTCCTGTCCCCGAGCGCTGCCAGCGACTACGCGAACGCCGGAAAATGGCTGTGGTTCCTGCCCGTCCGCGCCCTCAACGCAGGCTGGCAACTCATCAAGACGGCCGTGGAAGCCGGACAGCTGGGACCCGGAGCGAAGGTCGCTACCCTGGGCAACGATTTCGACGGTGACCCCACACGCCGCCCGGTCATCATCTACACCGCCAACTACCACGACGAACAGGACGTACGACGCGTCCTGGTCGCGCTCCGCTCACTCGGCGTCCGGGACGCTCTCGCCTATAAGACCGACGAGGCCACCGAGCGCGGAGAATATGGGAACGGAACCAGCCTCTACACCAGCCCCGCCGCAACGACCAGAGTGGTCCGGCGGGACCGCCACGCCCAGCCGACCGCACCACGTACCCGGTCGAGCGCAAAAGCCGGATGAAGGCCCCAGCCCCTGGCCGGACACCGCGGCGCGCGGGTGAGGCAGCGCCAGTTGCCCGTCGGCGGAGTCCGCCCAGTCGACTATGGCGCGGGTCTGCCAGAGAAGCCGGACAGCGGGGCGGAGGCGGTCAAGGCCAGGGATATGGCGATGGTGGTGCGACGACGCAGGGGAACCCCTTGCTGGGTGTGGCGGGTCTAACAACCGGTCGCGCAAGAGGATCTCCTCCGGCATGGGCCGGGGGCTCAGCGGCCGAGGTGGCGCAGGCACTCCTCGCAGGAGGCGTGCTGGGCGGTGATGGGGCCGCTGACCCGGTTGAACCAGGCCGCATCCAGGCGGGACTCGGGCCGCTCGTGGCCTGCAGGGCAGCACAGCCACACGCCGTCGCGGGTGCTGGCGACGATCCACTGCCGGTACGCACCGCAGTCGGCGCAGGCGTGGACCTCGCCATCGATGACGAGGGGCGCCTCGTGAGGCATCAGGATCCCGGCCAGCTCGTCACGGCTCGGCATCCGCAGGTCGGGCGGCAGGAAGTCGTCCACCACCGCGACGGTTGCCTGCGCGGCCGACGCCGGTGCCGGGTCCGGTTCGACGTGCATGGCGCTCCAGACCTCCCACTGCTGTTGCGCTTGAAGCCGCTGCTGTCGTTCACGTCTGCGTCGAAGCATCAGTTCCCCCTCGTCCTGATCCAGCCGGGCACGGGAGATCGTGCATCAACCCCGTGACCTGCCGCAACTAGCAAATTTATGAATAGTCACAGGCCCCGGCGACGGTCGTCGCGGTTCTGTGCCGGCCCGGTTGTACGCGACTGCGACGATGCCTGGGCTGTGGTGGTGCCGGGGAGGGGCTGGGTGGAGGCGTCGGCTGGGAGGCCGGCTGCGCGGCGCAGCCGCCACACGAGGACGTCGCTGACAGAGGCCGCGCTGTCCAACTCCCGCCGGGCCGTTGCCTCGGTGAGCAGCAGGGTGGGGTCGTGGCCGGCGGCTTCGGCGTCGGCGAGGGTGGCCGCGAGCGCGGGCCATCCCGCCTCGGCGAGGATCTGCTCGGCCAGTTCCGGAAGCGCTTGGCGCACGAGGAGGGTGTGGCGGCGTTGCAGGGGGAGGGGGAGGAATCGGCCGCGCTGGTGGAGGACGGCCATGGGCTGGCCGGCGGCGGCCTGGTAGGCGGCGCGCAGGTGTTCGGCGGCCTGGCGGGCGGCCTCGGCCTGCTGGGCGTGCTGCTTCTTGCCGTGCCAGTGCGCGGCGGCGGTCACGAGGAAGAACGCCATGTCGATGAGCATGGCGGTGGTGGCGCCGTCCTCGCCGCGGCCGAGGGCCGGTCCGCCGTGGACGAGGTCGCGGGCGGCCTGGCGCAGGGCACGGTCGTGCCCGCGGACGGCCCGGACGTGGGAGCGGGAAGCCCGCTCGAACGCGACGGCAGCCTCACCGAGTTGCTTGCGGGTGTGCGCGGCGGAGGTATTCGCGAGGGCGTCGAGGACCTCGCCCGCCGCCGCGATGTGCGCGGCGATCACGCCGTCGTCACCGTCGTCGAGGACCAGGACCGCCTGCCAGGCGGCGATGGTCGCCGCCCGGCGTGCGGAAGCGGGCCCGGGCACGGCTCGCAGCGGAGTGTCGGCCGTAGCGCTTTCGCTCTTCTGGCCGGACGGCACAGCGACGCTCCAGCGCTCCCGGATGTGGGGCAGGGACAGGTCCGGGGCGAGCCGCGCACCCGGGTAGAACACCGGCTCGCCGTCCTTGTTGCGGTCGTCGGGGAGGGCGACCTTGTACCCGAGGAGGTCACCGGAGGGGGCGACTCGCTTGCGGATGAGCAGGCCGGCGGCGGCGAGGCGGCCGAAGAACTCCTCCTCGCTGCGCACCCCGGCGACCGCGCGGCGTACGGTCTCGCGCAGTTCCTCCCGGGCGGTGCGCTCCCGGCCCTGGCGCTCGGCCTTGTGGCGTTCGGCGCTGGTGGGGCGCTGCGCGGCGGTGCCGTCGCCGGGCGCGACCTGGTGCAGGCCCAGTTCCTTCTCGATGAGGCGGCACTCGGCCTGCGCCCGTTTGCCGGAGCGGAAGTCGTCGGGGCGGCTGCCGTCCTCGCACACCAGGGTGGCGATGATGTGGATGTGGTCGTCCGCGTGCCGTACGGCCGCCCAGCGGCAGCCCGGCTCGCCGCCGCCGGGGTCGATGCCGGTGGCGGCCACGATCCGGCGGGCGATCTCGCCCCACTCCTCGTCGGACAGGATCCGGTCGTCCGCGGTGGCGCGTACGGAGGTGTGCCACACGTGCTTGGCGGGTCGGGCGTGCTCGGCAAGCGCCTGGACGGGCTGGTCGAGGAGCTGCTGGAGGTCCTTCAGGGTGGCGTTCGGGTCACGGCCGGGATCGGGGGACATGCCGTCGAAGGACGCGACGAGGTGCGGGTCGGTGTGCTCCTCGTGCGTGCCCGTTCCGTACAGGTAGGCGAGGAGGCCGATGGTGCGCGATCCGGCGGCGTGGACTCGGGGGATCACGAGGTGCGCTGCGCAATCAGCTGGGCTGCGGCTTCGTGCACGGTCTCGGCGGCCCGGTGGACTGCGGCGAGGGCCGCGTCGAGCTGGGGGACGTCAGCACCGGAGTTCAGGGCCTTGGAGACCTGGTTCAGGTTGCTGCCGGCCCAGCCGAGCCTGCGCCGGCTCTCGAACAGGGCGGTGATCACCTCGCGCTCGTCGGCTATCTCGGCGCTGGTGCGGTCGAGGTCGCGGGCGGCGGCGAGAGAGGCGCGGGCGAGGAAACCGGCGACGGACAGGCGACACCGGGCAGCGGCGGACTTGATCAGGGCGAACTCTTCGTCGTTGAGGCGGGTATTGGGCTGGTGCAGGCGCTTCTTCTCGCGCGGCTGGCGCGGGCGCTGTCGGGCGCGGTCGGCGCGGTCGCGGCGGCTGCGACGCTCGGACGGCTTCTCCTCCTGCCCTGGCTTCGATCCGCCCCCGGTCGAAGCCAGAAGGGCCTGCGCCCCCCGGTGCAGGTCCTGGCCCGCCCCCTCGGGTGCGGGTCCGGCGGAAGCTACGCTTCCGTCCCAACTTGCTCGCGTCGAGGTCGAGTTGGATTTCGGCTGCGCGTGCTCGATCGCGGGCGTGGTGTACGGGCTGGTCATGGGATCGGGGTCCTCGTTGCTGGGCTGGCCGGTGGTGTGGGATGCCTGTCGGATGGCCGCCTGCCCTTGCCGTATGAGGTGGACGGGCGGAAGACGGGCGGGTGGCCCGGCCGGTGACCGGGCCACCCGGGTGCCAGATGGCGATTGGCAGGCGGTTGACCTGCGGTTATGGGAGTGTCAGCCGCATTCGGGGCAGCGGGCGTAATGCTGGGTGAGGGCTCTGGCCATGCGCTGTTTGGAGCCGGCCGCCATCATGGCGCTGGCCTTGCCCGGCCGGGTGCCGGCGTGGCGTGCGGAGTGGCTGGCCATCAGGCCCATCTCCGTCTCGAACCCGGCCTTGATACGGGTGAACTTGGGGCAGGTCTTCATCGGGCGGAACTCCTCTTCGCGGACGGGGTGCTCTCGTTGCGCAGGCGCGCGAGGACCGGGGTTAGGCGGTCGTTGCGGATCGGGATGCTGTGCTCGCGCATGATCTGGCGCAGCTGCACCCGTGTGATGGACTCGTTGCCGTCCCGCTTGAGCGCCGCCGGGACATGGGGACGCAGCAGGTCGACGATCTCGTCCTCGGAGAGGGGGGTTCGGGACCGCGGTCCCCGTCCCGTACGGGGCCGTGGTCCCCGTGGCGTTCGGGACCGGTCTCGTGCACGGTCCGGAGTGCGCGTGGCTGCGGGGTTCGGTCCCCGGTCCCCGGTGGCGGGCTCGTCCTCGCCGTCACCGCGGTCCCCGTCCCCAGCCTCGTCCCGGTCCCCATCCCCGTCCGGGTCCCCCTTGGGGACCGGGTGGGGACGCGGTCCCTCGGCGTCGGTCCCCAGCCCAGCCCACAGGCGGTCTCCGGTCCCCGGGACCGCGAGGGAGCGCTCGTGCCGGGGACGGTCCCCGCTGGGGACCGCAGCCCTGGGGACCGGGACTGTTTGGGGACCGAGGCCGGCGTCCGCCGCCGTGGCGGTGCGGTTGCGAAGGGGACCGTGGCTGCTCCCGGGGACGGTCCCCTCGGTGCGGGGACGGTCCCCTGCGGCGGAACCCTCGGTCCCGCTCGCGCGGTCCCCCTGGAGGACCGCGGCGTTGGGGACCGATCGGGGACCGTGGTCGCTGCCGTGCGGGACGGTCCCGGCGGTGTCGGTTCGGTCCCCTCCGGCACGATGGGCGTTTCCGTTGGGACCGTCCCCGTTGGGGACCGGGACCGTATGGGGACCGTGGCCGGTGTCGGGGACCGTGGTGGTGCGGTCTCGGAGGGGACCGTGGCCGGTCCCCTCGGTGGTGTGCGGACGGTCCCCTCCGATGGAGGACTGCCTCCCGTACACCCGCTCCCCGTCGTGCTGGGCGCCCTGGCTCCATCCGGGGACCACCCGGTCCCCGACTGCCTCGTCCTTGGCGGCCGGTCCCGGCGTGGCGGCTGCCTGGGCACGGTCCCCATCCGGGCGCTGGTTGGGCTGGGGGGTTGCGACGAGCTGGTGGAGCTGGCGCATCAGGACACCGAAGGCCAGCAGAGCGGCAGTCGGAGGGATCGCGGCCACTACGTAGTTCAGCAGCGGCACCGGCGCGGTGCCGGTGCCGCTCACGCCGGCCACGTTGAGGGCGATCGAGCCGACCGAGCCGGTGGCGGTCAGGGCGATGGCCCACCAGTCGGTGACCCGGCGCAGCCCGGCCCGCAGCATGAGCAGTTCGCCGGTGACGATGAAGGCATCCAGGGTGGCGGGCCACGCCCACTGGCGTATCGGGGAGCCACCCAGGCCGTGCAGGCCTGCGACCTCGGCCAGGTGCGCGTACGAGAGCCAGAACCCCGCGGCGGTGAGCGCCACGATGACGGTGCCGGCAGCGATCAGGACGTATCGCTCGGCGCTCTGCGTGGTCATCGGGTGGTGCCTCCGTTCGTCGTGGTGCTGGCGTCGGCCGCTTGGCGGGGGGCGTCGTAGGAGACGGCTGCTGCGGAGATGCCGACGGCGGCGGTTGCCGTGCGCAGGGTGCTCAGGGGCATGGCGACGGCGTGGTGGTGGCGGGGAGGCATGTGGCCTTTCGGAAGTCGTTGATCAGGGCGGCGGTGTGGACCTGTCGGGACACGGGTTCGGGGGTCTGCTTGCTGCGGTCGCGTTCGGGACCATCGCCGTCGTGGCGTAGGCCTGCACCGGAGGGTTCGACGCCGTCGACTTCGGCCTGGCATGCTGTGGCGAAGGGGTTGGTGTCGAGGACGACGTTGAAGTTGTCGCGGTCCTCGATGGCGCGGGCTTCCTCGCGCAGGACGTCGCGGGCCCAGTTGAGGCTGACCTGCAGGGTGAAGGCCAGGCGTTCGGGGCTCCAGCCCTGGGCAGCCGCGTACCGGATCAGGGTCCTGCGTTCGTGCTCGCTGAGCTGGATGCTGCGGCCGTTGATCACCGACAGCACGCGGTCGTAGTCGAGCCTGTGCTCCACTTTCTCGTGCCAGTGGAGGCGCTCGTCGGCGGTCATGCCGCCCCAGATGCCTTCCTTTTCCTCGTTGTCGAGGGCGTAGTTGAAGCACTCCTGGCGGACGGGGCACATGCCGCAGGTCTCCAGGGCCTCACGGATGGCCCAGCGGTCGCGGGGGGCGTGGAAGAACAGCTCGTCGGCGGAGTCCGGGTCCATGCCGTGGCAGGCGGCGCGGGCGTGCCAGCTGTGGTCGGAGACGCCCCGCAGCGTCGGCGGGGGAGTGGTGTTCGAGGTGATCGTGCGCATCGGGAGCTGTCTTTCGGGTACGCCTCACAGGCCGGCGGTCAGGGCCGCACGGCACCTGCGGTCGGGCCGGGGTGCGGCTGGGATGCCGGTGGGAGGCGGAGCAGGAGGGCGACGGCGGCGGTGCCGCGCCGGGTAGGAGGTGTGCCGGGCGCGGGGCCGGTCAGGCGCGCTGGAAGCGGCGGTCGGGTCCGGTGAATTCGACCGGGGTGCACATGCCGGACAGGCGGGACAGGACCCGGTCGCCTACCTTGTCGCGCAGCACTGGGAGATGCTTGTCCATGCGGTCGTCGCGGACGGGCGGCAGATTGGTGGTGAAGATCGTCGGCAGGCGGTTCTGGCAGCGCCAGTTCACCAGCCGGAAGGTGATCTCCTCCGTCCACTCCGAGGTCTTCGCGGCGCCGAGGTCGTCCAGGAGCAGCAGCGGCACCCGCATGATCCGCCGCAGCATGTGCTCGGGGTCCACGCCGGACCGGTAGCGCATCTCCGCGTACAGGTCCGCTGCGGTCGTCGCATGCCACTCGACCCCGCACCCGGCGGCAGTCAGGGCCCGGACCGCCCCGTACGCCTCGTGCGTCTTCCCGATCCCGGTCCCGCCCCACAGCAGCAGCGACGGTCCGTGCGCGATCCGCCGGCGCCCCGGCCTTCCCCACTGGGAGTTCAGATCCTCCGCTGCCGGAGCGACCGCGGCGTCCGCGATGGTCCGCACCCAGGCAGCGACCTGCGGATGCCGGGGGACGGCATCCCGGTAGGCGTACGGGATCCGCTTCTGGGCGGCCTCCAGCGCCGGGATCGGCTCCGGCGTGTCCGGCAGCACCGGTGCGGTGGCCACATCGATGCCGCGCTCGGCCAGGCGGGCGGCCAGGCGCTCACGCAGCCGGTCGGAGACCACGGGCAGCGGGTCGGTCAGGCGGGCGCGAGTCACAGACTGCCTCCGAACGTGGTCGGCTCGGGCGCGGTCGGGTTCATGTAGGGCGTGTATCCGGAGGCGCGGGCCCAGGCCCCCGCGTCGGAGGCGGACGACACCCCGGCGGCAGACGGCGGCGGTGAGGCGTTCAGGGCCTCGTTGACCAGACTCGGCAGCACGCTCGGATGCAGGTTCTTGAACCGCAGCCGCTCCAGCGCCGCCCGGATCACCTCCGGATCGAAGCCCTCCTCCAGCAGCCCCTTGACGTGCCGCCCGACCAGTCCGATCACAGCCTTCGGCGGGCGCTGGACGTGGCCGCCGACGTACTCGGCCACCAGCTGCTTCGTCGAAGCCGCCTCGGGAGCGGACTCCAGCGCGGGGGCATCGCCCCCCTTAGGGGAAGATCCAGGATCCAAGATCCTAGATCCAGACGACGAGCCCTCGCGAGCCTCCGTCGAGGACTCGGCGAACGCCACCTGACCTGTGCTTTCTTCATCCGGCGCCGGAGGCGCGTACGAGACGGCCTCACAGGCCCGCCCCGACGAGGTATCGGGCTCGGCCAGCACGGCGGTGGGCTCGGACGCTGGCGCGAATTCGGGGGAAACCGGGTGATCGAGGGCTCGGCGAGGGTTCACCGAACCCTGCGGGACCGGGCCGCCGATCCCCGCCGGCGTCGCCGGAACCTGCACCGCGGCAGGCTCCACGGCCGGGCAGGTCGTCTGCTTCTCCGCCGCGCACCCGCCGCACCGCTGGTGTGTCTGGTGCTTCGGGCAGCGCGACTGGCGGGAGGCGGAGGGACGGTCGATCTTCTGGTGCTTCTCCCACGTCACGATGTGCAAGTACTTCTTGCCGTCACACCCGATGTAGCGGCAGATCAGCCCGGCCGCCTCCAGCTGCTCCAGGTCGTTGGCCACGTGCTCAGGGGTGTGCTCGGCGCGCAGAGCCCACAGAAACCCGGCGATGATGGCCGGGTGGGCGAGGAACCGACCGTTGTCGTCCGCCTGGGTCAGCAGCCCGATGAAGGTCACCATGGCGCTGATGTCGACCGAGGCGATGTCCTCGGACAAGAACATCTCGGGCTTGATCGTCCGGATGCGGGCCATCAGGCAGCACCCCCGCGGACGGGGTTGCGAAGGGGGGACATTGCCGCGCGGGCCGAGTGATTCGGCCTTTTGCGTTGGGCAGCCGTCATGCGACACTCTCCTGTGCAGTGAAGCCACACCGGTGGTCCCGTGAGAAGGATCGGTGTGGATGAAGGTGATCTCCGGCCCTTGCCTGGGCGGGAGCGCCGTGAGCGTCCGGCGTCTGAGAGTTGCCTCTCTCAGACGCCGTCGCCGTTTCTGCGGTTTAACCCGCGAGGCTGGTGCGCGTGCGGCCCATGCCCCTCCCCCGATCCCCCCTTGGCCGGGCGGGCTGCCCGGCGAGCGACGACGAACATATGGGCAGGTTGCGCGAAGGTCCAGACATAGCTCTACAACCCCATACAACTTCCCGAACCTGCTCTGACCAGCAGGGACGACGGCCCGGCGCAGGTGTGCGCCAGAGGCTGCGCCGCCCGGCCGGAGCCGGTATCGTTCGCCGCAATGAAGCTAACTCTGTTTGCCGGACCCGGCAAGTGGGTAAGCTGAGGTTCGTTGAATTCGCCGGATTCCGGTCCGGGGTCCAGAGGAGGTGCAGGTGGCGGCACGTGCCGTGGACGGTCAGCGCATCCGCGCGGTGCGCCGGTCTGCAGACCTGACCCAGGACTTCGTGGCCGCGGAGCTCGGGGTGTCGCCCAGCGCAGTGGCGAACTGGGAGAAGGGCACTACGGCCCCCGACCCCTGGAAGCTTCCGGCCTTGGCCCGCACCCTGGGCCGCGACCTCGACGAGCTCTTCCCCCGCCAGGGCCCCCCTGATCTCGGCGACCTGCGCGGAGACGCCGGCTTCGCCCAGTACGAGGTAGCGCAGATCCTCGGCACGAAGTCGGAAGGCCCCGTCGCCAACGCCGAACGCGGCAAGCGCCGGCTATCCGGCAAGTTCGTCGAGCCCCTCGCAACGGCGTACAGGGTGAGCGTGGAGCGTCTGCTGGCAGCGCAGGAGCGCAGCTTCGGCCTGGACGCCCCCGAGCCCGACGACGAGATGCCCACCACCCTGGCCGAGAAGATGAAGTACCTGCTGGATAACCATGACGGCCCGGCGCTCAGCGACGCTGAGATCGCCGAGGCGGTCAACCGCTTCGCGGGGGCCGCCGTCATCTCCGAGGCTGGTGTTCGCGACCTGCGGACCGGCGCGGTGACCGAGGCATCCCCCGTCGTGCTGGAAGGGCTGTCGGCCGCCTTCGGCGTGACCGCGCTGTTCTTCCGCAGCAGCGAGGCCGTGGCCCAGCAGGTGGCCGAGGGACTGACCCTGCTGGCGCACGTCAAGAGCGGCACCATCCGCGGGCTCAAGGGCCGTCAGCTCGGAGCGGAGGGTCTCTCGGACGACGTCATGGCCCTGATCAACGGGTTCGTCGCCGAGATGGAACAGAAACATCTGCCCGGCACGGACGACGGCAAGTAGCCTCCCCCTTCGGGAACATCACCCGCACCGCTGCCTTGTCGCCCCGACGTGCGGGCAGCCGGTGCTGCGGCGGACCCGGAACACCCCTATTCGGTGAGAGGTTGAACCGCGTGACCGACCTGACGGCCCCGCTCCACGACGCCCAGGTGACGTTGCTGCGGACCATGGCCCACGAGTACCTGCTACGCGCCGACGGCTCCTGGCCCACCTGGCGGTGGGTCGTCCACACGCTCGACGGGATGGATCTCGACGCCGAACAGCTGATCCGGTCCCTGCCCCGCATCGGAACAGGGGGCACCTCCTATGGGCTCACCCGCGGCCTGGGGCCGCATATCGCCGACGGCGAGCAGATCTCCCTGACCATCGCAGCCGCCGCCCACATCGACGAACTCGACAGCGTGATCGTCCCCAAGTTCCTTCGTGTGTTGCCGTACCTGGTCGCTGCGCAGAGGGCCCCGATGGCCTCCAGCCAGCAGGTACACCAGCCGCGCGTAACTTCAGAAAACCTCCTTCGCGCGTTCCCCGAGATGCCGGACTTCATCACGAACTGGCTGCCAGGGATCCTGGAAGGCGAACCCGCCACATGGTGGGGCAACTCCAGCGGCCGCGACGCCGCTCAGGGAACGTGGTACCGCGACCTGAGCCGGGAAATCCGCCACTACAGGGGCGTCTCCACCCTCGCCGAATACATGACGGCCGTCGCCGGTCACCTCGCCAGACACGACCGCAACATCACAAGCCCCGGCGCGGCGGCGGCAGCCGTCGCCCTGTCCTACGGCTCGAGTCCACCCGCCGCCGGGGCCGGAGACACGGATGCCAGTTCACCTTCCGTGCTGCCACCCCCGGAGGAAGCCGCCACGATGCTGCTGACCCGGCTCGCCGACCGCGCAGGCGGATCCACCACGCAGTACGTCCCCCTCGCCGAGTTCGCACAGCCGGACACCGTCCTGCACACGCGGGCTGTCGAGGCGGCCAACCTGCTCGGCACCCGAGAACAGGTCGAAATCCTGCCCACCTTGGGCGGCGGCCGAGGAACGGCCCTGCGGATCACCCCGCCAGGGCTCCTGGAGGCCGAACGCATCGCCCAGGCCCGCAGGAACGCCGGCGCCCGCCACGACCACGCCTTCAACGAGCTGGTGGCCAGCGCCTACGCCCGCGAACGCTCCGAGCTCGACCTCCAGGAATTCCTGGCCACCACCTACTACCTCGGCGAACCGCACGCCGTCAACACAGTCATCGACGCCGCACGAGAACTGCGGGACCACAGGCTTGCCCAGCTGGACCCGCCCGAAGGACGCCCCACCCGTCTGACCCTCACCGCGCAGGGGCGGACCTGCGCCCGATCCGGCACGAAAGCGAGCGACTACGTGACCAGCCAGAACACCCCGGGAATCCAGTTCAACCAGTACAACTACGCGGGCTCGACCGGCGCCCAGGGCCAGTACGTCACCCAGAACGCCGGCCTTCGGCCTGAGCAGTTCGCCGAGATGGTGCGGCAGCTGCGCGAGCTCGCTCCCGCCCTGGACGTGGACCAGAGCGAGTTCGTTCACGAAGTGGAGGTACTGGCCGACGAGTCTCTGGAGCTGTCCGAGCGCCGTCGCGCCGGCGACCGTCTCCGCGGCTGGCTCGAGGCAAACCAAGGCGCGGTCGGAGGCGTTCAGACCGTGCTGTCCGTCCTCGGCCTCTTCCTGGGGTGACTCCTGCGAGCGAACGGCCCGCGGTGTGCCGCGCGGACTGCCTTAAGGGCGGGGCCGACTGCCGGACCCGCCCTCAAGACTGCGGTTGTCGCTGTCAGGTCAGGACGCCAGGTACTGCCGGCCGCCCGCGAAGACCGCCCGCACTGTGCCGAGGGCGGCCAGATCCTCCAGCGGGTTGCCGTCGACGACGAGCAGGTCGGCGGTGTAGCCGTGGGCCAGACGCCCGACCTTGCCGTCGAGGCCGAGCGCCGCGGCGGCCTCGGTGGTGGCCATAGCGAGGATCCGCTCGCGGGGAACGCCCAAGTGCTCATAGAACCCCAAGGCCTGGACCAGCCCGTCGAACCCGGCTCGCTGAACTCCGGCGTCGGTGCCCGCGACCAGGCGCACCCCGGCCTCGGCCATCTGCCGGACCAGATCGAAAATCGCCTTCGCGCGGTCTTCCCCGAAGAACCGCGGGAGCATCTGCCAGTGGGGGCTCACCGCCGGACAGACGTGGATGCCGCGCTCGATGATGCGGTCCAGGACGTCCGTACGGAGGTCGAAGCCGGTCTCGGTCATCCAGGTGCAGTGCTCGATGGTGTCGACGCCGGCCTCGACGGCGTCGGCGATGGCCTGCGTCCCGTGGGCATGGGCAGCGACCTTCACCCCCGCCGCGTGAGCCTCCTTTACGACCACGGAGAGCTCGGCCACGCCGAACTGGCTCTGCCAGCTGGCGGCCCCGCCCTTGGTCAGCCCGCCGCCGCCGGCCATCACCTTGACGACCTGGGCCCCGGCCGCGAGGTTGCGCTGGACGAGCGCGCGGGCGCCATCGGCATCGGAGACCTCGCCACCGAGGAACCAGCAGTGTCCGCCCGGGGGAGTCACCGGGGCGCCCGCCCCGACGACCCGCGGCCCGGCCGTGTGGCCGTCGGCGATCTCGGTGGCCAGCCGCAGGGCCAGGCCGCCGCGGTCGCCGAGATCGCGGGCGGTGGTGACCCCTGTGGACAGCAGCTGCTCGGCACGCTTGCGCATGCCCTCCAGAAGGTCCTCGTCACCGGCCTCCTGCATCGTGGCCACCGGGTCGGCGCCGGCGTCGAAGACCAGGTGCACGTGGGCGTCGATGAGCCCGGGCATCAAGGTCGAGCCGGGAAACTCCCTGCGCTCGGTGCCCGCTTCGGCCTGTGCCTCGACCTCGGCGCAGGGGCCGACGGCAACGATGGCATCCCCCTGCAGCAGTACAGCACCGTCGGTGATCTCGGCGTCTCCCGTCAGGAGACGCCCGGCGGTGATCAGCATCAGATCTCGCTTTCCGAATCGGGTAAGACGGGGTGTCACGCGGCGGTACGCAGCGCGTCGGACAGGGCGAACAGGTGCGCCGCATCGGAACTACGGTCGTCCTGCTGGGGAACCGCCAGCGCAACGACGGGCTTTGCTGCCTCCAAGGCCGGACCCTGGTAGGCGGCGCGCAGGCGGCCTGCCAGCAGGTCGGGGCCCACGTGCATCAGCTCCTCGGTCTCCAGCTCACCCAGATACGGGCTGATACGCACCAGTCCATCCCGACATTCGACAACACGGCGGTGGTAGCGCCGGTGCACGCCACGCAGCCCCCACTCCTCCAGAGGGGAAGAGGATCCCTTGAGGACGATCTCGGGGAAGCGGGCCGCGAGAAGCTCCCACAGCGGGGCAAGCCGCCGGTAGCCGCGGCGGTGCTCCTGCCACAGACGGAAGGCCGCAAGGCGGCTACGGGCCGCCGAGTAGGACACGCCGGCCACGAACAGGATGATGGAGACCACCAGCAGCATGGCCACCGAGGCCATCACCGAGTGCGGCACCACCCCGCCCTCCCAGCGCACGGCCACGAACACGGCCCGCACGGCGCAGGCGACGGCCATGGCCAGTAGGCCGACCGCGGTGATCCACAGCCCTGTCGCGTGCGGCCGAGGCGACATCCGAGCGTACCGCACCGTCCACACGCCGGCAGCGGCGAGCGCGTACATCAGGTACAGGCCGGCCACGCCGTAGAAGACCGCCAGCTGCGTGGTGGTCATGTCCGCGGTTGCGAAGCTCCCGGCGAAAGCCTCGTGCGGCACGGTGGTCGCGGCCACGGTGATCACGGCGGCCACGCAGAGCACCACCAGCGCTTCGATCCGGGCCCGCTTCCTGCTCGCCTGCTCGTCCGAGGCGGAATACAGGTAGAAGCACATCAGGAAGTACATGGTGCCCAGGAGAAGCAGGTTCTGCCCGAGCTTGGCCGCGCCGTGGCCGGCCACCATGTCCATCCCCGACGCGCCGCCCGGAGTGGCGAGCGGCACCTGTAGCCCCGCGAATGCGAGGCACAGGGTCACCGACCGCAGAGCGCGGTCCTTCGGTGCCCGGGTGAGCTGGAAGACCTTCCAGCCGACAGCGCCGGCGAGAAGAACAAGGAAGATCGGGTACATCTAAAGCCATCCCCTGCGGTCCCCGAGGGCCATGCAGACCCGGCGCGCAGCCAGGTCCCGTGCCGGCGCCGGCTCCAGCCGGTCCAGTACGGAGGCCCATTCCATGATGATCGTTGCCGCCGTCTCCACGCGGCACTCGGCCACGTCGTCGTACGAACAGCGGTTGAGCACGCGCCGTACTTCACCCTTGTCCACGCCCGGAACCAGGGCGGCCCAGTCCGTGGGAGCGCCGTCATCGTCGGCGATCACGTGGCACAGTTCGTGCAGGATGATGTGGTCCTGGTGCAGCTTGGTGGTGCGTTCCTGATAGACGATCAGGTCGCCGTGCACTGTGTCGACCCACATCCCCAGCGGCCCCGGCATCGGCAGTGGGGCGGGACGGAGCACGATCGGACGGCCCCGTCGCTCCGACAAGGCCCGGCGCAGCTCGTCGACATCGAGCGGCGGCTGCACGCCCAGCTCCTGCAGGGTGCGTCTGATCCGCCGCTGCAGATCCCGGTCCGTGCCCCGGGCGGCCCTCGCTGACGTGCGAGACGCCTGCAGGCGCAGGCGGCTGATCAATTCCCACGGCCAGGCACGTGGTCCCGCAGATGCAGGCTTATGTTCAGAGGCGGCAGCCCCTATTTCCCCCATGCGGCTTCCTCATATCCAGCGGCGTGCGGCACTTGGGGGTGCGACGCAGCCAATCCCCAAAGAATGCTTCAGTCTCATCACCCGTAAGTCGAAGGGGGTGTGAGGCGCCGGAATGTGACTGCGCAATCCCGCAGTTCGTGATCGACCAAGCCTGACGGAGGGCCGTGGCGTGCTACGGCGACCATTGATCGCCGTGGAGGGATCGTCAAACCTCCTGGCGTCACCGTTTGGGGGTCTCCAAGCGGCACCCAAGGGTTGATTGTTTGATAAACAATCCGACGCAAGGGGAAGGCGATTACTCCGGAGCGATGCATTCCGGTTGTAGAGACGACGTTACGTCATGCATGCATGATCAAAATGACGTCAGGGGCGTGATCTACCGCACGGTAACCACGTCTCCGTGGCGGGCGAGCCCGGCAGAAGTGCGGAATCGCAGGGGTTTACACGCGTAGATTCCCTGGGGGCCTCTGAGATGCGCGGAAGCTTCGCCACCCGCGACCCACCGCGTCTGGTGAAGCGGCGCGCAAGGGGGGTGTCTGCATAGTGCCTATCGGCCAGGGTGCGGCTCCATCGATCTTTGCTCCGTGAGATGCCTCGCAGACGAATCCTCCAGAGGTGTTTATCCTCCTCCGTATGTCTACCGAGCTCTGCAGTACCGATGGTTTTCGTAAGTTCTTTTCCGAATGCCACCTCGCCACCCTTGCGACGCTGCGCCCCGACGGTACGCCGCACGTTGTTCCTGTCGGTGTGACGTACGACCATGATGCCAATGTCGCCCGTGTCATCACGCGGAAGTCGAGCGTGAAGATCAGCAATATCCTCTCCGCCCTTCCCGGCGAGGCGCGCGTGGCGGTTTCGCAAGTGGATGGGCCTCGTTGGATAACCCTTGAAGGGGTGGCTCGCGTGATCACCGACCAGGAGCAGATCGCTGCTGCTGTAGACGGCTACGCTGCGCGCTACGGCCGCAGGCCTGCGGAAGATCCCCGGCGCGTCCTCGTCGAAATCACGCCCGACCGGGCCTTGGGGTTGCTCGAAATCCCGGGGCTGGCTGCATAGGCCGGTGCCCGGTGGGTGGAAGGCCTGGCCGGCGGGCCCATCACGCGCCCAGCAGCACCGAAAGGGTTCTTGTCCTGAGTGCGCGGCTACTCGAGACTGCCGGGCTGGCGGATCCAGTGAGGTAGCACGGCAACGTTGGATCTGACGCTGGTGGGCACTTCTTCCGCCTTGCCGAGCACGGCCGGCCTGCGGCGGGATGATCAGCGCGCGGGAGGTGTCCGCGCACGCCGTGGTCGGCGGGTCGGCGGCCGGGGCCTTCTCCCGGATGTCGCGCAGCGCTACCGCGATCCGGGGCCCGCCGATACCACATGAGCGCCCGGCGTCGATCCGGTCGTCTGAGCTGCGTCAACGCCCCACACTCGTCCATGGAACTCGCTGTGTGGTGCTGTCGTCCTGCCCGATGCGGGTGCCACCGCCGAGTGCCCGTACGTTTGTCCGAATACTGCTCTACTGGCCTGTCGTGGAGGCGGGTTAACTCAGACACTTCGCCCGTAGGCGGGTGGGAGAAGCTGAGAGAGGAGAGCAGAGATGGCAGACAAGTCATCCGCACAGGCAGGGACCAGCCCCGCACTCCTGATCGCGGTGGAGGAGCTGGCGACCGCACACGACCGCAGCGAGTCCGAGCGGTCAGACGTCACCAGCTCGCAGAACAGCGCTGGCGATGACGGCGAAAACCGCGACCTGAACCTCCCGAGGGCGTAGGGGGGACCCCATGGAGCACCGGCTCGTCGCCCACATCGAGAAGGCTCTCGGCTGGGACGGGCCGGGTTCTGTGGGGGCCGCGTTCGCCCGCGGCCGCCTCACGGACCCGGACCTGCCCGCACGCCTGTTGACCCCGCACAGGCTGTTGGACCTGATCAAGCGTCGACACCTGGCCAACCCGCAGCTGCGCTGCTACGCCGAGGGCGACGAAGTACACCCCTCCCTGTTCCTGTCCAGCAGTGTCAACCGGCGTCGGCAGGCCGTGAGTCAGGCCGACATGGCGGCGCTCGGACGGATCCTCAACCAGGGCGGCACCGTGGTCCTGGACCACCTGGACTTCTTCGACCCGACCCTGGAAGTCGCCTGCCGGGCCCTCGGCTGGTGGTCGGGGGAACTGACCTCTGCAAACGCGTACCTCGCGGTCGGTGACACCGACGGATTCCATCTGCACTGGGACGATCACGAGGTCATCGCCGTGCAGCTTGCCGGCGAGAAGTCGTGGGAGGTGCGCGGGCCGTCCCGGCTGGCCCCGATGTACCGCGATGCCGAACGCAACCGCACGCCCTCCGAGGAAGTGCTGTGGAAGGGCACCATGCGGGCCGGGGACGTCATGCACATCCCCCGCGGCTTCTGGCACACCGCCACCCGCCTGGGCTCCGGTAGTGATGGCCACTCACTGCATGTGACGTTCGGGTTCACCAAACGGAACGGCGTCACGTGGGCCAACTTCCTCTCCGATGTCGCCCGCGCCGACGAGGCCTTCCGCCGCGACTTGGAGGGCGCCGAGGGAACCGCGCACAAGGTGCTGACGGACAAGCTCAGTTCCCTGGCCGCCTCCTACAGCCCCGAGCGATACCTGGACGAACTGCGGTCCAATACCCCGCCCGCACGTCACATGCCCTACGTGACCGCTTTCGGCCGACCGGAGGGGGTTGTGGCCGTCACCGAGTTCGCCCCCTCCATCGTCCGCGCCGGCGACACGGTCCAGGTGTGCGGCGGGGGCAAGCGGCTGACCTTCCACGAGCGCGCGGATCCAGGCCTGCGCGCGCTCCTGTCGGGTCACCCGGTCTACCTCGACGGAGCCGACGAGGACACCATCACCCTTGCCGACCTGCTCATCACGGAGGGACTGTGCGAACCACTGACGGAGATGTCGTCCTCGGGCTATACCGGTCTGGTCACGGCCGTGACGTACTTGAAGCGGCCGTCGGCCTCGGGGTAGCACGCCTCGACACCGCTTCGAATTACTTCCGCCATCGCTCACACGAGGCGCTGAGGGCGGTGGCCGGCGATCTCCTGCCGAATTTCTCGCTCTCCACCAAGGTCGGGTACTTCCCTGGGGAACACTCTCTCGCTCCCGCTCGGCTACGCGCCGGAATCGAGCAGGCTGTGAAGGAGCTGGGGCGGGAGCCGGACGTGGTGCTCCTACACAACCCGGAGCATTCCCACCCGGACGCCCAGATGCTGGAGCGGGCGTGTGCGGCCTTGGCCGACGCCGCACAGGCAGGGCTGTGCGGCGCCTGGGGTGTATCGAGCTGGAACCCGCGCCCGCTTGTGGACCTGGAGGCGCCGCGCCCTGACGTCCTCATGGTCCGGTCAGGCCTGCTCGTGGGTCTCGGCGTCCTCGAAGCGGCCGAGACACTCGTGGCCCGGTGGCGGCCGGGGCAGGTGTGGGGCATGAGCCCCTTCGGTGGCAGTGCGGCCGACGTGGTGTGGGGCAAGTTCGACCCGCGGATATTCCTGCGGAATTCCCCATCCGCCACGAGGGTCCAGGCAGCCTTCCGCTCCGCCTACGGCCTGCCCTCGGTCGACGCGGTCGCGGTGGGTACGGACAACGCCGACCACCTGCGGGAGCTTGCTGGAGCCCTGGCGTACGAGGTCGACGACCAGGTGGTCCGGGAGTACCGGCAGCTCCTCCAGCCCCGCCTTCAGCCCGCCTGAAGCTCCTTCACCACTCGCTCCGCCATCTCCCGGGCGGCCCCCAGCCGGGGGTCGTCCAGGTCGGCGTAGGGGCCGAGGATCTTCGCGGCAACGAACAGCGTCATCAGCTTCCCGTCCCGGCTCTCCAGATCGTCACGCCGCTCTCGGCGGACACGGTCGGCCAAAGCGGGGACGGCGAGGGAGGAGCCCCACAGATTCGCCGCGTCCAGGCCGCGCGGGGCCATGCCCCAGTCCTCCCAGTCGAACACATTGAACACTGGCGCCGTCATATTCGCCCAGTTGAGATCCGCGTGGGCCGGGTGCCATTCGGCTACGGTCGTATCGACCCCAGGGAAGACGCTGTGGATCGTCCCCGCAACCAATTCATGTGTGACGGTCTCGGTATCCGGTGTCGCGATCCGGTTGGTGTGTTGCGCAGCGAGGGCGTCCAGGGAGGTGCTCAGCGCGACCCACCATTCCTCGGCCAACCCCGGGTCCTCTGCCACCACGGCGTTACCCACCGGCGCCCCGGGCAGCAGCTCCGTCTCGTCCGCTCGCCACATCACAGGCTCGGTCTCGTCCCGCCAGGCGACGCCAGCGAACCAGGCCGGTTTCGCGATTCCGTGCAGGGCCTCGGCGGATGCGGTGCCGTCCCCGCCCTGGACCCCGATCCGGTCGAGCCCCCGCCGCTCGATGCGCACCCACGTACCGCGGTCCGTACGTGCCCCTACGGACCGGCGCTTACGCACCACGGTCCCGTGATTGAGGTGCACCGTCAGCGACTGCTCCACGCGGTCAAGCACGGCTTCCACTGGCTCTTTGCGTAGATCCACAGGACGCAGCGTCATGCACTCGAACGTACCAAGTCCACGACTCCTTGCGTGGAGTTCGACACCGCCCTACTTCCAACGCGGCGGTCAGCAGACTGAATGATGCTGCTCGCTCGCGGAAGTTTCGAAGGAATGGGATCGTTCCGTGCGCACGAGGGCATTGCCTTCGCCACCGGCCGGGACGATCACCCCGAGGACCTCGACAAGATCAACGACCCTGGCTGGCTGCTGACCCGCTTCACCGCCACCCACAACCCGACAGGGGTGACAGCGTGAAGTCGACGCTCGTGCTGGTCGAGCGGAACGCCCACCTTGCCAGCGGCCACCACCACGGCGCCCTCATCGCCCTCGCCCGCGCCTACCAGCCGACCATGGTCATCGTGCCGAACGGCGTCACCCCCGAGAGCCGCGCAGCCCTGGTCGACGCCCAGGCCCGGGTCGTCGACCGCCCCCACGGAGCGGCTGCCCGGATCTTGACCGTCGCGGCCAGAGCCACCGAGGCGACGGCTCACCTCGTCCTGGCCCTCTTCCGTGCACGGCGGTGGCCCAAGGCCCTGCGTCGCGCACCGCACCAGATCACCGCGCTGGCACGGTGTCTCACCGAGGCCGTGGCCGTACGCACCGGCCGGCGCCTCGCAGGCGCCCACCCGGTCACCGTCCTATCGGCCGGAGAAGCCCTCCACACGACCGCCGGACTACTCGGCGGACCGCACGCCCGCTACGTCCACGAGATCAACACCACCGAGGACCCCCTGCTCCGCTTCCTGGGCAGGATCACCAGCCGCCCTCGCCTGGGCCCCCCTGATCCGCTACCTCGACCAGGAACTGGCCCACCGCCCGCGCACCGCGATCACCCGCACCAGGCACGGAGACCTCGTCGCCGTCACCACCAGCGACCTGATCCAGCGGTTCCTCTACCTCCACGGCGTCTGGGAGCCCTACCTCACGGCCTGGATCCGGGGAAGGCTCACCCGCGGCGACACCTTCATCGACGTCGGCGCCCACACCGGCTACTACACCCTCCTCGCTTCCCGCCTCGTCGGAGCACCCGGCCGCGTCGTCGCCATCGAAGCATCCCCTGCCTTCCACACCAGCCTCACCGAGGCCGTCCAGCGCAACGCCTGCCATAAGGTGCGCACCGTCAACGCAGCAGCCGCCGACACCGCACGCACCCTGACCTTCTACCTCCAAGACACGGCCAACCTCGGCAACACCTCCGCTGTCCAGCCGAAGACCTCGCACTCGTCCTTCCAGATTGGAGCCCTTCCCCTGCCAGAGATCCTGTCTCCGCACGAACTCGCAGCGGCACGCCTGATCAAGATCGACTTCGAGGGAGCCGAAGCCTTCCTCATGGAGGGCCTCGCCCCGGTCCTCGGCAACCTTCGACCCGACGTGGAACTCGTCATCGAGGTCACCCCCCGATCCCTGGCGAAGCAGGGGAAGAGTGTGCACGACGTCCTGGAACCCCTCCGGGCGCACGGCTTCCACACGTACCGCATCGCCAACGACTACGACCCGACCAGCTACCCGAGCGCGGTCCGCCGACCGGCTGCCCCCGAGTGTTGGGACGGTCCCATCAGCGACATGACCGACCTGATCTTCTCCCGCGTCGACGCCGACCAACTGCGGTAGGAGCCCTCCGCGGGCCCGCTGCGCACGGGAACCCGCGCAAGCTGAACACCCAACATTCGATCACACGTAGGAGCTCCCGTGGCTGAACCTGTTAGCGCGACCGTCCGCAACGCGGCCAAAGCCGTCATCCTCCACGACGGCCGCGTCCTGCTCCAGCGCGCCCACTGGGAGGGCCAGGACTGCTTCTTCCTGCCCGGCGGGGGCCAGGAACCCGGCGAGGCCCTCGACGCCACGGTCCGCCGTGAGGTCCACGAGGAGGCCGGCCTGGACGTCGCACCCGAGCGTCTGCTGTGGCTGCGTGAGTACATCGGGGCCAACCACGGTGGCGCCTCGGAAGACCACCGGGTCGAAGCGATCTTCCTGTGCCGGCCCCAGGGCGACCCGGACGAGCTCGGCGGCCACGCCGAGGACGACGTGCAGACGGGCCTGGAATGGGTGGAGCTGGAGAACGTGACCGGCCTCAACCTACTGCCGCAGGGCCTGCGCCCCCTGATCGCTGACCTCGCGCACGGTGAGGTTCCCACCTGTTACCTCGGGGACCTCGCCTGACCGCATGGCGACGATCGACGGCCGCGTCCCCGAAGGCGCCACCGGATTCAGCACCGGCCAGACCAACCGGGTCTGGTACATCGGCAGACGCGAGCCGTACGTCCTCCTGGACTGGGAACTCGCCGCCTTCGGAGACCCGCTCTCCGACCACGCCCGCCTCGCCGTACGCCTACGCCTACGCCTGGGTCTGGCCAGCGGTCTGGCCGCCGTCCGCATACGTGAAATCACGGCCTCCGACCCGGGTGGCGACGTGGGCACCCACCCGTCATGCCCGGGCCTGAACAGCGGCCTCCGGATTCCGTGCCTTGGGCAGGGTGATGCCCTCGCATTACGCGACTTGCCCCGGGCGCAACGTCCACGGCACCGTCCCCGTTTCGCTCAGCCACTCGTTCACCAGAAGCCGCCGCACGGCAAAGTTCCGCAACGCGTGATCCACCTGCCAGCCCAGGCCCGAGCCCAGCTGGGCATATGAGGGGCCGTGGCCGTGCTCGCTGCGAAAGACCACGGTGAACTTGGCCGCCAGCTGGCCCCGGTCCGGGTGCTTGTCCTTCCACGCGCCGTAGGCGACCGCAGTGCTCCTGGAGAAGAACTGAGGGCGCCCGGGCACCATAAACGCCTGTGCGACGCGCTCCGGTGTCCGAGCACACACGGTGCAGCACTCAACGGCCTCAACGTGTCGGCGCAAGGCCGGCGTGACCGCGCTCTTCCACCCGGCCCATGCCTCTGCGTCGAACTGGAATCCCGGAGTCGAAGCGAGCGCAACCGCCCTGCCCTCGTCCTTGGCGCTCTGTGCCCTCTCCTCTTCGGAGGGCTGACGCATGCCCGACAAGTGACGCACCGCGGGGTCGAGGCGGTAGCGGTCCTCGGATAGCTCAGTGAGGAAGCCCTTCCGCAGAAGGTCGGGCAGGGCGGCCCGGCAGGCGTCGGGAAGGTCGGGCGGAATCTGACCGAGGAGCTTGGAGGTGCTGTGCGCGGCAAGAAACAGCCCTGCCAGCCGACCAGCGGGAGGGAGCTTCTTGACTGGCTTGGAGGACAAGGTCCGCGTGGTCCATCCGGATACCCGTGAGCGCGTGTTCTTCCCGAAAGGCAGAGGGTGGCCCGCTTCCCGGGCCAGATCCGGCACGGTGACCGGGACCGGTACTGCCGGATCACCGCCGAAGAGCGCATCATCCACCTGCCAGCCCAGCCCACGAAGGGCATCGACGACTCCGCTCGCATCGCCCAGCCGCAGGGCCGACAGGTCCGCCCCGGTGATGTTGCCGACACCGCCACGCGCAGCTCGGATCGCCACCACCACCGCAACGAGCTGGGCATCGGCGTCGGGAAGGGCCAGCGAGGCCACGTAGCCGAGCAGCGTGCGTGCTGCTTCACCCTGTGGGGACGTCAAGAGGAAGCCCGGCTGCTGCTCCTTCCGGGCAGGGGCGGCGCTGGCATTGCTTGAGCTGGACGCGGTCTTCGGCACGGTCATTCCAACGTCCACCGGCGTCCGGAGTCACCACCCCTGCTCCGTCTGGAGCAGACAGCACTGGTCCGGGACCAGGCCGGCCTTGCCGGGGCGGACGTACCGCGCGCACTCCGCCCGCTCACACAGGCTGGCCTAGGCGGGCGTGCTCCGTGACTGTTGCTCGGTGGGCGGGTGCGGGGCGGGTGGCGAGGAGGGTGAAGTGCTCGGTCGAGATGATCGACTCCCGCTCCGCTGCAGGGAGGCGGGAGAGGATGCCGGGAAGGGGCCGCTCCTTGGCGGCTTCACTTCGGTGAGCCGAGATCGCGGCCCACTTCTGCTCGAGCCACTCGCTCACGTCGACCGTCGCGGTGGCGTGCTCGTCGGGAACGCTGAGGACCTTCTTCCCCACCCGCTCCAAGAGCGGGCCGAGCTCGCCCACCCCCGAGACCGGGTGTGTGGCCGCATACAGAGCTACGGGCTGCCACGGGGCCCCGGCATCCGGGTGGAGGTGCTCAAGACCGGCGGCGTGGAACGCGAGGACGGTCGCTTGGTGGGTGCGGACGTGGTCGGGGTGGCCCGTCAGCTGGCCGTAGGCGTCGTGGGTCACCACAATCTGGGGGCGCGCGGCGCGGATGTGACCGACGAGCAGCTCGACGACCTCGTCGATGGGAGCGTCGCACAGCCGGGCCTTGCCGGGTGCGGAGCCGGGGATGCGGGCGTCGGCGTAGCCGAGCATCCTCGGCTTTCCGGCTCCCAGCGCGGCCAGAGCGTCGGCGAGCTCGGGTGCCCGGTGGCTGGTGGGGGACCAGGCGGCGGTAACGACGTTCGTTGCTGCGCCCGCGGCGGCATGCTGCGCGAGAACGCCGCCGGCCAACAGGGCCTCGTCGTCAGGGTGTGCGAAGACGCCCAGCAGGCTGGGAAGCGACACGGCTGCTCCTTCGGTTGGGGTGTTGGTGCCAGCCCTCACGGTTGTGTGCGGGCCGCAGCATCGAGACGTCGGAGGTGGGGCCAGGTCAGCGGTCGGGGTTTCCGGCCGTGCCGGTGGCTGCTGGGACGGGCGTGCCGGTGAGTTTCTGGGCTCGGCGGGCCAGGTGCGGGGCGAGTTCGGGGTGGGCGCCGCGGCCGGTGACCTGGAGAAGCTGAGAGAGGGCGACGAGTTCGCCGATCCGTCCCTCGGGGGCGTCGAGGACGTGGGCGAACTCGCTACGGATGCGAGCGGCCGTGGCGGGCTGGGGGAGGGTGTAGGCGTGGAGGAGGCCCACGTCGTAGCCGGTGGGGAGCAGGCCGCCGGGTAACCCCGGCGCATTGCTGCGCCGGGGTCCCCTCAGAACCGTGCGTGCACCTCGTCGATGCACACGGCTCAAGCAAGCCACGAGGGCGTTCAGGTGGTGCTGTTCCGAATACGAGCGGCGTGTCGCCGTGCGCATTCAGCGTGTACCAAGCGGGTTTGATCGCCTTGCGGCGTCATCCTCCCCGTGTGCCGAAGGTAATCGACAGAGATCGCCTTGCGGGCGATCACTTTCCACCAGCGTTCCCATTCCAACGGGGATTGCGGTGGCTGGTGGGGAGTCAGGACATTTTCCCCGCACAGCGGGCAGCGTCCCTCCTGCCGGTCGAGCAGGCGGAGGTTGTAGCTGTCGAGTGCGGGCTTGACCCTGCGACGACGCTTGACCCAGTACTCAGTCAGGGCGGGGTCGTCTGGTGACGCCGCGCCCTTGACCAGGGTGTGTCGGACGATCTGCGTCCAGGACGACTTGACCAGGAAGGTGCCGCTGTCGCGGTCACCGAAGACCCAGTGGTCGTTCCTGAACTTGTTGTACTTGCCGAAGTACCGTCCGGAGATCCAGTGCTTCGACTTCTTGGGGTGCTGGTAGCAGGCCCACTTGTAGGTCAGCTTCCACATGTGGATGTCGATGTCCTTGAAGACCTCGGCAGCCACCACCCCTCGGTAGTAGGCAGCCCAGCCCCGGATGATGGGGTTGAGTTTGACGATGACCGCCTTCTCGTTGGATCCGCGCAAGTCGCGCATCACTTCCGAGAGCCGTTCCCGATGCCGCTTGACGGCGGCCTTGCTCGGCTTAATCAGCAGCTTGCCCACCGGATAGCGGCGGATGTTGAAGCCCAGAAAGTCAAAGCCGTCTTCGAGGTGGACAACCCGCGTCTTCTCCTCGTTGAAGGCCAGGCCCCTCGGCTTCAGCCACTCGGCAAGCTGTGCCTTGACCTCGTGCACCTGCTGCTCGGTGAAGCAGCACACGACGAAGTCGTCTGCGTATCTGACCAGCACCGCAGAATCCGGGCGCGTCTTTCCCGTCGCCTTGTGGGACGGGGCAGTTGCGAGTCGGACTCCAGCCGCCTCCTCCAAGCCGTTCAGCGCGACGTTCAACAGCAGAGGACTGATCACACCCCCCTGCGGGGTGCCCTCCTTCGTCGGAGAGAACCCCATACCGGGCTCGAACACCCCGGCCCTCAACCATTGCCCGATCTGCCTCCGGCCCGGGAACATCCCAAGCGCGGAGAGCAACCGGTCATGGTCGATCCTGTCGAACGCCGCAGACAGGTCTGCATCCAGAATCCACACCCGCGTTGAGCCCTTGCGGAGCGTGGTGAAGAGCATCTCGATCGCGTCCTGGCAGCCTCGGCCCGGACGAAACCCGTAGGAACGGGATTCGAACCTGGCCTCCCACTCGGGCTCCAGGGCATTGCGTACCCGGCCCTGATGGCACCGGTCGACAATGACTGGAATTCCCAGTGGGCGCTGCTTTCCGTTGGCCTTGGGGATATACACCCGCTTCACAGGCAGGGGCTTCCAGGTGCCACGGCCTTGGTGCACCTGCACCGCGACCTTGGCCCGATCCTCGGAGGTCAGAGCAACCACCCCGTCCACCCCGGCCGTGACGCGGCCAGCATTACGCTGCGTCGCCTGCCGCACACTCAACAACGTGTTCGACCGACTCCGCAGCATCAACCTTTGCAGGTTCCGGACTCGCGCCCAGTCCTGCTCCTGAGTCGCCTTGAAGATCCTCTGCCGCAGTCGCTGTACTTTGAGCTCGCAGGCACGCCAATCCATCGCGTCCCAGTCGATCCCATCGTCCTCGGGTCCGTTCACCATAGGTGCCTAACTTGTCCCTCAGTTCCAGTGCCATGACACAAAATCATCAAAGGCTCACCTGTCCACGTCAGCCCGCTTTCACGTCCGGGCGCCAGGCCCGGTATCCGACCGGTTATCCACGGCAGCCGGCGGAGGACCGACTCTATTGCCGCAGTTTCCCGTCTCCTTTCGGCAGTCGGCATTCGCTTCTTGGACATCCTGTTCCCACCCGGGAGTTCAGCTCTCCTCGCGGTCGGCCTACCGCCGCTAGCCATCAGCGACGGACCCGGATGGGGTTTCCACGTTCCGCACACATGAGATGCGACCGGGTTCGGGTGCCCTCTGTACCCCGAGGTCAGCGGTACTCTCGCAACCGGCAAATGGTCACCGGTCGCCGCCTGCCGCTCCTCCACGGCATAGACCCTGCACCCCGGAATCACTTCCATCCATCCGAGGTTTCTGGGTAACGAGGCATCATCGAGGGTTCACTGGTGTTCACCCACCCGGCCTTCCCCTACTCCGCGCCGCGGATGGATCGAGGCACGGTTCGCATGTTCCCTGAGCTTCGAACCCCGGGATTACTCCCAGCGCACGTCAGGGCGGGGACGGGCATCGAGTACTAGCCCGAGATCACGGAGCAGGCATACGCCCACCCTCCTCTCCCGTGATCCGCTCATATTGTGCGACCTCGTGTCGCAACCACCCCTCCCAGTCGAGGATCACGAGGGGCTCGGGCGTGAGGTTGCCCCAGTGGAGGTCACCGTGCCCCGTGGTCCAGGAAGTGATCGTGGGCACGGGGGTGCCGAGGAAGCGGGTGAAGTTGCGGTCGATCCACTGCTGCCGTACGGCTTGCCGGTCGGTTGGCACCGTCGCGGTGGCAGCGAGTGCGCTGCGTAGGTCTGCCCACCAGGAGCGGGGCAGGTCGACGTCGCCGGTCAGGACGGGTCCGCCGGATTGGAGCGCCGACTGGGCGATGTACTCGGACAGCTCGGCCCGGTAGGCGATGGCGTTCTCGGTCCACTCGGTGACGTCGTGCAGGCGAGGCCGGGGAACGGAGCGGGGCAGGGCGGAGTCCGCGGCGGCAGTGCCCTCCCACAGGCGGGCGTTGCGCTTGTCGGCAGGAGCACTGACCAGCCGCAGCCACCATCGGCCGGCTCGCCGGCCCAGGGTTCGGCCCTGCCATCCCCAGGCTTCCGGCCCGGACGCGGTCACGGAGAAGACACGGGCAGCTTGCTGGTGCCGGCTGCGCATCCGCTGCTGGTCGGACGTCTGGGCTGGCGGCGCGAACACTGCCTGCCGGGCGTTCGAATCGGTCATGCGGACCGTCCGAGAAGACGCTCCGCTCCGGCTTCCAGCAGCTGTCGGCCTGCGTCCTGCCCGACTTCATGGGCGGATGTCGAGGGGCCGGACGCGCAGACGCGCAGAGGGTCGCCGCCGGTCGGGTCGAGAACGGCGGCGTGCACGGTGACGACTCCCGATGCGGCGTCGAGGGTGGCGTGGGCGGAGGCGGCTGTCAGGCACCCGCCGTGCAGCGTGGCGAGAGCGGCCCGCTCGGCGTCGAGCAGAATCCGAGTAGGGGCATGGGTGAGGGGTGCGAGCAGTTTCCCGGTGGCGGGGTCGTTGGCACGGTGCTCGACGATCACGGTCCCTGCGCCGGCCGCGGGCAGCCACACGGTGGGGTCGAGGATCTCGGAGGCCCGGTCCTCGTGGCCGAGGCGGCGCAGGCCGGCCAGGGCGGCGATCATCACGTCCGCGCCGAGTGTTCCCTCGTCCAGCTTCGTGAGCCGGCTGTCGGCGTTGCCGCGGATCGGTACCTGCACGAGCTTCGGGTGGAGGGCTTTGAGAAGGGCCGAGCGACGGGGTGCGCTGGTCCCGACCCTGGTGCCGGGCGGCAGGTCGGCGAGCGTGGCCGCGGGATGGCCGGCGGGGAGGACGAGGGCGTCGCGGGTGTCCTCTCGAGGGAGGACCGCTCCGATGATGATGCCGGGGGAGCGGTCGTGCGGGCCGGGTACGTCCTTGGCGCACGCGATCGTTGCCTGGACCCGGTCGTCGAGGAGGTACCGGTCCGCGTTGCGGGTGAAGGCCCCCTTCCCGCCGATCGCCGAGAGCGGGCCGCGGTGCCGGTCGCCCTCGGAGACGATCTCGACGACGTCGAGGACCGCCTCCGGGTAGCGTGCGCGGAACGCGTCGGCGAAACGGCCTGTCTGTTCCAGGGCCATGGGGCTGGGCCGGGTCCCCAGCCGGACGGTGGTGAGGGTGGTGCTGCTGGTCATCAGGGTCGGGCTCCATCGGCGGATACGGGGTGGGCGGGCGAGATACGGCTGAGGGCGGCCTGGAGGACCGCGTGCACCGGCAGGGCACTGGTGTCGAGGACGTGGCCGTCGGCGTGCATCCACGTAGCGGCAGCGGCGTACTCCGCCGCCCTTCGCCGCCGGTACGCACGGACGGCCTCGCTGCGGGTCTCGTTTCCCGGAAACTCCTCGCTCGCGTCGATCCGGGCTTCCAACTCGTCCGGCTCGACGTGGAGGACGAGATGGACGAGCCCGGGCGAGCGGCGCAAGGGCGTGAACACTTCCGCGGCGTAGGCGGGGTTGAGCACGGTCATGGGCACGAGGACGTGACCGCTGGTGTGCGCGGCGATCTCGCTGATGTAGGCCGTGGTCAGGCGCCGCCAGGCCGGGTAATCCTGGTAGTCGCGGAGCTTTCCGGGGTGCCCGGCCAGGGTGCGGCGCAGCAGGTCGCCGATCTCCTCCGGGTCGGCCACCACCGAACCGGGCAGTGCCTGATGGAGGATGGCCGCCAGGGTGCTCTTGCCGCTGCCGAAGGCCCCGTTGATCCAGGTGATCACTGCTCGTCGGACCTCCCTGAGGCTGTGTTCCGTCCAACGGCGGGGGCGGGAGCCTCGTCACGGCCGGGCCAGGAGACCACGATGCGGCTGTCCTTCTTTTCCACGATGTCTCCGGCGGGGAGCGCGGAGTCGGGGGTACCCGCGGGTACCACCGTCAGCCGGGGCGTGGCCCGGCCCCGCAGGTCGCGGTCCCACGTCTGGACGGCGGCGGCCAGGGTGTCCGCGGCGGCCTTTCCGTCCGGCCCGAAGCCCTGGACTCCGAACTCCCAGGTGGAGGCGCCGTCGGCCTCGTCGTGCTCACGCCGCTCCGTCATCAGGCAGGCCAGCGAGCGACCGAGGATGATTGTTTCGGCACCCGACCGCTTCGGCAGCCGCACCGGCCCCGGCCGGTCCGGATCCCCTTCCATCCGGCAGAACCCGGCCAGGGAGGTGGCCAGCCACAGCTGCAGGTCCTCGACCGACTCGCCGCCAAGCACCGTCACCCCGGTCCACAGCTCGGTGCCGCCCGCGGCCAGGGCGCGGTCCAGGCCGTCGAGCGCGGTGGGCGGGGTGTCCTCCCAGCGGATGCCGTAGCCGGTGTCCCCGAGCGGGGCCGCGGTCTCGTCCCACCGGCCGGCACCCTGCATGGGGACGAACCCGCACGGGCTGATCTCCGTGGACACCAGCGCCGGGTCCTCGTTGCGCAGGCCGACGGCCCGGGTGAACCCGCCGATCCGCAGGGGCACGACCAGGTGCCCGCCCTCGGCGAGTTGGTTCGTCCAGTACCGTGCCACGTCGTTCGAGGCGACCGTCACGATGATGGCGTCGAAGCCGTCAGCCGGGATCAGCTCCCCGGGGGTTCCGTTGGTGCCGTCGCCCAGGACAGCCCGGACCCGGTCGGCGTACCCGGTCTCGGCCAGGAACCGCTCCGTACGGGCGTGGACGTACGGGTCGATCTCCATGCACACCACCGACCCATGAGGGCCGACGAGTTCGGCGATCAGGCAGGCGTTGTAGCCACCGCCTCCGATCTCCAGCACGTTCGCGCCGGGCCGGAGGTTGGCGCGGCGTAGCATGACCGCCTGCATCTCGGGTTGGGATACCGAGCTCATCGACCGCCCGGTGTCCTCGTCGAACACGGTGGCCACCGCCTCGTTGGCGTACGCCCGAGGGAGCGACTGCTCGGGGAGGAAGGCGTGACGGGGCACCGTCACGAACGCCCGCCGCAGCTCCGGGGTGTCCGTCCAGCCGGCATCGGTGAGGTCTTGGACCAGCTGCTCGCGGAGCCGGATTGCCGTGGCCGGTTCGGCGAACGTCAGCTGCACGCGTCCGGTGGGCCTGGGCGTGTGGTGCGCGGGTGGGACGTCGGGCAGCAGGCCCGGCCACACCACGTTCAGGGCCTGGGCGGAAGCCGTGAAGATCGGCTGGGGCAGGTTCCGCACGGCGAAGGGGGTGTGCCATTCCCACCGGGTGATCAACTCCGGTTCCCGGACGGTCGGCTTGCCGGTGTAGTCGGTGAGGCGGGCGATCTCGGTGATCCGGGTGAATCCGTGCGTGGAGTCGCACAACGTGCCCAGCAGGAGCACGGACTCCGGCCGGGCGTGCAGGCCCGCCTCCTCCGCGAGTTCGCGTACCGCGGTGGCCTCGAAGGCCTCGCCCGGCTCCACCTTGCCGGCCGGGAGTTCCCATACGGCGCGGGAGGGGTTCCAGCCGAGGAGGACCTGCCCGCGGTCGTTGGTGACCACGACGGCGACGCCGGCCATCGCGGACGGCTTCGGGGTCCGCTTCTCGCTGTAGGTGACGGGGTCGGATTTGGGCCCGCGCAGCAGCAGGACGGTGAGGTCGCCGGCCTCGATGCGCTCGGTGTGCTGCCAGCCGTCGGCGAGAAGGTCGATCTCGGCGTCGTCCAGGCAAATCCCGCGCAGCTCCTCGGGGTGTCGGTCGGCGTGCGGGGTGATCACGCACAGGGTGCCGTCCTCGTCGAGGAGGGCAGCGAGTTCGGCGACCGTGCGGGTGCGGTCGGGCAGATGGGCCAGAGCCCGGCGCATGGTGATCAGCCGATAGCCGCCCGACCCGGCCGGGGCGAGAGAGGAGAGGTCCCCACTGGTCAGGTCGAGATGGTGGCAGCTGACCCCGGCCGAGTCCGCGCTGGCCTTGTCGACCGCGGACTGGGCCCAGTCCACGGCGTCAACCTGGTACCCGGCTGCGGCGAGGAAGCGGGCGAGCTCACCGGTCCCGCAGGCCACCTCCAGGGCCCGGGCCCCCTCGGCGCCTTCCGGCAGGGCCAGGTGCTTGGTGAGGACGGTCTTCTCGGTGTCGCTCAGGGGGCGGAAGTCGCGGCCGGCCGCGTAGTGGGCGTGCCAGTCCTGTGCGGTGTGCGTGGTGCTCATGCGGTGCGGGGCTCCCTGTTCGTCGGGTGGCTCAAGAGAGGTCGGAGGGATGCTGGGAGGCGGGTCCGTAGAGGGCTTCCGGCTTGCCGGTCATCAGGGCCCAGTAGCGGTCGCCGAAGGACCAGTGCCACCACTCGTTTGGGTAGTTGACGAGCCCGGCGGCGGTGAGCGCACGGCTGAGGGTGGCGCGGTGTAGCCGGACTTGGTGGGTGAGGCCGTCGGCGAGGGTGTAGCAGCGCCCACTGCTCTCCTCCGGGCTGGCGTTGACGCGGGTGCCCATGTCGAGCTCTGTGCCGTCCACTTCTACGAGGGTCAGGTCGACGGCCGCGCCAGCGCTGTGCGGGGCGATCTCGGGAGGCGACACGTACCGGCTCGCCTGCGCCCGCAGCTCTTCCGCCGGCCAGTCGCCGTGGGCCGCGCTCAGCTTGGCCGCGTACTCCTCGAAGTACCGCTGCTGCAGGGCCGGCGGGCGGAACCCTTCGACGACGAGCAGGCGCAGCCCTTCGGGCACCAGCAACTGCGCCTGCTGGAGCCGGTCGAGAACACCGGAGCGCAGGTGCGCGAAGGCGTACGCGGGATCGGAGCGGCGGTCATCGAGGAGGAGCTCTCCCCCTGCGCGGACATCGGCCAGGGGCTCGCCGTTGTCCGCGACCGGGATGGCGGCGACCCGCGGGTCGGACATCAAGACGATGCTCATCTAGACCCAACGCCGTTCAGTTAGGGGCGGGGGCTGTTCGTCAAGACCGATGAACGAGGCAGCGGAGCTGCTGTAGAAGAGGTTTGTCCTCCAAGACATCCTCACCACAGGAGCTCCGCTGTTGGAACAGGCTGCCATAACAAGGACGGTCAAGGTAGCGGCCGGGGTGTTCGCGCCTGGCCATATCGGCGAGCTGACCCGGATCGTGCCGTTCGAGATGGTCGATGAAGTGTTGGCGGCGAGCGGGGCCGTTCAGCGGCGGGTCCGGCTGGTACCGGCGCGAGTCACGGTGTACCTACTGCTGGCCGGGGCGTTGTTCGCCGAGCTGGGCTATCGGCAGGTCTTCGACCGATTGTGCGCGGGTCTGGCGGGCCTGGCGCCCACCAGACCGAGCGGCAGCGCGTTACGACAGGCCCGTCAGCGTGTGGGCGCGGCGCCGTTGAAGGCGCTGTTCGACCTGGTGCGTGGCCCGGTGGCCACGACGGCGGCCGCCATGCGGTGGCGCGGGCTGCTGGTGGTGGCGGTCGACGGCACGCTGCTGCCGGTGCCGGACGCCCCGGCGAACCTCGCTGTGTTCTCCAAACAGCGGTGCAATAACGGGGCCGGGGGCTATCCGCAGATCCGGCTGGTGGCGCTGGTGGCCTGCGGGACCCGGGCGGTGATCGGGGCGGCGTTCGGCCCTGCCGGCACCGGCGAGCTGGAGTACGCGGGCCGACTGGCGGGCGATCTGCGTGCCGGCATGCTGCTGCTGGGCGACCGGAACTTCGCTGCCACCGCACTGCTGAACCGCTTCGCCGCCACCGGCGCCGACCTGCTGGTGCGCTGCAAGTCCGGCCGGAGACTGCCACCGGTGGCCCACTGCGGCGACGGCTCATTCCTGGCCCGGCTGGGCGCACTGACCGTGCGGGTCATCGACGCCGAGATCAGCATCGCCACTTCCCGAGAGGTCCGCACCGGCCACTACCGGCTGCTGACCACCCTCACCGACCCGTCAACGCACCCGGCCGCCGAGCTCATCCGGCTCTACCACGAACGCTGGGAAATCGAGACTGCCTACGCGGAGCTGAAATCCACGATCCTGGGCGGACGGGTCCTGCGTGCCCGCACCCCGGCCGGGATCGACCAGGAGGTCTGGGCTCTCCTGGTCGCCTACCAGGCTCTGCGGACCGCGATGACGGATGCTACCGACAGCATCCCGGGCACCGACCCGGACCGGGCCGGCTTCACCGTCGCACTGTCCGCCGCCCGTGACCAGCTCGTCCTGGCCGCGGGCATCATCGCCGACACCGTCATCGACCTGGTCGGAGCCATCGGCCGCCACGTGCTGGCCCAGCTCCTGCCCCCACGGCGGGTCCGCACCAAAGACCGCATCGTCAAACGAGCGATCTCCAAATACAACGCCCGCGGACCCGCCATCGACCGGGCCACCTACAAGGCCACCATCAGCATCAACATGCTCACCACGGACCCTTGACGCCACCCAGCCCTGCCCTAACTGAACGGCGTTGCATCTAGACCTCCCAGTCCCAGGTGTCGAAGTACGCCGGGATCCTGGCCTTGCGGGCGGCCATCACGGCCTCGAGCCGGGCGTGGTCGCGACCCGGCATCAGGCCCTGCCACTCGGGGACGTCCAGGGCACGGACCTCGTCGTGTTCATCCGGGTCCAGCACGATCCCCGCAAGCTGCCCGGGGGAGAGCCGGCCGCCGTCGAACACCCATCCGACGGTGGCCAGCGGCCAGTCCTTGCCCGGCAGCCCGAACACGGTGGCCAGGAGCTTCGGCGGCCCCTCCACGCGGAGGCCGGTCTCCTCCCGGCACTCCCGCACGGCGGTCTCCCAGGGGCGCTCGCCCGGTTCGGCGACACCGCCCGGCCACTGCCAGGGGTGGGTACTGGAGTACGTGGCCCGCAGCTGGACGGGCCGGTCGTCCTCGTCGGTGAAGAACACAGCCCCGAACATGGTGGCCTTCGGCAGCGTCGCAGCGAACTCCTCCGGAGGCAGCCACTTCCGCTCGCTCACGACGCGTTCCCTCCGGCGGTGGGGAAGCGCGTCATCCGCATGAGAGCCGGGTCGGCCGCGAAGCCGAGCTGCTCGTACAGCGGGGCGGAACCGTCGCTGGCGTACAGCTCGTACAGGGTCACCCCCTCGCCCTCCAGGTGGTCGAGGAGGGCGGCGAGCGCGGCCTTGGCGTAGCCGCGGCGCCGGTGCGCGGGGTCGGTGGCGACCGCGTGGATCCGTACGGCCAGCCCCTTGGGGTATTTCGGGGCGGGAAGGACGGCGTGGACCAGGCCGAGGGCGCAGGTGGCGAGCCCGCCGGCGGGGGAGTCGACGACGTACGCGCGGGCGTCACCGCCGTCCTGGAGGCGTAAGGTGAGCTGGTCGGTGCACGTGGTGAGCCAGGCGTCGTCGAGGGGTTCACTGAGGATGTTCGCCGACCGCAGGCGGGCGATCTCGGCGGCATCGGCAGGGGTGGCGCGGCGGGGTTCGGGCACGGGGGTCCTTCCTCGAACGGGTAGAAGACGCAGACGGGCTAGGGATGTTGGGCTCGGAGCCGGTGCAGGGTGCGGTGGCCGCGCTCGGTGACCTCGGGGTCGTCGTGACTGGTGCCGTAGGCGATGCCGGAAACGGCGTCGAAGGCGGCCTCGCAGTCCAGGCGCAGCTCCTCGGCAGGGGTGAGCGCCCTGCCGTACCCGTCGAGGAACGCGGCGCGCAGGTTCGGGCGGCCGGTCCAGGTGTCGCTCAGCCGCACCATGTCCCGGGTCGCGGTGTTGTACTCGGACCGCTCGAAGTCGAACAGCAGCGGTTCCCCGACGCCGTCCAGCAGGACGTTGCGGTACTGCAGGTCCCCGTGGGTGGGCACGAGCGTGGGCTTCGGGAGGTCCGTGTAAGCGCCGACGAGGGCGAGGACCAGATCCTCGTCCCCGGTGGCCAAGTACGGGCGGGCCCCGTCCAGATGCCGTTTGATCCTGTCCGCGGCCGTGGCGGCTGCGGCGGGCTGCTCGGGTGCGCTGCGGTGAAGGATGCCCACGAGACGGCCCAGGGCCTGCTGGACGCGCGCCTCGTCCGCAGCGCTGAGGACCATGCCGTGGAGCGGGTGTCCGGGCAGCGCGGTGACGACGACGGCCCGCGCCGCAGTGTCGGCGGCGACGAGATGGGGAGCACGCGCCCCGAGCGCCGGCACCCATGACCGGTACGCGGCGACCTCCCGGTCATGGAACTTCGCCCCGCGGTGCCGCTTGAGGTACCAGGTGCCGCCGCCGGGCCCGGACAGCCGCCACACCCGGCTGCCGGTGCGCACCCACGACACCTCCGTCGCCTCCGCGATCCGGCCGACGGCCTGTTCCGCGAACATCCGCAGGCGGTACGGCACCTCCAGCCCACCGACGGGCGGCCCGCTGAGCAGGCGGGTGCGGTCGGGGCCGTCGGGCCGGTGCTCGATGGCGTCGCCCGGCTGTTGGAAGTGCACGGCGGCGGGCAGAGGGGCGCTGTAGGAGTCCAGACCGGCCCGGCAGTACGCCACCATCGGGTCGGGGAGGGCGTCCAGCGGGTACCAGTCCATGCCGTCGCACCGGTCCGGCTCCATGACCCGAGGCCGGCCCGACCAGCGGCGGACCTCGAAGAAGACGCCGATACGGGACCGGGATCCCACTGGTGGGCGGTGGTGGACGGTGACCGCCGCGGTCACGTCCTCCGCCTGGATGCGCACGCCTGTTTCCTCCCGGGCTTCCCGGATGACGGCCTCGACCATGTCCTCGTCAGGGTCGAGGTGCCCGGACGGCAGGTGCCACAGCCCCGTCGCGTACACCGGTCCGGCACGGCGGGACAGCAGCACCTCCGGTCCGCGCTCGCTGTCGCGGCGCAGGATGAGGTGGACGTCGACCGGCACCGTGTGCCGGGCGCCGCCGCTCACCGGGCTGCCCCGGGGCGGCGGGCGAGCAGCACGGTGAACACGCCGTCCTCGTGCAGGACTCCGTCCCGCGCCTGCTGGAGCAGGAGCTGCTGGGCTTGGTCCTCGAATCCGGCGTGGTCGGCGAAGAGGTCTGGCCGGGCGAAGCTGGTGGACCGCAGGTATCCCAGGACCCCGCGGGGCGTCCAGGAGCGGGTGAAGGGGATGCGGTGCTCGGCAATCTCGCTGAACGCGGAGTTGGCAAGGTCGTCTTCGTAGCGACGGCCCGGCTCGCGGTAGGTGCCGATGGTGCCGGCGCGGCGGTCTTCTCCCAGGTGGGACTGGATCAGGACTCTGAGGGCGGTCGTCCACTCGGCCTGGTGCGTCCAGAGGCTCCCGTCACCCATGACCGCGAAGCCGGCCTGGGGCGCGGCCATTTGGTCGGCCATGGCCAGAACCGCGGGGCGGTCCATCCAATGGAAGGCCCGGCAGCAGGTGATCAGATCGGCCCGGTACCCGGGCCGGGCGGGAACGAACTTCTCGGCCGGGCCCGTGTGCACCGTGGCGGTGCGCTCGCCCAGGTGCGGTCGGAGCTCGTCGAGCGCGGTGCGGAGCATGCCCGGGTCCAGGTCCACAAGGTCCAGGTGGGCTGTGGGAGGCAGGACGGGGAGCATGGAGAGGGCGACCTGTCCGGTGCCGGCGCCGAGGTCCAGCAGCGTGGGGGCCTTCGCCTCGCCCAGTTCCCGTGCCAGGAGCTGGACGACCTCGTCGGGCAGCCTTGGCCGGTAGCGGGCGTAGTGGTAGTCCACGGAGTCGAACAGGGACACGGGTCTCCGATCTCGTGGTGCGGGCGGGGGGCTCAGTTGTGGAGGTGGTCGCGGGTGTCGGGAATCGGGGTCAGCCAGGGCACGGCGTTCTCGCGGTAGCTCTGGTTGACCGGAACCAAGTCGGGCGGGTTGCCCAGAGCGGAGAGGGTGATCGCGATGCTGGTGGACCCGTCGTCGAGGGCGCAGACCTGGCTGCCGCAGCTCGGGCAGAACCCTCGCCTGGAGTCCGGCCAGGTGTAGTGCCAGGCGGGTTCGTCCCCGGCGCCGGTCCACTTCAGTCCTGCCAAGGGGAAGGAGACCCAGGACATCAGCGGGCCACCGGACAGGGCCTGGCAGTGCCCGCAGCTGCAGGTGTGCGGATAGTCGGGCTCCCCGGTGACCGTGAACTGGAGCTTGCCGCACTGGCAGCCGCCGGCCCGGGCAGCGGTGGGGGTGGGGGTCGGTGAGGTCATGGGGTGGACTCCTTCGGCGACAGGGTGGGTTCGGGGGCTTGCGGCGGGACGGTTTCTGCTGGCTGGAGGGCGGCGGGCAGCTGCCAGGACAACTCGGCCGGCCCGCTACCGGCGCTGACCCACTGGGTTCCGTCGGGTTCGAGGTGCAGTCGGTAGGAGGACGGGGATCCGGCAGCCTGCCATCGGGTGGCGGTGTCCTGGATCTCCGCCCAGATGTCGCGGGGCCCGCAGACGATGACCGTCCACGTGCCGGAGTCGTCCGGCCGGGCGGTGACCCAGGACCCGCAGTCGGGGGCCCCGATGACCAGGTGGTCGGCAGCCCAGTTCCGTACGAGCCCGGGGTGCAGGTGGTCCAGGGCCAGCCACAGACCGCGGGCATCATCTGGCGGCGGGCCCACCTGCGTGTTGCGGGTGATGCCCCCGTCCGCGGCCTCGATCCGGCCCCGCAGACCGGGCTTCAGGTAGAGCTGGCTCCAGCCGTGGCCCGCCCGGTGCCCGAGCCGCACCGCTTCCAGACGGGCCCGGACGCGTCCGCTGCCGGTCCTGGTGAGGACGGCCAGGCCCGGCCAGGACGGCGAGGACGTCGACAACGTCGACAGCGCCAGCCCGCCGGCTGCCAGTTGCTGCGGCCAGGCCTCCGGTACCCGGGTGACCGCGTAGGTCACGAAGATCCGGTCGTAGTCGGCGCCAGCAGGCCAGCCGTCCTGCCCGTTCCCCGTCACGGCTGTCGGCCGGTGGCCGAGCAGCGCCAGCCGCTCGCGGGCGGCGGCGGTGACGTACTCGTCCCGGTCCACGGTGACCACCCCGGCATCACCTGCGATGACGCACGCGACGGCCGTGGTCACTCCCGCGCCGGTGCCGATGTGCAGGACCCGCTGGCTCGGCCGCAGTCCGAGACGCTGAAGAAGCGCGACGGTCATCCCGGCCGTGCTGGACATCGCCGTCATCGACCCGCCCGACCGCGGGGCCGGCACCCGGCCCAGGACCGGCTCGCCGTCGTGCTGGACCAGCACGCTCTCCCCTCCGTACAGCAGCCCGAGCAGCTCCTCCCGGTCCGCGGGCACGGCCCAGTCGAGCAGGTCCCAGCGCGGCGGAGTCTCGTCCGGCCCGCTGCGCCGCACGTAGGCCTGCGGCATCAGCACCTCCCGCCGCACCGCGAGGAACGCGTCCCGGACCGGGCCCGGCCGGAGGTGGCCGGCGGCCTCCAGCACGGCGACCATCTCCGCCCGCGCGGCTGCCACCCTCTCCTCAAGAGCGACTCCGGCACGGGCGGGCGGGACAAGGGGATCGAGCACGTACGACTCCTCGGACAGGGTGGGAGCGGGCAGGGGTGTGGAGGGTGCAGGGCGGTCAGGTCCAGCCAAGCTCCGTGTAGGGACGACCGGCTCGGATGCCTTCGATCGCGGCCCGGGTGTAGGGGACGATCGGCTCGGGGAGGGCCTCGGCGGGCCACCAGTCCCAGGAGACGCACCGGTCCGGCTCCCGGACCTGAGGCGTCCCCCTCCACTGCCGGGCGCGGAAGACGAATCCGATTCTGGGCTGGTCTCCGGGCTTGTCGACCATGTGCACCACGTGCGCGAGTTCGACGTCGGCCGGGTCGACGAGCAGCCCGGCCTCTTCCTGCGCCTCGCGGACCAGACAGGCCACCGCGGACTCCTGCTCGCAGTGCCCGGCCAGGAAGTGGTGCGTGCCGCCGGCGTACGCGGAGCCGGGGTGCCGCAGGCCGAGCAGCACCTGGCCGTCGCGCTCCAGGTAGAGGTGGACGCCGACGATGTGCGGAACGCTGGTGCTGCCCGCCTTCGGCCTGTCCGGCCCGCCCGTTCCGCCCTGGGGCGTCGTGCTGCGGGCGGCGTACTGGGCGTGCCGGCGTACGAGGTCCAGGGTGGAGGGGCTCAGCCTCAGGCGCTCCATGGCGTCGGGGTGGAACCAGGCGAGCATTACGCCCTCGGTGAGCGGCAGGCGGGCGGGGTCGCCGTTCCACTGGGCGGTGAATACCTGCACCGGCACGATCAGGCCGTCCGTGCCGGTGGCGAGCTCGACGGCGAACGGCTCCAGCCCGGCCGGCTTGAGTCCGGCTTCCTCCCGGAGTTCACGGCGGACGGTGTCTTCGAGCGAGGTGTCGCCGGTCTCGCGGCCGCCGCCGAGCAGCGCCCAGGCCCCGGGTTCCCAGATGCCGGGGATGTCATCGCGCAGATGCAGCAGGTAGCGGCCGTGCCCGTCGTGGATCAGCGCCGAGGCGTTGACAGGCTCGATGCGGCCATCGAGCCCGGACGCGGAGAGCTTCGCCCGCAGCTGCGGGGCCGTGACCTCGGCGAAGGCGACCCACTCTGGGGCCGAGACCTCCTCCGGCTGCACCGTGACCTTGACGTCCCTGTCCACCAACTGGAAGACGAAGCGGAAGTCCCAGTGCTGGTGCGCGGCTTCGCCCTTGGCCGGGTTGGCGTCGATGTCGAAGACGTCGATGTCGATGGGCAGGCTCCCGTAGGCGGCGGTGGCACACAGGGCGCCGGGCGGGATGCCGGCCTCCTCGTGGATCTCGCGCAGCGCCGTCTCGAGCAGCGAGCGATCAGCTGCCTCGATGTGCCCGCCGGGTGCCAGCAGGAGCCCGAACGTGTTGTGGTGGACGAGCAGGACCCGGCGGTCATGGTTGACGACGACCGCGCTGCACGTGACGTGCCCCGGCAAGGTCGAGCGGCTCGTGGGCTCGGCGGCTTCGTCCAGCAGTCGCAACAGAGTTGCTAGCAGCGGGACTTCGGCCGGGTGGCGTTCCAGGTAGGCGGTGACGAGATCGCGGATGTGCGAGCGGGAGGGCGGCAAGAGGGCCTCACAGGTCGGTGGGATGGCGGGATGGAGGAGTCGGCGGCGCTCACGGGTGCGGGTCTGTCCCCGCGGCATCAGCGGGTGGACGTGTACCTCGGGCGAGGGCGGAGCCGCATGGGGGCGGCGAGGGGATGGGCATCGAGGTCAGGCGGCTGACCGGGGAGCGCCAGAGCACGATCACCGGCAAGACCAGCACCAGCGTCCCGACGGCCAGAGCGGTACGTGCCCCGTATGCGGTGGCCACCGCGCCGCCGACCAGGGCGGCGAAGGGCTTGCTCCCGGAGACCAGCCACGTCGACGTCTGCTGGGCCCGCGCCTGCAGGTGAGGTGGGCAGATCTGCTGCCGGACCGACCTCTGGGTGGTACCCGCCACCGCCGCGGCGGCGAGCTGGAGCCCGCCTGCCGCGGCGAGGACGGCCAGCCAGCCGGGCCCGGGCCGGGCGAACAGCAGAGGCACGCCCGCCACTGGGCAGGTCGCGAACCCGGCGAGCAGGGTGGGGCCGGGGCCGAACCGAGCTACGACCCGCGGCGCTGCCAGGGCGCCGGCGAGCGCGCCCGCGCCGGAGACGCCCATCACGATCCCCAGCCCGGTAGGTCCCGCCTCCAGCGCGGTCAGCAGGTAGTACGCGAACAGCGCGCCCGTCACACCGACGCCCACACCGGTCAGGGTCAGCGCGCACACGAGGTCCCGGACCAGTGGAGTCCGCGCCGTGTAGGCCAGGCCCTCCCAGATCTCCTCGGCCAACCTGCGCCTGGGCCGCCCCTCGCCCGCTGGGGGCTGACCGGGCTCCGGAATCCGGGCTGTGCAGCAGGCGGACACCAGGTACGACAGGGCGTCCAGCCAGAAGGCCTTGGCCGCGCCGACGGCCGCGACGACCGCGGTGCCGAGGTAGGTTCCGGCCGTGTCCGCGGCCCCGAACGCGGCACCCACCCGGGCGTTGGCCCGGTGCAGCAGGGCGGGTTCGACGAGCTGCGGGACGATCGCGATGACCGCCGCCTGGTGCAGTACGGTCACCGCACCCAGGACCAGCGCGACCGCGTACAGCACGGACATCGACAACACCCCGGCCAGCGCCGCCACCGGAACCACCGTGACGACGACGGCCCCCGCCAGATCCGTCCCCACCAGCAGAGCCCGCTTGGCGTACCGGTCGACGATGCCGCCGGCCGGGAGGGCCAGGAGGAAGGTGGGCAGGTGGGCCAGGGAGGCGAGCAGAGCGGCTTGCCCGGCCGTCGCGTCCAGTTCGAGGACGGCCAGGGCGGGCAGGGCCACCAGGTGCACCGACGTCCCGACCAGGCCGGCGGACTCCCCGCCGAGGTACAAACGGAACCCCCTCCCAAGCTCCGGTGCCCTCTTGCGGACGGAAGGCCGGGGGCGGGGCAGCGTCACCACAGGACGGCCTCCGTCAGCAGCCGGCCTGCGGGCACGGCATCGGGAACGGGGACAGGCGGACGGCACTCGGTCTGCGAGCTGGTTTGCGGTCGGGCCTCGTCCTGTCCCGACGCCGGGCGGACGTTCACCCCGCCGGCCTGTTCTTGGGGCGCGGCGGCGGTCATGCGTTGTCCTGGGCGCGCAGAGTGTCGTGCTTGCCGGGCGACTGGGTGGGGATTGCGGCATCGAAGGCTGAGGCCTGGACGAGGTAGGCGTCGCGGAAGTCCCCCGTGCCCGTAGCCGGGTCCATCAGTTCCTCCCAGGTGCCCGACTCGGCAACCCGGCCGCTTTTCAAGACGTGGATGAGGTCCGCATGGCGCACGGAATGCAGGCGGTGGGTGATGAGCACGATCGTCTGCCCGGTGGTCGCGGCCAGGGCCCTGATCTGGTCGAAGACCCGCTGCTCAGCGACCGCGTCCAGGGCGCTGGTGGGCTCGTCCACGATCAGGATCTCGGCCTGCCGGTACTTGGCCCGCGCGATGCCGATGCGCTGCCACTGCCCGCCTGAGATCTGGTGCCCGCCGCGGTAGCCGCGAGCCAGCAGCGTGCCGAGCCCGCGAGGCAGGCCGCCCAGGACCTCGTCGGCACCGGAGAAGCCGGAGGCCTCCCCGACCGCCCGATCGTCGATGGCCTGACCGGGCTGCCCAATACCGACGTTCACCCGGAACGTGAAAGGCCAGTGGTAGAAGTCCTGCGACATCAGCGCGACGCGGCCGAAGACCTGGTCGCGGTCGGCGGTACGGGCATCGACATCGTCCCACCAGATCGTGCCGCCGCCCTCGTCCGGCAGGTACAGGCCGGCGAGGAGCCTGACCAGGGTGGACTTGCCCGAGCCGTTCTCGCCCACCAGCGCGGTGATCTTCCCCGTCGGGAACGAAAGGCTCACCTCGCGCAGCGTGGGTTCCGGCTCGCCACCGCCGCTGCCGGGGTATGTGAAGGTGACCTTCTCGAACCGGACCTCCCGCAGCCGCTCTGGCAGCGGGTCCCCGCCTGTGGGGATGGCCCGGGTCTTCGCCTCCCGGCACAGCCGCTCGAAGTCGGCGACGAACAGGGACTCCTGGTGGAGCTCGGTGACCTGGAGCACCAGGCTGTCGAGGCTGGCGGCGCCGGTGCGGATGGCCAGTACCGCCGTGCCGGCGACGGCGAATTCCATCGCTCCGGCCCAGAGGAGGCCGCCCAGGGCCCCGTAGGTGAGCAGGGTGGCGATACCGCCGGCACCGTCGGCGGCGAGCCCGATCCGGGCAGCGCGGCGGGCCAGCCGCGTCTGCTCGCGTTCACTGGTCTCGGCCATCGTGCGGAAGTGCCCGAGCAGGAACGGGCCGACGCCGTGGACGCGGACCTCGGCCGCCGCCTCCTTCTGGGTCAGCAGCTGGCCGAGCAGGTGCCCGGCGCGGGCGTGCTGGACGAAGGCGTGGAAGGAGATGTACCGCTGGCGGGAGATCATCAGCGAACTCCACGCGCTCGGCAGCGTCATCAGGACCAGGAGCGGCAGCAGCACCGGGTGCAGGACGGTGAGCACGCCAGCCGCTGCGATCAGCGACACGGCGGAGTTCAGGGTGTTGGTGCAGTACCGGATCATCCGGCGGGCCGAGTCGGCGCCGTAGCGGGCCGCGTCCAGCAACCGGTGGAACTCGTCGTCCTCGATCGCCGACAGCTCCGTGCGGTACACCAGGCCGAGGTACTGCTCGGTGGCGACGCGCTGCACCTTCGGCTCCAAGGCTCCGGTGGCCGCCGTCGAGGCCGAGCGCAGGAGCGACCCGAGGAACGCCGTGACGGCCACGACCGTGAGCGCGGGCAGCGCCTGAGTCAGACGCTCGTTGGTGCTGCCCGCCGCGAGGACGTGGCCGAGCACGCTGTTGACCGCGACCAGGCCGACCGCCTGCGCGACGCCCCGCCCGGCCTCCGAGGCCAGGACCACATGCAGGGCGCGGGCGTCGGCGAGGTGGGCGAGCCGCAGGCCGGTCCCCGCCAACCGGGGGAGCTGGCGCGCCATCGTCCAGAGGCCGAGCTTGAGCCAGGCGCCCTCGTGCTGGTCCCAGCCGATGTCGTAGGCCAGCTCGCCGCCGAAGAGGAGCCGCTCGGAGTCCGACACCCCCGCGGTGCCGGAGCCGCTCCCGGAGTCCTTGCTCACGAAGCCCTCCAGAAATCCGGTCGTGAGTCGCGGCAGCAGGATGATGAGGCGTCAACACGACCTCCACCCGCAGGGGGCAGGCACGGAGCAGGCGCGTGATGTTCGATTAATGGAAGGCTGTCGAGATGCTTCGGCAGGAGATTCACGGGGTCCTCCGGATGGGCGCACGACTGGTACTGGTGCTCTAAGAACGGCTCCGATCCGGGTCCGTCACGGCCGGATCGGAGGCAAAACGGGAACGAATGTTCCCGTCTCGCTGGGTGGGCTTGGCGCGTCTGGGTCCGAGGCGTTGAAACTCGCTCGAACAGGGCCGTGTCACCCGGGCGGAGGATTGCCGACCGAGTGCGTACGCCGGACCGGCTCGGACACATGGGCGACTCAGGGGGCCGACAGGCTGTCTCTGATCACTCGGTCGTTCCGATGCAGTGCCGTGTCCAATGCACTACGCAGGCGGGCGGGCAAGGCGCCGGAGCCCAATGCGCAGGCTGCGACAAGGTCGTGGCAGTCCTGGAGCTGTCTCGGGGCGGCGAGCCCGGTGAACAGTGAGTCGTCCAGCACCTCGCGGGCGGCGAAGCCGTCACGTGTACCGACGATGTCCCGGTGCAACTCGTTCGTGATGCGGTACGCGGCCGAGCTCGCCGGGGAGGCGATGGTGCCCAGGGCCGTGAGGCGCAGGCGGGTATCGAAGACCGTCATGCCCTGCTCGGCGGGGACGGCGCGGAGCGCGGCTTCGAGTTCGCTCTCCTGGCTGTGGTCCAAGCCCGTGCAGGCACGGAGGCATAGGGCGTGGAGGCAGGCGGTGACGGCGTGCTCCCACGGCTCGCCGGCGGCCGTGTCGGCGATGAGGGCGGCGGCGTGCTCGGTGTCGCTGCTGGTGAGGGCGGCGACGACGGCGATCTGCCGGCCGTCGAACATCCGCTTGCCGATGCCTTGATGTTTGCGGGTGTGCGCGAGGGCTTCGGCCCACCGGCCGCTGCCGGTGAGGGTCCGTGAGCCGTCGGCGAGGAGGACTCGCCACAGCCAGGCGCGTACTTCCTGCCGGTCGCCTTCGGACTGGACCAAGTCGGCTGGGATGTGCACGTCGTCGAATCGGTCGGCGGTGCCGTTCGTGACGGCGTCGAAGAGGCGCAGAAGACGGTTGCGTCCTTCGTCGGGGCGTCCGGCGCGGATCTGCAGGCGAGCCAGGTTGACGACGGGCTCGAGGGCCCGGATCGCGGCCGTGGAGGGGAGCGGGGTGGCATGCAGGTAGGCGTCAGCGTGCTGGTGGCACAGCTGGCGGGCGAGGCCGGGCAGTCCGACGTCGCTGGCGATCAGGGCGGCCTGGTTGTAGACGGCCGAGGCGAGCCCCTGGTCCGCGCGGGCGGCGGCGGTCTCGGCGAGGGATGCGAGGGCCTGGACGCGGTCGGGAAGGGGAAGGCAGGCGGGCCGGAAGCGCGAGACGAGGGGGAAGCGTCGGGCCAACTGGCCGTGCGGGTCCATGGAGTTCTCCGAGGGTCAGCCCCACGTGTGGTGCCCGCTGCCGCAGATGGGGGCAGTAGGCACCACACGGTCATGGGTGCACGGTCAGTTGAAGTCGATGACGATCCGGTTCAGGGGCGTGTCGACGGAGAACCGGCCGGGACTTTCCTTGGGGGTCGGTCCCTGGAGGGAGTGGAGCTCGAAGCTGCCTTTCCGACCGCGGTAGTTGCGGTCCCAGGTCCGGATGGACTCAGCGACCCTGGCGGCGAGCTCGTCGCTGCCGGGGCCGTGGCCGATGACGCCGAACTCCCACAGCTTGCCGCCCTCGGGGGTGGTCTGGTCCGAGAGGCGCCGTGCGAGGTAGGTCAGGGCGCCCTTGTCGATGACCGCGGTGGAGGAGGGGTAGGGGTCCTCGGCGAGGGTGGTGCCCTTCGCAGCGGCCGGGAACAGCATCCTGATCAGGCCGGAGTCGAAGGAGCAGCTGACGAAGAGCTCCATCCACTCGGGCGATTCCATGGCGCGGACCGTCATCCCAGTCCACTCCGCGACCCGCGGTTCTTCGAGCACGCGCGCCAGCGCCTCGGCGTCGATGGGCGTTCCGGCCGGCGCCTGCAGGCGTACGGTCCCGTCCGCGACGAGGGAGATGATCCGCCGGTCGTCGTCCGCGATGCCGCGGCGCAGGGGCATGAAGGTGTTCATCTCGCTGCCGAGGGAGACCCACCGGCCGTCTCGGCGTTCGTAGACGATGGAGCGGGAGACGCTGCCCTTGATCCGCTGGGGAACGACGAGCCGCCCGTCCGGCGCGAGCTGGTCGAGCCAGGCGTGCGGGATGCCGTGGGCGCCGACGGTCGCGATGATCCGGTCGTACGGCGCCCCGTCGGCGTAGCCGACGGCTCCGTCGCGGGTCAGGGCTTCGACGTTCGTGTATTCGGCGGCGGCCAGGTGGGCGCGGGCGCGCTCGACGAGGTCGTCGTCGACGTCGATGGTGGTGACGTGACCGGTGTCGCCGACGAGGTGGGCGAGGAGGGCTGCGTTGTAGCCGGTGCCGGCGCCGAGTTCGAGGATGCGCTCGCCGGGCTGGGCATCGAGCTGGTCGAGCATGAGGGCGACCACGGCGGGCTGGGAGGCGCAGGAGATGGACATGCCGTCGGTGTCGTACTTCACGTGGACCGGCTGGTTGGCGTAGGCCGCCTGGAGGGAGGCATCGGGCACGAACAGGTGCCGGGGAACGGTGCGCAGCGCGGCCTCGGCGGCCGGGTTGGTGGCGTGTCCTTCCTGGCGGATCTGGTCGACGAGGGCGTTGCGGAGCTGTTCCGCGGTCGGGTCGGGGGTGGTGAGCGTGTCGGTGTTCACCGATCCGACGCTATCGGCGGGCGGGGTGCCGTCGGGGGTGGTTGCGGGGGTGTCACTCGTTCCCATGATGGCCTTTCGGGCGAGGTTGGACAGGGCGCTCTGGTCCTCCAGGGGGAGGCCGGCCCGGTTGAAGTGGAAGATCAGGTGGTGGGCGAGGACGGCTCTCAGTCCCCGGCGCAGGCGGCCTTGGTGGTTGAGGACGGCGAGGGCGGTCCCGGCCCGTGCGAAGGCGCGGACCCAGTCGGCGTGGCCGTGGAGCGGGCCGTCCTCCCGGCACAGGGTGCGGGCGTCGACGGTCAGCAGGGAGTGCATGGCCGCCTCCAGCTCGGAGGCGAGGATCGGCGGGGCCGGGCGTTCGGCGGCGACCTTGTCCCAGACATCGCCCTGCTCGTACCAGTCGAGTCCGGCGGCGCGCATCATCGCGCTGACGAGGAGTACGGCGGTCTCGCGGCGGCCGAGGTGCCCGGTCTGGACGGGGTAGGTCAGCAGGTGGCGGCTGTCAGCGTGGAACAGCTCGTGAGCCGCCTCCACAGCCTGGGCCCCGCCGAAGGCCAAGGTCTCTGGCTCGTAGATGGTGGGAATCCACTGCCGCACCTGGTCGTCCCGGACCAGCCCGCTGAGCGCGTCCCACAAGGTGGGGGTCTCGTCGCCGACGGTACGCACGCGCAGCTTCCACGGCTGCTTGTTCATGAACCACCAGGCGGAAACTTCTCCCCTCTCCTCGGCGGCGAACAGGGCAGGGCCGAGCGTCCGTGAGATCACCTGCTGCGCGGTCGCGCGGTCCGGAAAGGTGACGTTGATCTGGTGCCAGGTGCCCTGCATCGGTGAGGTTCCTTCAAGTGGGTCGGCAGCGTTGATGGGCCGTGCGTGCGTGCTGGTTCAGGCGACGAGCAGGCAGGTGTCCCAAGCGGTCTGGGTCGGTGCGCCGCTGGGGTTCAGGAGGGCCAGGGCGATTCCCGCCGCGCCGTCGAGGAGCCCCGGGCCGGGTTCCTGCGGGTGCAGAAGGCTGGCTGCGACGGTGGCGGGGTCGCTGCCAGGGGGGCACACGGCGGACAGGAGCGCGGGGAGGACTGCCCGGAGCTGGCCGGCGGTGGCTGGCAGGGCGTCCGCGGCGGCCCGGGCGGCGGTGTGCGCGAGACCGGCGAATCCGTGGCACAGGCCGTTGTCGGTGGTCTTGCGGAGCTGCGTGGGGTCGGTCAGTGCGGCTAGCAGGCTCTGCTCGGCGGCCAGTTGTCGTCTCCGGTCTCCGAGGGCGATGGCGGCGAGCTGCTGGGCGCGGGCGAGGCCGGCGGTGCCGTAGCACCAGGACGGCCGCTGCGGCCCCACGGGCATGTGGCCCGCTCGCAGGGCTGGGAGGGTTACCCAGTACGGCCAGGCCGGTCCCCGGTTGGTGTCGGCCTCCCAGCGGTCCAGCCAGCGAAGGATGCTGCTGATGGCTTCCCGATGGCCGCAGGCCATGGTCCCGCGGTGCGCGGCGAGCGCGAGGAGGGCAAGGACGCCTCCGATGCCGTGGGCGAGGCCGGTGTTGGCGTGCCCGTCGGGGTAGCGGTCGTCGGGCCGGCCGGAGGGTCCGGAGGCGGTCCACCATCCGGGCACGGTCTCGCCCCGGTGGGTGAGCGGCTCAGTCAGCTGGATCAGGTAGTCGAGGACGGCGCGGACGGTGTCGCTGTCGGGGCGCCGGCGAAGGAGGTAGGCGCCGTATCCGGTGAGACCGCGGATCGCGTCGAACTCAGCGAGCGCCGGGAGTTCTCCGGCCTCGATGCGCTGCTCGGCCACGGCCAGGCGGCGGCGCGCGTCGCGGGTCACCTGCCAGTCCAGGGCATCGAGTGCGGAGCCGTACGCTCCCGGGAGGCGTTCGGCCGCGCAGGCGAGGGTGTGGGCGAATGCCGGGGCACCGTAGAAGGCGTGGCTGTCGGCCCCGCTGGTCAGCGGCTGTGCCGCTGCGGCGGAGAGCCAGGCGTGCGCGCGGTCCCACGGTGCGAGGTCGGCGGCGGCGAGCTCGATGTGCAGCAGTGCGATACCGGGAACGCCGTGCCCGAGGGACTGCCGACGCCAGTTGGAGGAGGCCTGCGAGCCGAGAACGGCCGCCGGGTCGGCGAGCTGGTCGGCGATCTCCTGTGTGAAGCCGAGGGCGGGGTGGGGCATCAGCGGGGCCTCCTGGCGGTCCAGGCGAGGGCGGCGGCGCGCGCGAGGTAGAGGCAGACGGCTTCCTCGGGGAAGTCCACGGCGACGGCGCGGACGAAGTGGACGTGGAGCAGGGAGGTCAGCACATCGTCTGCGTCGATGCCCTCGGTGTCCGGTCCGGGGAAGTGGTCCCGGTAGCGGTCCAGGGCCTGGCCGCGTCCGCTCCAGGCATGGAGGATCGTCTCGCCGCCGGGGACGGACCGCAGGGCTGCCCAGTCGTCGTCGGGGTTGGCGAGCGCGACGGCCTCGGCGAACTCCGGGCGGGCCACCGGTGCCGGAGGCGCCGCGGGGATGTGGTGGATCAGCCACGCCATCGCCTTCGCCGTACTGCCCAGGTAGGCGGCGGCGATGGCAACGCTGTGCGCGGCGACCAGTGCCCGCAGGGACGGCCGGCCTGTGCAGGTGAGCTGTGCGAGGACGGCTCGGGAGTCGGCTCGGAAGACTTCCTCGGCCCCAGCCCACGCCGACCCTTCTCCCCACCGGCCCATCTCCGGATAGGAGGTGCCGTAACGCAGGTCCGACACCAGTCCAGCCCGCCGGAGTTCGTCCGCCCATGTGCTCACGGTGCTCGCCGTGGCGGCGAAGGCTTCCGGGGTGGGCAGGGCGAACCGGAGCCGCAGGTGCTGGTGGGGGTCGCGGAACCGTACGAACCACCAGGGCGGCCCGCCGAGCCGGTCCAGGAGGTCCGGCAGGTGCTCAGCGAGCAGGACGTCCTGGCGGCGGATGTCCCCGTACACGCTGGCCAGGAGCACCGGCGAGACGGCGGGAGTGTGAACCAGGTCCCTCCGACTGGTGCGAGCAGCCGTGGGCTGAGGCAGGCGAGGCCAGGCCGGAGGGCGGCTTGCCTTGAGCGGCACAACGACCTCGTGGGCCCGCCCGCCGCACCATCCCAGCTCGGCCGCGCCCGGAGCCTCGGCGACCGTGATCGCACCAGCGCGCTCCAGCTCTTCACGTAGCAGTGCCCTGTGGGCGGGGACGGTGAGGTCGAGGGGAAGGAGCCGGTCGCCTTCGCCGACGTGCACCGTCAGGGGGAGCTTGCGGGCCTCGCGCCAGGTGCCGAACGCACCGTCCCATTCCTCCCACGGCCGGTCGGCCACAGGCAGCTCGCCGGCTTCCAGCCGCCAGCGGGCCGGCGCCAGGATGATGCGGCCGGTGCGCAGGCGGGGAAGGTAGGGAAGGCGGGCGGCGGCCCCCCAGTCGAACGTGGTGACCTGCGCGCACTGGGCGCGGCCCAGCTCGGTGAGGAACCTGGCCAGCGGCGGGGTGTGGGTGTCCAGGTTCAGGGCGTGCATCCCCACCGCCTCCACACGCTCGCCGAAGGCGGGGGCAGCGAGGTACATCCGGCGCCCGTCGCAGCCCACGGCCAGGTCATCGACGGTCAGCACGTCCCCACCAGGAGGCCGGTGCTCGGCAAGGCTGATCACGGTAGGCAGCACGCGCGGTGTCCGGGTGACGTGCGCGCTTTCGGGCAGCAGTGGCGGGAATGACAGCTGCATGGCGACCGTATCCGGATCGGAAGCCGGAAGGCACGCAAGCTCTTTGACCAGGGCTTGCCGCTGCCCGGAGTCGAGAACGGAGAGGAACCGGCCCGTTCCAACTCCCACGCCCCGGGACACGGTGACCACTTCGAGGCGGAAGCGGCCTTGGTCCAGTGCTGCGGTGTCGGATGCGCGGAGCCGGAATCCGAGCTCAAGGTGGGGCGGGAGGCGTAGCGGTTCGCTGCCCATGGTCAGGGCGTCGATCGTGGCCTCGTCGAGGACGACCTCGCGGCGGCCGTCCAGGGCAGCTTGCTGTGCCAGCCGCAGCAGTACCTGGTCGCGGCCCGTCAGCTGCGGCTTGTGGTCCGCAGGGCCGGCGCCCGCGTATCCGTCGGGGTAGCCGATGCCGCTGTCCGCGACCACGTCGAGCACCGGAACCATGGAGCCGATCCCGAACCGCTCGTAGAACCGCATGTGGTACGCCTTCCAGGCTGCGGTCCCGAATGGTGCCGGGCAGACGCGGGCCAGCAGCAGGGCGGCGCGCTCGGCCTCCTGTGCGACCGTCTCCGGCAGTACGAGGGTTCCGTCCAGGCGCAGGTCGACGGCGACCGGGTCCCGGCGCAGCCGGGGGGCCACGGTGCGCATCAGGGCACGGGCGACCTCGTGCCCGCTGGTGTGCTGGAGTGCAGCGTGGGCCGTTTGCAGAGCGGCGAGGGTCTCCGATACCCCGACGACCTCGTAGGCACCGATGGCGTCGAGCTGGGCCAGTAGGTAGCCGAGCGCATCGGTCTCCGTGCTCGGAGCGTGCAAGGCGCTGATCAAGACGCCGACCCGCACCAGCTCCTGCACGAACCCGGTGACCGTGCTCTTCCCTGTCGATGGGAACTCGGCCAAGACCTTCGCCATGAGATCGGCGACCGGGATGGGCGCCTGTGCGGCGGTGAGGACGGCAGACACGGCGCCGGTCATCCGGACGGAGGCCTCGACCGCGCGCTGGCGGGCGGCACCGGTGCCCGTCCGGTACGGGACGACGAGACGATCGCCGCGTTCGGTGAGCGTTGTATTTACGACCACCGGAATCCGCTGCAGCAGATCGGTGTCGGCCTCCAGCCGGGCGATCATCTCCGCCATCCATTCCGCGGACGCACGGGCCACCGGCAGGTGCTCGCGCCCCCAGTCGGCTCGGGCCGAGCCACCAAAGCCGACATTGGTGACGCCGGCGAAGTACCCGAAGGGAGTGGGGCGACCGTGTGCTCGCAGCACGTACCGGGCCACCGAGACTGCAGCCCTACGCACATCACGGTGCCCGGGACTTTCGGCGGCCAGAAGGCCGTCGACTTCACTGCCCAGCGCCGGGCTGGCGTGCCACAAGGCCCTTCCGGTGTCCGTGGCGCGGATTGCACGCAGCCAGGGAAGCTGCCCGGTCAAGGCCCCGGGGGCCCGGTCGGCCAGGTCGGGCCAGGGCAGCAGCGGAGGAGTGGGGGACGCCACCGCGCGCACGAGCGCCGTACGGCCGGACCGAAACACGGAGTTTGTCACCTGAACCTCCGGAAGGATGAATGCAACGGACGGGCCCGGTGCCGCCCCGCCGTTGGGCGGGGCGGCACCGGCAGGGTGGAGCGAGTGGGTCAGTGGACGCCGGTGGTGCACGCGCCGCAGGTCGAGCCGCAGTTGTCGTCGGTCAGGGTCTTCAGCGCGCCCGCGTCGCCGACCTCCAGCAGCTCCACGTCCAGGTGGAACGGGTCCTTGGCCCTGGCCTTGGGCTGGGCCTGGGTCATGCCCGGGTTGGGATTGGTGGCCATTGCAATTCCTCTTTTCGATGGGGTGCGTTCGGTGTGTTGCTGGCCAGGGGCACGTGCCTGATGGCGTGCTTCCTGGCCCCCCTCTTCGGAAGGGCCGGAGAGGGAAGTCGTGGGCCGCGAGGGCGGCGGATATCAGCTGCTGTCCCTGGGCGGCGCCGAGCCGTGCGCAGAACGTTCGGAACCGATGCGGTCTTCACACAGCCGGGCGCGGGAGAGCATCTGCCGGACGGCGTAGCGGAGGTACGCCTTTGCTAGCCGGTCTGCGACGGGCCCCACCAGCGGCACGGCGGTCAGCCGATGCAGCAGCAGGAGCCTGCGGCGCTGCACCGCCCTCACCGCAGCACTCCCACGTTCGGCGGCGGTGTCGTCCCCGTTACGCCGGCACGAGCTTCGGCTCGGGCGGACGACCCACAGCCGCTGCCGTGCTCGCCTGGCGGTGCCAGGTCGGCAGCAGTAACAGCGCGGCCTTCACGCGACCGCCTCCATGGATTCCACAGGCACGTAGTGGCCCGGACCGTAGGCACCGTTTTCGTCGAAGCGCAGGGTCTTCTCCGCCACGAGGAACCGCAACGCACGCTGGACGCGGTGGGGGCGCAGTCTGAACTCCTCGCCCAGCAGCCCTGTCGGCAGAGCCTGGCCGGGCAGGTAGTAGCCGGCGCGTATCCGGTCCCGGACGGCGCCATGGAGCGCGCGGTCGCGGGGGTGCGGTTCATGCGGGCGGAGGCGGACCGGAAGGCTCCCGGTGTGCAGCGAGATCTCCCCCAGGGTGTCCAGCCGCTGTAGTGCCCGGTGTACGTGCGTCTTCGGGAGTCTGAGTACCCGTGCCAGCTGCTCGGTGCTGGGAACGGATGTCCCTGGCGGGTACGCGATGCTGATCTGCCGGCGTACGAGGAAAAGGGCGCGATCCAGGAGATTCAAGTTGCTCATGCGGAAGCCGCCCAATTCGCGGGCATGGGGGAGTGGGCGGTCGGACGCGTTGCCGCCGGCATCGAAGCAAGCGCCGATGACGCCTGCTGTAGGAGCTCGTCCACGACCTCCTGCGTCATCCAGGCCAGTCGGCGAAGGAGCCCGATGTCCAAGGTGTCAAGGCGCAGCCGCTCACTGACCTCGCGCAGGAGGACGCGGGCCCGTAACCGTGCCGACTCGGTCAGCGCGGACTGCGCGTGGCGGGAGGCCCGGTCCGTCAGAGCTCCGAGGTTCACAGCCAAGGTTGCGGTCAGCGGACGGACATCACACCCGCCCACGGCATCGTCGAGGACGCGGTTCAGCGCCTCCCACAGACCGCTGTCCTCGCCGGTGATGTCCTCGTGCCGCGAGATGACAAGGGCGCGCAGCAGACGCCAGGCACCCTCTTGCGCCTCGGGCAGCCCGCAGGGCATATCGGTCGCGCGACCTTCACCCGGCCGTGACGGCAGTGAAGGTAAGCACGCTGGCCGCTTGGGGAGCGGAAGCGACGGGCCCACGGGAAACTCCTCGAACGGGGGAACGGGGGAACGGGGGAACGGGGGAACGGGTATCGGATAGCGGCTTTCGGCGGGACCCGCCGGCTACCGCAGGCGGGAGACGGCGTAAGGGCGCACGATCTCGCCACGCAGGATCACCCGCTTCACGGAGCAGTCGAAGCCCCGGGTCAACTTGTTGGTGATCTCGTACGCGCTGCCGCCGAGGACCAGCCAGTCGCCGACCCGCAGCTCGTGAGGGGAGGCCGCCCACACATCACCAGGGGGCGGCCCGCTGCGCACCGTCCGGGCGAACAACGGATCATCTGAAGGGGCGCGCTCGTAGTCCGGGAGCCCGGTCCAGAAGGCGTCCTCGTCCTCGGTCAGCTTCATCTGCGCTCGGCCTCGGCCAGTGAAGGGACACTCGCCCCAGCAGGCTCCGGCCCGACACCCGGGCACGACCTGTCCAACAACAGGTTCGGTACGCGGGCGAGGACGGCGTAGGAGCCGTACAAGGGCTTCCGGCCTCCAACGCCGCGGAGTCGACTCACGGGCTTTCGGCTGCCAACGACGCGGAGTCTGTCGAGCGGCACGGCTGTGATGCCGGGGATGTCCACGTCCCAGCTCTGGAACAGGGCGAGCAACTGCTCCAGGCTCCGAGGCCGGTAGGTGATGCCGGCGTTGCGATAGACGGCGACGAGGCCCGCCGCCGCCTGCGGGTCGCTGTCGGTAGCAGCGTGGATGACGGACAGGACGCTGCCCGTCGGCAGCCAGGCCTGCAGGGCAGCCAGCAGTTGTCGCGTCTGCTCATCGTCGAGCCACGGCAGGACCTCGTGCAGGAGCACCGCGATGGGGCTGCTCCGGTCGAGGTGGGCGAGGGCGGGATGGGCCAGGAGCGCTTCGGGCTGGGTGAAGTCGGCCTGGCACTCCCGTTCCTGGCTCGTTTCGAGCATCGAACGGTAGTGGGCGCACACGGACGGATCGCGATCCACATACACGACCGTGGATTCCCCGGCTGCGGCCTTGGCAGCATCGTGGGTGTTGTGCCCGTGCTTCTGCGGGAGTCCGCACCCGAGGTCCAGAAACTGGACGATCCCACTGCGGGCGAGGACGCTCACCGTCTGCTGCCCGTGGTCTCGGGCGGCGGCAACCGCCTGCCTGAGCCAGGGAGCAGCCTCCAGGAGTTCCTTGCCGACGATGCGGTCGGCATCGAAATTCCAGACGTCTCCGCCGAGCCAGTTGTGCACCCGCGGCACCGACGGCCGGGAGAATTCGTGTGACGGGAGCATGCCCCCTCCGGTTTCCTGTTGATCAAACCGATGTGCTTCCGGCCCGGCGCTCGAAGAAGTCGCTGAAGCAGCTGCCTCCGGCAGGCCCAGTTCGTAGGCCCGAGGCGGGTCGGTGCTGACCTGGTCGACGCGGAAGTAGGCGCTGACGACCTTCCCCTCGCCGTCGCTCCGAGGCGAGGCGCTCCAGTAATCGGCCACCTGGGTGACCAGGAACAGCCCGCGTCCGCTCGTGGCCAGGGCCGACTGCCGTGCTTTGACTACCGGGAGCCCGGGGTTGGCGTCCGACACCTGCACCACCAGGGCCACGCCCGGCTCGAAGGTCACCGCTACCAGGAAGTCCTGTGCCTCCGCTCCAGGGCTGCGGTGCTTGATGGCGTTGGTCGCGAGCTCGCTGGAGACCAGCGCGGTGGAGGGCTCCGCTGCCTCGCACCCCCATGCCTGAAGCTGGTGCGCCACGAAGCGACGAGCCGTGCGAACGGATTCAGCTCTGCTGGGCAACGCCAGGCACGCCGAGACAGCCTTGGGCGACTGCAGAGTCCGCAGCAGGTCTCCCCGCGTGATCCGGTGAGACATCGTCACCTCATCCCCTTCAGTGCGTGCGCATGAAGCCGACACCAGACGCCGGAAGCCTGAAGCAGATGGCTGAACTTCAGCCGGAGAAGGCGTCCTTGTGGCGCTACGCTCAGCGAACCGTGCATCGCCCGGCGTGGACATCCCCGGCAAGGCGCGGCCCCGCGTAAAGCACGTAAAGATCGTTTCGTGGACGGGAGCATCCGGTGCCGCGTGAGCGCAACACCCTGCTGGAGGCCGTACTCCGCCAACTGGGCTGGTCGCAGGCCACAACCGCCCGGCAACTGCAGCTCGTGGCAGCGGAATCCGGCGCGGACGGCCTGAAGGCGGTATCCGCCTCGCACATCAACCAGTGGGTCCGCGGATCGCACCCCTCGCCGTCGGCGACCCGTATCTTGTGCGAGACGCTGTCTCGAGGACTCAACAGCCGAGGGATCCAACGGATCATCACGGCCGCCGACATCGGGCTCACAGACCCCGACGAACCGGCAGGTCCGGCTCCCCGGGACAGCGACCCCATCGCACACATCGTCGACCTCGGGGGGACCGACTTGGACCTGGAGCGCCGCCACACCCTCAAGGGCGCCGCCTTCTCCCTGGCAGGGATGTTCCTGCCGTCCGACCACTGGTGGCAGGACAAGGCCACCACGGCCCAGCAGCGCACGCCCTCGACCAAGCGGCACGTCGGCCCGGACGACGTCGCCGCCGTACGCGAAATGACGCAACTGCTCTCCCGCCGCGAACAGCGCCGCGGCGGCGCCGACGGACGATCCGCCCTCGTCGCCTACCTCCGCACCGACGTCACCGCCTACCTCAGCGGCCACTTCCCCGACCACGACACACGGCAGGCCATGTTCACCGCCGCCGGCGAACTCGCCTACCTGGCCGGCTGGACCAGCTTCGACGCCTCCGAACACGCCCTCGCCCAGCAATGGCTCGCCGTAGCCCTGCGCCTGTCCGCCGAAGCCGACGACGCACCCCTGGCCGGACACATCCTGCGCGCCCAGGCGCACCAGACCCTCGACCTCGGCCACCCCGCCCAAGCCCTCCGACTCGCCGAGGCCTCCGTCAGCCACCGCCGCTACGCCGACGCCAGCCCACGCGAACGCTCCCTCCTCGGAGTCGTCCACGCCCGCAGCCTCGCAGCCGCCGGCCGCAATCAGCAGGCCCTCACCGCCCTCCTCCAGGCCGAGAACGACCTGCGCAACGCAGGCGCGGGCGACGATGAGCCGGCCCGGGTCTTCTTCTTCTCCGAGGCCTCCCTCGCCCACGAGACAGCCCGAACCCTGCAAGCCCTCGGAGACCTCCGCGGAGCCGAGCACGAGTACCAGCGCAGCGTCCGCACGCGCAAGGCCCAGCCCTTCGCCCGCACCCACGCCGTCACCCTGGGGCTCCTGGGCGCCGTGCAGATACAACGCGGCGCCGTCGACATGGCCTGCACCACCTGGTCCCAAGCGCTCGACGCGATGCAGGGAGTCCAGTCCGGCCGCGCCCTGGACACCGTCGTCCAGATGCGCCGCGCTCTCTCCCCCTACCGCGGGCGCGGCGGAACGACCCTTGCAGCCCTGGACAGCCGAGCCCGCAACATGATCCGCCGGGTACGCTGATCGCGCCAGCACACCAACCGTCCGAGCCGGAGCAGTGCCCTGGCCAGTCCGGTAGTCCCAGGGGAGGAACGCGTGCACGACCCGATCACGATTGAGGCCATCGCCCACGTCGTCGGCGGCCACCAGACGCCGGCCGACGACTACCAGGGCGGAGTCGAATCGATCATCCGCCTGCGCCAGGACTTCCCACTCGACACCCTGCGCGGCATCGACGAGTTCTCCCACCTGATCGTGACCTGGCACTTCCACCTTGGCTCCGAAGCCGACCTCCACCTCGGAGCCCGCAGCCCCCGCAACGACCCGACCTGGGAGCCCACCGGCACCTTCGTGCACCGAAACCACCGGCGCCCCAACCGCATGGCAACCTCCTTCCCCCGCCTGCTCAGAGTGGACGGCAGGGACATCTACGTCACCGACCTCGACGCCGTTGCCGGAACTCCTATCTACGACCTCGCCCCGTACTTCGAGGAGATGGGTCCCCGCGGCCCTGTCACTGCTCCGGCCTGGCCGGCGGCGATGCTGGCGAACTACTGGGACCCCGCAGCTAACCGACCCGAGTAGAACCTCGCGGAGAGGCGGATGAGTTGCGTCCACGTTGTCAGCCGGACATCCGTAGGTACCGCTCGGGCGCGTACGCAATCTCAGCCTCGGGAAGTCGACGGTCAGGATGCCTCCGGGCAGTGCCGCTGATGCCGACGGCATCACAGAGCGTCGGCACGCAGGTCCATTGCCCTCAGAGGGCGGGCGAAGTTGGAGCTTCCCGCCCTGGCGCTGCCTGAGCGAGGGCCTAACCGGAGCCAAACGCGGTCTTCTCACGCCTAACCTGTGTCAGTTCGCCTCGGGAGCAGTGTTTCTGTCGGAGAGATCCACTTCTTGGGGCCGCTGCGGTCTAGCGTGGTGGCCGAACTGACGCCGAGGAGAGGAGCGGTCATGAGCCCGTTAGGAGCAACGCTCTTCCAGACCCTCATCAACCAGCGGGGCTGGCAGGACTACACCGTCTTCAAGAAGCGGTACGAGCAGGCGGCCAAACAGCTGGCCGATGCCGAAGGCGACCCCTCGATTGCGACTGCCACCGTCGAGAAGCGGCAGTTCCACCGATGGCTGAGAGGGGACGTCCGAACCCCCCAAACCGTCTCCCGCCGGGTCCTGGAGTTCATGTTCCCGGGATTCCAGGCCTCGCGTCTCCTGGAAGCTGTGTCCTCCGACCTGGTCTCGTCACCCGTCCCCAGAGCAGAGCAGGGCAGGCCTGAGGATGCATTCGAGAACCACGAAGACGTCGTGACCGCCGCTGCCGGCGAGTCAGCACGGTTCGCGGCTCGCGCAGAAGGCAGCAACGTGGGACCACACACGATGGAGCAGCTGGAAGCCGACATCCGCCGGATAGTCGACACGTATCCCAACCGACCCGTTGGCCCTCTGTTTCGAGAAGTCCACTCCCTACGCGACCAAGCGTTCGTACTTCTGGAGGGCCGGCAGCCACCGCGCTACACCCGTGACCTCTACGTTTGCGCCGGCATCCTGTGTGGAGTCCTAGCCAACGCCAGCTTCGACCTTGGATGCTACGACGCGGCCGACACCCAGGCGCGCACCGCCTTTCTCCTGGGCGAGCTGGCGGGCCACAACGGCCTGCGTGTATGGGTCCGCGGGCTCCAGGCGCTGATCTCCTACTGGGACGGGCGACCGGCGGATGCTGTCCGGCTGGCGGAGCTGGGGGCTGCGTACGCGCCGGACTCCGGCACTGCGCTCATTCGGCTGGAGAGCATCAAGGCGCGTGCATACGGCCAGTTGGGCCGGACCGGCGAGGCGCTTGCTGCACTGGCCGGCGCGGAGCGTCTTCGCGAAGGCCTTGCAGCCGACGGCGGCGATCTGCCTGGGGGCATGATGGCATTCCCCGTAGAGAAGCAGCTCTTCTACGCCAGCAGCACCCACCTTTGGTTGTCCGGACGTCGCAATCTGGTGGACGCGGAGGCTTGTGCCGCCCAGGCCGTGGAGATCTTCCAGGCAGCCCCGCCTGCGCGGCAGCGGCTCGGTGAGATGTCGCTTGCGCGCATGGATCTCGCCATGGCCCGTCTCGGGCGGGGAGATATCGAAGGCGCTGCGCACGAGGTGCACACCGTCCTTGACACCAACGCCCGCCGGCGAACGGAGAGCGTGGACCGGCGGATCGGACACTTCAGCCGCCAGCTCGCTGCACACCCTGGTGCCGGAGTGCCTGTTGCAATCGGCTTGCGGGAGTCGATCATGGCTCACAGGGAACGTCCCATTGCCGAACTTCCACCAGGAGGCAGCCCGTGACCACCGTGACCGTCTTGCACCCAGGTTCCATGGGCGCTGCCGTCGCCGCCCAGGTCGTGGCCGCGGGGCACGAGGTGCTTTGGGTTCCCGACGGGCGAAGCGAAGCCACACGTGAACGGGCCGTGCAGGCCGGGGCAGTAGCCGTGGACAGCCTGGCTACGGCGCTTCACCGCAGCTCCGTGGTCCTCTCCATCTGCCCGCCCCAGGCCGCCGAAGACGTGGCCACCCTGGTCGCGGGCCACGACTTCGCCGGGGTGTATGTGGACGCCAACGCCATCAACCCACAGCGTATGAAGTACATCGCGGGCGAGGTCTGCCCCGGTACGGTCGTACTCGACGGCGCCATCTTCGGGCCACCGCCAGGCGGCCTGCGGACGGCGCGCCTCTACCTCGCCGGCGACCAGCAGGCCGTCGGTATTGTTGAAGAACTCTTCAAGGGCACCCACGTCGAGCCGCGGCGCGCGAGCGGGGATATCGGCTCTGCCTCCGCTCTGAAGATGGCATTCGCCAGTTACCAGAAGGCCGCTCGCACCCTCGCCGGCGTCGCTCACGCCCTTGCCACCACGCACGGCGTGGGGGCCGAGTTGACCGCCGAGGCAGAATCCATGGCTTCGAGCATCCTCTCGGATCCCGACTACCTTCCGAGCGTCGCCGCGCGGGCATGGCGCTGGGCACCGGAGATGGAGGACGTCGCCGAAACCCTCCGCGCGGCTGACCTGCCAACGGAGATTGCGGAGGCCACTGTCGCCGTGCTGGCCCGCTGGGAGCAGGACAAAGACCGCTACGACCTGCCGGTCGCAGTTGCCCTGGCGCACCTGCACGGTAGAGGTGCCGGTTCCCCCTGACGAATTCGTGCCTGTGTGTGACGGCGCCCCACGTCGAGTTCTTGTCGGAGCCGCCACCGCAGGACCCTGCCATTGTGCTGGAGGCGTCTTGCCACGGTTCGCCTCGGCTGCTGCACGGTGGAGCTCTCGAGAACGTCCTGCCTTCTGTCAGCTGTGTGCGAGACGATGCAGGCGTTCGGGTTCTTCCGAACGTCGGAGGCCGAGGGGGCAGGGTGGTGCAAGGACTCTTCTTCGAGACCGTCCACGATGGGAGCTACTCGTACAGGCGGTTGAATCGCGCGGCCATTAACGATCTCCGGAGCGCCCCTGCTGCTGGCGGCGACGAAGAGGTTGCGCACGCCCTCATCGACCTGTTGATCGACGATCTGCCCGAGGACCCTCAGCACGACGGACTGATGGACAACTCGGAAACGGGCGCGGTCATACGGTGCCTGAAGACAGTTCTGCGCCGTCTCGGTATTGAGTTCGAAGTCCCCTTCCACGACAAGCAGGGCTACTACTCGTTCCGGATGGAGCACGAGAACGACCTCAGCACCGACCTGACCCGTGTCTTCGCCCCGGGGCGCGCAGCGCTGGAACGCCGCGAGCAAGCCACCTTTACCGGAGGCCTGCGGGGACTGCGCGGCGAGCTGCGCAACCTCATCTTCGCCGCCACGCAGAAGCCGGAGATCGTCTGGAGGGACGTCGCGGGTGGCGTCATCGAGATCACGAAGAACAAGGACCACTGCCTGCTGTACGACCGTCCCGTGGGAGCCGCCGGCCTCACCTGGAGCGAACTCGTTAGATGGTGGCAACTCAAGGACGGCATGTACGGGATGCCGGAGCAGCGCAGGTTGCAGGCGCTTCTCACGCGGTTGAGGGGGGCGCTCAACACCCCGGAGCAGTTGCTGCTGGACTCCTACTGGAACTTCGCAATGCAGCGAGGGTTCGACGACCTTCCTGCTCTCCTGCCCCAGGTATACCTCCACTACGACCCCCTGGCGAAACACCAGCGGAGCCGGCGGGTAGAGGGCAAGGTGCTGGCGCGGCAGCGGATGGACTTCCTGATGCTTGCTCCTGGCGGTCGCCGATACGTGCTGGAACTTGATGGGAAGGATCACTACTCGCGCGATGGAAAGCCTGCCCCGGACCTCTACGTCGACATGGTCCGGGAAGACCGGCGACTCCGTCTCCAGGGGTACGAGGTGTACCGGTTCGGCGGCGCCGAGTTCGTGGACTCACTGAGTGCCAAGATCATGCTGAGCGGGTTTTTCCACCAGTTGCTGGCTTCGTAACCTTCGGCTCGAAGGCCGCACGGCCGCAGTGGCGACCCACGCTCTAGCCTGTAGGCCCTTGTCGTGTCGCGCATCGCGCCACAGGGCTGACGCGGTGACGCGGTGCGATGGCGCGGCCGTGGCAGGATCGCCGACCGCGTTCGTCAGGACCAACGGCGGACACGGAGCGCCTGGACCGCAGACCCTGCTGAGGTCGGCGATGCTGATCACCTTCGGCACCCGGCTTGTGCTCTGCACCGAGAGGGCATCCAGATTCAACGCTTCCCACACCTCCGGCAAGAGCGGATCAGCGACCAGCACGCTGTTGCCCACCGGGCCCCGGGCAGCAGATCGGTCTCGTCAGCACGCCACATCACCGGCTCGTCCCGCTGCCGCTACGCCGCACCCTGCCGCCACTGGGGCATCGCAACGCCTTCTATCCGTGCGGCACACTCCGTACCGTTCCAGCCCTCGTTCCCGATCTTCTCGAAGCGGCGCCGCTCAACACGACCCACGAGTCATGATCCGTCCTCGCGCCGAGAGACCGGCGCTTGCGCACCAGGGTGGCCTGGTCCAGCTGGGTTCCAAGCGTCCGTTCGACTTCGTCGCGGACGACGTCGATCGGCCCAACTCGTAAGTCAGAACCGGCGGTAGCTGATGCGGAAGACGGCGCTGGACCTCTTTGGCGACAGCCCGACGTTAGCCTACGCAGCTTCGGAAAGGGGCCTGGGTGATGGCAACCGGCCGGGTCGACGTCGCGCCGCTTGATCGGCCAGAGAAGGGGAGTCGCCTCCACTATGTGCTGGTGCCGAATTCCGGGTGACAGGACGACCGGGCGGGTCCTACCGTCGTTGTGTATGACGACGATCGACGCACGGATCGCGGACTTCTACGGGGAATACGACGAAGCTGCCCGGCTGCACACCACCGCGACAGGCCGCCTGGAGCTCGAGCGGACTCAAGAGCTCTTACGCCAGTACCTTCCACCGCCGCCGGCCCGGGTTCTGGACGTGGGTGGAGGGCCGGGGACCCACGCTCGGTGGCTTGTCGAGGACGGGTACGAGGTGGTGCTCCTGGACCCGGTGCCCAAGCATGTCGAACAGGCCCGCGCGTACGTTCCAGGGTGTGCGGCCGAGATCGGTGACGCCCGAGATGTGACGCTGCCCGCACACGGCTTCGACGCGGTGCTGCTCCTGGGGCCGCTGTACCACTTGGCGGATCGCGCCGACAGGCTCAGAGCGCTCTCCGAAGCCCGCCGCGTCGTGGTGCCAGGTGGACTGGTGGCGGCAGCCGGGATCTCCCGGTACTCCCTGATGCAGGACTACACCGTGAGTGCCGGGCTTACCCCGGACCTTCTCGCAGGGGAGGTCACCGAAGTGGTGCGGACCGGGTCGTACGACGGCAGCCGAGGGTTCACGGTGGTGCACTTCCACACGTCGGCGGAGCTCGCCGAGGAGGCGGTCGAGGCCGGCTTGACGGATGTGCGCCTGCACGGCATCGAGGGTCCCGGATGGGCGTACGTCATGGCGGCAGGCCGGTGCGGGGGACAGGAGGTCGCGCAAGCGCTGGTCGCGGACGCGGTGGCGACCGCCCGCCTGGCGGACGACCAGGGCGTGTTCACTGATGCCTCCGCCCACATCCTCGTTGTCGGAACCTCCTGACCGTCGTCTGCCTGCCCAGCGTTCGGGCAGGCAGACGACCCTGACGGTTCAGGCCGGCAGGAAGGGGCTCGGTTTTCCGTGCCAGCTGATGGTCAGGGCGTCTCGGGCACGGGTGGTGGCCACGAACAGCAGTGAGCGGGCCTTGCGCTGCTCGCGCTCATAGCGGGGCGGGTCCTCGGTGCGGTAGCGGTCGATGACGTGGGTGCGGGGGATGATCCCGTCGCTGGCGCCGACGATCGCCAGGCGCTGGTACTCGAGGCCCTTGAAGCGGTGCATGGTGCCCACGTGGACCTCGCCGTCGCCCTTCGGACCGTCCTTGGTGAGCTCGGCACAGGTGATGCCGGCCCTGGTGATCAGGTGGTACATCGTCTGGCTGACCATGTCGCGGTCGGCGACGCAGACGGCGATGTGGCCGCTGGGGTCGCGCGGGGAGCCGTGCCCGTCGGTGGACAGCTCGGTGCGCCAGGCAGCCAGGGTAGTGGCGAGGCCGGCCAGTTCCTCCTCCCACGAGGTGTACGGACTGAAGACCGGGGCGGGGCCGTGGAGGACGGAGCGGTAGCCAGCGAGGTTGTCGGTGCCGTCGTCAAGGTCGTCGTAGCCGACGGCCTGGCCGGTCTTCCTGGGTTCGACGACGCGGAGGGCCTCGGCGAGGATCTCCTTGGTGGTGCGGTAGCTCAGGGTCAGCCTCGAAGAGCGGCCGCGGATGTTGATGCCGAGGGCGCCGAGTGCGACCTGGTGGTCGTAGATCCTCTGGTGGGTGTCGCCAGCGATGAACATGTCGTTGGGGAGCTCCGGGTCGGCCATGGCGCGGAGCATCTTCCAGTGGGCCGGGCTGAGGTCCTGGGCCTCGTCGACCACGATGTGCCGGTAGCGGTAGCCGAGGTAGCGCATTCCGGAGCTGTTGTCGCGGTGGATGAGGTCCTTGCCGCCGACCTCGTCCTTGTACTCGCGGCGGGCGCAGATCTTCGAGGCACGTTCGATCTCGTAGCGGGCGGCGCGTTCGGACGCCTGGCCCCAGGTTTCCACGCCGAGTTTGTCGAGGCGGGCGGTGAATTGTTCGATCAGCTTCCAGATGTGGTTGCGCTCGGGACGGGTCAGGGAGCGCCCGCGGCCGGCCCGGCGGGCCTGGAAGTAGTCCGACCTAGTCGGCACGGACTGGCCGAGGATGACCTGCTCCCACTCTTCGAGGAGGAACTCGGGCTCCCAGCGGCGGTCGTCCAGCTCCGCGAGGAGCTGACGCATCTCGCCCAGGGCCACGCTGTCGTACACGCGCTGCTTGCCGCGGCCGGGGGCGGTGTTCTCGCCGAGGACCCGCGCGGCCAGCTGGTCGATGTGGGCGATCTCGACGCGGGCCAGCAGCTCGGGCTCGACCAGGGAAGACAGGCGCAGCCGTAGGTCGGTGGTGAGGTTCTTGGTGTACGTGGTTAGCAGGATCGGCTTGTCGTGGCCGGGAGGGAGCTGCTCGGCCAGATGCTTGACCCGGTGCAGGGCGACGATGGTCTTGCCCGTGCCCGGTCCGCCGGACACCCGGGCAGGACCGTTGTAATGGCGGCGGACGACGCGCTCCTGGGTGGGGTGAAGGAAGACCTTCCAGGCCCGGAAGTCACCCTCGTCGATGGCGGCCTGCACTGCATCGTCCACGGCGGTGACCTTGGTACGGGACAGGGCTGCCGCGAAGTCGCCCAGGTCTGGCTCGTGGCCGAGCTCGACGGGTTGGGTGATTTCCTGGCGCACCTCATCGATCGACATGCCAGCGGCGAGGCCGTAGAGCACGTCCTTGGACAGCAGCGGTGCGCCCTCGACGAGCTGGTCGAGCTCGGCGCTGTCGGTGACCGTGAGGGCCAGCTCGATCAGCTGGTCGGCGACGCCGAGTTCACGGAGCTGCTGCCCGCTGTATGCGGCGAGCAGCGGCGGCACCGCGGGTGCGCGTGCTGGCTCGGCGGTGGTCGGCGTGGGCGTCTCGGCGGTGTCGGGCTCGGCGGGGGTAAGGGTGATGCCGGCGCGGCGCAGGGCGCTGTCGCCGACGACGGCGAGGTCGACGAATTCGATCTCACCGGTGACGCGGTTGACCGCGACCTGGAGTTCTTCGTAGACGTCCCTGCGGTGCCGGACGGCGATGACCAGCCAGCTCTCGGTGCCGTCCGGGTCGACGCCGGTGGGGGTGAGCAGTGCTCGGTAGGAGTCGTTGACACGGGCGGACCAGATCCGGGAGTCGCCCTTGAGCTTCTTCAGTCTCAACCGCTTCGGGTTATCCCGGAAGATGTGACTGAAGTCGTAGAACTGGGCCTTGACCGAGCGGTCGAGCTTGTACAGCTCCTGTTCGGCTTTGCGGTACAGGCTGAGCCGGGCGGTCATCGGGTGGTGCCTTCCGTGTCGGGGAGCTGTTCGAGCAGGGTGTCGAGATGGTCGAGCCATTCGGCGGCGGTACGGACCGTCCAGCCGGCCTCGGCGTACGCGGCGTCGCGCCGCTGGGCCTCGGCGTCGTCCTCTCCCCGGTGGGCCGTGACGACGGCGATCTTGATGTCGGGGGTCTGCCAGGCGAATTCGGCGGGCCAGCGGCTGGTGGTCCCGAGTTCGAATCCGAACACGGGTGCCTGCTTGCCTTGGTCCGCGAGGAGCTCGGCGAGGTTCAGGAGCGAGGGGTTCTCGTCCGGCTCCTCGCGCAGCAGCTCAAGGATGTCCTCGTCCCAGATTGCGTCTCGGATGATGTGCCGGAGAGCAGCCTCGACGGGCGTATCGCCACTTGCCTCCGGGGCGATGGGGTGCACGACGACCGGCTGTCGCAGGGTACGCGCGTCGGCGAGCGAGTCGAGTTCCCCGAGCCCGCCGCAGACTGAGAGGACCTCGACTGCGAAGTCCGCGGCCCGGCTGGCAGCGAGCTGGACGCCGTCGCCGCCGGCCAGGGACAGGAACTGGGTGAGGTTGGTCCAGTACAGCCAGGACCTCCACCGCAGCTTGTGTTCCTCGGTGTCCAGGACGGCATCGCTGTCGTCCAGGACGGCCAGGGCGGTCCACCGCAGGTTCTCCTGATCGGCCGCGTCGACCGCGAACACGAGGGGGAGGCCGTGCTCGTCCTCGGTGCGGAACACGTGAACGGGACCGGCGAAGCCGGCAGAGTCTGCTGCCACCAGCTTGTCGTGTCGCGGCCCGCTTGCGAACCCCGCGAGCTGGCCGCTCAATGCAGTGATCAGTTCGCTGCGCTTGGCGGTCGCCGCGACGGGGGTCGTCGCGGGCACCGCTGTGAGGCCGGTGACCAGGGCGCGGGCCCGCCGGGCCCAGCGTTCGGCGTCCGGGTCGCGCAGGTAGGCGATCAGGGTGTCGATTGGGTTGGCGAAGACCGCCTCGCCGAAGTGGGCCCGGGTGCCGCCGTACTGCTCGTACGCGGCCCTGGCGCCCTCCTGGGCGGTGCCCCGGTAGGGCGGCCAGACCGGCTTGGTGCGGACCGGGCGCTGTTCGAACAGGTCGATGTCGGCCCAGGTGATCTGGAAGACGGTCTTTCCGTCGGCGCGCAGGAGGGTGCGCCGGGCCGCGTCGTCGGCGATGCGGTTGTGCTCGCGGCTGGCGTGGAAGCGGAAGCCCTCCAGGTAGACGTGCACGCTCTGCTGTGGGCCCCCGACGCGGGTGAAGGTGAAGTCCGTGCGGGTCCCTTCGAGTTGCCGCTGGGCTGTGAGCCGCCAGTGGGTGACGTCCGAGCCGGCGGTGAACCGCAGGTGTCCGCTCGCGTGGCCGTCCTCGTCCAGGGCGGCATCATCGGTGGTCTTCACCCAGTCCCTCAGCGCGGCCAGGAAGCGCGCCTCCAGGTCGGACTCCACCTGGGCGTCCAGACCGACCAGCCCGGTGTGGTCCACCTCGGCCGTGTCCCAGCCGTCCTCGCCCTCCCGGGTGAACAGCAGGGACTCGATCATGCTCAGGGCGGCCTGGCGTGAGACCTCGTCCTGGAACTGCTCGGGGGTGTAGCGGTGCAGGCAGCGGTGGCAGGCCCGGCGGTGCTCCTCGGCACACGGGCACGCCTTGAGACTCTCGTACGCCTGGGCGAGGACATCGCGGAAGGCGGCCGGGTCGGTGAGCCGGTCCAGGTAGCCGGTGCCGCCGGGCAGGGCGTCGAACAGCACCAGGAACCAGCGCCGTTCCCCGCTGTCGGTATCCGGCATGGACGCCACCGTCGTGTCGAGGTGCTGCGGGTCCCCGCCGAAGTGCAGATCGACGCCGAGTCGCAGGGCAGCCCGGAAGGAGTGCACCTTGGCGTCCACGTCTGCGGTCGCGGCCGGGATCAGCACCCGCAGCGCCTCGGTCTGCAACTGGTGGGCGAGCAGCACCTGTTCCTGGGTGATGCCATCCTTCTTGCCGCGGCGCAGCGGGCACCACGGACGGTGGTGCTTCAGCTGTCCGGCGCGGACCGCGGCCGATTCCAGGGCATCCGTGTCGTGATCGAAGACGGGACGGCCGTCTGCGCTGGCGGCCCCGCACGCGGTGCACACGTGGAATGGGTTGAGGCGCACCTGCGTGCCGGCGAAGTCGTCCCGGGCCGGGCTGTCGTAGCGGACCGGACCCACGTTGATCCGCCGGATCATGGCGCTGCGGCAGTAGTCGACGCCGAAGGTCTCGCGGGTGTGCCGCCAGGAGCCGGGTTCGATCGCCTCGAGCGGGATGTCGACGGCGTCCACGACTGCGTACGAGCGGTGGTCGCGGTCGTCTTTGTCGTCCCGGATCCGCGCGTCCTCCCGCTTGTCCCGCGAGGTGACGGTGGCCGGCTCCACGACCTGGAAGAGGCAGGAGCCGTCGTCGGCGATCTGCCCCGTCTTGCAGCGCGGGCAGGGGGAGCGGTCATCGGCTGCGTTCTCGGTGCGTACATAGCCGCAGCCGGGGCACACCCGCCAGGTACGCCACTCCTGCCGGCCGCCGGTGGACAGCTCCAGTCCGGTGATCTCGTGCCGGTAGCCGTTGACGTAGAAGGTGTTGCCCGGAGCCAGCTCCTGGAGCGCGAACCGTCGGGGCCGCTCGTAGGTGAGCGTCTCGGAGGTGTAGACGACCTTGCCGGTCTTGGGGTCGACGCCGTCCTCGCCGTACAGCGTTGCCGACAGCGTGGTCGGGGAGTCGATCAGCGCGTAGTTCGGGAGCAGCCCCAGGTCGCACAGAGCGCTCTGTGCCGTGGTCTCGCCCCGGTGCAGGAGCCGCTTGCCCACGCCACGCCGCTCGGCGTCCAGCTCCGCCTTCTGACGGGCCTCGTCGGGATCGGAGTCCTTCAGCTCGTCATGCGCTTCGCTGATCTCCGCCAGCCGAGCCCGCAAGGCCTCCTCGCCACGCCGCCACTCGCGCTCGGCCAGCTCCACCTTGCTCCGCAGATCGTGGGTGGCGTACTTCCTGAGATCATCCTGGGCCTGCTCGCTGACGCCGACCGGGAACAGCCGCAAGAACCCCTCGACGAGCTCCTCGCCCTGGTCGAGGGCCAGCTCCACCAGGTCGGTGAGGTAACCGGAAGGGCCGAACAGACGTGGCGCCTTGTGCGGCATCGCGCGCAGCACGATCCCGTCCGCTCGTACGAGCCGGCCGGCAGCGGCGAGGTCGAGCAGGTGCGCCAGGTACTGCCGCTTGAGGATCTCCACCGCCGACAGGTAGCAGCCGGGCGGCACGATGGTGCCCGCGATCAGGTCCTTCGGACGCTCCAGGAAGTACAGGTCACGGCGGCGCCGGTCCGGGATCGTCAACAGGAAGGCATTGCCGGTACGGCGACCGGCCCTGCCGACCTGCTGCGCGTACGAGGCGGGCCGCCGGGGGAGCGCGGACAGCACGACGGCGGACAGATCGCCGATGTCGATGCCCATCTCCAGGGTCGGGGTGCAGGAGAGCACATTGGGGTCCTTGAACCCGCCACCGCGCTTGAACGCCTCTTCGACCTTCTCCCGCTGAGGACGCGTCAGCATCCCGGTGTGCTCGGCGGTCACTACCTGATACGTGCCCGCGCTGAGGTAGAGCCGCCGGTAGTAGTCGTGCGTGTAGTCCCGGTCCCGGTGGTGCACGCCCAGCCCCTCGGGACGGTCGCCTGCCACCAGCCGGCCCCTTCCGCACCGGTACGACGGGCAGGGCTGCCCGTGCCACTGGTCCAGCAGGTCGGGGTGGACCGTCTGCTCCCAGAAGCACACCGGGCAGCGCACGTACGAGCTGCGGACCTGCTCGTCGTCCAGCAGCCGGGCCTCGATCGCACCCGGCTTGAGCCCGTACACCCGCGCCGAGGTGTCGTTCGGCGTACGCACCGACAGCAGGCCCATCGAGGCGAGCTCGGGCAGCAGCCGGCTCCACAGCTCGGGCGCCAGCTCACGTGGCAGCTCCAGGCAGCGCCCGGCCCACCGCTCGTACCAGGACAGCCGGCCCGTCGCGAAGTCGAACTCGCTGCCGTTCTTCGGCTGCCCCAGCAGGAACACCGGGGCCGCGATGCCCTTGGGGAAAGCCCGCATGCCCTTGGGACGCCTGCCCCACACGTAGTACCGACTGGTGCCGGCCTCGTCGACGTACTTATCCAGCCACTGGTGCGCCACGGCCCCGCGCGTGCGCAGCCGCTCCAGGAGGATGCGTACGAACGCCAGGTAGCGGGTGTCGTCCTGCGGCACCAGCGGCAGCCCGTCCCGCACGCACTCCTCGTGCAGCTCCCGGACCAGCGCCACCACGGCCGCCGGGTCGTCGATGCGGACCTGCGCGGCGGCGGTCCGGGTCAGTTCAAGGGTACGGCCGTTGCGGGACCGGAACCCGAACTCCATCAGCGCCTCGAACGCCAGCCGCTGCCCGATCAGCCGCCACGTCTTCAGGTCCCCGCCGCGACCTTGCCCGGACAGCAGCCGGTCCACGCCCTTGAACCCGTGCAGGTCCGGAGGGACCACCGCGGAGAGGGTGTCCTTGTCGGTCGTGGCCTCGACCACGTTCGCGATCAGGTCGTTCAGCGCCGTCGACTCGTCGTGCCGCAGGTGATCGGCCAGGAGTGCACGCAGCGAGAAGGTGTACGAGCGATTGGCGACGAAACCCGCCCGATGCGCGGCATCCTGCACCGAGTCGTTGAACATCAACGTCTTGTCCTCGCGGAGCTCCCTCTCGAGCTCCCCGCCGGTGAACAGCTGGGTGATCGAAGCCGCCGCCATGGCCGCGGCACCGGTACCGAGGTAACGGATCGCGTTGCGCTCACCGCAGGCCGGGCACCAGTCCTCCTTGGCCGCCGTATTGGCCGTCTCGCCGAAGTTGACCAGGACGAACGCCGAGTCACGCGCCGTCAGCCGAGGCTGCTTGGATTCCCGGTCGTAGTCGTTCTGCGGGTCGGGCAGCCGCAGCCGCTTGCGGGTGCCGTCCAGCACCATCAGGGTCCCACCCGCACCCTGCGAGCCGGCCGGACTCCCCTTGCCGCGGGCGGCCGACATCGGCGCCGCACCGGAACCCTCCCGGGCCTCCTGGTCCGTCGCCGCGATCAGGTTCCGCACCCGGGCCTTGTCCTGCCCGAGCGAGGACCGGCGGATCTTGTACGTGTCGAACTGGACGTCGTGGTCATCGCTCTCCGGCGAGAACACCGCCCACCCCGAACGCCCGCAGTCACGGCAGTACACCGCTGGAAGGAACAGGTTCGCGCTCTGGCCCGAGGTCGCCGTCGTCACGGGTGCCGTACGTCCGTTGTCGGCCCCGCCGGCATCGGCCGCGCCGGCCGCATCCCACCGGAACTCCGCCTTCGGCCACGGCAGCACCCCGCGCAGCAGCCGCGACACCGACCGCGCCCACTGGTGCACCTCGACGTGGACGAACGGTCGTGGCGAGGCGGGCGTCGACTCCGGATCACGGGCGTACGACAGCAGGGCCACGAACCGCGCCAGCGCCTCCGCCGCCTTTTCCGGCTGCCGGGCCACCGCCTCCGACCAGCCGGCCGCGCCGACCCGCCACATCACGTCCAACACCTCGGCCGAGGTCTTCACCTCACCGCCGAGCGCCTCCATCACGGCATGCGTGAACAGATGCCGCTTGAGATTGCCGCCGAGCACGAACGGATCCAGGTCACGGACATCCGTCACCTTCTCGATCAGATCCAGCAGCGCCGCATCCCCGGTCGTCGGATCCGGCAGCGCAAGAAGCTCGTCCGGAGTCGGCATCGGCTGCATGGTCACATCGCGACGCGGGACGAACTCCTCCACCGACTGCCGGTTCTCCCCGACGATCGCGTCGGCGGTGAACTCCGTACCGAAGACGTGCGTGGCCACCTCAGTCAGCCGCGCCACACCGTCCTCGTCCGTCCCGGACGCGAGCGTCGCCGACGTCGCCACCGGACAGATCCGCCCGAGCGGCCGGCCCTCCGCGGAAGCCCCGACGGCCGCCGCGAGTCGGCGCAGCAGCATGCCGACGTCCGTGCCCTGCGCGCCGTCGTAAGTGTGGAACTCGTCCACGACGACGTACCGGATGTCCGACTCCCGCCACAGCGGGGCGTCGTCCGCGCGCTGGAGGAGCAGGTCCAGCATCTTGTAGTTGGTGATCAGGATGTCCGGCGGCGACAGCTGCATGTCCGACCGCCGCGTCCGCACCCTCTCGTACTGCGTCGCCGCCCGCTCACCGATGTACAGACCCGCCGACAGCTTCCCCAGCTCGGCGTTCTCGGTCAGCAGCTCGTTGATGCGCTGCGCCTGGTCAGTGGCCAGGGCGTTCATCGGGTACAGGAAGATCGCCTTGACGCCCGTCTGACCCGCCTCCCGCTCCCGTCGGCAGTGATCGAGCACCGGGTACAGGAACGACTCGGTCTTGCCGGACCCGGTACCGGTGGTGACCAGCGTCGGCTGGGGGGTGTGCCCGCGCGCGGAGGTGAGACGGGCGAAGGCCACGGCCTGGTGCGCGTACGGCTTGAACCCCTCCGGCTGCCACTCCAGATGCCGGCGCCACTGCTTGTCGTCGGCCACGGTGAACGGCGTCCGCACCCGCAGGTACGGCCCCCGGAACATCCCGGAGGTCTCGTCTCCTAGGAATCGGTGCAGCGCCTCACGCGCGCCCTCGTCGGTGAGCGCGTAGGTCGTGGACAGGTACTGGAGCAGGCTCTCCTTGAGCCCGCGCGCCTGCAGCGTCGGCCTCACGGCTTCGGCACCTCCTGCTTCACCGGATCCCACTCCCCGCGAGCCACGGCCTCATCGAGCCGCTTCTTAAACACAGCATGCGCCGCCCGCATCTCGTCTTCACGCTTCGCCTTGTGGAAGGGAGCGGTGTAGCCATCGGGGACGGGCTTGTTCTCTCGGTCCGCTTGGTACGCCTCGAACTGCGCCCAGCTCTCCTTGGTTTGCCGCTGCCCGATCGTGCGGGCGTTCCCTGCGATCTTCCACCCCTCGGCATCGAACCAGGTGACAGCCTCGTACTTCTGGAGCACGGGGAAGCGGCCCCGGTACGCGGCGATGAGAGCGTCGGCATCCATGCCGAGCCAGACGGCGACGAGCGCGTCGATCTCGACCAGGGCGGACCGGCGAGCCCGCTCGCTACGGAGCGGTGTCTCGGGCCGCCAGTCCTGGGTCACGTCGTGCAGCGGCTGGAGCCCAGTCCAGTCGCAGGCCCAGGGTTCGTACGCTGGCCAGGTGGGATCGTACAACTCGGCCCAGAGGTCTGCGTAGGCGCTGGTCAGGCAGTTGAGGCGGAGGGTGCGGAGGAGGAGTGCAGAGGCTAGGGGGTGCTGGGTGCTGGGGGCAGGCATGGCCTTGGCTCCCTTGACCTGCAGGTCGCCGCGACCCGTTGCTCGAAGGAAGTAGTCCAAGGGGAGTGAGGCCCAGAATCCAGCTACGAGTACGGTCAGCCGTTCACTCGCCATCGCGGCGCTGTGCACACCATGGATGTGCATGGTTCCTGGCGGGATAATGGCTGCGTACAGTGCGCGCTCAGCGTTCGGAGCAATCTGACGGCGCCAAGCAAGCCGATAGAAGACGGCACACCGGCGCCTAGCCCGTTCCTGAAGAATCGCGTCGACCATTTCCGTGTCGATTTCGTCGTCGGCACCCTGGCCTGTTGCAGTCGCCTGAGCCCGTGCCTTGGCGAGTGCCCTTTGGTCCGCACGCAACCGGAGCAATGCCTTGTGATTGACCCAGCGGTCCTGCGCAGCAAGGTAGGGCAGAGTCATTCCGCTGGCGCGAACGTAAGCAGTGTCAGGCACGAAGTCCGGGGCAAGGTTGACGAGATCCCGCCCGTACGGGTCGTTGGTGTTCGCGTCGTGGCGCTTGTAGATGGGGGTGGCTACGCTCAACTGGGTGCCCTTGAGAATGACGTGGCGCCAGCGATCCGGCCGGAACACCTGGTCTGTATCCGGAGCCGGACGGTTGTAGTCGATGAGGTTGTCCCGCTTCGCGTTGCTCTCGTTGAATCCGAACGAGATCCGTGGGGACAAGGCACCCAGTCGCAGTGGATAGTTCGCCAGCGCCTCAATCGCCGTTGCTTCAGCTGTACTGACAGGGAAAAGTAGGCGTGCTTCCTCGACGGGTTGCTCGGCCTCGTCTAGCAGGCGTTGCCAGATAGAGAGCTGATGCCCATCCACCTTGACAACACGGGCGCGGTGAGGACGTTCATCGAACTCGCCGTTGCGGTAGCGAACGCCTGGCACATCGCCCGAGCCGTCATGCTGGGACGAATGCCGCAGCGCGTCTACGGCGACAAGCCATGAAAGGTGATCGAAGGAGATCTCCTTAGGTTCTCCGTAGACGTGCACCCCGAAGTGAGCAGTGTGGCCAACCGGTTCGGGAAAGAAGCGCTGGCCAGAGTTTACGAAATCGCCGTGAACGCGCAGCCTCCGGTACGCGGCTCTCCGGAGGTCGCTCTCCCTGTCCCCAGTGAAGTGTGTGTCCGGGTGAACCATTCCGGTGGTCCCGTTTTTGGACGTATGAGCCCAAGCCTCGGTCATGAATGCCCGATAGAGATTGGGGCGGGTTCCTGCCAAAAGTGGGTACATCTGAGGGGAGCCGAACACTGCCACCTGCGCGCTTGTTTTCGTCAGCTCGCCGAGCACGTAGCATCGGGCCACCGAAGAGGTCAGTATCTCCCGCCGCCGGCGCTGCGTCTCCGCAGCAGAGGCCATTGCTTCCAGCTCGAACCATGCATCGTGTTCAGCAAGAACAGCTGACTCGTTCCAGTCCGGTCTGACCCACGGAGGGTTACCCACCTGGAGGTCAAATCCGCCGCCCTGGGCGAAGACAAGGGCAAACTCCAGCTCCCAGTGCAGGAAGCCCTGTTCCTCGGCAATGTCGCGAACTCCCCGGAGCCACGGGAACCGGTCCTCTGGATTGTCCACGTCCATGCCCATGAAGCCAGGGAGAGTCTCTTCATAGCTCTTGAGCTCGTCCAGGCTGGTGAAGCGGTCGATGAGGGTACCCTCGGGCACGTCGGCCGTTCCCGCCATCGCTTCGAGAAACTCCAGCCAGTCCTCAAGGTCCTTGAGAGGAACGACGCCCCGACGTTCCGGTGCCTTTGACTTGGGGGCGGTGGACTTCTTTCCCGCCTTCGTTCTGACCTCTCGAACCTCTACGACCGCGTCATCTGCGGAGAGCTCAAGGTCCCCGAAGGTCGTCTGCTCGGGTCCGAGAGCGAAAAGTGCCGTCGCCTCGACGAATCGCGGCATGGGCGCGGGCTCAGGAGCGACTGCTGGCTCCGGCGTGGTGACAGGCGTCGGCGGCTCTTCGGGCAGGGGCGCGCCTCCGAGGACCTGGGCGAGGGTGTCCGCCTCGGTGACCGTCGCGTGCATTGCGTAGTCGCTCGCCGTGCCGTCGAGCAGTCCGGCCTTGTCCACCGGCCAGAACCACAGGGCGCACCAGGCGTCCATGATCTTCTTCAGGCGCCAGTAGGGGGTGTCCGCGGCTTTGAAGAGGTCTTCGAGGACCTGTTCCTTAGTCGCAGCATGGTCAGGTCGCTGGAGGAAGTCATACTCGGAGTCGGTCGGGTCGGCGCCCCAGACCTCGATCCGGCGGGCGACAGCCTGCTCGGAGAGCTCCATACGCTTGACGACGAGGGACCATAGGAACTCCACCCGTCGGGTGGCGTCCCGCAGCTTGGTGAACTGGGAGACCGGCTCCTTGCCGCGGCTGGCCTTCCCGCGCTTGGGGCGCTGGAGGATGCCCTTCTTCCAAGCGGCCAGCTGCTCGACGCCCTCCTTGGCCAGTTCCTTGGCCTCCTTAGAGCCGGCGACCGCCGCCCACCCGGGGCTCGGCAACAGGAACTGGTGCACCGAGTCCTGGGGGAGGCGCTGTGGTTCGCCGTCCTTGAGGAAGGGGAGTCGGGTCGGTGCGAGGGCGCCCTTCGCCTTCAGCCACTCCTTGCCCGTGACGTCATCGGCCGCGTAGACGGCCCGGCGGGCGCCGATCAGGCTGTTGCCGCGGCGCAGGTGGAGGCCGAACCATGGGGCTCGCATGCCCGGGTGCATGGTGTTGAGCCAGAGAGAGACCTCCGCGAGCTCAACACCAGTGGCATTCAGGTCGACGCCGTACGCGTTGTGCAGGGCGATGTACGCCTTTACCTTCTGCTTCTCGGCCAGGGCGTCGGCGGTGGGAATGGCGACGCCCAGCTCCTCCTGCCTGCGGCGGAGGTACTCCTCGGCGACCTGGTTGATCGCCTCGTTGAGGAAGGCGCCGGAGCCGAGGGCAGGCTCGCAGATCTTGTACTTGAGCAGTTCGGAGGCGCGGGTCTTGATGGTGTTGCCCTCGGCGTCGCGCTCCTGGTCAAGGCGGTGCTTGAGGGTGAGCTCGACGGTGACCTGGGTCAGGGACTCCGGTGTGTAGTACGACGCCGAGGTCTCCCGGTCGCGGCCGGCGAGGCGGTAGACGAAGGAGCCCTTCTCGTACTTCTTGACGCCGCGCAGGCCCTTGCGGGCGTCGTCCTCGGTGTAGTGGACGAGTGTCTTGTCCGGGTACTGGTCCTGCTTGTGGGAGGGGATGAGCCAGGAGCCCTTCTCCGGGTCTCCGCCCTTGGCGACCTCGCACAGCTCTTCGTCAGCGATGATGCCGGTATACGACATCAAGCCCTCGTAGACGGCGCCGAGCTGGTTGATGCCGAGGTTGCGGTAGGAGATGAAGCCGCCGCGCTCGCCGCGCTTGCCCTTCTTCATGGTGAGCAGGCGCAGCACCTCGTGCAGGGCCGTGTTGCGCAGGCGCAGGTCGAGCCAGCGGGGATCGTTGTCCTCGTCGCTGCGGGGGTCGACGACGTTCCTGCCGATGAGGCGGACCGCCTTTGGCTCGAAGAGCTCGCTGCGCAGGGGTTCGAAGCGCAGGCCGCGGTCTTCGCTGCGACGGGCGGCCTTGGCCTTGCGGGTCTCCTCGTCGTCGCCGGGCTGGTCGTCGGTGTCCTCGGTGCCGTACGGGCGGTGGCCGAAGTTGACCTTGTTGAAGAGGACGGAGAGGGACTCGAAGAGGTGGAAGCCGTTGCGGGCTTCCTCCTCGACCAGCTCCTCGTCACGTTCGACCAGCTCGCGCAGCCGGGTCATGGAGTAGCCGGCCTCGTAGCTGCCGTCGTCCGCGGGCAGGATGCCGAGTTCGGGCCGCGCCTCGGCGTAGAGGAGGAACAGGATCCGGTACAGGTAGCGCAGGGACTCCCGGGTGAGTTCCCGTGCGAAGGGGATCTTGGGGCTTTCGATGTCGTCCGGGGCGACGTCGTTGTCCGGCTCGGCCATCCGTGCCAGGACTTCGTTGGCGATGATCTCGACCGAGCGCTGGAGGCCGTGCCGGAGCTCTCCGGAGACGCCGGCGGCGTTGGTGCTGGAGGACTTCAGCAGGCCGTCGATGCCCCGGCTCTGGTCGTTCTCGCCGGGGCGGAGCATGTCGAGGCTGAACAGGGCCGCGATGGTAGAGAGTTCGCCCTGCTGGGCACGGTCGTTGCGTTCCAGCGCCGCGTCGAGGTTGACGGCCAGGTAGCGGCCCTCGTTCCAGGACTGCCGGTCGGCGAGGACGAGTACGCCGCCGCAGAGCAGCAGGACGAAGCGGGGGTGAGGGCCGCCGGCCTCGCCGAGCTCGCTCTGGAACAGCCATGCGGCCAGAGCGGTGCCGGTCTCGTACGTTTCGCTCGCGCTGACGCGCAGCGGGTGCAGCAGTCGTCCCGGGCCGGCTGCGTTCACCGCGGCGTCGTTGTCAGCCGCCCAGCCGCAGTCCAGCGCAACGATGCCGTGGCCGTGGTAGGCGACGGTCACCGTGTGGTCGCGTCCGGCGCGGTGGACCGTGATCTCGGTCGGTGCTGCCTCAAAGCCGAGGGTGCGCAGCACCTCCTGGTGCCACTCGGTCAGCCGCTTGTGCCATTCGGGATTGTCTTTGGTGTACAGGCGTACGTCGCCGTCGGCGTCACGCGCGGCGGCCTCGGCGAAGTAGGTCCGGACGTCGTCGGAGAGGTAGCTGCTGCGCAGGGAGCGGATCAGCTCACGAGGCGTCTTGCGCCGGTCGTGCTCGTCGCCTTCCCGCGTGGCCCAGGTGGTGAATAGGCCCTTCTTGAGGTCGGCGCCGAGCTGTTCGGCGAAGTAGTGCGCGGAGAAGTACTCGCCGCGGTTGCTGAAGGAGTCGAAGTCGGTGCTCATCAGCGGGTGCTTCCTTCAGTGGCGGTGAGCGGTTCGAGGACGGCGAGGAGGCGCAGCATCGGCTTGCCGGTGGTCTCCAGGGACTTGATCAGCTTCAGGCGCTTGCCCGCGCTGAGGTTGACCCCCTGCTTTCCGGTGCCGTCGGTGGAGTAGAGGGCCTCCTGCTGCCAGTGGACGACGCGCTTGCGGTACGGGGCCAGGGTGGCCTCGATCTTCTCGGCGTAGACGGCACTCAGCTCGGTGAGGTGCTGCTCGGCACGGTCGATGGCGGCGGGCACGTACGAGGCGAGGGCTGCGCGGCGGCTGTCGGGGACGTCGCGGCCCGGCATGGCGGGTCCGACCCCGTAGTCGTCCAGGACCTGCGGGGTCAGGGCCGTCACCTGAAGGTTCGAGGGATCACCGTGGACGGCCATCCACTCGACCAGGGTGGGCCGGCCGAGCGCGTTGGAGCAGATGCCCTGGACGAGGAAGGTCGGGGTGTCCACATCGGCGGCGAGTACGGGTGCCTGGTGGCGGCCGATCTCCACGAGCACCTTGTCGGTCAGCCAGTCGAGGACCGGGTGGACGTCGCTGACGTAGGAGACGTTCGGCCACTGGGACTTGGACGACTCCCGGGCCGCCTTGAGCCGGCGGTCAGCCAGGTCCTTGGAGAAGGTGATCCGCATGCGGCCCGGCTCGGTCTTCCGGGGGAGGATCTTCTGCTCGTCCAGGTAGGACTTCGGGAGGGCCTTCAGCCGGTACAGCAGGTCACGAGGAGGCTCGAAGGCAATCGTGCCGTCGTCGTCGCGGCGCAGCGAGAGCTGGTCCTCGGGGTTGGGTCGGCAGATCTGGTGCAGTGCTTCGTCGAAGTAGTCGGCGGTGGAGGAGAACAGGCGGGGCACGTTCGCGCGGGGGACCTCGGGGTGGTCGGGCACGGCGCCGACCTGCCCGAGCAGACCGGCGAGGAACGCGGCCCCTCCCTGCTGGGACTGCTTGATGGATTCCTCGACGGTCCGCCCGGCGATCAGGTCCTGGGTGAGGCGGTTCTCCTCCTCCTTCGCCCGGTACAGCCCGGTGATGGCCTCCGCGGAGCCCTCGATCTTGTGGGCCTCCTCCTCGCGCCTGAGGAGCTTCTCGCCCACCAGGCGGTCGTCCAGCGTGCGCGCCTGCCCGGTCTGCGGATCCGTTCGCCAGGGGACGTCGCTGGTGAGGATCAGAGCCCTGAACTGAGGCTGGTGCTCCTGGCCATAGCGGTCGATACGGCCGTTGCGCTGCTCGATGCGGATCAGCGACCAGGGCAGATCGAAGTGGATCAGGCGGTGGCACTGCTGGTGCAGGTTGACGCCCTCGGAGGCGACGTCACCGGTGAACAGGATGCGCACAGGGTCGTCGCGGAGCCCGAACTTCTCGACGATGGCCTGCTGTTCCTCATCGCTGATAGCCTCGCCGTGCATGACCTGCACCGCGCCGTGGAAGGCGAGCCACGGCTTCTTCTCGTCGCCAGTGGTGCCGCGGCGGAAACCCAGTGCGGCCGGGACGGTCTCCGCGAGCCACTTCAGGGTCGGGATGCGCTCGGAGAAGACCACGACGCGGGTGTCCGATCCGGGTCCGACCCCCATCCTCCGAAGTTCCTCGACCAACGCCGCGAGCTTCGCGGAGTCCTCGTCCTGGATCTGCACGGCCAGCCCCCGCAGCTCCTGCAGCGCCGCCAGCTCCGCCTGCCGAGCCGTCTCCCGGGCGCCCGTCTGCGGTGTGCCCAGGGTCTTCAGGCGTGTCTCGACGGTCTCCAGCAACGCCCGGTGCGAGGACAGGAAGGACTTCAGCAGCTGATACGGCACCAGCTGGTGCCGGCTGACGGAGGGCTCACCCGGGTCGGCCGGGATCCAGCGAGTGGCCAGCTCGCGGAAGACCGCGAGCTCCTTCTCGCCCGCCGGCACGTGGAGGGGCTGGGACGGCCCGCGGTCCGCCCAGGCACCCTTGAGGGAGTCCCGGACCTCCGTGGTGGTCTTGGTCCGCCGGATGTAGAGGTGCTCGAGGTCCTTCACCTCGTACTTCGACGGGTCTGTGATCGCAGCCTCGTCCAGCATCTTGATCAGTTCGGCGAAGGAGCCGGCGTCACCGTTGTGGGGGGTCGCCGACGCCAGGATGAGCGCGTCGGTCTTCCGGGCCAGCAGCCGGGCCAGGGCGTTGTTCTTGGTGCCCCGGTTGACGAGGTTGTGTGACTCGTCGATGACGACGGCGTCCCAGTCCGTGCGCTCCAGGTGGTGCGCGTACACGTCGCTCTTGAGTGTGTCCACGGAGATAATCGCCCGCTTGAAGTACGCGAACGGGTTGCGGCCGGCCGGGATGTCCTGCTGGATGCGCTGGATGCCGGTGGAGTCCAACCGCACCAGCGGAATCGCGAAGCGGGTCCACAGCTCCCGTTGGAACTGCTCCAGAACGTGCTGCGGGGTCACCACCAGGATCCGCTCACCCCGCCCGCGCCGGATCAGCTCGGCCAGCAGCACGCCGATCTCCAGCGTCTTCCCCAGACCCACCACATCGGCGATCAGGATGCGCGGCTGCGGATTCTTCATCGACAGGGCCAGCTCGGCGGGCCGCAGCTGGTGAACCTGCTGGTCCATGAGGAAGCCGTCGGCCAGTGCGAGCCCGTGCTCGGTCTGCGGCAGGAACGTCTTGCGCATCACCGCTTCGAGGAACAGTCGACCGCGACGGTGGTTCGGCGAGTCGTCCGCGACCAGCGCCGTCTCACGCGGGTCCAGCACATGAATGGCGTCGAGACGGCTGTAGAAGACGGCATCGGTGCCACGGACGAAGGACGAGACGCCGGTGACCTCCAGCATCCACCCGTCCTTGCCGACGTCCTTGCAGTTCCGGACGAGCCACAGCTCGTCCCGGACCAGCACCTGGGAACCTGGGGCATACCCGGACGAACCGGATACCTGCTGAGGAGCGGGAACGTCGTCCGGCTGCCAGGCATCCCACAGCGCATCGTCCGGCCCGCCCACGGCCTCCGCCTCGACGCTCACCCTCAGCTCCGATCCTTCACCAGCGGCACCAACAGCCGCCCACACCCCACGTGCACCCGCGACGCATCACGCGGCACGAGCACACCATTTCCGACAAGACTCTCAGCAGGCACTGTCAGTGCAGGAGTCAGAGAACACGATCCGCGGCGTACAACGAGCGCAGCTCGTCCGCGACCCGCTTCGACGCTGGTGCCCGGCCCCGAGCCGAGCTCGCCCGAGGCCTGGCTGTACCGGTTTCGGGGCCGACAGCGGGCTCAGGCTCTGCCTCCGGCCCGACCGGCTCCTCGGGTTCCTGCTCCTGACCGGCAGCCTCGGTGCGCGAGGACCGGGCAGGATCATCCAGTGGGCTGTCCGCAGCCTCGTCCTCGGCGAGGCCGGGTTGCTCCTGGAGCAATTTCTCGAACGAGGCGGTTAGTGGCTCCCCGGAGCCGACGGGCGGAGCCCCGGCAGTGGTGTGCGCGAGCAGAGCCAGCCGCGCTGCCGCGGGATTGGACCCGCAGCCGACGATGACCTGCGCGCACAGGTCGGACACTGCCTGAAGGGCGGGCCGGTCCTCGGGCTCGTGCGCCAGCATGGACTGCAGTAGCGGCACCAGAGGCGCCGGCACCCCGGACAGATCCGGAGCGATCTCGGGGTTGGTCACCTGCGCTGCGATGGCCTCCCAGCGCGTGCCGTCATACGGGTAGTGGCCTGTCGCGGCGTACAGCAGCACCGTGCCGAGCGCGTAGACGTCCGCCGCCGCAGACACCTGCGGCCGTCCGCCGGCCTGCTCGGGCGGCATGCACCGTACCGTGCCGATGATCATCCCGCTGTGCGAGAGAGTCTCCTTGGAGGTGTCCATGAACGCCCCCAGCCCGAAGTCGATGATCATCGGACCGTCGCCGCCCATGATCACGTTCTGCGGCTTCAGGTCCCGGTGCAGCAGCTCCGCAGCGTGTACGGCGGTCAGGCCCTCCGCGAGCAGCGCGCCGAGGCTGGCCACGAGCGGCATCGGCAGAGTGCCGTCGGTGTCCACGCAGGCCAGCAGCGTGCGCCCGGTCACGTACTCCATGGCCAGCCACGGCTGGTCCGCGTACGGGTCGGCGTCCAGGAACCGGGCTACCCGGTTCGTGCCGATCACCGTGCGGGCGATCAAGGCTTCCTTCTCGAACCGGGCACGGGTCAGCGGGTCCAGTTTGTCGTTGCGGATCACCTTTACGGCGACCGGGTCACCCGCAGGGGTGTAGGCGAGGTAGACCTCGCCCATCCCGCCCGAGCCGAGCTCCCGCGCCACCGTGTAGCGACCGATCCGCGTGGGTACCCCACTCATCCGTACCGACTCACCCTTCCGGTGCGCCTCACCCGATCGGCGCTGTTTCCCAGGGCTACTCTAATCGGCCAAAAGGCCAGGCTGGGGGCCTTTCGTCGTGATCAGGGCACGAGGGGCGCGAGCCTGGCCGGATCTCGCGCCTTGCCGGGCCTGCGGCAGGCCATGCGGCTGGCAGCGGCAGTGTCTGCTCGCCGGTCGCGACCGTCCGGCGCCCGGCGAGCTGTCGTCAGGGTTGGTCGAGAGGGGAGACGGACGGTCTCGCGGGCATTCGAGGCATGAGGCGAGGGCGCAAATCTCGGCAGGCTGTTGATCTCGGTCCTCCCCGCAGCCACCGATTACGCGGAACGCGATGGACGGTACATATGCCCTACTTGCGTAAGCTCCCATCCGGAAACTGGCAGGCCACGGTCAGGAATCGTGCTGGCAAACGGTTCAGTCAAACGTTCGCTTTGCGCTCACAGGCCCGTGGCTGGGGCTTGGACGAGGAAGCGAAGGTCAGGCGGGGTGCATCTCCGGATCCTCGGGCAGGCAAGATTAAGTTTATGGAGTGGCACGACCGCTGGTGGGAGGCCCGGTTGGTCGAGCCTCAGACGCTGAGGGGCGATGCCTCGTGCATCCGCACTCACATCAGGCCGTACTGGTCGGACTGGGAAGTGCGTGCGATCTCGAGGCTGGACGTGCAGGCCTGGGTCCGGAGGCTTGTCGTGGACGGGAAGGGTCCTTCGGCCATCCGGCGGGCCTACAACCTGTTGTCCTCCATCATGCGAGCGGCGGTGGATGAAGACCTCATCACGGTGACGCCATGCCGGCGTATCGCTCTGCCACCGGAGGCGGTGAAGCCGCCGCAGTGGTTCACGATCGCGCAGGCCCAGGCCATCCTGGACGAGCTTGACCAGCCGTGGCAGACGATGGTGCTGCTTGCCTTCTATACAGGCCTCCGGTGGGGCGAGCTTGCCGGCCTGCACGGGCATCGCATCGACTGGCTGCGCGGCCGCTTGTTCGTGGTGGAAGTCAATACAAAATCAGGGATCAAGCAGTATCCGAAGACCTCCAAGAGCTGCCGCGAGGTTCCGATTCCTGATCACGTCCTCGACGCGCTGGCCCAGCACATGCATGAGCGCGACCGTGAGGGCGTCGTCTTCCCCACCGTCACAAAGGGACGGTCGGGCCGGCTCCTGGACGACGCCAACTGGCGGGCCCAGACATGGTGGCCCGCGATGAGGCGGGCGCACTCCACGGACGCCGACGGTGCGATCGTCCGCGTTCCGCAGTACCCGCCGCACTCCACCCGCCACACATGTGCATCGTGGCTCGTGCAGAAGGGCGTGTCGCTGTACGACGTCCAGCACCTACTCGGCCACGAGAGCTACCAGACGACACAGCGGTACGCGCACCTCGCCCCGGGCGCTCACCAGGCGGTCATAGGCGCCTGGGAACGACTGGACTCCCAGTTGGTCGTCCCAGCGGGGACGGTAATGTCCGGCGCCAGCTCGGCGTGATCAGGCGGGGAGCAGTGGCCTGTCCGAGGCAGTGATGCGTGGGCGCCGCCGCGTCAGCCAGTTTGTTCTCCTGCTGTCTGCCAGGCAGCGGCGAGGGCGCCCACGGACGGCAGCCGATTCTCCGGCTCAGGTGCCGTCGCCTGCATGATGACCGCCAGCTGAGCGGGGGTTCCGCGCCACTGCGTCTCCTCGTCGCCGGCGTCGAGGAGGAGACGCAGTGCCCTGCCCAGGTTGAAGACCGTGGTGCGGATGTCGATGAGCGAGCCGCGGACGAACTCCTCGGGTGCCATGTAGCGGCTGGAGCCGGGGAGCCGGTCGGCCTCCAGGGTGAAGGGTCCGGGGCGGTACTCGTCCAGATCACAGAGCATCATGCGTTGCTGATCGAAGTCGTAGAGCATGCAGCCGTCGTACAAATCCACGGCTACATATCCAGCATCTTCGACAGCCAGATGGGCGTTGAGCAGCGTGTCCAGGGCGATATTGATTTGGGTGAGCGGCTGGGCCCTGAACCGTGCCATGGGACTGCCGGGAGCGGCGCGTCCGCCGTGGTGCGACCGGGTCGGGTGGTAGAGAACCTCACCGCTCGTCCACGGATAGACGAGCACCGGGCCGATGTCCGTCGTGAAGGAGTGCGCCAAAGCCACGATGCACGGATGTGAGATGGCACTGTGAACGGCCATCGCCCTGTCCAATGACGGGACGGCTGCGGGTGCCGACGCGGTCTTCACGAACCAGCGCTGTCCCGATGCCAGTAATCCGTAGGACGTGCAGCCGGAGTCTTGATCGTCGAACCGCTGGAACACGGTGCCCAGCCGGGCCAGCAGAGGCTCGAGCGCCGGGACGTGAGTAACGTCCTCGAACGGGTGCGTCTTCATTTCCGGAATGCTGTCAGTTTGCCTGCAGGTCCGCAGCGATATCGGTTGACGCGATGTCTGGCTGGCGATCGGCGCTAATGGATCTTTTGCTGCTCCAGCCACTTGAAGACCTCGGTCTTCTTGTAGAGGACCTTCGCGTTCCTGCCTCGGCCGAGCTTGTAACCCTTCAGGCCGAGCTTGGCGGCCTCCTTGTACACCCAGCTTGTGGACATATTCAGCATGGTTGCCACCTCGGACGTGTTCATGAGCACGGGCTCGACGGCGCGCCGCCCGTGAGGTCCGACTGCTGCGGTGTTTGTTCTACCGAGGGGCGTCTGCGGATCTATGGGCAAGGATCTCCTTCGGTTTGGCGGCTACGCCGATCCGGAACGGATCGGCCTGCGGTCCGGCAGGCGGCGGCAGGGTTAGGTGCACCCAGTGGGCGCCCTGTCGTCGTGCGGACTACAGCAATGGTCACGAGAATCCCCGGTTTGGCTAACCGGGGATCTGCCGTTACCTTGCTCCGCCGTTCGGGTCCAGTGATTGCTGTGGCGATTCGAGGGCAGCGTCATCCGGGTGGGGGTACTGCGCTTCTCAGAACTGGGGGCCGCCGCCAGGTGGCCCCCGGCGCGTGCTGACTGGCGACCTGCTCGCGTGGCTCCGGTCACAGTGAAGGTGGTCCTAGTGGCTGCCGAGGGTCGTTGCGTAGGCTGGCGTCGTCGTCGCGGCGGGGGAGTGGGTGAGGCTTCTCAACCCCTCCGAAGTCAGCTGACGGTGAGTCAGAAAAGTCAGCAATTGGTCAGCATCAGTCCTCAAAAACATGGGGAAAGCTGACCGAACTTGCGACTCGTTGTAGGGTAGGGAAACCGCACTTGACCTGCAAAAACGCAGGCAGGGAGCATAGATCCAGGAGTACCTCGATGATGCGCACCATGTTCAAGTCCAAGATCCACCGGGCTACCGTCACCCAGGCCGACCTGCACTACGTAGGCTCCGTGACCGTCGACGCCGATCTGCTGGACGCGGCCGATCTGCTGCCCGGGGAGCTCGTCCACATCGTTGACATCACCAACGGGGCGCGGCTGGAGACCTACGTCATCGAGGGGGAGCGCGGGTCCGGGGTGATCGGGATCAACGGCGCCGCGGCGCACCTGGTGCACCCCGGGGACCTGGTCATCCTCATCAGCTACGCGCAGGTCGAGGATGCCGAGGCGCGGGTGTTCGAGCCCCGTGTCGTGCACGTGGACGGTGACAACCGGATCGTCGAGCTCGGCACGGATCCTTCCGCTCCGGTGCCGGGTACGGACCAGCGACGCAGCCCGCACGCCGTGGCCGTCTGAGCGGGGTCGGGGATCATGGCGATCGAGTTCCAGGACGACCGTGAGGCCGGACGGCTGCTCGCCGTCGAGGACGGGGCGGTGGTCGGCCACATCGCGTACTTCGTGCTCGCCGATGCGCCCCACGCCCTGGTCGCGGTGCACACCGTCGTCGAGCAGGGGCACGAGGGCCGCGGCATCGCGGGCGGGCTGGTGAAGACCTTCTACGGGATCGCCGCCGCCGACGGGGTGCCCGTGGTACCGCTCTGCCCGTACGCGGCGAGCTGGGCCGCCAAACATCCCGACGAGGCGCCCGAGCCGGCCGCCGAGGTCGTACTGGCGGCCAAGGCGCAGCTCGCCGCGGCCCCCGACCTCGGGTGACCGATCTGCTCCTGCTGCACACCTCGCCCGTGCACGTCCCGGTCTTCGACGCCCTGCGCGACCGGAACCATCCAGGTGCCGTACTACGGCACCTGGTGGTACCGGAGCTGCTGGACCGGGCCCGTGCCGAAGGGGCGGAGTCGGTGGCTCCGGCCCTGCGGGAGCTGCTGCTCCCGCAAGCGGGGCCGCCCGTGCTGGTCACCCGCTCGACCATCGGGGCGACCGCCGAGCGGCTGGCTCCGGCGTTCGGCGTGCCGGTGCTCCGGGTGGACCGGCCGATGGCGGCCGCCGCGGTGCGGGCGGGGGCGCGGATCGCCGTGCTGGCCGCCCTGGCGTCCACCCTCGCCCCGACCTGCGCACTGCTGGCCGAGGAGGCCGGTGAACGGCCCGTGTCGATCGACGCGCACCTGGTCGCCGGTGCCTGGGACCGCTTCGAGGCCGGGGACACCGCCGGCTACCTCGCCCGCGTCGCCGCGGCCGCCGACTCCGTCACCGGCGCGGACGTCATCGTGTTGGCCCAGGCGTCCATGGCCGGGGCCGCGGACCTGGCCACGGGCCCGGTCCCGGTGCTCTCCAGCCCGGCTCCGGGCCTGGCTGCGGGCCTGGCCGCGGGCCCGGCGATGCGCTCGGCCGGGTAGGCCAGGCATAGAGGCCGCAATCGCGGGAAGGTGGGCCGTATGGTGCGAAAGCGAGATGTAGAAGAAACGCAGCCGCCCGTCCCGGGGCCGGGCCCCTTCCCCGACCCCGAGCCCATTCCCCGGCCCGTGCCGCCCGTGCCGGCCCCGGTACCCGAGCCGGACCCGGTCCCCGCGCCGCCGGGGCCCGCGCCGATCCCTCAGCCCGGGCCCCTGAGCTAGGGGGTGCTCCGGCAGGTCTACGACGTGCGGGTTTCGGAGCGGTCGCCGCTCCAGTGGGTGTGGAACGAGCCCTCGCGGTCGGTCCGCCGGTAGGTGTGCGCTCCGAAGAAGTCCCGCTGCCCCTGGGTGAGGGCCGCGGGCAGCCGCTCCGCGCGCAGCGCGTCGTAGTAGGCCAGTGAGGCCGCGAAGGCGGGAACCGGGATGCCCTGGCGCACCGCCGCCACCAGGACGGACCGCCAGCCGTCCTGGGCCGCCGCGATCTCCTCGGCGAAGTGCGCGTCCGCCAGCAGGCTCGGCAGCTGCGGCCGCGCGTCGTACGCAGCCCGGATCCGGTCCAGGAACGCGGCCCGGATGATGCAGCCGCCGCGCCACAGCGAGGCCACGGCGCCCAGGTCCACGTTCCAGCCGTACTCCTCGCTGCCGGCCCGGATCTGGTGGAAGCCCTGGGTGTACGAGACGATCTTCGACGCGTACAGCGCCTGCTCCACATCGGCGGCGAAGGCCTCCGCCGCCTCCGGGGCGAGCACGGCAGCCGTCGGGCCCGCAAGCCCCCGCGCGGCCCCGCGCAGGTCCGCGTGGCCCGAGACCGCGCGGGCGAAGACCGCCTCGGCGATTCCCGACACCGGTACCCCGAGGTCGAGGGCGATCTGCACGGTCCAGCGGCCGGTCCCCTTCTGCTCGGCTGCGTCGGCCACCACGTCGACGTACGGGAGCCCGCTCGCGGGGTCCGTGTGCGCGAGCACCTCCGCCGTGATCTCGATCAGGTACGAGTCCAGGCGCCCCCGGTTCCACGCCCGGAAGGTCTCCGCGATCTTCGCGGGGGAGTAGCCCGCGACCTCGCGCAGCAGGTGGTAGGCCTCGGCTATGAGCTGCATGTCGGCGTACTCGATGCCGTTGTGCACCATCTTGACGAAGTGTCCGGCGCCGTCGGGACCCACGTGCGAGGTGCACGGCGTGCCGTCGGCGGCCTTCGCCGAGATCTTCTCCAGCAGCGGTCCGAGGGAGGCGTACGACGTCGTCGAGCCGCCCGGCATGATGCTCGGGCCGAGCAGCGCGCCCTCCTCGCCGCCGGAGATGCCCACACCCACGAAGTGCAGCCCGTGCTCGCGCAGCTCCCGCTCGCGGCGCCGGGTGTCCTCGAAGTGCGCGTTGCCGCCGTCGATGATGACGTCGCCCTCCTCCAGCAGCGGGACGAACTCGCGGATCACGGCATCGGTCGGCTCCCCGGCCTTCACCATGATGACGATGCGCCGGGGGCGCTCCAGCGCGTCGACGAACTCCTTCGCCGACCCGGCCGCCACGAAGGCGCCCTCGTGCCCGAACTCCTCCACCAGCGCAGTGGCCTTGGCCGCGGTGCGGTTGTGGACGGCCACGGTGAATCCGTTGCGGGCGAAGTTGCGGGCGAGGTTGCTGCCCATGACAGCGAGTCCGGTGACGCCGATCTGGGCTGTGCTGGTGCTCATCGGTGCGCTCCTGCTTGCTTCGGTGTGCCTTCGGTGGGCGGGGAGCACCGAAACTACCCGCACACGGACCCCGGTGGATCTTTTACTCATGGACGTACAGTCAAGTTCCCTTGACGTGCGCCCCGTTGCGCCTCTTGTCACGCTCTGATCGTGACGTTAAGTTGTGCGGTTCCTGATGTCTTCGATGGGGGCTCCCATGGGTGTACGGGGCCGGCACCGCCGGTATCAGCCGAGCAGCATCAACCGGGCCTCACTGGCCGTCACCGCCGGCGGGGCCGGGATCGCGCTCCCGCTCATCGGGGCCGGAGTCGCCCACGCGGCCTCCGTGGACACCTGGAACAAGGTCGCTTCCTGCGAGTCGACGAACGACTGGCGCATCAACACCGGCAACGGCTACTACGGCGGGTTGCAGTTCAGCCAGAGCACCTGGCGGGCCTTCGGCGGCACCGCCTACGCCCCGCGCGCCGACCTGGCCACCAAGGACCAGCAGATTGCGGTCGCGGAGAAGGTCCTGGGGGGCCAGGGGCCCGGGGCCTGGCCCGACTGCGGGAAGCGGGCCGGACTCACGCGCAGCGGCCCGGCGCCCGCCGTCACCCCACAGACGCAGAAGCAGACCCAGACGCAGACCCAGATCCAGACACGTACGCAGGCGCAGGGCCAGGGACAGGCCCCCGTGGTGCGCACGACCCCGGAGCAGGGTGGCGGACCGCGCCCGACGGGGACCTCCGTCCTGCCGAACCCGTACGTCGTCGCGCCCGGCGACTCGCTCTCCGCGATCGCCACCGACCAGCACGTCGAGGGTGGTTGGCAGGCACTGTACGAGACCAACCGGACCACCATCGGCGGCAACCCGAACCTGATCTTCCCGGGGCAGCGGCTCACCCTGCGGGTCACCACGGGGCCCGCCCTGCCGCCGCCGCCCAGGCAGGACCCCGAGAAGCCGCCGCGGACCGCCGACCCGGTGACCCCCGTGGAGCCGGCCGCCGAGAAGCCGGCCGAGAAGCCCGCGCCGAAGCCCGCGCCGAAGCCTGCCGAGAAGCCGGTCGAGAAGCCGGTCGAAAAGCCTGCGCCGGAGCCCGCTTCAGCGCAGCAGGAGCCGGATGCGGGCGGGTTCTCCGCGCCCGTCGACGCGGCCCTCGGCACCGCCTACCGCGTCTCGGGTTCCTCCTGGTCCAGCGGCTACCACACGGGCGTCGACTTTCCGGTGGCGACCGGCACCAGCGTCAAGTCGGTGGGCCCCGGCCAGATCGTCTCCGCCGGTTGGGCCGGGGCCTACGGCTACCAGGTCGTCATCCGGCACACCGACGGCCGGTACTCCCAGTACGCCCACCTCTCCGCCCTCGGCGTCAAGGCCGGCCAGCAGGTCTCCGGAGGCCAGCGCATCGGCCGCTCCGGCTCGACGGGCAACACCACGGGCCCGCACCTGCACTTCGAGATGCGCACGGGACCCGGCTACGGCTCCGACATCGACCCGCTCAAGTACCTCCGTAGCCACGGGGTCCGCATCTGACCCGCGCACGTGCGCGGGCACGACGGTGAGCAGGATCAGGCCGGCCGCCGCGAGCACGGCGCTGGCCACCGCCGCCGTCGCGCCCGCGGCCCCGTACCGGAAGCCCTCGTCGAACAGCGTGATGCCGACCGTCGCCGCCACCACCGGATTGACCACCGTCACCGTGGCCAGCGGTGCGGTCAGCCCGGCTCCCCGGTAGGCCGCCTGCGACAAGAGCAGGCCGCCGGCCGCCAGGACCGCGATCGCCACGAGGTCGGGCCACAGACCGGGCAGCGCGCCCGGCCCGAAGTCCTCGGCCACCGACTTGGTGAACACCGACGCCATGCCGAAGGCGGTACCGGCGGCCGAGGCCAGGAGCACGCTGTGCAGCACGGCCCGGTGCATCCGGTGCGCCGCCAGGAACAGCACCAGCACCGCGCCGGCGGTCACCACGAGCAGCACGCGCCGCGCGTCCCCCGCCAGCGCCTGCTCGGCCCGTCCGCTCCCGCCGGTCAGCGCCAGCAGTCCGGCGAGGCCGACCGAGGCCAGCACCGCACCGCGCCAGGCGGCCGCGCCAGCCCGGCGCCGTACGAAGAGGGCGGCCATCGGCAGGGCGAAGACGATGGTCAGGGCGCCCAGCGGCTGGACCAGGCTCAGCGGCCCGTACGCGAGGGCCACCACGTGCAACAGCGCACCGAGGCCGTTGAGTCCCACGGCCACCCACCAGACGCCCCGGCGCAGCGGGGCGTACCGGCTGTCCGGCGTGCTCGCCGCGACCCGTTCTTGGACGATCGCACCACCCGCGTACGCCAGGGCGGACACCAGGCAGAGCAGGACCGACAGCGCCAGTGCACTCATAAGGTCCACAATGCCCGACCCACCTGCGCTATTCCTCCGCCCACAGATGGTGATCAGTCATACTCCCGACGTAGTACGGGAGTACGCAGCGTGGCCCCGCGGGCAGCGGAAAGCCACCCCCCGCCGCCACCCCCGTCGACCCCCAGCCGGCCTCCGCCGCGCCCCGTCACCCACCAGTTCGCCGCATAAGGTGATGACGCGCTCGCGGTGGGTGAGGGAGGCGGAAGCGGGTTTGGCTCCGGGCGTGTGGGATCCGTACAGTTGCCCTTTTGAGGACTTCCGCAGCAGGCGGATGCGGACGAGTGATCAAGGAACGGCAGCGGCAATGACGGTGACCGAAGACAGCCAGGACTACGGCCACGACTCCGGGTCCGCCTACGGGCCCGGTATCGACCCCGATCGGCTGGCCCTCTGCCTCAGCGTGCTCGACGAGCTCGACAAGATCGACGTCGACCATCCCGACGCCATCACCGTACGCCGCGCCACCGCCGGCCTCTACCGGACGGTCAAGCAGCGCCGCCGCCAGGAGCGCCGGGCCGCCAAGACCGCCAACGACAAGGCCGTCACCGAGGCCACCGCCACGGGCTCCGCCGAGCGCATCGACGACGAGACCGAGGGCATCTTGCCCTCCTCGGTCACGGAGGCCGGCCGGATCGCCGGGATACTCCAGCGCCCGCGCTCCTGCTACGTCTGCAAGACGCGGTACGTCGAGGTCGACTACTTCTACCACCAGCTCTGCCCGGAGTGCGCCGCCGAGAACCGGGCCAGGCGGGAGGCCCGCGCCGACCTGACCGGCAAGCGCGCGCTGCTCACCGGCGGCCGGGCCAAGATCGGCATGTACATCGCGCTGCGGCTGCTGCGCGACGGCGCCCACACCACGATCACCACGCGCTTCCCCAAGGACGCCATCCGCCGCTTCAAGGCGATGGAGGACTCCGCGGACTGGATGCACCGCCTGGAGGTCGTCGGCATCGACCTGCGCGACCCCGCCCAGTCCGTGGCCCTCGCCGACCAGGTGACCGCGGCCGGTCCGCTGGACATCCTGATCAACAACGCGACGCAGACCGTGCGCCGCCTGCCCAGCGCCTACGCGGCGCTGGTCGAGGGGGAGGCCGCCCCGCTACCCGCCGGCGAGCTCCCCGCGCACCACGTCATCGGCGCCTTCAACTCCGGTGCGGTCGACGGCCTGGCGGCGCTGCCCGTCGGAGTGAGCGGGCTGGAGGCGCAGAAGGTCGCCGACCTCGCCCTGGTCGCGGGCAACGCCAGCCTGGAGCGGCACCTCGCCGGCACCGCCATCGACGCGGGCGGTCTGCTGCCCGACGTCGTCGAGAGCAACACCTGGGTGCAGACCATCGACCAGATCTCCCCGGTGGAGCTGCTCGAGACCCAGCTGTGCAACTACACGTCGCCGTTCATCCTGATCAGCGCACTGCGCCCGGCCATGGCGGAGGCTGCCCGGAAGGCGGCCAAGGGGCGGGCGTACATCGTCAACGTCTCGGCGATGGAGGGTGTCTTCAGTCGCGGCTACAAGGGTGCGGGGCACCCGAACACCAATGCCGCCAAGGCCGCGATGAACATGGTGACGCGGACCAGCGGCCAGGAGATGTTCCAGACCGACCGCATCCTGATGACCTCGGTCGACACCGGATGGATCACCGACGAGCGCCCGCACTTCGACAAGCTGCGGCTCGCCGAGGAGGGCTTCCACGCTCCGCTCGACCTGGTCGACGGCGCGGCCCGGGTCTACGACCCGATCGTCCGCGGCGAGGCCGGCGAGGACTTGTTCGGCGTCTTCCTCAAGGACTACGCCCCGGCGAACTGGTAACCCCGGAGCCCGGCTCTGGACCCCGTCCTACCGGGCCCCGTTCGGCCCGCTCCTCCCGCTCGACCCCCTCGGCCCCTTCGGCGGACCGAGGGGGTCGAGCGCGTTCCCGGAGGCCGCGGTCCGGCAGGACCCGGCCGCGACCAGTTCCAGCAGCGGCTGCCAGTCCTCCAGCACCCCCGCGTCCAGGCCGGCCGCGCCGGCGGAGTCCCGGGCCTGGCGCAGGGTGGCGACCGCCTCGGTGTCGTCACCGTCACCGTCGCCGTCGCGGTGTCCGTCGTCCGTGACGGCGGCCCGGTCCGGCGACTGCAGCCGTACCAGCCGGGCCACCCGCTCGCCCAGCAGGGGGCGGATCGACTCCGCCGCCACCCCGACGGTAACCGTCCCGTCACTCAGACGGAGCAAATGCCCGAGGCGGTGCACCAGGCCCGCGATCTGCAGTTCTTTGTCGAAGGGGCGCGAGCGGCGCAGCAGGGCCGCGGTCCGCAGGCCCTGGTCGTCGGGGTCGGCGCGCAACAGTGCCATCAGCTCCAGCACGCTTGTGACGTAAGGGACTTGAGCCTCGGACACTTTGGACCTCGCCACCGCAGACCCCCTCCGTCGCACCCCGCACGTCCGGGCTCGAGCAGATCAGCCGTTACGTACCCGCAGACCCACGACTTGCTGAACTAGGAGCGAAAGTAAGAGGGCGCAGCGGATTTTGCCTTCCTATCGAGCGGAGGTCCGCTCATATGTGTACTCTGGGGCATCAAGACGGCCCCCATCCGGGCCGCGCTCCACTAAGGCGCCACCGCGTCCGGAAACCTTTCATCCCTTGCCCGGTGCGCGGTCCGCTGACCGGGTTGCGCGACACGAAGGAGTGCGCGGTGACTGAGAAGACAAAGCCCGAACCGGCCGTGACGGAGCGGACGGGAACGCGGGCGAAGCCCCGGACCGACGAACTCGGAAGCCTTGAGGTCTGGGCCCGATCCGCCCCGATCCGGCTGGCCGGGTACGAGGACGACCTGGCGGAAGCGCACATCCTGCCCGGTATCGACTAGCCCGCAGAGCGGTGCCAAGCGCCCCCGCGTGCCCGTGCGCACCGGGGGCGCTGCCCTGCCCGCACCGTTTCCGGCCCGCCACGGTTCACCGCCCACCCCCACCCCCGCCCCCGGCTCCCCGCCCGGTCCGGTCCGGTCCAGGTTCCCCTCCCGGCTACGCCCTGAGCGTGATCGCCGTCGGCGATCACCGCTTCCGCGGCCCCCACCCGCCCCGGCAGGCTGGTGCTCATGAAACTGCTGATGCTGGGTGGTACCGAATTCGTCGGACGCGCGATCACCGAGGACGCCCTGTCCCGGGGCTGGGAGGTGACCGTCTTCCACCGCGGACACCACACGCCCCCGCCGGGCACCTCCGCCCTCCACGGGGACCGCACCGCCCCCGATGGGCTGGCCGCCCTCGATACCGGCGAGTGGGACCTGGTCGTCGACACCTGGAGCGGCGCCCCCACAGCGGTGCGCGACAGCGCCCGCCTGCTGCGCGACCGGGTCGGCCGGTACGCGTACGTCTCCAGCCGCTCGGTGTACGCCTACCCCGCCCCGGCCGGCCTCGCCGAGGACGGCCTCCTGGTCGGGGGTTCGCCGGACGCCGGACCGACCGACTACGCCGAGGACAAGCGGGGCGGCGAACTCGCCGCCCTGGACGCCTTCGCGGACCGCGCCCTGCTCGTACGCGCCGGACTGATCCTCGGCCCGTACGAGAACGTCGGCCGACTGCCGTGGTGGCTGGAGCGCACCGCCCGCGGCGGCCCGGTGCTCGCCCCCGGACCACGGGACCTCCCGATCCAGTACATCGACGTGCGCGACCTCGCGCGCTGGACCCTGGACGCCGCGGCGGCGGGTCGCTCGGGCGCGTACAACCTGGTCTCCCCGTCCGGGCACGCCACGATGGGCGGACTCCTCGACGCCTGCGCCGCCACCACCGGGGGCGGCGCCGACCTGCGCTGGACCGACCCGGACCGGATCGTGGAGGCGGGCGTGCAGCCCTGGATCGAGCTCCCGGTCTGGCTCCCCGAGGGCGAGGACTACGACCACATGCACCGCGGGGACGTTTCCAAGGCGTTGGCGGCCGGCCTGAGGTGCCGGCCGGTCGAAGAGACCGTGGCCGACACCTGGGCCTGGCTGCGCGCGCTCGGCGGCGCCGCCCCGCAGCGCCCCGACCGGCCGACCAAGGGCATCTCCGCGGAGCGGGAGGCCGCGCTACTCGGGCTCTGAGCGGCGTGCGTCCGCGAGACGGGTCGGCGGGAGGTACTCGCGCACGAGCGTGCGGTGCCACCAGGCCCCCGTCTCGCGCAGCTCCCGCCAGGTGGTGAACCGGTAGCGGTACAGCAGGGCGCGGACGTGGACGGGCGGGACGTCCGGGAACGGATTGTCGCGCAGCAGCCGCAGCGTGTCCCGGTCGCCCGCCAGCAGCCGCTCCACGAAGGGCCCGAACCAGTCCCGCGCGTAGTCGGGGGAGATGGCGGCGAACCACATCAGCCAGTCCAGCCGCAGGTGGTACGGGGCGAACTGGCGCGGAAGGCGGCCCGGTTCACCCGGCTTGCCCTTGAACCCGTACTCGCGCCAGTCCCCGTCCGCGCGCGGCACCCGGTCCGCGGAGCCCTCCACCGCCACTTCCATCCGGACCCGGCCGACCGAGCCGAAGGCCCCGTAGGTGTTGACCAGGTGCAGGGCGTCGAAGGAGCGGTTCATCACCTGGCGGCGCGAGACCATGTTGAGCACCGGGTGCCGGCTCAGGAACAGGACGAGTACGGTCACCGCGCACACCAGGACCACGAACCACACGGGACCCGTGCGCGCGGCGGCCGCCGGGGGAGCGCCCGCGAGCCCGGTGAAGTCCACGGCCGAGACGGCCAGCGTGATCGTCAGCCAGTTCAGCCAGGCGAAGTTGCCCGAGAGCACCAGCCACAGCTGCGTCGCGATGACGATCCCGGCGGCGTACGAGGCCACCGGCTGCGGGGTGAACAGGAGCACCGGGACGATCAGTTGGGTCACGTGGTTGGCCGCGCACTCCACCCGGTGCAGCGGCTTCGGCAGGTGGTGGAAGAACCAGCTCAGCGGCCCGGCCATCGGCTGCGTCTCGTGGTGGAAGTACAGGCAGGTCAGCTCGCGCCAGCAGGGGTCCCCGCGCATCTTGATCAGCCCGGCCCCGAATTCCACGCGGAAGAGCACCCAGCGCAGCAGCCACAGGACCAGTACGGGCGGACCGGCCCGCGCGTTGCCGAGGAACACGGCGAGGAAGCCCACCTCCAGGAGCAGCGACTCCCAGCCGAAGGAGTACCAGGTCTGGCCCACGTTCACGATCGAGAGGTAGAGCAGCCACAGCACGGCCCACATCGCCATGGCCGCGCCCAGCGGCACCTCGTCCCCGGCCCCGGCGGCCAGGGCCGCCGCCAGTGCGGCACCGGTCCAGGCGCAGCCGGCGAAGAGCCGGTCCGAGTAGCGCAGTTGGAACAGGCTCGGGGCGCGCCGGAAGGGCACGTACCGTACGTAGCGCGGTACGGGCGTCATGCCGTGCGTCCCGATCAGGGCCCGGAACTGCAGGGCGGCCCCGAGGAAGGCGACGAGGTAGACCCCGGCCAGGGCCCGCTGGAAGACCAGCCGGGCGAGCCAGTATCCGGGCGCCGTGAACCAGTCCATCGCCTCCAGTATCGGACCGGTCAGCCGGTGGCGGCCAGCTTGCGCAGGTTGTGTCCGAGCCAGCGGGCGTAGCTCAGCTGGAGGAAGGGGATCACCGGGCCGGCGAGGCGGGTGTACCAGGCGTTCGGCTGGCTGAAGGCGGTGACCGTGAACCACACCGTGCCGTCGGGGTCCATGTCCACGATGAACGACTCTTCCCCGCGCTCGGGGTGCCCGGCCAGGGTTCCGTAGGCGAAACCGATGCGGGCGGGTTCGTACGCGGTCCAGATCACCTCGCACGGAGCATCGATCCGCAGCGGCCCGAGTCCGATCCCGACGATCACCCAGCTGCCGGGTCGGACCGCGCCGGCATCGGCCCGCACGCGCATGCCCGAGGTCCGGTGGGCTTCGAAGGTGGTGACCGCGGTCCCGGCGGCCTCGAAGACGGCCCGGCCGTGTCCGAGGCGGGCGCGGTGGTGCAGGTGGTTGTATCCGGCGGGCAGCGGCCGGTGGGCCGTCGCGCCCCGGTCGGGGTAGTTGACGGTGTCCCGGCCGGCGCTGATGAGGCGGGTCATGGCGAGGTCTCCACTCGGTCGGTGGTGGCGGTGCTGGTGGTGGTGAGGGGGTGGTGGTCCGGGCGGTCGGCGGTGCGTGCGTCGCCGGCGAGGCGGCGCCAGGCGAGCACCGAGCACAGGGCGAATCCGAGGGCGTTGCCGAGGCCGTGGGTGGCGGCCATCCAGGTCAGGGTGGGGTGGGTGATCCCGGTGGCCTCGCCGACCGCCCACCACAGGGCGAGCAGCATGGTGGCCACGAGCACGGCCGCCGAGGTGGCGAGCAGGGTCCGTGTGGTCCGGTCCGCGCCGGCGGGTCGGACCTCCCGCCAGGTGAGCAGGGCCACGGCCCACATTCCGCCGGTCAGGACCACTGCGCCCAGCAGCTCGGCCCAGTCGTCGACGAAGTAGCCGAGGAGGACGAGCAGGGTGCCCGCCGGGACGCTGTACGCGGCCCAGCGCGCGAGGCCGTCGGTCCCGGCGCGGCCGCCCAGGGCGCGGCACACCAGCCCGGCGACCAGGGCGGCGGCGAACCCGGCGAAGTGGAAGTGGGGCACCGTCAGCGCCAGGATGTCGAGGTCGAAGCCGAAGAGCCGGTATCCGGCGCGCTCGGCGACCAGCGCGGTGGCGGCGATCGACGGCGAGACCAGCGCGGTGGCGACGGCGACGGCGGGCGGGGTCAGGGAGCGGGCCCGCAGCAGCCGGACCGGGGCCCGGGCGGCGAGCGCCAGGCAGGCCGCCGCGTACAGCGCGGCGAGCGCGGTGGCGGGCAGTCCGCGGGGCAGCCACAGGCACAGGGCCCCGGGTGCGGCGGCGAGCGGCCACCAGCGGGCCGTGCGCAGGAGCCGGTCCGGGTCGATGAGCCGCAGGCCGGCCGGGACGACGTAGAGCATGCCCAGGGTGACGATCACGTTCACCAGTACCGTCACCCTGGACTCCCCCCAACGCCGCGGCCCAACGCCTTGAACGCGTTCAACTCACGGTGGTGAGCCTACGGTGTTACTTGAACATGTTCAAGGTGCGCTCCGGTTGCGGCTCCCGCACTGATGCGGCAGACAAGAGGTGAGCAACCGGGGCGAACAGGGAGATTCAAGTGAACGGATCGTCACTTCCGACACCACGTCAGGCATCGCGGCGTCATGCGCCCGCCGGAGCCGCCCTCTTCGCCCTCCTCGGCCTCCTCGCCGCGGCGTGCGCCAGCCCCGAGCAGCCGGCGGGCGCCCCCGGAGCCGAGAGCCAGGAGGTCTACCTCCAGCCCGTGGCCTCCGCCGGCCCCGACCCCTTCACGGCCTCCTCGGCCACCGCCGAGTCCGCCCCCGTACAGCCCCCGCTGCCCAACCCGACGGGCCAGGGCATCCGGACCGTCAACGCGGCCACCCCCGGCCTGTACGGCGGCACCCAGCGGCTCGGCAGCTGCGACGTGGAACAGCAGGTCCGCTTCCTGACCGACGACAAGGCCAAGGCCCAGGCCTTCGCCGAGGCGTCGAACATCGAAGAGGGGAAGATCCCCGAATTCCTGCGCGGCCTGACGCCCGTCGTCCTGCGCGCCGACACGCGGGTCACCAACCACGCCTTCCGCGACGGAGCCGCCGACGGCTTCCAGTCCGTCCTCCAGGCCGGCACCGCCGTCCTCGTGGACGAGCACGGCATGCCCCGGGTGCGCTGCGGCTGCGGAAACCCGCTGGCCTCCCCGCGCACCGCGAAGGGATCCCCGGTGCACAAGGGCGACCCGTGGAGCGGCTACCAGGCCAACCAGGTCGTCGTGATCGAACCGACCACCCACGTGATCAACAACCTGGTGATCGTCAACATCGCCGACAACACCTGGATCGAGCGCAAGCGGGGCGATGACGGCGCGCAGGACCGGCCCCCGAAGGTGCTGCCCGCGTACGACCCGTCCGCCGGCATCCCGGACGGGCCCGTCACCCCGCCGGGATCCGCGTCCGGCGGCCCCTGCCCGCCGAACCAGGCCTCACCGACCTCGCCGAACGCCCCCGAGGCGCCGGCGCCCGGGGTGACGGACTGCCCACAGGACCCGCAGGACCCGCAGGCCGCGAAGAACCCGCCCGGCGGGAACCTGCCGCGGAAGCCGGGCACGCCGACGAACCCGTCCACCCGGCCGCAGCAACCGGAGCAGCCGCAGCAGCGGCCGCCGTCCGCCGATCCCTCGGACCCCCTGGCCGGCCTGCCGCCGCTGGACCCCGGTGAGCTGGGGCTGCTTCCCCCGGAACCCGACGGATCGGGCCCGCTGCCCGCCGACCCCGCCGCCCCCGTCGATCCCTACAACCCGGACACCCCGTCCGACCTGTACGCCCCTTACAACCCGTCCGACCCCAACGCGGTCCCGGACCCGGACCTGCAGCCGCAGCCGTCGGACGGGGGCCATCCGCTGGAGAGCGCCTGACCGGCCCGTGTGTCATGGTGGATCGGTGCCGACCACCGTATCGCTGCCGGACGACTGGCCCGCACACCCGGACCGGTCGCTCTCGCTGAACCGCATGGGCAGTTTCGACTGGGACCTGATCACCGGTCTCATGCACATGGACGAAGCCGCCCTCGACGTTTTCGATGCGTCTCCCGAGGAGTACGACGGCCGGCCGGAGTCGCTCAACCCGCGCGTCCCCGCCACCGAGGCGACCCGGCTCGACGCCCTCGTCTCCTCCGCCCTCAAGAGCGGCGAGGACAGCTACGGCGCCTACTTCCGCATCCGCTGCCACGACGGGCGGCTGCGCTGGACGCACACCCAGGGCCGCGTCATGCGCGGCCCGGACGGCCGCCCGTACCGGATCATCGGCATCGTCCGGGACGCCACCGACGAGCTCAGCCACTCGGCGGAGCGGCTTGGCCTGGACGAGGAACGGCGCCGCCAGACGTCGGTGGTCGAGTCCACCACCGCCGCCCTCGCGCACGCCCGGACCGTGCAGGACGTCATCGACGTCATCGGCGACGCCCACGGACTGGAACGGCTCGGCTCGATGGGCATGGTGATGGGCCTCGTCGAAGCCGGCCGGATCCACCTGGTCGCCGAGGGCCCGGAGGACAGCTTCGTCCCCGGTACCCGCTACACCCGCATCGACGAGCAGTACCCGATGAGCGAGGTCGTCCGCTCGCTGGAGCCGCGCTTCCTCGACTCCGCGCAGGAATTCGCCCGGGACTACCCCGGGCTCTGGGCGAAGATCTCGTACATGCGGATCTCGGCCGCCGCCTACCTGCCGCTCATCGCCCAGGCCCGCCCGATCGGCGCGATCGGACTGCTCTACCAGGACAAGGACGGCTTCACCCAGGAAGAGCGCAACCTGCTCGTCGCCCTGGGCAGCAGCATCGCGCAGAGCCTGCAGCGGGCCATGCTGCTGGAGCAGGAGCACGACCTGGCCGAGGGACTCCAGCAGGCCATGCTGCCGCGACGGATCCCCTCGGTGGCCGGCGGGGAGATCGCCGTGCGCTACCGGTCCGCCCGGATGGGCCAGGACATCGGCGGCGACTGGTACGACGTGATCCCGCTGCCCGGCGGCCGGGTCGGCGCCGTCATCGGCGACGTCCAGGGCCACGACACGCACGCGGCGGCCGTCATGGGCCAGCTGCGGATCGTGTTGCGCGCGTACGCCGCCGAGGGGCACTCGCCCGGCACGGTCATGGCCCGTGCCTCCGTCTTCCTGCACGAGCTGGACACCGACCGGTTCGCGACCTGCACGTACGTGGAGGCCGACCTCTCGACGGGCGTCCTCCAGGTGGTCCGGGCGGGCCACATCGACCCGCTGCTGCGCACCCGCGACGGGGACTGCCACCGGCTCCCGGTGGCGGGCGGGATGCCGCTCGGCCTCTCGGCGGAGTTCGGCCGCCTGGAGTACCCGGTGACCACGGTGGAGCTGGACCCCGGGGAAACGGTGCTGTTGTGCACCGACGGCCTGGTGGAACAGCCCGGCGCCGACCTCGACGACGGAATCCAGCTCCTGACCTCCCACATCCGCCGCGGACCGGCCGACCTACAGGCCCTGGCGGACCTGCTGTGCGAGATCGTCGACGAACGGGGCGGGGACGACGACATGGCGCTGCTCCTGCTGCGCCGCCACGTGGTGGCCGCGCAGGAGGGCGGCGGGCGCCTCCAGCAGCACGTGGCCCCGGGTGACCCGGAGGCCCTGGTGGCGGCCCGGCACATGATCGGTGCGGCGGTGCGGTCGTGGGGCGCGCGGGAACGGGCCGACGAGATCGAACTGGTCGCGGACGAGTTGATCGTGAACGCCCTGATGCACACGGACGGCCCGGCCATCGTGACCCTACGGGTCCTTGCGGGTCCGCAGCGCCGGCTTCGGGTGGAGGTGGAGGACCGCTCCAGCGCACTGCCGCGCCGCCGCGAGGCGGGGGAGTCGGGCGTCTCGGGGCGGGGCCTGATGCTGGTGGACCGCCTGGCGGACGTCTGGGGCGTGGAGCCGCGGGGCGGCGGCAAATGCGTGTGGTGCGAGTTCGTGATGGGCTGAGCCCCCCCGGGCCCGCCCGGGGACGACGTTGCGTCATGCCGGTTGTCGGTGGCGGCTGGCAGGATCACCGCCATGTACGAACCCACCCCCGCCATCACCGCGTACTGGGACGCCGCCGCGGCCGCGTTCGACGACGAACCGGATCATGGCCTGCGGCAGGAGCACACCCGCGCCGCATGGGCCCGGCTGCTGGGATCCTGGCTGCCCACCGCGCCGGCCGACGTCCTCGACGTCGGCTGCGGTACCGGGTCGCTCTCCCTGCTGCTGGCCGAGGCCGGACACCGGGTGACCGGCGTGGACCTCGCACCCCGGATGGTGGAGCGGGCCGAAGCCAAACTCGCGGCCGCGGGCCTGACGGGACGGTTCCTCATCGGCGACGCCGCGGATCCGCCCACCGGGCAGGAGCAGTACGACGTGCTCCTCTGCCGGCACCTGCTGTGGACCCTGCCCGATCCCGGGGCCGCGCTCCGCGCGTGGGTGGCGCGGCTCGGCCCGGGAGGACGACTCGTCCTGGTCGAGGGGCGGTGGCGGGAAGCCGGTGAGAGCGGCGCGCCCTACGTCGCCGGAGCCGAATCGCTCCCGTGGTGCGGCGGGATCACCGCCGCGGAGCTGACCGCCGCGGTCCGGCCCCTGGTGTCCGACCTGCGCGTCGAGCCGCTCAGCGGCAACACCGAGCTGTGGGGCGGACCGGTCACCGACGAGCGGTACGCACTGATCGCCCGGATCTGACCCGGGCGGCGCAGCGGGAAAGTCCGTTGCGCCGCCCGGCCCCGCTCCGTGAGGATCTGGGGCGATGACCAACGCCATAGATGAAGTGCGCCGATTCCTGAAGACGAACGATCTGCCCGGAGCGGTACGCTCCCTCCGGCCGCACGCCGAGACGGCATCGATCACCGAACTCGCCAAGGCCACAAGGGCCCTTGCCGACGCCGCCGGGTTCAAGGACCTGGCCGGCGCCGCCAAGGCCGCAGCCAAGCGGCCCGGCGAGCCCCAGGCCCTCTACGACTTCGGCTACGCATGCGTCGAGCGCGGCATAGCCTTCCTCGCCGTCGCACCGCTGCGCGAGGGACTGCGACTGCTCCCCGACTCGCGGCCGCTCCTCGCCGAGCTGGTGTCCGCCCTGGAGGACGAGAACCGGCACGCCGAGGTCGTCGACCTGCTCTCCGGCCGCGGCCCGGGGCTGCCCGCCTGGCCCGAGACGTACCTCCTCGTGCACCACACCCTGCTGGCCGGGGACCTGGACACCGCCGCGCGCATCGGCGGCGCCCTCCCCGACCCCGAGGACCCGCAGTGGTCCGGCGCCCACGACCGCCAGAAGCACCGGCTGTACCGCACCGACCGGGCCCGCCGGGCCCAGGAAGCGGCCGGCCACGCCGATCCGCTCGGCCGCGCCGACCTGCGCGGTTGGCACTACGGCCTGACCGGCGGTCTCCTGGGCACGCTCTCCGGGTACGGCTGGGACGCCGGCATGACCGGCCGGTACGCCTACCTCGGGGACACCCACGAACAGTGCCGCCGGGGCCTCGCCCGCCTGACGCTCGCCCTGGAGGCCGCCGGGCGCCGCCCCGCCACGGTCTCGCTGCTGCCCGGCCGGGCCGACCGGATCCTCGGGCTCGCCGCCGCACGCGTGCTGGGACTGCCCGCCGTACCGTACGAGCCCGCCCGCACGGACACCCTCGTCGTCGCCTACGACCTGAACGCGACCGACCCGGACCTCCTGCGCACCCTGTACGCGCGCACCGACGGCCAGATCCTGTCCGAGCACGCCACCTGCTGGACCGACCCGCCCGCCGTGAGCGCAGACTTCAGCACGCTGCTGTGCCAGTTCGTCTCCCCGCCGTGGAAGGACGACCCGCGGCCCGAGGAGGAGATCGCCCGCGACATCGCGCAGGCCGCCGCCGACCCGGACGAGGGCGACGGGGCGACCCCGTCCGACCCGGACGAGGCCTTCCGGGCCTTCGTGACCGCCGTCCGCGACGGCTGGCTCACCGCGCCACGCGACCGCGTCGCCTCGCCCGGCCCGGTGCCCAGCTCGCGCTTCGCCTGAGGCGGCGGCAGGCTGGGACCATGCCGGAGCTGCCCGAGGTCGAGGCCCTGCGGGAGTACCTCGACGAGCACCTCACCGGGCGGGTGGTCGAGCGCGTCCTCCCGCTCGCCGTGAGCGTGCTCAAGACCTACGACCCACCGCTGACCGCCCTCGAAGGGCAGCCCGCCGGCAGCACCGCCCGGTACGGCAAGTTCTTGGCCCTGCCGGTCGGCGAGATCCACCTCGTCACGCACCTGGCCCGGGCCGGCTGGCTGCGCTGGCAGGACACCCTGCCCGCGCAGCCGCCGCGCCCCGGCAAGGGGCCGCTCGCGCTGCGCGTCTCCCTCGTGGGCGGGGGCGGCTTCGACCTCACCGAGGCCGGTACCCAAAAGCGCCTCGCCGTGTACGTGGTCCACGACCCGCAGGAGGTGCCCGGCATCGCCCGCCTCGGCCCCGATCCGCTCGCCGAGCGATTCGACCGGGACGCCTTCGCCGCGCTGCTCGAGGGGGAGCGGCGCCAGATCAAGGGCGTGCTGCGGGACCAGAGCGTGATCGCGGGAATCGGCAACGCCTACAGCGACGAGATCCTGCACGCGGCCCGGGTCTCACCGTTCAAGCTCGCCGCCTCCTTCACCGACGAGCAGCTCACCCAGCTCTACGAGGCCGTGCGGAGCACTCTGGGCGAAGCCGTCGGCCGGGCCCACGGGGTGGCCGCGGGAAAACTCAAGGCCGAGAAGAAGAGCGGCCTGCGAGTGCACGGCCGGGCCGGTGAGCCGTGCCCGGTGTGCGGGGACACCGTGCGCTCGGTGTCCTTCGCCGACTCGTCCCTGCAGTACTGCCCCACCTGCCAGACCGGTGGGAAGCCGCTCGCGGACCGGCGGCTTTCGCGCCTCCTCAAATAGGCGGGCGCTGCGTAGACTCCGCCACGATGGCCGAGGAGCAGCAACAACAATCGGCGCCCCGGCGCGAGATCGTCACCGGGGTCCCCCGGGGCGCCCGCCGCCGGCCGCCCGCGCACACCCCCGCCCGCTCGGAGATCTCCGAGCAGACGACCCTCGGGGCCACCTACGTCCGGGCCTTGATGCGCAGCCAACTGCGCGCGGCTCTGGGGGCGTTGGCCGCGCTCGTATCGCTGATCGGGACCCTGCCGCTGGCGTTCGCCCTGTCGCGCGAGGCGTCGGGTCCGCTGGTCTGGGTGGCGCTCGGCCTGCTGGTGTATCCGGTGATGTGGCTCATCGCCCGGTGGTACGTCACCCGGGCGGAGCGCAACGAGGCGGACTTCACCGGCCTGGTGATGGACCCGGCCGACCGCGGCTGACGGCTGTTCCGTCATCCCGCCGCGATTGCGGGACGGCACCCCGCAGCCCTCTGCACCAACTCGCCCCGCCGTCCAGCGGCAAGGCGCCTCAGCCGGCGGCCGGTGGGTCGAGAACAGTGGCTGGTCAGGCCGCAGATCGACGGACCACCCGATATGTGCTCGGACGGCTTCTCGAGGACGCGTTCCGTGGCTACGGCCCCATCCTCATCGACCGCCCCGCAGCCGCACTCACCCTGCTCGTCGCAGCCGACGACTAGGGTCGGTTTCAGCAACCCGTTCCGGGTGGGTCGTCAGTTGGCAGCGAGGATGTCAGAGAGACTCACGGAGGGGCGGCCGAGCATCTCTGTCAACGTGCGCTGCTGGCGCTCCGTCAAGGAGGCAACGAAGATCACTGCGTCAGCGTTGGCTTGCTCACACACCAGAGCCACCTCGCGGACCTTCCCGTAGGACAGCAGGGTTCGCGAAGAGTAGGGCAGACCCATCTTGCGGACCCCGCCGTTCGAGACGCCTCGTCGTTGCACGATCTGCGCGACGACCCGAGCGCCGTGCGCTGCCAGTTCTGTGGCTGCCGACGCCATGAGTGTTTCGAAGTCCTTCTGTTTCGCGGAGAAGTAGCCGACCAGGACCACATCGGCACCCACGTCAGGGAGCCGGAACGCCTGAGGCTGCCCCGGCTCTGACGACACGCGGCGAGTCAGGCGCCGGTCGCGCCTTCGAGGCTGATGCATGGGCTGCAGGCTAAGGGCCTGGCCTCCTGCAGCGGTACCGGATTTCTCTCCGACCGAGCGTGGCGAACAAGGTCAGAGCCACTCGTTGATGACTGCGATCCGGACGGTGGCCTCAAAGCGGACCGCGAGTTGGTCGAACTCACGAAAGAGAGCACCGATCTCACCGACGCCGGGGGACCTGCCCGGCAGCCGGCCGGCGCTGCCACCACCCCTGACCCCGTCCCATCCGTAGCGGAGCCCCTCAGGAGCTGCGGGACTCGGCAGCAGCCGACCGTTGGACCTGCCGTCGTCTGCCGTGACCTCGTCGCGACCTGGACCGAGACCGACTGCCCCGGCAACTCGTGAGCACAAGGCGCTCCGGCCGGTGCCGTTCCGTTGGACCGGCCCCAGCCCGGCGACCTCCGGCGGAACGGGGATGCAGGCACGGGCGCCGGCGGTCTACGACGGCTCGTACGGTTCCACCGGGAGCGGGGCGAGCGGTTCCTGCGCGTGCCCCCTCGGCGAGCACGCGGCGAACGGGCCCTGGCGGGGGTCCATCAGGACCCGCAGGTGCGGATCGGCGTGCTGGATCCACCACGTCGTCATGCCGAGGGCCGGATCGTGGCGCAGGTGCTCCCAGGCCAGCCACAGCGCGGACAGCCGGGCCCCCGCCTCCGGGTGCTCCCACCAGAGCGGACACCAGGTCGCAGACGTACCGTCCAGGGGGCGGCGGATCGTGACCGCCAGGTAGTCGGTGACGAAGGCGAAGACGTCGCTGAAGTAGAACTCGGGTCCGTCGCCGTAGACCTCCGACGCCGGCATCGGGAAGACGGAACGCGGTTCCGGCTTCGGCCGGGGCAGGGGGTACAACGCCAGCAGCGAGCCGAGGGCGTCGTCGCTGCGCCGGAGCTCCGTCAGGAGCCAGCCCAGGAGGAGGTCCTGGGATTCGGCGACCTCGGCGAAGGCGTCCGCCGCGAGGGAAGCGACGAGCCGCTCCCGCCAGTCGTTCAACTGCCTTCTCCAGCGGTCCTCCTCGGCGGCCGACCGGGAACCGGCCAGGAAGCGGGCCACCGTCCAGTGGTGTTCCTTCCAGGCATCGCCATCGGCTTCGGCCGTCACCCGCGCCGCCACCCGCTGCGCGTTCTCGATCGCTTTGCTGTCCATGGAACTGATGAGTGCCTTTCGAGCCACGTGAGGAGTGTGCTGATCATACGAGTTCAGCGTCCTCTACCCGTGTCCGTGCTCGTGGCTTTGTCAGAACAAGTGCATCGCCAAGTGGCCGAGGGGCAGACCGAGTTGCCAGGCCGGCGTCCATACGCGCGCGTTCTCGTCCAGGCCCGGCGCGATGTCGGTGTGGTCGTCGTCGGGCCGCCCGGGGTCGAGGTTGGTGGCGAACAGTTCGGTGCTGTCCAGCCAGCGCCACGCCGCCCGGGCCAGTTCCAGATCGGGGTCCGCGCAGTCGCCGCGCTCCCGGGCCTCCTCGCCGAGCGCGAGGAACCGGGTGTGCACCCAGTCGCGCCACGGGTGTCCGTACGCCGTGAGCGACAGCCACTCGTCGAGCTGCGAGACCACCCGGATGCCGGAGAGCTCGCCGGCCGCGTCCGAGAGGTAGATCGTCAGGGCGAGCGTGTCCCGTCCGGCCCTGAACTCCAGGGTGCTGGCCGGGATGAGCCGGCCCGTGCGCAGCAGTTCGTCCGCGATGTACTCGGCGTACAGCCAGGCCATGGGCACCGCGAGCCCGCCGTCACTGGTGCCGTTACTACCCTCGGGCTGCACCGTTCCACCTTCTCCCGCGCTTCGAGCGTCCCGTTCGTCAGTCCCGAGCCTTCACCGAGCGGCTCGCGGAGCGGGGGATGTTTACTCAACTTGCACGCTCTGATGCCGAAATCGACGCGTTTTATGTCCGGTCCGCATCTATTCATGGCGTTAGCCGATCCTTCGCCGCGCTGCAGGCTCAGGCGCCGAGGCCGTACCCGTACCCCTGGAGGCCCTTCCGCAGGGCGCGGAGGGCGTAGTACGTCCGGGACTTGACCGTTCCGGCCGGAATTCCGAGCTCGGCGGCGGCCTCGGCCACCGAGCGGTCGCGGAAGTAGACCTGCATCAGCACCTCGCGGTGCTCCGGCCCGAGGGACCCCACGGCCCGCCGGACGTCGATCGCCGTGACCGAGCCGGCCACCGCGTCCTGCGGCTCGGGTGCGTGTTCCAGCCCCTCCGGATCCACCTCCAGCGGTCGTGACAGCCGGGCCCGCCGGGCGTCGATCGCGAGCCGCCGGGCCACCGTGAACAGCCAGGGCCGCATGGAGTCGTGCCCGCTGGACAGGGCCTCCGGGTGCTGCCAGACCCGTACGAGGGTCTCCTGCACGAGGTCCTCCGCGCGCTGGGCGTCCCCTGCCGTAAGGCCTACCAGGAATCCGAACAGGGCCCGCCCGTGATCGCGCTGGAGGACGGCGAGTGCCTCGGGGTCCGTACGCGGGAGGGTGGGGGAGATCGGCACGAGGGGCTCCTTCCGGGGTGCGTGGGGGGCCGTGGAAGCGGCGACCCGTCCACCCTGACCTGCACGGAGCCGACCCGGAACCGTCCGGCCCCGGCGTTGCGCCCAAGCACCCGGGTCGTCCGCCGGGCGGCCGTGCCGGTCGGTGAACGGTCGAACGGCGCGGCGAACGGCAGGCGGTCGGCCTCGCCCCCGTCCGCCGTTCGGGTGGGCGCGTGTCCGCAAGACGGATCCGGTTCTTGACTTACAGCGTGTAGTTATGTGGATTGCATGTGATCACACATCAGATAATCGTATTAATGAGAGTAGGGCGCATGACCACGCGAATCCGACCGCAGGTGTTCGCCCTCCTGTCGGTCGTGCTGCTGTCCGCCGCCGCCGGTTGCTCGGCCACCCAGAGCTCCGCACCGGCCCGCCTCGGGGATTCCGGGGAGCCGGCCGCCCCCTCCAGTGCCGCCGGACCGGCCCCCGGGCAGGGTTTCACCCTCGTTGTGAGCGGCGACGTGCTGCCGCACACCTCCGTCATCCAGCGCGCGGCGAACGACGCGGACGGCGACGGATACGACTTCAGGCCGATGTTCTCCGGGGTCAAACCGGTGGTCTCGGCGGCCGACCTCGCCCTCTGCCACATGGAGACCATCTACGGGGAGGAGGGCGGGCCCTTCTCCGGCTATCCGGCCTTCACATCGCCGCCGCAGGTCGCCGACGGGCTGAAGGACTCCGGGTACGACGGCTGCTCCACGGCCTCGAACCACACCCTCGACGACGGGGGCGCGGGCCTGCGCCGCACGCTGGACCGCTTCGACAAGGTCGGACTGGGGCACGCCGGATCGGCCCGTACGGCCGCCGAGGCGGCCACGGTGACCACGTACACGGCAGGTTCCGCCAAGGTGGCGCACCTCGCGTACACCTACGACACCAACGGCTACCCGATGCCCGAGGGCCAGCCGTGGGCGGTCAACCTGATGAAGCAGGACAAGATCATCGCGGATGCGCGGGCGGCCCGGAAGGCGGGCGCGGACGTGGTGCTGGTGAGCGTGCACTGGGGCACGGAATGGGAGACCGAACCGGACGGCACCCAGCTCTCGCTCGGCAAGGCGCTCACCGCCTCGCAGACCGGCGGCCGCCCCGACATCGACGCCCTCATCGGTACGCACGCCCACGTGCCGCAGCCCTACGAGAAGGTCAACGGGACCTGGATCATCTACGGCATGGGCGACCAGGTCGCGGGCGAGATGTTCAACCACTCGGGCGCGCGCGACATGCGGGGCAACTACGGCTCGATCGGCCGGTTCGCCTTCGCCCCGCCGGCCGCCGCCGGGCAGCGCTGGCAGGTCACCAAGGCCGAGTTCGTGCCGCAGATGATGGACCTGTCCGTGGGCCGGGTCGTCCACCTGACCGACGCCCTCGCGAAGGAACCCGGTCGGGAGGACTACGAGCGCGCGCGCGACGCCATCAGCGAGGCCGTGCTCAGCCGCGGCGCCGCCAAGGACGGCCTGACCATGGGCAGGTAGGGCCGGCGACGGGACCCGGGATCCCTACGGAACCACGGTGACGGGCCAGCGGCCCGCCTTCACCAGGCGGATCGCCACCGATCCCACGATGCGGTGGCCCGCCTGTTCGGAGGCGCCGACCACCACCGCGTCCGCCATCAGCTCGTCCGCCGCGCTCACCAGGCCGGCTGGGGGCACCTCCCAGCGGTAGCTGGGGGCGGGTCGTCGTGGAAGGTGTGGAACTGCCAGCGCACCTCGTAGATGCCCTTGAGCCGCTCCGCCGAGGCGCGGATCTCGGTCACCCGGCCCTCGGCGATCTCCCCGGTGGTGTCCGCCGCCGGCGCGCCGAGCGCGGCGCCGGCCGGGATCACCGGCTGGACGTACACCAGGGCCAGCAGGGCGTTCTGCCGCCGGGCCAGTCCCGCCGCGTAGGCTGCGGCCCGCAGCGAGGACTCCGATCCGTCCACCCCGGCCAGGATCACCTTCGGACCGTCGGTACCGCGTTCGAATTCCGTATTCACGTGCTCCGTCACCCTGCCGAGGATGGGCCGTGCTCCAGAACGCCCGGGGCACGGCCCGGGGCCTGACCCGGTGCACGACCCGGTGCACGAACCGGGCCTGCTCGAGGACATGGCCCGGGGAGCGGCCGTGCACCTCGCGGCCCATCGCTCGCCGCGCGCCCCGGCGCGGCCCTCCCTACAGTGCGAACCATGAGTGCGACCAGCGCCACCGTGGAGGAGAAGCACGGAACCCGGAACCGCTTCCTGAACCGGGTGCCCGACGGGTTCGGCGCGTTCTTCGGAACGCTCGGCCTGCTCTGCGCCCTGCTCGCGCTCTCCCCCACGCTGCGGCGGCTCCTGCGGCCCATCGTGCGGTTCCTCGATCTGATCGTCGTCCCGGTCAGCGCGAACCTCGCCTACGCCGTCTTCCTCTTCCTCCTCGCCGCGGCCCTCGGCACCCGCAAGAAGGTCGCCTGGTGGATCGTCATCACCTATTTGGCCCTGCTGATCGTCGACGACGTGCTGGAGATGGCCGTCGGCGCGTACTGGATCGGCATCCCCTCCATGGTCATCGCCGTCGCCGCGCTGGCCGTTCTGATCGCCGCCCGCGACGAGTTCTACGCCGCCTCCCGCCCGGGGGCCCTGTGGCACGCCCTGTTCGTGCTCGGCCTCGGCCTGCTCGCCGCCGTACTCGTGGGCTGGGCGCTCGTCGCCCTCTTCCCCGGCACCCTGCCCCGGGGCCAGTGGTTGGACTGGGCCGCCAAGGAGGTCTTCGGCGGCCTCTTCTCCGCCCGGGAGTTCGACGGCCACCCACCCCGCCCGCTCTCCTTCCTGCTCGGCCTCTTCGGCGCGGCCGCCCTACTGAACGCGGCCATGACCCTCTTCCGCTCCCAGCGCCTGACCGCCGCCCTGCACGGCGACGAGGAACCCCGCATCCGCGCGCTCCTCGGCGCCTACGGCCGCAACGACTCCCTCGGCTACTTCGCCACCCGGCGCGACAAGGCCGTCGTCTTCGCCCCCAACGGCAAGGCCGGCGTCACCTACCGCGTCGAGGCGGGTGTCTGCCTCGCCAGCGGTGACCCGGTCGGCGACCCCGCCTCCTGGACCGCCGCCATCGACGCCTGGCTGGCCGTGGCCCGGCGCTACGGCTGGCAGCCCGCCGTCATGGGCGCCTCCGAGGACGGCGCCACCGCCTACGCCCGCTCCGGACTCGGCGCACTGCAGCTCGGCGACGAGGCCATCCTGCACGTGGCCCGCTTCGACCTCGACGGCCGCGACATGCGCGTCACCCGCCAGGCCGTCAACCGTGTCCGGCGCACCGGCGCCACCACCGTCATCCGCCGCCACTCCGCCCTCTCCGAGGACGAGATGCAGAGGATCGTGGAAAGCGCGGACAAATGGCGCGACACCGAGACCGAACGCGGCTTCTCCATGGCCCTGGACCGGCTCGGCGACCGCGCCGACGGGGACTGCCTGCTGGTCGAGGCCTTCGACGACAAGGGCGAGCTGATCGCCCTGCTCTCCTTTGTCCCCTGGGGCAAGGACGGCATCTCCCTCGACCTCATGCGCCGCGACCGCACCGCCCCCAACGGGGTCATGGAGTTCATGGTCGCCCAACTCTGCGCCGCGGCCCCCGGCCTCGGTGTGCACCGGATCTCCCTCAACTTCGCCGTCTTCCGCTCCGCCTTCGAGGAGGGCGGCCGGATCGGCGCCGGCCCCGTCCTCAAACTGTGGCGCAAGCTGCTCCTCTTCTTCTCCCGTTGGTGGCAGCTGGAGGCGCTGTACCGCTCGAACGTCAAGTACGACCCCGAGTGGTACCCGCGCTACCTCTGCTACCAGGACGCCGGCTCGCTCGCCCGGGTCAGCCTCGCCTCCGGCATCGCCGAGGGCTTCGTCTCCGTACCCAGCCTGCGCACCCTGTGGGGCAACGGCCACCCCAAGGGCCTCACCGCCATCGCCTCCACCGAGGGACTGCCCTCCATCGAATCCCTCGGCCTGGACGCGGTCGAGCAGGGGGACGCGGGGGCCCCGGCCGAGCGGCTGCCCGAACAGGTCCGCGTCCGCCACGCGAAACTGGACCGCATCCGGGCGGCCGGTACCGACCCCTACCCGGTGGGGATCCGCGCGCGCACCCACACCGTCGCGGAACTGAAGGCCACCCACGGGGGTTCCCCCGGCCGTCCCACCCTCCCGCCCGGCGCCCGGACCGGCGAACAGGTCACCCTCGCCGGGCGCGTGATGCTCGTGCGCGACCTCGGCGGCGTGGTCTTCGCCGTCCTGCGCGACTGGTCCGGCGACATCCAGCTGATGCTCACCCGCGACGAAGCCGGGGCCGAGGTACTGGACTCCTTCACCTCCCAGGTCGACTTCGGCGACCACGTGCTCGTCAGCGGCGAGACCGGCGCCAGCAAGGCGGGCGAGCTGTCGCTGGTGGTCCGGTCCTGGCAACTCACCGGCAAGTGCCTGCGCCCCCTCCCCGACAAGCGCAAGGGCCTCGCCGACCCCGAGGCCCGGGTCCGGCGCCGCTACCTCGACCTCGTCGCGAGCCCCGAGGCCCGGGACGTCGTACGGGCCCGCTCCAGCGCGGTCCAGGCCCTGCGCCAGGGACTGCTCGACCGCGGCTACCTCGAGGTCGAGACCCCGATGCTCCAGCAGATCCACGGCGGCGCCAACGCCCGGCCCTTCCGCACCCACATCAACGCCTACGACCTCGACCTGTACCTGCGCATCGCGCCCGAGCTCTACCTCAAGCGGCTCTGCGTCGGCGGCATGGAGAAGGTCTTCGAGATGGGCCGCACCTTCCGCAACGAGGGCGTCTCCTACAAGCACAACCCCGAGTTCACGATGCTGGAGGCCTACCAGGCCTTCGCCGACTACGACGTGATGCTCGACCTCACCCGCGAACTGATCCAGGGCGCCGCCACCGCCGCCTTCGGCTCGCCCATCGCCCACAAGGCGGGACCGGACGGGAAGCTCGTCGTCCACGACATCTCCGGAACCTGGCCGGTCAAGACCATGTACGGGGCCATCAGCGAGGCCCTCGGCGAGGAGGTCGACGCCGACACCGAGGAAGGGGCACTGCGCCGACTGTGCGACCGGGCGTCGGTCCCGCACGGCCCCGAGGACACCCGCGGCGACGTGGTGCTGGAGATGTACGAGCGCCTCGTGGAGGAGCGCACCAAGCTGCCGACCTTCTACAAGGACTTCCCCACCGACGTCTCCCCGCTCACCCGCCAGCACCGCCGGGACCCCAGGCTCGCCGAACGCTGGGACCTGGTCGCCTTCGGCACCGAACTGGGCACCGCCTACTCGGAGCTGACCGACCCCGTGGAACAGCGCCGCCGCCTCACCGCCCAGTCCCTGCTCGCGGCGGGCGGTGACCCGGAGGCGATGGAACTCGACAACGACTTCCTCGACGCCCTGGAGTACGCGATGCCGCCCACGGGCGGCCTCGGCATCGGCGTGGACCGCCTCGTCATGTTCCTCACGGGCCTGACGATCCGCGAGACCCTGCCCTTCCCCCTGGTCCGCCGCGGCTGACCACCCCGAAGGACGCCCCCGTCGTCGCCGTGGCGGTCCCTCACTGCCTCGGCATACGCCGTTCCAGCCGCGCCGCCTGCTCCCGCAGCCCGGTGGACCAACTGCGACCGGGCGGCGGAGCGGCCGTTCCCGCGACGGACACCTGTACGTCCTCGCGAGGGCCGTCCGGGGCAGCGCCGAGCCGCTCCCAGTCCACCCGGATCCCGGCCCGCTCGGCGAGCACGACCACGGTGGCGGTGAAGCCCTGCGGGTGTGAGCCGACCGGGTGAGGGGAACAGGGTGCCTCCGCGCCTCTCGACAACTTCGGCGATGTCGTTGATACGTAGTAATAATGAAAAATGACGAGCCGACAGTAGGGCGGCGCACGGTCCTGCGTACCGCCGTCTTCCTCGGGGTCGCCGCGGCCTCCGGACTGCTCAGCGTGGGCGGTGAGCGCGGTACCGGTACCCCGGGGCAGGGACCGACCGGGTCCGTACCCCCGGCCGGGCCGGGGGCGCCCCCCGCGGCGGGTGCGCCGGGGTTGCGGGCGCGGGCGCTGCCCGAGAAGGCGTACCGGCTCCAACCGATGACCGCCGACGCGCCGGTGCGCCCGGCGGCCGCGAAGCCGGCCGTACGGACCCGGCCCATCCTGGAACTCCCCGCCGAGGAAGCCGCGTCGGCCGGCATGGTGCTCACCTTCGACGACGGCCCGGACCCCCGCTACACCCCCGCCATCCTCGACACCCTCGCCCGGTACGGCGTGCGCGCCATGTTCTTCGTCTGCGGCGAGATGGCCACCGAGAACCGGAACCTGCTGCGCCGGATGGTCGACGAGGGCCACGTCATCGGCAACCACACCTGGACCCACCCGCTCATCCCGGGGCTCAGCCGGCCCGCCCTCGCCTCCGAGATCGGCCGCACGAGCGAGGTCGTCCAGCAGACCGTCGGCGAGGCGCCCTTGTGGTTCCGGGCCCCCTACGGGGCCTGGAACCGGGCCGCCTTCGAGATCGGGGCCGAGCTCGGCATGGAGCCGCTCGCCTGGACCGTGGACACCCTGGACTGGAAGGAACCGGGGACCCCGACGATCATCTCCCGGGTACTGGGCGGCGCGGCCCCCGGCGTGATCGTCCTCTCGCACGACGCCGGCGGCAACCGGTCGCAGAGCGTTCAGGCGATCTCCTCGTACCTTCCCCAACTGCTCGCACGCGGCTACCGGATGACCCTCCCGGTGCTGCCGCCCCGCTGAAGCGGGCGCCGGCCGCGGTGGACGCGCACCGGCTCAGCGGGCCTCCACCATGCGGGCGAAGACGACCACGTTGCCGTCGTAGCCACGGGCCTTTGAGTATCCGCCGCCACAGGTGATCACCCGGAGTTCCGGGTGTCCTGTGTCTCCGTACACACGGGCCCCGGGGAAGGCCTCCTTGGAGAACACCTCCACCCCGTAGACCTCGAACACCGCCGTGCGGCCGTCGTACCGCTCCACCTCGATGTGGTTGCCCGGCTTGACCGAGCCGAGACCGTAGAAGACCGCGGGGCCCTGCGCGTTGTCCACGTGACCGACGATCACCGCGGAGCCCCGCTGGCCCGGCGAGATGCCGTTGAGGTACCAGCCGGCGAGATTGCGGTCCTGCGGGGGCGGCGCGTCGATCCAACCCTCCGCGTCCAGCCCGACCGTCATCACCGGCGCGTCCACGTTGATCGTGGGAATCCGGATGCGCTGGACCGACGAGTGCTCCAGCACCTCCATGTCCGCCGGGGGCGTGGGTGGATCGGCCGGCAACTGGTCGGCCGTCACCGCGACGGCCGAGGCCGCGGTGGGCTGCGGCGGCCCGTCGCCGATGTTCACACCGTTGCGCACCATGGCGAGGCCGGTGAGCATGACCAGGGCGAGTACGCCCCACGGTGAGCGTTTGCGTGACTTCCCGGGCTCGTCCTCGCCCATCGTTCTCCCTTCCCGACGCGGGGGTCCCGACCCGCGTTCCCGTCCCACCCCTGTACGCCCTACTTCACGCACGCTAAGGCCGAGTCGGCAGCACGGCGAGGGGGGGAAGGGCGAACGGGTGGCCGCCACCCGGAGGGAGCCGGACGGGGTGCGCCCATCCAGGTAATCGTCACATAAATGCCTGACGGGTCGTGACCTGCGGATCCGTCAGTTGCATTTCCCGAGCTTCGGCGTGTCGCTCAACCGGGCGGCCCAAAGCCGGAAATGCGGAGATGGCGGGACGACCCGAGGGTTCGACGTGGGAGGCGTTCTCGTCGATCATCCGGGGCCGACGCTCCGGGGCGCTTCCCGCTGGAGGTTCCACCATGCGTGTTTTGCGCGCTCTTACCGTGACGGCGGCAGCCTGCGCCGTGATCGGCCTCAGTGCCCCGTTCGCCTCCGCGAACCAGGACCCCGGGGGCCGGGGTGGGAATGGGGGTGGGAACGGCCCCAGCAACATCTCCGTCAACCCGTACTCCGTGCACCAGGGTTCCACGATGCAGGTGAGCGCGGCGGGCTGCGGTCACGGCGGTACCGTCACGTCGCACGGCAACTTTCCGCCGGCCAACCTGTCCGCGGGGTCGATCGGATTCGCGACCGTCCGGATCTTCAACCACGCCTCGCCCGGGCACCACACGCTGTCCGTCAAGTGCAACGACAGCAACCTGGTCGCCACGCACCGCTTCACCATCTTGGAGGGCAACCCCTCGCAGGGCGGCATCGGCGGATCCTTCGGCCCGTCCACGGCCGAGACCGCCATCGGTGCGGGCCTCGTCGGCGCCGCGGCCCTCGGAGCCGGGGCCCACGTGCTGCGCCGTCGCCGCCCGCTCCGCAGCCGGGCCTGACCGGTCTCCCCGGACGGAGATCCCCCCGCCACCGGCGATCGCCCCGAGTCCTGACGAGGACTCGGGGCGATCGGTGGTGGCGGGGGGACGTCCGGCGGGTTCAATGGCTACGGCCGGATCCCCTGCGGCGCAGGGCGAACACGGTGCCGCCCGCGGCGGCGAGGAACAGACCGGCGCCGGCGCCGAGCTCCAGGGGATCCATGCCGGCCACGCTGCCGCCCAGACCGCCGCGGACACCGAGGGCGGAGGACGGGGTCGGGAAGCGGGTCGTGCCGGTGCCGGTGCCGGTGCCCGTTCGCGTGGAGCTCGTGGTGGGTCCGGTGGTGCCGCCGGCGATCGTCAGATCGGCCGAGCCGGTCTCCCCGTTGCAGGTGAAGGAGACGGAGTAGACGGCGCCGCGCCGGGCGTCCCGGTCCACGGTGACCCGTACGGTCTGGCCGCGCGCGATGCTCACGGTGTCGAAGACACCGGAGGAGGCGGTGGCGTAGGCGGCGTTGCAGCGGCTGACCGCGAGGACCGTCTGCCCTCCGGGGGCGACGGTCGAAGGCGTGAGGGTGAAGCCGAACGAGGTGATGGGCTGTGCCTCGGCAGCGGTTGCGGCGGGCGCGCCGAGGACGCCGAGCGCGAGTACGGCGCCCGTGGCGCCGACGCTCAGCAGGGTGGTGGCGGAGGTACGTATCGCACCCATGGTTGGTTCTCCGGATCCCCGAGGAGCAGCCGCGGAACGGTTTTCCGCACGTGGGGGGTCGTGCGCCTCGATGTCCGACACGCTAGGTCGGGGTGCGGTGACCCGCGATCAGGAACGGGCGAATGGGGCACGGCCCTGGGCCGAACCGGGGACGGGAGGCCCGTCCCCGGTTTGCGAGTGGCCTGATCCGGCCCGACCGACGAGACGTGCCCGGGCGGCCTAGCCGCCGAGGTCCAGGTGGGGGAACTGGGTGAGGAACGGTTCGGCGGTGGCGGAGATGCCCCGCCCGAACGGCGCGTCGAAGTCCCAGATCAGGAACAGCAGGAACGCGATGAGGGCACTGAACAGGCCCGCCAGCAGCATCTCCCGGAACGAGCGCCTGATCTGCAGGGTGAAGATCAGGCCCACGGTCACCAGGGCGCCGACGATCAGCCCGAACCACACCACGCCCGGCATGGTGGCCCCGGCACTCGAGCCGCGTGCGCTGCGGGCGTCGTCGACCACCGCGACCTGGTCGACCAGCGGCTGGTAGGCCTGCCCCTCGTGGTCGGTCTGCGGTTCGTAGTCGGTGACGTCCCGGCGGATGCGCTCCAGCAGCTCCCCGCCGTGCTCGGTGAGCTCGCCGTGGTCGGCCATCCGCTTCCACTCCGTGTCCACGACGTGGGTCACGTACGCGTCGACGTCGGACCGGATCCGCTTGCGCACCTCGGCCGGGTAGACCTCGGAGCGGACACTGATCTCGTGCAGGGCCTGGGCCTCCTGGCGCACGTATTCCTGGGCGGCCCCGCGGCCCTCCCAGACGCCGGCGATCGCCAGGCCCAACACGATCGCGTAGATCACCCCGATCATCATCGTCATGTACTCGATGACGTCAGGGGTCTCGTTCGGATCGTCGTCATCGCCGATCCTCCTGTGGTTCAAGAAGGCGATGGACAGCACCACGGCACAGGCCGCGGCCATCGCGAGGGACAGGACGAGCCATTCCGACAAGATGACTCCCAATCGGTTACTGGTGGGGAGGAAGAAGCGCGCTAGCGCGGGCGCAGCGCGACGATCGCGAGCACCGCGGGAGCGGCGGTCATCAAGGTGAAAGTCACCGGCGAGATGTGGTGCTCGACGGGTTTGCGGGCGGCCGCGTGATACGCGGGGCGGGCCACCGGTTTCGGCGGTACGGGTTTCACCTCGGGGGCGGGTGGTGGCGGTGGTGCAGGTGGTGCGGGCGGCGGCGCAGGAGCCCGGACCACGCGGGGCGGTGGGGGCGCCGGCTTCGGCGGGGGCGGCGCGGGCAGGACGGGCTTCGGTACGGGCTTCGGCGCCGGCCGGGGAGGCGGCGGTTTCGGCGGTGCGGGTTTCGGGGGCGGTGGGGGCTCGGGCGACGGCGGGGGAGTCGGCTCGGGCGGCGGTGTGGGTTTCGGCGGTTTCGGTGGCTTCGGCGGTGGCTTCGGCGGGCAGGGCGGAGGGGGCGGCGGCGGAGGGCAGTGGGGGTGGCCGTGACGGCCCCCGCCGTGCCCGCCTTCACGGCGTTTCCCGTGGTCGGAGCCCTGGTCGTCACCGTGATGTCCGCCACGCGGGCCGCGTGCGCGGTCGCTGCCGCCGGCCACCGCGGCCACCACGGCGGCGGCCGGGCCGTCGCCGGAGTCGGTCGTCGCGTAGGCGCGGCTATCAGCCACGGCCGGCGTGACGGACAAGGCCGCCCACAGCAGGACCGGGACTGCCAGCAGGCGCCTGGCACAGGCTCTGTTCACCCCGGGAGCATGGGCCCGCGCGCGCCCGGGCACGCGAGGCTCGGCCCCCGGTTCGCCTGAACGGGTGGACTGCCGACCAGAGAGGTTTGAGCCATCCGCAGGTCGGTAGTGTGGTGACTCCGGTCGACCCCCAGTCAATTCCCATAAGGGACTTGTCGGTATCGGTCATTCCCCCGTCCGGCGAGGCGGTGCCTTTGGTGTGTGACGAAGAACGGATCGCCAATTTCCGCTTTTGCTCGCCCTGTTGGGAAATGATCAGTACATTCGGCTCGGACAGGAGTCCGACCTCACACGGACGACCGCAGGACCAACGCTTGGAGACCCCGATGGAGCGCCCCGCCTGGGCCCCGCCAGGCATCGACATATCGGTGCCGAGCGTGTCCCGCATCTACGATTACTATCTGGGTGGGTCCCACAATTTCGAGGTCGACCGCCAGACGGCTCGCCGTGCCATGGAATTCATGCCGGGACTGCCCAAGATCATGCAGGCCAACCGGGCATTCATGCGCCGCGCCGTCCGGCACGCCGTCGCCGAGGGCGTCACGCAGTTCCTCGACATCGGCTCCGGCATCCCCACCTTCGGCAATGTCCACGAGGTCGCCCAGGCCGCCAGCCCGCAGGCGCGCGTCGTCTACGTCGACCACGACCCGGTGGCCGTCGCGCACAGCCGGGCCGTCCTCACAGGAGACGACCACAGCGACATCGTCGCCGCCGACTTGCGCAAGCCCAAGGAGATCCTCGCCGCCCCGGAGGTCGGTCGGCTCCTCGACCTCGGCCGACCGGTCGCCCTCCTGCTCGTCGCCGTCCTGCACTTCCTGGAGGACAAGGACGCCCCGTACGCCGCCGTCGCCGAGCTGTGCGACGCACTGGCCCCCGGCAGCCTGCTGATCCTCACGCACGCCTCGTACGAGGGAATCCCGCTCACCCAGGAAACCGCCGCCGGCACCGTGGGCGTCTACCGGGACATGCGCAACCCCCTCGTCATGCGGACCCGGGAACAGATCAGCGGCTTCTTCGACGGGTTCGAGATGCTGGAGCCGGGCCTCGTGGCCATGCCCAACTGGCGGCCGGACCGACCCGACAACGGTGAGGACGGCGAGACGCCGGAGGACCCCTACGCCTTCTCGGGCTTCGGCGGCGTGGGACGCAAGGCGTGAGACTTCCGGCACAGACGGCGGGCGCGCCGAAGGTCGCCGCGGCACCCGCCACCGGGTCCGCGACGGCTCCGCACGGCGGTATCGAGGACCGGATCGCCCGCTTCGCCACGATCTGGGGCCGGGCGATCTTCCCGGTCACGGCGACCTCGTTGACCCGCACCGAGTTCGAACGGCACCTCCTCCCCCTCACCCGCACGCTCACCGAGGCCCTGCACGCGAGGCCCTTCGACGCCTCGGTCGCCCAGCAGGTGGGGGCGGAACTCGTCGCCGTGCACTGCACCGACCCCGAGGCCCTGGCCGGCACCCTCGGCGTGATCGAGTCGTACCTGGTGCTCTACTGCGGCCCGGACGGACCCGAGGGCTCCGGTGTGGAGGGCACCGAGGAGTACCGGTCGCGCTGCGCCCGGCTGCAGCACGCCATCGCGGCGGGATACGCCCGCGCGCTGCGCGAGCGCACCCTGAGGGAGCAGGAGGCCATCGCGCGCTCCGCGCTGACCGCGCGTACCGACGCGCAGCAGGCCCTGCACGCGAGCGAGGAGCGCTTCCGCGCGGTCTTCGAGGGCGCGGCCGTGGGGATCGGCATCGCCGACCTCGACGGGAACGTCCTGGAGGTCAACGACACCCTGTTGCAGATGTTCGGCGGCCTGGAGGGGCACGTCCGCAGCCGCAACGTCAGCGAATGGGGACACCCGGATGACACCCCGCACGTCTGGCGGATGTACGGCGAGCTGGTGCGCGGCGAGCGCGAGAGCTACCGCGTCGAGAAGCCCTACTACCGGCACGACGGCACCGTGCTCTGGACCAATCTGACGGTGTCGCTGCTGCGCGACGCCGACGGGAAGCCGCAGTACCAGCTGGCGCTGATGGAGGACACCACCGAACGCCGGCTGCTGAACCTGCGCCTTCGCTACGAGGCCACCCACGACGCCCTGACCGGTCTACCCAACCGGACGCTGTTCTTCGAGCGGCTGGAGAAGGCCCTCGGCGGGGCGGGCGGCGACCGCTACGGGCTGTGCTACCTCGACCTCGACGGTTTCAAGGCGGTCAACGACAGCCTCGGGCATTCGGCGGGGGACCGGCTGCTGGTGGAGGTCGCCGACCGGCTGCAGAGCTGCGCGACCGGCCCGGGCGAGGTGGTCGCCCGGCTCGGCGGCGACGAGTTCGTCGCCCTGACCACCGGCTCCGACACCGAGCAGAAGGTGACCGAGCTCGCGGTCCGCATATTGACCGCCCTGTCCACGCCGATCCGGTTGGAGGGTCGGGAACTGACGGTCCGGGGCAGCATCGGCATCGTCGAGGGACGGGCCAAGGAGCGCACCCCGGCGGAGGTGCTGCGCAGCGCCGACATCACGATGTACCGGGCCAAGGCGGCCGGCGGCAACCGCTTCGAATTCGCCGATGCCGAGGCCGACGCCCGCGCGATCACCCGCCACGGCCTGACCAACGCCCTGCCCGCGGCTCTGGAACGCGGCGAGTTCTTCATCGAGTACCAGCCGCTGGTCCACATGCGCGACGGCAGCGTGCACGGGGCCGAGGCGCTGGTGCGCTGGTCGCACCCGCAGTACGGGGTACTCGGCCCGGACCGCTTCATCCCCCTCGCCGAACGCACCGGGCTGATCGTGCCGCTCGGTCGCTGGGTGCTGGAGGAGGCCGTCCGCCAGGCCCGCATCTGGCAGCGCGAGCACGGGGGCGCAGCCCTGCGGATCAACGTCAACCTCTCTCCGACCCAGCTGCACCACCCGGGCCTGGTTGCCGACACCGTGGCGGTGCTGGAGAAGTCGGGCCTCGCCCCGGGCGCGCTGTGCCTGGAGGTCACCGAATCAGCCCTGATAGGGGCCGACGACGAACTCCTGGAACCGCTGCGCCGGCTCGCGGCACTCGGTGTGGACATCGCCCTCGACGACTTCGGCACCGGCTACTCGAACCTGGCCAACCTGCGGCGGCTGCCGGTCAGCGTCCTGAAGCTCGACCGCTCCTTCACCCAAGGGATGCAGCAGCAGCCCGCCGACCCGGTTGACGTCAAGATCGTGGAGGGGATCGTCGCCCTGGCGCACAGCCTCGAACTCGCCGTCACCGTCGAGGGAGTGGAGACCGGAGCCCAGGCCGCCCAGCTGCGCGCCCTCGGCTGCGACACCGCTCAGGGCTGGTACTACGCCCGGCCCGGGGCGCCGGACCGCATCCACAGCCTCTCCCTCTCGGACGCGGTGCCCACGCCCTCCTGATGTCCGCCCCATCGGGAGGCCGATGCCCGGGGCCGATGCCCGGGGCCGATGCCTGGGGCCGGGGCCCGGGCGGCCAGGGCCACCCCGGGCTCAGGCGCGCGCGGCGCCGGTCAGTCCAGGCCCACCTCCGTCCCGCGGCCAGGGGTCCGGACGGCTTCGACGACCCGCTCGTACCGCTCCGCCGTGTCGGCCAGTACCGCGGCGGCCACCGGCAGCCGCTCGGCCTCGTACCCGTCGAGCACCTCCTCCCCGGCAGGCCCCGTGAGGGCGGCGGCCAGCGTCCGGCCGAGGGCGGCCGCGTCCTGGATGCCGGTGTTCATGCCCAGCCCGCCGGCTATGGGATGTACGTGCGCGGCATCTCCGGCGAGGAAGACCCTGCCCTCCCGTAGACGCGTGGCCATCCGCACGTTGACCCGCCAGGACGAGAGCCAGGTTGCATCTTTGAGCCGGATGCCCGCCACCCGTGCATGGCGGTCGAAGATCCGCTGGAAGCTTTCCAGGGAGGGCGGCAGCGGTTCGCCCCGCTCGTCCCGCTCGGGCGAGGCCTGCAGCTGGAAACTGTCCGTCCCCGGCATCGGGCAGAGCAGGATCCCGCCGCCTTCCGAGGTGAACCACTGGTGCCAGACGTCCCGGCCGAGTCCCGGCGCCCGGACGTCCCCGATCACCATCGCGGGCTCCTCCTCCCCGTTCCCCTCGAAGGGGATGCCGAGCAGCTTGCGGGTGGTGCTGCGCCCGCCGTCGCACCCGGCGAGATAGCGGGCCGCGATCACGGTGCCGTCCGCCAGCTCCGCACGCACCCCGGCGTCGTCCTGGGTGATTCCGGCGAGCTCCGATCCGTACTCGACCCGCACGCCCAGCGCGGCGAGCCGCTCGCGCAGGGCCGCTTCGATCTGCCACTGCCCGATCAAGAGGCCGCCGTCGGTGGGGGTGTCGTTGATGTGTTCCCCGTCGAAGTACTTGCGCAGGGTCACGCTCGCGTCCCCGGTGGCTGCCAGCGGCTCCAGCACGCCGAGCCCGCGGAAGATCTCGAGGCTGCTCGGTCGCAGCCCCTTACCCCGGGACTCGTGATGCGGTTCGGTGCGCCGGTCGATGACGCGCACGGTGACTCCGCGCTGTGCGAGGTCGCAGGCGAGCGTCAGTCCGGTCGGTCCGGAGCCGGTGATCAGTACGTCGGTCATGGGACGTCCTCTCCTCGTCGATGCCTCAAGGAAAGCGGCTCCCGACAGAAAAAGCAACCCGGTTAAAAAAATAACTCGGTCACGAATCCGTGCTACGCTGTGCGGTATGGAGAACACGACGGGTCTGCGCGAGAACAAGAAGCTCCGTACGCGTCACCGACTGGCGGCGACGGCGTTGGAGCTCTTCCTGGAACGGGGCTTCGATGCCGTGTCGGTGGCGGATGTCGCCGCCGCGGCCGAGGTCTCCAAGCCCACCCTCTTCCGGTACTTCCCGAGCAAGGAGGACCTGCTGCTCGACCGGTTCGCCGACCATCAGGACGAGGTGGCGCGCATCGTGCGCGAGCGGCCCCCCGGCCGCACGCCGGTGGGCGCGGTGCACGCGAGCTTCCTGGCGGCCCTGGCCGAGCGGGATCCGATCACCGGGCTGTGCGACCACCCGAACGTGATGGCCTTCCAGCAGCTGGTTTACAGCACCGCCAGCCTGAAGAGCCGGCTGAACCGCTACACCGAGATCGAGGTGGAGCTGCTCGCGGCCGGGCTGGAGGCGGAGGTGGTGTCCCCGCTCGCCTCCCGGCTCGCGGCGACGCACATCGTTGCGGTCCGCCATGAGCTGGGTCGGGTGAACTGGCGTCGGATCGAGGCGGGGCAGAGCGCGGACGAGGCCCACGCGGCCGCGGTGGCCGATGCCGATCTGGCCTTCGGGATGCTCGCAGAAGGCCTCGACAAGGCCCTGCCGGCGGTCCCCGCCCCGCCGATATCCCCGGAGCCGGCTCCAGCCGCGCCCTGACTGCGCCCGCCCGCAGGCCCCGCCGGGCGCAGTTAGCCGAGCAGTATCCGTTTCAGCTCGCGGGCCGCGCGCGGCGGAGCCACGTCGGTGCGGTGGGCCAGGGCGATCGTGCGACGCAGCGGGGAGCCGGCCAGCGGGGTCACCCGCAGGCCCCGACCGGATCGGTCGACCACCATCGCCGGGACCACCGCGATACCGAGCCCCGCCCGGACGAAGCCCAGGACCGCGTCCATTTCGCCGCCCTCCACGGTGAAGACCGGCTCGAAACCCTCCGCCCGGCAGGCCGCCACGGTGAGCTCCCGCAGGTCGTAGCCGTGCCGGAACATCACCATCGGCTCGTTCCGCAGCCCCGGGATGGTCAGCTCGCGGCCCCCGCCCGGTGCCGGCCGTTCCGCCGAGGAGACCACCACGAGGTCTTCGGTCAGCAGCTCCACCGTGGTCAGGGCCGGGGCCGAGGGGGGCAGCGGTAGCGCGATCAGGGCCAGGTCCAGGGCTCCGCGCGCGAGCTCCCGTACGAGGTCGAGCGAGCCGCTCTCCTCGATCAGCAGCTCGATCCCGGGATGCGCGTCGTGGAAGGCCCGCAGTACGTCCGGCAACAGGCCCGTGCAGATGCTGGGTGTGGCGCCGAGCCGGACGCGGCCGCGCCGGAGCTGCGCCAGTTCCTGCACCTCCAGCCGCGCGGTGTCAGCGTCCGCCAGGATCCGCCGGGCCAGCGGCAGCAGCGTCTCGCCCGCGTCGGTGAGCGTGACGTTGCCGCGGGCCCGGCTGAACAACTCGGCCCCGAGTTCCCGTTCGAGCGCCTTGATCTGCTGCGAGAGCGAGGGCTGTGCCACGTGCACGCGCTCCGCGGCCCGGGTGAAATGCCGGGTCTCGGCGACGGCCACGAAGTACAAGAGCTGCTGGAACTGCATCCGCCCAGGCTATCGGCTTTGATAGTCATCATCTATCGACATCAGCTCCATCATGTCTTGGACCTTTCGGGACCCCCGTCCGTACCGTCGAGGACATGGCTCTGGCAACGCGGACGGATCGACGGCCGTCCATCACACGCACGATCTGGGACTCCTCCGTCGGCAAGAAGTCCGTGATGGCCGTGTCCGGCCTGGTCATGCTTGGCTACCTCGTCGTGCACATGCTCGGAAACCTCAAGATCTTCTTCGGGGCGGACGAGTTCAACGGCTACGCCCACTGGCTGCGCACCCTCGGCTCGCCCTTCCTGCACCACGAGTGGGCCCTGTGGCTCGTGCGCGTGGGGCTGCTCGCCGCGGTCGTCGCCCACGCCGTGTCCGCCTACCAGCTCAGCCGCCGTGACATCAAGGCCCGCCCGGTGAAGTACGCCCACAAGCGCCGCCGCGCGAGCTATGCCACCCGCACCATGCGCTGGGGCGGCATCATCCTCGGCCTGTTCATCGTCTGGCACCTGCTCGACCTCACCACGCTCACCGTCAACGAGCGCGCGTGGTCCGGCCACCCGTACGAGAACGTCCTGTCCACCTTCTCCACCTGGTACGGGAACACCATCTACATCGTGGCCATGGCCGCCCTCGGCCTACATGTCCGCCACGGCTTCTGGAGCGCCGCGCAGACCCTCGGCGCGGGCAGCGCCCGACGCGAGCGGACGCTGAAGTTCCTGGCCAACGGCCTGGCCCTCGTCCTCTTCGCCGGCTTCGTGTCCGTCCCCGTAGCCGTCATGACCGGAGTGGTGAACTGACCATGAGCGCACCCCTGCACGACAGCGACCAGCAGCCCCACATGCAGCAGCCCCACATGCAGCACCCCCACTACGCCGCCTACACCACCGGCGAGCCCGTCGCCGACGCCAAAGCCCCCGAAGGCCCGATCGCGGACCGCTGGGACCGGCGCCGCTTCGAGGCCAAGCTCGTCAACCCGGCCAACCGCCGCAAGCACACCATCATCGTCGTCGGCACCGGCCTGGCGGGCGGTGCCGCCGGCGCGACCCTCGCCGAGCAGGGCTACCACGTGGTCCAGTTCTGCTTCAGCGACTCGCCGCGCCGCGCCCACTCCATCGCCGCCCAGGGCGGAATCAACGCCGCGAAGAACTACCGCAACGACGGCGACTCGGTGCACCGCCTCTTCTACGACACCGTCAAGGGCGGAGACTTCCGCGCCCGCGAGTCCAACGTCCACCGCCTGGCCCAGATCTCCGTGGAGATCATCGACCAGTGCGTGGCCCAGGGCGTCCCCTTCGCCCGCGAGTACGGCGGCCTCCTCGACACCCGCTCCTTCGGTGGCGTCCAGGTGTCCCGCACCTTCTACGCCCGTGGCCAGACCGGCCAGCAGCTCCTGCTCGGCGCCTACCAGGCGCTCTCCCGGCAGATCGCCGCGGGCAACGTCGAGATGCACGCCCGCACCGAGATGCTCGACCTGATCGTCGTCGACGGCGTGGCCCGCGGCATCGTCGCACGCGACCTGATCACCGGCGAGATCTCCACGTACTACGCCGACGCCGTGGTCCTGGCGAGCGGCGGCTACGGCAACGTCTTCTACCTCTCCACCAACGCCATGAACTCCAACGCGACCGCTGTCTGGCGGGCGCACCGGCGCGGCGCGTACTTCGCCAATCCCTGCTTCACCCAGATCCACCCCACCTGCATCCCGCGCACCGGCGACCACCAGTCCAAGCTCACCCTCATGAGCGAGTCCCTGCGCAACGACGGACGCATCTGGGTTCCCAAGGCCCAGGGCGACACCCGCGCCGCGGCCGACATCCCCGAGGCGGAGCGCGACTACTACCTGGAGCGGATCTACCCCTCCTTCGGCAACCTCGTGCCCCGCGACATAGCCTCCCGCGCCGCGAAGAACGTCTGTGACGAGGGCCGCGGCGTGGGCCCCGGCGGCCAGGGCGTCTACCTCGACTTCGCGGACGCCATCCGGCGCATGGGTCGGGACAAGGTCGCCGAGAAGTACGGCAACCTCTTCGAGATGTACGAGCGGATCACCGCGGAGGACCCGTACGAGGTCCCCATGCGGATCTACCCCGCCGTGCACTACACGATGGGCGGCCTGTGGGTCGACTACGACCTCCAGACGACCGTCCCCGGCCTCTTCGCCATCGGCGAGGCCAACTTCTCCGACCACGGAGCCAACCGCCTCGGTGCCTCCGCACTGATGCAGGGACTCGCCGACGGCTACTTCGTGCTCCCCTCCACGATCAATGACTACCTCGCCCGCCACCCGCACCAGGACACGGTGGACGACAGTCACCCCGAGGCCGCGGCGGCGATCCGCGAGACCCGCGACTGCCTGGCGAAACTCCTCGCCGTCGACGGCGACCGCACGCCCGACTCCTTCCACCGCGAGATCGGTGAACTGATGTGGGAGTACTGCGGAATGGCCCGCAGCGAGCAGGGCCTGCGCAAGGCGCTCGACCGCATCCCCGAGATCCGCGAGGAGTTCTGGCGCCGCATCAAGGTCCCGGGTCGCGGCGAGGAGTTCAACCAGTCGCTGGAGAAGGCCAACCGCATCGTCGACTACCTCGAACTCGCCGAGCTGATGTGCCTCGACGCGCTCGCCCGCGCCGAATCCTGCGGCGGCCACTTCCGCGAGGAGTCCCAGACCCCCGACGGCGAAGTAGCGCGCCGCGACGAGGAGTTCGGATACGCGGCCGCCTGGGAGTACCAGGGCACCGGAGCCGCCCCCGTCCTGCACAAGGAAGACCTCGTCTTCGAGTACGTCCACCCCACCCAGCGGAGCTACGCATGAAGCTCACCTTGCGCGTCTGGCGCCAGCGCGGCGCCGACGCCCCCGGTCACATGGTCTCGTACGAGGTCGACGGCATCTCGAAGGACATGTCCTTCCTGGAGATGCTCGACACCCTCAACGAGGACCTCATCCTGCGCGGTGAGGACCCGGTCGCCTTCGACCACGACTGCCGCGAGGGCATCTGCGGCGCCTGCAGCCTCGTCATCAACGGCGACGCCCACGGCCCGGAACGCACCACCACCTGCCAGCTCCACATGCGGTCCTTCGCCGACGGCGACACCATCGACGTCGAGCCGTGGCGGGCCGCCGCCTTCCCGGTGGTCAAGGACCTCGTCGTCGACCGCGGCTCCTTCGACCGCATCATCCAGGCCGGCGGCTACATCACCGCCCCCACCGGTTCCGCCCCCGAGGCGCACGCCACCGCTGTGCCCAAGGCCGACGCCGACTTCGCCTTCGAGCACGCCGAGTGCATCGGCTGCGGCGCGTGCGTGGCGGCCTGCCCCAACGGCTCCGCGATGCTCTTCACCTCGGCCAAGGTCAACCACCTGAACGTGCTCCCGCAGGGCTCTCCGGAGCGAGAGACCCGGGTGCTCGACATGGTGGCCCGGATGGACGAAGAGGGCTTCGGCGGCTGCACCCTGACCGGCGAGTGCGCCACGGCCTGCCCGAAGGGCATCCCGTTGCCGTCGATCGCCGCGATGAACAAGGAGTGGCTGCGGGCGGTGCGCAAGGGCCCCCGCTGACCCCGGAGTCCGGGGCCCGTGCCCCTGACCCCGTCCCGCCCCCGCTTCCGCCTCCGCCCCGCTCCGCCTCCGCCCCGCCCCTGCGCCGATCGGCTGACCGGCACGGCCCGTACCGCGCCGCGCCCCGGCGCCGCCCGGGCCGTGGGGGACAGTGGCGCCATGCCAGAAGCCCCCGCCGGGTCCGGACCGCGTCGCCGAGCCGTACTGGCCGCCGCCCTCGCCCCGCTGGCCGGAGCCGGGTGCACGGGCGGGGAAGCCTGGCGCACCCCGGCTCCCGGTGCTCCCGGTCTTCCCGGTGCTCCCGGTGCTCCCGGTCTTCCCGGTGCTCCCGCCGGGCCCAAGGACGCCCTGGTCATGGTGATCCGGCACGCGGAGGAACCGTACGCCGGTGGCGTCGGCCGGGACGCGGAGGGCGAGGACGACCCCGGTTCGCTGGCCGGCCGCGGTTGGCGCCGGGCCGAGCGGCTCCCGCGCCTCTTCCCGCCGGCCCCCGGTTCCTCGTTGCCCCGTCCCGCGGCGGTCTTCGCGGCAGGCGGGAAGGGGGCCGTCACCCCCGCGCGGTGCCGGCAGACGGTGGCGGCGCTCGCCACCGCGCTGCGCACTCCTGTCCGCGTCGAGTTCGCCGTCGGCGCCGAAGCCGCCCTCGTGCAGGCCGCGTTGGCCGCACCGATGCCCGTACTCGTCTGCTGGGAGCACAGCGGGATCCCGCGCCTGGTCCGGGCCCTCGGCGCCGACCAGGTCCCCGGCACCCCGGCGACCTGGCCCGACCGCCACGACCTCGTCTGGATCTTCACCCGCCGCCAGGGGCGGTGGGGCTTCCGCGAACTGCCGCAGCACCTGCTCCCCGGCGACGTCTGAGCCGCACCACGGGATCAGACCGCCGTCCGCTCCACGGGGATCCACAGCTCCGCCGTCGCCTCCGTCCCGTCCCCGGACACCCGGGTGCGCAGGATTTCGGGCCCGGGCCGGCTCCGGTAGGGGTTGGACGGGAACCACTGCGTGAACACGTCCCGCCATAGGTACTGGAGCGTCTGCGGAAACGGGCCGGAGCTCTCGAAGACCGCCCACGTGCCGGCCCGGACGGTGAGCGCGTCCATGTCCTCGGGCACCTCGCTGCGGGTCACCACCCCGTGGTAGTAGTCGAGTTCGGTTCCTTCCGCGCGGCTGTCGTCCAGGTTGTCGCTCGCCGAGATGATCCCCTCGGGTTCCTGGTCGGACAAGCGCTCGATGCGCTGCAGCGTCTCCTGGTCGATCGCCCGGATGAAGGTGGCGATGGCCGGGTTCATCCCCTCGTGCACCAGCGGGACCCGCGCCTTCCTGCCGACCACACGGAACTCGTCCTTCTCCACGACCTTGTACTCCATGCTGCTGCTCCCTTCGACAATGAGGCGGAAGGACATCCGTGGCTGGGACCGCAGGGTCGCACCAGTGCGCCTGGCCTCGCCGGGACCGATGCCGTGCACGGCCCGGAACGCACGGGCGAAGGCCTCTCCCGAGGTGTAGCCGTAGCGCACCGCGATCTCCAGGAGCGTCCGCTCCCCGCCCAGCACCTCGGCGCCGGCGACCGTCAGCCGCCTGCGGCGGATGTACTCCGACAGCGGCATTCCGGCCAGGGCGGAGAACAGCCGCCGGAAGTGGTATTCCGACGTCACCGCGATCCGTGCCAGTTCGGCCGCGTCGATCGGCTGGTCGAGGCGATGTTCGATGTGTTCCACGGCCTGGTTCAACCGGTCCAGCATCCTGTGTCCTTCCCTTTCGATGCCTCAGGTTAGGAGGGACCCACCATGGCGGACCCGACATCCTGTGCCCGGTCCGGTCCGGTCGGGTCCGGTCGGGTCCGGTCCGGACGTGTCCGACCATCCCGCCCGGGGCCGGGCGCGGAGCCCGGCAGGGGTGCGCGTACGGTCGGCACATGCACGACCAGCGAGACCATGACCAGGTTGCCGGCCGACCGGCGCACGAGCGGGCCGACCGGCCGGCCGCAGCGGCCGAAGCGGTGGTGTTCGTGTGCGCGGCATGCGGCGTTCCCCTGACAGGGCCGCTGACACGGCTGCCCGAGGTTCCCGAGGCGCCCCACTACGCCTGGTGGGAAGCAGACGAGCAGGGTCCGTCACCGGCGACCGTGCCGTCGGGACGCTACGCGATCGAGACCCAGCCGTACGGTGCACCCCTGGTCGTCACCGAGACGCCCGGGCCGGTGATGCCGCGCCACGGGAGTCACGTGAACGTGGACGGCAAGTACCTGGTGTCGCAGGGCCCGCGGGGCAACATCGTCGTCAATCCGGACGACGCCCGCGGCCTGGAGTTGCAGCACGCATCGCCCGCCTGCTGCGGAGCGACCCCGGACGGCGGGATGAACCAGCTGTGCGCTTGCGGCACCCTCGTCGCGACCCTCTGCTCCGACTGCTGCCTGCCCTACGAACTCCATCTCTCGGCCGACCACGTCCGAGCGGTTCGCCCTTGAGTCGAGTGCGGGCCGGCACCCGGAAGGGACCACCGGCTCCCGCCCGGCGCACCGTCAGAAGGCGTACCGGATCCTCAGCCACGGCGCACGGGCGGCGACGAGTGCGCGCATCGTCTCGACGGCCCCGGCCTTCACCCCGTTGCGGTAGCGGACGTTCCAGCTTCCGTTCTCGGAGCGCTTGGGCTGCTGGAGTTCCGGCCGCCACAGCGCCTCCTCCGCGCGGGGGTGCCAGCCGAGGTTGAGGTCGTGCAGGTCCTCGTTGTGCGTCAGCAGGATGACCTCCGCGGCTGCCTGGTCCTTCACCGGACCGGGCAGTACGTCGTCCATGTGCTCCAGCAGGAGGGCCCAGTCCTGCTGCCAGCCCGGACGCAGGACGACGGGCGAGAGGTTGAAGTGGACCTCGTACCCGGCTTCCAGGAAGTCGCCGGCGGCGGCGATGCGGCTCTCCACCGGGCTGGTGCGGATGTCCAACAACTTGGAGTCCTCTTGGGGCATGACGGAGAACCGCACCCGGGTACGACCCCGCGGTTCCAGGAGGAGGAGGTCGGGGTTGACGAACTTGGTGGCGAAGGAGGCCTTCGCGGAGGGCCACCGGGCGAAAGCACGGACCAGGTCGGCGACGTTGTCGCTGATCAGCGCGTCGACGGAGCAGTCGCTGTTCTCGCCGATGTCGTAGACCCATGCGGTCGGATCGCACTGGTTCGCCTCCGCCTTGGGGCCGAGGCGCGCGATGTGCCGGGAGAGGTGGGCGATGATGCGATCGGTGTTGGTGAAGACGGTGATCGGGTTGGCGTACCCCTTGCGGCGCGGAACGTAGCAGTAGGCGCACGCCATGGCGCAGCCGTTGGCGGGTCCGGGGGCGATCCAGTCCGCGGAACGTCCGTTGGGGCGGGTGGTGAGGGTCTTCTTCACGCCCAGGACCAGGACCTCGCTCTTGAACCGGACCCACCGGTCGACGTTGCCCTCGTTGCCGTGCAGGTGCGGGATCCGCCAGTGCGAGTCCACGGGGACGACCTCGGCACCGGGGAAGCGGGCGATGACCTGCCGGCCGCGCGGGGAGGCAGCGGCCGCGGGCTCGGCGTGGATCGTCCGCACGGACAGCAGTCGGCGCGCGGCCGCGGAGTCGCGGAACAGCGGGCGGGCACCGCCACCGGCCGGGACGGGTGCCCCCGTGACGATGTCCTCCAGACCGAACAGGGCGTCGTCCTGCTGCTCGGTGCCCTGCTGTTCGGCCGGTCGGCCCCCGTGCGGCTGGGCAGCCATCTGCGTCTCCTGTGCGTTTCGGTCGGCCCTCCACTGTAGGCGGACCGGCGGACGGGCCGGCTCCGTCGTCCTCGGCGGGGCGCGCCGCGAGGTGTCGTCAGGGCGGCGTGTCGCCCGCGGCGCGGTGCGCCCGGGCGACCTGCGCCACGTCGCCCAGCCGGTCCAGCCCGCGTACGGCCCGGGCCATGCGCGGATTGCCCGCCAGCCGGGAGCGGTGCCGGTCCAGGAAGGCCCAGTAGCCGACGGTGTAGGGGCAGGCACGCTCGCCGGTGCGGTCGGCGGGCCGGTACCGACAGCCTCCGCACAGGTCGCTCATCCGGTGGATGTAGGCGCCGCCCGAGGTGTAGGGCTTGGTGGTCATCAGCCCGCCGTCCGCGTACTGGGACATGCCCACCACATTGGGCAGCATCACCCAGTCGTAACCGTCCACGAAGCACCGGTGGAACCAGTCCGTCACCTGCACCGGGTCCCAGCCCCGCTGGAGGGCGTGGCTGCCGAGGACCATGAGGCGGGGGATGTGGTGCGTCCACCCCGTGTCCCGGACCTGCGCCAACACGGTGGACAGGCACCGGGCCGCGGGCGCGTCCGCGTCCAGCTCTGCGAACCACGCGGGCACGGGAGCGGTGTGGTGCAGGTCGTTGCGGTGCCGGTAGTCCTCGCCGAGGTGCCAGTAGAGGCTCCACACGTACTCGCGCCAGCCGCACACCTGCCGGATGAACCCCTCCGCGCTGTTGAGGGGCACGTGTCCGGCCCGCCACGCTTCCTCGGCCCGGGTCACGCATTCCCAGGGGTCGAGGAGCCCGAGGTTGAGGGAGGAGGACAGCAGGCTGTGGCTCATCACGGGGTCCCCGGCCAGCATGGCGTCCTCGTGCGCGCCGAAGCCGGCGAGGCGGTGCGTGACGAAGTGGTCGAGCGCGGCCAGTGCCTCCCGGCGGCTCGCGGGGAACAGCCGGGGGCCGTCGCGGCCCACGAAGGTGATCCCCTCCTCGCGCTCCCAGCGGTCCAGGTCCCGCCGGACTCCTTCGTCGATCTCGTCCTCACGGGGCCGGTACGGGGGCGGCGCGCCGAGGGTGTCCCGGCCGCGGGGCGGGGGCTCGCGGTTGTCGTGGTCCAGGTTCCAGCGGCCGCCCGCCGGCCGGTCGCCGTCCATCAGGACGTCGTGGGTGCGCCGGGTGTGTTCGTAGAGGTTCTCCTGGAGCAGCCGGCGCCCCTTCTGCCGTGCGGCCCAGTCCGCGAACTCCCGGTGGCCCACGAGGAACCCGCGGGCCGGATGGACCGTGACCTGCGGCAGCGAGGCCACGAGGGCGAGGGCGGCGCGGGAGGTCGGGTGGTGCACGGAGACGGGTGCGTCGCCCACGGCCCGGACGAGGCCTTCCCGGTAGGTCTCTGCCGTGACGTACTCCGCGCTCGCGCCGAGGTCTGCCGCCCGGTGGCGCATGGCGCTGAGGACCAGATGGGCCTTGGCCCGGTGGAACCGGCGACGGCGGAAGACGGCCCGCGACTCGATCAGCAGCCACCGGGTGTTCCTCGGTGTCCCGCCGGCGGCGGTGGCCGTGAAGTGCGGGCCGAGCTGGTCGCCGAACAGCCAGTGCACTGGACTCATGCCCGCATCCAACCAACCAGGAACGGGCCGACGGCGACCGACGCGACCGTCCCGCGGGGTCGAACGCCCGTACCGCCCGTCGCCCCGACGTGAATCGCGCCCGGCACCACGACGCGCCCGGCACCACAACGCGCCCCGCACCACGACGCGCGGGGCGTCTCCCCGACGAGCACGCTGATGACGGTGTACGCGGGCCCGCAGCCCGCCACCGCCATCACCACGGAGTCGAACGTCCCCCGCTGGTGCTGCTCCCGTCCCTGCGCCAGCCGCTACCCACGAGGAGCGACGCCCTGGCCGGACCCGAGGGCCCGCGCCAGGTACGGGGCCGTGCGACTGCCCGGTGCGGAGGCGACTTCCGACGGCGTGCCCGCGGCGACCACGCGGCCGCCCGCCGTGCCGCCGCCCGGACCCAGGTCGATGACCCAGTCCGCGCCCGCGACCACCTCCATGTCGTGCTCCACGACCACCACCGAGTGTCCGGCGTCCACCAGCCCGTGCAACTGCCGCAGCAGTACCCGCACATCGGCCGGATGCAGCCCGGTCGTCGGCTCGTCCAGCAGGTACAGCGTGTGGTCCCGGCGCAGCCGCTGCAGTTCCGTCGCCAGCTTGATCCGCTGGGCCTCGCCGCCGGACAGCTCGGTGGCCGGCTGTCCCAGCCACAGGTAGCCCAGGCCGATCTCCTCCAGCGCCCGCAGGCTGCGCGCCGCCGCCGGGGCGTCGGCGAAGAAGCCCGCAGCGGACTCCACCGTCAGCGCCAGCACCTCGGCGATGCTCAGGCCCTGGTACCGGACCTCCAGGGTCTCGGCGTTGTACCGGGCGCCCGCGCACTCGGGGCACGGGGCGTACGTACTCGGCAGGAACATCAGCTCCACCGAGACGAAGCCCTCGCCCTGACAGGTCTCGCAGCGGCCGCCCGGCACGTTGAAGGAGAACCGGCCCGCCTTCCAGCCGCGCGCCCGCGCCTCGGGAGCCGCCGTGAAGAGCCTGCGCACCACGTCGAACAGCCCGGTGTAGGTGGCGAGGTTGGACCGCGGCGTCCGGCCGATCGGCTTCTGGTCCACCTCCACCAGCCGCCGTACGGGAAAGTCCGCCTCCGCGAGCCGCTCGCCGACCTCCCGGGCCAGCACCTGCCCCACCAGCGTGGACTTCCCCGACCCCGACACCCCGGTGACGGCGGTGAACACCCCGAGCGGGAACGTCGCGTCGAGAGCCCGCAGGTTGTGCCGGTCCACCCCGGCCAGTCGCACCGTCCCGGTTGCCGCGCGCACCTGCCGGGGGGCCGCGGCGGGCTCCCGCGCCGCGAACAGGTGTCGGGCCGTCGCCGACCCCGCCACCCCGGCCAGGTCTTGCGGCGGCCCGCTGTGGAGCACCTGTCCGCCGTGCTCGCCGGCCAGCGGGCCCACGTCCACCAGCCAGTCCGCGTGCCGCACCACATCGAGATGGTGTTCCACGACGAAGACCGTGTTCCCGGCCTCCTTCAGCCGGTCCAGTACGCCGAGCAGCGCCTCGGTGTCGGCCGGGTGCAGCCCCGCCGACGGTTCGTCCAGCACGTACACGACCCCGAACAGCCCCGACCGCAGTTGCGTCGCCAGCCGCAGCCGCTGCAGCTCGCCCGCCGACAGGGTCGGCGCCGTCCGGTCCAGGCTCAGGTAGCCGAGCCCCAGCTCCGTGACGGGCCCGATCCGGGAACGCAGGTCCTCGGCGAGCACCCGCGCCGCCTCCCCGTCCAGGGCTGCGGAGGCCAGTACGTCGTCCAGGTCGCTCAGTGGCAGCGCCGCCAGCTCCGCGATGGTCCGCCCGGCGAAGGTGACGGCGAGGGCCTCCGGGCGCAGCCGCCGGCCCTCGCACACCGGGCACGGCGAGTCGGCGAGGAACTTCTCGGCGCGGGCGCGCAGGGCGGCGCTCTTGCTGTCGGCGAAGGTCCGCATGACGTAGCGGTGGGCGCTCATGTACGTGCCCTGGTAGGGCCGCTGGATCCGCTCGGCCTCCCGCACCGGGTGCACGGTCACCACCGGCTGTTCTTCGGTGAACAGGATCCACTCGCGGTCCTTCGCCGGTAGCTCCCGCCAGGGCCGGTCCACGTCGTGGCCGAGGGTCTCCAGGACGTCCCGCAGGTTCTTGCCCTGCCAGGCGCCCGGCCAGGCGGCGATCGCGCCTTGACGGATCGACAGCTCCGGGTCGGGGACGAGGAGTTCCTCGCTGGTGCGGTGGATCCGACCGAGCCCGTGGCAGGACGGGCAGGCTCCGGTCGCGGTGTTGGGCGAGAAGGCGTCGGAGTCGAGCCGCTCCGAACCCGGCGGATAGGTCCCAGCCCGCGAGTACAGCATCCGCAGGGAGTTGGACAGCAGGGTCACCGTGCCGACCGAGGAGCGCGAACCGGGGGAGGAGCGGCGCTGTTCCAGCGAGACCGCCGGTGGCAGCCCGGTGACCGAGTCCACCTTCGGCGCGCCGATCTGGTGGATCAGGCGCCGGGCGTAGGGGGCCACGGACTCGAAGTACCGGCGCTGGGCCTCGGCGTAGAGCGTGCCGAAGGCGAGCGAGCTCTTCCCGGAGCCGGAGACCCCGGTGAACACGGTCAGCGCGTCGCGCGGGATGTCCACGTCGACGCCGCGCAGATTGTGCTCCCGGGCGCCCCGGACCCGTACGTAGGGGTCGAGGGACGCGGGGGGAGGGGCAGGGGTACCGGCGGGCTGGTGCATTCGTCCTATTTTAAAGGCTCGCCTTCACAGGCCCGCGATCCGGGCCAGGCGCGCGTGGGAGTCCAGCAGCGCCGTGCGGTCGTACGTGGAGGTGGTGACCAGCAGTTCGTCCGCGCCGGTCCGGTCCGCGACCTCCGACAGCTGCGCCGCCACCTGGTCCTCCGTGCCGTGGAGGTGGCCGACGAGGGCGTCCTCGTAGAGCTCGCGTTCCTTCGGGGTCATCTCCAGCGCCTCGATCTCCTGCGCCGGGCGCAGCGGCGGGAAGGCGCCCCGGGTGCGGGAGTGCGCGAGGGCCCAGGCCTCCGGGACCAGGATGCGGCGGGCCGCTTCCTCGGTGGCGGCGACCGCGACCGTGCCCGAGACCACGACGTACGGCCGCGCGCCCGGGGCGGAGGGCCGGAACTCCTCGCGGTACGCCCGGACGATCTCGCTCACCCGGCCGAGGGCCCGCAGGTCGCCCACCACCAGCGGCAGCCCCGCCCGGGCGGCGATCCGGGCCCCCTCCCCGGTGGCCAGGACGTAGGCCGGGATCCGCAGCCCCTCGGCGGGACGGGCGTGCACTTCGGGGTGGGCCCGCTGGGTGCCGTCGAGCCAACCCAGCAGCTCGGTCAGCTGTTCCTCGAAGCGGTCGGCGTCTGCGGTGTCGCGGCCCAGCGCCCGCCGGATGCCGCCCGTGAAGCCGACCGAACGCCCGAGGCCCATGTCGATCCGGCCGGGGAACAGCGACTCCAGGACCCCGAACTGTTCCGCCACCACCATCGGCTGGTGGTTGGGCAGCATGACTCCGCCCGTGCCGACCCGGATCCGGTGCGTCGCTCCGGCGACGGCGGCGGCCAGCACCGTCGGCGCCGAGCCCGCGACGCCCGGAACGCTGTGGTGCTCCGAGACCCAGAAGCGGTGGTAGCCGAGCTCCTCGGCCGCCCGGGCCAACTCCACGGTGTCGCGCAGGGCCTGTGGGGCCGGGTGGCCCTGGCGGGTACGCGAGCGGTCGAGTATCGAGAGTTTTCGGATCACACAGGACTCAACGCCCGGCGGCCGTGAGGATTCCCCGTACGCCTCTCCTACGCTGGCGGGATGAGTGAGCACGCCACCCGGCCGCTGGCCGTCTTCGACATCGACAACACCCTGGCGGACACCGGTCATCGCCAGCACTTCCTGGAGCGCCGCCCCCGGGACTGGACCGGCTTCTTCGCCGCCGCCCCGGCCGATCCGCCGCTCGGGCGCGGGGTCGCGCTGGCCGTGGAGAGCGCGGCCGAATGCGAGGTGGTCTACCTGACCGGGCGCCCCGAGCGATGCCGCGCGGACACGCTCGACTGGCTCGCCCGGCACGGTCTGCCCGAGGGGCGGCTGTTCATGCGCGGCAACCAGGACCGGCGGCCGGCGCGCAAGACGAAGATCGAGGTGCTGCGGCGGGTCTCCCGGGGCCGCGAGGTGCGGATGCTCGTCGACGACGACGAGCTGGTCTGCCAGACTGCCCGCGCCGCCGGTTTCCGGGTGGTCCTGGCCGACTGGGCCGCGGACGCGCCCGAGCTGCAGTCCGCCCAGGAGGTCGACGGACGGACTTGAGGTGACCGGGGGGCTCGGGCATCGGGGCCCCCGGCCCGGGGCTCAGTCCTCGCCCTCGAGGCGGAAGCCGACCTTGAGTCCCACCTGGTAGTGGGCGATCTCCCCGTTCTCGATGTGGCCGCGTACCTGAACCACCTCGAACCAGTCCAGGTTCCGCACGGTCTGGCCCGCCCGGGCGATCCCGTTGCGGATGGCCTGATCGATGCCCTCGTGGGAGGTGCCGACGATCTCGGTCACCCGGTACGTGTGATTGGACATGGAGGTCTCCCGACACTGGGTGGCTTTTGCCTGGTTCTACGGTGCCCCAGTAAGGGCGGGTCCGCGAACTTTGGGCGAACAATCCCGAGCGAAAGACCCTTGACCGGCCTATTGGTCTATGCCAATTTCGAGCCATCTGAGACCGAGCCCAGAAGGTGACCCTCTTGAAGATGCGCTTCTTCGCCGTGTGCACGGCCCTCGCGGCCGCTACCGCCCTCACGGGCTGCAGCCGGTCGGCCGACCCGGCCGGAGGGTCGCAGAAGGTCACGCTCTGGCTGATGAAGGGCAGCGCATCGGACGACTTCATCGGTGAGTTCACCGCGGAGTTCGAGACGGAGCACCCCGGCATCGACCTGGACGTCAAGATCCAGGAGTGGACGGGCATCGGCGACAAGGTCAACGCCGTCCTCAACGGCACGAGCAAGGAGAGGGCCGACGTCATCGAGGTCGGCAACACCCAGGTCGCCACGTACATCGAGACCGGCGGACTCGAAGAGCTCACCCTCGAAGGCCTGCGCGAATGGGGCAGCAAGGACTGGCTCAAGGGCCTCGCCGACCCGGGAACCATCAACGGCGCCCAGTACGGTGTCCCCTGGTACGCCGCCAACCGGGTGGTCATCTACCACAAGGACCTCTTCGCGAGCGCCGGCATCAAGGCCCCGCCCAAGAACCGCCAGGAGTGGATACAAGTCACCCAGAAGCTCGACAAGGGCGACCAGCAGGGCATCTACCTCGCGGGGCAGAACTGGTACGCGCTCGCCGGCTTCATCTGGGACGAGGGCGGCGAACTCGCCGTCGAGACCAACGGCAAGTGGGTCGGCGCGCTCGACGACGACAAGGCCCTGGCCGGCATGGACTTCTACAAGCAGCTCCAGGCCCTCGGCGACGGCCCCAAGGGCGCCGACGAGGAGACGCCCCCGCAGTCGCAGGTCTTCGCCCGTGGCCGTGTCGCCCAGATCATCGCCCCGCCCAGTCAGGCCGCCGAGATCGAGGCGGCCAACCCCGCCCTGAAGGGCAAGCTCGGCTTCTTCCCGATCCCCGGCAAGACCTCCGACAAGGCGGGGGCCGTCTTCACCGGCGGCTCGGACCTGATCATCCCGGCGCGGACCGGGCAGCGGAAGGGCGCAGTGGACGTGATCACGGCCCTCGTCAGCGAGAAGTGGCAGACCGAACTCGCCCGCACGATGAGCTACGTCCCCAACAAGACCACCCTCGCGCGCGTCGTCGAGGGCAACGAGGGTGCGGCCGCCATGGCCCCCGGCGCCGCCCAGGGCCGCGCCACCCCCACCTCCGCCCGCTGGGCCGAAGTCGAGGCGAAGAACCCGATCAAGCCCTTCATGACGGCCGTGCTCACCGGCCGGGACCCCAAGCAGGCCGCCCGGGCCGCCTCCGAGGAGATCGGCAAGGTCCTCAGCTCCGACCGCTGAGCCGGCGCCCGGCCACCGCCGGGAAGGGGCCACCGCCGGGAAGGGGCCACCGCCGGGACGGGGGTACCGCCAGGACGGGGGTACCGCCGAGTTCAGCGTCCGCACATCCAAGGGCCGCAGAGCGGTCATGTCGAATCCAGCCGGTCACGGAAGAAGTAAAGGAGCCAGGCCACGCACCTGCGGGCCCGGCCCTCCGTGCCCGGATCAGGAGCCGCCATGACGATCGCACCCCTGTCCCCGTCCCCCCTCAGCGCGCCGCAGCCGTCCCCCTCGGCGGCACCGGCCACCCGCCCCGCCCCCGCCGGGAACCGGAACCCGACGCCCGGCGCGACGTTCGACGGCCCTCGCTACGCCGTCCGCCTCGCCCGCGACGAGGACGAGGTCCGCGCCGCCCAGCGGCTGCGCCACCAGGTCTTCGTCGGCGAGCTCGGCGCCCGCCTGGACGGGCCCGAGCCCGGCCTCGACGCCGACGCCTTCGACGCCTACTGCGACCACCTCCTCGTCATCGACGAGGAGGCCGAGCAGGTCGTCGGCACCTACCGGCTGCTGCCCCCGGAGCGCGCCGCCGTCGCCGGCCGCCTCTACTCCGAGGGGGAATTCGACCTCTCGGCCCTCGCCCCCATCCGCCCCGACCTCGTCGAAGTCGGCCGCTCCTGCGTCCACCCCGACCACCGCAACGGCGCCGTCATCGCCCTCATCTGGGCCGGCCTCGCCCACTACATGGACCGCACCGGGCACAACTGGCTCGCCGGCTGCTGCTCGATACCGCTCGCCGACGGCGGGGTCCTGGCCGCCGCCACCCGGGAGACCGCCCTGACCCGCAGCCTCGCCCCGGAGGAGTACCGCGTTACCCCCCACCTCCCCTGGAGCCCCGAGGGCATCGCCTTCCCCGACCGCATGGAGCTGCCGCCGTTGCTGCGCGGCTACCTCCGACTCGGCGCCTGGGTGTGCGGCGAGCCCGCCCTCGACGCCGAGTTCGGCTGCGCCGACCTGTACGTCCTGCTGTCCCTGCGCCGGACCAACCCGCGCTACCTCAAGCACTTCCGCTCGCTCGTCCCGGGCGCATGAGCGTCTGGCTGCCCACCTCGCCCTGCACCCCCGAGGCCTGCGCCGGGCACGAGGGGGGCACTGCGAGCGTTCCCCGGGCGGTGGTCCGACTCGCCGCCGCCGTCGCCCTGATCCTGCTGGGGATCCTGGGCGCCCCACCGGTCCGGTTGCTGCCGGCCGGCCCCCGGCACACGGTGGTACGAGCCTGGTCGGCCGCGCTCGTACGGGCCTTCGGCATCCGGATCACCGTGCACGGCAGCCCGGGTCCGGACGGCGGCCGGCTGCTGGTCGCCAACCACATCTCCTGGCTGGACATCCCGCTGGTGGCCGCCGCGCTGCCCTGCCGGATGCTGGCCAAGAGCGACATCCGGGCCTGGCCGGTGCTCGGCCGCCTCGCCGGACGGGCCGGCACCCTGTTCATCGAGCGCGACCGGATCCGCGCCCTGCCCGCCACCGTCGGGACCATCACCGGCGCACTGCTGGCCGGGGACCGGGTCACCGTCTTCCCCGAGGGCTCCACGTGGTGCGGGCGGGCCCAGGGGACGTTCCGCAGGGCCGCCTTCCAGGCGGCCCTCGACGCGCGCGTCCCCGTACAACCGCTGCGGCTCACCTACCTTCGCCGCGACGGGAACCGGGCCGGGGCGCCCGCCTTCGTCGGGGACGACCCGCTGACCGCCTCGCTGTGGCGGATCGCCCGGGCCCGTGGGGTGCGGGCCGAGATCAGGTTGCTGCCGCGGATCCCGCCGGGCCGGTACGCGCACCGGCGGGACCTTGCGGCGGCGGCTCAGCGGGCCGTCGTCGGGACGCGGGCCGCCAACCCCGCCCCGGATCCGCTACCGGGCATACCCGCTCAGCCGGCCACCCCGTCGGCCACCGACAGGGACAGCGCGAACCGGCCCGCCGCGTCCGTCCACCACTGGGTCAGTTCCAGTCCGGCCGCCGCCAGCTCCTTGCGCACGCCCTCCTGACGGAACTTCGCGGAGACCTCCGTCAGGATCTCCTCACCCGCCGCGAACGGCACCACCAGATCCAGCGCCCGGATCTTCACCACCAGTTCCGACCGGGCCCGCAGCCGCATCTCGATCCATTCCTGCTCCTCGTTCCACACCGCCACGTGCGCGAAGTCGGCCGTGTGGAAGTCCGCCCCCAGTTCCCGGTTGATGACGGCCAGCACGTTCTTGTTGAACTCGGCCGTCACCCCCCGCGCGTCGTCGTACGCCGCCACCAGTACGGCCTCGTCCTTCACCAGGTCCGTCCCCATCAGCAGCGCGTCCCCGGGCGACAGCATCGCCCGTACGGACGCCAGGAACACCGCGCGCTCCGGCGGCAGCAGGTTGCCGATCGTGCCGCCCAGGAACACCACCAGCCGGGGCCCGGGCGAGTCGGGCAGTTGCAGCGCGCGCGTGAAGTCGGCCAGCAGGGCGTGCACCCGCAATCCCGGATGCTCCGCCAGCAGCGTCTCGGCCGCCCCCCGCAGCGCGCTCTCGCTCACGTCCACCGGCACGTACGTGTCCAGCGCGGGCATCGCCTCGATGAGGTGCCGGGTCTTCTCCGAGGAGCCGGATCCCAGCTCCACCAGGGTGCGGGCGCCGCTCTCGGTGGCGATCTCCCGCGCCCGCTCCAGCAGGATCTCCCGTTCCGCGCGCGTCGGGTAGTACTCGGACAACCGGGTGATCTCCTCGAAGAGCTCACTGCCCCGCGCGTCGTAGAACCACTTGGGAGGCAGCACCTTCGGCGAGTGCGTCAGTCCGTGCTGCACATCCGCACGCAGTGCCGTCTCCGCGGCGTGCTCGTCGAGCGTCCGGGTCAACTGAAAGTCGTTCACAGGGAGTTCTCCTTGAGCGGGGTCAGTTCGACCCTGGTGCGGGTGGCGGTCAGCAGGGTCCGGTCGGGCACTTCGCGCCACCGGGTGTCGTCGTCGTACGGCTCGGAGGCCACCACGGTGCGCCCTTGCTCCGCGTCGGCCAGGTACCAGAGCGAATCGCCCCAGGCCGTCGCGGCGATCGTGGCGCCGTCCGTGAGCAGCAGGTTCAACCGGGAGCCGGGAGCCGCCGAGGCCAGCTCCCGGACCGGCTCGGCGAGCGCCGTACCCAGGTCGTCCCCGGCCCGCAGCCGGTGCAGGACAAGTGCCCAGACCAGCGCCGAGTCGGTGCGCGCGGCCAAGCGGAGCAGTTCTGCGGGCGGTAGCCCGGCCGCGAGCGGGGCGGCGGACCCGGGCCAGTTCCGCACCGAGCCGTTGTGGCTGAACAGCCACGGCCCGTCCGCGAACGGGGCGGCGGCCGCCTCTCCGTCGGCCCCGGGGTCCGTGGCGTCCCGCACGGCGGCCAGCACCGCCCCGCTGCGGACCACCCGGGCGAGATCGGTGAAGGCCAGGTCGCCCCAGATCGGCCCGGACCGCCGGTAGCGGGCGGGCGCCGGGTCCCCTTCCGCGTACCAGCCGATGCCGAAGCCGTCGGCGTTGACCGTCCCGGAGACTTGGCGGCGGGGCTCCCAGGCCTGGCGCACCAGCGAGTGCTCCGGCTCGACCAGCAGCTCCCCGAGCGCCACGGCCGGCCCCAGATAGGCCAGATGACGGCACATCAGACGTCCCTCGCGGTCCGGAAGCCGGAGAAGATCTGCCGCCGCACCGGAAGGTCCCAATTGCGGAAGGTGCCCCGGCAGGCCACCGGGTCCACGGCGAAGGAGCCGCCGCGCAGCACCTTGTGTTCCGGGCCGAAGAACACCTCCGAGTACTCCCGGTACGGGAAGGCGCGGAAGCCGGGGTACGGCAGGAAGTCGGAGGAGGTCCACTCCCACACGTCGCCGATCAGCTGGCGCACCCCGAGCGGGGAGGCCCCGGCCGGATAGCTGCCCGCGCGCGCCGGGCGCAGGTGGCGCTGCCCGAGGTTGGCGTGTGCGGGGGTCGGGTCGGCGTCGCCCCACGGGTAGCGGGTGGAGCGGCCGGTCGCGGGGTCGTGCCGGGCGGCCTTCTCCCACTCGGTCTCCGTGGGCAGCCGCCGCCCCGCCCAGCGGGCGTAGGCGTCTGCCTCGTACCAGCTGACGTGCAGAACCGGTTCTTCTTCGGGCACCGGCTCGATCACCCCGAAGCGGCGGCGCAGCCACTGGCCGGCCTCCCGGTGCCAGAACAGCGGGGCCTCGATGGAGTGCTCGCGGATCTGTTCCCAGCCCGGCGCCGCCCACCAGCGCGGATCGCGGTAGCCGCCGTCGGCGATGAACGCCAGGTACGCGCCGTTGGTCACGGGAACCGTGTCGATCCAGAAGGGCGCGGTGTCCCGGACGTGTGCCGGGCGCTCGTTGTCCAGCGACCACGGCTCGGCGGAGGTGCCCATCGTGAACGGGCCACCGGGGACGAGGACTTCGGCGGCGAGCGGTGGATCGTAGGGGCCGTCCGGCTCCGGGGCAGCCAGCACGGGTGCGCCCCGGCGGAGTTGATGGGTGATCAGCATGGTCTCGTCGTGCTGCTGCTCGTGCTGGGCGATCATCCCGAAGGCGAATCCGTCGTCGAGGAGCGTGCTGCCCTCCAACGGAGTCTTCTCCAGCAGGTCGAAGACGCGGCCGCGCACGTCGGCCGCGTACCGGCGGGCCTCTGCGGGCCCGAGCAGCGGCAGCTTGGGCCGCTCGGCGCGGGGGTGCTGGAAGGCGTCGTAGAGCGGCTCGATCTCGGGGCGCATCGACTCGCGTCCGGCGACGCGCTGGAGCAGCCAGAGCTCCTCCTGGTTCCCGATGTGCGCCAGGTCCCAGACCAGCGGCGACATGAGCGGGGAGTGCTGGGCGGTGAGGTCCTCGTCGGTCACGGCGTCGGTGAGGCCGGCCGTGCGTATCCGTGCCGCGGTCAGGGCGGCGGCCGCCCGCTCCCGCAGACGGGAGCCGGAAACGGACGGGGAGGGTGATCCGGTGGTCATCGGCGGACCCCTTTTCCGGTGAGCACCTGTGCGGATGCGTCGTCGGCCGGACATCGGCCGCGCAGTACGTAGCGTTCGGTGAAGGCGCCGACCGTGTCCCGGACGTGCGTGCTCGCGCCGAGCCGGGGCAGGGCCTCGACGGCGGCCCGGAAACAGGCCTTCGCGGACGCGCGCAGCTCCGGATCGGCCAGGCCGTGCCGGGCGGCCGACCGCCAGAGCGGATTGAGGGGCGCGGGATGGCCGCCGTAGGAGTCGGCCAGCGCCTTGGCCACCCGGTACGCGGTCTCGGTGGCCTCCGGATCGTCGAACAGCGCGTGCACGACGGCCACCGGCACCAGCCAGCCGTCATCGCCGGACTGGGCGTCGATCATCCGCAGCTCCAGGTGGCCGCGCGGCCTGACCGGCGGGAAGAGCGTGGTCAGGTGGTAGTCGAGGTCCTCGGCGGTGGGCGGCCGCAGCGCGGGGTGTCCGTCCGTGCGCAGCCAGTCGCGGAAGGTCGTGCCGGGCGGGGTCTCCCACGGGCCGTCGTCCTCGGAGGACCGGACGCACATCACCTCGGTGTCCAGGGCCTGTCGGGTCCACGCGGTGCGGGGTTCCGCGTCCAGCGGCGGGGCGAGCGCGCGCCGGGTGTCCAGGTCGCTCCAGATCCCCTGCCGGGCGCAGCGCCAACCGGCGTACGGGCCCTCGTGCGCGGGGGAGTTGGCGAAGGCGGCCACCAGGACCGCACCCAGCAGGTGCGCGAGCCGCCAGCGCCGGCCGTGGCCGAGCACGCCCGGCTCCTCGTACCCGGCGTCGACGCAGACCTGCACGGAGGCGGAGGCGCACATCATGGCGCGCCCGGCCGGGCCGGTGCGGTCGAAGTAGGCCTCCATGGCGTCGTAGCGCGGGTTGCTGAGCAGCCGACGGTACGGGCGGCGGGGGTCGCGGCCGAGTCCGCGCAGGACCAGGCCCTGGGCCAGCAGGGTGGCGCGGACGGCGGTGAGGTCGGTCTGCAGGTCGTCCACACAGCCGCTGAGGGAGGTGGAAGGGGCCGAGCTGAGTTCGAGCTGGCCGCCCGGTTCGACGGTCACCCGCGAGTGCAGGGGCAGGGCGCCGGCCGCGGTGTGGGCGGCCCGTAGCCGCTCGGGGGGCAGGGGCTGCTCCGGGCGCTCGGCGTCCAGGACCAGCCATTCGAGTTCGGCGCCGATGAGGCGCGGCGGCCCGGTCTTGAAACAGATGCCGTGGATCAGGTCCTCGGCCTGCGTCTCGCTGATCGAGGGCACGGGGGTCGGGCCGGGCGAGGGTGGAGGTGGCGGTGGCGGTGGCGGTGGCGGAGCGGATGGGTCCTGGGGCATGACCGGGTCCTCGTCTCCTGTCGTCGGTCGTGACATCACCCGTGCCTACCCCTCCTCGGGGCACAAAACCCTTTGCCGCCGGGAATCGCGGTGCGGAAGATGGCGGCGTGAGCAGCAGATTGCGCGAGATCGCGCGGGAGAACGCGGAGATCCTGGCGGCCGGCGAGTACCGGACGCGGTCGGGACGGCAGGTTCCGCTGGCCGCCGCCCTGGCGGAAGCCAAGGCCGGAACCAGGATATATGGACCAAACCGGGTCATTCCAGATGGGGAGATCGCTTCCGGCGGCCGCGCGACCGCCATCGAGGTCACTGGTGAGAGCAGCACCGTTGCCGCCCGCAGGCTCGCGACCGCCATCCCGACCCACCCGGACCCCTCTCCCGTTGCGGTCCTGAACTTCGCCTCGGCCCGTAATCCCGGGGGTGGTTACGTCCGCGGGGCCAAGGCTCAGGAAGAGGCGCTGTGCCGCGCCTCGGCCCTGTACGAGACCCTGCTCGAAGCCCCGGAGTACTACGAGGTGCACCGCGCGGAGCGGAGCACCTTCTACACCGACCGGGTGATTCACTCGCCCGGGGTCCCGGTGTTCCGGGACGACCGGGGCGATCTGCTGGAGAACCCGTTCCGGGTCGGCTTCCTCACCTCGCCCGCGCCCAACGCCGGCACCATCCGGCGGCAGGAGCCCGAGCGCACCGCCGAGATCCCGGCGGCGCTGGCGCGGCGCGCGGAGCTCGTCATGGAGGTGGCGACGCTGCACGGGTACCGGCGGCTGGTGCTGGGCGCCTGGGGCTGCGGAGTGTTCCAGAACGACCCGGCCCAGGTGGCCGAGGCCTTCCGGGGACTGCTCGCGGACCGGTTCGCAGGGGTTTTCGAGCTGGTCGTGTTCGGCATCCTCGACCGCGACCCCACCACCCGCGAGGCCTTCGAGCGGGCCTTCCCGGCCTGAGGGGCGGGTCGGCCCGGTCTGGGCGCTCGGAGCGGCTGCGCTCAGAACGCGTGTGCTCAGAACGGCTGCGCCGCTCCCAGCAGGCTCTCCGGCAGGTAGGGCGAGTGGACGCGGATGCGCCAGCCCCGGCGGCGCGCGTGGCAGGCCAGGGCCAGGATGTCGAAGTCCACCGCGGCGTCGGCCCCGGCGCCGTAGAGCCGGTCGCCCACCGAGTAGTAGTCCCGGTGGGCCTCCAGGGCATCGGCCAGGGCCAGGTTGAAGCTCTCCTCGTCGCCCTCCACCAGCTGGGAGAAGAGCACGGCCGGAGCCGGCAGGAAGCCCCAATCCCTGGCCCGCTCGACGTCGGCGACGGCCCGGTCCGTGGCGGGCTCCGGGTCTTCCCCCCGCAGGTAGTCGTGCAGGGCCTGCCGGTACGAGGCGTACGCGGAACGGTCTTCTTCCAGGGCGGTGGGACCGCTGAGGACGAGCGGGGCGAGCTCCGCGCGGCTTCCGGTGATCAGGGCGTGCTCCACGGCCTCGTACCAGTTTCCGGGGCCGAGCGGGCGGTCCGTGCGGGCGGAGGCCTCGGACGCGCCCCCCGTACGGACGGCCTCGTGCAGCGCGCGCACCACACGGTCGGCGTGCCCCGCAGCATCCGGCATCTCAGGACGCTCGACGACCAGCGGGCCCTTGGCCAGCGCCGCTACGGCGTCCGCACGCCGCTCGCGCCCGTACGGTCCCACGCGCGGCGGCGGGGTCTCGAAACCGGTGACCAGCGCCCGGGGGAGGTACCCCGACTCGACCGGCGGCCGCCAGCCCTCGCGGCGGTAGCCGAGCGCGGCCAGCGTCAGCGGCAGCAGGGGCAGCAGGGTGCGCGGTTCGGCCCGGGGGTCGTCCAAGTGGGAGTACGGGAGCAGCAGTGCGGCCAGCTCGACGCCGAAGGCCTCCCGGTCCCGGGCGGCCAGCGCGCGCAGGGCGCGCAGCGCACCGGTGGCGGGGTCGGCCGCACCTATCCCGGTCCTGTCGGCTCCGGCCCCGGCTCGGGCATGCCGGTCGGCGATCCGGGCGAGCGCGGCATCGAGAGCGGCGAGCTTCTCCTGCGGGGAGGGCGGGACCTTCTGGTACTCGACCCCGATGTCCCCGCTGACGTAGGCGAGCAGGCCGTTGATCAGCTCCACCGGCGGGAGCCCGGGCCCGCCGGCCCGCTGTGGCGCCAGGCGGGCGAAGTGGAAGGCCTCGCCGTGCCGTTCGGTCTTGTCGGCGAGGACCGCGACGCAGAACGCGTCGATCCAGCGGATGGCAGTGATCGGCTGCGGAGTGCCCTCGGGGTCGGCTTCGTAGTCGAGTCCGAGGTTGACGTAGTTGAGGAAGACGTGGAAGAACGCCTTCGGGTAGTAGGCGGCGAACGACACGGTGCCGGCGGCCGCTTCGGCCGCGTCCGCCAAGATCGCCTTCGCCTCCGGGGTGTCGAGCTCCGGGGTCACCGCCGAGATCGCGCCGAGGCCGTCGAGGAACCGCAGCGTGATGTCCCACCAGTCGTACGCGTCGATCCGACCGGCCCGGGACCGGGAGTACACGTCCGAGATCATCTTGTTCGCGAAGTCCTCGCGCACCGCCGCCAGGGCCGCCTCGCTCACCCTGTGTCGTTCTATTCGCATGTCCGCTACTCCCTGTGTCCGCCTACGGGGCTCACCTTAGGAGATCATCAGGATGCTCAGGGCCAGGGACACGGGAGGCCGGGACCGGTCCCAGGCGGTGGCCCCGGGCCCCGCCGCGACCACCGCCGGGCCCGCGGGTCACCGCCAGCCGTAGCGTTCGCGCAGCCGGTCCACGACCAGGTCGAAGCGGCCGCGGTCGAGCGCGCAGGCCTCGCGGCGCATCCCCGCCTCGTGCACCCGCAGCACCCGGTCCACGTCCACCCAGGATTCGCGGCCGGCGCTGTCCCAGGGGCCGGTGCCGATCGGCACCCACTCCCGGTCGTGGTCGTGCCGCTTGCTCGACAGCTGTACGGCGAGCAGGGTCCGGCCGCCCGCCTCCCGGGCCACGACCAGCACGGGACGGTCCTTGCCCCGCCCGTCGTTCTCCTCGAAGGGGACCCAGGTCCACACGATCTCGCCGGGGTCGGGATCGCCGTCGGGGTCCGGGGCGTACTCGGTCCGCACGGGGCCGATCGCGCGCGGATCGGCCTTTGTGGTCGCGGTGTCGCCGCCCTGCCCGGGCTGCTCGGTGTGGCCGTTGCGGTGGTGGGAAAGTGCCGTCATCCGGGTGAGGCTACTGGTTGCCGGGGGCCTGGTGGAGGAGGCGGGCGCGCGCGCCCGCGCCACGGTTCAGTCGGTGACCAGGGCCAGGACGAGCCCGTCGTAGCCCTTGCTGCCGACGGTCTGCAGGGCGGTGGCGGTCAACTGAGGGTGTTCGGAGATGAGTTCGGTGAACCGGCGCACGCCCTGGACACGGGGGTCGGGGCTGTCCGGGTCGATGACGGCGCCGTCGCGGACGACGTTGTCGCCGATGATGACGCTGCCCGGTCGGGTGAGCTTCAGGGCCCACTCCAGGTACTCGGGGTTGGACGGCTTGTCGGCGTCGATGAAGACCAGGTCGAACGGGGCTTCGCCGGTGAGTCCGGGCAGCAGGTCGACGGCGCGGCCGCGCCGGATCTCGACGACGTGCTCCAGCCCGGCCCGGGCGATGTTGGCGGCCGCGACGTCGGCGCACCGCTCGTCGACCTCCAGCGTGACCAGCCGCCCGTCGGCCGGGAGCGCGCGGGCCAGCCAGATGGTGCTGTAGCCGCCCAGGGTGCCGATCTCCAGGATCCGGCGGGCGCCCCGGACGCGGGCGAGGAGGTTCAGCAGCTTGCCCTGGTTGGGGGCCACTTGGTGGGCGGGGAGGTCCGCAGCCTCGGCGTCGGCGGTCGCGGCGACCAGGGCCTCGTCCTCCTCGACCAGGAGTCCGTCGAAGTAGTTGTCAACGGCCGTCCACGTCTGCTGAACCATGGGTCGCGTCGCCCTTTCCGGTGATGTGGCGCTTGATAGTTCCTCATGGGAACTTACACGAGCGGGGGGATCACCGGGAGGAGACCGCCGCCTTCTGGCCCGGCCGCACCGCCGCCCAGTCCTCCGCCGCTTCCAGCTGCGCGGCCAGCCCCAGCAGCAGCGGCTCCGAGTCGGCCGGGCCGAGTAGTTGGGCTCCCATCGGCAGTCCGTCGGTCGTGAGGCCCGCCGGGACGTTCACCCCCGGCCAGCCCAGCACGTTCCACGTCCAGGCGTACGGGCAGGCCGCTATCATCGCCCGGTCCGTGGCCATGGCCCCCAACCCGGCCAGGGCGCCGATCCGCAGGGGCGGGGTGGCCGTCGTCGGGGTCAGCACCACGTCGAAGCGGTCGAAGACCTCACCGACCCGACGCCGCAGGACCGTCTCCGCCCGGCGGGAGGCCCGCAGGGCGAGCCCGCCCAGGGCGCGGCCCGTCCGCACGGCCTCGTGCGTGCGCGGGTCCAGCAGCGCGGGATCGGGCACCCGCGCCGCCCAGTCCCGTACGCCACTGGTCGCGCGGGGTACGAAGGTCAGGCCGATCGGGCCGTAACGAGGGTCCTCCGGGATCACCTCGTGGCCCAGCGACTCCAACTGCGCGGCCAGTCGCTCCACGGCGGAACGGACCTCCGGATCAAGGGACTTGGGCGTCGCCGTGAAGGCCATCGCGAAGGAGAGGGCGATCCGCAGCCGCCGGGGCGGGCGGCGGGTCGCCGCTACGGCGGAGATCCGTGCCGGGCGGTGCAGGTCCCCGGGGTGCGGGCCGCTCGCGGCGTCCAGCAGGAGCGCCGCGTCGGCGACCGTGCGCGCCAGGACGCCGTTGACCGTGAGCCCGTGGAAGGACTCCGGCTCCGGCCAGGTGGAGATGCGCCCGCGCTGGGGTTTCACGCCCACCAGATGGGTCCAGGCCGCCGGGATCCGGACCGAGCCGGCCCCGTCCGAGCCCAGGGCGGCCGGGACCAGTCCCGCCGCCACGGCGGCGGCCGAGCCCCCCGAGGAGCCGCCGGGCGTGTAGGCCGTGTTCCACGGGTTGCGGGTCTCGCCGAAGGCCCCGCCCTCGGTGAAGGGCCACTGCCCCAACTCCGGCGTCTGGGTCTTGCCGACGATCACGGCGCCGGCCGCCCGCAGCCTTCGTACCGCCTCGCTGTCGGCGGTTTTCGGGGGGAAGGCTCCCGCGCAGCCGAAGGCGGTCGGCTCACCGGTCACGTCCATGTCGTCCTTGACCGCAAGCGGTACGCCCAGCAGCGGCAGCCGCTCGCCCGCGGCCAGCCGCCGGTCCGCCGCGTCCGCCTCCGCGAGCGCGGCCTCGGCGCGTACCGTCCGGAAGGCGTTGAGCTCCGGCTGGGCCGCGGCGATCCGGCGCAGCGCCTCCTCGGTCAACCGCCTCGCCGACACGCTCCCTTCGGCGAGTGCGCCGACCATGTCGACCAGGCTGCAGGCCGTCGGAACAGCTGTATCGGACATCGCGTACCACTCCCCATTACCGGTCGGTAGGGAGACCGTAACGGGGAGTGGTCGGGTAGTTCCAGAGTCAGGGGCGCCCTCGCCCCGGGTTCGGGTGTGCAGGTGCCCGGTGTGCTCTTCTCGGCGGTGGATTTCGGTCGGGTGGGCGAGCGTGGTGGCGCGGAGGGTGTGGAAGGTGCGGGCCGCCGGTGCGGGGTGCCGGCCGGGGCGTCACGGCGTCGGCGCACGCGGTGGATCGGCTGCACGGCAAGGGCCCCCGCCGCGGGCCGGCACGGCCGCGACGACGAACGGCGCGGTGCACCCACCGCTGAACGAGGTGATCACCGAGGCGGCGAACGGCGCGGCGATCTGCGGGCCGAAGAAGGATGTGCCACGGCGGTTGTACGTGTCAATGACTCGTGTAATCACTGTGCGGCATCCATTTCCGGCCATCCGTCTGCCCTCGGGCGTGATCGGTCTGGAAAGATTCGACGGCAATGTCCCAGTCATCGAAATCGCCGAAGCACCCGCCGCCCCCCGTTCCGACGAGCGCCGACGTGGCCCGCCTCGCCGGCGTCTCGCGCGCGACGGTCTCGTACGTGCTGAACAACGCGGAAGCCGTACGCATCAGCGAGCCGACCCGCCGCAAGGTCCGTGAGGCCGCCGAAGAGCTCGGGTACGTCCCGCACGCCGCCGCCCGCAGCCTGCGCGCCGGGCACACCAGGATCGTGCTGCTGCCCACCTCCCACGTGCCGGTCGGGCCGCTCTACAGCACCTTCCTCAACGAACTCCAGTGGGCGCTGCGCCGCCTCGACTACACGGTGGTGCAGTACGGGAGCCTCGGGCTCACCGGTGACGAGGCCGTGCGGGCCTGGGCGGAACTGCGTCCGGTGGCCGTGATCTCCCTCGGCGAGATCGCCCTCTCCGCGCGGAACGTCGCCACCCTCAAGCGGGCCGGGGCCCGCGCGGTGATCACGTTGGGGCCCGCCGCAGTGCCCGGGGCGCACGCGCTCGTCATGGACCAGCAGGAGGTCGGGGTCCGGGCCGCCGCCCACCTCGTGGAGCGCGGACGCGGGCGGATCGGCGTGGTCGTCCCGGAGGAGGAGGGCCTCGAGCTGTTCTCCGTGCCCCGGCTCGTGGGCGCCCGGTCGGTGACGGGCGCCGAGGTCACGGCCTTGCCGATGGCCTACTCCGAGGAATCGGCCGCGGCCCTCGCGGCCCGCTGGCGCGGGCTCGGGCTGGACGCGGCGTTCGCGTACAACGACGAGTACGCGATGCTGTTGATGCGGGCCCTCCAGGACGAGGGGCTCCGCGTCCCCGAGGACGTCGCCGTCATCGGCGCCGACGACCTGCTGATCGGGCGACTGCTGCGGCCCCGCCTGAGCACCGTACGACTGGAGATGCCGACCGGCGCCCATCTGGCCTCGCTGGTGGACCACGCGGTGCGCGAGCCGTCGGAGGTCACGGAGCGGTACGACCTGATGGCGGCGGCCGCCGTCCAGCGGGAGTCGACCTGACGGCGCCCGGGCCCGGGGTGCGCGGGGGACAGGACCGGACGGCCGCCGGCCCCGGTCCGGGGAGCCGTTGACAGGCGGTGACGTGCGGACGGAGACTGCGGGCGCGCCCCACCGGGCGTGCCCGGCGGCGTGCCCCGGTGTCCACACCGGCACCGACGCGCCACCGCCCGTACGGATCCGCCCAGGAGAGCCCCCATGAGCATCCGCACCGTCCGCGACGTCTACGTCGTCGACGCCGTCCGCACCCCGATCGGCAAGTTCGGCGGCGCCCTCGCCGGGGTCCGGCCTGACGACCTGGCCGCGCACGTCGTGCGCGCGCTGGTGGAGCGCACGCCGGACCTCGATCCGGCCCGCATCGACGACGTCGTGTTCGGCGACGCCAACGGCGCGGGCGAGGACAACCGCGACGTGGCCCGCATGGCGGTGCTGCTGGCCGGGCTGCCGGTGAGCGTCCCCGGGGTCACCGTCAACCGGCTCTGCGGGTCCGGCCTCGAAGCCGTGGTCCAGGCCGCCCGCGCCATCGCGCTCGGCGACGCCTCCGTGGCCATCGCGGGCGGGGTCGAGTCGATGAGCCGCGCCCCCTGGGTCGTACAGAAGCCCGAGCGCGCCTTCCCGGCCGGCCACCAGCAGATGTGGTCCACCACCCTGGGCTGGCGCATGACCAACCCGCGCATGCCCGAGGAGTGGACCGGCTCGCTCGGCGAGGGAGCCGAACTCGTCGCGGACAAGCACGGCATCACCCGCGACGCACAGGACGCCTTCGCCCTGGAGAGCCACCGCAAGGCGGCGGCCGCCTGGTCCGCCGGGCTGTACGACGGTGAGGTCGTTCCGTACGCCGGCGTGGACCTGGTGCGTGACGAGTGCATCCGGGAGGGTTCCACGCCCGAGGCGCTGGCCCGACTGAAGCCGGCCTTCCGGACGGACGGCACGGGTACGGTCACGGCGGGCAACGCCTCCCCGCTCAACGACGGCGCCGCCGCACTGCTGTTGACCGACGAAGAGGGTCTGGCGGCCACCGGCCGGGAGCCGCTCGCCCGGATCAGCGCGTCCGCCGTCACCGGCATCGAGCCCCAGCTCTTCGGCCTGGGTCCGGTGGACGCCGTCCAGCGGGCGCTCGCCAAGTCCGGCCGCGGGTTCGCCGATCTGACCGCCTTCGAGCTGAACGAGGCCTTCGCCGCACAGGCGTTGGGCTGTCTCGCGGCCTGGCCGGAGCTCGACCCGGCCGTGGTCAACCCGCGGGGCGGCGCCATCGCGATCGGCCATCCGCTCGGCGCCTCGGGTGCCCGGCTGGCGGGTTCGGTCGCGCACCAGCTGGCGGCGGCGGGCTCCGGCACCGGCATGGCGGCCCTGTGCATCGGGGTCGGGCAGGGCATCGCCCTCGTCCTGGAGCGCTGACCCGGGCCGGTGCGGCGCGCGGGCGTCGATCGTTTCCGGTCACCGCTCGCCGTCAACTGCCCAATAACTGAACAGATGTGGAGCCTCCGGTCTGGCACGATGGCGCGTGCTGCCGCCCCCCGCCCCGCCCATCCCCACCGGAGGCCCCGCGCCATGCCGCTCCTCGATCCGACGCTCTGGCAGGACGGACCCACCCTCACCGGCGGCTCCGCCCCGGTCGTCGAACCCGCCACCGGCCGCACCCTCGCCACCATCGAGCTCGCCGTACCCGCCGACGTGGCGCAGGCCGCCGTACGGGCCCTCGCGGCCCAGCGGGACTGGGCGCGCGCCACGCACCCGGAGCGGGCGGCCGTGCTGCGCCGCGCCGGGGACCTGTTCACCGCACACGCCGACGAGCTGCGGGAATGGCTGGTCCGCGAGTCCGGCTCGATACCCGGCAAGGCCGACTTCGAGCTGCACGTCGCGGCCCAGGAGTGCTACGAGGCCGCGGCGCTGGCCTCGCGCCCCACGGGGCAGGTGCTGCCGAGCGAGGCCCCCCGGCTGTCCTTCACCCGCCGGGTGCCGGCCGGGGTGGTCGGGGTCGTGGCCCCCTTCAACGCCCCGCTGATCCTGGCGATCCGCTCGGTCGCGCCGGCGCTGGCACTCGGCAACGCGGTCCTGCTCAAGCCGGACCCGCGCACCGCCGTCTGCGGCGGCCTCGCCCTCGCCGCGGTCTTCGCCGCCGCCGGGCTCCCGGGCGGGCTGCTGCAGGTCCTGCCCGGCGGTGCCGGGACGGGCGCCGCGGTGGTCGCGGACCGGCGCGTGCGGGTGGTGTCCTTCACCGGATCCACCGCCGCGGGCCGATCCGTCGGTGAGTTGGCAGGCCGTCACCTCAAGCGCGTGCACCTGGAACTCGGCGGGAACTCCGCCCTCGTCGTGCTCCGCGACGCCGACGTCGAGGCCGCCGTGGCCCAGGCCTCCTGGGGTTCCTTCTTCCACCAGGGCCAGATCTGCATGACCGCCGGGCGGCACCTCGTACACACCTCGCTCTACGACGAGTACGTCGAGCGGCTCGCCGCGCGCGCCGAGGAACTGGCCGTGGGCGACCCGTACCGCGAGCGGGTCCACCTGGGCCCGCTGATCGACCGCGCCCAGCTGGACCGCGTCCACGCCCTGGTGGAGGCCAGCACCGGGCAGGGGGCCAAGCTCGTGGCCGGCGGCACCCACCGGGACCTCTTCTACCGGCCGACCGTCCTGGCCGGCGTCGCCGACGACACCCCCGCCTACGCCGAGGAGGTCTTCGGCCCGGTGGCGCCCGTACGGTCCTTCGCGACGGAGGAGGAGGCGGTGGCGCTGGCTTCGGCGGGCCCCTACGGCCTCTCCCTCGGGATCGTGACCCGGGACGCGGCGCGCGGGCTCGATCTGGCCGACCGCATCCCGACCGGGATCGCCCATGTCAACGACCAGACGGTCAACGACGAGGCAGTCGCCCCCTTCGGCGGAGTCGGCGCCTCCGGGACCGGCGCCCGCTTCGGCGGTGAGGCGAACCTGGACGCCTTCACGGAACTGCGCTGGACCACGGCCCGCAGCACCCCCGCCGGTCACCCGTTCTAGGGAGGGTCCTGCAGAAGCGGAATGCGGAGGGCGGGACGTTCGTTCAAGGGAGCAGACGGCTCAATCAGGAGGTCTGGACACCGTGGCTACAGTCGAGCTCACCAAGGAAAACTTCGACCAGACGGTCAGCGAGAACCCGTTCGTGCTGATCGACTTCTGGGCGGGCTGGTGCCGGCCGTGCCTGCAGTTCGCCCCCGTCTACGAGCGGGCGTCCGAGGCCCATCCGGACCTCGTGTTCGCCAAGGTGGACACCGAGGCGCAGCAGGAGCTGGCCGGGGCCTTCCAGATCACCTCGATCCCGACGCTGATGATCGTCCGGGACCAGGTGGCCATCTTCGCGCAGCCCGGCGCCCTGCCGGAGGCGACCCTGACCGACCTGATCCGGCAGGCCCGGGAGCTCGACATGGACGAGGTCCGCGCGAAGATCGCCGCGGAGCAGCAGGACTCCCAGGGCGCGGGCAGCGGGGAGCCGGGCACTGCGCAGGCCTGAGGCCCGCGGTGTGAGGCCCGGGGATCCGCCGGGCCCGCGAGCCGGGCGGATCGGCGTCGGTCCCGGGGCGTTCAGTCCGGTGCGCACACCGGCTGCGCCGGGACGCGGACCGGGAGGCTCCTGCGCTCCTCGGCGGTGAACGTCCGGTTGCCGATGGCCTTGCACAGGTCGCGCTGCCACGCCCGGGGGTCGAGCGGCAGCACACCGCCGGGTCCTGCGGGGTCGGCGTAGATCACCGCCCTGGCGTCCTTGGACATGTCCATGAAGGCGTACGGACGGGGCGGGAAGAGGGAGCTGGAGCTGGAGGTCTCGCTCGGCGGCAGACCGAATTCGTACGATTCCAGGACGGCGCGTTCCTCGATGCCGTAGGTCCGCACGGCGTTGTTGGCGGCGATCAGGAAGTGGCCGTCGCCGTCGAGGAACTGGGTGACGGTCGGGGTGGCGGAGTCCTCGGCGGTGCTGCGCAGGGGACCGATCTGTTTGCGCAGGGGGTGGCGCCGCCACAACTCGACGATCGAGCCCCGGCGCATCAGCCCGAAGTAGCGGCCGCTGGGGTCGAACTGCACGGCGAGGACGTCCTCGGTGGTGCGGACGGTCTCCGTGACGGTGCCCGTGGTGATGTCGACGATGCGGACCGACGGGTCGCCCCAGACGGTGACGGCCACCTTGTTCGGGGCCGGGTAGGGGCCGATGCTGGTGTGCGGCACGGATCCCGTGGTGGGCAGCAGGGCCTTCGCGTCGTAGTGGGCGAGTTCCCGTCCCGTACGCGCGTCCCACTGCTGGACCAGGGTCCCGGAGATGGTCAGGACGTTGCCGGCAACGTCGAAGAAGTGCTGGAAGTCCGGCTCCTCGCCGCCTCCCAGGATCGCTGGCGTGGTGGTGGCCGGGGCCGGCGGCTCGGCCGCGGTGATGGTGGCCAGCCGGCGCAGGGTGGAGGCGTCGAGCACGGCCACCACGTTGGTTCCCTCCAGGTCCGCGAGCAGGCGGCCGTCCTTGCTCAGCCTCACGAGGTCGGTGCTCCGGGGTTTCCGGTACGGCGTCGCGCGCGGGGCCTCGGCGATGATCTGGTCGTTGGTGCCCGGCGCCGTGGGCCGGACCTCGAGCGCGGATCCGTCGGCGAGGACGCTGATCGTCCTGCCGCCGTCGTGGGTGAGGATCTGCTGGCCCACCTGGAGCACGGATTCTCCGGTGGGGAGTTCGGTGTAGGTGATCAGGGAGTCCTTGTACCCGACGTAGTAGAGCTTGCCGTCGGCCGATGCCAGTCGGTTCGACCGGCTGGTGTAGGTCGAAGGGACGGTGGAGAGCACCTTGTGCTGCAGCAGGTCGACCAGCCGCAGCGAGTTGTTGGAGTACAGCGCCACCTGGGTGCCGTCCGTGTTGACCGCATGCGAAAGACAGATTCCCGATTTATGCCTCTTGTCCTGCTCGACATAGGGTTTCCCCTGTGGGGCGCCGTCGGAGATCCGCAGCAGGCTCACGGCCGCGCCGTCGTCGTGCTCGCTGCACGCCACGGCTGCCGTCCGGTCTCCGGAGAGCTCGATGACGTCCACCCCGTCGGCGACGACGCGGGACGCGTCGGTCGCCGGGTCGTAGACGAGCAGGCCCGTGTTGTTGGTCCCCGATCTGTGCCGCCGCAGCAGCAGGGTCCGGTTGTCCGCGCCGATCCACAGGTCGTCCATGCTGCCGCCGGGCTGGTCCTCGGGCGCACGCGTGGAGCGGGCGATGGCGCCGCTGTCCAGGTCCCACCAGACCAGGTGGTCCAGCACCCGGTGGACGATCAGCGTTCCGTCCGCCGACATGGAGGGGGCCAGTCCGTCCTCCGTGCCGATGGCCGCTCCCGGAGCGGGGCGAGCTTGTGCAGCTCGCCCATCGGCTCCTCCTTCGGCAGCAGCTCGGAGGTGCGTTCGGCCCGTTCCCAGCGGTCCATGTCGTGGCGCAGGGACTCCCGCCACACGAGGAAGGACCGGTCCTCCTCCACCCACCGCGCCAGTTTCTCCCAGCCGCTGATCAGGGCTTCGTGCGTGAGCTCGACGCTCTCGCCGCCCTCGGCGCTGCGGCCGGTCACCAGGAGCCGGGTGGCGGCGAGCCGCTGGGCGACGCGCCACTGCTCCTCGTCCAGGTCGGCGCGCAGCGCGATGCGGCGCGTCGCGGCCGGTGATCCCATGGGGACCCGGATGAGCTGGGTGAACAGCCGCCTGGCCGCCGGCTCGTCCCCTTCGGGGACGTACTCGGCCCACACCTGATCGGCGTGCAGGCTCAGCGCCCCGGTGACACCGCCGAGCTCCTGGTAGGCCTGATAGGTGAGCAGCCCTCCGCGCTGTTTCTGCCACAGCAGGTCGAGGGTGAATCCCAGCAGCGGCAGTGCGCCCGGCTCGGAGCCGGTGTCCTGCAGGATGTAGGCCCCGAGCCCGGGGCTCTGAGCTGGGCTTTCGGCCCATGGTATGGCGCTGACCTGCGGTGTTGCTGCTTTGGAGGTCTTTCACGGGCTTTCTGGCTTACGCGGCTAGAACTCCCCAGAGACTCCCCGTACGGCCCCGGAACTCCCCAGGCACTCCCCAGCGGGGCGGTCTGGGGAGTTCCGGTTTGGTCTCTGCCGCATGGGTGTGGAGCAGCCTCCGACGGCCCCTGCCGCACCGCTCCCGGCACGTGGTGGCCCACGCGTTGTCTGGCGGGGCGAAGTCTCGACGTCAGGGGCTCCTCGGCCGGCCCGTTGCGGAGGGTGGCGATGCCTGTCGGGAATGCAGGTGGGTCATGCCGCTCACGTACCGGGAATTCGGTGCGATCGCGGTGAAGTCGCGCCGCAGCAGGTCCGGCACCGGCGTCGCCGTCGGCTCGGGGATGGTGGTGCGGACCTTCTTGCGTAGGTGCAGCCCGACAACGGGAACTTTTGTCCTTCGGATCCTCGCGATCCAATGATCAGGTGGTCCACGATCAAGGGGTATCGCCCCGTCCGGCCGCGCGAACAGGTCGCGATCGCGCGGGGGTGCACGGGTGCCGATGAAGGGCGGGGTCGCCCCTGTCCAGTAGGCGTTCTTTGTGTACGGATCCTTGACCCCTGCTCGGCCCTCCATGATGCTATGTTGCGGCACATGAGATGCGTGCCGTATTAAGCAACACCCGAATCAGGTCTCGTACCAGCTGAGGAGTGGCCATGACTCACCAGGTCCGTGCTGTCGTCGCGCGGGGGAAGAGCGCCCCCGTCAGCCTGGAAACGATCATCGTGCCCGACCCCGGCCCGGGCGAGGCGCTGGTGAAGATCGAGGCCTGCGGGGTCTGCCACACCGATCTGCACTATCGCGAGGGTGGCATCAACGACGACTTCCCGTTCCTGCTGGGCCATGAGGCCGCGGGTGTTGTGGAGTCGGTGGGGGAGGGCGTCACCGATGTCGTTCCGGGTGACTTCGTCATTCTCAACTGGCGTGCCGTGTGCGGGCAGTGCCGGGCCTGTCTGCGTGGACGGCCGCAGTACTGCTTCAACACCCACAACGCGAAGCAGAAGATGACCTTGACCGACGGCACCGAGCTGTCCCCGGCCCTGGGTATCGGCGCGTTCGCGGAGAAGACGCTCGTGGCGGCGGGACAGTGCACCAAGGTCGACCGGGCAGCATCGGCGGCCGCCGCCGGACTGCTGGGTTGCGGAGTGATGGCGGGCATCGGCGCGGCCATCAACACCGGCAACGTCGGACGCGGTGACAGCGTGGCGGTCATCGGCTGCGGTGGCGTGGGCGACGCGGCGATCGCCGGCGCCCGGCTCGCCGGGGCAGCCACCATCATCGCGGTCGATCTCGACGACCGGAAACTCGAGACCGCGAAGAAGATCGGCGCGACCCACACCGTCAACTCCAAGCGGGGTGATCCGGTGGAGGCCATCCGCGAGCTGACCGGCGGCTTCGGTGCGGACGTCGTCATCGAGGCGGTCGGCCGCCCGGAGACGTACAAGCAGGCCTTCTACGCCCGCGATCTGGCCGGCACGGTCGTCCTCGTCGGTGTGCCGACCCCGGAGATGAAGCTGGAGCTGCCGCTGCTGGACGTGTTCGGCCGGGGCGGTGCACTGAAGTCCTCCTGGTACGGCGACTGCCTGCCCTCGCGTGACTTCCCGATGCTCATCGACCTCTATCTGCAGGGGCGACTTGACCTGGACGCCTTCGTCACGGAGACCATCGCACTGGACGAGGTCGAGAAGGCCTTCGAGCGGATGCACGGCGGCGACGTACTGCGCTCGGTGGTGGTCTTCTGATGGCCGGCAAGAAGGGTGCCCGCATCGAACACCTCGTCACCTCGGGGACGTTCTCCCTGGACGGTGACACCTGGGACGTCGACAACAATGTCTGGATCATCGGCGACGATACCGAGGCCGTCGTCATCGACGCCGCGCACGACGCCGAGGCGATCGCCGAAGCCCTCGGCGGACGCACGCTGCGGGCCATCGTGTGCACCCACGCCCATAACGACCACATCGACGCAGCCCCTGAACTTGCCGACCGTACCGGTGCTCCGACCCTGCTCCACGGCGACGACCTGCCGCTGTGGAAGCAGACCCACCCGGAGCGGTCACCCGACGGTGACTTGGCGGACGGGCAGGTCGTCACCGTGGCGGGTGTCGAGCTGACCGTCCTGCACACCCCCGGTCACGCCCCCGGTGCGGTCTGCCTGTACGCGCCGGACCTGCGGGCACTGTTCAGCGGTGACACGCTCTTCGCGGGCGGGCCGGGGGCGACGGGCAGGTCACACAGCCACTTCGGCACCATCGTCGACTCGATCCGGGACCGGCTGCTGACACTGCCGGGCGACACGGTGGTACACACCGGCCATGGTGAGACGACCACCATCGCCGCCGAGGCACCGCACCTTCAGGAGTGGATCGACCGCGGATTCTGACCACCGGCGGCGGCTTCGCCAGAACCCTCGGAACGTCTCGGCACTCGATGACGTCGACCGCGAGGCCGTCGCGCGAGGTCTCCTTGTATTTCACTTTCATGTCGGCACCGGTCTCGCGCATCGTTTTGATGACCTTGTCGAGCGAGACCACGTGAGTGTCGTCGCCACGCAGCGCCATCCGTGCCGCATTGATCGCCTTGACCGAGGCGAGGGCGTTCCCGCGTTGACGGCCAGCGCGAAGAGATCGACCCAGTCCATGATGTGCAGCGGATCCACATCCGAGGAATCCTCGGCGAGGCTGCGCAGTAGCTGCGGGGCGCGGCGTGGCACCCTAAGCCGCCCGGGCAGGGTGGTCTCGGTCCGTGAACAGCCGCGCTCCACGCACTCCTGCATCACCGCCCACATCCGCAGCAGGCCGACGCGCACCTCGCTTTCGCTCCGCCGGGCCAGCTCCTTGGTGAGCATCACTCCACTGATCGGCAGGCCGGTCTCGTTGGCGCGGAACAGCAGTTCGGGTGCCGAGCCGAAGGGGAGCGGTACAGGTGTGTCGTCGGGCTTGATGTGGTCGGCGCCCGGGGGGCTCTCGTCGACGACGAAGCCCCCGCCCACCGAGTAGTACGTGCGCGCCCTCAACGTGCCGCCTTCGCGGTCTCTGGCGGGGAACTGCACGCCGTTGGGGTGGAACGGCAACGTGCGGCGACGGTGCAGCACCCAGGTCCTCGCGCTAGCGGAACTCCACTTTCCGGCGGCGCAGCAGCCGCGATCGGCCGGCCTCGTGGATCCGGCGCACACGGTCGTCCCTGGTGCCGGTGTCGACGGTTTCCGGACCGTCCCTTCGAGGCCGAGGAGTACCGCCTTGCCGCTGCCGCTGCCGCTGCCGCTTGCTGTGGCCCGGGGCGCCGAGCGATCCGAAGGGTTCTGCCCGGACAGAGGCGGCACCGGGGAGCAGACCGTCTTGGTGCACCCCGGTGACGAGGAGGCGGGCGGCCTTCATGGCCCGACGGTGTGGGAGCTCGACGGCCCGGTGCCCGCCTTGAACAGGTCGAAGACGCTGATCGCCGCGACGGGATCCTCCAGGCGAGCGTTGTCTATGGTGCAAAGGGTTGCGTAAAGAACAACGCCGAACCAGGGGGCTGCCCGTCCCCTGGATGCCTTGACAAGGGTTTGGGGCCGCCCTCAAACTGGCGTTGCGCTTACCGCAATCTGTTTCGCTATACGCACCGAGGTGTCATGATGATTCCCGCGTGCCTTCTCGCGGATCTGCCGCGAGGCGAGGCCTACCGGCTCGAAGCCGATCCGCCGGTGTCGGTGTTCCACACCGACACCGGCGAAGTGTTCGCCATCGACGACACCTGCACCCACCAGGACGCCTCGCTCGCCGACGGCTGGTTGGAGGGTTGCGAGGTGGAATGCCCGCTGCACGCTTCGAAGTTCAACCTCCGGACCGGGGCCGTCGACGCTCCGCCGGCCAAGCGCCCGGTGCGTACCCACGAGGTCATCGTCGAGGGCGGCATGATCTACGTCGTGTTGTCCACGGAGGCCCCCAACCTGCCGCCCTGCGTCGGGTCCCGGCTGGCCGGAGGCCGCGCGTGAGGACGGTGGCCGTGGTGGGCGCCTCGCTGGCCGGCCTGTCGGCGGCGCGCTCATTGCGGAAACAGGGGTACGGCGGCCGGCTGGTCGTCATCGGTGACGAACCGCACCGCCCGTACGACAGACCGCCGCTGTCCAAGGAGTTCCTCGTCGGCGGGATCGGCGAAGCCGATCTCGCGCTGGAGTCGGACGACGAGGACCTGCAGGCGGAATGGCTGCTCGGCGCCCGGGCCACCGCACTCGGCACCGACGGTACGGGCCGTGTCGTGCGGCTCGCCGACGGCCGGGAGGTCCGGGCCGAGGGCGTCGTCATCGCGACCGGTGCGGTAGCGCGGAGCCTGCCGGGCACGGACGGGACGGCCGGGGTGCACACTCTGCGCACCCTGGACGACGCCCGCGCCCTGCGGGACGAACTGGCCCTGGGTGGGAGGCTGGTCGTGATCGGAGGCGGATTCATCGGTGCCGAGGTCGCTTCCACCGCATACGCCCTCGGACTCGACGTGACGGTCGTCGAGGCGGCATCGACGCCGCTCGCCGGACCGCTCGGCGAGATCATGGGCGGCATCGTCTCCGCCCTCCATGCGGACCACGGCGTACGGCTGCTGTGCGGCGTGGGTGTCAAGGGGCTGAGCGGCGAGACCCGGGTCGACGCCGTCCTGCTCGAGGACGGCCGCAGCATCCCCGCCGACATCGTCGTCGTCGGTGTGGGCGCGAGCCCGTGTGTCGAGTGGCTGGAAGGGTCCGGCGTTGTCCTCGACAACGGCGTCAAGTGCGGCGCGGACGGCCGTACCAGCCTCGCCGGTGTGGTCGCGGTCGGTGACTGCGCCTCCTGGTACGACCCCCACGCGGGGGTCCATCGCCGCGTCGAGCACTGGACCGGTGCGCGGGAGCGGCCCGACGCTGCCGTGGCCGCGCTGCTGTCGCGGGGTGCTGCGGAGCCGGGTGTGCCCAGGCCGCCGTACTTCTGGTCGGACCAGTACGGGGTGAAGATCCAGTTCGCCGGTCATGCGGCCGGTGCCGACGGCGTGACGGTCGAGGAAGGCGCCCTGGGCGACCGCAGTTTTCTGGCCGTCTACCGGCGTGCCGGGCAGCCGGTCGCCGTGCTCGCGATGAACCAGCCGCGACTGTTCATGCGTTGGCGCAAGCAGCTCGCCTCCGCGGCATCTTGACAGCGCCGATGCGACCTTTCATTCTATTGTTGCGTATTACGCTCAGCGTTGCTCCATGCAAAACACCGTCCGGAGCTGCTCTTCCCGGCGCGTGAATGACCGATCCACGACGTTCTCCGAGGAGTGCACTGTGACCTCGACCAGCCTGCCGGACAGCCTGATCGCCACCCTCCCCGGCTCCTCCTACACGGATCCGGAGATCTTCGCCCAGGAGCAGGAGCGCATCTTCGAAACGATGTGGTTCTGCGCCGTACGCTCCTCGGATCTGGCCAGGCCCGGCGCCTTCCGGACCGTAGGGGTGGGCCGCGAGAGCATTCTGATCACGCGCGCACGGGACAACTCCATACGTGCCTTCTTCAACGTCTGCCGGCACCGCGGAGCGAAGCTCTGCACGGAGGAGACCGGCGAGGTCAAGCGTGCCTTCCAGTGCCCTTACCACGCCTGGACGTACGACCTGACGGGCAAACTCGTCGCGGCGCCCAACCTCACCAAGATGCCCGACATCAGCCGCACGGAGTACGGCTTGGCGGGCGTGGCGACCCATGAATGGCTCGGCTACGTGTGGGTGTGCCTCGCGGAGAGCCCGCCTCCCTTCGAGGAGGTCGTGCAGGACGTCGTCGCACGCCTCGGCGACACCGAGTCGATCGAGCACTACGACATGGAGAAGCTCGAGGTCGGCAAGCGGATCGTCTATGACGTCAAGGCGAACTGGAAGCTGATCGTCGAGAACTTCATGGAGTGCTACCACTGCGCCACGATCCACCCCGAACTCACCGAAGTGCTACCGGAGTTCGCCGACGGGTACGCCGCTCAGTACTACGTTGGGCACGGTGCGGAGTTCGGCGCCGAGATCAAGGGCTTCACCGTCGACGGCTCGGAGGGGCTGGACCGCATTCCGGGGGTCACCGAGGAGCAGGACCGCCGCTACTACGCGATCACCGTCAAGCCGCAGGTGTTCATCAACCTCGTCCCCGACCATGTGATTTTTCACCGGATGTACCCGGTCGCCGCGGACCGCACGCTCGTCGAGTGCGACTGGCTCTACCTCAAACGCGTCGTCGAAAGCGGCAAGGACGTCAGCCGGTCGGTGGAGCTATTCGACCGCGTCAACCGGCAGGACTTCGACGCGTGCGAGCGCTGTCAGCCCGCGATGAGCTCCCGGCTGTACGCCAAGGGCGGCGTACTGGTGCCCAGCGAGCACCACATCGGTGAGTTCCACGACTGGGTCCAGGAACGCCTGGGGACAGGGCAGCCGCAGTAGCGGCGGCGGTTCTCGGCAGGTCGACGCCGGCGGCCGATGGGCCGGCGACGGCCTCGCAAGGGTGGTCAGCCCAGGTAGCCCATCCGATGGCTGATCTCGTCCGCACCCTTGACCAGCACCGGAGCGAGCTCATGCATACGCTCCTCGGTGAACCGGTACGAGGGTCCGGAGGCGCTGAGCGCCGCGATGACCACTCCGTCCCGATCGCGGACCGGCGCGGCCATGGCGTGGAGCCCGACTTCCAGCTCCTCCACAGTCCAGGAGTAGCCACGCTCCCGGGCCTCGGCGAGATTCTTCTCGAGCTTCGTCTTCGAGGTGAGGGTGTGCGTGGTCACCTTCTTCAGGCCGGCCTCGGAAAGCATCGCGGCGCGTTCCCTGGCCGGCAGGTAGGCCAAAAGGATCTTGCCGCTGGAGGTGGCGTGCAACGGGGTCAGCTTGCCGACCCAGTTGTGCGCGGCGACGGCCCCCGGACCGCGCACCTCGTAGAGGTTGATCGCGTAGTGCTCCTGCATGACGGCGATGTTGATGGTCTCGCCGATCTCCTCGGCGAGGCGCTCGCAGACCGGGCGGCCCTGCTGGGTGATGTCGATGCGTCCGGTGACCGCGCCGGCCAGGCGTACGATGCCGAAGCCGAGGCGGTACTTGCCGCGCTCGCCCGCCTGCTCCACCAGACCGCGCGCCTCCAGGGCGCCGAGCAGTCGGAACGCGGTCGACTTGTGAACATCGATCTCGGCGGCCACCTCGCTGACGCCGGCCTCGCCGCGCTGGGCCAGGATCTCCAGCACGCTGATGGCGCGGTCGACGGACTGCACGCCGCCAGGCTGCGAACCCGTCGTTTCGGTATCTGGACTGTAGTTGCTCACAGCAAAACTATATGCGCAGTAAACAACAGAAACGCAAACAACAGCGTGGAAACGCAGGCTCGCACGTTGCGCTTTCCGCAACCTGGTGCGTATAGCGCTACCTGTATTAGCATGCCACGCGTATCTACGGCGCGAGCGAGACGAGGCACCATGGCTCCCCTGCAATACGACTTCGTCATCGTCGGTGGTGGATCCGCCGGCAGCGCTCTGGCGAACCGGCTCTCCGCCGACCCGGGCAACCAGGTGCTGGTCCTGGAGGCCGGCCGGCCCGACTACCCGTGGGATGTCTTCATCCACATGCCCGCGGCGCTGACCTATCCGATCGGCAGCCGGTTCTACGACTGGAAGTACGAGTCCGAACCCGAGCCGCACATGGGCGACCGGCGCATCTACCACGCGCGCGGCAAGGTGCTGGGCGGCTCCAGCAGCATCAACGGCATGATCTTCCAGCGCGGCAACCCCATGGACTATGAGCGCTGGGCCGCCGATGCCGGGATGGAGACCTGGGACTACGCGCACTGTCTGCCGTACTTCAAGCGGATGGAGAACTGTCTCGCGGCCGATCCCGACGACGAGTTCCGCGGCCACGAAGGCCCGCTCGTCCTCGAACGCGGCCCCGCCTTCAACCCGCTGTTCACCGCCTTCCTCAAGGCCGTCCAGGAGGCGGGCTACCCCCGCACCGACGACGTCAACGGCTATCGGCAGGAGGGCTTCGCCCCATTCGACCGCAACGTCAGCCGGGGCCGCCGTCTGTCGGCTTCGAAGGCGTACCTGAAGCCCGTGAAGAAGCGGCCCAACCTCACCATCACCACCCGCGCGCTGGTCACCCGCGTTCTCTTCGAGGGCAAGAAGGCCGTCGGCGTCGAGTACCGGCGACGTGGCAAGGTCCAGCAGGCGCGCGCCCGCGAGGTCATCCTCTGCGGCGGCGCGATCAACTCCCCTCAGCTGCTCCAGCTCTCCGGCGTCGGCAACGCCGAGGAACTGAGCGCGCTCGGCATCGACCTCGTCCACGACCTGCCGGGTGTCGGCGAGAACATGCAGGACCACCTGGAGGTGTACATCCAGTACGCTTGCAAGCAGCCCGTCTCCATGCAGCCGTACATGGCCAAGTGGCGCGCCCCCTTCATCGGCCTGCAATGGCTCTTCCGCAAGGGCCCCGCCTCGACCAACCACTTCGAGGCAGGCGGCTTCGCCCGCAGCAACGAGGACGTGGACTACCCCAACCTGATGTTCCACTTCCTGCCGATCGCGGTCCGCTACGACGGCTCCTCGCCGGCCGGCGGCCACGGCTACCAGGTGCACGTCGGGCCCATGTACTCCGACGCCATCGGCTCGGTGAAGATCAAGAGCAAGGACCCGAACGAGCACCCGGCACTGCGCTTCAACTACCTGTCCACCGAACAGGACCGCCGCGAGTGGGCCGAGTCGATCCGCGTCGCCCGCAAGCTCCTCAACCAGCCCGCTCTGGCCCCGTACAACGACGGGGAGATCTCACCCGGCCCGTCCGTGGAGAGCGACGAGGAGATCCTCGCCTGGGTTGCGAAGGAGGGCGAGACCGCCCTGCACCCCTCGTGCACCTGCAAGATGGGCACCGACGAGATGTCCGTCGTCGATCCGACCAGCATGCGTGTACACGGCGTGGAGGGACTGCGCGTCGTCGACGCGTCGGTGATGCCCTACGTCACCAACGGCAACATCTACGCGCCGGTGATGATGATCGCGGAGAAGGCGGCGGACCTCATCCTCGGCAAGGAGCCGCTGCCCGCCTCCAAGGCCGCGTACTACCGGTACCGCGACGCCCGGAAGCAGGCCGGGTAGGCATTGGACGCCGAACACTTCCGGGCGCTGCTGTCGAGCGTCCGCTACGAGGTGCTGCCCGCGAAGAGGACCGAGGACAAGGTCCTCGCCCATGTCCCGCGCGACGTCGTCGTCACCGTGACGGCCTCGCCGGTCAAGGGCCTGGAGCCGACGCTCGACCTCACCGTCCGGCTCGCGGCGCACGGCTACCGCGTCGTCCCGCACGTGCCCGCGCGTCTGTTGCGGGACGACGCGCACCTGAAGGACGTCATAGGCCGGCTCCGGGAGGCGGGCGTCGACGACGTCTTCGTCCCGGCGGGCGACGCTGATCCGCCGGCCGGGGCCTATGCGGGGGCGCTGCCGGTGCTGCACAGGCTGAGCGAGCTGGGCAGCCCCTTCGCTCATGTCGGCATCACTGGTTATCCCGAGAGCCACCCGCTCATCCACGACGACCTCACCATCCAGGCGATGTGGGACAAGCGCGCGCACGCCACGTACATCGTGAGCAACCTCTGCTTCGACCCGCGCGTGCTGGCTGAGTGGGTCGGCCGGATACGCCGCCGCGATGTCACCCTGCCCGTCCATGTGGGCGTCGCGGGCCCCGTGCAGCGGGCGAAGCTCCTGTCCATGGCGGCCAAGATCGGGGTGGGGGAGTCGACCCGCTTTCTGACCAAGCACGCCTCCTGGTTCCTGCGCTTCGCGGCCCCCGGCGGCTACTCGCCCGATCGCCTGCTCGCCCGCAGCGCCGAGGCGCTCACCGCGCCCTCGGCGGGGGTGGCGGGCCTGCACGTGTTCACCTTCAACCAGGTGGCCGAGACCGAGCGGTGGCGTTGCGCTGTGCTGGACCGGTTGGGCGGCTGAGCGGACCGGCGGGTCGCTTTCTCGGAGCCCATACAACGCCGGGGCGAGGCTGGAATCCAGCCCCGCCCCGGCGATCGTCCGCCGCTCAGCGGAATACAACCGTGCGGTTGCCGTCCACCATGACGCGGCTCTCGCTGTGCCACTTCACCGCGTGCGCGAGCACCTGCGCCTCCACGTCCCGCCCGACCGTGACCAGCTCCTCGGAGTCGAGCGAGTGGTCCACCCGGACCACTCCCTGTTCGATGATCTGCCCCTCGTCCAGGTCCGGCGTCACATAGTGCGCCGTCGCGCCGACGAGCTTCACTCCGCGCTCGTACGCCTGCTGGTAGGGGCGCGCGCCCTTGAAGCTGGGAAGGAAGGAGTGGTGGATGTTGATGGCGCGCCCCTCCAGCTGTTTGCACAGGTCGTCGGAGAGGATCTGCATGTAGCGGGCCAGCACCACCAGGTCGATGTCCAGCTCGCGCACGAGCTCCAGCAGGCGCGCCTCGGCGTCGGCCTTGGTGTCCTTGTTCACCGGGATGTGGTGGAAGGGGACGCCGTAGGTCTCCGCCAGTCCCTCGAAGTCCCGGTGATTGGAGACGATCGCCGGGATCTCGATGTTGAGCGCACCGGTGCGTCGGCGGAAGAGCAGATCGTTGAGGCAGTGGCCGAACTTGGACACCATGATCAGCGTCCTGGTCGGGGTCGAGGCGTCGCGGAGGGTCCAGGAGATTTGGTGGGCCTCGGCGACGGGGCCGAATCGGTAACGCAGATTTTTCAGATCGGCGTTTGGATCGGAAACGTCGAAGTGGACCCTCATGAAGAAACGGCCCTTGAGTCGATCATCGAACTGCTGGCTCTGCAGGATGTTGCCGGAGTTCCTGACGAGGAAGCCGCTCACGGCGTGGACCAGCCCGGCGCTGTCCGGACACGAGAGAGTCAGGACGTACTCACGGCCAGGATGCGGTCGAGGGGACATGTGCAGCCTCCGTTGGTGCGTATTGCACAACATGGTGAGCGATACGCAACATGGTTGGGCTATGTGCGGCTCGTGGTCAAGAGCGGTCGCGCAACTGCCCGCATGGCGCAATCGTCACCTGTCAGCCTCTTGACGTATGTCCGCACATTGACCAGGGTGTTCCATCACAAGCAATACGGTGCACAATGCGCAACGAAATTCGCTCGAAGGGCTCCACACGTGGCAGACCTGTATGTGGACGGAGAATGGCGCGATCCGGTGGCCGGAGGTCACCGCGACATCCGCTGTCCCGCTGACGGCGCGCTTGCCGCGACCGTGTCCGAGGGGACGCGCCCCGACACCGAGGCCGCGATCGCCGCGGCCCGCCGGGCCTTCGACGAAGGACCCTGGCCGCACACCCCCGAGCGGGAGCGCGGTGCGCTGCTGCTGCGCACCGCCGACCTCATCGAGCGCGACGCCAAGGAGTTCGCCCGCGCCGAGTCGCTGGACACCGGCAAGCGGCTGGTGGAGAGCGAGTGCGACATGGCCGACGTCGTTTCCTGCTTCCGCTACTACGGCGGGATCGGGGGCACCGATGCCGGCCGGGTGATCGACACCGGCCGCGACGACGCCGTCAGCCGCGTCGTTTACGAACCGGTCGGCGTGTGCGGGCTCATCACCCCGTGGAACTACCCGCTGCTCCAGGCGTCCTGGAAGGTCGCGCCCGCCCTGCTCGCGGGCAACACCGTCGTCCTCAAGCCCAGTGAGCTCACCCCCTCCACCTCGATCCTGCTGATGCGGGCACTCGAGGAGGCCGGGCTCCCGGCCGGCGCCGCCAATCTCGTCCTGGGCACCGGACCCGAGGTGGGCGCACCGCTCTCCGAGGACCCGGCCGTCGACATGGTCTCCTTCACCGGGGGGCTGGAGACCGGCAAGCGCATCATGGCCACCGCCGCCGCGACCGTGAAGAAGGTGGCGCTGGAGCTCGGCGGCAAGAACCCCAACGTCATCTTCGCCGACGCAGACTTCGAGACGGCCGTGGACTTCGCTCTCACGGCTGTCTTTCTGCACTCCGGCCAGGTCTGCTCGGCCGGAGCCCGCCTGATCGTCGAGGACTCCCTCCACGACGCCTTCGTCGACGAGGTCGTCCGCCGCGCCCGGCAGATCCGCCTCGGCGGACCCTTCGACCCCGAGGCCGAGACCGGAGCGCTGATCTCCGTGCAGCACCTGGAGAAGGTCGAGGCGTATGTGGCGGCGGGCCTCGCCGAGGGCGCCGTACTGCGCTGCGGCGGTGCACGCCCGGACGACCCGGCACTGGCGAACGGCCACTACTACCCGCCCACCGTGCTCGACGAGTGCCGACAGGACATGCGTGTGGTGCGGGAGGAGTCCTTCGGCCCCGTGCTCACCGTCGAGCGCTTCCGTGACGAGGACGACGCTGTACGCATCGCCAACGACACCGAGTACGGACTCGCCGGAGCCGTCTGGACGCAGGACGCCGGGAAGGCCCAGCGGGTCGCCCGGCGGCTGCGCCACGGCACGGTGTGGATCAACGACTACCACCCCTACGTGCCGCAGGCGGAATGGGGTGGCTTCGGGCACTCGGGCGTGGGACGGGAGCTGGGATCGACCGGCCTGAACGAGTACCGAGAGCCCAAGCACATCTGGCAGAACATCCAACCCCGGCCGCAGCACTGGTTCCGCGGCTGAACGCCGAAGAGAGGTCGATCGTGACCCCAGCACAGACCGAGGTGCCGCAGCGGCGCAGCACGCCCCAGGACTTGGGCCCCACCCCGGTCATATCCGTGCGCAAGCTGTGGAAGGTGTTCGGGCCGAAGGCGGACCAGGTGCCGGACTCCGAGGAGTTGTGCGGGCTCACCCGCCGTGAGCTGATGGACCGCACCGGATGCACCGCCGCCGTACGAGACGTGAACTTCGAGGTCTCGCCGGGCGAGGTCTTCGTCGTCATGGGCCTGTCCGGCTCCGGCAAGTCCACCCTGGTGCGATGTCTGACCCGGCTGATCGAACCCACCGCCGGTGAGATCGTCTTCGAGGGCGAGGACATCCGCGGCGCGGACGGCAAGCGCCTGCGCGAACTGCGGCGCCGCAAGTTTTCCATGGTCTTCCAGCACTTCGGGCTGCTGCCCCACCGCCGGGTCGTCGACAACGTGTCCTTCGGCCTGGAGATCCGCGGCATGAGCAAGGCCGAGCGCACCAAGCGGGCCCTGGAGGTCGTCGAACTGGTCGGCCTCTCCGGCTACGAGAACTCCTATCCCGACCAGCTCTCCGGCGGTATGCAGCAGCGCGTCGGCCTCGCCCGGGCGCTGGCCGGCGATCCGGACGTACTCCTCTTCGACGAACCGTTCTCGGCGCTCGACCCGCTGATCCGCCGCGACATGCAGAACGAGGTCATCCGTCTGCACCACGAGGTCGGCAAGACGATGGTGTTCATCACCCACGACCTCTCCGAGGCGCTCAAGCTGGGCGACCGCATCCTCATCATGCGCGACGGCAAGACGGTCCAGTGCGGTACCGGCGACGAACTGGTCGGCGCCCCCGCCGACGATTACGTACGCGAGTTCGTCAAGGACGTGCCGAAGGGCGACGTACTCACACTGCGGTGGATCATGCGTCCGGCGAAGCCGGACGACGCCCTGGACGGCCCAGAGCTGGGTCCGGACGTCGTGGTGCGGGAAGCCACCCGGGCGGTGCTGGCGGCCGAGAAGCCGGTCAAGGTCGTCGAGAACGGCAAGTTGCTCGGCATCGTCGGTGACGAGGAGATCCTTGCGGTGGTCGCCGGACGGGAAGGCGACATGTGATGACCGTCGCCATAGAGAAACGGGAGAAGGCCGACAAGGCCGACAAGGCCGAAGAGGCTGTGCCCGTCGCGGGCGGGCGCAGGATCAGCCGCCGCATGGTGGTGGCCGCGATCATGGTCGGGTGGCTGGTGCTCTTCGCCCTGCTGCGTGGAAAGCAGACCCTGGCGCTGGCGGCGGCGGACCTCACCGATCTGCACCGCTGGTTCAACGACGTCAATGACTCCATCGGCGCCAATCGCAACTCCAACCCCCTCTTCCTCTATTTCTTCAACGAGATCCGCCTGGTCATCGACAATCTGGTGACCTTCGTCCAGGACCTGATCTCCCAGCCGTCCGCCGACCGGCCGCTGCCGCAGATCGGCTGGCTCGGCGTCGTCGGCATAGCCGGCTACATCTCCTGGGCCGTCGGCAACTGGCGGGTCGCGCTCCTGGCCGTGGCCGGCTTCACCTTCCTCGGGCTGCAGGGCCTGTGGCAGGAGAGCATGGACACCCTGGCGCTCACCCTCTCTGCAGTCGTCGTGGCGTTGCTGTTCGCGATCCCACTGGGTGTGTGGGCAGGGCTCTCCGACCGGTTCAACCAGATCATGACCCCCTTCCTGGACCTCATGCAGACGATGCCGACCTTCGTCTACCTGGCCCCGCTGACCCTGTTCTTCCAGATCGGCCCGGCCTCCGCCACGATCGCCACGCTGATCTACGCGGCACCGCCGACGATTCGCATCACCGCGCACGCCATCCGCTCCGTACCGGAGACCACCGTGGAGGCGGCCGACTCGCTGGGCTCGACGCGGCGGCAGACACTGCTGAAGGTGTTGCTGCCGATGTCCAAGCGGACCGTGGTGATGGGCATCAACCAGACCATCATGGCCGCCCTGGCCATGGTGACCATCGCGGCCCTGATCGACGCCCCCGGCCTCGGAAAGACCGTCGTCCAGGCCCTGCAGTCGCTCGACGTCGGCACGGCCTTCAACGCGGGCCTTGCCATCGTCGTCATGGCCATCGTCCTCGACCGGGTCACGACGGCGGCGAGCGGACGGGCCGAGGCGGCCAGGCGCTCGGGCAACCGCTTCCTCAGGTGGCGGCGCCCGCTGCTGGCGGGCGGCGGAGTGGTGGCTGCGGTCCTGGTGTACCTGTCGCACCTGTACGTATGGGCGGCCGAGTTCCCCGGCGAGGGCGGCGCCGGCAGCACCATCGCGAGCGCGGCGGACAACGTGACTACCTGGGCGCAGGACAACCTGGCGGGCATCACGAACGCCTTCCGCGACGCCATCACCAACGGGCTGCTCAATCCGTTCCAGACACTGCTGACCGACTCCCCGTGGTGGCTTGTCGGCGCGGCCCTGGTCGGACTCGGCACGGTGCTCGGCGGATGGCGCGCCGGGGTCACCGCGGCCGTGTGCGTGGGACTGCTCGTCGGCACGGGCGTGTGGTCGGACAGCATGACGACGCTGGCGTCGACCCTCGTGGCGACGGTGCTGGTGCTGGTGCTCGGTGTCGCCTTCGGGGTGTGGATGGGGCGCAGCCCGCTCGTGGACCGGATGCTGCGGCCCACCCTGGACGCGGCACAGGTCATGCCGCCGTTCGTCTATCTCGTGCCGTTCCTCGCGCTGTTCGGCGCGACACGCTTCACGGCGATCGTCGCTGCCGTCGTCTACGCGGCTCCGGTCGCCATCAAGATCATCGGGGACGGAGTGCGGGCCGTGCCCGAGACCACCGTCGAGGCGGCCACGGCTGCCGGGTGCAACACCTGGCAGATCATCACCAAGGTTCAACTGCCGATGTCACGCAGTGCCCTGACGCTCGCGACCAACCAGGGTCTGATCTACGTGCTGTCGATGGTTGTTGTGGGCGGCCTGGTGGGAGCGGGCGCCCTCGGCTACGACGTCGTGGCCGGATTCTCTCAGGGGCAGCTGTACGGCAAGGGGCTGGCGGCGGGGCTCGCCATCGTGCTGCTCGGAGTCATGTTCGACCGGATCACTCAGGCAGCGGCTCGGCGTACGAGCGCATAAGGAGCGCGGATCATGGCAACGCAAGGACAACAGTGGAGAGTCGGCGCGGCCGGCATAGCGGTACTCGGCCTCACCCTCACCGCCTGCGGCGGTGCGAAGGTCGGTGACAGCTCCGCCGGTTCGGACAGCAGCGCGGGCAAGTGCGGCACGTTCAACCTCGCGGTCAACCCGTGGGTGGGATACGAGGCGGACGCGGCGGTCGTCGCGTACGTCGCGCAGCGGAAGCTCGGTTGTACGGTCACCAGGAAGGACCTCAAGGAAGAGATCGCCTGGCAGGGCTTCGGGACGGGCGAGGTCGACGCCGTCATCGAGAACTGGGGTCACGACGACCTGAAGAAGAAGTACATCGCCGATCAGAAGACCGCCGTCGAGGCAGGTCGGACCGGCAACGAAGGCCTCATCGGGTGGTACGTACCGCCGTGGCTGGCCAAGGAACACCCCGACATCACCGACTGGAACAACCTCAACAAGTACGCGTCCAAGTTCAAGACTTCGGAGTCCGGCGGCAAGGGGCAGCTCCTTGACGGCGACCCGTCGTTCGTCACCAACGACGAGGCACTGGTGAAGAACTTGAAGCTGGACTTCAAGGTGGTGTACGCGGGCAGCGAGACCGCGCTCATCCAGGCCTTCCGGAAGGCCGAGAAGGACAAGGAGTGGGTGATCGGCTATTTCTACGAGCCGCAGTGGTTCATGTCCGAGGTACCACTGGTCAAGGTCAAGTTGCCTGAGTACACGACAGGCTGTGACACCGATGCGGCGCAGGTCGCCTGCGACTATCCCGTGTACCACCTGGACAAGATCGTCAGCGCGAAGTTCGCCAAGTCCGGCAGTCCCGCCTATGACCTGGTGAAGAACTTCAACTGGACGAACGACGACCAGAACATCGTGGCCAAGTACATCGCGGTGGACAAGATGTCGCCCGAGGCGGCGGCGGAGAAGTGGGTCGAGGCCAACCCCGACAAGGTCGACGCCTGGATCAAGTAGGGCTCGACGCGGCACCGTCTGCAGCCTCGGGCCGGCGGCGGAGCGTTGCCGCACGAGTGACCCGGAAACCCGCCGGACGGGCCCGGCAGGCTGCGCTGTCAGCCTGCCGGGCCTCGTCGTGTTTCGGACGGTTTTCCGACGTCGCGGACCTCTTGACACCCACTCCCGGCGACAGGCACATTGAGTTGCGCAACCTGAAGCATGTTGCGCAGACAGCAACTGGATTGCTTTGAGTCGGAGGTGCGGCGATGGCGGGACCCCGAGTGGTCATCATCGGAGCGGGCGTCGTGGGAGCGGCGCTCGCCGACGAGATCTCCGCGCGAGGCTGGACCGAAGTAACCGTGGTCGACCAGGGCCCGCTCCCCGCCACCGGGGGATCGTCGTCGCACGCCCCGGGCCTGGTCTTCCAGACGAACTCCTCCAAGACCATGACCGAGTTGGCCCGCTACACCGTCGAGAAGTTCTGCTCTCTCGACGTCGACGGCCGGCCCTGCTTCCTGCAGGTCGGCGGCCTCGAGGTGGCGACCACCCCCGAGCGCCTCGCCGAACTCCACCGCCGCCACGGATGGATCGCCGCCTGGGGCATCGAGGCCCGGCTGCTGAGCACCCGGGAGTGCGTCGAGCAGCACCCGCTCGTGAACCCGGACAAGGTCCTCGGCGGCCTCCTGGTGCCGACGGACGGTCTCGCCAAGGCCGTCCTCGCCGTCGAGGCACAGATCCGCCGGGCCACCGAGCGCGGCGTACGCTTCCTCGCCCGCCATGAAGTCCTCGACGTACAGCAGAGTGAGGGCCGGGTGACCGGCGTCCTCACCGACCAGGGGGAGATCCGCGCCGACATCGTCGTGTGCTGCGCCGGCATCTGGGGCCCGAAGATCGCCCGCATGGTCGGCATGAACCTTCCGCTCACCCCTCTCGGCCACCAACTGGCCTGGACCGGACCGGTACCGGCGCTGGCGGGCCAGACCGAGGAGGCGGTGCGTCCGATCCTGCGCCACCAGGACGCCGATCTCTACTACCGCGAGCGCTTCGACACCCTGGGCATCGGCTACTACGGTCACCGCCCGATGCCGCTCTCCGCGGACGACATCCTGTCCGTCGACGAGGCCGACGGGATGCCGTCGGTCCTGAAGTTCACCGAGGACGACTTCGAGGACGCCTGGACCGAGACCCAGTCACTGCTGCCGGCGACGAAGGAAGCCAAGGTCGAGGAGGGCATCAACGGCCTGTTCTCCTTCACCACCGACGGCCTGCCTCTCCTCGGCGAATCTCCGGACGTCAAGGGCTTCTGGGTTGCGGAGGCCGTCTGGGTCACCCACTCCGCCGGCGTGGGTCGGGCCGTAGCCGAATGGCTGGTCGACGGCTACTGCTCCTCCTTCGACCTGCACGAGTGCGACATCAACCGCTTCGAGCCGCACCAGCTCGCCCCGGACTACGTCCTGGCCCGCGACTGCCAGAACTTCGTCGAGGTCTACGACATCCTGCACCCGCTCCAGCCGTCAGGGGACCCGCGTCCGATCCGCACGAGTCCCTTCCACGCCCGCCAGCAGGAGCTGGGCGCCTTCTTCCTGGAGGCGAACGGCTGGGAGCGCCCCCAGTGGTACGAGGCCAACGCGGGCCTGGTCGAGGGCCGTTCCATCCCGACCCCGAACGATTGGGCCGCGCGTTACTGGTCACCCATCGTCGGAGCCGAGGCACAGGCCACCCGCGAGACCGTCGCGATGTACGACATGACGGCCCTCAAGCGCCTCGAGGTCGCCGGCCCCGGTGCCGCCGCCTTCCTGGAGCGGCTGTCCACCGGCAAGGTCGACAAGTCCGTCGGCTCCGTCACGTACACCCTTCTGCTGGACGAGGACGGTGGCATCCGCAGTGACGTCACTGTCGCCCGGCTGGCCCGCGACCTCTTCCAGGTCGGCGCCAACGGCAACCTGGACCTCGACTGGTTCACCCGCCACCTCCCGGCCGACGGATCGGTTCACGTACGTGACATCACCCCCGGCACCTGCTGCATCGGGCTGTGGGGCCCGCTGGCCCGCAAGGTCCTCCAGCCCCTCACCGACGCGGACTTCTCGAACGACGGCCTGAAGTACTTCCGCGCCAAGCGCGCCCACATCGGCTCCGTCCCCGTCACCGCGATGCGTCTGTCGTACGTCGGCGAGCTCGGCTGGGAGCTGTACACCACCGCCGACCTCGGCCAGAAGCTGTGGGACACCCTGTGGCAGGCGGCCGAGCCACTGGGCGGCCTCATCGCCGGCCGGGGCGCCTTCTCCAGCCTCCGGCTGGAGAAGGGCTACCGCTCCTTCGGCACCGACATGACTTACGAGCACGACCCCTACGAGGCCGGCGTCGGCTTCGCGGTCAAACTCGACAAGGGCGACTTCATCGGCAAGGCAGCCCTGGAACGCCGTAAGGCCGACGTACGGCGCAAGCTGACCTGCCTCACCATCGACGACCCGCAGGCCGTCGTCATGGGCAAGGAGCCGGTGTACGACGGTGATCGCGCCGTCGGCTATGTCACCAGCGCTGCCTACGGCTACACGATCGGCAAGGGCATCGCCTACGCCTGGCTCCCGGCGGAACTCGCCACCCCCGGCACCGCCGTGCACATCGGCTACTTCGACCAGCGCGTCGAGGCGGTCGTCGCCGAGGAGCCCCTCTTCGACCCGACCATGTCCCGCCTCCGTGGCTAGCTCACAGCTTCGGCTTCGAGGGAAGGAGCACCGCCGGTGACCGCGCAATTGCTCGACGGCAAAGCGATCGCCGCCGCTATCCGCCGTGAACTCGCGGAACGTGTCGCCAAGCCGACGGCCACGGTCGGCCGCCCGCCCTGGCTCGGCACGGTCCTGGTCGGAGATGATCCCGGCAGCCGCGCCTACGTCGGCGGCAAACACCGCGACTGCGCGCAGATCGGCGTCTCCTCCATGCGCCGTGAACTGCCCGCCGACGCCACGCAGGAGCAGGTCGAGGATGTGATCGACGAGCTCAACGCCGACCCGGCCTGCACCGGATACATCGTCCAACTCCCGTTGCCGCGCCACCTGGACGCGAACGCCGTACTGGAACGCATGGACCCGGCCAAGGACGCCGACGGCCTGCACCCCGTCAGCCTCGGTCGGCTCGCCCTGGGGGTCGAGGCCCCGCTGCCGTGCACCCCCCGTGGCATCGTCGAACTGCTCCGCCGCCATGACGTACCGCTCGCGGGAGCGCGGGTGTGCGTGATCGGACGGGGCGTCACGGTCGGACGGCCCATCGGGCTGCTGCTCACCCGCAAGTCGGAGAACGCCACCGTGACCCTGTGCCACACCGGCACCAAGGGCCTGGCCTGGCACGTACGCGAGGCGGACATCGTCATCGCGGCCGCCGGCTCGCCCGGGCTGATCACCAAGGACATGCTGCGCCCCGGCGCGGCGGTCCTGGATGTCGGCATCACCCGCACCGACCACGGGCTGGTCGGCGATGTGCACCCGAACTCCGCCGACGTCGCCGGGTGGCTCGCGCCGATGCCCGGGGGCGTAGGACCCATGACGCGGGCGATGCTGCTCGCCAATGTCGTCGAGGCCGCCGAGAGGAACGCGAACGCCGTATGAACGCGCTGAACACCCCCCTGGCGGAGCTGGACCCCGAGGCCCACGCCGCCCTCCGCGCCGAGCTGCACCGCCAGCAGTCGGCGGTGTTTCCCGGCATGCAGCGCGGACTCCTGGAACACGTCATCGCCGCGAAGGCGGTGTCGTTCAAGATCGCTGCGTCACCCGAGTTCGCCGAGCGCCAGGCCCGTACGCTCGCCGGCTCCCGGATCCTCGCCGAACGGCTCACCCGCCCCGACGTGGCGGCCAACGGGGTGAAGGCCCTCACCGGCGGTACGGACGTGCACCTGGTCCTGGTGGACCTGCGGGACTCCGAACTGGACGGCAGGCAGGCCGAGGACCTGCGCCACGAGATCGGCATCACCGTCAACCGCAACGCCGTGCCCTTCGCCCCGCGCCCACCCGTGGTCACCTCGGGACTGCGCATCGGCACACCGGCGTTGACCACCCGCAGCTTCACCGAAGAGGACTTCGCCGAGGTCGCCGATGTGATCGCCCCGGCCCTCCAGCCCGAGCCCGACATCGCCGCCCTGCGCGCCCGCACGGAGGAGGCGGCAGCCAAGCATCCGCTCTACCAACACCGTTCAGAAACGCCGCTTTCAGAAGCGCACCTTTCAGAATACGGAGACGTCCGATGAGCCCCCGCACCCCGGGCGCCGAGCTCCCCGAGCACCCCGACTGGCTGTGGCGCACACCCGAGCCCAAGAAGTCGTACGACGTGGTGATCGTGGGAGGCGGCGGACACGGCCTTGCCACTGCCCACTATCTGGCGAAGAACCACGGCATCACCAACGTCGCCGTGCTGGAGAAGGGCTGGCTGGCGGGCGGCAACATGGCCCGCAACACCACCATCATCCGTTCCAACTACCTGTGGGACGAGAGCGCCGGCATATACGAGCACGCGCTCAAGCTGTGGGAGGGACTGGAGGACGAGCTCGACTACCCGATCCTCTTCTCCCAGCGCGGCGTGCTGAACCTCGCCCACAGCCTGCAGGACGTCCGTGACAGCGTGCGCCGCGTCGAGGCGAACCGGCTCAACGGCGTGGACGCCGAATGGCTCGACGAGCAGCAGGTCAAGGACGTCTGCCCCATCGTGAACATCTCGCCCGACGTGCGCTATCCGGTGATGGGCGGCACCTACCAGCCGCGCGCCGGCATCGCCAAGCACGACCACGTCGCCTGGGGCCTGGCCCGCTCCGCCGACGCCGCCGGGATCGACATCATCCAGAACTGCGAGGTCACCGGCCTCGACATCGTCGGCGGCCGGGCGGTCGGCGTACAGACCTCCCTCGGTCCGATCGCCGCGGGCAAGGTCGCGCTCTGCTCGGCTGGCCACACTTCGGTCCTCGCCGCCATGGCGGGCATCGAACTGCCCCTGCAGAGCCACCCGTTGCAAGCGCTCGTCTCCGAACTCCTGGAGCCGGTGCACCCGACGGTCGTCATGTCCAACGCGGTCCATGTGTACGTCAGCCAGGCGCACAAGGGCGAGCTGGTGATGGGCGCGGGCATCGACTCGTACAACTCCTACACCCAGCGAGGCGCCTTCCACATCATCGAAGAGCAGATGTCCGCCGCCCTCGAACTCTTCCCGGTCTTCGCCCGCGCCCATGTGCTGCGTACCTGGGGCGGCATCGTCGACGTCAGCCCCGACGCCTCGCCGATCATCGGCCTCACTCCGGTGGACAACCTTTACTTGAACTGCGGTTGGGGGACCGGCGGCTTCAAAGCCACCCCAGGTGTCGGCTGGGTCTACGCCCACACCATCGCCCACGACACCCCCCACCACCTCAACGCCCCCTTCTCGCTCGACCGTTTCACCACCGGCGCGCTCGTCGACGAGCACGGCGCGGCCGCGGTGGCCCACTAGGGAGCCCAACCATGCTGCTGATCCCCTGCCCCTGGTGCGGGCCCCGTGACGAAGCCGAGTTCCACTACGGCGGCCAGGCCCATGTGCCGTATCCGGAGCAATCCGCAGACCTGACCGACGAGGAGTGGGCCCGGTATCTGTTCTTCCGCGACAACCCGAAGGGTCCCTTCGCCGAGCGCTGGAGCCATGCGGCGGGCTGCCGACGGTGGTTCAACGCGGTGCGGGACACGTCGACGAACGAGGTTCTCTCCGTGTACCGGTCGGGGGAGGAGTGCCCGGCGGTCAGTGAGCGTCCGGTGCCTTCTCCGCCACGGCCGGCACCATCAGCCCGTCCGGGGTTTGGGGACGAGGCCCCTTCAGGGCCGAACGGGGGTCCGGGGGCGGAGTCCCCAGCGGCGGTACCGGCAACCGGCTTCCGCCTCCTGACCGGCGGCCGCATCAACCGCGACCGCCCCTTGACTTTCACCTTCGACGGCACCGAATACCAGGGTTACGAAGGCGACACCCTCGCCTCCGCCCTCCTGGCCAACGGCGTCATCCAGGCCGGCACGAGTATCAAGCTCGGCCGCCCGCGTGGCATCTTCTCGGCCGGAGTCGAGGAGCCCAACGCCGTCATCCAGATCGAGGCCCCGTTCCCCGAGCCGATGCTGCCCGCGACGACCGTGGAGCTGTACGACGGCCTGGTGGCGAGCAGCCTGCCCGGCCAGGGACGCCTCGCCACCGAGCCGGACCCGGCCCGCTACGACGCCGTCCACGCCCACTGCGACCTGCTTGTCGTAGGCGCCGGCCCGGCCGGTCTCGCCGCCGCGACGGCCGCCGCCCGCAGCGGAGCGCGCGTCATCCTCGCCGACGACCGGCCCGAGTTGGGCGGCAGCCTGCTGGACACAGCTCAACTCCACAACTGGGTACAGGAGTCGGGTCAGCAGCTCGACACGGCACCCGAGGTGCGCGTACTCCGCCGTACCACGGTCTTCGGCCACTACGACGACAACCACCTCCTCGCCGTCGAGCGCCGCACGAACCACCTCGGCGCACTCGCCCCCGAGCACCTCTCCCGAGAGCGCGTCTGGCGCATCCGAGCACGTCGCGTCGTACTCGCGACCGGCGCCCACGAGCGCTCACTGGCCTTCGCGGACAACGACCGCCCCGGAGTGATGCTCGCGGCCGCGGCCCGCGCCTACATCAACCGATACGGCGTCCTGCCCGGCCGCCGCGCCGTCGTCTTCACCACCAACGACAGCGCCTACGCCGCCGCGCTGGATCTCGCGGCGACGGGCGTGGAGGTCGCTGTGATCGTCGACACCCGACCCGATCCGGGGGAGTGGGCGCGCCGAGCCCGCGAGGCCGGTATCGAGGTGCTGACCGGACACGCCGTCGTCGCCACCGAAGGCGCCCCGCGGCTCACTGCCGTGACGGCCGCCCCGTACGGCGAGTCCGCAGGGACGCGGGAGTTCGCCGTCGACCTGCTGCTGGTCTCCGGCGGCTGGAACCCCGTCGCCCACCTGTTCAGTCAGGCTGGCGGCAAGCTGCGCTACGACGACACCCTCGGCTCCTTCGTTCCCGACACCTGCCGCCAGGCCGTCGAGGTCGCCGGCAGCGCGAACGGCGTCCTCGACCTGGCCGGGGTCCTCGCGCAGGGCGCGGCCGCCGGTGCCCGAGCGATCGAGGCCGAGGGCTACACGTGCGAGGCGCCCCGCCTCCCCGAGGTGACCGTCGAACCGCACTCGCCCGCCATGCTGGTCTTCCTCGTGCCGGGAGCCGCCGGTGCACCCCGTTTCGTAGACCTCCAGCGCGACGTCACCGCCGACGACCTGATCCGCGCGACCGGCGCCGGCCTGCGCTCGGTCGAGCACACCAAGCGCTACACCACGGCCGGCACCGCCAACGACCAGGGCAAGACCTCCGGGGTCCTGGCGAGCGGCGTCGTCGCCGAACTGCTCGGTGTGGACGTCTCGGCCCTCGGCACGACGACGTTCCGCCCGCCCTACACGCCGGTCTCCTTCGCCACGCTCGCGGGCCGCGACCGCGGCTCACTGCACGACCCGATCCGTACGACCGCTCTGCACGACTGGCACATCGTGCACGGCGCCCTGTTCGAGAACGTCGGCCAGTGGAAGCGGCCCTGGTACTACCCACAGGACGGCGAGGACATGGAGACGGCCGTGCTGCGCGAGAGCGCCGCGGCCCGGGAGGGCGTCGCCTTCATGGACGCCTCCACCCTCGGCAAGATCGACGTACAGGGCCCGGACGCCGCCGTCTTCCTCGACCGGCTCTACACCAACGTGATGAGCAACCTGAAGGTCGGCATGATCCGCTACGGCGTCATGTGCCACCTGGACGGCATGATCTTCGACGACGGCACCGTCATCCGCCTCGCACCGGACCGCTTCCTGATCACCACCACGACGGGCAACGCGGCCGCCGTACTGGACTGGATGGAGGAATGGCTGCAGACCGAATGGCCCGAGCTGCGCGTCCACTGCACCTCCGTCACGGAACAGTGGGCCACTGCCGCCCTGGTTGGCCCCCGCTCCCGCGAGGTGCTGGGGACGCTCGCGCCGGCACTGGCGGTGGACAACGACAGCTTCCCGTTCATGGCGTGGCGGGACACGACCGTCGCGGGCGTCGAGGCCCGGGTGTGCCGGATCAGCTTCTCCGGCGAACTGGCCTATGAGATCAATGTGTCACCGTGGGAGGCGCTCGCCCTGTGGGAGGCGCTGTACGAGGCCGGTGCCCCGTTCGGCATCACCCCGTACGGCACCGAGACCATGCACGTCCTGCGCGCGGAGAAGGGCTACCCGATCATCGGCCAGGACACCGACGGCACCGTCACTCCGCACGACCTCGGCATGAGCTGGGCGGTGTCGAAGAAGAAGCCCGACTTCATCGGCAAGCGCTCCTACGCCCGCGCCGACGCCGTACGCCCCGACCGCAAGCACCTGGTCGGCCTGCTCCCGGAGGACCCGGGTGCCTTCCTCCCCGAAGGAACGCAGCTGGTCGCCGACAGCGTGCTGCCCGCCCCGCCCGTGCCGATGCTCGGCCACGTCACCTCCAGTTACCGCAGCGCGGCGCTCGGCCGGACCTTCGCCCTCGCCCTGGTGAAGGGCGGCCGGGACCGAATCGGCGAGCGGCTCTACGCCCCCGTGGGCGACCACCTGGTTCCGGTGACCGTCGCAAGCCCTGTCCTCTACGACCCCGAGGGAGCCCGCCGCGATGGCTGACATCGCCCTTACCATCCCGCGCCGCAGTCCCCTGTTGCATGCCACCGACCGCCTGGCCGCCGCGACGCGCACCTCCGGGGGCGCGGTCCGGCTGGCCGAACTCCCCTTCCTGGCCCAGGTCAACGTACGGCTCGACGCCAAGGGAGCGGCAGCGGACGCCGTCGGTCTCGCGCTGGGCCTCCACCTGCCCCTCGAACCCAACACCGTCGTACGCGCCGGCGAGCTGACCGCGGTGTGGCTCGGCCCCGACGAATGGCTGGTGGTGGGGCCGACCGGCAGTCAGCGGGACTTGGAGAGCCGGATCAGGGCCGCGAGCGGCGACGATCCCGTGGCCGTCACCGACGTCTCCGCCCAGCGCACCACCCTCCTCGTCACGGGTCCACGCGCTCGTGACCTGCTGGCACATGGCTGTCCCCTGGACCTGCACCCGCGTGTCTTCGCAGCCGGATGCTGCGCCCAGACCACCCTGGCCCGCACGCAGATCGTGCTGGTCGCCAGGGACGAACCAAAGGCCGGATTCTGGGTACTGGTCCGCTCGTCGTTTGCCGGCTACCTGACGGACTGGCTGCTGGATGCGGCGGCGGAACACATCTGAACGAGCTCAACAGGGCGTGATGTCCAAAGAGGGTGGGAGGCGTCCGCCCCCGACAGGCCGATGCTGTCAGAGGGCGTTTGATGTACAGGCGGAGGCGCTGACCGGGCGGATCACCCCGCCCAACGAGGCGTTCCGGCCGCATGGCCCGTCGACACCTCGGCCGCGGCGATCACCGCCGTCGCGCTGGTCAAGCTGTCGCGTGCGTGGGCGCCCCGGGCCGCGGTGTGTTCGTACCGGGCCGTGGCGATCCTGAGCCGCCTGGCCGAAGCCCACCTCGGACCGGGCTCAGGGCGTCCGGCGGGGAATCCGTGACCTGCTGGAGCATCCGGGCGGCGACTTTGGCCAGCCCCACTTCGGTACGGGCGTCCTGTCCGGCCGCGATGAGGGTGACCGCCTCGTGGAGCAGGGGGCGGGTGGTGCGCAGTGCGAGCGGAGCCTGATGATCGGGGGCGGCGATCAGTAGCACCGCCACGAGCCGGTGGCGCACCCCGCGACGCTGTCCCGGATCCGGCAGCAGCCGCTCCACCAGCGGCAGTCCCGCCACGCCGCCCAGGACCGGCAGACTTGATCAGGCAGACGGTGGTAGACCTGTGGCACATCGAAGCTCCGGTGCATCAAGGCGACTTGGGAGGGTCAACCCGCCCAACCGGTCGTTGCGTTCGCGACGGGCCGGCCCGGGCCTCTTGCGCCGCTGCGACCTGCGGACCCACGCACTCGCGGGGACTTTGAAACGCCCCTAGTTCGCGGACTGGTGCAGGCTCTGCAATCAGGACCTGGGGTGACGCCATGGCCCTTTGGTTGCCCCCCAGATTCTCCCCAGAGTTGATTGCGAGCAGCACTGCGTCCGGGCTCGATCTTGACGTACGCCTCGGAATTGAAAGGAGGAGCGCGAGTTGGCCTGGGATTAGGGTGGTGGAAGTGGCTGCACTTTGCCCGTCTCGCGCCCCTATGTGAGGGTGATCTGCCCTCCCGGAATCATCGCCCCGGATGATCTCGGTACGTGCAGTCGGCAGGCCCCGTGGTCAGCCCCGCGACCTGCGGTTCTGCACCGCTCTAGGGTGCTGACCCGCGAGCGCGCTTCTTTCAGGGGCTTCCACGGGCTTCCCTGCCTATGCCGCTCAAACTCCCCGGGGACTCCCCGGGCGGGGGCAGAACTCCCCAGCGCACCCCAGGAGCAAGGCCGGCGCGGGCTGGGGCCGGGGACTTCTCCGATGGCTCGCCCCGGTCCGCGGCAGAGGTGACGTCGGCATGTCACCGTCCGGGGAAGCGTCTCGGCATCGCCTCGGGTTCGGAGCTCGGCTCCGGGCCCCCGCTCCTGTCTTGCTCGCCATCACCCGGACTTCCTCTGCTACCCGAGACTCGCAGGGGGCCGAACGGCCCTTCCCGGGACTGAATGGACCCGCTTGATCGGCCCGGTGCACGACGGCGCGCAGCACGGAAGCAGTCCGCACCATCGTCGTCCCGCCGAGGCGAACCGCGATGACCCCGGCGGTACACCCCCGGCCCACTCTGCTGCTGGACCGTGCGGTCCTGACGCACGTGACCCGACGGCGGGGCGGAGGGGACGGCATGCGTCCCCCTCACCCGGTGTGGGTCAGATCCGCATAGAACCGACCGGTCCACGGCGCGCCTTGCAGGGAGGCAGGGATCGACCCCCGACACTCCGCCGGCGAGCCGTGCAGGAACGGAGGTCACGTGCCGGCCGCCAGGCCCGGGCACGATTCGGGGGAGTGCGACGACCACAGGCCCCACGAGAGGTCGCGCGGGACGATGTGCCATGAGCAGTCCTCACGGAAGTCACGCAAGGCGACGGCGCCACACGGCTGGTACGGGCAGCGGCAGTTGGAAACCCGTTCGCCTTCGTCGTCGCGGCGGAGGTGCCGGTCCTGATCGTCGAGGCAGCGACCGCGCCGCTCGTGCCAGGTCCGCAGGGCTGCTTCGGACGCATCGGCTCGTGACCATCTGCCGGACAGCACCGGGGTGCCCAGGCTCGGACCGGTCAGCCATTGCCGGACGGCGGCGGCGACGGCGGTGGGGTCGGCGAACAGCTCGGACAGAGGCAAGGGGTTGTGGTCGTAGGCAATCGGCAGCAGGGCGCTGTCCTCGTCCATCAGCCACCAGCCCTGGTGGTGCTCCCAACCGAGCCAGACCCAGTCCGGCTCGGACCACCGCTCGCCGTGGAACTCGCCGTCCTCGAACCGGAATCCGCCGTCGGCGTCATCGTAACTCGTGATGTGGAGGTCTGAGGCCCGGTGGGTGAGCTCAGTGGTCCAGGTGCTGCGCACTCGCAGGCCCTCGGCGGCCAGCGCAGCGTGGACGGCGGCAATGTAGTCCGCGTGCGGCAGGTCGGACATCGGCCGTTCCCTCCCCAATTTCCGGCCGGCTCGACTGCGTGAGCGCTCGGCGGCAGCCGAGCGCCGCGGACCGGCCTGGTGGTCGCCCGGCTTCCCCGGGTGTCTGAGCGACCGTAATCCTTCCGAGGGATCCCTGCCTCGGGAGGTGTCTTTATGTGTTTGGTCAAGGTGGTGGGTCCGTGCCAGGCGGGAGGTCGCCTGGCACTGTCACGAGTGACGAAGAGCCTGTTCAGGAGTCGGCTGATGAGGGCTTGCGTCCGTGTGGCTACTGGGGTCACCCGGTCCTGATCGACTCGGTCGACGAGTACGGCTGTCCTGCGCGTGGCGAGCGTGACGAGGATCAGCCTGAGGCCGGCGGCCGGGGTTGGTGGAAGGTTCCCTCGCGGAGCCTCGCGAAGAGGAAGAAGTCCCGTTGACCTGTTTGTTTCCGCGGCGGGATGGTTGTTCGCCACGGATCGGGAGCCTGGACCGCGGGTCGCCGGGGCGGGATCCGGAACGGATCATCCGTCCGGTGCGTCGGTTGCGCAGCAGACCGCGACGGTGGTCGGCGGCATCGTCCGGGAATACGGTCGCCTGAGCGCCGACGGGCGTGTTCCCGACTGCTGTGCCGCTTGCCCCGGCCTGGCTGTGCGGGCACTCGCGCGATGAGGATCTGTGGCGTCTGTCATGATCAACCGAGTGACCATCCACTACGGCTACTACGCCGCAACCGACGACGCCCACGCTGCCGAAGCAGTCGAACACGACACCCTGGAGGAGATGGGCTCGGGGTACGACCAATTGGTGCTGACGGGTATTGACCCGGAGGTCCACATGCCGGCGCTCGACACCCTGATATCGGGGAGGTCCGTCGAGGCCGTCGAGGCCGACCCGCCGTACGGCCGGTTCATCAACTCAAGCGACGACGGTGGAACGGTATGCCACTCGTTCACCGAAGCGTTCCGTGACGCGCTCGCGGGCCTTGCCCCCGAGAAGGTGCGGGCCGTGGCCGCCGACTGGGCCGTGTCGGAGGTCTTCCGGGGAAGGGACACCGATGCCGACGTGCTTGCCCAGGTCCTGACCGAGCTGGCCGGCATCGCCCGCGATGCGGCCGACCGTGGAGACCGCCTCTACTACTGGATCGGCACATAGCGAGGGCAGGCACCGCTACGACGTCACCCGAGCCGGCCACGCACGGAAGGCACCACCAGTTCCTCGATCTTCGGCAGATAGCGACCGGGGTGATCGTCGCGGGCATCGCACAGTCCAGGCCGATCGTGTTGTCCGGACGCGTGAGGGTCTGCAGGGCCATCTGGGGGCAACCGTGCCGGGTCCGGGGGTGGCGAGCGGAACCACGCTCGTCCTGGAGATGGTGCTGACACTGGGGCTGGCGCCCGTGATTCTGGGAACGGCCTCCGGGGCCCGCAACATCGGGCACAACGAGGCCATCGCCGTGGGCGGTTACGTCGCGCTCGCGGCGCTGTGGGCCGGCCCGGCGAGGGCGCGCCGACGGCACCTGGTGGGCGCGAACTCCCTCTGATTTTCCCCGGTTACTCCCCGGTGTAAATTGACGAGGTCACAGTGGTGCGAGTACACGAGCGGGCGGGCCTTGGATTATTCGGCCCAGCCCTGGGATGGCCTGGGAAAATGCTGACCGAAGTCATTGCGGCCCGCTATGTCACACCCTTGCGCGAGGGTGGCTCGCTACCCGGCATTGTCGAGGGCGACGACATGGGCACCTACGTCATGCGGTCCACGAGGCCGGTTTCGTAGCGCACCGCCGGTACGGCGTCCACGGGAGCGGTCACGACCTCGCGCAGCCGCTCGGGGCCCAGTGGGCCGAGGGCGTGGACGCGCCGGCCGATGACGGCCCCGAGCCGGGGATGCGCCAGCGCCATCTCCAGGAAGTCGGCCCGCAGGGTCGTGAGCACCCGGACCGGCTGCGGCAGGGCGTCGTCGAACAGGACGTCGGCCAGTTCGTCGACGTCTTCCGGGGCGAGGGCGAGGAGTTCCTCGAACTGGTCGACCACGACGAGCAGTCGACGGCTGCTGGACAGGTCGAGCACCCGGGCCACGACGTCCGCGAGGCCGCCCCGGCGCAGCACTTCGGTCAGCTCGGAGATCCGGGCGAGGCGCCCCGTCTCGGACAGTCCGGGCTCCAGCAGCGGCAGCAGCGCGGCGGCGAGGACGGCCAGGGGACTGCTGCCGTGGGTCGGGCGTACGACGACCGCTTCCGCCCCCGAGCGGCGCAGCCGGGGGAGGACCCCGGCCAGGGCCAGGGAGGACTTGCCGGATCCGGAGGCGCCCACGATGGCCACCCGTTGCTCGCCGGCCAGCGCGAGGTCCAGCTCGTCGCTTTCGGCCCGCCGGCCGTAGAAGTGCGGGGCGTCGGCCTCACGGAACGCTGTGAGGCTGCGGAACGGGGACGGCGGGATGGCCAGTGGGCGCAGCTCGGGCCAGGCCCGCAGGATGCCGGCCGTCGGGATCAGGTAGCTGACCGGGGGTCGGCCGGACTCGGCGACGGCGATCATGCCGACCACGCCGACGCGGTCCTCGTCCCAGACCGGCGTGCCGCTGAAGCCCCGGGAGACCGGATAGCCTCCGTCGGCCAGGTCCGCCTGGATCCATCCGTAGGCCTGTGAATCCCGCAGGACTCCGGAGTGCCAGACTCCGCCCGGCCGGCCGGCGGGGAAGCCGAAGGCTCGTACCGGATGCCCCCACACCCCCTCGGCCTCGATCAGCCGCACGGGGTGGGCGCCGGGCAGTGCGGCGTCCAGCCGGAGGAGGGCCATGTCCCCACCGCCCGGCTCGCGCGGCGGCAGCCAGCGTTCGACGCTCGCGCCCACCCCGACGGCGTCCGGGGCGAAGGCGGACACCAGGGGAAGGTCGACGCGGATCCGGGAGGCGGGCGAGGGCTCCTGGTCCTGCGGCGTGCCGAGCGCCGCCGACACCACGTGGGCGCACGTCAGGGCGAGCTCGGGGGAGATCAGGAAGCCCAGGCCGACCGGGTCCCCGCGCAGGTCGCGGATCCGCAGCACCGCCGCGTTCAGGGCTTTGGGGCCGACGCCCTCCGAAGCCTGCGGTCCGGTCACGGCGCCGGCTCCGCCGGGACGGAGCCGGCAGCTGGGGCCGCGGCCGGGCCGGTCGCCGGGCCGGACTCGGGGCCCGCGGCCGGGCCGTCGGACGGGGTACGGGTCCAGGTGAGCGATATCTTGAAGTTGGCCTCGGCCGCCGTACTCGAGATCACGACGTCGGCCTCGGCGGAGATCGACAGCCCGAACTCCAGGTTGAGTTCGTCGGGCGCCTGCGCCATGCCGCGGAAGCCGTCGACGAAGCTCTGCGCGACCGGTCGGATCCCGGTCACCATTTCCCCGAGCGACCGTGAGGCGCGCGCCATCACCTGCCCCGGTCGGGCCACTCGGACCAGGCCGTCTTCGCCGGTCTCCACGACCTCGACCCGGACCACGTCCTGCGGCCCGCCCGTCCCACCGATCGGTAACTCCACGTGATACATCGTGTCTCCCCCTCCTCCAGGACGCCGCCCAGTGTGGACCCCCTGGGCGCACAATGGAAAGTCTTTCTAGAAAAGAATCTAGTAATGGCGCTTTGGGTCGAACCCGACGAGGATCGACGGGATCCGCCGCCGCTATGAGACCGAGGACGCCTGCCCGATGCCGAAGCAACAACGCGGCGAAGCCACCGTCGAACAGGTCCTGGACGCGGCACTCCGCCTCTACGCCACGTCCGGGGAGGCCGGTCTCACCCTCGGAGCCATCACCAGCGCCAGCGGGGTCAGTTCCGGAAGCATCTACCACCACTTCGGCAGCCTGGACGGGGTGGTCGCCGCACTCGCGCTGGGAGCCCTGGAGCGGCTCCTGAAGGAACTGGGGGCAGCGCTGCTCCACGCGGCCGACGCCCGCTCCGGCATCCGAGCCGTCGTCCTGGCCTACCTGGACTTCGTACAGGTCCATCCCGACGCGGCCCGCCTGATCCACTCCGTCACCGCGGACCGCCTGGGCATGGCCCACGCGCGCGAGATCCGCGATACCCAAGAGGCCCGACTGACACCGATCGGACTCTGGATCCACGCGCACCAGGAATCGGGCGAACTCGCCGAACTCCCCGCCCCCTTGATCGAGTCCCTCGCCATGGGCCCGGTCGTCGCCGTCGTCCGGCGCTGGCTCACCGTGGGAGACGTCGATCTGGAGGAGGCCGCGCGCGAACTGCCCGACCACATCTGGCGGTCGGTCAGCAACTGACCCGGTCGACGTGGCCGGCGCAGTGGGGCGGGGCAGTGGGGCGGGGCAGTGGGGCGGGGCAGGTGAAGGCGACCGGGCCGTGGTCACGCGCGGGCACCTGGCCCTCGGCCGGGCGGCGGCACCACGCCGAGGCCGCCCGTCATCTCGGGCATGTTCCGCACACCACAACTAGAGTGACGGGACATGAGCCCCTGACCGGGATTCCCACGGGTCCTGGTGGACCCTCTGGAACCCTTGGAAGGTGTCTGTGTCGGAAGCGGTGGAGTACGACGTGGTGGTCCTCGGCGGGGGACCGGCCGGTGAGAACATCGTCGACCGGACCCGTGCCGCCGGGCTGAGTACGGCGCTCGTCGAGAGCGAACTGGTGGGCGGCGAGTGCTCGTACTGGGCCTGCGTCCCGAGCAAGGCGCTGCTGCGCCCGGCGCTGGCCCGGGCCGACGCCCGCCGGGTGCCGGGCCTGGCCGGTGCCGTCCAGGGGCCCCTGGACACGGCGGCGGTGCTCGCGCACCGCAACTACTGGACCGGAGACTGGAAGGACCAGGGCCAGATCGACTGGATCGACTCGATCGGCGCCCATGTGTACCGGGGCCACGGCCGGCTCTACGGGGTCCGCAAGGTCGCCGTCACCAGCCCCGAGGGCGAGCACCACATCCTGTCGGCCCGGCACGCGGTCGTCGTCGCCACCGGTACCCGGGCCGTGGTCCCGGACCTCCCGGGGATCGCCGGGGCCCGCCCCTGGACCAGTCGTGAGGCGACCTCCGCACAGGAGGCCCCCGGCCGGCTGCTGATCGTGGGCGGCTCGGTGGTGGCCGTCGAGATGGCCACCGCCTGGCAGGCCCTCGGCTCGCAGGTCACCGTCCTCGCGCGCGGCGACGGGCTGCTGCCGCGGATGGAGCCCTTCGCGGGGGAACTGGTCGCCGACGCGCTGCGCGAGGCCGGAGCGGTGGTCCGTACGGGGGTGTCCGTCGAGGCGGTGGTGCGGGACGGCTCGACCGGACCCGTCAGCGTGGTCCTGGAAGGCGGCGAGACGCTGGAGGGCGACGAGTTGCTGATGGCGACGGGCCGCGCGCCGCGGACCGACGACATCGGGCTGGACACCGTCGGCCTGCCCGCCGGTCGGTGGATCGACGTGGACGACACCTGCCGGGTGCCCGGACACGACTGGCTGTACGCCGTCGGAGACGTCAACCACCGTGTGCTCCTCACCCACCAGGGCAAGTACCAGGCGCGGATCACGGGCGCCGTGATCGCCGCCCGCGCGGCCGGTACCCCACTGGACACCGCGCCCTGGGGTGCGCACACGCCGACCGCCGACACCCGCGCCATCCCGCAGGCGGTCTTCACCGATCCGGAGGCCGCCGCCGTGGGCCTGACCCTGGCCGAGGCCGAACGGGCCGGGCACCGGGTGCGCGCGGTCGACTACGACATGTCCAAGGTCTCCGGTGCAGGTCTGTACGCCGACGGCTACAAGGGCCGGGCCCGCATGGTCGTCGACCTCGACCGCGAGGTCCTCCTCGGGGTGACCTTCGTCGGCCCCGGCGCCGCGGAGTTGATCCACGCGGCCACCATCGCGGTCGCGGGGGAGGTCCCGATCCAGCGCCTGTGGCATGCGGTCCCGTCGTTCCCGACCATCAGCGAGGTCTGGCTGCGACTGCTGGAGACCTACCGGGGGTGAGGGCCGGCCCGAGGGGGCCTCCTGGACACGCCCGAGGGGGCCTCCTGGACACGGCCCGAGGGGGCTTTTTGGACACGGCCCGGCTGCGCCCTACGGCGTGGCCGGGCCGTTCTGCGCCTGTCCCTCGTTCCTGCCCCGACCCTTCAGACCTCCGGATCGGCGCTCGTCGGAACGAAGTTGACTGGCCGTCATGGCGAGGGAGATGGCGTGAAGTAGCCGTACAACCTTGATCGAAATTAGGTTAGCCTTACCTCAGTCTTCGTGACCTCCCGTGCCTGAAAGGTGTTCCAGTGATGCGTGCTGCCTCCCTGCCCCGTACCGCCGCCCGCGCGGCCGTCGCCACCGCCGCCGCCGTTGCGCTCGCCGTCGGCGCGGCCGGCTCCGCTTCGGCCGCCACCTCGACGCGTACGGTCACCGACGGCGCGACCACCTACAACCTCAGCCTCACCGCGCCCTCCACAGCCGCCGCGGCCGGCCAGAACGTCACGGTCACCGGCAGCGGTTACAACACCGCCAAGGGCATATACGTGAGCCTCTGCGCCGTCAGCGGAGCACCGGGCGCGAGCAAGCCCACCCCCTGCCTGGGCGGTTCGGACCAGTCGGGCACCACCGGAGCCTCGCACTGGGTCAACAACGTCTTCGGCGGCACCCTGGCCAACACCTCCAAGTTCGGTCCGGGCGGTACCTTCAGCGTCACCATCCACGTCAAGGCCGACCTCGGCGGCGGCCAGATCTGCGGAGAGACGGTCGAATGCGCCATCGTCACGCGCGCCGACCACTTCAACTCCTCGAACCGCAAGTACGACGTCCACGTCCCGGTGGCCTTCAACTAATCCCGTTCCGGGACCGATCGCCCGACCCGTCGACGAGGAAGCCATGACACCCCGACACCCCCTCACCCCCGGTCGTGCGGGCGCCGCATCCGCCGCGCTCGCGCTCGTACTGGCCTCGGCCGCCACCGGAAGTCCCGTATCGGCAGCCGGGAGTGAGGGGGCCGACGTACCGCAGGGCACCGTCGCGTACCGGTCGGTGGCGCGGTTCACCACGGCGGGCAAACCCCGTGACCTCATGCTGCACCCGGACTCGAAGAAGCTGTACGTCGGTTCGGACGACCTGCCCGATACCGCCGACGTCAACGAGAGCGGGCTGCACGTCCTGGACCCCGTCGACGGCAAGGTGCGCAGCACCGTCGGCCAGGCTCCCGGGCCCACCGGCACGCTCGGCCGGCGGGCGGTGCGGCAGCTGCTCGCACCGCTGCCCGGCGACGGAGCGGTCTTCTCCTACCCGCTGCGCGGCATCGGTACCGCGAAGGACGGCGACGCTGCCGCGGCGGGCGCGTGGGTGCCGGGTGCGGCCGTCACCCACGCCACCGCCGGGCTCACCCCCTCGACGGTGCTGGTCGCGCAGGGCCCCGTACTGTCGGAGGTCGACATCGCGACCGCCGCCGTGAAGCGCTCCGTCACCCTGGAGGGCGGGGACGGGTTCGCGGTCGACGCGGCACGCGGCACGGTGTGGTTCACGGACATCGGCAACCGCCGCATGTACCGGATCGACGCAGCCACCTTCAAGGTCACCGCGACCGTCGAACTCCCGGCCGGCGAGGGGTTCGGCGGGTTCACGGAGGTGGATCCCGAGACCGGCGCGGTGTGGGTCGGGCTGGACTCCTCCGTCGTCGTCCACGACGCGACGGGCAAGCGGCTGGGCACCCTGCGCGGCTCGGGCAGCGACGTGCCCCGCGCGGCGGGCTTCGACACCACCACGCACGAGGCGTTCGTCGTGTGGCAGGACGCGGGAGACACCTCGCAGCCGGGCAGCGACAACGACGGAACGCTCACCGTCCACCGCACCCGGGACCTCCAGGAGGCCGTGAAGCCGGTCGTGCTCCCCGGAGTCCACGTGCAGTTGGGCAGTGCGGCCGTCGCCGTCGAACCCGGTGGTGCGACCGTCTTCGTATCGGACCCGGTCGCAGGCAGCATCATCCGGCTGGAACGGGCCACCTCCCCGCGCGTCATCCGCGGCCCGGCGGACCGGTCGGTCGCGGCCGGGGCCGAGGTCTCGCTCACGGCGGAGGCCGAGGGGACTCCGCGGCCCACGGTCGCCTGGCAGGTCAGCACCGACGCGGGCCGGACCTGGCAGGCCGTGGCGGGCGCCACCGCGCCGACGTACACGTTCACGGCGGCGCTCTCCGACAGCGGCCGCCGCTACCGGGCGGAGTTCAGCAACGACGTCGGTGTGGTCCGTACCGCAGCGGCCACCCTCACCGTCACCATCGCGGACACCACGACGGGAGGCAGCGGCGGCGGCTCCACCACGACCGGGGGCACCGGCGGGACGGGCCCCACCGGCCCGGCCGGTTCGGCCGGGAGTACGGCAGGCGGTTCCGACGGCGGTTCCGGTGGTGCGGGCGGCTCCGACAGCCGGTCTGAAGCTTCCGGCACTTCCGGCACTTCCGGTACCCCGGGGAGCGTCGGCGGCGGTTCGGCCGGTGCCACGGTCGGCGGCGGCGATCACACCGCTCCGCACGGCGGAACGCTCGCCTCCACCGGAGTCGCCGTGGGCTCCCTCGCCGGGAGCGCCGTCGTGCTCACGGCGGCCGGGTGGGTGCTGATGCGCCGCGCGCGGTCGCGCACCACCGGCTGAGGACCGGCCCGACGTTGACCTCGGGCCGGCCTGGTGCCGACCGGGGCCGACCGGGGCCGGCAAATCGCAGTGGGCGGGCGGCGGTTCGGCATGTTGAATGGGTGTCCACTACATCTCTTGACCAGGGACGAAGGAGACACCGCACGTGATCGTGATCGCCCACCTCAGCGACGTCCATCTCGACGGTGACCGGCGCGCGGCCGACCGCACCCGCGCCGTCATGGAGTATCTCGACGCGCTTCCGCACGACTTGGACGCCGTACTCGTCAGCGGGGACATAGCCGACCACGCCGAGGACGCCGAGTACGAGGAAGCCGCGAAGTTGCTGCACTCGCGACACCCCCTGGTGGTCTGCCCCGGCAACCACGACGAGCGGGCCGCCTTCCGTCGCGGCCTGCTGGGGGAGCGGTCCCCCCGGATGTCTCCCGAGGGGGCCCCCGGGGAGTCCTCCGGGAAGTCCTCCGGGGAGTCCCGCTCCACCCAGCCCGTTGACCAGGTGCTGCGCGGTGAGGGCTTCGTCCTCGCCGTGTGCGACTCGTCCGTTCCCGGCGAGCACCACGGCTTCCTGGAGGAGTCCACCCTGGCTTGGCTGGACGGCGTACTGACCGACACCCCGCCGGAGATCCCGGTCCTGGTCGCCTTCCACCACCCGCCGGTGCCGTTGCACACCCCGTACGTGGACGAGATCCGCCAGTTCGGGGAGGAGCGGCTCGCCGCCCTCGTCGAGCGCCACCCGCACCTGACCGCTTTCCTGTGCGGGCACGCGCACACCGCCGCGGCCACCACCTTCGCGGGCCGGCCGGTGCTGGTCGCGCCCGGGGTGGTCTCCACGCTCCGGTTGCCGTGGGAGGCGCCGACCGGGTCCTCCGAGCACGTGCACCTCGACGAGCCGCCGGCCGTCGCCTTCCACGTGCTCGGTGACGACGGCCGGCTGACGACCCACTACCGGGTGGTCGCCGCCCGCCGATAGGTACGTCCGTCACGGGTCCGAGTGAGCCGGCCCGTTTCGACCAGATAGCGCCGCAGCGCCGAGCAGTCCTCGTGCACGGTGCGCAGCGCGTCGTTCACCTCGGGCTCCGTGTACTCCCGGTCCGGCGCGAAGAGGGTCTGCGCGAGGTGGGTGAGCAACTGCTCTCGCCGGGCGGCCCTGCGCGGGATCACGGTGAGGCGCCCGCCGGCGAAGAGGTCGTGTACGTCTCCTCGTGGCGGGCACGGGGCGGCGGTGGACTGCGACGGCCGAGGCTCGGTGTTCTGGGACATGCCGGCGAGCTTGGCCCGTCCGCGCCGCCGGCGGCAACGCATTTTCCGGGTGGGGGGCGGACAGCGGCAACCCGCCCGGCCCCCGACGTTCCGGGGCCGGGCGGGCTCGTTCGGGACCCGTGGCCGGGGATCGCCGGAGGTCAGGGGCCGACGGTGATCTGCTGCGCCGGGTCGGTGGTGTCGGTCACCTTGTAGACCGCGTTGAAGACGGACGTGGTCGCGTTCGTCGGGCAGCCGAACCCGCCGGTGACCGTGACCGGTACGGAGACGTTCGTGAAGGTCAGGGTCGACGGAGCACCGTTGACCCAGGTGCCGCCGACGTTCGCCGGAGCGGTGGGGGCGGCCGTGACCGTACAGGAGGCGAGCCCGCTCGTCTGGACCACCAGACCGCCCACCGGCAGACCCATGGTGGCGGTGATCGGGGCGCCGTTCTGCATGGACACCGACCAGGCGCCGCTGGTGGTGACCGTGGGCGTCACTCCCCACGTGCTGGAGGTGCACGAGCTGTACGTGGGTGCCGAGATCGGCGAGGACACGGCCCCGGCCGGGTTGCTGTTGCCGGGGGCGCCCGGCACGCTGCCGGTGGCGACGGAGACCGTGCAGGTCACGGTGACCGAACCGGCCTTGAGGGTGGCCTTCCCGCTGAGGGTGGCCTTGAACGCGTGCCCGGCCGGGGTGACGGTGGTCGACCCGGCCAGGGGTAAGGGCGCGGCGGAGGCGGTGACCGAGGCCAGGGCGATGGCTCCGGCGACGGCCGTCCCGAGGGCGAGCGCGGTGCGCGTACGGCTCATGGCTGTGCTCCTTGGGGATCGTGGTGCGGGGTGGGGGGAGGGGACGCGGCCACGGCGGACTCCGCTTTCCCGGCACGCCGGGCGGCGTACGGCTGCCAGGCGAACATCAGGCCGCCGCCGAGGATGCCGAGCAGGGTGCCGATCAGGAACCCGCCGAGATTCGACAGGACCAGTGCGGCGGTGGCGATCAGGGTGGTGAGGACACCCGCGAGGGAGCGCTGAGCGGGAGAGAACCAGGCGGTGAGCCCGAGCACGATCATCACGATGCCCATCAGGACGGACGGGATACCCGCCACCCCCTGCTGGAGCATGATCTTCAACGGTGCCAGCGGCAGGACGCAGATCCACGACCCGGCCAGGATCGCGAACAGACCGCCCCAGAAGGGCCTGCTGCGCCGCCACTTCCGCCAGCGCCGCAACAGGTTCAGAAGCATTCCTTCTTGCCCTTGCTGACGTCCATGCTGAGCCCGGAGAGTTTGAAGGTGCCGGCGTTCGTCGCCCACGCGGTCTGCTGGAGATCGGTGATGCTGACGGTGTCGGCCTGCTGGGCGAAGAGGTCCTGCATTCCCTGGGCCTCGGCCGGACCCTTGTCGAGGGTGGAGGCGTCGCGCCCGATCTCGATGTTGGTGAAGACGGCGTCGCCGGCGAGTTGGGTCGCGTCGACGAACAGGTTGCTCGCCTCGACCGGGGCCTTGCGTCCCGCGGTGAGGTTGAGCGAGATGTCCCCGACCACCGGGAGCGTGGTGACCACGGACTGGCAGAGGCTGTGGAGCTTGGCCTCCCTGATGGCGGTGACGGCCACCGGGATGAGCTCCTGGCGGGCGTTGACGTCCACGCTGCCGTACTGGGCGAACCCCTCGCCCTCCAGGCTTTGCGCCGACACCTTGAACTGCTGCCCCGACACGGCGAACGAGGCGGCCAGAACGCCTTGCGCGAGGGCGATGCCGAGGCCGGCGGTCACGGCCACGGCGGGGATGGTCAGGACGGCGAACCGGCGCCAGCGGACACGCCCGGAGTCATCGTCGGAGAGGTCGGATAAATGCGGGGAACCGGTCATGAGAACGTCCCTTATTTCGGCTGTGCACCGTTGTTACCGACGAGTTGAATGTAAGAGTGCCAATGGGGGTTGGCAAGGTTGTGCGAGCGCACCCTTTGAGTCGACTCCTACTTCTCCGTACGCAGCAGTTCGGCGACCTCCGCGTCCACCCGCCGGGCCATCGCCCGTGCGAACTCCGTGGCCACCACCTCACCGGCCACCGGCCTCAGCGCCGTCACCGCCGCCGTGATGTGCCGCAGCTGCGTGGCCGAAAGCCGCTCCAGCCCCTCCGAAGCATCCGGGCCGTCCGGGCCGTCCGAGCTCGCCGGGCCGGCCGAGCCCGCCGAGCCCGCCGAGCCCGCAGAGCCCGCCGGGCCGGCCGGGTCCGCCGAGCCCGCCGGACCATCCGAGCCCGTCGGACCATCCGGGGCCGTCGAGCCGTCCACGCCCGCGGCGTCGATCACGTACCGCCGGAAGAGCCCCACGAACCGGTCCGCGACCGCCGCCGCCTGCGCCTGTACGAACTCCCCGGCATCCAGGACCTCCGCGAGCGGCACCCCCTGCCGTACCAGCGCCAGTGTCGCCTCCAGCAGCCGCCGGCTCGGGTACGTGACCAGGTCGCCGTCGACCGTCACGTAGCCGAGCTCCGCCGCCCGCCGGGTGTCCGCGGCGGTCGCCTTCGGACCGAACAGCTCCCGCAACTCGGCCCGGGTCATGGTCACCGGCTCCTCCTGTACCCAGTCCCGGGTCATCTCCCGTTCCAGGCCCAGCAGTTGGGACAGACCTCCACCCTGCTCCCAGGCGTGCAGGAGCTCCGCGATGCCGTTGACCGTGTAGCCGCGCCCCAGCAGATCGCTGATCAGCCGCAGCCGGGTCAGGTGATCGTCGGAGTACCAGGCGATCCGGCCCTCCCGGCGCGGCGGCGGCAGCAACCCGCGCTCCTGGTAGTAGCGCAGGTTGCGCACCTTGACGCCGGCCGCCCGGGCCACGTCCTCGCGGCGGTAGCGCCCGCTGCCGCCGCTTCCGCTCCCGTTCCCGCTGTCGCTTCCGTCCTCCACCTGGCTGCTCACGGGCCAGAGTGTAGGACTTACCGGCAGGTCACATGGGCCGCGGACGATCCTGCTTGACCGCCCGCAGGACGACGAACTTCGGTTCGCTCGCGACGACTTCGCTGTTGCCGAACAGCCGCCGCAGATGGGTGTGGTAGCCCATGTGCCGGTTGGCGACGATCCACAACTCGCCGCCCGGCCGCAGCACCTTGCGCGACTGCGCGAACATCCGCAGTGCCGTCGCGTCCGTCGTGGCCTGGTGGGAGTGGAACGGCGGGTTGCTCAGCACCAGGTCCACCGAGCCGGGGGAGAGCATCGCGACCCCGTCGCCGACGTGGAACTCGGCGGTGCGCCGGCCCTCGCGGATGTTCGCCCGGTAGGTCGCCCGCGCCGAGGCGACCGCCTGGTAGGACTCGTCGGTGAACACGACCTCGGCGTCCGGGTCGTGGACCTGGACGGCCGTGCCGACGACGCCGTTCCCGCAGCCCAGGTCCACGACCCGGGCGCCATCGGTGTTGGTCGGCAGGTTCTGCAGGAAGAAGCGGGTGCCGATGTCGAGCCGGTCGGCGCAGAAGATCCCGGCGTGGTTGACGACGGACAGGCCGGAGGCCGACCCGGCGTCCTCGTCCACCGTGTAGGTGAGCGGCCAGGGCCCGGCAGACGTGGGGCGGGTCGCCCCCGGGGTACCCGGCGTGCAGAAGATCAGCCGTGCCTTCTTCTCCGCGAGCGAGGTCCTCGTCGGGCCGAGGATCTTCTCGAAGAGGCGCAGCGTGGAGGTGTGGATCTCCTTGACCATGCCGGTGCCGACGACGACGGTGCCCGCGTGCACGTGCGGGGCCAGCCGGTACAGCTGGTCCTCCAGCAGCGCCAGGCTCTTGGGCACGCGCACCAGCAGGACGTCGATCCGCTCGGGCGGCGGGTCCTGGGTCGTCAGCAGGGTCACCGTCGACTTGGACGTTCCGATACCGGCCCGGTCCAGGTTCGCGGCGGTGGCCGCGCGGGTGAGGGCGGAGTCGGTGATCTGCGTCGGGCGGTACGCGGCGAGCGCCGTCGTCAGCGTCCCCCAGCGGTCCCCGAGCACGACGATCCGGCCGGCGGCGGCCAGGTCCACCGGCCCGCGTTCCCCGGTACCGGAGTCGAGGTGGCGCAACAGGTACTCGTCGGCCGCGTCCCAGGCGCGGAGCCGGTCGCGCGGGTCCTCGGGGAAGCGGGTGAGCTCGTAGGAGCCGAAGGGTGTGGTGAGGTGGTTCATATGGGGCCCAGGCTATCGGAGCCGAAGGCCCGACCCCGCATGCGCGGGGCCGGGCGGCCCACTACTCGGGGAACTCGCCGGCCATGGCCGCCGCCATCCGCAAGTACGGACGGGCCTCGGTGGCCCGGCCCAGACGCTCCAGGGTGCGACCGAGCATCAGCTGTGCGTAGTCCTCCACCGGCCAGCGCTCCAGGACGGCGCGGAGCTCGCGCTCGGCGCGGGAGAGCTGGGCGGAGTGGTAGTAGGCGCGGGCCAGCAGCAGCCGGGGCGCCAGCTGCTCGGGGGCCTCGATCGCCAGCGTCTCCAGGATGCGGGCGGCCGTCGCGTACTCCTTCGCGTCGAAGAAGAGCTGGGCACGCGCCCAGCGCTCGGCTGCCGTCCCGTGCTCGAAGTACGTCGTCGGCGCGTTCATCGTGTCCCTTCCGCCGTTCAGGTGGTCCGTCTGCTGCCCCCAACACGCCCCGGTCGTGGAACATTCCGCCCTCCGCGGCCGCGGTCTCGGGACTAGGTTGTCCACATGAGCAATCTCGATCGCCAGCCCGCTCTCTCTGCCTGCGGCGGCCGCGGCTTCGTCGTGGCCGAACCGGTGCGCGAGCTCCTCAGCCCGCGCACGGTCAAGCTCGGAGAGTCCACCGAGGTCCGCCGGCTCCTGCCCAACCTGGGCCGCCGCATGGTGGGCGCCTGGTGCTTCGTGGACCACTACGGCCCGGACGACATCGCCGACGAGCCCGGCATGCAGGTCGCGCCACACCCGCACTCCGGGCTCCAGACGGTGAGCTGGCTGCACGAGGGCGAGGTGCTGCACCGCGACAGCGTCGGCAGCCTGGAGACGATCCGGCCCCGGGAGCTGGGCCTGATGACCTCCGGCCGCGGCATCAGCCACTCGGAGGAGAGCCCGCGCCCGCACGCCCGCTTCCTGCACGGCGCCCAGCTCTGGGTGGCCCTGCCGGACGCCCACCGCAACGTGGAACCGCACTTCCAGCACCACGCCGACCTCCCGCGCGTGACGGCCCCGGGGCTGACGGCGACGGTCATCCTGGGCACCCTGGACACGGCCACCTCGCCGGGCACGGCGTACACCCCGATCGTGGGCGCGGACCTCGCCCTCGCGGCGGGCACGGAAACCCGTCTCCCCCTCGACCCGGACTTCGAGTACGCGGTCCTGTCGATGTCGGGCGAGGCCCACGTCGACGGCGTCCCGGTCCTCCCGGGCTCGATGCTCTACCTCGGCTGCGGCCGCACCGAACTCTCCCTGCGGGCAACCTCGGACGCGGGCCTGATGCTCCTGGGCGGCGAGCCGTTCGAGGAGGAGATCGTGATGTTCTGGAACTGGATCGGACGGTCACACGATGATATCGCGCAGGCCCGCGAAGACTGGATGAACGGGTCCCGATTCGGCGAGGTGAAGGGCTACGATGGCCCTCCGATTCCGGCTCCTGAACTCCCGCCGACGCACCTGAAAGCCAGGGGAAGAGTCCGCTGACCTGCTGGTCTATGTGGGGCGTGGGTCGGGTGCGATGCTTGCTCCTGGCCCTCCGCTTTTGGCTTCGTAGGGGAGGCCGCCGGACTTGGTGCGAGAGCCTTCGACGCCGACGGTCGAGTCTCATGTGTTGCAGGCTGTTACCAAGTTTGGTCGAACGAATGCTGACCTTTTGCTGACTTTACTGACGAGCAGTTAGATCTGGCCGCTAGCTGGCCGAGTCCGGTTGCTTGCGAAGGGCAGTGTGGGTCGCCGCTGCGCCGTCGGCTCCTACGATCGTTCCGTCGGTCTCGGCCAGGGCGTTCGATCCGTGGATGAAGCGTGAGTGGCGGAACTTGTGCGCAAGTGACAACGCCCTTGCCTGTCTAGCTCCCTCCGCCAGGCTGTGACGGAACGTCGTGCGCGCGCCGGAGGCCTACGGATCCGAGGTGGCTGGCTGCTTCAGCGGCGTGCCCTCTCCCGGGAATCGGGCGGCCGCATTCAGAGGCCTACAACCCACAGGGTGCGGGGCTGCTATGAGAGGGCGCCGCCCATGGACTGCTGTTGCGGGGGTCGAGGCCTTCTTGTCCTGGTTGCCGTGGTCAAGATCGAAGGGCAACGTCCAGGTGTTGCTGGACCGGCTCGAAGAGTCCGTACGGGATGTACTGCGGGATCTCCGGCAGGGTCACCCAGGCGACCTCAGCGATTTCGTCGGCGTCCGCCACGTGCGCGGTCCCGCCGACCACCTTGCAGGCCGTGTACGACACTTGCCGACTGGTGATGGGATGGACCCGCTCGCCCAGGCGAATAACGGCGACCACGTCCAGGCCGGCTTCCTCCTTGGTTTCGCGGACGGCGGCTTCCTCGCAGGATTCGCCCGGTTCGACTTTGCCCGCCGGGAACTGCCATGAGAGTTGGCCCTCCTCAACTCGTCGCCGTACGAGCAGTACTTGACCCTCATGAACCACGACGGCCCCGGTAACCCGACGCTGAGGTGGGGCATTGTCATTCAGCGACGTCTCTCGGTCACTCACGGCAGCCACTGCCGTTTGGGGTGAGGAGGGCTTTGGGCGTCGGCGGGACGTCGGGGCCTGGTGACTGTCGCGAGCCCCTCGTCGTTACTGGGATGAGTTGCATGGGGTGTGGCTCTCCGATCCTCATCCCTCGAAGAGCATTTCTTCCACTGCGGTCGGCGCCGTTGCCTCCTGCTGTGCGCGCTCGAACTCGAGCTGCCATGCTCGCGCCTCGGCGTAAGCGACGTGGACCATACTGCCCGGACACAGCACCAGTGCCCGGGGTTCGATCTTGTGGTCCTTGACCGATCCGTACCCGATCCGTTTGGTAGGCAACAAGGCGTGCGGAACGGAGCAAGAGGGACATGGAGCCTTCGGGAGGGTCGCCATGCCACCAGGATGGCCTCATGAGCCCCGGTGCGGCAGGGAGCGCACGAGTGCGCACTGTGGCACGTCGGCGGGGTGGCATCCATTGCGCGGCGAGCTACGGCTTTCATCGTCGGCGTTGCTGCGTCCGTGCCTGGTGCTCGGCCTGGCGGTCCCGCTCGGTACGCGCTTCTGCCAAACGAGGTCGGAGGTCGCAATCGCCGCCATGACGTGCACGTCGGCCTTGAGACGGCGGCTGAGTTCGATGTCACGCCTGATTTGGCCTTCGTTTGCGAACTCGGTGGCGCTGACTTTCGCCTCGCCTGCAAGGACCTTTCCTTCGTAGACGCCGAAGATGTCGACCTCCTTCGTGTCGCCATCGTCGAAGACAACGTCGACGCCGGGGAGGAAGTGTGAGTCGGGGGCGCGTTTCTGCAGGGCGGCGACGACTAGCAAATGGGTGAGCACGCCGTTGTCAACGGCCCGGTCGATGAACCCGTTGAGGCGATACATGATCTCGACGGACTTGCCGTTGTCCCGCCCGTACCTATCCGGTGTCGAGCAGGCGGGGCAGATGGCCTGACTGGTGCTCGCCTGTAGCGGGATGAAGCTGTGCAGTTTGCACTGCTCGCAGTCCAGCCCGAGTCCGCGCTCGGCCCATCCCTGTTCACAGGCCCGTTCCAGAGCGGGGGTCACCTGTTGGGGTCGCCAATGGTTCAGGGCGTTCGTGGCGGAGCGGAACTTCCGGTCCATGCGTCCGCCGAATTCGCGGGCAAGCTCTTTGGCTTCATCCAGCGGGATGCGCCCGGGGAGCCGATGGTCTAGCGCCTTGATGAAGTGCTCGGTGCGCTCCGTCTTGAGGGCGGTAAGTGATTCCACGACGAGCAGGTCTAGAAGCAACGCCGTTCAGTTAGGGGCGGGGGCTGTTCGTCAAGACCGATGAACGAGGCAGCGGAGCTGCTGTAGAAGAGGTTTGTCCTCCAAGACATCCTCACCACAGGAGCTCCGCTGTTGGAACAGGCTGCCATAACAAGGACGGTCAAGGTAGCGGCCGGGGTGTTCGCGCCTGGCCATATCGGCGAGCTGACCCGGATCGTGCCGTTCGAGATGGTCGATGAAGTGTTGGCGGCGAGCGGGGCCGTTCAGCGGCGGGTCCGGCTGGTACCGGCGCGAGTCACGGTGTACCTACTGCTGGCCGGGGCGTTGTTCGCCGAGCTGGGCTATCGGCAGGTCTTCGACCGATTGTGCGCGGGTCTGGCGGGCCTGGCGCCCACCAGACCGAGCGGCAGCGCGTTACGACAGGCCCGTCAGCGTGTGGGCGCGGCGCCGTTGAAGGCGCTGTTCGACCTGGTGCGTGGCCCGGTGGCCACGACGGCGGCCGCCATGCGGTGGCGCGGGCTGCTGGTGGTGGCGGTCGACGGCACGCTGCTGCCGGTGCCGGACGCCCCGGCGAACCTCGCTGTGTTCTCCAAACAGCGGTGCAATAACGGGGCCGGGGGCTATCCGCAGATCCGGCTGGTGGCGCTGGTGGCCTGCGGGACCCGGGCGGTGATCGGGGCGGCGTTCGGCCCTGCCGGCACCGGCGAGCTGGAGTACGCGGGCCGACTGGCGGGCGATCTGCGTGCCGGCATGCTGCTGCTGGGCGACCGGAACTTCGCTGCCACCGCACTGCTGAACCGCTTCGCCGCCACCGGCGCCGACCTGCTGGTGCGCTGCAAGTCCGGCCGGAGACTGCCACCGGTGGCCCACTGCGGCGACGGCTCATTCCTGGCCCGGCTGGGCGCACTGACCGTGCGGGTCATCGACGCCGAGATCAGCATCGCCACTTCCCGAGAGGTCCGCACCGGCCACTACCGGCTGCTGACCACCCTCACCGACCCGTCAACGCACCCGGCCGCCGAGCTCATCCGGCTCTACCACGAACGCTGGGAAATCGAGACTGCCTACGCGGAGCTGAAATCCACGATCCTGGGCGGACGGGTCCTGCGTGCCCGCACCCCGGCCGGGATCGACCAGGAGGTCTGGGCTCTCCTGGTCGCCTACCAGGCTCTGCGGACCGCGATGACGGATGCTACCGACAGCATCCCGGGCACCGACCCGGACCGGGCCGGCTTCACCGTCGCACTGTCCGCCGCCCGTGACCAGCTCGTCCTGGCCGCGGGCATCATCGCCGACACCGTCATCGACCTGGTCGGAGCCATCGGCCGCCACGTGCTGGCCCAGCTCCTGCCCCCACGGCGGGTCCGCACCAAAGACCGCATCGTCAAACGAGCGATCTCCAAATACAACGCCCGCGGACCCGCCATCGACCGGGCCACCTACAAGGCCACCATCAGCATCAACATGCTCACCACGGACCCTTGACGCCACCCAGCCCTGCCCTAACTGAACGGCGTTGGGTCTAGAAGGGCGCCGATGTCGGACTGCTGGGTGATGGTGACGCCGATCTTGCCCGGAGTCGACAGCTCGAACTTGTTGGTGGCGTCGTCCAAGAGCCGAGGTACGACCTCCACTAGCTTCGGGATGGTCAGGGTCAGCCGCGGCCAGTCCAACCACGGCAGGGAAACTGGCATCTGTAGTTGGTCGCCGTGCCAGGACGCCGGAAGTCGAATCTGGCCCCTGCCTTGTTCCGTGATCATACGAGCGACTACGGGATGCTTTGGAAGACCGTTGAAGGGCTCTCCGGCAAGGCGCAGCAGACCGGCTGCGGGGTGCTGCAGGGTGACGGGCAGCTTGACGTCGAACCGGCTGGGCCCGGCGAACTGGTGGAAACCGCTGCGCTTCATGGCACCCCATCGGCGATCGAAGAGCCACCCTGAAGAGACGTCCAGGTTGATCGCGTAGGTCAGAGGTTCAGGAGCCTCAGCAAGACGGCTGTGGCGGAGCTCATGGTCGAACGATGCGACGAGACCGGCCTGATGCGCCGCTTCGTGCAGGTCATCTTCCGCAACGCTCTGACTGATGAGGACGACGTCCGGTTGAACGCGGAGCCCCGAGTGGACCTGTGCCAGCCGGATGTCGCGCGCGAAGTTGGTCCAGTTCTTCGGTGCATCGTCGGGGAACAGCAAGAGGGGCATCTCGGTGTGTACGTGCAAGCGCAGAGCACGAGCATTCCAAAACCACAGGACGTCGGGCAGAGAATCCGGCCGGGCAACGACGACAACGATCGGCAGCTCGTCATGCACGTTCTGACTTGAGCGCTGGTGTTCCTGAAAGCCGGCCATGCCTTGCTGGAGGGCCGTAGCGCCGGTGCTTTGTGCGGCACCGAGGAGAGTGTCCTGCGCAGGGATCACGGGACTTTGGTACGCAGCTTCGTCTGGAGCGTCGTAGATACCCGCCACTGCCACGGCCCAGAGCGGTCCCTCCGGATCTGCCCGGAAGCAGGTGTCCGCTGCCGGCCCGATCAGGTTGTGGCAGGCAGCCTCAGGCCGGCTCGTGAACTGCCAGATTCCTGTTGAGCCCATGGCGTCGAGGGCCACAAGCGGAAGATTCCAGGAGTCGGCAAGTTCCTGAGCACGTCCAGGGTTGGCGTTCACATTGACGAGCGCTTGGACATCCGCGACTCGGATCAGCTCCGCCGTCGCGCCGGTGTCGGCATCCGTAGAGGCTTCGATGATCGGCTCGGTCATGCCGCCCCAGCGTTGGGTCGCCGCCCGCACCGCCGCCCGGAAACCGCTCGTGCTGCCTTCAGCGATGAGGTAGACCACCCTCGCGGGAAGAAGGGCTACTTCGATGAGGCGGTGGCCAAGATACTCCTGGTGCTCCATTGAGCCACCCAACCAGAGAGCAGTTCGCGGCGTGGCAGGTTTGCCGGGCTTCGTTGGGACCGAGGCTGTGGCCGTCTTACCGCCAAGGAGCCTGGGCGCGCTGTGCCTGTTGCTGCGCGGAGGCGGCGTCTGCGCGGGCCATGGACAGGAGGTGGGGGAGCCGGCCGGCTGCTTGGGTGTTCCACCAGCAGTGGGCGTCGGGCGAGAACGCTGCCTTGGGGACGTTGTCGATGGCTTCTTGGTACACGGTTGGTGAGTCGTGCCATTCGGTGTCGCCGATCACTCGCAGGGAGCGGCGCGAGAGACCGTCGAGGAGGGTGAAGAGCCGGGGGACTGCCGTGAGACGGTGTTGGCTGGAGCCGGCTGGGCGGACACCGCCTGGATATTGGGCCCAGAGGAGGTACTGGGCCGGCCGATGGAGCACCGAGCCGCTCGCCGTTTGCCACCGCGGTACGTCCATTCCCGCCAGAGGGCCCAATGGCACGTCGTGTGCCGTGGGAAGGGGTACGTGGTCATCGGACCCCTTGATCTGCTTCAGCACGTACCCGGCCGCCCCCGCCATGATCGCGTCCAACAGGGCGTCCTCGTCGTCGAACGACGTCAGCATCAGGCAGGCCAGATCCGGCATGCGGGAGCGCAGCTCACGGCAGACCGAGATTCCGTCACCGTCGGGCAGCCGTACGTCGAGGACGGCGACGTCCGGGCGAAGCGCCGGTCCGCGGGCCGGGGCCTGCTCCGCCGTGCCGCCTCGCCCACCGCGGTGATGTCCCCCTCGGCATCGAGGAGGTCCCGCAACCCGCGCCGGACCACCTCGTGATCGTCGAGGACGAACACCTTGATGGGGGCCTCCGTGGAGGCCCCCGGTACGTCGGACATGTTCGCCGCCTGATCCGGATGACGCTGCGCCTGCTTCCACCCGGATTGTCTCAGAATTTGGTGATATGCACCTGCTAAGCGGGTGAGACGGCCCCGTCGAACTCCATCCGGACGTCGACGACACCCTCGACGCTGCGGATCGCCCGGGCCAGGAGCGGGACCAGAGCCCGATCCCGCAGCGGTCCCCGGAGGGCGACGACTCCGTCCTGCACCGAGAAGTCCAAGCGCGCGCCCGGTGCGAGCTCGGCCAGCACGGCCTGGCGGATTTCCTCCTCAAGTTCCTCGTTGGGACGCAGGAACACCTTCAGGAGGTCGCTGCGACTGACGACGCCCTCCAGCATGCCGACTTTGTTCACCACCGGAAGGCGCTTGACGCCCTTGCGGGCCATGATGCGGGCAGCCTCCGCGGCAGTGGCGTCGGCGTGGACGGTGACCGCGGGGCTCGACATCAGGTCCTCGGCGAGCACGGCGCCGGCCTTGGACGCTTCGTCTAGCTGGTCCGGCAGGATGGGCTCCTCGCGGCGAAACTCTTCCTTGGGGAGGAGGTCTGCTTCGGAGACGACCCCGACGACGCGACCCTCACCTTCCAGGACGGGGACCGCACTGACCTTCCATTCGTGCAACAGTTCGACTATCTCCTTGTAGGACGCCTCACGGCCGATGGCGATGGCGGTGTGCGTCATGAGGTCACTGACGGTGGACTGAGAGGCGGGCATGACCGGCTCCTTCGCCGTGGTCGATCGGTAGGGTCCCGACACTTCCAGTGTCGGCATTCGGACGTGCGCGTCGACAGGCTCCCTGTGGGCCAAGACGGGGACCGACCGGCCCCGTGGTCGGTCCGGTAGGCCCTGTTCGGCGCGTGTTCAGTACGGCCAGGACCAGTCCGCGACTTCCGGCAGGTCGGTGCCGTGTTCGCGGATCCAGTCGTGGTGTCGGATGCGCTGGTCGGCCATGGCTTGGCGCAGTCCTTCGGCGCGGGTCGCGAGGCCGGGTACGCGGTCGATGACGTCCATGACTAGCCGGTAGCGGTCCATGTCGTTGCGCACGACCATGTCGAAGGGGGTGGTCGTGGTGCCGGACTCCTTGTAGCCGCGGACGTGCAGGTGGGGGTGGCCGGTCCGGCGGTAGGCGAGGCGGTGGATGAGCCACGGGTAGCCGTGGTAGGCGAAGATCACCGGCTTGTCGGTGGTGAAGAGGGCGTCGTACTCGGGGTTCGTCATGCCGTGGGGGTGTTCCTCGTGGGGCATGAGCCGGGCGATGTCGACGACGTTGACGACGCGGACGGCCAGCGAGGGGAGGTGCTCGCGGAGCAGGGCCGCGGCGGCCAGCACTTCCATGGTGGGTACGTCGCCGGCGCAGGCGAGGACGACGTCCGGTTCGCGGGAGCCGTGGTCGGTGCCCGCCCACTCCCAGATGCCGGCGCCGCGCGTCACGTGGGTGCGGGCCTCGTCGATGGGCAGCCAGTCGAAGCAGGGCTGTTTGCCGGCGACGATGACGTTGACCTGGTCGCGGCTGCGCAGGGCGTGGTCGGCCACGGCGAGGAGGGTGTTGGCGTCCGGTGGCAGGTAGACCCGTACGACGTCGGGGCTCTTGTTGAGGACGTGGTCGACGAATCCGGGGTCCTGGTGCGAGAAGCCGTTGTTGTCCTGGCGCCAGACGTGAGAGGTGAGCAGGTAGTTGAGGGAGGCGATGGGCGCTCGCCAGGACAGTTCGCGCGAGGTCTTCAGCCACTTGATGTGCTGGGCGACCATGGAGTCGACGATGTGGGCGAAGGCCTCGTAGGTGGAGAAGAGGCCGTGGCGGCCAGTGAGGAGGTAGCCCTCCAGCCAGCCCTGGCAGACGTGTTCGGAGAGGATCTCCATGACCCGGCCGTCGCGGGACAGGTTCCGGTCCGTGGCCTCCGTGATGCCCTGCCAGGCCTTGCCGGTGGCTTCGTACAGGTCGTCCAGCCGGTTGGAGGCGGTCTCGTCCGGCCCGACGACCCTGAAGTCCCGTCGCTCAGCCGTGTCCCGCATGATCTGCGTGAGGAAGCGGCCGAGGACGCGGGTCGGTTCGTGGAGGGTGCGGCCGGGCTTGTCGACGGGGACGGCGTGCTGGTCGAGCGCGGGCAGCGGGAGCGGCCGCAGCAGCCGGCCCCCGTTCGCGTACGGCACGGCGCCCAAGCGGTGCTCGCCGTCCGGCACGCAGGCCAGGACCTGGGCCGTCGGCCGACCGTCGGCGTCGAAGAGCTCCTCCGGCCGGTACGAGCGCAGCCAGGCCTCCAGCTGCTGCAAGTGTGCCGGGTTCTCGCGCACACCGGCGAGCGGGACCTGGTGGGCCCGCCACGTGCCCTCGACCGGGTCGCCGTCGACGTTCGCCGGACCGGTCCAGCCCTTGGGCGTGCGCAGCACGATCATGGGCCAGCGTGCGTACTCTCGGCCGGGGTCGGTGCCCGCCGTCCGTGCCTCTTGCTGGATGAGGGCGATGCGGTCCAGGGCGTGGTCCATCGCGCGGGCCATGGCGTGGTGGACCTGGGTGGGGTCACTGCCGGTCACGTACAGCGGGTCGTGCCCGTAGCCGCGCAGCAGCGCGTCGAGCTCGTCCTCGGGGATCCGGGACAAGACGGTCGGGTTGGCGATCTTGTAGCCGTTCAGGTGCAGGATCGGCAGGACCGCGCCGTCGTGGACCGGGTCGAGGAACTTGTTCGAGTGCCAGGACGCGGCGAGCGGACCGGTCTCGGCCTCGCCGTCGCCGATGACGCACGCGACCAGCAGGCCGGGGTGGTCGAAGGCGGCTCCGTAGGCGTGGGCCAGGGCATAACCCAGCTCCCCACCCTCGTGGACGGAACCGGGGGTCTCCGGCGCCACATGGCTCGGCACCCCGCCGGGGAAGGAGAACTGCCGGAACAGCTTGGCCATGCCGTCGGCGTCGCGGCTCACGTCCGGATACGTCTCGCTGTATGTCCCTTCCAGCCAGGAGTTGGCCAGGACGGCGGGACCTCCGTGTCCCGGACCCCAGACGCACAGGGCCTCCAGCGCACGCTCCTTGACCACGCGGTTGAGGTGCGTGTGCACCAGGTTGAGGCCGGGCGAGGTGCCCCAGTGGCCGAGCAGCCGCGGCTTGATGTGCTCCGGCCTCAGCGGTTGGGTCAGCAGGGGGTTGCCCATGAGGTAGATCTGACCGACGGCCAGGTAGTTCGCGGCGCGCCAGTGGGCGTCCAGCTGCGAGATCGAATGCGCGCTCAACGCGGTCATGTCCGCTCCTGCGTCTGAGGGTCCGGGACGTTCGTCGACGGGGCCGATACCGACACCCTGCCCCTGCTGTGGTGCGGCCGCGAGAGGAGGACCGGCCCTCGAGGAGGGACCGTTGGCCCTTCTGCGCCCCTGCCCAGCACGAGCAAGGTGAATCCCGGTGGCGCCGGTCCTTCCCCCGGCCGGCGCCGCCCAATCCCCGCCGGCCGACCCCGATGCCTCTCGCATCAGTACGGAGGACAGACCTGTGAAGCGCACCCTCGTTGTCGGAGTGGACGGATCCCCGGAAAGCCGGGCCGCCGCGGACTGGGCCGCGCGCGAAGCCGTACGGCGTGACCTGCCCCTGCACGTGGTCCACGCCTGGCTGTGGCAGCCGCTCGCCGTCCCGATCGTCCAGGACCGCGACACCGAATCCCGCCGGGCCGACGACATCCTGAAGGAGGTCGAGCAGGAGCTCACCCACCGGTACCCGTCGCTCGCGCTCACCGCAGAAGTCCTGTGCGACACGCCCGTGCCGGCCCTGCTGCGCACCGCCAAGGAAGCCGAGCTGCTGATCCTCGGCACCCGCGGGCACGGAGCCCTGCTCGGCTTCCTGCTCGGCTCCTACGGTCAGCAGGTGATCGCGGCCGCCGAGTGCCCCGTCGTCTCCGTCCGATCCCGCCACGGCAGGCCGCTGGCCGTGCCGGAAGAGGGCGAGGTCGTCGTGGGGCAGCAGGGTGGAGTGGAGGAATCAGCCGAGGTACTGCGCGTCGCGTTCGAGGCGGCCGCGGCGCGCAAGGTCCCGCTCCGCGCCGTCCGGGCCTGGAACCTGCCCCCGGTGTACGGATACAGCCCCGGCTCGATGTGGATCGCCGAGCAGTTCGGCGGTCTGGAGCCGTTCGAGAAGGCCGCGCTGGACCAGGCGCTGGAGCCGTGGCGGCTGAGGTTTCCCGAGGTGGAGGTCGTCGCGCACGTGGAGCGGGGCAGCGCCGGCCACGTGCTGCTGTCGGAGGCTTCGGACGCCCAGCTGGTCGTCGTCGGCCGCCGGGTCCGCGAGTCGGCGGTGGGTACGCGCATCGGTTCGGTGGCCCATGCCGTGCTCCACCACGCGGCCTGCCCCGTCGCCGTCGTCCCGCACCACTGACGCCGAATCGACGGTTGAAGCCGGGCTCGCCGTCGTGCGGCGTGCCCGGCCCTTACCGTGGGCGGTTCCTACTCCGCGGCCGGGATCGGGTGCCGGCCGGGTGGGGTCAGCGCGTGGCTGGCGATCACCGCGGCCTGGACGCGCCTCTCCACGCCCAGCTTGACGAAGAGCCGCGAGATGATGTTCTTGACGGTCTTCTCCGCGAGGTACAGCCGCTTGCCGATCTCCCGGTTGGTAAGACCCTCACTGACCATGAGGAGGATCTCCTTCTCCCGGTCCGTGGAGCCGGGAAGCCCCGGGACCTGTTCCTCCTTCGGCACGTCGCCGCGCATGCGGGCCAGCAGCCGCGTCGTGGCGCCGGGGTCGAGCATCGACTGGCCCGCGGCCACCGTCCGGACGGCGGTCACCAGGTCGGTGCCGGTGATCTGCTTGAGCACGTATCCGGAGGCCCCCGCCATCACGGCGTCCAGCAGCGCCTTTTCGTCGTCGAACGACGTGAGCATCAGACAGGCCAGCTCGGGCATCCGCGAGCGCAACTCCCGGCACACGCTCACCCCGTCGCCGTCTTGGAGCCGTACGTCCAGGATCGCGACCCGGGGGGCGCAGTGCGGGGATGCGGACCAGCGCCTGTTCCGCCGTGCCCGCCTCACCGACCACGGTCAGGTCGGACTCGGCGTCCAACAGGTCGTGCACCCCTCTGCGCACGACCTCGTGGTCGTCGAGCAGGAAGATGCTGATGGGATCGGTCGCGCCGCTCGCGCTCGTCGCGTGGGAGTGGGCACCGCTGCCGGTCATGACGCAACTCCTTCGCCTGGTTCGTCCCGAACGCACGAACACCGGCATCCTGCCTTCCGTACGGGCGGAACGGACAGGGCCGATAGGCCCGCATCGACCTGCCGCTGCGCGCGGCAGGGCCGGTGTGGGCAGAGGAGGAGGGACCTTCGGCCCTGTCCGAGGGCCTGCCGGGCCTTCCCGAGTGCACTCAGCACCCGATGAACTGCGGGTGCACGGGGAACGGCGCGACTCGACGGAGCCGCACGCAGCGCGGAGGACACCATGACGACCGCCTTGATCGACCTGAGGACCGTGGCACGCGACGACCGCGGCCTGAGGATCGCCCTGGCCGGAGAGCTCGACTTCCATACGGCGGGACGAGTGGAACCACGCCTCGCCGAACTCGCCGGATTCGGCCACCGCAACATGGTCCTGGACTTGTCCGGGATCTCCTTCTGCGACAGCTCAGGCATCGAACTCTTCCTCTGGCTCCACCAGCGCTGCCGTAGCGCGGGCACCCAGCTCCTGCTCCGCGGCGTACCACCCCTGCTGGTCAAGTCCATGCAGGTGCTCGGTGTCGACCGCAGCCTGCCGCTCGCCGTGACGTGATCGAGCGGGCGTCCGAATCTCGCCCCTGGACGGGGACCGTTCGGCCCTGGTTCTCCCGTGGATCGCGGTGAAGGCTGGGACGCGGAAGCCGCAAGGGCCCATCGGGGCCGGACGAAGGTAAGCAGCATGGATCACGAAGGCAACCCGCTACGGGCCCGAGAGGTCGGTGACACGACAGCCCGCCGCTACATGCGGGAGCTGGACAGGGCCGAGGCTCTGTGGCTGCTCTCGACGGTGTCCCTGGGGCGCATCGTCTTCACACAGCACGCGCTGCCCGCCGTCCGACCGGTGAACCATCTCGTCGAGAACGAGGCCATCATCGTCCGGATACATGAGGACGGGGCATTGGCATCCCTGGCGGCACCCGCCGACGCTCCCGGCGTGGTGGTCGCTTACGAAGCGGACGTCATCGATTCCGTCACGCACCTCGGTTGGAGCGTTGTCGTCACTGGTTACGCGAGGGTGGTGTCAGATGCCGACGAGATGGACCGGTACGCGCACTTGCTGCGTCCATGGGTGGCGCACCGGATGACCAGCACCCTGAGGATCCGTCCGGATCTCGTCACCGGGTTCCGGCTGGAGGCGGACCCGACGCAGCCCGTGCCCGCGGCCCGGGGCTGACGCCTTGCCCCGGTCCTCAGCCCCCGGTGGGGAGGGGAGCCCGCCAGACGAGCCTTGTACCCCCGTCATCCGGAGTCTCGTGAGTGAAGGAGCCGCCCAGGCTCCGCGCCCGCTCGTCGAGGTTGAGCAGGCCGCTTCTGCGGCCTTGGGCCGGAATGCCCTTCCCGTTGTCCGAGACGGTCAGCACGACCTCGCCCTGGCCCGCCTTGAGGGTCACTCCGACCCGGGTCGCCTGTGCGTGGCGGGCGGCGTTGCTGAGGAGTTCACCCAGCACAGCCATGACGTGGTCGGCTATGTGCGGAGGTACGTCGGTGTCGAGCAGGCCCTCCATGCTCAGACGCGGCGGGTGACCGAGGGTGGTGGCCGCGTCGCCGACGGCACGGGCGGCGCGCGCCCGCAAACCAGGGCCGCCCTCGCGGTCCTTGGTACGCAGCCCGAAGATCGTCGACCGGATGATCTTGATCGTTTCGTCCAGGTCGTCGACCGCCCGGCCGACCCTCTCGGCCGCCCCTTCGTGCTCGACGAGCCGGGCAGCGCTCTGCAAGGTCATGCCGGTCGCGAAGAGCCGCTGGATCGCCAGGTCGTGCAGGTCACGGGCGATCCGGTCGCGCTCCTCCAGCAGTGCTATCTGCTCGGCGTCCCGGCGCCGCTCCGCCAGCTCCAAGGCGAGTGCGGCCTGACCTGCGAAGGCGACGAGCGGCTCCAGCTCGCCCTCGCCGAACGCCGGCTCTCCCGCCGGGCGCGCGAGCAGCAGGACACCTCTGCTTTCGCCGCCCGCGGTGCCCAACGGGACTGCCACGGCGGGCCCCAACCCTTCCTGAATCTGGGACTCAGCGGGATAGCGCTCGTCGGCCCAGGCTTGCACCGCTGTGACGGGTTTGCCGGCGAGGTGCGCCGCTCCTGCGAGCGTGCCCGCGAAGGGGACGACGAGACCTTGCCGCTCGGCTCCGTCCGCATCGGCCGCGAACTCCACGACCAGGCCGTCGATACCGGCCACGGGCATGGCGATGTCCGCGAGGCGTGCCGCGGTGATCTCTTGTGCGCGGCGGGCGATGAGCTCCAGTACCGCCGGGCGGGAGCTGCCGGACAGCAGGCTTTCGGTGATTTCCGCATTGGCCTTGAGCCATCGCTGCTGGCGCTGCGAGCCCTCGTAGAGCCGCGCGTTGTCGATCGCGACACCCGCCGCCACCGAGAGGGTGGAGATCACCGTCTCGTCCTCGGTGTCGAAGTCGATTCCGCCACGCTTGTCGGTCAGATAGAGATTGCCGAACACCTCCTCGCGGACCCGGATCGGCACACCCAGGAACGTACGCATCGGCGGGTGATGGGCCGGAAAGCCGTAGGACGAGGAGTGCGCGCCGAGATCCGTCAGGCGCAGCGGTTCCGGGTGGTGGATGACCTCCCCGAGCAGGCCGTGGCCCGCCGGCAGGGGACCGATCTCGGCGATCTCCGCATCCGTGAGCCCCACGGTCAGGAACTGTGAGAGAGTCCGGCCGTCGGGGCCGATCACTCCCAGCGCGCCGTATTCGGCGTCGACGAGCAGCGCGGCCGCCTCCACGATCCGCCGCAGTACCTGGGCGAGATCCAGCTCCCGCCCCACCGACACCACGGCTTCCAGGAGGCTGTGCACCCGGTCGCGGGTGCCGCGCACCTCGTCGATGCGCGCTTGGAGCTCGTCCAGCAGCTCGTCCAGCCGCATCCGCGGTACCTGCGTCAACGGATCCCTCACACCCACGTGCTTCCCCTCCGACGGCTCGCTCGGTTGCCCGATCCACGGTCAGCGTATCGACACGCCCGGGCCCGATGGGCATCGTTGCGCGCGGATGCCAGCCGAGACTGACGTGACCGAAGCGCCGGACGACGACGGGGAGGATGCGCCATGGGCCTGAAGAAGGCGGTCTACGAGGACGAGCTGCTGCGGCTCCAGACGGAGCTGATCAAACTCCAGGAGTGGGTGCGTGCGGAGGGCGCTCGGCTCGTGGTCGTCTTCGAGGGCCGCGACGCGGCGGGCAAGGGAGGAACGATCAAGCGTGTCACGGAGCACCTCAACCCCCGTGTCGCACGCATCGCGGCCCTGCCCACGCCGACGGAGCGGGAGCGCAGCCAGTGGTACTTCCAGCGCTACGTCGAGCACCTGCCCGCCGCCGGTGAGATCGTCGTGTTCGACCGCAGCTGGTACAACCGCGCCGGAGTCGAGCACGTCATGGGCTTCTGCACACCGGCGGAACACCGGCTCTTCCTGCGTCAGTGTCCGCTCTTCGAGCGCATGCTCGTCGAAGACGGGATCCTGCTCCGCAAGTACTGGTTCTCCGTCAGCGACGCAGTGCAGGAGGAGCGGTTCCGCGCCCGGGCGAAGGACCCGCTGCGGCGCTGGAAGCTCTCCCCGATGGACCTGGAGTCCCTCACGCGCTGGGAGGCCTACTCGCGGGCCAAGGACGAAATGCTCGTCCACACCGACACGGCGGACGCCCCCTGGTACGTGGTCGAGAGCGACGACAAGCGCAGCGCGAGACTCAACATGATCGCCCACCTGCTGTCCTCGCTTCCCTACGCGGACGTGGCCCTGCCTTCACTCACCCTGCCGCCCCGTCCTCCTTCCACCGGATACCAGCGTCCTCCCAAGGACCTGCAGAACGCCGTCCCCGACCATGCGTCCACGCTCGGCAAGGGCTGAAGGGCGGCGGATGCCGACGCGGAGTTGCCGAGTGCACCGTCAGCGAGGAGCGCGATGTCCGCACGTGGAAAGCCGTCCCTGCTGCCTCTCGGACTCCGGGGGTACCGCCAGGCATGGCTCGGCCGGGACGCACTGGCCGGCATCACCGTTGCCGCATATCTGGTGCCCCAGGCCATGGCTTATGCGGGGGTGGCCGGGCTGCCACCGGTCGTGGGGCTCTGGGCCGTGCTGCCGGCCATGGTCTTCTACGCCCTGATCGGTTCCTCACGGCTGCTGTCGGTGGGACCCGAGTCGACCACCGCGCTGATGACGGCCGTCGCCGTGGGGCCGCTCGCAGGAGGGGACCCGGGCCGGTACGCGGTTCTCGCGGCGGCCCTCGCCGTGGTCGTCGGCCTGGTGTCGCTGGCGGCCTGGGCCGTGCGCCTCGGGTTCCTCGCCGACCTGCTCTCACGGCCCGTGCTCGTCGGCTACCTCGCCGGTGTCGCCCTGATCATGATCGTCGACCAGCTGCCCCGGCTCACCGGAGTACGAGCCACCGGCTCCGGCTTCTTCTCACAGCTGTACACCTTCGCCCTCAACGTCTCGGACGTTCACTGGCCGACCGTCGTCCTGGCCGCCGCTGTGCTCGTCCTGCTCCTGGTGGCGCCGAGGTACTGGCGGACGGTTCCGCGTCCCCTGCTCGCCCTTGTCGCCGTCACCGCCCTGGTGGCGGCATTCGGGCTGGACGAGCGGTACGGGATCGCCGTGATCGGATCCGTACCCTCCGGGCTGCCCGTGCCCGCGCTGCCGACCCCCGGCGACCTTCCGCAGCTGGTGATCCCGGCGCTGGGCGTCCTTCTCGTCGGCTACTCGGACGTGATCCTCACCGCCCGGGCCTTCGCCGACCGGGGCGACCCGCTTCCGCTCGACCCCAACCGTGAGCTGCTCGCCCTGGGGGCGGCGAACCTGGGGGCGGGCCTCATGCACGGGTTCCCCGTCAGCAGCAGCGCCAGCCGCACCGCGCTGGCCCAGTCGGCGAAGGCACGGAGCCAGGCCTACTCCCTGTTCGCCGCACTCGCGGTACTGATGGTCCTCCTCTTCCTGGGGCCGCTCCTGGCTCACACTCCGAGCGCCGTCCTCGGCGCCATCGTGGTCTACGCCGCCGTCCGCCTCGTCGAAGTGGGCGAGTTCCGGCGTCTCGCGGCCTTCCGCCGGCGCGAGCTGCTGCTGGCGCTCGGATGCCTCCTGGGTGTTCTGGCCCTCGGCATCCTGTACGGCGTGCTCGTCGCCGTGATCCTGTCCGTGGTCGAGTTGCTGGCCCGTGTGGCCCGCCCGCACGACGCCGTGGAAGGCATGGTGCCCGGGCTCGCCGGCATGCACGACGTGGACGACTACCCGACGGCGCGGACGGTTCCGGGGCTGCTGATCTACCGTTATGACTCGCCGCTGTTCTTCGCCAACGCGGAGAACTTCCGCCGCCGTGCCCTGGCAGCGGTCGACGAGCAGCGGTCTCCGACGCGCTGGTTCGTCCTCAACACCGAGGCGAACGTGGAGGTGGACATCACAGCGCTGGACGCCGTGGAGACACTCCGCCAGGAACTCGAGGACCGCGGCATCGTCCTCGCCCTGGCCAGGGTCAAACAGGAACTCCGCGAGGACCTGGACGCTTACGGCCTGACCGCCTCGGTGGGCGCCGACCGCATCTACCCGACCCTGCCCACGGCTCTGGAGGCCTATCGGGCATGGGGCCGCGGGGCAGGGTTCGCGGCGGAATGAGCAGGACCTGCCGCCCCGAAAAATGCCGCCCGGCCCCTGCTGGTGACTGAGTCGGCGGAATGCGGTCCGGGCGGTTCGGGTGTTCGATGGGATCGTCTGCCGCCGTGCGCCGGGGGCGGCTGCCCATGGCGGGGTGAAGTCTTTGGCTCAGCATCCTGCGAAGACGGGAGCCCATGTGAGAAGGATTCCGTTGGCTTCCGTGAGCGAGGTCCACCTCGGTTCAGTTGGCCGCTTCTCCAGGGCCAGGACGGGGCATACCCGAATGTCGGTGCGCCCGAGCTGTAGTTGGTGCGTGTAGTCGAGGACTTGCCCGATCCCCAGGCGAATCTGCTGATCCTCACTCGCGCCGGTCAAGCTCTTGACCTCGGCGATGAAGATGTCATCGCCACGTGACCAGCCGGCGTCGAATCGTGGGGCATTGCGTGCGTGCCCGCGTACCTCGACCTGCTGGTAGGCCAGGTGCTCGATGAGTGCGGCGATGGTTGCCTCGTGAGCCCTGGTGCCCCTGTCGAGGTGATCGAGGTCGAGCGACAGGGCTCCGGTTCCGTGCTGCCCGACCTTGCGTCGATGAAGGGGGCCGCCCAAGATCCCGTCTCCGGAGCGGGCGAGGACGAAGACGCCGCCGTCCGCGCCCTGAGCCCGTTGCAGCTCTCGGCAGGGCGCGGGATTTCCATCGATCAAGTCGACGAATCCGTTCCCATCCACCACGCATACGTGATGTCCTTGTTCGCGTTCCCGTGCGGCGAGGACCAGTTTCTTGCTGTACTCCCGGTGCGAGTCGGTTACGAGCTGACTGGCGAGATCACCGTGGACGACGACGGTGATCTTTCGGGAGAAGTCCGGCTTGGAATTAGCACCGAACTGCTGGATCATCTCCTCGCAGTCCTTTCGAATGACCCATTCGCCATCCATGAGGACTTTGCCGGTGAAGCAGAGGGTTTGCTCGCTCAAATTATGAACCCAGCCGTCGCAGGGTTTGACGTCCATGAGGCCTCTCCATGTGTCGGGACCTTGCGCAACGGTGACGGCGCTTGCATACGCGCCCTGGAATTTCGAGGGTGGATTCCTGGTGACTGGTGATATGTCGTGGCGGACGGCAGCGGACTGGGAGTTCCTAGCCCTTGCCGGGCGGGCCCTCGAGCTAGGCTTGATGGGTTCCTCGGCCGCAGTTATCAAATTCCGTTCCAGCTCCCGCACGAATGGCCTAACGATGTAGCGGCTGGATGGTCACTTAACTGCAAGAAGACCGGATCTCGCTGCCGATTCCGACATTCGCGCAGACCCTCAGTGTGTTCTCGACGTCTGTGTCGTCGTAGAGCGGTTTGGCGGGGCGGTCGTGGAGGTCCGCCGCTGTACGTGCCCGTCACCGAGTGGCGCGTTCTGGGGCGCCGCCATGTATGCCGCGCGGGACCCCTGCCGGCCGCCCGTGGCCCTTGCGAGGCACGCAGACCTCTGACCGCGGGTGTCCCTCGTCCCCGCCGCGTTCGTTTCCCGACCGTCGCCATACAGGGCCGAAGGGCCCTGCGAAGCGACCGAACAGGTCCTCCCGGAGAGTGCCGACCGGCCCGCCACCAGGGACTGTTGCCGCCGGGCATGAGGGGGCGCAAGTGACAGAGTTCAAGTGCTCCCCGAGGCGCCCCCAGAGGACGCCCGGCCGGGCGCACATCCCATTACGGCGCCCGTCGAGCGCACCTTCCGTCTCACCTCCGGGGGACCCCATGACGTTTCACGTCGACTCCGAGACCGGCCGGCTGCGGCAGGTCATCCTGCACCGCCCCGACCGTGAAATGACACGCCTCACACCCACCAACAAGGACGAGCTCCTCTTCGACGACGTGCTGTGGGCCAAGCGCGCCCGCGACGAGCACGACGCGTTCGCCGATGTCCTGCGGGACCGCGGAGTGCGCGTGCACCTCCTCGCCGACCTGCTCACCGAGACGTTGGACGGCATCGAGGCACGGCAGCTCGTGCTGGACCGGGTCTTCGACGAACGCGAGTTCGGCATCCTCGGCACCGACCGGCTCCGCACGCACTTCGACTCCCTGGAGCCGGCCGCCCTGACCGCCTGCCTCATCGGCGGCGTCACCAAGGCGGAACTGCTCGAGCGTACGGGCCCGATACCGAGCGTACGACTGCACGCCATGGCGCCCGACGACTTCCTCCTAGCGCCGCTGCCCAACCATCTGTTCACCCGCGACACCTCGTGCTGGGTGTACGACGGCGTGAGCGTCAACCCGATGAACAAACGGGCACGCCGCCGTGAAACGGTTCACTTCGAAGCCCTCTACCAGCACCACCCCCTTTTCGCGAAGGGGGAGTTCCACCGGTGGTCCGACGGACAGGCGGCCTATCCCGCCACCATCGAGGGCGGCGACGTCCTGGTCATCGGCAACGGCGCGGTGCTCGTCGGCATGAGCGAGCGCACCACGCCTCAGGCCGTGGAGAATCTCGCCCTGCGCATGTTCGGGGCGGGTTCCGCCCAGCGGGTCGTGGCCGTCAGCCTGCCGAAGAGCCGCAGCTTCATGCACCTCGACACGGTCATGACGATGGTCAGCGGCGACACCTTCACCCGATACGCCGGCCTCGGCATGCTGCCTTCCTCCACGATCGAACCCGGGACCGGCGGGGAGGGGCTGAGGGTCACCGACCACGCCCCCGAGGACATGGACCGGGCCATCGCCGACGCGCTGGGTCTGCCGTCCATCAACGTCCTCACCCCGAGCCAGGACCTGCGGTCCGCCGAGCGGGAGCAGTGGGACGACGGCTGCAACGTGCTGGCCGTGGAACCCGGCGTGGTCGTCGCCTACGAGCGCAACGTGACCACCAACACCCACCTGCGCAAGAGCGGTATCGAGGTGATCACCGTTCGAGGCAGCGAACTCGGCCGGGGCCGTGGCGGCCCGCGGTGCATGACCTGTCCCATCGAGCGCGAGGCCGCCTGACCACCCCTCCCGCGCCCCCGCGTCCCCGTCATCCGCCCGCCGCACACACCCCGTACACATCAAGGAGCCCGCCATGCACGACGACCTGCACCAGCGCCCGTTCGTCAAGGAACTCGACTTCACTCCCGAGGAGTTCCGCCACCTGCTGGAACTCTCCGCCTCCATCAAGACGGCCCGCCGCGAGGGACGCGAGGAGCAGCGGCTGCGCGGCAAAAACATCGCCGTCATCTTCGAGAAGACGTCGACGAGGACCCGATGCGCCTTCGAAGTGGCCGCGCACCAGCAGGGCGCGCACGTGACCTACCTCGACCCGGCCGGCTCCCAGCTCGGGCACAAGGAGTCCATCAAGGACACCGCACGCGTCCTCGGCCGCTACTACGACGGGATCGAATACCGGGGCAGCGACCAGCGCCTGGTGGAGGAGCTGGCCCAGCACGCCGGCGTTCCGGTCTGGAACGGCCTGACGGACCAGTGGCACCCCACCCAGTCGCTCGCCGACGTGCTCACCATGTGGGAGCACACCGACAAACCGCTGAACCAGGTGTCCTTCGCCTACCTGGGCGACGCCAGGAACAACGTCGGCAATTCCCTGCTGATCGTCGCGGCGATGCTCGGCATGGACGTACGCATGGTCGGCCCGCGATCCCTGCACAACGCCTCCGACGTCGTCGACCACGCGCGGCGGGCGGCGGCCGTCAGCGGTGCGCGCATCACCCTGACCGAGGACGTGACCGAAGGCGTGGCCGGCGTCGACTTCGTCTACACCGACGTATGGCTCTCCATGGGAGAGCCGCCGGAGATGTGGGACGAGCGCATAGCCCTGCTCAAGCCGTACCAGGTGACAGCGAAGACCCTGGAGGCGACGGGCAACCCGGCGGTCAAGTTCATGCACTGCCTTCCGGCCTTCCACAACAGCGACACCACCGTCGGCGCCAAGATCGCTGCGCGGACCGGCATGACCGCACTGGAGGTCACCGACGAGGTGTTCGAGTCCTCGCACTCCATCGTGTTCGACCAGGCCGAGAACCGGCTCCACACCATCAAGGCCGTCCTCGTCGCCACCCTCGGCGACTGAACCGGCATCCCCTCGACCTCCGGAGAACACGTCATGCGTGTAGTCGTCGCATTGGGCGGCAACGCCCTGCTCCGCCGCGAGGAGCGGCCGGACGCCGCCGTACAGCTCGCCAATATCCGCGCTGCTGTGTCCGCGCTCGCCCCCCTCGCGCACGAGCACGAACTCGTCATCACCCACGGCAACGGACCTCAGGTCGGCGTGCTCGCTCTCCAGAGCGCCGCCGACCGCTCCCTGAGCAGCCCCTACCCCTTCGACGTCCTCGGCGCGGAGACCCAGGGCATGATCGGCTACTGGCTGCTCCAGTCCCTGCAGAACGCCCTGCCCGAACGGCAGGTCTGCGCCCTGCTCAACCAGACCCTCGTCTCCGCGGCCGACCCCGCCTTCACCGACCCGGCCAAATTCGTGGGCCCGGTCTACGACCGGACCGAAGCGGAGCGACTGGCCGCCGAACGCGGCTGGACGGTCAAGCAGGACGGTGCCCACTGGCGACGCGTCGTACCGTCCCCCCGTCCACAACGCGTCGTGGAAACACGGCTCATCCGGCTGCTGCTCAACTCGGGAGCGGTGGCCGTGTGCGCAGGAGGCGGCGGCGTACCGGTGATCCGAGACGAACAAGGGCAGCTGACCGGCGTCGAAGCCGTGGTGGACAAGGACCTCACCGCCGCCCTCCTGGCCGAGGCGCTCGACGCCGACGCGCTCCTGCTCCTCACGGACGTTCCCCACGTCTCGCTCGGCTACGGCACCCCCGGCGCCGAGCCCATCGGACGGACCACACCCGCAGTTCTGAGAGCCCAGCAGTTCCCCGCCGGATCCATGGGACCCAAGGTCGACGCCGTGTGCCGGTTCGTCGAGCTCACCGGCGGAATGGCGGCCATCGGCGCTCTCGAAGACGCCCGAGCCATCCTCGACGGAGCCGCCGGCACCGTCGTCACACCCAGCGGCAGCTACCGCGAAGCCCGCCACGACGGAACACAGGACCTGACATGACTCTGCAGAGCGCACCCGCATCCCCACAGCCGGCCAGAGCCAGAACGGACTCCAGCGCGCCCGACGCCCCACGGCGGCGGCTTCGGTTCCCGTCCGCCTTCACCGTCCTGATCGTCGTCACCGTCGCAGTCTGGGCCCTGACGTTCGTCATCCCCGCCGGCCGCTACGACACCAAGGACGGCAGCCCCGTACCGGGCACCTACCACTCCGTAGAACTGACCACCGGATTCTGGGAGCGGCTCAAAGACCTGTTCCTCGCCCCGGTCAACGGTCTGTACGGCGTCACCGACGCCGGGACCGGCCTCACCGCACCTGGCGGCACCGGCTCCTTCGCGGGCGCGGCGGGCGTGTTCCTCTTCATACTGGCCGTGGGCGCGTTCATCACCGTCACGATGCGCACCGGGGCACTCACGACGGGAGTGGCGCGCCTCGCGCAGCGTCTGCACCACCGCAGGACCCTGCTGCTGGTGGTCCTGCTGACGGTGTTCTCCCTCGGCGGGACCACGTACGGCATGGCCGAGGAAACCCTAGGCTTCTACGGGCTGATGATCCCCCTGATGCTGAGCCTGGGCTACGACCGCATGGTCGCTGCGACGGTCGTCATGGTGGGAGCCGGGGTCGGCACCCTCGCCTCGACCGTCAACCCCTTTGCCACCGGAGTGGCTTCCGACAGCGCCGGCATCGGCACGGGAGACGGCATCGTCCTGCGACTGGTGATGTGGGTCTGCCTGACGGCCCTGGCAGCCGCTTACGTCGTGCGCTACGCCCGCCGCGTCACCGAGGACCCCTCCCGGTCGCTGACACCCCTCACCGAGGACGACCTCCGCATCAAGGCCGAGGGTGGCGAAGCGGCGAAGCTCACGAGTCGCCAGCGCACGGTCCTGGGCCTCTTCGCGACCACGTTCCTCTTCATGATCTTCGCCGTCGTCCCCTGGTCCGATCTGCACGTCACCTTCCTGCCCACCCTCGGCTGGTACTTCCCCGAACTCGCCGCCCTGTTCATCGTTGCGGCGGTCGCCGTGGGGCTGGTCGGCGGCCTGGGCGAGAAGGGAACGGTGAACGCCGTCACCGCCGGCGCAGGGGACTTCATCGGAGCGGCGTTGATCGTCATGCTGGCCCGGGGAGTCACGGTGATCATGAACAACGCCAGTGTCACCGACACCATCCTCGACGTCCTGCAGAGCGCGGTGGCCGACACGTCCTCCGGAGTGTTCGCCGTACTGATGTTCGCGGTGAACCTCCCGCTGGCCTTCTTCGTCCCCTCCTCGTCCGGCCACGCGGCCCTCGCCATGCCCATCCTCGCCCCCCTGGCCGACTTCGCCGGAGTGAGCCGGGCTCTGGTGGTGACCGCGTACCAGTCGGCTTCCGGATGGGTGAACCTCGTTACGCCCACCTCGGCCGTCGTCATGGGAGGCCTCGCCCTTGCCAAGGTCCGCTACGACCGGTACCTGCGCTTCATGGCACCACTGATGGGTGCTCTGTTGGTGGCCGTCGCCGGATTCCTCGCACTCGGTGCGGCAGTGCGCTGAATCGCTACGGGGCAGGCAAGTGGCCGGCTGGTCGGGACACCGACCAGCCGGCCACCGTCGTGTGCCCAGCACGAGGCGGACCTGTGGGCTCCGCCGGACGGCGCCAACAGGGCCCTGGGCGCTCCTCTGAGCCGCGACCGTGAGCTCGGGCAGGGCATGGTGTCCCGTGGCCGCTCAAGGTGGTGGGGCCTCATGCCCGGACTGCCGGCCATCGGAGCGACTGCACGGGCGTGATTCCCGTCCTCGCTGTGGACTGGCAGTGCGACAGCGCCGACGGGCCACTGGTGGGGCGCTCGCCCCACCGGATGGCCGTCTCGCTGCGGCTACCGATGCGGATACGCTCGCGGCGTCGGGCGGCCGCCCATCGGGGTTTGGCAGGCTTGAGAGTTGCGTCGGCGCAGACGGGCGGGCAAGGCCTGCACGGACGCTTTGGTCGAGGTGGTGGGGACGCGCGGGGACTGCCGCAACGGTCCTTCCCGGCCGGCCTGTGGACCCGGACCGACCGCCCCATCGCGCCCCTCGCCGCAGTGGCTTCCGTCTTTTCCACCCGGTACGACAAGCAACGCACCGACCACTGCGGTCGCAGCACACCAGGAGCCCTCGTCGCGCAGCTGCGCGACGAGGGCTCCTGGTGTCAAGGGGCGACGGCGTCCGTCGGGGGACCGCAGCCGGGGTGTATCCGTCCTTGGTGAGGCTCGCGACGATCAGAGATGAGGGACGACCGCCACGGGCGTCGTGGCGTGGTGCAGCACTGCGTGGGTGACCGGGCCGATGTGTGCTCCGACCGCCGCCCGGCGTATGCGCCGTCCGACGACCAGCAGCGAGGCTTCCTTCGACGCTTCCACGAGGTGGCCCGCGGGCCGTCCCACCAGGCACTGCTCCTTGACCTCGACCTGGGGGAACTTGCCGCGCCACGACCGCAGTACGTCGGTGAGTGCGCTCGCCTCGCGCAGTCCCAGCGCGACGCCGTGGCCAGGGTCGGCCGCCGCAGGGTCGTACCCTTCGACCACCGGTACGCTCCAGCCGTGCACGACCCGCAGGGTGGCCGCTCGGGCAGCGGCGGCTTCGAATGCATACGCGAGCAGCTCGTCGCACGGCCTGGAGAGGTCGAGGCCGAGCACCACGTCAAGGCACTGCCCCTTGCGGTCCCCGTGGTCGCCCGTCCCGGGGAGCGGTTCACACTCGGCCCGTTCCCCGGCCCGTACGGCGACGACCGGACGCTCGGCGTGCGCGATGACGGGCAGGGACACCGATCCGGTTAGGAAGCCGGCCAGGCCACCCAGCCCTCGTGAACCCACGACCAGGACTTCCGCCTTCTCTGCGGCGGACAGCAACACCTCCGCGGGGCGGCCGTGCACCTGCTCGACGCTGATCTCCAGGCCGGGGTGCGCCGCCCGCAGCCGGTCGGACGCGTCGTGGGTGACCTGCTCGGCGTAGTGCTGTGCGGCGGTCGCCCCCTCACAGGGCGTGGTGTCCAGGCCGGTGAACGGGGCGTGGGCGAAGGCCCGTGACCAGTCCTGCCAGACGTGCAGGAGGTGCAGGGGCAGACGGCGCATCTGTGCCTCGTGGGCGGCCCAGTCCGCAGCGGCCAGCGACTCGGCCGAGCCGTCCACAGCGGCGATGACGGTACGTGACATGATTCCTCCGGGTGAGGGGTCTTCGGGTGGTTTGCGGCACTGGTCCGGGGACCGGCGGCCGGGCGCGCGGCGTCCCCCGGAACGTGTTACCGGGACGGAGTGATCAGCCCGTAGTGGCCGTCGTAGCGGTGGTAGAGGACGCAGCCCCGGCCGGTGGCCGTGTCGTTGAAGAAGACGAAGGGCAGCCCGGTGAGGTGCAACCGTGAAACGGCCTCGGTCACACTGCTCGTCGGCACGGGAACCGTGCTCACGCCGAGCAGACCGTCGACCTCCCGTTCCTGACCCAGAGGTCCCAGCGAAGCCATGCGATGCCGCCCGGTACGGACGTCGCGGTAGACGACGCTGTCGCGCCCGGAGGCCAGGTCCGTGAAGAGCCAGAAGTCGTGGTCCATGGCCTCCAGGTCGATCACGGCGTCCTCAGGCGTCTGGTGGACCAGGCTGAAGGACTTGTGCCGCACGATCCGGCGCTCTTCGGCGGGAACGTGATGCCGGTGCGGACGGTGGTCGTGCGCTGCGCCGTCCCGCGATGTCCGGCTGGGCGTGCCGTTGCGGTGGGGGCCGCCCGCCGCATACCGCCGTGGCCGGGTGAGCCGGGCAGCCAGGCGCTCCTGCAGGAGGTCGACCGCTTCGAACATGCTGTTCGCGGCCACGTGGGCGCGAACCATCCGGCCGTTGACGTCCACCACGGCCTGAGCCGTGGCCGGGCGGTTCGCCGAAGTGTTGACGGCTTGCGTGAGCTTCACCCGCACGGTCGGCACGGGTCCGCGCACGTGGCCGATCACCGCGAGCATCTTTCCCTGGGCGTACACGTCCGCGCCATCGGGCACCTGCCCTCGGTTGCGGACCTGGACGTCGGCTGTCCGGCTGGTCTTGAGACCGCTCATGAGAACTCCTCCTCGATCCCTTTCAGCCTGTCTGCCGGCGGTCGCTCCCGGGCAGAGCCGTCCGGACCCCGCCACGGCGCCACTGGTACCGACACCACCCGAGAAACCGGGACTTCTGGTCGGCCGGACAAGGCCGTTCGGCCTACAGACCCAGAGACGGGTAAGTCGACGAGCCCCGGCCTGATATCGCGTGACGTGCCGGACCGACAGCACGGCTCGGGTCGGCGGCTCCGGGTCGCCGCGACCGGCCGCGGTGACCGCCGCCGCTCGGCCGACGGAAGAGCCCGTGGTGTCCCGCCCTGTTGTCAGTGATCGCTTTCGCGGGCGGTTGTCAGCCGGTTCACCACACCCACCACACCGTCCACGCGCCACGTAGCGCTGATCAACGCCGTTGTATCGAGGGCAGGTTCGGATGACCCCACCATGGTGACCATCCCGTCGCGAACGTCGATGCGGAGCCCGTCGATGCGGTGGGCGGCCGGCGCCCGGCCGGAGACGGCATCGGCGACGTCCGCGAGGATCTCCTCGTCCGTCCTCAGGAAGACGCGCAGCAGATCACGTCGCGTGGTGATGCCGATCAGACGGTCTTCCTCGTCCACCACCGGCAACCGGTCGACGTGGCGACGTTCCATGATGCGCGCGGCGTCGGCGACGCGCTGTTCGGGATGCACGGTTACAGCCGGGCTGGTCATCAGCTCGCCTGCCGCCATGGCGAGTCCCGCGACGGCGTGGGCGTCGGCCGGTCGCCGTGGTGTGAGCGCCATCCGATGCCGCCCGGAGTCGTGCCGGCCGAGACAGCCCTGTTGCCTGGCAAGGTCTTTCCGGGAGATGACGCCCATGACCTTGTCGTCGTCATCCACCACCGGCAGCCCGCCGATCCGATGGGCGATGAGCATGCGAGCCAGTTCTTCGAAGGAGGTGTCCGGGCGGGCCTGGACCACCTCGCTGGTCATGACTTGGCCCACCGTCCGTTCTTCGACCACGGTGCTCATCTCCACTCGTCTCGCAGGTTTCCGGATACCGCCGATGGCGCCCCGACCTCTGACTGCCCGCCGACCGCTGTGCTCAGCGCGCAGGGGGCCGGGAAGCCCCGGGTTCGTCTGCTCCTCGTGCTTGCCGTTGCTTCCAGAGTGGGGCGGAGGACGGCCGGGGGGACAGAACCGGTCAGGACCCGCACGCCGGGCCGTTCGGCCCGTGACAGGCCGGGCCGGGCGGGGCCCGCCGGGGGAGAGGGCCCAACGGCCCTGGCGTGCACCCCGTTCGACCCCTGCCCGCGGCGCGACATGCCCCCCAGGCTGGCACCACTCGCATCGGCACCCAAGGGAAGGGGCGGCGGAGATGACCGTACGCATCGGAATCAACGGCTTCGGACGCATCGGCCGGAACTACCTGCGCTGCGTCATGGAACGCGCGGAGACGAGCAACGGCACCCCCATCGAGGTGGTGGCCGTCAACGACCTCACCTCCCCGGCTGCGCTGGCCCATCTGCTCACCTACGACTCCACCTACGGCCGACTCCACCGCACCGTTGATCACGACGGCGAATCCATTACGGTGGACGGTCACCGCATCGCGGTCACGTCCCGGCGCGACCCCGCCGACCTCCGGTGGGACGCGCTCGGCGTGGACGTCGTCATCGAGGCCACCGGACGCTTCCGCACCAAGGAGGAAGCGGGCCGGCACCTGACGGCAGGAGCACGCAAGGTGCTGCTGTCCGTCCCCGGCAAGGGCGTCGACGCCACCATCGTCATGGGCGTCAACGAGTCCGCGTACGACCCGCGCGTCGACCACGTGATCTCCAACGCGTCCTGCACCACCAACTGCGTGGCTCCCATGATGAAAGTCCTCAGCGAGCGCTTCGGCATCGTCAAGGGACTGATGACCACCATCCACGGCTACACCAACGACCAGGTCGTGCTCGACGGCCCGCACAAGGACCTGCGCCGCGGCCGCACGGCCGCAGTGAACATCATCCCGACCAGCACCGGCGCCGCCCGCGCCGTCGGCCTGGTGCTCCCCGAACTCGCGGGCACCCTGGACGGCATCGCCGTGCGCGTGCCGGTCGAGGACGGCTCGCTGACCGACCTCAGCCTGGTACTGGCACGGCAGGTGTCCGCACAGGACGTCAACGACGCTTTCCGGGAAGCCGCCGAGGGACCGCTGAAGGGCGTCCTGAGGGTGAGCGATGCCCCTATCGTCTCGCGCGACATCGTCGGCGACCCCGCCTCGTGCATCGTGGACGCCCCGCTGACGCAGACCAACGGCGACCTGGTCAAGGTCTTCGGCTGGTACGACAACGAGTGGGGCTACACGAACCGACTCGTCGACCTGACCCAGTACGTCGCCACGCTGCTCGACGCCCGGTGAGCCGGCGGCAGCCCGGGCGGCGGACGCCGTAGAGGCACGGAAGGCCCGGTGGTGGCGCAAGCCTCTGCGCTGCCACAGGTGCCGGAGACCATCGGGCCCCGTCGAGGGACCTTTGGGACCTCCGCCGAGGACGCGTCCCGGGCAAGGCTGTAGGTGACAGGACGGAACGGGTGGCCACCCCGGTGGCCGGCCACGTGTGGCCACAGCGCCACCCACACCCAGGGAGCTTTCCATGACACAGGCGACCAGCGACCCCCGCACCACCACCGACGGCACCCCGTCGGACACGCTCATCGCCGTGAACCTCCTGGTCGACAACGCCTCCAAGGCGCTCGCCGACTTCGAGTCCTTCACGCAGGAGCAGGTCGACCACATCGTCGCCAAGGCCTCGGTGGCCGCCCTGGATCAGCACACCGCCCTGGCCCGCTCGGCGGTGGAGGAGACCGGGCGGGGTGTCTTCGAGGACAAGGCGGTGAAGAACATGTTCGCCTGCGAGCACGTCACCCACAGCATGTCCCGGGCGAGGACGGTCGGCGTCATCGGCCGTGACGACATCGAGGGCATCATCGAGATCGCCGAACCCGTAGGTGTGCTCTGCGCGGTCACGCCCGTCACCAACCCGACCTCTACCACCATCTTCAAGGCGTTGCTGGCGCTGAAGACACGCAACCCCGTCGTATTCGCCTTCCACCCCTCCGCGCAGGCATGCAGCACCGAAGCCGCACGCATCGTGCGGGACGCCGCCGTCGCCGCCGGAGCGCCCGAGCACTGCGTGCAGTGGATCGAGGCTCCCTCCATCGAGGCCACGAGCCTCCTCATGCGACACCCAGGCGTCGCGATGATCCTGGCGACCGGCGGCAACGCCATGGTCAAGGCCGCCTACTCGGCCGGCAAGCCCGCCGTCGGCGTCGGCGCCGGCAACGTGCCCGCCTACGTGCACCACAGCGCCGACCTGCGCCGGGCGGTCAACGACCTCGTCCTTTCCAAGTCCTTCGACAACGGCATGATCTGCGCGTCGGAGCAGGCGGTCATCCTGGACACCGACGTGTACGACGAGGCGCTCGCCGAATTCCGGCGCCTTCACGCGTACGTCGCCACGGCCGAGGAGAAGCGGAAGCTGGAGACCTACCTCTTTCCGCCCGACCCGGCCGGCCGGCAGGGCCGCGTCAACCCGGCAGCCGTCGGACAGAGCCCCGACCGGATCGCCGAGCAGGCCGGGTTCACCGTACCCGCGGACACCTCGCTCATCCTGGCCGAGGCGAGCCACGTCGGGCCCGACGAGCCGCTGACGCGGGAGAAGCTCTGCCCCGTCCTCAGCGTGCTGCGGGCCGGGTCCACCGAGGAGGGCTTCGACCTCGCGGCAGACATGGTCGACTTCCACGGGCAAGGACACAGCGCAGTGATCCACACCGGGGACCCGGCCCTCGCCGAGCGCTACGGCCGTCGTATGAAGACCGTACGGATCATCGTCAACTCGCCGTCCTCGCAGGGAGCGATCGGCGGCATCTACAACCGTCTGGTTCCGTCCCTGACCCTGGGCTGCGGTTCCTGGGGCAGTACTTCGGTCTCGGACAACGTCTCGGCCGCCCAGTTGCTCAACATCAAGCGCGTCACCACCCGGCAGAACAACATGCAGTGGTTCAAGGTGCCGCCGAAGATCTACTTCGAGCCCCAGGCCATCCGCTACCTCGCGGCAATGCCCGACGTCCACCGCGTCACCGTGGTCACCGACGCGACCATGACCCGGCTCGGTTACGTGGAGCGCGTCAGCCGTGTCCTGCAACAGCGGCAGCAACCCGTGACCATCCAGGTCATCGACGACGTCGAGCCGGAGCCGAGCATCGACTCCGTACAGCGTGGCGCCGCTCTCATGCGCGACTTCCGGCCGGACACCATCATCGCCCTGGGCGGCGGATCCCCCATGGACGCGGCGAAGGTGATGTGGCTGCTGTACGAACAGCCGGACGTCGACTTCGCCGACATGCGGCAGAAGTTCTCCGACATCCGTAAGCGTGCCTTCCGCTTCCCCGTGCTCGGCAAGCGGGCCCGTCTCGTCTGCGTTCCCACCACCTCGGGAACCGGCGCCGAGGTCACCCCCTTCGCCGTGATCTCCGACCCTGCGACCGGCAAGAAGTACCCGCTGGCCGACTACGCCCTGACCCCCAGCGTCGCGATCATCGATCCCGTCCTGACCAACGACCTGCCGGCGTCGCTCGCGGCCGACAGCGGCTTCGACGCCCTCACCCATGCCACCGAGGCGTACGTCTCCGTCTATGCCAACGACTTCACCGACGGTCTGGCGCTGCACGCCATCAGGCTGGTCTTCGACCACCTCGAGGCGGCGGTCACCGGCGAGGCGGCACGGCGGAGCGTGGCACGGGAGAAGATGCACAACGCGGGCACCATCGCCGGCATGGCCTTCGGCAACGCCTTCCTCGGCATCGTCCACGCGATGTCCCACACCCTGGGCGCCACCTTCCACATCGCCCACGGGCGGACCAACGCAATCCTCCTGCCGCACGTGATCCGCTACAACGGCACCGTTCCCGGCAAGCTGACGGGATGGCCCAAGTACGAGAGCTACCGCGCGCCCGAGAGGTTCCAGGACATCGCCCGCGCCCTCGGGCTCCCCGCATCCACCCCCGCCGAGGGCGTGGCCTCGTACGCCGCCGCGGTGGAACGCCTGCGGGACGCCGTGGGCATCGAACCGTCCTTCCGCGCCCTGGGACTTGACGAGGCCGCCTTCATCGGCGCGCTGCCGCAGCAGGCACTGAACGCCTATGAGGACCAGTGCGCCCCGGCCAACCCGCGCATGCCGATGCTGGACGACATGGAGGACATCATGCGCGCGGCCTACTATGCCGGGCCGCGGCCCCTTCCCTCCTTCTGACCGCGCGTAGGGCGGCAGCCGGTCTGCGGGCGGGCCGCCGAGGCCGTGTGGGACCGGGTTCCAGGGCAGCCATCTGGGGCGCGGCCGCGTATGAGGGCCATCCGGCCCTGGCCTAAGGTCCCGCTCGCACGGCACGATGCAGTGGATCCGCCGGCGGGCGGAAGACTCGGCGAACTCGGAGTGTGCGATGACGGACAGCAGCGGCGGCCTCACCGGGAAGGAACCGGTCAGGGTCTTCCTCCTCGACGATCACGAGGTCGTGCGCCGCGGTGTGCACGATCTGCTGGACGCCGAGCCGGACCTGACCGTGGTAGGGGAGGCGGGCACGGTCGAGCAGGCGCTCGTCCGTGTGCCCGCGCTGCGCCCGCAGGTCGCCGTCCTGGATGTGCGCCTGCCGGACGGGGACGGCGTGAGTGTCTGCCGGGAGCTGCGCTCCCGCATGCCCGACCTCGCCTGCCTGATGCTGACGTCGTTCGACGACGAGGAGGCGCTGCTCGACGCGATCATGGCCGGCGCTTCCGGATACGTGCTCAAGCAGATCACCGGAACCGACCTGGTGAACGCCGTGCGGACGGTCGCCTCCGGCCAGTCCATGCTGGACCCCGGCGCTACGGCGCGGGTGATGGCCCGGCTGCGCGGCGGACCTCCGCAGGAGGAGCTTCCACAGGGTCTGCCCGGCCTGACGGAGCGCGAGCGTGAGATCCTCGCTCTTGTCGGGGAAGGGCTGACCAATCGTGAGATCGGTCAGCGGCTCTACCTGGCGGAGAAGACGGTCAAGAACAACATCTCCCGGCTGCTCGCCAAACTGGGCGTCGAACGGCGAGTGCAGGCCGCCGTCATCGCCACGCAGGCTCTGGCCGCCCAGGGAGACCAGAGCGGGCGGCTCGGCAAGGTGTGACGGCTGTGCCGGGATCTGAGCGCAGGTTCACGCGCCCGCGAAACGGCTGAGCGGCCCGGCCCGGCGTCCTTCTCGGACGTCGGGCCGGGCCGCTTCCGCATGTCTGCCGGAGAGGCCGGCCGGGGCCGTCCCCGAAGCGGGGCGGGGCCGTCAGGCGTGCGGCACGACAGCTACGGGGCAGCGGGCGTGGTGCCGGAACTGCATGGGCGACCGACCGCCCGGCGGTGCGCGGTCGTGTGGGGCCTACAGGACCCGCAGCAGGGACCTGTGGCCCCTCGGCGGGTGGGTCGTGGGCAGGCCACTGTGGAGATGCAAGGCCCTTCCCCGTTCTCCCGAGGAGCCGTTCATGTCCCGCACCGTCACCGTCACCGTCGGCTTCGACGGATCCCGTGAGAGCCTCGCCGCCGTGGACTGGGCTGCCGGGGAGGCAGTGCGCCGCGCGGCGCCGCTCCGGATTCTCCAGGTCTGGAGCAAGGACGACGATCCGCGTACCCGCCTGGTGGCGCCGGCGACCGCTCAGGGGTGGGGTGAGCGGGCGCTCGGTACGGCGGGGAGGCGACTGCGCCGACGCCACCCGGGTCTGCGGACCGAGACGCATTGGGTCTGCGGTGACCCGGTGGAGGAGCTGTGTGCTGCCGCGGACGAGGCGGAGCTGTTGGTGCTCGGCTCCCGTGGCCTGGGCAGGCCGGCCGGCTTCCTCGCCGGATCCGTCTCGCTGGCCGTGCTCGCCCGCACCCGGCGCCCGGTCGTTCTGGTCCGCCCGCACAACCGCCCGGCGGCCGGGGAGGACGGGCCGGCCGGAGAGGTCGTGGTCGGCCTGGACGTGTCCGCACCCGGCGACGAGGTGCTCGCCTTCGGCTTCGCGGCGGCCGACCGGTACGGCTGCGGTCTGCGGGTACTGCACACCTGGGCCGTTCCGTCGCTCTACGGAGCCGACATGGGCGCCGCCCTGCAACTGATGTGGGCGGAAGTCGCGCAGGACGCGCGCCGGGCGCTCGACGAGGCGCTGGCCCCGTGGACGGAGAAGTACCCCGGTGTTTCCGTCGTCCGTGAATGCCGCCAGGGCCGGCCGGCGCAGGACCTCGCGGAAGCCTCGCGAGGGGCCCGGCTGGTCGTGGTGGGTCGCCGGAACCGGCGTGCGCGGATCGGTACGCACATCGGGGCCGTCACCCACGCCGTCATCCACCACTCCCTGGCTCCCGTCACGGTCGTGCCGCACGACTGACCGACCGAACCGGCCGCTACCGTGCGGCATGCCGCCCCGCTTCCCGGGACCCGACATCCACCGAAGAGACAGGCGAGCAGCCATGACCACCTATGTGTACGACTTCTCCGAGGGCGGCCGGGACATGGCCGGTCTCCTGGGAGGCAAGGGAGCGAACCTCGCGGAGATGGCGCGCATGGGCCTGCCCGTGCCGCCCGGCTTCACCGTCACCACCGAAGCCTGCCGGATCTTCCTCGCCACGGGGCAGGCTCCGGACGGCCTCGACCGGCAGATCGGCGAGCATCTCGCGGCGCTGGAACGAGCCGCCGGGAAGCGGCTCGGCCAGGTGGACGACCCGCTCCTGCTCTCCGTCCGCTCGGGGGCGAGGTTCTCGATGCCGGGCATGATGGAGACCATCCTCGACATCGGGCTGAACGATCTCTCGGTCCTGGGCCTGGCCAAGACCCCCGAGCGCGAACGCTTCGCCTGGGACTCCTACCGGCGCCTCGTGCAGATGTTCGGCAGTACGGTCATGGGCGTCGACGGTTCCCACTTCGAGGCGGCGCTCGCCGCCGTCAAGCAGCAACACAGCCGGGGCGACGACACGCAGTTGGACACCTGCGACCTCATCCGGATCGTCGAGACCTTCAAGGACCTGATCCACGAGCGGACCGGGGAGGAATTCCCGCAGGATCCGGCCGAGCAACTCCGGCGGGCGGTACTCGCCGTCTTCACCTCTTGGAACGGCGACCGCGCACGCCTGTACCGCCGGCGTGAGCACATTCCGGACGATCTGGGCACCGCGGTCAATATTCAGACCATGGTCTTCGGCAATCTCGGTGCGGACTCAGGCAGCGGCGTCGCCTTCACCCGGGATCCGGCGACCGGCCGACAGGGCGTCTACGGCGACTACCTGCCCAACGCCCAAGGGGAAGACGTCGTCGCCGGCATCCGCAACACCGTGCCCCTCCAGGACTTGGCCGGTCTCGACCCTGCGTCGTTCGCGCGGCTGCGCAGCTACATGGACCGGCTGGAGGCCCACTACCGCGATCTGTGCGACATCGAGTTCACCATCGAACGCGGCACGCTGTGGATGCTCCAGACCCGCATCGGCAAGCGCACGGCCCAGGCCGCCTTCGCCATCGCCTCCCAGCTAGCCGACGAAGGACTGATCAGCGAGCGGGAAGCGCTGGGCCGGGTCGGCGGCGAGGCGCTCGCACGGCTGATGTTTCCCCGCTTCGCCACCACGGACTCGAGCGAGGTCATCGCGCGGGGCGTGCCCGCCTCACCGGGAGCGGCCGTGGGAGCCGTCGTGTTCGACTCCGCGGAAGCGGTCCGCAGGGCGGCCGCCGGCGAGAAGGTCGTTCTCGTACGTCAGGAGACGACGCCCGACGACCTGCCGGGCATGGTCGCCGCCCAGGCGGTGCTCACCAGCCGGGGCGGGAAGACCAGCCACGCCGCGGTCGTCGCGCGCGGCATGGGCAAGGTGTGCGTGTGCGGGGCGGAGGGCATCGTCGTGGACACCCGGGAGCGGCGCTTCAGCGCCGGTGGCGTGACGGTCCCCGAAGGCACGGTCGTCTCCGTCGACGGGTCGGAAGGCGTGGTGCGCCTCGGCTCCGTACCCCTGGTCGACTCCGACGTCATGCGGTACTTCGAGGAGGGCGGCGTGCTGCCGGCCGACGGCACGGCCCGGCAGCCGGTGCGTGATGTGCACCGGCTCATGCGGCAGGCGGACGCCGTGCGAGGCCTGGAGGTCAGGGCGAACGCGGACACCCCCGAGGACGCGGCCCGCGCCCGTCGCTTCGGTGCCCAGGGGATCGGCCTGTGCCGTACCGAGCACATGTTCCTCGGCGACCGGCGCCCCCTGGTCGAGGCGATGATCCTCGCGCACGGCGACACCGAACGAGAGGCGGCACTCGCGGCGCTGCTGCCGCTCCAGAGGCACGACTTCATCGGCATCCTCGAAGCGATGGACGGCCTGCCGGTCACCGTCCGGCTGCTGGACCCGCCACTTCACGAGTTCCTGCCGGACCGCACGGAACTCGCCGTCCGTCTCGCACGCGGCGAAGCGCTCGGCACACCGGCCGATCCGCACGACAGCGAACTCCTGGCGGCCGTTACGCGCATGCACGAGGAGAACCCGATGCTCGGCCTGCGTGGTGTGCGCCTGGGGCTGGTGGCCATGCAGGTACGGGCCCTCGCGGAGGCCGTCGTCGCGCGCAGGCGTGCGGGCGGCGACCCTCGGGCGGAGATCATGGTCCCGCTGGTGGACGCGGTCGAGGAGCTCCACCTCGTACGGGAGGAAGTGGACCGGGTCCTGGCAGAGGTTTCGCAAGAGACCGGCGTCGACGTCACCTGCCCGGTCGGAACCATGATCGAACTGCCCAGGGCGGCTCTCACCGCCGGCCGGATCGCGAAGGAGGCGGCGTTCTTCTCCTTCGGCACGAACGACCTGACACAGACCACCTGGGGCTTCTCCCGCGACGACGTCGAAGCCGCGTTCTTCTCCGCGTACCTCGACAAGGGCGTCTTCCCCGTCTCCCCGTTCGAGACGATCGACCGTGAAGGCGTCGGCCGGCTGGTGCGGATCGCGGTCGAGGAGGGCCGGGCAGCTCGCCCGGACCTGAAGATCGGCGTGTGCGGGGAGCATGGAGGAGACCCCGCTTCGGTCCACTTCTTCCACGGGGCCGGGCTGGACTACGTCTCCTGTTCGCCCTTCCGTGTCCCGGTCGCCCGCCTTGAGGCCGGCCGGGCAGCCCTGGAAGCGAACGGCACCGACGCGAGCGCATAGCCCCCGCACCGTGTTGCCCGGGGGCGCGGAGAGCCGCGTCGTCATGCACCCGTACCCGCCGCGGCTGCCGGGTAGGGCTCGTGACGCTCTGCGGGAGGGCCCATGGTCCCTCGCCCCGACGGGACCACAGGCCCTCTCCGCCCCGCTCACCGGGGCCGGTCAGCGGGCTCCGCCTTGCCTCTTCGACCCTGGCCGGCGACACAGCCGACGGGAACCATCAGCAGTGAGAAAGGGCGATCGCCCACCTCGCCTCCGCCCCGGCCCAGGAGATGACGACATGACCGTGACCGTCCAGCACTCTGCCGACCCCAGCCCCCTCGTCACCCGGTCGTGGCGTGGTTTCACCGGCGAGGAGTGGCAGCGACACATCGACGTCCGTTCCTTCATCCAGGCCAACTACACGCCCTACGAGGGCGATGCCGCATTCCTCGCCGGTCCCACGGAGCGCACCCGCACCGTGTGGAAGACCGTCACCGCGCTCTTCCCGGAGGAGCGCCGCAAGGGTGTGCTCGACGTGGACACCGCCATGCCGTCCACCATCACCTCCCACGCGCCCGGCTACATCGACCGCGACCTGGAACTGATCGTCGGATTGCAGACCGATGCTCCGCTGAAGCGGGCGATCATGCCCAACGGCGGGCTGCGGATGGTGGACAACGCGCTGCGCGCGTACGGCTTCGAACCGGATCCGTTCGTCACCAAGGTCTTCGGCACGTACCGCAAGACCCACAACGACGGTGTCTTCGACGCCTACACCCCCGAAATGCTGGGTGCCCGCAGGGCCGGCATCATCACCGGCCTGCCAGACGCCTACGGGCGAGGCCGCATCATCGGCGACTACCGCCGCGTCGCGCTGTACGGAACCGCCCGGCTGATCGAGGCCAAGCGAGCCGAGCGGACCCGGATGGATGAGACACCGTCCACGGCCGACGTGATCCGCGACCGCGAGGAACTGGCCGAGCAGATCAGGGCACTGGGCGAGCTGGAACGGATGGCCGTCTCCTACGGCTGCGACGTGTCCCGTCCCGCAGCCACCGCGCACGAGGCCATCCAATGGCTCTACTTCGGCTTCCTCGCCGCCGTGAAGGAGCAGAACGGCGCGGCGATGTCCCTGGGCCGCACCTCCACCTTCCTGGACGTCTACCTTCAGCGTGACCTCGACGAAGGGAAAATCGACGAGAGCCGCGCCCAGGAACTCATCGACGACTTCGTGATCAAGCTGCGGATCGTGCGGTTCCTGCGCACACCGGAGTACGACGCGCTGTTCTCCGGCGACCCCACCTGGGTCACCGAGTCCATCGGCGGCATCGGAGAGGACGGCCGCTCCCTGGTCACCCGCACGTCCTTCCGCCTTCTCCAGACCCTGTACAACCTCGGCCCCGCCCCCGAGCCCAACCTGACCGTGCTGTGGTCCCCCCGGCTGCCGGCGGGCTTCAAGCAGTTCTGCGCCCAGACATCCATCGACACCAGCTCCATCCAGTACGAGTCCGACGACCTCCTTCGCCCCCGCACCGGCGACGACACCGCGATCGCCTGCTGCGTCTCCGCGATGGCGGTGGGCAAGCAGATGCAATTCTTCGGTGCCCGTGTGAATCTGGCCAAGGCGCTGCTGTACGCCATCAACGGCGGCCGCGATGAGATGAACGGCGAGCAGGTCGCCCCGGCGACGGCCCCGCTGACCGGCGAGCAGCTCGACTACGCCGATGTGGCCGACGCGTACGACCGCACGCTGGACTGGCTCGCCGCGACCTACGTCAACGCGCTCAACGTGATCCACTACATGCACGACAAGTACGCCTACGAGCGCATCGAGATGGCCCTGCACGACCACCCGGTGCATCGGACGATGGCCTGTGGCATCGCTGGGCTGTCCGTGGCGGCCGACAGCCTCTCGGCCATCAAGCACGCCCGTGTCAGAGTCATTCGGGATGCCACCGGGCTCGCCGTCGACTACCACGTCGCGGGCGACTACCCGACCTACGGCAACGACGACGACCGCGCCGACCGCATCGCGGTCGACCTGGTCCGCTCCTTCATGGCCAAGGTGCGCCGCCACCCGGCCTATCGGGGGGCCGAGCACACACAGTCGGTGCTCACCATCACCTCCAACGTCGTCTACGGCAAGCACACCGGCAACACCCCCGACGGCCGCCGTGCGGGTACGCCTTTCGCCCCGGGCGCAAACCCGATGAACGGACGTGACCGACACGGGATGGCGGCATCGGCGCTGTCGGTCGCGAAGATCCCGTATGACCAGGCCCGCGACGGCATCTCCCTGACGTCCACCATCACACCGGAGGGCTTGGGGCACGATCCGGCCGAACGTGCGGAACACCTCGTCGGAATCCTCGACGCCTACGCCGCCGCAGGCGGTTTCCACATGAACGTCAACGTCCTCGACCGAGCCACCCTCGAGGACGCCATGGAACACCCGGACAACTACCCCGACCTGACCATCCGCGTCTCCGGCTACGCCGTCAACTTCGTCCGCCTCACGCGCGAACAGCAACTCGACGTCATCAACCGCACCTTCCACGGTGCGCGATGACCACGGGCCGCATCCACTCCTGGGACCTGTCCACCGGCGTGGACGGGCCCGGCACCCGGTTCGTTCTCTTCCTCAGCGGCTGTCAGCTGCGCTGCCTGTACTGCGCCAACCCCGACACCTGGCACATGCGCGACGGGCAGCCGGTCACCGTGGACGAAGTGGTGGGGCGCATTGAGCGGTACCGGCAGTTCATCACCTTGGCCGGTGGAGGCGTGACGCTGACCGGAGGGGAGCCTCTGCTCCAGTCCGCCTTCACCGCCGAGGTGTTCCGGCGCTGCAAGGAGCTCGGCCTGCACACCGCACTGGACACCTCCGGTGCCCTCGGCACTCGCGCCGACGACGCGCTCCTGGCCGATACCGACCTGGTCCTGCTCGACATCAAGTCCTTCGACGCCGGCGTCTACCGGCGCCTGACCGGCGGCCACCTTGCACCCACCCTCAACTTCGCCACCCGGCTGAACCGTCTCGGCGTCCCGACCTGGATCCGCTACGTCCTGGTCCCCGGCTGGACCGACGATCCGGCTGCCATCGATGGGCTGGGCCGCGTCCTCGCGGAACTGGACAACGTCGACCGCGTCGACGTCCTGCCTTTCCACAAACTCGGAACCCACAAGTACGACTCGCTCGGCATCCCCTTCCCGCTCCGCGACAATCCGGTTCCGGACGCCGCACTGGTCGAGCGCGTTCGCGACCAGTTCCGGGCGCACGGCTTGCGGGCACGGTGAACCAGCCGAATGCGCGTCACATGAGACAGCGTCGGCCTGTCCGCGCGCGGGCTCCTGATCCGGCTTGGGACGCGTCACAACCAGCGTTGTACGGTTCCGGCCCAGCTCATTCCGGCGCCGACAGCGGCATGCAGAACGGTGCTCTCCGGGTGGAGGCGGCCTTGCTCCCGTGCCACGTGGAGTGCCATGGGGATCGAGGCCGCGCCCGTGTTGCCGAACGTATCAGCGGTGACGACGAGTTGTGAGGCGGAGATGCCCACTTCAAGACTCAGGGCACGCAGCATACGGGGATTTGCCTGATGCGGAACGACGAGGTCGATCTTGTTCAGGGGCAGACCGGACAGTTGGACGAGTTCTTCGACGATCCTCGGGAAGACATCGTGGAAGTAGGCCGCGACCTTCTTCCCGTTCATGTGAAGGTAGTGCCCGCCTTCAGCCACGGTGTGTCCGGTTGTCGGCCGTGCGCTGCCCCCGGCACGGATCCCCACGATGTCGGCCAGTGCACCATCAGTCCCCTGTGTGCTGCACAGGATCCCCCTTCCTGGGCCTGAAGGGCCTACCACCACTGCTCCGGCACCGTCTGCGAACAGTACGCCCGTGGACCGGTCGGCGGGATTCTGGAACTTGGAGAACGTCTCCGCTCCGACGACCAGCGCGCGTCCATCGGGGTGGGATGCGGCGAGGATGTCGCGCGCCGTCTTCAAGGCGTAGAGGAACCCCGCGCATGCTCCGCCGACATCGGTGGCCCAGGCCCGGTCCGCGCCGAGACGGTGCTGTACCCGACAGGCTGTGGCGACCGCGAGCTGATCCGGTGTGCTCGTTGCTACCAGGATGACATCGATGTCCCGGGGTGACAGGTGAGCATCGGCAAGGGCGTGTTCGGCAGCGGAGACTGCGAGGTCGGACGTGGCCTGGCCGGGTTCCGCATACTGCCGCTGCCGGACACCGGTCATGCGCTCGATCCACTCCGGGTCCACCCCGTACTGGTCGGCGATGTCCGCATTGCTGACTCGGCGCTCCGGGATGTGCACACCCAGCCCCTGGATTCCGAACGCGATGGACGGCGCCTGGGCGCTCACGTCCGGACCTCCTTGGCGTGCGCCTCCTGTACCACGTGCGCACAGTGGGACACGGTCACACCCTGCTCGGCCAGCAGCGAGTCGTCGATGGGCTTGCCGAATTCCTCCTCGGCTCGGACTGCGATCTCCACTACCTGAAGCGAGTCGAGGTCGAGATCTTCGACAAGTCGGGATTCCGAGGAGATTTCATCGACCGGGCAATCGGCGACGGCGGCAATAATGGCCGTGACCCGGTACAGAACGTCAGCAGCTGTAGGCATCTTGGATTCCATCTCGGTGGACTGCGAGGAAAGGACTATCGATGGTGGCGCCGGTCGGGCGCCTGGCGCGGCAGCGTGTGCCGGCAGGGTGTCATCGCTCGGCGTGCGCGCCCGCAGTGATCCTCGGGGCGCGTGTCATGCGACGGTGCTTCGGTCGCCCGCGGTGAGGATCTCCAGGTCGGTGTAGAAGCGACCCGACGGGCGGGGCTGGCCCAGCAGGATGCGGCGCGCGGCGTCGGCGGTGAGGGCGCCGCCCAGGGCGACTCCCGAGGCGAGTTGCGGCCAGCTGCTGAGGGTGATGCCGATCTGGGAGACGGAAGCTGTCAGCTCCGGGCTGATGCGCTCCCGGTCGACCATGGTGAGGATGACATCGACCATTTCCTCGTGGGTGAGGTCCCTCAGGTCGCTGGAGGTCGTCTCACCGAGAAGGCCGTGCAGCAGGGGCCGGTCGGGTTCGAGGTCGAACCGTTCCACGTCCAGCAAGCCCCGATCGTTTGCGTCCATGACGACCGGGATGCCCAGCGCCCGGGCGTGCTCGCGGGCGGCGATCTTCACGTAGGGGGTGTCGCACTCTTCGACGAGAAGGTTGATGGGGCCCGCGCCGCCGGTGAAGAACTCCTCCATGGTGGCATCGGTCAGACCACCCTGGTAGAGCTCGATGTCCAGCCAGGGGTCGATCTCCAACATCTGCCGGGCTGCGAGCACGCACTTGTTCAGACCAAGATGGTGGACACCCGCACGCAACCGGTTGAGGTTCGAGACGCTGAGGGAGTCGAAGTCGGCCAGCTTGAACGATCCGCCGATGCCCTCCATCGCGAAGGTCAGGGCGGCGCTGCTCCCGACGGAAAGACCGATGACGCCCACGCGGCGTCCCAGCAGCCTGCGCTGCTGCGCGCGGTCGATCCGTCCGCGGTTGCGGTCGGTGCGCACGAGGCGGAACTCCTCGCGGGGCAACAGGTGCACCAGGCGTCCCGACCACGGGTACCAGACCCAGGTCCCGTACTCCTGCGGACTGGTGCCGGCCAGCTGTTCCGCCACGGCCCGCTCCGCCGCGTCCGGTGAGGAACACAGACGCGGCTCACGGCTGGTGACCAGCTCTGTCAGCTGATCCGTGATCGTGTCCATCACCTCGCGGACCTGACCCGAATCGATCAGGCTTTGCAGGCCGATCCGGTCCTGCTCGCGATCCAGGGTGAAGAGCACAGGCTGCCAGCTCGCGCCGGCATGTCCGTGACTGCTCTCGGCTGCTGCCATGAGGGGGGTGGAGGGTAGGCGCAACTGGTCCTGCGGCGTGTGCCCGACCTGCGATGCAACGCCCAGCCCGGCATGTTGTGCCGGGACGACCGAGGAGGGAAACGCTTCCTCCAACTGCTCGACGAGCCCGGTGAACTCGCCTGCCGAGAACCCGGGGCGGTACAGCATGATCACCACGTCTTCGGTGTAGTGCCCGACGTAGCGGCGCGTTCCTGGGACCGGACGGAAGCCGAATCGCTCGTGGAAACGGTCCTGGCCATCTGCGGTGCCCGAGGTACCGATCATCGCCTTGGCTCCCAGGAAACGCGCGGCTCCCATGGCGAAGGCGTTCAAGTAGATCCCCAGACCCAGCTTGCGCGCTTGGTGCTCCACTACCAGACGGCTGTGCTCAAACGTTTCCGCAACGCCGAGGCCGTGCTCCCGGAGCACATCCTCATAGCGCTCGGCACCCAAATGAGCCCGGGTCTGAAAAAGACCGCCCGTCTCCGGCGTCGAAAGCCGCACGTATCCCAACGGTGGCCCTCCCGCCTCGCGCCTCCCGACGAAGTGCCAGGCGCCGAAGTCCAGATCCTGATCGTCGGCGTAGCCGCCGTCCGGAGTTTGGAAGTCGGGCCGGCGGCCACGGTCGAACAGGATCCTCGCCCTCAGCTCGCGGATCCGCCCGACCAGCTCCGCTTCGCCCGACTCGCCGGTTTCGACCCGGAACGCGGATACGTGCCACGGAACGCCTGTAGTCATGGGAATGCTCTTCACAACCGGTAACCCACTTCGGCTAGCGCTAGATGCTCAACTGTGCTCTGGGGGCGCACGCCCTGCGCACCCGAGATCACAACGAGTGCGCCGTTGATCGGTTGCGCCTCCATCGCCGTGACGGTCGGTAACGGCCCGAAGTTGGCGCCGGGCGGGCCCAGGTCGCGGCGCGGCCCGAGTCGTCATCGAACGGGTGGCTTCTGGACGCCTGTTCTCCACGTCCGGACGGGTGACCGCCGAAGCTTCTGGCGATCGGTCCCGCCAAGGATGGGCCGCGACCGCATTGACGTGCACCGCTACCCGGAGGAGCTCTCATGCCCGACACCGCCACCCCGGTATTGACCCGCAAGATGCACTACATGTTCGCGCTGCTCGACGCCGATCGAGACGGCCTTCTCGGGGCGGATGACCTGACCGCTGTCGCCGACCGGATGGCCGAGGTGTTCCCGGGCCGGCCGGACCGAATCCACACGCTCCGTGACGTCCTGCACCGGCTGTGGGAAGACCACCTGGCACACGTCGACCTCGGGGGCGGCCGCCTCGACCCCGAGGCCTTCGAGCGGGGGATCCGACGCTCGGTCGCCGCCAGTCCTGTCACCCTGCTGGAGACCCTGCATGCGGGGGCTTCGGCTTGGCTCGCTCTCACTGACGTGGACGATGACGGACTGATCGGGCTGGACGAGTACCTGCTGCTCAGTCGGGCGATCGGCGGGGTGCCCGCGCAGCAGATGAAGGAGGCGTTCCAGCGCCTGGATCGTGACGGGGACGGGACACTGGATCCGGCCCAAATTGACGCCGCCGTCGTGGAGTTCTTCACCAGCGACGACCCGAACGCCCCGGGCAACTGGCTCTACGGACCGTTCTGACCGGCCCTCGCACCTCCACGCTCGATCCTGAACAACCGAGACTGCCTCCAAATGGGCTGACCGAGAAACCTGGGCGGGGACCTTCGGCCCCGACGAGGTACCTAGGGCCCCTCTTCTGTCCGGCGCTGGGGTGTCAGCGTGGAGCTGCCCCCAATAGCGGTCGGCGAGGAGGAGCTATGGAAAGCAACAGCAGAGGTCCGGACCTCGGATCGGTCATCGTCGGTGTCGATGGGTCCGAGCCTGCCCGGTGGGCGGCGCTCTGGGCTTCGGACGAGGCTGCGCGGCGCCGTCGCCCCCTGCACATCGTGTACGGGTCCGATGTCGACGGCCGGGTCCTCGAGCTTTCGGACGACGACATGGAACGGGTCCGTGTCGCAGGGCGTGAACTGCTGGACGTTACGGCCGAGATCGTGCAGGCCCGGCATCCCGCGCTCTCGGTCACGAAGGAGTTCAGCCGTAGCGGGCCTGCGATGAGCCTGCGCCGGGCCGCGAGCGACCGCGGGACCCTCGTCGTCGGCAACCGGGGACCGGGCGGATTCAGCTCCTTGACCCTGGGCTCGGTCGGCCTCAAGGTCGCTGCGGACGCCCGTACCCCCGTGATCGTCGTGCGGGGGAGCGAGCACGAGGCCGTGAACGGTGTCGTGCTGGCCGCCGTGCGCGACGAGCGCGATCTCGATTGCGTCCGTCACGCCGCGCGTGAAGCCGAGCTGCGCAAGGCCTCGCTTCGGCTGCTGTACGTACAGGGCGTCCTGCAGTCCGTCGTCTCCGCGGCGGGAGCAGCCGATGGCCAGAACGGGGTCGCCGGCCACCGTGGGCAGAGCTTGAAGGTCGTAGCCGAGCAGATCCGGGCCGAGTGCCCCTCGCTGACGGTCCAGGCGGACGCGGAGAGGAGTGTGTCCGTCGCCGGGGTGCTGGTGGAGGCCTCCCGCCATGCCGATCTGCTGGTCATGGGTGGGCGCCGTTCGCCCGGCTACCTCGGGCGCACCCTGGGGCGCGTGACGCACAGCCTGCTGCACCATGCGTACTGCCCCGTCGAACTGATCCCGCGGCACGCCGACGAGCCCAGGAGCGAGGCGTCATGACGACCACCGAGATGGCCACCACCGAAGCCGGCGAGATTCTCGTCCGCATCGACCCGGCGGAAAACTGGTACGCGAGCCTGGCTCGGGCGGCAGCCGAGGCCGAGAAGCGCGGGCTGGGGCTTCGCCTCGTCCTCACCACGGCCCCTCAACAAGATCTGCCCCCTGCCACCGAGAGCCGAAGTGCCACGACCGGCCAGTGCCCCTCAGAGGCGGAACGGTGGGGCGAGGAAGACGTCCGCCGTGAAGAACGAGACACAGGCGGAACGCAGTAGCGCCAGGCAGACGCCGAGCCCGGCCGGTGGACATCACCCGGCCGGGCTCGGCGCGCATGGGTTGCTCCCAGGTCTGTGGTCAGCCACGGACGGTCAGGGCAACCCGGCACACGTGATCGCTTCAAGCGTGGGGTACGACCGCGACCGGGGCTGTGGCGTGGTGGAGGACAGCGTGGACGACCGGGCCGAGATGGGCGCCGATGGCGGAGCGGCGTATCCGCCGGCCGACGACGACCAGTGAGGCGTCTGCCGAGGCTTCGACGAGCTGGTTGGCGGGTTGCCCCACCGAGCAGTCCACTTCGACACGGACTTCGGGGTACTTGTCGCGCCAGGGCCGCAGTTCGTCGGCGAGCGCAGTCGCCATGGAGGTCGCCATGCCGTCCCGTACCTCGGGCGCGAGGAGCGCCGGGTCGAACGCGAAGGCGGGCGGCATGCTCCAGCGGTGGATCACACGCAGTGGGGCCCGGCGTACGGCCGCCGCGTCGAAGGCGTGGTCGAGGAGCTCGGTAGACGGGTAGGAGAGGTCCAGCCCGAGCACGACAGGCCGGTCGTTGTCCTTCCGTGGTGCGTCACCATCAGATGCGGGCAGGCAGTCGGCGTCCAGCCAGGCGCCCGGCCGCACGACCACGACCGGGCGCTTGGCCTGGGCGAGCACGGCCTGGGAGACGGATCCGACGAGGAATCCTGTCATCGCCCCCAGTCCGCGCGAGCCGAGTACCAGTACCTCGGCCTCCTGCGCGGCAGCGACCAGGACGGTCAGCGGCCGCCCGTCCACCTGCTCCTTGGTGATCTCCAGGTCGGGGTGCCGCTCGGTCAACTGCAGCGCGACCTCCCGGGGGATGCGCTCACCCCAGTACTGGGGTGACGGGGTGGCCTCGGTCTGCGACGCGTATCCGTAGGACGGGATCCACTCCTCCATGGCGTGCAACAGCTTGAGGGGGAGCCGGCGCCGCCGGGCTTCCCGGGCGGCCCACTCGGCGGCGGCAAGAGATGCAGGGGATCCGTCGATTCCCGCAATGACCGTACGTGACATGGTGTTTCCTCCGGAGCCTATGGGGCGAGTACCGTCGTCCGTCGTCGGCGGTGTGTGTCCCACCCTTCCCTTCCGTACCGCGGGGGAGCGATGGTCCAGGAGACCCGGGGAACGGGCCGAACGTCCCTCGTCGCCCAGCCGGACCGTGGCTGTGCCGGACACGGACGTGCGCGGTGCCCACACCAGTCACTGAGCACCTGGTACGCGAAGCGGCCCGCGTCCCTCACAGAGGGAACGCGGGCAACGGCGATGCGGAGCGCTGTGAATGGTCAGTCGTGGGGGATGACGGCCACCGGCGTCCGGCAGTGGTGCAGGACCGCACGGGTCACACCTCCGGTGTGGGGACCGAGCCGGGATTGGCGGTTGCGGCGGCCCATGACGAGGAGGCCGGCCGTGTGGGAAGCCTCCACCAACCTTCGCGCGGGGTGGCCGGGGCGGATCTCCCCTGTGACGCGCAGGCCGGGGTACGCATGCCGCCACTGCTCGATCACCTGCGTCAGGTCTCGTGCGGTCCTCGCGTCCGCAGCTCCGGGCGCCATGGCCGAAGCGGTCAGTGCCGCATCGCTGCCGAGCCCTCGCTGGGTATGCGGGCTGTGTACGACGCGCAGGGGTACACCGAGCCGGTGGGCCCGGGAGAAGGCGTGGTCCAGAACTTCGTCGCACGGGTGCGAGAGGTCCAGGCCGAGGACGATGCCGCCGTTCGGGATCGGAGCGCGGCCCGGAACCAGGACGACAGGATGCCGGGTACGGGCGACCACGGACAGGGCCACCGAACCGGACACGAACCCGGCGACCCCGCCCAGACCGCGGGAACCGAGCACCAACAGCTCGGACTCCTCGGCGGCCCCGCACAGAACGGTGGCCGGCTCGCCGCACAGCTCCTGCGCGACCACGTCCAGGCCCGGATGCGTGCGCCGTATCCGCTCGGCCGTGGAGCGCGGGTCCGCGTCGTACGGCTCCTGCCTGGTGCGAGAGCCGATGAGCGGTGAATGGACGTCCGGTTCCAGGCCCCACACGTGCACGAGGCGAAGGGCGAGACCGCGTCGGCGCGCTTCGTCCGCGGCCCAGGCGACGGAGGCCAGGCTCTCGCGAGATCCGTCGAGCCCGACGGTGATCGCCCGGGACCGGCGGACCCCGAGATCGGGTGGAGAGGTTGGCACGGGGTGGAACACGGAAGGACCTCCGGTCTGAAACGGCGAGCCGTGCTGTTGGGAGAGGCGAGCCACAGCTCAGGCGAAGACGGCCTTGAGGGCCCGCAGCGCCGTCAACGGGTCGGACAGCGCGTGGTAGACGGCCGGAACCTCCTTGTCGACGCCCAGCAGTTCGTACACCGCGTGCATCGCCCCGCGGACGGAGTACTCGACGGTGAAGACGACGTCTTCGGGGATCTCGGTGAACTGCCCGAGGAAGGCGAAGTTTGTCGACCCGGAGGGGACCACCAGCGGCCGGTCGTGGATGTCACGGCGCTCGAACTGGCTGGTGATGTAAGGCATCATCACCGTCGTGACGGCAGTGGTGGCGCACACCTCGTCGGCGATGTCGTCGAAGCCGAGGTGCCCGAGCAGTTCGACGAGGATCTCCTGTCCCGTGGCCTCCGACATCTTCTTGCCGGTCAACTCGCCCGGTTCGTCCACGAACAGCCCGTACCCCCAAAGGGTGAAGACGTCCTCGGGCTGGCCGGCGAAGTGCGGCTGGTGGGGCACGACCACCGACATCAACCACCGGGAGTCCTTGAACGTCATCAGCGCCCCGGTGCCGGGGGCATTGCCGGAGAACTCCTCGATCCGCTTGAGCAGTGCCGGGCTGCGCATCGTCAGGGTGAACGACTCCCACTTGGCCTCGTCGACGTTGCCGTTGAAGGCTCCGGGCCGACCGAAGTCCGGGGCCTTGCGGGCCAGCGTCTCCCACAGGTTCCAGGCCCCGTCGCGCTTGTCGCGGACCAGCTCGGGGACGATGTCGTCGCCTCCGTAGCGGGCGTCCGCGGTCATGGAGCCGATGGTGATGAACGCGTAGTCCTGCGGCCCGATTCCGTACGATCCCGCTGTGCCGTCCCGTTCGAAGAGGATGCGCTCGGCCCGACGCTCGCCGGCCTCGCCGACGGCGAACTCCACGTCGGTGACTCGGATTCCGTGCTCGATGCGGACTCCCTGCCGTTCCAGCCACGCCTGTACCGGCAGAACGATCGAGTCGTACTGGTTCAGCCGCGTGCGTCGTACTCCGGCGAGGGTGTGGATACGGGGGAGTTCCTGGAGGAAGCGCAGGAAGTAGCGCTTGAGCTCGATGGCGCTGTGCCAGTTCTGGAAGGCGAAGGTGGTGCGCCACATCGCCCAGAAGTTGGTGGTGAAGAAGTGCTCGGAGAAGAAGTCCTCGATCCGGCGCGCGCCGATGACGGACTCGGGCAAGGCGAGCAGGCGTGCCATCTCCACCCGATCGGCAGTGGTGAAGCCCAGCTCTGAGGCGTCGAGGATTCGGCCGGAGGCGTCGATGAGCCGGGCGTTGGCGTGGGTGAGCCAGCGGGCGTTGAACTCCTCGGTCTCCTGCAGGACGGACACGTTGTCGTTGCCGAGCGTGGGGATCGCCGCCAGGAGGTTCCACAGGCAGACGTAGGCTTCGTCCTCCAGCATCCGGCCACCCCGGGCGACGTAGCCGGTGTCCGGTGCGCCACTGCCGTCGAGTGCGCCGCCGGTCTGCGGCAGTTCCTCGAGGATGCGGATGTTCTCGCCGGGCATCCCCGCGTCCCGTACGAGGAAGACCGCCGCGGCCAGCGAGGCGATGCCTCCGCCGACCAGATAGGCGTGGGAGTTCTGGGTTTCGTTCGTCATGGCCATGCCCTTCGAAGGGCGAGGTGCCTCCCCGCCACTCCGTCCAGTCAACTCCCGCGCCAGCACGTCCCACAGGAGCCGAGGGGCCTGGTCGCCTGGTCCGTAGGTCCCTCCGGTGCTGCTGGAGATCTCGTATCCGGGGGACGTACACGTGCCCCGCCTTGCGATGAGTCGCGTGTCGGCAGCCGGTCCCTCACCGGGGCAGCTCCGGCCAGCTCTCCCTGGCCAATGCCTCCTTCCTCGCCTGTTGCCGACCAGTGCCCGGCCAAGAGGCTGTCCGGCTGGCTCCCGAGGGCCCTTCGGCCCAGGGCGGGGACGATCACAGGCCTGTCGACCTTCCGGTGCCGCTGCCCTGACGGTCCAGGCTCGTGGCGGCAGCGAGAGCGATGAAGCCGACGGCCATCATGATCAGTCCGACGAGCGGCCGGTCGGCGGTGGCCCATTGCCAGTCCACAGCGAACGTGAGAATGGCGCCGAGACCGATCGATGTGATGGCGCCGATGGCAAGGAGACCGGCCATGGCACTCACCTCCCTTGTCCGTCGTCCACGAGACTCCTTGCCCCGTGCAGACCTCACTGTTCCGAAGGGTGCAGCGGGCTCACAGGGGCCTGTCGGCCCTCTCTCGGCCAACAGGGCCCTCACAGCGTCGAGAGCGAACCTTCCGGCCCCCGGCACTCTGCCCCCGCTTCCGAGATCGACGGTGAACCGCGCGGCTCTGAGGGACCATTGGCGGCGCGGCGTAGGCCGTTCGCCCTCATGGCCCGCGCCCTCCGTGCGGGGACATTGGCCATGGGGGCACGCACAGGGCCTGCCCATGAGGAAAGGTTCCTACGACATGGCTCTCCACCAGCACCAGCGCCAGCACCGTCAGCCGGGAATGCGCTTCGCCGGGTGGCGCAAGGCCACCTCGGCCACAGCGCCCGGTACCGCGGCTGATGAACTCACCACGCCTCTGACCGTCGCGCGCGTCGCGGCAGCGACCCGGCTGCTGACCGCGTTCACGTTCCTCTGGGCTTTCGGCGACAAGACGTTCGGCTGGGGATACGCGACCCCGGCGGGCAAGGGATGGATCGATGGCGGGTCTCCGACCAAGGGCTTCCTGAGCCACGTCTCTGCCGGGCCGCTGGAGGCGACGTTCCACTCCTGGGCCGGGGCGGCCTGGGCCGACTGGACCTTCATGCTGGGACTGCTCGGCATCGGTATCGCCTTGGCTAGCGGCGTCGCCCTACGCGTCGCGGCTGCTGCGGGCACCACGATGATGGCGCTCATGTGGGCCGCCGAGTGGCCCCCTGCCAGGCACCTATCGGACGGCAGCCTCAGCATGTCCACGAATCCGTTGGTGGACTATCACGTCCTATACGCGGCGGTCCTGGTGACCCTCGCGGCGATCGGAGCCGGGCGCACCTGGGGTCTGGGCAGCCTCTGGCAGAGCCTGCCCCTTGTCCGCGGCAAGCGCTGGCTCGTTTGACGACGCCGGAGGACGGTCCGGGGCCGCCGCGACGGTGGCGGCCCTGGGCCAGCTGCAAACGATCAGGGTCGAACGGTCCTGGCGGTCCTCGGTCTGCCCGGCGGCACTGAGCCACTCGGCACCGCCGGTGTTGTCAGGAGCCTCGTCTCGGCCGACCTGTCTGTTTGGCCGCTCCGCTTGGACTGCCGTGTAACTCACGGATGCATCCGTTGTCTCCCGGCGGTCGCGCCTGTTGTCGGCCAACTGGTCGCCAACCTGTTCTCGACGACGTGCGACGTGGCCTCGGCGGCAGTGGCGGATACGTCGAGCTGCTGGGCGCACGTTCGGGTGCCAGCTCAGCGCGGACGGGTCCCTCTGGGACGTGATCCCGGACTTCCCCGCCCAGCTCTACTCGTACTTCGTGCCCAGCTCCTTCGTCGCCGGCATCGCCCGGGAGTTCGGCGTCACCGGGCAGAGCGGCGTCGTGTCGACCGGCTGCACCTCCGGGATCGACGCCGTGGGCAACGTGTGGGAACTGATCCAGGACGGCATCCTGGACTCCGTCGTCTGCGGGGCAACCGACGTGCCCATCTCGCCCGTCACCGTCGCCTGGTTCGACACGATCAAGGCGATCTCGACCTACTACAACGACACCCCGGAGACCGCCTCCTGGCCGTTGGACGCGACACGGGGCGGATTCGTCCTCGGCGAGGGCAGCGCGATGTCCCTCCTGGAGCCCGGGGAGGCCGTCCTGCGCCGCGGCGCGCGCGTCTGCGGCGAGATCAAGGGGGTACGCCAGCCGCTGCAACGCGTACCACATGACCGGCCTGAAGGCCGATGGGCGTGAGCTGGCGCAGGCCGTCACCGCCGCCCCGACCCAGGCCCGGATGGACCCGAGCGAGCTCGGCTACGTCAACGCCCACGGCAGCGGGACCAAGCAGAACGACAGGCACGAGACCGCTGCGCTCAAGGTCTCCCTGGGCCCCGCCGCCCGCCACGTGCCCAGCAGCTCCATCAAGTCCATGGCGGGCCACTCGCTGGGGGCCATCGGCTCGCTGGAGATCGCCGCGTGCGCCCTAGCGCTGCGGTACGACGTGATCCCGCCGACGGCCAACCTCGAAGTCAGCGGACGGTTCCCGACCGGGGCGGCACGGCGACGGAGACGATGTGGCTGGTCAGCGGGCGAGTACGTGGCCGTCCTGGGGGCGGTGGTCGCGGGAGCGGCGCAGGTCGGTGGTGACGTACGTGCGTTGCAGCCAGCGGTCTGCTCCGTCGTAGCGGGGGTGGAAGGCGGTGCGGCCGTGGACGGTGACGCGGTTGTCGATGACGACCAGGTCGCCGGGTGTCAGGCGCAGGGTGCGGGCGGTCGTCTCGCAGGCGCGGCCGAATTCGGTCAGCGCCGCGGCGGCCCGAGCGGTGAGCGGGGTGGTGACGAGTTGAGCCATCCTTATGTCGGGATCCTCGACCGCTCCCGACAGCACCGGTCGAGGCTGGACATCGAACCCGGTCGCGGCAGGGTCGGGGCCGAAGGAGGGGGGTGGTGAGGTGATGAACTCCGGGGCGAACAGGGCTTCGCGGCCGGCCGGGGTGAGGAGCGGCAGCGCTTGGCGGATGCCGGTGACGCGCATGCCGGCGATCTGGTCGTGGTCGGCACGCAGGCACAGGAAGACCACGTAGTCGGGCGGGTGGGGGTGGAAGCCGTTCTCGGTGTGGAAGGACAGCGGCACCGATCCGGCGTTGCCGTGGAAGCTCTCCTGCCCGGGCACGGGCACGACGTCCTGTACGAGGGCGCCGGATTTCTCCGCCCGGTAGGCGAGGGGTTCTCCGAGCCCGCAGGCCACCATGGTGAGCACCGCGGCCGAGACGGTGGCCTGGCGCTGGACCGAGCCGGGTACGGACGGTGTCGCGGGCAGGACCGCCTGATCGACGGGCAGGCCGCCGATCACCACGGTGCCGTGCGGGCCGGAATGCCTTCGAAACCGGCGCACCTCGAGGCGCAGCCGCAGCGGAAGCTCCTCCCAGGCGTCCCTGGCCCGGGCCACCCACTCGGGGCTGTCGACCTGGTCGTGCCCGCGGGTGCACAGGGTGCGTGCCACTTGCTCGCACGCGCCGGCATCGGCCGGGTCAAGTGCCCAGTCGGCTGCGACGGCAGAGCTTCGGGTGGTGCCGGGCGTCGTCTCGGGCATCAGGGTCCTTCCCTTCTCGATGTCTCCTGCCGGAGGTGTGGGCGGCGGACTCACGAGTGGCGCAGGCCGGCCACGGCGTCGGCGATGTAGTGGTCCCCGAAGCGGATCAGCGAGGCGTACCGGGCTGCGCGGCGATGGCGCATGAGCCGTAGTTCGGCGACGGCGTTGTCGGGGCCTTCGGGTTTCTGAGCGATGGAACGACGCAGATGTACCATCGAGTACGCGAGGGTGACGTGCCGTTCACCGTCCACGATGTCGGCTTCCAGGAGCGCGCCCCGTGCCTCGGCCAGCTCCGGGGCGCGAGCTGCCAACTGCTCGTAGGAGTCGGGAACCACGGACAGCAGGTCCTTCATCGCCGTCCGGAACAGCTTGTATCCGCGATGTTGGCGCCCGCTCAACGGGATGTCCACCGACGGCGGCGCCATGGTGTGGCGTATCGCCGCCATGTAGTAGTCGGCCGGGACCGTACTTGCGTGGGTCATGGCCGCCGGGAATCCGCGCACGTACACCGTCGCGTCGGCCAGCCGCAGCAGCGCCGCATCGTCGTCGCCGAGCCGCAGATGGCGGGTGGCGTCGGCCACGGCGACCGCAGCGCACACGTTGAACAGGACGTGGACCTGGTGACCAATGAGCCACCGCGCACTCCACACACGTTCCAACGACGATTCCGCACCGGCCTCGGGGACGGCCACCGGCGGGACGGAGTCATGGTCTGCGCCTGGCGTGGCGCCGGTGAGATCGAGCACCGACTGCCGCATCCCGGTCATCTCCAGCGCCAGGTCGGAGCCTGACAGCGGAGCGTCACACAGGTCTTCCAGACCGCGGTGGATGACCAGGACACCGTGCAGGGCGGCCTGCTGATCTGACAGCTCTCCCTCGCGGACCCGGAAGTAGGACTGACTGGTCGACTCCGCCGGCAGTTCCTCACCGGCCGCGGCCGGAGCCAGCGCCGACAGCGCGGCCACCAACTCACCGGCAGTCGTGGTGGCCTGCCGTAGCGCGAGGGTCCGCTCGACAGGTCCGGCATGGGTCGACACCGCGGCCAGCACGCGCGCGGTCCGTTTCGCCTCAGCATCGACCCGTGGGCCCAACACCGGGACGGGCCGCCCGCCTCGGGGCTCTCGGAAGACAGCGACAGCAGGATGACCGGCAACCGGTGATAAGCCCATGGTTGAAGTACTTCGCCGCGAACGCTCCACACGAAACCTGATCGGCATGACCATTCCTGCGGTGCACCGGATTTGGCCGGGGCGGCAGTGATGAGGATCTGGATTCAACGGGCCCCATCATTGACAGGATCCGGTCGCACGCACCGGTCGTGCACAGAGCCGCACTCGGCGAGTGCGGCTCCGCGGACTGTCGTCTCAGCTGATCGCGATGTCGTCTATGTAGCCGCGGTAGCTGCCGGAGCCCGGGTCCTGCTGGTCGTAGCCGACCAAGATCCGGCTGATCTGCTTGCCCGCTTTTTCGTCGAGGCTGACCGTGACGTAGTTCCAGGTGTCGAGGGTGAGGGCCGTGCACTGTTCGACGGGGGTTGCCCGGTGGCCCCTTTGGTCCCATGACCAGCTGTCACGCAGGGTGCTGCCGTCGGTGAACACCAGGTCCACGGCGACGCATGCGCTGTTTCTCGACCCGTCGGCGACCGCGGTGGCGGTGACGTGGCTCTGCGGGTAGATCCAGTAGCTGAGGGCCTTTCTGTCAGGCCATGCGGTACCGATGGCCAGCGGGCTGCTGCTCAGGTCGTAGATCTTCATGTAGGCGTCGGCATGGCCTGAGCCGGTCCGGGTGGATCCGGAGTACAGCAGTGCGCCGGTGCCGGTGTGGGCTGTTCCATCGCTGCGGATGCCTGCCTGAGGGCCGTCCACGTTGTGGAGGCCTCCACCGGCCGTGTCGACTGCGTGGGTCCAGGCCGGTACCGGGTCGCTCGACTCGAAGCCAGAGCGGAAGCTGCTGGCCGTGGACGGCTTTTGCGGCGGCTGGACGGGAGCCGGCGCCGGCTGATCCGGTGTGGTCATGCTCCGGGTCGGTCCGTCACTGATGCAGGCGGGCTGCCGTACCCATCGGCCGTTCTCGTCGAGCTTGTCCTCAGCGACACCCGAGTCGTACATCATGGTGGCCCCCGACCCGGCGGGGTAGGTGACGGTGATCTCGGCGTCGGTGGAGTAGGTCCACTCGTCCCAACTGCCCTTGGCGAAGACGAACCGGCCGGTGTAGGTCTTGCTGACCGGGAAGGCCTTCACCCAGGTCGTGGAGTGTGCAGGTGCCGCGGGGACCACGGCGTGGTAGGTCTTCTCCTCCGTGTTGGTCGTACCGGTCTGTACCGAATGGGTGATCAGCTGGGAGGCCTCAACCGCGAAGTCGGCGTGCCAGAAATCACTGGAGGAACCCAGCTTGACGGTGATGGTTTCCTTCGTGCCGTTGGCGATGGAATCCGTCGTGATGGTGGAGGTGCTGTTGGTGACCTTGTAGTCGACGGTGGTCGACGGGATCGCTGCGTCGGTGTGCTGGGCCTGCAGGCACAGGGCCACCCCTGCATCGTTGCCGGTCACCGCCGCCTGCGTCTGGCTGTAACTGCAGTACGGGTAGGCCGAATGCGCCAGGACGGCGGCATCACATTTGGTCAGCGCGTACTTGGCGGCCCAGTCAGTGGTGAAGTCCTTCCCGCCGCCGAAGCGGGAGCCCCACAACTGGTTCTCCTTGCCGTGACACGGCCACATGTTCAGGTAGTCGGCGTGGCCGGCGAGCCAGCTGCTCGCCACGTCCACGCATTGGTCGTCGACCACGTTGCGGATCATGAACTTCGTTCCCGAGCCTTTGAACTGACCCGGCTCGAAATACCAGTACTGATACTTCTGGGAGCCGTCGCACCGCTGTTGCTCCACCGGTCGGATCCGCCACGTGGAGTCCCACCAACCCGGCATCAGACACAACCCGGAACTCGTCTTGATCTGGAAACTTCCGTCACCCTGCGGTTGCAACGAGAACACCTGGTTGGAGCCGTCGTTGCGGTCGTAGGCCTGCAGCCACGCCCCGGAATCGGACGAACTCCAGGGCACATCGATTGCCCGCTGGTCCTTGGCGAGCATGAAGACACAGTCCTCGGCGCTCTTGCCGTCACCGGCGTAGCGGCACTGGTGGGACGTCTCGCCGGCCGCCTGCGCCTGCTGGGCCCCCGCCCCCAGTAGGGCGGCAACCAGTGCGAAGATCGTCGACACGAGGACCCCGACGGGTACCGGGGGTCTGGGGCGCCGCCTTCTGGGCGCGTGAGCCCGAACGGCATCGCTGCTCTGCATCTGCCACTTCCTCCTTCGTCGTGGCACCCTGCACGGTGCGCCTCCGCCTCCGGGGGATCAGCAGCGGCCCCGGGACATCGCCACACTGCGTGAGGGTCCATTCGTTCGATCAGACGGCCCTGCGAGGAGGGAGCCGTCGTAGCACCGCCAAAGTAGGAACGCGCAGCTGCCGATACATCCGTCACATGACGTAGGAATACTCGGGGTCGGCGGGCGTTCGGGCCAGGGCGATCGGGTGTGGCAGGCCGACGCCGGAGAAAGGCGCCCCGGATTGACCGTGTGACCTTCGAAGCCTCTTATGAAGCTCAAAAGTGCGCCACCCGGTGCGTATCGGAACGGGGCTGCGTCTATTGTCTGCTGTCGTGGAGTCAGCTCGACGCGTCGCAGCCCGGCGCGTGTGACCCGCAGAGGTGCTGCCTTGGCCGAATTGACCTCTCGTCGGGCAGCTGACTCTTCTGGACCCGACACCGCGGCACCCCTGATCGGGTCCGGCACGAGGCTGCCTGGTTCAGCAGGCAGGTGGCATCACTACGGGAGAGACGGCCGTGCAATTCATGGGGCCTCGCCTCGTCGGACGCGATGCCGAAACGGCGATCCTCACCACTTTGGCGGTACGCGCCGCACACGGCTCGGGGCAGGCCGCGTTCATCGCCGGCGAGGCCGGGGCGGGCAAGACACGGCTGCTCCGGCGCGCGGCGGCAGACGCCGAAGGGGCCGGCCTCCAGGCGTTGTGGGGATCGGCTCAGGAGCTGGAGGCGCATCGACCGTTCGCGTTGATATCGGCCTGCCTGGGGATCGATGACAGCCCTGTGGACCCGCTGCGGGTGCGGGCCGCCGAGGTCCTCTCGGGGCACGCTCGGTACGGGCTGCCGGGCACGCCGGGAGGCGCGGACTTCGCCACCGTGGAGGCCATGTGCGTTCTGGCGGAGGAGATCTGTGCGCAGGGGCCCGTAGCGCTCTTCCTCGATGATCTCCAGTGGGCCGATCGGGCCAGTGTGCTGGTACTGCAGCGGCTCGTGCAATCGGTGGCCCAGCTGCCGCTGCTGATCGTCGGGGCGCTTCGCCCGGTTCCCCGGGTGGTCGAGGTCGACGTGCTCGTCCGCGGGCTGCGCGGCACCCATCGCACGGTGCTGCGGCTCGGTCCGCTGGCCGCCTCGGCCGTGCCCTTGTTGGTGGCCGACACGATCGGGCATGAACCCGGCCCACGATTGCTTCGGCTGTGCGAGGGGGCGGGAGGCAACCCGCTGTACCTGGGGGAGCTGATCGCGGCCCTTCAACGGGAAGGGGTGATCACGATGCACGGGGGCGTCGCAGAGGTCACGGCCGATTGCCCCGTTCCCTCGATCGACACGCTGATCACTCACCGGCTGGCGTACCTGCGTGACGAGGTCTTGCAGGTGTTGCGCGCGGCGTCTGTGCTGGGAGCCGGCTGCACGCTCCACGACCTGGCAGCAGTACTGGAGGCGCCGGCCCATGTCCTGCTCGCCGGCGTCGCCGAGGCCGAAGCGGCCGGAATCCTGACTCCCGACGGCCCACGTGTCGTCTTCCGCCATGACCTGGTACGCCAAGCTCTGCACGACGCCGTGCCGAGTTCAGTGCGCTCGCTGCTGCACATCCGGGCCGCGCAGGCGCTGGCACGTGCCGGGGCGGCGCCCGAGCGGGTCGCCGGACATCTACTGGAAGCCGGCCCCCCGGACGGGGAGTTCCTGGTCCCCTGGATAGCCGGGTCCGCAGCGCAGCTCACCGCACGCGCGCCCGGCCTGGCCCTGCGGCTGCTGGGTACGGCGCTGGAGATCGCCGATCCCGCTGACCCGCGCTACGAGCAGTTGCGTCTGCACCGTGTCGTCGCACAACTGTCATCAGGCCTTCTGACCGAGGCCGAAGAAAGCGCCCGCATCGCTCTGGCCAGACCTGCCGATTCCGGTCTGGCAGATCTGTTCCGTTGGATCGTCGTGCAGGCCGCGTTCGCGCGCGGCCGCCCCGACGTCGCTCTGGCAGAGACCCGTATGACGTGCGGAACAGCGGGCGCGCCGACACTCGATGCGGTCCGGTTCCAAGCTTTTGCATCGGTATGCCTCTTCGCCCTGGGGCGGCTACCGGAAGCGGGAGCCGTGGCTGCCGCTGCGCGGCGAGCGGCTGCCGAGCTGGGCGACGCAACGGCCCTGGCCTATGCCCTGCACGTGCTGGCCGCCAAGCACTTCCTGGAGGCTCCTGGCCTTGAAGCACTGGAGCTCGCCCGTCAGGCGTCGCGTCTGACACCCGAGACGATCCACCCGGCGCAGTGGCTCGGGCTGCAGCTCGCGCTGGCCAACTGCTACATGGAACTGGACCTGACCCCGGACGCGGAACGCACATTGGCGAGCGTCCGCCCGAGCGCCGAGGACCTCGGGGGCGTGTTCCTGCCGTGGTACCACCTGTCCTGTGCGCTGCTGGCGTTCCACGCCGGCCGGTGGGAGGACGCGATCGCAGAGGTGGACGCCGGCCTCGACCCCGGCGTCCACTTCGCGATGAGCCGGGCGTTGAGAGCGCTGGCGGGGGCAATAGCCGTCCATCAAGGCCGGCGGGACGACGCCGAGACCCACATGAGCCGGGCTGCGGCGGCACAAGACAGCGGAACGGTCTCCTGGTTCTACGAGTACGTCCTGTTGTGTGCCCAGGCCCTGCTGGACGAGGCGCAAGGGCACCCCGAGCGCGCGTTCCGCCGCCTGGCACACAGCTTCGACACCGGGATCGGGCACCTGCCCGGTCAGCTGATCCTCAGCTTCCTGACGCCCGATCTGGTCAGACTCGCGCTTGACCAGGGCGACTCGCCGGCAGCACGGCGCTACGCGCAGGCGGCGCGTTCGCGTGCCGCGCACAGCAGCGCTCCCTACCATCTGGGGGACGCCTGCCGGTGCGAAGGGCTCATCGCACAGGATCCGGAGCTGCTGCTGGAAGCGGCCCGTCACTACCGTGAAGCCACACGGCCGCTGAACCAGGCGCACGCCCTCACCGACGCCGCCGAGCTGCACGCGATACGCGGCCGACCCTCCGACGGCCGCGCCCACCTCGAGCGAGCCCTGGCGATCTACGCCGGCCTGGGTGCGGTCTGGGACGCGGCACGTGCGACCGCCCGCCTGCGCGCGGTCTCCGTGAGCCGCGGCACCCGCGGCCCCCGCAACACCGCGCGCCTGGGATGGGAAGCGCTCACCTCCACCGAGCGCATCATCGCCGGTCACGTCGCTGCCGGACACTCCAACCCCGAAACAGCCGCGCGCATGTGCATCTCGCGCCGCACCGTCAGCACCCACGTCTCCAACATCCTGCGCAAGCTCGGCCTGACCTCGCGGGTAGAGCTGGCCACCGAGGTGATCCGCCGCAACAGCCCGCCCGAACACCAGCAGCCCTGAATCGTCAATCAGTCGGCAGAGCGCCGGGGGACCAGCTGTGTTCGAGCTCGCGGAGGAGTTCCTCCGCCCTCGGCCACGGGCCATGGCCGGAGGCGGGGTTGAGGTGGCCGACAGCGCCGAGTTCCACGAGGCGGCCGCCCCAGTTCCGGGCCAGCTCGGCCACTCGCTCGACGGTGCCCAGTGGGTCGTTCGAACTGGCCGCGACGATGGTGGTGCGCTTCAGGCACTGCGCCTGGACATAGCGGTGGTGGACGTTCTGCCGGTTCGGGGCCAGATCCGGAGGTGGTGGCGGAACGCCTGGTCAAGGTCGACTGTCCGGTGAGCGCCGCCCTTCGCCTCCAACGGCGCCGACTCGCCTGCACCTGATGTCGAGGTGCGGGCCGCCACGGGCGGTGGCGGGAACTGCTCGTACGCCGTCGGTTGCCTGGTGTACTGCCCGCATGGCAGATCAGAAGCAGTGCACGGTCGTGCGGACCGGCACGTATGAAGGCATTCAGGGCGGCACGTTCGGGGCGGGGATCAGCGCCCAGTCAGCGGGCGCGGAGCGGTTGTGTCTGCACCGGCTGGTGATGCCCGCGGGGACGCGGGGGCGTCCTCACCTGCACGAGGGGCACGAGTCGGCCATTTTCATCCAGTCCGGGCAGGTCGAGGTCTGGCACGGAGAAGACCTGGCCGAACATGCCGTGCTGCGCGCCGGAGACTACATCCACATCCCGGCGGACACGCCCCACATGCCCGTAAATACCGGAGCAGAGGACGTGGTGTGCCTGGTCGCACGCACCGACCCCGAAGAACAAGAGGGTGTCCGGCTGCTGGATCTTCCGACCTGGCTGGAGTCCCGGGTCGGCCCACTGCCGGTCGGGGCCGGCTGAGCCTCGAAGTATCGCGTCCGCGTCCGTGTTCTGCCGACTCGTCGTCGATGAGCAGCTCACCACGACGAGGGCATTCGGACCGGACCCGGGTCAGATCGTAGTCCCCTGATCACGCGCTGTGGGGAGAGCGCCCTGATGCGCGGACGCGGCTTCAAGGTCGCTGATGTGCCAGGCCGGAGCCGGAGGCCAGGAGCCGCGTTGCAGGCCACGAAAGAGACCACGAATGCGGAGCTGGGTACGGACGCGCAGCATGGAGGCATGGTTGTGCTCTCGCGGCGGCCGGAGAGGCGTTCCAAGGCCTCCGCCAGCGTCAGACCGGGATCCCCGTCGAGCGACTCCCGTACGGGTGCCGACCAGGAGAGCTCCGGGATCCGTGGACGCCGGATGCCGCCCGGCCTGCCCCGAGCGTCCTGCACAGCTCTCGCAGCCCTCCTGACGGCCGCTCTGGCCTTCGTGCCGATCGGCCCCGCCCACAGCTTCACCGGTGACAATCACGAGGACATCACCCGGGCCGCACTGCCCTGGGAGCCCATCACACTGACCGAGATGACTGACGCCCGCGCCGGGGCGATCAACGCCAACGACCACCCCCCGTACTTCGACGTCGGCCCCCTGCACTGCGACAACGCCGACTACCTTGCCCCCCGCTACGCCCCCGACTACCCCCGCACCCGGGACGAGGCCACCACCGAGCTCCTCGCGTGCATCCGTACCTCCGTCACCCGCTTGCGCAACGCGGTCGAGGCCGCCGACGGCCTCGTCGACGCCGACGGCAAGGTGCGCGCCGACCAGAGCGACCTGTCCTCGCACTGCACGTGGGACGGGAAGCCCGGGCGGGCCAAGTGCGCCGTCCTCGAACAGCTCGGCCGCGGCTGGCACCAGATCGAGGACTTCTATTCGCACTCCAACTGGAGCGACCGGCCCGCGCCCGGCCCGGTCGGCCTCGACAACCCGCCCGGCTTGGAGCGTACGGACGTCGCACCGTTCCTCGACATCCGTCGCTACAGCGCCATGAAGGACGCCGACTGGACCCGCGACGCGCGTGAGCGTATCCCTGCGGACCTCGCCACCGGCTGCTACACCGACATCGATTCCACCGGTGTCAAGCCCGCCGACTGTGACGGGCGCGTCACCCACAACCGTGCCCTGAACAAGGACACCGCCGCATCGCCCCGCTCCAAGACGGGTGACAACTTCCACCACGCGACGGCCGGCGCCACCGCCGAGATCACGCGCCAGTGGAACGACTTCAAGGCCGAGCTGCTCGCGAAGTACCCGGATCACCGGCGCGGCGCACAGATGGTCTGCGTCCTCGTCCACGATGAACCCGCCGGTGCCTGCCCCTGACGGGGGAGGGAACGGTCGGTCGGGCTCTCTGGAACCCGGCCATGCATGGACTCGGCGGCGACCGGTGGGTCCACGGTGCGGCCCGCCTACTGGCGGGCCATGTACATGCGGATCTCGCTCTCGGCGTCGACGATCAGGTCGCCGGACAGGTCGACGGTGACCCTGTGCAGGGTGCCGGTGAAGCGGAACGGTGCCTGGTAGTCGGGGGTGACGGCTGATCCGGGGTTGTGGCCGCAGGCCATGCCGCCCGGGTTGAAGGCGATCGGCGTGGTGACCGGCATCTCGGTGTCGCCGACGAGGCGGCCGTCGATGTACAGCTGGGCCCGGCCGGGCGCGCCCTTGCCGTGGGCGATGTCCGGGGCGCCGGTGGGCTCGAACTCGAAGCGGAGGGCGTGGCGCCCTTCGGGGACGCTCTCGCTGGACGCCACGTGGTACAGGGCCCGTTGGACGTAGTTGTGGGCGTAGTGGAGGTGGCCGTCCTTGATGTAGAAGGACCAGCCGCCGGCGTTGGTGCCCTGGCTGAGGAGGACGCCTTCCGCGCCGTCGGGTGGGATCTCGACGTCGGCGGTGACGCTGTGCGGGCGGTTCAGGACCCGGGGGGCGACCGCGGCGGGGAGGACCTGGGTGTGGGGGCGGAGGGTGTAGCTGGTGCGGGTCCGAGTGATCTGGGGGCGTTCCTGCATCATGCGCTCGAAGGCGCTCCCGTCGATCGGCATCACGTTGTACTTGCCGGCCTCCATGTACCACAGGGAGATCATCTCGATGAGTTTGGTGCGGTTCTCCTGAGCGAGGTTCCGGGTCTCGGCGACGTCCTCGTCGATGCGGTAGAGCTCCCAGTGATGGGCATCGAGGTCGTCGAGGTCCGCCATGGTGATCGGGGCGCCGAAAGGCCGCCCGGCTTCGGCGAAGGAGGGGCCGGGCCAGGGGCAGACCGCCCGCCACCCGTCGTGGTCGATCGCCCGGTGCCCGAACATCTCGTAGTACTGGGTGCGGTGAAGGCTCGCGGCGCCGGCGTCGTCGAAGGTGTGGGCGAAGCTGACCCCGTGCAGGGGCGACTGGGTGACACCGCGGATGGTGGCGGGTGCCTCGATGCCGAGCACGTCCAGGACGGTGGGGACCATGTCGATGATGTGCGCGAACTGGCCGCGGATCTCGCCCCGGGCCTTGATGCCGCTGGGCCAGTGGACGAGGAAGGGGTCGCTGACGCCGCCGCGGTAGGTCTCCCGCTTCCACCGCCGGAACGGGGTGTTGCCTGCGGAGGTCCAGCCCCACGGGTAGTGGTTGAAGGTGGTCGGGCCGCCGATCTCGTCGATCCGCGCCAGGCTCTCCTCCAGCGTCTCGGGCGCGTTGTTGAAGAACTGCAGCTCGTTGGTGGTGCCGGTCGCCCCGCCCTCGGCGCTCGCTCCGTTGTCGGAGACCACCATGATCAGCGTGTTGTCGAACTCGCCGGTCTCCTTCAGGAAGGCCATCAGCCGGCCGAGGTGGTGGTCGGTGTGGGAGAGGAATCCCGCGTAGACCTCCATCATCCGCGCGGCCACCCGCCGCGCGTCCGCCGTCAGCGACTCCCACGGCGGCACGTCCGGATCGTGCGGGGACAACTGCGCGTCGGCGGGCACCACACCGAGCTGCTTCTGCCGGGCGAAGGTCTGCTCGCGGTAGGCCTCCCAGCCGTCGTCGAAGCGCCCCCGGTAGCGGTCGGCCCACTCCTTCGGCACATGGTGCGGGGCATGCGCGGCACCCGGGCAAAGGTTCATGAAGAACGGCTTGTCCGGGGCGACCTGCTTGGCGTCGGCGATGAACAAGATCGCCCGTTCCACCAGGTCTTCCGTCAGGTGGTAGCCCTCCTCCGGCGTGGCCGGAGGCTCGACCTGGTGGTTGTCGTACACGAGTTCCGGATACCACTGGCTCGTGTCCCCGCCCAGGAATCCGTAGAACCGCTCGAAGCCCCGCCCCAGCGGCCACCGGTCGTACGGCCCGGCCGCCGACTCCTGCTCCGAGGGCATCAGGTGCCACTTGCCGACCATGTACGTGTTGTAGCCGTGCTGCAGCAGCATCTCCGACAGGAACCCGTTCTCGAACGGGATCTGCCCGTCGTAACCCGGGTAGCCGGTGGCCAGCTCTGTGATCGCCGCCATGCCGTTCGCGTGATGGTTGCGGCCCGTGATGATGCAGGAGCGCGACGGCGAGCACAGCGCGGTGGTGTGCATGTTGCTGTACAGCAGCCCGCCCGCGGCCAGCGCGTCCATATGCGGCGTCTCGATCGGACTTCCGTAGCATCCGAACTGTCCGAACCCGACGTCGTCGAACACGATGAACAGCACGTTCGGCGCACCCGGAACCGCGCGCACCGGTTGCGGCCACGCCGGAGTCGACTCCTCGGCCGTACGGCCGATCACCCCCGGGAACCGTTGCCCGGGCCGGTACTCACGCCACGACGACTGCGCCATCTGTCTCCGTCCCACCAGCGGCACGACCACTGGCGATGTGTGTGCGGCGGTGCGACCGGACTCCTCCACGCTAGGACGCCACCGCCACCCCGGCGACCGGGCTGCGCCGTCCGGTCCCTGCCACCGGCCGGCACGCGGGCGTCTGCGCTCCCACCTGAGCCCGCTGCTGAGCGAGACGCCCGGGGCACTGATCGGCCGCAAATGCGCGTTCCTGATCGGTTGCGGGCTGGGAATTAGCTACTGAAGGTGTTCTTCGCCGATTCCGGCACCAGCGCCGACACCCTGGCCACCCTTCACGCCGCCCGGGCCTGGCCGTAGAGCGGAACCAGGGCAATGTGGCGGGGGCGCACGCCTACCTCGCCGGCCGGGCCCCGTTCCAGCAAAGGGCCGCCCAGACCGCACTCGTCGGCCGCTTCCTTACCGACTACTACCGACTCGTCGCGACCTGGGCGGAGTGGGCCGAGGCCGTCGTCCGGCAGTGGCCCGACGACCCCGCGGACGCCACCCCCGACCCGTCGGAGATCGCCGAGACCCTACGACGGGCGAGCTGGAGCGATTGAGCAGTGCGAGCGACGTCCATGCGCCCACGGGGCGACGATGCGGTGCGCGCGACTACGCCCGGAGCCCGCCCTTCATTCATCCCCGTCTCCGGCACGGGTGAGCGAGGCGACGAGGAGACCTGCGACCACCGCCCAGACCGCAGCGGTGGGGCCCGCTGTGGCCCAGCCGACGATGCCGAGCGCCGCGGTCGTGCCGGTTCCGATCGCCCATGCGCGTCGGTCGGTCAGGAAGGCCCACTGCCTTCGTCCGCTCCCGGGCACGCGGAGCTCCGCGACCGCGGTCCTGATCACCCGGGCGGCCACGACGATCGCGATGGTGAGCAGGGTGACCGTCATGCCGCCTCCGGAAGGAGTTCAGCTCCCGCCCCACGACCAGAGCCGACGGGTACGGGCCGATGGTGATGACGGCGAGCATACGTGGGTCAGCTCTAGGTACGCCTTCGGAGGCCCCCCGGGAGTCGAGGCGGGACAGCCGTCGTTGCCCCCGCCGCGCCCACCGGCGGACGCGCTCGGGGTCCAGCGGAGTGCCGTGGCCGACATGGAGGCGGCTGGGTCCGAGTTCGGGCATGGCGCGCAGGCTCGTGAGGTTGCCCAGGGGGTCGTCTTGGAAGGGCGGGTTCGCGGGCTTGCCCGGGATCCGTCCCGCCAGCCCGAAATCCGACAGCTCGGTTTCGCCGCTGATCAGGATCCCGGGTTCGAGCGGTCCGCCGCGATGTGGAGCTTCCTGTTCCTGTTCACCAGGCGGCCCATGGGCCCTGTCGGGAGGTACGCGCGGCGACCTGGACGGAGTAGCCGGGGAATCCACCCGGGGGCCCGGCTGATGCTGCGCTCGAGCTGCCGGATCGCCCTTCCGGTCGCGTCGCGCGCCAGGACCTCCGTACGACCTGCAAGGTAGCCGCCGGTCAGACCGATCACCCGGCTGATGTCGACGCGCGCGGTGAACTCGTCGAACGGCGTACCCACTTCCGCCTCGCAGCGGAACAGAACGGATTCGTCCAGGTAGCGCCACCGCATCCCACCGGCGTCCGGCGCGACAGCCGCGATCAGCTGGTCCAGCGGTTCCAGATGACGGGCCACCGCTTCGAAATCCGCATGCCCGAAGGCCCCTACATCGACCCCGAGCGGTATCGCCGCCGCGCGGACCGCGGCGTCGTCCGGGCGCATCCGAAGCGTGGTGGCCAGCTCCGTCGCCAGCTCCGCCGTCCGGTCGACGACGGCCAGCACCCTTCGCAGTGCCTCTTCGGCCAGGGGGATATCGGGCATGGTCCCGCCCTACCCGGCGCCGTCATCTCCCACACCGACCGTCCCCATCAGGGATGAACCCGTTGGACGGCGGCAGGGTGGAACTTCAGCTCCTGCTATGGGCAGTGCCGGGGCGTGGGCGCCTTCCGGCACCGTGCGGGAGTCACAGGAACCGGCGGATGGGGGTGACCGCAATCTCGCGCAGGCGTTGCGCCGCAGAGCGGCGGTTCCAGCGCGCTGGAACCATCGGCTCGCTGGCCTGCACGTCCTCGTCGAAGTGGCGGTCCAGGGTTGCGGTGAAGTCTTCGTCAAGGACCGCGAGCATGACCTCTTCGTCGTGGTCCAGGGAGCGACGGTTGAAATTGGTGGAGCCGATGAGTGCCGCGACCTGGTCGACGGTGATGACCTTGGCGTGCATCATCGTCGGCTGGTACTCGAAGATCTTCACCCCGCAGGCGAGGAGGTCCGCGTAGAAGTTCTGGCCGGCCAGCCGGCAGACGCGCTTGTCGGTGTGGGGGCCGGGCAGGAGTATCTCGACCTCGATGCCCCGGCGTGCTGCCGCACACAGCAGCTCGATGAAGTAGGCGTCCGGGGCGAAGTAGGCGGTGGACAGGCGGAAGCGATGCTGGGCGGATTCGATGGCGACCCGGATCAGGGTCTGCATGTCCTGCCAGCCGATACTGGCCGATCCCCGGACCACCTGCACCACTGCCCCGCCCTGCGGCGCGTGCTCGGTGAAGCGGTCCCGGTCGTCGAAGAGGGTGTCGTGGCACTCGGCCCAGTTCTGTGCGAAAGCGGCGGCGACGCCGTCCACGGCGGGGCCGCGCAGCCGGACGTGGGTGTCGCGCCACTCGTTCTCGTTGCGGGCGTTGCCGCACCACTCCTCGGCGATGCCGACTCCGCCGGTGAACGCCGTCTGTTCGTCGACGACGAGCACTTTGCGGTGGCAGCGGTGGTTCTGCTTGAGCGGGGAGAGGTAGAGGGGCTTGCGGAACCACGCGACGTCGACCCCGGCGTCCTCCATCAGATCGAGCAGGTTCTGCTCGATGAGCCGGCTGCCGAAGCCGTCCAGCAGCAGCCGCACCCGCACACCCGCGCGGGCCCGGTCCGCCAGCGCCTGGGCGAACTGTCGGGCTATCGCGCCCCGCCAGTACACGAACGTCATCATGTCGACGGTGTGTTCGGCGGCGCGGACGCTGTCCAGCATCGCCGTGAAGATCTCGTCCCCGTTGCGCAGGGCGAGCAACGCGTTTCCTTCGGTGGCGGCGATGCCGATCAGCCGCTCGATGCGGCGCCGCATCCGCTGCTTGCGCTCGGCCACCGACAGCGCTGGGGCGATGGCCGTCCCGCCGGACGGTCGCGACCCGCTGGTTGCACTCGTCATGACTCCACCTGACCGGTCGGGGACGCCGCCCCGGACGTCCGGCAACCGCCGGGGCGAGCCGACTGTACACAGCCGCAGACCGGGAAGGGGCGTGTATCTCCCCTCGTCGCGCGCTCATGGCGCTGAGCGGGCCGCAGAGCGGTCTCCTGCGGCCGGCGCCCGCTGCCCGCTGCCCCGGTGGTCCTTCCCGCCTGCCACCGCTGCTGTTCGAGGTCGATTACCTATCCGCAGAACACACGAAAATCTATGTTGGCCAGAGTAGACATTGGGTGGTGGTCCGGTTATGGTTTCTCTCGTAGCCCAGAGGGACGGCAGGGCCCGGCAGAGATGAACTGCCGGGCGCGGTGCCCGTAAACGCAGTTCGTAGGACGGTGCGGTGGTGGAGCTCCGAAGCCAGGGTTGTTGCAGCAGGGCGACGGGGCTGATGACCGGACCGGGTGGCCCGCGGTGATCAGGGGCCGCCATCAGCAGTACCGCAGTTGACGCAGCAAGCAGGTTGATCACCGAGGGAAGAACGGAGGAACCGCGCCATCAGGATCGCCCGGGCGGAAGTCCTGAGCCCGGGTACCGCAGGACATCGACAGTGAGGTGGTCTCCGGTCAAGCAACCGCGATCCCCGCACCCCCGACATCGTTCAAGTCGGGCATGCGGAAACAGAAGGCCGGCTCGGAACTGGTGCCGGCAGATGGTGTAGAAGTTCCCTCGGGGCCCTGGTGCCGTACGGCACCAGGGCCCCTCCATGTGTTTCAGAGAGAGGTGCAATGACAGCAGAGAATCCGACGGGCTCGCTCGGCGGCCACCTGGACGACGACGACTACCCCGCCTACACCATGGGCCGTGCCGCAGAGATGCTCGGCACCACGCCGGGCTTCCTCCGTGCCATCGGCGAAGCCCGCCTGATCACGCCGCTCCGCTCCGAGGGCGGCCACCGCCGCTACTCCCGCTACCAGCTGCGCATCGCGGCCCGAGCCCGGGAACTCGTCGATCAGGGAACCCCCGTCGAGGCCGCCTGCCGCATCGTCATCCTCGAGGACCAGCTCGAGGAAGCCCAGCGCCTCAATGCCGAGTACCGCCGCGCCGCCGCGCCGTCCGGCCCGCCGACCGCGGTCTGAGGCGGGCGAGCCCGCCGGTATCCCTTTGTTCAAAAAGCGTTGCGCCTGGGCTGCCAATATCTGTCACCGCGATGCAAGGATTTAGCGGTCCATGCGGAGAGGGTTTTTAGCGCGGCGATCACGGTGAATTGTTATTCGTACGCAGACCGCTACGGCATGCTATTGTCGATCTCAGTTGTAGTCGTGGTTCCCAAAACTTCAAGTGCCTCCAGCCGGTCTCCGTGCCCCATGGGAGTGCTTCGTATTTCCGGGTCATTTCCCGGCGGGGCATCATCGCGGCGACACGGTGTCCGTGCAATGCGGATTCCGCTGTACTGCCCCAAAGGAGATCTGACATGGCATCTGGCATCGTGAAGTGGTTCAACGCGGCAAAGGGTTTCGGCTTCATCGAGCAGGACGGTGGCGGCGCCGACGTGTTCGCCCACTTCTCGAACATCGCCGCCCAGGGCTTCCGCGAGCTGGCTGAAGGCCAGAAGGTCACCTTCGACATCGCGCAGGGCCAGAAGGGTCCGACGGCCGAGAACATCGTTCCTGCCTGACGCTGACGCGCACTTCGTAGCTGGGGCCCGCATCCTTCGGGGTGCGGGCCCCAGCTGCAGGCACCTCCCGCAGTGGGTCCACCTGCGGGATGCCCCTCACCACCCGGAGATTCCTCTCCGGCACGCGGACCTCTACGGACCTGCACCCGAGTCGATCTCGGAGATTTCACGTCCGGCACCACCCATTTTCATAGCGGCGCCCGCACGGACTCCCTGCGGCCGGCTTCGCTTTCGCATTCCATTCGGCCCGTTCTTGCGATTCCCCGCGCTGTTCTTCGGCTCCCGGAATTCCTTGATGCGCGCCGTATCGAGGAAGGTTCTGTATGAACCCCGTACGTACGAACAACCGCTCCGCTCGCACCCGCAGCCGCACCGGCGGCCCCACCTCAGGTTCCGCCGCGGGTTCGGGCCGCGGCGGCCGCTTCGGTTCTTCCGCCCCGAGCCGTTCCGGTGGCCCGAGCCGCTCGGGCGGGTACGGCCGCCGGCCCGCCGCGGTGCAGGGCGAATTCGCCCTGCCCAAGACGATCACCCCGGCCCTGCCCGCCGTCGAGGCCTTCGCCGACCTCGCCATGCCCGCGGAACTGCTCGCCGCACTCACTGCGGAGGGCTTGACCGTACCGTTCCCGATCCAGGGCGCGACCCTGCCGAACTCCTTGGCGGGCCGCGACGTGCTCGGACGCGGGCGGACCGGGTCCGGCAAGACCCTGGCCTTCGGGCTGGCCCTGCTGGCCCGTACGGCCGGTCAGCGCGCCGAGCCCCGGCAGCCGCTCGCACTGGTCCTCGTACCGACCCGTGAGCTGGCCCAGCAGGTCACCGACGCCCTCACCCCGTACGCCCGCTCGGTCAAGCTCCGCCTGGCCACGGTCGTCGGCGGGATGCCCATCGGGCGGCAGGCGGGCGCGCTGCGCGGCGGCGCCGAGGTCGTCGTCGCCACGCCGGGCAGGCTGAAGGACCTCATCGACCGTGGGGACTGCCGACTGAACCAGGTCGCGATCACCGTCCTGGACGAAGCCGACCAAATGGCCGACATGGGCTTCATGCCGCAGGTCACCGCCCTGCTCGACCAGGTGCGCCCCGAGGGCCAGCGGATGCTGTTCTCCGCCACCCTCGACCGCAACGTCGACCTGCTGGTGCGCCGCTACCTGACCGACCCGGTCGTCCACTCCGTCGACCCGTCCGCGGGCGCGGTGACGACGATGGAGCACCACGTGCTGCACGTGCACGGCGGTGACAAGCACGCCGCCACCACCGAGATCGCGGCACGCGACGGCCGCGTCATCATGTTCCTGGACACCAAGCACGCCGTGGACCAGCTCACCAGCCACCTGCTGAACAGCGGCGTGCGGGCCGCCGCCCTGCACGGCGGCAAGTCGCAGCCGCAGCGCACGCGCACCCTGGCGCAGTTCAAGACCGGACACGTCAGCGTGCTCGTCGCCACGAACGTCGCCGCCCGCGGCATCCACGTCGACAACCTCGACCTGGTCGTCAACGTGGATCCGCCCACCGACCACAAGGATTACCTGCACCGTGGCGGGCGTACCGCCCGTGCCGGGGAGTCCGGCAGCGTCGTCACCCTGGTCACCCCGAACCAGCGCCGCGACATGGCCCGGCTCATGGCCGCCGCCGGGATCACCCCGCAGACCACCCAGGTCCGCTCCGGGGAAGAGGCCCTCAGCCGGATCACCGGCGCCCAGGCCCCCTCCGGCATCCCGGTCGTCATCGCCGCGCCGGTGTCCGAGCGGCCCAAGCGCAGCGCGGCCTCCCGCAGCCGACGCGGTCCCGCTTCGGCGGCGCGGCGCCTGAACGTGCGCCGGTCCGCCTTCGATGCGGCGGCGGCCTGAGAACCACTTGATCAGGAAACTGACCCATCTCTGCAGGAGGCACGTTTTGACGCTGGTCCAGATGCAGTTCCGCTCGGTGAGTGCCAACCCTGTGTACCCGGTGGTGGTCGACGCCATGGAGGCTGCCGGGCCGCAGGTCTGCGACGACATGACGGTCGAAGTGGCCTTGTCCGTCATGGCCAGTGCCCGCGCGGGACATCTGTTGGTCTGCGACGAGGACGGCCTGTGTGCCGGTCTGGTGACCCCGGCCCAGCTCGCGGCCGTCCGTGACGGAGACGCTTACACGGACCGGATCCGGCTGCGCGACGTCCTCGGTGACCGCGGGCCGTCCACCTCGCCCCTCACCACGATGGCCGAAGCCGAGCACGCGATGCGCTACCGCCGGCTCGATGCTCTGCCCGTCGTCGACGAACAAGGCAGCGCCCTGGGCGTCCTCGCCCTTGCACGCTGAACCGCTTCACCGCGGTCGGACCGTTCCCCCGGCGCCCTGCCGACCGTCTCACTGACGGGACCGGCGTGAGCACACCCCCGACTGCGTCGGCAGTGCTGACGCTCCAGACCGATGAACAGGATGACGGGATGGATATCCTCCGCAGGAACAACGTGAAGGTCAGCGGATCACCCGGCAGCCCCGTGGTGATGCTGGCGCACGGGTTCGGCTGTGACCAGAACATGTGGGGCCTGGTGGCCCCGGCGCTGGCCGAGGAATTCCAGGTGGTCCTGTTCGACTACGTCGGGTCGGGCGGCTCCGACCCGTCCGCCTGGAGCGCCGAACGCTACGGCTCACTGCACGGATACGCCCACGACGTGGTCGAGGTGTGCGAGGCCCTCGACCTACGGGACGTGGCCTTCGTCGGACATTCGGTCAGCGCGATGATCGGGGTACGGGCGGCGGCCACCACTCCCGAGCGGTTCTCTTCCCTGGTCATGGTCGGCCCTTCCCCTTGCTACATCGACGACGACGCCTACCGCGGCGGCTTCAGCGCCGAGGACATCGACGAGCTGCTGGAGTCGCTCGAGTCGAACTACCTCGGCTGGTCGGCCACGATGGCACCGGTGATCACGGCCAACCCCGAACGTCCGGAACTGGGGGAGGAGCTGACCAACAGTTTCTGCGCCACCGATCCGGCGATCGCCCGCGTCTTCGCCCGCACCACGTTCCTCTCCGACAGCCGTGACGACCTGAAGTCGGCGGGCGTACCGACGCTGGTACTGGAATGCGCCCAGGACGTGATCGCGCCGTGCGAAGTCGGCGGCTACGTCCACGCGGCCATCCCCGGAAGCCGCCTGGTCACCCTGGACGCAACGGGTCACTGCCCCCAGCTGAGCGCTCCCGAGGCCACCACGTCAGCCATCCGCGCCTTCCTGCGGGAGCTGCGGTGATGGGGTGCACCGCCCAGAACCCTGAGCGGCCCGACGGCGAAGAGTCCGCCACCGACGCGGTGTTCTCCTCCCTGCTGGAGGACGCCGCCGAAGAGCTCTACGAATCCGCCCCCTGCGGCTACCTGTCCACCCTGATGGACGGCACCATCGCAAAGATCAACGGAACGCTCCTGGACTGCCTCGGCCTCACGCGCGAGGAAGTCGTGGGCCGTAGACGCTTCACCGACCTCCTCACGATCGGCGGCAAGCTCTACCACGAGACGCACTTCGCACCGCTCCTGCGGATGCAGGGATAGATCAGCGAGATAGCGATGGCACTCAAGGCACCGGGCGGCGGGCGTCTCCCGGTCCTGGTCACCTCCCGTGTGAAGACGAGCGGCGACGGCGAGCCGATGCTGATCCGCACCACCGTCTTCGACGCACGACAGCGCCGCGCCTACGAAAGCGAGCTGCTCCGCGAGCGTCAGGTGGCGGAGGAAGCCCGCCGGCAGGCCGAAGCCGACAGGGAGCGGCTGCGTGAAGCACTCGCGGTGCTCCAGCAGAGCCTGCTCCCCGCTGCCCTGCCCGCCGTGCCCGGAATGGCAGCGGCCTCCCACTACCACACCGCCTCCGTCGACCGGCTGGGCGGAGACTTCGACGACCTGTTCCCGCTGGACGACAAGCGCTGGGCGTTCTTCCTCGGCGGCGTCTGCGGCAAAGGTCCCCAGGCTGCCGCCGTGACCTCCCTGCCCCGCTACACCCTGCGTGCCGCAGCCCTCCACGATTCCGACCCCGTAGCCGCGCTGTGCACCTTGAACACCGTGCTGCACGAGCGGTTCACGAATGGGGACCCGCGCTACTGCACCGCGATCTTCGGTGTGATGGAACCCGATCCCAGCACCGGAACGGTTGCCGTGCACCTGGCGTCCAGGGGCCATCCCCCCGCACTCGTCGTGCGCGCCGACGGCCGGGCCGACTACCTCCCCACCCCCGGCGGCCTGCTCATCGGAATCCTGCCCGACCCCCGCTTCACCCCTGCCGCGACCACGCTCGGTCCCGGTGATTCCCTCCTCCTCTACACCGACGGCCTCACCGAAGCCCGCGTCGGCACGAACCGCGAGCTCTACGGCGAAGACGCCCTGCGGACTTTCACCGCCGGTCTCGCCCCTGCAGGTGCACACGAGCTGATCACCGCCCTCACCGGTCTCCTGGACGGCTTCGGTGAAGGCCTGGACGACGACACGGCTCTGCTCGCCCTCGGCGTGCCCCTTCCCATCCCGTTGCACGAGAGCACGATCTGACATGAGCACCCTGACGATTACCGCCCGAGACGCCACCACCGGCCCCGTCCTGGAAATCGCCGGCGACCTCGACTACGACCAGGCCCCCCGCCTTCGACAGGCCGTGACAGAGCTCAGCCTGGAGCCAGGACAACGCCTCGTCCTGGACCTCTCCCGCATACGGTTCTGCGACTCCAGCGGCATCACCGCCCTTATCGTCGCCCGCAACCACGCTGTCGCGGCCCAGGCGGACATCGCCCTGGCGGCGGTCCCCGACAACACGATCCGCATCCTTCGCATCGTCGGCCTCGACCGGGTCTTCACCATCCACCCCGACGTCGGCACGGCCACAGCACACCGACCGGCCACCAGGCGTCCCTGACGGCGCCGGTGCCGTAGGAGGTGCCCGCTCGGGACGTGTGACCCGGCCGCCAACGTCACCGAGAGGATTTCGGCGGGTGCCCGGCAACCTTTCGGGCTCCGGCGGCAACTGAGGGGTCAACAGTGCAGATCCACCTGTACGACAACTACTACGACACCACGGCGTCGGAGGGCTACGCGCACAGCTACAGCGTCAACTCCCGGGCCGGCGCCCAGGTCGTCGCGCAGAACAACTACTGGAAGCTCTCCCCCGACCGGAAGACCTCCCAGCTGCTCAGCGGCGACGGCACCGGAGCCATCGCGGGCAGCGGCAACCTCGTCGGCGGCGCCCCCGTGGACCTGGTCGCCGCCCACAACTCCGCCGGCCCCGGGAAGAAGATCAAGACCACCGTCGACTGGCGGCCCACCCTCACCGCCGGACTCGAAACCGCATCCGAACTGCCGGCGAAGCTGGCGGCGAAGGCCGGCGCCGGTATCCTCACCGAGACCGGCGGCAAGGCCGCTCCCACGCCGTCCGGTCCGGCCGGCGGCCGTACGCTGACGGTCGCCGCCGACGGCTCCGCGGCCCACCGCTCCGTACAGGCCGCCGTCGACGCCGCCACCGCGGGCGACACCGTCCTCGTCGCGCGCGGCACCTACCGCGAGACGGTGAACGTCCCCGCCTCCAAGCACGGACTGACGCTCAAAGGCGCCACCGGCAACGCCGAGGACGTCGTCATTACTCACGACAACGCCTCCGGCACACCGAAGCCCGGAGGCGGTACGTACGGAACCGCGGGCAGTGCCACCGCGACCTTCTCGGCCAACGACATCACCGTCACAGGTGTGACGGTCGAGAACACGTGGGAGAGGTCGGCTCACCCGGACGTCAGGGACACGCAGGCCGTGGCGGTCAACGCGTCCGGCGACCGCCAGAAGTACCTCAACTCGCGTTTCATCGGACACCAGGACACCGTCCTCAACTGGGCTCCCTCCGCCACCAACCAGTACCGGCAGTACTTCCGACACTGCTTCTTTGCGGGGGACGTCGACTTCGTCTTCGGCAACGCCACCGCCGTCTACGACCAGGTCAACGTCACCCTGCGCGACCGGGGCGCCGTGGCCGGCGGCCACAACGGATACCTCGCCGCACCGAACACCGACGCGGCCAAGCCGTACGGGATCCTCATCACCGACAGCACGATCAGCAGCCCCGCCCGACCCGGGACCTACTACCTCTGCCGGCCCTGGCACCCGGGCCCGAGCGCGGTCGGCCAGCTGGTCATCCGCAACACGAGCCTGCCCGCGGCCCTGAAGACCGAGGGGCCGTGGACGGACATGGGGGGCTTCTCCTGGAAGTCGGCCCGGTTCGCCGAATACGCCAACACGGGCCCCGGCGCCGGAACCGGAGCGAACCGTCCCTAGCTCGCCCCGTACCGGGCCGCAGCCCACACCGCCCGCGCCTACCTGGCCGGCACCGACGGCTGGAACCCGACGGACTGATGGGCGTCACCGTGTGGACCAGGCCCGGGCGAACCGAAGCGTCCGAACGAACGCTCGAACGGACAGCTACGCTCCGGCCCCTGCCTGAAAACGCCCCCGTAGCACCGAGAGGCCGTACCGAGGCCATGACCGAAGACGAGGCGGCCGCGGAGTTCCACGCGTTCTTCGAACGCCACCACGCCGAACTCTCCCGCCTGGCGTACCTGCTGACCGGGGAGGCGGACGCCGCCGACGACCTCGCCGCGGACGCGATGGTCGCGCTCTGGCACCGCTGGGACAGGGCCCGCAGTGCCGACTCCGCGGCTGCCTACGCCCGCGGAGTCGTCGCCAACCTTGCCCGCAGCCGGATCCGGAGCACGGTGCGCGAGCGGCGGCGCGTCCTGCTGTTCTGGTCGCACCGCCCGGAGCGGACCGACGGCCCGGACATGGCCGCAGTCATGGACGTACGGGCCGCCCTGGACACGCTGCCGTTCCGCAAATGCGCCTGCGTGGTACTGCGGTACGCCTTCGACCTCTCGGAGAAGGACACCGCGGCGGCACTCGGGATATCGGTGGGTACGGTGAAGAGCCAGACCTCGAAGGGGACTGCGGAACTGCAGCGGCTGCTCGGCACCCGGGCCGCCGGCGAGCTGGTGGAAAGGGGAAGCCGGTGACCGACGAACTGCGCGGCCTGCTGCGCGAGAGCGCCGGAGCCCACCAGCCCGACCGGGCCCGCATGCTGGCCCGGGTCGAGCGCGGCATGGCCCGTCCCGGCATCGCCCGCCGATCGCGGGACCGCGAGCGCACCCGCGCCCTGTCCTGGCCGAGGATCGTCCTCGCGACCCTGGCCACCGCCGGAACCCTGACGGCGAGCGCCCTCATGGTGGTCGCCGCCGTGCACACCCCGGACCCGCCACGGAATCCGATGGCCGCCGCCCCGTCCGCCGGCGGCCATGCGGTGCCACCGACGGCCGCGGGCAGCCGGACCGAGGACGGTCCCCTTTGGGCCGACGGCTCCGTCGACCCCCACAGCAACGCCTACTGGGCACAGAGCAACGTCACCCTGAAGGCGGGGAAGCCGCTCACCGCGCTCGTCGTCGAGCTGCGCATCGCCCTCACCGAGGGGGTGAAGGACACCGGTAGCTGGCGGACCCGCCCCGCCGCGGACTTCGACCTCTCCGCCCGCCAGGAAGGTGGCTTCCTCGTCTACCGGTGGACCCTCAGACCCGGCAGGACCGTTCCGCCAGGCGAGCACGTTTTCGCCGGCCAGTACGACCACGCCGCCGGCGGGCGCGATGCGAAGGACGACACGTACCGGATCGACGCCACTGCCGGTGCCGCGGAGAGCGGCGCCGCCGTGTGGGGCGGGTTCGCGTAGGCCGGGTCCACGTCCCGCGGTCGGCTTGGGCCGACATGCCGCGCATGGCGCAATGAGCCGCTCCGGCGGTTTCCCAGGTCACCTTGTGCGGAGGCGGTGACCGGCGCGGGCGGGCAGGAACGAGGCGGCGAGGCGGGTCGTGAACGAGGAGAGCGTGGACCGGGCCGAGGGTCTCGGCGAGCGGCCGCTCGGCCTGCTGCTGCACCGGGCGCGGCGGATGCCACCGCAGCTGATCGGCCCACTGATCGCGGAGGAGATGGCCGGGATCGGAGGCCGTGACGTCTCCATCCTGCTCCAGGACTACGCGCAGGCGCTGCTGGTGCCGCTTCCCGGCAGGAAGCTGCACGTCGGCCGGCCCCAGCCGGTGATCGACTCCCCGGCCGGGCGGGCCTTCCTGCGCGGGGAGGTCGTCGAGGTACCGCAGGCCCACGGCGGCGTCCGGATGTACGTGCCACTGCCGGACGGCAACGACACAGTGGGCGTCATGGCCCTCACCCTGGACCACGTCGGCGACGACGACCGGCGCCTGCTGCGCCGGCTCGCCGGGCTGGTCGCCGACCTGCTGGTCACCAAGAACGCCTACACCGACCAGCTCTTCCTGGCCCGGCGCCGGGAGCCGATGAGCGTGTCCGCGGAGATCCAGTGGAGCCTGCTGCCCCCGCTGACGATGACCGTGCCGCAGGTCGCGGTAGCCGGCATCCTGGAGCCCGCCTACCGCGTCGCCGGAGACAGCTTCGACTACGCACTCAACGACAACATCCTGCACATGGCCGTGATCGACGCGATGGGCCACGGCCTGGACGCCGCCGCGATGGCGACCATCGCCATCGGCGCCTACCGGCATGCCCGGCGCGTGTCCGTCAGCCTGGCCGAGAAGTACACGTACATGGACGACGCCATCTCCCGGCAGTTCGGTCCCGACCACTTCGTCACCGCCCAGCTGATGCACCTGAACATCGCCACCGGTGAGCTGGAGCTGGTCAACGCGGGCCACCCCGCGCCGCTGCTGATCCGCGACGGCAAGGTCGTGCGGCAGCTGGAGAGCGCGACGACGCTGCCCGTCGGCTTCGGCGGCGAGGAGCCCCGGATCGGAGAGCACACGCTCCGGCAAGGCGACCGCGTGCTGTGCTACACCGACGGAATCATCGAAGAGCACGTCGCCGGCGGGGAGTTGTTCGGCGAGGAACGCCTCATCCGGTGCGTCGACCGCCTCGGGGAAATGCCGTCAGAGGGGATGCGGGCAGATCTGCGCCGGCTCTCCCACACGCTGAAGAGCGAACGGGGTGGGCACACCAGCGACGACGCCACCCTCTTCATGGTCGAATGGCGCGGGGGCGCCGCCGACCACCTCGCGGTTCTCGACTGAACGCCTCGAAGCCGAGGAGATCGGCGGTCCTCCCCAGCGCCTCCGCCGGAAAATACCTGGTCACAACGGTCTTTGCCCACCGAATAGGCGTACAGTCAAAGGACCGGAAGTACTTCGAGCACCGGCTTTCACGCGGGTGTCATTTCCGGCGATCGCCTAAAAACCGGGCTGCCGACGGGCAGTCCGGGGGCAGGTCCATACCATGACCACCACCCTCGACCGCACCGCGCCCCGCGACTTCGCCGCAGAGTCCTCGGCTCGCTTGTCCCTCACCCCGAAGACCACGCTCGCCGGCCAGCTGGACGGGGCCTGGTGGCCCTACTCCCGCGACCTTGAGACCGAGCTTCCCCCGCTCGCCGCCGCCCTGGAGGAACCGTGGGGGCGCGTCACCCGCGTCACCGTGAATCCCGACCGCTGGCCCGTCGTACCGCACACGGTTGCCTTGGACGGACGCACGCTGCACGTGGGCTGGTTCACCGAACAGGACCCCGACAAGCTGATCCTGCTCTCCTACACCGTCGGCCGCTGGGACCTCCTGGTGATCCCGCCCGAGACCGCACCCGCAGCTGCGGCCCGGCTGATGGCCGCCGCCGCGATCCCGGGTAGCGTCCTCACCGCAGGCTCGCTCATGGCCAACGAAAGCGCCATCGGGCGCGGCGTCCGCGACGCCCGCCGCCGGGAAGCCACCTGGGAGGGCGAAGGCGGGGCCTGCATGTCTCCCTTCGGGGTCGCGATGGGACGAAGCGCCCTCCCGCTGTCCGCGAACGGCTGGAGGTGAGCTCCGTGGAGACCGTCGTCCTCATCGCGGTGGTCATCCTCATGATCGGCGTCGCAATGCGCTGGATCCACGTGCTGAACGCCCGGGACGAGGCGCGGATCGAGTCCTACCGCTTCAGTGACCCCCTGCCGAGGCCTCCCGGCCTGCCGGACGACACCGGTCGTCGAGCCCACCGCACGGGTGCCGACCGGTGAGGAACAGACCTTCCTCCGGCCGGGGGCAGCGGTCGGGGCGCCTCGGTGCCCCGACCCGCCGGCCTCCTCACCCGCCCTCGACGGCTACACCTGTCCCCGCGTACCCCCTCCGCCGGCACCGGCGCGCACACCGACGCGATCTGAGGAGCCCCGTCGGCCCCGGAGCCCACGCCACCCCACACACGAAAGGACGCGGTCATGGCCACACTGCGCGAACGCAAGACCTACCGCGACCAGGTGCTCCGGGTCCTGTACGAAGCCGTCGAGGGCAACCGCCTCCTCGGCATCACCGGAGCACAGCTGCGGCGCGACCTCCACGTACCGGAACAGGACCTGGCCGCCGCCTGCACGTACCTGGCGGGCGAAGGACTGATCACCGTCGACTGGGACCCCGGCAACACCCCCGCGATGGTCACCCTCACCCACGAGGGAATCCGGCACATGGAAGCCGATGAGGAGAGCACGGCTGAACCCCCGCACACGTGAGGGCCAGGGCCTGGGACGCGGGTAGCCGGTCAGTGCCTTCAGTCGGGTTTCCGAGTCCCCGAGACCGAGGGCGCGGGCCCGGTGGCAAGCGCAGTGCCCTGCTGCCCTGCCGGAGTGGCTCGATGCTTCGGGCTGGATCGGCTGGGCTGGCCCTGCGGAGGTACCGATGCGGATCCCGCCGCTCGGCCGGGTGCCGGCCGCCACATGCCCGTGTGCCGTGCTGCGCGTCGCCACAGGTGAGGCAGGAAGGCGTAGAAGCGGTCGGGAAGGAACACGGCGTCCGCAATGATCATCGCGCCGGAGAAGAGAGGCAGTCCCAGGAGCACTGCGATGCCGATGTGCATGCCCAGCAGCACCGTCAGAACGGGGTACTTGAGCCTGCCGAAGAGTACGAACGGGAAGGCGACCTGCAAGAGCACCGTCACGTAGCTGGCGATCGCGATCACCATCGGGTACTCGTCCACGAGGTGGGAGAGCGCGGGCCAGGGCTGGAAGAGTTCGAGGTTCAGCGCGTAGTGGAGGGCGGTGCCTCCGCCCCAGGTCTGGCCCTGGATCTTGTACAGGCCGGCCGATCCGTAGAGGAAGCAGACCTGTGCCGCGATGACGAGGATGCCGCAGTTGTGCACCACCGTGGTCAAGGTGGTACGGGCGTCGTGGAGTTGCTGTGCGGAGAGGCTCCTCACCGGCTCCGGCGCGTCGCCCGCACGGGCTGCCTTGAACCGGTTCCTGCGTGCGTCCAGGGACCAGCGCCGGCCGCACGCGGTGAGGACGAGGTAGAGGGCCATCAGCAGGATCAGGTTGTCGCCCCCGTCCGTCATGAAGATCGATCTGGCATGGAACGAGGTCACCACGACGGCGAAGAGGACGGACATGGCCCGGGTCCGCCAGCCCAGCATGAACAACGCGGACGTGACGAGGGCCGCCATGTAGCAGAGTTCGAAGTAGGCGCGGCTGTCGGACAGGATCAGGATGCTGTTCCAGCCCGTCTGGTCGAAGAGCTGCTGTGCCAGTGCCGGTGTCCAGGGGGAGCCCGGGCCCCAGATCTCGTCACGGTGCGGGAACTCTCGCAGCAGGAAGACCAGATAGAGCAGCCCGTAGCCGATGCGCAGAACCGATGCGGCGTACAGGGAGATCGGCCGGTCGGTGAGGAGCGCCCACAGAACACCGATCCGGTCGAGGAGCCACCGGTGGGCGGTGCCGGCGACCGGAGTCACTTGGGCCGCAGGCCGGTGCGGCGTGGCCGCTGCGGAAGGGGGCTGGGGGATCTGTTCACTTCCCATGGGAGGTCACCTTCCACCAGGGCAGGAGCCGGTCCTCGGTGGGTGCCGGCGGGCGGTTCCCGGCCGCTGTGCCGGGCGCAGCGACGGGCAGTGTGACGACCCGGAGCTGAATGAAGTCGAAAGCGCCGCCGTCGTTGTGGGCGGCGACGCGGTCCGCGGCGATGTTGCGCAGGTACGTCTGCAGCATCACGGCGCGTTCCGAGCGTGCCGTGTCGCTTCCTCCGTGGGTCTCGACGTACGAGGTCCAGGCGCGGCGCAGGAGGTTCTGGGACGTATGGCTCGGAAATACATTGTGGTCGACCGCGGAGTGGTCCACGGCAGCCAGGTCGAACCAGGGGGTCACCTGCACCGATCCTTCGGAGTCGGTGTGTGCGGTCCTCGCCAGGATCTTTCGGTTGAAGGAGTCGGGGTCCGGGGCGAAGAGCCGCCAGTTCTGTTCGAAGAGCGGGTACACCCATCCGTTGACCTGTGCGCTGTAGTGCTTCGATACGGGGTTGGCGGGGGCCACATGAAGGAATACCAGGACGACATGGACCAGTGTCGTCACCAAGCAGAGGGCTACTGCGGTGCGCAGCCCTGCTCTCACTGCGCGAACTCTCATGAACCGCTCGCCCGGCATGGCCGCTTCGTCATGACGCTGTTGGGGGACCGTACCGGAATCGGACTGATGAAGTTCCTTCACGCCCGCAGCTTCAATTCCGCTCGACACCGCCCACCCGGTCCTTCTCATGTCTGCTGTTCGCCTGATGTCTCTGCGATTCACCGACGGCGCGCGGCGGATTCGATGAGGATTCCGCCGCGCGCCGTCATCCGATGAACGGGCTTCGTGCAGCCTGTTGGCTAGCCCTCGTGGCCGTGGTGACCCTCGTGGCCAGCGGGCTTGTTGCCGTAGCCGTAGTGGTCGCCGGGCTTCCCGTCGTGGTCGTGGCCGTGGCCGTGGTCCGGCTTACCGGGTCCCTCGTCGTGCCCGTTGCCCGGCCCGCCGTGCTCCGGCCCGTGGTGCTCCAGGCCATGGTGGTCCGGCCCGCCGGGCTGACCGCCGTGCCCGCCGGTGACGTTGCCCCCGGTGATGGTCCCGCCGGTCGTGTTGCCGCCGGTCGTGTTGCCGCCGGTCGTGTTCCCGGCCGTGTTGCCCGCGGTGTTTCCGGAGGTGTTGCCGGCGATGTTCCCCGAGGTGCCGCCCGACACGAGGTCGACGATCGGTCCGCCCAGGAGGCCACCACCGATCAGACCCACGGTCGTACCGGTCGTCGATCCTGCGGTAGGCGTGCCGGCGGTCGTGCCCGTGGTCGCGCCCGTGGTCGTACCGGTGGTGGTCGTGCCGGTCGTCGTGCCGGTGGTCGTGCCGGTGGTCGTACCGGTCGTGGTGCCCGTGGTCGTACCGGTCGTGGTGCCCGTGGTCGTACCGCCGGTGGCGCACCCGCCGAGGAAGATCCTGTTGGTGTCGAGCGTCACGGCGCCGTTACGGGCCAACGCCCGGCCCTCGATGTTCGTCCCCGTGGTAACGCTGATCGAGGTCAGAGCCATGATGGTACCCACGAAGGTGGAGGTGGTGCCGAGGGTGGCCGAACTCCCGATCTGCCAGTACACGTTGCACGCCGAAGCGCCGTTCGTGAGGAGCACTCGGCTATTGGATGCCGTCGTCAGGGCTTCAGGGATCTGGAACACCCAGACGGCGTTGGGGTCTCCTCCGGCGTCCAGGATCAGGTCACCGGTGAGCCCGACACCGGAGACAGCGGTGTGGACGCCCGGAAGCAGCGTCTGGCCGGCGCCGATTCCCGCCGCAAGCGCGAAGTCCGTGGCCTGCCCCGCAGCGTTGTTGTACGCCTGGACCAGGTCGGACTTGGCCTGAAGTGCCACAGCGTCGGCAGCGTGGACGGCGCCGAGCACCAAGCCGGGGGGGAATCCGGAGATGGCAGGGTTCGGGTGCGTCCCAAGGTCGTGACTGATCACGGAGGGGCCGGTGTTGGTAACGCCCTGACCTGCCAGAACGGAAAAGCTGGCGGCTGTGGCCAGAGGCACGGGTGTCGCGATGGCCATTGCCTGCGTCGGCAATCCGGCGACCATCACGGCGGCAACCGTTACCCCGACGGCCGAGGCCAGCCAGCCGGACAGAGTGCGGCGCTGGGCCGCTTGGAATTTCAGCTTCATCGAGAGGGGGGCCACTTCCTATGGGGGCCGTGGCATACCGGGCTCCTACCGATGGCCCGGGAAGCCTTGTCGTTGTTGCCGCATATTACGCAGCAACATTCACGTGGCAAAAATAGGCAAGGGGAGGGAGAGGGAATTACAAGCATATTCGACGCAGCGAGGCGCGATGAAAATACCAAAACTCCCGCGCCTATCATGCGATAGTCCCCCCGCCGGATGGGGCTGGATTAACTCGCACGAGGCGGAGCCGCTCATATGGAAATGCATTCAAGCCCGCCAAGCGTGCGGAGTGCCGCCAGGTAGGTGATTTCACGAGTTGTTGGAGGGTGGGCGCGCCGATCGATCTTCCGTCAATCCATATGACTCTGATCGGGATTGTTTGCGCTCCCTTTCTTGCGCGGGATCGAACACCGGCCTTGTCGAATTTTTGAGCGATGGCCGTTCCGTGGATCGAGCGTGAGTTCATCCGCAGGTGGCTTCCGACCGCTTTTCATATCCGGCAACGCCCGGCGGCCCAGCTCGCGCACTGCCCAAGGCCGCACCCAAGCCCTCATCCCGTACGTCGAGAGGGAGGAGAAGACCGTCGTCCCCCGCCGGCACGCCGCTGCCCGACAGGCCGGTACCCGAAGCCCCGCAGAGGGGTGTCAGCGGAGCGTGCGGTGGCGCCGGCCGGAACGCCGGATGTGCAGGACCAGGTACACCAGGGCGCCGATGAACACCACGATGCCGATGATCAGCAGATAGAACAGCCCCTCGGCGACGGCGCCGATGAGGCCCAGCACGATCGCAACGATGACGAGAACCAGGAAGAGCGTCATGACGCAGGGCACCTCCTCGAAGGGCCGGTCAGCGGCGGGCGAGCTGCCGCTCGCCGTTCACGCCGGGCTGATAGGCCAGGCCGTAGTGCGCGAAGACGGCCGCCTCGTCCTCGGCGGGCAGGACGTCGTCCGTCCCGATCGCCGGGCACTTCTTCACCAGCGACCTGTCGTAATCGACCTTGACGTAGCCGGGCCCCACGACCGCGCCCGCCAGCGGGACGAAGACCAGGTGGCGGCGGGTGGGCAGCCCGACCAGGACGGTGGCCATGGCCGGCTCGTCGGTGCTGGTGTCCACGTAGACCGCCTCCAGCACTCCGATCTTGTGGCTTGCGGCATCGACGACGTCATGGGTACGCCACTCCCGGATATCCGCGATTCCGATCATCCCGAGCGCCCCTTTCCCGCAACGTTGCGCCGGCAGGCGTTGTACTTTTCAGCCTGCCCCGCAAAGCCCGCCCGCACCAGCCCGGACACCCCGCAACGTCACACGGCAAGGACGACACGTTCCCCCGTGTGAGCCGCACGGCCGCCGGACCCCTGGCGACGTCCCCCCAGAGGCTTGGTAGATGAGCGGTTGTTTCCGGCGAACAGGTGGAGAGCTGTGGCATTCGGGTGAATTCTGCTCGGGCTGTGCACGCGGCTCCGCTCGCGCCGCGTGACACTCGACAGCGGGGGCCCACTGATCATCATTCCGCGGCGCATGCGTTCACCCGGGCCCGGCCGCGGCGATTTCCGTGGCTGGTAGACAGTCCCGAGCCGGAGGTAGACCGCCCGTGGCGGTGAACGGAAACCCGACCGTCAGACGACGCCGTTTGGGCGCGGAGCTGCGCCGGCTCCGTCTGGCCCGCGGTCTGACCAGTACGCAGGTGGCTGAGCACCTGTTGATCTCCCAGCCCAAGGTCAGCCACTTGGAGACCGGTCGCCGCGGGATCAGGCCGCGCGATGTGCGGGACCTGTGCGGCCTCTACGGGGTCACGGACCAGCAGGTCGTCGACTCGTTGATGGAGATGGCCCGGGAATCGAACCGACAGGGCTGGTGGGTCGCCTGCGGGGAAGTCCCGTACGCCGTCTACATCGGCCTGGAGACGGCGGCCGCTTCTGTCCGGTCCCACGAACCCCTGGTGATCCCCGGCCTGCTGCAGACGCCCGCCTACGCGGCAGCGGTCACCGCGGAAACGATCCCTCTGGCCACGGAGGAGCAGATCGCCGTGCGCCTCGAGGTACGGCTGCGCCGCCAGTCCCGCGCCCACCACCCGGCCCGGCCGTTCCGTTTAGCGGTCGTGCTGGACGAATCAGCACTGCGCCGCGTGGTCGGCAGCCCCGAGATCATGCGCGAACAACTCGAGTACCTGAACCGCCTCGGCGAGCAGCCGCACATCACCGTGCAGGTCCTCCCGCACAGTGCGGGAGCCCATCCGGGAGTCTCTGGACAGTTCTCCATCCTCGACTTCCCGGACACCGCCACGGGGACGGTGTACCTGGAGCGGTTCACCAGCGACCTCTACCTGGAGAAACGATCCGACGTGCGGTACTACGGCGCCATGTTCGACCACCTTCAGGCCCAGGCCCTGAACCCGGAGCGCACCCGCCGCTTCATCACCCGTGCCGCCGAGGAGCTGCCGGCCGCCGCAGTGCTGCCCGCCGGGCCGTGATCGCCGCACCGGCCGAAGGTCGCTGCGTCGCGTGTAGCCGTCGGCGCGCGTGGCGATGGCGCACCAGCGAGTGGGAGGTTCCTCCCCGCCGATGGCGGCGCTGAACCCCCGGGACGCGGGGAGCCCGCACCCCCGCCGGGGGTGCGGGCTCGCTCGGATCCGGGCCGCAGGGATCAGGCGGGGCGGCCGCCGAACGGGCCGCCGGTGCCGTAGTAGGTGCCCAGTTCCTCCCGGTACCCGGCGTCGCCGAGGTGCTTGTCCCGGTGGAACTCGGGGGCGTTCTTGATCTGTTCCTTGGTGCGGTCGACGAAGATCTTCTTGTCCTCCGGGTCGACCTTGACGACCGTGCTCGCCGGCAGCAGGACCTCCTTGCCGAAGATCCATACGCCGGTGTCCACGACCAGGTAGGCGTCACCGACCTCGTCGGAGTGCTTGTCGACCTTGCCGATGCTGCCGTCGGTCGCCTCGACCTTGTAGCCGGTCAGGTCCGTACCGGCCAGGTGGCCCGCGGTCGGCTGGTAACTCCACACATGTTCAGTCACGCGAAAACAACTCCTCCGGTCAACGGGGGACGGCGGGGAAGTGCTTCTCCGCCGATCCTCCTTGTTCCGTACGTCGTGCTCGGCGGATGTGCTGCGTTCCGCCTGGACTTCGCCTGCCCCGCTTTCACCGCTTCACGCACCCGGATCGAAGGCAGGACCGGGACGGTCACCGCCATGTGGTGCCCGGGTCGTGAGGATGCCTTGCTCCGTACGGCTCAATCGGCGGCTCGGGAAGGCGCCTTGAGGGCAGAAGATCACCATGGACAGCAATCGCGAGATGGACCCGGCGCACCGGGTGCCCGAGGGCGTCGACGAGAAGACACTGCGCGCCCTGGGCGCGCTCTCGAAGGCTCTGGAGACCACGGAGCGGGCCCGCGGACACCTCTACGGATTCCACCAGCTGACCGGGACCGCGGACTTCGAGCTCGGCGACGCCGTCCGGCTCCTGCGCGAGGCGGGCCACGAGGAGCAGGCCGCACGCCTCGAGCGCGACATCGTGGGCCGCAACGTCATCCCGGGACACTGGACGTTCCAGATCATCGAGGCCTACGACTCCACCTACCACCGGCCCTTCACCGCAATGGAACGCGACATCGTCGACGAGCTGGCCGGCGGGCGTGAGCACCTCCTGGAGGCCCGCCTGAAGACGATCCGCCGCACCCACGGCCATCCGGACCACACCGCCACGCCGCCCGCCTCCTGAAACGAGGGCCGAGTCCGGAGGGAGGGGAGCCCGCCGGTGTCGCTCATGTTGCCGGGTACCCTCGGACCGCCCGGCGATGGGCCACATGCCCGCCCAGGGCGCCGGTGACGGCGACGGCGGCCAGGCCGCCGAGGGACCACAGCCGGCCCTTCGCCGGGCGGCCGCGGAGCCGTGACGTCAGGGACGCGGCGTAGCAGGCCACCGCGGCCGCGTTCGAGGCCGCGTGGGCCAGGCCGACCCGGGCCTGTTCGGGAGGCAGGTCCGCCCAGTCCACCCAGCCGGCCACGGCTGCCGGGGCGATCCCGGCCAGGCCGACGGAGACGAGCGTGTTGCTCGCACGCTGCGTCCCGGGTACGACGTTCAGCACGGCGGACGAGAGCCAGCATCCGATGGGTACCTGCACCAGTACGGGATGCAGGGGGTGTCCGAGCGGTCTGCCACGCAGCAGATCACGCATCCCGCCCAGGGGGAGTGCGCGGATGCCCCGCTGGAGCACCCTGATCGCCGGATCGGCGACCGTGGTCCGTTCGAGCCGGTCCAGCGCGGTCAGCCACCGGGTCGAGGCGGTGTCGAGTACTGCGGTCCGCGCGGTCACGGCCGAGGCGTCAGGGGTGTGTGAGTTCATGCTCGACGCCTACCCGGTGTCACGCCGCGATCCCGCCCCGGTCTCCACTGGCACCCGAACGACCAGTCTCCCGCCGGGCCGGTCGCGCGGGCGTGTCCATGCCCTCGGATCCCGGCCGTCCGGACGGCTGGAGAGGTCATGCGCTGGGGACGGCCAAGGGATCGGACGGGGCGGTCTTCTTCGCCGTTTCCATCTGTACGCCGAGTTCGGTGAGGCGGTTGCGGCCCATGGCCTTGCGGACGTCCGGGAACCACTCCTTTTCCTCTTCCTCGACGTGGTGGCGGACGTTTTCGATGAGGACCGTCATCTTGGCGTCGAACCGCTCGTCGCCCGGGTCGAGGTCCTTGAGTTCGGAGAGCATCCACAGCACGACATGGTGTTCTTCGATGCTTTCGAGGACGTGGTCCTTGGTGTCGGGGTCGGCCTCTCGGGCAGCTGGGTAGAAGATCTTTTCCTCGATCCAGGTGTGCGTGGTGAGTTCCTCGATCACCTGGTCGGCGATCTTCCGTTTCGTGGCGTGCGCGTTGTCGCCGGCCTTCTCGAACTGCTTGAACAGCTTCTCGACCGTCTTGTGGTCTTCCTTGAGCAGTACGATCCCGTCCACCAGGTCTCCTTCGATCGTCCATCGGGGGCGCGGTCGACCGCCCTGACCCCGTGTACCCGGTGGGGTGGTGGTGACACTGTTGGCCGGGCGGGATGCCTCGTACGGACGACCCTCGCTACGCCGAACGCTGACGCTTCTCCAGCCTGTCGGGCTGCCACGGTTCCGTGCGGGACCGGGGCAGGCACGGATCAGAGGGCGGCGGGGAACCGGTCCCAGGCCCGGTGCCCGCCCAACGCGGTCGTGGCGGCGGCCGCGACCGCGCTGCCGCTGTCGGCGACGGCGATGCCGGGGTCGTCTGCCGTGATGCCGGCGGATTCGAGGAGCCGTTCCGCGCCGTTCCAGCCGCCGATGGCCTTGCCGTGCCGGTACGCCTCGGTGAGGAGCAGCAGTACGCGCGGGTCGGGGGCTTCGGGGGGCTGTGCCGTGCCGGCCTTGGCGTCGCGGGCGCCGTACGCGTCCGCGCCGGCCTGGGGCACTCCGGCCAGCAGGACGGCGTCGAATTCGACGGAGCGGGCGGTGGCGAAGGTCCGCTGAACGGCGATCGGGTCGCCGTCGCCGTCACCGTCGAGGGTGCCGCCGGTCGGGGCGATGACGAGGGGCACCATTCCGGAGTCCAGGACGGCCTGGCGGGCGGCTCGTACGCCGTCCAGGTCGGCCGTGGCGTCGGCGACGATGCCGATCACGCGGCCGTCGGTCGGCCATGTCCCGCCCATCTGGGAGAGGGCGGGGCTGGGGTCGGCCGCGACGAGTGGCACGGTGGCGGCCGGTGCCGGCAGCCCGAGGCCCGAGGCGACCTGCTCGCACAGCTGCGGATCGATGTTCGCCAGCACCTTCAGGGTGCGTTCCTTGACGGCCTGCTCGTAGCACTTGGTCAGCTCGAAGGTGTAGGCGGCGATGATGTGTTCGCGCTCGGGCGGGGTCATGCTCAGCCAGAAGAGGCGCGGCTGGGTGAAGTGGTCCGAGAACGAGGCGGGCGCCTCACGGACCTTGCTCGCCTCAGGAACGGTGACGGGTACCTCGATGAAGGCGGCCGTATCGGCTCCGGCGAGGAACGGGCAGCCGCCGTCGAGGCTGTTCGGCCGGTAGGGGGCGATGCCCGTGTGGACGGCGCTCTGGTGCATGCCGTCGCGGAGCATGTCGTTGACGGGGGCGTGCGGCCTGTTGATGGGGATCTGGCCGAAGTTGGGGCCGCCGAGGCGGCTGATCTGTGTGTCGAGGTAGGAGAAGAGCCGGCCGGCGAGCAGTGGGTCGTCGGTGACGTCGATGCCCGGAACCAGGTGTCCGGGGTGGAAGGCGACCTGCTCCGTCTCGGCGAAGTAGTTCTTGGTGTTGGCGTTCAAGGTCATCAGCCCGATCGGCTGAACGGGTGAGCGCTCCTCCGGCACGATCTTGGTGGGGTCGAGGAGGTCGATGCCCTCGAACGTCTGGTCCTCGGTGTCGGGGAAGACCTGGATGCCCAGCTCCCATTGCGGGAAGGCGCCGGATTCGATGGCGTCGAAGAGGTCCCGGCGGTGGAAGTCGGGGTCCATCCCGCTGATCATCTGCGCCTCCTCCCAGACCAGGGAATGCACGCCGAGCTTCGGCTTCCAGTGGAACTTCACCAGCACGCTCTCGTCGGCCGCGTTGACCAGACGGAAAGTGTGGACGCCGAAGCCCTCCATCATCCGCAGCGACCTCGGGATCCCGCGGTCGGACATGTTCCAGAGGGTGTGGTGGGTGGCTTCGGTGTGAAGGGACACGAAGTCCCAGAACGTGTCGTGCGCGCTCTGCGCCTGCGGGATCTCGCGGTCCGGATGCGGCTTGGCGGCGTGGATGACGTCGGGGAACTTGACGGCGTCCTGGATGAAGAACACCGGGATGTTGTTGCCGACCAGGTCGAAGGTGCCCTCGTTGGTGTAGAACTTCGTCGCGAAGCCACGTGTGTCGCGCACGGTGTCGGCCGAACCGCGCGAACCGAGGACCGTGGAGAACCGCACGAACACCGGCGTCTCCACGTCCTTGGCGAGGAATGCGGCCTTTGACACCTCCCCGGCCGTTCCGTAGCCCTGGAAGACGCCGTGAGCGGCAGCACCACGCGCGTGGACTACCCGCTCCGGGATCCGCTCGTGGTCGAAATGCGTGATCTTCTCGCGCAGATGGTGGTCCTGCAGCAGCACCGGGCCGCGGGGTCCGGCCTTCAAGGAGTGATCGGTGTCGGGCAGCCGCGTCCCTTGAGCCGTCGTCAGGTACGCGCCGCTCTGCGCCACGCGTGCCTGGTCCACCCCTGTCGCCTGTCCGGTCGGCCCCACCGTCTCGGGGCCGTCCTGGTCGGGCTTCGGCGGAAGGGGTTCCGTGGGCTCCGTCGGCTCGATCAGCGGCGGAGACTCGGGGCCGGGCTTGCCCGGCAGCTCGCTCTTGGCGGTGCCGGTCGATGACTGCTGCTTGCTCATGATCCTTCTCCTTGGGGCCGCCGACGTGGTGGACGGGCGAGAGCCGTGACTTCCCCGGTCCGGGCTGCGCGGTGCGCGGTGTGCAGGGGCGGAGCCGCGGGTCAGGTCGCCGGATAGGGGGCGGCCTTGAGGCGGCGGGCGAGGTGGGCGGTGTTGGCGGCGAGGGTCTTGGTCGTGGCCGCCGTCTTCTGGGGGGTTTTGTCGAGGTCCTGGTAGTCGGTCTTCTGCATGGCTTCGCCGACCCAGTAGGTGACGGCGTTCGGAGCGAGGGAGAACCCGATGTCGTTCAGGCCTTGGAAGAGGTCGGCGCCGACCTTGTGGGCGCCGTCCTCACTGCCGACGACGCAGACCGCGGCAGCCTTGCCGTAGGTGAGCGGGCGGCCTTCGTCGTCGCTCTCGGAGATCTCCGCGTTCAGCCGCTCCAGGACCCGCTGGGCGATGCTGGACGGGTGGCCGAGCCAGATGGGCGTGGAGAGGATCAGGATGTCGCAGCCAAGGACGGTGTCCCGGATCTCCGGCCAGGCGTCCCCGTCACCCATGTCCGTCTTCACACCGGGCTTCACGTCGTGGTCGGCGATCCGGACGGTCTTCCCGGTGACACCGTGCTCGGCGAGGGCGGCCGTCGTCTGTTCGGCCAGCAGCTGGGAGCTGGACGGCGCGGGGGAGGGGGACAGGGTGCAGACGAGCGCGACAGCGCGGAGCGGCGTGTGCTTGTTGGGGCCCATGGTGTCCGGCTACCCGCACATCCCTCTTTGATGTCGCAAGCAATGTGATTCGTCCCCATTGGCTCCGTCGCACGGGTGTGGAAGTCGCGGAAGCGCGTCCCTGCGTCCTGGTCCGACACCTGGCCGTGTGAGCGCACGAAGGGGCCTGCGACCGGGGCAAGGCGGTACGCGTAGCGCCTCACGCTCCCGTCAGCCTCCGATGAGTCCGACGCGCAGCGGGGCGGAGAGAAGTCAGCGCCTCCCGCATCCATGCTGCAGCATCCGCCAGAGGCCGGAGGCATGACCGCGAGCGGTCCGTGGGCACGCATGAAATCAGGGTTCTGGCGCATGTGCGGCGTATGGAATGCGTGGTGTACGAGGAGCGGTCGGGCCGGTCGGAGACCGTCGAGTGCGGCGCGGGCGGCGAGGCCTGCCGACTGGTGCTGAAGCGGTTGCGCGGGCTGGGCGAAGGCGAGTTCGGCTGGGTACGACTGGTCGACCAGGCCGAGGGCGAGCTCGTGCAGCTGGCCGAGCAACTGGGCCTGCACCGCCTGGCGGTCGAGGACGCGGTCCAGGCCGGCCAGCGGCCGAAGCGGGAGCGCTTCGGTGACGTACTGGCCGTCGCGCTGAGGACCCTCTGGTACGTCGACGAGGAAACTTTGGTGCAGACGGGCGAGTTGATGCTCTTCGTCGGCCCGGTTACGTACTCACCGTCCGCCACGGCCCGGTGCACCCGGCAGCCGAAGCAGCCCGCCGGCTGGAAGCCGACCCGTCCATGCTGCTCTTCGGCCCGCTGTCGGCTCTGCGCGCCGTGCCCGACGTCGTCGTCGACGCCTACAGCGAGGCCGCCGAGACGGTGCGCGCCGCGCTCAACCGGCTGGAGGACCGCGTCTCCTCGCCCTCTCGCGTCGATCACACCGAGGAGATCTACCCCTTGAAGCAAGAGGTCCGTGAGTTCCGGGACGCCGTGCAGCCGCTGGTGTCCGTCCTGCCCGGTCTGCTGAGCGGTCTGGCAGACGAAGGGCGTCCGGCGACGGTCCTGCCCTACTTCCGCGACGTGGCCGATCACCTGCACCGCACCGACACCGAAGTACGGACGCTCGACGAACTGCTCACCTCCTCCATCGCTCCTTCCGCCGCAACGCCTGGCTCCAGGGGGTTTCTTGCCGGTCAGGTCGGATCCGGGGCCGCGCCCCGCGAAGGGGCCTTGTTTCCGAAGGCCGTACGGGCATGAGTTGCGCTGCGGGGGAAAGCCGGGGGGTATGACACCCCTACCGAGCCCAGCTCAGGGCCGTGACCGTGATCGTGCCGACACCGGGCGGGATTCTCTCGCGGGTCCGAGCGAGCGGGTCGAGGAGCGGGCCCCGGACCAGCCTTCCGACCTGCCCGCACGCTCCTGGCGGGCGGTACTGCGCGGCACGGCCGAGGAGTTCCGGAACGACGAGCTGGCCGATCGCGCCGCGGCCTTGACCTACTACGGGGTGCTGGCGCTCTTCCCCGCCCTCCTGGTGCTCGTCTCCCTGCTGGGCCTGGCCGGGGAGTCGACGACCGCGCGACTGCTGGACGACCTGCAGGAGCTGACGCCCGGCTCAGCCCAGGACGTGATCAGGGAGGCGGTCGAGCAACTGCAGGGCCGCAGCGGCGTCGGATCGCTGATGGCGATCGTCGGCCTCGCCGTGGCGCTGTGGTCCGCCTCGGGCTACGTGGCCGCGTTCATCCGGTCCGCGAACGCCGTCTACGACGTGCCGGAGGGCCGCCCGGTGTGGAAGGTGCTGCCGCTGCGCCTGGCGCTGACCGTCACACTGATGGTCCTCACCTGTGCGGGCGCCCTGATCGTCGTCTTCACCGGCGACCTGGCGCGGCGCGCGGGCGCCGCCCTGAGGATCGGCGACAGCGCCCTGATGGTGTGGTCGGTCGCGAAATGGTCGGTCCTTGTCCTCCTCGTCACCATCACGATCGCGCTCCTGTACTGGGCGGCGCCGAACGCCAAGGGCCGTGGATTCAGGTGGGTGACGCCGGGGAGCTGCCTGGCCCTGGTGATCTGGATGACCGCCTCGGCCGGCTTCGCCTTCTACGTCGCGAACTTCGCCTCCTACAACAAGACGTACGGCACGGTCACCGGCGTGATCGTCTTCCTGGTCTGGCTGTGGATCACCAACCTCGCCTTCCTCCTCGGGCTGGAGTTCGACGCGGAACTGGCCCGTCAGCGTGTGATAGCAGGAGGGCTGCCCGAGGACGCCGAACCCTATGTCCGGCCCCGTGGAACCCGCGCCTGGAGCGATCAGGACCGCCGCCGCATGGAGAGGCGATCGCACAGGACCGCGCCGCCCGCGCAAAAGGATCTGCTCGTGGCGTGGCTGCTCGTTCGTTTACCGGGTAGGCGCGCCATGACAACGGCGTGCGCATCGTGAAAGGTATCGCCGAGGCAGGCGCACCCGTCCCGGAGCAGACCATCGACAGCGTCAAGGCCGATCTGGCCGAGATCAAGGAGAAAGCGTTCCGATGACGAACGAACCCCGAACCGATATCGGCACACCCACCCCCGACGAGCTGCGCGAGCAGGTCGAGCGCACCCGCGACGAACTCGGTCAGACCATCGAGGCGCTGGCGGACAAGGCCGACATCAAGGCGCAGGCGAGAGAGAAGACGGCCGTCATGAAGCAACAGGCCGCCGAAACGGCCGGCGCCGTCGCCGACCAGATCCGTACGAAGACTCGGCATGCGGCCCAGCTGGTGAAGGGCGCGACGCCCGAGCCGGTCCTGGACAAGGCGGGCCGGGCCGCGAGCATGGCCCGCGCCAACCGCAGGCCGCTGCTCGTGGCCGGCGGCGCCGCTCTGGTCGTCCTTCTGCTGGTGCGGCGCAGCCGCCGAAGCCGATGAGAGCCTCCGAGGTCGCGTACAAGCCGGTGGGTCTGGCCCTGGGTGCTGTCAGCGGCATGATCGCGGCGGCGGCGTTCAAGCAGGTCTGGAAGGTCGTCGAGGGAGAAGGCGATGCTCCCAGCGCCACGGACGAAGACCGCTCGTGGAAGCAGATCCTGATCGCCGCCGCCATCCAGGGCGCGATCTTCGCCGTGGTCAAGGCCGCTGTCGACCGCTCGGGTGCCGTGGCCACACGTCGCGTGACGGGCACCTGGCCGGGCTGACCCCGCGCCGGCGCCGACCTGCACGTCCACACCACCGGGCAGGGCCGTTGCGGTGCCTCGGTGACGGGGAGGCGCAGCTTCCGAAGAAGGGCGCGCCCGCTCCGACGACCGCCGCCCGTTCCCTGCCGCGAATTCTGGGAGGGATTCCGGGAGAGAATCCGGGAGGGAGATGTCCCGTAAGCCCGCCGATTGTGGGTAGGCGCGAGCCATGATTCCTTCCGAAGTTCTCGCGGCCGAAGGCCAACGCGTACTTTTCCTCATGTTCGCCGGCGTGGCGGTGGTCGTCCTTTTGGTCGGCGCGTTCTGGTACGGCAGCCGACGCAGCGCGCGGCGCCGGGCCCCTGTCCGGCCGGCCGAGCAGAATCCCGTGGCGCGGGGGCGCGAGGATTCGTGGCAGACGCCGGACGGAAACGCCGGCGACCAGGCGCCCCGCGTGTGAGCCGGCCCGGTGCGCTCCGGGACGTGAAGCGCCGAGTAGCCGCCCGTGGGAATACCGGGAAAGGCCGATACTCGTCTGATCCTCTGAAGACCGACGAGAATTCGGATGGGCCGCTCAGTTCCGGGCAGCCGCAGCATGTCGGTCGATTTCCGCGGTCCGCTCCGCGGGCCGCATCCGAATCCGGGAGGTACGCGGTGCCCGCCACGGCTCTGTCCTTGCCCCCGCTCCCGGTCGCCCTGATGGCCCTGCCGGGCGTCTACCGGCCGCAGGCGGACACCCTTCTCCTCGCGGAGGCGCTGGCCCTGGAGGATCTCGGGCCGCGGACCGACACGCTGGAGATCGGTACGGGCACCGGTGCGCTGGCCCTGCACGCCGCCGGCAGGGGAGCCCGGGTCACGGCGGTCGACGTCTCCTGGCCCGCCGTGGTCACGGCGCGGCTGAACTCCTTGCGCCGACGGCTGCCGCTGCGCGTCCTGCACGGCGACTTCGCGGCGCGCACCGCGGGGTGCCGCTTCGACCTGGTGGTCGCCAATCCGCCGTACGTCCCGGCCCCAGGGGTCCGGCTGCCGTCGCGTGGGCCGGAGCGTGCCTGGGACGCCGGTCCGGACGGGCGCGGGGTCATCGACCGGATCTGCGCCGGCGCCCCGGCCCTGCTGCGTCCCGGAGGTGTCCTGCTCATGGTGCACTCGGCGCTGTGCGGGGCCGGGGAGACCCTCGACCGCCTGACCGGGGTGGGGCTGGCCGCAGAGGTCACGGCGAGTGCCTCGGTGCCGTGGGGACCCGTGCTGCGTTCGCGACGGGCCTGGCTGGAGCAGCGGGGTCTGGCGGCAGCAACCGACGAGTGGGAAGAGTTGGTGATCATCCGTGCCCGCTCCCTCTGACAGCTCCCCGGCTTCCGTCCCGGCTCCCGTCCAAACGCCGGCCCGCCGGGTATCGGTGGACCCGCAGGGCCCGGTCCTGGTCGAGGGGCCGGTCGAGATCGTCCTGGACGACGGGACGGTCGCCCGGTCCGAACGCTTCATGGTCGCGGTGTGCACCTGCCGCCGCAGCCGTGCCTACCCGTGGTGCGACACCAGCCACCGCTGTCGCGAGCGAGGCGGCTCGCCCCCCGAGGACAGGAACCCGCGATGACCCCTCCGAGCATGAGCCCGGGCTTGATCACGGTGGCGCCGGCCGCCGGCCCCCGCCTGGTCGACGGGCGGGGCGAGCTGTCCCGCGCCGTGACCGAGGCCCTGCGATCCGGCAACCCGCCGGTGTACGCCACGGGTTCCGTGCTGAAGGCGGACCCCTGGGGCGCGGACCTCCAGCTCGCCCTCTACCTGCTGTACGAGTTGCACTACCGCGGCTTCGATGGCGTGGACGACGAGCGAGAATGGGACCCGGAGCTGCTGCGGCTGCGCCAGTCGATGGAGACCCGCGTGCTGCACACCCTGCGCACCGAGCTGCCCGACGCGCCCCGGACGATCGAGGAAGCCTTCGCCCCGCTCCTCGTGGAGCCTGTGGACCTGTCCGGCAGTCTCAGTCACCACCTGGAAACCGACGGCGAGCTCTGGCAGTTGCGTGAGTACGCGGCCCTGCGCTCCCTGTACCACCTCAAGGAGGCCGACCCGCACGCCTGGGTCATCCCGCGGCTCACCGGACGGGCCAAGGCCGCCATGGTCGCCATCGAGTACGACGAGTTCGGCGCCGGCCGCGCCGACCGCATCCACGCACAACTCTTCGCGGACCTCATGGCCGACCTGGGCCTGGATCCCGCCTACGGCGGTTACCTGGACCGCGCGCCGGCGCCGCTGCTCGCGACGGTGAACCTGATGTCCCTCTTCGGGCTCCACCGCGCCCTGCGCGGCGCGCTCGTCGGCCACTTCGCGTGCGTCGAGGTCACCTCGTCGCCCGGGTCCAGGCGCCTGGCCAAGGCCATGCGACGCTGCGGAGCGGGACCTGCGGCCGAACACTTCTACGCGGAGCACGTGGAGGCCGACGCCGTCCACGAACAGGTGGTGCGCCACGAGGTGATCGGAGGTCTGCTGGCCGACGAGCCGGACCTGGAGGCGGACATCGCCTTCGGGTGCGCGGCGACCGTCCTGCTGGAGGACCGTCTCGTGACCCACATCCGCGAGGCCTGGGACCAGGGGCGCAGCGCCCTGCGTTCGCCCGTGCCGGGGCCGTGAGGGCGGGCTCTCGACCATGGGGAGCGGCGCGTCGGCCTCTTTGGGCAAGGCGCGCCGCTCCCTGCGGCTGATGGTGCATCTGCAAGGTTCTGCGGAACGGCAAAGACTGCCGTCAGCGGTGCGCGGCCCGGTGGCCGAACCAGTGGCCTCGGCCGCGGGGGACGTCGGTCACCGGCGCACCGGTCTCGACGCGGGGCACGTCGGCCGTCGGAGCACCGGCCCCGGCGCGGGCATCGTCGCGCTGCTTGATCAGATCGTCGCGCTCGCGGTCGACGACGGCGGCCTCACGGCGTGTTGTGCCGCGTTCCCGTCGGGCCTGCGCCGAGCGACGGGCCGAACGACGGGCGCCCATCATGACCAGAGTCAGACCCAAGAAGGCGACGGCTCCGACGATGATTCCGCTCAGAAAGAGGGATCCGGTCGAACCGGTGACGTGGTAGCCGAAAATCGCGAAATCGCCGCCGACGCCGAGATCATGTTCCGCGCCGGTATTGCCGAATACTCCGGCCAGGCCGACGGCGGTGGCGGCGATCAGAATGATGAGCCCGAGGATGAGAATCATGGAATTGCTCCTTGGATGCGCGCCCGAACGAGCCGCCGGACACGGCTGGCGTCTACCCCGGTTGTGAACCGTCACGCCGAAACGGAAGACATTGGTCCTGTCATCGGCGTCATTCTCCTCGTCATCCGCTTCGTGACGGGAATTCCGATCCTTTGGACCATCCTCATTCCGCTGGTCATCGGACGTTCGCTGGATCCAGGAAGCGGCCGGTCACCCCGTCAGGGAACGCGCAGCGCCAGTACGACGACGTCGTCCCCGGGAGCCGGGTCCGCCGGCCTGTTGCTGATCCCGTGGAGCAGTTCGGGCAGCGGACGGTCACCGTGGCGGGCGAGCAGGGCGACGAGTTGCGCGAGGGAGGCATCGATGTCGTGGCCGCGGCGTTCGATGAGCCCGTCTGTGTAGAACAACAGCGTCGAGCCCGCGGGAAGGCCGCGCCGGGCCTCGGTCCGGTGGAACGGCCCGAGGTCCCTGTGGAGGAGGATGTCGTGCTCCTCCAGGAGGGTCACCCGGCCGTCGGGGGTACGGAGCAGCGGCGGCGGGTGACCGGCGTTCGACCAGGTCAGCGTCCAGTCGGGACCGCCGTCGGCGAGGTCGAGGCGTGCGTGGACCAGCGTGCCGCCGGCCTCGATGGGCAAGACCGAACAAGCGGCATCGAGGGCGGTCAGCGCCGTGGCCGGGCTGTACGGCGGGTGGTCGAGGGTGGCCTGCCGCAGCATGCTGCGGATCTGGCCCATGATCGTGGCTGCGTGCATGTCGTGGCCGGTGATGTCACCCACCGTCACCATGAGGGCTCCGGGCTTGCCGCCAGGTGAGGAGGCGGGGGGCAGGTGGTAGGCGTCGTACCAGTCCCCGCCGATCATGTCGCCGACCGCGGCCGGCTCGTACAGGGCACTGATCTCGATGCGGTCGGCAACGGGGAGGTCGGTGAGCATGGCTTCCTGGAGCTGCCGGGCCACGGAGATGCGTTCGTCGAGGTGCAGCGCGCGCTCCACGGCCTGCGCGATGTAACCGGAAGCGGCGGCGAGCGTGGCCCGCTCCGTGACCCCCACCTCGTGCCGCTTGGCCCAGCAGACGGCGAGTACGCCCAGCAGGGCGCGGCTGCCCCAGAGCGGCAGGCACAGCACGGTGGTGAAGCCCATGCGGTCGAAGAAGCCGACCGCCTCGGGGCTGTACCCGGCGACGAGCGCCTCACGGTCGGGCACGAAAACCGCCCGCCGTTCCCGCATGGCCCGGGCGCTCGGGAACGCCGCGCTCGCGGGCAGCGTGAGGACCTCCCGTTCCACCGAGTGCTCGATGTCCGGGTCGGCAATCCGGTGCAGCTCGTCCTTGTCGGCGACCAGCAGGCCGACGTACGAGGGCTTCCCGACACCGACGAAGAGGTCCCGCAGCCTGCGCCGGACGTCCTCCAGCCCGGACGTCTGGGCCAGTTCCTCCGATGCCCTGAGCAGCAGCTCGGCGTGGTCCATGCCGGCCTGTGCCTCCTGCTCCAGGCGCTCCGCGTCGCTCCGGGCCCGCTCGGCGGCGGCTCGCGCGGTCTCCAGCACCTTCTGTGCGGACCGGCTCTGCGCCGACAGGATGCGCAGGCACAGCTCGGCGGAGCAGGCCGCCGCCAGATCCTTCAGGTCGGCCAGCTCGCCGTCACCCCACGTCCGCGGCTCGTGGTCGATGGCGCACAAGGAGCCCAGGACCAGCCCGTCGGCGTCGGTCAGCGGCATCCCCGCATACGCGATGAGCCGGAGATCCCCTATGGCCGGGCTGCTACGGAGCCGGTCATCGGCGCGGGCATCGGGTACGACCAAGGGCTGCCCGGAGGCCACCACATAACGGCAGAGCGAGTGCGACAGCGGCAGCGTGCGGCTCCCCGCCCAGGGCTCGGGCAGACCGATCAGTCCGGGCAGGATCTGCCGGTCCTCCTCGACCAGCGAAACGAAGGCCACCGGCACGTGGAGCAGTCGTGAAACCAGCCGGGCGAACCGGTCCATCCCGGTATCGGAGGCTGCCGAAAGACCGGCCATCCTCACGGCCCGTCGCTGTGCGCTGCCCGGGTCCGCTCCGGATTCCTGGCCCTGTTTCGGCATCTGTCCTCCGGCCGCGCTGTCCCGAAGCCCCTCAAGGCATGGTAGGCCAGCGGAGGGCCGCTTCGCCGGTCTACGGTGGCAAGGACGCGTGCGTCGACGGGGCGGCTCCCGGCAGCGACTGGCGGCCGAACGGCTGGGTAGGCGAGGGGTGCTGCGGGAGAGTCGGCTCCGGCTCCCACTCGTCCGAGGCGGCGTGTGGTGAAAGCCGAACTGCGCTCCTACGAGCGGACGCCCGTCCGGTGGCCCTCCCCGGTTGCTCGCACGACGGGATGGTGTGCGGCTGCCACATCCACGTCGGGGTGAACGGGCGTGGTCAAGTCCTCGTGCCGGCCGACCACATGCGCGCCTGACACTTCAGGCTGTCGCCGCCAACTGGCCCTTCTCCCTCGGGCGGCACAGCGGGTGGGCGATCGCGCTCAGCTGCTGTCGCCTTGCCGGATCCGAAGGCCGTGCCCCGGTCCCAGGAGCGCGCTGAGGCATGAAGACGGATATCTCGTATTACGTTCTGGAACTGGATCGGACGGTCCCAAGAGGATATCGCACAGGCCCGGGAGGACTGGATGAACGGGACGCGATACGGCGAGGTGAAGGGCTACGACGGCGCTCCGCTTCCGGCCCCGGAACTCCCCCCAACTCGCCTGAAGCCCAGGGGAAGAGTGCGCTGAGCTTTGTGTATGTCCTGAAGGTGGGGCCCGGGTGGTGGCCGCGCTATCGCTCCGCTTCTGGAGGTCCGCCGGTCGTCGGCGAGGCCTCTGGGGGCGCTTCCCGATCTCGAGGTCGAGTCTCATCTGAAGCAGGCTGCGGTCAGGCCTAGTCGGACGAATGCTGACCCTTTGCTGACTCTACTGATAAGTAGTTAGATGCTTGGAGAGGAAGTTCGGTTAGGTCTCCCGGCAGAGGAACGTCACGCCGAGGAGGCTGGTCCTGAACTCTTCGGCTGCCGCGGACAGCTTCAGGTGAGCCTTCCTCTGAGGCCGTACCTCGCTGTCGGTCTCTCGCCGGAGCCGGTGTGCGATGTTGTGGGCAGTCAACAAAACGTCGCGCTGAAGCCGCCGTTGTCGCGTCGGTGGGGGACTCGCGGGTCAGCCTGGAGGAATGTCGGTCAGGGCATGGTGCAGATGGTCAGAGCTGGGGAAGTTGGCCAGGCCGTCCGGGGTCTGGTACATCCGGCAGGCCAGCCTGGCGGGGCGGCCCGGTTCGGCGAAGGGGTCGCGGCCGTTGATGAGGAGGGTCAGGGAGTCGGTGAAGCCGATCCGTTCCGCCTCGGTCTGATGGGTGATGACCGTTGTGCCGATGGTGGTGCTGCTCTTGATGTCCGGAAGCGCGTTCCAGGACGCCGCGCCGGACCGGGCTCGGTTGGGATTCAGCCGGCAAGCATCGTCCGCATCTGGGCGATCTCGGCGGTCTGGGACGTGATGATGCTGTCAGCGAGGGCCTTGGCAGGACCGTAGGCGCCTTGCTGCTTCTCCGTCTTGGCCATGTCGATCGCGGCCTCGTGGTGCTCGATCATCATGGTCAGGAACATGGCGTCGAAGGCATTGCCCTTGGCGTTCCCGAGCCGGTTGATGTCCTGGTCACCCATCATCCCGGGCATACCGGAGTCGTCGTCACCGTGCCCCATGCCGAAGCCGGTGGGGACCTTCTCGCCCCACGCCTTGAGCCAGCCGGTCATGGTGTCGATCTCGGGCTTCTGCGCCTTCTTGATCTTTTCCGCGAGTGCCTTGACCTCGCTGGAGGCGCCGTGAGATTGGACCATGTCGGACATGACGATGGCCTGCCGGTGGTGGGGGATCATTCCTTGCGCGAAGGAGACGTCCGCCTGGTTGTGCTGGTTGGCCTCCGTGGAGGCCGGGGCGGCGGTGGTCACGACAGTGGGGCCGGCCGTGTTCGTGCTGTCGTTGCTGCCGCAGGCGGCCAGGACCAGGCTGGCAGCGGCGGCGGTGGCCGCCAGGGCCGCGCGACACGTCAGGGATCGGTTCGTGTTCATTTCGCTGAACTCCAGTGCTCGGATGCGGAGAGGAAGGCCGTGTGCGGCACCGTCGGGGAGTGCCGCAGGCGGGGTTCCTATATCCGCAGGAGCTGGAGTTCGGCGAGTGAGGGCGGTGCCCGCCCTCCGGCCGGCTCGTAGGCCACCGCGATCGGCAACGGGACCGGGGCATCGGCGGAGCCGTGCGCCCTGATGGTGACCGGCTCGGTGTCTGCTGCGGCGATGCCGGGGGAACCCGGTAGGGCAGTGGACGCGCACATCTGGTCTGTGTGGATGACATGGCGGCCGGTGTCACGATCGTCGTCGGGGTATCGGTCGGCGGGGGCTGTAGCCACGTGGTGGGAGGGGTGCTCGGTTGCGCTTGCCGACGGGAGGGCGGCGGCGCCCAGGGCGTGCATGCCGAGCAGTCCGACGATGACGGCGAGGACGAGCAGCGTGGAGACCCGCAGCACGGGCTGCGGCTGCGTGCGGGGCTCGCGGCCGGTCACATTTCCCACGGTAGGGCGCACCCTTGTACTGCGCAGCGCGGCCCGAGCCGGACTACTGGCCACCGCGAACGCCTCCTTCGGCTGAGCCAGTGGTTGCTGGGCGGGGCAGGCAGAGGCGCTTGAGGGCGAGTGCCTTGAGGCCGACGATGATGCTGGATCCGGACATGGACAGGCGGGCGAGGTGGTCGCCCTTGGGGTCGGCGTAGCCGTGCGGGGCCGTGCGGGGCCGTGCCCGGTGCCGGGTCCGGAGTGTCTGGGGGGTCGGGGATGGCGGTCATTTACTCTTACCTCCCTCATTTGTCCCGCCTGTCGCAATTGCGCGATAGCGGTCCGGGTCGGCGTCGAAGGCTGCCGCGCACTGGGCGGAGCAGAAGAAGTAGCTGCCGCTGGCGGTGTCGCGCCGTTCGGCGGCGGCCGGGTCGACGGGCATGCCGCACACCGGGTCCACCGTGATCGCCTCGGGGCCCCGCTGGTGGTCTTCCCCGGCCAGGGGCTCGAGGTGTGGCTGTCGGCCATCACTCGCTGAGGCGTGGGCCGGGGACCGGTCGGCAGCGGATTCGACCCGAGGCGCGACGGGCTCCACCGCGGCCGGCGGCAGCGGCGTCGTACGCCAGCGGCGCAGGCGGGATGCGTTGGTGACCACCGACAGGGAGGACAGGGCCATCGCGGCGGCGGCGATGATCGGGCTGAGGCGGATGCCCCAGACGGGGTAGAGGGCTCCGGCCGCGAGGGGAACGCCGACTGCGTTGTACACGAGGGCGAAGAACAGGTTCTGCCGGATGTTGCGCATCGTGGCCCGGGAGAGGCGGATCGCGGTGACCACTCCGGTCAGGGAGCCGGAGATCAGCGTGATGTCGGCCGCCTCGATCGCGACGTCGGTACCGGTACCGATCGCGAGCCCGACATCGGCGGCGGCGAGAGCGGGGGCGTCGTTGATGCCGTCGCCGACCATGCCGACCGTACGGCCCTCTCCCTGGAGGCGGCGGATCTCGTCCGCCTTGTGCTCGGGCAGTACCTCGGCCAGCACTCGGTCCACGCCGATCTGGGCGGCGATCGCGGCGGCGGTGCGGGCGTTGTCGCCGGTGATGACGACCGTCTCCAGGCCGAGCCGGTGCAGGGCTGCGATGGCGGATGCGGAGTCGTCCTTGACGGTGTCGGCGACGGCGAGGACACCGGCCGGCCGGCCGTCGACGGCGGCGAGTACGGGGGTCTTGCCCTGGGCGGACATCCCGGCCGCGACCGGGGTGAGGGCGCTGCTGTCGATGCCGTCGTCGCCGAGCAGCCGGGCGGTGCCGACCAGGACGGCGTGGCCGTCGACGGTGGCCCGTACCCCCTTGCCGGTGGCGGAGGCGAAGCCCCGCGCCGCAGGCAGGGTGAGGTCGCGCTGCCGGGCTCCGGTGACGATCGCGCCGGCGAGGGGGTGCTCGCTGTCCGCTTCGGCCGCCGCGACCAGGGCCAGCAGTTCGTCGTCCGCGAATCCGTCGGCAGGATGTACGTCGGTGAGGACGGGTTTGCCGGCGGTGACGGTGCCGGTCTTGTCAAGGACGACGGTGTCGAGCTTGTGCGCGGTCTCCAGCGCCTCGGCGGAACGGATCAAAATGCCCGCCTGGGCGCCCTTGCCCGTGCCGACCATGACGGACAGCGGGGTGGCAAGGCCCAGGGCGCAGGGGCAGGCGATGATCAGTACCGCGACCGCGGAGACCAGGGCGAGGGTCAGGGCCGGGGCGGGTCCGAGGGTGTACCAGAGGGCGAAGGCGGCGATGGCGATGGCGATGACGGCGGGCACGAAGTAGGCGGATACCGCGTCGGCGAGTCGCTGGATGGGAGCCTTGGACGCCTGGGCCTGCCGCACCAGGCGGATGATCTGCGCGAGCATGGTGTCGGCGCCGACCTTGCTCGCACGCACCCGCAAGGAGCCTGTGCCGTTGACGGTCGCGCCGATCACCGTGTCCCCGGCCCGTTTGGTGACCGGCATCGGCTCGCCGGTGACCATCGACTCGTCCACCGCCGAGGAACCGGACAGCACCTCGGAGTCGACCGGCACCTTCTCCCCGGGCCGGATCACCACCTCGTCGCCGACCGCCACGTCCTCGACCGGGATCTCGGTCTCGGTGCCGTCGCGGATCACCCGGGCCGTGCGGGCCTGCAGGCCCAGCAGTGCGCGGATGGCCTCGCCGGTGCCTGCCTTGGCGCGGGCCTCCAGCAGGCGGCCGAGCAGGATCAGGGTGAGGATCACCCCGACCGCCTCGAAGTACACCTCGCGCACATCCTCGGGCAGCAGACCAGGGGCGAGCGTGACGATCAGGCTGTATCCGTACGCGGCCGTGGTGCCCAGCGTGATGAGGGAGTTCATGTCCGCGCCGCGGTGGCGCAAGGTGAGCCAGCCGGTCGAGTGGATGGGCCAGCCGGTGTAGATCATCACCGGTGTGATCAGGGCCAGTTGCAGCCAGTGGTTGAGCATCCATGCGGGCACCCAGTCGGCGCCGAACAGCTCGTGGGCCATGACGGCGAAGAGCACCGGGGCGGTGAGTACGGCGCCGACGGCGACCCGGCGGGTCAGGTCTGTGATCTCCGCGCGCCGCTCGGCGACCTCCGCCGCCTCCGCCTCGGCCCCGGTCCCTCCACCGCTGGTAGGTACGGCGGCGGTGGCGGCGGTAGCCGTTTCCTCACCGTCTCCGTCCGTGGTGGCTTCCGTGGTGCCGGATCCGTCCGCGGGTTCGACCAGCAGCGTGCCGTGGATCATGTTCATTCCGCAGGCGAACCCGAAGGAACCGGCCTGATCCGGGCTGACGCGCACGGGTGTGCGGGTGAAGGCCGGCAGCCCGGCGCTGACGCGCAGATCGGGGAAGACGACCCGGTTTGTGCACTCGCCGGACTCCTGCCGGTCGAAGATCAGCTCCACCGGAATCCCCTGGCGGACCCGGATCACATCGGGGTTGTAGCCGCCCCGCACCGTCACCTCGACCCGCTGTATCCCGCCCTCCAGGCGCGCGGCACGGGCCCGGCGAGGACCGAAGAAAAACCACCCCAGGCCGACGATCAGCACAGCGGCCAAGACCACCACGACGACATCGGTGACACCCATGGCATTGACCTCCCTGCGTGTTCACTCCCTCCAGCCTCGCCCCTGGCTACCCGAACCAGGTAGGGGCTGAGCGGTCCCGATACAGGGGACCGAGTGGCCCCTGCGCAGGCGGTACAGCGGATCGACATTGGTAGCAGGAGTCACTGGCCGGACAGCGGGCCCCGCGCCCGCAGCCCCCGAATCCGGGGAAGTGAAACACGATGATGTTCTGGTTCGACCACAACGTCAGCGGCTGGGGCTGGCTCGCCATGTCGGCCAGCATGATCCTCTTCTGGGCCCCGATCATCACCGTCGCCGTCCTGCTCATCCGCGCGTTGAACCGCAGCCCCGAGCACGCCCACGTCCCCGCCAGGCCCTCGCCCGAGCAGCTGCTCGCCGAACGCTTCGCCCGCGGCGACATCGACGAAGAGGACTACCAGCGGCGCCTGGCCGCCCTGCGCTCCTCCGGCCCGGCCACACCCTGATGCCCTCCCAAGGAGGAGGACCGGCCATGAAGAACAACAGGAACTACGGCCTGTACGCGATCGCCATCGCCATCGCCCTGGTCGGCGCGCTGACGCTCGGCGTGCCCGTGGGCACCCTCGCCGTCCTCGCCCTCGCTGCCGCCTGCCCGCTGATGATGTTCTTCATGATGCGCGGCCTGCGCGACGGCGACGACATGGACAGCCACGGCCACGATGACGCGCCCAAGGACCGTGACCCGGACGGCCACAAGCCCTTCCGCTGAAACGCACGACGACGACAAGGGACGCGGCATGCAAGCCGTGATCGTGATCTTGATCGGCGCTCTGATCCTCGCGGCCCTGGCCTACAGCATCGGCCGCCTGATCACACCTCGCGAGAGCCGCTGGCCCCCTTTGGCCCGGCTGAGGGGCCGCCGCGCCGCCCTGGAGGCCGCCGAACGCTGGTGTGCGGGCCTGCGGAGGCACGACCAGATCGACACGGCTGCCTACCAGCGGCGCATGAGCGGCCTGGCCCGTGGACAGCGGACACTGCCCCGAGGAGGACGTGATGTCTGACGCCGCATACGGCCTGTGGCCGCTGGTGGTACTCAACACGGCGTTGTTCATCGTGTTCGCCGCCAGCTTCTTCCACCCGAAAACCAAACGGGACTGGCGGGCCATGGGCGCCTACAGCGCGTTCCTGGTGGCCCTATTCACCGAGATGTACGGCACCCCGCTGACCATCTACCTGCTGGGCAGCTGGCTCGGCAACCAGTTCCCGCTCCTCAAGGACACCCACGCCGGCGGGCACTTGTGGAACGACCTGACCGGCTGGTCCGGCGATCCGCACCTGAGCCCCTTCCACCTGGCCAGCTACGTCGCCATAGGCGTCGGTTTCTGGCTGATCGCCGCCGCCTGGAAGATCCTGCATGATGCCGCACACCCGGACAGGCTCGCCACCACCGGCCTCTACGCCTGGGTACGCCACCCGCAGTACGACGGCTTCCTGCTCATCGTGATCGGATTCCTGCTGCAGTGGCCCACCATACCCACCCTGATCATGTTCCCGGTCCTTGTGTACGTGTACGCCCGCCTGGCCCGCAGCGAGGAACGCGAGGTTGCCGCCCGGTTCGGGGAGGAGTGGACGGCCTACGCCGCCCGCACGCCCCGCTTCTGGCCACGGCGGCCCAGCAGGCCCTCGTTGCCGGGCAAGTACACCCCGGCCGGACTCGAGCCGGGGCCGTCGCCCGAGGCGACGTCCCGCCCCTCCGCCACCGGGAGGAACCGATGACCGGCCTCCCCGTCCTCGTCCAGGCAGCGATCGTGGTCGGCGTGCTCGCCGGGATCGTGCTGGTGATCCTGGTGCTCGCCCGAATGGACCGCCACCGCTGGCCCCGCGGCCCTGATGGGAGGCGATAGACATGGCGGCCGCCCTCGTCCTGGTTTGGGTCCTGATCGCCGTCCAGGTTCTGACCATCGCGGCGTGCGCGAGGTTGCTCGCCCTGCGCCACCGGCGGGACGCCTCGCGCCTGGCTCGCACTCTCCACCACACGGCCCCCGTCCTCCTGGCTGCCGGTGTGCTGCCCGTTCCCGCCCTCCTCGCCGCCGACGCACCCGCAGTCGCCTGGGGACTGTGGGGCGCCGGCACCATCGCCGCCGCCCTGGTTCATGCCGTCGGCGACACCTTGCGCGACATCCCCGGCCCGCAGGCGGCTGCCCGAGCCGGGAACCGATCATGACCGGCACCCGAGCACGATCAGACTGCCGCGTAAGGGGTGCGCCCGGACAATGGAAGAGGCGCGAGTCCGGCGGTGATTTGAGGCGGGCTGGTACCACGGCTGCACGGATGTCTCGGCCGATCGTTCCGGCGCGACGCCGCTATCGAGAGGAAGGCGGTTGCCATGACCAGCATCACCCAACGCATCGCCACCCTGTTCCGGGCCAAGGCGAACAAGGCGCTGGACAAGGCCGAGGACCCGCGCGAGGTCCTGGACTACTCCTACGAACAGCAGCGGGAGATGCTGCAGCGGGTGCGGCGCGGCGTTGCCGATGTGGCGACCAGTCGCAAGCGGGTCGAGCTGCAGGTGAGCCAGTTGCGGCAGTCCACGGGCAAGCTGCAGGGCCAGGCAGAGCAGGCGCTCGCGGTGGGGCGTGAGGATCTGGCCCGTGAGGCGCTCACCCGCCGGACGGCCGTGGAAGCGCAGATCTCAGATCTTGAGGGCCAGCAGGCACCCCTGAAGGAGCAGGAGGAGAAGCTCACGCTGGCCGCGCAGCGCCTGGAGGCGAAGGTCGACGCGTTCCGCACCCGCAAGGAGACCATCAAGGCGAGCTATACCGCTGCCGAGGCGCAGACCCGTATCACCGAAGCCGTGACGGGCATCGGTGAGGAGATGGGCGATGTGGGGCTGGCCATGCAGCGAGCCCAGGACAAGACCGAGCAGCTGCAGGCACGCGCCGGTGCGCTGGACGAGCTGATCGCCTCCGGTGCGCTGGAGGACGCCACCCTGCCGGCCGGACGTGACGACATCCAGGCCGAACTCGAACGCGTCACCGCCGACAGCGACGTGGAGATCGAGCTGGCCCGGATGAAGGCCCAGCTCCCGGCGTCCGCGGCTGCACCGGCCGTCGAAGGCGGCGGGACCAGGAAGACACCGCCGGACCAGGAGGCGACGCCATGATCATGCGGATTCTCGCCGAGGGCCAGTACGAGATCACCGAAGAACACCTTGCCCGGTTCAACGAGCTGGACTCCGCCCTGCAGACAGCCACCGACACAGGCGACGAGGCGGCGTTCACCTCCGCCCTCTCGGCCCTGCTGGACGCGGTGCGCAGCCTCGGCACACCGCTGCCGGACGACCGGATCACACCGTCCGACCTGGTGCTGCCCGACGAGACGACCAGCCTCACGCAGGTGCGCGAGCTGCTCTCCGGCGAGGGCCTGATCCCAGGGTGATGACGATGCGCAGCCGTTTTGAACCCGACCGGCAGCTGACCGCCCGCATGGTGGTCGATGATGCACGTGTCGCTGGGCCCGTTGCCGCTGGGTCCAGCCGAGGGCGGGCTGCACAACATGGTCGGTCGGATGGTGGCTGAGGCGGTGGAGCGTGCGCGTTCCGTTGCGCCGGAGGTGGAGGTCACCAACGCGGTGGTCACGGGTGAGCCGCTGACGGTGCTGGAGGCTCAGTCGCGCACCGCCGTGCTGGTCGTGGTCGGCAGCCGGGGGCTGGGCGGCTTCGTGGGCCTGCTGCTGGGGTCAACTGCGGTGCATCTGGCCGCGCACAGCCACTGCCCGGTCCTGGTCGTGCGGGACCAGCCAGGCCCAGCCCGACAGATCTCCTGGGCGTCGATGGCTCACCGGCCGGCGATGCGGCGGTCGAGTTCGCATTCACGGAAGCCGCCCTGCGCAACATCGGCATCGTCGCCCTGCACGCATGGACCACCTGGACAGTGGCAGCACCTCCACCGCAGGACCCGGCGATGCCGTATGTGTATGAGCCGGGGATGCTCGCGGCCGGTGTGGCCTTGTTCATGAGAACGGGGTTCTGGCACAGATCTTGGGGAGTCGTCGCGGAGCGTTACCTCAGTGTTCGATTGCAAGGAGACCGGCTCCTGTGTGACGGCGTACGCCTTGTCGTCTGACAGTCGGAGATGACGCTCCCTCAGGTGTCTGCTTGTCACTGATGGTGGAGCCTGTGGACGGTGATGGTGCTGGTCATGCAGACCGATGCACCGTTCTGGGATTCGCTGGTGTTCGACGGAATCGACGATGTGGATGTCGAGGCGGTCACAGCCGCGTTCGGCACGGTCGAGGTGGTGGCGAGAGGCCGCGCGGCCGGGGCTGCATGTCCGGACTGCGGCCGCTTCTCGGACCGGGTCCATGACCGCTACCAGCGCAGGCTGAAGGACCTTCCGCTCGCTGAGCAGGGCTTTGTGATCCGGCTGACGGTCCGGCGCTTCATCTGCGGGTCGGCGGACTGCCCGCGCAGGACGTTCGCCGAGCCGTTCTCCCGGCTGGCCGCCCCGCACGCACGGTTCACCACTCGGCTCAACCACGCCCTGGAGCGAGTGGGGCTCGCGCTGGCCGGGCGGGCCGGCGCCCGGCTGGCGGCCCAGCTGGGCTTCGGAGCCGGCCGGATGACCTTGTTACGGAGGGTCATGGCATTGCCCGATCCGCAGTGCGGTACTCCGCGCGTGCTGGGCGTGGACGACTTCGCGATCCGCCGCGGCCAGACCTACTCCACCGTCTTGACCAGCGTCGAAGACCATCGCGTGGTCGACGTGCTCCCGACCCGCGAGGCCGGGCCGCTGGCCGCCTGGCTGATTCGCCACCCCGGCGTGGAGATCATCTGCCGGGACCGGGCGGGCGCATACGCCGAGGGAGCACGACGCGGTGCCCCCGACGCTCTGCAAGTCGCCGACAGGTTCCACCTGTGGCAGAGCCTCGGCCGAGCCGTGGAAACCTGCGTTGCCGCCCACCGCGACTGCCTGCGCGACCCTTCGCCCAGCAGCATGCTGCCGGAGGCCATCCGACTGACTTCCGGCCGACCGCAGGACGACCCGGCGCCCATCGGCCCGCGGGCTGAGCGCAAGAAGGCCGCGCACGCCCTGGTCCACGAGCTCCTTGCTCAAGGTCACTCACGCCGGGCGATCGCCCGGCACCTGGGCTGGGGCCTCAACACCGTGCTCAGATACGCGAATGCCGCACATTGGCAGGACACCATCCGCGAGAACCGGCCCCGACCCAGCAGGCTGGACCCCTACAAGCCCTACCTGGAGCGCCGATTCGCCGAGGGATGCACCAGCGTCACCCGCCTTCACAATGAACTCGTTGTCGACAACGCACCCGTCACCTACCAAATGGTCCGCAGCTACATCGCCACCCTCCGCGGGGCTCCGGCCGGCGCGCCGCCCCGGCCTCCGACGGTGCGGCAGGTGACCGGCTGGCTCACCCGTCACCCCACCGCGCTGAGCGAGGAAGACCGCGCCGGCCTGAAGGATGTCCTGGCCCGCTGCCCCGAACTGGACACGGCCGCCGGGCATGTCCGCGACTTCGGCGAGATACTCAGCGACCGTCTGGGTGCCACGCTCCCTGCTTGGATCGACGCGGTCGACGCGGTCGACGCTAGCCAACTGCCCGGCCTGAGCGGCTTCGCACTCCACCTGCTTCGGGACCTCGGCGCCGTGACAGCGGGGCTCACCCTGGACTGGAGCTCCGGCAGCATCGAGGGCGCCGTGAACCGCATCAAGAAGATCAAAAAGCAGCTCTACGGTCGAGCCGGATTCGAACTTCTCCGCAAGATGATCCTGCTCCAGTAACGTCTGCGACTCCCCAAGATCTTTGCCAGAACCGAGATTTGACGGCACCGCCAGCTGTGGCTGACCGGGCTCTGGGGATCCAGGCGGTGAGGCATGGGATACTTGATCATGCCTGTGACCAACCCGTGGCTGTCTGGCCCGGCACCGAAGAAGCGGCTCGATCGAGAGCATCTGGAAGAGCGGATACTCAATCTGCTGTCGTCGCAGAACATGTGCGTACTGGCGACGGCAGGGCCGGAGGGGCCACTGGCGACGCCGGTGCGCTACTTCCACCTCGACTTCGCGGTGATGTTCACCGCCGCCCCGCGTTCGCCGAAGATGAGGAACCTTGCTGCGGACCCCCGGGTCTCAGTGGGGATTTTCGCTCCGCTGGTCGGGCAGGCAAGCAGCCGAGGTGCTCAGGTCTTTGGGCGGGCTCGCACGTTGTCCGAAGATGACCCCGACTTCGAGCACTACTGGTCGGCCTTCCGCTGGCAGTCCGACCATGTCGAGCGTTCGCTTTCGCTCGACGAACCGCCGTCGGGGCCTCTTGCCGTGATCGAGGCCGAGCGGATCGTCTATACCGAGCACTGGCTGCGGCGCGAGGGTTTCGCGCCGCGTCAGTTTTGGACCAGGTCCGGCCGGTAATTCCACAGCCCCGGCCAGACTGCTGGGCGGTCATACGGCCTTGGCCGACTCCTCGGCGCGTGCTCGGGTGCTGGCGAGGCGGTAGGAGTCGGTTCCGGTTCCGATGATGGTGCCGTTGAAGGTGAGGCGGTCGACGATGGCCGCGCAGAGGCGGGGGCGGCGAAGGTCTTGGTCCAGCCAACGAACGATGTGTCGGTCAGCATTACCGGCACCATCACCGTCCACAGCCGACCACGACAGCGACGAATCAGGGCCTGTGGGAGCATCGCCACCGGCTGTTAGACGGCAAGACGTACGGGGTCTCACACGACCCAGCCCCTCACAATCGAACGTCGAGGTGACGCTCCGCAACGACTCCCCAAGATCTGTGCCAGAACCGAGAACGGACAGCAGATGTTCACGACTTCGGGTTCTGGCTCACTTTCCGTGGAGGGCTGACTGACCGTAATGTCATGTGCTTGCGACGCTGGCCGGTATGACCAAAAGGGAGGGGCTGCATTGAGCCAGTACTACGACATGGGCGACGAGACCCTGTGGAACCCGTCCAACGGGGCCTCCCGGCTGTTCATGAGCCAGGTGAGTGTCTACGAAGCCGAACTGGGGCTGCCGTCCGGCATCGGACCCATGCAAGCTGACGAGTGCCAGATCGACCCCATCGCGTTCAAAGAGTTCGTCGACGCCCTGCTTGCGTGGCACCGGAGAACGAGTCACGCAGTCATGGCTGCCCTGTCCGAGGGCTTCGCCGCCACGATGCTGGTCCTGGCGGAGAGGGCAGGCATCGAGGTGAACTGGCAGCCAGCAGGCATCGCCGAGGACGGAGGTCTCAAGGATGTTCAGGTCCCGGCGGCCCCGGTTTCCTCTGAGGGGGCTTGGGCAGCCGCCCTTCAGTGCAAGTCACGCGATCTGGGTCGCTTCATGGCGGCCTGAGCCTGGTCTGCCCCGCGAAGTGCTTGGAAGCCATCAGAAGGCGATGTCCTATGAGTAAAGCAGCACACGCTTGCGGAGGAGATCGAAGCCGGCTCGGCCGAACATCTGGCGTTTGAGCATCTTGATCCGGTTGACGTGGCCTTCGACGACCCCGGAGCTCCAGGGCAGGGTGAGACCGGCGATGACCGCATCGCGGTCACGGTCGATGCCTGCGGCGAGGGTATGGAGGCCGGGGAGGTTATCTTGCCGGACGGCATCGAGCCACTGCGGCAGCCGTTCGCCCTGGCGCTCGGTAAGCATCTGGCCGAAGGAGCGGACGTGGCCGGTGAGGGCGTCCAGTTCAGGGCAGTGGACCAGAACGGCCTTGAGTCGAAGGTGCTCCGTCTCGGTGAGGGTCTCCGGCCGGCGGAGGATCCATCCGGCGACGACCCGGGGTGACGGTGGCCGAGCCGTGACGGGGCCTGGCGAGAGCCGCTTCTCCCGGAAGTAGGCGCGAACCCGCTGGTAGCTGCCCTGATAGCCGAGCGGCACGATCTCCTCCCACACCCTCCAGGCGTTCGTGCAGCCTTGGTTCCAGCGGTCATCCAGGTAGGGCTTGAAGGCATCGAGTTTGGATGGCCTGCCCTGCCACTGCCCCTGGAACAGTTCCTCCGGGGTGGCAGCGTCGGCCAAGAGCTTGACGGTGCGGGAGGTCATCCGGAGCTGGCGGCCGATCGCCCTCCGGCTGAGCCCGGCGGCCAGCAGTTCGTGGACGGTCGCATGGTTGACACGGGTGCGGTCGGCGAAACGGTGTCCCCTCGGCCAGGGCGAGCTGGAGGGGTCTTCGAACTTCTCCGGCTCGGGGGCAGGCTGGGCTGGATCCGGCGCCAGGACCTGCAGGCATCCGCGGTGGTCTGCGACGCACCGCTCTGCAGCCTCGCTCAGGTTGTGCCAAAGATGCCACCTGTCCGCGACCTGCACCGCCTGCGGCGCCCCGGCCGTGGCACCTTCGGCGAAGAACGGTGCCCGATCGCGGCAGATCACCTCCACCCCCGGCCGTTTCGCGAGCCAAGCTGCGAGGCTGGATGCCTCCCGATCGGGCAGCAGGTCCAGTGGACGCCGACTTTCGACGTCGACCAGGACAGTCCCGTAGTGACGCCCTTTGCGGGTCGCGTACTCATCGACGCCGACCACCCGCGGGGCTGGAACTTCGGGGTCGGGTAACGCTTCGACCAGCCGCAGCACCGTGCTGCGGCTCACGGACACGCCGAAGACGCGCGCCAGGCGGGCGCCGGCCCGACCCGCGAGCGCGAGGCCGACCGCGGCCAGCGTCGAACGCAGGCGCTCGGTCCGTCGGCCGTACCGACGGGTCAAGCCTGGCAGCTGTTCGGCGAAGGTCCGCCGCTCGCACGAGCTGACCGGGCAGAGGAACCTGCGGACGCGCAAACAGAGAGCGACCCGTCTGCCTCCGCTGGGCACATCAGCGGGAAATCGCAGGTAAGAGCTGTGAATCCGCCGTGACCAGATCCCGCATCCGGGACAGACGGCCCCGGGCACCGTGCTTCGGGCCTCTATACGTACCGCCTCGTCGTTCACTGCGACGGACAGCACCGTCACGTCGGTGACCGACGGGAACAGTAACTCCTCCAGCCGGAGCACCATTTCTTCCACGGGCCGAACTGTCAGCCACACCGCACCTGGTACGGGCCAATTCCGGGCAACTTCCCCAGGGCGCCCTCACCCGACAACCGTCACTCAGCGTGCATCCTCCACGGAAAGTGAGCCAGAACCCGACTTCGGAAGGCACTGTGGTCCGGCCCTGTTCGATCGCGGCAGCAGTGCTCGCGCCTCAACCTCCGCAGGCGTCGCGCTGTCCGATGCCGCCCCTCCACACCATCGAACACGGTTGCGGCGGCTGGATGCGATCCTGGACCCATGAACCATCTCGGCGAGGCGCACCTGCGCACCTGGACGCTGTACTTCATGGCTCTCCTGGCAGCCGAGGCCCAAGATCAGCTTGCCTGGCTGGGTGAGCGTGAACTGGAGACGAAGGACGTCGTCGAAGAGGTGGAGTTGCTCTGCCGTGTCTCCGAAGAACTCACGGGGCGCGGAGCCTTCGAGCCCGAGGATCTGCGTAATTTTCGGGCCATCGAACGTCGCCTCGGCAAGATCGATGCCACCTGCCGCGTCGGCCTCTGGGACAACGCTCTGACCACGGATCCAGCGTGGGACGACATACGATCTCTCGCCCGCCAGGTCCTCCTGACAAGGCTGGGCGACTGGCGTCAGCCACTGCCACGTGCCGTGCCCCCACACGCAAGCGATCACTGAGCGCGTCCAGGCGGCCTCTCGGGTCGCAACTCAGACAGCGTTCGAATGCCGAGTAGGCTCTGGTGCCTTCCGAAGTCGTGAACATCTGCTGTCCGTTCCCGTTCTCATGAACAAAGCCACCGGTGAGGAACGTCTGCTGGCAGAGGCGCTTGCAGGCCGGATGGAGAGGGGTCCGGGCATTGCGGTCGAGCACAGACTGGTGCGGGGCGGTGCCCGTGAGGCTCTCATCGAGGCGAGCAGGGGCGCCGGGCTTCTCATCGTCGGCGCTCGGGGCCGTGGCGGATTCGCCGGCTTGCTGCTGGGATCGGTCAGCCAGGCCCTTCTGCACCATGCGCACTGCCCGGTCGCCGTCGTCAGAGGAGCCGGTGCCAGACAGTGAGGCCGCCGACCTGCTCCGAGACCCCGACAGCCGCACAGATCACCGGAATGCTGTCGGCCGACGCCTCCGCCGGTGCCGTCCGGGACCGGGAGCACACCGGGCACGGCCGCTACATCGCCACCAGCGAGCGCTGAAAGGCGTCGGACAAGACAGGCCGCCGCTGATTGGGGCCACGACGCCTACGCCCGCCGCCCGGCCCTGTGGGCACCCTCCACGCGCGGGCCGGGCTCAGCGACCGGAGCGGCGGCCACAGTGGGCTTCTTCCCTGGTGGCGCACCGCTTCCGCCCTCCCGGGGTCCTGCGGAGCCGGGTGGCGTCACCCACGTACGATCACGACGGGGCACGGGGCGTGCAGGACGCATTCGTAGCTCACCGACCCCAGCAGCAGGCTTGTGTAGCCGCCCCGCCCCCCGCGAACCGACGACCAGCAGAATGGCGTCGCGAGCCGCATCCAGGAGGGCCTGCGCCGGTGGCGCTTTCACGATGGCGCACTCGATGACTGCCGGGTCGGCGTCGGGGACACCGTCCAGGGCCATTTCGACGGTTTGCTCGGCTGCCTTCTGTAGCAGCTCGTGCACGGATTCCGCGACAAGGTGAGCGATCTCGCCGCCGTGGTACGGGAACGACCAGGCATGTACCACTCGCAGTGTGCCGCCACGCAGGTGCGTTTCGTCCACGGCCCAACGCAGCGCCTGCCCCGACACGGGTGATCCGTCGTCAAGTGCCCTGGCGTCATGGATCGGTCTGGAACCTGATCCTCACCTGGGAGCGGAGGGTTCGGGCCATGTCCAGGTCGAAGGGTTCGGTGCTGGGTGTGAGCATCGCTGCGGCAGCCACGGCCACTCCCAGCGCGCAGGCGCTGACTGGGTCTTCTCCGGCTGCGAGCTGTGTGAGGAGGGCGGCGACCATGCTGTCTCCCGCTCCGGCATCGCTCAGGGGCTCGCCGGGCAGCAGCGGTGCGTAGAGCTCGGTGTGGCCGTGGCCGGTCGAGCACAGTGCGCCCAGCTCTCCGAGGGTGGTGACGGCGATCTCGGCGGCTCTTGTGGTGAGCAGGTGCTCGTTGAGGGCCCGGGCGTCGTCGAAGTCGCGTACGGGCCGGCCGGTCAGGCTTTCGGCCTCTGTCCGGTTGCATCTGAGCAGGAACACGCCCTCCGCGAGTGCTCCGCGAAGCGCCGGCCCGGAGGTGTCCAGGACCAGTCGGGACCCGGCTTCCTTGATACGGCGGGCGGCGGCCGCGTAGAAGTCGTCGGGCAGGCCGCCGGGCAGGCTGCCGCTGGCCACGACGTACGGGCAGTCGCCGACGGCCTGCACCAGCGCATCCAGGGAGCGTCGCCCCTCGTGGTCGTGCAGGTGCGGGCCGGGTGGCACGATGTGGTAGCCGCAGCGTGATTCGGCCTCGAACAGCACGAGTGCTTCGCGGGTCTCGTCCTCGATGTCGACGGCGACGTGGTCGATGCCCTCGTCGTCCAGCAGCCGGTTCAGGCGCAGGCCGACCTCGCCTCCGGCGGTGTGGAAGGCGGTGGCTCGTCCTCCGAGCCGCACGACATGACGGGCGACGTTGATCCCTCCACCCCCGGCGGCCACCGACCTGACCCGGGCACGGTTCTTGCCGATGCCCTCCAGGTGCCCGACCTCCCAACAGAGATCGACCGTGGGATTCATCGTCAAGGTGAGGATCGACGGCCCGGTGGCACTCCCGGATCCCGTTGCGCTGTCGGTACTCCTGGCTGTGGTGGGGTCGGGCGTCGCGGCCGTGTTCATCGCGGTGCCCTGGAGGCCGCGCCGGCCCCTGTCCGGCACGCCGGGTACTGGGATCGGCCCCACTCATGGCAGCCTGAGGAGACCGGGGCCTTATCCCACGCGCTGAGATCGATCCCGAGGGTGGCTGCGGCCTGGGAGAGCTTCGAGTCCTGACGATCGTGCTGGCCGTTGATCACATGAGGCCTTGTCATGCCCGCTGTCCTCTCGTGCTGGCTGCCGACGGCCGTTCTCAGCCTGGTGCTGTGGCTGCTCGGGCTTCGCGTACGGTGATCCTGAGCCGACCGTCGGCCAGGGACGCACGGCCCTCCTCGGTCCTCACCCCCTGAGGGGGGAATACGGCCCGGCACCCGAATCGGCCGGAATGGCGCGTGACGGACCCGTGGCCCACCCGGGAACCGGTGCGTGCGGCCGAAGGTCTCGTGCAGCTCCACCGGCCCACTGGCCCGGCGCCGCCCGGGTGACATCAACGTATTCACCTCCGTGGACAGCGACACGCCCGACCCGGCTCCCATACTGAAACAGTCTGACGTCACCTGCACTCCGGCTCACGGCCGGGTCTGTTCCTCGGCAGGTAGGTCTAAAGGAGCATCGGGTAGCCGGTGACCGCTGCGGCATTCGGGCAAGATCCTGGTGAAGTTGGTCGGGCAGGTCTGGGTCGAGGCACCCGGGAGCCGCGCAGGCAGCTTGGGTGGGCGCAGCCACCGTCGATTCGTCGACCTCGCTCCCGGGAGAGGTCCAGCTGGGCACGGACGACATGGTTGGCGACGCTGCGGCATGCATCTCGAACCGTGGCCGAGCATGACGAAGGACGCCAGCATGGCGGCGGCCTCGCAGAATTCTCACCATTTCACCGATGCCCGCCGACGAGCGAGGGCTGAACGGTCCCATCCAGGGGCCGGGATGGCCATGGCCCTCGGGCGGAGCGGCGGCGCGCGGGACGATGGGGACCTTTGGTCCCGATCGCGGTCCCGGGCGGCCCTCGCCCGGGCGCGTCGGCAGTGCCACCGTGAGTGGTGTCCCCCGTCGGCTTATCGGTTGGGAGGAACCGTGGAAAGCGCTTTCCGCACCCCGGATGCGAGCTCAGTGGTTGTTGGCGTCGACGGCTCGAACGCGGCACGTACGGCCGTCATGTGGGCGGCAGCAGAGGCCGTACGCCGCGACCGCCCCCTGCACATCGTCTACGGGGCCGACACCGACGGCAGGACCCTCTACCTGTCGGCGGAAACCGTTGAACGGGTCCGCGCCAACGGCCGGGAACTCCTGGACGAAACGGCGACGGCCGTTACCGACCAGTACCCCGGTCTGCGCGTGAGCACGGAGTTCAGCCGAGCCGACGCCGTCAGCACCCTCCACCGGGCCGGCGCCCTGCACGGCACCATCGTGGTGGGCAATCGCGGCGTCGGCGGATTCGACTCGCTCATGCTCGGCTCGGTCGGCTTGGACGTCGCGGCCGCCGCCATGACCCCGGTCATCGTCGTCCGCGGCATCGACGGGGCCGAGGAGACCGGAACCGTCCTCGCCGCCATCCGTGACGAGCACGACCTCCTGTACGCCCGCTACGCCGCGTGCGAGGCCGTACTGCGCAAGGGATCGCTCCGGCTCCTGCACGTCTGGAACATCCTGCAGTCCGTAGGCCTGGTGGCCAGCATGCTCGACGACGTCGACGAGATTGCAGGGAGGCACGCGGAGGCCCTGCGTGCCGTCACTGACGCGGTCCGCGACGAGTTCCCCGACCTCGAGGTGCGGGCCGACGCCGAGAAGAGCATCTCCGTGGCCGGCGTTCTGGTTGAGGCCTCCCGTCACGCCGACCTGCTCGTCATGGGCGGCCGCCGGGTCCCCGGCGCCCTCGGGATCACCCGCAGTCTGGGCAGGGCCACGCATAGCGTCCTGCACCACGCGCACTGCCCCGTCCTCCTCATTCCCCGGATGGGCAGCGACTTCGGGAGCAGGTCATGACAGGCCGCAAGGGGCACGACATCGTCGTCGGGATCGACCCGGCCAGGGACTGGCATCTGCCCCTGGCCTGGGCCGCCGACGAGGCGCACCGCCGTCGGCTTCCCTTGCGCCTGGTGCTCGTGGTGGCGCCGCAGCACGACACCCACCACGTCGACGACACCCCCGGCCACATGGCCCTGCGACGGGCGGGAGCCGACAGACTCGAGCAGGCCCGCAACTGGGTACACGCCCGTCACCCGGAGGTGGACGTCACCGGCGACCTGCTCCACGGGTTCCCCGCCCCTGCGCTGGGCAGGATGGCCAAGGAGGCCCGCATGGTCGTGCTCGGCTCGCGACACCTGAGCCGCACCGCGGAGTTCTTCAGCGCGGGCTCCATCGTGGTCCCCGTCAGCGCCCAGGCCAGTTGCCCGGTCGTCGTCGTGGGCGAGGGGGAGCACATCAGCCAGCAGCCGCCCTACGTGGTCGTCGGCCTCGACGGAAGCGCATCAGCCACGGCCGCGCTGGCATTCGCCTTCGACGAGGCAGACCTGCGCGGAGCGGCGCTCCGGGTCGTCTGCGTGTGGCAACCAGCCCTGTTCATGCCGAACGACGAGGAAGTCGCCCTGCGGGCACAGCGCGCATTGCTTTCCGAGGCCACCGCAGGCCTGTCGGACAAGTATCCCGACGTGCACGTCACCCACGAGGTCATGACGGGCCACCCGGTCGAGGAACTGGCGCGGGCGGCAGAGCACGCGCTGGCCCTGGTGGTAGGCCGCCGGGGTCGCGGCGGATACACCGGTATGCGCCTCGGTTCCGTCGTCCACGGCCTCCTGCACCGTGCGCACCGCCCTGTGATCACCGTGCCGAGCGAATGACGCCGCCATGACCATACGTACGACCACCACGCGGCCTGTCGGCTTCCCGGCGGGACCGGGGCTGACCCAGGCCGAAGCCAAGCGCCGCCTGGCCCGGTACGGCAGGAACGAAGTCGCACCCCCACGGTCCACGCCGCTGCACCGACGGGTGCTGGCCCAACTCCGCGACCCGTTGATCATGGTGCTCCTCGGGGCCATGGTGCTGACCATAGCGATCGGGGACCACCCGGACGCCGTCGTCATCGGCCTGGTGGTCGTCTTCAACACGACCGTGGGAGTGGCGCAGGAAGTCCGGGCGGACCGCGCTGTCGCCGCGCTCTCCGCCCTCTCCGCCCCGCACGCGAGAGTGCTGCGCGAGGGCACCCCGCACGAGGTTCCGGCGGCACTGGTGGTGCCGGGCGACGTCCTGCTGCTGGGGGAGGGGGACATCGTCGCCGCAGACGCCGACCTGACCGAGGCATCCGCACTCCTGGTGGACGAATCCATGCTCACGGGCGAATCCGAACCCGTGGACAAGACGGCGGACGACACGGTCAGCGCAGGCACCGTCGTCGTGCGTGGCCGAGGGTCCGCTACCGCGACCGCCACGGGGCCGGCGAGTGCCCTCGGGCGAATCGCGGCGCTCCTCGACACGGGCCGGGACCTCACCCCGCTCCAGCGTCGCCTCGCATCACTGGGCCGGATCCTGGCGGCCGTCACCATCGCCCTGTGCGTGCTGTTCTTCGCCCTGGGCCTGGCACGCGGCCTCCCGTGGAGCACGATGGCCGTGACCTCCATCAGCCTGGCTGTCGCCGCAGTGCCGGAGTCCCTCCCCGCCGTGGTCACCCTCGCCCTCGCGCTCGGAGCGCGCCGGATGGCAGCCCGCAACGCCCTGGTCCGCCGTCTGCCAGCCGTGGAAACCCTTGGCTCCGTGAGCATCCTGGCCACGGACAAGACGGGCACCCTTACCGAGGGGCGCATGGTGGTCCAGCACCTGTGGACGCCCTCCGGCACCGCAGATGTGACCGGCAGCGGCTACGAGCCGCTGGGAAGCCTGACCCGAGAAGGGCAGCCCCTGGCGGTAGACCAGCTCCGGCCACTGCAGGAACTGCTCACGACGGCGGCCCTGTGCAACGACGCCGGCCTGCGGCCCCCCGGAAAGGGCTCGGACATGTGGACGGCTGTGGGCGATCCGATGGAGGCCGCGCTGCTGGCGGCAGCCGCGAGAGCGGGTTGCCCGGACCAGGCCGCCCTGCACCGGGACTGTCCCCGGTTCGCGGAAGCTCCCTTCGACAGCCTCCGCAAGCGTATGACCACACTGCACCATCTTCCGGACGGAAACGTCCTGGTATGCCTCAAGGGCGCGCCGGAGGCGGTACTGACCGCCGAGGTGCTTGCCGCACCGCAGGAGCTTCTGGACGGGGCCCGCCGTCAGGCCGCTCTTCTGGCCGCGCAAGGCTTTCGGGTCCTGGCCGTGGCAGGAACCGAGCGACTCGTGTGGGACCGGCCGGCTCCCGAGGCCGAGCACGGACTGAGCCTCCTGGGCCTCGTCGCCATCAGTGACCCGCCCAAAGCGTCGGCCGCCACGACCCTGGAAGCATGCCGCGCGGCGGGCATCACCCCCGTCCTGATCACCGGCGACCATCCGGCGACGGCCCAAGCCATCGCCGTGCGTACCGGCCTCGTCGAGGACGGATCCGCCAGTGAGGTCCTCACCGGGCCGGAACTGGCCGCGGCCCCGGACACCGACCTGACCCGGATCCGTGTCTTCGCCCGGACCGACCCGCAGCAGAAGCTGGACATCGTCCGCGCATGGCGCGCCCGGGGCGCCGTAACGGCCATGACCGGGGACGGCGTCAACGACGGCCCCGCCCTCCACCAGGCGGACATCGGTGTGGCCATGGGCGCCCGCGGAACCGAGGTCGCCCGCCAGGCGGCGGACCTCGTGCTCACCGACGACGAGCTGTCCACCGTGGTGAAGGCCGTAGAGGAAGGCCGCCGCGTCTACGACAACATCCGGCGCTTCCTCGTCTACGCCATGGCGGGCGGAGCCGCCGAGATCCTGGTGATGCTGGCAGGCCCGGTGCTCGGCCTGGCGTTGCCCCTGCGGGCAGGACAGATCCTGTGGATCAACCTCCTCACCCACGGGCTGACGGGCGTGGCCATGGGCGCCGAACCCGTCACTCCGCAGGCCATGCGACGCCCACCGCGCCCGCCCGGACAGCACATCCTGGCCGCGGGCGTGTGGCAACGCCTCCTGGTACTCGCCGTAGTTGTGACGACCTTGAGCCTGGCCGCCGGCATCGTCGCACGTGCCATGGACCTGCCCTGGCAGAGCGTGCTCTTCCTGGCCCTGCTCGCGGCCCAGCTCGGCGTGGCCCTGGGCCTGCGCGCCCGACTGCTCACCAGGCAGAACCTCTTCCTCCCCGCCTCCGTGGCGGTCTCCGCACTCCTGGCGACGGCCGCCCTGTACGTGCCCGCACTCCAGTCCCTGCTGGACACCGAGCCCGTGGGCTGGTCCGGTACGGGGCTCGCCGCAGCGGCCGGTCTCGGAGCGTTCATCGCCGCCCGGATCCTCCGGGGAGCGTTCCACAGAAAGGCATGATCATGAAGACGTACGTACCGGGAACCGGCGTGAACGCCGAGGTGGGCGACCAGATCGTCGTGGGCGGCCCCACCGCCGGAAGGCCAGGTCGCGACGGCGAAGTCATCGCCCTGCACCATGAAGACGGCACCCCGCCCTACCACGTACGCTGGTCCGACACGGGTCGTACCACAGTGATCCAGCGGTCCCGGCCAGGGCCTGCTGCCCTTCCATGACCCGGACGTCGTCGAGGACGACGAGGGCGAGATCTGAGATCCGGCGGGGGCTGCCGGCCGGGCCGCGGCCGGCGGTCACCCGTCCTGGGAGAGGCAGCGTTCGAGCGGGGTGCGGTGGTGGGGGTGATGAGCAGGTCTCCGAGCCAGATGGTCAGCGCTCGGGCGCGGACGTGGATGGCGCGGCGGGCGTCCGGGCCGGGGTCGGTGAGGAGGATGGGGAACATGCGAACTCACCAGTCTCACACCCGGTGACCGGCAATGGCGTCGGCCTTCCCGAAGGCGGCCGACGCAGCGGTCTGCGGAATCTCGCGGAACGGGCCGAAAGGCTCGGTGGAAGCATGAAGATCAGCCCGCCGCCTACCGGCGGGTCGGGGACCCGTGTTGAGTGGTGACGCTGAGTTTGCCGACGGCGTGACAACCACCGGCAGGTGGGAGGCCGACCCTTGTGGGCGCGGGTCAGAGGAAACTGCCGCTGCCGTAGGGCGCGTACAGGTCGAGCAGGCGGATCCGAGCGGCTTGTAGCCGGTGGGCGAGGACCTGCCCGACCCAATGGCCCAGGGCCGAGCCGAACGCGGTATCGGAATCCATCAGGGAGCGGACCTCCACCGCGTCGAACTCGTAGGCACGGACCGGTGTCATCGCCTCGGCGCCGAGGCGCCACGTGTAGGGCTTGAACAGCCACGAGCAGCCGACCAGCTCCCCGGCCCCGAGGGTCTCGATGACAGCCGCGCGTCGACCGGGAACGTGCACGTCCAGGGTCACGGTGCCCGACCGGACGATCCAGAACCGGTCCGCACGACCCCCCTCGCGGAAGAGGCGTGTCCCCTCGTCGAAGTTGACCTCGCGGGCGAACTCCATCAAGCGCGAACGGCAGTCCGCCGGCAGTGCGGCATTGATGCGGATGGGAGAAGGAGTGCTCATGAACGGCCTCCTGATTCGGGTCCGTATCCAGTCTTGGCGAGTGGGTCTGCCCGGGGTATGGGCCCTGTGGGCCCCGGCAGGGACCGAACGGCCCATGCCGGGGCCGTCGAGAACGGGGACGCTGGAAAGCACACCACGACCCCGCCCCGGTCCCATGGACGGAGGGTGCCAACGATGGAGAACCGCCCGGTCGGCAGCGCCGCCGTCGCTCCTGCCGGCCCTACGCCCCGGAGGCGAACGGAAGAGATCGGCACCGAGGAAGCGCTCCGGCTGCTCGGAACCGTCGGACTGGGCCGCATCGTGTTCACCCGCCATGCTCTGCCTGCCGTGCGCCCCGTTAACCATCTCCTTGACGACGGCGACATCATCGTCCGCGTTCAGGACGGCTCGACACTGGCGGCCCTGCTCACGGCCCCGGACAGTCCGGACGTCGTCGTGGCCTACGAGGCCGACGCCATCGACCCTGACACCCGTCTGGGCTGGAGCGTGGTGGCCACCGGCTACGCCAGCGCCGTCACCGACCCGACCGAGCTGAACCACTATGCGCAGCGCCTCAAGTCCTGGGCCGACGCACCGCCATCAGGTGCCGTTCGGATCAGACCGGGCGTGGTCACCGGCTTCAGGCTCCGGGCAGTCAATTCGTAGCTGCCCCGATCAGGATCCGCGAGAAGCGGGCGGGCTCCTTCCGTCCTTTCGTGCGCGCGGGCCGATCTCGTCCCGGGGGCCGGGGGGCTCTTCGAGGACGCTCCAGGCGACCGGGCCGAGCAGGTCCGCCACCCTGCGGAAGACGTCCATGAGCAGGTCGTCCACGGTCAGCATGCCCACGACTCGATGCCCGTCCAGGACAGGGAGGCGCCGGACGCCGCTGTTGCGGAACGTCCGGTACGCCGCGTGGATGTCCTGGGCGGCATCGACGGTGACAGCCGGAGCGGTCATGACCGCTCCCACAGGATCATCGCGGTCGAACTCTCCGGCCACGGCGCGCACTGCGATGTCACGGTCGGTGACAATGCCGCGCAATACTGTTCCCTCCGTCACGACCAAGCAGCCGACGCCGTGGAGGTCCATGCATCGGGCCGCCTCCCCGATCGTCGTGGTGGCGTTGACGGACACGGCGGGGGCGGACATGTAAGCGGACACGTTCATCGTCCAGCTCCTTCCCACTGGATCCATGTGGTTGACCGTAGGACGGGGTGTCGGAGTCGGCGAGGGCCGAGCGGACCCCCGTTGTGGGACCGCATGGCCCTGTGCTGCTCCGCCCCGGCGGCGGACCATGGCATGAGGACAGACCGACCTGTTCCGAGGTGATCTGACATGGCATCCACAACATGGACCACCCCAGGGGTGTTCACCGGCTCCGGCGGGGTGCTCACCGCCGAAGCGGGATCCCTCACCGGGGAATTGACGGTCCGCACCAGCTGGGACGCAGGGCAGGCACATGTTGCCGTCCAGTACGCGGGCGCGTCGAAGTGGTGCACGATGGTCGGCAGTCCAGTGCCCTGCCCGTCCGCCGAGGAGGCTCGCTCGGTACACCAGTGCGCGGTGGAGGCCGTGCGCACCAGGGGACCTGTCCCCTTCGCGCCGTGGCCGCTCACCCCCGCGGTTCACCGTGGAACGGACGAGGTGCCGGCTCACGCAGCCGGATGAGCGCACGTCGATGAGCCGACTTGACCGCGCATGCCTGGCCAGGGTCGGCCATGGACCGTGGGGAGATTCCACGGCAGGCTCCTGTCGGTCCTGGATGCATGATCTTGAGCGTCGCGCAGGCGCGGCCTGCCCTTGCCTGAGGTCGGACTGCCTGCGGGGACCTGAACGCGAACGACGGCCCTTGCTGCCGGGCACGGTAGGCAGGGCCGTCACACGGATCCGGCCCCAGATGGCGGGGCCGGGACACGCGCCGGTACCTCCGACGCGAACCCGCGGCCGCCGGTCACATCCGCTGGGCCGTTCAGGTGTGCAGGCGGCTGTTGATGCCGTCGTGGCCGTCGGCGCCCTCTTCGTCGAACCAGTAGTCACCGGCGGCCAGGTAGCGGAAGGAGTGCTCACTGCCTTCGGGCAGGGCAACGGTCACGGCCCGGGTGCCGTCACGGCGCGGCGCCAGCGTATGGGCGCCGGGCTGCCAGTCGTTGAAGTCGCCGACCACGCTGACCGGGCCGGGCGGGGAATCGGCGGGCAGGACGAAAGTGACCTCGGTGCGGTTCTTGCGCGGCTTTCGCTCCAGCATGGAAGGAACTCCTCACAGCGGGGATAAGGGGCCGCATTCATCCTCGGGGCCCGCCCAGCCCTGCGCCTCTCGACGCGTGCCGCTTCTCTGCGGGCATCACCCGTCCGCCACGATCTGCCATTGAAATGATGCGATCGGTGACAGTGCGTGTGAGCGTGGACGAGGAGGAAATCCCAGGCATTGAGGAGCCGCAGGGTCATGGTCGGTATGCACGACAAGCGCCGGAAACCCGGCCAGGGGCGCGAGTAGACGGAAGCCATGCGCCGCCCCGGCCGGGACCCGGTCCATCCTGGGACCGCCCAGTCCTCCCGGAGGAAGCGCGGTGAGGACCCGGAACGCGAGCACCGCCGCGAGGAAGAGCAGCTCCGAGACAAGCGCGACCTGCCGGAGGAACACTTCTGAGCCACGCTGGACCCCACGCACGCAGGGCTCGGCCGGGAGGTAGCCACCCGGCCGAGCCCTGTCATGTCCGGCGCCGGAATGCGACACCGAAACGAAATGGCCGAGAAGACGGCAGCCCGGGGCTCGACGCTCGCCGGCTGCCGCGCACGTCGGCTGGTGAGGTGGCTCGGGGTGCGGGTCACGTGCTGCGCTGGTCGTGGGCGTCCTGGCGGAGCTGGTCGGTGTGGCGGGTGAGGGCGTCGAGGCGTTCGGCGAGGGCGACGTCCTCGGGTCTCAGATGGGGCCGGGTGTCGGTCAGGGGGCGAACGAGGCGGGCGGCGTCGTTGTCGGCGAGGGCCAGGTTCAGGTCTCCGATGGCAGTCTCGGCGCCGCCCGGAAGGCTGGTGAGTGCGGTGATCTGGCCGGCGAGGCGGCGCAGGTCGGCCGCGTTGTCGCGGGCCCAGGCGTTCACGCTGCGCTCTGCCGCGCGGGTGTCGCGGGTGGCCTGGACGCGTTCCTCGCCGGTGCTGCCGTCCCTGCCGGGCCGCAGGCGCAGGTAGCGCCGTTCGGCGGCCTGTCGGCTGGCGACGCCGAGGGGGCCGGCGAGGTCGGCCCAGCTGGCCCCCCGGCCGCGGGCGGTTTCGATCAGGCCGCTCTCCCAGCCGGAGAGCTGCTCGCGAATCTCGCGCAGCATCAGCAGCGCGGCCAGGGCCGGGTGTGGGCCCGAGTCCGGCTCGGACGCTGCTGTCGTAGTCCTCGGTGATCCCGCGTTTGATCCCTGCGCGTCCTTGAGGGCCCGGTCGATGGCCTCCAGCGCCGCGGCCGCGGCGAGGAAGGGAACCGGTGCCGGCGGCTCGACGGCCTCGTTCATGGCACTCTCCGTCGCATGTCATCCTCCAGATGACTCCTTGCTTGTCATCGTTCCGATGACATGCTACAACGGGAGCGCGTTGAAGCGCATGGGCAGTTCCTGCCTGAACCAACTGGAGGTGTTTCGCGATGCTGATGCGCACCGACCCGTTCCGCGAGATGGACCGGATCTTCCAGCAGCTGTCCGGTACGACCGGGACCTGGTCCAAGCCGACCGTGATGCCGATGGACGCCTACCGCGAGGGCGACGCGTACGTGATCGCCTTCGACCTCCCCGGCGTGAACACAGAGGCGATCGACATCGACGTCGAGCGGAACATGCTGACCGTGAAGGCCGAGCGCAGGCCCGCGGCGAGCGGTGACAGCGTGCAGATGGAGCTTTCAGAGCGGCCCCTGGGTGTCTTCTCCCGCCAGGTCATGCTGGCCGACACCCTCGACACCGAGCACATCGAAGCCGACTACGACGCGGGTGTCCTGACCCTGCGCATCCCGATCGCCGAGCGCGCCAAGCCGCGGAAGATCGCCATCGGCGGCGAGTCCGGCCGCAAGCAGATCTCCGGCTGAACCGCCGTACCGCGAAAGCACGGCAGGCCGGAACCCTGCCGCATCACGGCCTCAGACCGGAAGTTCAGCAGCCCGTGATTGAGAGCGCACCCGGCCCGGCGTTCGGGTTACAGCCGCAGCCGTGCTCTGCCGGGTGTCGCACACCAGGCCCCGTACATCCAGCACCGACGTGCTGCGCTCTTTGCCCGTCGTGTGGTGCTCAACGGGGTGTGCCATGCCCGGTTCGCCTCCCGGATGGGTTCGGCTCCGCCCGTAGAGCGGCTGTCGGCGACGGCTGAACTCGGACCCTCTGACGGCGTATCAAAAGTGACCCACTTGGTGATCTTCATCTGACTCTGACCTTGGTGATCAAGGTCAGGAGGGAAGGGTGATCCTCGTGGAGGACTGGGCAGAGATCCGCCGGCTGCATCGGGCCGAGCGGATGCCGATCCGGGCAATCGCCCGGCATCTGGGGATCTCGAGGAACACGGTCAAGCGGGCTCTGGCCACGGACCGGCCACCGAAGTACGAGCGTGCGGTGAAGGGCTCGGCGGTCGACGCGGTCGAGGTGCAGATCCGTGAGCTTCTGCGGGAGACCCCGACGATGCCGGCGACGGTGATCGCGGAGCGGATCGGCTGGGACCGCGGGATGACGATCCTCAAAGACCGGGTGCGCGAGCTCCGGCCGGCCTATGTTCCGGTCGACCCGGTCTCGCGGACGGTTTATCGGCCCGGCGAGCTGGCCCAGTGCGACCTGTGGTTTCCCGAGGCGGACATTCCGCTGGGCTATGGGCAGTGCGGGCGGATGCCGGTGCTGGTGATGGTCTCCGGCTACTCGCGGGTGATCACCGCGAGGATGCTGCCCTCGAGGCGGACCGGGGACCTGATCGACGGGCACTGGCGGCTGCTGACCGAGTGGGGTGCGGTGCCCAAGACGCTGGTCTGGGACAACGAGGCCGGCGTCGGCCGCGGCCGCCCGACCTCCGAGTTCGCCGCGTTCGCGGGCCTGCTCGCCACGAAGATCTACTTGTGCCGACCTCGCGATCCAGAAGCGAAGGGCCTGGTCGAGAGGGCGAACGGCTACCTGGAGACCTCGTTCCTGCCCGGCCGCCACTTCAGCGGCCCGGACGATTTCAACAGCCAGCTGACGGCCTGGCTGAAGGTCGCCAACCGCAGGATCCACCGCACCCTCGGCGCCCGCCCGGCCGACCGATGGGAAGCCGACCGGGCCCAGATGCTGACCCTCCCGGCCGCCGACCCGCCGACCTGGTGGCGGTTCCAGGTCCGCCTCGGCCGCGACCACTACGTCCGCGTCGACACCTGCGACTACTCCGTCGACCCGGCCGCGATCGGCCACCAGGTCACCGTCCTGTCCGACAACGAAAAGGTGATCGTCCTGGCCGCGGGCGGGGAGATCGTCGCAGAACACACCCGCTGCTGGGCCCGCCACCAGACCATCACCGACCCCCAGCACGCCGAAACCGGCCGGATCATGCGCCGAGAACACCACCACCAGCGGCCCACCGGTCACATCCGGTCCGTCGATTCCGGCCCGCTGGTCGAAGTCGAACAACGCGAGCTTGGCACCTACGACCGTCTGTTCACCGTGATCGACGGTGGAAGAGAGGTGATCTGACATGCCCCGCACCACCATCGCCGACACCACCGAGGACACCACCGCCGCTTCGGCTGGAGTGAACCGGCGGACCGGGCAGCAGACCGCCTCCGACCTGGCCTTCCTCGCCCGCGCGATGAAAGCCCCCGCACTCTTGGATGCCGCGGGCCGACTGGAGGAACGGGCCCGCAAGGAATCCTGGACCCACACCGAATACCTCGTCGCCTGCCTCCAGCGGGAGGTATCCGCCCGGGAATCCCACGGCGGCGAAGCGAGAGTACGGGCGGCGCGTTTCCCCGCGGTCAAGACCCTGGAGGAACTCGATGTCACCCACCTGCGCGGCCTGACGCGCCAGCAGCTGGCGCATCTGGGCACGCTGGACTTCATCGCGGGCAAGGAGAACGTCGTCTTCCTCGGCCCGCCCGGCACCGGCAAGACCCACCTGGCCACCGGACTTGCGGTCCGGGCCTGCCAGGCCGGTCACCGCGTCGCGTTCGCCACCGCGGCCGAGTGGGTCGACCGCCTGGCCGATGCCCACCACACCGGCCGCCTGGCCGACGAACTCACCCGACTCGGACGCTATCCGCTGATCGTGGTGGACGAGGTGGGATACATCCCCTTCGAGGCCGAAGCCGCGAATCTGTTCTTCCAGCTCGTCTCGAACAGATACGAACGCGCGTCCGTGATCGTCACCAGCAACAAGCCCTTCGGACGCTGGGGAGAAGTCTTCGGCGACGAGACTGTCGCCGCCGCCATGATCGACCGCCTCGTCCACCACGCCGAGGTCCACTCCCTCAAGGGAGACTCCTACCGCATGAAAGGACGAGAACTCGGCCGCGTTCCCACCGTCAACGACAACGACTGAACCGACACCAGCGGGTCACTTTTCAACCGGCCAAACTGGTCCACTTTTCAGCCGACGCCGACAGCGGCCTGCGCTCCTGGTGAGGGAGCCGCGACGGCTGCTGCGACGCCGGGGGCCGATGGGCTCCGCTGCGGTTGGCTCTGCACCGGCAGGGGGAGATTCGGCGACTGCGGTGGTGGCCTCGCTGGTCTCGGTCCGCGATGAGGGGGGCGTGTTGTCAACCGGTGGGCGCCGCTCCGGGCGGACACTTCTCGCATGCCCGAGGAGCAGACGACGTCCATCCCTCCTGAACCGTTGTTGCAGGTGATCGTCAACCTAAGCGTTGTCCCGTAAATGATCTACGGCATGCTGGTTGACCAGCGTCGTTTCCTGGTCAACCAGCGAGCGTGAGGTTGTGGAGGCGAGCGATGCCGAGCATGGCGTGATGGACCCCGTCGCCTTTCAGGCGGCAGTCGCGGAGGATCTTCCAGGTCTTCATGCGGGCGAAGGCGTGCTCGACGCGGGCTCGGACCTTGCGGTGCGAGCGGTTGTGTTCCTCTTTCCAGCCCGGGAGTTCGCTCTGGCCGGGTTCGCGGCGGTGGGGGATGACCAGGCCGGTGCCTCGGTAGCCGCCGTCCGCGATCACCGTGGCCTTGCCGACGGCGTCTTTCGCTCCGGACAGCTCCCATGCCTTGCAGTCGTTGCGGTTGCCGGGCAGTGGCCGGCCGACCGCGACGACGAGCCGGGTGTCGGCGTCGATGACGACCTGGTGGTTGGTGGAGTACCGGTAGTTCTTCGACTGCTCGGCGATGGTGTGGTCCCGGGTGGGGACCAGGGTGCCGTCGACGATCAGCACGGTGTCCTTGCGGAACCGCTTGCGGGGCTGGAGCGCGAGCGCCGGGCCGAGGTGGTCGACGATCCGGTCGGCCGCGGACTTCGACACCCCGAACAGCGGGGCGAGTTGGCGCAGGGTGAGGTTGGTGCGCCAGTACGCGGCGACCAGCAGGACCCGGTCCTCCAGTGGCAGGCTCCAGGGTCGGCCCTTGCGGACCGGGTCGGCTCCCTCGCGCCGCAGCGCGGTGATCAGCTTGCTGAACTGCCGCGGGCTCAGCCCGGCGAACGGGGCTATCCAGGACGGCTCCGACGCCGTGATCACACCAGACACAGCAAGATCATCTCACCCGTGACCAGTACTTACGGGACAACGCTTAGCCCGGTTCCATCGCGAACACGAGCAGTTCTACGCACAGGCTCCGCTGCGGCAGGCGGGCGAGCTTCAGGCGCGGTCCCGGGCGCTGAAGTCGCTGGCGGACAGATGGAGTGTGACCGACGTCGGTGAGTCGGCACGGAATCCGTTCGCAGGTGCGGAGGATCTGAATGCCCCCGGACTTGTCGCGGAGTCGGGGATCCTCTTCATGGAAGGGGCGGACGAGCCCGTCGAGCTTCAGCGGCTGAAGCGGGATGTCAGGGAAATCGCGGAAGACAGTGAGCAGACCGGAATCTGGCTGGCGCACGCGATGGAGCAGGCATGGGAGGCCGTCGGCCTCTTGGCTGCCTATCCAGTGCTTGCCGATCTGCTCGGGGAGCGGCACCGCATCGTCGCCAACGACTGGCAGTCGGCGGGGTTGCTGGCGCTGGTTGCCCATCTGCTGCGCCGCTCCATTGACTTGTTGGATCGGGTCAAGTTCTCTCCCGCGGCGCTGCGAGCTGACCTGGGGTCCCAGCGGAACGCCCCTGCATACCTCTTCTCGGCGTCCGAGCTGCTCGACCGGGCGGCGGACCTCCTCGCGGAATCGGCAACGCTTGTGCGCGACAATGAGCGGCGGTGGCGTGTGTTCGGCGCTCGCGTCCGCCGGCTGCCGTCCGACTGAAGCGGCTACGTCGGCTCCGTCGTGCAGCGCATCCGCTCATCTCGTAGAGACGGCAGACGATGCGCAGGCCGACATGCGACCAGGTGTCAGGTGGTGACAACCGCAGGCCGACGTGCGGTCGACCCGTTGGGCGGACTCTTGGAGCACGGCCCCGTATGCGACCTCCGCCGGAGTCCGGGCCATGCGCTGCGCCCGGCGGAGGCCCGCGTGACACCCGAGCCGTGGCGCAGAACGGCACGGGTGTCTTCGGGTGCCGCGCTGTCCCAGGGAGGCTCCCTGCTCGCTGCGCGTCGGCCTGGGCCAGGGCACAGACTGGTGGGGTGGGTGCCATGGATGCGATTGAGCTCAGGGGACTGACCAAGCGATACGGGGCCGTGGTCGGGGTGGAGGAACTCACGCTCGGCATCGGTCGGGGCGAGGTGTTCGGCTTCCTCGGGCCCAACGGGGCGGGCAAGACCACCACGCTCAGGTGCCTGACGGGTTTGCTGCGCCCAACCGCCGGACACGTCCGGGTGCTGGGGATGGACCCGCTCGCCGATCACCGCCGGGTGGCTCGGGAACTCGGCTATCTCCCGGGTGAGCTGCGGCTGTACCCGGAGCTCACCGGGGCGCAGACCCTCGACCTCCTGTGTTCACTCCAAGGCCGGCCCTGCACGAGGCGAGCTGAGCTGTGCGAGCGGCTGGGGCTGACGCCCGCGGTCCTGCGGCGCACGGTGGGCGGGTACTCGCGCGGCATGAAGCAGAAATTGGGCCTGGTGCAAGCGCTGCAGCACGATCCCCAGCTGGTGGTCCTGGACGAGCCGACCGAGGGGCTGGACCCTCTGGTCCAGGAAACGTTCTTCGACTTGATGGAGCAGGCAGCGGCCGACGGCCGCACGGTGCTGTTGTCCAGCCACGTGCTGCCGGAGGTGCAGCGGGCCTGCGGACGCGTGGCGATCGTCCGGGAAGGGCGCCTGGTAACCGTGGAGAGCGTGGCCGCCCTCCGGGAGGCGCGGGCGCGGCGGATTCGTCTGGCCTTCGCTGACGGGAAGGGGATGCGCCCTTTGGGGCGCGCGGAACAGTGGGCGCCCCGCTGGGAGGGCGACCGGGTGGAGCTCCTCGTACCCCCGAGCGAGGTGGTGGAAGCACTGCGTGAGCTGCTGGCCTTGGGGGTGGCCGACGTCATCGTGGAGGAGGCGGGTCTGGACGAGGCGTTCCTGGATCTGTACCGCAACGGCAAGGCGGAGGAGGCCGCGCCGTGAAGACGCGGTGGCCCCTCCTGTGGCTGGCACTGCACCGGCGTCGGCGGATGCTGGTGGCCCTCATGGTGGGGATGGTCGCCTTCGAGGCCCTGATCGTGGTGGTGGCGAACACGATCGCGCCCGGGCAGCTCTTCTCTGCGGGCGGGAAGGGCCCTCCGTCGGCGTACCGTGCGTTCAGCGGCTCGGGCGGAGACGTATCGATCGCCAGCTACCCGGGGCTGCTCGGGGCCGGATTGGTGCATCCCTTCTGGATCGCCATGCAGCTGACCGCTATCGGGGCGCTGGCCGCGGCCGCGGTGGCGGCCGACGTGGAATCCGGGACGATCGAGCTCATCGTGGTGCGCCCCGTGAGCCGCAACCGGCTCCTCGCCGAGCGGACCGCCGCCGTGGTGATCGCCGCCCTCGCCCTCAACACCTCAGCGACGTTGACGGTGGCGGCGGGCGTCTGGTTGTCCCCGGACATCCACCGGGACGTGCCGTTGAGCGGTGTCTTCGCGGCGGGGCTGATGGGGTGCGGCTTCGCGCTGTGCCTGGCCGGACCGGCCCTGGCCGTGTCGGCCTGGGGGAGCCGACGCGCGCAGGTGATCGGTGCGACGATCGCCATCGGGGCAGTCGGCTTCGCGGTGAACTTCATCGCGCTGGCTTGGTCGAAGGCGGCGCCCCTGCGGTTCATCAGCCCCTTCCACTACTACACACCGGGTGACGCACTGGCACAGGGACATGTGCTGTGGCCGCAGCTGGGAGTTCTGGTCGGGGTCGGAGTCGTGGGGCTCGTTCTCGGCCACGCGTTGCTGATGAAGCGGGACCTGGCCCCGTAAGGCTGACATGGCGCTTACGCAGAGGCGGGGCCTTCGAGCCGGCAGTGCACGCCGACCACACCTTCGACGGCCCGGGCGAGGCGCGTGGCCACGGGGATGAGGTGCGGGTCGCGGGTCCTTCCCGACAGGGTGACGATCCCGTGCGTGACGTCGACCGTGATGTCACGGTGCGAGAGGGGGAAGAGACGGTCGACGACCTCGCGGCGGACCTCGGCGGCCAGGTCGTCGTCGGCGCGGAGGAAGACCTTCAGGAGGTCGGCGCGGCTGACGATGCCGAGGAGGGTGCCGTCGGCGTCGACGACTGGAAGCCGTTTGATGTGGCGGTCGGCCATCAGGCGGGCGGCCTGGGGGAGCGTGGCGTCGGGGCGGATCGTGACGGCGGGTGTGGTCATCAACTGCTCGGCGCGGACCGATCCGGCCTTCGCGGTGTCGCCGAGGCGGCGCATCTGCTCGATGAGGCTCGGTCCGTGTTCGTGGAACTCCTCCTTGGTGAGGAGGTCGGCTTCGGAGACGACGCCGACGACATGGCCTTCGCCTTCGATGACCGGGACCGCGGTGACCTTCCAGCGCTCCATCGCGGTGGCGATCTCCTTGAATTCGGCGGCGGCGGTGACGGTGACGACGGTCTTCGTCATGACGTCGTTGACGGTGTACGGGGTGGAGGTCATGGCTGGTCCTCAGCGGGCGTAGGCGAGCGGCATGTCGCTGTGGTGGGGCGCGAACAGGTCGAGGATCCGGGTACGGGCCGAGTCGAGGCGACGGGCGATGACTGCGGCGACAGCGGTCGATATGCAACGGCCCACGGCGGTGTTCTCGTCGCAGAGCTTCCGTACGGCCTCGGCGTCGAATTCGAGCGCTCGAACGGGGTGGGTGGTGACGGCGCCGAGGTGCCAGGAGTAGGGAGGGACCATCCATGACCAGCCGAGGAGCTCTCCTGAACCGAGGGTGTCGACGACGGCGGCCTTGTGGCCGGGGACGTGCAGGTCGAGGTCGACGGTGCCGTTCTCGATGATCCAGAGGCGGTCGGCCCGCTGCCGTTCCTTGAAGATGCGGGTTCCGGCGGGGATGTCCACGCGGTGGGCGTGGGCGAGCAGAGCCTGGCGTGCTTCGGGTTCCATCTCGTCGAGGAGAGTGGTCATGGCGGTCATGGTGTGCCTCCAGCCGTTCCCCTTCAGGGTCGTGCCGGTCTCTTGGGGTGCGGGAGGGCCTCGCGGTGCATACCGCAGGGCCCATACGGCCCGGGTCAACGGACCAGGACGGCCTCGCCGGATTTGGGTACGACGGCCGTCCATCCCAGCTCGAGGTCGATGCGGTCTCGGAGGGTCTCGGCGGCGGTCTCCTCGCCATGGACGAGGTAGGTGGTGTGTGGGGGCGGTGCGGCGCGCAGCCAGTCGATGATCTGGTCGGCGTCGGCGTGGGCGGAGAAGTGGGGTACGTCGGCCACCTCGGCGCGTACGGGGACGTACTCGCCGAACATCTTGAGGGTGCGGGCGCCGTCGACGAGGTCGCGGGCGCGGGTGCCGGCGGCGGCGAAGCCGACGATCACGACAGCGTTGCGGGGGTCGGGCAGCAGCCGGTGCAGGTGGTGCAGGACCCGGCCGCCGGTGGCCATGCCGGCGGAGGAGACGATGACCGCGGGGCCTGTGGTGCTGTTGATGTCGATGGACTCCTGGACGGTACGGGCGGCCAGGAAGGGCTCTGGGCTGAACACCGCCTCGCCCTGGGCCAGGATCTCGGGCCGCAGTTCGGGAGCGCGGGACCGCAGGGCGTCGCGGTACACGTCCAAGGCGGCCAGGGCCATGGGGCTGTCCACGTAGACGGGCACGTGGCGGGGTAGCGTGCCGTCACCGCGCAGCTCGGCCAGTTCGTGCAGGACGACCTCGGTCCGGTCGATCGCGAATGCCGGGATGACGACGGTTCCTCCTCGCGACAGCGTTCGGGTGATCACGGCAGCGAACTCGCGCCGTGCCGTCTCGTGGTCGTGGCGGCGGTCGCCGTAGGTGGACTCCATCAGCAGCACGTCGGCGCCGGTGAAGGGCTCCGGGGGCAGCAGCAGGGGGTGCCCGGGACGACCAAGATCGCCACTGACGGCCAGGGTGTGGCCGTCCTCCAGCGTGAGGTGGGCCCAGGCTGAGCCGAGGATGTGTCCGCCGTGGTGCAGCTTCAGCTTCGTTCCGGCCATGATCTCGATCTCGCTGCCGACCTCGACCGGGTCGAAGAACTTCAACGTGTTCTCGACGTCCGAGTCGTCGTAGAGCGGCTTGGCGGGGCGGTGCTTGGACCAGCCGTGACTGTTGGCGTGCTCGGCGGCCTCCATCTGGAGGCGGGCACTGTCGCGGAGCACGATCTCGGCGAGGCGGGCCGTTCCGGGGGTGCAGAGGATCGGACCACGGAAGCCGTGCCGGACCAGGCGCGGCAGATAGCCACAGTGGTCCAGGTGAGCATGGGTCACGACCACGGCGCGGAGGTCGGAGGCGTCGAAGCCGGGCTTGTCCCAGTTGCGACGGCGCAGGTCCGCGAAACCCTGGAAGAGCCCGCAGTCGACCAGGATGCGGGCGTGGTCGCTCTCGACGAGGAACTTGCTGCCGGTGACCGTGCGTACTGCACCGAGCAACCGGAGGAGTGCAGGTCTGGGCGAGGCGGTAGCGGGGCGCGGGGCTGTCTCGGACATGACCCGCCCTCCCTTCGGTAAGAGGATCCGGTTCTCACCATTGCACCGTGTGTAAGGGCCGACAGGGGGCCGACAGGCCCACGCAGGGGACCGACCGGCCCATGCGCGGGCGGTCGAGCCCGGTCCAGCCTGGCGGTGCAACCTCCTTAACGTATGCAAGGGAAGAGGGGAGCGTCGTGAAGACACTCGCCTTCCAAGGCCCGGACAGACGCAGCCAGCGCGATCGTCCGTGCCGACGCCGTCACCGTCCGCGGCCTCGACGAGCGCATCGCCGAAGGCGACGTGCCCGAGGTGAATTCGGTCAGGATCCTCGGCATGGGACGTATCGGCCTGGCCCCCATCGTGACCGCCGGTCTCCACAGCCCCGGCACACGTTGCCACGGTTCCGGCCACGCAGCCCTGACACCGAGAGGACGTGAAGACAATGAGGAGAACCCAGCACGGGCCGGGCGCCACAGAGGCGCCGGCCGGACGTACTGACCTCGGGCGGCGGATCGCCATGCACCGTGAGGAACTCGGCCTCACCCGGGACGAACTGGGTGAGCGCTGCGGCGCTGACGGCGCGTACATCACCTACCTGGAGGAACACGCGGCAGCGCCGGCGATCGGCTCCCTTCTGCGACTCGCCGACGCGCTCGGGACGACCGCCGCGGAACTCTCCGGCGCGACGACGGAATACCCGCCAGGCAGAGGAACGGCCGTGCTGGATGCCAAGCTGGTCGAGTTGTCCGAAGCCGAGTGCCGACGGCTGCTGTCCACGCACGGCGTGGGCAGGGTCGCCGTCTTCACCCCGGAGGGTCCGGCGATATTCCCGGTCAACTACGTGGTGGCGGGCCGCGACATCGCATTCCGGACCTCGGGTGACGCGGTGCTTGCACGGGCCGCCGGCACCGAGGTGGCCTTCGAGGTCGACCACATCGACGACGCCACGCGCCTGGGCTGGAGCGTTATGGTCGTAGGCGAGGCGGGAGGCGTCACTGACGCGGAGGAGCTCGGTCGGCTTGACGCAGTCGCGTACTCCCTGCCCTGGGCCGGCGGCCCGAGGACCCATTGGATGAAGGTCACCGCGATCCGGATCACTGGGCGCCGGGTGATCAGGCAGTGAGTCCGCTTCGAGCCGTCGTTCTGGACACCGACGGGGTCCTCCTCGATTCCGCCGCGCTGCATGCTGTTGAGTGGAAGTCCGATTTCGACAGATTAACGCCGCGGATCCGCCGGCGTGCGGCACTGCATGGACGGTCGCCGCCCGAAAAGAGCACGCGTTCACGGAAGCGCTCAGGGACGGAGCGGTCGAGACGTTCGACGAGGACCGGCCCGCACACAACGACGCCGCCCGGCCGCATCCTTGGGGTTCCAGGAGGCCGACGGACCACGAGAAAACCGAGGCTGAGCGCAGGCTATTTGCCGGCAACGGATATTGGCCATGACTGTGCCGGTTGCGGCTCGCTCGCTGCCTGCCCCGACAGCCCGTCGCCACGCCGGGCGTCCTTCGATTACTTACCGTGCACTCCACTTAACATTGAGTGAGGAAGTGATCGATGCCCTCGGGCTGCAGAAGGCGAGAGAGATGATCGCGCGAAGAGGCCTGCTCGTAGCCGGGGCCGTTGGTGGAGCGGCCCTGGTCCTTCCGGCCCCTAATGAGGCGGTGGCACTCCCGAACGAGACCGCGGTGGTTCCGGGGGCCAGGTCTGTCGGGAAATTCCCAGTCTCCACCCTGGACCCCACGACCATCCCGAAATACGTCACCAACCTGGTGATCCCGCCGGTGATGCCGAAGGCCCGGCACCCGGAGCGGCACGGCATCGATACGTATGTCATCGGCGTCCGGCAATTCAGCCAGCAGGTATTGCCTCCCACTCTGCCGTCCACCACCCTGTGGGGATACGGCTCGCTCGGGGACAACAGCACGTTCAACTACCCGTCGTTCACCATCGAGGCCAGCGTAGACAGGCCTGTCCGGGTCACCTGGGTGAACGATCTCGTCGACAGCCAGGGCCGTTTCCTCCCGCACTTGCTGGCGGTCGACCCCACCCTGCACTGGGCGAACCCGCCGGGCGGAAATGCCGGGCGGGATTCGCGGCCGACCTTCACATCGACGCCGGGTCCGTACACCGGCCCCGTACCGATCGTCACGCACCTGCACGGTGGGCATTCCACCGAGGAGAGCGACGGCTACACGGAAGCGTGGTACCTGCCACGCGCGAACAACATTCCTCCGGGATTCGCCACCGTGGGCTCGTTCTACAACGAGTTCCGGGACAAGTTCGCCGATGCGCACCGCCTGAAGTGGGATCCGGGTACCGCGACCTTCCAGTACGCCAACGACCAGCGGGCATCGACCCTCTGGTTCCACGACCACACCCTGGGTCTGACCCGGCTCAACGTCTACGCCGGACCCGCCGGCTTCTATCTGCTCCGCGGCGGTGAGTGCGACCTGCCCAAGGGGGCCCTGCCCGGCCCGGCGCCCGCCTCCGGAGATCGGCCGGGTACCCGATACCACGAGATCCCCCTGGCCATCCAGGACCGCTCGTTCAATTCGGACGGCTCGCTGTTCTACCCCACGACCCGGGAATTCTTCGACGGGTTCGCGGGTCCGTACATTCCCACGACCGATGTGTCCCCCATCTGGAACCCCGAATTCTTCGCCAACACCATGGTGGTCAACGGCCGGACATGGCCGAAGCTCGAAGTCGAACCGCGTCGCTACAGGCTGCGCTTCCTCAATGGATGCAATGCCCGGTTCCTCATCCTGAAGATCGCGGACGGTCCGACCGTCAGACCGGCCCGGTCGGCCGTACCGTTCTGGCAGATCGGCAACGAAGGCGGGTTCCTGCCCGCACCAGTGCGGCTGGAGCGGCTGCTGCTGGCCAATGCGGAGCGGGCCGACGTCATCGTCGACTTCACCGGGATTGCGGAAGGCACCGAGCTGTACCTCATCAACGAGGGCGCGGACGAACCCTTCGGCCGGGGCGAACCGGGCGTGGCCTTCCCTGTGGCGGATCCGGCCACCACTGGGCAGGTGATGAAGTTCGTGGTCGGCCCTCTGGCGAGCAAGGACACCAGCGTCCCGCCGGATCGGCTCAGGCTGCCCAGGATCAGGCCACTTGGCTCGGCGAGCGTCACCCGTCGGCTGTCCCTCAACGAGGCGAACTCCAGCAACCCCTTGGTGCCACCGGGAACGCCCGTCCAGAACCTGCTCGGGACGGTCGACTCCGCCGGCAATCCGGTCTCGCTCGCCTGGGACGACCCGGTCACGGAGAACCCGAGGCTGAACGCGACCGAAACATGGGAACTGCACAACTTCACTGTGGACGCCCACCCGATCCACATCCACGAGGTGGCGTTCGAGGTGGTGAACCGGCAGCCGTTCAACGGGGCACCCATTCCGCCGGAGAGCTGGGAGCTCGGTTTCAAGGACACCGTGATCGCCTATCCGGGAGAAATCACCCGGGTGAAGGCGCGGTTCGATCACCCCGGTCGCTTCGTCTGGCACTGCCACATCGTCGAGCACGAGGACAACGAGATGATGCGGCCGCTCCAAATCGGAGGCAGGCGCAAGGAGGGCCACTGACAGGCCGGCGCCAGCGACTGCGGACCGGCCGCCTCGGCCGGTCCGCGTCCGGCACCTCCTTCTTCCCCCGGATGGACTGAAGCCCCGTTACGGCACTTGGGGCACGAGAATGGCAGCGGGCCCTGAGGGGTTTGGACAACAGCCCCAGGTTGCTGACCTGGGGCTCTGTCTTGGAGCGGAAGACGGGAATCGAACCCGCACGATAGGCGTGGGAAGCTCTGTGCACGCTCGGCAACGGTCGGCTCGCCACGCGCGCACCTCTTCTCCCGAATAGCCCCTCCCCTTCCGCTGTACCTGCCCGGTGGACGGGCCGCGTCCGTGGCCCCGGTCGGCAGCGGTGGTTCCGCATGGAAGTCGGCTGATCAGCGGATCCCGCTCATCCGCTCCTGTCAGCGGGGGCGGCGGATGCCGCTTTGAGACGGTCCCTCACCACCGAGGTCAGGGCCTTCAACTGCGGGGAACCTGTTGGCACAGGGCTCTCGGGGCGATGGATGAGGCGTGCTGCCTCCGGCAGATCCACGAGATCAGCCTCGAAGCGGGCTCTGGCCGCGGCGAGGGTGTCGGGCGGGCCGGTCCGGCGGCCGTCCCGCATCACCGTACGGAGCAGGGGCACCGTACCGTCAGGCGGTTGCTCGTCGGACAGACCGATCACATCCGCGCAGCCGGGGCCGCGGAACACCTGTTTGGGAGCCGGAGCGGTGACCTTCGCGGAGGACAGCTTCATTACCGGGCGTCCGTCGTACTGGACCAACTTGTACGCCGCGTCCAAGTAGGGAGCATCGGCGGCGACGCCCACCCGGGTTCCGACCGCGAAGACGTCGATCGGTGCCCGAGTGCGCACGAGTTCGGCGACGGAGTATTCGTCCAGACCGCCGCTGGCGATGATGCGTACGTCGGTCAGCCCTGCCGCGTCGAGCAGCTGGCGTGAACGTTTGGCGAGCTCACCCAGATCGCCGCTGTCGAGCCGGATCGCGCAGCCCGGCCCTCGCCGGAGCTCGGCGAGAACACGGCCGGCGATTGCGACGCCGCGTGCGGTGTCATAGGTGTCGACGAGGAACGTCAGCGGGCCCGGATGGGTGCGGGCGAAGGCCCGGAAGGCCTCCTCCTCGCTAGGGAAGCACTCGATGTAGGAGTGAGCCATGGTTCCGGCGGCGGGGATGCCGTATCGGGTGGCGGCGGCAACATTGCTGGTCGCGGTGAAACCGACCATGGCGGAGAGCCGGGCGGCCTGCAGCCCGGCCTGGGGGCCGTGGTCGCGGCGCAGAGAGAAGTCCACCAGGGGCCGGCCCTCCGCGGCGATCACGCAACGGGCCGCCTTCGAGGCGACGGCGGTCTGGTGGCAGATCTGGCTGAGCAGATACGTCTCGACGAGCTGGGCCTGGGGGAGCGGGGCGGTGACCTCCAGCAGGGGCTCCCCGGCGAAAACGAGGTGGCCCTCCGGAATCGCGCGGACTTCCCCGTCAAAGCGCAGGCCGAGCAGGCCGGACACTTCCTCGGGCGGTCTGTGGAGCGCGACGGCGAAATCGCGGACGTCATCCGCGCTCACCCGGAAGTGGGACAGGTAGTCCAGGGACGGCTCCAGCCCGGCGGAGACGAGGAATCCCCGGCCGGGCGGCAGATCCCGGACGAACAGGCTGAAGGTGGCCGACGCGAGCATGCCCTCTCGCAGGTAGGACATCGCCATCGTCACCTCGTAGAGGTCGGTGGTCGTCGTCTCGGACATACCCCCAGCCTGCACGCTCTGCGCCTGTCGGGCATGAGCCCTTCGGTTCCCTGCTCGGCCTGCCATGGGCCGGTCGGCCCCTCCCCGGTGAGGCCCGGTCGGCCCCTTGCCGCTGCACCTCTCGGCACTGGGGTGCAGCCACCTCCCGGTGTGATCGTGGAATCCGGATGCCGATACGGGCTCCGTTTCCCAGAGGTGGCCACGATGCAGCGCATCAGGATCCAGTCCCGCCAGAAGCAGCCCCACAAGCCCGCGCCGCCGGACCTGCGCACTCCGTCCGGCCGCCCGCTCCCGTATTGAGCCCGGAGGTCGTCATGGCAAGCACGCGGCGCGTCATACCGTTCGCGGAACTCGGCCGGCAGGAAGTCGGCAGTGTCGGGGGTAAGAACGCCTCACTGGGTGAGATGACCGCCCACCTGGCCGATGCCGGCGTGCGCGTCCCTCCGGGGTTCGCAACGACGGCCGCCGCGTACGGAGAGCTGCTGGACGGACACGGACTCCGGGGGCGGATCGAGGAACAGATCGCGCGCCTGCACGAGGGCGCCGCGCTCGATGAGGTCGGGGCCGCGATACGGTCGATGACCCTCGCCGAGCCGCTGCCCCCAGGGCTGCGGGCCGAGATCGTCTCGGCGTACGAGCAGCTGGGGCGCGACGAAGGCCGCGCGGACCCCGAGGTTGCCGTACGCAGCAGCGCCACCGCCGAGGACCTGCCGGAGGCGAGCTTCGCAGGCCAGCAGGAGACCTACCTGAACGTGCGCGGGACCGCCCAATTGCTGGAGTCGGTGCATCGCTGCTATGCGTCCCTCTACACCGATCGAGCCATCGACTACCGGGAGCGGATGGGCTTCGACCACCTCCAGGTCGCTCTCTCGGTCGGTGTTCAAATCATGGTCCGGTCGGACCTGGCCGGTGCCGGGGTGATCTTCACCCTCGACCCGGAGAGCGGATTCCCCGAGGTCATCGTCATCAGCGCGGCGTGCGGACTGGGCGAGACGGTCGTCAGCGGGCAGGTCGACCCCGACGAGTACACCGTCTTCAAGCCGAGCCTGAAGGACCCGGATCTGGACCCGCTGATCGACGTACGTGTCGGAGCGAAGCGGCGGAAGGCGGTCTATGCGGAACATGGACTGACGCGGACCGTTGATACCACCGACGAGGAGCGCTTGCAGAGGGTCCTGAACGACACCGAAGTGAGGCTCCTCGCCGACTGGGCGCTGACCGTCGAAGGGCACTACGGCTGCCCCATGGACCTGGAATGGGCCAAAGACGGCCTCACCGGCGACCTGTGGATCGTGCAGGCCCGGCCCGAGACCGTTCAGTCCCGCCGCGCCGCCTCCACCCTGCGCCGCTGCCGCCTGACGGCCGTGCCAGGTACGCCTCTCGTGGACGGCATCGCTGTCGGCGAGGCCATCGGCAGCGGGCCCGTCGTCGTCCTGGACTCGCCCGTCGACCTCGACCGCTTCCCGTCCGGCGGGGTGCTCGTCACCGGCATCACCGACCCGGACTGGGAACCGATCATGAAGCGGGCCTCCGCCATCGTCACCGACCACGGCGGCCGCACGTCCCACGCTGCGATCGTCAGCCGCGAACTCGGCGTCCCCGCCGTCGTCGGCACCAGCCGTGCGACTCAGGCCCTGCACGACGGACAGAAGGTGACCGTCTCCTGTGCCGAAGGCGGACGTGGCAAGGTCTACGAAGGGCTGCTCACCTATGAGGAGACCGAGACCGACCTCGCGGACATCGCCGCCACCCGGACGCACGTCATGCTCAACCTCGCCGACCCCTCCGCCGCCTTCCGGTGGTGGCGCCTGCCGGCCGATGGTGTCGGCCTGGCCCGGCTGGAGTTCATAGTGGCGCACCAGGTCAAGGTCCACCCCATGGCCCTGCTGCACCCCGAACGCCTGGACCCCGCCGACCGCTGCGCCGTCGACCAGCTCACCGAGGGATACCTCGACCGCACCCGCTACTTCACCGATCGCCTGGCGTACGGCATCGCCCGGATCGCCGCCTCCCGGTGGCCCGCCCCCGTCATCGTACGGACCAGCGACTTCAAGACCAACGAGTACGCGCGGCTTGTCGGAGGTCGGCCGTTCGAGCCGGTCGAGGCCAACCCGATGATCGGCTGGCGGGGTGCGAGCCGCTACTACAGCGACGGATACCGGGAGGGCTTCGCCCTCGAGTGCCGGGCCCTGCGCCGGGTCCGCGACGAGATGGGCCTGGCCAACGTCGTCGTCATGATCCCCTTCTGTCGCAGCCTCGAAGAGGCCGACCGGGTGCTTGGTGTCATGGCTGAGGAAGGCCTCCGCCGTGGGGAGAACGGGCTGAAGGTCTACGTCATGGCGGAGATCCCCGCCAACGTCATCCTGGCCCAGGACTTCGCCGAACGCTTCGACGGTTTCTCCATCGGCAGCAACGACCTCACCCAGCTCACCCTGGGTGTCGACCGCGACTCCGAAGCCCTCGCCCACGTCTTCGACGAGACCAACCCGGCGGTCACCCGGAGCATCGAGATCCTCGTCCCTCGTGCCCAGGCAGCGGGCCGCCCCGTCGGCCTCTGTGGCCAGCGCCCGAGCGACGACCCCGCCTTCACGGAGTTCCTGGTCAAGGCAGGGATCGACTCCATCTCCGTCGCCCCGGACAGCTTCGCCGCGGTCAAGCACCACGTGGCCGCCGCCGAATCGGTCCGGTACGGGGAGGGCCGAACGGCCCCATCAGGGACCCGATGGTCTCAAGCGGAGCAGCCGTCCGTCTCGTGAAAGTGGAGGAAGGCAACGCATGAAGGCGCTGATCGGGCGCCGGAACGGAGCACACCATGTCAGGAACGCACCTGGAGCGCAGGCGCAGCCCGTTCCCCGATTTCAGGGACTGGTTCGGCACCGAATTCCCACGGTTCCCGCTGTGGCGGTCGTCGTTCGACACCTTCCCGATCCCGATCGAGGTGACCAACAAGGAGGGGCAGTACACGCTGCGCGCCGAACTTCCCGGGATGGACCCGGACAAGGACATCCAGATCACGGTTGAGGGGGACACCCTCACCGTCAGCGCCGAGCACACCGAGAGCAAGGAGGAGAAGGATCACTCGGAGTTCCGCTACGGCTCCTTCCAGAGAGTTGTGCGCCTGCCCGGGCCGATCCCCTCCGACGAAGTCGAGGCAGCGTACGAGGACGGCATTCTCACCGTGCGCGTGCCCATGCCGGCCTCGCCCGAGGAGTCCAGGCGCAGCATCCCCGTCAAGCGCACCACGGCGGACGGCAAGGGAGAGTCGTCATGACGTCCAAGCGCGTTCTGGTCGCCTACGGCACCAAGCACGGTGCGACCGCCGGAATCGCGTCCGAGATCGGCAGGACCCTGCGTGAGGACGGCCTCGACGCCGTCGTGGTCCCCGCCGACGACGTGGACGACGTACGCGGGTACGACGCAGTGGTGCTCGGCGGCGCCCTGTACGCCGGGCACTGGAGCGGCAAGGCCAAGCGCTGCGCCGAACGCAACGAGCACTACCTCCAGCACCGCCCGGTCTACCTGTTCAGCAGCGGCCCCGTGGACAGTTCCGCCGAGCAGCACGACATCGCGCCGGTGCCTGCGGTGGCCCGGGAGATGGAGCGCCTCGGCGCACGCGAGCACATCACCTTCGGCGGCAGCATCACCGCCAGTACGCCCGGCTTCATCGCCCGGGCCATGGTCCGCGCGGGCAAGGGAGGAGACTTCCGCAATCCCGAGCGGATCCGGACGTGGGCCCACCACATCAGCGCCGAACTCGCCGCTCCCCGCTGAGCGGCCGGGCAGTACCAGAGCGCGGAGGTGCACGATGTCCGAGCCCGGCACGCCCGGAGACGGGCCCACCCGATCGCGCCCGGCGACGGCCGACCGCGTGCGTCGGCTGTTCGGCGGACGTCCGAACGAGCTGCGTCGTCCGGCCGACCGGACCCGGCGCCGCTGGAACATCGCCTTCGTGCTCTCCTTCCTGATCGCCCTGTCCTGCGGCGCCGTCGTCACGACGGCCGTCTGGGACGCCGAAAGCCGCAGTGCCCAGGAAGCGGCCCGCCACCGGCACCGGATCGAGGCGACGACGGTCGGCGCCGTGGAGCGCGCGGTCTCCAACCGCTCCGGCGGCACCTCCCGGACGGTTGCTCCGGCCGTTTGGGAGTACCCGGCTGCTCACCAGCACTCCGCCACGATCTCCGTCCCGTTCGGCACTCCGGCAGGCCGGACGGTCACGATCTGGGTCGATGACGCGGGCAGGGAGGCGCAGGCGCCGTCGGCCGAAGCCCAACGCGTCCTCACGGCCGCAGTCGCGGGAATCGGATCCTTCAGCCTGCTCGCCCTCGCCACAGGGGCAGTGGTCCGCCTTCGTCTGCTCCACGTCGAGACCCGCAGCCTGGCCCAGTGGGAGCACGAGTGGGAGGCCGTGGAGCCGCGCTGGTCCGGCAGGCTGCGACGCGAAAAGGGACCTGGCGATGACTGAGGCAGCCACCCGGCCCCCCTTTCCGGCCAACGGGCTGCCCCTGAGCCCTGACCCCCTCGAACCGTTGCCGCTCCTGAGGCGCGAACTCGGCACCGGGCCGAGTGGACTCTCCGCGCGCGAGGCGGCCCGCCGCCTCGCCGTCTACGGCCCCAACGAGGTCCGCCGCAAGGCCCGTACCTCCCTGGGCCGGGAGATCGTCCGCCAGCTCGTCCACCCGCTGGCCATGCTGCTCTGGGCGGCTGCCGCACTGGCCTTCGTGGCGGACATAGCGGTCCTCGGCTGGGCCATCGTCGCCGTGGTCATCGTCAACGCCGCCTTCGCGCTCCTGCAGGAGCGCCAGGCGGAGCAGGCAGTGGAGACCCTGGCCCGGTATCTGCCCGAGTACGCATGGGTGATCCGCGACGGCCAACCGTCGGCCGTCGAGTCGCGCGAGCTCGTGCCGGGCGACCTCATCGTCCTCGAAGAGGGCGCCAAGGTCCCCGCCGATGGACGCCTCACAGACGGCGGTATCGAGGTCGACCTGTCGATGCTGACAGGGGAGTCCGCCCCCGCCGAACGCGTCGCCGGCCCCGGTCTCGCAGGGGCTCCGCTGCTCCAGGAGCCGAACCTCGTCTTCAGCGGTACTGCCTGCACCGAGGGCCAGGCCCAGGCGATCGTGTTCGCCACGGGCGACCACACCGAACTCGGACGGATCGCCGCACTCAGCCAGCGCACCCAGCGCGACCCCAGCCCCTTGGAGCGGCAGGTAAAGAAGGTCGCCTGGCTGATCGCCGCCGTCGCGGTCGCCATGGGTGCGGTGTTCCTCGTGGCAGGCGTGGCCGTAGGACTCCCGCTGACCGACTCGCTGATCTTCGCCATCGGCCTGCTGGTCGCCAACGTGCCCGAGGGCCTGCTGCCGATCATCACCCTCGCCCTCGCCGTCGGGGTACGGGCCCTCGCCCGCCAGGGGGCTGTGGTCAAGCGGCTGAGCGCCGTCGAAACTCTCGGGTCCACTAACGTGATCTGCACCGACAAGACCGGCACCCTCACCCGGAACCGCATGCGGCTCCAGACTGTGTGGACACCTGAACACGGTACGAGCAAAGGCCCCTGGGCAGGTGAACTCGCCCGTGCAGGGGCCCTGTGTACCACGGTCACGCGGGATGCCCAGGGCCACCTGCACGGGGACCCGACCGAGATCGCCCTGGTCGAAGGAGCCGGTGCCCACGGCGCCCCCATCGACCTCGACAGGAGGGACGCCGACCGCCAGGTCCTCTTCCGTTTCGACCCCCGCTTGCGCCTGATGTCCGTCGTGCAGCAGGCGGAACCGGACGGCGCCCGCGTCATCGTCAAAGGCGCGCCAGAGTCGGTGGTGGGCGCCCTTGACGGCGGGGACTCCACTGCCGCGCTCGCCGCCGCGGACCGGCTCGCCCACGACGGCATGCGTGTCCTGGCCGTCGCCGTGCGCGACCTGCCGAAGGGGGCTGCGACGCCGGCGCGGCGCCACGATGCGGAGAGCGGTCTGCGCCTTCTGGGGCTCGTCGGCCTGTACGACCCTCCGCGGCCCGAGGTCGCGGAGGCCGTCCGCCGCTGTCACGACGCGGGCGTCCGGGTCCATATCGTCACGGGTGACAACGGCGCCACCGCGGCCGCCGTCGCGCGGGAGGTCGGGATCGGAGTACCGCGCCTCACGGTGGTGGCCCAGTCCGAGACGGTGGGTGACCAGGAGCTCGACCAGCTCCTGGCACAAGGCGATGCCGAGGTCGTTTTCGCCCGCTCTTCTCCGGAGACCAAGCTGCACGTGGCCGACACGCTGCGCGCACACGGGCAGATCGTGGCCATGACCGGCGACGGTGTCAACGACGCCCCGGCACTTCACCGTGCGCACATCGGGGTCGCGATGGGCCGGTCCGGCACCGACGTGGCACGCGAAGCGTCCACGATGGTGCTGACCGACGACAACTTCGCCACCATCGTCGCCGCCATCGAATCCGGGCGCCGCGTATACGACAACGTCCGCAAGTTCATCGTCTACATCTTCGCCCACGCCACCCCCGAGGTCGTGCCCTTCCTGGTGTTCGCACTCTCGGCCGGCACCGTCCCCCTGCCGCTGACCGTCCTGCAGATCCTCGCCATCGACCTCGGCACCGAGACCCTCCCCGCCCTCGCCCTCGGCCGGGAACGGGCCGAGCCGGGCGTCATGAGCCGTCCGCCGCGACCGAGCTCGCAGGGGGTCATCTCCCGCGACATGCTCATCCGGAGCTGGGGATGGCTCGGCACGGTGTCCGCCGCCCTGGTCATGACCGCGTTCTTCTACGTGCTCTGGCGGGCGGGCTGGCACCCCGGCGACCCCACCGGCCCCGGCACCCCCCTCCACCACGCGTACGTCACCGCGACCACCGCCACTTTCGCCGGCATCGTCACCTGTCAGGTCGGCACGGCGATGGCCGCACGCACCGACCACGCTGCTCTGCGCGAGATCGGCCTGTTCAGCAACCACCTGCTCCTCGCGGGCATCGCCTTCGAGCTGGTCTTCGCCGCGGCGCTCGTCTACGCGCCGCCGTTGCAAGACCTGTTCGGCACCGCAGCCCTCTCCCTTGACGTCGTCGCGCTCATCGCCACCTTCCCGGTCCTCGTGTGGGGCACCGATGAATTCCGGCGCTGGGCCCGACGCACTCGCCGAAGCACGAACGCCTGAACCCGTCCGGAGGCTCCCATGTCACACACAGCCGAATGGAAGGTCCGTCTCTACCTCTTCGAGGAGGACCACACGACGAAGGCACGCCTGGAACTCGACACGGGTACGAACCGGCTCACGGGCCACGGCACCGCCCGCTGCGCGCCCCAGGACGACGACGTCCCGGAGATCGGCGACGAACTCGCGGTCGCTCGTGCCATGGAGGATCTCGCCCTCCAGATGAAGCGAGCCGCCTACGGCGACATGCAGGCTGCCGGAGCTCCGTCCCTGCAGGAGTCCCTCAAGCCGTACAGCGGGTGGCTGGACACCACAGCGTGACCACGAAGGAGGCCCGACCGGGACCTTTGGCCCCCATGAAGGTCCTGAGCGGCCCTCTTCCCACAGGGGCCTGCGGTGTCACTGTGAGGTCAGACCCTCACTGGCCCTGGGCGAGGAGGAATCATGGAGCACACCGTCAGCGGTTCCGAACTCGGCTCCGTCGTCGTCGGCGTCGACGGCTCCGAGCCCGCCCGTCAGGCCGCGCTCTGGGCAGCGGGAGAGGCCGAACGCCGAGGGCGTCCGCTGCACATCGTGTACGGCGCCGACACGGACGGCCGGGCACTCTACGCATCTGTCGAGACCATTGAGCGCGTCCGTGTTGCCGGCCGCGAACTGCTCGACGAAATCGCTGCTGCGGTCAAGAAGCAGCACCCCGGCCTGGTCGCCACCACGGAATTCGGTCGTGGCGACCCCGTGGCCAGCCTGCACCGGGCCGCTGGTCGTCGCGGCACCATAGTGGTCGGCAACCGGGGGTTGGGCGGATTCAACTCCCTCTTGCTCGGATCCGTGGGCCTGAAGGTGGCGGCCGGTGCGAAGACGCCCGTCATCATCGTCAGGGGAACCGAAAGCGGCGCCGAGAGCGGGACGGTACTCGCCGGGGTCCGTGACGAGCGAGATCTGGACTGTGTGCGTTACGCGGCGCGCGAGGCCGAGCTGCGCAAGGCCGAGCTGCGGCTGCTCCAGGTGTGGAACGTGCTCCAGTCCGTTGGCGACGTGATGACCATGATGGACGACATCAAGGAGATCGCCGACGAGTACGTCCGGCACCTGACCGCGCTGACGGAGCGAATCCGCCGGGAATTCCCGGACCTCACCGTGCGGGCGGATGCCGAGAAGAGCGCGTCCGTCGCCGGTGTTCTCGTAGAGGCTTCCCGGCACGCCGACCTGCTGGTCATGGGCGGTCGCAGGGCGTCCGCATACCTGGGACCCACCCTCGGGCGGCACACCCACAGCCTCGTACACCACTCGCACTGCCCTGTGCTGCTCATCCCGCGCCACCCGGACGAGCACGGGAGTGGATCGTGATGGCCACCGCCGAACGCCGCGAGATCGTCGTAGGCATCGACCCGGCCAGGGACTGGCACTTGCCCCTTGCCTGGGCGTCGGACGAGGCCCACCGTCGTGGGATCGGGCTCCGACTCGTCGTGGCTGTGCCTCCGCCGCAGCGTACGCGGCAGGTTGATGACACACCCCGCAGGACGGCTCTGCGCCAGGCGGGCTCTGAAGCTCTTACGGCAGGTTACGACTGGGCGCGGGACCGACACCTGGGGCTTGACGCAGCCACTGATCTGATCGAAGGATTCCCCGTTCCCGCCATCGGACGCCTGTCTCACCAGGCCCGCATGCTCGTGCTCGGATCCCGTCACCTGAGCCGGACCGCGGAACTCTTCAGCGCCGGTTCCACGGTGGTCCCGGTCGTGGCCCAGGCGCATTGCCCCGTCGTCGTGGTGGGAAACCCCGAGCACACCACCCAGGAGACGCCCTACCTGGTCGTCGGCATCGACGGCAGTGAGTCCTCGAAGGCTGCGCTGGCGCTTGCTTTCGAGGAAGCCGACCTGCGCGGCGCAGCACTGCGCGCCATCGCAGTGTGGCAGCCGCCGGTCTTCCTGCTCCACGACGAGGAGGTCGCATTGCAGGCTCAGAGGCGGATGCTGTCCGAGGCCACGGCCGGCTGGTCGCAGAAGTACCCGGACGTGGTGCTCTCCCACGAGGTCCCGATCGGGCACCCGGTGGAAGAGCTCGCGGAAGCCGCCGAGCACGCCCTGGCCGTGGTGGTGGGCCGTCGCGGACGAGGAGGCTACTCCGGCATGCGCCTGGGCTCCGTTGTCCACGGACTGCTGCACCGGGCCTTCTGTCCGGTGATCACGGTTCCGGCCGAATAGGACCGCCATGGCCATGACCCCGGCCACCGCAGAGGTACCGGTACGCGCGCCCGGCGGGCTCACCGACCTCGAAGCGGAACGCCGACTGGCCGAGCATCAGCCGCCCTCACCAGTGGCTTCGCGGCGGCCCGACTCGCACGGCACGCATTCCGAAGGAGATGATGATCATGGAGACGCGCACGTCCGAGCACGGACCCCACGCTCGCGTCGGTGACGAGATAGTGGTGGGCGGGCCGACGGTGGGCAAAGCGGGTCGCGACGGCGAAGTCGTCGGACTGCACCACGACGACGGCACCCCGCCCTACGACGTCCGCTGGTCGGACACCGGCAGGACCACCCTCTTCTTCCCGGGACCGGACGCACACATTCGGCATCTCGGCGCGGACGACTCCGGATGATGCCTTCAGCCTGAGCGGGAAGGTGGGGGCAGGGATACGGTGAAGAGGCAGGCCGAACTTCCCCGGGGCGCCGCTGGAGGTACGCATGGGCGGGGACGAGCTGGGTCCCGTGCGTCCTGGGCTTCCGCGGCTCCGGCTGGACGAACTGCTCGAGGAGCTCCAGGTTCGTATCGACGAGGTGCGCGGCACCCGGGACCGGCTGAACGGGCTCCTCGAGGCTGTGATGTCCGTCGGTCGGGAGCTCGATCTGCCACAGGTCCTGAGTGGCATCGTCGAAGCCGCTGTCGTCCTGGTGGACGCGGAGTACGGAGCGCTGGGCGTCATCGGTGACGACCAGAAGCTCGCCCAGTTCCTTCCTGTCGGCATCAGCGACGACCTCCGGGCCGAGATCGGCGACCTGCCCTCCGGCCACGGCATCCTCGGCCAGCTCATCCGGCACCCCGAGCCGCTCCGGCTCTCGGAATTGTCCGGTCACCCCGCCTCCTACGGCTTCCCTCCCCACCACCCCCCGATGCACTCCTTCCTCGGCGTCCCCATCCGGGTTCGCGAGGACGTGTTCGGCAACCTCTACATGACCGAGAAGCGGGGTGGTATCGACTTCGACGAGGAGGACGAGGCGGTCCTGTCCACGCTGGCGGTGGCGGCCGGCATTGCCGTCGAGAACGCCCGCCTCTTCGAAGAGGTACGCCTCCGGGAGCGCTGGCTGGCCGCCAGCTCCGACTTCACCCGTGCTCTGCTCTCCGGCTCGGCCGAGACGGAGGTGCTGGAGGGGATGTTGGAGCGAGCTCGCGACATCACGGGCGCCGACATCGGTGTGTTCTACCTTGTGGGCCAGAGCGGGGAGCTGCGCGGCTCGCTAGCCCTGGGGGAGGGCGCCGAGGCACATCGCGGCATCGTGTTGCCCAGCAGTGAAGGCACCCTGGCCGCCGCTGCCCTCGGCGAGGAGGACGGACTGATCACCGTGGCCGACGTCGGGGCCGACGACCGGATCACCGTGCAGCCGGAACGGTGGAAGGGTTTCGGCCCCGCCGTCGCCGTCACGTTCGGCACCAAGGAGAAGCTGAGCGGCGTCCTCATCCTGGCCCGCAGGCGCGGCCGCCCGGCGTTCGCCCGCGCCGAGATCGCAGCCCTGCCCGGCTTCGCCGGCCAGGCCGCCGTGGCGCTGGAGCTCGCAGACCGGCGCCGGGACACCGAGCAGATGAGCATGCTGGAGGATCACGACCGCATTGCCCGTGACCTGCACGATCTCGCCATCCAGCGCCTCTTCGCCACAGGTATGACCCTGCAGAGCGCGCAACCCTTCGTCGAGCATCCCGAGGCTTCGGAACGACTTGCCCGGGCGATCGACGACCTGGATGCCACCATCAAGATCATTCGGTCGACGATCTTCGGGCTTCGTGAACACGAAGTATCCGGGGTGCCGCCGAAGCTGCGGCTCCGTGCCGTTCAGGCCGTCGAGGAGGCTGCCCAGGTACTCGGGTTCGCCCCGGCCCTGCGGATGGAGGGCCTGATCGACACCGACGTACCCGCCGAGACCGCGGACGAGGCACTCGCCGTGGTCGGGGAGGCGCTCACCAACGTCGCCCGGCATGCGAGGGCAAGCCGGGCGGAAGTGTCCATCGCAGCCGTCGAGGGCGTACTGACCGTACTGGTCACCGACGACGGAGTGGGAATGGCGGAGGGAGGTCGTCGCAGCGGGCTGCGCAATCTCAGTGAACGGGCCGAACGCCTGGGTGGTGAACTCTCCGTTTCGGCGCACGGGCCGACCGGGCAGGGCACAAAGCTGGAATGGCGGGTCCCACTGGGCGGTGGAGGCCACTGCCCACCCTCCAGGTGAGCACGCCCCGTAGTCACTCAGCTCCGGCCCTTGCCGTGCTCCGGCTCGTGTTCATGGACCTGCGTGGCGATGACAGCGGCCTGCACCCGACGCTCCACCCCCAGCTTGCCCAGCAGCCTTGAGATGTGGTTCTTGACCGTCTTCTCGGACAGGTACAGCCGCTTGGCGATCTGCGCGTTGGTGAGGCCCTCGCCGATCAGTTCGAGTACGGAACGCTCCCGCTCGGAGAGAGCGGCCAGCCGATCGTCATCCGGGGCCTTGACGGCCTCCGGGTCCCGCAGGGAGTGCATGAGGCGGGCGGTCGTCGCCGGGTCCAGCATCGACTGCCCGGTCGCCACCGTCCGTACGGCCGAGACGAGGTCGGACCCCTTGATCTGCTTGAGGACGTAGCCGGCCGCACCAGCCATGATCGCGTCGAGCAGCGCGTCCTCGTCATCGAACGAGGTCAGCATCAAGCAGGCGAGTTCCGGCATGCGCGAGCGCAGCTCGCGGCACACGGTGATCCCGTCGCCGTCGGGCAGTCGGACGTCGAGTACGGCGACGTCCGGGCGCAGCGCCGGTCCGCGGGTCAGCGCCTGCGCGGCGGTGGACGCCTCACCGACGACCTCGATGTCCGGCTCCGCGTCCAGCAGGTCGTACAGGCCGCGGCGTACGACCTCGTGGTCGTCCAAGAGGAAGACCCGGACGGTGCCCTCGTAGGAGGCTGCCGGTACGTCGGACATGTACGCCCCTGTGGTCGATCCGCTCTGTGTATGTTTCATGCGAATTGTCTCAGGGGATCGGGCGGACGCACCTGGGCGGCGCCCCCGGGTTCCGGGGCGGTAAGAGGCCTCAGGAGGCTCTGGTGGGCTGCCCTTCCAGTTCCATCCGCACGTCCACCACGCCTTCCACGGCACGGACCGCACGGGCCATCAGCGGCACCAGTGCGCGATCACGGAGCGATCCGCGCAAGGTGACGACGCCCTCCTTCACCGACGCCTGCAGATGTACGGGAGGAGCGAGCCCGGTGAGAACCGAGTCGCGGATCTCCTCGCCGATCTCCTCGTCCGGTCGCAGAAACACCTTGAGCAGGTCGCTCCGGCTGACGACTCCCTCCAGCATCCCCACACCGTTCACCACGGGGAGGCGTTTCACGTGCTTTCGCGCCATGATCCGGGCAGCCTCGGCGAGTGTGGCGTCGGGGTGCACAGTCACGGCTGGGCTCGACATCAGTTCCTCGGCCAGCACACCCCCTGCCTTGGAAGCCTCTTCCAGCTGATCAGGAAGCACGGGGTCGTCCCGCCGGAACTCCTCCTTCGGCAGCAGGTCCGCCTCGGAGACCACTCCGACGACGCGCCCCTCGCCCTCCAGGACGGGAACAGCACTGACTTTCCACTGGTCCATCAGCTCGACGATCTCCTTGTAGGAAGCCTCGCGGCCGATGGCCACAGCCGTATGGGTCATGACGTCGCTGACGGTGTACCGGGACGCGGGCATGACGGACTCCTCACTGCTGGCGGTTCAGGTGGCCGACACCGGCCGCCAGGGATAGCTAGCACTGCCGTGCCCAGGGCGACGATGCCCGTTCGGACGATCCAGAACCTGTCCGCTCGGCCACCCCCGTAGGGGGAGTGGTCCTCATGGCGGCCTCCGGCCGATTCCGATTCAAGTCTGAGCGGCACTGCAGGTGCCGGGGATGGGCCGACCGGCCCCCGATTCCGCAGGACAGGGGACCATTCGGCCCTGGCACGGCGTGCGAGACGGAAAAGACGCTGAGTGAAGCCGAGGCCGACAAGACAGGGCCGGAGCGGAGGGACGCGTGATGGATCACGAAACCGCCAGGAGACCGGACCACCGCCCTGCCCCGGACCCCGCGCGGTCCACGGAGCAGCTGGACCGCTCCGAAGCGTTGCGGCTCCTGGGTACCGTCTCGCTCGGCCGCATCGTCTTCACCCACCAAGCGCTGCCAGTCATCCGGCCGATGAGCCACATCGTCCACGGGGAGGACGTGCTCGTGCAGCTCGACGAAGGCGCTTCACACGCGTCGCTGGTGGCGATGCCGGGCGAGCCCGGCATCGTCCTCGCCTACGAAGCCGACGCCATCGACCCCGACACGCATCTCGGCTGGAGCGTCGTGGTGGTCGGCTACGCCGAGCTCGTCGTGAACCGCGACGAAGCCGAACGGCTCGCGGCGCTGCTCGATCCGTGGAGGAACGAGGCGATGCCCCGCATCCTGCGGATCCGGTCCGAACTCGTCACCGGGTTCCGCCTGTGGCCGGAACCTCGGCCGATTCCGGCCGCCGGCGAGGTCCGGCCCCGCTTCTGACACCGGGGGACGGCGTGGGCTGCGATCAGCGACCACGGAGGTGCGCGAACCTGGGCGAAACGCAGCGGAAAAGGGGTTCCGGATGGATTGGCTGGTGACGGCCACGGGCGCCGCCCTGGTACTGCTGATCCTCCGGGACGTGTTCCACACGCTGTGGCACCCGACGCGTCACGGCGGGCTGAGCCGGCTGGTCATGACCACACTGTGGCGGCTGTCCTTCGCCCTGGGCACCCGTCGTACGGCAGCCGGCCTGGCGGGTCCGCTTGCCATGGTGTCTGTCGTCGCCCTGTGGGCCCTCACCGTGGCGGCGGGGTGGGCACTGATCTACTGGCCTCACATGCCCGACGCGTTCGTGTACGCGGGCGGGTTGCAGCCCGACGACCATGCAGGCCTGCTGGACGCGACGTACGTCTCGCTGGTCACGCTCTCCACGCTCGGTCTCGGCGACGTCGCACCTGCCGAGGGCTGGCTGCGCCTCCTCGCACCCCTGGAGGCGCTGGTCGGGTTCGCCTTGCTGACCGCGACGGTCTCCTGGATCCTCGGCATCTATCCGGCTCTGGCCCGCCGCAGGGCTCTTGCGTTGCGGCTCTCCCACCTCTCCCGTACCCACCCCTCGAAGGAACAGATCGACTCCCCGGCCGGGGCGGCCATGCTGGACGGCCTGGCCACAGCACTGTCCGTGGCAGCGGTCGACTTCCTCCAGTACGCGGAGTCCTACTACTTCCACGACGGCGACGAACGGACCTCCCTGGCCCTCCAGATCGGCTACGCCCTCGACATCGCCGATGAGGCTTCGGAGGCCGGGCACCGGGATGTCCGGCTCGCCGCCACGGTGTTGCGTTCCGCCCTGGAAGACCTCGCGGGCATCTTGGACGAGCGCTTCCTGCACACCCAGGGCCCGCCCAGGCAGGCTCTCGATGCGTTCGCGCGCGACCACGGACGGCAGGCGGGCACGGGTGATCGCGCCCTGCCGTGAGTTTCCGGCGTGGACGACCTCGCCCGTCCGCCCATCCGACGCCGCGGCGTCGACACCGCGTTGCCTGGAAGGCGTCGTTCGTGCGCAAGCCTGTCGTTGTCGACGGAGGAGGGGTCGTGCCGCCACGGGAGTTCGTCTGGAAGCCGCCCTTTCTTACCGGCTACCGGCGTGGCTGGCTGCGAGGGGATGCGCTCGCAGGTGTCACTGTCGCCGCGTACCTCGTGCCCCAGGTCATGGCGTACGCGGGCGTTGCGGCTGGGCTTCCTCGCGGATCTGCTGTCCCGGCCCGTGCTGGTCGGCTATCTGGCAGGCGTTGCCCTGATTATGATCGTGGACCAGGTGCCCCGCCTGACCGGCGTCTCCACTACGGGCTCGGAGTTCTTCCCGCAGCTGCTCTCGTTCTTCCGGCAGGCATCCCAGGTGCACTGGCCAACGGTGATCCTCGGTGCGGTCGGGCTGGCTCTGCTGTTCGCGTTGCCGCACGTATCGCGACTGCCGCCGGGCCCGCTGCTCGTTCTCGTGCTGGCGACGGCGGCCGTTGCTGCCTTCGGACTCGAGGACGAGTACGGCATCTCCGTGATCGGCGCGGTACCCGCGGGCCTGCCCGCCCCCGTCCTTCCCGCTCTCACCGACGTTCCTCAGCTCCTGCTTCCCGCCCTCGGCGTCCTGCTCGTCGGATACACCGACGTCATCCTCACGGCCCGGGCCTTCGCCTCCCATGACGACCCCACCCCCTTGCGCGCGAACCGGGAACTGCTGGCGCTGGGAACCGCCAACCTCGGGGCCGGGATGGTCCAGGGGTTCCCCGTCAGCAGTAGCGCCAGTCGCACGGCCCTCGCCGACTCGGCGAGCGCGCGCAGCCAGGTGTACTCCCTCGTCTCCGCCGCCTGCGTGCTGACCGTCCTGCTCTTCCTCGGTCCACTCCTGGCCCACACCCCGAGCGCGATCCTCGGCGCCATTGTCGTGTACGCCGCCGTACGTCTGGTGGAGCTGAGCGAGTTCCGCCGCCTTGCCGCGTTCCGGCGACGCGAGCTACTCCTGGCCCTCGGCTGCACCCTCGGTGTCCTCACTTTCGGCATCCTGGCCGGAGTGCTGGTGGCGGTGGCTCTGTCCGTCGCCGAGCTGTTGGTACGGGTCGCCCGCCCGCACGACGCGATCGAGGGTCTCGTTCCCGGCGTAGCCGGAATGCATGACGTTGACGACTATCCCCAGGCGCGAACCATCCCCGGCCTGCTGATCTACCGTTACGATTCGCCGCTCTTCTTCGCGAACGCAGAAGACTTCCGCCGTCGCGCCTTGGCCGCCGTCGACGTACAGCGCGAGCCTGTCCAGTGGTTCGTGCTGAACACCGAGGCCAACGTAGAGGTGGACATCACCGCCCTCGATGCTGTCGACGGCCTTCGCCGCGAGCTCGAATGCCGGGGAATCGTTTTCGCGCTGGCCCGGGTCAAGGAGGACCTGCGCGACGACCTCGACGCGTACGGCCTCACCGCATCCATCGGAGTCGGCCGTCTCTACCCCACGCTTCCGACGGTCGTGGCGGCCTATCGGCAGTGGAGTGGCGAGGAGGGGACGCGTTCCTGAGGCCGGCCTCGCGTGTGGCCCAGTGGGCCGTGCCGACGGGGTTTCCGGTGCCCTGTTGATCGGAGGGCCAGTGCCGAACGGTCCCCTTCCACGGCTGTCAGTCCGATGGTCGGCCTCAGAGCCTTGGCGCGCCGCCCCGCACTCGGTACCGCACCATACGCCGTTTGCCCCGTGGCACAGGACCTCATCCCGCTAGCAGGGCAGGCTGTTCCTGGAGACGCCCGGACAAGGAAGTGGGTACCTGTGAAGCCTCTCGCCGGTACTGCGGTCATCGGGATCGGAAACGAGCTCCGGCGCGATGACGGGCTGGGGTGGGCCGCCATCGCCTTGTTGCGCGCATGGAAAGCACAGCGACCTCTCCCGTCCGGCACTGACCTCGCACAGTGCGACGGAGACCCCGGCCGACTGATCGGCCTCTGGGAAGGCAAGGCCCTCACCCTCGTCGTCGACGCCTGCTTCCCACCTGCGGCTCAGCCAGGGCGAACACACCGGTGGTGTGTGGCTCCCGGCGAGATGCCGCACCCCGCTGCCGCAGGCAGGCAGAGCACCCACGGGCTGGGGCTCGCCGAGGCCGTGTGCCTCGCCGACCGCGTCGGGCGCGGCCCCGGCCGGCTCATCGTGTATGCGGTCGAGGGGGCGGACCGTTCGCTGGGCACTGGGCTCACGCCGGCGGTCGCGGCCGCCCTGCCGCTTCTGACCCTGCGTATCGAGGCGGATGTTCGCCGGCACGACGAGCGGACTCGCCGGACCGGGTTCGAACCCCGGAGCCGGGAGGTCTGACATGCTGCCGGATCTAGGCACGTGGAGACCGAGAGGTGCACCATGACCGACGCTTCGGATGCCGGAGCCGTCCTCGACCACCAGGCCGAGGCGGTCCTCGACCGCGACGGTCTGGACGCGCTCGTGCGTGTCCTGAAGCGGCGCGGCCGCACGGTGATCGGCCCGACCGTGCGCGACGGCGCGATCGTCCTCGACGAGCTGGACACCGCAGACGCACTTCCCTACGGGTGGGGGGTCGAACTGGAGGCGGGGCGGTACCAGCTGCGCCGCCGCGAGGACGGGGCGGCCTTCGCGCACAGCGCGGGACCCCAGTCATGGAAGTCGTTCCTGCACCCGGAGCGCGTCCGTCAGTGGTCCGCGGACCGCGGCCCGGACGGTGCGCCGGTCGTCCGTGAGGAGAAGCAGGAGAGCATTTCGTACGCCTTCCTCGGCGTGCGGCCCTGCGATCTGCGTGCCATTCAGATCCTGGACCGGGTGATGAGCGGAGGCAGGTACCGGGATCCCACCTACCTGTCCCGGCGGACGGGCGCCTTCCTGATCGCGGCCGAGTGCACCGAGCCGGGTGCCACCTGCTTCTGCGTCTCGATGGGGAGCGGGCCGGCCGCCGACGCCGGGTACGACCTCGCTCTCACCGAGGTCGTGGACGATGGCGGCCACCGCTTCCTGTGCCGGAGCGGGAGCGAGGAAGGAGCCGCGGTCCTCGCGGAACTGCCGGGGCGGAGCCCCGATGGCTCCACCCGAGCGGCTGCGACCCAGGCCGTGAGCGCCGCCGCCGAACGGATGGGCCGCTCCATGCCGCCGGTGGACCTGCGCACGCTGATGCGGGACAACCTGGAAGCGGAGCGCTGGGACGACGTCACCGCCCGGTGCCTCAGCTGCGGCAACTGCACCATGGTCTGCCCCACCTGCTTCTGCACCACCACGGAGGACGTCACCGACCTGACCGGCAATCACGCCGAGCGCTGGCGCCTCTGGGACTCCTGCTACGACCTCGACTTCTCGCTCCTCCACGGCGGTCCGGTCCGGTCCACCCCGCGCAGCCGGTACCGCCAGTGGCTCACCCACAAGCTGGGTACCTGGCACGACCAGTTCGACAGTTCGGGTTGTGTCGGATGCGGCCGGTGCATCGTGTGGTGTCCCACGGGGATCGACCTGACCGAGGAAGCCCACGCCCTGCACCAGGAGGCCACGCAGCGGGAGAACACGCCGTGACCAGGCATCTGGATGGTCCTCCTGGCGAGGGCGTGCTCGCCGCTCTGACGGCGGAGCACGGTGGGAGGCTGATGGCCCTCGCCCGGGACGTCGCCCTTCCAAGCGGCACGCGGATCTTCGAGGAAGGGGAGAAGGCCGACCGCTTCTGGATCATCCGCTGGGGCACGGTTGCGCTCGACATCCACATGCCCGGTCGGGGGCGAGCCGTCGTCGAGACCATTGGTGCGGGCAGCCTGCTCGGCTGGTCGTGGCTGTGCCCGCCTCGGCAGTGGCATCTGGCGGCCGAGACACGGGAACCCGTCCGCGCCTGGGAGTTCGATGCCGCCGCCGTCCATGACCTGTGCGCCGAGGACACGGCGCTGGGCCTGTCGCTGGTGACCGCCGTCGCCGAGACCATCGGCGACCGGCTGCGGGCGACCCGCACCCGGTTGCTCGACCTCTACGGACCGCCGGGACCGCGGGGGAGCGGAGCAGCACCATGACGCCCGCACCGCTGTCCTATCGCGTGGTGGACCGCCGTGACGAGACGCATGACACGGTCACGCTTGTCCTGGAGCCTGCCAAGGATGCCCTGGACCGCTTTGCACCCGGCCAGTTCGCGATGCTGTACGCGTTCGGTGTCGGCGAGATCCCGGTGTCCGTGTCTCGGCTCGGAGACGGGCACCGGCTGACGCACACGGTCCGCGCCGTGGGGGCCGTCTCCCGCGCATTGTGCGGCCTGCGGACCGGCGGGTGGGTCGGCGTGCGCGGCCCCTTCGGTACCGCCTGGGACACGGCGGCCGCCCACGGCAGCGACCTGCTCGTCATCGCAGGCGGCATCGGGCTCGCGCCGTTGCGTCCCCTCGTCGACACCGTTCTGGCCGAGCCCCACGTCTTCGGGCGGCTGAACGTCCTCGCGGGTGCCCGGACCCCCGCCGATCTGCTCTACGGAGACGAGTTCCCCGCCTGGGAGAAGCCGTTCGGCGCCGTCACGGTCGACCGGCCCTCCGGCGGCTGGGCCGGCCGGGTCGGAGTCGTCACCACGCTGCTCCGCGAGGCCCGCTTCACGCCGCTGGACACGGTCGCCTTCGTCTGCGGTCCCGAGGTGATGATGCGCGCTACCGCACGGGCGCTGATCCACCAAGGGGTACGTCCCGACCGTATCCAGGTCTCCCTCGAACGCAACATGCGCTGCGCCATCGGCCACTGCGGACACTGCCAGCTCGGGCCCCTCCTTCTCTGCCGCGACGGCCCGGTCGTCGGCTACGACCAGGCCGAGCCCCTGCTCACCGTCCGGGAACTATGAGATGAGCACCCCCGCCCCGCCCCAGCCTCCTGCCCGCCCACGCCTCGGCGTGTTCAAGTTCGCCTCCTGCGACGGCTGCCAGCTCACCCTCCTCGACTGCGAGGACGAACTGCTCGGCATCGCCGCCGAACTGGAGATCGCCCACTTCCTGGAAGCGTCCAGCGAGCCCGCGCCCGGCCCGTACGACCTCGTGCTCGTCGAGGGCTCGGTCAGCACGCCCGAGCACGTGGAGCGCATCCGGCGCATCCGCGCCGATGCCCGCCACCTCGTCACTATCGGCGCCTGCGCCACGGCCGGCGGCGTGCAGGCGCTGCGGAACTACGCCGATGTCGAGGGGTACCTGGCGACCGTCTACGCCCGCCCCGAGTACATCGAGACCCTCGCGACCTCCACGCCGATCTCCGCCCACGTACCCGTCGACTTCGAACTGCGCGGTTGTCCCATCGACCGCGGCCAGCTCGTCGAGGTCATCACCGCGTTCCTCGCCGGACGCAAGCCCGCCATCCCGAACCACAGCGTCTGCTTCTCCTGCAAGCGGCGCGGCAACGTCTGCGTCACCGTCGCTCACGGCATGCCCTGCCTCGGCCCCGTCACCCACGCGGGCTGCGGAGCCCTGTGCCCGACCTACGGGCGCGGCTGCTACGGCTGCTTCGGGCCGGCCGGAACCACGAACCTTCCCGCGCTGGTCCCGCTCATGCAGCGCGACGGGATGAGCGAGGAGGACATCGGCAGGTACCTGCACACCTTCAACGTGACCGCCTTCACCGCCGTGGAGGAGCAAGGACAGCCCGGTACGACCGACGCGGAAGGCCCCGGATGAGCGATCCCACGCCCCGGTCCCAGGAGCTCCGCATCCCCTCACTCGCCCGTGTCGAGGGCGAGACCGCGCTGCACCTGAGGATCCACCACGGCACCGTCATCGAGGCGCGGCTCAAGATCTACGAGCCACCGCGGTTCTTCGAAGCCTTCCTCAGGGGCAGGGCGCACACGGAGCCACCCGATCTCACCTCCCGCATCTGCGGGATCTGTCCCGTCGCCTACCAGATGAGTGCCTGCCGTGCCGTCGAGGACGCGTGCGGCGTCGTCGTCGACGGACAACTGGCCGCCCTGCGCCGCCTGCTGTACTGCGGCGAATGGATCGAGAGCCAGACGCTGCACATCCACATGCTGCACGCACCGGACTTCCTCGGCGAAGACGACGTGATCGGTTTGTCCCGCTCCCATCTGGAGCACGTAAAGCGCGGACTGCGCTTGAAGCAGACCGGCAACGCCGTGGTCGAACTGCTCGGGGGCCGGGCCATCCACCCCGTCAACGTCCGGCTCGGAGGTTTCCACAGAGCCCCGACCCGCGCCGAACTCCGCCCCCTGGAAGAACGGCTGCGCACCGCCCTCGACGACGCCTGGGACACGGTGCGCTGGGTTGCCGGTTTCGAATTCCCGGACGCCGAGTGCGAAGCCGACCTGCTCGCCCTCGCCGAGGAGGACACCTACGCCATCGAGTCCGGCGTGCCCACCGTGCTCCGGTACGACGGGACGCTCCCGCCGCACAGCTTCCCCCTGCGGGATTTCACCGACCACGTGGCCGAGGAGCAGGTGTCACACTCCACAGCCCTCCACTCCCGGCTGGACGGCCGAAGGCATCTCACCGGCTCCCTCGCCCGCTGGGCGGTCAGCGGTCACCTGCTGTCCCCGCTGGCCCTGCAAGCGGCACGGGAGGCCGGGCTGGGTGCCCCCCCGTCGCGCGCAGACGGCGGGCGGGGAGAGGTCTGCAGGAACCCGTACCGAAGCATCCTCGTCCGTGCGGTGGAAGTCCTGTACGCGGTGGAAGAGGCCCTGCGGATCATCGCGGAGTACGAGCGTCCAGCCCGCCCGTACGTAGAGGTGCCGGCCCGGGCCGGCACCGGGCACGGTGCCACGGAGGCGCCGCGCGGCCTGCTCTACCACCGCTACGTGTTCGACGGCGGGGGCCGTGTCACCGACGCCTGCATCGTTCCGCCGACCGCCCAGAACCAGGGCGCCATCGAGGAGGACCTGCGTCGGCTGGTCCAAGCTGGTCTCGATCGGGGTGAGGGCTCCGAGGCTGAGCTCAGCCGGCTGTGCGAGCGGGCCGTCCGCAACCACGACCCGTGCATCTCGTGTTCGGCCCACTTCCTGGAACTGGACATCGAGCGCACCCACTGATCCCGCCCAGGTGCTGCTCGGGTGACATGCGACCGTGTGCTCGGCGCGTTGGCGTAGTTGCTTCGGCGAGTACCGCCTACGGTCGCTGCACGGCTACCGGCGCGAGCGCGGAGACGACAGGGCTCCGGGCAGGCCGGACGGATACCTCACGGTCATTCCAGTCATCTACCAGACGGAGCAGGGTGCATGGAGCCAGTCGTCACCGTGGGCCTCGACGGTTCACCCGAGAGCCTTGCCGCCGCCCGTTGGGCCGCTGACGAAGCCGCCCGCCGCAAGCTCACGCTGCGGTTGCTGCACGCGTGGCCCCTCCTGGCGCCGGAACCGACCCACGTTCCCGCCGAGATGGATCAGAACTACTGGGCGAAGCGGATCGTGCACAACGCGAAGGCCGAGCTCCAGGCGCGCCACCCGGGCCTGACCATCGTCGGCAATCTGGTCGCCGAAGATGCCCAGGAGGCACTGCTGAAGGCGGCAGCGGAGTCCGATATGACGGTGCTCGGCTCGCGGGGGATGGAGCCCGTCGAGAGCTATTTCCTGGGCGACATCAGCATGCCCGTCGTGGCACGGGCCGAGCGGCCGGTGGTCCTGGTACGCGCCGGGACGCGCGAAGCGGGGACATCGTCCGCTCCAGGCGCCTCGGGCGGCGTAGTGGTGGCGCTAAAACTGCACGGTCCGTGCGACGACCTGCTCGCATTCTCCTTCGCCGCCGCCGCGGAACGGGGTGTTCCCCTGCAAGCCGTCCATGGCCGAAGCATGCCCCTCCACGCTCACGCTCCCTGGGGCGTGGACCACGACGTGACCGAGAAGATCAGACAGGACGCGCAGAAGCTCCTGAGTGAGGCTCTCCGCCCCTGGCGCGAGAAGTTCCCGACCGTGGAGGTAACTCCCGGTGTCGGTCTTGAAAGCCCGACCAAGGTCGTGGTCCGGACCGCCGAAGGTGCAGGACTACTGGTTGTCGGCCGGCGCAGGCACCGCCCCGCCCTCGCGCCCCCAATCGGTTCCGTGGCCACCGCCGCCATCCATCACGCGCGCTGCCCCGTCGCCGTCATTCCCCATGACTGAGCCGGGTCACCCCGAGGAGCCGCCGGTCTCGGCGCACCCGGCTGATGCGTCCGTGCTCCGGACCGGCGCTGGCCTCGACGTTCCGCCGCTTCCGCGGGCAGAGGTGTGCGAGACACACACGGCCGTGCTGTTCTTCGTCGGTGACCGCGCCTACAAGGTCAAGAAGCCGGTCGACCTGGGGTTCCTCGACTACACGACCACGGCCGCCCGGCGGACCGCGTGCGAACAGGAAGTCGCTCTCAACCGCCGCTTCGCCCCTGACGTCTACCTGGGGCTGGGAGAATTCCGCAGCCCCGGCGTGGACACGCCCGAACCCCTCGTGGTGATGCGCCGCATGCCGGCGGAACGACGCCTGTCCCTGCTCGTGAGCCAAGGCGCCGACGTCGACGACGCTCTGCGGACCGTTGCACGCCTCCTCGCCTCCCGTCACGCGGACGCGCCCCGCGGCCCGGACATCGACGAGCAAGGCAGGCGGGACGCGCTGTCCGCACGCTGGGAAGCGAGCTTCACGCAGGTCAGGGAACTGACCGACGACGCCCAGCTGATCGACGGGGTGGAGGAGATCGAGCGCTTGGTGCGGCGCTATCTCGCCGGCCGCAAGGAACTGTTCGACGCGCGTATCGAGCAGGGGCGGGTGGTCGACGGCCACGGCGACCTGCTCGCCCAGGACATCTTCTGTCTCGACGACGGCCCCCGCGTCCTGGACTGCCTGGAGTTCGACGACCGCCTTCGCTCCGTCGACGGCCTCGACGACGCGGCCTTCCTCGCCATGGACCTGGAGCAGACGGGTGCCCCGGAGACCGCGGCGTTCTTCCTGGCTCAGTACGGCGAGTATTCCGGTGACCCCGCACCGCCGTCTCTGTGGCACCACTACGTCGCCTACCGCGCGTTCGTCCGCGCCAAGGTGTCCCTGATCCAGGCAGCTCAAGGCGCTCGCGGCGCAGAGACGGCAGCGCGCCGGCTGGTCACCACGACGCTGCGCCACCTGCGCACTTCGGCTGTCAGCCTGACCCTCGTCGGCGGCCTCCCGGGCAGCGGGAAGTCCACGCTCTCCGGCGCACTGGCCGATCGCCTCGGTGTCACGCTGCTCAGCAGCGACCGTCTCCGCAAGGAGCTGGCAGGCATCCCGGCGGAGGAATCCGCGGCCGCGGGCTACGGCGAAGGGCTGTACACGCCCGAGTGGACCGCGAGGACGTACGCGGTGCTGCTCGACCGGGCGTCCGCCCTCCTGTCCCGGGGCGAGTCCGTCGTTCTGGACGCCACCTGGTCCGACGCCAGACAGCGTGAAGCCGCCCTGCGCATGGCCGAACGCACCAGCGCCGACCTGGTGGCCCTGCACTGCCAGGCTCCGGGAGAGGTGTCGGCAGCGCGCCTGAGCACCCGCGCCCCGGGGGCGTCCGACGCCACCCCTGAGGTGGCCACGGCCATGGCAGCCGCGGAGCCGCCGTGGGAGGAGGCCGTCCCCATCGACACCGGCGGCCTTCTGGAGGCCGCCGTCATCCAAGCGATGGCGGCCGTGCGCCCGTACGGTTCCGGCCAGGCCCCGGTCTTCCGCCGCCCCTACATGGAACCGGACTGAGGCGAGTGGCGACGCCGCGTGCAGCGGCGTGCTCACGGCAACGAAATTCCTGGCGGCAGCTCGATGTCCGGTCTCATCGGATGTCCAGTACCTCGGCTACCGGGCGCCGGGGCGTTGCCGGACCCTGCGGTCCGTAGCCGAGCCGGATCACCATCTGGACGTGGGTCATCGCCGAGCCCGGATCGCGCACCGTCCAGCGGAGCGCGGGCCATTCGAGCGGCTGCGAGGTCATGGACGTGACCAGCCCGTCGGCGGTGGCTTGAAGGAGAACCCGCTGCAGGGCCTGTCCTGCTCGTAGCCAGTCCTTGGGCCTGTCACCCGACGTACCCAGCAGCACGATCTGCGGCTTCTGTTCGAAGGCGGCCCACCCACGACCGGGAACGCGCCGAGAGCGACCGAAGTCGCGCACGACTCCACCCCGACCCGAGTGCTTCGGACCGAAGGCGTTCACGGGAATTCCGTCGGGACGGGTCTGCTCGTCCGGTGTGCCGGAATGTGTCCACGCCATCGTCTCTGCCGTCAGTGAGGGATCCATCTCCTCGCGATGCTCGGAGTCGTGTACCAGCCCCAGCACGGTGTCGGTGTGCCAAGCGTCCGGTACGGCCAGGCGACACCCTTCGAGAAGCGCGGCGGCTCGCAGGCCGTCCAACAGTGCTGGAGGGATCTCCTCCTCCACGAAAGGAAATCGGCTGGAGTGACGTCGCCGTACGGCTGGATGCAGGGTTCCGAGATCGCTGTCCGTGGGCCCCGGTTCCCGGAGGCTGGCAGCGGCCAGCAACCACGGATCGTCCGGGTCGGGCAGCAACCGTACGTCAGCGCCCCAGCCTGCCGAGGCTGCGGACACTCGAAGGTTGAACAGAGCGGCGGCGCAGCCCACATGGAGGGCGCGGTGGTCCGGGTCGGCATGGGGCATGGCACGGCCCGGGTCGCCGTACAGCTCTATGAGCCCGGAGGCCGGTCGGTAGAGGAACTTCCAAGGCTGGGCATTGTGCATGGAAGGAGCCATGGCAGCGTCCTCGATGAGCGGAACAATCGCTGCCGGGTCCGGAAACGATGCGTTCATGAGACTTACCTGCCTGTGCTGTGGGCTTCACTCGTGGGCGATGACGGCGACCGGTGCGACCGCGTGGTGCATCACGGCGTGTGTGATGGGGCCGATGTGAGTGCCGAAGGCGGAGTGGCGGATTCGGCGGCCGACGACGACGAGGGCGGCGGTGGAGGCCGCGTCGAGGATCTGAATCGCCGGCTGTCCGATGGTGGCCCGGGAGTCGACCTGCAGCGAAGGGTACTTCTCGTGCCAGGGGCTGATCATCTCGTCCAGTGTGGTGGTGATGCCGTGGGCCATTTCCTGCTGGACCCCGGGGTCGAGCGCCGGTGCGTAGCTGAGGATGGGCGGTGGCGACCAGCCGTGGATGATCACGAGCGGGCAGCGGCGGTGGGAGGCCTCCTCGAAGGCGAAGGCGAGCAACTTGTCACAGGGCTGGTGGATGTCCACGCCGACCACGATGGGCCCTCGGTCGCGGGTACCGTCCGGCGGATTGCCCGCGCGGTCCATGGACCGGACCAGCACGACGGGGCGCACGGCCTCGATGACGGTGGCGGCGCCGGTGGATCCGACGAGGAAACCCGCGATGCTGCCGAGCGCGCGCGAGCCAAGTACGAGCATGTCGGATTCCTCGGCGGCGCGGGCGAGGGCCAGGGAAGGTAGCCCGCCCACTCGGCGGGTGTCGACCTTCAGCGACGGATGTGCGCGGTGCGTCTCATCGGTGGTGTCGCGGAGGACGGCCTCGGCCCACCTCCGACGTTCCTCGGTGGTCGTGACGGGAAGGGGAGGATTCTCCAGCCATTCCTCGGCGTGGACCAGGTCCAGGGAGGCACCGCGAAGCTCGGCCTCATGGGCTGCCCAGCGGGCAGCCGCCGTACTTTCCGGGGACCCGTCGAGGCCGACGGTCACTCGGTTCGCCATGGTCTCCATCTCCCTGTTCGCGGATCGGAGTTTTCCCGCTCACTCCAGACTGACTGCCCGACGGCCTCCTGTTGAGGGGCCGGTCGGCCCCTCGGGGGGCCGACCGGCCCGCCCCTGGTGCGGTGGAGAGAGGTCTGGGGCCTGATCAACCAGGGCCGGTCACGTCAGGAGGTCTGCCGGTCGGCCTGGCATCCGGCGAGAGCTCGGAAGGCCTTGTGCTCTGGTCCATGCCGCAGAGAAGCCATGTCCCCATGATCTCGCGTCGACGAGCGGGGCGCCGAGCACGAGCCCAGACTGGAAACGGGTACGGACGTGTATGAGGAGGCAGCCATGACCACCGCGCGGGACATCATGCACAGCGGTGCCACCTGCGTACAGGAGACCGAGACGCTCATGGACGCGGCCCGGCGGATGAGCGAACTGGACGTCGGCGCACTGCCGATCTGCGGGCCCGACGACCGTCTGCACGGCATCATTACCGACCGTGACATCGTGCTGAAGTGTCTGGCCAAGGGCAAGGACCCACACCACATGACAGCCGGACAGCTGGCGCAGGGCAGGCCCATCACGGTCGACGCGGGCGCTGACACGAGCCAGGTGCTGCAGACGATGCAGGATCACCGGATCCGGCGTGTCCCGGTGATCGCCGACCACCGCCTCGTCGGCATGATCAGTGAGGCCGATCTCGCCAGGCACCTGTCCGAGGAGCAGGTGGGTCACTTCGTCGAGACGATCTGCGCGGAGCGGTGAGCCGCACCAGAATGCATGTGGGCGTCGCTATTCGTGCGCGATGACGGCGACGGGCGCCTTGGCGTGGTGGAGGACCGCATGGGTGACCGGTCCGATGTGCGCGCCGATTGAGCTCCGCCGGATGCGGCGGCCCACGACGATGAGCCCCGCCTCTGCGCCCATCCTGATGAGTTCCGTGGCGGCGTGTCCGAGGCTCGCGCGAGCGATGACGCCGACATCCGGGTACTTGTCCCGCCAAGGCGCCAGGACATCGTGCAGAGAGGCCTCCGCGCTCATTTCGAGCTGGGCGTGGACTCTCGGATCGTACGCCGCGCCGTACCCCACCAGGGGAGGCAGCGACCAGCTGTGCAGGACGTGAAGGGTGCATGCCCGCCGCCGCGCCTCCTCGAAGGCGAAGGCGAGCAGGGCATCACATGGTCGGCTGATGTCAACGCCCACCAGCAGCTCACGGGCCGTGTGCCGGCCGTCGGGGTGTGGCACCGCGTCCTCGCTCGCCCGCACCATGACCACGGGCCGTACCGTCGCCTGGATGACCGCCATGCCGACGGAACCGAGGACGAAGCCCGTGACGGTGCCCAGTCCCCGAGAGCCCAGGACGATCATGTTCGCGCCGACTGCGACGCTGGCGAGCTCGGCGGCCGGTCTGCCGTCGATCGATCGGATGCCGACCTCCAGTTCGGGGTGGCTCGCGCGCAGTTCGTCGGCGGTCTCGTTCAGCAGCGCCTGGGCCCAGTGACGGCGCACATCGCTGGTCGGCATCGGGAGGTCGCGGGGAGATGACCATTCCTCGGCGTGGACGAGGTGGAGTGGCACGCCGCGCAGCAGGCCCTCTCGCGCCGCCCAGCGGGCGGCCGCGAGGCTTTCCGCGGATCCGTCGAGACCGGCGACGATTCGATCGTTCATGATGGCTCTCCCGGCAGGGTCCCGCATGGGTCGGGGAGTTGGTCGTCGCACGTGCCGAGGCTGCACGGCGGCTTCTTCAGACTGAGTTCGTGTCGTCGATGGCGTATCCGAGATGCTGGGTTACGGAGACGACGCCGTCGACGGTCCGGCAGAGGCGTTCGATGAGCGGGATGAGGCTCCTGAAGTCGACGGTTCCGTGCAGTTCGACCCGGCCGTCGGTGACGGCCACGGTGATGGCCGAGGGGCTCTGACGTACGCCGAGTTCGAGGACGTCACCCATGATCTCGTGACGGATGTCCTCGTCCGCCCGGAGGAAGATCCGCAGCAGGTCCCGACGGCTGACGATTCCGATCAGTACGTCCGAGTCGTCCACGACCAGGAGCCGCTTGACTCCTTGTGCTTCCATCAACCTGGCGGCTTCGGCGACGGTCCAGTCGGGTCTGGCGCACACAGGGGGCGAGGACATCAGCTCCTCGGCGCGCGTACCCGCGGCCTTGTCCTCCTGCCAGGCCTCCCGCTCGGGAAGTGACCGGAAGTAGTCGCTTTGGCCGGCGGACTTCGGCAGCAGGTCCCGTTCCGAGATCACGCCGAGCGGCCGGCCGGCAGAGTCGACGACCGGAACGGCTGACACCTTGTGCTCCGTCAGGGTGCGGGCGATCTCCTTGAACGGAGCGTTGCTGGGGACGGTGACGACCTCGCGGGTCATCAGCTCACGGACTTCCCGATGTTTCATGCTCTTCTCCTACCGTTCGGTGGGCGTTCGGGCGCCGACCGACACGTCGTCCTGCGCGTAGTCGAGCCGGTTGACCACGTCGACGACGCCGTCGACGCTCTGGCACAGGCGCAGCACGATGGGGACCAGGCTGCGTCGGCTTACGGTGCCGCTGAGGGTCACCAGCCCGTCGGTGACGTCGACGGTCAACGACGAGGGGCTGAGGCCGAGGGTGTGGGTCACCACGTCTTCGAGGATTTCCTCCTGGATCGCGTGGTCCCTGCGAAGGAAGAGCTGAAGCAGGTCGCTACGGCTCAGGATGCCGATCAGTCGGCCGGCGGCGTCCACCACGGGCAGTCTCTTGACCTGGCGACCCCGCATGACTCGCGCCGCGCGGACGACGCTCCATTCGGTCCGGGCCGTGATGGCGGGGCTGGTCATGAGATCGGCGGCCGTGTTCGTGCCGCTGCCGGAGCTGCGCTTGCGGAGCAGGTCGGCTTCGGAGACGACGCCCACGGGACGCTCGGCCTCGTCCACCACGGGCACGGCGGAGATGTCGAAATCCTTGAGGAGCCTGGCGATTTCCTTGAACGGGGTGCCCCGCTGGACGCTGACGGCTGTCGGGGTCATCAGGTCGGCGACGCTGCGGTGCCTCATCGTCGGCCTCCTTCACGTGCGGACTTCGGTATCGAGGCGCACGGCCGTGACGTCCACGACGCCCGGTACGGTGCGTGCGACACGCACCAGCACGTCCTTCAGGGCCGGGTCGGGAAGGGAGCCGTCCAGGTGCACGATGCCGTCGGCCACGTGGACCTGCACCATGGCGGATCCGGCGGGGATGAGCTCGGCCATGATCAGTTCGCGCAGCTCCTCGGCGATGTCGGCGTCGGGGCGGAGATAGATCTTGAGGAGGTCGCCCCGGCTGACGACGCCGATCAGGCGGCCGTCGCCGTCGACGACGGGCAGCCGCTTGAGGTGGCCGCGGGCCATCAGGCGGGCGGCGCCGGGGATGGTGGCGTCCTTGGTCACGGTGACCGCGGGTACGGTCATCAGCTGCCCGGCGGTGACCGCGCGGGACTCGTCCGCACCCTGGGCCTTGAGCAGCAGATCCGCTTCGGACACCACGCCGGCGACCCGTCCTTCCTCCGACAGGACGGGCAGGGCGCTGATCCGCCACTGCCGCATGGCCTCCACGACTTCCTTGAACGGTGTTCTGCGGTCGACGGAGATGACGGCATGCGTCATCACGTCCTCGACGGTGCGAAGCTGCTTCATGATGCCTCCAGAACGGCGTCCCGATACGTCCGAGCGTGGACACCCGTGCCCGACGGCGGTAGGGCCGCCAGGGGATCATTTCGGGCTGATCGGCCCTGTTGTCCAGGTGTCGGGCGTGCTTTTATGAAATTGACGGAAAGAGTCCCAGAGAGGATGCGGAGAAGCGGCTGGTGGCCGTGCACCGCACGATCGGGATCCGCGAGAAGCGGGTGGGCTCTTTCCGCCCTTTGTCGCGAGGGTTCAATGCAGGGCATCGTGAGGGTCGGCAACCGGAGACAGGTCGTCGACCGCGTAACCAAGGGATTGGTCCACGCTGACGACCCCGTCGACCGACCGGCACAGTCGTTCGACAACCGGAATGGTCGACCGCTCCTCGACCCGGCCGCTCAACGAGACGACCCCTTCGCTTACAGTCACCGCAACGCCTCCCGGGGTCATCCTGAGGGTCCGGCCCAGTACGTCGTCGACGATCTCGTCGCGGATGGCGTCATCGTTGCGGAGCATGGGGCGCAGCAGGTCGGTGCGGCTGACGATGCCCACCAGGGTTCCGGTCTCGTCGACCACCGGCAGGCGCTTGACGCCTCGCTCGTGCAGGAAGCGGGCCGTCTCGACGATGCCCCACTCCGGCCGGGCGGTCAGGACGGGAGTGGACATCAGATCGCCGGCGGTCCGGGCGCCCATCGAGACACGGTCTATGGACGACGTGGCGTGCATGGGGTCGCGTCCTTCGGTGTCGGGCAGCCCGGCCTGCCTGCGGAGCAGGTCGGCTTCGGAGACGATGCCGATCGGGTGGCGACGGGTGTCCACGATGGGCAGGGCCGAGACCCCGTTGTCGTTGAGGCTCCGGGCGACCGTTTTGAGTGACGCTTCGGGGCTCGCCGTGGCCACGTTCCGGGTCATGACGTCTGCGACAGTGCGGTGAGACATGGTCCGATCTCCTTGTGAATGGGGCCGTCAGCCGTGAGCGATGAACGCGACGGGCGCAGCGGCGTGGTGCAGGACCGCATGAGCCACGGACCCCAGATGCACGCCCAGAGGTGAGCGGCGCAGGCGGCGACCCACGACGATCAGGTCCGCGCTTGCCGCGGCCCGGACGAGCTGCTCGGGTGCGGGCCCCTCGAACGCCTCGTGGGTGACGCTCACGGACGGGAACTTGTGCCGCCACGGCATCAGCATCTCGTCGAGCATCACGGTGATGGTCCGGCCGATCTCCCGCTCGTTCTCCGGGTCGAAGAAGGGCGCGTACTGGTACATGGACGGCATCTTCCAGCCGTGGATCGCACGCAGGGCGCAGCCGCGACGGTCGGCCTCCTCGAAGGCGAAGGCCAGTACCTTGTCCGCTGCCTCGTGGATATCGACGCCCAGGACGATTTGCCCGTAGCGGGTGGGCTGGGCCGCCTCGGGCGCGTCCGACACGCGGACGAGCACCACCGGCGTCTCGGTGGCCACGAGTGTCGACAAACTCACCGAGCCGATGAGGAATCCCACCAGCCCTCCCACACCGCGGGAGCCGAGTACGAGCAGCCCGGCGTCGGCCGCCTCCGCGGCCAGGGCTGCCGCCGGCCTGCCGGAAAGGCATCTGGTCGAGACCTCCAGCCCGGGATGCCGACGTCGCACGTCCTCCGCCGCATCGGTGAGCGCCTCGTCGGCCCAACGGTCGGCCGCTTCGCGGCCCGGCGCCGGTACCGAGGGGCTGATCAGCCAGTCGACAGCGTGGACGAGCCTCAGCGGCACTTCCCGCAGGACCGCTTCCCGGGCGCCCCAACGGGCCGCGGCCCGGCTCTCGGGAGAGCCGTCGACGCCGACGGTCACATGGTGCTTCATGGCGAGACCTCCTTGGGTGCCGCAGGACCGTGGCCCTCTTCCAGCGTCACCTGCGGCGCGGCGACCGAGGAGGGGCCGAGTGGCCCCATGTGGGACCGAACAGCCCCCGCTACTCCACGGAGGAGCGTGAGGCGACGTAGTCGGCGCAGCCGTCCAGGGTGTTCAACGCCGGATAGTCGGTCTCGGGCAGGGCGAGACCGGTACGCTCGCTCAGCGCCTCGATGAAGTTGAGGAAGTCGAGCGAGTCCATCTCCAGGTGGTCCCGGAAGTTCTCGTCCTGCGAGAGAACCGCCGCGTCGGCGCCGGGAACCACGTCTGTCAGCACGTTCTTGATCAGTACGAGGGCCTCGTCACGGTTCACAGTTCCTCCGGTCGTTGGAGCAGGCGGTCGATGGACGTCAGGAATCGCGCCCCGGTCGCACCGTCGCTCGCACGGTGGTCGGCGGAGAGCGTGGCCGTGACGGTCGGGTGCACCGTGAGCATCCCGTTCACGGCTACCGGCTGCTCGATGACACGCCCCAGACCGACGAGTGCGACCTGCGGCGGGTAGATCACCCCGAAGACCGTCTCCACCCCCTGATCACCGAGGTTGGTCACGGTCAGCGTCGGGTCGGCGGTCTCCGAGGCCCGCAGTCGGCCGCCACGCGCCCGCGAGACCAGTCCCTTCAGCGTCGCCATGAGCTCTGGCAGCGGCATCGTGTCGGCGTCGGTCAGCGCCGGCGCGACCAGGCCGCCACCGCGCAGGGACACCGCGACACCGAGTCGCACGGTGTGCGAGGGGACGAACGCTTCGTCCTTCCAGTAACCGTTCAGTTCCGGTACTTGGCGTGCAGCCAGGGCAACCGATTTGAGCAGCAGGGCCGCTGGTACGAGCCGTTCCGCCACGGGCCTGTCGGCATTCCGGTCGCGCATCCATGCCATCGCGGCGGCCAGATCGATCTTCGTCGACAAGTAGTAGTGGGGGATCTCGCGGTTGGCACGGCTCATCAGAGCCGCGATCGCCGCACGCGCCGGATACGCGGGCTCGGCCGTCGCCGAAGACGGGCGCGCCTGTGCGTGGCTTTCGACCGTACGGGCCGGAGGGCCCGCCGTGGCGGCCCGTACGTCGTCGGCCCGGATCGTGCCGCCCTGTCCGGTTCCCCGCAGGGCGCTCAGGTCGATGCCCGACGACTGGGCCATCCTGCGGGCGAGCGGCGAGGCCTTCACCCGATGTGGCCCGTCGGCTGGCGCGTGCTCCACGTCGGAACGGGTGATCCGACCGCCCTTGCCGGAACCGTGCACGGACGACAGGTCGATGCCCTTCCGCTCGGCCAAGTGCCTCACCAGGGGAGTGGACACGGTGTCCCCGCCCCCGGTTGTGGTGCGGCCCGGAACGGCTTGCAGTTCGGAGGCCGGGGCCGTCGGCTGCTTCGCAGAAGGAGTGGCAGGGGCAGGGACGGCGGCCGGAGGCTCAGTTTCCGTGTTGATGACGGCCATCCGTGTGCCGACCGGCACGGTGGTCCCTGGGTCGACGAGGAGTGCACCGACCGTTCCCGAGTCGAAGCATTCGACTTCGATCGTCGACTTCGCCGTCTCCACGACGGCGACGACATCGCCCTTCGTGACGGTGTCACCGGGTCCTACCAGCCATTCCACGAGGGTGCCCTCGTCCATGTCCGCGCCGAGGGAGGGCATGGTGAAGTCGGCCATGTCAGCTCACCGCCCGACGAACGGCGTCCACGATGGTCGCGGGCTGGGGAAGCGCCGCTTCTTCGAGCTGCCGGGCATAGGGAATGGGGACCTCCGCGCTGCATACGCGCTGAACGGGGGCATCGAGCTCGTAGAACGCCTGCTCGGTGATGCGGGACGAGATTTCCGCGGCCAGGCTGCCGCTGCGCCATGCCTCGTCGACGATCACGGCCCGGTGGGTTCGGCCGACGGACGCCATGACGGTGGCGTCGTCGAGGGGGCGCAGGGTGCGTAGGTCCACGACCTCTGCGCTGATGCCCTCCCCGGCAAGGGTTTCCGCTGCGGCCATGGCCTTCGGCAGGGAGCCGCCGTACGTGATCACCGAGACGTCCGTACCCGGCCGGCGTACGGCCGCCGTGTCGAGATCGACGGCATCAACGGTGGCGTCCAGCGAGCCCTCCGCGTTGTAGAGACTGCCGTGTTCGAAGAGCAGCACCGGATCGGGGTCCGCGAGGGCGGCTGCGAGCATGTGGCGCGCGTCGTCGACCGTCGCGGGTGCCAGCACCCTGATGCCGGGGATGTGGGCGTACCAGCCTTCGAGGCTGTGGGAGTGCTGGGCGCCGAGCTGTCGGCCTGCCCCGGTGGTCATGCGGATCACGACGGGGACGCTCAGCTGCCCGCCCGACATGTGGAGCAGTGTGGCCGCGTTGTTGAGGATCTGGTCCAGGGCCAGGAGACTGAAATTGACGGTCATGATCTCGACCACGGGCCGCATCCCGCCGAGTGCGGCGCCGATGCCCGCGCCGACGAATCCGGATTCGGACAAAGGCGTGTCGCGGATACGGTCAGGTCCGAACTCTTCGAGCAGGCCCAGGCTGACGCCGAAGCATCCGCCGTACCGGCCCACGTCCTCGCCCATGAGGAAGACCCGTTCGTCCTGCAGCAGGGCTTCGCGTAGCCCCTCACGGAGCGCCTCCCGATAGGTAGTCGGCCGGGAAGTCCCGGTCGGTGCCTTCCGTGTGCTCATGCCGCGCCCCCGGTTTCGCTCGTGACGAAGCGGAGCAGGTCCGAGACCGGTTCGAGCGGGGCCTTCTCGGCCCGCTGTACGGACTGGTCGATCTCGGCGAGTACTTCCTTGTCGAGTTCTTCCATCACCCGGTCGTCGAGCTGCCCTTCGGAACGCATCAGTTCGGCCAGTCCTTTGAGGGGGTCGCGTCCCTTCCATTCCTCGATCTCGGACTTGGCCCGGTACCGGTCAGGGTCGTACATGGAGTGGGCGCGGAACCGGTAGGTCTGTGCCTCGAGGAAGTGCGGTCCGTTGCCTGCGCGCACGGACTCCGCCGCCCTGAGTGCGGCCGCTTCGACGGCGAGGACGTCCATGCCGTCGACCGTCCACGCGGGCATTCCGTAGGAGGCGGCACGCATGGCGAGGTTGGTCTGGGCGTGCTCCCGGGCCAGGCTCGTGCCCATGGCGTACAAGTTGTTCTCGCAGACCAGCAGTAGGGGTAGCCGCCACAGGGCCGCGAGGTTGGCCGTCTCGTGGAACTCGCCTTCGGCGAAAGCTCCGTCCCCGAAGAAACAGCAGGTGACGCGGGTGCTGCCGCGCATCCGGTCGGCGAGTGCGAGTCCGGCAGCCAGGGGCAGGCCGCCGGCCACGATCGCGTTGCCCCCGTAGAAGCGGTGCGTGGCGTCGAACAGGTGCATCGAGCCGCCGCGTCCGCGGCTGCAGCCGGTGGCCCTGCCGTACATCTCGGCCATCACGGCGTCGGCGGAAACTCCGCGAGCCAGGGCATGCCCGTGTTCGCGGTAGGTGGAGACCACCGCGTCCTCCTCGCGCAGTGCCTGGTTGACGCCCACGGCGACGGCTTCCTCACCGATGTAGAGGTGGACGAACCCACGGATCTTCGCGCCGCTGTAGAGCTCCACGCACCTTTCCTCGAACCGTCTGATGGCAAGCATCCGGCGGAGCAGGGACAGGTGGTGCCCGGGTGCGGGATGCCCGTCGGGAGTGCCGCGGGCGGCAGTGGCGGGTCCCTTCCTGTGCCCGCTCCTGCGTGCTGCGCTCCGGGCCTTTCCTTCGGGCTGCGGGGTGGTGCTCATGGTTCCGCCTTCTCTCACGAGCGGGTCATCCGGGGGTCTCCAGCGTGGACAGATCACCTTCGGGCAATCCCAGTTCCCGGGCGCGCAGCAGGCGGCGCATCACCTTGCCGCTGCGCGTCTTGGGGAGGTTCTGCTCGAACTCGATCTCTCTGGGCGCCACCGCGGGGCCCAGCCGCCTGCGTGCGAACGCCAAAAGTTCTCGCTTGAGGGACGCGTCGGGGGAGAGCCCGGGACGGAGGGAGACGTATGCCTTGACGACAGCTCCCACGACCGGGTCCGGGCGGCCGATCACACCGGCCTCCGCGACCGCGGGATGCTCCATCAGCGCGCTCTCCACCTCGAACGGTCCGATGAGGTGTCCTGCCGACTTGATGACGTCGTCGGCGCGGCCGACGAACCAGAACCACCCGTCCTCGTCGCGTTTCGCAAGATCGCCCGTGAGGTACCAGCCGTCTGCGAAGCAGGCCCGGTAACGGGCCTCCTCGTTCAGATAGCCCCGGAACATGGAGGGCCAGCCCGGACGCAGCGCCAGCTCTCCCTCGACGCCCGCCCCGGTGATGACCCGAACGCGGCCTCCCGCGACCTCGGCGCGTCCGTCCTCGCCGCGTTCGAGCAACGCGGCCTCCACACCGGGCAGAGGCCGTCCCATGGAGCCGGGCCGGATGTCGCTGGCCGCGAAGTTGGCGATCATGATCGCCCCGGTCTCCGTCTGCCACCAGTTGTCGTGGATCGGCAGGCCGAGTACCTCCTGCCCCCACAGGACGGCTTCCGGGTTGAGCGGTTCACCCACGCTTGCGATGAAGCGCAGAGCCGACAGGTCGTACGGCCCGGGCAGATCTCGGGTGCCGTCCCTGGGGGTTGCACGCATGAGCATGCGGATGGCGGTCGGTGCCGTGTACCAGACGGTGACCCGATGGTTGTCGAGGATGCGGTACCAGCGGTGGACGTCGAAGTCCCCTTCGTCGACCACGACGGTCGCGCCGTGCGTGAGCGGGGCGATGATCCCGTACGAGGTACCGGTCACCCATCCCGGGTCCGCCGTACACCAGTACACGTCCTCCCGGCGCAGATCGAGCGCGAAGGCCGCCGTTGCGTGGTGGGCCACAACCGCTTCGTGCACGTGGACCGCGCCCTTCGGGGTACCGGTCGTACCGCTGGTGAAGTGCAGCAGCGCTATGTCCTCCGGATCGGTGGCCGGCACCGTGTACTCCTCCGGAGCCTCGTCCATGAGTGCGGCGAAGGAGAGCGTGCCAGGCGGCGGATCGGTAACCGGACCCACGAGCAGGACATGGTCCAGATGAGGCAAGCGGTGCCTGTTCTCCTCGACCTTGCGCCGGTACAGCGCCTCGGTGGTGACAAGGACCCGGGCATCGCCCAGCTCCAGCCGCTGGCGCACGGGCTCGGGGCCGAAGGCCGAGAAGAGCGGGCACAGCACGCGTGCGCTGCGCAGCGTGCCCAAGACGGTCGTGTACAGCTCGGGGCAGCGGCCCAAGAGGGTGAAAACCCTCTCTTGTCGGTCCACGCCCAGGGAGGTGAGGACGTTGGCGAAGCGACCGGTGAGGCCTCCGAGCTCGGCGTAGGTGAGGCGGGTGACGGTGTCGTCGGGTGCGATGCAGCGGAGTGCTTCCCGCCCGCCCCGGCCTGCCGCCAGGTGCCGGTCGACGGCCTCGTAGCCGATGTTCAGCCCGCCTCCAGGCAGCCCGGACAGCAAGGACCTGGCCGTTTCCCAGTTGAAGTCCGCGCGGGCCCGCTCGTAGTCCTGGAGCATGAAGACGACACCGGGGCCGGGCTGCTTGCGGATGATCGAGTAATCCATGGCCGGGTCCTTCTCCTTGCCTTGGAACCATCAAGGAGACAGCGTCACGTCGGGTGACGGCCGTAAACGCAGCGAGCGGGCGTCGGCGATTCCCCCGGATGGGCGACACGGGACGTCGCCGTTACAGGGACATCCCGTAGGCGGTGCGGTGCGGTGGGGTGGGTAGGGAGCCATCGTGGGTGGCCGCCAGGCGGGAGGCGACTGCGACCACACCGTCCAGCTGGCTGGTGAGGTGGATCAGGACCGGAATCTGGCTCTGTTTCTCCAGCCGGCCCTCCAGTGTCACGATGCCGTCGACCACGTGGACGGTGACCGCATCGGCGCTCAGCCCCATCGTGTCCACGAGTATGTCCGCGACTACGCGGTGACGTATCTCCGAGTCCGGTCGCAGGAAGAGCCAGAGCAGGTCACGGCGGGTGACGATGCCGACGAGTCGGTCCTCGTCGTCCACGACCGGCAGTCGCTCGACGCCGCGGCGGGCCATCAGTCGGGCGGCTCCTGCCGCGGTCTCGTCCGCGTGAACCGTCACCGCCGGTGCGGACATGGCCTCACCAGCGGTGAAGGTCACCTCGGACGGGAATGGGGCCCCGCCCCGGCCGGTATCGGGCTCCTCGCCCACCGGTGCGTGATCGGCGGCTGCGAGGCCGATCAGGTCGCTCTCGGAGACGATGCCGAGCACCCGGTCCTCGTCGTCGAGGACCGGCAGTCCGCTGATGTCGTGCTGAGCGAGCAGCTTCGCGACATCCTTGAAAGGGGTGGACGTCATGACCGAGACGACCTCGTCGGTCATCAGGTCTCCGACCTTGATGTGCTTCATGAGGCACCTCCTGCCGTCACGGCGATCCACCCGGACGGGAACGCCGGAGGACGCCTAAAACCACGATCCGCCCCATGCCAAGAGACGAGGAGGGCCGAATGGTCCGGAGCCGGGCCCGATCGGACCTGTGCCGCACCTGCGGCGCGGGATTGCATGAACCAGGACCACCGGTCCCTGCCAGGTACTGAAGGGCCGTCCTGACCGAGAAGTCAGAAGAGCCGACCTGAGACCCCGACCCCTGGCGGCTCCCTGAGGAGGAACCATGGAAGGCACCACGAGCAGCTCGGAACTCGGCACCGTCGTCGTCGGTGTCGACGGCTCCGAACCGGCCCGGTGGGCAGCGTTCTGGGCGGCGGAGGAGGCCGCACGCCGGGAGTGCCCGCTGCGCATCGTGCACGGGTCCGACACGGACGGCCGGGTCCTCTACGTCTCGGCGAAGAGCATCGAGCATGTCCGCCAGGCAGGCCGGGAACTACTGGATGCCACGGTGGCCGCAGTCACGGAGCGGTTTCCCGGCCTGCAAGTCAACGCCGAGTTCAGCCGCAGGGCACCGGTCCCGAGCCTCCACCAGGCCGCGGGCCCCGACGGCACCATCGTGGTCGGCAGCCGGGGGCTGGGCGGTTTCAGCTCCCTCATGCTCGGATCGGTCGGCCTCAAGGTCGCAGCGGGGGCGAAGACGCCCGTCATCATCGTCAGGGGCACCGAGAACGGCGCTGGGACGGGCGCGGTGCTCGCCGCCGTCCGTGACGAGCACGACCTCGATTGCGCACGGTACGCCGCACGCGAGGCACAGATCCGCGAGGGCTCACTGCGGCTGCTGCACGTGTGGAACATCCTGCAGTCCGTCGGCGAGGTCGTGACCCTGCTCGACGACGTGGAGGAAATCGCCAACGAGCAGGTCCATCACCTGAACGCGGTGGCGGACCGGGTGCGCCAGGAGTTTCCGGACCTGGCCGTGCAGGGTGACGCGGAGAAGAGCACGTCAGTGGCTTCTGTCCTGGTCGAGGCTTCGCGCCGGGCGGACCTGCTGGTGATGGGCGGCCGAAGGGCACCCAGCTACCTCGGGCCCACCCTCGGACGGGTCACGCACAGCCTCGTCCATCATGCCCACTGCCCCGTAGAGCTCATTCCGCGCCACACGGACGAGAACGGGAGCGAATCGTGAGCGACGCGGGCGAACACGAGGAGATCGTCGTGGGCATCGACCCGGCCAGGGACTGGCGTCTTCCCCTGGCCTGGGCGGTGGACGAGGCCGGGCGACGCCGGCTACGGCTGCGACTCGTCGTAGCCGTACCTCCTCAACACGACACGCAACACGTCGACGACACACCGCGTAGCATCGCCTTGCATCAGGTGGTCTCAGACGCCCTCGGCGAGGCTGCCGCCTGGAGCAGGGAGCGACACCCGGAGGTCGAATCGGTCGTGGATCTCGTCGAGGGGTTCCCCGCCCCGGAGATCGGTCGCCTGTCGAGGCGGGCCCGCATGATCGTGCTCGGCTCCCGTCACCTGAGCCGGACTTCGGAGTTCCTCAGCGCCGGTTCCCTGGTTGTTCCCGTCAGCGCCCAGGCGCAGTGTCCGGTCATTGTCGTGGGCGACGCCGAGCACGTCACGCAACAGCCGCCCTACCTGGTGGTGGGCATTGACGGGAGCGATTCCTCGAAGGCGGCCCTCGCGCTGGCATTCGAAGAGGCCGACCTCAGGGGGGCCAGGCTGCGTGCCGTGTCGGTGTGGGAGCCCCCGCTCTTCCTGCACCACGACGAGGAGGCCGCGCTCCAAGGGCAACGACGCATGCTGTCCGAGACGACGGCAGGCTGGTCGCAGGAGTACCCGGACGTCGTGTTGACGCACGAGGTGCTGTCCGGGCACCCGGTGGAGGAGCTCGCCGGTGCCGCCGAGCACGCCCTCGCCGTGGTCGTGGGCCGTCGTGGCAAGGGAGGTTACACGGGCATGCGACTCGGATCGGTTGTCCACGGGCTGCTGCACCGGGCGCACTGCCCGGTGATCACGGTCCCCGTGCGGTGAGGACTGCGTGACGACGCCCGCCGTCGGGTGCACCGAGCATCGGAGCGGTACGACGAAGCCGAACCGGAACCCGAGATCGGACAGCGCTGAGCCTTCAGGCGGTACTCACCGAGGGACGGTCTGCGTGACGCGCCACAGCCGCCGGGGGAGGCCGCCTTCCTCGACGGCGGCGACCTCGACCAGAGTCCAGCTTCCGGCGAGGGCGTCGACCAGGTCGCGGGAGAAGAAGTGGACGGCGAAGCCGCCGTGTTCCCAGATGTCGTCTCCGTGCCCGGCACCGGCCTGGTAGTGGGCGTCCCCAGTGTGGCGGACGGTGTAGACGAACACTCCGCCCGGCCGCAGTACCCGTCGCACCTCGGCGACCAGGGCGTGGATCTCCTGGGTGGACAGTGCCATGCAGAGCAGCATGTGGGCGAACACGGCATCCACCGAGGCGTCCGCGAGCGGCAGAGGATCGCGGACGTCGTGGACCGCTGTGGTGACCCGCTCCGTGACGTCCTGGGCCGCGGCGGCTTCACGCAGCTGTTCCAGACCCACTGGGCTGAAGTCGGTGGCCAACACGGAGAATCCCTGGCGGGCAAAGTACAGCGCGTCACGGCCATGGCCGGCACCCAGCTCCAGCACCTTCCGGGCGCCGGCGGCCCCGAAGACGGCAGCGGCGTGGATCGCCGGATCGGATGGCTCCTCCCCGTACATGCCGGGATGCCGGCCGTAGGTCTGCTGCCAGTGCGCACGCTGAACGTCGCCCAGCCCCTGCTCCCGCTCCGACATGCTGACGCCCTCCTCACCAAGGTCGGCGTCGCCTCAATCGGCCCGCGAGGCCACCCTAGAGGGACACCATGTCGTCACCGCGCCCACCCGCTGTGCCACGGCCGTCATTGCTGTCGGCACTCGGCTTCCGGCACAACTTCTGTGGTGAAGAGCCGACTCTTGCGGTGGCGCCCGGGGCGGGAAGGCGTGCCCATTGGGCGCCTTCGTTCGGGTCCTCCCGTCTGGAGGCGGACACGGCCCTGAGCATAGGACTAACGGCCCTGGTTGCGACCCCGACCAGCCCATGCCCGGACGACATGGGCCGACGGACAGTGAGGACATGGGGGACATGCCCTGCGGGCCGTGTCCCAGACCGTCGCAACAGGAGCGTGAGCCATGTTCTGGTACGACCACGGAATGGGCGGATGGGGCTGGGTCGCCATGACGTTCAGCATGGTCCTCCTCGTGGCCCTGGCCGTCGCGGGAGTCGCACTGCTCCTCCGCAGTGTCGACCGCTTCCCCTCGGGCCCAGTGCGGCCCCCGGCTGCGCCTTCCGCCAAGCAGGTGCTCGCCGAACGGTTCGCCCGAGGCGAGATCGACGAAGAAGAGTACGAACAACGTCTGACCGCACTGCGCGCGCACGGGCCAGGGCACGGCCGGCCGGGTCCGGGAGAGACCTGAACCCTCCCTCGGGGACGGTGCAGGCTGCGACAGGCGGCGTGCGGTTATCGCGATCCTCTATACGGAGGGCGGGCGGAGGCAGGCCGCAGATGAAGGGTCGCGATATCGAGTCTGTAGGCGGGGAGTTGGCCCACTGGCCCCAGGAAGGGCCCACCGGCCCCTCCTGGAGGCCGACCGACCGGCCAGACAGACTGAGTACAGAGAAGGCAGCGCATTCCATGGATCCGGCGGTTGCGTTCGCGCGGCACGACGCGTGTCCGCGCGGACACGATCAGCACCCCCGAGAGGAGGGGGCGACGAAGGGGTTGGTGGCAGGGATGGGTTCGTACGTGTACGACTTCAACGAGGGCGGCCGGGGCATGGCCGCGCTCCTCGGAAGTAAGGGCGCGAATCTCGCGGAGATGACGTGCCTGGGATTGCCGGTTCCGCCAGGCTTCACCATCACCACCGATGCCTGCCGTGCCTTCCTGGCCACCGGTGAGCCGCCGGAGGGCTTGGAAGGCGAGGTCAGCGAGCACTTGGCGGCGGTGGAGCAGGCTGCCGGCAAGAGGCTGGGGCAGGTGGACAACCCGCTTCTACTGTCGGTCAGGGCGGGTGCCGGGCACTTCATGCCGGGCACGACGGAGACCATCCTGGACATCGGCCTGAATGACCTGTCCGTGCTGGGGCTGGCCAGGGTGCCCGACCGGGACAGGTTCGGCTGGGATTCCTACCGACGTCTTGTGCAGATGTTCGGCAGTACGGCCATGGGTGTCGAAAGTTCACTGTTCGAAGACGTGCTCCGGCGAATTGAGCTGCAGCACCAGGTCGCGGACGACTCAAGGCTGGACACCTGCGACCTCATACGGGTTGTCGAAACGTTCAAGGACCTCATTCTCGAACGCACGGGGCGGGCGTTTCCGCAGGACCCGGTCGAACAGCTGTGGCAGGCGGTCCTCACCACATTCCGTTCCGGGACGGCGGTCACCGTCCAGAGCATGGTCTTCGGTAACTTCGGAGCTGACTCCGGCAGCGGCGTCGTGTTCAGCCGCGATCCGTCCGCCGGGAGTCCCGGGCTGTACGGCAAGTACCTGCCGAACGCTCAGGGCGAGGAAGTCGTCTCGGGCGTCCGCGACAGCTTGCCGCTTCAGGAGCTGGCCACGCTGGACCCGGCCTCGTTCGATCGCCTGTCCACGTACGTGGAGCAGCTGGAAGAGCACTACCGCGATGTGTGCGACATCGAGTTCACGATCGAACACGGCACCCTGTGGCTGCTCGAAACCCATGTGGGCCGGCGCGCGAAATAGCCGCACCGTCGCCTCACTCCTACCTGGCGACGGACCGTCGGCGGCGAGGCCCCGGCCGACGATGCCTGTCCGCCCGCCTTGTGAGCGGGGCGGCTACGGTGCGAGCTCGATGCCGATGTCCGGCGATCGCTGGAGCGTGTTGTGGACGGTGCAGTGCGAGGCGACGGCGAGAAGGCCCGCGCGCCGCTCTTCGGGCAGCTGCGGCGGCGGCACGATCACCATGCGCACCGCGGCCACCCGAGCGGGGCGGTCGGTGGCCATGACGAATTCCGCCCGCACGCCCAGCCCGTCGCACGGCATGCCGTGGCGGAGCAGGTAGCGCCCCGCGTAGAAGGCGACACACGTAGCCAGGGACGCTGCGAACAGCTCGGTCGGTGTGGGCGCGGTGTCCGCCCCGCCCGCGTCCGTGGGCTGGTCGACACGGAGGCGGTGCCCGCGCACGTCGACCACGTAGACGTCACCTTCGACGTGGGTGACATCGAGCCGGTGAGCCTCTCCGGGCAGCGGCTTACCAGTCCCTTCCGGTGCAGTGTCGGTCATGGCGGTACCTCCGGTTCCGGTCGGTTGCTGCCACTGTGGGCGATCCGTCGGCTGTGGGCGTGGGCAGGAAGCCTCGATCATCGTTTCCTGCACACCCGGGCGGTGGCGCGCGTGGTTTTTGGCGCGTCCGCGCGTGATAATGGGAGTCACTCCGGATCGCAATGAACCCGAGTGGCCCATCGCGTCGAGTTCCTCGTGGGGCAGACCCTGCAGGCTCGCTCGTCGACCGCCTGAGGCGCAAGCCAAGCAGAGCACGGGGATCACGAGGCGCTCTCCCCGTAGCGCCTGCGCCACTTCTTGGCCTCAGCTGGACTGTCCGAGGGCGTACCGGTACCGGACATGGGCCGAGTGGCTCGGGCGCCGGGATCCGCGTGTCACCCACGAGACGTACGCGCACGTGATGCCGGTGGCTGAGGGCCTTTATGGATCTTCATCTTGGCTGTGGATCGCTGGCCTTTCCCTGTCGGCGTCGTTGGGGATGGGCCTGCAGGTGGCGGATCTCTCGAGGATCGCCATGTCCTGGAACTGGATCGGACGGTCACACGATGATATCGCGAAGGCCCGGGAAGACTGGATGAACGGGACTCGATTCGGCGAGGTCAAGGGCTACGACGGCCCTCCGATTCCGGCCCCCGAGCTCCCGTCGGCGCATCTGAAAGCCAGGGGAAGGGTGCGTTGACCTGCTCATTTGTGCGGACCGGGGCTAGATGCGCCACTCGGGACCGATCCTCCGCTTTCGGCTTCGGGATGAAGGCTGCCGGACGTGGGCTGCCGGCCTCCAGTGTCGGTCGCCGAGCCTCACGTGTTGCAGGCTGTAGTCAACTTCGGTCGGACGATTGCTGACCTTTTGCTGACTTTACTGACGAGTAGTTAGATTCGGTCTCGGGTTGCGTCGGGTCGCCCTGCCTGCAAAGGGCAGTGGCGGCAGCAGCTGCGCGGCCGTCTCCTTCGACGTCGTCGGTGGATCCGCCCGAGACGTCCGATCCATCGCTGAAGTACGCGCGTGTGTACGTGGCCTGTCTTGTGAACAGGTGACAAGAGCCTCGCGTGTCCGGTTCTCCCCGGCAGGCGGTCACGGCGTGCCGTGTGAGCACGGGAGGCCTACGGCTCTGGGGTAACCGGATGTCCCAAGGGAGTGCCCTCGTTGCGGAATCGGGTGACCGCGTCCATGCGGTCGGAGAACCCGACCGGTGTGTGGTGGTCCGTCAGGAGGTCGAGATGGTCGCCGGGCCACGCCCGGGATGCCCGGGATCGCAGCGGCCCGTGCGCTGTTGAGGCGGCGCGAACCGGACGCTGAGCCGATCGCGGGATGCCGAGCCCGCCCGAAAGGCGCTCAAGCCGGGTGCACGAGTTCGAGCCGACAGCGCACGTCGACGACGCCCTCCACGGCCTGGGCGAGGCGTGCTGCCACCGGGATCAGGCCGGTGTCCCGTACCTGTCCGGTCAGGGTGACAACACCTTGGGAGACCGTGACCTGGACATGGTTGTGGGAGACGGGGAAGAGGGGGTGCACCACGTCGCGCCTGATCTCCTCGGTGAGTGCGTCGTCAGAGCGCAGGAAGACCTTGAGGAGGTCGGCGCGGCTGACGATGCCCTTCAGGTTGCCGTCCGCGTCGACGACCGGGAGCCCGCTTCACGTGGCGTTCGGCCATGAGGCGGGCCGCCTGGGGGAGCGTGGCGTCAGGATGGATGGTGATGGCCGGGGTGGTCATCAGCTCTTCGGCCCTGAGTGAGCCCGCCTTTGCGGTGTCGCCGAGGTGGCGCGTCTGTTCGATCATGCCGGGACGGTGGTCGTGGAACTCCTCCTTCGGGAGGAGGTCGGCCTCGGAGACGACGCCGACGACGTGGCCTTCGCCTTCGACCACGGGGGCGGCGCTCACCTTCCACCGTTCCATGGCGGTGGCGATCTCCTTGAATCCGGCGTCGGGGCTGAAGGCGATGACCTTCTTGGTCATGACGTCGTTGACGGTGTACGGAGTTGAGGTCATGGCAGCGTCCTCGTCGCGGGCGGGCGGGCGGGGAAGTCGGGAAGGCGGAGGCGCGGCTCTCGGCGACCCCTTCCCCAGCGGACTCCACACCGTGTTCATGCCGTGCCTCCAGCCCTTTCCCCCTCAGGTTGACTGCTGCGGTACGGGCTTCGGGAGGGCCTGGCGGTACACATCCCGAGGGCCGACCGGTCCCGGTCACCGCACGAGGACGCCCTCTCCCGAGCGGGGTACGACAGCCGTCCAGCCCAGTTCGCGGTCGATGCGGTCGCGCAGGGTTTCCGCCGCCGACTCCTCCCCGTGGACGAGGTAGGTGGTGTGCGGGGCGGGGGCGTTGCGCAGCCAGTCGATGATCTGGCCGGCGTCGGCGTGGGCGGAGAAGTGCGGTACGTCGGCGACTTCGGCGCGGACGGGCACGTACTCGCCGAACATTTTGAGGGTCCGGGCGCCGTCGACGAGGTCGCGGGCGCGGGTGCCGGCGGCGGCGAACCCGACGATGACGACCGCGTTGCGGGGGTCGGGCAGGATCCGGTGCAAGTGGTGCAGGACCCGCCCGCCGGTTGCCATGCCGGCCGAGGAGACGATGACCGCGGGGCCGGTGCTGTTGTTGATGTCGATGGATTCCTGGACGCTGCGGGCGGCCAGGAAGGGGTCCGGGCTGATGGCGGCCTCGCCCTGGGCGAGGGCCTCGGGCCGCAGCTCGGGGGAATGGCTGCGCAGGGCTTCGCGGTAGACGTCGAGGGCGGCGAGTGCCATGGGGCTGTCGACGTAGACGGGGACGTGTCGGGGGAGCGTGCCGTCGCGCCGCAAGCCGGCGAGCTCGTGCAGGACGACCTCGGTTCGGTCGATGGCGAAGGCGGGGATGACGACGGTGCCACCGCGCGAGAGCGCTCGGGAGATGACGGCGCCGAACTCCCGCTGAGCCGTTGCGCTGTCGTGGCTGCGGTCGCCGTAGGTGGATTCCATGAGAAGGACGTCGGCGCCGGAGAACGGTTCCGGCGGCAGCAGGAGGGGGGGCCGGGGCGGCCGAGGTCTCCGCTGACCGCGAGGGTGTGGCCGTCCTCCAGGGTGAGGTGGGCCCATGTGGAGCCGAGGATGTGGCCGCCGTGGTGAGCCTCAGCAGGGTGCCGCCCATGATCTCGACCTCGGCTCCCGTCTCCACAGGGTCGAAGAACTTCACGGTCTGGTCGACGTCGTTGTCGTCGTAGAGGGGCTTGGCGGGCTGGTGCTTGGACCAGCCGTGGTCGTTGGCGTGCTGGGCCGCTTCCATCTGGAGCCGGGCGCTGTCGCGGAGGACGATCTCGGCGAGACGGGCCGTGTGGGCGCTGGTCAGGATCGGGCCGCGGAAGCCGTGCCGGACCAGGCGGGGAAGGTAGCCGCAGTGGTCGAGGTGCGCGTGGGTGACGACGACCGCGTGGATGTCCTTGGCGTCGCAGGCGAGCTTCTGCCAATTGCGCCGTCGCAGGTCCGCGAAACCCTGGAAGAGCCCGCAGTCGACGAGGACCCTGGCGTGGTCGCTTTCGACCAGGAACTTGCTGCCGGTGACCGTCCGCACACCACCCAGAAACCGGAGCAGGGCAGGGCGTGGGGTCGGGGCGGCAGGGGTGCTCAGGGCCGACTCCGTCATGACCAGCCCTCCTTCGGGTCAGGGTCCGGCCGTGGCCTTCACCATCCACTTTGGACCCCGCCGCCGGGAGGGGCCCGGCAGGCCTCCGGCTGAGGGCCGTCCGGCCCATACGTGCGGCCTGCCGGTGACGTTCCGCCGTGTCGCGTGGCGGTGTGCGTGGGGTTCGGAGACTGTGGATGTACCGGCGTCGGAAGGTGAACGCGATGGACAGGCAGGATGGGGCTCCAAAGATCGTGGTGGGAGTCGACGGTTCGCCGTCCTCCCGGGCCGCGCTTCGTTGGGCGGTCCGGTACGCAGGCCTCGTGGGCGGGAAGGTGGAGGCCGTCGCGGCGTGGGACGTGCCCGGTGCCGCTTCGTGGTCGGCCCCCGCGGTGGACACCGTGTTCGACGAGGAGGAGGCCGAGCGAGGCCTGGTCGAGGAGGTCCGTACGGTCCTCGGCGAGGAGGGCGGGTCACTGGTGCACCAGCGCCTGGTGCGAGGCAATGCGACCGAGGTCCTGGTGGATGCAGCCGAGGGCGCCGACATGCTGGTCGTGGGCAGCCGGGGCCGGGGCGGCTTCCGCAGGGCCCTGCTCGGTTCCGTGAGTGTTCAGGTGGCGCTCCATGCCTCCTGCCCGGTGACGATCATCCGGCCTGACGTACCCGTCGAATGATCTCCGGGCGGACGTGCCGAGTGCGGGTTGTTTCGCGCACGCCTGTCGGGACCTCGGCCGGGTTGCCGACGCCCTTCACCGGAAGACCGGGCCGGCAGGGCGAACGGTCTCGGTGACGCCGGCGGAGCACCGGTCGGGGTAAGCCCCGGCGGCTTCGCCCATCCCGCACGGCCCTCGGCATGGGCCCGACCGGCCCCGATGCGGGGCCGTCCGGCCCGTGCACGCTGCCGCCCAAGAAGTCAGGCTGGAGGTACCGACACCTGACGAGATGGGAAGGGAAGGGCGGCATCATGAAGGCACTCGTCTTCCACGGGCCCGGACAGACCTCCTGGCAGGACGTTCCGGACCCGAGCATCAAGGACGCCGCCGATGCGGTGGTCCGCGTCGACGCGGTCACCATTTGCGGTACCGACCTGCACATCATCAAGGGCGACGTACCCGAGGTGACCCCGGGCCGGATCCTGGGTCACGAAGCGGTGGGCACCGTCGTCGAGACCGGTGGCGACGTCCGCAGCGTCCGCCCCGGCGACCGGGTGCTGATCTCCTGCATCTCCTCCTGCGGCCGCTGTCGGTTCTGCCGGGAAGGCCACTACGGCCAGTGCCGCGGAGGCGGCGGCTGGGTCCTGGGCCACACCATCGACGGCACGCAGGCCGAGTACGTCCGCGTCCCCTTCGCAGACCTCTCCGTCCACCCGCTGCCCAGCGCCGTCGACAGCTATGACGCCGTGCTGCTCGCCGACATCTTCCCCACCTCCTACGAGGTGGGCGTCCTGAACGGCAAGGTGCAGCCCGGCGACACGGTGGTCGTGGTCGGTGTCGGCCCCATCGGCCTGGCCGCCATCGCCACCGCCCGGCTCTACAGCCCCGGCCGGATCATTGCCGTCGACCTCGCCGACTCCCGGCTGGCCGCCGCCCGCGAACTGGGCGCGGACGCGACGGCACGTGCGGACGAGCAGCCCGAGCGGCTGGTGGAGGACCTGACCGACGGGCTCGGCGCCGACGTCGTCATGGAGGCGGTCGGCGTGCCGGAAGCCTTCGAGATGTGCACGCGGATGGTCCGCCCCGGTGGCCACGTCGCCAACATCGGCGTCCACGGCAAGCCGGCGACCCTCCACCTCGAAGACCTCTGGATCAAGGACGTCACCCTCACCACCGGCCTCGTCGACACCTACTCGACACCGATGCTGCTGAAGATGATGGCCGCCGGCCGTCTCCCCGCGGCCTCGCTGATCACTCATCGCTTCGAGCTCGGGCAGATGGAGGAGGCGTACGACGTCTTCTCCCGGGCAGCCGAGACCGGAGCCCTGAAGGTGGCGCTGGGCGGCCCCCAGCACAACACCCTGACCGCGCAGACCCCGGGGAAGTGACCGTCATGCCCAGCACGGCACCGAAGCCCGCACAGGAAGTCGGACACACCGACCTGGGCCGGCGCATCGCCGCCCGGCGCGCACAGCTCGGTCTCACCCGCGAGCAGGTGGGCGATCGCTGCGGGGCGGACGCCTCGTACATCGCCTACCTGGAGGAGAGGGCCGCCAACCCCGGCAGCGGTTCGCTGGTACGGCTCGCCGACGCGCTGGGGACGACCGTCGCCGAACTGACCGGCGCCACCACCGATCAACCGCCGGGCCGCGGGAGTGCCTGGCTGGACTCCGAACTCGTGGAGCTCGGCGAGGCGGAGTGCCGTCGGCTGCTCTCGACCCATGGCATCGGCCGCGTCGCACTCTTCACCGCCGAAGGACCCGCCATCTTCCCGGTCAACTACGTCGTCGCCGGGGGCGACATCGCCTTCCGGACCTCCGGCGAGGCGCTGCTCGCCGGCGCCGCCGGCACCGAGGTGGCCTTCGAAGTCGACCACATCGACGACGCGATGAAGCAGGGCTGGAGCGTGATGGCCGTCGGCGAAGTCGCCGGGGTCACCGACGGCGACGCCCTGCAACGCCTGGACGCCCTCGCACGTTCCCTGCCCTGGGCGGGCGGCCACCGTACGCACTGGATGTCGATCAACCCCGTCCGGGTCACCGGCCGGCGCGTGGCCCGTCGGTGAGGCCGATCCGGGCCGTCGTCTTCGACACCGACGGCGTCCTGCTCGATTCCGCGGTGCTCCACGCGGCCGCTTGGAAGACCGCCTTCGACGACTGCCTGGAGGTCTGGGCCGCGGACGGCGCGACGCAGCAGCCCTTCGACGCCGATCGTGAATACCGGGATCTGGTCGACGGAAAATCCCGTGTCGACGGGGCCCGCGCCTTCCTGGGCGCCCGGGGGATCGATCTGCCGCCGGGCGAGCGCGGGGACACGCCTGGCTGCGGCACAGTCCGGGCGGTCGCCGCGCTGAAGGAGCAGATCTTCACTCAGAACCTCCGCTCCCGTGCGGTGGAGGCGTTCTCCGATGTCCACCCGGCCCTCAACGAACTGAAGGCCCAAGGCGTGCGGTACGCGGCGGTGTCCTCGTCCCGGCACGCCGCCGCGCTGCTGAAGTCCGCAGCCCTCGCGAGCCTCTTCGACGCTCTGGTGGACGGCGAGGACGCGGCACGACTCGGCCTGGCCGGCAAGCCCGATCCCGCGCTCTTCCTCGAAGCGGCCGCCCGTCTGGGCAGCGTCCCCGAGGACACGGCGGTCGTGGAGGACGCGATTGCCGGGGTGGAGGCCGGCAGCCGGGGGAGTTTCGGCCTGGTCGTCGGCATCGACAGGTCGCCCGATGCGCACAGGGCCGACGCTCTGCGCGTAGGAGGCGCGAACCTCGTGCTGGCCGACCTGGCTGCTCTGCCCGCCGTACTTCGCGGGCAGGCGCCATGACGAACTCCTGGGCCTGGGAGTTCGGCAGGTACGACCCCAAGACGGAACGGGTCGTCGAGAGCCTGTGCACCCTCGGCAACGGACGGTTCGCCACGCGGGGATCGGCACCGGAGACCGAGGCCGACACCGTCCACTCCCCGGGGACTTACGTCGCTGGCTGCTACGACCGTCTCGTCTCGACCGTGGCAGGCGCACAGGTCACCAACGAGGACATGGTCCGGCTCCCCGACTGGACGGCATTGCGCTACCGCTGTCTGCCGGAGGGCGGATCGCCGGGCGACTGGCTGACACCCGACGACGCCACCCTGCGCCATTGCAAGGTCTCCCTCGACCTGCGTCGGGGCACCCTCACGCGCCGCATGCTCTTCCAGGACCCGCACGGCCGCCGACTGGGTGTCACGCACACCCGGCTCGTCCACATGGGCGACCCGTACCTGGCCGCGCAGCGCACCGTGTTCCACGCCTACGGCTGGACCGGCACAGTCGAAGTCGAGTCCGTCCTCGACGGAGACATCACGAATACCGGTGTCGAGCGCTACCGCGATCTCGACGGCCGCCATCTCACTGGCCACCACGTCGGTGTCGAGCCGGAAGGCGTCGCATGGCTGGGCTGTACGACGACCTCGTCGCGGATCCGGATAGGACTTGCCGTACGTGTCTCGTCGCGGCCCCCCAGCCCCGTGGCCGTGTCCTGCACCGCCACGTCCGCCGTCCAGACACTCGTCCTCCGGATCTCCCGAGGCAGGCCCGCCGTGGTGCTGAAGACCGCTGCCCTGCGGACGTCGCTCGACCGGCCCGCGACAGAGCCACTGCAGGGTGCCGTCGACCACGCCTCTCGCGCACCGCGCTTTCCCGCACTGCTCGCCACCCACCAGGCCGCCTGGGAACGACTTTGGTCCGATGGGGAACTGGAGGTCCCCGGTGAAACAGGGCGGATCCTGCGCCTGCACACCTTCCACCTCCTCCAAACGCTCTCCCCGTTCACCGCCGACCTCGACGTGGGGGTCCCGGCCCGGGGCCTGCACGGAGAGGCCTACCGCGGGCACGTCTTCTGGGACGAGGTCTGCGTCCTGCCCTACGTCACCCTGCACTTCCCGGAAGTCGCGCGCTCCTGCCTGATGTACCGGTACCGCCGACTGTCACCGGCCCGCGACGCCGCGCGCCGCACCGGTTTCGCCGGGGCCATGTTCCCTTGGCAGAGCGGCAGTTCCGGAGCTGAGGAAACGCAGACGCTGCACCTCAATCCGCGCTCCGGCAGATGGCTGCCCGACCACTCGCATCTGCAGCGCCATGTCGGATCGGCCATCGCGTGGAACGTCTGGCGCTACGGTCAGACCACCGGCGACACCGGGTTCATGCAGGGACCCGGTGCCGAACTGCTGCTGAGCATCGCCCACTACTGGGCCAGTGCAGCCGCGTACGACCCCGCACGAGGGCGATACAGGATCCGGGGCGTCCTCGGACCCGACGAATACCACGACGCCTACCCCGACTCCAGCACGCCCGGGATCGACGACAACGCCTACACCAATGTCACCGCCGCGTGGGTGCTGGCCCGCGCCCTGGAGCTGTACGCCGGACTGCCGTCAGCCCGTCGCAGGGAACTGGCCGCGGAGCTGGGCCTCGACAACGGTGACCTCGACCGGTGGAAGGAGATCTCAGACCGGTTGTACGTGCCCTTCCACCGCGGGATCGTCAGCCAGTTCGAAGGCTACGGCGACCTGGCCGAACTCGACTGGGACGCCTACCGCTCCCGATATCACGACATCCGCCGCCTCGACCGCATCCTCGAAGCCGAGGGCGACACGGTCAACCGGTACCAGGCGTCCAAACAGGCCGACACCCTCATGCTCGGCTACCTCTTCCGACCCGCCGAGCTCTACGAGATCTTCGCCCGGCTCGGCTACGCCCTCGACGACGACACCTGGCGAGCGACCGTCTCGTACCACCTCGCACGCACCAGTCACGGCTCGACGCTCAGCAGCCTGGTCCACGGCTGGGTCCTCGCCCGTCTGAGCGGCCAGGACGCCTGGCCGCTCTGCCAGGAGGCGCTGCTGGGCGATGTCACCGACATTCAGGGCGGCACGACTGGCGAGGGCATCCACCTCGGTGCCATGGGCGGCACCCTCGACCTCGTGGAGCGCGTCGTCGTGGGGCTGGAGGCCTGCTCGGACGGACTCCGCGTGGATCCCGTTCCGCTGAGCGAGGTACCCCGCTCGACCTTCACTTTCTGTTACCGCGGGCATCGGGGCATCCGCGCCCGGTTCCTGCCGGGCCGATTCGGGATCAGCGTCCCCGCGTCGCGGTTCGGGCCCGTGTGCCTCGTATTGCCGGGCGGCCGGAGAGCGAGCGTGGCCCCGGGGCAACAGCGCTGGTTCCGTCTGCATACGGCCTGAGGAGGCATCCGTCCTTCGTCGGTCAGCAACTGGCCCACTTCCCGCATCACGGCAGGAGCCCGGTCCGCGCGGCCGCTGCGTGTCGACGAGGGCCGAACGGTCCCCGCACGGCCCCATGCGACCCATGTGAACGGCTTCCTTCCGGAGGAGCGTGAAGGCAGACACCCGAAGGGTGCCCGCAGGAGGTCGGAAGGGCCGGCGCACGATGCCAGGTGCCCGGATCGAGCGGAGGCGCAGCGCCTTCCGCGCGGAGCAGACTGAGAGGAAGAGAAGGACCACTCGGAGCTCTGCGGCGGATGCGTCCGGCCGGAGCGGCCAGTGATGAGTGGGAACGGAGAGTCGTCATGACGCAGAAGAGAGTGCTCGTGGCCTACGGCAGCAAGCACGGAGCGACGGCCGGCATCGCCTCACAGATCGGCCGGACCCTCCGGGAGGACGGTCTCGATGCCACTGTGCTTCCCGCCGACGACGTGAAGGACGTGCGGGGGTACGACGCCGTGGTGCTGGGCGGTGCCCTCTACGCCGGTCACTGGAGCGGCAAGGCCAAGCGTTGCGCGGAACGCAACGCCGACTACCTCAAGCACCGGCCGGTCTGGCTGTTCAGCAGTGGCCCGGTCGACAGCAGCGCGGAGCAGCACGAGATCCCGCCCGTGCCCGCCGTGGCCCGGGAGATGGAGCGCATCGGGGCGCGTGAGCACCGGACCTTCGGCGGCAGCATCACCTCGGGCACGCCGGGCTTGATCGCCCGGGCCATGGTCCGGGCGGGCAAGGGCGGCGACTTCCGCAATCCGGAGCAGATCCAGAGCTGGGCCCATCACATCAGTGCCGAACTCGCCGCTGCCCACTGAGCGGATCGGCACCGTTACAGCGCGGAGGTGTGGCATGTTCCACCGAAGCTCGTCCGGTCCAGGGCACAGGCGTCATGCTCAGGCCAACCCGCTCCGGCGGGCGACGGATCGTACGCGCAGCCGCTGGATCGCCGCCTTCGTGCTGTCGTGCGTTCTCGCCGTGGTCTGCGGGGTCGAGGTGGGACTGACCGCTGTGGACAACGGACTGCGCGCGGCCGCGGAGCAGGCACGGCACCGCCACCTCGTGAAAGCGACCACGATCGGCGAGCCCGCGCCTCACTCCTCGACCCGGGCGGGCGCGGTCACCACGACAGCGCGTGCGCGGTGGGAGTTTCCCTCGGGAACCCGCCACACCTCCGCCCTTCCCGTCCTGGCAGGGACACCCGTGGGACGCACCGTCACCCTGTGGGTCGACGACAACGGTGCGGTGGCCTCAGCTCCCCGAACCGGGGCCACGGCGGCGTCGGACGCAGTTGCAGCCGGAGCGGGCAGCGCGGCCCTGATCGCACTCGCGAGCGCCGGGGTCGTCCTCCTGCGGCTGCGCCTCCTCCAAGCACGCAACCTCGCGGAGTGGGAGCACGGATGGGAACGCGTCGAACCGGGCTGGTCCGGCCGACTGCGGCATGGCCGGGAGGCCGGTGATGACTGAGGCGCCCTCACGCCCGCAGGCCGCCGAGCCGGGCCCGCAGGCCGGCGGCGCCCTTGACCCTTTGGAGCCCCTGCCGCTGTTGCGTCGCGAACTGGGAACTGGGGAGAGGGGGCTCTCCGATCGCGAGGCGGCGCGTCGCCTGGCCGTGTACGGCCCGAACGAGGTGCGCCGCAAGGCGCGTACGTCGCTGGGACGTGAACTCGTCCGCCAACTGGTCCATCCCCTCGCCCTGCTGCTGTGGGCGGCGGCTGCCATGGCCTTCGTCGCGGACATCGCCGTACTCGGCTGGGCGATCGTCGCCGTCATCCTCCTCAACGCGGGTTTCGCCCTGCTCCAGGAGCGCCAGGCCGAGCAGGCGGTGGAGACCCTCGCGCGCTATCTGCCGACCCACGCCACGGTGATCCGGGACGGTCGGCTCTTCACCGCGGCGCTCGTCTACGTGCCGCCGCTGCAGGGCATCTTCGGTACGGCCGCACTGCCCCTCGACGTCGTCGCCCTCATAGCGGTCTTCCCGGTGCTCGTCTGGGGCACCGACGAACTGCGACGCCGGGCGCGTCGAAACCGCCTCCACACCTCTCACCGACTCCGGGAGACCCGCCATGTCGCACACCGCTGAATGGAAGGTCCGGCTCTTCCTGTTCGAGGAGGACCGCACCACGAAGGCCCGACTGGAACTCGACACCGGCACCACCAGGATCACCGGGCACGGCACCGCTCGCTGCAACCCGCAGGACAGTGACGTTCCCGAGATCGGCGACGAACTCGCCGTCGCCCGGGCCATGGAGGACCTGGCCCTGCAGATGAAGCGCACCGCGTACGGCGACATCGGTGCCGTCGGAGCGGGGACACGCCCGCAGGACTCGCTCAAGCCGTATACCGGGTGGCTGGACGCCGCCGCCTCGTAGCAGCCGGACCACGTTGCCGCCGTCAGACGACTTCGAGGAATTCCGCGACCGCCCTGCGGGGAGTCGCCGGCCCCTGGGGTCCGTAGCCCAGCCGGATGACCATCTGGACGTGCCCCATCGGCGCGACGGGATCCCGCACCGTCCAGCGGAGTTCGGGCCATTCCAGCGGCTGCGAGGTCATCGAGTTGACGAGGCCGTCGGCGGTGGCCTGGAGCAGGACCCGTTCCAGAGCCTGACCCGCACGGAGCCAGTCCACAGGGGTGTCCTCGGACGTGCCCAGCAGGGCGATCTGAGGATGCTCCTCGAACACGGCCCAGCTGCGCCCCGACGCAGGCTGTGACCGGCCGAAGTCACGGACCGGGGAGGACCTGCCGGAGGGGCGGGGGCCGAACGCGGATACGGGAATGCCGTCGCTCCGCTCCTGTTCGCCGCCGTCTGCCGGATGGGTCCACGCGGACGTTTCGTCTTGAAGCGCCGGGTCAATGGCTTCACGGTGCTCGGAGTCGCGGACCACGCCGAGTACGGTCTCGGTGTGCCAGGCGTCCGGCACGACCAGACGGCAGCCCTCCAACCGGGCGGCCGCGCACAGAGCGTCCATCAGGGCAGCCGGGATCTGCTCCTCGGTGAATGGGAAGCGGCTGGAGTGCCGGCTTCGTACGGCCGGATGCAGCGGAATCAGGTCCCGATCGATGTCCGAGGCCGCCTGGAAGCGGACCCGGGCGAGCAGCCACGGGTCGAGACCGTCGGGAAGGAGCTCCGCGACCGCGGCGAAGCCCGCTGACGCTGCCGATACCCGCAGGTTGAACAGCGCCGCGCCGCAGCCCAGATGAAGGGCGCGGTGGTCAGGGTCGGCGCGCGGCATCGCCCGTTCGGGATCGCCGCGCAGTTCGAGAAGCGCCGCGTTCGGCCTGAGGACGAACTTCCAGGGCTGGGCGTTGTGCATGGAAGGCGCCGCGACGGCGTCTTCGACGAGGGGGACGACGCTCTCGGGGTCCAAGCGCTGTGCGGACACGGGACGGTTCCTGTCTGTGCTGTCGGCGTCAGTCGTGGGCGACGACGGCGACCGGCGAGGTGGCGTGATGCATCACGGCGTGGGTGATGGGGCCGATGTGGGGGCCGACCGGGGTGCGCCGGATGCGGCGGCCGACCACGACGAGGGCGGCCTCCCGAGCGGCGTCGAGGATCTGGGCCGCGGGCCGGCCGATGGTGGCGCGCGCGTCGATGCTCACCGTCGGGAACTTCTCACGCCACGGGGCCAGCATTCCGTCCAGCGCCGTGGTGATGCCGTGCTGGATCTCCTCGTTGATCCCGGGCTCGAGTACGGGTGAGTAGCTCATGATCGGCGGGGGCGACCATCCGTTGATGACGATCAGCGGGCATCCGCGGTGTGAAGCCTCCTCGAGGGCGAACGCGAGGAGGCCGTCACACGGGTGCTGAACGTCCACCCCGGCCACGACCGGTCCACGATCCCGGCCTCCGTCGGGCGGGTTCCCCTCACGATCGGCGGACCGTACGAGGACGACGGGTCGCTCCGTTGCCGCGATCGCGTTCGTCCCGACGGACCCGACGAGGAATCCGGCGACGGAGCCCAGGCCGCGCGTGCCGAGCACCAGCATGTCGGAATCCTTGGCGGCGGACGCGAGAGCGAGGTCGGGCAGTCCACTGACCCGGCGCGTGGTGATCTCCAGCGACGGATGGTCGAGGCGGACCGCTTTGGACGTCTTGCGCAGGACCTCCGTGGCCCAGCGTCTGCGTTCCTCCGTGGTGGTGACGGGCAGCGGCGGATTCTCCAGCCATTCCTCGGCATGGACGAGGTCCAGTGAGGCTCCCCGCAGCTCCGCCTCGCGGCCGGCCCAGCGGGCGGCGGCGGTGCTCTCGGGCTTTCCGTCCAGGCCCACGGTGATGCGGTGCGTCATGTGTCCGGCTCCTTCTGATCGAGTACCCGGCTCTCCTTTCAGATTCGACCCGACGGTGCCGGATCGCGAGGTGCCGAGTGGCCCCTCGGGGGCTCGGGAGGCCCCACCCGACGTCCGGCGAGGACGCCTTCCGGCGACGAGCGAGGCCGGGCTTCAGGGGCCGGGTACGAGGTCGTCGACCGCGTATCCGAGGTGCTGCGTCACCTGCACCACTCCGTCGACGGTTCGGCACAGCCTTTCGATCACCGGGACCAGGCTCTTGAACTGCACGGAACCGTGCAGTTCGACCCGGCCGTCGGCCAGCTGGACGGTGATCGCGTCGAGGTCCTGGCGCAGAGTGCGGTCGAGTACATCGCCGATGATCTCCTGGCGGATGATGTTGTCGTCGCGTAGGAAGATCTTCAGTAGATCGCGCCGGCTGACGATGCCCACCAGCTCGTCCGCCGCGTCGACGACCAGAAGTCGTTTGACACCCTGTGCCTCCATGAGCCGGGCCGCTTCGGCAACGGTCCAGTCCGGCCCGGCGCACACGGCGGGAGCCGACATGAGTTCCTCGGCCCTCGTGGCCTCCGCCTTCTCGTGCTCCAGAGCGTCAGTCACGGGCAGCGAGCGGAAGAAGTCCCCCTGATCTGCCGACTTCGGCAGGAGGTCTCCTTCAGACACCACGCCCAGGGGATGTCCTGCGTTGTCGACGACGGCGACGGCCGACACCTTGTGTTCGGCGAGGGCGCGGACGATGTCCTTGAACGGCGAGCCGCCCTGCACCGTCACGACCTCGCGGGTCATCAGCTCGCCCACTTCTCGGTGTTTCACGGTCTACTCCTACCGTCCTGCGGCCCCGTGGATGTCGACCGACATGTCGTCGTCCTCGAACATGAGCCGATTGACCACGTCCACACGCCCCCGGAGCAGTTCGGCTCCGGTGCCCCTCATCCGGACGCGCCGACGTCCAGCGTGGCCGTGACATCGACGACGCCCGGCACGGTGCGTGCGACACGTACCGCCATGTCCCGGGTGGCGGAATCGGGAACGGTGCCGCGGAGGTATACGATCCCGTTCGCCACGTGGACGTAGACCTCGGCGGATCGGGTCGGCAGGAGGTACGCGGTGAGCAGCTCGCGCAGTTCGGCTCCGATGTCCTCATCCGGCCGGAGGTAGATCTTGAGCAGATCGCCCCGGCTGACGACACCGACGAGGCGGTTGTCGCCGTCGACCACGGGCAGTCGCTTGAGGTGGCCGCGGGCCATGAGGCGGGCAGCACCGGCGATGGTGGCGTCCTTGGTCACGGTCACCGCAGGTACGGTCATCAGCTGCCCGGCCGTGACGGCGCGGGACTCGTCCATGCCCTGCGCCTTCAGCAGCAGGTCGGCCTCGGAGACCACACCCGCGACGCGTCCGTCCGCGGACAGCACGGGCAGGGCGCTGATGCGCCACTCCCGCATGGTCTCCACGATGTCCTTGAACTGGGCTCCGGTGTCGACGGAGATGGCGGCACCGGTCATGACGTCGTCGACGGTGCGCGGAGACTTCATGACTCCTCCGGGAGCAGTGGTCGGTATCGGTCCCTTCGAGTCTGCGGGCCGACAGGGAGCAGGGGCCGGGTCGGGCACTTCCGGCCCTTCGCGGAGCGGGGGCCGGAAGTGGCGGGCTGAACCGCCGGGTCATCCGTCGTGCAGCCGAGTGCCCGCTCCACGCTGACCGCGCCGTTGCTCCTTGTCCGGGACCGGACATCAGTCATGGGCGATGACGGCGGCCGGCGCGGGACAGTGATGCAGAACGGCGTGTGCCACCGAGCCCAGATGCGCGCCCAGCGGCGAACGGCGTGTCCGCCGCCCCACCACCACGAGGTCCGCGCCGGCCGCCTCCCGGACGAGTTCGCGACCGGCGGACCCCATGTACGCGCGCGTGGTGACGTCCACCGACGGGAACTTGTGCCGCCACGGCAGCAGCATGTCATCGAGCATCCGCGTGACACTCGCACCGATCTCCCGCTCGTTCTCCGGGTCGAAGAAGGGGACGTACTCGTAGGCGGCCGGGAGCTTCCACCCGTGGACGGCGCGCAGGGGGCAGCCTCGGATCGAGGCCTCTTCGAAGGCGAAGGACAGGACGTGGTCCGCGGCCTCGTGGATGTCGACACCCACGACGATCCCGCCCCGTGCGTCGGGGACGGGCCGGTCCGGCCCGTCCGCCCGCACCAGAACCACGGGTGTCTCCGTGGCGATCACGGTCGACAGGCCGACCGAGCCGATGAGGAATCCGGCCAGGCCGCCGATCCCCCTGGAGCCGAGGACGAGCAACCCGGCATCCAGGGCGTCGGCCGCGAGAACAGCGGCCGGCCGGCCGGAAAGGCATCGAGTGGTGATCTCCGTACGCGGATGGCGGCTCCGCTGCTCCTGTGCTGCTTCGGCGAGTGCCTCGTCCGCCCACCGGTCGGCCTTCTCGCGGCCCGTCCGGGGGATCGCAGGGGCCACGGGCCAGTCGACTGCGTGGACCAAGCGAAGCGGAACGTTCCGTAGAGCGGCCTCCTGGCCGCCCCAGCGCGCTGCTGCCCGGCCTTCGGGCGAACCGTCGACGCCGACGATCACGTGGTGTCCCATGGCATGCCCTCTCCGTGTCACACGGTTGCGTGTGCTGTACCTCCAGAATCACCCGGATCCGGGGACGGGACAGACCGTGTGTCCCCGCCCAGGACCGACTGGTCCCGTCCCCGGCCCAGTCCTCGTGACCACCGTCCCTGCCCTTTGCGGTCAGGGCGTCCAGGCCTCACCCGTCACCACGGCATGGTCTGGGCCGTTCGGGTCGGCGGGGCGAGCGACGCATCGTCGATGCGGCCGGTGACGCTGGACGCGACCGCCACTACTCCGTCCAGGCGTTCGACCAGACGGACCAGGACCGGAACCCGGCTCTGCCGGTCCACCGCGCCGGACAACGTGACGACGCCGTCCAGGACGTGCACCTCGACCGCGTCGGCGCGCACGTCGAAGACGTCGCGGAGGACTTCATCGATCACCCGGCGTCGGATTTCGGCGTCGGGACGCAGGAAGAGCCGAAGCAGATCACGCCGAGTGACTATCCCGACGAGCCGGCCCTCCTCGTCCACGACGGGAAGGCGTTCCACGTTCCGGCGTGTCATGAGGCGTGCAGCGTCGGCCGCGGTCTCTTCCGCGTCGACGGTCACCGCCGGGGTGGACATCACCTCGCCCGCCGTGACTTCGGCGAGGGAGGAGGCCTCGGTGTGCGGGGCGACAGGAGTTCCCTGTCTGATCAGGAGATCACTTTCGGAGACGACGCCGACCACCCGGTCCTCGTCGTCGACCACGGGCAGTCCGCTGATGTCGTGCTGTGCGAGCAGTTTCGCGACATCCTTGAAGGAGGTGGCCGACACCACGGCGACAACCTCGTCCGTCATCAGGTCTCCCACCTTGATGTGCTTCATGGAGGTACCTCCCGCCTCCTCGCGCCGCCCGGGGCAGTGCCGCTGCCTGGGGATTCAGGGTCAACCTTCCGCTACATCCGGCGACGGCGAGGAGGGCCGAACGGTCCTCCGCGTGGACCGTTCGGGTCGGCTTCGGGCGACGGTCGGCGCCGGGAGAACCCGATGGGGGCCTTCGGCCCCGAACGTGGCCCCGACCGGCCCTCATGTGAGGGCAGCCCGATGACAGTGTGTCACCTGCCCTTACCGGCTCGGCGAGGAGGAAGCATGGAAGGGACCGTCCGGTACCCGGACAGCAGCTCGGTCGTCGTGGGGGTCGACGGCTCCGACTCCGCGCGCACGGCAGCGATGTGGGCTGCTGCCGAGGCCGTACGCCGTGACCGTCCGCTGCACATCGTGTACGGGGCCGACACCGACGCGCGAATCATCTACCTGTCGGCCGAGTCCGTCGAACAGGTCCGGCACGCCGGTCGCGTGTTGCTCGACGAAACGGCGGAGGCGGTCAGAGCCGAGTTTCCGAGCGCGCACGTCACCACGGAATTCAGCCGGAGCGATCCGGTGACGGCTTTGCACAGAGCCGCCGCCCTGCACGGCACCGTCGTGGTGGGCAACCGGGGCCGGGGCGGCTTCGGCTCCCTCATGCTCGGCTCGGTGGGCCTCAAGACCGCGGCGGGTGCCCAAACTCCGATGATCGTGGTCCGGGGAGCCGGGCAAGCCGGCGAGGTAGGGGCCGTCGTCGTCGGCATGGCCGCCGGAACGGCGGCCCAACGCACGTATCAGGCCGTCCGAGCGAGCTCCGAGGCCAGGGCGCTGAGCCGGCTGGCCACCGCCATGATGCACGGCCAGGACCTGCCGACCCTGCTCGAACAGGTACGGGAGGACCTCGGCCTGGACGCGGTCAGCCTGCTGGAGAGGGATACCGGGCATGCCGCCGAGCCCCGCTGTTCCGTCGTCGCCAGCACCGGCGTTGATCCACCCGAGCGCCCCTACGACGCCGATGTGGAGAGCCCCGTCGGCGACGACATCTCGCTGGCCGCCCGCGGACGACCGCTGAGCAGCGGAGATCAGCGCGTGCTGGCAGCGTGCGCGGCCCAGTTGGGTATGGCGTACTCCCACGGACGGCTTGCCGCCCACGACGCCGAAACGGACCTGCGCGCGCGGTTGACGGCCGAGGCCCGGCCCGGCCTTGTGGAGATCCACATCACTGACGGAGCCGGCCAGGGGGCGGAGGAGGCGACGTCAGGGGCGCCCCCGGTCCGCAGCGCCGACAGCCTGGCCCTGCGGATGTCCCGCGACCTCACGGAGACCATGGGCGGCACCCTGGAGCGCTCCACCGTCGGCAGCGGGTTCGCGGTGACGCTCACGCTGCCGGCAGCAGCACCCAAGCGGGATCGGTGACTGGCGTGGGGGCGTAAGGGGTCACTGCAAGCCGGAAACCTTGAAGACCGTGTGGGCCGTCTCCCGGTCGATGCGCTGCGCCAGCTGTCGCAGAGCGGTCGCGCCGTGCAGCAGGGTGCCGTGCCGGAGGGACGAGCGGCTGTCCGTGTCGAGAAGGCGCCACATTGCGGGGTTGCGGACCAGGACCGTCGGGTCGATCTCGACCTGGCCTCCCTCCGTGTCCTGGAGGATCAGCCGCTGGGCCACCCCGTCGGACCAGCGGACCGAGGCCAGTGAGTCGGTCCGGACCGTGTTCGTCATCAGCATTCCGCGGGCGCTGAGCAGACCGGGACGTACGGAGACCTGGGGCGGCAGCAGGACGACGAAGATGAGGCCGGCCAGGCCGGTCCAGAGGACGCCGCGCGTCACGTCGAGGCTTCCGAGACCGGCGTCCACGGTGAACAGGGCCGTGAAGAGGAGGAACGCGACTCCGAGCGCCGAGCGCCTCTCACCGGCCCATTGGACGTCGTGTGCGCAGGGTCCGTGAAGTGCCGCCTCGGCGCCGGGTGCGCCAGCCGCCGCCTGAGTGAAATGTCGTCCCATGAGAGCGACGTTAGGGCTGGTAGCGGCCCTGGAGTCGGACCCTGATGCGCTGCTGATGTGATGGCTACGCCGTCTTGATGGGGTTCCCGTCGGGCGGGAACCCCATCGGCGTTCAACGGCCCGGTGGGCTGCTCGAAGGTGACGGCGGCGAGTAGTCGTACTGTGGCGGGCTCCAGGGCGCGGGGGCGGGCGCGGGCTTGAACGGTCCGGCCCGGTTGGCCATGAGGATCATCATCGTGCCGACGACGAGCAGCGTGATGATGATCAGGGCGAGCCCGACGGGGTTGCCGGGGTTGTAGTAGTAGCGGTTCGTTCCCCACTTGCTGCGCTTGAAGACCGGTTCGTCGTCGTACCGCACAGGCTGTGTCCTCCGTCGAAGGTTCTTGGTGGTCCGCTCTGCCGGAGAGGGCCGGCGCATACGGTCATGAGGTGCAGCCCACCGCTTTCCTTGCAGCCGGGAAGTACACCGTCATGAAGCCGGCCAGAGCCTCCCGGCGCTTCCTGGCGTCATCGCGCTCGGGGTGAAAACGCTCGACCTGGACGACGAACTTGTCAGCCTTGCCCTGGTGGGCGCACGCGGCTACCGCGACCACGTTGATGTCGCTCACACGGGCGTCGTCACCGACTTCGATCCTTGCCGCAGCGGGCATCTGCCACTCTCTCCGCACGCTCGGGTCCTGATCTGCCGGTATGACCTCCCCCTGCACACCCAGGACGCTCTCCTCGTCCACCTGCACGAAGCAGTGAGGAGCGCCGGGCCGGGAAAGGACCGTCGACTGTTCCAGCTTCTCGCCCGGGAGCAGCAAGGGTTCCAGGACAGCGGGATCGACCGCGACCCCGCAGACATCACCCGGTACGGCGTACTGAGGAGTCTTCGAGCACCCTGCCGCCGCCAGGAGGGCAGCTGCGACGGCCACCGACACCGCCACCGCCACCGCCGTGCTGCGCCTCAATGGGCACCTGCCAGGCCCTGAGCGCGCTTGTTCCCGTTCACTGCTGCCAGGTTGATCTCGTTCTCCAGGGTGTAGGGGTCGTTGCTGTGGCCCGGGTTGGCCTTGGCCCACTCCTGGGAGAGGGTTCGCAGCTGGTTCTCCCGGAGCAGGAAGACGTCTCGGTTCTTCTCCTGGAACCCCTCCTCGATGCGGGCCTGTTCGTCGAGCTGCCACTGGTAGGCGAGTGCGTCGACGCCTCGTTGAGCGATGTCGCCGACGACCGGAATGAAGTTCGCGGCGCCCCCGAAGCCGTGGTAGCGCCACTTGGCTTCCCAGGAGGGATCGTCCTTGTCGGTCTTCAGGGCCTGGTAGCGGGCCTCCTCCAGGAAGCCGACCGTATTGCCGGCCCGCTGGAGGGTCTCCTTGGGATCCCGAGGCTGGTCACCGTAAATGTCCTTGATCATCTCGCGGTTCATGGCCTCGTTGAGCATGCCGTATGCGTTCTGGTCCCGTGAGAGCTGTTTGCTGACCTCCAGGAGCTGCTGCCGGTCCAGCAGCCGGGGGTCGTCGGGCGTGGCCGACAGGGTGCTGGCGGAGTGGTGGACGACGTCGCCGTGGACGGAAAGGATCTTGGCCATGTCGTCGCGCATCTCGGAGGGGAAGTCGTCACCCCGCTCGGAGAGGTACTTCAGCGAGCGGTCCAGAACCTGACGGTGCTCGGGGGTGAGGTCGGCCGGGTGCGCGGTGGGGTCGTTGGGGTTGACGCCGGTGGCGGCGGAGACCAGCGCGGCGCCGGTGGCCTCGCGGGCGGAGTTGCCGTCCTTGTTGTCGAGCGGGGTGTCATCGAAGGTCTGACGGTCACCGAGGACGTACTGGGCGTTGTCGGTGGGCTGGGTGGTGTTGAAGAACTCGGTCGCCGCGTGCGGGCTGGCCGCCAGCCCGGTTATGAAGCCCGTCATCGGGTCGCGGCCGAAGTCCTCGCCGATGAAATTCATCCTCGGGACCGGCGGGAGGCCGCCGTTCCAGTAGTTCGCGGGGAGTTTCATCCTCTTCTCGGTGGCCACGAGTGCGTTGCCGTAGTCGTTCAGGAAGCGGTTGTCCCAGTCGCCGTTGCGCATGAGGTTGCTCATCACCTGGTAGCCGTAGACCTGACTGCCCCGGGTCTGGAACCGTTCCTCGCCCAGCTTGACCATGTCGTTCTCCCAGGTGCGCATGGCCGGGCTGTCGGACTGGGTGGCGCCGGCCAGGGTGAGGGAGAGGTTGCGCTGGAAGTCGCCGAACTGGTCGTGGCGGGAGCGTTGGAGAGTCCCCCCGTCGGAGGGGTCGGCCAGGTCCGTCCAGAAGTCGAGCAGGCCGCGCGGGCCGATGGTGGTGGCGAGCTTCTCCTGGAAGAGCCGGTCGTCCTTGTACTTGGCCAGGTCGGCATTGAGCTTGTCGAACTCTTCCGGGGACAGGTCGTCCCCCTTGGCCTTGAGGAGCTTCGCGATCCGGTCGGCGTCCTTCATCGCGTCCGTCGCCCGGTCGCGGTCGTAGTAGGCGGCATCGGAGAAGCCGTACGGGGTCTGGCCGACCAGCATCGTGAGCGCCTGCGCGGCCGTGCTGTCGCTCTCCGTGGCCCCCTCCAGAATCCGCTGTACCTCGTCCCTGAAGGCCGTTGCGTCGGCCTCGGTGTGCTCGGGGACCGTGTGGCCCTTGGCGGCACGGTCGGGGTGGATGTTCATCGTGACGGTGAATCCGCCGTCACCGGTCCCCACGACGGTGAGGTTCTTCTCCAGGGCACGTGAGATGGCCACGTTCAGCCGGGTCTTGTAGTCGACGAGTTCACCGTGGGTGTCGCGCAGGATGTTCCCGATGCTGGTGGCCTCGGTGGCCGCGTCGGCGAATTCCTTGGCGGTCTTGCCGATGAACTCGCGTGTCACGGTCGCGTTCACCCCCGCCCAGTCGGCCTTCGCCGCCTTTCCACCCAGGTCCCCGCGGGCGTCCGACTCCAGCTCCCACAGCTTGGTGGCCATCGCCGTCCAGTCGGCCACGGCCGTGGACAGCTTCGAGAAGTCCGCGAAGCGCAGTGCGTCCAGATCCATCAGTGCTGTGCCCTTTCCTCGAAGCCCTTGTCCAATTGCGCGAACTTGAACTGGGTCGCGATCCAGTACTCGTCCTCGGCGTGTGCGTTCTGCGTGTAGTCCAGATGGTTGGAGATGTGGGCGCAGGCATCCAGCAGCGTGCCCACCTGGTCGTGCCACTTGTCCGCGACCGTCGAGAGGGCCGCGCCCAGGGCGAAGTCCTTCTTCAAAGCGCCTGCCGCCTCGTACGTACTGGCCTTGGCGTGGTCCCCGTCGGTGCCCAGCCTCTGGCGGAGCTTGAACGCCGCGTTTCCGACGGCCGCCAGATCCTTCTGCGTGACCACCAGATCCCCCTGCGGCCCCGGCCCACCGCCCCCTCCTGGATCGAGCTGATTGAGCCGCATGACGGTCTGCTTCTCGGCAGCTGCCGACCTGAGCTCCGCCCATTCCTCATCGAACGACATAAGACCCCCATGGTGAAAATGACTTCCCCTGCGTGATTCAGGGTTGTTGCCGACCGGTACGGCGATTGCGCGTCATTCGAGATCGTCCGGCCTGGCGGATACGAGCAGTTCGACGGTGAGCGGGGGGCGCGGCGCAAGGCCACGACGTCCGCGCCGTGCCCATCGCGGCGCGACGGCAGCACGACCGTGACGGCCTCACCGCACACGGCGTCGAGCTCCTGTGCCAGGCGGTGCACGAGTCCGTCGTCCCCGCAGATGATCATGTGCTGAGACCGCTGTCCGAGGCCCGTTCGGAGGTGGAGGGTGGAGGAGGACATACGGGTCAGAGCCGCCCTGCGGTCGCATCGGCGGCGACGGGCAGGGACAGGACCATGGTCAGACCGCCGCCAGGGGTGTCCTCGGGTGTGAGGGTGCCGTTCATAGCCTCGGTGAGTCCGCGGGCCAGGGCGAGGCCGAGGCCGAGTCCGGCGGTGTTGTCGCGGTCGCCGAGGCGCTGGAAGGGCTCGAAGGCGCGCTCGCGGTCGTCGGCGGCGATTCCGGGGCCCCGGTCGGCGATCCTGACCTCGACCCGGCCGGCCAGGGCACTCGCCGTCACCAGAACGGGACGGTCTCCCGGGGCATGGCGGATGGCGTTGCCGACCAGGTTCGCCAGGACCCGTTCGAGCAGAGGGGGGTCGGCTTGCAGCGCCGGCACGGTCTCCAGGTTCTGCACGTCGATGCCGGGCGTATCCGCCGACGGCAGGTCCAGTGAATCCAGAGCGGCGGGCAGGACCTCCTCGAGAGTGGTGGCCCGCAGTTCGAGGGTGAGGGCGCCGGCCTGCAGGCGGCTTAGGTCGAGCAGGTTCTCCACCAGCCGGTTCAGCCGGTTCAGGGACATCTCGGCGGATTCGAGCAGCTCCGCCCGGTCCTCCGCGGAGAAGTCCACGCCCGTGGCGCGCAGCGAGCCGATCGCGGCCAGCGCCCCGGCCAGTGGGGTGCGCAGGTCGTGGCTGACGGCCCGCAGCAGGGCGGTGCGCAGGCGGTCGGCGGCTTTGATGGGTTCGACTTCGGCGGCGGCCTCGGCCAGGCGGGCCCGCTCGACCGCGGCGCCGACGTGCGCGGCGAAGGCGGCCAGGACGCGGCGCTCGGAGGACGGCAGCGTACGGCCGCGCAGGACGAGGAAGTCGCCGGGACCGGCCGCGACCACGAGGTCGGGGTCCGGGCCGCCACGGATGCGGTGTCCGCTCTCCGTCCCGGAGGCGGCGTCAGGTGCTTCCGGAGCCAGCTCGACGGTGTCCATGCCGAAGGTCTCCCGGGTCCGTTCCAGCAGGGCCGGGATCGTCTGGTCGCCGCGCACGATGCTGCCCGCGAGGGAGGACATCGTCTCGGCCTCGGCCGTGGCCCGGGCGGCGCGGCGAGACAGGCGCAGGGACCTGTCCGCGGCGGCGGCCACGGTGGCGGCGACGACGGCGAAGACCACCAGCGCCAGCACGCTGTCCGGGTCGCTCATGGTGAACTCGCCTATGGGCGGCATGAACCAGTAGTTGAGGAGCAGGGCGGCGGTCAGTGCCGCGATCACGGCGGAGGCGACGCCTCCGATGCAGGCCACGCCGACGACGGCCACCAGGAACAGCAGCGCCTCGCTGGTCAGGTTCAGCGTGCCGCGCATCCGGTCCAGGGCGAGGGTGAGCAGTACGGGGAGGACGACACCGGCCACGGGTCCGGCGATGAGCCGGGAGGTGGGCAGCGTGCGGCGGCGGGACGGCAGCAGTCGGCCGTGGCCGGCACGCTCGTGCGTGACCATGTGGACGTCGATGTCCTCGGAGAGCCCGACGACGGTCTCGCCGATTCCCCGGCCGGTGAGGAAACGTTCCAGCCTGCGGCGGCGGCTCGTACCGAGGACGAGCTGGGTGGCGTTCTCCGCCGTGGCGAAGTCCACCAGGGCGGTGGGTACTTCGTCGCCGACGACGGAGTGGTAGCTGCCGCCCAGGTCCTCGACGAGGGCCCGCTGCGCGGCGAGCGCCGCGTGCGAGACCCCGGCAGCGAGGGCGTCGCTGCGTGCGATGTGCACGGCGAGCAGTTCGCCACCCGCGGAGCGGCCGGCGATGCGGGCGGCGCGACGGATCAGGGTCTCGCCCTCGGGGCCGCCCGTGAGCGCCACCACCACCCGCTCCCGGGTCTCCCAGACCTCCCCGATGCCGTGCTCGACGCGGTACTTGTGGAGCGCCTCGTCCACTCGTCCGGCCAGCCATAGTAGGGCCAGCTCCCGCAGCGCGATGAGGTTGCCGGGGCGGAAGTAGTTGGCGAGGGAGGCGTCGATCCGTTCCGGGGGATAGATGTTGCCGTGGGCCATCCGGCGCCGAAGCCCCTCGGGGGGTATGTCGACCAGCTCGATCTCGTCGGCGCGGCGTACGAACTCGTCGGGCACCGTCTCGCGCTGTGGCACCCCGGTGATCTTCTCGACGACGTCGCTCAGCGACTCCAGGTGCTGGATGTTGAGCGTGGTGACGACGTCGATGCCAGTGGCGAGGATGTCCTCGACGTCCTGCCAGCGCTTCGGGTGCCGGCCGCCGCCCGGGACGTTGGTGTGGGCGAGCTCGTCGATCAGCACCACCTGCGGACGCCGGGACAGCAGCGCCTCCCGGTCCAACTCCGCGTACCGGCCGCCACGGTAGTCGTGGCCGGCCAAGGGCAGCATCTCAAGGCCGTCGAGCTTCGCCTCGGTGTGCCGGCGCCGGTGGCACACCACGAAACCGGCCACCACATCCGCCCCGCGCGCCACCCGGCGATGGGCCTCGTCGAGCATGCGGTACGTCTTGCCGACCCCGGGGGCCGCGCCCAGGAAGACCTTGAGCCTTCCGGGCCGGACGACCGGCTGTGCCGCCCCTGCCGTCAGGCCGGCCGCGTCCGTCGTCGTCATGCTCAGAACTTCTCGGGAAAGAAGAACGCCAGGATCAGATACCCGACCAGGCAGACCGCAATGATGATGCCGACGACATTCTCCGTACTCACCCGTACCCGACTCCTCCGGACGCCCTCAACCTCACCAGCGAACACCAGCGAGGTCGTGAACGAAACGTCCCTGATGCGCTCCTAACGGCACTGGGGTGGGACTTTGACGGTGTATTGACGGCCGTTACATCGATAGGGTGAAGGCGGTGTGCCGGGAAGCCTGGTCGGCGTCGTGAGACCGCATGGTCCGCGTCGACTCGGGTGGGGGCGTAATGCGCAGCGTCGGTACGGTCTTGTTCCTCGTGGTGCTGGCCACGGTCGTGGCCACGGGTGCCCGCCGCTGGCGAATCCCCGCGCCCTCACTGCTCGTTGTCGCGGGCCTCGTCGTCGCGCTGATACCGGGCACTCCCGAGATCCGGGTCAGTCCCGAAGTCATCGGGCTCGTCGTGTTGCCGCCCCTGCTCTACGCCAGCGCGGAGGAACTGTCCTGGCGCGAGCTGCGCCTGGTGTGGAAGCCGGTCAGTGTGCTCGCCGTCGGCCTGGTGCTGGCCTCGGCGGCCGCGGTCGGGGTGATCGCGTCGCTGATCACTCCGCTGACGTGGCAGATGGCGCTGGTGCTCGGGGCCATCCTCGCGAGCACGGACCCCGTGGCGGTCACCGCGCTCGGCCGGCGCCTGGCGCTGCCGCCCCGCGTCCAGGTCCTCGTACAGGCCGAGAGCCTGTTCAACGACGCCACCTCGCTCGTGCTCTTCCGGGTCGCCGTCGTCGTCGCCGCGGCCTCTGCCGGAGTGTCCTGGCAGGCGGCGGGCACCGAGTTCGCACTGCTCGCCGGGGGCGGCACCCTCATCGGGGGAGCTGTCGCCGGGGTGGTGGCGCTGATCCGACGCAGGACCGAGGACCCGGTACTGGAGACGGTCATCGCGCTGGTGACCCCGTACGCCGCCTACGTGCTGGCGGAGGCGGTGCACGCGTCGGGCGTGACCGCGGTCGTCGTGGCGGGTGTCGTGCTCGGAGGCCGGGCCGACCGGTTGACCAACGCCGGCATACGGATCCAGTTGCACGCCGTCAACGGCACCGTGGTCTTCCTGCTGGAGAGCGTCGTCTTCAGCCTGATCGGGCTCACCCTGCCGGGACAGGTCGCCGCGCTGACCGCCGCCGACGGACTCTGGCCGCTGTACGCCCTGGCGGTCGCCGCGACCCTGGTCACCGTGCGCCTTCTGTGGGTCCTGCCGCTCTCGGCCGTCGTCCAGCGCAACGCCGGCGTACGCCCGTCCTGGCGCGTCCCGGCCGTGCTGACCTGGGCGGGAACGCGCGGCGTCGTCCCGCTGGCCGCGGCGCTGTCCATCCCGGTCCTTGCGGACGACGGAAGCCCTCTGGATCAGCGGTCACTCGTACTCGTGCTGACGACGTCGGTGGTGGTGGTCACCCTTGTCGCCCAGGGTTTCACCTTGGCCGACGTGGTCCGCCGCTCCGGAATCGCTCTCGAACCGGACCACACCGAACGCGAGGAGGCCTCGGCCCGGTGCGCCCTCGCATCCGCCGGGATCCGGCGACTGGACGAGATGTCCGACCTCGAAGCGGTTCCGGACGTCGTGGCGGACCGCCTGCGGCGCAGTCTGCAGGCACGTCTCGAACATGCCCACGACCGCCTGGAAGAAGCCGACCTGGCCGAGTCCGCGGACTACGTGTACCGCCTGCTTCGCCGTGACCTCATCCGGGTCGAGGCGGCCGAACTCCAGCGGCTGTACGACGAACACCACATCAGCGACGCCACCCGCCGGAACCTCCAGCGCTCCTTGGACCTGGAAGAGGCACGGCTGGAGCTGGCGAGCTGAGGTTCAACTGCGGCGGCCGGCGTGGCCGGTACTCGCCAGGTGATGGCGCCGGGTCAGCCGCAGCAGTCGCAACCGGGTCGGCATCCGCACGCGTCCGTCGCCGTGTCGACGGACGGCACGACGGCGGCGGCGGGTGTCGCGCAGCAGCCCTTGCCCTGCCAGGCGTCGCGGCCTTCCTTGAGCGCGATGGCGGCGATGACCAGGGCGGCGATGGGGTCGGTCCGTAGCGACAGAGGCGCTGCATCACGTCTACCGCGCGGGACGCCGGTCGAAGGTGAGGCGCCCGAGATGCCGATGGAGGCGCAGGTGGCGGGAGCCGGCCGGCCACCGGGACTCACCCGACATCAGCGGTGCGTCAAGAAGCACAGGCTGGCCGTAAGAGGGGTGTCAACGTGGCACGTCGGCTCCCGGCAGTGATCGCAGACTGAGCGCAGGGGGAATCGGACGGCCGTCCGTGATGCGAGGTTGGAGGGCGCGAGTGATCTCCGCCGAGACCATGCCCAGCCCGGACCTAGGGGGGCGGACTGGAGCCGGACGCATCACGGTCGGGCCGTCACCTCCGGGGAAAGCCAACGGTCCGATCCGGATCTCCACATGCGACAGGAAGGCGGCGCGCCGATGCCCCGGGTGCTGGTGGTGGATGACGAACCGCAGCTTGCGCGGCTGCTGGTCATCAATCTGAAGGCGCGGAAGTACGAAGTCGACTGCGCGCAGGACGGGAGTACGGCCCTGGAGGCCGTGGCGGCCCGCCGCCCGGACGCGGTCCTGCTCGACCTCGGGCTTCCCGACATGGACGGGATCGATGTGATCAAGCGACTGCGCGTGTGGTCGCAGGTACCCGTCCTGGTGGTCTCCGCCCGCCACGGCTCCGAGGAGAAGACCCACGCCTTGGACGCGGGTGCCGACGACTACATCACCAAGCCCTTCAGCATGGACGAACTGCTCGCCAGACTGAAAGCCGTGGCTCGCCGCACCCCGACACAAGGCACGGCCGCATCGGACGAAGCGCTGGTCGAGACCGAGGAGTTCACGGTCGACCTGCTCGCCAAGAAGGCCCGGCGCAGGGGGAAGAACATCCGGCTCACGCCGACGGAATGGCATCTGCTGGAAGTCCTGATCCGCGATCGCGGCCGACTCGTCAGCCAACGGCGTCTGCTCCAGGAGGTGTGGGGCTCCTCGTACGGAACGCAGACCAACTACCTCCGGGTGTACATGGCCCACCTGCGGCGCAAGCTGGAGGCGGACCCGTCGCACCCGCGCCATCTGATCACCGCCCCCGGCATGGGCTACCGCTTCGAGGCGTGACCGAGGCGAGGCCGGCGGGGCTTCTGGACGGGTCCAGGTGCAGGGGAGCCAGTGTCAGTATGCGCCGAAGGACCAGAAGACCCCGACCTCTTCGTCGGACACGGCGATGAGGCCCAGTTCTTCGAACAGGTCGAGGCCGTTGATGTACTCGCCTGTGATGAACCCGTGGACCCTCGTCCCTTCGAGGCCGGCCTGGACGAAGTCGCGGGCGGGGTCCGAGGCCGCGTCCTGGGCATTCGTCCAGAACCGGGCGTCCGGGCCGTAGCGGTCCAGCAGGAACCGTGCGTCGGCCAGCAGGGCATCGCGCTCCGGCCGGTTCCGGACGGGCCGGCCCTCGTTCCACTCCTCCGCCATGACGGCGAGCGCGGTGACGGCCCCCGCCGGCTCCAGCTCGTGCAAGCGGTCCCGGAACTCGGCGGCGGGCGGCGGCTCGAAGGGGTACGTCGGTACGGCGTAGCGGGCATTGTTGGTGCGGTCGCCGTCGATCCGCAGCCAGCCGCGCGGATCCGGGACCTCGCGGTGCATCAGGGCGAGCACGTCCTCGGCCCAGTCCTCGTGCCGGCGCGGACCGGTGGCGAGGAAGACGTACGGATCATCCAGCAGGCGCAGGGCCGCCGCGTTCCAGGGGCTGCGGCGCCGCCGCACCTCCATGAGGGTGCTGCCGACGCTGCGGGCGAACACGTCGGCCGGCGAGCGCAGAAAGCCGGCCAGCTCTGCGTACCCCCACCGCAGGAGTTCCGTGGCCGCACCGTCCGCAGCGGCCCCGTCCAGCTCGCGCGGTGCCTCGGGGACGACGGCCCGGTTTCCCCGCTGGAGTTCGATGGCTGCCCGCCACAGGTCTTCGAGATGGGAGTCGAGGAGGTCGAGGGCGATGCGGTCGTCGTCTGCCGTGCTCATGGTTCAATCCTAGGCCCGGCTCCGGATCTTGCTCCTTGGCGATGGCTGCGGGAGACGCGGGGTCGACAGGCCGGATTCGAAAGAGATGGCGTGGCGGTCCGAGCGGGCCGCTGACCGCACAGGTCCCGACAGCCGGCGAGGCGCTGCTGCCCACTGCAGGGTTGACCGTGCTGGGGCTGCGGCGACGGCTGGCCGAGTCCGGTGAGAGGGACCCGCCGACTGCGGGGCGCTGCCGTCCCCGGGCTGCCCGCACGTCGCGTCATACGCCCAGGTGTGCGCGAATGAGCGTGTCGAGTCGCTGCCATGCCGGAGACGATGCGTTGACGGTGCCTTGGATGAGGGAGGGGATCTCCGAGCCCGTATCCAGCGCGGGAAGTACGTCGCGGCCGTAGCGTTCCCGCGTCGCATCGGCGATCCGGCGGGCCAGATCGTCGATGCGGGGGTCGTCGGGGCCGAGGTCGTGCGCGTGGTCGTAGTCGAGGTAGAGCTGCCGCAGCGCCGGGTCGGCCGTGGTCTCGGCCTGGTCGTGGAAGAGGATGAACGCGCGGTCCGGGTGGGTGGCGAACACGAGGATCCACAGATCGCGTTGCAGGTCCACCCATCGAGGCGTGAATCCCCAGCGGGCCAGGCGCTCGAGATGGGTGCCGACCTCGTCGGGCAGCGGTGCCAGCTGCCCGGCGGCGAGCTGGCGCAGGCGCCCTTGGGTTGCCCGCAGACCACTGATGCGGGCGGTGAGCTCGTCGTCGATCTCGCGCAAGGCCTGCTGGAGCTCCTCGTCGGTCGCTGATCGCAGGTCCCGGATTCGGGCCAGCGGGACGCCGGCTTCGGCGAGCGTCCGGATCTTGATCAGGTCGACGGCGTCGTTCGCGCCGTACCGCCGGTAGCCGGACGCATCACGGTCGGGTTCAGGGAGCAGGCCCTTGTCGTGATAGACGCGGATGGTCTTGGTCGACACTCCGACGTACCTGGCCAGCTGCCCGATGGTGATCACCCGGCCATCGTCCCACTTGACCTTTCCCCTGGGGCAGGGTTGCAGCATGGCGTTATGACGAACATGAACATCGATCGGGAGACCCTGCGCGAGCTGGCCGACGAAGGCAACGAGAGCGCTCTGGACCGGCTGGCGGACCTCGCCGACGCGGCCGGCGACCTCGGGGAACTGAGCGAGCTGCTGGATGAGGGATGCATGCACGCCGGGTTCCTGCTCACTCGACGCGCGGCCGCGACCGGCGACCTGCGCGAGCTGCAACGGATCTCCGACGCCGGGTACGACGAGGCCGGGAACGAACTGGATCGGCTGCTGAAGGGGAACGGGGAAAGCGGAACCGACCGGCAGCTGTAGTCGGCTGTCCAGACGTTGCCCACCGACGTCACTTGATCCCGCGTCCGCTCTTCCGGTCGCCGTGGGTGGGCCGACGGCGTAGTGGGCGTACTCCCGCTCCGGGCGGAACTCGGCGGTCCAGGCGAGTAGGCGGCCGGGGCGGTTGCTCGCCGAGCAGGTCCAGCTGGGCGTGTGCCCGCGGGCCGCTATGTCCGAGCACAAGGCGTTGACGCAGTCGAGCGCCAGGTACTGCAGGCGAGGGTCGGGCACGGTGACGCAGGCGACGTCCTCGTAGGTGGTGCCGAGGAAGTAGGTACAGGCCACGGCCACCATGCGGTCGCCTTGGAATGCGGCCCAGGCGTGGCCGGAGCGGGCGAGGGCCTCGGGGCCGCCCCAGGTGCGGTGGATCCAGCTCATGGCGGGCGGAAGCGTGGTGAGCGCCCGGGTGTCTCGCGCGTTCAGCCTGCGTACGGTGACACCCCTCGGCGGTCGGGCGACCGGTATGGGGGACCGCTTGACGTACACCACACGCTGCCACGGCACCACCTGCTGGAACGCGGCACCGATCAGCGGGAGGAAGCGGCCAGGGGCTTCGACGGAGTGATCGGCGAAGACGGCGAGTTCGCCCGGCGTGAGGGCCCCCGGTTCGCCGTGCAGGAGTACGGGGTCCCCGCATTCGACAGCGATCGCGCGCGGCTGGATGACGCGGTCCACCACCAGCGGCCGGCCTCGGTGGTCAGGACGTGCTCGGTCAGGGCGCCCGAGCCCGGGGCTCCGGTGGGGAACCAGCGGACGAGGGCCGGGAGGCGATGCGACGGCAGGTTGATCACGGGACTTCCTTGCGGGGCCATGGAAGTGGGGCGGCCCTGTCGGAGGGCCGCCCCACGGGGCGGGCTGATGACTAGCAGTTGGGTTTGCTGCCGTGGTTGGAGCCCTTCTTGCGGCGGGCCCTCTTCTTGCGTGCGCGCTTGGACATGTCTGTGGATCCCTTCAGGCGGTGTGGCCGACGAGGAGGTCGGCGAGCTTGTTGAGGCGCTTGATGGTGCGGTCCTCGGTGGCGGCGGGGGCCGGGGCGACGCGCTCGGAGCGGTCGTAGCAGGCGCCGTTGACGATCTCCGTGGCCGGGTCGCAGAGCCGTACGACGTGCTGCGCGCCCTCGGCGGCCGGCGCGCCTTCGTGCCCGTACAGCGGGAGGAGGCCGGTCTCGCACACGCCGGGATTGACGGAGACGGCGGTGACGCGCGGGTCGGCGGCGAAGACGGTCAGCGCGAGCTGCGACTGGGCGTACGCGGCGAGCCGCGAGTAACGCCGCACGCGCTGCGGATCGTTCCACTGGATGGCGCCGGAACGGTGCAGTGCGGAGGAGACGTTGACGACGCGGCTGCCGGGGTCACTGGTGAGGGCGGGTTCCAGGAGATTGGTGAGGAGGTAGTGGGCCAGGAAGTTGACCTGGAACGCGATCTCGTTCCCGTCGGCGGTCAGCGTGTGGCGCTCGGGCGCGGCGATGGCCGCGTTGTTGACCAGTACGTCCAGGCACGGGTGCTCCCGTACGACGGCATGGGCGAGGTTCTCGACCTCCTCCAGCCGCGTGAAGTCGGCGGCGAGCGGGCGGAGCAGGTCGCCGTTGATGCCGGAGGTGGCGATGAGTCGGTCGGTGGCCGCCTGCGCCTCCTCGGGCGTGCGGCCGTGGAGGAGGACGGTGGCGCCGAGCTCGGCGAGCTGGCGCGCGGTCTCGTAGCCGATGCCGGAGGTGGCTCCGGTGACGAGGACGGTACGGCCGGGCAGGGATGAGGACATGGCGGATTCCTTGAAGAGGGCATGCCTGACGTGCCCGGCGCCCGGCGCGAGGCGGGGACATGGGCTCTCAGGTCATGCGGTGAAAGTGAGGATGCGTACGGAGCCTCGGTCAGCGCCCATCACGGGGCTGGTGGCAGGTACGCGGAGGACGCGCGGCCGTAGTCAGAGAGCCGGGCGGACGGCGGGCGCCGTCGGCTGCACCGGATTCGGTGGCCGATCGTCATAGCGCGGACCGCTGTTCATGGCGCAATCCCAGCGCATCGGGGAAGCGGAGGCAAGCGCTCGAGGCCTTCTTGACGGCCTTCTGATGCCCCATCGTCAGGGCCGCATCAAAGATCGACTTCCGCGCGGAAGGAACCCGTCAAGGCGTACTGCCAGGGCCGTCGGCCAGCTGCAGACTGGTGTGGCGACGGAGCCGGAAGACGGTCCGGCGGCACGCGGCTGGTGGCGGTGACCTGAACACCGCCCGAAGCAGCGCAGGGTTCCACCGTGGGGGTACGGACCGAAGCGACCGCGTGCCGGGTCACCCGTCGCACAACACATGAGCCGTCCGGCTCTTCGGTGTGGGGATACCGGGGCCGGACGGCTCGCGTGTTTCGGTCGGTCGCCTTGGCGTCAGGTCACCGCGGACGTCGGGAGCTCCGGCGCTACTGGAGGGCCGTCCCCCGCTATGGGGAGGGTGAGGACCATGGTGAGGCCGCCACCGGGCGTGTCCTCGGCTGCGAGGGTGCCGCCGATGGCTTCGGTGAAGCCGCGGGCGACGGCGAGGCCGAGGCCGACTCCGGCGCCTCGTGGGGCGTCGCCGTGGCGCTGGAAGGGTTCGAAGATGCGGTCCTTGGCTTCGTCCGGGACGCCGGGTCCGCGGTCGACGACGCGTAGCTCGACGCGGTGGGCCAGGGCGCTGGCAGTGACGTTGACGGGCTGGCCGGCGGGGCTGTACTTGACGGCGTTCTCGACGATGTTGGCCACGGCCCGCTCCAGCAGGCCGCGGTCGACGGCGACCATCGGCAGGGTCTCGGGGATGTCGAGCGCGACGCTGTCCTCGGGCACGCCGCCCAGGGCCATAGGGACGACCTCGTCGAGATCCGTTTCCCGGATCAGTGGGACGACGGTGCCGGTGTTGAGGCGGGACATGTCGAGGAGGTTGCCGATGAGGGCTGCGAGGCGGTCGGCTCCGTCCTCGATGCCTTCGAGGAGTTCGGCCTTGTCGTCCTCGGACCATTCGACGTCGTCGGAGCGCAGGGAAGTGACGGACGCCTTGATCCCGGCGAGCGGGGTGCGCAGATCGTGGCTGACGGCGGCGAGGAGCGCGGTGCGGATGCGGTTGGCCTCGGCGAGTTCGCGGGACTTCTCGGCCTCGTCGACGAGGCGCTGGCGGTCGAGTACGACGGCTGCCTGGGCGGCGAAGGCGCCCAGGACGCGGCGGTCCTCGGCCGGCAGGACCCGGCCCGTGAGGGCGAGGGCCATGTCGTCGCCTATGGGGAGGTCGACATCCGCGTCCTCGGGTCGGCTGACGGGACTGGTGCCGACGGACGCCGCCGTCGTCCAGGGATCCACCTCACTGCTGCGCTCCAGGAGCACGACCGACTGCATGGCGAAGGTCTCGCGAAGCCGCTCGAGGAGCGCGTCGAGGGAGTTCTCACCGCGCAGGACGCTGCCGGCGAGGAAGGAGAGGATCTCTGATTCGGCGCGCAGCCGCGCGGCCTGGTGCGTACGTCGGGCGGCCAGGTCCACCACCGAGGCCACCGACACCGCCACACCGACGAAGATCGCGATGGCGACGATGTTCTTCGGGTCGGAGATCGTGAACTCGTGCAGCGGCGGTGTGAAGTAGTAGTTGAGCAGGAGGGAGCCGAAGGCCGCCGAGGCGAGCGCGGGGAGGAGTCCGCCGAGGAGTGCTGCCGCCACCGTGCAGGTGAGGAAGAGCAGCATGTCGTTGGCGAGGCCGAGGTCGGGGACGAACTGGTTCAGCAGGACGGCGAGGAGGGCGGGGCCGGCGATGCCGGTGAGCCAGCCCCAGATGATGCGGGAGCGGCCGAGCCGCGCGCCGCGGGCGACGGGCAGCCCGCGGCCCTTGGCGGCTTCGTCGTGGGTGACGATGTGGACGTCGAGGTCCGGGCCCGATTCGCGGGCGACGGTGGCGCTGACACCGGGGCGGAACACGGACTGCCAGGAGCGCCGTCGGCTGACGCCGAGTACGATCTGGGTGGCGTTGCACCCCCGGGCGAACTCCAGCAGCGCGTCGGGGATGCTGTCGCCTATGACGTGGTGGAAGGTGCCGCCGAGGTCCTCGACCAGGGTGCGCTGGACGGCCAGTTCCTTGGGGGAGGCGGACGTGAGGCCGTCGCTCGCGGCGATGTAGACGGCGAGTACCTCGCCGCCCGCGCCCTTCTCGGCGAGGCGGGCGGCGCGGCGGATGAGCGTACGTCCCTCGGGGCCACCGGTGAGGCCGACGACGATGCGCTCGCGGGCCTGCCAGGTGGAGCGGATGTTGTGCTCGCCCCGGTACTCCTGGAGGTACTCGTCGACCCGGTCTGCGACCCACAGCAGCGCCAGCTCGCGCAGCGCGGTCAGGTTTCCGGGCCGGAAGTAGTTCGATAGGGCCGCGTCGACCTTGTCGGGCTTGTAGACGTTGCCGTGGGCCATGCGGCGGCGCAGCGCCTGCGGTGACATGTCGACGAGCTCGATCTGGTCGGCGCGGCGTGCGACCTCGTCCGGGACCGTCTCCCGCTGGCGGACGCCGGTGATCGTCTCGACCACGTCACCCAGTGATTCGAGATGCTGGATGTTGACGGTCGAGACGACGTCGATGCCGGCCTGGAGCAGCTCTTCCACGTCCTGCCAGCGCTTGGCGTTGCGCGAGCCCGGCACGTTCGTGTGCGCGAGCTCGTCCACGAGAGCCACGGCGGGGCGGCGGGCGAGGATGGCGTCGACGTCCATCTCGGTGAAGGTGGAGCCGCGGTACTCGATCTCGCACCGCTCGATCAGTTCGAGGCCGTGCAGCATGACCTCGGTCCGCGGGCGGCTGTGGTGCTCGACGAAGCCCACGACGCAGTCGGTGCCCCGCTCGACGCGGCGGTGTGCCTCGGAGAGCATCGCGTACGTCTTGCCGACGCCGGGTGCCGCACCGAGGTAGATGCGGAGCTTGCCGCGTCCCATTTCAGACTCTTTTTCTCTGTCGACGATCAGGCGGTGATCAGGGTTCGAACCGGTATCCCATGCCGGGTTCGGTGATCAGGTACCGGGGGTGAGAGGGATCGGCTTCCAGTTTGCGCCGGAGCTGGGCCATGTATACGCGCAGGTAGTTGGTGTTCTCCCCGTACGTCGGCCCCCAGACCTCCAGCAGCAGCCGGGCCTGGGTGATCAGCCGGCCCGGGTGGGTGATGAGGATTTCCAGCAGGTGCCACTCCGTCGGCGTCAGGCGTACGGTGCGGTCTCCCCGTCGTACCTTCCGTGCGACGAGGTCGACGGTGAACTCATCCGTCGTGACGACGGCTACCTCGTCGGCCTGGGACACCGCCGGGACGTCCTGCCTCCGGGCGGCTGCACGCAGGCGGGCCAGGAGCTCGTCCATGCTGAACGGTTTCGTCACGTAGTCGTCGGCGCCGGCGTCCAGGGCCCGGATCTTCTCTTCCGAGGTGTGGCGGGCGGAGAGGACCAGGATGGGCACGCGGCTCCAAGCGCGGACGTTCTTGATCACGTCGACGCCGTCCATGTCGGGTAGTCCAAGGTCCAGCACTATGACGTCCGGCTTGCGCGCGGCTGCGAGCCGCAGGGCCGAGCCGCCGTCGGAGGCCTCGTCGACCTCGAACTTGCGCGCCTGGAGGTTGATCTTCAGTGCGCGGACGAGCTGGGGATCGTCCTCCACCACCAGCACCCGGGTCATCGGTGTGCAGCCTTTCCTTCGCTACGGGCACGGGGAGGAGCCGGCGGGGCGCTCGGGCACCCTCCCAGCGTTGGCTGGGGGAGTCCCGCGCCCCACCGGCTCCCGGTCCGTGCGATGTGGAGCATCAGCTCTTGGTTAGCGCCTTGAGGGCGGTGTTGAGCTCGAGGACGTTGACGCGGGGTTCGCCCATGAAGCCGAGGGTCCGGCCGGCGGTGTGGTCGGCGACGAGCTTCTCGACCTGCTTGACGTCGAGCTTGTTCTGCTCGGCGACCCGGTGGACCTGGAGCTTGGCGTACTCCGGGGAGATGTTCGGGTCCAGGCCCGAGCCGGAGGAGGTGACGGCGTCGGCCGGAACCTCCTCGGGCCTGACCGTGTATCCGGCCGTGGAGTTGTCGGCGATGACCGCTTCCTTGGCGGCGACGACCTGGGCGCAGAGGGTGCCTTCCTCGGCGTCCTTGGTGCACTTGCCGTTCACGGCGCCGTTGTCGGCGGAGCGGTTGGTGGCACCGGAGAGGATCAGCGAGTACTGGGTGTTGACGCTGTTGCTGCCCAGTCCGTTGGAGGGGCGCGGCTGGAACCACTTCAGGTCCGGCTTCGCCGCCTCTTCGGCGTCGTCGGGGTTCTGCTTCGGGAGGTTGTAGGTCTGCCCGATGAGGGAGGAGCCGACGACGGTGCCGCTCCCGTCCTTGATCTCGGAGCCGTTGGCTTTGTCGTTGAACAGGGCCTGGGCGATGCCGGTGACGGCGAGGGGGTAGATGACCCCGCAGATCACCGTCAGAACCAGCAGGGCCCGCAGGCCCGCGCCGAGCAGGCGCGCTGTGTTGCGTACAGAGTTGTTCATGGCGGGTATCAGCCGATTCCGGGGATGAGGGAGATGAGCATGTCGATGAGCTTGATGCCGATGAACGGGGCAACCAGGCCGCCGAGTCCGTAGATGCCCAGGTTGCGGCGGAGCATCTTGTCGGCGCTGGTCGGCCGGTACTGCACGCCCTTCAGGGCGAGCGGCACGAGCGCGATGATGATCAGCGCGTTGAAGATGACGGCCGAGAGGATCGCGGAGTTCGGCGAGGAAAGGCCCATGATGTTGAGCTTGTCCAGGCCCGGGTAGACCACGGCGAACATCGCGGGGATGATCGCGAAGTACTTCGCCACGTCGTTGGCGATCGAGAAGGTCGTCAGGGCTCCGCGGGTGATGAGGAGCTGCTTGCCGATCTCGACGATTTCGATGAGCTTGGTGGGGTTGGAGTCCAGGTCCACCATGTTCCCGGCCTCCTTGGCGGCCGAGGTGCCCGTGTTCATCGCCACGCCGACGTCGGCCTGGGCCAGGGCCGGTGCGTCGTTCGTGCCGTCACCGGTCATGGCGACGAGCTTGCCGCCGGCCTGCTCCCGCTTGATGAGGGCCATCTTGTCCTCGGGCGTCGCCTCCGCGAGGAAGTCGTCGACACCCGCCTCCTCGGCGATGGCCTTCGCGGTCAGCGGGTTGTCGCCCGTGATCATGACGGTCTTGATGCCCATGCGGCGCAGCTCGTCGAACCGCTCGCGCATGCCCTCCTTGACCACGTCCTTGAGGTGGATGACACCGAGGACGCGGGCGCCCTTCTCGTCCTCCACGGCGACCAGGAGCGGCGTACCGCCGGCCTCGGAGATGCGGTTGGCGAGGAGGTCGGCGTCGTCGGAGACCCGACCGCCCTGCTCGCGGACCCAGGTGATGACCGAGCCGGCCGCGCCCTTGCGGGTCTTCTTCCCGTCGACGTCGACACCGGACATGCGGGTCTGCGCGGTGAAGGCGATCCACTCGGCCTGGGTCAGTTCGCCCTGGTGGCGTTCGCGCAGCCCGTACTTCTCCTTCGCGAGGACCACGATCGAGCGTCCCTCGGGCGTCTCGTCCGCGAGCGAGGACAGCTGTGCGGCGTCGGCGAGTTCGGCTTCCGTCGTGCCCTTGACGGGTACGAACTCGGATGCCTGACGGTTGCCGAGGGTGATGGTTCCGGTCTTGTCAAGCAGCAGGGTCGACACGTCGCCGGCGGCTTCCACCGCACGCCCGCTCATGGCGAGGACGTTGCGCTGGACCAGGCGGTCCATACCCGCGATACCGATCGCCGACAGCAGGGCGCCGATGGTGGTGGGGATCAGGCAGACCAGCAGCGCGGTGAGGACGATCATCGACTGCTTGGCCTCCGCGTAGATCGCGAACGGCTGCAGCGTGACGACGGCCAGCAGGAAGACGATGGTCAACGAGGCGAGCAGGATGTTCAGCGCGATCTCGTTGGGCGTCTTCTGCCGGGCCGCACCCTCCACGAGGGCGATCATGCGGTCGATGAAGGTCTCGCCCGGCTTCGTCGTGATCTTGATGACGATCCGGTCCGACAGCACCTTGGTGCCACCGGTGACGGCCGAGCGGTCGCCGCCGGATTCGCGGATGACGGGGGCGGACTCGCCGGTGATGGCCGACTCGTCGACGGACGCGACGCCTTCGACGACGTCACCGTCGCCGGGGATCACGTCCCCCGCCTCGCAGACGACCAGGTCGCCGATCTTGAGGTCGGTACCGGGGACCTGCTCCTCGCCCTTGCCGTCCTTGGTCAGGCGGCGGGCGACGGAGTCGGTCTTGGCCCTGCGCAGGGTGTCGGCCTGGGCCTTGCCGCGGCCCTCGGCCACGGCCTCGGCGAGGTTGGCGAAGATCGTGGTCAGCCACAGCCAGACGGTGATCGCCCAGCCGAACCAGTTCGTGGGGTCCGCGATCGCCAGGGCGGTAGTGACGACCGACCCGACCAGGACGACGAACATGACCGGGGACTTGATCATGATGCGGGGGTCGAGCTTGCGGACCGCGTCCGGGAAGGACTTCAGCAGTGCCTTGGGGTCGAACAGCCCCCCACCGACGCGGCCGGCGGGCGGCTGGTGGCCGGTGGGCAGGTCGTCGTGCGGAGCACGGGTGGGTGTGGCGGTGCTCATGATGCGAGCCCTTCGGCGAGCGGACCCAGCGCCAGGGCCGGGAAGTAGGTCAGACCGGTGATGATGAGGATGGTGCCGACGAGCAGGCCCGCGTAGAGCGGCTTGTCGGTGCGCAGGGTGCCCGCGGTCTCGGGAACGGGCTTCTGCTCGGCGAGCGAGCCGGCGAGGGCCAGGACGAAGACCATGGGCAGGAAGCGGCCCAGCAGCATGGCGATGCCGATGGTGCTGTTGAACCACTGGGTGTCGGCGTTCAGACCGGCGAAGGCCGAGCCGTTGTTGTTGGCGCCCGAGGTGTAGGCGTAGAGGATCTCGGAGAAGCCGTGCGCGCCGGTGTTCGTCATGGAGTTGCCCGGGGTGGGCAGGGCCATGGCCGCTGCGGTGAAGCAGAGCACCAGAGCGGGCGTGATCAGGATGTAGCAGGCGGCGAGCTTGATCTCGCGGGTGCTGATCTTCTTGCCCAGGTACTCGGGGGTCCGGCCGACCATCAGGCCGGCGATGAACACCGCGATGATCGCCATGATCAGCATGCCGTAGAGACCGGAACCGACACCGCCGGGCGCGATCTCGCCGAGCTGCATGCCCAGCAGCTGGATGCCACCGCCCAGACCGGTGTAGGAGGAGTGGAAGGAGTTGACCGCACCGGTCGAGGTGAGCGTGGTGGCAACCGAGAAGATCGAGGAGGCGGCGATGCCGAAGCGGGTCTCCTTGCCCTCCATGGCGCCGCCCGTGACCTCGAAGGCCGGGCCGTGGTGGGCGAACTCGGTCCACATCATCAGAGCGGTGAAGCCGACCCAGATGACGCCCATGGTGGCGAGGATCGCGTAGCCCTGGCGCAGGTTGCCGACCATGCGGCCGAAGGTGCGGGTCATCGCGAACGGGATGAGCAGGATCAGGAAGACCTCGAACAGGTTCGAGAAGGGGGTCGGGTTCTCGAAGGGGTGGGCCGAGTTGGCGTTGAAGTAGCCGCCGCCGTTCGTGCCCAGCTCCTTGATGACCTCCTGCGAGGCGACCGCGCCGCCGTTCCACTGCTGCGTGCCGCCCATGAACTGGCCGACCTCGTGGATCCCGGCGAAGTTCTGGATGGCGCCACAGCCGACCAGGACGATCGCGCCGATCACCGAGATCGGCAGCAGGATGCGGACGGTGCCGCGGACCAGGTCGGACCAGAAGTTGCCGAGTTCACCGGTGCGGGAGCGGGCGAAGCCGCGTACGAGGGCCACCGCGACGGCCATGCCCACGGCGGCGGAGACGAAGTTCTGGACCGCGAGGCCGCCGGTCTGCACGACGTGGCCCATGGCCTGCTCGCCGTAGTACGACTGCCAGTTCGTGTTGGCCACGAAGGACGCGGCGGTGTTGAAGGCCTGGTCCGGGTCGATCGACACGAAGCCGAGCGAGCCCGGCAGGATGCCCTGCAGGCGCTGCAGCAGGTAGAGGAAGAGGACGCTCACGGCCGAGAAGGCGAGGACGGCGCGCAGGTAGGCGGGCCAGCGCATCTCGGCCGACGGGTTGGCGCCGATGGCCTTGTAGATCCACTTCTCCGGCTTGTAGTGCTTCTCGGAGGAGTAGACGCGGGCCATGTAGTCGCCCAGGGGACGGTACGCCAGGGCCAGCGCGGCGATCAGGGCGAGCAGCTGGAGCACACCAGCGGTTACGGGGCTCATCACAGTGCTCAGAACCTCTCCGGGTACACGAGGGCGAGGACGAGGTAACCGAGCAGAGAGACGGCCACGACGAGGCCGACGACGTTTTCGACAGTCACAGCTTGGTCACCCCCCGGGCGATGAGAGCCACTAGCGCGAACACCGCGACCATGGTGACGACGAAGGCCAGATCGGCCATCGTGAGCTCCTGAGTGAAGAGGGAAGAAATGAATCAGCCAGTTGGCTGATGACGAGACAACCGTGTCTTCACCCGGGTGTTAAGACGCTTTGACGCGGTCCATACGAGGACACGGGAACCCTTAACGCCGCCCTGACGGTGCATGCTGCCCGCAGGGCATCAGGCCTGGTGGGGCAGGCCCGTCGTGTCCAGGGCGGTGCCGGCTTGCGCGGCCAGCGCGACGGCCACCAGACGGGCCTCTTCGGGCGGCAGGGGCCAGCCGGGGTGCGCGTCGAGGAGGAAGCGGCCGTAGTAGTGGCCGCCGCCGATGGCCCGCAGTTCGGTGTCGCCCTCCGGCCACACTGCGTACTCGGTGATCCGCATGCCGCGGCGCAGCCAGACGCTGCCGTCGTGCTCAAGCCGAGGCAGGTGCCCCATCAGGGTTCCGTACTCGAAGCGGCAGCCGCGCAGCCCCAGCAGACCCACCAGTTCCCTGCGCACGTACTCGACCACCGCCTCCGGCGAGCCGCCGTCCTCGGCGAGGCGAGCGGTGCCCTGGAGGCTCGACAGGTGCGCCGTGTCCGCGACCACGACCGCCTGGAGCCGGCGGGTACGGACCGCCAGCTGGGAGACGATCAGTCCCACGACGAGCAGGAGGACAGCCGTCTGGATCTCGTCGCCGTCTGCGATGGCGAACCGCTGGTAGGGCCTGGTGAGGAAGAAATCGAACCAGGCCGCCGCCGAAAGAGCGGCCAGCGCGCCGGCCGCCCGCGTGCCCAGGGCGGCGACCGCGACCACCACGACGACCATGATCAGGGCCTCGTTCGTCGCCGAAAGATCGCTGCGGAAGGGCACGAGCGCGAGCGCGACGAGGAAGGGGGCCACGAGGGCCGCGACCAGCGCGAGGGGGTCGTGGAGCCGGTGGAGGTAGCCGGACATGTGAAGCCTCCCGTCCGGACGAGCCGATCGTGATGAAGGGCGCGCCTCAGAACTTCTCGGGCTTGATCAGTGCGACCACGAGATGGCCCAGCAGCGCGAGGGCGATGAGCAGGCCGACCACGTTCTCCGCGTCCATGGAACTTTCTCCTGTCGTCGCAGTCGGGCGCTCTCGCCCAGATCAAGCCTGCCCCTCCGTAGCGCCGGCGCAACGCGTGGCACCGCCTCTTGACGTACCTCATACGCCGCTCTCACCTGCGCGTATGAAACGCGTGAAGAGTGGCGGGACGGACGTATGAAATACGCCAAGAGGGGTGGTCGCCCACCCGTGCGGCTTCGACGCTGTCCTCACTTTGCTCATTCGGAGGGACCGGCGACATGGCCATGCACGTAGGAAAACCGACCACGGTCGCTCAGGAGCCGGGCCCGGAGGAGCCGCCCGACACCAGCGCCACCGGATCCGGATCCGGATCCGGATCCGGGGCCGGGGCCGGGGCCGGAGACCGCCACAAGTTGACGGCTCTCCAGGGGCTCGCCGCCCTGTCGCTCGACGCGATGGCGTCCGTCGCGTACGGCCCCGAATCGATCGTGCTGGTGCTGGCGGCGGCCGGCGCGTACGGGTTGGGGTTCACCCTTCCCGTCACGCTCGCCATCGCGGCGCTCCTGGCGGTCCTGGTGGCCTCGTACCGGCAGGTGATCGCCGCGTTCCCGGACGGCGGCGGCTCCTACGCCGTGGCCAGGCGGCACCTGGGCCGGCGTACGAGCCTGGTCGCCGCGGCCTCGCTGATCCTGGACTACGTGCTGAACGTGGCGGTGTCGGTCACCGCCGGTGTCGCCGCCCTGACCTCGGCCTTCCCGTCGCTGCACGGCGAGCGCGTCTGGATCTGCCTCGCCGTCCTGGTCCTGGTCACCGCCGTGAACCTCCGGGGGGTCGTCGATTCCGCCAAGGCCTTCCTCATCCCGACCGCGCTCTTCGTCGGGTCGATCCTCGCGATGATCACCGTCGGTCTCTTCCGCGACGGCCCCGTCAGTACCGCCTCCGCGGCCGGGCACGCCTCCGCGCTCGGGGAAGGAGCCACCGCGGTCGGTGCCCTCCTGCTGCTGAAGGCCTTCGCCGCCGGCTGTTCGGCGCTGACGGGCGTCGAGGCCGTCGCCAACGCCGTACCGTCCTTCCGCGCCCCGGCCGCCCGCCGCGCCCAGCGCACCGAGGTCGCCCTCGGCGCGCTCCTGGGCGTGATGCTGATCGGCCTGTCGATCCTCATCGGCCGCTTCCACCTCCAGCCCGTCGAGGGCGTGACCGTCCTCGCCCAGCTCGCCGACGCCTCCTTCGGCCACAACGCCGCCTTCTACGTCGTCCAGTTCGCCACCATGGTGCTGCTCGCGCTCGCCGCGAACACCTCCTTCGGCGGACTCCCGGTGCTGATGAGCCTGCTGGCCCGGCACAACCACCTGCCGCACGTCTTCGCCCTCAAGGCCGACCGCCAGGTCCACCGGCACGGCGTGGTCTGGCTGGCCCTCGTATCCGCCGCCCTGCTCGTGTTCTCCGGCGGCGACACCAACACCCTCGTCCCGCTCTTCGCGATCGGCGTCTTCGTCGGCTTCACCATCTGCCAGGTCGGCATGGTCCGGCACTGGTACGGCGAGCGCCCCAAGGGCTGGCGGACCAAGGCCGCCCTCAACGGCTTCGGCGCGCTCCTGACCGGGGTTTCCGCGGTGGTGGTCACCGCGACCAAGTTCACCGAAGGCGCCTGGCTGATCGTCCTCGCCCTGCCGCTGATCGTCCTGGTCTTCGAGAAGATCCACCGGGCCTACGCCGAGATCGGCGAACGACTCGAACTGGGCCGCGTCCCGCAGCCGCCGCACCGGTCACGCTCGCTCGTCGTCGTACCCGTCTCCGGTCTGTCCCGCCTGACCTGCCAGGCCCTCACCGCCGCCCGCTCCCTCGGCGACGAGGTCCTCGCCGTCACCGTCACCCACCCCACGGCCGAGGACCGGCGGACCACCGAAGCCCTGCGCCGCGACTGGGAGTTGTGGAAGCCCGGCGTCGAACTGATCGAACTCTCCTCGGAAACCCGCTCGCTGGGCCGCCCGGTCTCGGCGTACGTGCGCAAGCTCGCCCAGACCCACCCGGACGCTCAGGTCACCGTCCTCATCCCGGAGACCGAACCCGCGCACCTGTGGCAGCGGCTGCTCCAGAACCAGCGCGGCTCCGTCGTCGCCCACGCCGTCCGCCGCGACACCGACGCCGTCATCTGCCGCCTGCGCTTCCGCATCGCGGCGCAAGCCGGGACGACGGTGCTTGACGCCCCCTTCACGGGGTCCTGACGCCCTCGATCCGCCCGCCGTTAAGGGGGCACAAATTACCTGTGCAGGAAGACTGTTGAAGGCCGCGGGCCCGGTAAGTTCCTGCCCGTTCCACCGCCGGGGATCCCAACGTCGCACGACGAGCCGGAGGGGGTCCCACAAGGGACGGATCCCCGGCGGTGCATCCATCGTTCTTCCGGCCGTGCCGATTCGACCCGAAGGTCTCGCCATGCCTCCCGCTGCCACCCGGCAGACACCTGCCGTTCCGTCCCCGTCGCAGGCTCCGGTCAACCGGCCGCCCAGACGGCGTCCGGGCCGAGGGCCCCTACTGGAGTCGATCCGGCCGGCGGCCTCCTTCCGCGAGGCCTTACTCAAACTCGAACCCCGCGAGCTGATCCGAAAGCCCGTGCTGTTCGTGGTCGCGGTCGGCTCCGTGCTCACCACGCTGTCGGCGCTCATCCACCCGTCCGTCTTCACCTGGGTGATCAGCGGCTGGCTCTGGCTGACGGTGATCTTCGCCAACTTCGCCGAGGCCGTCGCCGAGGGGCGCGGCCGGGCCCAGGCCGACTCGCTGCGCAAGGCGCGTACGGACACCGTCGCGCTGCGGCTGCGGCACTGGACGTACGGCACGAACCTGCGGCACGCCGAGACGGAGGCCGTCGCTCCGAGCGAGCTGCAGCCCCTGGACGTCGTGCTGGTGGAGGCGGGGGAGCTGATCCCGGCCGACGGTGACGTCATCGACGGCGCCGCGGCCGTCGACGAATCCGCCGTCACCGGCGAATCCGCGCCGGTGATCCGAGAAGCCGGCGGCGATCGCAGCGGGGTCACGGGCGGTACGACGGTGCTGTCGGACTCGATCGTCGTACGCGTCAGCTCCCGCCCGGGGCACAGCTTCATGGACCGCATGATCGCCCTGGTCGAAGGCGCGTCCCGGCAGAAGACCCCGAACGAGATCGCGCTCAACATCCTGCTGGCCGCGCTCACCGTCACCTTCGTCCTGGTCGTCGTCTCGCTCCAGCCGATGGCCGCCTACGCGGGCGCCGCCCAGACCACCACCGTCCTGGTGGCCCTCCTCGTCACGCTCATCCCCACGACCATCGGTGCGCTGCTCTCCGCGATCGGCATCGCGGGCATGGACCGCCTCGTCCAGCGCAACGTCGTCGCGATGAGCGGACGTGCGGTCGAGGCCGCCGGTGACGTGAACACCCTGCTCCTCGACAAGACCGGCACCATCACGCACGGGAACCGGGAGGCGGCCGCCTTCATCCCGCTCCCCGGAACCGACCACATCAAGCTGGCGGAAGCGGCCCAGTTGGCCTCGCTGGCCGACGAGACCCCCGAAGGCCGGTCCGTCACGGTCCTGGCCCAGCAGTACGGGCTCCAGCCGGTCACCCAAGAGGACCTGAGCAACCCCCGGTTCACCGAGTTCAGCGCCCGCACCAGGATGAGCGGAATCAACCTCAGCTGGCCGAACGGGGCCGGCTGCGCCATCCGCAAGGGCGCCGTGGCCCAGGTGTCCGAATGGGTGGCGCTCCGCGGCGGGACCGTACCGCCGGAAGCCGCCGCGTGGTCGGCCGGCGTGTCCGACTCCGGCGGTACCCCGCTGCTCGTCGCGGTCCACGACTGGGACGGGCTGCGGATCCTCGGCATCATCCACCTCAAGGACGTCGTCAAGGACGGCATTCGCGAACGCTTCGAAGAGCTGCGGAGCATGGGGATCCGTACCGTCATGGTGACCGGCGACAACGAGCGCACGGCCCGCGCCATCGCGCAGGAGGCCGGCGTCGACGAGTACCTGGCCGAGGCCACCCCGGAGGACAAGATGGCCCTCATCAAGCGGGAGCAGGCCGGCGGCAAGCTCGTCGCCATGACCGGTGACGGCACGAACGACGCACCGGCCCTGGCCCAGGCCGACGTCGGCGTGGCCATGAACACGGGCACCTCCGCCGCCAAGGAGGCCGGGAACATGGTGGACCTGGACTCCAACCCCACCAAGCTCATCGACATCGTGGAGATCGGCAAGCAGCTGCTCATCACCCGCGGAGCCCTGACGACCTTCTCGATCACGAACGACGTCGCCAAGTACTTCGCGATCATCCCGGCCATGTTCACCGCGGCCTACCCGGGACTGGAAGCGCTCAACATCATGGGCCTGCACAGCCCGTTGTCCGCCATCACCTCGGCGATCATCTTCAACGCGCTGATCATCATCGCGTTGATCCCGCTCGCCCTGCGCGGCGTCCGCTACAAACCGGCCTCGGCACACGACCTGCTGCGCCGCAACCTCGCCGTCTACGGCCTCGGCGGCCTGATCCTGCCGTTCATCGGCATCAAGGCCATCGACCTCGTCGTCTCCACGATCCCCGGGCTCGGCTGAAGTCCGCCAAGACCGCATCAGAGGGTCGTCAGGGAGCTTGAGCCGTACGCCGCGGACCAGTTGGATGGACGACGTGTACATCGGTCAGCTCCATGACGACCGGCCGCCGCATCCGCCGCATCCGCCGCATCCGGTGCCGCCGGGCCTGCGCCCTGTTCGCCGCCGTCGGCGCAACGCACGCTGACCTGCCGGCAAGAGGCCCCGGCCCTGCCGCGGCCCACCGCGCGACTGCGAGCGCGGCCCACCCCCGTACTCGATACGGAACCACACCTCACCGCACGGCGGCGCCCCGACCTCGTCGGGGACCCGCCGTCGTGCCTGTCCACTGGAACCCCTCATGTCTTCGTTCCTGTCCGGCCGGACCATCATGGTCACCGGTGCCACCTCCGGCATCGGCTACGAAACCGCCCGCCTGCTCGCGGAGTCCGGTGCCACCGTGCTCCTCCACGGCCGCACCGCGGAGGAGGCCCGGGCCGCCGTGAAGCGACTCCTCGCCACCGCCGACGTCGACGCGGAACTCCTGCGCCCGTGTGCGGCGGACTTCTCGCGGCTCGACGAGGTCGAGCGGCTCGCCGGCCGGGTCATCACCGGGCATCCGTACCTCGACGTGCTGGTCAACAACGCCGTCGCCGCCCCGGAGCGGCACACGCTCACCCCCGACGGCAACGAGCTCTCGTTCCAGGTCAACTTCCTCGCCCACTACCTGCTGACGCACCTGCTCGAGCCGGCGCTCACGACCGCCCCGGGCGGACGCGTCGTGAACAAGCGCGCCGACCAGCTCGTCGGACACTCCGTCTGACGGGGTCCGCGCACCAGCCAACCCCGGCCGCAAGGCCGGCCGGCGCCGACGCTCACCGGCGCCGGATCCCCGCGGGGGCGGCCCACCGCCCCGGGCCGCCCCCGCCCCTCTCCCCCCTTCGACCTAGGCGGCGTCCGTCGTGATCGAGCTCCTTCCCTCCCGTCTCCCCGCTCTGGCCCGCTGGTTCCCCGGCGGGGCCCCTGGCGTCGCGGCTCTGCCCGAGCACGTCATCGCCACCGGTGGCGGCCGCTGGTGGGCGGACCGTGTCGTGGACCCGAGGGCGCTCGCGGTCTCCAGCGGGGACCATCTCCTGCTGCGCGGTGACCCGGGCTCTCTCGCACCCGATGCCCTCGCACGGTTCGCGGGCAGCTACATCGAGGCCCCGGCCCGCTTCCTATCCGTCCTCGGCGGCGTGTTCCAGAAGGTCGATCCGTGGGAGCGCATGGTCTACGTGCACCAGGCGCCCGCCATGGCAGCCCGCCCGGCTCCCGGCATCACGGTGCGCCGGCCGGCCCCCGAGGACACGCCGGCCGTCGTCGCACTCGGTCCCGGGGCGGCCTGGATCCACAAGACCTGGGGCGGCCCCGAGCAGCTCGCGTCCTCCGGGCTCTGCTGGGGCGCCTTCCACCGGGGCCGCGCCCTCTCCCTGGCCTGCACCTACTTCCTCGGCAGCCGGTACGAGGACGTAGCGGCCCTCGCCGACCCCGGCCACCGCCGGCAACACCTCGCCCTCGCCTGCGTCACCGCCCTGTGCCAGGACATCGCCGCCCGCGGCCGCACGCCGAGCTGGACCTGCTCGCGCGACAACCGCCCCAGCCGCCTCCTGGCCTGGTCGGCCGGCTTCCGCCTGACCCGCGAGGACGTCCACTACGCGACGGGCCCCGCCCGCCGGCAGGCCTACCAGGGGGCGCGGGCGGCCCGACCTCGCCCGGTCTTCGCCGGTTTCTCCGCAGGGACGGCACGGGGGAGGGGCCGCTCAGTACGATGCGGCGGGCGGACCCGGTAGGGGCAGCGCGGGCCCGGTCCGGATGACCGGGCGGAAGCGAGGGGCCTTGAACGTCGCTGGCATGCACATCGGCGGCCGGTACCGGCTGGAAGCCCTGCTCGGACGCGGTGGGATGGGCGAGGTGTGGCGGGCCCACGATCCCCGGCTCGATCGCAAGGTCGCGATCAAGTTCCTTCCCCCGGACTTGGCCGACGGCCACGTCGTGGACCGGTTCCACCGCGAGGCCCGGGTCACGGCGCGGCTCCAGCATCCGGGCATCACGCAGGTCTTCGACAGCGGCGCACAGGACGGACGGCTCCACCTGGTCATGGAGCTGCTGGACGGTCGCGATCTGGGCTCGGTACTGCAGGACGGGAAGTCCGGGCTGCCCGTGCGCCGGGCGGTGGACCTGGCCGCGCAGGTCGCCGAGGCGCTCTCGTACGCGCACCGGGCGGACATCGTCCACCGGGACATCAAGCCCGCCAACCTCATGCTGGTGGACGGCGGCCGGGTGAAGGTGTGCGACTTCGGGATCGCGGGCTTCGTCCATGCGGACTCCGGGCTGACCCGTGAGGGCAGCCTGATGGGAACGCCCGACTACATGGCGCCGGAACAGTGCCGGGGCCTGCGGGTCGACGGCCGGGCCGACCTGTACGCCCTCGGCTGCGTCCTGTTCGCCCTTCTCACCGGGAGGCCGCCCTTCACGACACACGGAGACTTCCGGGTCGTGATGATGGATCACATCCACACCCCACCCCCGCGGCTGGCCTCCCTGCGGCCGGGCGTGCCCGTCGAGCTCGACCGGCTCGTCTCGGTCCTGCTCGCGAAGGAGCCCGCTGACCGTCCGGCCTACGCCGGGGTCGTGGCCGACCGGCTCAGAGACCTCGCCCCTCGGCGTGCCGGGGTGCCGCTGTCCGCGCCCCGACAGGGCCCTACGTCCGCTTCCACCTCTCGACCGGATCCCAGGTACGCGTACGCCGGCCGCCCGGCGCCGGCTCCTCGCACCGCAGGTTTCACGATGGAGGCGGACTACAACGAGGTGCTCCACCCGGAGGCGACCGAGGCCAACGCGATCGTGACGGTGACGGGTACGGGCGCAGCACCCGACGACACGGCGGCCGCTGCGCCCCGCGCCCTGGTCTTCCTGCTCGGGCTTTCCGACGAACTCTGCGAAGCGGACTTCCGCGCCGTCCGGGCCGCGGTCGGTGCTGCCGTCGACAGCCTGGACGAGGATGCTGCCTTCGCCGTCGTGGCGGGATCGGACCATGCCCGGATGCTCTACCCCGACACCATGCGCCTGGTCCGGGCGACCGCAGAGGCCAGGGCCGAGGCGCGCGTCGCGCTGGCCGGGCTGGAGCCGATCGCGGTGGCTGCCTTCGGCAGGTGGCTACGGCTCGCCGACCGGCTCCTGGCCGGTCACGGCGAGGCGGTGCGCGCGGCGGTCCTCCTCACGGACCTGACGGCCACGGCCGAGAGTCCGGAAGAGCTGTCGGCCGTGCTCGCCTCGTGCGCGGGCCGCTTCACCTGCCACGCCCGCGGAATCGGCACCGACTGGGAGGTGGCGCAGGTCAGAGCGATCACCACGGCGCTGTCCGGCACGATGGACATCGTCATGGATCCCTCGGCGCCCGCCTCGGGCCTCACCGGAGAACTGATCTCGCTCGTCGCCCGGACCCGCCGGGCGTTCGCCCGTACCCTCGCCCTGCGGATCGCGCTGCCGGGAGGCTGCCGCGTCCGGTTCGTCAAGCAGCTCACGCCGACCGTGGACGATCTCACCGGCCGCGGGTACCAGCTCGGCCCCGGTGTGACCGAGTACCCCATCGACGTTCCGGACGACGACTCGTGCGACTACCACCTGCTGTTCGACCTGCCGCCCGGCCGTCACGGGGACGAGGACGTCGCCCAGCTGAGCATCGTCCTGCTTCCTCCGGCCGGTGACGGACAGACCCTCGTCGGGGTGCCGGTCATCGCAAACCGGAGACCCTGAAGACCGTCTCGGCCGTTTCGCGGTCGATGCGCGCCGCCAGCCGGCGCAGGGCGGTCGCTCCGCACAGCAGGGTGCCGCTCTGGAGGGAAGTGTGGGTGTCCGTGTCGACACGCTGCCACATGGCGGGGTTGCGGACCGAATGGTCCCGGGGCCCGCATGCCCGGCCCGTGCATCGGTCGCGGACCGAGTGTTGCGTCGTCCCATGGGGACGACATTAGGCCTGGTCGGGGCAGTTGCCGCGAGCCCTGATGGACTGCTGACGCTGCGGCGACGGCATCTTGACGGGGCTGGCCTGCGGCCGCAGGGGTTCGGAACTAGGAATTCCGTATGAGGGTCGTCAAGGTCGCGGCCTTCCCCGTATGGACGTTGTCAAGGTACGCCGTTGCGGTCGGGGAACCGCTGTTTCATCGAGGGAGCGTTCCCTCCGAACACTGCTCCATGCCGCCGGACCGGCGTTGACCGAGCCGTGGCTGCTGGGCGCGGGCGGCCACATGCGGGCCGGTCCCGGCTCGCTCCGCACATGACGTACGACAGGAAGGCGGCACGCCGATGACCCGGGTGCTGGTGGTGGATGACGAACCGCAGCTGGTGCGGTCCCTGGTCATCAGTCTGAAGGCACGCCAGTACGACGTGGCCTCCGCGCAGGACGGCGGAACGGCTCTGGAGGCCGCCGCGGGACGCCATCCGGACGTGGTCCTGCTCGACCTGGGCCTGCCGGACATGGACGGGATCGACGTGATCGAGCAGCTGCGCGCATCGTCGCAGGTGCCCATCCTCGTGGTGTCCGCCCGCCACGGCTCCGAGCAGAAGATCCGGGCCCTGGACGCGGGCGCCGACGACTACATCACCAAGCCCTTCAGTATGGACGCGCTGCTGGCCAGGCTGGGCGCCGTCGCTCGTCGCGCGCTGCCCCAGGACCCGGTCGCCGCGGACGAAGCGGTCGTGGAGACGGACGAGTTCACCGTCGACCTGCTCGCGAAGAGGGCGAGGCGCCAGGGGAAGAACATCAGGCTCACGCCGACGGAATGGCACGTGCTGGAGGTCCTGATCCGCGACAAGGGCCGGCTCGTCAGCCAGCGACGGCTGCTCCAGGAGGTGTGGGGCTCCTCCCGGGGCTCGCAGACCAACTACCTGCGCTTGTACATGGCCCACCTGCGGCGGAAGCTGGAAGCGGACCCGTCCCACCCGCGCCACCTGATCACGGTCTCCGGCCTGGGGTACCGCTTCGACGCATGAGTACGGCGAAGGTGCCCGGTGTATCGCAGGGGCGAGCCGTCACGGCAGCGCAGGAGCCGCAGACCATCGATCATGCGCAGCAGGAGCACTCGGGGCGGCAACCGCAGGTGCCGACCTCGGCCTCCGACGGGGTGGCAACGGCGGCTGACGGCGCGCAGCAGCCCCTGCCCTGCCAGGCGTCGCGGCCTTCCTTGACCGCGATCGCGGCGATGACGAGGGCGGCGATGGGGTCGGCCCACGACCAGCCCAGGGTGGCATTGAGGACCAGGCCGACCAGGAGTACGGCGGACAAGTAGGTGCACAACAGCGTCTGCTTGGAGTCGGCAACCGCGCTGGCGGAGCCGAGTTCGCGGCCGGCCCTGCGCTGGGCGGCGGACAGGAAGGGCATCACGGCCAGGGACACGGCGGCGATGACGATGCCAGGGACGGAGCGTTCGGCCTCTCCGCTGCCGGCCAGGGCGCGGACGGCATCGATGCCGACGTAGGCGGCGAGCGCGAAGAACGACACCGCGATGATCCGCAGCGTTCGCTTCTCCCGGGCCTCGCGCACGGCATGGTCGCGGGCGGAGAACTTCCAGGCGACCGCTGTGGCCGAGGAGACCTCGATGACGGAGTCCAGGCCGAAGCCGATCAGCGCGGTGGAAGAGGCGATCGTCCCGGCCGTGATGGCGACGATCGCCTCGATGACGTTGTAGGTGATGGTCGCCGCGACCAGCAGTCGTATTCGGCGGGTCAGTGCGTCGCGGCGGGCCGGGGCCGGTCCTGTGCCGAGGGGTATCTCGGCGGTCATCTCAGCAGCAGCCCTTCTCGTCCGCGTCCGCACAGGTCTTGTCGGCGGCGACGGCGACCACGGCGGTGCGCAGGTCGTCCAGCGCGTGCCCGAGGCGTTCGTCGGCGAGCTCGTAGCGGGTGCGCCGGCCCACCGGCACCGCGACGACCAGGCCGCAGTCGCGCAGGCACGCCAGGTGGTTCGACAGTCGGGTCCGGGAGATCTCCAGGGTGTCGGCGAGATCGGCGGGGTGGGCCGGGGCCTCGCGCAGGGCGAGGAGGATCCGGCAGCGGATCGGGTCGGCGAGGGCGCGGCCGAACCGCGCCAGCACCTCGATGTCGGCAGCGAGGGTCAGCACACCCATGAAAGTACACCCAATCGTGAATTCATGACATGCTGAACTGATGGCAGGCCCGGGCACCGGAGCGGGGCGGCCCTGGTCGGAGGGCCGCCCCGCGGTGTGGGTCGTTCGTCAGCAGCAGGGCTTGCTGCCGCGGTTGGAGCCCTTCTTGCGGCGGGCCCGCTTCTTGCGTGCGCGCTTGGACATGTCCGTGTATCCCTTCAGGCGGTGTGGCCGACGAGGAGGTCGGCGAGCTTGTTGAGGCGCTTGATGGTGCGTTCGTCGGTCGCGGCGGGAGCCGGGGCCACGCGTTCGTCGCGGTCGTAGTAGGCGCCGTTGGCGATTTCGGTGCCGGGGTCGCAGAGCGCCACGACATGGCGCGCGCCCTCCGCGGCCGATGCGCCTTCGTTCCCGTACAGCGGGAGGAGGCCCGTCTCGCACACGCCGGGGTTGACGGAGACCGCGGTGAGGCGCGGCCCGTGTCAGACGGCCGGGCGGACAGCGGGCGCCGTCGGCTGCACCGGATTCGGTGGCCGATCGTCTTGGCGTGGACCGCTGTTCATGACCCCATCCCAGCGCATCCCGGGCGGCGGGACAAGATCCCGAACGCGTCCTTGACAGCCTTCTGACGTGCGTCCGATGACACGACGCGCGTGCATTCGTGCACGTCATCAACGGCGCGTCAAAGATCGACGACTCGACGGAAGGAACGCGTCAGGACGTGTTGCCGCAGCCGTCGGCCGGTCACAGACTGATGGTGCGACGGAGCCGGGTGACGGCCCGGTGGCGCGCGGCCGGACGGTGGTGACCTGAACACCGCCGAGACGACGCATCCCGTCCCGCCCGTGGGGGGTCCGGCCGGATGCGACCGCGCGTCGGTCAACCGACGCACAACACATGAGCCGCCCGGAATCCGGCGTGGGGGCGCCGGATCCGGGCGGCTCGCGTGCAGCCCTTGCCCGTTCCCGCCCCATGCGAACGAATTCCGTCACGGCGGAATCAATTGCCCGTAAGGGGCATTGAGAACGGCCCCACGGGGCTGTGGGATGGATGCCATGGGAATGGCCGGCGCCTCGACCCGCGGGTTCCGCCTTCGGAACCGTTGAGCGTGCGCCGCGCTGTCCTCCGGGCGCTACGGCGCCGTTAGCGACCCTGCGGCCGGCCGTGCCGACCACCGGCCGCCCGCAGGTTCCTCCGCTCGTGCGAGCGGGCCGGCCGGCTGCTGGGCTGGCGGATGGGGTTCCGGGTGCAATGCCTGCGCTTCTTCCTCAGCGGCCAGGGGGGAAGTCGCCCCGGTCACCGGCGAGGTCATCCGGGAAGCCGAACCGGACCGCTCCCGCCGCCACGTCCACGCCGGCTGACCCGCCCGCGTCAAAACGCCGACAGAAAGCCCGCCCGACCCTCGCCATGATGAGAGTCGGGCGGGATCCTCACTGATGTGACCACTCGCTCGCGCCCCGACCGCACCGTTCGTCGGGCCGTACTCGTCCTCGCCGCGGCCGGCCTGACCCTCATCGCCACGGGCGCTGCCCTCGACGCCCTGTGGCTGCTCGGCATCGGCGTCTGGGCGGTGATCGCCGCGATCGTGATCGAGCTCGTCTACCGCCCCTAGGCCGTCTCTTCCGGATCTTGTCGGCCGAGCCCGCGGCGTCCGGTGCCATGGGGTCTCCCCAGGCCCGCCAGGGCCGAGGAGAAGGCCGGCAAGGCGGAGGGGCGCCCGTGTACTGGACGTACTCGGGCGCCCCGACAACGCGGCCGGGTGCGGTGCCGGGCGTCGCGGGCCCGGCAAGGTCCGGAAGAGACGGCCTAGCTGCCGATGTCCCGGCTGCGGAGGTCTTCCAACGTCTCGCGTCGTACCAGCACCCGGGACGTGCCCTCGTGGACCGCGATCACCGGGGGACGTCCCACCATGTTGTAGCCGGAGGCCATGGACAGCTGGTAGGCGCCGGCCACCGGTACGGCCAGCAGGTCACCCGGGTGGACGTCGCCCGGCAGTTCCACATCGGCTGCGAGGACGTCACCGGCCTCGCAGTGCCGTCCGACGACCGTGGCCGTGCAGGCGCCGGCGCTGGAGTGCCGGCCGATCAGGCGGGGTGCGTAGCGCACCCCGTACAGGGCAGGTCGCGGGTTGTCGCTCATGCCGCCGTCGACGGCGACGAACACCTTCTCTCCGGTGTGCTTGACGGCGAGCACACGGTACAGGGCGATTCCGGCAGGACCGGCGACGGCACGCCCCGGCTCGATGACGAGCCGGGGCACGGCCAGGCCCGCGGCGGCGCAGCTGTCGCCGAGCTCGGCGCGGAGGCCGCGGGCGAGGGCGGTGAGGTCGAGGGCGGACTCTCCGGGCCGGTAGGCGATCCCGTGGCCACCGCCCATGTCCAGCTCGGGCAGGACGATGCCGTGCGTGTCGCGGATGCGGGCCATCAGCCCGACCATCCTGCGCAGGGCGACCAGGTAGGGCTCCACCTCGGTGATCTGGGAGCCGATGTGGCAGTGCAGACCGGTCAGTTCGAGCTGTGGCTGGCCAAGTATCCGCGCTATGGCCTCCTGCGCCGATCCATCGGTGAGCGACAGGCCGAACTTCTGGTCCTCCGTGCCGGTGCGGATCTTCGCGTGGCCCCCGGCAGAGACCCCCGGCACCACCCGCACCAGCACCTTCTGGTGCCCCTCCGGCCCGACGGCGGCCGCGATCCGGGCGATCTCGGACGGACCGTCGATGACGATGCGACCGACCCCGAGCCGCAGTGCCGTCCCGATGTCCCGGGGCGACTTCGCGTTGCCGTGCAGCACGATCCGCTCGGGCGGGAACCCGGCCGTGACGGCGAGCTCCAGCTCGCCGGCTGAGCAGACGTCCAGGCCCAGTCCTTCCTCCTCCACCCAGCGCACCATGGCGCGGCAGAGGAAGGCTTTGGCGGCGTAGAGGACGTCGGCCTCGGGAAGGGCCGCGCGGTAGGTGCGGCACCGCTCGCGGACCTCAGCCTCGTCCAGGACGTAGGCCGGGGTGTCGAAGCGATCGGCGATCTCCGTCAGGGACACCCCGCCGACGGCCACGTCGCCGTGCCGGAGCCGGGTGGTGGAGGCGGGCCACACGGACAGTTCACCGGGACCGGCCGGAATCTCCGAGAGGGAGGCGATGGTCATGGTGCGATTCCCTTCAGACGGTCCGGGCAGGGGTCTCGGGAGCCTGCGGGACGGGAGCGGTGACCGCCCCGGCAACCTCCCCGCCGACCGTCCCGGTCACCGCAGGTGCGGTGAGGGTCGGGTCGACGGTCAGCAGCGATGCTCCGAGCGGTTCGGCCATCGCGCGGAGCGCGGACTCGGCGAGCCGGATCCAGGGCTGGCCGGCGCCGAGCGCCGCGGCCAGCCGTTCGGCACTGGTGAAGCCCACAGCGGTACGTGCTCCCAGCGGGGTGCGGAACATGCGGACCACCACCTCCGTCCTACCCGGCAGGACCGGCACGTACAGCGGCCCGGCCGGGACACGTTCTTCAGGCTCCGGGTCGTCGTCGTACTGGAACAAACACATGAGGCCCTCCCGTAGGAACCACGAGTGACGGTTGAGGCCCCGGACGCGGGGAGGCAGCCCAGGGCACGACACCGAAGCTATCCCCGCCTGAACGCACCTGCGGCCACCCCATGACGGGACCTTGACGGCGGCGGGCCGAGTCCATACGGATCACTGACGCTCCGCGCGCTCGGCCGCATCAGGGCCCCGTCCTGGCGGTCCCACCGTCCCGGCTCCAGGCCGAGCTGGAAACCGTGCACCGCCGCAATGCCTGGAGGATTCCCCTGGACCCGCGCGAACTGGCCCCGTGAGCCTGCAGCACCGGGGTCCTGCGCCCGCCGACGGCACCCCGCTGCCCAACGGGTGCTGCAATCCGGTTCCGGATGGAGCGAACCCTCCTGGTCGTGCCCGCGGAAGAGCGCGCCGGGCCACGAAGGCCCTCCGATTCCCTTCCCGGAACTGCCTCCGACGACCTCGTCGGTGGATCCGAGCATCGCAGGGGACTGCGGTGCACTGCCGTACGGCGGTCTGCGGTCGAGGGGCTCAGGCGGGCTCGGGGGCCCGGCGGTGGGTGCTGATCACCACGAGGCCGCCGATCACCGCGAGGGCCGTCAGGACGGCGGCGAAGACGGTCGCCCCATTGGTCAGGCCCACGGCGTCGCTCAGGTAACCGGCGGAGACCGGAAGGATGCCGGCGGGGAGGTAACCGCCCACATTGAGGGCCGCGTTGGCCTCGGCGAGCCGCTGCGGCGGCACGGTGGAGTTGAGCAGCGAGAGCCCGCCCAGCTGGCCCGTCCCCTGCCCGGCGCCGGCCAGCAGTGCGGAGGCGATGAGGACCGCCACCGACGAGGAGTGCACGGCGACGACGAGGGCGGCCATGCTGAGGGTGGTGCCGGCCGCCCCGGTGATCAGGATGGTGCGGCGGCGCAACTTCTGGACGGCGAACTGCACGCCGGTGGCCGAGAGGAACATCGCGAAGGCCATGACCCCGGCCACCACCCGGCTGGTGGTGCCGAGCAGGCCCGACAGGAGTGAGGGGCCGAGTGAGAGGACGAACGAGGTGGCGGTGATGCCGGGGGCGAACACCGCGATGCCCAGGATGAGTTGCAGGCCGTTGCCCTTCGGTACGCCCGGGATGCGGACCCAGGCGCCCTTCGGGGGTGCGGTGGGCCGACGTACGGGCATGCGCAGCACCGCGAGGATCGCGGTCGCGAGCAGCACGATCTCGATGATGAAGACGGTGGTGGTGGGGGCCGGCGCCGTTTCGGACAGGATGCCCGCGAGGAGCGGGCCGAGGCCCGCGCCGAAGACCATGGCGCACGAGGCGAGCAGGGCGGCGAGGCGCTTGCGCGCCCGCCCGGCCACATCGGTCACCGCGGCCATGCCGGCGGAGACGACGGCGCCGACGGCGATGCCGGTGAACAGACGGGCCACGATCAGCGCGGCCACCGACGAGGCGGTCGCGAAGATCACGCATGCCGCGACGCCGAGGGCGAGGGCGGGGAGGAGTACGGGCTTGCGGCCGAGCCGGTCGGAGGCCACGCCCGAGACGAGCAGGGACCCGAGCAGTCCGACGATATAGAACGCGAAGACCACGGTCAGGGTGCCCTTGGAGAAACCGATGTCCTTCTGCCACAGCACGTACAACGGGGTGGCCGCGTTGGACAGGATGAACACCGCGGTGACGGGCCAGGCGGCCAGCCAGACCCACCAGGTGGGCGCCGGGGTGGCCGTGGCAGGGCTCGAACCCTGTGCCGTTTGCGCCGCTTTGGTGCGCCGCGCTCCGCTCGCCGCGTACGTGGGCACCGTTCGACTTTCCGACATGAGCGTTTCCTCCGTCGAGGCATGTACGAGTTAAGTCGAACTTAGCATGTTGTACGATTTAAGTCGTACATAGGATTCGGGTTATGAGGAGTGGCCTATGTCCGCGACAACGCGATCAGCGACCACCATCAAGGTGCTGCCGGAGCCTGCCGGGCTCCCGGAGCCCCTTGCCGAACCGGCGGTGGGCGAACTGCGGCTCGAAACGGTCCTGGGGGCGCTGAGCGATCCGCTGCGCCTGGGGATCGTGCGCAAACTCCTCCTGGAGTCCGAGGAGTTCGACCATTCCTGCGGGTGGTTCGGCCTGGACCGACCCAAGTCCTCCCTCACCCATCACTTCAAGGCGCTGCGCGAGGCGGGCATCACGAGGCAGCGGCAGTACGGACTGGAGCGGCGCAGCCACGTACGCGTCGACGACCTCGACGCGCGCTTCCCCGGACTCCTCGACCTCGTCGCGGACTGGACGCCCGCCCCGCGGTAGCGGGGCGTGGCGGGCTCGCTGCAGTACCTCGTCCTCCTGGTCATCTCAGCCCTCGCCCTGCTGGGCGGGGCGGCAGTAGCGGCGGATGAGCTCGGCATGCGCGGGGAAGCGCGCGATGAGCTCCTCGGGCCGGCCGAGGGTCATGTCGGCGTAGTCGAAGCCGGGCGCGACGGCTTCGCTGATCAGGGCGTGGTCTCCAGCGGTGAGGTGGGAGGCCTTCCAGATGCCTCCCGGCACGGCGAGGGTGAGGAGCTGTCCTTGGCCGGGGTCCGGCCCGAGGACGGCGGTGGAGTGGCGACCGTCGGGGTGGAGCAGGTGGTAGGTGATGGGTTCGCCGTGGTGGTGGAAGTGCAGGATGTCGGACCGGTTCAGGTGCCAGTGACCGATCGGGGACCAGTGGGTGAGCAGGTAGTGGATGGAGGTCAGCGTGTAACGGTCCCCATCGGGTGTGCGGATCCGGCGGCGGTGGTCCGCCTGGAAGGTCCGGCGGAAGTACCCGCCCTCCACGTGGGCTTCCAGGCCGAGGGCGTCGATCCACTGGTGCGCTGTGAGCACGCTGTCCTCCTGCAGTCGTTGACGGGGTTCTCCTGGCGCCCGCGCGCTGTCCGCGACAGGGACAGCAGTGAGTAGCCGAAGCCGACGGAGACGCTTCACCGGCCGGGGAGCGCGGAGACTCTCGCTGCGCACTGTACGACGACGCCTGGACGCCATGGTTGAGGATGCTTCCCGGTTCGGCCAAGGCCCGGCCGCGGGGGCCGGCTGACCGCAGGCAGCAGCACCCCATCGCTCACGCCTCGCCGGGATCCGGGTGCCGCACGGCCGGTCCGCGGCCTTCGACGGCCACTCGGCAGCGCATCGTCCGATGCGGGCTACGAGGTGCGTTCCTTCCAGGAGCACGGCCATGCCTTGGCCGCCGGCGGCGACGACGGTGATCAGGGCGGTGATGAGGCCGTCGTGGCGCAGAGTGGTCACTGCGGTGGTGGTCAGCAGGGCACCGGCGGCGTCGTAGGGCTCGCCGAGGGCGATGGAGCCGCCGTGCGGGTTCATCCGTTCCGGATCCAGGCCCGGCGCGGTGCAGTAGGCGAGGATCTGTGCGGCGAACGGTTCGTTGCCGGCGAAGGTGTCGATGTCCGCGAGGGTCAGACGGGCCCGGGTGAGGACGGTCCTCGTCGCAGTGACGGGTACGGGCCTTCGGTTTCGGGAGTGCCGGCCCCGACGGGGGTGGCCGCGATCCGGGCCAGCGGGATGTGGCCGTGGGTTCGCTCACCCCGGTGCGGGGGCAGTCGTCCGCTGTGATCGTCGCGCCGCGACGGGCGTGTGGCCCTCCGCTCTGCCGCCCCGTCGGCGGTCACTCGATGTCGGGCGGCCAGCTGGCGCGGTCGCGGAGGTGGTGGAACTCCGGCAGCTCGGCGGCGAGGACGTCGAAGTGCGGGAGCGGGGCCCACAGGCTGCGCTCGCCGATGACGTAGAGGCGGCGTTTGGCGCGGCTCGCGGCGACGTTGAGCAGGTGCGGGGTGCGGGCCGCCCAGTCGCGGGCGCCGGGCCGGCCGCCGCCGAGCACGAGGACGACGACGTCGGCTTCCTTGCCCTGCGCCCGGTGGACGGTGGCGCAGCGCTCCTCGATCAGTTCCGACGTCCAGCCGTCACGGCCGCGGCAGATCTTCTGGCATTCGGCGACGAGGGCCCGGAAGGGGGCGATGACGCGCACGCGCTCGACGGCGACGCCGTGCCGGTGCAAGTGGCCGAGGACGAACTCGAAGGCTCGGCGGTCGCGGTCGCCCCATGGCGCATCGGACGGACGGGACGGGTCGTCGGTGTTGAGCCAGCGGCTGGGTAACAGCCCGTCCCGTTCCGCATCGGGGAACGCCTTCTGCCCGGTGCCGTGGACCATGAGGCCGCCGTACGCCACCTCGTTGCTGACCGTGAACATCGGCTCTTCGCAACGGCGGTGCACGCGCAGCGGCGAGCCCACCCAGACGTGCTCGTCGCTGGTGTCCGGGGCCGGCAGGTAGGTGCCGTAGCGGTTGGTCCGGTCGGCGACGGCCTGGGCCGAGGTGGCCGACGGCAGCCAGTGCTCGTCGACGCCATAGGCGCGCAGCAGCCGGCGCTGGAGGGCCTCGGGCATGGTGACGACGGGTTCGAGCTGGAGCGGATCGCCGACCAGAACGGCCCTGCGGGCGCGCCACAGTGCGCCGGCGGCGGCCTGCGGGGTGGCCTGCCCGGCCTCGTCGACGAGGACCCAGCCGATGGACTCCCGGCCGAGGCGGGCGAACATGCTCCCGATGGAGGAGAAGGTGGTCGAGACGACGGGCACCAGGAGGAACAGGGTTTGCCAGGCGTGCGCGACCTCTTCGTCGGGGACGGGCCCGTTGGTCCCGGCCATCAGCTCCATGAGGACCTGGAGGTTGCCGCGGACGTTCTTCGCGGCCCCGGCGACGAAGGCGCGGTGCAGGTCGAGGGCGCGTAGGAACAGGTCGCTGCGCGCGGTGGACCAGGCCCCGTCGGACCAGGGCGAGCCGAGTTCCTGATCGGCTTCGTCGAGGTGAGCCCAGCCGAGCGGCAAGGACGGCAGCGTCCGCGCCGCCTCGCGCAGTTCGCGGTGGCGGCCGTCGAGTTCGGCCACGGCGCCCCGAAGATCGCGGCGGGACGAGTCGGCGGTCTGTCTCGCCTGCCGAAGGGAGGCGGCTGCCGCGGACTCCCGTGCGCTCGCCGCTCGTTCGTGGGCGAGGGCGGCGGTGAGGCTGGTGGCTGCCTCGTCGACGGCGCTGCCGGACCGGGCGTGCCAGCCGGCGGCCAGGGATTCGGTGCGCACGGCTTCGGCGACCTGTTCCAGGGAGTCCTCGAGCGCGGTGCGCTGTTGGACGAGCAAGTACGCGATCTCGGCCCGAGCGTGCTCCTGCTGCCGTTCGGCGGCCTGCCGGTCGGCCGTGCTCTGCAGCAGGCGGCGCAGCCCGCCGCGAAGGCCCCGCTCGACGGCCGGGGGTGTGTCGTGGCGGGCGGTGAGGGCGGTCACGTACTCGCGCTGGTGCGCGGCCAGTTCACGGGCGGCCGACAGGTTCGCGCGGGCGGTGGCCAACTCCTGGCGGGCCCGCGGTACGTGCTCCGAGGCCGTCCGGTGTCCGGCCTCGGCCGCCGCGGTGGCGGTCCGGGCGCTGGCAGTGGCGGCGGTGGCCCGGTCCAGGACCGCAGCGGCGGCGGCCACCTGCTGGTCGGCCCGGGACACGGCGGCTTCCAGGTCCGCGATCCGCTGCCCGGCCGACGGGGACTCCACGCCCGCCAGCACCCCGGCCAGCCGGGCGCGCCCGGCGCGCAGCCGCTCGACCTCGATCTGGGCGGTACGGAACGCGGCAACGGCGTCAGTCCACGAGGGCACGGGCCGGGCGGGCCGGGCGGTCACGGCCGCGACCTGGTCCGCCTGGGTGAAGAGACCGCGGCCACCGGGCTGTGGCTTGGGCGGAATCCAGTCGCTCAGGACCTCCCGCATGCCGCGCAGCGGCGGCAGCTCCGCGGCCTTGCGGGCGTCGGTCTCCTTCTCCGGCAGCCGGCCCCACCAGAACCGCTCCCCGAACTCCTTGCGGTTGGCCTTGTTGCCGAGCACCGCCGCGATCAGACCCCAGGCCGGCCCGCCAAGGAGCGCGGAGGCGAGGTCGGAGAAATGGTCGGGGCCGTTGTGCCAGTGATCGTCGAGCGCACCGATGCCGGGCAGCTCGGCGGTGATGTTCTCCACGGCGCCGTTGTTGGACGAGGTGACCACGATCTCGAACCCGGTCAGCCGAGGGTCGAGCCGCGACACGAAGCGGGCGTGCCTGCCCTGGCGGTCCTTGCCCCGCCACGCCGGACCGGTGAACGCCTGCGAGGGCCGGTCGAACGCGGCCAGCACCGCCGCCCGCTCGACGACCAGGGCGGCGACCAGGTCGCGCAGCATCGTGGTCTTGCCCGTGCCGGGCGGGCCGTTCACGGAGAACGTCCCGCCCTCGGTTCCCGCTCGGTCGGCGAGCATGCGGTCGACCGCGAACTGCTGGCTCAGCGCGAGCGGGAACCGAGCGGGTGCGGGCCAGCGGCCGGCCGGAACCAGATCCGGAGCCACCCCTTCCAGAACGACCCCGCGCTCCCGGCGCACGTCCGTCCGCGCCCCCACGTCGACGGCGTCGAGCTCGGTCAGGTACGCCTCCAGCGCCGGGCCGATCCCCTTCCCGACCGCCGCGGACACCCGGGCCAGATCAGGGGGAAGCAGACTGTTCAAGAACGGCGCGGCGGCGGCGACCTTCGCCTGCGGGTCCCGCGGCCGGTGGACCAGCCTGCTGCGCACCCGGACCACCTGCGGCCGCAGGTGGTCCTGAACCCCGCACAGGTCGGCGATCTGCGCGGTCAGGGCGACCAGATCGGCGACCCCGAGCGCACGGGGACCGGCGCCAGCCCCGTACCCCGCCGACGTGTCCGGACCATCGGGCGATGCCCCCTCGGGAACACCCTCGGCGCCGTCCGGCCGCCCGGACTCCACCTGTTCCTCGGCGGGGCGGCGGGCCGCGACCCAGTCCGCAGCGCGGCGAACCAGGGGCTCCGCCGCGCCCTGCAGCGCGGCGCCGGCGACCTCGCCGAACAGGGCCCCGACCGCCCCGACGGCAGCGCCGCCCAGGATCTCGGCGAGCAGCCGTTGCCAGCCGCCGCCGGCCGCGCCCGGCGCTCTCGCCGCACCCTCGGAGCCGGGCCACCGCTCGTACGCCGTTCCGGCGGCCGGCGCGGTGGGGCTGTAAGGGATCGCGGTGGCCGTGAGCTCGTCGATCGCCCCGCCGAACGCGTCGTCGAGCTCCTCGAATCCGTCCAGCCAGCCAGGTGCGGACGGCCCCGGATCGAACAGGCGGCCGGTCGCCCAGGCGCACGCGGAGATCACGGACGTGTCCTCAAGCGGTCGGCCCTCGTCGTCCAGGACCAGCGCGAACATCGCGCTCTGGCCCGACAGCACCAGCTCGGACTGCGGCACACCGGGGTCGGGATCGGTCCCCGCGGGCAGTACCGCGATCATCGCCTGGCGGAGCAGCTCCAGGTCGAAGACCCCGCAGTAGACGTCATGCCGCCACATCCGGCCGTACGGTGCCCGCCGTGCCCCCGTCTCCGGATGGTCCGGATCCCACGGCAGGAGCGGTGGCACCCGGCCCGGCTCCGGCGCCAAGTCGACCACGTACTCCTCCCGCGGCCCGGAGCGCGCAGCGGGCCGCCGACGGGGCGGAGCCGGAATGGTCGGCGGGCTGAACAGCTCGATCGCACGCCAGCACTCCAGCAGGGCCTCCCGCCGACGGTCCCGTGTGTGTCTGCTCCGCACCCACTGCCCCCGTCTCGCTCGTGCGGCATTCTGCCGCTCCCCTGAAGATCAGCCGTATCGCCGAATCTACCGGACCGTCATCGGGTCGAGTCCCGATCAGCGGGGCCTGCGGCGCCGGAACGCCCAGGGGCACAGGGCCGGTTCGGCCGAATCGGGCCCGGAGCGGGAAGGCGCCAGGGGCGTGGTGGAACGCCTGTGGGCCCCCACTGTCGGGAGCAGTCAGGGGGTGCGTGCTTGCCCGACGGGAGGGCTACCAGCGCCGACAGGACCGGGGGCGTGCCGTCCGGAGCGCTTGTGCGGCCAGGCCCACGTCGAGGATCTTGGCGGCTTCGCCGATGGAGCCGGGCCTGAGGTGGCGGTAGGTCTTGAAGCTGATGTCGAGGCTCTTGTAGCCCACCGCCGACGCGGACGGCTCGTTCCTCCGCCCGCCTGGGAACACGGCCGGCCCCGCCACGGCCCGTTCCCCCCGGCTACGGGTGTTCGGCGCCGCCCGCCTGCGCTTCATGAGGGTCGCCGGCAGGCGGGTTCGCGGCCCGCAGTTCCCGCCGCAGGGCGCGCAGCGCGGTACGTTCCGCTGCGCGACGCCGCAGCCAGGCACGCCGTCGCTCGCGCGTGATGACGAACAGAAGGCCCAGGGCAAGGAGGCCGCCGATGGTGAGGGCCGCGGTGAGCCAGGGGAAGTAGGACAGCCGGACCGTGTTGCTGTCCACGGTCTTCGCCGCGCCGCCGGGAACCGTGGCGGTCACCGAGGCGGTGACCGCGCGGCGGCCGAGGGCGGGGAGGTCGGCGAGGCGGCCGGTGATGGTGGCACTGCCGCCGGGGATCACGTAGATCCCCGTGGGGGTGAGCGGGACGGTACGCGCGGAGCTGCCGCCGGTGACGTTCAGCGTTCCGGCGAGGGTGTAGAGGACGTTGCCCGTGTTGCGTACGGTCACGGTGAATTCTTCGCCGCCGCTCACAGGCCGGTGTTCCAGTTCCGAGAGGGAGACCTGGAGGTCGGCGGTGCCGGGGACGGTGAGCTCGACGAGCCGGGCGATACGGGTCTCGGTGTTCACGCCGCCGCTGACCGCGGGGGTGCGCAGCGCGGTGACCAGGCTGCCGAGATAGCTGCCCGGCGGGGTGCCGTCGGGGACCGTGAGGGAGAAGCGGACCGTGGCCTTGCTCTTCGGCTGCACGGTGACGGTGGCCTCGGAGTCCAGCTTCAGCCAGGCACCGACCGCGCGCATCTGCTGGCCTTCTTGCGCGGGGGCCAGGCCGCCGCCGGCCGCGTTGGCGACGTCGGCGCCGTAGACGTGGAAGGTCCGGGCCTCGTCGCTCTCGTTGTAGATGACCGCGGAATCCTCGATCCGGGCGCCGGCCTTCAGCGCGTACCCGAAGTGCCCGCCGGTCAGCGTCGTCAGACCGTAGAGCCCGGCCTGCACGCCGAACGGCGCGCCTGCCGCCGACTCCGGCGGAGCGGGCGACGGTACGGGGGCCGGCGCTGCCTGCGCGCCCGGCGCCAGAGCGAGCACGAGGCCCGTGAGGAGGAGGCCCGTGAGGAGGAGGCACCACAGGGCGCGGAACCGTGCCCGGTGCGTGGCGGTGGCGCCGCCCTGGGCGCGCAGACAGCTGTTCATGGGATCAGCCGGTGATCGTGTACTGCAGGGTGCCGCTGTACGAGCCGGGGACCGTCTCCGCGGGGATGTTCCACTGCGCCGTCGACCCGTCGTGGGTGAAGGCACCGCGGGTGCCGCCGTCACCGGTCGCCGTCGTCACGGCCGGGGAGAGGCTGGTGCCCGGTTGCGGGTCGGCGCCCTCGGGGAAGTGGCCGCCCGGGCCGGGCTTGGCGGTGCCCGTCCACTGGCCGCCGGTCCCATTGAGGTGGCCGCCGGTCGTGATCTTCAGATTGCTCCACCCGATGGTGTCCGTGCCGCTGACCAGGTCCGTGGCGGCAACGGTCACCGACCAGGGGGCGGTGGTGGAGAGGGTGTTGGTGTACTTGAACGTGCCGAGTCCGGCCGGGGTGCTGACGGTGCCGGGTGACAGCGTGCCGAAGTTGACGGCCGGCAGGTTCACCTCCATCGACAGGACACCGGGCGCCTTGGCGACCTGCATCGACATCGACTGGCCCGTGCGGTTCGGCTTCGAGGCGTTCAGCAGCACCTGCGCCGCAACGCCCGTAGCAGTGGACGCGGCCGCCAAATCGGGCCGGCCGTCCGCGTTCAGGTCTCCGACGGCGTGCGAGCCGTTTGCGCCGCCCTTCACTTCGTAGAGCGGGCTCGCGTTGCGGAAGGTACCCGCGCCGTCGCCGAGGAGGACGGTGGGCTGATTGTCGGGGCCGTTGTTGGTGACCAGGTCAGGCTTGCCGTCCGTGTTGACGTCGGTGAGGGCCACGCCCTCGAGAGCGCTGCCGCCGACCGGGTGGGTCACCGGGGCGCCGAAGGTTCCGGCGCCGTCGCCGAGGAAGACGGTGATCGTCCGGTCGGTGTGCGCGATGACCACGTCGAGCTTGCCGTCGCCGTTCACGTCCCCAGTCTTCAAGCCGGAAGGGCGGAGCTGGCCGGCGGAGTAGCTGCTGGGCCGGCCGCCCCCCCACGTAGTAGTTGCTCGCGGTGCCCAGCGCGTCGGTGCCGTCGTTGGTCCACACCGAGACGTTGTCGCCGTTGCTGTTGGAAGTCAGGACGTCCGGCTTGGCGTCACCGTTCATGTCGGCGACCGCGATGTCCACGGGGAGCATGGCGTTCGTCGATGGGTTGACCAGCGTCGGCGCGGAGTAGGAGGTTGCCGGGGCGAAGCCGCCCTTGCCGTCGCCGAGCAACTCGACGATGCTGCCCATGCCTTCCGTGCCGAGCTGCGTGGGCTGCTTGGTCAGGGCCGCGGCGACGACCGCGTCCAGCCGGCCGTCACCGTTGAGGTCCGCGAGCGCGACCGCCGTCGGGAAGGTGCCGGTGTCGAGCCCGAAGGAGACACCGGGGCCGAAGCCGCCCTTGCCGTCGCCGAGCGCGGCCACCAGGGTGTTCGATCCCTTGACCGGGGTGACGAGGTCGGCCTTGCCGTCGCCGTTGAGGTCGCCCAGCGCCGGGGCAGTGCCCTTCCCGGAGCCCGCGGGCAGCGGGACGGCGGTCGCCCCGCCGAAGGAGACGGTGGGATCCGGTGCGGCTTGGGCGGCCGGTGCCAGACCCAGCCCGGCTACGAGTGCGGCTGCGGAGCCGAGCACGAGCCCGGCTCTGCGTGGTGTGGAAGTCTTCAACGTACCCGCCCCTTGGGGATTTCGTGACACGCCGACGGGAGGAGTCGACCTGCGGTGGTGTGATGGACAGTCAGGTGGAGTCAACACCGCCGCGCCGGGAAAATTGAGTGGATGTCCCACCAGTTCCGGAGCCACTCCGCGGGTGTGAGCTGGTGATTCCTACGATCGGCCAGCGGGCTGGGCCGGGCACTCACGCGAAGTGTGGGGAGGGTGCCCGCAGTCCGAGGGCGCAGCAGGCTTGATGGTCGGCGTCCACGCAGTGGATCCCCTTGGCCCTGGCAGAAGGGCCAAGGGCGTGTCTTCCGGAAGCATCGGACCGTGGCGACGCTGATCGGCCGAAAGTTCCACTCCCGCCGACCGAACCACGCCCTAGACTGCGACCGCTCCAAACCTGGCGATCATCGGGAGGGCGTGCAAGATGAACCGAGCACTCATCAGTGCATTCGCGGCCGTGGTGTTAGTCGTGTCCGGGGGGAGTGTCGCCGCCGCTTCCGACGGCGCTCCGCCGCGCACCACGCACGGCCCCTGTCAGTACGCGCAGACCCCGGACGAGCCGCCGGCGCGCTCCGTCCCGCTGCCGCCCGACCCGCGGCGCACCCCCAGTCGCGGCACGGTTGACATGGCTGTTGCGACCAGTCAGGGCCCGCTCCCGCTGCACTTGGACCGGGCCAAGGCGCCGTGCACGGTCCAGAGTTTCCTGCACCTGGCACGGCACGGGTTCTACGACCGTACGGTGTGTCACCGTCTGACGGCGTATCCGACGCTGAAGGTCCTGCAGTGCGGCGACCCGACCGGTACCGGTGAGGGCGGGCCCGGGTACAAGTACAAGGACGAGCTGCCGGTGGACCTGCCGCCGGCACCGACCGATCCGACCGGCGCCCGCCGTCTCTACGGGCGCGGCCTCCTGGCGATGGCCAACGCCGGTCCGGACACGAACGGCTCACAGTTCTTCGTCGTCTACGGCGACTCCGCGCTGCGACCGAACTACACGGTGTTCGGCACGGTCGGCCCCGACGGCCTGGCAACGCTCGACAAAACCGCCGCCGGGGGAATCGAGCCGACTGCGGAGGACCCGGCACCGGTCGACGGCACACCCGTGCTGCGGACCGAGCTGCGCCGCGTCCGGCAGTCCTGCTGGCATTGACGCACCGCGACGTGGCCGCGTCCTCGGTGAGTGCGCCTGGCGCCCGTGGCCGTCCCCGGCGGACCCTGCCGGCCGGGTGAAGCGTCCGGGTGCGCAAGCGGCGGGATCCGGACCTTGGGCCCGGACTACGCGAAGCGCCCAAGGTTCAACCCGTGGACTCCGCACGGTGCTGCCCATCGACATCGCCCCGATCGTCCGGTCCCGGCTCCCTGCCGGGGCCGGACTCCGCGACCGCGCAGAGCCGGAGCGCCAGGCGCGCTGACCTGTACGTGTTGCCACGCAGGCTCGAGATGTCGCGCAGCAACGCCTCCACCCCTGCCCGTCCTTCGCGCTACGACGTCGAAGCCTGGCTCCCGGACCGGCGATGACAGGGACCACGGGCGGGCGATGTCAGTCGGCTGAACTATCCTTCCCGCCACAGCACGCCTACTGAGCAAGGACCAAGAGAATTGACCGGCCTGCCTGCTTTCCCGCTGCCTTTTGCTGCTTCCCGTTCCCTGTCGTTCGCGACACCCCGAACACTGCGGGAACTTCAGATGATGCAGTACAGCGCGCTCATTCGGGCCAAGCCGGGGTGGTTTGACAAGATGAACGATGCCGACATCGTCGCCAGGTGGATGCAGGAGGCGGTGGCCCAAGGCCTCACCGAAGCTCAGGTTCGTCACGTGCTTGCCGAACTCCTGCACTACGCCGCGCTGAGGGACGGACGAACCGGCGTCGAGGTGTCCGCCGTCGACGGGGTGTGGCAGTCGGACGCGCTGGTCGACGACGAGCTCGGATTCCGGCTGCGCGAGGCGGTTCGGGTTCTGGAGCGGGCCCCCGAAGCGGAACGGGACTGGCACCCCGGATCCGACGGCCAGGTACTGGATCTCGTTCATCCCTCACTGTTCTGCCTGGTGAGAGAGGTGAGCGGGGCGCCCGAGAGGGCTTGGGAGAATCCGACGGACCGCTACTCGAAGTACGAGTTCTCGGAGAAATTCCAGTGGCTGCCCACAGACGTCGACGTCAGTGACGACGGCGCCGTCGCCTTCCGTTCCTACGTCAACAACGTTCACCCCGAGGTTCATCGCGAACTGGCCTCCGTCCTACCGGACTTGTTCGCGTGCTTCCGCCCGCTGCTGGAGAACGTGCTCACCGATCTGCGCCATCCGCGACCCCTGCGAATCGAGGCCGATCCTTACGGGTGGTACGACTCGAAGCCGGAGTATCCGAAGAGGACCTCCTACGACGATGACGGGGCCTACGCGGAAGCCCGCCGTGCATGGGGAGAAGCCCATGACGACTGGTGGGAAAACCGTCGCCCGGCCGTCCCGGACGCCCCGGCCTTCACGGCGCCCGAGTTGCCCGGAGAATCCTCCCGGGTCGACCTGCGCGGGCGCAGCCTGCAGGTCATCGTCAAACTCGCCACCATTCATCTCACCCCGGACAAGCCCGAGTACCCCGGCGGTTCCTGGCACGTCGAGGGGATGATGAACGAGCGGATCGTCTCGACCGGCATCTACTACTGGGACAGCGAGAACATCACCGAGAGCCGGCTGAGCTTCCGGGCGGCCCTCGACGACCCGAACTACGAACAGAACGACGACGACGGCCTGCGCGAGGTCTACGGGCTGGAGGACGAAGACGCACTGAACCAGATGCTGGGATCGACATCGACCCCAGCGGGCCGCTGCCTGGCGTTCCCGAACATCCTGCAGCACCGCGTCGGCTCGTTCCGCCTGTCGGACCCCACACGCCCGGGACACCGCAAGATTCTGGCGTTCTTCTTGGTCGATCCGTCGGAAAGGATCGTTTCGACATCCGATGTGCCGCCGCAACAACCCTGGTCCGACACCTCGACCATGACGCTCGAGCAGGCCAAGGACTACCGGGAACAACTCATGCAGGAACGCAAGTTCTTCGTCGACGAACACAACGAGCAGCTCTACGAGAGAGAATTCTCCCTCTGCGAGCACTGAACCTCTTCCGGCCCGCGACCAGGCCTGCGCAGTCGCGGAGGAAGGAATCAACGGGCGACGACACCCATCCGGCGGGCCCCGGCACCCGCCGGTGCCGGTGTTCGTCGTCGTCCTTCGCGCGGGGCCGTACGCGGGATCAACTGTGTTCGAGCTCGCGGAGGAGTTCCTCCCCCCTCGGCCACGAGCCGTGGCCGGAGGCGGGGTTGAGGTGGCCGACGTCGCCGAGTTCCACGAGGCGGCCACCCCAGTTCCGGGCCAGCTCGGCCACTCGCTGCACGGTGCCCAGCGGGTCGTTCGAGCTGGCCGCGACGATGGTGGGGAAGGGCAGCGGCGAGCGGGGCACCGGGTTCCAGCCATTCGCGTCAAGCACGTCGGTGCTGGGGTAGCCCTCCGGCAAGGGCTGCTCGAAGTCCGGCGGCGTCACCAGCAGCGCCCCCTGTACCTGCGCCTGCGCCGGGTGCCGCCGGGACCAGTGGACGGTGGTGATCACACCGGCGCTGTGGGCAACCAGTACGACGGGCCCCGCGATCTGCACCACCACCTCGTCCAGTGCGGCGACGCCTGCCTCGCAGCTCAGCCGGTCCTGCGTCAGCGGGGGCACGGTGCGGACGCTGCGCCCGGCCTCGGTGAGTCGAACCGCCAGCAGGGTTTGCCAGTGCTCCTCGACGTGGTCGCGCAGGCCGGGGACGATCACGACCACCGGATCGGTGGTACCGCTCACGAGGACACCTCCCTCTTCTGCGGCTCCGTCCCCGGAGCGACCCCGGTCAGACGGTGTACGTCACGGTCGTAGGAGTGGCGGCCGAGCAGGAACGCCGCGGTGGCCGCGATCGCCACGAGCGGGACGAGCCGGAGCGCGCCGAGCAGACCGAGCCGGTCGGCGAGCATCCCGGTGACCGCGGGGCCGGGGGCGAGTCCGAGCAGGCTCTGGGCCAGCGTGAGCGTGGCGAACGCCGTGGCGGCGATCGCAGCGGGCGTCAGGTTCGCCACCATGGCGGCCCCGGGCCCGGCCGTTCCGGCGCACAGCACGGTTCCCAGCCCCAGCACGAGCAGCTGTACGGGGCTGGCCGGTAGGCGGAACGCGGTCATCAGTAGGACGAGGGAGCCCACGCTGCAGCTGATGGCGACGGCCCACTTGCGGATCGGGGCGCGCCGGCTGATCCGGTCCGAGACGATGCCGCCGACGATCATGCCGATACCGATCACCAGGGCGAACAGGCCCGCGGTCGCTCCGGCTTGTGCGGTGGGCATGTCGTAGTAGCGGTTGAAGTAGCTGGGCAGCCAGGCGATCAGGGCGCCCGCGATGAACAACTGCAGACCGCTGCCGACGTAGGCGCTGACCACCGAGACGGAGGAGAACAGCCGCGGGAGGAGCACGCGGAGGTGGTCACGTCCATCCGTGCCGGCCCCGTGCACCGCCGGATCCTGCCGCGGGGCCAGTTGCTTCTCCTTGACCACCACGGCGTAGATGCCCGCGAGCACCAGGCCGAAGACCCCCATCACGCCGAACGCCCAGCGCCAGCCGTACGCCTGGGCCACGGCGCCGCCGATGGACACGCCCAGGACCGAACCGAAGGCCCCGCCGGCGATGAAGGCCCCCGAGAGCGTCGCCCGCAGGGCACGCGGGAAGACGCTGAGGACCACGGCGATACCGACACTGCCGTACGCGGCCTCGCCGATGCCGACGAAGAGCCGGCCGGTGAACATCTGGTCGTAGTTCGCCGCCACCGCACAGCCCAGGGTTGCCAGGCTCCACATCGTGGCTGCGATGACCAGGGACCTCACCCTGCCCCATCGGTCGGCCAGCAGCGAGAGCGGGAGGGTGAGCAGACCGACCGCCAGCGCCACGATGCCGCTGAGGGAGCCCAGTTGGGCGTCCGAGAGGACCCAGTCCGCCTTCAGCATCGGGAAGACGGCGTTGAGGACCTGCCGGGACATGTAGTCCGAGAGCAGGAGTCCGAAACTCAGTGCAAAGACCACCCAGGCGTAGCGCCGGGACACGGGCCACTCCGAGGAACCGGAACCGGTTCTTCCCGGGGCGGCTTCCGCAGTGGTGAGAAACCCCATTGTCATCACCTCAACTGCTCGTGGCGGAAAGGGAAAGGGTTAGAAGGGCCGGTCGCCGACGATTCCGGCGCGCTCCATCTTGCGGACGGCGGGCCAGTAGTCCTGGACGGCGTAGTGCTGGGTGGAGCGGTTGTCCCAGATGGCGACGCTGTTCGGCGTCCAGCGCCAGCGCACTTGGTACTCGGGGACGGCGGCCTGGCTGATCAGGTGGTTCAGCAGGAGGCCCGCGCCGGGGGCGTAGTCCGTCCCGAAGCGCACGTTCTCGGGGGTGTGGTAGTTGACGAAGTGCGTGGTGAAGGCGTTGACGAAGAGGATCTGTTCGCCCGTCTCGGGGTGGGTGCGCACCACCGGGTGCTCCGCGTCGGGGAACCGCGCTGCCAGCGCGTGACGTTCCTCCGGTGGCATGGCGGCGCCGAAGGTGGCCTCGATGCTGTGCCGGGCCCGCAGTCCCCGGATCTGCGTCTTGAGGTGCTCCGGCAGCCGGCGGTGGGCCTCGGCCATGTTGACCCAGATCGTGTCACCGCCCACCGGGGGCGACTCGATGCAGCGCAGTACGGCGCCCATGGGCGGGTTCTCGCGCCAGGTGGCGTCGGTGTGCAGCGCGTTCTCGTAGTGCTCGGGCGCGCTGTCCGGATCTTTGTAGATCCGTACCAGGCCGGGGTTGTCGGGGTCACTGCCGGCCACCGGGTGGTCCTCCAGCGGGCCGAAGCGCTCGGCGAAGGCGACGTGGTCGGCGCGCGTGATGTCCTGTTCCCGCAGGAACAGCACCTTGTACTGCAGGAGCAGGGCCTTGATGTCGGCGAACAGGTCGTCGTCGTGCACGGCGTCGCCGAGGTTCACTCCGGAGAGTTCGGCGCCGATGGTGCAGGTCAGCGGCTCGACCTCGATCGAGCCGCGGGAGTGGGCGCGCACCGACCAGAGTGCGCCTTCCGACGAAGAGACGGTCTTTTCCATGGTGCTTCCTCCTGGAGGGGGTGGAGACGCGCGTGATGTGGCAGCGGCTCAGAGGACGAAGACGGACGATCCCGTGGTCCGCCCCGACTCCAGCTCGCGGTGCGCCCGTACGGCGTCGTCGAGCGCGTAGCGCTGGTTGACTTCGATGGCGATGCGTCCGGAAGCGACGTGGTCGAAGAGCTCTCCCGCCAGCGCCGCTCGCTCCGCAGGGTCGGCGATGTAGTCGGCGAGAGCCGGCCGGGTGACGAACAGGGAGCCGCTGATCGCCAGTTGCATGGCGTCGATGGGTGGGACCGCTCCGGACGCGGTACCGAAGCAGACGAGCAGACCGCGGCGCCGTAGCGAGGCCAGGGAGGCGGCGTAGGTGGACCTACCGATGCTGTCGAAGGCGACCGGGACGCCGACGCCGTTCGTCAGCTCGCGCACCCGCTCGGCCACGTTCTCGCGCGGGTAGCGGATGACGTGGTCGCAGCCGTGGGCGCGGGCGAGCTCGGCCTTCTCCTCGGTGGAGACGGTGCCGATGACGGTCAGCCCCAGCAGCTTGGCCCACTGGCAGACGATGAGGCCGACACCACCCGCCGCCGCAGTCAGCAGGATCGTTTCCCCGGCCTTCAGCGGGTGGATCCTGCGCAACAAGTAGGCGGAAGTGAGGCCGCGCATGGTCATCGAGGCGGCCGTCTCGAAGCCGATGCCGTCCGGCAAGGGGATCAAAGAGCCGGCGTGCATGACCCGTTCCGTGCTGTAGGCACCGAGCGGGCTTCCGGTGTACGTGACCCGGTCGCCCTCGGCGACGTGGGTGACGCCTTCGCCCACCGCCTGGACCACCCCCGCTGCCTCGACACCCAGTCCGGCGGGCAGCGGTGCGGGATACAGGCCGCTGCGGAAGTAGGTGTCGGCGAAGTTGAGTCCGACGGCTTCGTGCCGGATCCGTACCTCGCCCGGCCCGGGGTCGCCGACGACGACCTCCTCCCGGCGCAGGACTTCGGGACCGCCGGTCTCCTTGAAGCGAATGGCGTGAGCCATGGGCGTGCTCCGTTGTTCGTGGGAGGTGGGGAAGAGAGGCTGGGGCCGCCGGTGCCGGGGGCACGGCAGCCCCGGGGCCACGGCAGCCGCTGGGGCCACGGCAGCCCTGGGGGTCCGTAGCCGCGCGGCGGCACGGCGACAGGACGGCGTGGTGGTCCCGTGCCGCGATCAGACGACGCGCAGCATGGGGCCGCGCTGGCCGGGGCGGCGGTTCGGCACCATGCCGAGACGGGCGAGCGTCTCGTCGGCCCCGGAGTAGTACTCGCCGAGCTTGTAGATCTTCTTCGCCTCGGCGCCCGTCGCGATGTTGCGGCCGAGCGCCTCGGAGATGTGCACCATCTGCTCGATCTGTTCGAGGGTGGTCATGCGCTCGCCCTTCCGCCGCCACAGGTTGTCCTCGTTGCCCACGCGCACGTGTACACCGAGCGCGATGCCGATCGCGTTCATCGGCGCCACCGCACGCATGGAACTCTCGATGGTGAGGACGGCGCCATCCGGGGTGCGACGGACGAACTCGATCAGGTCTGCCGGGTGCCGGCCCGCAAAACCGCCGCCGATGGCCACGTAGTTGAGGATCAGCGGGCCGGTGTGGACGCCGGCCCGGATGAGCCGCTCCACGGTTTCGAGCTGGGCCAGCGTGGCGAGTTGGAAGTGCGGCTGGATGCCGTTCTCGCGCAGCCGCTCCAGGTGCTCCAGGTAGAAGTCGGGGCCCGCCTCGACGACCATGTCGCGGTAGGCCTTGTAGTACTCGGGCTTCGCGATCGAAGTGCCTGCCAGGTCGTCGTCGGTCATGATCTCGACGATGTTCATCTGGCTGGTGTTGATCGCGATCGTCACTTGGTCGGGCGCGGGGTCGAGATCGGCCAGCAGGTGGCGGGTGTCATAGCTCAGCCACTTGGCCTCGCTGCCCTCGCCCTCCGGAGCGAACGAGATCGAGCCGCCGATCTGCAGGACCATCTCCGGCACGGCCTGGCGCAGTCGGCCCAGCAGCTCGTTGAACATGGACATCCGCTTGGAACCCTTGCCGTCGAGCTCACGTACGTGGATGTGGAGCACGGTGGCTCCGGCGTTGTAGCAGTCCACGGCCGCCTGTACGTGCTCGTCCATCGTCAGGGGGAGGTCGTCGGCGTCGCCGGGCAGCCACTCCGGCCCGTAGGGAGCGGCCTGGATCACCAGCTTCTCCTGGTTTTCCGGGAAGAGTGAGTCGTCGTGGAAATGCACGGTCCGTCTCCTTCGTGCGATCGGTGATCACTCGCCGGAACCATCGCCACGTGCGATGCGAGGGGTTGCGACGTCCGGCGAGGATGGATGCGGGTCACCGGGGACAGTGGGCGCATGGCGGCCCTCGTACGATCGACCGGTCTGGAGGAAGCGTGCATAGGGGAACCCGCTCCCGTCCGGCGGCCGACCGCGTCTCTGCGGTGGTGCCAAGGTAGGGGCGGGCAATCGCGATCGCTTGACCTTCAGGGACAGAAAATTTGTCATTTAGGGACATCGAGTGGGCCGTGTCGAGTGGGCCGGCCCGGCTCGGCCGGGTCGCTCCGGCCCGCGGTGTCAGTCCTGGCCGGGGCGCGGGGGTCGGCTCCTGGCGCTGCGCCATGCCCGGGGACTGCACCCGAACTGCTCGTGGAACCAGCGCGAGAAACCGCTCAGCGACGAGAAGCCCAGCAGGTCGGAGATCTCGGTGAGTGAGCGCCGTGGGTTCGCGACGAACTGCTCGGCGAGGTGCCGGCGGGTGGCGCCCAGGAGCGAGGAGAACGTCTCGCCCGAGGCGGCCAGGTGCCGGTGGACGGTTCGCCGGTCCACGCCCAGGCTTCGGGCGACCTGCTCGATCGAGCAGCGCCCCGTCGGCAGCAGGACCTCGATCAGCTCGCGCACCCGGTCCGCGGCGGTGGTGTCCCGGGGCACGGTGATCGCCTCGAAGTACTGGTGGGCGTACTCGCGAAGGAGCGGATCCGCCATCGCGTTGGGCGCGTCGAGATCGCCCGCGTAGAAGACGATGCCGTCGAACTCGCGGTCGAACTCCACGATGGGGCCGAAGGCGCGCCGGTGCGTCGAGACGTCCGCCGGTGCCGGGTGCCTGAACCAGACGGAGAGCGGCCGCCACCGGGTGTGCAGGAAGTCGCGCAGGATCCGGTGGTAGGCGGCGACGGCCAGCTCCGTGGCCTGCCGGGTGTCCATTGCTCGGCCGAGACGCAGGTCGACCTTCAGCGTGGCCAGCCCGTCCCCCTCGGACAGCCGGGTGTCCAGGACCTCGTTGTACATGTGCTGATGGCGGATCAATAGACCCAGGGCACTGCGCACATCGGGTTCCTCACGGACGACCAGACTGATGGGGCCGAGGTTGGAGAAGCGCCGGAACTCCGCCATGAGCAATCCGAAGTCCTCGTGACCCGTGGCGGCTGCCGACAGTCCCAGCACCTGGACCGCGGCGCAGCCGGAGATCCATCGGTCCTGGACGGCGAGGGCGGCAGTGTCCAGGCCCACGCGCTTCATCAGCGGCTGAGGGTCGATACCGAGCGATCGACACAGCTCGACGTAGCCGCTGAGGGCTGCGGTGCGGACCAGGGGCTTCATGTGCACGCTCCAAGACTGTCCCGAAAAGAAAAGTCCCATGTCACGCCAGGACAAGCACGGCGTGGAGCGGGCAACCTAGCATGGCGCCGTTCACCGGCCCGGTCCGCACGTGGTGACCGCCCTGGGCCCCGTCGCACGGCACCGGTAGCGCCCGCGCTCGCGCCGGGGTCACCACCCCTCGTGACGGGATCCGCCCTCGGGCTGCTCGTCGCAAGCCGAGACGAACCCAAGGAGATTGCCGACATGACCAACCTCGCCACGTTCCTCGTGGACTCCGCCGCGGCCCAGGGCGATCGCATCGCCGTCCGCCATGACGGCAAGACGCTCACTTACGCCCAGTTGGACGACGCGAGCGCCAGGGTGGCCGCCCTCCTGCGCGCCCGCGGCGTCCAGCCCGGCGACCGCATCGCGCTGGCCATGCCCAACGTGCCGCTGTTCCCGGTCGCCTATTACGGCATCCTGCGGGCCGGCGGTGTGGTCGTGCCGATGAATCCGCTCCTCAAGGCACGTGAACTGGCATTCACCCTGCGCGACTGCGGGGCGCGGATCTCGCTGGTGTTCCCCGTGTTCGCGGACGAGGCCGTCAAGGCCGCTGCCGAGACCGGAACAGAATGCCTGGTGACCGAGCCCGCGGACTTCGACGACTTGTTGCGGGCCCACGCACCGGTGCCCGGCGTCGTCGACCGTACAGATGACGACCCGGCCCTCATCCTCTACACCTCGGGCACGACCGGCACACCGAAGGGGGCCGAACTGTCCCACCGGAACCTGGCCACCAACGCGGCCACCGCGGCCGAGACGCTGCTTCGGGTCGGACCCGACGACGTGCTCTTCGGTGGCCTGCCCCTCTTCCACGCTTTCGGCCAGACCTGCGCGCTGAACACGGCCGTTGCCGCCGGCGCCACACTGACCCTGTTGCCGCGGTTCGAGCCGCAGCGCGCCCTGGAGACCATCGCCCGCGACAAGGTCACCGTGTTCCTCGGCGTGCCGACGATGTACGCCGCGCTGCTCCATGCCGAGCTCCCCGAAGGCTTCAGCGCCCGCGGGCTCCGCCTGGCCGTCTCGGGCGGCGCCTCGCTTCCGGTAGAGGTGCTGCACGGCTTCGAGCGGCGCTTCGGTGTCACCGTCCTCGAAGGATACGGACTCTCCGAGACCTCACCGGTCGCCGCCTTCAACCACCCGGACCGCCCGCGCAAGGCGGGCTCGATCGGACAGCCCGTCCGCGGAGTCGAGATGAAGCTCGTTGCCGAGGGCGGCGGCGCGGTGTCCTCGGGAGAGGTCGGTGAGATCGCGATCCGTGGCGAGAACCTCATGACGGGCTACTGGAACCGCCCCGAGGCCACGGCGGCGGCGGTCCACGACGGATGGTTCCACAGCGGTGATCTGGCGCGCGTCGACGAGGACGGCTTCTACTTCATCGTCGACCGCAAGAAGGACCTGATCATCCGTGGTGGCTACAACGTGTACCCGCGTGAAGTCGAGGAGGTGCTCTACACACACCCGTCCGTCGCCGAAGCCGCCGTCGTCGGCGTGCCGCACTCGTTCCACGGCGAGGAGATCGCAGCGGTGATCGTGCTCCGGCCCGGTGCCGAGGTCACGGCCGAGGAGATCCGGGAGTACGCCAGGGATCGGGTGGCGGCGTACAAGTACCCGAGGATCGTCACCTTCAGGGCCGAGCTCCCCAAGGGCCCCACCGGCAAGATCCTCAAGCGCGAGATCGTGGTCACCGGTAGGTGACCCTGGCCGGGCTCGCCCTGGGTCCGGCTCCTGAGGACGGCCTTCCTCTCCCGCCCCCGCTGGACGACGGGGAGCCCTGCCCGAACGGGGCGGCCGAGCCCTGCGTGGGCGGCTGATCGGCGGCGGCGGGGCGGCACGGGCGCAGCGTACCGACAGGACACAGGCCCGCGGCGAGCTGCGCACCTTGCGGCCCGAGGCGTTCGAATCCGCCGGCGCAGATGTTGCTCGCGTCGAAGGCGTACGCCCCGCAGGGGCCGCGGGCCGCCCGCACCGGAGGCTATCTCCGGTCAGAGGCCGGGCGCGGCGTTGGGGTAGTTGGGGTAGGGGTCAGACGGCGGCGAGGCCGATCTGGTCGTTGAAGACCACCGGTCGCTGGCCGCTGTCGGGAACCGCGCGGGTCCGGCCACGATCCGGATACTTCCCTCCGGCCTCCGGTACCCGGTCCTCCGCCGCCGATGAGAGTCAGTGCCAGGCCGGATGTCCCTCGGTGGTGGCGCCGGTGGTGAGCGGGCGCTCGCTGGTCTTGTCCGTGCGCACGGCCCAGATCGCGGGCTTCTCGTACGGACCGCGGACGAACGCCACCCAGGCGCCGTCGGCGGACCAGGCGGGGTCCATTTCATGGGCGCTGGTGGCGACCAGTTCACGATCGTCACTGCCGTCGGCATCCACGAGGCGGATGTCGCCCTGAGTGCCCGTGCCGTACGTCCCCGCCGTGTAGGCGAACGTGGTGCCGTCGGGTGACCACACCGGGTCGAGTGCCGGATGGGGCAGGTGGGTCACCTGCTGTGGGGCCCGGTTCGGGTCGGCGGGGTCGACCACGTGGATCTGCCAGTTCCCGGGCCCCGTCTGGAGACAGACCGCGATGCTCTTGCCGTCCGGCGACCACGCGGGATCCTCGACCTGGCCCCCGCCCGACGTGAGCTGGCGGGCCGCACCGTCGGCGACGCCGACCACGAACAGCTGCTGTACGCCGTCCTTCATGCGCAGCACGGCCAGCCGGCTGCCGTCCGGAGACCAGGACACCCTGCCGTTGGCGACGGAGGCGATCCGCCGCGCGTTCGAACCGTCGGCGTGGGCGGTCCAGACGGCCGCGCCCTCGGAAGTGCTGCGGGTGAACGCGAACGACCTGCGGTCGGGGGACCACTGGGGCAGGGTGTCGCACGTGCCCGCGCCCCCGGCGATGAGCTGCACGGGCTTCTCCGAGGCGGCGTCCCGGCGGGCGATGACGCCGTTGCACGTTCCGGGCCAGCCCGGGGCGGTGTCCTGCCGGATCAGCAGGGGATCGGCCGGGAACGGGGCAGGGGCCGGGGCGGATCCGGTGGGCGTGGCCGCGCCGGGCTTGGAACTGTCCTTGTCCGAGTCCTTCCAGGGCTGCCACACGAACAGGCCGACGGCTGCGAGCGACGTCACGAGCAACGCCGCCACCACCGCGCCGCGGTGACGCCGGGGCTTCCCCGGAACCGCCTGCGGCACCTGCGCGGGGGCGGGGGAGAGGCGCGCCGCGGGCCCCGTCACGGTGCGCGACTGATCGGTACGGGGCTCCGCGACGGCGGGCGGTGCGGTGTCCGGGACCGGGAGTTCCTGCGCGGTGTCCGACGGGCTGTCCGACGGGCTGTCCGGCGTGGTGGGACGCGCCGCCGGTTCCGGGGACGGCAGCAACTGCGTCGCCGCCTCCGGCAGCCAGGAGCCGTGATCCGGGTGGCGGACGGTGAGGGTACCGAGGAAGGCGGCCGGTGTGGGCCGTGCCGCCGGGTCCTTGGACAGGCAGGCGCCGATGGCTGCGCGGAGTTCACCGGGCACCGCGGTCAGGTCCGGCTCCTCGTAGACCACCTTGTAGTGCCTGGCCGCGGACGGGCCGTCGCCGAAGGGGGCGCCGCCCGCCGCCTGGGTGAGCACCACCCCCAGAGCGAACATGTCGACCGCGGGGGTGAGCACGCCACCGCCGGTGAGCTGCTCGGGTGCCAGGAATCCCGGCGTGCCGACCTGCAGGCCGGTCTGGGTCAGGGACGTACCGTCCAGTGCGCGCGCGATGCCGAAATCGATGACACGCGGTCCGTCCTCCGCGACGATGATGTTCGCGGGCTTGAGATCGCGGTGGATGACCCCTGCTCGGTGGATCGCCTCGAGTGCCTCGGCCAGGCCGGCGGCCAGCACCGTGAGCGTGTCCAGGGGCAGCGATCCGACGCGCGCCAGTACCGCTTGCAGGGTGGGACCGGGCACGAAGGCCGTCACCAGCCAGGCCGGCTCCCCCTCTGGGTCGGCGTCGACCACTGGCGCGGTGTGGAAGCCTCCGACCCGCCGCGCGGCCGCGACTTCGTCGGCGAACCTGCGCCGGAACCCGGGCTCGGTGCTCAGCTCGGGACGTACGACCTTGACGGCGACCGCACGGCCGGACCGGGAGCGGCCCAGGTAGACCACGCCCATGCCCCCCTGGCCGAGCCGTCCCACCAGCCGGTAGCGGCCATCGCCGAGCGAGGTGGGATCACCCGTTTCGAGCGGCTTCACATGTCCCCCGTTTCACACCTTGCGCGATGAACAGCCTCTCCCTACATGTCGTGCCGACCACCAGTCAAGCGAGACCCTCGCGGAGACCGGACCGGGGCGCCCCTGACGGCTCGTCCCCTGCTCGCGTGCGGGCCTCGGGCTGGCGGCGGTGGGCGTGTGCGTGCTGCTCGCACGGCGGCTGCGCGGACGGTACGGCCGCCGGCTCGGGGAGAGCTGGCCGGGCCTCGTCGCCGGTATCACCGTCTGGTTCAACGTTCTGGCGATCCCGATGGAACTGATCCAGCCGTACGTCGTGCACTCGGCCGCCGCGGCGGGGATCAACCTCGGCGACGGGTGCTGACGAGCTGACGGTGTCCATGCGGTACGCGACCGCCTTCGGCTCCGCTCGCGGACCGGCGGCGGCCAACTGGCCGGAGGGCAAGAGGCCGGGCACACGACAGAAGGGTCCACACCAGTGGCTACGATGCCCCCGACGGTGTCGAAGGCCTCCTATACAAGGACCGTGACGACCGGACGCGGGGCAGTGGCACCTGCACGAAGAGCTGCTGAGATGAGGAAGCCGCCATGAGTACGGGAAGGTGGCTGTGGGACTGCCTACAGCGCTACGTCATGACCGCCGCTCTCGGCTGGCTGGCCGCGGCCCTGGTGCTGCCCGTTCTGGGCGACGATCCCTTCTGGGCGTCGTTCGGAGCGGGGCTGGGAGCGGGGCTGATCGTGGTGCCGCTCCTGACGGTCGTGACCATGTTCGTGCTCGTCCTCCTGGCCGGTCGACGGTTCGAGCCGCCGACCGGCAGCGCCTCGCGGATCCGGGGCGGCTGGCTGATCGTGCTGCCCCTGGCCCTGCTGCTGCCCGTGGCCCTGCTCGTGCCACTGCAGTACCTGATCGTGCTCGGCGCACAACTCGTGTACCTGCTGTGGGTGCTGCCCTGCCAGGACGCCCGCGACACGGCGGACGTGCTGCGTTCGCTCGCCGACCCGGCCGTCCCGGCGGAGCAGCGGGCCCGGATGGCACGGGCGGTCGCGGGACTGCAGGGCAGGCCGGTCGTCGAAGCCCTGGTGCAGACCTCGGCCGACGCGGAGCCGGAGGTCGCCGAAGCAGGTCTGGAGACCCTCTGCACCATCTGGCGGCGCGACGGAGTCGTCGGCGAGGACCTGTTGCTGAAGCTCGACCCGCAGGCCCAGGACCGCGTCCGCGCCCTCGGCGTCAGGGTACGGAGCCCTTGGTGAGAACGGCGGCGTCCTGTTCCCGCACCAGGGCGCGCACCACCTCCTGGGCGGATGCAGCGAAGGGGCGCCGGACCCACCGGACCCACCCGAAGAAGGAACCCGGGGCCGAGGCCCGCAGTTCGAAGCCGCCGGGGCCCCGGCCATGAGCCAGCGGAACCGGTCGAGCTCGGCTTCCGGTCTGCAGAGCGGGTGCGCCGCGCCGGTCCAGCGCCCCTCGCAGGCCGTCGATCGGCGCCTCTCGGGCGAGGGCGGGGAGGGGCGGCCGGGGTCCGTGCCGGAACAGCCGCCGCCAGTGCACTGTGGCGCTCAGAGCCCGGCGAGGGCGGACAGCCGGATCGCCTCGTCCTCGGACAGCGACCGTATCGGTTCGCCGGTCACCACCTGCCGCTTGGACTTCCACCCCCGCAGCCAAAGGCCGGTCGCCCAGCTCACTTCGAGCTCATCACGTTCGAACCGGCGGCCGGCCACTTCCTGGTACGCCGCGAGGAACGCCGCCGACTCCGCCACGGAAGGAGCCACATAGGCCGCGGCGATCCCCACGATCACCGCCTCCGTCTCCGTGATCGCACTGTCCCAGTCGTACGCGACGTGGAGCTCTTCGCCGCGCCAGCGGAAGTTCTCCCGGAACCAGTCGCCGTGGCCGATGACCTTCGGCGCCCGCCAGCAAGCGATCCGTTCGCGCGCAGCTCGCCCGGCCCGTTCGAGCCAGTCCGGGCCCGTCACCGAGTGGAAGGGCCGCTCGACGTCCTCGGCGGTCGCCCACGCCCCGGGCTCGTCATGGTCCCAGCGGTTCCACGACGGCTTCGGTTCGAGGTCAACACCGGCGGCCAACGGACGGGCGGTGCGCACGAGCGCTTCGAGAGCCGACGCGAACGGCCCCGGATCCCGCCCCGAAGAGGGGAGTTCATCCCCTCCCTCGACCAGTGCTTCGACACTGGCGGTCCACCCCCCGAGTGGAGTGGGTGCGAGGATCGGCTCGGGAGCCGGATATCCGGAAGCGTGCAGCAGACTCTGTACGGCGAAGCAGCCTTCGAGGCGGGCGGCCGGCTTTCGAACCTTGATGACGACCTTTCGACCATCGGCGAGTACGGCACCGATCACGGCCGAAAGCCGGCCGCTCCGGAAGCGCTCGGCCACGATCCTCGATCCGAGGTGGTGCGAACACCACTGATCGAGCAGGTCGGCATCGATACGAGGGAAGTCCATGGGTCGAACCCTACGGATCGAGGCCGAGGGCGCCCTTCCCACCCGGCCCCGCGACGTCCTTGTTCGTCGCGCCCCGGCACTGGCCGGGATTATCCGACGTCAAGAACCGGTATTCCGGACTCAGGACGCTAGGAGGCGGGCGCCTGCTGGAGGTCGGCGCCGGCTTCCGGCGCCCCGTCGGAAGCGTCCTGTCCGCCCCACTGCGGGGCGTCCGGCTTGCGTTGGGGGATCAGGAAGGTCGCGAGCATTCCGAGCACCAGCAGCGCGGCGCAGGTGTAGCCGTTGATCTGGACCCCGTAGGACATGGCGTCCCGGGCGGCGTCGGCGGCCGCGGCCGTCCCGGGGTGCCGGCTCAGCCCGGAGATCATCGCGCCCGCGCTGTCGGAGACCGCCGAGGACAGCTCGGCGGCGTCGGGCGTTCCTTGCTGGGCGAGCCGCTCGGACAGGTCGGAGTCCAGCGCCGTGAAGAACGTCGACGTCAGGATCGCGATGCCGAGCGCGGAGCCGAGCTGACGCGCGGCGCTCTGGATTCCGGAGCCCTGGCCGGCCTGCTGCGGCGGTACGTCCGCCAGGACGACGCCGGTGACCTGCGCGGTGGCGAAGCCGACCCCCATGCCGTACAGGAACAGGGCGATGCCGATGACCCACCACTGGGAGTCGCTGCTCGCGAGCAGGCCGAACATCAGCAGGCCGAGCGCTTCGAGCACCAGGCCGATGCGGACCAGGCCGACGGGGCCGGTCTTCTGGGCCATGCCGAAGCTGGCACCGCTCGCGAAGAAGCTGCCGACTGCGACGACGAAGACCATCAGGCCGGTCTGGAGTACGGAGTACCCCAGGGTGTACTGGAGCCACAAGGGCAGTACGGCGAGGATGCCGAACTCGGCCAGCGCGATGATCAGCGTCGCGATGTTGCCCGTGCTGAAGGACTTGATGCCGAACAGTGAGGTGTCCATCAGCGGTGCCGTGCCGTTCGCGCGCGTCAGTCGGACCTGCAGCCGGAGGAAGAGCGCGAGGCCGATCACGGAGACGGCCAGGGCGACCGGGACGACCGACAGGTTCACCCCGTCACCGAAGGGGCCGAAGCCCTTGCGGGCTTCCCACCAACCGTAGTTGCGGCCCTCGACCAGACCGAAGGCGAGGAGTCCGAGGCCCAGCACCGACAGCAGTCCGCCGCCGACGTCGACCTTGCCCGGCTGCCGGGAGGACGGCTGGAGGAACCGCATGATGCCCGCGAGGATCAGAACCACGACGAAGACGTTGATGCCGAACGCCCACCGCCAGGAGTACGCGGCGAGCCAGCCGCCCAACAGCGGTCCGACCGCCGCGGCCGCACCGATCGTGGACCCCCAGATGGCGAACGCCTTGCCGCGGTCGCGCCCCCGGAAGGTCATGTTGAGCAGCGCCAGCGACGTCGGCATGACGATCGCGCCGCCGACGCCCTGGGCGAACCGGCTGACGATCAGGAACTGCCCGGAGGGCGCCACCGCCGCGGCGATGCTCGCCAGCCCGAAGACCACGGTGCCGACGACGAACAGACGGCGTGCCCCCACGATGTCCGACAGGCGCCCGATCAGCAGCAGCAGGGCTGCCAGGATGATCGCGTAGGACTCTTGGACCCACTGGGCGCCCAACGCGGAGATCTTCAGGTCGTCGATGATGGGGGGCATCACCACGTTGACGATGGTGAAGTCGACGACCACCAGCGACACACCGAGGGAAATCGCGACCAAACCCAGCCAAGCGTCCCGACGGGCAGGTGAGGATCGCGTTGGATTTTCAGACACTGCGTTCTTCCGATCTTCTCGATGCAACGCACCCGGTGGAACGCCGGGGGCGAAACACCGGAGCGGGAGGGGGCGTGCGCCGCCCCCGGAGCAGAGGCACCATCGCAGGAGAAGAGGACACGTGCTGACCTCTACCGATCGCAATCGGAGGGCAATTCTTGATCGCCAACCGCACACTGGAGCTCCTCGGCCTGCTTCAGGCACAGAAGGAGTGGACCGGCGACGGGCTGGCCGAGCGCCTGGGGGTGTCTGCGCGAACCGTCCGCCGCGACATCAACCGGCTCCGCGAACTGGGCTACCCCGTTACGGCGACGAAGGGCCCCTCCGGCTACTACCGGCTGTCCCGCGGGGCGCGTCTTCCTCCGCTGATAGTCGACGATGAGCAGGCCATCGCCATCGCGCTGTCCCTCCAGACGGCGCCCGACTCCGTGGCCGGCATGGGTGACGCCACCAAGCGCGCCCTGAACTCCATCAGGGAACTCCTGCCGCCCCATCTCTCCCGCCGCCTCGCGACCTTCTCCATCGAACAGATCGAGAACGCCTGGGAGCTGGCCCCGCCCCAGGTCGACCCCGGACTGGTGGCACAGCTGAGCGCCGCCGCGCAGGAGCGGGAACTCGTGCGGTTCACCTACCGGCCCATCGAGGTCGACGAGGTGGACGGCAGCGAGGTCCTCGCCGAACCCCACCGGCTCGTCGTCTGGTCGGGACGCTGGTACTTGGTCGGCTACGACCAGCGCGAGTGCTCCTGGCGCGCCTACCGGCTCGACCGGATCGAACAGCCGGCCCCCACCGGCTGGCGCTTCGCTCAGCGCGAAGTCCCCGAGAGGGACGGCGCCGACGCCACCCGCTTCGTCCAGAGCCAGCCCGACCGCGGAGACACCTCGGACACCTGGCCCTGCTGGGGCACCGTCCTGATGGAGTGCCCTGCGGCGCTGGTGGCCAAGTGGGCCCCGGGCGCGGCGAGTTTTGAAGCGGTCGACGAGCGGATCACCCGGATACGGATGGGGGCCTGGTCGTGGTCGGGGCTCATCGGCTTCCTCGTCACCTTCGGCTGCCGGTTCACCGTCGAGAGCCCGCCCGAACTCGCCGAGGCGGCCCGCCGTGTGAGGGGCCGTATCGACGTCGACATCCCCCGGGCCGACGCGCGTGCGTGACACCGGCCGACGCGTCCGCCCGGGGGCGAACCGGCCCGTGATCGCGCTCACATGAGGCAGGACAGGAGAGGCGGGAGAGGAGAGGCGGGACAGGAGAGGCGGGACAGGAGAGGTCAGGAGCCGGCCTCTCCTGCCCCCGGTCCTGCCTCGCCTCGGCTATGGAACGCGATCGAGTGCTTCGTAGCAGGTGCGGGTCAATCTCTGCGCACGGTGGTCCGGAACCTCGTAGAGGCTCTTCATCTTGTTCGGCAGGAAGGCGAAGGAGAACTCCCGTTCCGGGTCGCCGAACGCCAATGCCCCGGTGGCTCCGATATGACCGAAGGCGGGACGTCCGAAGTCCGGCCACAACGGGCCTCCCGGCAACATGAACCCCGTGGCCCAGCGCGTGTGCAGACGAAAGACCTCGTCCAACCCCGACGACCGTTCGGCCGTCGCCCTCTGCAGCCATCCTCTGGTGAGCAGCCGGCCCTCGGGGATGTCGGACGACAGGGCCGCGAACAACTTGGCGACAGCACGGGCGGTGCCGTAGGCAGCCGGGCGCTCGAGGCGGTGGTATGCCGGATTGTTCACGTCGTCGGGGGTCATGGCGGACGAGCCGAAGGTCGCCCGGTAGAGGAGGGAGTCCCTGTCCGTGAGTCCGTCGGCGTACTCCTTCAGGGGGACGGGCACCGTAGCCGGTGGGGGAGATGCGGCCGGGAATATCCGGGCGAGCCTTCCGGTCTCGTCAGGGCCGAGCCGCATGTGGAGATCGAGGGCGAGCGGGCCCGCGACCCGTCGGTGAACCGCCTCGCTCGCAGCATTGCCGGTGATGCGGCGGATGAGTTCACAGATGAGGAAGCCGAAGACGACGGCGTGGTACCCGTGGGCCTCGCCGGGCGTCCACAGCGGGGTCAGACCTTCCAGCTTCCGTAACACGCGCCACCGTTCCAGCTCGTCCTTCAGGCTCACCGGATCTGCAAAGGCCGGTATGCCTGCGCGGTGGGACAGCACGGTGGCAATCGTGATGCACGACTTCCCGTGGGACGCGAACTCAGGCCAATAGCGGCTCACGGGCGCATCCACGTCCACGTGCCCGAGCGCCGCCAATCGCCACAGGGCAGTGCTCAGCACCGCCTTGGTGATGGAAGCGAGGGGCAGCAACGTGTCCGGGCCCCAGGTCGCTCGCCGGTCCGCGTCGGAGTGTCCACCCCACAGGTCGGCAACCACCTCGCCCCGGTGGTAAGCACAGAACCCGAAGCCGAGATCGAGTCCGGAGGAGAGGTGCTCGGCCAGGACCTCACGCACGCGTGCGAACCGGGCGTCGACGGTGCCGTGCACGTGTTCGGTCATACCTGGCCCCGGGTCTTGTGAAGCCGTACGGGAAGCGCCGTGAGGCCGCGGAGAAGCAGGCCTCTCGACCATTCGAGGGTGCCCCGGTCGGCCTCCACCCGCACACCGGGAAAGCGCCGGGCGAACGCGGTGAACGCCACCTCGGTCTCCAGTCTCGCGAGGCCGGCCCCCAGACAGAAATGGGGGCCCAGGCCGAAGGCGAGGTGCCCGCTCCCGGTCCGCTCGGGGCTGAGCTCGTGCGGCCTGCTGAAGCAGGCACCGTCACGGTTGGCGGCAGCCAGCCCGAGGAACACGCTGTCGCCCTTCTCGATGGTGTGCGGTCCCACCACGATGTCCTCACGGGCGAACCTCGGTGTCGCGACCTCGACGGGGGAGCACAGGCGGATGAGCTCCTCGACGAGTCGAGGGGCACCGTCAGGTTCGTCGCACAGCCGGTTCCACACCACAGGGCTCTCCAACATCGCCAGCAAACCGGTGGAGAGGAGGGCGGCGGTGGTCTCGTGACCGGCGACCAGGATGATGAATCCCATCGCGGTCAGCTCCCGCTCCGTCATGCGCCCTTCGTCGACGGCGCGGACGAGGCGACAGAAGAGCGAGTCGTCGGGGGCGGCACGCCGCGTTTCCGCCAGGGAGAGCAGGTAGTCGGAGAGCTCTTGCACCGCTCCGGGGATCAGGGCCTGTTCGTGGTCGCCCGCGGCCACCAGGAGCCGCGCCCAGTGCCGGAAACGCCGCTGATCGGCGCGCGGAACTCCCAACAGCTCACAGATGACTCCCAGCGGCACCGGTGCGGCGAATTCGGCGACGAAATCGATCAAGGCGCCGGGTTCCAGGCGGTCCAACGCCTGCTGCACCACCGATTCCACGACCGGGCGCAGCGCGGCGATGCGTGCGGGCCGGAAATCAGGTGACACCAGCGCACGCAAGCGCGTGTGCTGCGGCTCGTCCACGGTCAGCAGGTGCTCCAGAAACGGCCTGGAGGTGCCCCCGCTGCGATTGAGGTGAGCCGCGTGCCAGTCCGCCCCGGCGAACCTGGAGTCCTTGGAGAGCCTTCTGTCGTGGGCGAACGAACGGACGAGTCCGTGGTCGACGAGCAACCAACAGTCCACTCCGGTGGGCAGCCGGACCCGGGCGAGCGGCCCGGTGGATCGCAGCTCGTCGTAGAAGGGGAACGGGTCCGACTTGAAGATGTTGTCGAACACCGGCATGGCGCGTGGGCGTGGCCTCACGGATTCCCCCGTCCGAAGACCACCGGGTTGAACGGTGAGTCCGCGATGTCGCCCACCGCTCGGCCCGGGAAGTAGACGAGGTCCACCAACTCGGTACCGAACGGCTGTGGCCGCAGACGCTTCCCGTCCTCGAAGAAGAACGCGGTGAAGGCGTAGCGCGGAACTCCCGTCACGTTGCGGTCCGAGCGGTGGAACACCGTACCGGCGTGGAACAGGACGTCGCCGGCGGCCATGTCCGGGCACCGGAACGCATGCCCCTTCGCCCGCAGGTGTTGCGTGACGTCGCTGTCGGACATGCCGCGGACGTCGAGCATGCCCTCCTGGTGGGAGCCTCGGGCATAGACGACCGCACCGTCTTCCCGGCTCACGGGGGACAGGGCCACCCAGGCCGTCACCACTTTGTCGAGGAGGGCGAAGTACTCGTCCTGATGCCAGGGCACGGGAGGATTCGCGGTGTCCTTGTACAGCATCGAGTCGTGGTACACCCGGATCCTGTCCATTCCCCCGAGCCGACCGGCGATGGAGCCGAGCCTCCGGTGCACCGACAGGTCGGCGAACTCCTCCCTGATGCGCCATAGGTTCGAGATCACCTGGACCGACTTCGTCCGGGCGAAGGTGTATCGAGGATCGTCATCGCGGTCGCCGGCGTTGTACGCCGTGCGTTCCGCCGCCAATGCCCCGCGCAGCAGTTCCGCTTGCTCTGCCGGGAACACACCGGAGATCTTGACGAACCCGTCCTGGTGGAAGCTGCGCACCTCGTCGGCCGTCGGCCACTGCTCACTCGTCATCTCGTAGACCTTCCCGTACGTCGCTCACGAGTGCGCCCGGTTCGATGGAGTCCAAGGTGATCCGCCACGTGACCTTCGAGGCCTTCGGCGGTACCGGGTCGGCACGGTGCATCACGATCCTGTTGTCCCACAGGAGCACGTCGCCGGGCGTCCACGCGTGGACGTAGGCGAAGGGGGTGTCCTCGACCGCCGCATACAGTTCGGCCAGCAGTTCCGCGCCCTCCGCGTCCTCGGCGGCGCAGACCTCCGCCAGCATCATCTGGTTGAGGATCAAGGACTCCTCACCGGTGACGGGGTGGCGACGGACGAGGGGGTGCCGGACGTCCCGCAACGCCTCCAGAAGTTCGGGATCGTCGATGCCGGCAGCCCTGTGGTCGGCGGCCAGGATCGACCGCACCGGGTAGAGGCCCGTGGCGGCCGCGCTTCTGGTCCTCAACGAAGACGGCAGGGTCCGGTGCACGGCACGCGCGTCGACGAAGCGGGTCGCGCCGCCCCCCGCAGGCGCCACGACGCAGCCCAAGACCGTCGCGGCGGTGGGCACGGGGCGCCAGCACCCGTCGGCATGCCAGTACATGCCGCCGCCTGCCACGCCAAGGCCGGGAACCGACGTCTGGTGGCGTATGTAGCTGCTGCCCGACAGCCGGTGCGCCACCGGCCGCACGACTTCGGGCACCCCGAGCGCCAGCGCGAAGGCCTCCAGTGATGCGGCGGTCAGATGTCGTGCGGGGACCCGTACGACTCCTGCGGTGTACAGGATCTCGAGCAGGGCGCCTCTTTCCGATCCGGACAGCGGACGCCCGAGGTCCACACCGGTCACGACGGCCCCGAGGCCGTGTGTGGTCAGCGGGCGGGCTCGCACGCTCATGCCGCCGCTCCGGCAGGAAAGGCCAGGACGGTGGTGGTCGTGTAGTGCAGGACCACTCGGCCGTCGACCGCGTGGTGTCGGAAGAGTTCGGCCAGCCGGTGTTCGAGCAACGGGCGCAGGGTGTCGTGACGGCCCGGTGCGTAGGAGGTGGAGTCGACCCGGTTCCAGAGTCCGTCCCGCGTCAGCGCTTGCTCGTGGCGAACCTCGTACACCCGCACGGACGCTTCGCCGGGCGCGACCGCCCGCATCAACGCGACCGGGTCGGGGTCCTTCGCCTTCGCCTCCGCGTACGTGTCGAGGAGGGCGGCCAACAACTCGTCCAGCGCCGGGCAGAACGCACACTCGCGGCACCGGACCTCGTTCCACAGGGCGAGCAGAGCACCACCGGGACGCAGGACGCGGGCGAACTCCCGTCGAGTGCGCGCAGGATCGAACCAGTGCAGGGACTGCCCCATGGTGATCGCGTCCACGGAACGGGCCGGCAGGCCGGTGGCTTCGGCACTTCCCGCGAGCGGAAGACAGGCGGCATCGTTTCCGAATGTTCGGAGGAGCACCGTCCGCATCGCGGGGTTGGGCTCGATCGCACGCACCCGGTACCTCAGGCGGAGCAGGCTTCCCGTCAGGATGCCCGTACCTGCGCCCACGTCCGCCAGCACGGCCGGTGGCGCGACACCGGCCACCGAGGCCAGCGGGGTCAAGGACGCGAGCGGATAGCCCGGGCGTCCTCGGGCGTAGGACGTGGCCCGGCTCGTGTACACGTCAGTGGGAGGCAGCATCACGAGATTCCTCGGTGCAGGCCCTCAGCAGCGACGCTGTCAGAGCGCGGTGACGACGTGCCCACTGTTCCACGGTCGCCCGCGGAACCCGGTGTGCATGGTGCCAGTAGTGCCCCACCAAGTGCGGTCCCTCGTCCGCGATCACCAGGTGGAGCCCGGGTATGCGGCGCAGCGTGCCGAAGTCGTGTCCACGCAGCAGGGGCTCTTCGACCTTGCCGATGACCTCCACGACTTCGACCTCGGGTCCGTCCACCTGGTGCTCCCTCCGATAGCTGGTGTAGTTGACGCCGAAGTCACCGAAGTAGGTGTCGAGCGGCAGACCGCGAAAGGCTCGGGTCGTTTCGAGCAGTTCGGTGGCCGGGTATTGCGCGTGTGTCGAAAGCGTCGCGAGCGTGCCGTCGACCTGTCCCGCCAGCTGAGGGGCGCCCCACCCCCGAACGTGCACGGGTAGGGGGAACGGCATGGTGAACGGCCCTATCGTGGCCGCGTGCTGCTCGTCGACGCGGGAACTGCGGATGACGGACACGCAGACGGTGGGCAGGCCGGTGACTTCCGCCGCCAAGCTCGCGTAGGTGCTCAGGACGAGCGAGAAGGGAGCGGCCCCCAGTGCGCGTGCCGCGGCCCGCAGCTCTTCCAGGTCGGCGAGCGGTTCCTCGGGGGTGTACCGGGTCGACGGATGGGCGGCGGTCGCCCTTCCCGGGCCGGTACCGGGCAGCCATGTCGGACCCTGAACTCCGCTGAAGAGTCCGGAGAAGTACTGCCGGGCCCCATCGGACGAACGGGCCAGGTAGTCGGCTTGAGTCCGGGCGTAGTGCCCGTACTGGAGCGGAACGCGGAGCGCGGGAGGTGTCCTGCCGTTGCGCAGCTCCCAGTACGTCTGCCGCACTTCATTGACGAACACCGACAGTCCCGCCCCGTCGAACTCCAGGTGGTTGCCGGCCACGATCAGCACGAACCGGCCGTCCGGGAGGTCGAGACAGCGGAGCCGCCACGACGGGCGCAACGTCGGGTCGGGTACGCCCGAAGCCAGGCTCGCCAGTTCATCGCTGACCACTGCGCGACGGTCCCGCTCGGAAGTGCCCGAGAGGTCCCGGAACAGGTCGGCCTCCGAGGGCATCACCTCAGCGACGGAGGAGATCACGGTGCTCCTGCCCTCGGGGTAGTGCTGCCGCAGGACATCGTGGCGGGCCACGACCGTGCGCAGGGCCTCCAGCAAAGCAGCCCGGTCGAGCTCGTCGTGGAAGATCACCGGCACCACCCGGTGTCCGTACCCGGTGCCGCGGATCAGACTCAGCCAGCGACGCTGTTCCAGGGAGAGCGGCGGTTCAGGAGATGACGACGGCTGTTCCGGAGCCGGCTCGGCCAGGGTGCCGAGCAGGAACTCCGTGATGCCGGCGATCGTCGGATGGCTGACGAGCAGGCGCGGCGGCAATGGTGCTGTGAACTCGCGCTGCAGGCCGTTGCGGAGCTGGATGAGCGACAGGGAGTCCAGCCCGAGCAGTTCGAGCGGGTCGTCGGGCCCGAAGGACTGGGGTACCTCGGCGTACCGTCCCACCCGCTCGGCAATGCCTCGCACGAGCACGTCCCGACGCTCGGCGACGGGAACCTCCCTGAGCCGGGCCTCCAGTGATCGATCGGGATCGGGCCCACGGCCCGGGGGTGAGGTCGGGCCGGCGCCCAGGCCCGCGTAGAGCGTGGAGTCACGCAGCTCGTGCGCAGCGAGGAACACGTCCCAGTCGTTGGGAAGCACCAGCACTTCAGGGATCGCCGCGTCCAGGCGGCTCATCAGCACGGACTCCGCCTCCGGGGCGGTCAACGACCCGAGGCCGCGTTGCCGTAGTGAGTCCTTCAGTCCGGCATCGTCACTGACCCGTCCCACCTCCCCCAGCACCCCCCATGCGAACGAAACGCCGGGCAGACCCCTGGCCGAACGGAGCAGGGCGAGTCCGTCGAGGAAGGCGTTGGCGGTGGCGTACGCGGCCTGGCCGTAGTTGCCGTGCACCGCGGTGGCTGACGAGTACAGCGCGAAGAAGTCCAGCGGCGCCTCGTGCTGCGCCGCGGAGACGTGCAGGTTCCACGAACCGCGGACCTTGGCGTCCAGCACGACGGCCACCTTGCTCCAGTCCGTCTTTTCCACCAGACGATCGTCCAAGGCGCCCGCGCTGTGCACGACGCCGCCGATGGGATGCCGGCTCAGCCGCCGTGCGGCGAAGAGACGGTCCACCGCAACGGCGTCCGCTACGTCGACTTGGGCGGTTTCGACCGCGACTCCGGCCGCGACCAGGTGCGCAATGCGCTCGGCTGCCGGGCCAGCAGCCGGCCTGCGGCCGATCAGCAGCAGGTGGCGGGCGCCGGCACGGGCCAAGACCTCAGCGGTCCAGAGGCCCGCGCCCGTGAGCCCGCCAGTGATCAGGTACGTACGGTCGGAACGAATCCGGGCCCGCCGGGGTGTGCGGTGCGCTGCGGGTGTCAGACGTGCGGACAATGCCGCGCCGTCTCGAATCGCCAGTTCGCGGTCCGCCCCGCCCTCGGCCAGACATGCGTCCAGCGCGCGCAGGTCCCTGGCGGAGGGGGTCGCGGGCAGATCGACGAGCGTGGTGCGCAGCTGGGGCTGTTCGAGGGCGACCACCCGACCGAGACCCCAGAGTGCCCGCTGCGAGGGGGACACCACATCGTCGGCCGACACGTGCTGAGCGCCGTGGGTGACGATCCAGAGCCTGGGAGGACGGCCGACCGTGTTTCCGGCGGTCAGCTCGTGGACGACGTCCAGCACGCGGGTGACGTCGGGCCGCAACGCTTCGATCGGGTCGGCGGCCTCCTGCGGCGTGGATGCCTCGAACGTCATGACGAGATCACGTCCGTGCGCGGTCGCGTCCGGAGGGGGCGTCGTCCGTGTGGCGGTGCCCGGCGAGCCGTCCGGGCGCGCGGCGCCGGGGTGGTCCGGGGCGAGGGAACGACTGCGGACGGCTTGCGGTACCCATCGGATCTCGAAGACCGGCTCACGGACCGTGGAATCGCCAGTGGGGCCACCGTCGTGGACGGCGGGCGCCCCGATCCAGTGGCGGCGTCGTTCGAAGGGGTACGGGGGCAGGTGTGCCGGTCGCCCGCCCCCGCCGTTGACGGCGTCCCAGTCGAGGTCCACCCCGGCCTCGTACGCCGCTGCCAGGGCCCGGGCCAGGTCGTGCGCCGCGTCTCCGCCCCGGCGCAGGACCGGGATCCACGGTCCCGGATGGTCCGGGAGCGCCTCACAAGCGAGCGACAGCAGTCCGGAGGAGCCGCTCAACTCCACAAACGGCCCGGCTCCTTCAGTCAGAGTTCGGGCGAGGCCACTCGCGAAGTCCACCGTCTCGCAGAGGTGACGCGCCCAGTAGGCGGGTTCGGTGACGTCGGCGTCCACACCGGCCTCGCCTTGCACGGTGCCGATGAGCGTACGGTCTGGAGGACAGAGCCCTATCCGGTCGAACGCCTTCATCAAGCGGTCGACGGCCGGACGCATCCACCGGGAGTGACCCGCGCGGAGCGAGCCGAGGGCCCTGACGTCCGTTCCGTGCGCTGCAGCCACTCCTGTGAACCGTGTGAGGTCTGCCTTCCGGCCCGACACCACGGTCTTCTGCGCGCTGTTGACGGCGGCGACGTCGACCTGGAGGCCGGATTTCGCGATCAGCCGCCGTACCGTCTCGACGTCGCCCATGACCGCTGCCATCGTGCCCGACGGATCGGTGCTTTCGATGGCCCGGCCGCGCTCGATGGCGACGTACATCCCCTCCTCGGCCGAGAACACGCCGGCGGCGCAGGCCGCCACGTAGTGGCCCAGACTGTGTCCCAGAAGGATGTCGAACCGGACGCCCTTGGACTCCATCAGCCGGAACAGGGCCAGCTGAACGCCGAACGTGACCGCGTGCACCTCGACCACGTCGTGGATCGCGGTGTCCTGTCGCTCGGGGTCGTACAGGAGACGGCCCAAGGTCTGACCGATTTCGGCGTCGACCACACCGTCGAACTCGTCGAGCGCGCTGCGGAAGACGGGTTCGGACTCGTAGAGCTGCCGCCCCGTCCCCCTCCGCTCCGTCCCGTGTCCGCCGAACAGGCCGACAACAGCGCCCGAACCCGGGCGCGGCACGGGAGGACCGCTCTTGCGGCCGATCTCGCGGGCCACCGAGTCCGCGGCGGCTGCGACGACGGCAGTGCGACGGGCGTGGTGGCGTCGGCCCGTGCCCAGGGTCCTTGCGAGATCGGGAAGGGGAACCGCGCCGAGGGAGGGGTCCTGGTGGGCGTTCAGGACGCGCTCCATGCCATCGGCCGTCCGGGAGCTGAACGGAAGCACGTACCAGTGACGCGGCTCGGGCCGGGCGGGCGCCCGTCGGGGCGCCTCCTCGAGGATCACGTGCGCGTTGAACCCGCCGATGCCGAAGGCGCTCACCGCCGACCTGGCCGGCTCCGCACCCGTCGGTAGGGGGTGGAGCCGACCGGCGACGCGGAAGGGTCCGCCATCGAGGCGCAGTTCCCGGTTGGCCCGACGGAAGTGCACGGTGGGCGGGATCTTCCCGTGCCTGAGCACGAGCACCGTCTTGAGGAAACCGGCCATGCCGGACGCCCAACCGAGATGGCCGACGTTCCCCTTGATGGATCCGATCCAGCAGGAGTCGGTGGGCAGCGCGCCGTAGGCCCGGCGCAGCGCCTCGACCTCCATCGCGTCGCCGACGGGGGTCGCCGTGCCGTGAGCCTCGACGTATTGAATGGAGGCGGGCGGGACCGCGGCCGCCTCCAGAGCCATCCGGATGGCGCGTTCCTGTCCGGCGACACTCGGTGCGGTCATGCCTGCCTTCTCCGCACCGTCGTTGGATATCCCGGTGCCCCGGATCACGGCGTAGATGTCGTCGCCGGCCGCGAGTGCTGCCTTCAGCGGTTTGAGCGCCACGACGCTCACACCGTTACCGAAGACCGTTCCGGCGCTGCGTTGGTCGAACGGGCGGCAGCGTCCGTCGGGCGAGAACGGCATGGACTCGCCGTAGAGGTATCCGGACAGCTGAGGCACGGCGACCGACGCCGCGCCGGCCAGCGCGACGTCGCAGGTGCCGGAACGCAGCGCCTGGACGGCGGTGTGCAGCGCGTAGAGCGCGGTGGCGCAGGCCGCGTTCACGTTCACGCTCGGCCCGCGCAGGTCGAGCGCGTACGCGGCACGACCCGCCAGGAACTCCTTGTCGTTGGCCAGCAGGACGTTGAAGTCATCGACGGACGACGTCAACGAGCGCACGCCCAACTGGGGAAGCAGGTTGTTGAGCAGGTAGGTACTGGGACCCGAGCCGGCGTACACGCCCACCGAGAGGTCGGGGCCGGGGACGCACGCGGCGTCCTCCAGGGCCTCCTCGCAGCATTCCAGGAAGAGCCGCTGCTGCGGGTCCAACAGGGACGCCTGCTGCGGGGGGATCCCGAAGTACCCGGCGTCGAAGTCCTCGATGTCGTGCAGGACTCCGCCCGCCCGCAACCGGCCGGACGCCTGCGGCCGGGTGTCGAGGCGGGTGATGCTCTCCTGTCCGGACAGGAGGTTGGACCACAGTTCCGCGATCGTACGGGCACCCGGGAACCGGCAGGCGAGGCCCACCACGGCCACCGGCTCGGACGCGCCACCACTCGCCCGCCGCGGAGGTTCGACGCGGTCGCGCGGCCGGCAGCGGGAGTCCAGGTGACCGGCCAGGGCGCGTACGGTCGGGTGTGCGTAGGCCTCGAGGACGGTGACTTCCACTCCCGAGGAGGCCGATATCTTGCCGGCCGCCGCAGCGGCGAGCAGTGAGGTTCCGCCGAGGTCGAAGAAGTTGTCCGTGCTGCCGATGCCGGTGAGTTCGAGCTGCTCCTCCCAGATCCGGGTGATCAGCCGTTCGGAGGGCGTCCGCGGCGCCGAGTACGCCACCTGCAGGGGCGGCCGATCGGGCGTCACCTCGGGCAGGCGCGCCGCGTCCACCTTGCCGTGGGCGTTCAGGGGAATCGCTTCGACGCGGAACCAGACGGAGGGCACCGAAGGAGCTGGCAGGCGTGCGGCGAGGTACTCCCGCCACGGTGGCTCGACCACGCGTACGCCGGGTGTGCGTACGCCCGGTACGCGTTCGTCGTTCGTCACGCGTGCAGGGCGGGGGCCGTCCGTCGCCGGCCGGGGACGGACGTGGGCGACGAGCCGGAGTCGGCCACTGGGAGTGGGCAGGGCGGTGACGTGGGCGTCCTGGACGTCCGGGTGCTGTACGAGGAGGGCCTCGACCTCGTCCGGCTCCACACGGTGCCCGTCGATCTTCACCTGGCGGTCGGTGCGGCCGGTGAACCGGAAGAGGCCGTCGCGTAGAACGGCCCGATCTCCCGTGCGGTACCACCGCCGGCCACCGTGCTCGGTGAAGCGCTCGGCGGTCAGGCGGGGCCGCTGCCTGTATCCGCGTGCAAGGCAGTTTCCACCGAGCAGGAGCTCGCCCTCTTCGCCATCCGAAACGTCGGTGCCCGAGGCGTCGACCAGACGCGTGGCAACGTGCGGCAGAGGTCGTCCGATCGGCGGCAGGTCGGGCCACCGGGACGCGTCGCTGTCGAGCAGGTGACTGGTGACGACGTGGGTCTCCGTCGGCCCGTACTGGTTGTGCAGGCGAGCCCCGCCCAGTCGGGTGAACCATGCGCGGATCTCGGGGGTGACGCGAAGCTGTGAGCCCGCGACGAAGACCTGCTCGATGGTGGGGGACGCAGGACGGCGTCGCCCGGAGTCGGCCACTGTCTGGAGGAAAGCGGTCGGAAGGAAGAGCCGGGTGATGCCGGCCCCGGCAACGTAGTCCAACAAACGGACGGGGTCACGCCGTATCTCGTCGGGGACGATGTGCAGCGTGCCGCCGAAGGCCAGGCTGGTGATGATCTCCTGCCAGGCGACGTCGAACGTCACGGCTGCTGACTGCGCCGTGCGGGCATCGCCGGTGCGGTCCTCCGCGGAGAGGTGCCAGTCGAGCAGTCCGGTCAGGGGCCCGCGCCCCATCTCCACCCCCTTGGGTTCGCCGGTCGACCCGGAGGTGTGGAGCACGTACGCCAACTCGTGTGCGCGATCACCGGACAGCTGATGGCGCAAGGTCACGGGAAGTGGCTCGCACACGAACCTGGGGATGCCACCGGGGGGCTGCACCTGCCGGATCACGTAGCGCGCACCGGCGTCCGCCAGAATCGTTTCTGCCCGTCGCTCGGGTTGTGATCGGTCGAAGGGGACGCATCCCCGCCCCGATCGCCACACGGCAACGGCGGCGACGACCAGTCCGACCGAACGTGGCATGTCTATGACAACTGGTTCGAAGGATCTGCTGACCTTCGCCAGGTCCGCGGCCAGTTCTGCGCTCAGCTCACCGAGTCGGCGATAGCTGATGGCGCCATCGACATCGGTAACGGCCGTTTCGTCCGCTTGCCTGTCGATGGCCGTCAGGATCAGGTCGAGAAACGACATGATTAGGAACCCGCCGCTTCCGCGTCGCTGCGCAGCAACCGCAGTCGCTCCGCTGGAATGCCTGCCCGGAACTCCGGATCGGTGACACCCAATCCTGCGCTCGGGGCGAGGCACAGGACGCCCACCTTGCCCAGATGGAGGTTCCGGTGTACCCGGTGGACGCCTTCCGCGGCCTTCAGCAGCGGGTGCACCTCGGACAGGCCCGGCATGACCCTGCCCAGGCTGACCAGCCTGTTGGCCTCGGTCGCCTCCTGATAGTTGGCGCCGTGGCTGCCGACGATCCGCTTCAGGTTGGTCCAGAGGTGGCGGTTGTCGTAGTCGTGTGCGTACCCCCCGCTGGAGCCGCAGGTGACGATCGTGCCACCGCGCCGGGCGAGGAAGACGGAAGCACCGAAAGTCGGCCGGCCCACGTGCTCGAACACGCAGTGGGGATCTTCACCGAAACGATCTCGGATGCGGCTGCCCAGCCACCGTCGCCCCGCAAGCGAAGCGAGACCGTCGGGACCGGGCACATCATGGCGGTCGATGACGAGATCGCATCCGAGGGCCCGGGCGACACGCGCCTTCCGCGCATCGGAGACGACGCCGATCACCTGGCAGCCGGCCGCCTTGGCCAGTTGGGTCGCGTAGACACCGAGCCCCCCGGTGGCGCCCCAGATGAGCACGAGGTCACCAAGCTTCACTCGCGCGCCCCGGTCGCTGATCAGCATCCGGTACGCCGTCATCAGGCACAGGGTGTTGCAGGCCGCTTCCTCCCATGTGAGATGAGCGGGTTTGGGAAGGAGCTGGGTGGACTTCACGATCGAGTAGTGGGCGAGACCCCCGAAGTTCGTCTCGTAGCCCCACGCGCGCTGGGAGGCGGAAAGCATTCCGTCCCATTGGGTGGCAGGGTCCTGTTCATCCGCATGGAGCGTGCTCACCACCACGTGGTCGCCCACGCGCCAATGGCGTACGGAAGCGCCGACCCTGACGATGACTCCGGCCGCATCCGAACCCAGAACATGGCGGTCCATCACATGCCTGGTCAGGCCTTGGTCTTCCCTTGCCGACCTGTCGATGAGGCGGAAGGTGGATACGGGGCGGAAAGTGGCCGACCAGACGGTGTTGTAGTTCACGGCGGACGCCATGACGGCTATCAACGCCTCGTCGGGCGCGAGCTCGGGAAGCGGCACCTCCTCGACGTGCAGGGTTTTACGGACATCGATGTCCGAATCGTCCGCACCTTCGAAAAGTGACTCATCGGATCGTCTGATCACGAGACCGAGAGTGGAGGTCGGCGCCGCACATCGTGCGAGTTCCTTGCCCGATAAACCCGAGAGCACGGCCTGTGTCATGGCGGGAGCCAATGCCGCTCCTCCTGTTCTGTGAGCGAATATTCGTCCGACCTGATCGAGTGGCACTTCTGCCGAATACCCGGCGAGTGTGCCCTCGTGGCATCGGACGGTCAACCGTCAATTCCAGCCTCCGGCCTGCTTCACATCTGACACTTGTAGGACACCAGCCCCACCTGCCAAACGAATTCAATATCGCCTCTGGTGCCTCTAGGTTTCAGGCGGTTCTGGCGACGGTTTCGGGGGCCTGTAGGACGGGATCGGTGACCGCCCCGGTAGTCGCCCCGGTAACCGTTCCGGTCACCGCGCCTTCGGCGCCGTGACACATGGTGTCGCGCAGTGTCACGCGCCGTCACGCGCGTACCCCGTGAACAGCAGGCTCGACCCAGGTGGGGAGCCACCGGCTCCGGCTGTGAGGACATCTCTGCCGAGTTGGAGGAGCATCTATTGCTGTGGGGCCTGTACGGCGCGCTGTGCCCCCGGTGGGCACGGGGCGGCGCACATCGGTCGGCCGCGAGGAGGAAGGCCATGATCGTCGACTGCGCACACTACCGCGACGGGCATCGACAGCATGAGGGCGCCATGCCCCTGGAGCGGGCGGCCGCGCGCTGCCGGCAAGGCGGATTCGTCTGGCTGGGCGTTTTCGAACCGGGCCCCGAGGAACTGGACCGCGTCCGCGAGATCTTCGGACTGCACGAGCTCGCCGTCGAGGACGCCGCCGCCTTCCACCTGCGGCCGAAGGCCGAGCAGTACGAGGACGGTACCGAACTGATCATCCTGCGCACGGCCCGCTACGACGACGAGCGCGAGGAGATCGACACCGGCGAGATCAGTGTCTTCCTCGCCGACCACTTCGTGATCACCGTCCGCCAGGGCATCGCCAGCGAGCTGCACGAAGCGCGGAGCCGGCTCGAAAGTCGCCCCGAACTGCTCAAGACCGGCAGTGCCGCCACGCTGTGGGCGATCCTCGACCAGGTCGTCGACAGTTACGCGCCGGTCGTCGGCGAACTGGAGCGCGACATCGAGCAGATCGAGGCCACGGTGTTCTCCGGGGCCGTCGCCCCGACCGAACGGATCTATTCCCTGCGCCGTGAGGCCACCGACTTCTACCGGGCCGTGCACCCGCTCCTCGCCGTGCTGACCCGGCGGCTCCAGCCCGGCAGGACGCCGCTCCCGCTCCAGCCGTACATGCGTGACGTGCACGACCACCTGCTGCTGGTCAACGAGGAGGTCGCCGCCCAACGCGATCTCCTGACCACCGTCCTGGAAGCGAACATCGCGGTGATCTCCGTGGAGCAGAACAAGATCAACCTTCGGCAGAGCGCCACGATGGAACGGCTCACGATCCTCGCGAGCGTGTTCCTCCCCCTGTCATTCGTGGTCGGGTTCTTCGGGCAGAACTTCGCGTGGTTGGTCACCCACATCAGCAGCTTCGCGGCGTTCCTCGTCCTCACCGTTCTCGGGGTGCTGTTGCCGTGCCTGATGCTGTACGTCTGGCTGCGCCGTCGGCGAAGCCGGCCGACGCCGCCGATCCCCGAGGTGAGCCAAGCCGGACGGCACGCCCCGGCAACCTCGGCGAAGTGAAGGCGGCGGCGCCGGTCGGCCTCATCACGGACTGCGCCACGCCCCGGCCGGGGTCGTCGACGGGCCCACCGCCGACGGCTTGGACCCCGGCTCGCAGCGGTACCGCTCCTGCGCGATGCCCAGCCTCACCGGACCGACGACCCGGTACGAACCCGTCGTGCCCAGCACCACCCGCTTTCCGCCGAGGACTCAGCGCCCCAGTTGGGCGTCGAGCCAGGCGAGGACCTCGGGGGTGACCGGGTCGGTGATGTCCGCGAACTCCTGGTGCTTGGTGAGGAACTTGGCGACGTAGGGGCAGACGGGCACGATCCGCTTCCCGGAGGCGCGGACGTCGGTCAGGGCCTGCTCGACGAGGATCGCGGCGAGTCCCTGGCCGGCGTAGGCGTCGTCGATCTCGGTGTGGAAGAAGACCCGCTGGTCGTCGCGGTCGCGGTAGGCCGTCAGGCCTGCGCGGTCGTCGGCCACGAGGATCTCGTAGCGGTGGCGGGTGTCGACGCGGCGGACGGAGGGGGCGGGGGTGGCGGTCTGGTCGCTCATGGTGGGCCTTTCGGTACGGGGTTCAGCGGCGGGAGGGGTTCTTGCGGGGTGCGATGACGGCGTTGGGTAGGGCGGGGGCGGGCAGTCGCTCACCGGGGTAGCCGTCGACGGTGCCGAAGCGGTCGGAGGCGCGCTCCCATTCGTTTCGTGCATCGACGATGTCCTGGTGGCTGCGGCCGATGAAGTTCCACCACATCACGACCTCCTCCTCGAAGGGCGGGCCGCCCAGGAGGACCGTCCGGGCCGGGCGGTCGGAGCCGTTGGTGAGGGTGAGGGTGGTGCGGCCGGGAGCGGCGTAGCCGAGTTCGGCCGGGAGCAGGGGAGTTCCCTCGAGGCGGACGTCTCCCTCGTCGACGAGGAGTCCGTGTTCGAAGCCGGCGTCGACGTCGAGGGTGACGGTGGCGCCGGCGTCGATCAGGACCTCGGCGCCGAGGAGCGGGGTGTAGGTGCGTACGGGGGAGGTGTCGCCGGCGAGGGTGCCCAGGAAGACCCGCAGTTCCGCGCCGGCGACGCGGAGCGGCTCGGGTGCGTGGTGCTGGAACTCGCGCGGTGCGTGGCGGTGCTCGCCGGGGAGGGCCACCCACAGTTGGACGCCGTGGAGGACGGTGGTGCCGGGGGTGGAGACCTCCGTGTGGCTGATGCCGTGTCCCCCGGTCATGAGGTTGATCTCGCCCGGGCGTACGAAGGCGTGCGTGCCCAGGCTGTCGCGGTGCTCGATCTCCCCGCTGAACAGCCAGCTGACGGTCTGGAGTCCGGTGTGCGGGTGCGGGGCGACGTCCATGCCCCCGGAGTCGGCGACCCGGTCGGGGCCGTAGTGGTCGGCGAAGCACCAGGCCCCGATGAGGGTCCGGGACCGTTGCGGCAGGGTGCGCCGTACGGTCATCGCCCGCGGCCCGCCCAGCGGGACGTCCCGGGCGGTGAGGACCTCGACCGCAGCCTCGACCTCGACCTCCGTGTGATCCATCTCCCGGCCCTTCTCCCGTAAAGTAGTTTCGCTTTCAACAATCTTCGATGATCATAATACCGATGATGATCCACGACAAGCAGCTGAAGGAGCACAGGGTGAGCGAGACGGTACGGGCCGCGACAGTTGCCCGGAACGACGGCCGGATCTACCTCGACAAGCAGAGCCCCGCCGCGTACCAGGCGCTGGTCAAGACGGCCGACGCCGTCCGTGCGACGGCTGCCGAGGCCGGCCTGGAGCGGATCCTGGTCGAGCTGGTCAACCTCCGCGTTTCCCAGCTCAACGGATGCGCCTTCTGCCTCGACGTCCACACCCGGGCCGCGCTGCGCGCCGGAGAGACGACCCGTCGCCTCGGCGTGCTCGCCGCCTGGCGGGACACCGAGCTCTTCACCGCCCGCGAGCGCGCGTCCCTCGCGCTGGCCGAGGCCGTCACCCACCCTGCCGACGCCCTCGCCCAGGAGGGGGCGTACGCGCAGGCGCGGGAGGTGCTGGACGACGACGAGATCTCCGCCGTGGTGTGGGCGGCCATCACCATCAACGCCTTCAACCGCGTCTCGATCCTGAGCAAACACCCGGTACGGGAGACACCCGCCCGCTGAACCCTGCGGCTCCGCCGCTCATCGGGCCGCCGGGACCGAGAGCCACCACAGGACCACCACCACGGGTCTGCGCGCCACGCCGGCCTCGTGTGCGCGGCCGGGTCCCACGACTGCACGGTTCGACGCACCACCTGTCGTGCAACCGTGCGCCCCTTGGCCCTGCTCCAGCTCCGCTACCGACGCCGGTTCGCCGGCGCAGCAGACCCGTACCCCGCCCGGCGGCGGTACCGGCGGAGGGCCGAGCGGTCCTCAGGAGCCGGAAGGTCAGTGCGAGCGGGGGGCGTACATGATCACGGCCATGCCGGCGAGGCAGACCAGGGCGCCGATGACGTCGTAGCGGTCGGGGCGGTAGCCGTCGGCGACCATGCCCCACGCGATCGAACCGGCGACGAAGATCCCGCCGTACGCGGCGAGGATCCGGCCGAAGTCGTCGTCGGACTGGAAGGTGGCCACCACCCCGTACAGGCCCAGGGCGATGACGCCGGCCCCGATCCAGATCCAGCCCTTGTGCTCGCGGATGCCCTGCCAGATCAGCCAGGCGCCACCGATCTCGAACAGGGCGGCTACGACGAACAGGGCAACGGAACGCGCGACGGTCACATCAGCTGACCCTACCCGCGGCCCGCGCCCGTGCCCGGCACCGGGTCGGCGGCCCCGACCTCAACACCATCGGCCACCGCCCGTGCCCAGGAGCGCAACCCGCTCGACCGAGGGCGGTTCCCCGGGCCCGGGGGCGCCGTCAGGTCACCGTGCCGACAGGCGCGGTGTACGCGGCGGTACCGTGCGCCGGCTGCCGGTCTTCTCGAAGGCCGCGGCGAGGGTCAGCAGGGCGTTGTCGTCGTAGGCACGGCCCGCGAAGGTCAGCCCGACGGGCATGCCGGTGTCCGCCATGGCGCCCATCGGCACGGTCACGGTCGGGATGCCGAGGTGGCGGGGGACCAGATTGCCGTTCGCGACCCAGACGCCGTTGCGCCAGCCCAGGTCGGCGGACGCCTCGCTGACGTCCATGTCGGCGGGCGCGACGTCGGCGACCGCGGGGAACACCACCGCGTCCAGGCCGAGCCCGTCCATCCACAGCTCCAGGTCCACCCGGCGCGTCTCCTCGAGTCCGCGCAGCCCTTGCTCCAGGTGCGGCATGTCGGTGAGGGACGCGTACGGGCGCTCGCGCACGAAGCGCGGGTAGTCGCCGATCGTGTCGTCGAAGCCTTCGTAGCGGTCGGGCAGTTCGCCTTCCTGCTTGGGCCAGATGCGGGTGCCGTCGACCTCGGCCAGGGTGGAGAGCTTCGGGTCGCCGTTGGCGCGCAGGAAGTCGTCCCAGGCCCAGGCGGACAGGTCCTCGATCTCGAATGTGAGGTACTCGCGGCTGACCAGCCCGCGGGTGAGCAGCGAGGGCGCACCGGGGCGGTCGGACTCGTAGTGCGACACGACGGGGAAGTCGACCTCGACGACCTCGGCGCCGGCGGCCTCCAGGTCGCGGCGCGCGGCTTCCCACAGGGTGATCACCGAGGCTCGCGTGTCGATGCGCTGCCCGGTCTGGCCGCCGATGCCTCCGTCGGGGTTCGTCCCGGCGCCGGTGTCGGCGTTGATGTACATCCTGGGTACGCCGACGCGCTTGCCGGCGAGCGCGTCGTGCGCGCCCCCTGCGTCTGCGGGTGCGAGCGCCGGGTAGGAGACGGGGCGCACCTGCGACGCCGGGGGCAGTTCCACCCACGGCTGGGCGCGCCACAGGTCCCCGCGCGTGTGCAGGTCGTCGGCGACGATCACGTCGAGCAGTTCCAGCAGGTCGGCCATGGTGCGGGTGTGCGGGACCACGACGTCCATGGTCGGTACGAGCGGCCAGTTCCCCCGGACCGAGATCACGCCGCGGCTGGGCGTGTAGGCGCACAGCGCGTTGTTCGACGCGGGGGCCCGGCCGGAGGACCAGGTCTCCTCGCCGAGGCCGAACGCGCCGAACGACGCAGCCGTCGCCGTGCCGGAGCCGTTGGAGGAGCCGGATCCGTAGGCGCTCGTGAGCCAGTCGGCGCTGTACGGGCTCTCCGCGCGGCCGTACACGCCGCGCTGCATGCCGCCGTTCGCCATCGGCGGCATGTTGGTCAGGCCGATGAGGACGGCCCCGCCCGCGCGCAGCCGTTCGATCGCGAAGGCGTCGCGCTGGGCGACGAGGTGCTCGAAGGCGGGGGAGCCGGACGCGGCCGTCAGCCCCTTCGCGAGGTAGCTGTCCTTCGCGGTGTACGGGATGCCGTCCAGCGGGCCGAGCGTCTCGCCGCGCGCGCGGCGTGCGTCGGAGGCCTCGGCTTCCGCGCGGGCGTCCGGGTTCATCACGACCACGGCGTTCAGAGCGGTGGCCGTACCGGGCCGGTCGTACGCGTCGATCCGCGCGAGGTAGGCGTCGAGCAGGCCGACCGCGGTCGTCTCGCCCCGCTCCAGCGCGGTGCGCAGGTCGGCGATACAGGTCTCCACGACATCGAATCCGCGCGTCATGTGGGTGTCTCCTGGGTGGTGAGTAGGACAGGCGGGCCGCTGGCCGTCGGGGCGACCGCGCACAGCCGGCCGTCACACACCCCATCGCTCTGACTAGATTTTCAGTCTAGACTAAAGGTCTAGATTTTTGGAACCTAGACTTGGGACCTGGATTTCCGGAACCGAAAGTGAGCTCATGCCGACGTCAGAGACCGGGCCCGCGCTGCCCGACCGCCTCCCCCCGACGGAAGGCGTGATCGGGTCGGCGGCCGCCGAGCCCGGCGCTGCCTCCCGGTCCGCGGGCCGGGTCCCGGTCGACCGGAAGCGTCAGCCCAGCGGGGACGAGGCGCGCGGGCGGGCGATGCGGGCCGCCATCAGCCTCATCGCCGAGAAGGGCACGGCGGGCCTGCGGATGTCGGACATCGCCGCGCGGGCCGGCATGAGCACCGGGCACATCCTCTACCACTTCGGCAAGAAGGACCGGCTCCTGCTCGAAGTCCTGGCATGGAGCCAGGCGGACCTCTGGACCCGGTTCCAGCAGGCCGCCGACCGGGCCGCATCGCCCGCCGAGAAGCTGGACCTGTTCGTCGGTCACTACCTGCCCCGCCACCAGGGCGACGAACGCTACGCGCTGTGGACGCAGGTACTGGCCCAGCGTCACGACGAAGCGGGCCGCCGCGTCCTGACCGAGCTGCTCGACGGCTGGGACGAGCGCCTGGAAGCCATCGTCCGTGAGGGCCGGGACCTGGGACAGTTCGCCGACGTGGACCTCCCCGAGTTCACCATCCGGGCCGTGGCCATGCTGAGCGGGCTCTCCGAAGACGTGATGTTCGGACGGTCGCGCTGGCAGCACACCTCCGCGCACGCGTTCGCCCTGTCCGCCCTCGAGCGTGAACTCCGTCCGCACGGTCGGGCGTGACCCCGCTGGCGCCGCCGCTCCGGAGTCGAGGGCTGCCGGCAGCGTCCCGCGCGTCCGCTATTCCGTCTTGCTGAGTACCGGTAGTCAGCGATACTGTCTACCAGTACCTAGTCACGCCGACTAGTGTCGAGGGGAGGTGTTCCATGGCCAAACTGCTGACGGAGATGCTCAAGGGCACGCTGGAGGGCATCATCCTCGCGTCACTGTCCGGCCGGCCCGCCTACGGCTACGAGATCACGGCACGACTGCGGGCGCAGGGCTTCGCCGACATCGCCGAAGGGACCATCTACGCGCTGCTCCTCAGGATGGAGAAGCGCGGTCTCGTCGACGTGGAGAAGGTCCCTTCGGAGAAGGGGCCGCCACGCAAGGTGCACTCCCTCAACGCTCACGGCCGGGAATACCTCGAAGAGTTCTGGAGTACGTGGAGCTTCCTCGCAGACCGCCTGGAACAGCTCCGCGCAGGGGAGGGTGAGTAACCATGTCCGGTGTCGAAAAGACCGGCTTCATTTCCAAGGTGATCGGGCCCAAGAAGCGCTGGAGGGCGTACAAGTCGCGCGTCAAGGAGCTTCCCGAGGACCACCGCACGGCGATCGAGGCGATCGAGCGGTACCTGATGCACTTCGTGCCGACCGACGGCGAGAGCAGCGTGTCGATGTTCGAGGACCTCGCCGACCTGTTCGAGCAGGCCGAGGCGAACGGAACCCCGATCCGCGAGATCGTCGGGGAGGACCCGGTGGAGTTCGCCGAGGCGTTCGTCCAGAACTACACCGAGGGCGGCTACGTTCCCGCCCGCGCGCGGAAGCGGCTGACCGAAGACATCGGGCGCGTCGCCGGTGACGAGACCGGAAGAGAAGACGCGACGGTCTGATCGCGCCCCGGCGCGTTGCCCCCGGGGGCCGATCACCACCTTCGTCGCCCGTCCGCACCACACGGCCGCGGGGCCCCGCCCGGCCGGCCGCCCCGCGCCGCACGTCCGCGGCGCCGTCGAGACCGACCACTGCGTACAAGGAGATTTCATGACGGGAAACGGCAACAACGCCTTATCCGGAGCAGGGCTGCGCCGACTGCGCGAGGTACTGGAGGCGCACGTGGAGTCCAAGAAGATCCCCGGACTCGTCGCCCTGGTCGGCCGGGGCGACGAGACCCATGTCGAGGCGATCGGGACGATGCGCCACGATGGCGGCGCGCCGATGCGCCGGGACACCATCTTCCGGATGGCCTCGACGACCAAGCCGGTCGCGGTCGCCGCGACGATGGTCCTCCTGGACGAGTGCCGGCTGCGACTTGACGAACCGATAGACCAGTGGCTGCCGGAACTGGCTGACCGGCGGGTGCTCGAGCAGCCCGACAGCGCGCTGGAGGACACCGTGCCGGCGCGGCGTCCGATCACCGTGCGGGACCTGCTCACCTCCACCTGCGGGCTCGGGCTGGACATGACGGCCTTGGGCTCCCCGATGATGAGCGCGTACTTCGAGCGGCGGCTCTACGGCGAGAACGGATGGATGCTGCCCGCAGTGGAGCCGGACGAGTGGATGCGCCGCCTGGGCACGCTCCCGCTGACGTACCAGCCCGGAGAGCGCTGGCTGTACAACGTCAGCGACGACGTACTCGGGGTGCTGGTGGCCAGGGTCACCGGCCAGTCGTTCGAGGCGTTCCTGCGCGAACGCATCTTCGATCCGCTGGGGATGAAGGACACCGGTTTCCACGTGCCCGCCGACAAGATCGATCGGCTGCCGCCCCTGTACGCCCCCGATCCGCAGTCCGGAGAGTTCATCGTGGAGGACCGGGCCGAGGGGGGACACCACAGCCAGCCTCCGGCGTTCCAGTCGGGCGGCGGCGGACTCGATTCGACCGTCGACGACTACCACGCCTACTTCCGCATGCTGCTCCGCCGCGGGATGCACGGCACCGAGCGGATCCTGTCCCGGCCCGCCGTCGAGCTGATGACCACGAACCGCCTCACGCCCGAACAGACAGCTGCGCTACAGGCATGGGCGCGCGGCGTCGTCCACCTGTCGCACGGTCAGGGACAGACCGGCGGCTGGGGCTTCGGGATGACGGTGCGCACCTACCGCGGTGACTACGCGCCCATCGGCCAGTTCGGTTGGGATGGCGGAGCCGGCACCACGACCTACGCCGACCCGGACAACCAGCTCGTCGGCATCCTGCTGACCCAGACCGGGATGTCCACCCCGGACTCGGCGCGGGCCGCGCAGGACTTCTGGACCACCCTCTACCAGGCGGTCGACGCCTGACCCGCCCCACGTCTGCGCCCTGAAGGCCGACCGGCAGGTCCACCTGCGGGGGCGGCGCCCGTCAGGGCCGCCCCCGCTCCTCCGTCCGGCGCCTCCCGGCCCCGTTCCCGTGGCGACCGCGGTGACCGACCGCCTGCCCCGGACTCGACATCCGCCCTGATCGGGGGCGTCTGCGCTACGCCACAGGTGGCTCTCTACGCGTTAAGGACGCGTCAGGGTTTGCTCGCCCGCGTGCATGAAGGATCAATTTGCATACGCTTGCTCAGCCGTCGACGTCGATGGCTGATTCTTTGTGTACGACAGGAGCACCCCACGATGGCCACCCCGGCCCGCTCCTCGCGCCTGCGCGCGTGGATGCTGGAAGGCTTGACCGCCCAGACGAGTTCGCCCGCCGCCAAGGAGGCGGCGGCCCAGCCGCACGGCCGGCCGTGGTGGCGGGTGATGTGCCTGACGGGTCTCGACTACTTCTCCACCCTCGGCTACCAGCCCGGCATCGCGTTCCTCGCGGCCGGGCTGCTGTCGCCGCTGGCGACCATCGTGCTCGTGCTGCTCACGCTCTTCGGCGCGCTGCCCGTGTACCGGCGGGTGGCCGAGGAGAGCCCGCACGGCGAGGGTTCCATCGCCATGCTGGAGAAGCTGCTGTCGTTCTGGAAGGGGAAGCTGTTCGTCCTGACCCTGCTCGGGTTCGCGGCGACCGACTTCCTCATCACCATCACCCTCTCCGCGGCCGACGCGACTGCGCACCTGGTCGAGAACCCGCACCTCACCAGCACCCTGCACGGAAACGAGGTGCTGATCACCCTGATCCTGATCGCGCTCCTCGGGGCCGTGTTCCTCAAGGGGTTCAGCGAGGCCATCGGCGTGGCGGTGGTCCTGGTGGTGACCTACCTCGGCCTGAACGTGGTCGTGGTGGCGGTCGGGTTGTGGCACGTGTTCACCGCACCGCAGGTCATCACGGACTGGACGGCCGCGCTGACCGCCGAGCACGGCAACGTCTTCATGATGATCGCCATCGCGCTGGTGGTGTTCCCGAAGCTCGCGCTGGGCCTGTCGGGGTTCGAGACGGGCGTGGCGGTCATGCCGCACGTGAAGGGCGACCCGGACGACGTACCCGAGAGGCCGGCGGGCCGGATCCGTGGCGCGAAGAAGCTGCTGACCACGGCCGCCGTGATCATGAGCGTCTTCCTGATCTGCTCCAGCCTGATCACGACCCTGCTGATCCCGCCCGCCCAGTTCGAGCCGGGCGGCGAGGCCAACGGGCGCGCGCTCGCCTACCTGGCGCACGAGTACCTGGGCTCCGCCTTCGGTACGGTCTACGACATCTCCACGATCCTGATCCTCTGGTTCGCCGGCTCCTCCGCGATGGCGGGCCTGCTGAACCTGATGCCGCGCTACCTGCCCCGGTACGGAATGGCCCCCCACTGGGCCCGCGCCCTGCGCCCGATGGTGATCGTCTTCACGCTCGTCGCGTTCCTCGTCACCTGGATCTTCGACGCCGACGTCGACGCCCAGGGCGGCGCCTACGCCACCGGTGTCCTCGTCCTGATCACCTCGGCCGCCGTCGCCGTGACCATTGCCGCCCGCCGGGCCGGGGAACGCGGCTGGACCATCGGCTTCGGCATCATCTCCGCCGTCTTCATCTACACGACCGCCGTCAACATCGTCGAGCGCCCCGACGGCGTGAAGATCGGCGCCTGCTTCATCGCCGGCATCATGGCCCTCTCCCTCCTCTCCCGCCTCGCCCGCGTCTTCGAGCTGCGCGTCACCCACATCGAATTCGACGACATGGCCCAGCGGTTCATCCGGGACACCGCGAACCGCACGATCCGTTTCATCGCCAACGAGCCCGACAACCGTGACCTGGAGGAATACCGGCAGAAGAAGGCGCAGATCCGCGCGGACAACGACATCCCGTCCGAGGACGACGTCATGTTCGTCGAGGTCACCGTGTTGGACGCGTCCGAGTTCGAATCCGGCATGCGGGTGCGCGGCGAGGTCCTGCACGGCCGTTACCGCGTCCTGACCCTGGAGAGCTCCAGCATCCCCAACGCGCTGGCCGCGCTCCTCCTGCACGTCCGGGACGAGACCGGTCAGCGGCCCCACATCTACTTCGAGTGGACCGAGGGCAACCCGATGGCCAACTTCTTCCGCTTCTTCCTCTTCGGCCAGGGGGAGGTCGCCCCCGTCACCCGAGAGGTCATCCGCGAGGCCGAACCCGACCGCAACCGTCGTCCCCACGTGCACGCCGGCTGACCCACCCGCGTCAAAACGCCGACAGGAATCCCGCTGGACCCTCGCCGTCGCGAGGGTCCGGCGGGATCCTCGCTCTTGTGACCGCTCGCTCGCGCCCGGACCGCGAAATCCGCCGGACCGCACTCGCCCTCGGGGCGGCCGGATCGACCGTCATCGCCGCCGGCGCCGTCCTCGACGCCATGTGGCTGCTCGGGATCGGGGTCTGGGGCGTCATGGCCGCGATGGCGATCGAGCTCGTCTACCGGCCGTGAAGCAGTACTCCACGGCCTTCAGGGCGTCCGGGCCGGTGGCCGATGGCGCGTGCACGGGGAGCGTTTCGTCCCGGCGTTCGCCGCTGCCGGCCGCCGGCCGGTATGTGCCGGCGCTGCGGGGTGTCGCCCTAGACTTCATGGTCAATGGTTCGTAAAGCCAGGTGCGGCGCGGGGGGATCCCCGCACGAAACGATGGGGTTGTCAGTGCTTCTGAAAACGTTCGGCTGGTCGTTCGCGGTCACCGTGCTCGGCCTGATCGCGGCGGTGTTATACGGGGGGTGGGCCGGCTTCGGGGTCGTGGCGATCCTGTCCATCCTCGAAATCTCGGTGTCCTTCGACAACGCCGTCGTCAACGCCGGGATCCTGAAGAAGATGAATGCCTTTTGGCAGAAGATCTTCCTCACCGTCGGTGTCCTGATCGCGGTCTTTGGCATGCGTCTGGTCTTCCCCGTCGTGATCGTCGCCGTCAGTGCCGAGATCGGTCCGATCGAAGCGGTACGGCTCGCGCTGGACGACAAGGACACGTACCAGCAGTTGGTGACCGACGCACACCCCTCGATCGCCGCCTTCGGCGGCATGTTCCTCCTGATGATCTTCCTTGATTTCATCTTCGAGGACCGTGACTTCAAGTGGCTCGCCTGGCTGGAGCGCCCGCTCGCCAAGCTCGGCAAGATCGACATGCTGTCCGCCTGCATCGCGCTCATCGTGCTGCTCGTCTCCGCGATGACCTTCGCCACCCATGCCCACCAGTACGGCGGCGTCCACGCGGACAAGACGCAGACCGTCCTGATCGCCGGCATCGCGGGCTTGATCACCTACCTGGTCGTCGGCGGCCTCTCCGGCTACTTCGAGAACAAGCTCGAGGAAGAGGAGGAGCGCGAGCACGAGGCCGAGGAAGCGGCCAGGGCGAGCGGTACGAAGGTCCCGGCGGTCGTGATGGCCGGCAAGGCCGCGTTCTTCCTGTTCCTCTACCTGGAAGTGCTGGACGCGTCCTTCTCCTTCGACGGCGTCATCGCCGCCTTCGCCATCACCAACGACATCGTCCTGATGTCGCTCGGCCTCGGCATCGGTGCGATGTACGTCCGTTCGCTCACGGTCTACCTGGTCCGCCAGGGCACCCTCGACGACTACGTCTACCTGGAGCACGGCGCGCACTACGCCATCGGCGCCCTCGCCGTGATCCTGCTGGTCACCATCCGGTACGAGATCCACGAGGTCATCACGGGCCTCGTCGGCGTCGTCCTGATCGGCTGGTCCTTCATCTCCTCGATCCGGCGCAACCGCAGGCTAGCGGCGGCCGAGGCGGCGGACACGGGCTCCGACGAGAAGGCCGAGGTCCCCTCCGGCGTCTGAGCCGGGCCGCCCGCACGGGCCGCGCGCTACCCGGGTTCGGCCGGCAGGGGATGACCGTCCCTCGGGGAGGGACGGTCGGCCCCTATCCGCACAGGTCCCGCCCGAGGAGAGTTGATCCCGGTGGCGCCCGGTCCTCCTCGGCCGGCGCCGCCCGTTCCGGACGGCGACCCCGATGCCTCGCGCATCAGTACGGAGGACAGACCTGTGAAGCGCACCCTCGTCGTCGGAGTGGACGGTTCCGCCGAGAGCCTGGCCGCTGCCGACTGGGCCGCGCGGGAAGCCGTGCGCCGCGACATGCACGTGCACGTGGTCCACGCCTGGCTGTGGCAGCCGCTCGCCGTCCCGGTCGTCCAGAACCGCGGCACCGAGGCGCGCCGGGCCCGGGAGATCCTGGAGGAGACCGAGGCCGGGCTCACGCGCCGGCACCCCCGGCTCTCGCTCTCCGCGGAAGTGGTGCCGGACGTTCCGGTACCAGCCCTGCTGCGCGCAGCCAAGGACGCGGAGATGCTGGTGCTCGGCACCCGCGGGCACGGCGCGCTGGCAGGCTTCCTCTTGGGCTCCTACGGGCAGCAGGTGATCGCCTCCGCCGAACGCCCCGTCGTTTCCGTCCGGGCCCGCGACGGCCAGCCGGTGTTCGGGGGCGACGAGGGCGAGGTCGTCGTCGGGCAGCAAGGTGGCGTGCAGGAGTCCGCCGAGGTACTGGGTTTCGCCTTCGAGGCGGCCGCAGCGCGCAAGGTCCCGCTCCGTGCGGTCCGGGCCTGGAGCCCGCCCCCGGTCTACGGCTACAGCCCCGGCTCGATGTGGATCGCGGAGCAGTTCGGCGGGCTGGAGCCGTTCGAGGAGGACGCGTTGGACCAAGCGCTGGAGCCGTGGCGGCTGAAGTTCCCCGAGGTGGAGGTCGTCGCGCACGTGGAACGGGGCAGTGCCGGCCAGGTGCTGTTGTCCGAAGCGTCGGACGCCCAGCTGGTCGTCGTCGGTCGCCGGGTCCGCGAGTCGGGGGTGGGCGCGCGGATCGGTTCGGTGGCCCATGCGGTGCTCCACCACTCGGCCTGCCCCGTCGCCGTCGTCCCGCACCACTGACCGCCGGAGGGACGGCGGGCCGAGGGCGACGGCGGGCCGACGGTGAAGGAGGGCCGTGGGCGAAGGAGGGCCGAGGGCGAAGGCGCGCACGCGCTCGTACGACCGCGCCCGGTCCCTTCCCCGGACGGCTCCTACTCGGCGGCCGGGGTCGGGTGCCGGCCGGGCGGGGTCAGCGCGTGACTGGCGATCACCGCCGCCTGGACGCGCCGCTCCACGCCGAGCTTGATGAAGAGCCGCGAGATGATGTTCTTGACGGTCTTCTCCGCCAGGTACAGCCGTTGGCCGATCTCCCGGTTGGTGAGGCCCTCGCTGACCATGAGGAGGATCTCCTTCTCCCGGTCCGTGAAGCCGGGAAGCCCCGGGGCCTGTTCCTCCCGGGGCACGTCGCCGCGCATGCGGGCCAGCAGCCGCGTGGTGGCCCCGGGGTCGAGCATCGACTGGCCCGCGGCCACCGTCCGGACGGCGGTCACCAGGTCGGTGCCGGTGATCTGCTTGAGCACGTATCCGGAGGCCCCCGCCATCACGGCGTCCAGCAGCGCCTCTTCGTCGTCGAACGACGTGAGCATCAGACAGGCCAGCTCGGGCATCCGCGAGCGCAACTCCCGGCACACGCTCACCCCGTCGCCGTCCTGGAGCCGTACGTCCAGGATCGCGACCCGGGGGCGCAGCGCGGGGATGCGGACCAGCGCCTGTTCCGCCGTGCCCGCCTCACCGACCACGGTCAGGTCGGGTTCGGCGTCCAACAGGTCGTGCACTCCCCGGCGTACGACCTCGTGGTCGTCGAGCAGGAAGACGCTGATGGGCTCCGCCGCGGGGGAGGGGACAGAGGGGACACCGCTGCCGGTCATGACGCAACTCCTTCGCCTGGGTCCGTCCTTGACGCACGAACACCGGCATCCTGCCTCCCCGACGGCCGAACGGACAGGGCCGATAGGCCCGCATCGGCCGGGTGTTGCGAGCGGCAGGCGCGGTCGCGGCTCCGAAGAAGGGACCTTCGGCCCTGTCGGGAGGGCCTGCCGGGCCTTCCCCGGTGCCCGCGGCACCGGATGAACTGAGGGCGCACGGGGAACGGCGCGACTCGACCGAGCCGCACGCAGCGCGGAGGAAGCCATGACGACCGCCTTGATCGACCTGAAGACCGTGGGCCGGGACGACCGCGGTGTGAGAATCGCCCTGGCCGGAGAGCTCGACTTCTACACGGTCGGGCAGGTGGCGCCGCGCCTGCGCGAGCTCGCCGGATCCGGCCACCGGAACATCGTCCTGGACCTGTGCGGCCTCTCCTTCTGCGACAGCGCGGGCATCGACCTCCTCATCCGCATGAACCGCAGCTGCTGCGCGGAGGGAACGCGCCTCCTCCTGTGCGACGTGCCGCCCCTGGTGGTGAAGTCCATGCGGGTGCTCGCCGCCGACCGCGACCTGCAGTTCGTCGTCTTGTGAGGTACACAGCATGGACCAGGAAGCCTTACGGCGGCCCGGCGGTCGGACGGGTGACGTGACCGCCGCCCGGCACATGCGGGAGCTGGACAGGGCCGAGGCCCTGCGGCTGCTCTCGACGGTGTCACTGGGACGCATCGTCTTCACGCAGCACGCGCTGCCCGCTGTCCGGCCGGTCAACCACCTCGTCGAAGGCGAGGACCTCATCGTCCGGATCCACGACGGCGGGGCGCTCGGCTCCCTGGCGGCACCCGCCGACGCCCCCGGCGTGGTGGTGGCTTATGAAGCGGACGACATCGATCCCGTCACCCACCTGGGCTGGAGCGTCGTCATCACCGGCTATGCGAGGGCCGTGGTCGACACCGACGAGGTGGACCGGTACGCGCACTTGCTACGCCCCTGGGTGGCACGCCCGATGACCAGCGCCCTGCGGATCCGCCCCGACCTCGTCACCGGGTTCCGGCTGGAGGCGGACCCGACGCGGCTGGTGCCGGCGGCCCGGGGCTGACCCCCGGCAGGTGCCCCGGTCCTCAGTTCCCGGTGGGGAGGGGCGCCCGCCAGATGAGCCTGGTACCCCCCTCATCGGGAGTCTCGTGAGTGAAGGAGCCGCCCAGACTCTGCGCCCGCTCGTCGAGGTTGCGCAAACCGCTTCTGCGTCCCTGGGCCGGCAGGCCCTTCCCGTTGTCCGAGACGGTCAGCACGACCTCGCCCTGGCCCGCCTTGAGGGTCACTCCGACCCGGGTCGCCTGTGCGTGGCGGGCGGCGTTGCTGAGGAGTTCACCCAGCACAGCCATGACGTGGTCGGCTATCTGAGGCGGTACGTCGGTGTCGAGCAGGCCCTCCATGCTCAGACGCGGCGGGTGACCGAGGGTGGTGGCCGCGTCGCCGACGGCACGGGCGGCGCGCGCCCGCAGACCGGGTTCGCTCTCGCGGTCCTTGGTGCGGAGTCCGAAGATCGTCGACCGGATGATCTTGATCGTTTCGTCCAGGTCGTCGACGGCCCGGCCGACCCGTTCGGCGGCCCCTTCGTGCTCGACGAGCCGGGCAGCGCTCTGCAAGGTCATGCCGGTCGCGAAGAGCCGCTGGATGGCCAGGTCGTGCAGGTCACGGGCGATGCGGTCGCGCTCCTCCAGCAGTGCTATCTGCTCGGCGTCCCGGCGCCGCTCCGCCAGTTCCAGGGCGAGTGCCGCCTGACCCGCGAAGGCCACGAGGGGCTCCAGCTCGCCCTCGCCGAACGCCGGTTCTCCCGCCGCGCGCGCAAGCAGCAGGACGCCCCGGCCCTCGCCACCGGCGGTGCCCAACGGGACGGCCACGGCGGGCCCCGATCCGTCCTGCACCTGGGCCTCGGCCGGGTAGCGTTCATCGGCCGAGGGCAGCACGGCCGTGACGGGCTTGCCGGCCCGGTGCGCCGCCCCCGACAGCGTGCCGGCGACGGGTACGACGAGGCCTCGGCGCGCGCTCGCGTCCGTACCGGCCGCGAACTCCACGACCAGGCCGTCGATGCCGGCCACGGGCATGGCGATGTCCGCGAGGCGCGCCGCGGTGATCTCCTGTGCGCGACGGGCGATGAGCTCCAGTACCGCCGGGCGCGAACTGCCGGACAACAGGCTCTCGGTGATCTCCGCATTGGCCTTCAGCCAGCGCTGCTGGCGCTGCGAGCCCTCGTAGAGCCGTGCGTTGTCGATCGCCACGCCCGCCGCCACCGAGAGGGTGGAGATCACGGTCTCGTCCTCGGTGTCGAAGTCGAGACCGCCCCGCTTGTCGGTCAGGTAGAGGTTGCCGAACACCTCGTCGCGGACCCGGATCGGCACGCCCAGGAACGTGCGCATGGGCGGGTGATGGGCCGGGAAGCCGTAGGACGAGGAGTGCCTGCCGAGATCGGTGAGACGCAGGGGCTCCGGGTGGTGGATGACCTCCCCGAGCAGGCCGTGGCCGGCCGGCAGGGGGCCGATGCCGGCGATCTCCCGGTCCGTGAGTCCCACGGTCAGGAACTGGGCGAGCGTGCGGCCGTCGGGGCCGATCACGCCCAGCGCGCCGTACTCGGCGTCGACGAGCAGCGCGGCCGCCTCCACGATCCGCCGGAGCACCTGGGCGAGGTCCAGCTCCCGCCCCACCGACACGACGGCCTCCAGGAGGCTGTGTACCCGGTCCCGGGTGCCGCGCACCGCGTCGATGCGGACCTGGAGCTCGTCCAGCAGCTCGTCCAGTCGCATCCGCGGTACCCGGGTCAACGGATTCCCCACACCCACGCGCATTCCCTCCGGCGGTTCGCTCGGTTGCCCGATCCACGGTCAGCGTATCGACACGCCCGGGGTCGATGGGTGTTGTTGCGCAGGGACGGCCGCCGTGACTCACTTGATCGCAGCGCCGGACGACGACGGGGAGGGGACGCCATGGATCTGAAGAAGGCGGTGTACGAGGAGGAGCTGCTGCGGCTCCAGACGGAGCTGATCAAACTCCAGGAGTGGGTGCGTGCGGAAGGCGCCCGTCTCGTCGTCGTCTTCGAGGGCCGCGACGCAGCGGGCAAGGGAGGCACGATCAAACGCGTCGCGGAACACCTCAACCCCCGCGTGGCGCGCATCGCGGCGCTACCGAAGCCGACGGAGCGGGAGCGCACCCAGTGGTACTTCCAGCGCTACGTGGAGCACCTGCCCGCCGCCGGCGAGATCGTCCTGTTCGACCGCAGCTGGTACAACCGCGCCGGGGTCGAGTACGTCATGGGCTTCTGCACGCCTGCGCAACACCGGCTCTTCCTGCGCCAGTGCCCGGTCTTCGAGCACATGCTCGTGGAAGACGGGATCCTGCTCCGCAAGTACTGGTTCTCCGTCAGCGACGCGGTGCAGGAGGAACGCTTCCGCCGCCGCACCGAGGACCCGCTGCGACGGTGGAAGCTCTCCCCGATGGACCTGGAGTCCCTCACGCGCTGGGAGGCGTACTCCCGGGCCAAGGACGAGATGCTCGTCCACACGGACACGGTGGACTCCCCGTGGTATGTGGTCGAGAGCGACGACAAGCGCAGTGCGAGACTCAACATGATCGCGCACCTGTTGTCCTCGCTCCCTTACGCGGACGTGGCGCTGCCTTCGCTGACCCTGCCGTCCCGTCCGCCTTCGACCGGCTACCAGCGCCCGTCCAAAGAGCTGCAGAACGCCGTTCCCGACCATGCGGCCACGCTCAGGAAGGAGTGAAGCGCGGCGGGCGTTCGGGACGCGCTCATCGCGGGCCGGCCGGCTCCCGGTGAACGCTGCTGCGGCCGTGGGCCACGCCATCGAAAAGTGGGAGATTCCCGATTCGGCCAGTACACGTCTGTTTCGCGCCGGTTGGGGTGGATCGGAGTTCCGGATCATGCGGTGAGTGCTGTGCTGGAGGGGCTGCGCCCGTCGAGGGCGAGCGTCGGACAGCGCACACAGGGGGTCCTCAGCGATGGCTTCTCTGCACTACGAAGTACTCACCGATCCCGCTCCGCTCCAGGTGCCGGTCGCGGGCGAGGAAAGTCAGGGATCGGTCTACGTCCTCGTCTCCAACCCGACCATGGACGAGGTGATCTGGTATTCCATCGAGATACGGGTGCCCTGCGGTCAGGCGGGCGGTGATCTGACGGCCCGTCCGAAGACGATCACTGCGCGGGTCGAGCGGAACACCGCGACGAAGCAGGGGGAGGAGCCGATCGTCGTCTGGGACGACAACACGGGTGTCCTCACCGTCACCGCCCGGCCGAACACGCTGTTCCAGGAGGCCGGCTCCATGGCCCTGGTCCTGGACGGCTTCCCCGTCTCCAGCACAGCGGGACTGGTGCTGCTGCGCGTGACGGAGCGGGCGGCGAACGGCGCCTTCGTGAAGAAGAGCCCCGTGACCCTGAGCCTGCTGAAGCAACTGCCCAAGGTTCCGCGCAACTTCCGTCCGAAGCAGTCCTTGGTGACCGGCGGCCAGGACGTCGTCCTGCAGTGGGACGGGCCCGACACCCTCACCTACCGGATCCAGGGTCCGGACGGCCCCCCGGAGCCGGTCGTGCCGACGCAGGGCACAAGCGGCTGGCAGTGGTCGCCGGCGGCCGGCCAGGAGCCGAAGCGGGACGCCACGTACACCCTGATCGCCACCTCCCCGGGCGGGCAGCAGCCCGGATACTTCCTCACCACCACCGTCCACCTGCGCAGCCCCGAGTTCGAGGGCGTCACCGCGACGCGCGGAATCCACAGCCCGTGGGTCGAGGGCACGACGGACGAGGGCCGGATCGTCTTCACCGCGCAGGGCGCCCAGATCCGCGACGCCGCGAACGACCTCGGCACCCTCTCCGCAGCCCGGGCCGACGCCGAGACCGTGACCGCGGCGTGGGTCCGGGGGCGCGAGAGCGACGCCGGGTGGATCCGGTTCCCGTCCGACGGAATCAGGGTCGGCCGCGGCGGTGGAAGCGACTTGGGAACCGTCACGGCCGACAAGATCAGCGTGAACGGGATCAACACCCAGTGGGTGGGGGACCGGGACTCGGGCAAGGGATGGGTCGAGTTCCCGCAGTCGGGGGTGAACGTCCGCAAGGACGGAAAACAGGACTGGGGAACCGTCGCCGCCGACCTGGCGGACCTGAACGGCATCAACACCAAGTGGGTGCAGGGTCGCACGGCCGCCGACGGATGGATCGAGTTCCCGGCCTCCGGGATGAACGTGTTCCAGGGCGCCGGGAGCCGCCAGTGGGGGACCGTCGCGGCCGCCAAGGCGGACCTGAACGACGTGGTCACCGACCGGGCCCAGGTCAAGGAACGCCTCACCCTCCAGGGCGGGCTGACCGTCGACAACGTGCTGGAGACCCAGGACGGCCCGCCGCGGCTGATCGTCCACGGCCGCCTGGACGCCGAGGGCGAGGTGAAGGCCGACCGCACGGTCACCGTCACCGGTGACCTCACCACCCTCGGCATGCTGCGCGTCCAAGGCGAGTCGCGCCTGCAGGGGAAGGTGAACGCCGGCGCGCACCTGTCGGTCCGCAACGCAGGCGCCTGGATCATGCACACGAACGACGGGAACGTGGCGGTCAACGGCGACCTGCGCGTCCACGGGGCGTTCCGCTCCGATTCCTGATCAGGTCGTCCGGCATGCTGCGTGACGGGCGGTCGGGGGTCGTCTCACCCGCCGTCCGTCGCGTTGCGCCGCACGGGGGTACCCGGGCGGGTCCCGCGGCACCACGCCCGGTGGCGGCGGGCGTGGTGCGGCCGGCGGTGGTCTCCTGGTACGGGAGCCGACGCCGGGTGCCGCGGGGGCTCCCGTCGTCCGTGCGCCCCGAGGGGAAGGTCCCGACTGGTATGCCCGAGCCCCTGATCGTGATCACCGGTGCCAGTTCCGGTATCGGTGCGGCCACCGCCCGGCTGCTCTCCTCCCAGGGCCATTCGCTGCTCCTGCTGGCCCGCCGGCTGGAGCAGCTGGAGGCGCTGGGACTGCCCGACGCCCTGTGCCGGAAGGTCGACGTCACCGACCGGGCGGCCGTGGAGACCGCCGTGCGGGAAGCCGAGGAGCGGTACGGGCCGGTGGACCTGCTGGTCAACAACGCGGGCGCGATGCTGCTGGGCCGGATCACCGACCAGCCGGTGGACGAGTGGGAGCGGATGCTCGACATCAATGTGAAGGGCCTGCTGTACGCGACCCGCGCGGTCCTGCCCGGGATGGTGGCCAGGGGCGCGGGCACCATCGTGAACATCAGCTCGGTGGCCGGCCGCAAGACGTTCCCGAACCACGTGGCCTACGTGGGCACCAAGTTCGCCGTCCATGCGATGTCGGAGAACCTCCGCGAGGAGGTGGCCGCCACCGGGGTCAGGGTGGTGACGGTGGCTCCGGGGGCCGTGGAGACGGAACTGCTGTCGCACACCAGCGACGAGCGGATCAAGAGCGACTACCAGGCGTGGAAGGAGTCGGCGGGCGGTGCGCTGGACCCGGACGAGGTGGCCGCAGCCATCGCGTACGCCTACGGCCGGCCCCGCAACGTCTCCGTCCGCGAGATCGTCCTGGCCTCGACCGGCCAGGAAGCCTGAACCGGACGCACCGCGGGCGGGCCGGGGCGTACGTGGACGCCCCTGCGCGCAGACCGCCGCCCGGTGGCCGGCGGGCCGTTCGCCGGGCTGTTCGCCGCCACCGAGCCGGCGTGTCCCCGGGCTCCTGTTCCACGTGTGGGACGGCCCGTTCACTGCCCGTTCACCGAGGGGCCGGATTCGACGTTGCGGCTGGTTCCAGAAGGGTGTCTCGATCATTTCCGTTGTGTCGAACCCGACCGGGTCCGTATCCTCACGCCAATGCGTTGACGGAGACGAGTAGCCACGGACCACCCGAGAACAGAGAGCCGCCGGTAGCTGTGAGCATCGTTCGATCATGCCGCACGTGAGTTCCGGCCGGAACCCGTGGCGGTCCGGGCCTCGGGCGCCTTGCGCGTCTTCATCCCGCCGACGATGAGCGCCAGCCCCACGGCGATGACGCCGAGGTACGCGGTGGACGGAAGGTCGACGACCTTGTGCATCCAGCCCCACTCCGTGCCGAAGAAGGTTTGTGAAGCGAAGCTGATGAGTCCCTGGGCTCCTATGACGTAGCCGATGCTTTCGATGGTGTATCCGATGGTCGTTCGCACGGACCAATCCTCTCGCGGCGGCGCCGCCAGATCGTCCTCCACAGGGCCGAAATGACAGTAGGCCAAAGGATGCAGTCGCCGTCACTCACCGCCGTGCCCTGGGGCATCAACAGGCCGACAGACGTGGGGCTGTAGACTCTCGTGCACTACGGGAACAGGTGTGGCATGGCGAAGAATCCGCGCAACAAGGCCCTGATGCTGGCGGTGGATCAAGTTCCGGCGTACGCAGACGGACCTTCCGGCCGCCGCATAACCACGAAACGCGATACCCGCTGCCGCTGCCGCGCAGTTCAGCGGTGCGCGGCAGCGGCTCTTCTTCCGGCGGGTGCGGTTACAGGCCCGCGAAGGTGAGGGCGGTCGCGGTGACGGAGCACGCGATCGTGGCCGCGTACTGCGTGTCGTGGTCCTCGTCGAGGAGGGTGTCGCCGGGCGTGTGGTACTGCCGCGTGCCGGTCGCCGGTCCGCCGTCCGGGCCGAAGAGGTTCTCGGAAACGGCGATGGCCGCCCACCCCCGCTCGTGGAAACTCGCGTGGTCGCTCCGCCCCAGTGCGGGGTCCCCGGCCCCGGTGAGCTGCTGGACCTCGAAGTCGGAGGCGATGACGGGGATGGTCCGCGCGACCAGGTCACCGAGCGCGTCGGAGGCCGACACGACCGGCCCGGGTACGGAGGAGCCGGCATGGATCTCCACCGCGGGCGGGCTGCCGTCCTGCCGGCCGGCGATCATGTCCATCTGGAAGACGCCCGCGATGCGGTCGTCCGCCGTCGCGGCGGCGCGCGCGTAGCGCTTGCTGCCGACGAGCCCCTGCTCCTCGGCGTTGAAGAGGACGAAGCGAACGTGACGCGTCGGCGCTCTGCCCCCTGCGACCAGCGCGTGCAGACACTCCGCCGCGGCCATGACCGCTGCGGTGCCGCTCCCGTCGTCGTCCGCACCGGGCGCCGGGTCCACCGAGGGGTCGTAGGGGCGGGGATCGCCGTCGGCATCGACGAAGTTTCCGCTCTGCGCCGTCGAATCCAGATGTCCCGTGATGAGAACGGCGGAGTCCGCCCCCTCGACGCGGTGCTCGGCCTCGACGTTGAACAGTTGGCGTCCCCGCCATCTGAACGCATGCCGCCGGACCACCAGCCCCAGATCCTGGAAGTGCCGGACCAGCGCGTCCACGACGAGCCCGTTGTCGGCGTGCGACGCGTCACGGCTGAGGATCTTCAGCGGCTCGCCCGGGACCAGCGGTTCGACGCCGGAGATGCGTGCCACGTGGATACGGAGCGCCTCGGGCGTCACGGTCGCGCGTACGGCCGCGAGCGTCTCGGGGGAGGGAAGGCCGTCGCCCGTCTCCTCGAACCCGGTGGGCAGGACCGAGGCGAACTCCTCGGCCTGCGTTTCACCGGGGCGTGAGAGGAGCGCCGGGTCCGGCAGCAGGCGCTCGGTGTGTCCGGGCTTGGCTCCCTGCGCGTGGACCTCCTCGATCGGGACACCGGCTGGCGAAGCGACGTAGACACCGCCGGGCGCCGGCCCGAGTGACAAGATCTGCCGCGGGTACCCGGTCAGCTCGCCGGAGGCGAAGCAGAACGCGGCCGCCGCGCGCATCGCTCCTTCGGCCGCCGTCCGGGACTGGTCCGGGGCGCCCGCGAAGGCCTCGGGAACCGTCACCGAGCGGTCGTCCCTGACCAGGAACGCCGCCGTGTCCTCCACCTGTCCCCGTACATCGTTCGTGAATCCCGCCTGTTGGAGCGTCTCGACTCCGAGCGCGGTCGCCATGGCGAGTACGAGCCGAGGGGAGGCGACGTGCACGGGAACGGCCTCCGTGCCGTTCGCCACCGACTCCACTACGCCCAGGGTCCGACCCTCCGGCACGTCGATCCTCGTCCAGAAGACCGGGCGGTCCTCGATGGCGGCCCGGGTGAACACGGGGTGGGGCGCCACCCTCATGCCGGCCGTGCGGGCGAACGCGCGCTCGTCGTGGTCCTCACCCACGAAGACACAGTCGTCGGCCGCGCCGCCCGCGCTCGCGACCGCGTCGTCGAAGATCGCGCGGCTGTCCTTGGGTCCGAAGTGAATGAGGTGCTCGTCCGGGAACCGGCCGGGGAAGGCCTCGTGGAGGGCCCGCGTGATCTGCGCGACCGCATCCTGTTCGGTGCCCGGATTGGAGATGATGCCCTTGGGTTCCCCTGCGAACGCATCGAGAACCTGTGGGACGCGGGGGCGAGGACGCAACAGCCAGGATCCGTCCGCCTCGAGACGGCCGTCCGCCAATGTCGCCCCGATGTCGAAGAAGAGTGTGGTCATCTCGGTGCCTCCGGTGATCCGGTCCTATGCGGTGCCCACCCTCGGGCGGGCGTCATCGACTGCCGTCTGCGCGCCGGTCCGCGCGCCCGTCCGTTGGAGCCCCAGAGGGAACCGCGCAGGGAACCGTACACGGAACCGCCCCTGAGGGTCGGGCGAGTTGAGCTCATGTCGGATCACCTCGCCTTCGGACGCTGCCACTTCGGTCGATTGCTCGCGCCCCAACTGTGTGACGCGCACCTCAGGACCGTCGGCAACGTGCAAGCGGTGCTCTCAAGGTCCGACATCGCCGTGACCCCTCTCGCCCCCCCGACTCCCGCGCCCCCTCCTCGATCGTCACTCACCGTAATGGACGGGGCAACCGGAAGGGCGGCGCGCTCAACGGGTTCGCCATTCGGATTGCCGGTCATCTACCCATGGTGCGCGCCGGGTACGTGGTGCTCATGGGCTACGGAGCAGTACCCGGCAGCCGGCCGGTCCGTTACAGGGGGTAATTGAACTGTCATCATTGTTCTGCTGGATCGTTGAAGCGGCGATCGACGATCCGGCGGCGGGCCGCGCGGCGGAACCATCGGAATGATGCTCGGCCGCCGGTCGTGGGGATGCCCCGCACGCCTCCGGCTCCCCGACGGGCGGGAGCCCTACCGTGCAAGCAACCCGTCCGTGCACAGCGGACCACGTCCCGCCGCTCAGGCGTTCCCTTGGAGGTCATGATGCCCAGTCCCGCCCAGCCGTTTGGCACGGTCGTCAGTAGTAGCGGCGTCAATCTGCGGAGGTATCCGAGTACCGACTCTTCCCTCGTCGGCAACCTGAGCCACGGCGCCCAGGTCGGTCTGCACAGCAAGGTGAACGCGCAGACCATCGACGGCAACAGCATCTGGTACTTGCTGCGCGACCAGGCCGTGTGGGTCGCCGCCCGCCACGTCGACAACACCGGCGAGGTACCGCTGTCCAAGGACGCCAAGCCCGCCGGCCCCCAGGGCTGACGGCGAGCCGGCCCTGCGGAAGTCCCGGGCCGTTCGGGGGCAGCCCAAGGCTGCCCCCGGGCTCGGACCGATGGTGCGTGCCCGCTGCACCGCGTGGTCAGTGGGCCTGCGGTGAGGCGCTGGTCAAGAACCTCTCCAGCGCGAGGCGCGCCGTCTCGCCCCGCCCCGTGCGGTCCCGTTCGTCCTGTGCCGCATGGATCTCCGTCGTGGCATCGAGGGCCTCTTGGGCCAACTGGATCAAGGCGGAATCGCCGCACATGAGGCGAACTCGGCAGAGTGCTGCCGTGGAGTCCGCCCGCCGCTGGTAGGACGCTTCACGAGCACTGATGGACTGAGGGCCGTCCGGGTCGGCCTGCTCCCAGTGCCAGCGGTCGTTCTGGCTCCGGCGGAAGTCGGTGAGGGCCGCCGCGAAGGCGCTGTAGGCGCCGATCCGTTCGTGCCGCACCTGTTGGTCTCGGGCGAACCGTTCCGCCTGCCGGGCGATGTGCCGTTGGAACACGAAGGTGAGGGTGGACCCGGCCAGTGTTGCGAAGACGGCGACGAGGCTCGTGAGGGCGGCATTCATGTCGTGAGGATCCCCCGTGCCGGTGGGCCGCACCCGCGCCTCGGCCCGGGTCCGGGCGGGCGGGGCCCGGCGACCCCGGGGGTGCCCCGGGGGCGACCTGCTGCCGACGTGCAGCGGCGCGGCGATACTGAAGGTGGGCCGACTGCTCAACCCCTGGTCTGCGATCACTCTGGGCAGTCGCTGCGGCAATGCCCGCCGTGCGGTCCTTTCGGCAGGTCGAAGGGTGGCAGCGATGGACGCACCGGCGCCGGGACCGGGCGAGGTGCCCGAGGACCCGTTCGCGCTGCACAGCTCGGCCTCGGCGGTACTGGACGACCACGGCAGGGTCGTGGGCTGGAGCGAGCGCGCACAGGAGCTCCTCGGCTACCCGCCCGACGAGGTGCTGGGCGGCACGGCCGTCGAGTTCTTGTGCGATTCGCGTGATCTTGAGGCGATCCGGGACGCCGTGGCCGCGTGCGACCGCGACGGGGGCTGGTCCGGTGTCCTGCCCGTCCTGCACCGCAGCGGGCGACGGGTGGAGCTGGGCTTCCGCGCCCGCGCCGTCATCCGCGCCGGATCGGCCCGCGAGTGGTTCCTCGTCGTCGCCCCGGCCGAGGAGGTGCTCCGGTGGGAGACGGACCGGTCGGTCCTGGACGGTCTGTTCCGGCGCTCCCCGATCGGCCTGTCCGTCCACGCCCCCGATCTGAGCATCCTGCGGATCAACCGGGCGCTGGCCCGGTTCACGCAACTCCCCGCGGCGGAGATCCGGAGCCGACGCATCGGCGACTTCCTGATCGGTCCGGACGTGAAGACCATCGAGACCCGGCTGCGCCGGGTGCTGGAGACGGGCGCCCCCCTGATCTTCACCGAGCAGCGCTGTCGCGCCAGGAGCGACCCCGACCACGAGTGGGTGGTCTCGGTCTCGGCGTTTCGGATGGAGGACCCCGCGGGCGGGATCCTCGGAGTCACCCAACTGGTGGAGGACGTCACCGACCGCTACCGGGCCCGGCGGCGGCTCGCCCTGCTCAACCGGGCGAGCGCCCGCATCGGGACCACGCTGGATCTCGGCCGGACCACCCGGGAGCTGGCCGACGTCGCCGTCCCCGACCTCGCGGACGCCGTCTCGGTGGACCTGCTGGAGTCGGTGGCCCGAGGCGAAGACAACGCCGAAGAAGCGAGCGGTCCGGTCCTGAGGATGGCCGTCCACTCGGTCATTGCGGAGGCGCTGCAGGTGATGCACGCCGCCGGCGAGGTCTTCCACTTCGACCCGCGCACCCCTCAGGCCAGGTGCCTCGCCGAACAGCAGCCCATCCTCGAACCGGTGCTCCAGACCAACCCCAGCTGGTACTTCCAGGATCCGGAGCGCACCCGGCGCGCCCTCGGCCTGCACGCCCACTCACTGATCGTCGTACCGCTGACGGCCCGCGGCCTGCTCCTCGGCCTGCTCAGCCTGTGGCGGGCCGGGCGGCCCGAACCGTTCGAGGAGGACGACGTCACGCTCGCCGAGGAATTCGCCGCGCGGGCCGCCCTGTGCATAGACAACGCCCGCCGCTACACCCAGCAGCATCAGGCCGCGTTGACCTTGCAGCGCAGCCTGCTGCCGCAGGAACTGCCCGAATACAGCGCGGTCGAGGTCGCGCACCTCTACCTCCCGGCCGACCCCGCCACCGGCGTCGGCGGCGACTGGTTCGATGTCATCCCCCTCTCCGGAGCACGCGTCGCCCTCGTCGTCGGCGACGTCGTCGGCCACGGCCTGCACGCCGCGGCCACCATGGGCCGCCTGCGCACGGCCGTACACACCCTGGCCAGCCTCGACTACGCTCCGGACGAGGTCCTCTCCCACCTGGACGACCTGGTCAACCGTCTGGCGGACGAGCAGGAACCCGCCGACGGACGCCCGCAGGGCCAGCAGATCGTCGGCGCGACGTGCCTCTACGCGGTCTACGACCCCACCTCCCGGCGCTGCACCCTGGCCCGTGCGGGCCACTTGCCCCCCGCCGTGGTGACCTCCGACGGCACGGTCAGCCTCCCCGACCTTCCCGAAGGGCCGCCGCTGGGTCTGGGCGGACTCCCCTTCGAGTCCGCCGAACTGGAACTCGCCGAGGGAAGTCTCCTGGCGCTGTACACGGACGGCCTGGTCGAGGCCCGCGGCCTCGACCTCGACGAGGGGCTCTCGCGGCTGCGAGAGGCCCTGTCCCGGCCCGGCCGCTCGCTCGAGCAGACCTGCGCGGCGGTCCAGGGCGCCCTGCTACCGGAGCATCCACCGGACGACGTCGCGCTGCTCCTCGCCCGCACCCGCGTCTTGGCGCCGGAGCAGGTCGCCTCCTGGGAACTCCCGGCAGAGCCGACCGTTGCCGCCCGTGCGCGGCACCTGACGGAGACCACACTGACCGGGTGGGGCCTGGCGGAGCTGGCCTTCACCGCCGAACTGGTCGTCAGCGAACTGGTCACCAACGCCTACCGGTACGGCGGTGGCGGGCCGGTCACCTTCCGGCTCATCCGCGACCGCAGCCTGATCTGCGAGGTCTCCGACGGCAGCAGCACCGCTCCCCACCTACGGCGGGCGCGCACCACCGACGAGGGCGGGCGCGGGCTCTTCCTGGTGGCCCAGCTCACCGAACGGTGGGGCACCCGCTACACCCGGGACGGCAAGACCGTCTGGACGGAGTTCCCGCTGGCCGCGGCAGTGCAGGGGTTCTCCGCGCCGGTCGCGGACCTCGCGCTCGACGGGTGACACCGGGGGAGTCGAAGCCGAGCGGGCTCCGTCGCCGCCGGGGCGGCACGCGTGTCCGACGGGGATCCCCCCCCCCCCGCGGATGTCGGAGGTATCACCACGGGACCTGCCGGTAGTCCTTCAGGAGGACGCCGTGGACCGGTGCGCCGGCCTGTCCCTGCACGATGGGGTGGTAGATGCGGGCGGCGCCGTCGACGATGTCCAACGGCGGGCGCCAACCGGTGGCGGCGTGCCGCTCCCGGGCGGGGAGGGGCTTCTCGTCGGTGACCCAGCCGGTGTCGACGCTGCAGGTGTGGATGGAGCGGGTGGCCAGATCGGCGGCGCTGGTGCGGGTGAGCATGTTCAGGGCCGCCTTGGCCATGTTCGTGTGCGGATGGTCGCTGGTCTTGTTGCGCACGGCGAACTGGCCTTCAACCGCCGAGACGTTGATGAGGTAGCGGTCGGGGTGCGGGGAAGCGTCGAGAAGGGGCAGCAGCCGGTCGGCGAGCAAGAACGGCGCGACCGCGTTGACCAGCTGGACCTCCAGCAGCTCGGTCGGGTCGATCTGGCCCAGGCGTAGGGTCCAGGAGTTGGTTGCGGCCGACTCGGGCAGCAGGCCCGCCTCGTCGACAACTTCCTGCGGCACTGGGGTGGCCAGCGGGGCGTCAGCCGTGTGTGCGCCTCCGGCCAGGGCGTGGGGCGCTGGGATGCGCGGGGCGAGCTCCGCCGTCCACGGAAGGGGTGCGGTGCGCGGGCCGGGTACGGAGAATCCCGGAGCGGTCCAGATCGGTGGCGCGGCGAGCGGCGCGGGGGCCGGCGCGGGTTCGGCGGCGGACAGTGCGGTGTACGCCTCGGGGGAGCGGCGCAGGGTTTGGGCCGCGTTGTTGATCAGCACGTCCAGGGGTAGCCCTTGGGCGAGCATGTGGTCCGTGAAGGCGAGTACCTGCCGGGGATCGCGCAGGTCCAGGGCGACGATCCGCAGCCGGTGCCACCAATCCGCGGCGCCGGGAGCCGCCGCGAACCGGCGCACCGTGTCCTGCGGGAAGCGACTGGTCACCGTGAGCTCGGCGCCGTCGCGAAGGAGCATCAGCGCCACCTGGTGGCCGATCTTCACGCGCCCGCCCGTCAGCAGCGCCCGCCGGCCGGTGAGGTCGGTGCGGGCGGTGCGGTGGGCGAGGTTCTCGCCGGCGCATTCGGGACACAGCAGGTGGTAGAAGTCGTGGACGTGCCGGTAGTGCTTCTTGCAGACGTAGCAGCGTTGGGGACGGTTCAGCAGCCGTGCCGGCCGGGAGCGCTCCGGCGCACGGTCCGGCAGCTGTCCCGCCGCGGCGGCCGGTCCGGGGCGAAGCCGGACGTATTCGCCCACCGTCAGGCCGCGTTCCGGCGGGGCCGGGGCGGGCAGAGCGGCATCCATGACGCGGTCGCAGGCACCCATCGCGGTGGCGGCGAGCAGCTCCGCGTCGGCTGCGGCGCGTTCCGCGCGTGCCTCGGCACGGCGTCGGAGGCGGCCGTCGCGGACGAGTTCGCCGGCGGCCCGTTCCAGCAGGCGGCGCTGAGCATCGTCCACGGGTAGCTGTCGTGCCTGGTGGATCAGGTCCAGGCAGCTCTGTATGCGCTCACTGTCCATGGGGTGCCTTTGGTGTGATGGGTCCGTTCGCGGCCCCTCCCCCCACCCCGGAGGTGTTCACGTGGACGACCGGGCCGTGCGAGGTGAAGGGCCGGGCGGCGGTGGGGACGGAGAAGGCGTTTCACGGTGGACGCGTAGCAGGGGCGCCGCGTCCGGAGGTGGTGATCACCATAGGTCGTATCCCGGACAGCCGGGCGCCTTTTTCGGCCCGGCCCGGCCTCGCCTGGCCCCGCTCCGAGTTCGGCGCCCATGTCCACCGGCCGCACGAACAGGCCCTTCCAAGCCCCGACGGGCCGGTCGTGTTCGGTGAGGTCCTCCGGCGGTTCGCGCGTCTCCGGGGCCGGGTCTTGACGATCCACCCCGAAGAGATGACACTTGGAGTGCAAGTTGTTTTGTCTGCATTTGTAGCTACTGCTTGCTCTCCGTAACGAAAGGCGAGACATGTCCGTCTACAGCGCCCGAGCGTGTTCCCGGCCCAGCCGAACCGGGACGCGTACGAGGTCCGCCCGACCCACGCGCACGCTCGCCTACGTCGCCGCGGGCGCGGCCGTGGGCGGCGTCTGGGCCTTCGGCGGGGACATGCCCGCGTGGGAACATGCACTGCGCGTCCTCGTGGTGGTGCTCTGCGTCAGCGTGGCCGGACGGTTCGTCGGCCGCCGCCTCGCCCGCTCCGGGAGGACCCCGATCGACCGCGGTCTGTTCTTCGGCCTGGTGGCGGCGAAGGTGCTCCTGGTGGCCGTGGCCCTGCTCGTCGACTGGCTCGCGGGCCTGTGGTTCTCCGAACCGGCCCTGATCACCGCCGGATTCCTGTTCGTCCTGGTGGCCGTCGGCGGTCCCGCCCTGCACGGCTGGTTGTCGCACGGTACCGGGGGCCGGGGCGATCGGGTCGTGCGCGCATAGTGCGGATACGGCAGCCCCGGCCCCCGGCCCCGGTCGTCCTCGATGGCTTCGTGCCGACGCCCTCCTCACGTCTACGACCGGGAAGGTTCGCCGGGTTGAGGGGCTGGGCCCCTCGGTGTTGTCAGTGGGAGGCCTGATGATGTTCCCAGCCGGTCACATCTCAGGGACGAGGGAAGACATGCCATCGGCATTGGAACGCCTCCAGGCACTGCTCGGTGAGCCGGAGGGGGTGTGGGGCTGGCCGCGCCGAGAGGTCTGGGAGGCCTCCGAACAGCACCTCGGTGTCACGCTGCCCGGGGATTACAAGGCCTTCATGGACGTGTACGGGCCCGGAACCCTCGGCGGGTATCTGCACCTCGACCGGCCGACTGGCCTCATGACCCCTGCCGAAGTCGAGGACTTCTGGGCCCTGGAGGGTTGGCGCGATGCACGAAGAGGCTCGGAGGATCTCTACCCCTTCCCCTTCCACCCCGACCCGGGTGGGCTCATCCGCTGGGGCCACGACGAGCACAGCAGTGAGTACTACTTCCTTGCCAGCGACCCGGATCCGGGTCGCTGGGAGATCGTGGTCAGTAGCGAGTGCGCGGAGTGGTACCGAACCAGCGGCAGCTTCACCGACTTCCTGATGCGCTGCTTCGACGGCCTCGACCGGGCACCGTTCATGGACCGCGCCTGGCCCGGAGGCGACGCCCGCTACGAACCCTTCGACGGGGCGGGTGGTGGCCGTCCGGATGAACCGGGACGGCACGGCCGTTGACGATTGCGACCCCGAGGGTGGTGGCGGAACCAGCGGCGTCGCCGGGGCTTGGGCCTGGTCGCCCTGAGCCGGGCAGATCCACGGCACGGGGACAGACTTTCGTATCGCCCGGTCCGACCGGAGCCGCCCCAGCGCTTCGACCGGAGCACCAGCCGGTCGTCACGGGCCCGGGGCAGCGGCACGACGGCCAGGGCTCGTCGCAGCCGGGCGACATCGATCCGGCCTTGGCTGAGTGCGAAAAACGAGGCACCGTGCCCGCGCCGGTGCTCGGGAGCGAGCGTTAGGTCCGCTTCCGGCCGATCTGCCAGGTGGCCATGGTGGGGTGTCACCCCTGCGAGTCACGTTTCCTGAATCGGCGTTTCCCTCCCTTCGTGGCGTCATCCCGCCTGGGCAAGATCCTTTCCTCGGTAGACCCCTACGGAAAGGAAGCCCGTGATGCACCACACGCTGACCGGTGCCAAGCGCTCGGCACGGCACCGTAGCCGGATCGCCCTGGCATCAGCGACCGCTGTCCTGGGAACCCTGCTCACCAGCGGCCTGGCATCGGCTGCGACAGGACCCGACATCGCCGTCTCCCTGGCCCTGGACTCGCCGCGACAATGGGAGCCGAACACTGTCCTCGGGGGGTCCGGCCGCGGCTGGATCACGAACACGGGGGACACCACCATCCCCGCTGGCGTCAAGGTGTACTTCACCGTCCGCAATCTCGCCGTACCCCCCTTGATCTGCTCACGCGGCGACTCCAGCCGGATGTGCAGCGAAATCCACGCCGCCGGTGTGCTCGGCGGGGACGGCACCACCGCGGTGCCCGCCCCCGTCATCGACAATGCCGTCCCGCCATGGATGATCATCACCACCAGAGACCTCGCCCCCGGCGAAGCAGCTACGTACCGCTGGACCGTTGGCCACTACGCGCCGTGGCACCGCGTGGCAGGGGTAGCAACGGTCACATCCTTGCCTCCGGGGATCACCGACGTCAACCAGAGCAACGACACTGCCACCGTCGCAAGGCAGGACGGCACCGGCTTCTGATCGGACCTGCGCCAGCAGCCGCCGTGCGATGGGCCTCCGGCAGGCATCGACCCGGAATGGGCGCATTGCGCAAGCGTTGGGGGAGCGGTCACGGGGACCGTTCCCCCAACGCGAGGCCGGGGTTCAGACAGGCACTCAGAGGAATTCGACGAGGGGGAACGCCCGGTGGCGACGCGGCGGCGTGAGGAAGTTCTGGCGTCGTGTCGCCGTCAGGAACCGCTCCAGCCCGTTCTCGTCCTCCGGGACGCCGTGGGCCGCCGCCAGGTCGAGCGAGGCCTGGTTCCTGCGCATCGTGGCGAAGAAGTCGGCACTCGGGACGAACACCGTGAACTCCAGCTTGGGCTGGGAGGATCCGTCCGGTACGTCCATGGTGCGTAGCCGGGGCCGTCCATGCGAACGTGCAGCGGCCTGCCGTCGGCCGTGCGCGACGACCGCTGCAGACAGGAGAGGTGGCCGATCCGGCGCTCCCCGTCCGGAGTGCCCCGCCCCTGGGCGCTCAGCAGGGCGTCGTCGGTGCCCTGGAAGGTGTTCGGCAGGAACGCGGGGCCCCCGCCGTCGGTGATCTGGTCGGCGTTGCCCGGCGAGGGTGGCGGCGTGGAACGGAACATGTACTGGACGCGTTCCGTGAACGAGGCGTCGTCTCCCAGCACGCCGGCGTCGTCGACGTCGTAGAACTGCTGGAGATCCATGAGGACGTGCGACAGCTGCTGGACGGCGCCGTGGTCGAAGTAGGAGCCCGACTTCGCCGTGGTGAGGCCGCTGCCCCGGAAGGTGACGGCGTCGGCGGCAGCGGTTCCGGCGGTTTGCTGGTCGGCGAAGCCCATCCACATCGGCGAACGCGGGTTGACCATGAAGGCGTAGGACAGCGACGCCTCGTCCGCCAGCTTCCGGGGCAGGCCGATCTGGGTGAACATCGCCCGGGCGGAGGTGAAGGACAGGAGGTCGGTGAGGGGCGGTGAGGGCTGGGGGCGGCCGGCGAGGGTCTGACTCCTGCCGAGCCACCGGAGCAGGGCTTGGACCCTCGGCCGATGGCTCGGACGCCACGGTTCGCTGACGCAGGCCGCCCCGCCCTGCACGGCGAGGTCGGCGAAGCGCCGCTGACCGGTGGCCGACCACGGCCGCATGAGGAAGGCGTCGATGCCCGCGGGCCCGTTGCACCGCTGCGCGGCCGGCCGGAGCCGCGGTGCGCCGAAGGGTGGTCGGACGTCACCGAAAGTGACCGGCGTGTTCGCGCGCCGAAGGCCGAGGGATCTCCGGCCGAGGCTCGGTGCGCGGTGCGCACCCCCGGCCTAGGAGGACGTCCCGGGTTGGTCGGTGGTGGCGAGCAGGGCGTGTACGGCCGTCTCCATGGTGCTGGTTGCCGCTTCGGCGCTCAAGCCACTGCTGCGCCAGTGGTACCAAGCGCCCCAGGTCGTCACCGCGTCCAGTCCGTAGAGCACTTCCGTCCTGCGCGCGGCGGGCAGGCGTTCGAGTTCCGCCGCGAAGATCTCGGCCAGTCGCGCACGGGCCAGGTCCAGTACCTCGCGGGTGACCTCGGCAACGCGGCCCCCCGGTGTTTCCAGGCGCATCAGGGTCAGCTGGGCCGGCGTGATCCACTCCAGGATCCGGGCCCGCTGTTCCGTCAGGGCCGTCACCCGGGTATCGCGCGGCCCGGCGGTCGGAAGCGGCCTGATCTGCTCGATCAGCTGCTCCAGTCGGCGGGTGATGGCCGTCTCCACCAGCTCGGACATGTCGGCGAAGTGATGGAACACGAGGCGGCGGGACACGCCGGCACGCTCGGCGACCCGCTCTGCGGGGAAGCTGGATTCCCCCTCGTCGAGCAGGGACAGCACGGCCTCGGCGATCTTCACCCGGGACTGGCGGCCGCGCTCGGCGCGCCCGTCCAGGGTGCGCCCGTCCGGGGTGCGCCCGTCCGGGGTGCGCCCGTCCGGGGTGCGCCCGTCCGGGGTGCGCCCGTCCGGGGTGCGCCCGTCCGTGGTGCGACCGTCCGTGGTGCGGTCCTCGGACCGCGGCCGTCGGGCCGACTCGTTCACGGCGCCCCTCCCCACTTCGCTGGGTGCCATTGTCGCAAACGAACGGGAGCAACTCCCCCTGGCGGCGCCCGGACGCCCTTCCGGGAGCGGGTTGCGCGGGGGCCGGCGGAGCGGCCCGGGCCCGTCCTCGTACCCCGAGTGCAGGCCGTACGGGTGGCGGAGCGCGACCGTCCCGGGGAGCCGCACGGCGCGCCCGTTTGGTCCGATGCGCACGCATCTACGAATCGCGGGCCGGTGTTCGAAAGGCGGGCCGGCACCCCTCCGCTTCCGAAGGAGACCTCCCCACCATGCCCAGAAACCCGCGATGGCTCGTCGCCCTGGCGGCCGGAGCCGCCGTACTGAGCGCGGGCCCGGCCGTGGCGTCGGCAGCGCCGCCGGCCGCGGTCAACCCGGCCCCCTACTCCACCATCGTCGTCGACCGCAGCACCGTGGCACACGGCGAGAGCTTCACCGTGTCCGCCAGCCGCTACTGGCCGAACGAGGAGGTGTACGTACGGCTGATCCCGGAAGGTCGGGCCGACGAGACCCGCGCCGTGGAAGGGGTCGACGGGGACGGCGACCGGCGCGCCGGCAGGCGCATCGTCACCCTCGCGATCCTCCTGGCGAACGCCGACGGAGAGGTCTCCGGCACGGTCAGGGTCCCCGAGCGGCACGGCCGCCATCACCACCTCCGGGGCGAGTACCGCCTGGAGCTCGCCGGGCACGGCTCCCAGTTGTGGCAGTCGATCCCCTTCAGGGTGGTCGCGGCCGAGTTCGGCGGACACCACAAGCCCGGCCACGGCTCGGCCGAGAAGCCCGGTCCGGACCTCGGACGCGACCCCGGTCAGGGCTCCCACGGGGAGTCGGACACGAAGCCCCAGGTGGACGCGCCGGAGGGTGCGCCGGAGAAGTCCCCCGAGGACTGACACGGGCGCGCCGGCGTCCCCGGCCCCATCGGCAAGGCGCCAGCTAGGCCGGGCGTCGTATGACAGTCACTCAAAAGGGAGCAGAGCGGACGCGGATGACCCCACGGAGGGTAACGATGCCGCGACTGCTCTCTTCCTCCCCCTAGAAAGAGAAGCTCTTTGATGCGCTCTGATTTTCCTCGGCGCGGCCGTTCGGGGTCGCTGCCCGGTCGGCGGATCCTCCACGTCTGCGGGGCCTTCGTCGTGCTCACCGCGGCCGTGGCCGGGCTCGCGGGCACCGCGGAATCGGCCCCGGTGCGGACAGCGAGCTCCTCGGCCGTGGCGCAGGCGGACCCCGGACCGCCGAACAGGCTCTGTCCGCCCTGGGTGGACTGCGGTCCCCTTCTGACGGGCCCGTTGCACGGTCGGCCGCCGCCCCACGAGGACGGGCCGCCGCCCCACGAAGGTCACGACGGGCACAAGCCCGCGCACGTTGCCGAGATCGTCGGCGATCCCGTGACCGTGGCCCCCGGAGACGAGGGCACCGTGTTCGCCACGTGCCCGGCCGGGAGCACCCTCCTCAGCGGCGGATACCTGATGAGCGGCACGATGCAGGTCCTGCTCACCTCCCGGGCGGCGACCCCCGACACGTGGACCGTCACCGTCCTGAACTCCTCGACGGCGAGCGCCACCGTGGCGGCCGTCGCGCAATGCGCCCGCATTCCGGGCCCGTCCGCCCGCCCCTGAAGGGAATTTCATGCTCAGATCGGAAAGGGTCGTCAAGGCTCTGGGGGCCGGCGCATGCCTGCTCTCCGTCCTGGCGCTCTCCGCACCGACCGCCGCGGCCACGACCACCGACATCGACTGCGGCGAGATCCAGACCGGTGTGGTGTCCTGCCTGCTGCCGGACGGTGCGTCCTCGTACGACACCACGGCACTGCTGGCGGCCGCCCAGGCGGCGACGCAGACCTCGCTGTCCGCGACCACGCCCATGGTCATCACGGCCTACGGCGGTGCCGGGCGGTACGGCAGCAACGGTGGCGGCATCTACCGGGGCGGTGACGGCGGAAACGGTGGCAGGGCGCAGACCGTGACCTCGATCGCGAGCTTCCAGGGCGCGTTCGGACAGACCCTGTACTACTACGTCGGTCAACTCGGCGCGACGTCCGCCGGTGGCCGCGGTGGAGCCTCGACCCTGGTCTCCGGCGTGGACCTGACCACGCAGAGCCCGTGCATCGCGGGTTACGGCACGTGCACCACGACCAACCTCCTCGCCGATGCCGATGCCGATGCCGATGCCGATGCCGGCGGTGGCGGAGGCGGCGGCGAGGGCAATGCCAACGCGCCGACCAGTCGGCTCCACACCCGCTCGCCGGTCCGAACGTCCAACGCCGTGAGGTACCAGGCGTCGGGCATCGCAGCGCTGCCCGTGCGGCGGGCGGACCGCAGTTCGTCGGCGGTGGGGTGCGTGAAGGTGTACAGGAGGCCCGTCGCGAGGGAGACCTTGCTGACGACGCTGGGAACCCGTTCGCTGCTGTCGGACCAGGCCAGCGAACAGGTACGGGCGGCGTAGTCGACGTGGATCCGGGCCAAGCCGGGCTCGGTGTCCACCTGGCGCCCGCCGAGCATCCCCTTCAAGAGGGCGTGGTCCCCGACGACATAGCCGTAGTTGTTCTCCACGATGAGGTCACCGCCCACGGCGACGAGGCTGTTCTCGTCGGCACCCCTTCCCGGGGCGAAGACCGGCTGTTCGCACACCTTCTCGGGCCCGGCCTTCCCGCGCGCCATCACGAGCACCCTCATCCGGGGGTCGGCGTTGTCGGTGATGGCGACGTACCCTCCGCCCGGGCCGGCTGCCGGGCCGATGAGCGTGGGAGTGGTCCCGCTGCCCTGGCTGAGCTGGCCGGGCTTCTGCCGAGAACCCCGCTCGTACGGGGCCCGCCAGGTGAAGACGGGTCGGCCCTCGGCGGACGCGTCGAAGTCGAAGCGGTAGAGGGCGTGGTCGCTGACGACGAAGACGCCGCCGGACTCGTCGACCGCGAGGCTGTTGGCGATCGTCTCCCCGCGCAGTGCGTGGGTGGAGACCGCGCCGCTGGCCGGATCGAGGACGCCGACCACCCCACTGCCGGTCACGAACCACATCCTCCCCGACCAGTCGGGGAGGACGGACACGATGCCGCTGGTACCGATCACCGGCCCCAGGTCGTAGCGCGCCTGCGTCACGAGTGCGTCGCCCCGGACGGCCACGACCTGAACGGCGCCGTCCTTCGTGGGGACGACCGCACGGTCGAGCTGGTCGAGGTAGAAGTAGCCACCTCCGGAGACCTCCGTGGGACTGGTGCCGGCCGTCCCGGGCAGGGTGAGGGAGGACACCGCTGAGAGGTCGTGCGGATCGAGCAGCATCAGCCGGGGGGAGAGTCCCGGGGTCATGCAGACGGTGACGATCCGTCCCCGCGAGTCGAAGGTGACCGAGCCGCAGAGCCCGCCCTGCAGCCTGCTGCGCACGGCGAGATCGCGGCCGGTGGGGCCGGGCGCTTCGTGCGTGTCGCTCTGATAAGCGTCGCCGTGCACGTTGCTGGAGCCGTTGGCCGCCATGAACGGGTGCTGCGGGACCGGGGGGACGGCGACCGGTCGCGGTGCGACGGCGTGACCGGTGAACCGGGGCAGCGCGGCTCCGCGCGGATCCCCGGGTATGGACGGGGCGGGCAGGGCCACTGCTCCGGCCGGGGCGGCGGCGGTGAGGGGAGGTAACACGGCGGCGGCCACCATGAGGGCCAGGACACGGAGGAACGTGCGCATGCGGAGGCCTTTCATTCGCTGACCTGTGAGGACGCGGCGGGGGGCGTGAGCCCGCAGCAGATCGTCCGACATATTTGCACTGTCAGTGCAAGAATGATGATGCGGCAGAGGCTGACGGGCTGTCGAGGGCGGTAAGGCCCGCTGCCGCGCCCCGAACGGTGGCGTGCGGCTCGCGGCGTGCGCCCCGGGGGTGCGCCCCGGGGTGCGCCCTGCGGGTGCGTACTTGGGGTGTGACCTGCGGTTTCGTCGCCCGGCAGGCGCTCCTGGGGGCCTCCGTGCATGCTGGGAAAGCCGGGGAGCCGGAGTCGGCCGGAGACCGGTGTCAAAACGACGGGGGAGGGCCCCGAACCGCCGATCCCGCGAGCCGTACAAGGACGCCCCATGAGCCAAGCCATGCTTCGGCAGATCCTCGACTACTCAACCCGCGCCGACCCGTACCCGCTGTACGAGGGACTGCGCAAGACGCCGGTGTTCCGCGACGAGGACGGTCCGTACGTCGTCAGCACCTACTACGAGATACAGAGCCTGCTGCACGATCCGCGCATCAGTTCCGATCCCCGCAACCTGACGCTTCCGTCGAGCGATCCGCTGGCGCAGGAGGACGGCGGCGACTCGGCGCTGCCCCCGGTGTTCCTCAAGCTCGACCCGCCGGACCACGACCGGCTGCGCCGCATCACGAACCGGCCGTTCGGGCCGCCGCACTCGCCGCACAAGGTCCACGACATGCGCGGCGAGCTCGGCGACATCGTCTCCGACCTCATCGAGGGCATCGTCGACGCGGGTTCCCCGGAGCGGATCGACCTGGTCGACCAGTTCTCCTACCCCTTCCCGGTGACCGTGATCTGCCGGCTCCTGGGCGTGCCCCCCGAGGACGAGCCCCGCTTCCACGGCTGGGCCGACACCATCGCCGCCAGTCTGGACCCCGATCCGGACGCGGACGCCACCGAGAGGCCGAAGGCTGCCGCCGACGCGCAGATGGAGCTCGGCATGTACTTGGCCGGGCTGATCGAGGAGCGGCGCAAGGAGCCGGGCGAGGACATGCTGTCCCAGCTGGCGGCCGCCGGTCAGGATCCGGACGGGGGCATGAGCGCGCTGGAGGCCATCAGTACGGCGGCGCTGCTGCTGATCGCGGGCCACGAAACGACGGTCAACCTGATCACGAACGGCATGCTGACCCTCCTGCGCCACCCGGACGTGCTCCAGCGACTGCGCGAGGACCCGCAGCTGTCCGTCCCGATCGTCGAGGAACTGCTGCGGTACGAACCCCCCGTGCAGCTCCTGCCGCGGCGCAGCACGATCGACGACATCGAGGTGGCCAGGGTCAACATCCCCAAGGGCGCCACGGTCTCGCTGATCCTGGCCTCCGGGAACCGCGACCCGAAGCGGTTCGAGCACGCGGACCGCTTCGACCCCGACCGCGGGGACATCCAACACCTCGGCCTCGGCAGCGGGATCCACAGCTGCTTCGGTGCCCCGCTGGCGCGCCTGGAGGCCCAGCTGGCCCTGAGCGAGTTGGCCCGCCGGCTGGAGAATCCGCGGCTGCTGGAGGACCCGCCCCCGTACCGCCAGAACGCGGTGCTGCGTGGCCCGCGCCACCTGCCCATCGCCTGCGACGGCATCCGCCCCTGATTCCGGGGGCCCCGGCGCACCACTGCACGACCTGGCCCGCCCGCCGCACGGTCCGTCAGACCGGTGCGGCGGGCGGACGCACGGCCGGTGAAGTGGTTGGCCGCGCCGAGATGTCCGGGGGGCTGCGTACGACCCGGGAGCCGCATCGTCGGATCGGGGCGAGAGGAGCAGCATGCTGGAAGCGCACAGCATCTCCACAAGGTTTATCGAAAGGTGATAACTTCCCGCAACGCGTCTCGGCGCATCCAAGAATCCGGAAGATCTCCTTCCGACGGGTTCATGACAGGTCAAGTCCTGGCTGCCACCCCCAGATCCCCACGACAGCAACGAGGCACGGCTGAGGCGCAACAGCAGCAACCGGAGTCTTCATGAGGCACGATCGACGCATCAACCCGCCCATACGGCTAGGAGATTGACGATAGCGATGCCCCGCGGTCGGCTTCCTGCCTTCCGCGGGGCAGGCCTCACCCCGGCATGAACGAGGAAAACGATGTGCGAACTCCTGAACCGCATCTGGTCCCGCCCCCGAGGCGAGTGGACCCGCATCCTGCGCAGGGAGCTGCCCGTGCTGGCCGACGAGATAGTGAAGGAGCTCCTGCACGGAACTCCCGCCTTCACGGCACTCGTCGACGACTACGAGACCATCGACGACGAATCGCTCAGGCAGTTGGTGGAGAACGCGCTGTGCAACTTTCTCGGCTACCCGCAATCCGATGACCGGAAGCCGAGCGACGGCCGCCCCCGTCCCCAGCGGGCGAGCGATGACGGACATGACGGCAGACAGGAGGAAAAACCCGGGTTCACCCGGGAAGTGAAGCGGAACACCGGCCTCGTGCCCACGCAGCGCGACCGCCGCAGCGCCACCGTCGCCACCGTCGCCGCGACGAACACCACCACGGACGCCGCTACGGACCGGTACGCGACTGCCGCACCGCCCGACCGGGCGCGCGAAGAACTGTTCAAGGCGCTCACCGACGCCAGGGCTGCCTCGGGGCAGTCCCTCACCGAGCTGGCCGAAGCGGCCGGCTGGCCGCTGCCACCGGCCGTACGGGGCGTCGTACTGGCGACCCCCGGCGAGGCGCAGCAACTGGCGGCCGTACTGGACGACTCTCTCGCCGGCGTCTTCGCGGGCCAGCCCTGCCTGCTGGTCCCGAGCGTGGACCCCGACCCCCGCGCCGTACTGGAACTCCCGCTGCGCGGCCGCTTCGCCGCCGTGGGCCACGCGGTTCCCCCGACGGACACGGCGTCCTCACTGCGTTGGGCCCTGCGCCTGCTCGCCCTCACCCCGGCCCGCCCCGGTGCCGAGACCCGGCCGGTCTTCGTCGACGACCACCTCTCCACGCTGCTCCTCCTCCAGGACCAGCCGCTGGCCCATGCGTTGGCCGCCCATTGGCTGCGGCCCTTGGCCGGCTTGACCCCACGCCAGAGCGAGCGGCTGGAGGAGACCCTCCTCGCCTGGTTCGAAGGCGGTGGCGCCCCGGAGGCCGCGAAGGCCTTGAGCGTGCATCCCCAGACCGTGCGGTACCGCATGCGGCAGCTGGAGAAGCTCTTCGGGCCGGGGCTGCGCGACCCCCGTACCCGTTTCGAGCTGGAGATGGCTCTGCGCACCCGCCGGTTGATGGCGCAGGTGCGACTCCAGCACTCCCGGATGGGCCGCAGAACGGGCCGGGCCATCACGACGAACTTCCCGCCGCTCGTCGCGGAGAGGATGGCCCGGGTCAACGGTCTGTGACCCGAGCAGCCCGGACCGGCCCGGCCGCCCCTCCACGGGGCGCCCGGGCCGCGTAGGGAAGGACGAGCGGCGTGAACATCGGCGGGGCGATCGCAGCGATCGGGGACGCGCACGCCCCGCCGGGTCTGGGCGCTGCTCACACCCACCCGTTCGGGTGATGGCCGCCGTGCGGAACTCATCGAACCCGCCGGAGGATCCCCACGGCCCACCGCCGCCCCCGTGTTCCCGATGACGCCGTCCACCTCAAGAAACGGCCCTCGGGCAGACGGTGGCGCGCACGTGGAGACCGGCGGACGGGCACGGGCGGGGCGGTCCGTTCCGGTAGCCTGCCGGCGTAAGCCAGCAGGTGCGGGCCGAGAGCCCGGTGGGATGGAGATCGGCGATGGCCCTTCGATACGACTGCTCCACGGCTTCGGGCCGGACCGACGGGCTGAGCACGGCCGCCCGGGCGGTACGCCGGGGCGAGCTCGTGGTGCTCCCGACGGACACCGTCTACGGCATCGGTGCGGACGCCTTCGACCCGGACGCGGTGGACAGACTGCTGGGAGCCAAGGGCCGGGACCGTGCGATGCCTTCGCCCGTGCTGGTCGCCTCCCCGGACGCCCTGCACGACCTGGTCGCCGAATTCCCCAAGCAGGGGTGGGCCCTGGTGGAGGCGTTCTGGCCGGGCGGGCTGACCCTGGTCGCCCGCCACCTGACCTCGCTGACCTGGGACCTCGGGGAGACCCACGGCACGGTCGCGGTCCGGATGCCGTCCCACCCCGTGGCGCTCGAGCTGCTCGCCGAGACCGGACCGATGGCGGTCTCCAGTGCCAACCTGACCGGCCGCCCCTCTCCGCAGGACTGCGACGCCGCACAGGACATGCTGGGCGACTCCGTCGCCGTCTACCTCGACGGCGGGCGCACCGAGGCCGCCGTCGCCTCCTCCATCGTGGACCTCACCGGCCCGGTACCGGTCCTCAGGCGTGCCGGCGCCATCAGCGCCCACGCCTTGCGCGGCGTCGTGCCCGACCTGCTGGAGCCGTGACCCCCGCAGGTGACACCGCGGACCATCGGCACCCAGCGGGGCGGCCGCCGCACCCCCGCTCCTTCGACGGACCCCGCAGTGTGGAGCTCCGGGCGGGGCCGTAGCCTGCGGTCATGAGTACCTTGCCGACACCGACTCCGTCCGAGGCCTTCGAGCTGCTGCTGGCCGGCAACCGGCGTTTCACCGCGGGCGCTCCCGAGCACCCGAACCAGGACGCCGCCCGCCGCACCGAGACCGCACCGGCCCAGAGCCCCTTCGCCGTGTTCTTCGGCTGCTCCGATTCGCGGCTGGCCGCCGAAATCATCTTCGACCGCGGGCTCGGTGACCTGTTCGTCGTCCGCACCGCTGGCCACGTCGCGGGGCCCGAGGTCCTGGGCAGCATCGAGTACGCCGTGAGCGTGCTGGACAGCCCGCTGGTCGTGGTGCTGGGACACGACAAGTGCGGCGCGGTCGCCGCGACCCGCGCCGCCCTGACCGACGGCGTCAGCGCCACCGGCTACGTGCGCGACGTCATCGAACGCGTCACCCCCAGCGTGCTGGCCGCCCGTGCCGCCGGACTCACCGACGAGGACGACATCATCGCCGAGCACATACGGCACACCGTCGACCTCCTCCTGGACCGCTCCCGCGTCCTCGCCGACCAGGTCGCGGCAGGGCGCACCGCCGTGGTGGGCCTGTCCTACCGGCTGGCCGACGGCAGCGCCCGGGTCGTCACCACCCGCGGCCTCCCGAGCGAGGTGTCGGTCTGACCGCCCGGTGACGGGTCTGCCCCGTACGACGGCAACATCCGGGCAGGCGGGGAAGGGCGGGGCGGTCAGGTCGGCTCGCCCGGCCCGTCGGCGGGCGCGTGGGGTCGTACGTGCGCGATGACGAGGGCGACGTCGTCGGCCGCGTCGTGGTGCCTCAGTGCGGCCAGGAGCCGGTCGCAGGTCGCCTCCGGCGGGAGGTCGGGATCGGCGAGCAGGCGCAGGAGCAGGTCGAGGCGGTCGTCCAGGGCGTCGTCGCGGGTTTCGACGAGGCCGTCGGTGTACAGGACCAAGCGGTCCCCGGGGCGCAGGTCGAGGACGGTGTTCTCGAAGTCGGTGCGGCCGAGACCTCCGGTGCCGAGCGGCACGCCGGCGGGGAGGGCGAGGAGACGGGGGGCCTGCCCCGACCGGATGACGACGGGGGGCGGGTGGCCGGCGAGGGCGACGCGGCAGCGGGAGCGGTGCGGATCCCAGGTGGCGTACACGCACGTCGCGATGGTCCCGTCCAGTTCGGCGGTGATGTGGTCGAGGTGGCGCAGCACCCGGGCCGGGTCGAGGCCGAGATCCGCCAGGGTACGGGTGGCCGTGCGCAGCTGTCCCATGGTGGCGGCGGCATGGACACCGTGTCCCATGACGTCGCCGACCACGAGGGCGGTCTTGTCCCGTGGCTGGGGGATCGCGTCGAACCAGTCGCCGCCGATGCCGCTGGCCGCTGCCGCGGGCTGGTAGCGGTAGGCGATCTGCAGGCCGGCGGACCGGGGCGGGGGTTGGGGGAGGAGGTGGCGCTGGAGGGTCAGGGCCGTGTCGGTGGCGTGCTGGTACCACCGGGCGTTGTCGATGGCGATGGCGGCGCGGGTGGCCAGCTCACCGGCCAGGGCGACGTCGTCGTGGTCGAAGGGGAGCGGATTGCGGGTGCGCAGCAGGCCGAGGGCGCCGAGGACCTGACCCCGGGCGGTCAGCGGTACGGCCAGGTAGGAGTGCGCACCCTCGTGGGCGAGGAGGTCCGCTCCGGCCGCGTCCCGCGCGATGTGCGCGAGGTCCGCGCCGGTGACGTGCGAGACCAGGACGGGACGCCCGGTGCTCACGCAGCGGGTGACCAGGCGTTCGGCCGGATACGTGATGCGCTCGCCCACCGGGTCGGTGGCGCGGACGGAGGGCGTTTCGTAGGCCGTCGCCACCGCCAGGGCCATGAAGAGGGCCTGCCCCGTCCGGGGGCCGGGCGCCGTGGCGACGCTGCCCTCCAGCACGGAGTCGAGGACGTCGACCGAGGCGATGTCGGCCAGGTCGGCCACGACGAGGTGGGCGAGCTCGCGGGCCGTGCGCTCCAGGTCCAGGGTGGTTCCGACGGTCACCGACGCCCGGGCGATGACGTCGAGGCGCCTACGGGCTTCGGCGGCCTCCTTGGCCGCGCGGTAGCTGTCGGTGACGTCCACCACCATGAGGGCAACACCGATCACCCGACCGCGCGGGTCCTCCAGCCGGTAGTAGGAGCCCGACCAGGCGTGCTCCTGGTCCGGGTCGGCGGGAGTGCGCCCGATGCCGTACTGGTCCAGGAGCGGTACGCCCGTGTCCAGGACCTGGCGCATGGCTCCCTCGATCGCGTCCGTGTCCAGGAACGGCAGGGCCTCACCGGGTGTACGGCCCAGGTGTCTGTCGGCGGGCAGGCCGTTGATCCGCTGTAGCGTCGGGTTGACCAGGACGTAGCGCAGGTCGGTGTCGAGTACCGCCAGACCGAGCGGGGACTGCGCCACCAGGGGCACCGACAGGGCCAGGTCGCGCTCCACGCCCCGCAGCACGGCCTCGTCACAGGCGATCCCCAGGGCGTACACGCCGCCCTGTTCGTCCTGCAGCCGCATGTTGCGGAACTCCACCAGCCGGGTGGAGCCGTCCTTGCGCCGTACGGGGAACACGCCCGCCCAGGCGCCGCCACCGGCCATGACCTTGCCGAACAGTTCGAGGACCAGGTCCACGTACTCTTCGACGACCAGCAGTTTCGCCGCGTAGCTGCCGAGCGCCTCCTCGGCCGACCAGCCGAACAGGTCCTGTGCCTGGGGGCTCCACAACGTGATCCGCCCGTCGGTGTCCAGGACCACCGCGGCCACGCTCAGGACGTCCAGCAGTCCGCCGGGCTCGGAGGGAACCACTTTCGCCGGGCCGGGCCCGGCCCGGAACGTCTCGGACACGACCACGACCGGACCTCCTCGTTCACCCCGTGCGGCGGGCACGGGACCCGATGGTCCGGTCCCCGGCCTGCCCCGCGGCTTTCATCTCATCCTCCTCCCGTCCCGTGCGGGCGGCACTCCTCGTCCCCGCGCACCACCCAGAATCGCACCTGTGGCCCATTTGGTCTAAGAAACTGGCATGTGCCGGGAACATCACCTTGCCTTTCCCGTACGCGCCGATCAGCCGCTCCCCCGATCAGCCGGAGGTTCTCGTGACCGCCCGCTGCGGTGGGCCCACGGCCGGTAGGGTCCGGCCATGTCCACGCACGAACGTGAGATCGTCGCGCCCGTCGACCTGTGCCGCGCCGACGGAAGGATCGCCCCGGCCGCGATCGGCTGGTCGCGCCGACCGCTGCACCGCTGCCGGATTCCCGGCTGGGGGCGGACGAAGCGGTGGGAGTACTGGTGCGTCACCACTCCCACGCACCTGGTGGCCCTGACCGTGAGCGACCTCGACTACCTGGCCCTGAACTCGGTGTACGTCCTCGAGTACGGTGCGGAGGCAAGGGAAATCGAGCGCACCGCGATCCTGCCCGGCGGATTCGGCGTCCGCCTCCCCGACACCATCGCCGGAGCTCCGGATCCGGGGTCCGCGCCGCTCGTGGTCGGACCGCCGCGGCCGGCCGGGAGCCGGGTGCGGATCGAGATCCACGGCGAGGGCTCCGGCACCCGCCTGCGGGCGCGCTGTCTGAGTCCGCAGGGCCTCCCGGTGGAGGTCGACCTCCTCGTCGAGATGCCCGCCGGGCACGAGACCCTCTCCGTGGTGGTCCCCTGGGGCGAACGCCGCTTCCAGTACACCTCCAAGCACACGGCCCGGCCCGCGTCCGGCACGGTGCGCATCGGCGACGACCTGCTGGCGTTCGGCGACGACGCCTGGGGCACCCTCGACCACGGGCGCGGCCGGTGGCCCCGCTCGGTGGTGTGGAACTGGGGCGCGGCGTCCGGGCGTACGGACGGCCGTACCGTCGGGCTGCAGTTCGGGGGCCGCTGGACCCGCGGCACCGGAGCGACCGAGAACGCGGTGTGCGTGGACGGTCGGATCAGCAAGATCGGCCAGGAGCTGGAGTGGCACTGGTCCCGGGACGACCACCTGGCGCCGTGGTCGATCCGCAGCCCCGGATCGGACCGGGTGGACCTGGTGTTCACCCCGTTCCACAACCGGTCCACCCGCACCGACATCGGGCTCCTCGCCAACCGCACGGACCAGTGTTTCGGCCACTACACGGGCTCGATCCGCACGGACGACGGCGAACGGATCGCGGTGGACCGGCTGCTGGGATGGGCCGAGGACGTCCGCATGCGCTGGTAGGCCGCCACACCGCAGGCCGTGCCCGGGCGGGTGGACCGGCCTGCCGTGCGGCGTCCACGTCGTACGGCGTACGGGGGTGGGGTCCGGTTCGGCGGGACGGTGCAGCGGGCCCGGCATACGCTGGTTCGGGGGGCCGAGAGCCGGGCGGCGACGCATGCCGGAAGGGACGCCCTGATGGACGAGTACCCGCTGATCGAGAACCACGGCCTGATAGGTGATCTGCAGACCGCGGCGCTGGTGACCTCCGACGGGGTGGTCGACTGGTTCTGCTGCCCGCGCTTCGATTCGCCCAGCGTGTTCGGCGCCTTGCTGGACAAGGGGAAGGGCGGCCACTGCGCGGTCCGACCGGCCCACGCGACGTACGCGACCAAGCAGTTGTACCTGCCCGACACCGCGGTCCTGGTGACCCGCTTCATGACCGAGGCCGGCGCCGGCGAGGTGGTCGACTTCATGCCGCTGACCGGAGCCACGGTCACGGCCCGGCACCGGCTCGTCCGCATGGTCCGCTGCGTGCGCGGCTCCATGACCTTCGACGTCGACATCGCGCCCCGGTTCGACTACGGGCGCAAGTCGCACGACTTGAACCTCACGCAGAACGGGGCGGTGTTCACCGCCGACGGCGCGACCCTGACCGTGCACACCATTCGGGAACCGGAGGACGAGCGGCTGGGCCAGCTCCTCAGCGCCGGCGAGCGCGACGTGCACCTCACCCTGCGCCTCACGGCGGGGCAGCAGCGCGGGCTGATCCTGGAGTCGGCCGCCGACGGGCCGCCCCGGCAGATCAGGCTCGCCGAGTACGAGGAGCTGTTCCAGTCCACCATCCGCTACTGGCGCAGCTGGCTGAGCACCTCCCGGTACACCGGCCGCTGGCGCGAGGCGGTGGAGCGCTCCGCCGTGACACTGAAGCTGATGACCTACGCCCCCACCGGCGCCGTCGTCGCCGCCCCCACTGCCGGACTGCCCGAGCAGCTGGGCGGCGAACGCAACTGGGACTACCGCTACACCTGGATCCGGGACGCCTCCTTCTCCGTGTACGCCCTGCTCGGCATGGGCTTCACGGAGGAGGCGAAGGCCTTCATCGGATGGCTCGACGACCGCATCAAGGAACGGGCGGGCGGCGACAGCGAATCGGGGCCGCTGAACATCATGTACGCGGTCGACGGCTCCTCCGACCTGAAGGAGGAGACCCTGGACCACTGGGAGGGCTACGAACGCTCCGCCCCGGTCCGGATCGGCAACGGGGCGGCCACCCAGCTCCAGATGGACATCTACGGCGAGGCGCTGGACAGCATCTCCTTCGCCCACGGACACGACATCCACCTCGGCTACCACGGTTGGACCGGCATGGTCCACGTCCTGGACTGGCTGGCCGACCACTGGGACCAGGCCGACGAGGGCCTGTGGGAGACCCGCGGCGGGGCCCAGGACTTCACCTACGGCAGGGTGATGTCATGGGTGGCCTTCGACCGCGCGCTGCGGCTCGCGGCGGCCGGCGGCCGACCCGCACCCATGCAGCGCTGGAACACCACCCGGGACCGGATCTTCCAACAGGTCATGGAGAAGGGGTGGAACGAGGGCCGCGGCGCCTTCGTCCAGCACTACGGCAGCGAGGTGTTCGACTCCTCGCTCCTGCGCATGCCGACCGTGGGCTTCCTCACCCCCCAGGACCCGATGTGGGCCTCGACCCTCGACGCGATGGAACAGGAACTGGTCAGCGACAGCCTGGTGTACCGCTACAACCCGGAAGCGTCCCCGGACGGCCTGCGCGGCTCCGAGGGCACCTTCTCGCTGTGCACCTTCATGTACGTCGACGCACTCGCCCGGGCCGGGCGGATCGACCAGGCCCGGCTCGTCCTGGAGAAGATGCTGGGCTACGCCAACCACCTGGGCCTCTACTCCGAGGAGATCGACCTGACCGGGCGCCAACTGGGCAACTTCCCGCAGGCGTTCACCCACCTTGCCCTGATCGACGCGGCGATCACCCTCGACGCGGCCCTGAACCGCGGCTCCACCCCGTAGGGTGCCCGTCCGCTCACGCCCGGGGTGCGGCCCTCTCCAGGTCGTCGACGCTGCCCGACATGACGGTCCGGACGTGTTCGGTCAGGTGTGCCGCCGGCCAGTCCCACCAGGCGATCGACAGCAGGCGGGCGATGTCGTCGTCGCTGTGGCGGGTGCGGATGAGCCGGGCCGGGTTGCCGCCGACGACGGCGTAGTCGGGGACGTCGTCCAGCGGCGACGTCAGCAGCGGCTTCAGCAGCACCACGCGCGGCTGCTCCGGGAACGGGTGGAGCACGGTCGGGTCCGCGGGAAGACGGTTCACGGCGGTCGCTTTCGGTACGGCAACGGCTGGCGGGGGTTCCATTCTGCGCGTGCCGTAAGGGGTTTCGGCGTTCCGGGCGCGCCGACGGGCCCCCGGAACCCGCGGCGCGTCAGGCCTCGGGTTCCGGCCCGCCGCCCCGGCGCAGGTCGGCGTCGGAGAGGGGTTCCAGGTCGCCGCGGGTGTCGAGCCGGTACAGGAAGGCCACGGCGGGGAAGACCAGGACCGCGGCCACCACGGTCACGACGATCAGCCAGTGCAGGGTGCTGGGCGCTCCCGCCGCCTCGGCCACCGTCAGCCGGCCGGGAATGAGGTACGGGCGCTGCGCCGCGCCCCACGCGATCACGGACGAGGCCATGAGGACGACGGCCGCCGGCCGGGACCACGCCCCGGAGGTGCGCAGCAGCAGCCATGCCGTGACGACGGTGGCCAGTACGGCCACGACGAGGAGGACGAGCCCGGCGCCATGGGTGAGGCCGTGCCACAGGTGGGGGGCGTCGGCATGGGCGACGATCAGGGTGACCGCCCCCAACACGGCGAAGGCGGCGAGGACCACCAGCGCCCGCCGCCGGAAGTAGGCGTGCAGGTCGGGGGCTTCGTAGCGGACGGCGTCCGCGGCCAGGAACACCGCCCCGAGCAGCGCCGTGCCGACGACGGCCAGCAGGCCGAAGAAGACGGAGGTCGGATTGAACCAGGCGTGCGCCGTCGGCTCGGTGCCCGGCCCCACGCGCCCCGACGCGATCCCGCCGGCGGCGGCACCGAGGAAGAACGGGGTCAGGAGCGAGGAGATGGCGAACACGGCGCCGTAGACGCGCCGTCCGGCGATCTTGCGGGTCGGCTTGCGCAGCGCGAAGCCGGCGCCGCGCAGCACGATGCCGATCGCGGCGAGGGCCAGGGGCAGCCACATCGCGGAGAACACGGTCTGGAAGAACTCCGGGAACCCGGTCCACATGATGACCAGGACGAAGATGAGCCAGACGTTGTTGACCTCCCACACCGGGGCCATGGCGTGGTCGATCAGCCACCGGGGGCGCTTCCCGCGTTCCGCGCCGCCCGCCGTCAGGTCCCAGAAGCCCGCCCCGTAATCGGTGCCGCCCGCGCAGGTGTAGGCGGCCACCGCGAGGAGCAGGACGGCGGCGATCACACCGGCGGCGGTCACGGCGTGCCGTCCTCGGTCGATGCCGCGACGGCGGAGCGGGGGCCGTACGGAGTATCGGTCTCCGGTGTCGCCGTCGTGCCCGCCCCACGGCTCCGTTCGTCGTCCAGCCGCCATCGGGTGCGCATCTTCAGGAGCACGGCCAGGAAGGATCCGAAGATGAGCACGTACACGACGACGACCACGGCGAACATGGTCCACAAGGAGTCGGCGCGGGCTCCGGTCACCGCTTCGGCGACCCGCATGTTCTCGTAGACGATCCACGGCTGGCGGCCCACCTCGGTGGTGATCCAGCCGCATTCGACGGCGATGACGCTGGCCACGCCTGCGCAGGCGGCGCTGCGGTAGAACCACGGCGAGGCGGGCAGCCGGCGGCGGCGCCACCAGACGAACGCGTACCAGAGGACCAGCAGCAACAGCACCGAGCCGATGCCCACCATGATGTCGAAGGTCCAATGGATGAGGGTGGCCTGGGTGACGGTGGGCCGGTTCTCCGCCGGTACGGACGTCAGTCCGTGCACCTCGGTGTCCGGGGTGAACCCGGCCAGGATGGAGTCGAGTTGCGGAATCTTGATGCCGCCGGTGACGGTCCCGTCGGGGTGCAGGCGGCCGAAGAGGTACTCCGGGACGTGTGTGTCGGTGTTCCAGACGATCTCCATCGCCGCGAACTTCACCGGCTGCTTCTGGAACACCGCCCGGGCGATGGCGTCGCCCAGCACGAACTGGACGGGAGTGAACACGGCCGCGACCGTGAACGGAACGGTGAAGCCGAGCCGGTGGTAGCGGTCGCGGCGCCCGCGCAGCCACCCGACCGCGTAGACACCGGCCACGACGTATCCGGCGGTGAGCAGCATCGCCACGACGAAGTGCCAGTACTGCGGCCCGAACATCGGCGTGAAGATCGCCTTCCAGACGTCCACGTCGACGGGATTGCCCTCGGAGTCGAGGGAGAACCCCCGCGGGGTGTTCATCCAGGAGTTGGCCGCCAGGATGCCGAAGGCGCCCAGCAGGGCCGTCGCCGGCAGCGGCAGTCCGAGGAGGAAGTGGGTACGGGCGGGCAGCCGGCGCCACCCGTAGAGGTAGATGGCGATGAGGACGGCCTCCAGGAAGAAGGCCCACGCCTCGACGCCGAAGCCGATCCCGAACACATCGCCCCACCGGCCCATCAGCCCCGGCCACAGCAGGCCGAACTCGAAGGACAGGACGGTGCCCGTGACGACGCCGATGGCGAACTGCACCGCCATGACCGCCGACCAGCGGCGCGCCAGCAGGAGGGCGGTGGCATCGCCGCGGCGCAGGCCGTAGCCGTGCATGATCAGGGTGATCAGCGGCAGCGCCACGCCCATGGGCACCAGGATGATGTGCGTGGCGAGGGTGAAGGCCATGAGCGAGCGGGCCGGCAGCATCTGAGGCGGAGCCTCTGCCAGCAGGTGGAGCGTGGTGTGCATGCGTCCCTCCCCGGGGCCGAGCGGATGGAGGTCAGCCGCCGGTGGCGAAGCCCGGGAAGAGGGTCATTCCGCCGTCCACGTAGAGCGTGGCGCCCACGACGTAGTCCATGAGGTCGGAGGCGAGGCCGACGGCCGCATGGGCGATGTCCTCGGGGTCACCCACCCGGCCGTACGGGATCAGCTTGAGTAGGTCCTGCTCGGCCTGCTCGGTGTCCCAGGCACTGCGGTTGATGGGCGTCCGGATCGCGCCGGGGGCGATCGCGTTGACGCGGATCTTCTGCGGGGCGAGTTCCTGGGCCAGGGTCTCCATCATCATCTGCACGCCGCCCTTGGAGGAGGCGTAGTTCACGTGCCCGGCCCAGGGGATGATCTGGTGCACCGAGCTCATACAGATGATCTTGCCCGCGGAGTTGGAGACGTCCGGGACGACCCCGCGCCGAAGGAACTCCTTCGTCGCCTCGCGGGCGCACAGGAACTGTCCCGTCAGATTGACGTCGATGACCTTCTGCCACTGGGCGAGCGTCATCTCGGTGAAGGCGGAGTCCCGCTGGAGGCCGGCATTGGCGACGAGGATGTCGATGGTCCCGAACTCCTCGACCATGCGTTCCGTCATGGCCACGACCTGGCCCTCGTCGGACACGTCCGCCTCGTACGCCGCCGCGCGCACCCCGAAGGAGGCGATCTCCGCGACGACCGCCTCGGCCTCCTCCCGGCCGGCCACGTAGTTCACGACCACGTCCGCCCCGGCCCGGCCCATGCCGATCGCCGTGGCCTTGCCGATCCCGGAGTTCGCACCCGTCACCAGTGCCTTCTGGCCCCGGAGCAGGTGCGCGGGGATCACGCCCCGGGGTACGCCCTCGGTCGAACTCACGGCGGACTGCCTCCTTCGCACCGCCACCCCGTGCCGTCGGGATGACGGCACCCCGGCGGGTCCGGGCGTCACCCAATCACCGCCCCCGGCGCGCGACGGCCCGCTGCGCCCCGCGTTGCGCCACCCGGACGAGGATCTTCGCCCGGTCGGCGGTGTCGCCGCCTCGGGTCAGCCCATGCGTTCGAGGAGGTGGTCACCGACCCGCAGGGCGTTCGCGATGGCCGTCAGGGACGGGTTGACCGCGCCGATGCTCGGGAAGAAGCTCGTGTCGACCACGTACAGGTTGTCCAGCTCGTGCGCCTTGCAGTTCAGGTCCAGGGCCGACGACGCCGGGTCGGTGCCGAACCGTACGGTGCCGGCCTGGTGCGCGGTGGCGCCGATCGGCATGCCCTTGTGCAGGTAGAGGCTGTGGTCCAACAGGTGGTGCTCGTGCATGCCGAGGCGGCCCAGCATGCCCTGGAGCTTGTGCCGCAGCCGCTTCAGCCCCGCCGTGTTGTGGGACTCGTCGAGCGCGAGGTGGATGCGGCCGTCGCCGTCCAGGGTGACGCGGTTGTCGGGCAGCGGCAGGTCCTCCCCGCACAGCCAGAAGTCCACCGCGTGGTGGGCCATCACCTCGAAGGGCATGTTCGGGGTCACCGCCCCGGCCCAGCGCGGGGCCTCGCCGTGGATCTGTTCGGCGTCCGACTTGCCGAGCATCTGGATCCCGCCGAGGGGGTAGTCCCAGTCGTCGGCGCCCAGGTACCAGTCGTGCAGGGCGAGGGTCTTCTGGAACTGCGTGTCGTTCGGCTCCCGGGAGACGGCCATCAGGGCCAGGTTGTTGTGGCGCATGTAGAAGCGCCCGACCACGTCCGAACCGTTCGCGAGGCCCCGCGGATGCCGGTCGTTCGCCGAAGCGAGCAGCAGCGCGGCCGAGTTGACCGCGCCGCAGGCCACGACCACGAGGTCGGCGGAGAACCGGGCCTCCTCGCCGCCGGCGAGACGGGCGACGACCGCGCTGACCGTGCGTCCCGTCGGATCGGTCTCCAGCCGCAGCACGTGGGCGTGGGTGACCAGTTCGACACCGGGATGTTGCAGCGCGGGCTCCACGCAGATCACCTGGGCGTCGGACTTGCCGCGCACCAGGCACGGGAAGCCGTCGACCCGGTTGCAACGGATGCAGACGCTGGACGGGGTCGCCCGGCCGGCCGCGTCCTGGTCCAGATCGACCCCGATCGGCAGGTGGAAGGGGTGCAGGCCCTGCTTCTCCAGGTCGTCGCTCAACTGCTGGATCCGCGGCTCGTGTTCCACCGGCGGGTGGGCGTACTGGGCGCTCACCGGGCCCTCGAAGGGGTCCTCGCCGTGCCGGCCGTGCACCCGGTACAGGTGCTCCGCCTGTGTGTAGTACGGCTCCAGGTCCTCGTAACGCAGCGGCCAGGCGGGCGAGATCCCGTCGTGGTGGCGCAGCTCCCCGAAGTCCTGCGGTCGCAGCCGGAACAGCGCCGCGCCGTAGAACTTGGTGTTGCCGCCGACGTAGTAGTTGACCTCGGGAGGGAACTCGCGGCCGTGCCGGTCGAACCAGAACTCGGGCGCGCGGTACTTCCCCTTGACGAACACCGCCGTCGAGTCCCAGTTGTCGCGTTCGCGGGGGAGGAAGCCGCCCCGCTCGAGGATCAGCACCCGCTTGCCGGACGGAGCGAGCCGATGGGCGAGCGTGCCACCGCCCGCGCCCGTTCCGATGACGATGACGTCGTAGTGCGCAGCGTCGTTCAACCGGATCACCGTCCTCGGCCTGTGGTGCCGCCGCCCCGGCGGGCCCGTCGCGGCAGGATCCCCCTTCGAACGTATACGCCCCCCGCCGGTGCGGCACCCGGGGACGCGGCGTGGCCGGGAACGCCGTGGCCGCCGGCCGGGCCCAGGCGGTGCGGGTCACAGGACGGCGATCGGGTTCACCGGGGAGCCGGTGGCCCCCGGCAGCCGCAGCGGTGCCACCGTGCACAGGAACCGCCAGCGGCCGAGCTCCGCACACGCGTGGGCCAGTGCGTCCAGGTCCAGGTAGTCCATCAGGTGCATGCCCAGGGCGTGCAGGGCCAGGACGTGCACGGGGAAGGAGACGCCGGGCACCGGGCTCGGGGCCGTGTCGTTGTTGCCGTCCGAGCCGAGGACGGCGACCTGCCGTTCGGCCAGCAGCCGCATGCACGCGGGATGCAGGCCCGCCCGGGCGTGCGCCGCGTCCCAAGCGCCGCTCTCCCGGCGCCGGCGCCGGTGCCCGACCCGTACGAGCAGCAGGTCGCCCGGCCCGATCCGGACGCCCTGTGCCTCCTCGGCAGCGGTCAGCTCCTCGGCGCCCACGAAGTCCCCGGGCTCCAGCCAGGGGACCCCGCGCAGCCGCGGGACGTCCAGCAGGACCCCGGAGCCGACGATCCCGTCGCGCACCAGGTCCAGGGTGATCCCGAGGGCGGCGCCGGCCGCCAGCCGGCTCTCCGGGACGCCACCGTGGAGCTCGCCGTCGAACACGACGTGACACAGTGCGTCGAGATGGCTGTGGGCGTCCCCGTGCACGTTCATGGCGAACCGGTCCAGGGCGAAGTGCACCCCCGGGGTTCCGGTCTCCGGCGCGGTCGGCGCCGTCAGCCGGTAGACCGCGGGCTGCGGATCGTCAGGACCAGGCTGCGTCTCGATGGGCGCGGCCAGCGACACGGTGCGCCCGTGCCGCACGTCGGCCGCGGCCGCGGCCACGCGCGCGGGGGTCAGGTGGGCGAGGGTGCCGCGTCGGTGCTCGGGGCCGGTGGGCGTACGCCGGCACAGCTCGGCGTGCAGGGACCGGAAGGCCGCCTCCGTCATGAAAGGCGAAACCGTCCGGTCGGGCGTCGGGTCGTCGTCCGTCACGCGGGTCCTCCCGGTCTGCCGAAGGCCCCGCCTCCACTGTCCGTCGCCGCGGGGTCCCCTGCATCCCGGCGGGCAGTGCCGTTCCCGCGGCCGCGGGAATTCGGCCACCGCGCAGCGACCGGTCGGCCGGTCACTGCGCAGTGGACGACGTCCCGCCGGACCGCGGGGCACGGCGTCCTCAGGAGCGGTGTCCGGCCACCGACCGGTACGCGACGGGGAAGTCGAAGTAGGTGTCGGGGAACAGCTCCGGCTTGTACGTGAAGTGCCACCATTCCTCGGGCAGGTTGACGAAGCCCTCCGCCGCCAGCGTCGACCTCAGCAGGTCCCGGTTCGCACGCTGTGCCCCCTGGACGCGCGGGTCGTCGGTGTGCGACAGCGTGTCGAAGCAGTCGAAACCCGTACCCATGTCCACCGAGTTGTCCGGGTACCGCTCCGCCCGGGGCGCGTAGCAGGGCACCGATTCCTGCCCCGGCCGCGGGCGGGGCGCCGGCAGTGCCGGCAGCCGCACCAGCGTCACGTCCGTGGTGCTGCCCCGGCTGTGTCCCGACTTCTTCGCGATGTAGCCGTCCTCGAACAGCCGGGACTTGTCGACGCGCGGATAGAACTCCGCCTTCCGCCGTTCGTCGCCGAGGTCCTCGGCCCACCGTACGAAGTGGTCGACGGCCCGCTGCGGCCGGTAGCAGTCGTACACCTTGAGCGAGTAGCCCTGGCGCAGCAGGCGCACCTGGGCCCGGTGCAGGGCCTCGGCGGCCGGGCGGGTCAGGATGCAGACGGGCTGCCGGTAGCCGTCGACCGGCTCGCCGACGAAATTGTGCGGGCGCACGTACCGCATGTCCTGCAAGATCGTCGGGTCGACCGAGCCCAGTGCCACGAACGCGCGCGGAGCCTTCGCCCCGGGTGGCGGTGCGCTCGCCCCGGCGGGGGCGGCGGCCCCGGCCGTCACGAGAGCGGCAGCGGCGGCCGTCACGGCCACGGCGAGACGTGCCCTCATCGGCGGTAAGGACGTGGAACGGGTCATCCAACCCTCCATCGGCGGTGCTGCGGGGACGTGATCGGGCACCATGCTGCCCGACGCCGGGCCCGTCCCGTCCGGATCCGGCCGGACCCGCCCGGACTGCGCCCGCCGCGGTGCGGACCTACGCTGATCAGGTGACCCGGCTGCGCCGGAGGAGCGGTGACGTCTGCCGCCGTCCGCACGCAGCACGAGGGAGGTGATGCCCGATGTCCGCACCCCGGGCAGCAGCGGCCCGCTGCGCGACCGCCGGAGCCGCCTGCTTGCTGGCGTTCACGGGCGGGGGCGTGGCCCGAGCCGATGACAACGGCATCGCCGACGACAGCCCCCAGGCCATCGCACAGGCCTCGCGCAAGGCCATGGCCGAGCTCACCTCCATGCGCATGGTGGGCAAGGTGACCGAGGCCTCGGGCACCACCACGCTCGACCTGCGCTTCGACGAGCAGGGCGACTGCGTCGGCACGGTCACGCCCCCCGGCGGCGCGGGCACGGCCGCCATCGTCAAACGCGGCGACGACGTCTGGATGAAGCTCGACGACGCCCTGCTCAAGGCCCAGGTGCCGGGCCCCGCGGCCGACGACGCGATCGCGCTCATCAACGGCCGCTATCTGCACGGCACCACGGACAGCCCCCTGCTGAGCGACTTCGCCCAGGTCTGCGACCTGGACTTCTTCAAGAAGGAGTTCTCCTCGAAGCCGCCGAGCGAACAGCTGGTCAAGGGCCCCCGGACCACCGTCGACGGTCGGCCCGCCATCACGGTCACCAGCCGGCGCGACAACGGCGCGACGGGCACCTACCAGGTCTCCACCGAGGACGAGCCGTACCTCCTGCAGGTGCGGGGCACCGACGAGTCCGGCCGGAAGGTGGACGCCTCCTTCTCCGACTTCGACGAGCCCGTCACGCCCAAGCCCCCGGCGCCGGCCGACTCGGTCGACCTGTCCGATCTCCAGTAGCGTCAGCGCAGTTGCCGGCGGACCAGGCCGTGGAAGAGGCCGGTCGTGTCGGCCAGCAGTTCGGCGGGCGGGCCCTGCTGGACGATCCGGCCGTCCGACATGACGATCACGCGGTCGGCGTCCATCACCGTGGAGAGCCGGTGGGCGATCACGAGGCGGGTGGTCCGCAGGGCGCGGGTGGACTCGGTGACCACGCGCTGGGCCTCGTTGTCCAGCGCGCTGGTGGCCTCGTCGAGGAACAGGATTCGCGGCTTGCGGATGAGGGCCTGGGCGATCATCAGCCGTTGGCGCTGACCGCCCGAGACGGTCCCGCCGCCGTCGGACAAGATGGTGTGCATGCCCATCGGCATGGCCTCGATGTCCGCGGCCAGGCCAGCGAGCGCGGCGGCCTCCCACGCCTCCTCCGGCGAGAAGGTCCCGGTGCCGCGGATGCAGTCGAGGATCGAGCCGGAGAGCGGCTGGGCGTTCTGCAGTACGACGCCGCACTGGCGGCGTACGGCCGCCCGGTCGAGCGCCGCCAGGTCCTGACCGTCGTAGAGCACACTGCCCGAGAGGGGCCGCTCGAAGCCGATGAGCAGCCGCAACAGCGTCGATTTGCCGCAGCCGCTGGCCCCGACGACTGCGACGAACTCGCCCGGTCCGATCCGCAGGCTGACGTCGTCGAGGACGAGCGGACCGTCGTCGGCGTAGCGGTAGGACAGGTTCTTGGCCTCGATGGCACCGGTCAGCCGTCCCGGGCGGGTACTGGAGCGGTCCACCTCGGGGACCTCCCGCAGGAGCGGCCGGATCTGCTCGAACATCGGCAGGACCGCGGCGGCCGAGACGAGCGCCCCGGTCACCTGCGTGACCGACGACAGCAGCATCGTCAGCGCGGTGCTGAAGGTGAGGAACTCACTGGCGGACATGGCGCCGCGGGCCGGACCTGCCAGCAACGCGAACATCACCAGCGTGCACAGCGGCAGGTGGACGGCGCCGAGGACCGTGCTGACGTTCTGGGTCCGGCCGATGTGCTGCTGCAGGTCGCGGGTACGGGCGAACTCCCGGGCCCAGGCTGCGTACGCGAAGCTCTCGGCCGCCGCGACGCGGAGCTTGGGCAGGCCGCGCAGGGTCTGGAAGGCCTGGTTGCCCAGCCGGAGTCCGAGGGTGTTCAGCCGGCGCTCGTACCGCAACTGCCACAGCCCCAGGCCCAGGAAGACCCCCGCGATGACGACCAGCATGGCCAGCGCCGCCATCGCCAGCGGCACGCTGTGGACGAACAGCAGCACGAAGCTCACCGCGCCGACCGCACCCGCCTGCACGCAGACCGGCCCGATGCCGGACAGCACGCGGCGCATCGCGCTGATGCCCATCGCCGCGCCGGCCAGTTCGCCGGTGGAGCGCCCGGTGAAGAACGTCGCCGGCAGCCGCAGCAGCCGGTCCCACACGGCCGGTTGTACGGTGGCCTCGATACGGCCCTCCATGCGCAGGAGGGAGGTGTTCTGCAGGAGCATGAAGACGGCCGCGACCACGGCGGTCGCGACCAGCGCCAGCCCGGTCTGCACGATGAGGCCCGTCTCGCCCTGCGGGACGTAGCGGCCGAGGACCCGGCCGGTGGCGACCGGCACCAGGGCCCCCAGCACCACCGCGACCAGGGCGCCCAGCAGCAGGCTGCGCAGCTCGGGGAAGGTGCCGCGCACACTGAAGCGGAGCAGCGCGGGCAGGCCCACCCGCCCTTCGGGCAAGGGGCGGTACAGCATGACGGCGCGCGGTTCGAAGGCGGCCCGGTTGGCCCTCCCGACCCGCTCGCGCTCGCCGGTGGCGGGGTCGACCGCCTCGTATCCGCCGCGCCGCCACAGCAGGGCGACCGGCGTGCCGTCCTTCTCGCGCCGGCCCACCAACGGCCCGCTGTTCTCCCGCCACCAGCGCCCGCCGAGACCGACCGTGCGGGTGCGGATCCGCGAGGCGAGCGCGATGTGTTCGACGGGATCCAGCTGCTCGGACGGGGTGCCCGCCCCGCCCGGCGGGGACAGTGCGATGCCGGCCGCGCCCGCGACGACGCGACACGCCGCGAAGGTCGCGTCGACGTCCGCGCTGCGGAACTGATCCCGGCCTCCGGCGCGGACGATGGACGCCAGCAGCGTCCGGTCCGCCTGGGTGCGGGCGGCCCGGCCCGCCTCGATCCCGGCGGCCGTGCGGTCCTCGTGCGCGCGCTCCAGCTGTTCGATCCAGCCGTCCAGGGCGTACAGCAGCCGGTACTGCTGGTCGACCATGCCCTGCCACATCGTCGCGTCGACGAGGAGGGTGCCGACCGCCTCCGCCTCGTACACGGCGCCGTACCGCACGCTGCCGGGGGCGATCCGCATCCACAGGATGTCGTCGTCGGCCCCGCCGTGCCCGGTTGCGGCGGTGCCGGCCAGCGGTGCCTCGTAGAGCACGCGCAGACCACGGCCGATACCGCGCGCGAAGGCGTCCTCCAGCGGGCTCGGCCGGCCCACGGCGGTGGCACCGTGCTGCCCTTCGTCGGCGTACTGCGGGTACTGCGGGTACTGCGGGTACTGCGGGTACTGCGCGTGCTCCGGGTACTCCGGGTGTGGCGCGTACTCCGAGGGGTACAGCTCCCGCAGTTCGATGCGGCGCAGCCGGCAGCCTTGCAGGGGCCGCCCGACCAGTGTGTGGTCAGGGCCCTCGGCCGGACCGAGCAGCAGCGTGCCCGCCTCCAGCCGGCCCAAGAAGTGCCAGTGCCCGGACTGTGCGGCGTCCACGGCGAACAGGTCCAACTCGCCCGCCACGACCAGCCACAGGACGAGCGGCCCCTCCAGGGACAGGCTGCCCGCGCCCGCGCAGTCGACGGGCCCACCCAGCGCACCCAGGGCCGCGACGACCGGGTCCGGCGCCCCGCCCGACGGGCCGGCGGTGGCGGTGGCGGTGCTGGTGCCGGCCGCATGGTCCGGGTACGTCACTCAGTGCTCCTTGACCAGTGCGGCGTACGGGCCCTGCGCGGCGACCAGGCGTTCGTGCCGCCCGCGTTCCACGACCGTGCCCCGGTCGAGCACGACGATCTCGTCGCTGTCGCGCACCGTGCTCAGCCGGTGGGCGATGACCACACAGGCACAGCCGCGGCGGCGCAGGTTGTCGATGATGACCTGCTCGGTCACCGCGTCCAGGGCGCTGGTCACTTCGTCGAGCACCATGACGCTGGGGCGGCGCACCAGCGCCCGGGCGATCTCCAGGCGCTGGCGCTGGCCGCCGGAGAAGTTGCGGCCGTCCTGCTCGACTCGGCCGTGGATGCCACCGGGGCGGCGGGCCACCACGTCGTGCACGGCGGCGTCCTCCAGTGCGGCGATCACGGCCTCGTCCGCGATGGAGGGGTCCCACAGCGTGACGTTGTCACGGACGGTGCCTTCGAAGAGGAAGACGTCCTGGTCGACGAAGGAGACGGAAGCGGCCAGCGCTCCGCGCGGGATGTCCTCCAGTCGCATCCCGTCGATGCGGACGGCCCCGGCCCAAGGGGCGTGGAGGCCGGAGATGAGCCGGGAGACGGTGGACTTGCCGCTGCCGGAGCCCCCGACGAGCGCGACCTGCTGCCCGGGTCCGACCGTCAGTGAGAAGTCCTCGAGCAGCGGCGCGTCCAGGGGGTTGTAGCCGAAAGTGATGTGGTCGAGCTCCACGTGGCCCTTGAGGCGGCGGGTGGAGGCCGCGGGCTCGCGCCGTGAGTAGACCCGGTCGACCGGGAAGTTCTCCACGTCGCCCAGCCGGGCGACGTCGGCCGCGAAGTCCTGGATCCGGCCGGCGATGCCGCCCAGCCGGGAGATCGGGGCGGTGAAGCTGGTCACCAGGGCCTGGAAGGCGACGAGCAGGCCCACGGTGAGGTGGCCCTCCACCGCCCGCAGGCCGCCGATCGTCAGGATCAGCGCGCTGTTGAACGCCGCGAGGGTGGGCGCGACGATGGCCAGCCAGGCACTGGGCACGCCGAGCCGCTGCTGCACGTCGAGGGTGACCGCGTGCTGTCCGGCCCAGCGGCGGAAGAACCCGTTCTCGCCGCCCGTCGCCTTCATCGTCTCGATGAGCTGGAGACCGCCGTACGCGGTGTTGGTCAGCCGGGCGCTCTCGGCGCGCAGCTTCTGGGTACCGGTGGCCCTCAGCCGGATCGCGATCCGCAGGGCGACCACGTTGAGCAGCGCCACGGCCACGCCGACGAGGGTGAGCTGCGGATCGTACGTCCACAGCAGCACCGCGTAGAGCAGGACCACCACGGCGTCCACGGCCGCGGCGGACAGGTCCCGGGCGAGGGTCTCGGCGACGGCGTCGTTGGACTGGAGGCGCTGGACGAGGTCGGCCGGGTTGCGCTGGGCGTAGAAGGTGACCGGAAGCCTGAGCAGGTGCCGGAAGAAGCGGGCACTGCTCAGGGTCGAGGCGATGATGCGCCCGCGCAGCAGATTGGCCTGCAGCAGCGCGGTGAGGGTCGCGGTGAGGGCGAGGGCGACGGCCATCGAGGCGAACAGCACACCGAGCAGGGAGGTCTGCTCGCCGATGAGGAACATGTCGATGTACGTACGGCTCAGGGCCGGTACCGCCGCGCCGACGGCGACCAGGAGGAGACTGGCGACCACGGCGGCGGCCATGGTGCCCGAGGTGCCCCGCAGCCGGGCCGGCACGGCCCCGAGGACGCTCGGTCCGCGGCCACCGCGGCGGAACCCGCTGCCGGGCTCGAAGGTGAGGACGACCCCGGTGAAGCTGGTGTCGAACTCGTCCATGGGGACGAACCGGCGGCCCTTGGCGGGGTCGTTGACGTACACGCCCGTGCGGCCGAGCCGCCGGGCCGTGCCCTCGTAGACGACGTAGTGGTTGAACTCCCAGAAGAGCACGGCCGGGGCGCTCACCTCGGCGAGCGCGGCCAGGTCCATCTGCATGCCCTTGGCCGTCAGGCCGTATCCGCGGGCGGCCTTGAGGAGGTTGCTGGCGCGGGAGCCGTCCCGGGAGACACCGCACGCGATGCGCAGCTCTTCCAGCGGGACGAAGCGGCCGTGGTGACCGAGCACCATGGCCAGGGCGGCGGCGCCGCACTCCACGGCCTCCATCTGCAGCACGGTGGGGGTGCGTACGGGGCGGGGCGTGCTGCCCCTCGGTACGGGCGACGGTGCGGGCGCGGGCCTGCGGCGGGAGCCGCCCTTCGGCTCGGGGCGGTGGCGCCGGCGCCCGGCGGGAGGCAGGTGCGGCGCGGTCACGGCAGCAGCCAGTCGACCGGGCGCTGCGCGGCGAGGTGGACGGCGCCGGTGACCGGCGTCCTCGAATCGACGGCGTACGGGGGCCCGTCCGCGGAGGACCACCGGTAGCCGGAGGGGGTGGCGGAGGACCGTTCCAGGCGTACGACCACGGCCACCCGGCTGCCGTGGCGGGAGAACTGTTCGGCGAGCCCGCCGTCGCCGAGGAAGCCACCGATCTGCGCCCGCGTCAGGGGCGCGCGGCCGACCGCGGTGACGCGCCCGCGCAGTGCACCGAACCGCTGCTGCGGGACGGACGGGACGCTCAGGTCGACCGGGGCGCCCACGGCGATCGCCGAGCCACCGCTGCCCGGCACGTACAGCACGGCCACCAGCGGGTCCTGCGGACCCTTCGCACGTTCCACGGTGGCCACGTCCGCACCCGTGGCGATGACCGAGCCCACCTTGGCCACCAGGGTCGTCAACCGACCGCCGGTCACCACGCGCACGGGTCGTTCCCCCTGCTCCGTACGGACGTTGAGCAGGGGCGCACCGGCAGCCAGCCACTGGCCTTCCTCGGCGAGGACTCCGGTCACTTGCCCCGCGACCGGGGTCTGCAGCACGTAACTGCCCTCGGCCCGGGTGAGGATGCCGGATGCGCTCAGCTTGGAGGACACGGTGCCGGTGAAGGCCCAGTAGGTCGCGGCCGCCATGACGGCGACCGTGACGGCCAGGACGAGTCGCCCCTGTGGGCGGGCCAGGCGAACGGGCAGGTCCAATTCCTCGGGCGATTGCAGCTTGGAAAGAGCCTTTTGGCGAAACTGCACGGACTGTTCCTTCGGCTGCATTCGTATCGTCGGGCGAAATCTCGGACGGCCGTGAACCCCGGAGCCGTGGGGGATGATCCGGGGTTCACGGGCTATTCCCGATCAGAGACCGGCGCGACCGGAGTTCACCGAAATACCGGTGATGCCCGTGACGAGACCGGGGACGTGGGAAACGATGCCGGTTGCGGCCTGGACCGTGTTGAGGGAGCTCACGACGCCCACGACATTGTTGACATCGCTGGTCACGGCGCCGGCCAGGCCGCCGGACACGCTGATGATGCCGCCGGACACGGCGTCCAGCTCGGTGTCGTCGATCTCACGGGTCTCAAGGTCGTTACGCATGGCGCGCACCTTTCATTGGGGGGAGGAATTCATCGCCGAGCGGCGGGCGGCACGAAAGTCGGCCGCCGTTCTGACTGCTGCGATGGGCAAGATGAAAGCACGCGAACGCGCCCCCCACCGAATCCCGTTGACTTCCCGTCACGTGTGGACGGCCACCTCTGCCGACGGACGTGCAGCTTGATTCACCGAATGGTGGCGACTTCTTCACAGGATCGAGTAACAGATACGGCCGACACGCTGCTTACATGGAGCGAACCAGGGTTAATCACCATCAAAGCGACAGGGCATATCGGGCGTATCGCCCCGCTGGGGAGGTCGGCTGTCGAGATCGCGAACGCGATGTGCAGGTTTCCGGAGGGCGCGCGGGGTGATGGTGCCGTCACGCCCGGTGCGCGCGGGGGACGGTCACAGGGGCAGGCCGTCCACGAGTTCGGTCACGGCCGCCGCCAGCGCGGCGAGGCCGGGTCCGGCGGGGCCGCCCGGCTCGGACATGTAGGTGTCCCTGCGGATTTCGACCATCAGGGCACTGACGCGCCGGTCCCTGCCGTAGTGCCGCAGCGGTACGTACGTGCCCGCGAAGGGACTGTCGAGCCCCGTGCCGCCGAAGCCGGCGAAAGCCTTCTCGGCCGAGGCGAGCAGGGCGGCCGGGGTGTGGAAGGGGTCCGTGCCCAGGCAGATCGGCGGTCGCGGGCCGGCGCCGTGCAGTTCGTAGGGGAGGGGCTCCGACGGGTACGAGTGCACGTCGATGATCACGGCGCGGCCGACGGCCTCCAGTCGGTCCTCCACGGCCCGCTCCATCGCCTCCGCGTACGGGTGGAAGTAGCGGTCGACCAAGGCGCGGCCGTCGAAGCCGTCCGCCCGCAGGCGCTCCCGGTGCGTGGTGCGCGTGTACACCGCTCCCATGCCCACGGCCAGCATCTCCTCGCGCTCGTCGGGGAAGCGCTCGGGGTCGATGACGAGGCGGGACAGCCCGTTGACGAACCGCCACGGCGTGAGGGCGCATCCGGCGGCGGCGGCCGCGGCGATGTCCGCGGTGTGTGAGTCGGTGATGTGGTCCAGTTCCCGCTCCAGCGCCGCGTCGTCCAGCACGATCCCGCTGCGTACGGGCCCGGGGACGGTGCGCGAGGAGTGCGGTACGTGCAGGATCACCGGTGACGCGGCGGCTCCGGGAAGGAGTTGGAAGGACTCGGCGGCATGGTCCATGTGGATTTCCTCGGTGGGAGGGCCGTGGGGCGGAGTGCCCGCGAAGGCCTGACGGCCCCCACCGTTACCGCATCTCGGACGCCGGTTCCAAAGCCTTTTTGAGGTTGCGCAGGGTGGCTGCGATGTTCCTGCGCTGGAAATCGGCGAAGGTGTGTTCCCGCGTGGCGACCCGGTCGAAGGCGTGGGCCGCGAAGTCCGGCCACGAGCGGCGGTCGTCCGTCCACGTCTCGGTCACCCGAGTGCCCTCGGGAACCGGCTCGAAGCGGTACTCCCAGGTGGCGATGGGTCTGGGCAGCCGGGGGCGCCGCACCCCGATGGCGTGCACCCGGAACCGGAACAGCCGGTCCTGTTCGAGCGCCGTCACCGTGCACCGGGTGGTCCACCGGAAGGCCCCGCGCTTGTTGCGCCCGTCGAACACCGTCCCGACGCGCGTCTCCCCGGCTCCTCCGTGCACGGTGGCGCCGAGGTTCTCCGGGCTCCAGTCGCCCATCCGGGCAGGATCGGACACGTGCCGGTAGACGTCGGCGGGACTGACGTGGACGACGATGCTGTCGGACACGGTGAACGTACGAGGCATGGCTCTCCCCTCCAGGCCACGGACGCTACCGTTCCACCGTGCCCGTGGCTACCCATCGGTAACTCCCGGTTGGAGAGGCCCGGGTGAAGGCGGAGGTCTACTGCCAGTCGTCGTCGGGCGGCGGAGCCATCTCGTCCCAATCGAACGGCGGCTCCTCCTCGACGTCGTGCGCCGCCGGGCGGCGCTCCGCCCGGACCGACGGCGCCGGCGCCGGCCCGGCGGGCCCGGCGGGCGCGGCGGACGGAGCGGGTGTAGCGGAGGCATCGGCCGGGCTCGCCGCCCCGCACTCCGCCAGCGTGGCGAGCACCCCCTCGGCGTACTTGGCCAGCTTGGCCTCGCCGACGCCGCCGATGGTTCCCAGTTCCTCCGTCGTGGTGGGCACCCGCGTCGCGATCTCCCGCAGCGTCGCGTCGTGGAAGACGACGTACGCCGGCACGCCCTGCTCCTTCGCCGTCCCGGCCCGCCAGGCGCGCAGCGCCAGGAAGACCGGCTCGGCCGCGGCGGGCAGGTCGACCGGCACGCGGGCGCCCTTGCCCGAGCGCGATCCGGACTCCTTGCGGGCGGGTCCGGCGGGCGCCTTCTCCTTCCGCATCGGGACGCTGCGGCGGCCGCCCAGCACCTCGCCGCTGTCCTGCGTCAGCACCAGCGTCCCGTACTCGCCCTCCACCGCCAGCAACCGCTGCGCCAGCAACTGGCGTACGACGCCCCGCCACTCCGCCGTGCTCAGGTCCGCCCCCACGCCGAACACCGAGAGCGCGTCGTGGTCGAACTGGATGACCTTCGCCGTCTTCTTGCCCTGGAGGATGTCGATGATCTGGCCGGCGCCGAACTTCTGCCGCCGTTCGTTCGCCAGCCGCCACACGGTCGACAGCAGCTTCTGCGAGGCGACCGTCGCGTCCCAGGACTCGCCCGGCGTCAGGCACGTGTCGCAATTGCCGCACGGCTCGCCCGCCTGGCCGAAGTACTCCAGCAGCCGCACCCGGCGGCAGTCGACGGTCTCGCACAGCGCCAGCATGGCGTCCAGGTGCATGCTCAGGGAGCGGCGGTGCGTCTCGTCGCCCTCGGAACCCTCGATGAGCTTGCGCTGCTGCACCACGTCCTGGAGGCCGTACGCCAGCCACGCCGTGGCCGGCTCGCCGTCGCGGCCGGCCCTGCCGGTCTCCTGGTAGTAGCCCTCGACCGACTTCGGGAGGTCGAGGTGGGCCACGAAGCGCACGTCCGGCTTGTCGATGCCCATGCCGAAGGCGATCGTGGCCACCACCACGACCCCGTCCTCCCGCAGGAACCGCGCCTGGTTCGCCGCACGCGCCCGGGCGTCCATGCCGGCGTGGTACGCCACGGCGTCGATGCCCTGCTCCACCAAGAAGGCCGCGGTCTTCTCCACCGAGGCCCGCGAGAGGCAGTAGACGACTCCGGCGTCACCGGAGTGCTCGCTGCGGATCAGCTCCAGCACCTGCTTGAGCGGGTTGTTCTTCGGGGCGATCCGGTACTGGATGTTCGGCCGGTCGAAGCTGGCGACGAAGTGCCGGGCCTCCTCCAGGCCGAGCCGCGCCACGATCTCGGCGTGGGTGGCCTCGGTGGCCGTCGCGGTCAGCGCGATCCGCGGCACCTTGGGCCAGCGCTCGTGCAGCATCGACAGCGCCAGGTAGTCGGGCCGGAAGTCGTGACCCCACTGGGCGACGCAGTGCGCCTCGTCGATCGCGAAGAGCGAGACGCTGCCCCGGTCGAGCAGCCGCTGGGTGCTCTCGGTGCGCAGCCGCTCGGGGGCCAGGTAGAGCAGGTCCAGCTCGCCGCCGAGGAACGCCTGCTCGACGGCCTGCCGCTCGTACGGGTCCTGCGTCGAGTTGAGGAATCCGGCCCGCACCCCGAGCGCGGTGAGCGCGTTCACCTGGTCCTGCATCAGCGCGATGAGCGGCGAGATGACGATGCCCGTGCCTTCTCTGACGAGCGCCGGGATCTGGTAGCAGAGCGACTTGCCGCCGCCGGTCGGCATCAGCACGAGCGCGTCACCGCCGCCGACGACCTGCTCGATGATCTCCTGCTGTTCACCGCGGAAGGAGCCGTACCCGAACACGCGGTGCAGTACCTGCAGGGCGTCGGAGGTCGCGGAGGTGTCGGAGGTCTCGGGGGAAGCGTCGGGAAGTGCCATCCGTGAAGCCTATCGACACCCACCGACACCCGGCGCCGCTAGTAACATCCCGGGATGGCGAAGACGATCAAGAAGTTGACCCCGGAAGCCGGGCGGACCGACGCCGCGGGCCTGCGTGCGTTCGACGCGGACGCCCTCGCGCGGTGCGCGGCCGACACGGGCCAGCCGTGGTGGCGCCGCGATGCCTGCGCCGAGGCGCTGGCCGGGCGGGTGCCGGAGCGGCGCGTGGCCGCGTTGATCGCGTGCGTCCAGGACACCGATGACGTGAGCCACGTGCGCATCGCGCTGCTGGGCCTGCTCGCGGACCGCCCCGAGCTGCTGCCCTGGCTGCGGCACGAGGACCGGCAGCAGGACGGCGCGTACGGCATGGCCGAAGCGGTCCTGGGGGCCCGCGGGGCTCTCGGCGACCTGACGGCGGCGGGCGCCCTGGCGACGCTCGCCTTCGATCCGTGGCGTCATCGGCGGGAGACCGGCGAGGCGGGGCTCGACGCACTGGCCGCCCGGCACGGGTCCGAGGCGGTGCTGGCCGAACTCGGCGGGGCCCGCCCCGAGGACCGCTCCATCGCCGTCCGCCTGCGGGACCGCGCCGGCGGGGACGTCACCGATGCGCTCGCGGACCCCGACCGGCAGGTCGCGTTCCGCGCCCAGGCGCTCCTGACCGACCCGGGGCGGTTGCGCGCCTACCTCGCCGAGGCGCCGACCGAGGAGGCGAAGCTGTGGGCCGCGTACGCGCTGCACCGACTGACCGAGGACGTCGCCGAGACCCGGAGGCTGTACGAGGAGCTGGGCCGCCCCCGCGTCGAGGTGACCGGCCTGGACGAGGAACTGCGCACGGCGATCGTCCACGAATACGGTCAGTGGGCCGAGGAGCGGACCGATCCGCGGTGGCGGATCGAGGCCCTGTGCACGGAGCCGCCGCCGGCCACCGGTACGGCCGAGCAGCTGCGGCGGGCCTCGGCCGCGCTCACCGCCGCGGGCATCGCGCCGCAGCCGCCGATCTCCTGCGCAGAGGACAACGGAACGGGGGACGGCACGTACCACGTGATCCGCTACGGCCAGAGCGGCGCTGCGGTGCTCATCAGCACCCTCGGCCGGTTCGCGACCGGTGACGACGACGATCCGGCCGTGCGCCGCGCGGTCGAATCGGCCGGCTTCCGCTGGCTCGACGAGGCCGTCGGCTCGATCCAGGTCACCGACCTCGGCGTGTACTACTTCGGCAGCCGCGACCCGCTGAAGGTCGACACCCTGCTGTTCTACTGGCAGGACTGAGAGGAGGCGCTGCCCGGTACGCGCCCTGCCGCCACCGTTGCGTTCCGCCCTATGATCGTCACTCCGCGTACGAGGGGGCTGGGTATGGGGGCAGGCGGGGCGGCATCGCAGCGGGCGCAGGACGCGCGGCGGCAGGAGCGGTTGCTCCGGGAGCAGTGGCAGGCCGCCCGCCGGCAGGCCCTGCGGTGGGGCGCGGTCGGCGAGGGCGAACAGCGGGTCCTCGCCCAGCTGTTGGTGCTGACCGCGCGCGGTTGGCGGCTGCTCGTCCACCGGCAGTGGTCCGGGGCGCGGACCGCTGACGCCGACATGCTGCTGGTGGGACCCGGCGGCGTCTTCGTCATCGACGTCACCGCCGGCGGCGAGCCGGGCGACGAACACGCGACCGGGCTGCTCGGCGCCACGAAGGCCGCCGAGAGCGCGGTGGCGTCCCTCGGCATGTCACCGGTCGCGGTCCAGCCGCTGCTGGTGCTCGCCGGCCGGCGTTTCGACGCGAGCCGTGGCCGGATACGGCTCCTGGGCGAACAGGAGATCGGCCCCGTGCTCCTCTCCGAGCGGCACCGGCTGCGCGCGGAGTCCGTCCGGGCTATCGCCGATCACCTCGAGCGGGTGTTCCCCGGTTACGCGGGGGCGACGGTCGACCAGCAGCCGCCGCCGGCACCCGAGCGCCACCGACCGGGCTCCCCGGACGGGCTGTTCGATCTGGAAGGGCTGCGCGACGCGGCCTTGAAGGGGGCGCGGGAGGCCCCGATCGAGCAGTGGATGACCTTCCTCCACCCCGATCAAGTGGCACTGGTGCGCCGCAACTGGGCCGGCCCGGCCCGCATCAGCGGACCGGCCGGCACCGGCAAGACGGTCGTCGCACTGCACCGTGCCGCCCACCTGGCCCGGCGGACGACCGGCCGCATCCTGTACGTCACCTTCGCCAACAACCTGCCCCGGGTGCAGAGCACCTTCCTCAAGGCCATGGCCCCGGCCGTCGCCGACCGGGTGGACTTCCGCAGCCTCCACTCCTGGGCGCAGGAGTTCTTGCAGGAGCGGGGCGTACCGGTACGGCTGCACGGGGACAAGGCCGAGACCGCCTTCAGCCTCGCCTGGAAGAACGTCGGCCGCGGGAGCAGCCTGGCCGAGCTCGACCCCGCCCCCGCCTACTGGCACGAAGAGATCGACCACGTCATCAAGGGGCGGGGCCTCACCGGCTTCGACGAGTACGTGACCGTCCCGAGGCGGCGGCGGAAGGCACGCCTGCACCGTGCGCACCGGCAGGCGGTGTGGGAGCTGTACGAGGCGTACGAAGCACTGCGCGGCGAGCGCGGCGTGCACGACTTCAACGACGTCCTCTCGCTGGCCCTGGCCGAAGCGGTCCGCCGGCGCGAGCGGCCCCCGTACGCGGCCGTCATCGTGGACGAGGTCCAGGACCTCACGCTCGTCGGCGTGCGCCTGCTGCACGCGCTCGTCGGTGACGTGCCGAACGGTCTGCTGCTCGTCGGCGACGGCCAGCAGACCGTGTACCCGGGGGGCTTCCGGCTCACCGACGCGGGCATCGACATCCGCGGCGACCGCGGGCAGGTGCTGCGCACCAACTACCGCAACAGCAAGCAGATCCTGGAAGCGGCCCTCACCGTCGTGGCCGACGACGCCTTCGAGGACCTCGACGGCACGCACACCCCGGGCCGCCGCGACGTCGACCTCACCTACCACGACGGGGACGTCGTACGCGTCACCCGGCCCACGGCGGAAGCCCACGACGGGGAACTCCTGGACGCCCTGCGTTCCCTGCCCGACGGCGCGCTGGCCGACACCGCCCTGCTGTGCCCCTCCATGCGCGCTCTTCGCCACTACCAGCGGCTGCTCACCCGGTCGGGCATCCCGGTGTGCCCGTTGGAGCACTACGACGGCCGCGCGGTCGGCGCGGTGAAGCTGGGCACCTACCGCAGGGCCAAGGGCCTGGAGTTCAAGAACGTCCTCCTGCCCCGGTACGACGCGGTGTTCGCACACGGGACCCCGGCCGGCGCGGGCGGTACCCAGACCCCGGAAACGGCTCGGGAGCGCGAGGAACTGCTCCGCAGCCAGCTCTTCGTGGCGATGACCCGGGCCCGTGACCTGCTCTGGCTCGGCAGCGTCAGCACGGAGCGGCAGGGGGCCGCAGGCTAGGGGGTGGGGAGGCCCGCTGCCAGGGTGCGGTGCGTCCTGGTCGGCCGGCCGCGGCTTGTCCAAACTCGGTCGGGCGGAGTCATCCGCTTCGAACGAGGAGCAGGACGGGTATGAGGAACGAAGCCAAGGTCGTGGCCATCACCGGAGCGAGCAGCGGGATCGGGGAGGCGACGGCGCGGCGACTCGCCGCCGACGGCCACCGGCTGCTCCTGGGCGCGCGGCGCAGCGATCGGCTCGCTGCGCTCAGTCGGGAGATCAACGAGGCAGGTGGTACGGCGGCCTTCCAGCGGCTGGACGTCACCGACGCCGCCGACGTACGGGCCTTCGTGGCCGCCGCCCGGGAGCAGTACGGGCGGTTGGACGTCATGGTCAACAACGCCGGGGTGATGCCGCTCTCGCCGCTGGACGCTCTGAAGGTCGATGAATGGGACCGGACGATCGACGTGAACGTCAAGGGCGTGTTGCACGGGATCGCCGCCGCCCTGCCGGTGATGCGCGCCGGGGGCGGCGGGCACTTCGTGAACGTCGCCTCCGTCGGCGCGTACGAGGTGTCGCCCACCGCGGCCGTCTACTGCGCCACCAAGTTCGCCGTCCGCGCCCTGTCCGAAGGGCTGCGCCAGGAGTCGGACGGCACCGTCCGGGTCACCCTGGTCTCTCCGGGCGTGACCGAGTCGGAGCTGGCCGAAGGCATCTCCGACCCTGCCGCGCGCGAGGCCATGAAGGCCTATCGCGCCGTGGCGCTGCCGGCGTCCGCCATTGCCGGAGCCATCGCCTACGCCGTCGCCCAGCCGGCCGAGGTCGACGTCAACGAGATCGTCGTACGCCCTGCTGCGAGTGCCCAGTGACCGCGGGGACCGAAGTGACGTACGAGGACCTGCTGCGCCGACTGCGGGTCCTGGAGGACAAGGAAGCCTTGCGGCGGCTCATGATCCGCGGTTGGCGGGCGCTGGACCGCAAGGACTGGCGGGCCTGGATCGAGTGCTGGGCCGAGGACGCGGTGCTGGAGTTCGAGCCGTGGGGAGAGGTCCGCGGCAGGGAGGCGGTCCGGGCGAAGGTGGAGGAGGCGGAGGCACACTTCCCGAGCATGCAGCACCACATCCTGAACATGGACTTCGAGGTGGACGAGGACCGGGCGACGGGCGTCGGGTACATGTGGTTCGTCGCCGTGACGGGGAGCGGGCAGAGCTCTTCGCCCTACTCCATGGGCGGTCCGTACGACTGGGACTTCCGCCGGGGTCCCGACGGGGGCTGGTACCTGGTCCGCCAGCGACTGGGCGTCTGGTGGACCGCCGGGGAGGACACGCCGCCGGGCCTCGGCCGGGCGGTGTCGTACGCCGAGGACTCCCGGTAGGGCCACCGATGGTGGTACGTCCGGGGGGTGCGCGGTGTGTCTGCGCGGCCGGTGGCGGCACGGTCCCCTTCAATGGCGCCGCATGACCTCCTCCGCACTGCACCAGCCGTCGGCACGCGCCGCGGCCCCGTACACCCGCCGGTCGGTCCTCACGGGAGCCTTCGCCCTGACCGCCGCCGCGGCACTGCCGCTCGCCGCGGCGGGGCGGGCGTACTCCGCCGCCACCCCGGACATCATCGGCTGCGCCGCCTGGGGTGCGCGGGCGGCGTCCGAACCCGTCGTCGTCCTCGCCAACGGCCCGGAGCGGATCATCGTCCACCACACGGCGACGGCGAACGTGACGGACTACTCGAAGCAGCGCGCCGTCGCCCTCGCCCGCGCGATCCAGACGTACCACATGGACGCGCAGGGCTGGATCGACACGGGCCAGCACTTCACCATCAGCCGCGGGGCCTTCGTGCTGGAGGGACGCCACAACAGCCTGGCGGAGCTGCGCACCGGCCACCGCCAGGTGCGGGCGGCGCACTGCGTCGGCCAGAACACCGTGTCGATCGGCATCGAGAACGAGGGCACGTACACCTCGCAGGACCAGCCGGCGGCACAGTACGCGGCCCTGGCCGACCTGTGCGCCCACATCTGCGACCAGTACGGCCTGCCCGCGTCGGAGATCTACGGCCACCGCGACTTCAACGCCACTTCCTGCCCCGGCGACCGCCTCTACGCCAAACTACCGACCCTGCGCAGGGACGTCGCCGCCCGCCTCGGCACGCCCCTGTCGGAGGAGGCGGTCGACCCCATCGAGGACCTGGTCCGCCAGGCCACCGGTCGGCCGGCCTCGGAGTACGCGGAATACCTGCCGGCCGGTCTCCTGCCCTGACGGTCCGCCGCGGCCCGGGCTACAGCCGCCAGTACGTACCGGAACGGGAATCGACGTGCACCACGTGGCGGCCGACGCGCACCACGTGGTGGTCCGGGCCGGACCAGGAGCCGCACGCGCCGTCGGCGGCGGGCAGCTCGGTCCAGATCTCCAGAAAGGTGCTGCCGTCCGGGTTGGTGCCCCGCTCGACGAGGTCCGCACCGTCCCACCGGAAGGTGCCGGCGTCTTCGCCGGGCTCGCCCGTGAGGTGGTGGAAGTGCACCTGGGAGCCGTCGAAGGACGTCTCACCGGCGAAGCCCCGGCTGTCGGCGTAGTACGACCCGGCCTGCAGCCACACCACTTCGCGGTCCTCGACGAGGGGTCCGCCGTCGCGGCTGATGCCGCGCCGCAGCCAGGCGCCGTGCTCGGGCACGGCGACGCCGGGGCCGTCCGGGAGGTGCTCGCCCCGCGCGGACTCAGGCGCGGTCATCGGCGCCGGACTCGACGGACTCCACGGCCCCGGCGAGCTCGTCCACGGCCACGAGCGTCAGCGGTACGTTGCCGCGCACGGCCTGCGAGTACGGGCAGACCGCGTCCGCCCGGTGCAGCAAGGGCTGGAGGTCCGCCGCCCGCCACCCGGGCACGCCGACGGTGAGCGTCACCGCGAGGCCGTAGCCGGCGGGCGTGTCCGTGGTGCCGAGCTGGACCTCGCACGCCACGCGTGCGGTGGCGGCGTCCGCCCCGAACTCGGCGGCGACCTCTGCGAGCGCGGAGGTGAAGCAGGCGGCGAAACCGGCCGCGAACAGCTGCTCGGGGTTGGTGGTGCCGGGCACCTTCTTGCGCGGCGGGGCGAGGCGGACGTCCAGGCGTCCGTCGTCCGTGCGGACGGATCCGGTACGTCCCCCCGCGGCGTGCGCGGTCGTCCGGTACAGGCTGCGGGTGAGTGGCACGGTCATGGCGTACGCCCATCTTGCTCGACGAGTACGCTGCCCGGGTGCGGACAGCGGACGGCGCTGCTCGTGCAGCACCTCGCGCGTCGTCGTGCGTAACCGGGTACGGCGCATCTCGTCCGGGGCCTTGGACCGGCCGCCCGACAATCTAGCAACGCCGGCCGCGGTCCGGGGACGTCCCCCGCGGTGAAGTTCCTCACGGGGCCCGGCGCCGGCCCGGCGGCCGGCGCCGTGGCCCCGCTCCCTACACTCGGCCCGTGGACGCGATGAGATGTACCTACTGCGGTGGCGTCGGCCTGGAGCCGGGTTTCGTCGAGGACGCGGGGGAGGGCGCCCGGGGGTACGCGCGCTGGATCGCCGGGGCGTTGGAACGCGGCCTGTTCGGCGGTGCCAAACGGCTGGGAAAGCCCCGGCGGCGCATCGAGGCGTACCGCTGCCCGCACTGCGCCCACCTGGAGCTCTTCGCCACCGAGCCCGTCTGACGGTCGGCCGCTGCGCCGGATTCACGGCGCGTGGTGCTGGATGCCCCGCTGACCGGGCACCCGGGTCGACCGGGGAGCGCCCGAGAGGCGGCGGTCGGCCCGCTGCCGCCGGCCCGGGAACGGGTTGCGCCGCACGGTGGCGCTGGGGGCCGCGATCAGAAGGCCGACAAGTGCGAGGACCGCGACGAGGATGAGCACGTTGACGAGGTTCATGGTCCTGCCTTTCGTCGAGTGTTGATTACCTGTCACTACATCTTGTTACCGAATCGCGGGATGCTAAACACAGAGGGTGACAAGGCGTGCCGTCCGGGGTCGCGTTGGTGCCGTGCCGACAAAGGCCGCCGGAGGCCCGTCACTTGGTGAACTGCCCGCAGCGGGCAGGGCCGTCGGCCGGCGGGGTCACGTGGCCAGGTCGACGCGTACGGTCTCCACCCAGGGCGGGGGCGCGGGCGGGGCGCTCCCGACCAGCGCGGCGATCAGCCGGCAGGACGGCGTCTCGTCCGGCCACGGCGTGAACCCGTCGGTCAGCACGACCACGACGTTCGGCCGGTCGGGCAGGGCCAGGGCCGCGCCGATGCCGACCCGCATGTCCGTCCCCCCGCCGCCGGCCAGGGTCACCTCGCCGGCACTGCGCACCCGGGTCACGGCGTGCACGTCGGCGTCGCACGCGAGGACGGCGACCCGGTTGCCGCCGACCCCCACCTCCCGCAGGACGCCGGTGACTTCGGCGAGAGCGGCCGCGAGCTCGCCTGGGCCCATCGATCCCGAGGTGTCGATGACGACGGCCACCCGCGGCAGCGGCCTGCGCAGACTGGGCAGCACCACCCGGCCGCCGAGCGCGGGCGTCCGGCGCGAGGGGCGGCGGTAGGTGTAGTCCACCGCGCCGGCCGCCCAGGCGGCGGCCTCGCGGACCGATCCCGCCAGAGCCCGGCGCCAGTCGACGGAGGGCTCCAGGACCTCCTCGGCCCACCGGGCCCAGCCCTCGGGCACCCGACCCCGGGTGCGCCGGTGGGCCCGTACGGCCTCGGCGGTCTGCCGGCGCAGCGCCTCGGCCTCCACCGGTCCGACCCGGGCGGGGCCGCCGTCCTCGCCCAGCTCCCACGGCCCGGGAGTGCCGTGCGCACCGGAACCGCAGTCCGGCCCGTGGGGCGTCGGGGGGATCGCCGGCAGGTACGTCTCGAAGAGGCCGCCCGTGGGCAGGCCGTAGAGCCCGGGCTCCATCCGGCCCTCGGGCAGCGCCAGCCCGTCCGCCAGCAGGTCGTCGTTGATCTCGCAGTCCTGGGCGATGTTGATCCGGACCGGATCGCGCTGGTCGGCGGCGGGCAGCCGCTCGGCCCGGCCGTGGTGGTCGCGCAGCAGGTGCGCCACCTCGTGGATCCACACCCCGGCCAGCAGGGCCACCGGGGTCGCCTCGACGAAAGCGGGCGAGACGTAGCAGCGCCAGTGCCGGTCGACGCCCATGGTGCGCACCCCGGCCGAAGGGATGACGGTCAGGGCGTACAGCGCGGACGCGAGGTACGGACGGGTTTCGGCGGCCTTGTAACGGGCCGCCAGTAGCTTCGCGCGGTCCAACTCCGGTCGCACGGCGCCGGACTGGGCTCAGTTGCCGCCCGGCAGCGAGCCGGACAGCTGGAGCAGTTCCACGAAGGCGTCGATGCCGGCGGGCACCGGCCAGTCGAGGTCGCGCATCGCGGCGAGGTCGGCGGCGGCGCGGGCGGCGACGTCGGGCACGCCCGCGTCCACGGCCTTGGCGAGGACCGCCCAGCCCGCTTCCCAGCGGGGACGGGTGAGCTCGCTCTGCACGGCCGCGACCACGGCGATGAGGAAGGCCAGCTGCCGGTCGCCGCGCTCGGGCAGGGCGAAGGCGTCGGGGTCGGCCAGCACCCGGTCCGGGTCGGGCAGGTCGAGGTGTTCGAGGTACGAGAGCAGTTCGATCCCGGCGGCTTCGCCCACGGCGCCGGTGAGCGCGGCGGCGAGGGCCTCCCGGCCCGTCGATGCCGCGTACCCGGTGGCCAGCAGCCGCAGGGCCATCTCCCAGGTGCGCGGGGAGGGCCAGCCGCGGCCCCGTCCGGCGGCCTCGGCCGGCATGTGGTGGACCAGGCCCGGACGGGCGGTGAGGAAGCCGGAGACGGCCCCGCGGGCCCGGGCGACCGAACCGGCGGCCTTGGCGGGATCGACGGCCGGGATCGCCACCTCGGGCCAGGTGCCGGCCATGCCGCGGGCCACGGTGCGCGGGTTGTGCGTCCAGTCGAGGTGGACGAAGCGGTTCGCGAGCGGCGGGCTGAGGTGCCAGCCGTCGGCGGCGCTCGCGGGCGGGTTGGCCGCGGCGACGATCCGTACCGCCGCCGGTAGTTCGAGGCTGCCGACCCGACGCTCCAGGACCACGCGCAGCAGGGCCGCCTGCACGGCCGGCGGGGCGGAGGACAGCTCGTCGAAGAACAACAGCCCGTGGCCGGTGCGGGCGAGGCGCACCGCCCAGTCCGGCGGTGCCATGGGGACGCCCGTGGTGGCCGGGTCCTCGCCGACGATGGGCAACCCCGCGAAGTCGGAGGGCTCGTGGACGCTGGCGATGACGGTCTCCAGCCGGACGCCGAGCGCGGTGGCGAGCTGCTCCATGCCAGCGGACTTGCCGATACCGGGCTCACCCCACAGGAGGACCTGCTGATTGGCCGTCACGGCCAGTGCCAGTGCTTCCAGTTGGGGGTTGGTGGCGGGTTCGGTGCGGGTGGCGTCCAGCCGGGCACCCAGGGCGTCGGCGGCGGCCAGGGCACGGGCGGGTTGTGGCTGGGTCGCACTCACGCGTCGTCGTCCTCGTCGTCCTCGTCCGCGTCGTCCTCGCGGTACTCCAGGTGGTCGTCGTACCAGTCTGCGCCGATGTCGGGGAACTCCTCGTCGACGCGGTTCCGCAGGAAGGCGAGGTCGGTGCGCCTGTAGCGGCGGATCACCTGGGACAGCGACAGTTCCATCTCGTCGGTGACGTCGATCCGGGAGCCGGCCGCCAGCAGGTCCCTGACCAGGTCCGCCGAGCCGCCCCAGTACACCGCGGACAGCAACGGGGTGCGCTGCCCGGTGTCCCGTGCCTCCAGGTCGAGTCCGGCCGCCAGCAACCGGGGCAGCAGCACCTCGTGGTCGAGCAGGTTGAGGGTGTGCAGCAGGCCGCGGCCGCGGGCGTCCCGGATCCGGGGGTCCATACCCGCGTCCAGCAGCGCCACCACGCCCGGGGTGTCGCCGTGCTGGACGCGCAGGAAGAGCTCGTGCCGCTGGGCCCGGAGGGCGCGCGGCAGCCGCCCCTCGCCCGTCGTCCAGCTGTGCTGCACGGCGAAGCACCCGGAGACCGCGCCTCCGAACGCCCGCATGGCGCGCTCGCGTTGCTGCTCCTGCGGGGTGTGCGGTACGTCGAGCACGCCGCCGTGTGAGCGCACCGCGTGCCATCCGCCGCCGCAGCGCACCCGTACCGGCCCGCCCGTATCGGGGCCGGTCGGGACCACGGCGGGGTCGGCGCCGGGGAACAGCGCGGCGGACACCAGCGGGTGCAGCTCGCGCGGGGAGACCAGGCCGGTCCGGACCAGTTCGGGATCGGGGAGCCGCTGCCGGGCGTACCGGGGCAAGGCCGGTACGGCGAACGCCTCGCCCAGTTCGATGATGCGGGCCCGCAGCCTGTCGGGGCCGACGTGTTCCAGCAGCAGGTAGGTGCGCCAGCCCGCCGAGATCCGGTAGCGGTCGCCCGCTCCCGCCGCCACCAGCCGCGCCACCTCCGGCGCGAGCCGGCCGAGGTCGATCGGCATCCCTGCGAGGAGGGCCTCCGGGTCCCTCGGGCGCTGGTGGGGCTGCGCGGCGGGCACGCGCAGGTCGCACTCGATGCCCGCCGCCGCATAGGCCCCGACCGTGTCCCCTGCGGCGCGCAGCAGGGCGATCCGCTCGGCGAGGCCTTCCGGGTCGGCGAAGCGCGCGCCGAGCTCGGACGCGTGGCGGGCGTCCCAGAACGGCCGGACCGCGGTCCAGTCCTCCGAGGCGAAGCCGCGCCCGGTGTACACGTTCCGCTTCTTCGTGGTGACCGGCGCGCAGTGCAGGCGCAGCCGCTGCGGGCCTTCGCTCATGCGGGGTGTGGTGACCGACAGGGTCGGACCGCCGGGGCCGCCGTAGGAGGCGAGCAGGATCCGCAGGTCGGTGGCGATGGTGGTGCGGCCGCCCCCGTACCGGGGCAGGTGCCAGCGCAGCAGGTCCGGGGCGAAGTGCCGCAGGTCCTCCGCCAACGCCTCGGCCACGGCGCCTCCGTAGCGGGCCTCCACCGCGGGCAGCTCGAACTCGACGTCCACGGCGGCGGCCGCGCAGGCCGCCCGCCAGTCACCGGCCAGCCGGTGCGCGGTGGCCTGCTCGATCATCCAGCCGGGCACGGCGTAGCGGCGGATCCGCTGCCAGGCCAGGCGGTCCTCCGGCCGCAGGCCGCCGGGCAGTTCGGCGTTCTCCACGCTCACCGGTACACGCTGCCGATGGCGCGGACGTCCGGGTGGGCCGCCCGGGCAGGGCGGAGCCGTTCGGTGAAGGAGCGCTTCACGCGGCGGGGCAGGCCCGGGCCGAGGCCCACGTACTCCAGCGGGCTGTCCGCGGGCACCGCCGCGAGCAGGCCCTTCGCACCGCGCCCGGTGAGGCCGGTGTGGCGCAGTTCCAGCCGGCGCAGCGGGCTGCCGGGGAGCGCCGCGGCCAGGGCGTACGCCCCTTCGTCACCGGGGTCGTTGCCGGGGGACCCGAGGCTGCGCTCCGACATGGTCCGCCCGAGGTCGAGGGCTTCGATGCCGTCGAGGGAGGCGGCCAGGCTCCGCGCTCCGGCGGCGCCGATGCCGTTGCCGCCGAGCCCGAGACGGACCGGACGGGCGGAGTCGGCCGCGGCGGAAGCGAGGACCGCGGCGCCCCCGTCGCCGAGGTGGTTGGCGGGGACGTACAGCTCGCGCACCCCGGCGTCCCGTATCAGGGCGGCCAGCAGCGGGGCGGCGTCCGGGCCGAGGCCGTTGCCGCCGAGGAAGAGCCGTTCCAGGGGCTGCTCGCGCTCCAGCAGGGCGTCGAGCAGGAGGCGTACGCCGTCGGCGCCGATCCCGGTGTTGACCAGGTCGAGCGTGCGCAGGGCGGTGTTGCGGCGCAGCAGCGCGGCCAGGGTGCGGGCGCCGTCCTCGAAGAGCGGGTTGCGCTTGAGCCAGAGGGCGCGGACGGTCGTGTCGTCGCTGAGGGCGCCGGCGAGGGAGCCCACCCCGTCGGGGCCGATCCGGTTGCAGCCGAGGTAGAGGGTGTGCAGCCCGTGGTTTCCCGTGAGGGCTTCGGCCAGGGCGACGGCGCCCGCGTCGCCCATGGCGTTGGTGCCGAGGAGCAGGTGCCTGGCGTGCGCGGAGGCGGTGGCGGCGGGCAGCAGGCGGGCCGCGCCGGCCGGACCGAGCCCCTGCTTGCAGAGGTCGACGCGGCCGTCGGTGCGCAGGGTGCCGAGGGGGAAGCTCTCGTCGGTGTCGACGGGCCGGTCCGCGGCCAGCCGGGCGAGCAGCGGGTCGAGGCGGGCCGGGTCGGCCGGTGGCAGGTCGGGGTGCTCGATCGCGGGGCACCGTACGGGTGTCGGCTGTGTCATCACCACTCCACCGGTTTCATTCGCCGGTGCCCGGCGTCCATCACGACTTGAAGGAGAACTGCAGAAGTAGACGCAAGACCGGTCGGATTCGAACCGACGTCCTCCAGCTCGATGCGTGGGCGCGACGACCTCTGCGCTACGGCCTTGCTGCCGGCGATCATACCCATCCGACGGCCCGAAATCGATCACCAGTTTGGCTGGATGGTCGGTGTGGACCCGCTCTCGCGGGCGTCGGGGTCCGCCCCGCTCACGCCCCGCAAGGTGGACCGAGTGGTTCCGGACAGGTTTTCGAGGGTGCGGGGTGCTGGGGCGCAGGGGGCGAGGCGCGAATTCCGCTCGGCGTCGCGGCGGTAACGGGTGGTAATGGGTGGCCGATATTCGACCACATGTTCCTGATTTGCGAAGCCCTGACACATCGACGACATCTCCGTACGCTACGGTAACTTGACTGTCCGTTATTCCCCGGACGTCCTTTGCATCCCTCTGTCAACCACCGCCCTGGCACTCCCTCGCCCCGGGCGGACCGCTACGGAGAGCGACACACATGAGCACCGCCACGTACAGCCGAATAGAAGCCTTAGGCGTCTGCCTTCCGGCAACGGTCCAGACCACCCCTCAACTCGCCGCCTCGGTCCCGGGGCTGGGGGAGGCGGACATCGAGAAGATCACCGGGATCACGGAGAGGCGCGTGTACGACCCCGAACCGGCGGCCGGCGAGGACTCGTTCGGGATGGCCCTGGCCGCCGCCCGGGACGCGCTGGAGTCCTCCCGCTACCGGGCCGAGGACCTCGACATCGTCATCTCCGCCTCGATCACCCGCTTCAAGGACGGAAGCCGCTTCGCCTTCGAGCCGTCCTTCGCCGCGATGCTGGCCCGGGAGCTGGGCGCCCGCTCCGCCATCCACTTCGACGTCTCCAACGCCTGCGCGGGAATGATGACGGGCGTCTGGCTGCTCGACCGGATGATCCGCTCCGGCGCCGTGCGGCGCGGCCTGGTCGTCAGCGGTGAGCAGGCGACCCGCGTCGCGCAGACCGCCGCGCGCGAGATGACCGACTCCTACGACCCGCAGTTCGCCTCGCTCTCCGTGGGGGACTCGGCGGCCGCGGTCGTCCTGGACGTCTCCGCCGACGCCGCCGACCGCATCCACTACATCGAGCTGATGACCTGCTCCGAGTACTCCCACCTGTGCATGGGCATGCCCAGCGACCGGACCCCCGGCATCTCCCTCTACACGGACAACAAGAAGATGCACAACCGGGACCGGCTCAAACTGTGGCCGCGGTTCCACGGGGACTTCCTGGCGAAGAAGGGGCGGGCGTTCGCCGGTGAGGAGTTCGACTACGTGATCCAGCACCAGGTCGGCACCCGCTTCATCGACTACGTCAACCAGACGGCCGAGGCCGAGTTCGGCGCCCCCATGCCTACCTCCCTCTCCGTGGTGGAGCGGTACGGGAACACCGCCACGACCTCGCACTTCCTGACGCTGTGCGAGCACCTCAGGACGGGCGGCGCCCGCCCCGGGGCCAAGTACCTGATGGTGCCGGCCGCTTCCGGCGTGGTCACCGGTGCCCTGTCCGCGACGCTCACGAACGTGGGGGTGTGAGCCATGGGCATGGTCATCACCGCAGCGGCGACCGCCCTGCCCGACGCGTCCGCCCCGGCCTCCGTCGTGGACCTGGCGGGCCGGGCCGCACGGGGCGCCCTGGCCCGGGCAGGAGTGCCGGCCGCTTCGATCGGCACCCTGATCAACGTCGGCGTCTACCGGGAGCACAACACCTTCGAACCGGCCATGTCGGCCCTGGTCCAGAAGGAAGTCGGCATCAACCTCGACTACATCGCCGACCCCGAACCGGCCGCGGGCTTCTCCTTCGACCTGATGAACGGAGCCTGCGGCGTGCTGAACGCCGTACAGGTGGGCCGGTCACTGCTGGAGACGGGAACCACCGAACGGCTGCTGATCACCGCTGCCGACGTCCACCCCGGCGGCGACGCGGACCGCGACGCCGACTACCCGTACGCGGACCTTGCCGGTGCCCTCCTGCTGGAGCGCAGCGCCGACCCCGCCGCCGGGTTCGGACCGGTACGCCACTACACCGCCGACCGGCCCACCGACGTCGAGGGATACCTCGACACCGCCACCATGGGCCGGCACGGGCGGACCACGATCACGGTCCGGCGCGAGCCGGGCCACGCGGAGCGGCTGAGCGCGTTCGCGGAGCGGGCCGCCGCCGACTACGCGCAGGAGATCGGCATCGACCTCGACCGGACCCTGGTGATCGGCCCGCCCACGGCCGAAGACGGCGCAGCGGGCCGGGGAGAACCACACACCGCGGCGCCGGTCCTCGGCTACCTCCGGGCGATGGACGACGCCCGCCGCGACGACCACGACCAGCTCCTGTTCGTCTCGGTCGGCGCCGGCCCCAGCGCGGCGTGCGCCCTCTACCGGCCCGAGGGGTGGTGAGCACCGTGCCGCAGACGGGGTTCACCGGCGACCCGGCCGTGGAGCAACCGGCCGCCGTCACGGGCGGCGTGGCCGGGTGGCTCGAGCGCAACGCCCGCGCGTTTCCCGGCAAGCCGGCCGTCATCCACCCCGACGGCCGGGACTCCGGCGGCTACGCCACCCTCACCTACGGCGAGTTGCAGGAGAGGGTCGAGGAACTGGCCCGCGGATTCCGGCGCGCCGGCATCACCCGGGGCACCAGGACGGTGCTGATGGCACCGCCCGGGCCGGAACTGTTCGCCCTCTGCTTCGCACTGTTCCGGGTCGGGGCCGTGCCCGTCGTCGTGGATCCCGGCATGGGCGTACGGCGCATGCTGCACTGCTACCGGGCCGTGGGCGCCGAGGCGTTCATCGGGCCGCCCCTCGCCCACCTCGTGCGCGTCCTGGGCCGCCGTACCTTCGCCGGTGTACGCATACCGGTCACCCTGGGACGGCGCCGGCTCGGCCGCGGCCACACGCTGGCCGCGCTGCGCGCCACCCCCGCGACCGTGCGGTACGCGGACGAGACCGCGCTGCCCGGCGGGGACGACCTGCTGATGATCGGCTTCACCACCGGAAGCACGGGCCCCGCCAAGGGAGTCGAATACACCCACCGCATGGCGCTGTCCATCGCCCGCCAGATAGAAGCCGTCCACGGCCGCACCCGCGACGACGTCTCCCTGGTCACCCTGCCCTTCTACGGCGTGCTCGACCTGGTCTACGGATCCACCCTGGTCCTCGCGCCACTGGCTCCCGCCAAGGTCGCCCAGGCGGACCCGGAGCTGCTCGTGGACGCGCTGGAACGATTCCGCGTCACCACGATGTTCGCCTCGCCCGCCCTGCTGCGGAACCTGGCCGGGCACCTCACCGGCGCCGCCCGCGGCCGTCATCCGCTGCCCGAGCTGCGCTGCGTCGTATCCGGCGGGGCGCCGGTGCCCGACGCGGTCGTGTCCGCGCTCCGCTCCGTCCTCGACGAGAAGGCACGGATCCACGTGACCTACGGAGCCACGGAGGTCCTGCCGATCACCTCGATCGAGGCGGCCGAGATCCTCGGCGACGACCAGGCCGACACCGGTCGCGAAGGCGGCGGTACCGCGGCCCGCGCCGCCGCCGGCGAAGGGACCTGCGTCGGCCGGCCCGTTCCCGGCACCCGAGTGGCCATCGCCCCCGTCACCGACGGGCCGCTCGCCCGCTTCGACCCCGCAACCGGCCTGCCGGCCGGGCGCGTCGGCGAGATCCTGGTGCAGGGCGACTCCGTCAGCCTGCGCTACCACCGCGCACCCCGGTCCGACGCCGCGCACAAGTCGACCGAGGAACGCTCCGGCGGCGCAGCCCCCCGCATCTGGCACCGGACCGGCGACCTGGGCCACCTCGACGCCGAAGGTCGGCTCTGGTTCTGCGGGCGCGCCACCCAGCGGGTCCGCACCGGCTACCGGGACCTGCACACCGTGCGCTGCGAGGGGGTCTTCAACGCCCATCCGCTGGTCCGGCGCACCGCACTGGTCGGCATCGGGCCGGCCGGAGCACAACGGCCCGTCGTCTGCGTGGAGACCGAGACCGGCCCGGACGGGGCGGCGCTCGACGAAGGCGCGTGGACGGAGCTCGTCGCCGAGCTGCGCACGATGGCCGAGGAGCACGCGGCGACCGCCGGCCTCCAGGAGTTCCTGCGCCACCCCGGCTTCCCCGTGGACATCCGGCACAACGCCAAGATCGGCCGCGAGGAACTGGCCCGTTGGGCCGCGCGGCAACAGGCCCGGCCCGCGTCGTCCGCGGGCCGGCGGGCGGCCCGGATCGTGCCGCTCGCCGGATGGGCGTACCTCGTCGGCGGGGCGGTGTGGGCCGCGGCCGGGGACGTTCCCGACGTCCCGGTGCTGCGCTGGCTGTGGTGGACCGACGCCTTCCTCAGCATCGGCGTGCACGCCGCGCAGATCCCGCTCGCGCTGCCGCGCGGCCGGGCGGCCGGACACGGGACCGCCTCGGTGGTCGGGCGCACCATGCTCTACGGCGCGACCTGGTGGCGGGCGCTGTGAAGATCCTGGTCACCGGAGCATCCGGATTCCTGGGCGGGCACCTGGTCGACGGCGCCCTGGAGCAGGGATTCCAGGTCCGCGCCCTGGTCCGCCCCGGCAGCGATGCCGTACGGCTGCGCTCCCTGCCCGGCGTCGAGGTCGTCACCGGCGACCTCACCGACGACGCTTCGCTCGAACGGGCGGCAGCGGGCTGTCAGGCGGTCCTGCACAGCGCGGCGCGGGTCGTCGACCACGGCAGCCGGGCCCAGTTCGAGGCCGCCAACGTCACCGGCACGCAGCGGCTGCTCGCAGCGGCGCGGTCGGCGGGGGCACGGCGGTTCGTGTTCGTCTCCAGCCCGAGCGCCCTGATGCGGGTCCGGGAGGGCGACCGGCTCGGCATCGACGAGAGCACCCCGTACCCGCAGCGGTGGTTCAACCTCTACTGCGAGACGAAGGCCGTCGCCGAACAGTACGTACGCGCCGCCGACGGCCCGGAGTTCACCACCTGCGCCGTGCGCCCGCGCGGCATCTGGGGGCCGCGCGACCACGCCGGATTCCTGCCGCGCATGGTCGAGGCCATGCGCGCGGGCCGGTTGCCCGACCTGTCGGGCGGCAAACGGGTCCTGGTCTCGCTCTGCCATGTCGACAACGCGGTGGACGCCTGCCTGCGGGCCGCGCTCGCCCCCGCCGGACGGGTCGGCGGCAGGGCCTACTTCGTCGCGGACCGCGAGGAGACCGACCTCTGGCCGTTCTTGGCCCGGGTCGGCGCCCTCTTCGACTGTTCGCCGCCCGCGCCGCGCATCCCGCTCGTCCTCGGCCGCGGGATGGCCGCGGCGGTCGAGACCGGCTGGCGCCTGCGCCACCGGTCCGCAGCCGGCAGCGGTACCGAGGCGGCTCCGCCGCTGAGCCGCTACATGATGGCGCTGCTGACCCGCTCGGCGACGTACGACACCGCTGCCGCCCGGCACGACCTCGGCTACGCCGCTCCGCGCAGCCAGGCCGACGGGCTGCGCGCCCTGCAGGAGTGGGTGACCGGGGTGGGCGGCGTCGCCGCCTGGACCGCCGGCCCGGCCGTCTCCACCGGCACCGGGGCACCGGTCCGCCCCGCCCCCGACCACATCGAACAAGGGAACACCAAGTCATGACGTCCCATCAGGTCGATGCCGGTGTCGGAACGGATGTCGGTGTCGGTGTCGGTGTCGGTGCCGTTGTCGGCACCGATGTCCGATACCGGCGTCCGGTGTCGCCCACCGAACGCCTCTACCTCTCCGCCGGGGACCCCCGCGGGGCCATGGCCCTGCGCATCGTCGTCGAGGGTGACGGCGTACCCGACCCCCGGGCCTTCCAGGCAGCCGTGACCCGGGCCGCCGAGTCGTGCCCGGGGTCACGGCTCGTGCGCACCGGGGCGACGTGGAGCGCCGGGGGGTCGCCGCCGCAGGTGCGGTACGACGTACCGCGCGCCGGAGCGTACGCCGACTCGGCCCCGGGGACGGTCGCGTTGCCCGCAGGGCCGTCGCGGCGGACGGAGCCGCCGGGCTGCGAGGTGCTGGTCGTCCCCGGCACGGACGGGAAGAGGGCGGACGGGAAGTCCGCGGACGCGAAGGCGACCACCACGATCGTCTTCAGCGCCTCGCACGCCGTGATGGACGGTCACGGCGCCCTGACCTGGGTACGGGAGGTCTTCCGAGCCCTGCGCGGCGAGCCCGCCCGGCCCGCGCCCGACACGGATACCGACATCGGGCTGCTGCGCCGGCTCGGCAGCACCGGGCCGCGGCCCACGCCGGGGCCTCCCCGGCGTTCCCCGCTCGGCCCGGCCGACGGCGCCGGCCGCCCGCTCCGGACGCTGTGGCTGCGCCGCACCCTGCCCGGCCGCCGTCCCGCCCTCACCGCCCGCCTCGCGCAGGCCCTGGCCGACGCCGCAGGGTTCGACACCCGCGTCATGGTCCCCGTCGACCTGCGCCGCCACCGTCCCGGGATCGCGGCCACCGGCAACCTGAGCCTGCCGCTGTTCCTGGACCTGCGCCCCGGGGAGGACTGGACGGCCGTGCACACCTGCCTGCTGACCGCCCTGGCCGGGAACCACGAACTCGCCACCGGATTCGAATCGGCCCTCGCGCCGCTGCCGCGGCCCGTGACCGCAGCTCTGCTGCGCACCGCACAGGCCGTGGCCTCCCGTACCGACCGGCACCTCGCTTCGGCCGTCGTCTCCCACCTCGGCCGCCTGGACCTGGCGGAGTTCTCCGGCGGCGGCTTCACGGCGTCCACGGCGTACGCACTGCCGGTGCACGCCCCGTTGGTCCCGCTCTCCCTGGTGGCCGCCGAGAGCGGCACGGCGACCGAGATCACGCTGGGCGTCCGCGGCGGGGGCCCGGATCTCGGCGCCCGCGCCGCGCGCTTGCTGGACGCGGTCCTGGCCGGCCTCGAACCGATCGAGGAGCAGGGCCCCGTCGAAGCGGAGGCGGCGGCCACGGGCCCCGCACTCCGGGCGGCGTCCCCGGTTCCGATCGCCCCGGTTCCGATCGCCCCGGTTCCGGTCGCTCCGGCTGCGGTGGTCCCGGCTCCGGTGGTCCCGGACTCGGCCCCGGACCCGGCCGTCCCCGAACTCACCGTCGTGGACGCCTTCCGCGCCCGGGCCGCCCGCACCCCCGACGCGCCCGCGCTCGACGGGCCCGGGGGCGTGGTCACGTACGCCGAGCTCGACCGGCGCTCCGACGCCGTCGCGGACGGGCTCCGGCACCGCGGCGTGGGACGCGAGGACCGGGTGGGACTCGTCGTCGACCGCACGCCCGCCGGAGTGTGCGCCCTGTGGGGCATCCTCAAGGCGGGTGCCGCCTACGTGCCGCTCGACCCCGGCCATCCCGGCGTACGGATCAGCGAGATCCTCCGGGGTTCCGCCACCGGTCTGTGCCTGACCGGACGACACCTGGTGGAGGAACTCGCCCCCTTCGTACCGGGAACCCTGCTCGCCGTGGAGGACCTCCTCGACCACGCCCCCGGCCCGGACGCGGACGGGGACGGGGACTCGGAGGGCGCCCCGGCGGACGTACGGCCCTCGGACCTCGCGTACGTCATCCACACCTCCGGTTCCACCGGCCGCCCCAAGGGCGTGCAGATCGAACACGGAAGCCTCATGGGATTCGTCCGCTGGATGACCGACGTCTGCCAGGTGAGCGCCCGCACGCGCTTCGGCTTCGCCTCCTCCTACGCCTTCGACATCTCGTGCTTCCCCCTCTTCCTGCCGCTGCTGGCCGGCGGTACGGCCGTCCTCGCCCCCGGCAGGCCCTCGCCCGCCGCCCTGCGCGAGCTGGTCGCCGAGCACGGCGCCGACACCCTCGCGCTCACCCCCTCCCACCTCGCCCTCCTCGGCGCCGCGGGCGACGGGCCCACGCACCGGTTGCGCACCCTGCTGCTGGGCGGCGAGCCCCTCACCCCCACGGCCGTACGGTCCGCGCACGCCGCCTTCGGGTCCGATTGCCGCGTCATCAACGCGTACGGACCCACGGAGGCGACCGTCGCCGTACTCGCCCACACCGTGGACGGCGGCGAGGGAGGCGCCACCGTCCCGATCGGCCTCCCCGGCCCGTACGCCCGCGTCGACCTCGTCACCGAGGACGGCGAGAGCATCGGCAACGGACCGGGCGACACCGGCCGCACCGGCGAGATCGTCGTACGCGGGGTCCAGGTGGCCCGCGGCTACCTCGGTGGGTTCGACGGCCGTCCCTCACCCTTCAGCACCGGCCCCGACGGCGTCCGCGCCTATCGCACCGGCGACCTCGGACGCCGACTGGCCGACGGAGCCGTCGAGTTCGCCGGGCGCATCGACGAACAGGTGAAGATCGCCGGGCACCGCGTCGACCCCGCCGAAGTCGTCGCCGCCCTGGAAGCCCACCCGGCCGTCCGCCGCGCCGTCGTCGTGCCCCGCCGCCGCCCGCACTCCACGGCGGCCGTGCTCTGCGCGTACGTGCTACCGGCCGTCGACGACCCCGCGATCCGCACGGATCTGCCCCGCAGCCTGCGGACCGAGCTCACCCGGACGCTCCCGACGTACCTCGTCCCCGCCCATGTCGTGGTGATCGACACCCTGCCCAGCACGGTCAGCGGCAAGGCCGATCTCGACGCCCTCCCCGACCCCTTCGCCCACGCCGCGCCGGGCGGACCCGCACCGGCACCGGCAGTCGCCCCCGTCACCTTGGAGGAACGGGTCAGGCACCACTGGGCGGAGGTGCTCGGCGTCGACGGCGCGCTGCTGTCGGCGGACTCCGAGTTCCACGCCCTCGGTGGTGATTCCCTGGCCCTCGTCGAGATGCTCACCGCCGTCTCCTCGGACCTGCTGACCCCGGGGCAGGCCTCCTGGTTCACGGGCCGTCTCGACAGCCTCGTGCGCAACCTGACGCTGGAGCAGGTCTGCGAGCACCTGGCCGCCGCCCGCGAGGAGGTGTCCGCATGATCTTCGTCGGAGAGGGAGCACTGCTCCGCCGCGCCGTCGCCCACGCGGCCACCCGTGGTCACCCGGTCGACCTGGTCTGCTCCGCCGACCCGCTGGACGCCGCGGCCGCCGACGCGCCCCACCTCGCGGTGGCGGACGTCAACGCCCACGCCGACACGCTGGCCCGGGCCTGCACCGACGGCATCGTCTGGTCCCTCAACAACCGGCAGATCTTCCGGGAGCCCCTGCTCCGGGTCGACGGCCTGCGCATCCTCAACATCCACAACGGGCTGCTGCCGCGCCATCGCGGACTGCCCTCCGTCGCCGTCCTGTTCGCCCTGCTGAACGGCGACACGGAGTACGGCGCCACGGCCCACGAGGTCGACGCGGGCATCGACACCGGTCCGGTCCTGGCCGAACACCGCTTCCCCATCGGGCCCGAGGACCGCTACCACCAGGTCATGCTGCGCGGCATCCGTGCGTGCCAAGCACTGTTCGAGCAGATCCTCCCGGAGGTCACCACCGCGACCGCCCGCCCCGGGCGCGCCGCGGCGGCCCAGCCGTCCGCGTACTACGGCCTGCGCGCCCTGGACCGGCTCGACGCCTATCGCGACCACCCCGCCTACCCCCGCGCCACCGACCTCGGCCCCTTCGCCGCCCACGCCCCCGAGGTCGCCCGGGCGCTGCTCCGACCGCCCTCGCTCAGCCCTCCGGGGCGGTGTTCAGGCGGGTGATTTCGGCAGCGTGAGCAGCGGTGCGGACCGCCGCAGCACCGGAGACGTACAGGCCGGTGCCGACCGTGGCCAGGGGGAGGGAGAGGAGCAGTGCGGCGAGCATCGGGCCCAGGTCGCGTTCGGCGTCACAGCCCTCGCCCTCGTCCCTCTGGCACGACACCTTGAAGTCGGTGTCCTGGTGGAAGGCGCGCGAGTCGCACTTGATGGGCTCGGTGCCCCGGCCGCGGTCGATGCCCCAGGAGCGGGTCTCGTCGAGCATGTCGAGTGTGCGAGCTGCGAGGAATGCCAGAAGGGCGGGAAGAGCGTGCCCCCCCGCCCCCCTGGGCCATCAGTCGAGCCTGGACGCCTCGACGCTGTTCATGCCTTCCCGAACCCTCCGACGGTGATGTCGGCCTGCTGTGAGTTCACTGCGGCCGGACGTCTGATCGGTGTTGCCGGCCGGGGAGGGTGGCTTGCGCCGCTGCCTAGTACGACAGGTCCTTCTGCTCTGTGATCAGGCGGCCGGCGATGTGCAGGTTGCCGTCGGAGTCGAGTACCGCGATGACCTTCTTCGTGGAGCCGTGGTGGGTCGTGAAGTAGATCTTGTCCGCCTCCTGCGAGGTGGAGTAGTTCGTGTTCACCGACAGTTCGATGCTCACCGGAGAGCTGATGAGCACGTCCTTCGACGTCGGGGTGATCTGGTTCTGCCGCAGTTTTATACGGCCGTGGTTGTCGCCCTCATCCCAGTCCGACGCCACTCCGAGATCGATCTCAGCCATGAGGTTTCCCCTCCAGTTCAGCGGGCCGTTTCCTCCTGGCGGGCTCTGGCAGCGTCGTTCCTTACACGAAGCCCGACAAGACGCGCCCACTCCCGAGTGAAAGAACTTCTTCGGCTCGGATGACGTGTGGCATCACCCGAACCGGTGAGGAGCCTACGCAGCCCGCTCACCTGGCGAGGGGTAGATTCCGAAAATGTTCAGTTTATATTGAAGAGTTACCATTTTTGGTCAAGTTGGTTGCTGCAGTTGGATGCCAAATGCCCTGAAGGCCCACCGGACCCGGGCTCCGCGCCGAGCCGGGCGAAGGCCGCGAGCCGGCCCACGGTCGAGGGTCCGTGAGGACCGGATGGCCGGCACCTGCTCCGGCGAGGTCAAGGGCTACGACGGCCCCGTGATCCCGGCCCCGGAACTTGTGCGGTTCGTGCCCGCCGGTTCCGCAGGACGCTCCCAGGGCCGCTGGCGGCCCTGCTGATCGAGATCACCGAGCAACTGACCGCCACGACCGTGGCCTCGCCGCCGGCCGCGCCGCGCGCCGTCGGCGTCTCCGCCGAAGAAGTGGCCACCGGGCTCGGGGCCACCCGCTCCAAGGCGCTGGTGCTCGTTCTGACCGCGCAGGACGGACAGCAGCACGCGATGACATCGGGCGTACGCGGCTCCCGGCGAGGGGTGCGCAGCCTGCCAGGCTCGAGAAGCATGTACGAACCACGGGCTGGCGTGCGAAGAATTCCGCAGAACGGTTGTTACTTGAACGACTAGCCCGGGTGGGTGAGGTGGGGGAAGAGTGCGCCCGGTGGTGCGCCGGAGCGTGTTGACCCTGATGTCCGGTTTGCGGGGCGGGTGGGTGTAGCGGTCAGTGAATGTCAGGGGCACGTTCGGGCGGAATACGTGCATCCGGAAGGCGACTGTGACGGATATGTCCGTGTCTGGTAACCGGCGTCGGCGGGGGCTGCGGTGGGGTTCGTGTCGGGTCGAGAGTGTGGCCATCGGCTCACCCCGAGCCGTCTCCGCAAAAGCCTCCACCGACTTGCTTCGGCAGGTGGGGCACTGTTCTTGAGGGAGCGTCACCCATGTCATCTGCTTCTTCCTCCGTACGCCGCATCGCCGCCACCGTCCTGGCCGCCGGCGCCATCGTCTCCGCTGCTGCGTTGCCGGCGGCCGCCGCGGACGGCGACCGTCACCACCAGCAGCGGCCGCGGGTGGAGATCAGCCGGGTCCAGGCGGACAGCCCCGGACGTGAAGACCGCTCGAACCGTTCCCTGAACGGGGAGTGGGTGGAGATCACCAACACCACCCGCAATGCGATCAACCTCCGTGGCTGGACCCTGCGCGACAGTGACGGCAACCGCTACCGCTTCGACAACGTCCGCATCGGCTCCCGTGCCACCATCCGGATCCACAGCGGCAACGGCCGTGACACCCGTACCGACCTCTTCCAGGACCGCCGCGACTACGTCTGGGACAACCGCTCCGACACCGCCACCCTGCGCGACGACCGCGGCCGCACCGTCGACACCGAAACCTGGGGCCGCCGCCGCTAACCACCGTCGTCAGCAGGTCGCAGAACCTGCTTGATGCAACCCACCGGCAGCCGGACCATGCGGCTGCCAACCGCTGACCAGCATGCGAGTACGGGCCGTCGCCCCACCGGGCGACGGCCCGCACTGCTGACCTCGTTAGCGACGTCCGGGCGCGTCCCCTGGCCCTCCGCGTCACCGCAGGCCAAGCGGGCGACGCCCCGACCTTCGAGACCGTCATGGCGGGCATCCGTGTTCCGCGAAGCGGACCCGGGCGACCGAGGACCGACCCGATGCCGTCCTGGCGGACCGTGCGCATTCATCCCGCGCGATCCGCAATCACCTCCGGCGGCGCGGAATCCGCGCTGTCATCCCCCAGGCGTCCGACCAGGTCGGCCACCAGTTGCGAAGCGGCCGCGACGGAGGCCGCCCACCGGCCTTCGACGCCGAGGCCTACAGACAGCGCAGCGCCGTCGAACGGTGCATCAACCGACTAGAGCAGTGGCGCGGCCCGGCCATGCGATCGGACAGGCTCGCCATCGTCCACCAGTGTGCACTCCACCTCGCCGCCGTCCTCATCTGGGCAGCTGCTTGACCGCCGAAACGCCTTGCCCGCGAAGATGACCACATGGACAATCTCGTGAAGTTCCTCGTCGCACGCATCATGGACGACAACCATGCCTACGCCTACGTGGCCGAGACCCTTGGCGGCGAGGCCCTTCTCGACAGCCACCTCCCCATGCTCGACCTGACCGAGCAACTGGCGCACGACTACAAGGCCATGGCCCCCTCGGACCCCCGCTCGGCCGGCCTGGCGTACGCGCTGCAAGTCCTTGCCCAGTCATACACCCACCACCCCTCCTACCGGCAGGAATGGCGCCCGTAGCCTTTCAGGAGACAGTCCCCAGGGCCGGTGTGGCGTCTTGGTCCCGAGACGTTCCCGTCCGACCCCAGGTCACCACGACCGCATGGTGCAGCGTGCCGGCGGCCCGGAGGGTGACGGGTGTGCTCAGCCGCGCAGGTGCAGTCCGAAACCCGTGCGGCCCGCAGGCTCGAGGCCCTCCTTCAGGTGCAGGGAGGGGATCTCGTAGTCACCGAAGTTCTGCCGCCGGAACGCGATCGGCTCCGTCGACTCCAGGGTGAGCAGTCGCTGCTGCCAGGCCTCGGCGACGTCCGGGTAGCGCTCGACGGTCATCCGGTCGGTGCCGTGCAGCACGAACGGCGGCAGTACCTCGATGCCCGGGTAGTACAGGATGCCGTGCTGGAACGGGAACAGCAGGTCCTCGATGGGGCCGTTGATCCCGCGGGCGGAGTAGTGGGACTCCGGGCCGCCGACGGTCACCGACAACAAGCCCCTCCTGCCCGCGAGGGTGCCTTCGCCGAAGCGCTCGCCGTACTTGGTGTCGCTGTGCTCGCCGACGCCGTAGGCGAAGCGGTAGGTGAACACCCGGTCCACCCAGCCCTTGAGGATCGCGGGCATCGTGTACCACCACAGCGGGAACTGGAAGATGACGGTGTCGGCCCACAGCAGCTTCTCCTGCTCGGCGAGGACGTCCGGGGTGAGCGCCCCGGCGTCGAAGGCCCGGCCCGAATCCAGGGCGACCCTCAGCGGACTCGACGCGTGGGGGCCGTAGTCCGCGGCGTCCACGACCGCCTTCCAGTTCATTGCGTACAGGTCGCTCACCCGTACCTCGTGCCCGGCGGCCTCCAAGGTGGACACCGCGAGGTCCTTCAGCGAGCCGTTGAGCGACTTCGGCTCCGGGTGGGCGTGGACGATCAGCGTCTTCACGGGAACTCCTTCGGATCGGATGCCCCGATCCTGGACGCGTCGGCGTCCGGCGTTCAGGGGCGCCCCTTCCGTCGGACCGGACTTCCTGGTACCGACAGGACCACCCTCACGGGCGTCACCGGGACCATACTGGGACGCATGGACGATCTTGCTGGCTTCCTGCGGACCCGGCGCTCCCGGGTCGACCCGGCGACCGTCGGCATCCCCAACGACAGCCGCCGCCGGGTGGCCGGGCTGCGCCGCGAGGAGGTCGCGCACCTGTCCGGCGTCAGCGTCGACTACTACGTACGCCTCGAGCAGGGCCGCGCGACCCAACCCTCCGAGCAGGTGCTCGACGCGCTCGCCGGCGTCCTCGACCTCGACGAAACCGAACGCGGGCACCTCTACCGGCTCGCCAGGCAGCGGCGGCGCCGGGCGAGGGCGCCGGGCAACGGGGTCCCGCCGACCGGAGGCCGGGGGAAGGTCCGGCCGGAGGTGCTGCGCGTCCTCGACCTGGTCGCCGACGCACCCGCGCTGATCATGGACCACCGCCTGGACGTGCTGGCCGGGAACCGCCTCGCGGGGCTCCTCTACGGCCGGCCGGTGCCGGGCCTGAACACCGCCCGGCACATCTTCCTGGAGGGGGCGGAACGCGGCCTCTACGCGGACTGGGAGACATGCACCCTCGACGTGGTCGGGCACCTGCGTCTGGCCGCCGGTCAATACCCTGAGGACCCCCGACTGGCTTCGCTCATCGGTGAGTTGGCGATGGGCAGCGAGCGCTTCCGCCGACTCTGGGCGCGCGCGGACGTGCGCGCCCGCACCCACGGGCGCAAGGCGTACCGGCACCCGCTGGTGGGGCTGCTGGAACTGCACCAGGAGAACTTCGCGCTACCGGGTGAATCGGGCATGGAACTGCTGGTGTTGTCCGCGGCCCCGGGCAGCCCCGCCGAGGACGGTCTGCGCCTGCTCGCGGGCCTGGGCGCGGACAGTGGTGCCGAGCGGGTGTCGCCGCGCCCGGCGGCCGCCGCGTCCGCTCCGTTCCCGACTTCCACCCGCACCTCGATGTGATGGGCGCGGCCCGGACGGGGCGGGAGGTCGGCGGACCAGGTCAGACACCAGTGCTCGCCTCCGTCCGCGCCCCCGTCCCCGTCCCCGCCTCCGTCCGCGCCGGCGCGGGAACCGGGCCGTCCGACATGGCGCGGGCCATCCATGCGGAGGTGCGCAGGGTTTGCGCGACGAAGGCGCCGCGGCGCACCCCGAGGGTCCGCAAGGCCGGACCGTGGTCCACCGCGACCAGGCCGGCGGCGCCGACCAACAGGCCGCGCCACCCGGCCGTCACCGCCCGGCGGGCGGGCCGGGGCAGTCCGGCGAGCCCCTCCCGCAGGCGCAGGCAGTGGAAGGGGACGTGCCGCTCCTCGTCCGCCAGGATCCGACCTGCGACCTCGGTGGTCAGGGGGTCGGTGGCGCCGTCGCGCAGGGCCCGGTAGTACCCCAGGGCCACCACCTCGGCGACCATCAAAACCAGCAGTTCCACCCGCAGTCCGAGGAGTCGCCGGACCCGGACGAAGGCCGCGTCGCTCCAGTGCCCGTCGAGGGTGCCGGCTCCGCCGGCCGCCAGCAGCAGCTTCAGCATCCGCGCGTGGTTCTGTTCCTCGGCGATGAAGAGCCGGACCGCCTCGGAGTAGACCGGGTCACCCGCGAGGTCGGCCTTGCCGGAGAGCGCGGAGCCGTCGCCGTCCTCGCCGACCTGGAACTTCTGGATGCTGCGGACGATTTCGGCCGGCAACTGCGCACCCTTGCCCCAGTCGGGGTCGCCCAGGGCCGCCCTGCGCTCCCGCTCGGCCTCGAACTCGCGCACCCATGCCCCGTACTCACTTTTGATCATGTTCAATAATCTAGCGAGTGTTGATCGTGTTCAAAAGTGTTGGAGTGTCATGGCCGAGTAACAGAACCACGCGGACCGGCAGTCGCCCTGCGTGCGGGCCCGTCCTGATGTCGATCTTGGTCGGCGGGCTCAGCCGGGCCGGCCCCCGGCACGCGGGTCGACCGGGGCGAGGACGCCGAGCCGGTCCTCGATCGCCTGGGCCGCGCCCAGGCACAGGTCCTCGCGGAACGCCCGCCCGACGATCTGCACCCCGCAGGGGAGGCCGTCGGCCGTCCCGGTCGGCACGGCCACACCGGGTACGCCCACGAAACTGGTCACGGTGCACAGGCGCATCCCCGACGCGACCCGGTCCCTGCCCGTCCTGTCGCGCGACTCCAGCCCCGGCTCGACCGGCGGCTCGGTGAAGACCGGGCCGAGCAACAGCGGGTACTCGTCCAGGAACCCGGCCCATGAGCGGCGGATGCTCAGCCAGCTGCCCATCAGCTTCATGAAGACGTCCGCGCTCGCGGGCGGGGTCCGTTCCATGGCCATCTCGATGTAGCGGTCCCCGCCCTTGCCGAGCAGCTTGCGCACCACCGGCCAGCTCGGGGCGAACTCGGTCACGGCGATCCGGCCGTAGGCTTCGAGGGCCTCGTCCAACCGCGGTACGTCCGCTACTTCGCGCACGTCGTACCCGGCGTCGCGCAGCGCGTCGGCCGCCGTCGCGACGGCTCCGCGAACCGTCGGGTGGACGCCGTGCCCGCCCGGGTCCGCCACGACTGCGACCTTCACGGGGCCGGGGAGCGGTTCGCCGTAGGCGGGCACCGGCACGGCGCGCGGGTCTCGCGGATCGGTTCCGGCCAACACCTCGTACGCGAGCCTCAGATCGCCCACGCTCCGGGCCAGTGGGCCGTCGGTGACCAGCATCTGGGACGCGGGGCCCGGGTCGTCCGGGCCGAGGACGCGGTGGTCGGCGGGGAACCGGCCCGTGGACGGCTTCAGTCCGGCCACGCCGCAGAACTGGGCCGGGATGCGCACCGACCCGCCGGAGTCGTTGCCGAGCCCGAGCGCCGCCATGCCCGTGGCGACGGCCACCGCATCGCCCCCGCTGGAGCCGCCCGGCGTCCGGCTGCTGTCCCACGGGTTGACCGTGTCGCCGAACAGCTCGCTGCGCGTGTGCATCCCCGCCAGGATCAGGGTGGGGATGTTGCTGTGCCCGATGGGGATGGCGCCGGCCGCCCGCAGTCGCGCCACCGGCGGCGCGTCGGCGGACGCGACCAGATCGCGGAAGCGCGCCGTGCCGAACGTGGTCGGCATGCCTTCGACGGCGGTGCTCTCCTTCACCGTGAACGGCACGCCCGCGAGCGGCCCCAGCGCTTCACCGGCGGCCCGCCGGCGGTCCAGCTGCGCCGCGGACCCGCGAGCGCGCTCCGCGAGGAGCTGCGTGACCGCGTTCATCTGGGGGTTGATCTCGGCGATGCGGTCGAGGTGGCTGTCGATCAGTTCGACGGCCGAGACCTCCGCGGTGCGCACGGCCTCCGCCTGCGCGGCGGCCGGCATCTTCCACAGGGCGTCCTGCATGGCCCCACCTTCCTTGGCCCATGTACCGATGCGCTTGCATCGGAATCGCAGCGTACCCCTGGATTCGATACGACCGCATCGAATAAACTGCGCTACGTAGCGGACGCTGTGGAGCATGTGGAGCAGGGAGGCAACGGGCGTGCCCAAACAGGTGGATCATGAGAGTCGACGCCGTCTCATCGCGGATGCCGTCTGCCATCTCGCCGACGAGCGCGGGCTGGAGGGCGTGACCCTGCGCGACGTCGCCGCCCGCGCGCAGGTGTCGATGGGAGCCGTTCAGCGGTGCTTCCGCACCAAGGAAGAGATGCTCGTGTTCGCCCTCGGGCACATCGGCGAGCGGATCGACGAGCGCGTGCGGGCCCGTCTCGTCCGGAGTCCGGCCCAGTCGGCCGGCACCGCCCTGGGGCACGCGGCCGCCGAGGTCTCACTGCTCCGGGAGGGGCACCGCGCCGAGGCCAGGGTCTGGCTCGCCTTCGTCGCGCAGGCGGCCGTCAGCGAGGCGTTGGCGAGGACGCTGAAGGCGAACTACGCAGCCCTGCAGGAGGCGTTCACCCGCCTCATCTCGGAGGCGCGTGAGGGGTCCGACCGTGCGGTGCCCTTCGATCCGCAACGCGAGGCCCGCACGCTCCTCGCCCTGGCGGACGGCCTCACCACCCACGTCCTCATCGGCCACCTCACCCCGCACGAGGCGCACGAGGTCCTCGATGCGCACTTGACCGGCCTCTGGGAGTGACCGCTCCGGCGCGGGCGATCGCTCAGACCGCCCCGGCGGAGGGCGAATTGAGTGCCCCGAAGGGGATGTGGACGCTCGGAGTGCCCGGTGCGGTGCCGTTGAGATGGGCGACCTGGTCGTCGAAGAAGATGTGCGGGTCGAGGGCCTTCAGGACCGCGGCCTTGTCGATGCCGCCGAGGAAGAAGGCGTCGTTGACCCGTAGTCCCCACTGCTTGAGGCTCAACAGGGCGCGTTCATGAGCGGGGGAGTCCCGAGCGGTGACCAGCGATACGCGCAGGCGGGGCTGGTACGCGCGATCCTTGCGCCGTCGCTCTTCCTCGAGGCGCTGGATGCGGTTGATGCCGGCCAGGAAGTCCCGTAGTGGTCCCGGATCGTGAGGGGTGGTGGCGTGGCCGACTTCGTAGGCACGGAACTCGTCGATGCCGCCCCTCTGGTAGACCTGCTCGGCCGTGTCGCTCGCCAGCACTCCGTCGAAGTCGAACGCGATGCGGAGTTCGGGGTCGCTCTCGTCGTCGATCCGCCCCGTCTTGAGGACGTGTCCCGCGGGCAGCCCGGCCGCGACCGCGTCGCGAACGTCAGGGCCGTCGGCCGACAGGAACAGCGACATGTTGAGCGCCGGCATGAACGGGTGCGAGGGACGGCCCTGCCGGAAGACCGCACGGCTGATCGGGAGGCCGTGCGCCCTGATCGAGCGCATCGCGCGCATCCCGGTGTCGGGATCGTTGCGGGAGAGGATGATGACCTCGACCAGGGGGTCGGCCCGATCCGCCAGGTCGTTCAACGACAGCAGCCGTCTGACGAAGGGGAACGCCACCCCTTTGGCCAGTAGTTCGTCGACATGGGCCTCCTGGTGGCTCCGGTAGGCGTCCTCGCCCCGCTCCCGGAACACGGCGTCCCCGTCGGCCAGGTCGAACAGGGCGCTGGAGGCGATCCCCACCACCAGGCGATCGGACAGGTCGTACCTCATGGCGCCCCCTGCCGGTACATGTGCGACGTTGGGAGGCTTATCACCCTTTGGTGCAGGCCGGAAACGCCTTCCGGTCCACCGTCGGCGTGCCCGGCGGTCGCGGATAGTGTCGGCGGCCGGATGCGAGGAACGGGGAGTACGAGGCGGGGATGAAGATCCATCGTCCGGGGCGGCCGGAGGACCTTCCGGAAGTGAGTGTGCTGTGGGCGCGCTGGGCCGCCCTGGCCGTGGCGACCTGGGACGCCGAGGAGGAGAAGGAGCGCTTCCGGCACGGGTACTGGTTCGACGGCAGCGTCAGTGGTAGCGGCAGTGGTAGCGACGTCGCATTGAGGTACGACGACGGCGCGTGCAGCCGGTGGGTGTTGATCCGGGCCGGTGGCGGCCGCGCCGTTCTCTTCGGGCAGGACGATTCCAGCAAGGTCGCGCAGTACGAGCCGCCGATCGATCTCCTCGCGGGGGCGCCCCGGTGGGTGCGCGGTGAACGCCTGCACGACCTTCTGGAGCAGGGAAGGGTCGAGTGCGTCTACTGGTTCGAGGACGGTTCCTGGCACCGTGCGCCGTACCCCGACGACCTGCACGATGACGGACTCGACTGCGGGCTCGGCCATCTGGCCTCGCGTGAGCTCGCCGTCGACGCGATCTGTGCGCTGTTCGAGTTCGACGAAGACTGCGAAGGCGCCGTCGAGGCCTGCGAGCAGTTCTTCGAGCACGCAGAGCGGGGCACGGTCACCGACCAGGTCGTGCGCTCCTTCGCCGACGAGGTCTTCCGGATCCAGACCGAGTACGAACTGCTCTGGCCCAAGGCGCCGGTCGCCCGGTCGGAGTCGGACCTCGCCGCAATGACGGCGCTCGCCCGCCGCAGGTGACTCCGCGGCGGCCGAAGGGCCGTTCGATGTCGTGCTGGACTCCACGGGTGGGCCGGACCCGGCGGTCGCCCTGTCGAAGACCCGCCCGGGCGGCTTGCTCGTCTGGTTCGGCCAGGCGAGCCGCTCCCCGGTGTCCCTCGACTTCGTCCAACTCCTCAGCGGGCCCGAGCGCGTCACGATCCAGCACCTGCGCGAGCGCCGGATACGCGGCAAGGCCGTCCTGTTGACCGGAGGAGCACGATGAGCGCCGGCGCATTCGCCGCCGCCCAGAGGACCCGTGCCACGGGCGCGGGCGTGGACCCGCACGAGTACCGGCGCGTCACCGACGGCCTGACCTCGGTCGCCGACTGGGGCCCGCCTTCCTGCGCACCGGGCACGGCTACCTCCGGCGCGCGGAGGGCGCAGGATCGTCCCGCTCCGCGGGTGAGTATCGGGCGAGCGCAGGGCCGCGCACCGGCGGCCCTGCGCGTCAGGCCGTGGCCGGGGCAGGGGTCTCGGGGGTCTTCGGGGGCTCCGGGGTTTCGGCGGGGGCCCCGGCACCGGGTTCGGTGTCGGGGTGGGGGATGCGGTGCAGCCCCTTGCGGTCGTAGACGCGGGTGACGGCGAAGCCGAAGACCAGCGCGGCGACGAGGGCGACACCCATCGAGGCCCAGGCCCGGGTCAGGCCCGCGTCGGCCTGGGCTCCGTAGTAGAGGAGGGACCGCAGCCCCTCGGTGACCTGGCGCAGCGGCTCGAACTCGGCGAGGGCGCGGAAGAACCCGGGGAGTGCCTGGACTGGCACGGTGGCGCCGGAGGAGGGTACGGCCATCGCCACGAAGACGATGGTGGCCAGGAGCATGCCGGGCGTGCCGAAGGCGGCGAACAGGGCCAGGCTTCCGGTGCCGACCACCGCGATGGTGGCGACCGAGTAGAGCCACAGCAGGCCGAGGTGGGAGGCGTCCATGTCGAGGATGCCCACCGTGGCGACCTCGACCAGGGTGCCCATCACCAGGGACAGCCCGAGCATGAGCGCGATGCCGATGGCCAGGGTGCGGACGCGGCTGGTGTGCTGGACGGGTTCGCGCTTGCGGACCGGTCCGAAATCGGTGTGCAGGTAGCCGAGCGCGGTGTCGACCTGGGAGTTGACCACGTTGGCGCCGAGCATGCCGCAGACGACCAGGACCAGTGCGTAGTAGAAGGCGCTCAGGCCCATGGCGCTGCGCGGACCGACCGGGTGGCCGTCGGCGACCGTCACGGTCACCGGGTCGGCCAGCTTGAGCTGGGCGGCCGTCGGCAGCGGGGTCTTCTGGGCGGCGGCCTGCTTGAGGAGCTCCTGGCCGAGCTGGGCGGAGGCGGCGTGGGCGGCCTTCTGAGCGGCCTGGGAGGACATGGAGGAGCCGATGCTGCCGGCCGCCTGGTTGGTCAGGACGGTCATGGTCGGCGGCGCGGCCTTGCCCTGGGGCGCGGGCTGCGGGGCGGTGAGCGCGGCCACCGTGGCCGAGTAGTCGGCGGGTATGACCAGGGCGCCGAAGACCTTGCCCCGGCCCAGCCGCTTGTCGGCCTCCGCGCGGCTGACGACCTGCCAGTCGATGCTCTTCTCGCCCTCGGCGGCCTTCTGGATGCCGGAGACGACCTGCTCGCCCAGGTTGACGTGGCGGCCGTTGATGTCCGCTCCGCCGTCGCTGTTGACCAGGGCCACGGGCAGGTCGCGCAGGTTGCCCTTGGGGTTGACGTTGCCACCCACGTAGAGCAGGGCGAACAGCATCGAGACCACTGCTGCGATGAGTCCCGTTCCGATCCACAGTGCGGGTCGGCGGAGCACGGAGGGGGGCGTGGGATGAGGCATCGATTCTCCGGTGCGGCTGCGTTCCTAGGGTTGGATACTCATGGTATCCAGTTACTGGATAGTGGCAGTATCTTGCTGTGGTGTCCAATCGCCGATGTCGGATATGCCGATGCCGGATACGCAGATGCCGGATGCCGGACGCATGACCAGCAGGGAAGCCGTATGAAGATTTCGGAGCTCAGCCGGCGGACCGGCGTGCCGGTCGCCAGCATCAAGTACTTCCTGCGGCAGGGACTGCTGCCCGCAGGGCGAGCGACGGCCGCGACCCTGGCCGAGTACGGGGAGGAGCACGCGCAGCGGCTGCGGCTGATCAAGGCGCTGACCACGCTCGGCGGCCTGTCCATCGCCGCCACCCGTGAGGTGCTCGGGGCCGTCGACCAGGCCCACAGCTCCGAGAGCGCCCTCGGCGCGGTCAGCTACGCGCTCCCGGTGCCGGTGGCGGCCCAGGGCGCCGCGGGCCACGAGGAGGAGGGGGAGGGGGCCCCGGCCGGCGTGACCGCCCGCGCCGAGGTGGCCGAGCTCCTGACGGCGCTGGACTGGCACGCCCCCGGCACCTCACCGCACGTTCAGGGGCTGACGGCGGCGCTGGAGGAGCTGCGCCGGCTCGATGCCCAGTACGCCCCCGGGGAACTCGCCGCCTACGCGAGACTGGCCGAGTCCGTGGCCCGGCTCGACCTGGAGCGCGCGGAAGGCCTGGACGACCCGGTGGCCCTGGCCGAGCGGGCCGTCATCGTCTTCGCGATCTGCGCCCCGGTGTTCGAGCTGCTGCGCCGCCTCGCTCAGGAGGACCAGGTCCGGCGCCGGGTCGCGGGCGCAGGCCGGAGCGGGGGTGGTGGGGACGGGGCGCCGCGGTAGCGCTCGGACGCAGGGCGGTCGGGTCGCTGCCCGCGCCGCCGGGCAACCAAATCCACGCAGAAGTACGGTACGTGATCGGGCCGACCGCTCCGGTGTGATCAGTGATGGTTAGGGTGACACGTGCTCCTTTTAGGAACTTCGCAATCACCGCTCCCCGCCGTTCCGTTCGCCGACCTCCTCGTCGGGGCCGCGACCGAGGGCGCTGGCCGGGCGGGAGCCGCGCGGTGAGCGTGGAGGTGGTGCTGCGCGCGGCGGCCGCCTTCGCCGAATGTCCGACCTGGGACCCGGCCGACGGAACGCTGCTGTGGGTCGACATGAACCGCAGCGAGGTGCACCGGTTGCGCCCCTCGGACGGCGCCGACACGGTCCTGCACTTCGCGCAGCCCGTTGCCGCTGCCAAGCCCCGGGCCGGCGGCGGCCTGGTGCTCAGCATGCGCGACGGTGTGGCGGTCCGCGAGCCCGACGGTTCGCTGCACTCGCTCACCGACTGGTCGGCCGAAGGGGTACGGGGCAACGACGCGGGCGTCGACGCGCGCGGCCGCCTCTGGGTCGGCACCATGGCCGGCCCCTCCGCCCCGGGCTGGCTGGGTCGTGTCTCCCCCCGGGGGGTGACGCACCGCGTGCTCTCGGACACCCGACTGAGCAACGGCATCGCCTGGAGCCCGGACGGCCGGCGGATGTACTTCGTCGACACCCCCACGTGCCGCATCGACGTGCTCGACTACGACCTTTCCACGGGAGGGGCCTCCGCTCCGCGTCCGTTCGTCGAACTGACCGGCACGGCCGGTGTGCCCGACGGTCTGTGCGTCGACACCGACGGCGGCGTGTGGGTGGCCCTCTTCCGCGGCGGCGCGGTCCGCCGCTACACGCCCCGGGGCGCGCTCGACCGGGAGATCCGGCTCCCCGTCGCGCTGACCACGGCGTGCGGCTTCGGCGGGACGGACCTGACCGACCTCTACGTCACCACGGCACGGCGTGCGCCCGAACACGACGAGCCGCTCGCGGGCAGTGTCTTCGTCGTGTCCGGGGCCGGACAGGGCCTGGCCGCCACGCCGTTCGCCGGCTGAGCGCACCCACGCCCTGACGGCCGTCCCGGGGCGTCGCCCGCGGCGTGCACCCGACTCGGGTGCGGTCGAGGTTCAGCCAATCCAGGGAACCATGATCACGACACGGATAACCAACGGTAGTCGTCTGTTACTTTGCGTGTGCGTCCAGTCGGATGCGAACTCCCGTTCGTTGTTTCACCCCCGGAAGGGGCATGTTCGGCATGCGCAAAATCTCTCGTATCTCTCGTATCTCTTGTATCCCTCGCATCCCCGGCGTCGCGTCCATCGCGGCCCTCGCCCTCATCTGTGCCCTCTCGCCCGTGGCAGCCGCCGCGTCGCCGGGAGGTCCTGCGGACCACGTTCACCCAACGGTCGCCCTGGCACCCCTCGATGACGAGGAGCCGTGCCCCGGCGGCGAGGCCAAGCCGTGCGCGGCCTCCCCCGAGGAGCGCGGTTCGGTCGACAAGGACCGGGATGCGGCCAAGCAGGACAGCGCCGCGGCCAAGGAGGACATCGGGGCCGCGAAGAAGCAGGCCCAGAAGTGCGCCCCGAGCTCCACCGCGTGCATGACCGAGCTGACCGGCGGCGGCGCGAAGCAGGAGACCGACATGGCGCAGGCGCGCGGCGAGCTGGACACCTTCCGACCCGCCCCGTCCGGCAACGCCGAAGCGGCCCTGGACGGAACGTGCGCTTCCTTCGCCGCGGACCTTCCGGCCGGTCTGTCCCAGTCCTCCGAAATGACGTCGCTGTGCGGGGAGATGAACCGGTGAAGACGACCACTTGCGCCCCGGGCCGACGCGTGGCCCCGGCCACCACCGCAGCCCTCCTCGCGCTCGCCTGCGCCACCGGCTCCTCGTACGCCGGCACGCCCGAGGCGTCAGAGGTACCGGTCCCGGTCGCCTACGAGGGCGACACCCCGCTCGCCTCGACGGCGAAGGTCACCGAGTACTGCTCCACCCACCCCGGGGGCTGCCGGTTCCAGATCAACCGCGCCGCGTCCGGCGACTACTACAGCGCCGTCAAGTCGCTGGGCAACGCGGTCGTGAACTGCACCAAGGACGTCATCACCGTCGCGCGGGAGGTCACCCTGCGCACCTCCAGCAGCGACAACCTCGGAGGCGAGATCACCGGGAAGATCTCGATCGAGGGCACGATCAACGCGTCGGGGGAGGTCACCGCCGGCGTCGACGCGAAGGCCAAGGGCGAGTTCTCCACCCCGGACAAGTCGAAGGGCCCGACCGCCACCGTCGGTGCCGAGGCCGGAGCCTCGGGCAGCGGGAAGATCGCCGGTTCGCTCGGCGTCAAGGGGGCCTTCGAGGGCGCCTTCAAACTCGCCTACCAGCGCACCTGGACGACCGAACAGATCGAGAAGACCACCTACAACACCACCGTCCGCCCGGGCGACGCACTCGTCTTCGGCGCGAGCGCCGCCATGCAGCGGGTCGCCGGCGAAATCACCACGGGCAGCGGCCTGGGCATTCGCAGGGTGGTCGTCGACGGCCCCTCCACGGTGAACTCCAGCACCTTCGTCGCCGACACCTTCACGGTTCCCGGCAACACCTGCGACCGGCTGCGCCCGGAGGGCAAGAACGGAACCGAGGACACCACCGCGCCTCCCGCCCCTCCCCGCGGCCTGATGCCCGTGAACCTGCCCGAAGGCTCCCGGTTCAAGGGACGCGACGTGTTCATCCCCGGCGCATCCGGCATGTCCGACGCGTCCGGCGCGTCCGGCACCCCTCTCACCCCCGTCGCGCCCTGACCGCCCGCCGAACGACCGTGGAGAACGTCATGGAACCCCGTCCGCGCCCTGCCGGACCCACCCGCACCCGCGTCCTCGCCCGTACCGCGCCGGTCGCCTGCCTGAGCCTGTGCCTCGGCCTGCTCACCGGGACGGCCACCGGTCACGCGGCAGCCCCGGCGGCGGCCCCGTCCGCCGCGCCCGTACCGGTCACCGTCCTCAACGGAGACTTCGCCCAACCCGCCTTCACCGGCGTCAACACCGGGGCCAACCCCTACGCCTGGTCGGTCGGTTCCACCTCCGGCACCGGCACGACCGGCGGCGTCTGGCGCTGGAACGCCGCCACCGGCGGCCACCCCGACGGCCTGACCGCCGCGATGCTACGCCTCCCCACCGAAGCCACCTACGGCCTCAAGCAGCGGCTGCGCGGAGTGCGCACCGGGGCGCGCGTCACCGTCACCTACGACGAGAGCCCCAGCGTCTCCAACTCCTGCACGGCCGCCGCACTCGAACAGGGCCAGACCTACTCCGTCCAGGGCGAGGGCGGCCCCCTCACCGACCGGACCACCCTGCCCACCACCGAGAAGCTCCCCAGCAACTACTGGAAGTCGGCCTGGCGCACCGGAGTCACCCTCGCCTTCACCGCCGGAGCCAACGAGCCGCTGCTCACCTTCGTCTCCACCGTCCCCGCCGCCCAGAACGCCTCCGGCAACTGCGGCCCGCTCATCACCAACGTCCGCGTCACCCAGGAACCGCCGCCGGTCGACAAGACCATCCCGGCCGACGCCCTGCCCGCGTCCGAAGCCTTCTACGGCAACGACCGCCGCGCAGCGGCGGACGCCGTCGCCTACTGCAACGGCGCCGTGAACCGCTGCACGTTCACGGCCGAGGAGGACTACTCGTTCAGCTACTACGCCCCCGCCCGCGTCGCCGCCGAGACCTACTTCAACTGCACCCGCAACACCCTGAACCGCACCCGCCCTGTCACCACGGCCAACCGCTCCTACGGTGACCTCCCCGCGGCCGCCGGCCTGCCCGGCAACGGCACCGGAACGCCGACCAACATGGCCCAGCAGTACACGCAGGGCACGGGTCTGTCTCCCGCCTGGAACACCTCGCAGGAACGCTCGGTCAACGAGGTCGTCCAGCCGGCCGAAGCCTCCTGGATCGAGACCCAGGCCGCACGCCGGCGTACCGAAGGATGGTTCGACGCCACCATCAAGGCCACCGATCCGAACTACGACTGGCGCCTGCACACCGTCCTCGACCACCCCTCCACGAGCCTCTCCGACCGGATCTACCAGCGCACAGGCCCGTTCACCCCCTCGGAGAAGCAGCGTTGCCAGTCCGACCGTCCCAACGCGACCACACCGGTGGGCGCAACGGACCCCGCCGGCGCCGAACGTTGACCCCGCCCGGCTCCTGACCCGCCCCGCGGGATCCGCACGCCGTCCGACCGCCGCCCCGCGGCGGTCGGACAGGCTCACGGGGCGTTACCGCGTTCCCCGGGCCGGTCGTCACGGCGGACTTCGGGGACCACGCTCACCTGCGGGATCCCGGTTCCCGGATGCCGGGACACCTCCGCCTCGACACGGTAGACCTCGGCCAGCAGGTCCCGGGTGAGGACCTCCTGCGGTGTTCCGGTCACGGCCACGCGGCCGCCGTCCAGCACACAGATCCGGTCGCAGAAGGACGCGGCGAGGTTGAGGTCGTGCAGGGCGATCACCGCGGTGACCCCGACCCTGCGGACGAGCCGCAGCGCGTCGAGCTGATGGCGCAGGTCCAGGTGGTTCGTCGGCTCGTCCAGCACCATCGTCCCGGTGCGCTGGGCCAGCGCGCGGGCGATCAGTACCCGCTGCTTCTCCCCGCCCGAGAGGCGGTCGAACGGCGCGTGCGCCAAGTCGGCGACGTCGAGCTCCTCCAACGCGCCCATGATGATCTCGCGGTCCTGGGCGTCGTCGCCCGCGAAGGCCCGTTTGTGCGGGGTGCGTCCCATCGCCACCACTTCGTAGACGCTGAGTTCAAAGTCGCCCGCGGTCTCCTGCAGTACGGCCGAGAGGCGCTGCGCGAGCCGCTTGCCGGGCATCCGCCACACGTCCGCGCCGTCCAGCAGGACGCGTCCGGACGTGGGGCGCAGCACCCGGTAGAACGTGCGCAACAGCGTCGACTTGCCCGCGCCGTTGGGGCCCACGAGCGCCAGCACCTCCCCGGGGGCCACGTGCAGCGAGACGCGGTCGACCAGGGTCCGGCCGTTCACCACGACCGTGACGTCCTCGGCGTCGAGCGCGCCGGGCTCGGGGATCGGTCCGTGCATCATCGCGCCGCCTTCCGTCGCATTAGCCAGAGGAAGAACGGGCCGCCGACGAGGGCGGTGAGGATGCCGACGGGTATCTCCTCCGGGCTCATGAACGTGCGCGCGCCCAGATCGGCGGCGATCAGGAAGCTCGCGCCGAGGAGGGCGGCTGCGGGCAGCGCGCGGCGGTGGTCGGCGCCCACGAGGAGGCGCACCACGTGCGGCAGGATCAGCCCGACGAAGCCGATCTGGCCGCTGACCGCGACGATGGTGCCGATCATCAGCGCGACCAGGACGAACAGGGCGCCGCGGAAGCGGTGGACGTCCAGCCCCAGCGCCGCGGCGGCTTCCTCCCCGGCCAGCAGCAGGTTGAGGGACCGGCACACCCCGAGCAGGACGGCCGTGCCGAGGAGCACGGCACCGACGGGGATCCACACCGTCGTCCAGGTGGTGCCGGCCAGCCCCCCGAGCATCCAGCGCAGGGCCGATTGCGTCTTCTGCGGGTCGTTGGAGGTGACGATCAGGAAGCTGGCCACCGCGGAGAGGACCTCGGCCATGGCCACACCCGCCAGCACCAGCCGAACGGTGGTCATCCGCCCGCCGGAGCGCGCCAGGAAGTACACCGCGACCAGTGCGGCCAGGGCCCCGCAGAACGCCGCCACGGGCAGGGAGTACATTCCGAACAGGGTCACGTGGAAGACGAGGACCAGCACGGCGCCGACCGACGCGCCGGACGAGACGCCGAGCAGCATCGGGTCGGCCAGCGGATTGCGGACCAGGGCCTGTAGTGCCATGCCCGACACCGACAGGCCCGCGCCCACCACACCGGCCAGCAGCACCCGGGGGAGCCGGACGTCGACGACGATCGTCTCCCGGACCGGCGTCCAGGTCGGTTCGGCGAGGACCGGGTGGATGCGGTGGAGCAGGATCCCCCAGACCTGGTCGGCCGGGACGCTGATCGAACCGATCGCGATGCCGGCCGTCGCGACGGCGGCGAGCAGGACACCCAGGGCCACGAGCAGCAGGGGGTAGGGAACGGCCCGGTGGCGGGCCGCGGCCGTCGGGGACTTCGGCGCAGCGACGACCTTCCGGCCCGCGTCCGTCGTCTCGGTCACTGGAAGCGGTCCGGATGGATCTGGTGGGCCAGTGACTCCACCGCCGCCGGGACGCGGACACCGAGCACGGTCGACGACAGCGGAAGCACCGCGAACCGCTGGTTCTTGATCGCGGGTACGTCCTTCAGCGCCGGGTTCGCGAGGAGGAACTTCTTCTTGTCCTCGACGCTCTGGTCGCCGTAGTCGTAGATGACGATGACCTCGGGCGCCCGTTCGGCCACCTGCTCGAACGACACGTCTGCGAAGGCCTTGTCCACGTCGGCGAAGAGGTTGGCCCCGCCGGCCCGCTTGATCAGCTCGTTGCCGATGCCCTTGCCGCCCGCGGTGAAGGCCGTCTTGTCACCGCTGTCGTAGACGAAGAGCTTGGTCGGGGTGATCCCGGCGAGTTTGGCGTCGACCCGGTCGAGGGTGCCGTGCACCTTGTCCACCTGCTGCTCGGCCCGGTCCGGTACGCCGAAGATCTTGGCGACGGTGCGGATCTCCTCGTCGACGGTCGCCATGGTCACCGGTCCGGCCGGGCACTGTTCGATGTTGAGGTGGGTGTTGATCCCGGCCTTGGAGAAGGCCGGACGGCCGCGGCCCTCCTTCTCGGCGAAGGTGGAGCCGAACCCGCCGTAGACGAAGTCCGGTTCGGCGGCCAGCAGGGTCTCGAAGGACGGGTACTCCTTCGACAGCACCTTCACCGAGTCGAAGGCGGCCTGGTACTCCGGCAGGATCTTGTCGTCGAGGTAGCCCGTGCCCACCATCGACTTCTCCAGCCCGAGCGCCAGCATGACCTCCGTGGCGTGCTGGTTCAGGGACACCGCGCGCTGCGGCGGTCGCTGGTAGGTGCTCTCCACGCCGCAGTTGGACACGGTGACGGGGAAACCTTCGGCCCCGGGTCCCGCTGCGGCGGTGCGGTCCTGGGCTTTGCCGCCGCAGGCCGGGACGAGCAGTACGGCGGCCACGGCCAGAAGCGCGGACAGCGGGCGTATGCCCCTCATGTGGTGTTTCCTCTCAACGGTTCCGTCGGACGGTTGCGTGCCGAACGCACCCGGCGGCAGCGGACCGGGCGGGGCGAAGGTGGCGGTGGGGCGTGGGGCCCGTCAGGGGATCTCGACGGGCGGGGCGGGGAGCGGGGTCAGGGAGGCGTACTCCAGCGGTGCGGACGGGTCGATGGAGACGTTCAGCGGGGCCGGCTCCGCCCCGGAGCGGACCAGCAGGTCACCGACGGCCGCGATCATGGCGCCGTTGTCCGTGCACAGGGTCATGGGCGGAACGCGCAGTTCGATGCCGGCCGAGGCGCATCGGCGTTCCGCGAGGGCCCTGACCCGCGAGTTCGCGGCCACCCCGCCGACCACGATCAGCGTCTTCACGTCGTGGTCGCGGCAGGCGGCCAGCGCCTTGCGGGTCAGTACGTCCGCGACCGCCTCCTGCAGCGCGGCCGCCCCGTCTGCCACCGGCGGCTCCTCGCCGCGCTGCCGGTGCTTCTCGGCCCAGCGCGCCGCGGCAGTCTTGAGGCCGGAGAAGGAGAAGGCGTACGGGTCGTCCCCGGGGCGGGTCAGCGGGCGCGGGAAGGCCACGGCCTTCGGGTCGCCGTCGCGGGCGGCCCGGTCGATGGCGGGACCGCCCGGATACGGCAGGCCCAGGATCCGGGCGACCTTGTCGAAGCACTCGCCCGCCGCGTCGTCGAGAGTGTCCCCGAGGTGCAGGATCGGCTCGCGCACCAGGTCCCGGACCAGCAGGAGCGAGGTGTGGCCGCCGGAGACGATCAGCACCACGCAGGGGTCGGGCAGCGGTCCGTGCTCCAGGGTGTCGGCGGCGACGTGCCCGGCCAGGTGGTGGACGCCGTACAGCGGCACCCCGGCCGCGTAGGCGAGCGTTTTCGCGCCGGCCAGGCCCACCTGCAGCGCGCCCGACAGGCCGGGCCCGGTGGTGACGGCGACCGCGTCGATCTGCTTCAGCCGCAGTCCGGCCTGGTCCAGGGCCTGCCGGACGACCGGGTTGAAGGAGTGCAAGTGTGCCCGGGCGGCGATCTCGGGCACGACGCCGCCGAAGCGGGCGTGCTCGTCCATGCTCGACGCCACCACGTGTGCGAGCAGCTTGCCGTCCCGCACGATTCCCGCGCCGGTCTCGTCGCACGACGACTCGATCCCCAGCACCACTGGTCCGCTCACTGCTCTCCACCTTCTTCTGCGCAATCTCTGCAACTGCAATCTATATGCAATAAAGGGGGCCGTGGACCCGGTCAGGGGCGTGCGCCGGGCCGGAAGTGGACCGGTGCCCGGAAGCGGGCCTTGCGGGCCGCACGTCGGAAGGTGGTCAGGACGGCCGGTCCCGCGAGGGTGATGCAGATGAAGTTGGTGACGGCGCGGCCCGTGTCCCAGCCCAGGGACGTGGCGAGGTCGAAGGCGAGGTAGCGCTGGAACTGCTCGGTGAAGGGGAGGCCGGGCAGGTACGCGATGGAGCTGTTGGGATCGAGGGAGAAGGGCCAGAAGGAGAGGTTGAGCAGGAAGCCGAACAGGTAGCCGGAGACGGAGCCGTAGAGGGCGAGCATGACGATCTCGCGGCGGCCCGAGGCCTTCGGGAGGAAGCCGGCGAGCATGCCGACGAAGGCGCAGCCGAACATCTGGTACGGCATCCAGGGCCCGACCCCGCCCGTGATGAGGGCGGAGGCGAACAGTGAGGTGCAGCCCAGGGTGAAACCGAAGCCCGGACCGTAGACCCGGCCGGCCAGGACGAGGATGAAGAACACCGTCTCGATGCCGGCCGTCCCCGCGCCCAGCGGGCGGATCGCCGCGTTGACGGCGGACAGGACCCCCAGCATGGCCAGGGCCTTGGAGTTGATCCCGCCTTCCGCGATCTCGGAGATCACCACGCACAGCACGATCACGAGCAGTACCCCGAAGATTAGTGGCGGGGCGTAGTTCGAGCCGAACTTCCCGGGCGCGACGAGGAACGGCCAGAAGAACGCGACGACCCCGAGGAACGCGGCCATGGCGATGACGACGCCGGCCCGCGCGTTGATGCGGATCGCTGCCGTGCGTGCGGCGGTGGTCATGAGGCCCGGTCCGTCTCGTCGTCGGGGAGGGCGGCGGCCACCTGGGCGACCGTGAGGTAGGGGAGCGGAGCGAGGATCTTCGCGGTCTGCGGTGCGAAGACGGGGGAGGCGAGGATGATCTCGCCGGTCGGTCCGTCCGCGACGACGTCGCCCTCGGCCATGACCACGACGCGGTCGGCGGCGCGGGCGACGAACTCGACGTCGTGGGTGGAGATGACGACGGCGCCGCCCTCGGCCGCCAGGTCGTCGACGATGCGGATCAGTTCCGCCTTGGCGCGGTAGTCGAGGCCGCGGGTGGGTTCGTCGAGGAGCAGGACCTTGGGTGCGGCGGACAGCTGGATGGCGAGGACGAGGGCGAGCTTCTGCCCTTCGGACAGGTCGCGGGGGTGGGTGGCGTCGTCGATCCCGGGCGCGAGGCGGTCGAGGATCGCGCGCGCCGCGGGGGCGTCCGAGCCGACCTCGGACTCGGAGTCGGCCTGGTCGAGTTCCTGCTTCACGCTCTCCAGGTACAGCAGGTCGGTGGGCGTCTGCGGGACCAGACCGATGAGGCGGCGGGCCTCGGCGGCGGACAGCTTCTGCGGGTCGGCGTCCTTGCCCCCGTCCACGGCGGGGATGTGCACGGTGCCGGCCTTGCGGGGACCGGAGCCCTGGAGGGCCCACAGGAGGGAGGACTTGCCGGAGCCGTTGCGGCCCATGAGGGCGGTGATCTCGCCGCCGCGCAGGTGCAGGGCGACCTCGCGGACGGCCGGGACGCCCTGATAGGTCACCGTCACCCCGCGGGCCTTCAACAGTTCGGCCGGGTCCGGGGCTGGTCCGGGCCGTACCGGTGGCGGAGTCGTACCGGCGAGGCGGGTCCGTACGGGCGCGGCCGCGCGGCGGGCGTCACGGATCGAGAGTGGGAGCGGGTCCCAGCCGGCGGCACGGCCGAGTTCCACGATGGGCGGCGCGATGGACGACGTGCGGAAGACCTCGGCCGGTGGGCCGCAGACGACCCGCCCGTCGCCGGGGAGGTGGATGACGCGGTCGGCGTACTGGACCACGCGCTCCAGGCGGTGTTCGGCGAGCAGGACGGTGACGCCGAGGTCGTGCACCAGGCGCGTCACGGCGGCCAGCACCTCCTCCGCGGCCGTCGGGTCCAGCGCGGAGGTCGGCTCGTCGAGGACCAGGATCCGGGGGTGGGCGGTGAGCACCGAGCCGATGGCGACGCGCTGCTGCTGGCCGCCCGAGAGCTCGTGCAGGGCGCGGTGGCGGAGGTCGGCGAGGCCGAGGAGGTCGAGGGTCTCCTCGACGCGCTTGCGCATGGTGGCCGGCGGGATCGCCAACTGCTCCATCGCGTAAGCGAGTTCCTCCTCCACGGTGTCGGTGACGAAGCCGTCGAGCGGGTCCTGTCCCACGACGCCGACGACATCGGCGAGTTCGCGGGGCGGGTGCTCGGCGGTGTCCCGGCCGTCGACGAGGACACGTCCGTAGAGGGTGCCGCCGGTGAAGTGCGGGACGAGTCCGTTGACCGCGCCGAGGAGGGTGGACTTGCCGACGCCGGTATGGCCGACGACGAGGCAGAGTTCACCTTCCTCGACGGTGAGGTCGACGTCGCGCAGGACCGGTTCGGCCGTGTCCTCGTACTGGACGGTGACCTGGTCGAAGTGGATCACTTGGGTTCCTCGGTGCGTGGTGCCGGTACCGCCGGGCGGGCGGGAGCGGTCGGGGGCGGAGCAAGGAAGCCGGCCGTGCCGGCGAGCAGGATTGCCGCGGCCGGGACCAGTGGCAGCGTCGGCCAGCTGAGGGGGTAGATCGAAGGGTTCAACTCGGCAGCGTCGAAACCGATGTTGGTGAAGAGCAGGACGGCGGACAGCACCCCGCAGCCGGCAACGGCCCATTCAGCGGCCCGCCAGGGGTCGGGCCGGTAGGTGGTCCGGGTGATCCGGCGCCCGCCGAGCCTCAGTCCCGCGAAGCACAGCGACGCCCCCACGGCCATGGCCGGCAGGCCCAGCAGTTTCGGCGCGGTGGCGTCCAGGAGGCCGTAGGCCCCGGCGCACAGGCCGCACATGCCGAGCAGCATGAGGGCTCCGGTCAGCCGGCGGGAGCGGCGGGTGGCGGTTCCGGCACGTCCGTAGCCGCGGGAGTCCATGGCGGCGGCGAGCCGCAGGGACCGTTCCAGGGCGTCCTCGAGGACCGGGACGATGATGCCGCGCAGGGCGCGCAGCCCCTTCGTACGGCCGGCCCGCAGCCGCCTCGCCCGGTGGACGCGCTGGACGCTCGCCACCAGTTGGGGAGCGACGCTGATGGAAACCGTGACGGCCACCCCGAGTTCGTAGAGGGCGCCGGGCAGGACCCGCAGGGCCCGTTTCGGGTTGGCGAGGGTGTTGGCCGCGCCGATGCAGCACAGCATGCAGGCGAGCCGCAGCCCGTCGGTGGCGGCCGACAGCAGGGCTTCGAGGGAGACGGGGCCGCCGAGCTGGATGCCGGCGTACCAATCGGGGGTCGGGACGTGGGGCAGGGAGAAGAGGAAGTGGTCCCGCGGGGTGATGCCGGTGGCGAAGACCGCGCGGAACAGCACACGGATCGTCACGACCGTGAGCGCCAGGTAGAGGTAGTACTTGAAGCCGCGCGCCCAGGGGGCCTCGGTACGGCGCACGGTGATCACGTAGCCGAGGACCGCGAGGACGAGGAAGAGCAGCAGCGGGTTGTTGGTGCGGCTCACCGCGGTGGCCAGGGCGAGCGCCCAGATCCACCAGGCGACCGGGTGCAGGGTACGGGGCAGCCGACGGCCACCCGCGTCCGGCGCGGGGCCGGACGCGGGCGGCTTGACCGCAGCGGTGGTGGTGCGTGACACGCGGCTACTCCGTACGACGGCGGCGGCTGGCCGCGAACACGGCGGCGGCGCCGATCAACAGCACCAGCGCCCCGGTGGCCACGGCCGGCAGGAAGGAGCCCGCGTCGTGCTGCGCGTCGGCCGCGGGCGCGGCCTCGACGACCCGGGGGCCGGGAGACGGCGCGGCGAGCGCCGGCTCCCCGGACGAGGGCGACGCGGAAGGCGTCGGCGCGGCGCTCGCGGTGGGGCCTTCCGGCGACGGCGACGGGTTCGGGGTCGGGGCGGAGGAGCTGGGCGGCGGTGTCGTGGGGGAGGGCGCCGCACCCAGCGGCGGGTTCTCGGGCCTGGGCCCCGTGTTGACGTTCGGCGGCAGCGGGGCCGCCGTGCGGGTGTCCTTCGGCGCGGGCCCGCCGGTGGGCCTGGCGTTCTTGGCGCGCAGCTGGTCGGGGGTGACCGTGGGCTTCCCCTCGGTGCCCTCGATGTTCGTCCCACCGAAGATCCACAGGTCGACGCTGCCGGGCTTCGGTTTGTAGAGCATGGCACCGAGCTGGCTGTACTCCCAGGTGTTCTGGCCGGGGTTCGCGTGCCAGTACGACCAGTAGGCGGAGGCGGGCGGGGTCAGGACGCAGTCGTCCTGCTGCGGGGTGGGGAACTGCTTGCCCCCCTGGTGGCCGCTGTAGCCGATCCGGCAGATGAAGGCGGGCCCGTCGTGGCCGGTGCCGGTCGTGGCCCAGCCGCCCTGGTTGAGCAGCTCGTAGCCGGTGGTGGGGGTCGTACCGCAGGAGCGGTAGACGGGTCCGCCCCAGCGGCTGAAGTCCACCGCGAGGACCACCCCGGACGAGGTGGTGCACTGCCCCATGGGCTGCGGGGCGGCCCCCGCCGGGGCCGCGGTGGCGGCGAAGGCCGCCACCGTCAGCCCCAGCGTGGCCGCAGTACGGGCCACGGCCCGCAGGAGGTGCGCGCGCATCACGCCCGGCCTCCGGTCGTCTCGTCGTGGCGTCGGCGGCGGGCGACGCGGGTCGTACCCCAGCCGCAGTACACCAGGGCCACCGCCGCGGCGGCGATGCCGGCGACCTGGGTTCCGGTGGAGGCGAGACCACCGCCCGACCCCGAAGCACTACTGCCGCCGGCCGTCTCCCCGCCCGCCGTCTCCCCGCCGGGGGTCACGATGGCGGGAGCGCCGGTCGTGCCACTGGGGACGGGCTGCGGGACGGTGCCGTTCAGGCTGCGGGTGAGGGTGGCGAAGGAGATGCCGGTGGCGCCCCCGACCGCCTGGGTGGAGGCGCGGACGTCGGAACCGGGCTGGCCGCCCTTCGCCACGTTGAACCCGCCGTCGCCGTTCTGCTGGGTCGCCAGGAACGTGCGGGCCTTGGCGATCTGCGTACGGTACTTGGGCGCGTCCAGGGACATGCCCTGGACGGCGAGGGCGGCGGAGTTGACGGAGTTGCCGGAGGCGCCGGGGAACCCGCCGTCGTCCTTCTGCTGCGCCGCCAGCCAGACCAGCGCCTTGTCCACGGCCGCCTGCGCCTTGGCGTCCGGAAGCAGGTCGAGGGCCATGGCCGCCATCGCGGTGGAATCGACCTCGGCGCCGCTGGGCGTCCCGATCAGGCTGGGCCAGGCGCCCGAGGGCTCCTGGAGGCTCTCCAGGTACGCGATCGGATCGGCTGCTGCGGCGCTCTCACCGGCGCGGACCTGGGCGATGACGGCGAGGGACTGGGAGAACACGGACGGGGCGTTGGTGTACGCGCCCTTGGCGGCGCAGCTCCGGTCGGGCGCCGTGCTCGGGGCCGGGCAGACGGCCTTGGCGAGGGCGGCGATCAGGTCCTGGCCGCCGAAGGCGCGCGGATCGCGGCCCACCGCCTCGGCGAGCAGGGCGGTCTTGCCGAGGGAACCACCGCCGGCGTGCCGGGTGCCGATCAGGGTCCAGTCGTGGACGCCGCGGCCCTTGCCGTCCTTGCCGCCCTTGTCGAGGAAGTCGACGATGTTGCGCAGGGCGGGGTCGTTCTCACCGGTGGCGGCCAGGGCGTAGGCCCCGTCGATGGTCAGACCGTAGTCGGCGAAGCCGCTGCCGGGGGCGTTCTCGTAGTAGCGGCCCTGGATCAGACGGGCGGTGTCGGTGAGGTACGCCGCGCCCTTCTTCAGGTCCGGCCCGTCGCCGGGGGGAGTGGTGGGCGGTGAAGGCGACGTCGGAGGTGACGGCGTGGTCGGCGGCTCGGGCGGGTCCACCTTCTTGGTGGTCAGCTTCACGAGGTCGCTCTTGGCGGCCGCGACGACGGCCGGGGTGGTCGGGTACAACTGCGGTTCGGTCAGGCCCTCTTCGAATCCGAAGGCCCCGCCGGGCAGCTGTTGCTTGGAGAGCCAGAACAGACCCGCGTCGGCGTACGGGGTGTCGCCCAGGGCACGCATGGCCTGGGCCGCCCAGCCGGTGGACGCCGCGTTGCCGGTGGTCATGTAGGCGGCGGCGGGCCAGGCGCCGGTGGGCAGCTGGGACTTGCGCAGATGGGCGCGGGCCTTCTCGACGACGGCGTCGTGGCCGCCGGCCCGCTTGAGTGCCAGGGTGATCAGTGCGGTGGCGTTCGCGTCGCTGTCGCACCATCCGCCGGAGCGGATGAGGATGCTGGTGAACCCGCCGTCCTCGCACTGGAGGGCGGTCAGCCGCTTCACGGCATCGGCCGGAGGCGTCACGCCGCCGTTCAGCAGGGCGATGACGGCCATGGCCTGGGCATCCGACTGGCCGGTGGTGCGGAAGTCACCCTTGGTGAGACAGCCGTCGATCGTCTCGCCGTCGCCGATGTCCCTCGGGCAGACGTACGTGACCAGGTCCCCGAGCAGGTCGTGCCCGCCGAAGGCGCGGGGATCCTTCCCGGTGGCCTCGGCGACCAGAGCGAGACGTGCGGCAGCGGTCGCGTCGGGGATCCCGGCCTTGCCGGCGGGGTAGGCGTACGCGTCCGTGTGCGCGGGCGCGGCCAGGAAGTCGGCGGCCTTGCGGGCCGCCGCGCTCTTGGGGTCGGCGCCGGCCAGGGCGTACACGGCCTCCGTGGTGAGCAGGTAGTTCGGGGTGGTGGCGCCCTCGTCGACGACCCGCTCGCCGTCCGTCAACTTCCCGGTGATCCAGCGGGTGGCGGCGGCCACGTCGACGGTGCCCGGCGGCACGGGGGGCGGGCCCGTGGGGTCCGGATCGGGCTTGCCGCCCGCGGCGCGCACGTCGTCGGGGGAGAAGGTGGGCTTGCCCGAGGTGCCGCCGATGTCCGTGCTGCCGAACACCCAGGCGTCCACGTCACCGGCCTTCGGTATCCGGGCCATCGCGCCGAGCGAGCTGTAGGTCCAGGTCTTCTGGCCGGGGGACGCGACCCAGTACGACCAGTACGCGGTCGCCTGCGGGGTCAGGACGCACTTCTCCTTGTCCGCCGTGGGGTACTGGGTACCGGAGTTGAAGGATCCGCTGCCGATGCGGCAGATGAAGGCGGGGCCGTCGTGTTGGGTGCCCTCCGTGGTGAAACCGCCGGCGTGGAGCAACTCGTAGCCCGTGGTGGGGGTGGTGTCGCAGCCCCGTTCGACCTTCCCGCCGAACGGGCCGAAGTCGACGGCGACGACGGCGCCGGTGGTGGCCGTGCACCCCTCGATCGGATCGGCCGTCGCGGACGTCGTCGTACCGGTGACGAAGGCCACGCTCGTGCCGAAGGTCAGCAGCGCCGCCGATAGCAGCGACACCAACCTCTTCCGCCCCGTGCGTCGTTCTGCTTGCTCTGCGGTCCCCACCACGGCCCCTCGTGTCGGCCGGGCGGACCAGTGCGTGGCACAGGGCTTCCCGTACCCGCACGGCACACGGCCACGGCACGGGGCGCAGGGCGCCGGGCGCGGCGCAGAACGCAGAGCGCGGAAGAAGCCTTCGAACCACGCCGTAGTCCGCGACGGCGTTTCTCGCTGCAAAATCCTGGCTCCAGGCATTCCGGCTCGCCCGGCGGGACCGGGCCTACGGTTGCGGGTCAGCGCCGGATTCAGACCGGCTTCCCCTGGAGCTGAGTGCTTATCAGTCGGAGTGGAACACGCCGATAAAGACAGCGTCAAGGTGGCCTGCGTCTCATGGGACACGCCCCGGACGGGTCCCGTCGGACCGCTCCCACGTGGCTGGCGGACCCTTGATCACTCAGGTAGCGTCCAGGGCTGCCAGATGGGGGAATCCGGTGGGAAGCCGGAGCTGACGCGCAGCGGTGTGGGACGGCGGGGGCCGTCTCCGAGCCCGAATGCCCATGCGGCGATGCAGTGCAGGAAGCCGTACCACGCGTTCCGGACGGCGGCCCTCCGGCATGCCCGGCCGTGCGTCCGTACGGTGGCGGGGGCTTCGGGAGCGGTCGGCGTCCGCCGATTCCAGGAGCAGGCCATGTCCCGTCCCCGTACCTCCCGCCGCCTCGCGCTCGCGGTCCCCGCCGCGCTCGGCGCCCTCGTCCTCACCGCGCTGCCCGCGTTCGCGACCTCGTCGCCCGCACAGATCGCCACCTCCAAGACCAACGGCGTCGCCTACCTCAAGTCCCTCCAGGCGGCGGACGGTTCGTACGCCGGTGCGGGCCTCTCCAACGAGTGGGCCTTCAGTGCCTTCGCCGCGACCGGTACGGCCGTCGTGGACGTCTACCCCGGCGGAGACACGACGAAGAACGCCCGCACCGTCTACCGCAACCTGCTCTCGACGGCGGCCTGGCCGTCCGCCTCCCCGGTGGTCACCGACTACGAGCGCGGCACCCTGAACGCGTACGCCGCCGGCATCGACCCGGCCCGCGTCTCCGCCTCCCGCAACCTCGTGGCGAACATCTACTCCCACTGGCAGACGGCGGAGACGGGCTACTTCGGATCCCCCGGAAACTTCAACGGCACGGTCTTCGCGGCCCTTTCGCTCGGCGGCGCCAAGACACAGGCCGGCGGCGCCCGCATCCCGCAGGCGCTGACCGACTCGATCGTCACCCGGATCCGCGCCAACCAGCACGTGGACGGCGGTTGGACCTACCAGAAGGCCGAGGGCAACCCGACCGTCCTCAACTCCGCGAGCGACGTCGACATGACCGGCGCGACCATGGCGGCCCTCTGCGTCTCCGGCGTCCCCAACACGGACACGGACGTCGTCCAGGCGAAGAACTTCCTCAAGAGCACGCTGGTCCCCTCCACCGGCGCCTTCAACTCCCTCTACGGGGTCAACACCAGCTCCAACGGCTGGGGCGTCGCGGGCCTAAACGCCTGCGGCTTCAACCCGCAGACCGGCGACTTCCTCACGGTCACCGGGAAGACCCCGATCGACTTCCTGATAGCCAACCAGTACAACCCGGCGGGCGGCTTCAAGTACAAGCCCTCCGACACCGTCCCCTCCGCCTACTCCTCCATCGACGCCCTGCGCGCCGTGGCGGGCGGTGGCTTCACCACGGCCCCGCCCGTCCCGGTCACCCCCGGCGCCCCGCAGTGGGTCGCCCAGTCCACCTTCACCGCCGGTACGGCCACCAAGTTGGCGCTGAGCGTCGACGACGGCGCCGGCAACCTCAAGGTCTGCTCGGTGTCCTTCACCCCGACCGGCACGACCACCACCCTCGGCGACGTCCTGAACGCGGCCACCAGCGGGGCGACCCCGACCGGTTGCGTCACGAGCGTGACCCCCTCGTCGGGCACGGGCACCGTCACGGCCGTCAACGGCAAGGCCAACAGCGGCTCCAACATCTGGAAGGTCAGCGTCGACGGCTCCGCGTTCGCCGGAGCGGTCCGCAACAAGGTCATCAACGTGGGCGACACCATCGCCCTGCGCTGGGGCGTCTGACCGCCGAACGCCGGTGGGGCTGCGGACCTTCGGGCCCGCAGCCCCGTACCGGGCCCGCAGTCCCGTACCGGGCCCGCAGTCCCCTTCCGGGCCCGCGCCCGGCGGGCCGCTCCACCGGGGTCCGCGGGACAGCCCGTAGGCTCTGCCGGATCAGCAGTGTCCGAAATGACGAGCGGGTGGGATTCCACATGAAGGTCCTGATCGCCGGCGGCGCCGGATTCATCGGCAGCACGGTGGCGTCGGCCTGTTCGGACGCCGGGATCACTCCGGTGATCCTCGACAACCTCGTCACCGGAAGGCGCGAATTCGCCCAGGACAAGGCCTTCTACGAAGGCGACATCGCGGACGGCGCGCTGATCGACCGGGTCTTCGCGGAACACCCCGACATCGAGGCCGTGGTCCACTGCGCTGCGCTCATCGTCGTGCCCGACTCCGTCGGTGACCCGGTGGGCTACTACCGCGCCAACGTGGCCAAGAGCCTGGAATTCGTCGCGCACCTGCTGCGCAACGGCTGTAGCCGCATGATCTTCAGCTCCTCGGCCTCGATCTACCGGGAGGGCGACGACCTGACCGTGGACGAGGACTCTCCCATCGACGCGAAGAGCCCCTACGCCCGGACGAAGGCCGTCTGCGAGGCCATGTTCGCCGACATCGCCGCCAGTCAGCCGATCAAGATCCTTTCCCTTCGGTACTTCAACCCGATCGGCGCGGATCCCAAGATGCGCACGGGTCTGCAACTCCGCCACCCCAGCCATGCCCTCGGCAAGATGATCCAGGCGATGGAGAACGGAAGCGACTTCTGCGTCACGGGCACGACGTACGGCACGCGGGACGGTTCCGGCATCCGCGACTACATCCACGTCTGGGACCTGGCGTCCGCTCACGTTGCTGCCCTGACCCAATTCGACACCCTGCTGACCGACGCGGACCCCGCCCTGGCGATCAACCTCGGCACGGGTACCGGAACGACCGTCAAGGAGCTCGTCGAGGCCTTCAACTCCGTGGCCGACAGGCCGATTTCCGTGATCGAGGCCGATGCGCGCCCGGGCGACGTCGTGGGCGCGTACACCCGCAGTGACCGTGCAGAACGCCTCCTGGATTGGCGGGCCGAGTACTCGATCGTCGACGGCATCCGCCATTCGCTGCACTGGGCGACCGTCCGCGACACCCTTCTCGCGGACTCCGGCCGGTCCCGGTAGCCCTTGGTCGGACCGGTCGGCGCGGGGCGTGTCCCCCGCCGGCTAGGCAGTCCGCCTCGATGCCCGCGCGCACGAGCACCTGGCTGTCGCAAGGCGCATCGCCCCGGCGACGAGACATCGCGGCCCGGCGGACTCTGACAGTGCTGCTGAACGCCGGTGCGGGCCTCCACAAGAGGTGCTGCGGCGACCCTGGATACCGGCCCCGAACGTTGCGCGGCGTGCGCGAGCGGATGACATACGCACGGCGTAGCGGTGAGCCGGACGCCAAGGCGCTTGTTCGGCGTGATGTGCCACAGCCCCGCCCTGACCACCGGACGGGGCCCAGCCGGCCAACCCAACCGGCCACCGGTCCGCTGAAACGCTTCCTTACCTTGTTGGCGGGTTGATTCCGGTCCTTCGTACGATCGGGAGACCCGGGGGCCTGGGTGTGGCTTTAGCGCGCTCATGCCGTAGGTGTGGCTTTGACTGATTGGCCGCCCAGTGCCCCGCGACGACACGGCCACTCATTGGGATGAGCGAATAGAGATCGCTTCGTAAGGACACGTCGGCGTGGTCGTCTGCAGGGACCAGTCAACCGGACGACGAGGGAGGCTCGGGTGCCCGAGCTCTGGGCGGGGACGGATGCCGGCAAAGCCGCGCATCACTGCACGGTGATCGACACGGACGGGACGAAGGTGCTCTCGCGCCGGGTGCCCAACAACGAGCCCGAGCTCCTGGAGCTGATAGGCGACGTCCTCGCACTGGCAGAGGACGGTCCGGTGACCTGGGCCGTCGACTTGAACGCCGGCGGTGGCGCTTTGCTAATCGCTCTGCTGACAAGCCATGGCCAGCGGCTGCTCTACATTCCTGGCCGCACCGTTCACCACGCCTCCCGTGGCTACCGTGGAGATGGCAAGACGGATGCGAAGGACGCCTACGTCATCGCCGATCAGGCACGGATGCGGCGGGATCTGCAGCCTCTGCAGGAGTGGGACGAGATCGCGGTGGACCTGAAGATCCTCACCGCCCGCCGCTACGACCTCGCGGCCGACCGGACCCGCGCCATCAACCGGATGCGAGCCCAGCTGCTGGAGTACTTTCCGGCGCTGGAGCGGGCCTTCGACTACGCCGCTTCCAAAGCCGCACTCATCCTTCTGACCGGCTACCAGACCCCGGCTGGCCTGCGCCGGGTCGGCCCGAACAGGCTCGCGACCTGGCTGAAGAACCGCAAAGTCCGTGCCGCCCAGGCGATGGCCGAGGCGGCGGTCGCTGCGGCACAGGCCCAGCACACCGCCGTGGCCGGAGAGAGCACAGCCGCAGCCGTGGTGAACGCCCTGGCCAGGGCAGTGCTGGCTCTGGACGAAGAGATCGCCGACATCGACGCGCAGATCGCGGCCCGCTTCCGAGAGCACCGACACGCCGAAGTGGTCCTCAGCATGCCCGGCATGGGCACGTTGCTGGGAGCGGAATTCATCGCCTGCACCGGCGGTGACATGGACGCCTTCGGCAGCTCGGGGCGACTCGCCGGCGTCGCAGGCCTCGCACTGGTCCCACGGGACTCCGGTCGGATCAGCGGCAACATGCGCCGACCACACCGCTACCACCGCAGGCTCCTGCGCGTCTTCTACCTCTCCGCCCAGATCGCCGCCCGCTTCTGCCCCACCTCGAAGACCTTCTACGACCGCAAACGAGCCGAGGGCAAGAACCACAAGCAGGCGATCCTCGCCCTTGCTCGCCGCCGCCTCGACGTCCTGTGGGCCCTCATCCGCGACCAACGCCAATGGACGGCCCAGCCACCGCAACCGGTGCTGCCCGGCGCCGCATAAAGCCGGCCAGCCCCATGGAGGTAGGTTGATCACCAGCTTGCTGAAGGCCCTGGGGAGGAGCTGCTGTGACAGAGATCGAGGTCCCGGGACCTGAGCCCGACTGGCAGCTGGCCACGCAGCCGCCTTACTACACCGGCAAGAACCCCGCCAACCAGTACAGCCTCTGGGAGCACTCCGTCCCGCTGTTCCAGATGATCGGAGCGTTGGAGCTGCCGGTGAAGCCCGTGGCCCAGCGGCTACGTCTGGGCGTGGAGCGGTCCTGGGACGGGCTGGACGAGCTCGACGTCGTGCTGTTCCGGCTGAAAGGCTTCAGCTTCGCGATCAGCAAGCACGACAGCCATCCGTTCGGCTTCTCGTATGTCTGGCTCACTCAGCCGCACGAGCAAGCCGACAAGGCCCTGGACACCCTGCTGGCAGTAGTTGGGATCGGGGAGAACGCCGTCGCATTCCGCGGAGACGCTCACGATTACCGAGCAGAGCGGATCGCGGCATCACAGGACGCCGGCTCTCCTGACGAAGTCCCTAGCGTCCTCGTGCCGACCTCTCTGTGGGCAAGGTTCCGCCGCGCCATCGGCATGACATCAGCCACCCAGTAGGCATCCTCGACCCTTGACAACGGTCATTGGGAATCAGTCACAACTGGCGCGGCCCGCCCTCCTGACGGGCGTAACGAAGCCGCAACTGGTTGGTGAACACCCGCCGACAGTCTCGCACCCTCGCCACATGCCTGACACCCTGTCAATTGTGCACCCGGCCAATGTGTTCGAAGAGCCCTCACTCGGGATCGCGGGCAGGCGCCCGTTCTTCCTGGCACGCCGGCGATTCCGGAGAGTCGCCGCCTTCCCCTTCGCCATCCTCGTGCTCGCCACCGGGATGCTCGCCCTCACCGGCAACCTCCCGGTCCCGGGAGTGCCCGTGGTCGAGCTGAAGGGGCGCGTGGCCTCCAAGGCCGACCTCTTCGCGGATCCGGAGGTGCAGCGGATCCTGATGCGCCACCGGATCAAGGTCACCGTGGACGTCGCCGGGTCGCGTCAGGTCGCGGAGGGTGACCTCAGCCAGTACGACTTCGTCTTCCCCTCCGGGCAGGCGGCGGCCGACACCATCAAGGAACGCCGGGAAGCGGCGCACGAGCATGCCATGATCAAGCTGCCGTTCAACAGCCCACTCGTCATCGCGACCTACCGGGCCTACGCCGAGGCCCTGGTCGGCAGGGGGGCGGCGGCACCCCAGGGCACCGCCTCCGCCGACACCCTGTACTACGACCTCGACCTGGCCAAGTTCCTGGACCTCGCCCGCACCGACACGACCTGGAGCGACCTCGGACTGGATCCGGGCCGGATCAACAACAACGTCGTCGCCGCCTACACCTCGCCGTACTGTGACTCGAACTCCGCGGAGACCTACGTCAGCCAGGTCGCCTTCTCCTACCACGGCAGCCGCACAGTGGACGAGGCTTCTGCCGACGACGTGGGCAGGGCCGTCAAACCACTCCTGGAGGCTCAGGGACGCCCGGCCAGCGACCGCTTCGACTCCTTCGTCAACGGTGAGGACTCCGCGCCCACCCCGGTGGTCTACGAGCACCAGTACCTCGCCTACCAGCTCCACCACAAGTCGGTGAAGGGCAAACCCGACACCACCCGCGTCCTGCTCTACCCGGACAGCGCGTTCGTGACCGAACCGCGCATCATCTCGCTGAAGCCGCGGGCCGACGAACTGGCCGTCCTCATCGACTCCGACCCCGAGTTACGCAAACGGGCAACCGAGCTCGGCTTCCACACCGGCCTGGACGCCCACGGCCAGGACCAGCTCCGGACCTTCCTGGGGAGCCGGAACCTGCCCGCACCCGCCACGGTCAACCGGACCCGCGCCCTCCTGCCCTCGCCCAAGGCCCTGGAGACCATCCTTCAGGCAGTCGCCGGCTGCAAGCGCATCCTCTCCTGACCGCCCCCGCGACAAGGAAGCGACGGCCATGTCCAAGCTCTGGTTCAGCGAGTGGTGGTGCTTCCTGTCCGTCTGGGCGGCCGCTGTCGCGAGCCTGATCTTCCTCATCGTGTACTGCCTCCTGGAATTGCGCGCGCAGCGGATCACGGGACTGGACCTCACCCAGGGCATCTGCGTCTACCTGGACGATTCCGCCATCACCGACAGCTATCAAATGGGCCGTCACTCCGCGGCCCTCGTCCAGGCGGTCGAGCACCAGACCAACGGCGGCTACACGGTCAGCGCCGCCAGCCCGGACGGCACGCTGGGCTTCGAAAGGACCCGGGGGGAACAGCTGATCACCAACTACGTCCAGACCCACACCCCCATCGAGGTGATCGGAATCCTCGTCGACGCCATCGAGAAAGGGAACGGCATAGTCCACGCCAACCTCAAGACCAGCACGCTCCGCAAGAACCCGGCGCTCGTCAAACTGCTGAGCGATCTCGGCCAGTCCGATCCGCTGCCCAAGAGCACCCTGCTGAGCCACGTCGAGGACTACGTGCTGGTCAAGGGAAGATTCCGGCTGGCCGCCCGGACCTCCGAGGACCCGAGCGGCACCACCGTCTTCATCGCCTCCTACGCCGGCGTCGGTTCCGCCGTCCCCTCGGCCCGCGTCCGTCTGGCCTGCGCCAACGCGGGCCTGCGCCGGCACACTTCCGCCGGCGAGTTCTCCGGCAGCTGCCTGGGGAAGGTCAAGGGCTGGAACTCCGAGGACGGCGCCCTGGACATCCACCCGGTCGTCATCTTCCAGTAGCCAACGAAGGACCCGGCGACGGATCCCAGGCGCAGAACACTAGAAGGACGTCCAGGTGAAGGAGACCTGGTCGCCGGCGTTGAGCTTGAACTGGCAGCCGCCGACCGGAGTGGGGGTGCCGTTGACGGCGATGCTCCAGTACGCGGAGCCGCCGCCGCTGACGTTCTTTATGGTGTCGACGGAGAAGTCGTCGAACGACGCGTACCAGGTGCCGTCCCAGGCGAAGCCCTTCTTGTGGGCGGCGTCGTCGAGCGCGGCCGTCGGGGTGGGGACCTTGGACGGGTTGGCGCCGCCGTTGGTGCCGTCGCACTTGTGGGTGCCACCGGTCGCGGTGGTGACGTCGTGGCCCTTGGTCTTGACCTTGCCCTTGAACAGCAGTCCGTCGGGTCCCTGGACGGTGAGGTTCACCTTGACGGCCGCGTTCGTGTTCGGCTTCGGCTTGGCCTCGGCCACGGCCGGAGCGGTGGCGAGGGCGAGACCGAGGGCGAGCGTGGTGACCACCGAGCGGCGGACGAGGGTCTGGCGCATGGAGTGCCTTCCTGAGCGGATCTTCGGGTCTGCTCGCGCGAACCCTCCGACCCGCACCCGCGCACACCCCGTGCGGGCGTCCCTCAGGAGGGCGCACGGGGGTGCCGGGCCGGGCTGGGGCTTCGTACTGCAGACCATGACAGTGGGAAGCGGTGCACATCGCACCCCGGGTTCTCCGACTCACGGCGTTGCGGACGCCGTTCACGGTTGCAGGTCAGCGCCGGATTCCCACCGGCTTCCCCCAGTTGTGCATGCATTCGGTTGTGGCTCGGGCCGCAGTGGGCCGGAGCAGAACGCATCGTACGGCCTGGGGGGAGGGGAGCGGGAGCGAACCCCGGATTCGGGCCCGCCGTCAGCCGCGGCCGAGTCGGCGGGCTTCCGCCGGACTCACCGGCGCCCCCGCCCCGACCCCGTGCAGGACGTGCGCCAGTACCTCCGCGCCGCGTACGACGCGGGGGCCCGGGCGGTTGAAGTAGGCGGGCCCGTCCAGCACCCACACCTCGCCCGCGCGCACCGCGGGCAGCTCCTCCCACCCCGGCAGCGAGGTCAGCAGCTCCCGCTCGCGCAGGGTGCGTTCCGGGCCGAACCCGCAGGGCATGAGCAGGAGCACGTCCGGGCGGGCGGCCCGGACCGCCTCCCATTCCATCGGCCGGGTGTGCTCGCCCGGCGCGGCGATCAGCGCCTCACCGCCCGCGCACGCGATCTGCTCCGGCACCCAGTGCCCGGCCGGCCAGAGCGGATCGAGCCATTCGATCGCCACCACCTTGGGCCGCTGCCGCCCGGCCGTCCGCGCCCGTACGGCCTCCAGCCGCGCGGCGAGGGCGCGGCGCCGCTCCCGCGCGCGGTCCGCCACGCCGAGCAGCTCGCCCACCGTGACCAGGCAGTCCAGTACCTCGCCCAGCGTGCGCGGTTCCAGACTCAGCACGCGGGGCCCGCCGTCCCGGACGCGCACGGCCCGGCTCACCCCCGCGTAGGACACCGCGCAGACGTCGCACAGGTCCTGCGTCAGGACCACGTCGGGAGCCAGTGTGCCGAGGGCCTCGGTGTCGAGGGTGTAGAGCGAGGAGCCGCTGTGCGCGGCGCCGCCGACGGCATCGGAGATCTCCCTGCTGCTCAGGGTGTCCGCCGAGAACTCGGCCGAGGTCACCACGGGCACGCCGGCCACCGCCCGCGGCGGCCAGTCGCACTCGTGCGTACGGCCCACCAGATCGGCGGCCAGACCGAGCTCCGCCACGATGTCGGTGGCCGCGGGCAGCAGGGAGACGATGCGCATCCTCCGAGCCTAGGTGCGGTCCGGCCGATCGTGCTGAATAAAGCAGGTGCCCGAAGCTGACGGACCGTCGTACCTTGGCCTGATGATCGACTCATCCCCAGCTCAGACTGCCTCCGACATCGAGATCCGCCCCATCGGCGAGCACGAGATCACCACCTGGGACCGCGCCCTGATGCGCGGATACCTCAGCCCGCACGAGGGCGACGGCACGGAGGTGCGCCAGCGGCAGTTCGTTCCGGGCCGCTGGCTGGCGGCGGTGGACCATACGGCGGGCGGGGCCTTCGTCGGTACCTTCCGCAGCTACGACCTGGACCTGACCCTTCCGGGCGGAGCCGCCGTGCCGGTGCACGGGATCACCGGGGTGAGCGTGGCCGCCACCCACCGACGCCGCGGGCTGCTCAGCCGGATGATGAACGGCGACCTGGCCGCCGCCCGCGAGCGGGGCAGCGTGGCCGCCGTGCTCATAGCCTCCGAGTACCCGATCTACGGCCGCTTCGGATTCGGCCCGGCGACGCGGATGGCCGGGCTGACGGTCGACGTGCCGAGGTCGGGGGGCCTGCGGCCCGACCTGAGCACCCCGCTCGGCGGACGGATCGACTTCGCGACCCCGGAGGAGGTTCGCAAGCTCGGCCCCGAACTGTACGACCGCTGGCGGCTCACACAGCCCGGCGCACTGAGTCGACCGGCCGCCAACTGGGCGATGGACACGGGCGAGGTGGTGCTGCCCGCGCGTGGTTGGAAGGAGCCCTTCTTCGCCGTCCACCGCGATGCGACCGGGGTGGTCACCGGCCTGGCCGTCTACCGCGTGGACGACAAGTGGATCGGCATGACACCGGACTCCACCCTCAAGGTGATGGACTTCCTGGCCCTCGACCGGCCGACTGCCAACGCCCTGTGGCGGCTGCTCTTCTCGGTCGACTGGGTACAGCGCATCGAGGTTGAGGACATCGGCCCGGACGATCCGCTGCCGCTGCTGCTGGCCAACCCGCGCGCGGCCACTCCGCACGTCTCCCAGACGGACTTCACCTGGCTGCGGCTGCTCAACCTGCCCGCCGCCTTCGCCGCCCGCCGTCATGCCGGGCCCGGCCGAGTGGTGCTGGCCGTGACCGACCCGCGCGGCTGGACCAGTGGCAGTTGGCTGCTGGAAACGGCCTCGGACGGCACCGGCCGCTGCACCCCCACCGAGTCGCCCGCCGACCTCACCCTCGGCGTGAGCGAACTCAGCACCCTGTACCTGGGCACCGAGTCCGCCGGCCGCCTGCTAGCCGCCGGGCTGCTCGCCGAAAACACCCCGGGCGCGGCGGACCGCCTCGACCACCTGCTCCACACCCCGATGCGGGCCTGGAACACGCTCACCATCTAGCGGGCGAACGTCCACTTCGCGAGCCGGTCCACGATCTCCAGGACCGACCTGCGCGCGCTGGCGGAGATGAACGCGAAGACGAAGAACGACGGGCTGAGCTTGTGCTTCATGGTCTGGTGAAGAACGCGACCGAAGGCAAGGACGAGTGGGACGTACAAATCGAGAAGGGCAGCAAATTCAGGATGTGCGCCGGGAGCAAGAACCAGGGCAAGAACAGTTCGCACGCCAACATCTCGCCCCAGGAGCACGTGACTCACTGATGGACACCGCACCGGCTGATGCCTACGTCCGCATCCAGTGCAACCTGCCGGGAGTGGAGACCGCGGAGGAGGCCCTGCGGCTCTGTCTGCCCCTGGTCGCCGAGCTGTCGCCCCGCGAGGTCCAGTTCGAGGCGGCGCATCCGCACAGCCTACGGACCGGGTTCCTGGTGGGTCTGCTCACCGTGCTGCCACCGGCGCCCGCCACCCCGGCGGACCAGGAGGCCGCACTGCGCGCCGCCACCGACGGACTGATCACCCGGCTGGGGCTCGACCCCGCGGCGCTGCACGTCGACGCACAAACCCCGCACGCGGGGACCCTCAATGCGGACGAGGCTGACTGGGCCGCCGGCCGTACCGCCTACGGTACGTACTCCCTCTGCGCGCGGCTGGGTGCCGACCCGTTCCACGCACCCGAGGACGGCGACGAGTACGAGGTAGAGGACCTGGTCGCGGAAGGCCCCGTCGAACCCCTTGACGACCCCGAATCCCTCGCCGCACTGGCCCGGGACCTCTCCGGTGTCCACGTGTCGCTCACGGCACGGGCGGCGGGCGTGTCCCCGGACGCGGCCGTCCGACTCACCGAGGAACTGGGCGAGCGGATCGGTGCCCTCGCCCTGGGCTCCCACGGCGGGATCCAGCTCCAGCAGGAGCCCGATCATGCCGGGGACGGCTCGTCGGCCGTCGGGGCGTTGCTCGGCCCCGTGGACGTGGCGGCGCCCGAGGTGCTCGCCGCCGTGTCCGAGGCGCTGGAGGCGGAGGGATGGCAGCGGGTGCAGGGCCCTGCGGGCCCGCTGCTGTCGACCCTGTGGCAGCCGGGGGTCGCCTCCGGGACCGGGCTGACCGGTCTCGACCTGCACGTCGCCGAGGGCTGGACGCTGTTCCTGGCCGCCGCCGACGGCCAGTGATCCGCGGAGCTTTATGGTCCTGCTGGTGGTGGCGGGAGTGAGAGGCGATCGAGCTGACCGTCGAGATGGGCAATGACTTTTCGGAACTCGCGGGAACCGCGAGGGGACATGACCCGAAGCGCGGTGTCGAGGACAGCACGGGCCTGCAGGGGATTGCCGCAGCAGTACTCGTGCACGTCGCCGTGCTCGTAGTGGTGCCATAGCTCGCGCGCGGACCGGCGAACATGGTCCCTCCACATGCGCACGGCCCAGCCGATTTCTCCCGGCGCCAGGTAGTTGCGGGTGCGCTCAAGGCGGGCGATCTCGGACAGCACTCGAGGGGACAGCCCGTTGATGGCGGCCTTGGTGTCCTGCTCACCGAGCCGATGCGGGAGGCCGGCCCGGATCTGTCCTGGCCGGTTACGCGGCATGGACCTTTCGGTTTGTCATCATGCGGAACATGTTGCCATGGCCTCGAACGACGCGTCGAACGGGATAGCTCATTCTGGGAGCCGTTCGCGGAAGCGCCACACTTCCGGGAGGCCTTCTTCGCGTGCCTGACCGCTCGGCGTGACGAACTGTTCGAGCTCGCGGACGCATTGTTGTGCGCGGACGGGCCGGTGACGGCGCCGGTTGACCTGACGCTGCTGGCCGAGCACCGCCGCGGGCACGGCGCGCTGTACGACGCTCTCGAATCGGGCCGCCCCTCCTGGTGCCAGCTGCTGGACGCCGTCCGGCTCGACCCCGAGGACGACGTCGCCGAGCTCACCGCCCGCCAGGTCCGCCGGGTGGTCGAGGGCGATCCGGGCATCCTCATCGTCTTCGACGTCGGATACGACGCCCGCACATGGCCTACCTGCTCAACGGGCTCCCCATTGAGCTCCTGGGACGCATGTGCTCGGACCGTGCGCCCAAACCCACCAGGCCCGGTCCTGGCAGGCCACTCGGCTCGCAGAACCAGATGCCCGCCACCCGCTACGACGTGGGCAAAACCGTCCGGCGCCCAGATCGACGACAAGGGACGCACTGACTGGTGGGACTAGAGGGCCGGGGTCAGGGCCGGGCCCGTGTCAGCGGTCCGCGATCACCGGGTACGGGACGTGGGTGCGCAGGTCGGGATCGACGGAGAGGATTCCGCCGGCCGGGGGACGGGCCCGCTGGGCGCAGTCCCGCCGTTCGCAGATCCGGCAGCCCAGCCCGATGGGCGTGGTGGCGTGCGCGTCGTGCAGGGCGATGCCCTCCGCGTAGACCAGGCGCGGGGCGTGGCGCAGCTCGCAGCCCAGGGCGACGGCGAAGTCGGCCCGGGGCGCGTGGTGGCCGAAGCCCCCACGGGTGACCGTGCGGGCGATCCAGAAGTACTTCTTGCCGTCGGGCATCTCGGCGACTTGCGTGAGGATGCGGCCGGGGGAGGAAAAGGCTTCGTAGACGGTCCAGAGCGGGCAGGTGCCGCCCAGCCGGGAGAAGTGGAAGTCGGTGGCGGACTGGCGCTTGGAGATGTTGCCCGCCCGGTCGGCCCGAAGGAAGGAGAAGGGCACTCCCCGGTTCCCGGTGCGCTGGAGGGTGGACAGGCGGTGGCAGACGGTCTCGAAGCCGACTCCGAAGCGGGCCTGCAACAGTTCGATGTCGTACCGGAGCCGCTCGGCCGCCGCGTGGAAGGCGGTGTACGGCATGAGGAGCGCGCCCGCGAAGTAGTTGGCGAGCCCGATGCGGGCCAGGCCCTCCGCCTGTGGCGAGGACAGGTCCGCCGCGTCGACCAGTCCGGTCAGCAGGGGGCCCTGCTCCAACAGCGCGAGCTGCGTGGCCAGTTGGAAGGCGCGCTGTCCCTCGTTGAGCCAGGGGGAGAGCAGGAGCAGTCCGCTGTCGGGGTCAAAGCGCCGTGCGTCGGCGGAGGGTTCGGGGCCCGCCTGGAGCACTTTGATCCCGTGCCGGGTCGTGAGGCGGCCCGTGAGCGCGTCCGCGGCGCGGCCGACCCGGCCGAGGCCGAGTGCTCCGGCGGTCTGCTCGGCCTCCGTTTCTAGGGCGGCGAAGTGGTTGTGGTGGGCGTAGAAGAAGTCCCGCACCTCGTCGTGGGGTTCGGCCGGCAACAGGCCCGCGGTGTCCTCGGGGGAGGCCAGGGCGACGACCCGCTCGGAGGCGTCCCGGTAGCGCTGGTGGAGGGCGACGAGGGCGCGGGCCACCTCGGGGTGGTCGCGGGCCACATCGGCGATCTCGTCCCCCGGGACCGGGCTTCCGCACGCCTCGTCCCCGAGCGCCGCCCGCAGATCGGTGGCCAGACGTTCCTCTCCGGCCTCGGAGAAGAACTCCGGATCGACGCCGAAGACCTCGGCGATCCGCAGCAGCACCGGAGCGGTCAGCGGCCGCCGGCTGTGTTCGATCTGATTGAGGTAGCTGGTGGACAGACCCAGGGCGTGGGCCAGTTCGACCTGGTTCATGCCCCGCTCACGGCGAAGCCTGCGCAGTTTCGCGTGTGCGTAGATCTTCCGTCCGGCAGGCCGTCCCATGGGGATCCCGAGCTCCTCTCCACCCGTCCTCACCTGTGAAGTTAGCATCCGCACCATTCGCAGAATTCGCAGTTTCGCACGTGAGGCAGGGACGGATTACGCAGTGTGGAGCCGTCGCCCCGGCCCTCCGGGAGGGGAAGACTCACCTTCGAACGACGGCGCACCCACCGCCCCACCGTCCCACCGTCCCACCGCACGCTGCGAGGAGCCCCGTGATCGACCATCAGGTACGTGTACACCCCAGCGCCGACCGCCTGCCCCGCGAGGAGCAGCTCGCCTGGAAGCTGGCCGTCGTGGCCACCGGCACCCAGGACGCACCGGACCTCGATCCAGGGTCCGCGGCGACGGCGGTCGACCGGATCATCGACAACGCCTCGGTCGCCGTGGCCTCGTTGCGCCGCCGCCCGGTCGCCGTCGCCCGGGCCCAGGCCCTCAGCCACCGGACCCCCTCCGGCGCGTCGGTCTTCGGCGTCGCCGCCGGGACCCGCGTGTCGCCGGAGTGGGCGGCCTGGGCCAACGGCACGGCCGTGCGCGAGTTGGACTTCCACGACACCTACCTCGCCGCGGACTACTCCCACCCCGGGGACAACATCCCGCCCCTGCTGGCGGTGGCCCAGCGCACCGGGCGCTCGGGCGCGGACCTGCTGCGGGGCATCATCGCCGCCTACGAGGTCCACGTCGCCCTGGTCAAGGGCATCTGCCTGCACGCGCACCGCATCGACCACGTCGCCCACCTCGGCGCCGCGACGGCGTGCGGCATCGGAGCGATGCTGCGGCTGGACACCGAGGTCGTGTACCAGGCGGTGCAGCAGGCGGTGCACACCACCACCTCGACCCGGCAGTCGCGCAAGGGCGAGATCTCCAGCTGGAAGGCGTTCGCACCGGCCTTCGCCGGCAAGGCCGCCGTGGAAGCGGTGGACCGGGCCATGCGCGGCGAGGGATCCCCCTCGCCGATCTACGAGGGGGAGGACGGCTTCCTCGCCTGGATGCTGGACGGCCCGGACGCCTCGTACACCGTGTCGCTGCCCGGGCCCGGCGAGGCGCGCCGCGCGATCCTCGACACGTACACGAAGGAACACTCCGCCGAGTACCAGGCGCAGGCGGTCATCGACCTCGCCCGCACCCTGCGCGAGAAGGCCGGCCCGCTGGAGAAGGTCCGCTCGATCGTCCTGCACACGAGCCACCACACCCACCACGTCATCGGCTCCGGTTCCGGCGACCCGCAGAAGTACGATCCGGCCGCCGGCCGCGAGACCCTCGACCACTCGGTGCCGTACGTCTTCGCCGTCGCCCTCGAGGACGGCGGCTGGCACCACGAGCGCTCCTACGCCCCCGAGCGCGCGGGGCGGCCCGCCACCGTCGAGCTGTGGCGGAAGATCTCCACCGCCGAGGACCCCGAATGGACCCGGCGGTACCACGACCCGGACCCGTCCCGTCGGGCCTTCGGCGGCCGCGCCGTGATCACCTTCGAGGACGGCTCCGTCATCGAGGACCAGCTCGCCGTCGCCGACGCGCACCCCGCCGGAGCCCGCCCGTTCGACCGGGCCGGCTACACCGCCAAGTTCCGCACGCTGACCGAGGGGATCGTCACCGGAGCGGCCCAGGACCACTTCCTGCAGGCCGCGGACCGGCTGGCGGAGCTGGGCACCGCAGGCCTTGCCGACCTCTTCCCCACCGTCGACACCAACGCCGTCGCCGCGGCCGACGCACGGCTCCCGAAGGGCCTGCTCTGATGCTCCACACCCGCACCACGCCCGCGTCCCGCCGCCGCACCTTCCGCGAACGGCTCGCCTCCGGGCGGCTGCTGAGGATCCCGGGCGCGATCAACCCGTACTCGGCCCGGCTCGTCCAGGAGGCGGGGTTCGACGCCGTGTACCTTTCGGGGGCCGTGCTCGCCGCCGACCTGGGCCTGCCCGACATCGGTCTGACCACCTCCACCGAGATCGCCGCCCGCGCCCAGCAGTTCACCCGCGTCACCGACCTGCCCGCCCTCATCGACGCCGACACCGGCTTCGGCGAGCCGATGAACGCCGCCCGCACCCTCCAGCTCATGGAGGACGCGGGGCTGGCCGGACTCCACCTGGAGGACCAGGTCAACCCCAAGCGGTGCGGCCACCTCGACGGCAAGGGCGTCGTGGCGCGCGCGGAGATGGCACGCCGGGTCCGCGCCGCCGCCGACGCCCGCCGCGACCCCGACTTCCTCCTCATGGCCCGTACCGACGCCCGCGCCGTCGAAGGCCTGGCCGCCGCGATCGACCGGGCCAAGGCGTACGTGGACGCGGGCGCCGACGCCGTCTTTCCCGAAGCGCTCGCGGACGAGGCCGAGTTCGAGGCCTTCCGCAAGGCCGTCGACGTCCCCCTCCTCGCGAACATGACGGAATTCGGCAAGAGCAGGCTGCTCGACGCACGCACGCTGGAGAACCTCGGATACAACATCGCGCTGTACCCCGTCACCCTCTTCCGCCTCGCCATGGGCGCGGTCGAGGACGGCCTGCGCACCCTCGCCGCCGAGGGCACCCAGGAGTCGCTGCTGCCCCGCATGCAGACCCGCTCCCGCCTCTACGGGGTGCTCGGCTACGAGGACTACGCCGCCTTCGACTCGACCGTCGCCGACTTCACGCTCCCGCCCGGCAACTGACCGACCACCCGCACCGGAGGCCACCCATGACCGCCACCACGCCCGAGATCCACCGCGGTCTCACTGGTGTCGTCGTCGACACCACCGCCATCTCCACCGTCATCCAGGAGACCAACTCCCTCACCTACCGCGGGTACCCGGTCCAGGACCTGGCCGCCCGCTGTTCCTTCGAGGAGGTCGCCCACCTCCTCTGGTACGGCGACCTCCCGGACGCGGACCAACTGCGCGAGTTCCGGGCCCGCGAGCGCGCCCTGCGACCCCTGGACCGGACCACCGCCGAACTGCTCGCCCGGCTGCCCGAGACCTGCCACCCGATGGACGTGCTGCGCACCGCCGTCAGCGTCTTCGGCTCGCAGGACCCCACGGAGGACGACGGCAGCACGGAGGCCAACCGCACCAAGTCCCTCGCGCTGCTGGCGAAGCTGCCGGTCGTGGTCGCGGCGGACCACCGCAGGCGCCGCGGACTCGCCGCCCTCCAGCCGGACCCCTCGCTCGGATATGCGGAGAACTTCTTCCGGATGTGCTTCGGAACGGTGCCGGCCCCCGAGGTCGTCCGGTGCTTCGAAATCTCGCTCATCCTCTACGCGGAGCACAGCTTCAACGCCTCCACCTTCACCGCGCGAGTGGTCACCTCCACCCTCTCCGACCTCTACAGCGCGGTCACCGCGGCCATCGGCGCCCTCAAGGGCCCGCTCCACGGCGGGGCCAACGAGGCCGTGATGCACATGCTGGGCGAGATCGGCGACCCGGAGCGGGCAGGGGAGTGGCTGGACGGGGCGCTCGCCGCCCGCAGGAAGATCATGGGCTTCGGGCACCGCGTCTACAAGAACGGAGACTCCCGGGTGCCGATCATGCAGGAGGCCACCGACCGACTCGTCGCCCGCGCCGCGGACCCCGACGCGACCCGGCTCGCCACCCTGCACGCCTCGCTCCGGCACGCCATGATCAGCCGCAAGGGGATCCACCCGAACCTCGACTATCCCGCCGGGCTGGCGTACCACCTGATGGGGTTCGACGTCCCGACCTTCACCCCGCTGTTCGTGATGAGCCGGATCACCGGCTGGACGGCCCACATCACCGAACAGTTGGAGCACAACGCCCTGATCCGTCCTCTCGGCTCCTACACCGGCCCCTCCCAGCGCCCCCTCCCGGCCCGCGGTTGAGGGCGGCTCCCGGGAGCCGCCCCCGGGAGCCGCCCCCGGGAGCCGCCCTGGGGAGCCGCCCGGGCAACGTGTCAGGAACCGCGGCGCCAGGGGATCTCGGCCCACACCTGCTTGCCGCTGCTGAGCGGCACCGAGCCCCAGGCCGTCGCCGTCGCCTCGACGATGAGCAGCCCGCGACCACCGGTCGACTCCCAGCTCACCCAGACCGGTTTCACGGGGCTGCGCGGCGACGCGTCGTTCACGGCGATCCGCAGCCGGTCCGCCGACAGGGTCAGGTCCATCCCCACCTCGCCCTGGGTGTGCGCAATGGCGTTGGTGACCAGCTCGGACACGACCAGCAGGGCTTCGTCGAGTTCCTCCACCACCCCCCAGGACCGCAGGGTGCGCGCGGTGAAGCGGCGCGCGTGCAGGACCGCGTTGGGCACCCGCCACACCGTCCAGTGGCTCCGCATCGGCCGGTCCCCCTGGCCGTCGTAGCGCAACACCAGCAACGCCACGTCGTCGTCGCGCCGGCCCACGCCGATGACCAGCTCGTCGGCGATCCCTCCGACATCGACCGGGTCGGCCACCGCGAGCACGTCGCACACCCGCCGTACGCCCTCCTCCAGGGGCAGTCTGGCCGACTCGACCAGGCCGTCGGTGAGCAGCACGAGCAGGGTGCCGGGGACCAGCCCCGCCTCGGTCATGGGGAATTCCGCTTCCGCGAGCACACCCAGCGGAGGACCGCCCTCGACCACCATCTCCTCGGCGACGCCGTCGGGATAACGCAAGATCGGCGGCAGGTGGCCGGCCCGGACGACCCTGGCGATGCCCTCCTCCATGTCCAGGTCCACGTACCCGCAGGTGGCGAACAGGTCCGTCTCCATGCCGGCGAGCAGCCGGTTGGCCCGCGCGACCACCACATCGGGAGGGTGTCCCTCCACCGCGTAGGCCCTGACCGCCGTACGCATCTGGCCCATGATGGTGGCGGCTCCCGCGCTGTGGCCCTGTACGTCTCCGATGACGAAGGCCACGTGACCGTCACGGAGCGGAATGACGTCGTACCAGTCGCCGCCGACCTCGAGTCCGGCGGTCGCGGGCAGGTAGCGGGCGACCGCGACCCCGCCCGGCAGCTCCGGGAGCTTGCGGGGCAGCAGACTGCGCTGGAGCATGGTGGCCAGTTCGTGGCCCGCGTCCAGGGCGTGGGCGCGCACCAGCGCCTGCCCCACCAGCCCCGCGGTCGCGGTCAGCAGCGACCGTTCCTCCGGCCCGAACCGGTGCTCCGCGTCCCACCCCACCAGACACACCCCGACCAACCGGCCGTCGGCGGGCAGCGGCAGCACCGCGAGACCACCGGGCCCGACGTCCAGCAGGCCGGGTTCCAGCGCCGCCCCCGGCGGCCACAGGCTCATGTGCCCGCCGCGCAGCGCGCTCTGCAGGGTGGGCAGGTCGCTCAGCGCCACGTCGGGCCATTCGGACCGCCACTCCGAGCGCCAGACCTCGGGCCAGGCATCGGGTTCCGGAGGATCGAGGGCGGTGACGATCAGCCGTTCGGGCTCCAGCTCGCCGACCGCTACTCGGGAGGCGCCGAGCGGCTCGCGCAGGGCTGCGACCACCAGCCGGCTGACCTCCCGGATGGTCGCCGCTCCTGCCAGGGTGGCCGACAGCCGCTGGACGAGGGAAACCTCGTCGGCACTCGGGCGCAGGTACGTGGCATCGGCCACCACACCCAGGACGCGCCGCGGCGTACCGTCCGGGTCCACCTCCACGCGGCAGCGCAGCCCCAGCCAGCGCAGCTCGCCGTTCGGGCGGCGGATGCGGAACGCCAGCTGCTGTCCGGCGGCGGCCAGCCGGTTCGGCTCCACGATCGCCATCAGGGCGGGCATGTCGTCGGGCACGGCGCAGGCGAGCACGGTCTCCACCTGCCCGTCGAACTGCCCGGGCGGTAGACCGAGCAGTTCCAGCACGTGCGCGTCGGCCTCCATACGGCCGGTGGCCAGCTCCAGGATGAACGCGCCGCCCTGGTCGGGCACCAGCGACTGGCTCAGATGGGCCTGTGGGGACTTGCGTCCGGCGAAGCGTCCGGCTACTGATTCGAGTCCCGTGGCCACCTGGTCGGCGTAGAGCTCCAGGAGGCTGCGGTCGTCCGCGCTGAATCCGTTCCCGGTCTGCCCGGCGACGATCAGACATCCGAGCTCCTGGTCGTCGTACCCCAGCGGTAGCGCGCCCAGGGAGATCCGAGCGGGGGAGTTGGGGGCGCCGTCCCGCACCCGGGTGGGGAAGTGGTGGGGGTCCTCCTCGATGAACGTGGCGAGTTCCTTGGGGGCTAGCCACAGGGGACGGCCGGAGCGGAAGGCGTTGGCGGCGGGCGAATGGCCGGCCACGGCGAGGATGGCCGGCAGTCCGTAGAGGACGCCCCGGTTTCCGGTCAGCTCGGCGAGATGGAGCTCCCTGCCCTGGTCGGCGACGACGTAGACAGCGGCGAGCTCGGCCCCGCAGAACGAGAAGCGATGACCGTTCACTGTCCGTATCACCTCCTCCCGGGGCATCGAGCTCGCCGTCCTTCCTCCATGCTGTCGCGTCCCGGACCGTCCGGGCGAGTCCGGGGCGCTACGCCGGACCTCCGGCCGGCCGCTGCACCTCGTCCGCGCCCCGGTCCACGACGACGACGGCCGCATCGTCGGCGAGGCGGTCATGGGTGTGGCGGAGCAAGGCCCGGTGCAGGCCCTCCAGGAACGCCTGCCGGCTGTGGTCGCGCATGTCCACCATGGCTTCGGCCAGGTCGAAGAAGGCCTTGTCCGGGTCGCGGGCCTCGATGACACCGTCGGTGTACAGCAGCAGCCGGTCCCCCGGCGCGAACGGATAGCGGTCCGCCCGCCCGGGAGGACCGCTGACGAATTCCTCCAGGCCGAGCGGCGGCAGCGGGGTGGTGGGCATCAGGGGCCGGACCGCGCCGTCGCACAGCAGCAGCGGGGGCGGATGGCCCCGGTTGATCACGTCGATGTGCGGGCCGTCGGGGATCTGGGCCACGAGCGCGGTGACGAACCCCTCCAGGAGCGCGTCCGCGTTGCCGGCGCCCGAGACGTAGGCATCCCGCAGCAGGGCCGCCTCGCAGCGGTCGACGACCTCCATCAGGTCGTCCTCGTAGTGGACGGCCTCCCGGAAGGCGCCCAGCACGATCGCGGCGGCCCGTACGGCGGGCAGCCCCTTGCCCCGGACGTCCCCGACGATCATCCGGACCCCGTACCGGGTCTGGACCACGTCGTAAAGATCGCCGCCGATCTGGGCGCCCGTCTCGGCCGCCAGGTACATGCTGGCCGCCCGTACGGAGCCCAGCCGGCCCGGCACCGGCCGCAGCACGACCGCCTGGGCGGTCGTGGCGATCCGGCGGACCTGGTTGAGCTCGTTCTCCGTGCGCGTGCGCGCCGAGTGGCTGGTCAGGAAGCTCGCCACCGAGACCAGGAACAGGGCCAGGAAGTTGGTGTAGACCTGCTGGCTTCCCCAGGCGCCGTTGTAGCTGGCGGTGGCAACGCTGACACCGACGGCCACCCCCGCAGCCGCGAGCGTGCCCTTGGGGCCCATCGTCACGGCCGCCAGAGCGGGTGTCGCGACCAACAGGGGGCCGGTGTAGAGGACGTGCAGGGGCGTGAACTCGACGAGCAGCACCAGCAGGGCGATCGCGAAGGGCACGCACTCCGCCAAGACGAAGAGGACCTGGTGGTGGCCGTCGGCTCGCGGTCCATGGGGCGAGCGCACGGGCGCTCTCATGAGTACAGACTGCCCCGCCCGCACCCGTGGCCGCCACTCCGGTGCACCGCGACCGTGGCCCTCCGGCGTGATCACCACGAAGTCGGCGACCCCCGAACGGACCGTGCTCGGCGGGAGCCGGACCGGCTGCACCACGGTGATCCGCGTGGGGGTGAGGGCGAGCGGGCGGACGACCCGGGCGAGGCCGTGCTCGTACGTCCGCGCCCGCCCGCGGGCCGCCTCGAGTCCTGCGCAGGCCCGCGAGCCCGGGTGCGGTGCGCGCGGTCACGGGCTCCGGCGGCGGCGCAGGACGGCTGCCCCGGTCAGGGCCGCCACCGCGGCGAGGAACGCGGCCGACAAGCCGTAGACCACCGGCGTCTCCACGTCGATCCCGTCCGGGGTGACGGCGCGCGCGGCGACGGTGCGCGGTGTCGCGGGCGGCGCCGCGGGCGGCGGCGGGGGGTCGAGCGATCCGACCGGATCCACCCGGCCCGCCGCGGCGAATCCCCAGTCCAGCAGGGACCGGGCTTCCTCGTACACGGCGTTCGCGCCGCCCCACTGGGGGTTCATCACCGTTGCCAGCAGCGTGCGACCGTCCCGACGGGCGGCTGCGATCAGGGTGAAGCCCGCCTGGGAGGTGTAGCCGTTCTTCACACCGATGATCCCCGGGTACCGGCCCGTCCCGTCCTGACCGGTCACCAGTCGGTTGGTGTTCTCGATTCCGTACGTCCAGGTGGGACTGCCGTCGGCGTTGGTGCCGCCGGGGAAGCGGGCGTCGGCGGTCGCCGCGTACTCGGCGAAGGCGGGGTCGGCGAGGCCCGTACGGCCGAAGACGGCGAGATCGTAGGCCGAGGAAGCCTGGCCGTCCGCGTCGAAACCGTCCGGGGAGACGACGGTGGTGTCCCGCGCACCGAGGGCGCGTGCCTTGGCCTGCATCTGCGCGGACGTGACGTCCCAGCCGCCGTTCATCGCGGCCAGCACGTGCACGGCGTCGTTGCCCGAGCTGAGGAAGACGCCCCGCCACAGGTCAGCCACCCGGTAGGTGTGATCTGCGGACAGACCCACCGTGCTGCTCCCCTCCGGTACCTCGTCCAGCTCGGCCTCGGTTACCGTGTGCCGGCCCGAACCGGGCAGGTGGGGCAGTGCGGTGAGGGCGAAGAGCGTCTTGAGGGTGCTGGCCGGTGGCAGCCGGCGGTGTGCGTCGTGGGCCGCGAGCACCGCACCCGTACCGGCGTCCGCCACCAGCCACGACAGGGCGGACACGTCGTCCGGCAGTGCGGGCGCCCCCTGCCGCGCCCGTACGTGGGTCCCGGCGCGGTGCAACAGCGAGGCGTCGACGGCAGGGGCGGGTCGCGGTGGCAGCGGCTCCGCCCGCGCGGTGCCGGCGGCCGTCGGCACGAGGAGGACCGATGCACCGATGGCGAGGGCCGCGGCGCCCGCGCCGGCCCTGCGTCCAGAGGATCTGATGCTCATTCATCCAGCGTAGAAACGCATCGGGCCGCGCGCAGCGAGGCGTACGCCGACCGGTGGTAGGCCGGGGTGCGGACGCGGGGCCGACGAGGGCGCTCCGACCCCGTCGCGTTCCGGGCGGTGCACCGGCAGGACGCCGAAGTGTCCGGCAGCATCCGGTCGGCCGCCGCTGACCGGCCGTGCGCCGCAACCCGGTCGTCCGTCGACCGGGTTGCGGGCGCGGCCGGCCGGGCCGGCCGGCCCGGATCAGACGATGTCTTCGGCGATCTCCGCCTGCTCGCGGGCGTTGCCGTAGGCCGACGGGGTGCCGTACGAGCGGCGGGCGACGTACCACCAGACGCTGGCCAGGAGCAGGACCACCGCGAGGGCGATCACGGCGTAGTTCATCGTGTCGATGGTGACGGGGGACTTCTGGGGCAGACAGAACAGGACGGTGACGAGCGCCACCCACACGACTGCGGTCCAGCCGATCGGCTTGCTCCAGCGGCCCAGGTTCCAGGGGCCGGGCTCGAAGCGGTTGCCGGCACGCAGGCGCAGGTAGATCGGGATGGCGTAGGCCGGGGTGATGCCGATGACGTTGATGGCGGTCACGGCCCCGTAGGCGGTGGCGGAGTGCAGGGAGGGGAGGGTCAGTACGGCCGCGACGGCGACGGAGAGCCATACGGCGGGCACCGGCGTCTGGGTCCGGCCGCTGACCTTGCGCCACAGGGCGGATCCGGGGAGCGCGTTGTCCCGGCTGAACGCGAAGACCATCCGGCTCGCGGCGGCGACCTCGGCGTTGCCGCAGAAGAGCTGCGCGACGATGACGACGAGGAGCAGGGCGGTGGCCCCGCCGGAGCCCAGCGCGTCGATGAAGATCTGGGCGGGCGGGACGCCGGTGGCGCTGTTCTGGACGGCCGCGTAGTCCTGGATGGCGAAGGTGAGGCCGGCGAGCAGGGCGAAACCGGCGATCCAGGAGACCCAGATGGCCCGGACGATGCCCTTCGCGGCGGAGACGGAGGCGTTGCTGGTCTCTTCCGAGAGGTGCGCGGAGGCGTCGTATCCGGAGAAGGTGTACTGGGCGAGCAGCAGGCCGACCGCCGCCACGTAGAACGGGTTGGCCCAGCCGGTGTCGTTGACGAACTCGGTGAAGACGAACGACGCCGACTGGTGGTTGTCGGGGATGAAGGCCAGGGCGCCGACGATCACCGCGACGCCGCCCAGGTGCCACCAGACGCTGATGGAGTTGAGCACGCTGACGAGGCGGACCCCGAAGAGGTTGAGCGCGGCGTGCAGCAGCAGGATGCACAGGAAGATCAGGAACGTGGATCCGGGCGTGGGCACGAACCCGAAGCGGAGGTTGAGGAAGGCGCCGGTGAACAGGGCCGCACCGTAGTCGATGCCGGCGATGGCGCCTAGCAGGCCGAGCAGGTTGAGCCAGCCCGTGTACCAGCCCCAGCGGCGTCCGCCGAGCCGGTCCGCCATGTAGTAGAGCGCGCCGGAGGTGGGGTAGGCGCTCGTGACCTCGGCCAGGGCGAGACCCACGCAGAGCACGAAGAGGCCCACGCCGGCCCAGCCCCACAGCATCACGGCCGGGCCGCCGGAGCCCATGCCGAACCCGTACAGCGTCATGCAGCCGGAGAGGACGGATATGACGGAGAAGCTGATGGCGAAGTTGCCGAAGCCGCCCATCCGGCGCGCGAGGACGGGCTGGTAGCCGAGTTCCCGCAGGCGCTGTTCCTCGTCCTGCTGGGGTGGGGCCTTGCGGTCCTGGCGGGCTGCCCATTCGGTTCTGGACACGGCGGTACCTCCGGGGGTCTGTGAAGCACGGGGACGGTGGAGCCTGGGGGTGCGGGTGGAGCTCGGGCGTGCGGGTGGAGCCTGGGGTGCGGGTGAGGCTTGGGTGGTGCGGGTGGAGAGAGGGGTCGGCGCCGTGGGGGAGGGCGGCGGGGGTCAGTTCCGGCCGGCCAGGCTGCGGGACCTGGCCTGCAGGAACACCTCCTCGGCCAGGGCGCGGTCGGCCGGGTCGCGGGTCCGGTGCGCCCACGGCAGGGTGGTCCAGTACGGGCCGATGGTGTCGAACACCCGGGCCGCCTCGTCGAACTGGAGGGCCCCCCACAGGGCATGGGCGAGCTGGTTCAGATCGAGCGGGGAGGCGTGCGGCAGATCGGCGTGGTGGAACCAGGTGTCCATGGCGTGGAGGGCGTCGCGGACGGCGTCCTCGGCGACCCAGTGCAGGTCGAGCGCCTTCTCCTGGCCGCGTTCGCGACGGTAGCGCTCGACCCGTACGTAGAGCGGCAGGACGTGTACGGGCGATCCCGGCGGGGCGGCGCTGGCGGCCCAGTGGACGAAGTTGGCGGCCTCGGAGAGCGGTCCGGGCGCGCCCGCGTACACGAACTGGAGCATGCGGTGGTAGGCCTCGCGGTTGTGCGGGTCGCGCTTGTCGACCTCCGCGAGGATGCCCCAGGGGCCGGGGGGCAGCATCGGGGCGGGTGGCGCGATCCGGTGCTCGGCCATCTGCCGCTGTTCGTCGAGGAGGGCGAGGGCGAGCAGGCAGACCCAGGGCACGGGGTCGGCGGGGTTGATGCGGGCGGCCTCACGGCAGGTCGACCAGGCTTCCTGCCACAGCTCGCCGGTGCGGGCGTGTCCGGCGCGGTGGGCGCGAACGGCCCGTTCGACGCAGACGCGCGTGTGCATCACGAGTGCGGCGACGCTGTTCGGTTGCTCGGCCCGCCAGGCCTGGACCACGTCGGATCCGGCGGACACGGCGGCGAGCACCTGCGTTCGCTGAGTCCACAGGCCCCAGTTGTCGGTGCGCTCCAGTAAGCGCGCCATGGAGACCCAGCGGCCGGTGCGCAGGTCCTGGGCGGCGGAACGCAGCTCCTTGTCGTGGCCGGCCGGGTGGTAGACGGGCCGGAAATCGCTGCCCGCCATCACCTCGTCCCGGTCGACGGGCGGCGGCCCGGGCGGGCGCGTTCTACGGTGGTCGTGATCATCAGTCCTCGGATCGCATGGAAGGTGGGTCCATCCGGCCGCCGACTGCCGTGGTGCAGCCGTGCCCGGTGCCAGGGATGCGTGAACCATGCGAGAACTGTCCGTCGAACCCCCGCCGTTGACCCACGGTCGATGTCGCTGCCCGTTGATCGGCGATCACTATATGGCGATCAGGAGCATACGCATCCAGTTCTATGTTCGAACGTAAGTATCAAGCCACGATCCTCATATGAGGATGCGTCAGTGACGGACGGCGGCCTCGGACGGATCTTGACGGGCGGCGTCGGCCGGTGCAGGCTTCCGGCGGACGTTCGATCAAGGCGACACCAGGGACGGAGTGGTGATGACGGGCCCGGTGCTCGCTGTCGATCAAGGCACCTCGGGGACCAAGGCGCTGGTCGTCTGTCCGGTGCGCGGGGTCATCGGATCCGGATCCGCCGCAGTACGGCCCCGCTACCTGCCGGGCGGCCGGGTCGAGGTCACCCCCGGCGAACTACTGGACTCGGTCGTCGACGCCGGACGCGCCGCGCTGGCGGCGGCGGGCGAGCCGGTGGTGGCGGTGGGCCTCGCCAACCAGGGCGAGACCGTCCTGGCCTGGGACCCGGCCACCGGCGAACCACTGACCGACGCGATCGTCTGGCAGGACCGGCGCGCCGAAGGGCTCTGCACCGAACTGGCCCCCCACGCGGCCTCTTTGCGGGAGGCGACCGGCCTGCCGCTCGACCCGTACTTCGCCGCCCCCAAGATGGCCTGGATACGCCGCCACCTGACCCGGCGCGGAGTCGTGACGACCAGCGACGTATGGCTGGTGCACCGCCTCACCGGCGCGTTCGTCACCGACGCGGCGACCGCCGGCCGCACCCAGCTGCTCGACCTCGACACCACCCGCTGGTCGGACGCGGCACTCGACGCCTTCGGCCTCGCGGGGGAGCGGCTGCCGGAGGTCGTCGACGCGGACACCCGCGTCGGCACCACCACCGCGTTCGGTCCCGAGCTGCCGCTGACGGGGCTGCTCGTGGACCAGCAGGCCGCACTGCTCGCCCAGAGCGTCACCGAAGCCGGTACCGCCAAGTGCACCTACGGCACGGGCGCGTTCCTCCTGGCGCAGACCGGCCCGCGCCCCCTGCGCAGCACCTCCGGGCTGGTCGGCTGCGTGGCCTGGCGGCTCGCCGGCCGGACCAGCTACTGCCTGGACGGGCAGGTGTACACGGCCGCCTCCGCCGTGCGCTGGCTCACCGATCTCGGAGTGATCTCCGGCGCCGCCGACATCGACACCGTGGGCGGGCGCGTTCCGGACGCCGGCGGCGTCACCTTCGTCCCCGCGCTCGCCGGGCTCGCCGCCCCGTGGTGGCGGGGCGACCTGCGGGGCTCGGTCACCGGTCTGGGTCTCGACACCACCGCCGGGCACCTGGTGCGCGCCCTGTGCGACGGCGTCGCCGCCCAGGTGGCGGAGCTCGCGGACGCGGTCGCGGCCGACCTGGGCGCCCCGCTCGCCGCCCTGCGCGTCGACGGCGGGCTGACCCGGTCCGCGCTGCTCATGCAGGCCCAGGCCGACCTCCTCGGGATCCCCGTGGAGGTCTCGGCGCTGCCGGACGTCACCGCGCTCGGCGTCGGCGCCGTCGCCCGGCTCGGGCTCGATCCCTCGCTCACCGTCGCCGAGGCCGTCCCGCAGTGGAAGCCGTCCGCCGTCTACGAGCCGCGGGCCGACGCGGCGGAGGCGACGGAGCGCCGCGCACGCTTCCGCGCGGCGGTCTCGGCCCTGCTCGGCGACGCACCGGCATGACCGTCTCCACCACCGCCACCACCGTCACGACCGGCGGCGCCCTGCCCGGCGGGGAGTACGACGTGACGGTCGTCGGTGCCGGCGTGGTGGGTGCGGCGATCGCCCGCGAACTGGCCCGGCTCCCGCTGCGGATCGCGCTGGTGGACGCCTCCGACGACGTCGGTGACGGCACCTCGAAGGCCAACACCGCCATCCTGCACACCGGTTTCGACGCGGTGCCCGATTCCCTGGAGTCCCGGCTCGTCCGGGAGGGCCACCGACTGCTCTCCGCGTACGCCGCCGAGAGCGGCATCCCGGTGGAGCCGCTCGGGGCGCTCCTCGTCGCCTGGGACGAGGAACAGGCGGCCGCACTACCGGGGCTCGCGGACAAGGCCGAACGCAACGGCTACCGCGCGGCCCGGATCATCGCGGCCGAGGAGGTGCGGGCCCGAGAGCCGGAGCTCGGCCCCGGGGCGCTGGGCGGCCTCCACGTGCCGGGGGAGTCCATCATCTGCCCCTGGACGACCACGCTCGCGTACGCCACGCAGGCCGTGCGCGCGGGCGTCGACCTCCACCTCAACTGCCGCGTCCAGAAGGTCACGTCGGGCGCAACGCACACCCTGGCCACGAGCCGGGGCCCGCTGCGCACCCGGCACCTGGTCAACGCGGCCGGTCTGTACGCCGACGAGATCGACCGGCTCCTCGGTCACGCGGACTTCGCCGTGACGCCCCGGCGCGGCCAACTCATCGTCTTCGACGAGCTCGCCCGCGACCTCGTACGGCACGTCCTGCTGCCCGTACCGAGCGCCCTCGGGAAGGGGGTGCTGGTGTCGCCGACGGTGTACGGGAACGTGATGCTCGGGCCGACCGCCGAGGACCTGGACGACAAGACGGACACCGGATCGACCGCCGAGGGGCTTGCCCTGCTGCGGGAGAAGGGCCGACGGATCCTGCCGGCCCTCCTGGAGGAGGAGGTCACGGCCGTCTACGCCGGCCTGCGGGCCGCCACCGGCGACGACGACTACGCGATCCGGGCCCACCCCGCGCAGCGGTACGTCACCGTGGGCGGGATCCGTTCGACGGGACTGACGGCCTCGATGGCGATCGCCGCCCACGTCGTGGAACTGCTCGCCGACGGCGGCCTGCCCGTGGCGGGGGCCCGGGAGCTGGAGCCGGTGCGGATGCCGAACCTGGGCGAGGCGTTCCTCAGGCCCTACCGCGATGCCGAGTTGATCGCACGGGACCCGGAGTACGGCCGGATCGTCTGCCACTGCGAGCGCGTGACGCGCGGGGAGATCCGCGACGCGCTGGCCTCGACCGTCCCGCCCGGTTCGCCGGACGGCCTGCGGCGGCGCACGCGCGCGCGGGGCGGCCGCTGCCAGGGCTTCCACTGCGGGGCCGCCGTCCGCTCGCTGTTCGAGGAGGCCCGCACGTGAGCCGTGACCGCACGGTCGACGTCCTGGTCGTCGGCGCCGGTCCCGCCGGGCTGGCCCTCGCCGCCCGCCTCGCGGGCGCGGGCGCGGGCCACGTCGAGGTCCTGGAGCGCGAGCAGGACGCGGGCGGAGTGCCGCGACACTGCCACCACGGCGGCTTCGGGGGGCCCGTACGCCCCTGGCTCACCGGACCGGCGTACGCGCGGCGCGCCGTGCGGGCGGCGACGGCGGCCGGGGCGACGGTCCGTACCGGTGTCAGCGCCACCGGCTGGGCCGGCCCGCTGACCTTGGAGACCACGAGCCCGGCGGGCCCGGAGCGGATCACGGCCCGGGCCGTCGTCCTCGCCACGGGCGCCCGCGAGCGCCCGCGCAGCGCCCGGCTGGTGCCCGGCTCCCGGCCGGCGGGCGTGCTGACCACCGGGGAGCTACAGCAGTCGGTCCACCTGTACGGACAGGACGTCGGCCGCAGGGCCGTCGTGGTGGGCGCCGAGCCGGTGGCCCGGCACGCCGTACGCACCCTGCGCCGGGCGGGAACGGAGGTGGTGGCCGTGGTCACGGAGCGCCCCCGTGCCGCCGCCGTGCCGGGAGTACCGCTGCTCACGGCCACGACGGTGGCCGAACTGCGCGGCCGGGGACGCCTGTCGGGCGTGGCCGTGCGCCACGAGGACGGCCGCTGCGGGGTCCTGGCGTGCGACACGGTGGTCTTCACCGGCGACTGGATCCCCGACCACGAGTTGGCGCGCCGCGGTGGCGTGGCCCTGGACCCGGGCACCCGCGGTCCTTCCGTGGACGCGTCCTTCCGTACGTCGACGGCGGGGGTGTTCGCGGTCGGCAACGCCCTGCACGGCGTCGAACCCGCTGCCACCGCGGCCGCGGAGGGTGAGGCTGCCGCGGCCCCGATCCTCGCCCGACTGTCGGGTGCACCGTGGCCGGATGCCGGTCCGCCGCTGGCCGTCCGGGCCCCGTTGCTGTGGGTGGCACCGAACCGGCTCAAGGACCTCGGGGGGCGGCCGATGCTGCTGCGGTCCGATGAGCCGCTGACCGCCCCGGTGCTGACGGCGGCCCAGGACGGCCGGCTCCTGTGGCGGCGGCGGTTCCCGGTCCGGGCGACGCCGTCGCGGTCGATGAGGCTGCCGGCGGGGTGGACGGACCGGGTCGACCGGTCGGGCGGCCCGGTCGTGCTGGCCGTCGGCTGACGGCCGCGCTCCCGGGCACGGAGGACGACGCCGGGCGCGCCGTCGACTACTTTCCGTGAATGTTTCGGATACTCTGTGTCACGACTCCCGTCGCTCACAACGTCACCTACGGGGCTGCGCCCCGTCAGGAGGTACCGACGTGCCGTTCTCCGCCCCCGGACTGGCCGACGACCTGACCCCCGATCTCCTGGACCACTGGAACAAGGAGATCGACCGCCAGTTCAGGCGCCTCGAGCCTGAACTGGGGAGCCAGTACTTCACCCTGGAGCCCGACGGTCCGACCGTCGACCGGGTGGCCGTCACTTGGTTCGGCAATCCGGCGGAGCCGGAGTTCTGCTTCGACGCCGCCACGGCCTGCACGCTGTCCGACTGGGGCGTGCGCGGCCGCCGCGCCCTGCACAACGAGTACTGCGAGTACGCGGTCATCAGCGCGACCGACACCGAGGGACGGATCCGCCCCAAGCGGGTGCAGGTCACCACCGAGCTCCCCGAGTACTACCTGATGCTCGCCGAGCACGCCCCGGCCCGCCTGCGGGAAATCCTCACCGGGACGCTCGGCACCGAACCCCGCTGGCAGGAACTCTACGGACCCGCCGTCGCGGACCCGCAGCTGCTCGCCCCGACCCAGCGCCGCGTGGCCTTCGCCCGCCACCTGACCGGCCACGGACAGCACACCGACCTGATCGACGCCGACGTCCCGGCCGAACCGGCGGGCTCCCTCAACGCGGTCAACGCCCTGTTCATGGCCCACCCCATCAACGGGCTGGACGACCTGATCTACATCGTGATGTTCGGCGCGAAGCCCTACGCCCGCCGGAACTCCGCGGGCGGCTTCGAACCGGCCGGACGGGACCAGATCTTCCGCCAGCAGCCCGGGCTCGAAGCCCTGTCCTGCCGCCACGCCGACCCGGCCGCCGCGCTGGCCGCGGCGGACGCCGCCTTCCACGGCCGGACCGTGTCCTTCGCCGACCCACTGGGCATGTACATCCAGCAGTTCACCTCCGAGGTCTTCCTCTTCGAGGGCGGCCCCGTCCCGGACCCGTGGATCCGGCTGGGCCGCGGCCAACAGGGGCTGACCCAGCGGCTGGAGTTCGGACCGGCTGACGACGACCCGCACTTCCTCGACGAGATCACCGTGGTGGAGGGCGATGCGGAGGAACCCCTGACCGGTGGCTACGAGGTCGTGCGCCAGGTACAGGTAGGCCCGATCGTCGCGCTCGGCGCACCGAGGCCCGTACCGCCCCGCGACTTCGTGGTCCTCGCCGACTCGCCCGGGCCCGTCCGCTGCCGGGACGCGCGCGTGTGCACCGACACCGTGGGGCCGCTTAAGGAAGCCTTCGAGGCCGAGGCCCTGCGACCCGCAGCCCCGGGCAGCCGCCCCCGGGGCGGGAGATGAGCGTCCTCCAGGACGGGATCTACCACGGGCCCGGCCGGCGCCCACCCGGCCATCTCGCGCTCGTCTTCCTGCGGGCCGACCCGGAGGCCGACGCCGCGGCCGTCGACGACGCGCTGCGCGAGGTGACCACGTTGCTGCGCGGCCTCGCCGACGGCGTCGTGCCGGAACTGCCGGGCCACCCGGTGCCGAGCGCCGGCCTGGAGTTCCTGCTCGGCTTCGGCCCGAAGGCGTTCGACATCGCCGGCGCGAAACTGCCCTGCCCGGCCGCACTCGGCCCGCGGCTGCGGTTCCGCTCGCCCCGCCCCACCGGCGGCGGGCCGCTGCTGGTCGGCGGGGGCCTGTCCTACGCGGCGGACGTCACCCGCAACGACGCCACGGAGGAGTTCTGCCTGCAGCTCACCGCGGACACCCAGCTCGCGGTCTCGCGCGCCGTGGTGGAGCTGTGGAAGCTGCTGCGCGGCGCGCGCACCGGCGACTCGCGGACGGCCACGCTGGAGATCGCGGGCATCCACACCGGATTCCAGCGCGACGACCGGCGCAGCTGGATCGGCTTCCACGACGGCGTGTCCAACCTGGAGAGCGCCGACCGGGAACGGGTCATCAGCATCGGAGCGGCCGACGCGGGCCCGGACCCGTGGACGATCGGCGGTACCTGCCTGGTCTTCGCCCGCCTCGCCGTCGACCTCGACCAGTGGCACCTCCTGCCGCGCGCGCAGCAGGAGCTCCTCGTCGGCCGGGACAAGCTCACCGGAGCCCCGCTCACCGGACGTGATGCCGACGGACGGCCCGTACCGGCCGCGGGCTGTCCGGTGACCGGAACCACCGAGGTGACGCAACCGGGCAACGAGGACTTCCTGGAGCCGGGGCCCACCGCCGATCCGGTGCTGCTCACCAGCCATGTGCGGCGGTCCAATCTGACCGGCACCGCCGACCCCGACCAGAGCGGCTCGCTGCGGGTGTTCCGGCAGGGGTACGAGTTCTTCGAACCGGTCGCGGCCGCCCCCGGCTTCCGGGCCGGGCTGAACTTCGTCGGCTTCCAGGACAGCCCCGAACGGGTGCTGCGCATCCTCACCCAGCGCGGCTGGCTGGGTGGCGTCAACTTCGGCGGGCAGCCCGGTCCGGACGGACCGGCCGGGCGGCTGCTGACGGTACGGGCGGCAGGTACGTATCTGGTCCCGCCCGTTCGGGACGGAGCCCCCTATCCCGGGGCCGAAGCGTTCGGCTGAACGACCGCCCACGCGCCGCCCTGGCAGTGCGCGACCACCGACCCGCGGGCCATTGGGACGTTCCGCTTCGCCCGCACCGGCCGGTTCGAGCGGACCTCTGTGCCAACGACCGCCTCCATCAGGAAGGTTCGCTTCCGGGTTGGTCCGCTGGACTATTGACCAGAGGCCATGTCGTGTCCGGGGAAGGGGTTTTGTAGATCTGTACGAAGAGTGGGTTTCAGCCAGCGGACGATTTCATGTCTTCCGTCCCTGCCTGACTCGGCCCGGTTGCCTGTCTACTCCTTCACACAGGATGCAACGAAACGGGGGAGAGGCAGCCTTGAGCGAGACGTTGTCCGGACGGCTGCTCGCCGTGGCCCGGCTCGACCCGGGCGTCACCGTCACCGCGGAACTCGCCGTCCGCAATGCGCCGGGGGCGGACCTGTCCCGTGGCCCGGTCGCACCGGAGCACATCGCAGGCATCCGGCCGTAGCGAGCTCCCGCGGGTGCCGCCGACCGTGCCGATCCCCGGAAGCCGGCCTCGAAGCGGCACCCGCGAGCCCCACCCCTCGTCCCTGGTCCGCCCCCCAGGCGGGCAGCACACCAGGGAAATCCCCCACCGTCCCCTAAGGAGTGACCGTGACCGCGCACACCCAAGAAGCGAACATCCAGGACCTCAAGCGCACCTGGCTGGACGAGGCGATCAGACTCGCCACGAACAGCGTGGCGAACGGCGGCGGGCCGTTCGGCGCCCTGGTCGCCAAGGGCGGCGAGATCGTCGCGCTCGGGAACAACCGGGTCACCTCCACCCTGGACCCCACCGCCCACGCCGAGGTGAGCGCGATGCGTGCCGCCTGCAAGGAGCTCGACACGTTCTCGCTCGAAGGCTGCGTGTTGGTGACCTCGTGCGAACCGTGTCCGATGTGTCTTTCCTCGGCGCTGTGGGCGCGGGTCGACCGGATCGTCTTCGCCGCCGACCGGCACGACGCCGCAGTGGCCGGCTTCGACGACCGCAAGTTCTACGACCTGTTCGAGAAGCAGCCCGCGTCGAAGTGGCCGCTGGCGATCGAGCAGCTGGACCTGCCCAACCGCACGGAGCCCTTCGACGCGTGGGTGGCCAAGACCGACCGCATCGACTACTGAGGCAGCGGTCCTGGTCCGCCGTGGACCGACACCGAGTGGACCGGACCGACCGGACCACTGTGGACGCCGGAACTTTCCGGCACCGCAACACCAGGTGAACGAGCACGGACGGCAGTGAGGACCCCGCGGGCCGGCGCCCCCCCGGGGTTGCGGCCGTCGTGTTCCGCGGCGACGGTGCAAGATGAGGGCGACTGACCTGTCGTCATGACCGAGGTGGGTTCTCATGCCCCGCAGCACCGCCGATGACGCCGGGCGGCGACACGATCGACGCCCGCGTCGCATCGGTACCTGGCCGGCCGTGGGGGTCACGGTGGTCGTCCTCGGCGCCGCCAACCTGGTCCTGCACCGCTGGACCGGTGCGTGGGGCCCGGTGACGGCCGTCGTGGTCAGCGGCCTGCTGCTCGGCGTGCTCCGCTGGGCCGGCGGCACCCCCGCGGACGCGGGTCTGGCCCGGGGCACGCTGGCCCGCGGTGCCCGTTGGGCGCTGGTCCTGATCGGCCTGGTCGGCGTCGTCTACCTGGCCGGGGCCCTGCTGCCGGCCACCAGGGGGCTGTTCGAAGACCGGCGGTACGACGCGATGGACGGCGGCGAGGTGCTGCTCCGCGTGTTCGTCCTGGTACCCGTCGGCACGGTCCTGGTGGAGGAGATCGCCTTCCGCGGCGTGCTCTACGGCCTCGTGGACCGCGTCCGCGGAGCGGTCTGGGCGACCGCCGTGTCGAGCCTGCTGTTCGGGCTGTGGCACGTGCTGCCGTCGCTGCACCTGGCGACTGCGAAACCGGCCGTGGGCTCGGTCGTCGGCCAGTCGGCGTTCGGGGCGGTGCTGGGCGCCGTGCTGTTCACGGCGGCGGCCGGCGTCCTGTTCTGCGAACTGCGCCGCCGCAGCGGCAGCCTGCTGGCTCCCATGGGCCTGCACTGGGCGGTCAACGCCTTCGGCTACCTCGTCGGGTACCTGCTGCGCTGACCGGCGGTGGGGTGGGCTCAGCTCTTCGGCGAGACGATGTCCTTGAGCTGGTTCAGGTCCTGCGCGGTGAATCCGTCGGGCCGCATGATGTCGTTCCAGGCGTCGACGTACGCGGCCTTGTACGTGTGGCCGTGGCCGTCCGGTACGCCGGTCGAGAACGGCAGGTCGGCGGTGACCTGCCAGAAGGTCACGAACGGGATCCAGACCATGGCTTCGAGCACGTCCGAGCCGGGCCGCTGCCCGATCCAGTCGGGCTCGGTGAGCGCCAGGTTCGGGCTCCACCAGACGATCGGATCGGACGGGTGCATCAGGTAGAGCACCCGCGGGCCGTCCCACGGCCGGTCCGCCGGAGGCGTCCCGGTGGCCGGGTCGTCGGTGAACCGGACGGTCCGTCCTTCCCGGTAGACGGGTTCGATCTCGGGGCTGCCCGCGTCGCGGTGGTCGCTGAACTCGCGGAACAGCGTGTTGAAGTTGGGCGGGCCGGCGAACACGGTGCCGGCGGTGCGGTTGCGCAGGTCGGCCTCCCCGCTGAAGGCCGTCTCACCGCCGAACGACCCCAGGCTCTCCCCCGCCACGAACAGGCGCGGGCGCTGGTCCTGGGGCAGCTTGGACCACTTGTCGTAGACCGCGTCGAAGAGGTCGCGGCCGGCCGCGCGCGCCTTGGACTGGTCCACCAGGTACGACATCCACGACGGCAGGTACGAGTACTGGATCGCCACGGTGGCCGAGTCGCCGTTCCCCAGGTACTCGAACGAGTCCACGGCGGCGGGATCGACCCAGCCACTGCCCGTCGTGGTCATCACGAGCAGGTTCTCGCGCTGGAAGCCGCCCGCCCGTTCGAGGTCCGCGACCGCCCGGGCCGCGCGCGTCTCCGTGTCGTCGGAGGTCTCCAGTCCGGCGTAGGCGCGGACGGGCTCCTGCGCCGTACGGTGGGTGAACGCGCCGATCTCCTGGGCCGACGGCCCGCCATCGGCGAACGCCCGACCCTCCCGGCCCAGCGAGTCCCACGGCACCAGCGAGCCGGGCCCGCCCGAACGCAGCGCCGACGTGGGCTGGTGCACTCCTTCCGGGGTTTCCGTGTCGCGCAGCGAGAAGGCCTCGTTGGACGCGTTCACGAAGCCGTTCAGCAGCAGCCCGGAGAACGCGGCCCACGCCAGGCCCGCCACCAGGAGCCAGCCGACCACCCGCGCCGCCCGTCTGCCGATCCAGCGCCCCAGCAGGTCGGCGGCCCGGTGGTACAGGGCCCGGAGCCCCCGCCCGGCCAGGAGCAGCAGCAGGAAGACGAGGGCCGCGACGAACGGGCAGGCGACGGTGAACAGGACGTTGTAGTCGCTGACTCCCATGAGCAGACGGATCTCGTGCTGCCAGTACTGGCCGAGGCCGAACGAGACGCCGAAGAGCACGACCGCGCTGACGATCAGGACGAGCCACGACCGGCGCGAGGGGATCCGCGCCTCCCGGTCGGCGAAGGCGCGCCACACGGAGGCCGCGACCACGCCCAGCCCGTAGCCGATGGCCGCGCTGATGCCGCAGACCAGGCCCTGGAGCACGCCTCCGCGGGGGAGCAGCGACGGGGTGAAGGACACACAGGCCAGGAGGAGCGCGCCCCAGCAGCCGGGCAGCGTCAGGCGGGGCCACCGGCGGTTCTCGCGGGCCGGCTCGTCCTGTGCGGGAGGTCCCGGCGGGTCCTTGCTCATGGCGTCCTCCACGGCCATGGTGCCCTCGCCGCGTCGCTCGTGCCATCCGGGGCGCGGGCCGTCATGTCGGGCCGGTGGACGAGGGACCGGCCGTCCCGTCGGGGCCCGGTGCGGACCACTCGGCTCCGGTGCGCAGCCGGAACGCGGCGACCGCGGCCTCCACGGTGGGGAAGAAGTGCCGGGGGTCGATGGTCCGGGTGAGTTCGTACCGCTCGATCTTGCGCCGCACCGGGTCCTTGAGCTCGGCGAACACCAGGTGCACACCGTCCGCGTTGAGCGCCTCGTCGAGCTCCTCCAGGACGTCGGCTGCGGTGGTGTCCACGTCCGTCATGGGCTCCGCGGCGACCACGATCCAGCTCGGCCGCGGATCCGCGCCACCGGCCAGCCGCCTGACCTCGTCCCGGAAGGTCTTGGCGTTGGCGAAGAAGAGCGGGGCGTCGAACCGGTAGATCACCAGGCCCGGCAGTTGCTCGGCCCCGGGGTAGGAACGGACATCGTGGTAGCCCTCCAGGCCCGGCACCCTCCCCAGTACGGTGTCGTACGGCCACCAGGCCCGCCGGAAGACGTTGAGTACGGACAGCCCCACGGCGATGGCGATGCCGGGCAGCACGCCGAGCAGGGCCACGCCGGCGAAGGCCGCGAAGCAGAGCAGGAACTCCGCCCGGCGCTGCCGCCACAGCCGTACGGCTCCGGGTACGTCGGCCAGGGACAGCGACGCGGTGATGACCACGGCCGCGAGGGCCGGCTGGGGGAGGTTGCGGAACAGACCCGGAGCCAGCACGAGCATGAGGACGATGAGCGCCGCCCCGACGACCCCGGTGAGCTGGCTCCGGGCCCCCGCGCGCTCCGCCACCGCCGTCCGGGAGCCGCTGGTGCTGACGGGGAAGCCCTGGAAGAGGGCGGCCGCCAGGTTGGCCGCACCGACGCCCGCCATCTCCTGGTTGCCGCGGACCTCCTGGCCGGCGCGGGCCGCGAAGGCGGACGCGTTGGAGATCGTGTCGGCCAGCGACACCAGGGCGATGCCCAGCGCACCGCCGAGCAGCGGCGCGAGGTCGGCGGGCCGCACATCGGGGAGCGTGAACGGCGGGAATCCCTCGGGCAGTACGCCGACCAGGCCGACGCCGTGCTCGTCGAGGTCGAAGAGGGTGGCCGCGGCGATCGCCAGGACCACCATCACGAGCACCGCGGGAACCTTCGGCAGAAAGCGCTGGAGGATCAGGATCAGAGCGATTCCGCCGAGGCCCACGGCGGCCGCCGCCGGTACCGTCGCCCCGTCGGCGATCATCCGCACGAGGCCGGCGCACTCGCCGATCAGGTTGTCCGCCTCGACCTTGAAGCCGAGCAGTTTGGGGAGCTGGCCGATGAAAATGGTCAGGGCCAGGCCGTTCATGTAGCCGATCATCGTCGGTTTGGAGATCAGGTCGGCGATGAAACCGAGCTTCGCCACCGAGGCCAGGATCATGATGGCCGCCACCATGACCGCGAGCATCGACGCGAGTGCGACGGCCCGGTCGGGATCCCCGTCGGCCGCCACCAGCGGCAGCACGGTGGCGGCGATCATCGGACCCAGCGAGGAGTCCGGGCCCAGCACCAGGATCCGGGACGGCCCGAACACCGCGTACCCGAGCAGGCAGAGGATCGTCGTGTACAGGCCGGTGATGGCCGGCAGGCCCGCCAGCTCGGCGTAGGCCATGCCCTGCGGCACCAGCAGCGTGGTCAGCACGACTCCCGCGACCAGGTCCTTGGGCAGCCACGCGCGCCGGTAGGACTTCGCCGCGCGGATCCCGGGAACCGACTGGAAGCGCGCGAGCACCCCGGGGCCGTCGCGCCGGCTGGTCACGGACCGGCCTTCCTCACGCGGCCCCGGGCCGGCGGCGGGCCACGAGCTTGCCCAGCTCCCACAGGATCAGGAGCACGACGGCGGCCAGCAGCGCCCAGCCGAACTGCCGCGCGTTGATGTCGGTCGTCCCGAGGACCCGCTGGAAGCCGTCCGTCTGGGTCACCAGCACCGAGAGCACGAGCTGGGCCAGGGCGACCCAGTTCATCTGCTTGCTGTCGAACGTGGAGGTCGTCAGCACGGAATCCGTCTCGCTGCGGCATTCGAACGCCGCCACGATCAGGCAGAGGGCGAAGGCCGTGAACGCGATCGACCGGCCGATCTCGACGTCGCCGAAGTGGCTCTCGCCGAGCGTGATCAGGCCGAGCAGCAGGACGGTGATCGCCAGCCCGCCGAGCCCGACCGTGACCAGCACGGGACGGGTGAGCACCGATTCCCCGCGCGGACGCGGCCGGCGCCGCATGAGTCCGGCGCTCTCCCGGTCGAAGCCGAGCGCGAAGCCGAAGGAGGCGTTGACGACGAAGTGGATCCACAGCACCTGCGGCGGGGTGAACGGCTCACCGGCGGCGATGTTGAAGACGGTCGCCCCGAGGAACGTCAGCACGAACGTGACCAGCAGGAGCAGTACGAACCGGATGTACTTGGTGAGGTTGTCGTAGATCGTCCGGCCCTGCTCGACGGCGTAGACGATGGTGGCGAAGTTGTCGTCGGAGAGGATCATGCGTCCGGCGTTCTTGGCCACGTCCGTGCCGCTGCCCATGGCGATGCCGATGTCGGCCGCCTTGATGGCGGGAGCGTCGTTGACGCCGTCCCCGGTCATCGCCACGACCTCGCCCTTCTTCTTCAGCGTGTTCGCGAGCAGCACCTTGTGCTCCGGGGCGACGCGTCCCACCACACCGATCCCCTCGATGCGGGCGAGCTGCTCCTCCTCGCTCATGGCGGAGAAATCGGAACCGAGCACGGCCTCGCCCGGGATCCCGATCTGCCGGGCGATCGCCGCCCCGGTGGTGACGTCGTCACCGGTCACCAGGCGGACCCGGATGTGTGCGGCCTGCGCGTCGGCCACCGCGGCCTTGGCCTCCTCACGGGGCGGATCGACCATGCCGACGAGACTGGTCATCCGCAGCTCGGTGACGTACGCGAGCAGGTCGCCCTCGGGATCGAAGCCGTCCGGGTCCAGGTCGCGCATGGCCGCGGCCATCACCCGCCGTCCCTCACCGCCCATCCGCTCGCTCTGCTCCTCGGCCCGGCGCAGCAGCTCGGCGTCCCACGGGACGGTCTCGCCCGCCGCGAGCGCGGTGGTGGCCCGCGCCATCACCGCGGGGGCCGCTCCTTTGACGAAGCAGCGCACGACCGGCCGCCCGGAGGAGTCGACCGCCGGGTGGAAGGTGGCCATCAGCTTGTACTCGGGGTCGAACGGCAGGGTGGCGAGCCGGGGGAGGGCGTCCCGGGTGGCGTCGGTGTCCAGGCCGGCCTTGTGCGCGAGCACCAGCAGCGCACCCTCGGTCGGATCGCCCACCACCGCTCCGCCCACCAGCTTGGCGTCGCTGGCCACCACGTAGGGCAGGATCGCGTCCTCGATCCCCGCGGTGGACCCGGCGGCGTGGTGGACCTTGCCCTCCAGTCCGTAGCCCGTGCCCGACACGGTGTACCGGTCGGTGGGGCTCAGCACTTCGACGGCGGTCATCTGGTTCATCGTCAGGGTGCCGGTCTTGTCCGAGTTGATCGCGGAGGTGAACGCCAGCGTCTCCACCGACGGCAGTTCCTTGACGATGGCGCTGCGCTTCGCCAGGTTCAGGCTCCCGACGGACAGGATCGCCTGGGTCACGGTCGGCAGGGCCTCGGGGATGGCCGCGATGGCCAGCGAGACCGCGCTGACGAACAGGACGTCCCAGGCCTGGTCCCGCTGGCGGCCCAGCGCGAACATCACGATCATGGTGAGGCCCGCCGCGCCGGTGATCCACAGGGTCAGCCGGTCGAGTTCCTTGGTGAGCGGCGGCACTTCCTTCTCGGTGGCCGACAACATTCCGGAGATCTTGCCGAGCTCGGTGTCCGCACCGGTCGCGGTGACGATCATGACGCCGCTGCCGTGGGTGACCGGGGTGTTCATGAACGCCGTGTTGGTCTGGTCGCCGGGCGACAGCCCGCTGCCCTGCAGCGGCCCGGTCTCCTTCGCGGCGGGCACGCTCTCACCGGTCAGGGCCGACTCGTCGATCTGCAGGGCGCTGGCCTCGATGAGACGTCCGTCCGCCGGCACCTGGTCCCCGGCGGAAATGAGCACGACATCCCCGTCGACCAGCTGTTCGGCGGGGATCTCGGCCTCCCTGCCGTCCCTGCGCACCCGGGCCGTCGCCTTCATCATCGACTTCAGCGCGTTCATGGCGCTCTCGGCCTTGCCCTCCTGACGCAGGCCCACGACCGCGTTCAGCAGCGTCAGGACGATCAGCAGGATCGCGGTGGTCCACTCCTGGATGACCAGCGACACGATCGCCGCGGCCACCAGGACGATCTGCATGTAACTGCGGTACTGGGCGAGGAAGCGGCGCCAGGCCGGCGTCCGCTGCTCCTCGGGCAGGGCGTTCGGGCCGTGCGAAGCCAGGAGTTCCGCGGCCTTCGCCGCGGACAGGCCGGCCGCGGGATCGACACCGAACGCCGCCACGACCTCCTGGGGGGAGCGCGCGTACCAGCCGTCCCCGCCAGCCCGCGGCTGTTCCGCCACGGAATCCGACCGCACCGTCATGGTTGTGCCTCCGATCCGCGGCCGCGGACGCGTCCGGTCCGGCCGCGCGCCGTCCGAGGGCCGCTAGCCACGCTTCTTCTTCGGCCTGCTCTTCGACTTGCTCTTCGGCTCGCCGTGCCGGGCGGCGTACGGATCGGCCGGGGCGCCGGCCGGAGCCTCCCGCTCCAGGCTCCGCTTCGTGACGAGGAGGTCCTTGCGGGCCTCCTCACCCACGTCGGGGTACTGCGGATCGATGTCCATCAGGGTGTGCGCGAGGACCGCCGCCGCACAGATCCGCGCGAACCACTTCCGGTCCGCCGGCACGACGTACCACGGTGCCCACTTCGTGCTCGTCGCCGACAGCATCTCGGAGAACGCGTGCTGGTACTCGTCCCACCGGCGCCGCTCCCGCACGTCGGCGGCGGAGAACTTCCAGTTCTTCTCCGGCAGGTCGATCCGCTTCAGGAAGCGGGTGCGCTGCTCCTCCTTGGACAGGTTCAGGAAGATCTTCAACACCTTGAACCCGTTGTCCGTGAGGTAGTGCTCCCAACGGTTGATCTCCCGGTAGCGCCGGTCCCAGATGTCCGGTCCGAGCACGTGCTCCGGCAGTTTCTGCCGGAGGAGGACCTCGGGGTGGACGCGCACGACGAGGACCTCCTCGTAGTGCGAGCGGTTGAAGATGGCGATTTCGCCCCGTTCGGGCAGTCGCCGGGCGTAGCGCCACAGGTAGTCGTGGTCGAGCTCCTCGGAGGAGGGCACCTTGAAGCTGCTGACCCGTACGCCCTGGGGATTGACGCCGCTCATCACGTGGCGGATCGTCCCGTCCTTGCCTCCGGCGTCGAGTGCCTGGAGGGCGAGGACCACGCCGTAGGTGTCCTGGGCGGCCAGCCGCTCCTGGTACTCGGCGAGCAGTGACACCCCGGTCCGCAGCAGTTCGGTCCCGTCCCGCTTCTTCATGCCGGCCTTGTAGCGGGGATCGAAGTCCCGTTCCAGACGCACCTTCGACCCCGGTCGTACCCGTAGCGGCTCGATGAAGTCCGCGATGCGTTCGGCCCTCTCGTCGGACATCAGCGCTCGCCCCCTTCCTGGCCCACGGCGGTCACCGCGGTCACGGCGCGTCCCCCAGCACGTCCGGGGTGCTCCCGACGACGACGGCGAGCGCCTTCCGGGACCGGCGTTCGGCGAGGATCGGGACGTACTTCCTGACCCTGGCCTGCCGGTACGAGTCGTACGCCGCCTTGACCGTCGCCTCGACGGTGTCCGCATCGACCGAGGGGTAGGCGGCCCTCAACCGGGCCACAGTGGTCCGGACGGACGCGAGTTCCTCCCGGGTGGGTGACCACCGTTCCGTCGTCCGTGCCCCGGGATCTTCCATGGCTGGGGAAGCCTCGGTCCGTTCCGCGCCCTGGAGCGTTGCAGGTGCCATGTCCCACGACCTTCGGACCGTCGATCCGCGCATGCCGACATCGGGTGAGGGTGTCTCATGGCGATTCTCTGTCAAACCGGACAAGATCGCCCACTGAGTGCGCGGATGCGGGAAGGCGGGTCGCGAGCGGTGCGGAAGGGGCGGCCTAACAGCCGCCCGGGCCCTTGTCGGTGGCGTCGCACTCCGCACCGAAGGCGCGGGCGAGCTCCGTGCACAAGGTGGCCTCGACCTTGCCCAGGAGGCGGGCCAGTTCGGTGCGTTCGGCGGCGTCCAGGTCGTCCAGGGTCTGGCGTTCCAGTTCCCCCCATGCCCTGCGGACCTCGACCAGGAGCCCGCGGCTGGCCTCGGTCGCCTCGACCAGGGAGGCCCGACGGTCCGCGGGGTCCGGGCTGCGCCGCACATGGCCGGAGAGCTCGAGGCGCTGGAGCATCTTGGTCACCGTCGAGGGGTCGAGGCCGAGCGCCTTGATCAGCTCGGACTGGCGCACGGCCCCGCTGTCCCAGAGGTGCATCATCAGGAACTCCTGCCCCGGGTGCAGCCCCAGGTTCCGCAGGACCCGGCCCGCCGCGATCCGGTGGAGCCGGGAGACCCGGCTGATCGCATGACTCACCGGCCCGTCCAGCACCGCACTCGGCACCGCCGCGCACTGCGTGGCGGAGCGCGGCTCCCGTACGGACTCCGCGGTCATGGACGTGCTCCTCCTGGTCGGTCCGGCAGATCTCCGGATGGATTCTACCGTCCGCCCACATTTTATCTTGGTCGGCCAAGTGATGAGGTACGCTGCATCTCGCAGCCAATCATTGGCCGACCAACTATATGTGTGAGGCAGACATGACCAGCGCATTCGAACCGGTCCACGTAGCCGGCACCACCCTCGCGAACCGGATCGCCCTCGCCCCGATGACCCGCAGCCGAGCAGGTCAGGGCGGCATTGCGACCGGCCTCGTCGCCGAGTACTACACGCAGCGCGCTTCCGCCGGTCTGATCATCACCGAGGGGATCCAGCCCTCCGTCGTCGGGCAGGGCTACCCCTTCACCCCCGGCCTGCACGACGCCGAGCAGGTCGCGGCCTGGCGCGAGGTCACCGACTCCGTGCACGCGGCGGGCGGCCGGATCTTCGCCCAGCTGATGCACTCCGGCCGCATCGGCCATCCGACGCTGCTGCCCGACGGCCTCGTCCCGGTGGCCCCCTCGGCCGTGGCCGCCCAGGGGCAGCTCTTCACCGGCGAGGGCATGAAGGACTTCGTCACCCCGCACGAGCTGACCGGGGCCGAGGTCCGGCAGACCATCGCCGACTACGCGCAGGCCGCCCGCAACGCGGTCGAGGCCGGCTTCGACGGGGTGGAGCTGCACGGGGCCAACGGATACCTGATCCACCAGTTCCTGGCTCCCGGCTCGAACCTGCGCACCGACGAGTGGGGCGGTCCGGTGGAGAACCGGATCCGCTTCGCGGTGGAGGTGGTCAAGGCGGTGGCCGCCGCGATCGGCGCCGAGCGCACGGCACTGCGCGTCTCGCCCGGCAACACGTACAACGACATCGCCGAGCCCGACCCGCAGCCGGTCTACGAGGCCCTGGTCAAGGAGATCGACGGACTCGGCCTGGCCTACCTCCACGTCTTGGAGCACGCCCCCGAGGCGCGGGAGGCCACGCTCGCCCTGCGCAAGCAGTTCTCCGGACCGTTCGTGCTGAACCCGGCGACCGAGGGCCCCACCGACCACCGCGCCCTCTCGCTGATCGAGGACGGCGTCGCCGACCTCCTCGCCTTCGGATCCCTCTTCCTGGCCAACCCGGACCTGCCGGACCGCCTGCGCACCGAAGGCCCGTACAACACCCCTGACCCCGCCACCTTCTTCGGGGGCGACGCACGGGGCTACACGGACTACCCGACCCGCTAGGCCGTCTCTTCCGGATCTTGTCGGGCCCGCGACGCCCGGCACCGCACCCGGCCGCGTTGTCGGGGCGCCCGAGTACGTCCAGTACACGGGCGCCCCTCCGCCTTGCCGGCCTTCTCCTCGGCCCTGGCGGGCCTGGGGAGACCCCATGGCACCGGACGCCGCGGGCTCGGCCGACAAGATCCGGAAGAGACGACCTAGGCCCAGGAGGGCCGGGCCGGTCCGGACGGCTCCGGCAGTATGGCCCCGTGAATCCCATGTCCCGATGCCGTGACGGCGCCACCGCCACCGCCCCCGACCTCCGACGGACCCGGCTGGTGGCGGCGGGGGCCGCGGTGCTGACCGTGGCCGCAGGGTTGGGGCTGCGGGCCGTCACGGCGGGGAGCACGGCGAAGTACGGGGGAGACGCCCTGTACACCGTCCTGTTGCTGACCCTCGTCGTGCTGGTCGCGCCCCGGCTGACGCCCCTGCGGGCGGCGGGGACGGCGCTGGCCGCCAGTTGGGCCGTCGAGTTCCTCCAGCTGACCGCCGTACCCGCAGAGCTCTCCCGACACAGCACCGCGGCCCGCCTGGTCCTCGGTTCCACCTTCAACGCACCCGACCTGTTCTGGTACGTGGTCGGCGCGGCGGGGGGCTGGCTCCTCCACACCGCGCTCGCCCCGTCCGAACCGGCCGATCGGAGGCCCTGCTGATGGCGTCGAACACGATCTATCGCAGCGCGGGGGGCCGGGAACTCATCCGGCGCTGGTGCCACGAACAGCTCGACGGGTGGGACGTGCCGCACGAGCGGACCGTGGTGGACGCGGGCGGAGCGCAGACCCACGTCGTATCCGCCGGCACCGGCGCCACCACCGTCGTGTTCGTCCCCGGTACCAACTTCAATGCGGCCGCCTCGCTGCCCCTGGCCACCGCCCTCGTCGCCGCCGGCCACCGGGTGTCGCTGCTGGACGTACCAGGACAGCCCGGACTCAGCTCCGGTGGCCGGGACCTCTGCGGGGGTCGGCTGTCCTGGTACGGCACATGGCTGGACGAGGTGATCGACGAGACCTCGCCCGGCTCCGTGGTGGTGATGGGCCACTCCTTCGGCGCCGCCATCGCCCTGTCGGGTGCGTCCAGGCACATCGAACGGCTCGTTCTCGTCTCTCCCGGTGGCCTCACCGGGCTGCGTCTGCCCCCCGGCCTGCTCGCCGCCTCGGCCGCGTGGTTCCTGCGGCCCGCTCCCAGGAGCAGCGCCAGGCTCCTGCGGGCCATGCTCGCCCCCGACCACGAGCCCAGGGAACGGCTGGTGGAGTGGATGACGCTGGTGGCCCGGCACTCCCGCTCCAGCGGGGCACCCGGTACCGCGGACCTGCCGGCGAGGCCGGTGTCCCGCACGGTCTTCACCGGGGAGCACGACGTGTTCCTCCCGCCGAAGCGGATCGGCCCGGCGGTGACCCGCACGCTGGGCGTCGAACTGCGGGTACTGCCGGGGGCCGGACACCTCGTGGTGGAAGAGGCGCCCGACCGGCTGGCCGCCCTGGTCGACGGCGGGACCTGGTGAGCCCGGCTCCGGCCGCACCGGTCGTCCGGACGGCTCGGGCCGGCGCCGCCGGTCAGCCGGAGCGGTGGGCGCTGTTCAGCCGGGCGGCCTGGCGCGTCAGGTGATCGCGCTCGGCGAGGTTGGGCGCCCGGCGGGCCGCCTCGGCGTACAGCCGAGCCGCCGCCACCACGTCGCCGTCGCGCTCGTGGAGGTACGCCGCCACCGCGCTGTGGCGGGGCAGCGCGTCGTCCAGCGCCGCGAGCGCCGCCAGTCCGGCGCGCGGCCCGTCGGCCTCACCGACGGCCACCGCGCGGTTGAGCCGTACGACCGGGCTGTCGGTCAGGAGCACGAGCTCGTCGTACCACTCCACGATCTGCACCCAGTCGGTCTGCTCGGCGGTGGGTGCGTCGGCGTGCAGCGCCGCGATGGCCGCCTGGGCCTGGAACTCGCCCAGCCGGTCGCGGGCGAGGGCCCCCTGCAGGATCCGCACGCCCTCGGCGATCGCCCCGGTGTCCCACCGGCCGCGGTCCTGCTCGGCGAGCGGCACCAGACTTCCGTCGGGCGCCGTCCGGGTGGCGCGCCGGGCGTGGTGGATCAGCATGAGCGCGAGCAGCCCGGCGACCTCGGGGTGGTCGACCCGGGCCGCGAGCTGCCGGGTGAGCCGGATGGCCTCGGCAGCGAGGTCGACGTCGCCGGAGTAGCCCTCGTTGAAGACCAGGTAGAGGACGCGCAGCACGGTGGCGACGTCGCCGGGACGCTCGAACCTTGCGCTGGAGACGGTGCGCTTGGCCCGGCTGATGCGCTGCGCCATGGTCGCCTCGGGCACCAGGTAGGCCCGGGCGATCTGGCGGGTGGTGAGCCCGCCGACGGCGCGCAGCGTGAGCGCCACCGCGGACGACGGCGTCAGCGACGGGTGGGCGCACAGGAAGTACAACTGCAGCGTGTCGTCCACCGCGGGCGCAGGCCCGGGCGGCGGCTCCTCTTCCACGAGGTCCTCACGCCGGCGGCGTGCGGCGTCCGCCCTGGTCGCGTCGAGGAACCGGCGCCAGGCCACGGTGACCAGCCAGCCCTTCGGATCCCGCGGAGGGTCGGCGGGCCAGGTCCGGACCGCCTCGACCAGGGCTTCCTGGACGGCGTCCTCGGCCGCCGCGAAATCGGCTCCGCGGCGGACGAGGATCCCGAGCACGCTCGGCGTGAGGCTCCTGAGCAGGGCCTCGTCCATCGGTGGGGTCATTCCGTGATGGTGGGCGGCGCGGCCAGGAACGGACGCAGTTCGAGCCACTCGTGGATCGGCTTCCCGCCCGCCCCGGGGGCGGCCGACAGCTCTCCTGCCAGTTCGACGGCGCGCTCGTAGCTGTCGACGTCGATCACCATCCAGCCGGCGATCAGGTCCTTGGTCTCCGCGAACGGGCCGTCGGTGACCGGCGGACGCCCCTCCCCGTCGTACCGGACGAAGGTCCCCTCGGGGGCGAGCGCCTGACCGTCGACGAACTCGCCGGTCCCTTCGAGCCGGGCCGCGAAGTCGTTCATGTACTGGATGTGCGCCGAGATCTCCTCGGGCGTCCACTGGTCCATGGGCACGTCGTTGACCGCCGCCGGAGCGCCGCGGTAGTGCTTGAGCAGGAGGTACTTGGCCATGATGGTTCTCCTCGGTGCTGGTGCGACCCATTGTGGTCGCGTTCACCCCTGGGACGGAGCCGGCCGCGTCTTCTCGACATCCCGACCGAAGTCTTTTTGACACGTGTGGACGCGGTGCCGCCGCGAGCCGTGGCGTCCCCCTCAGACGGTGCGGACCGGGAGCGGCTGCGGCAGCCGGGTCGTGGCACCGGCCGCCGGTGCGGACAGCATCGGGTCGACGGTGATCAGCTCCGCGCCGAGCGGCGCGCACAGGTCCCGCAGCAACGACTCGGACAACCGGATGCACGCCTGGCCCTCGCCGAGGTTCGCGGCCAGCCGCTCCACACGGGTGGAACCGACGGCCGTCCGCACCCCCAGCGGCGTGCGGAACAGCCGGATCACCGCCCCGGCACCGCCTCCCGGCCGGACGGGCACGTACAGCAGCCCGGCCGGGGTCCGTTCTTCGGGCTCGGGGTCGTCTGCGTACTGGAACAGGCACATGGGCCGACCTCGACGCCGTGCACCGGCGCATCGTGTGGCGGCGGCCGCTGGACGCCGGGGACCTGGCGGGGTGAGGTCCGGGACCCGGCGGGTCAGTCCTTGCTCGCCGACTGCCAGCTCATGTTCCAGCCGTACTCGATGTCCGCCGCCTGCTGCTTGAAGACACCGGGCGCCGGCAGGAGGTACTTCGCCTCCCGCCGGACGATCAGCTCCCCGCCCACGTTCTCGATCAGAGCGATCGCGGCCACCGGCGACGGGACGGTGCACTCGTCCAGGCGCACCTCGATCGGCGGACCGACGGGCGGATGGAGCGTGGCGACTCCTTGGAGCCCCGCGAAGCTAGCGGCCCCGGAGTAGATGACCACGAACACCAGGAGGCGCTCGATCTCGGCCGTGTGATCAAGGTTGATCATGAGGTTCTCACCGGCCTCGCTCGCACCGGTCCGGTCGTCGTGGTCCAGCTGGACGTACGGCGGCCGGTGGAAGGAGCCGAACTGGTTGTCGATGGGATGGACGATCCCCTTGGTTCCGTTCCGCAGCTCCCACAGGCAGGAGAGGTCGAGGTCCACGTCCTCCAGCCGGACGGCGTCCTGCCCCTTCCGCATCCAGCCGCGCGGCGGCACGGCGGCGCTCCACGTGAGGTTGACCCGCATGCCCCCTGAGGTGGCCCCCTGCTTGGTCAGCGACACCGAGGGGGCCGCCTTCGTCAAGGTGATCTTCGACAGCCGTACCGGACGGGCGGGCACGGGCGGATCCACCGCCCGCTGGACCTGCACCGGCACCGGCGGAGGTGGGGTGGTGGCCAGAGCCGGGGCCGGGGTCGGGGCGGGATCGTCGACCGTGATCCCGAAGTCGGTGGCGAGCCCGGCCAGCCCGGAGTCGTACCCCTGGCCCACCGCCCGGAACTTCCACGCGCCGGCCCGCCGGTACAGCTCCCCGAGCACGAACGCGGTCTCCGTCGTGGCATCCGTCGCGTCGAACCGGGCCGTCTCGACGCCGCTCCGCGCGTCCAGCACGCGTACGAAGAGTCCGGAGACCTGACCGAACGTGCCGTCGGTGGAAGCCGCGACCACCACGGTTCCGATCTCCTCCTCCACCCCGGACAGCGTCACCCCTATCGTTTCGAGCACGCCCGTGCCGTCCTGGCGCCGTCCCTCGTGGCGCACGGCACCACTGGGGTGCACGGGTTGGTTGTAGAACACGAAGTCGTCGTCCGACCGCACCTTGCCCGCTGCCGTGAGCAGCAGGGCCGAGACGTCCACATCGGGCGCGCCGGGACCCGCTCGCCACCCCAACTCCACCCGGACCGTGGCGCTCGGCACCGGTACGTTGGCACCCTTCCGCATGGACATGCGGTCCCCCCTCGCTCAAGGTCTCCCACTCCCGCAGCGTACGAGGATTTGCCGCGCCGCCCTCCCGGAAGTCGGCGATTGCTCGCCCACCGGGGGAAGTCGTGGGGCCCGGCATGATGGGGCGGTGATCACCATTCATCTGAAGTACGAGATCGACGTCGACAAGCTCGCGGAATTCGAGGAGTACGGGCGCCGTTGGGTCCGGCTGGTCAACCGGTTCGGAGGCACCCACCACGGCTACTTCCTGCCCAGCGAGGGCGACAGCGACATCGCCTACGCGCTCTTCTCCTTCCCCGGCTTCGCCGCCTACGAGCAGTACCGCACGGACAGCATGTCCGACCCCGAGTGCCAGGCCGCCTTCGACCTGGCGCGCGAAACCCGCTGCATCAAGCGGTACGAGCGCCGTTTCCTGCGGCCGCTCGAGACCCCCGGCCACTGAAACCTCCGGTCCGGCGCCCGCGCGCGGCGGCAGGGGAGAGGGCGCCGGACCGGCCCTGCCCGCGGGGGCGCGTCACCCCTCGCGGTCCAGGACGCGACGGGCCGCCTCGGCCTCCGCCGCGGGCGGCGACAGCTCGTCGAGCGTGTCGAGCTCGTCGTCCGAGGCCAACTCCCGCTCCCAGGCCGCCGCGAGCCGCTCCTGCTCCTGCGGCGGTCTGCTGGTGACGGCCTCCTGCTGCTGCGGTCCCAGAGCCGCGAGGAAACGCCCGACCGCGTCCGTCGGCATGCCGTACTCCTTCTCGCCGTGGGGGAGGGCAGCGGCGATCGCGCTGCCGTGCCCGGCCCAGGATGGCGAACCGGTCCGGGTCGGGCGGTTCGACACGGCGGTCCGCCACCCGAATGCCGCGCCGGGGTCCGCACGGGTCGGCCGCAGCCGACCGGGCGCGGCTGCGCGTCACACGGGCGTGGAACTCCCGGCGCGCGCCGCACGCCCCACCTCCCGGGTCCGTTCCTGCTCCCGCTCCCGCTCCTGCTCTCGACCCGTGGGGCGGTCCGGCCGGAACCCGACGGCCAGGACGGCCGCGCCGATCAGCGCGAACCCGGCCGTCCAGAGCGCCCCGACGTGCATGGCGTGCAGGAAGGCGCTGTCGGCGGCCGCGGCGAGCCGGGTGTCGTGCGTGGCCACCGCCACGTGCCGGGCGAGTTCGGCCGAGACCCGCGCGGGTTCCCGTACCGGATCGGGGAGGCCGGTCAGCGAGCCGTCGATCGAACTCCGGTAGACGATCGAGGTGATCGTGCCGCCGGCCGCGATGCCCAGCACGCTGCCGGTCTGGCGCAGGGTGCTGTTGACCGCGCTGCCCGCGCCGGACCGCTCCAGCGGCAGGGAACCCAGTACCGCGCCCGTCACGGGAGCGATCACCATGCCGATCGCGGTGCCCTGGACCAGCACGACCGCCGCGTACCAGACGATCGGTGTGGCCGCTCCGAACAGGGCGAACGAGCCCATCGCCGCGGCCGCGACGGTCAGCGCGATCGAGGAGACGAGTCGGACGGAGGTCCGTCGGACCAGCCGGACGGCGATCGGGGAGCCGACGATCACCCCGAGGGCTCCCGGGAGCGCGAGGAGCGAGGCGTCCAGCGCCGAGTACCCGCGTAGGCCCTGCAGGTAGAAGGCGAGGTAGAAGGATCCGGCCGTCATGGCCAGGAAGACCGCCATCAGGGTCAGGTTCCCGGCGGCGAAGCGGCGCTGTGCCAACAACCGCGGGTCGAAGCTGGGATGGGCGATCCGCAGCTCGACGACGACGAACGCGGCGATCAGCGCGCTGCCGACGAGGGCGGATCCCCAGACGCGCGGCTGGGCGAAGGAAGCGTCCTGGCCGGCGCGGATCAGGCCGTACGCGAGGATGCCCAGGCCGCCGGTCGACAGCAGCAGTCCGGCCGGGTCGAGGCGGCGGACCTGCGGGCTGCGGGAGTTGGGCACGTACCGGGCGATGAAGCCGAGGCCGAGGACGACGACGGGCACGTTGACCAGGAACACCGATCCCCACCAGAACCGCGCGAGCAGTACCCCGGCGAGGATCGGCCCCGCGGCGAGGCCGACGCCGGCGAAGGACGACAGGGTGCCGAAGGCGGCCGGGCGCTGCGCGGGCTGGAACGTCCAGCTGACCACCGCCATGGTCGCCGGGACGAGCAGCGCGGCACCGGCTCCCATGACGGCCCGGGCGGCGATGAGTTGGCCGGGGGTGGTGGCGTAGGCGGCGAGGGCGGACGCGGCGCCGAAGAGCGCCATGCCCGTCAGCAGCAGGTTGCGGTGGCCGAACCGGTCACCGAGCGAGCCCCCGGTGAACATCAGGCCGGCGAAGACCAGCGTGTAGGCGCCGGTGGCCCATTGGAGCTCACCGGGGGTGGCGCCTAACCCCCGGACGGGGTCCGAGAGCGTCTCGAACGCGGTGGTCAAGATGGTGCCGTCGAGCCAGATGAGGAGCTGGGCGAAGACGAGGACGCCGAGGATGAGCCGCTGACGGCCCGGTGGTGGGGTGGACGACGCCGGTGACGTTGCCGAGGACATGCGTGACTGCCTCCGAACCGAGGTGAGTTGGCTTTTGGGGGGTGCGCATCACGGAGCACGCGACGGTGGCGCGCCACCCAAGAATCGTCAAGTACTTGACGATTCCCTCATCGTGGCAAACTCGTAAAGTACCTGTCAATCATGAATTCGGAGGTCGTCCGATGGGCGAGCAGAGTCACGGTCGGGTGCTGAGCTTCGTGGTGCGCCACGCCTGGCTCAGCATGCGGGCGGCGATCGGGGCGGAGCTGGAGGAATTCGGGCTCACCGTGCCGCAGTTCGCGACCTTGATGATCGTGGGAGAGACCCCGGGCATCTCGGTGGCCCAGCTGGCCCGCCTGGTCGGGAGCTCCCGCCAAGCCGCCAACGAGATGCTCGCGGCGCTGGAACGTGACGGCCTGATCGTCCGAGCCCCGCACGCCACCGACCGCAGGACCCACCAGTTGAGCCTGACGGAGCTAGGACGCGCGCGCTACGAGAACGCGCTCCCGGCCGTCCAGCGGCGCGAGGCCGAACTGGAGGCGGGGCTGACGCCGGAGCAGTGCGAGGCGGCGTTCGCCTGGATGTCGGCCATGTCGAACGCCTGCCAGGAGGGGCGTGGAAACTGACCCGGCCCGGGGGCCCGGCCCCGGGGCCCGGCCCGAGGCCCTGGCCCGGGGGCTCCGGGGTCCCGGCCGAATGCGGCGGGCGTCCGGGAAGGAACGCCGGCCGTCCGGCTGCCCGGCAAGGGCTTCGACGCGGGGCCGACGTCGTATGACGGTTCGCGTCCGTCCGCGACCGTTCGCGCGGGCTCGCGCAGCGGCCCTCGTCGCCCCTCAGGACATCCGGTCCACGTTCCACATCGGCAGGCCCCGGAAGAACTCCACGGCTTCCGCGCGCCAGTACGGCTCCCAGGACGCGGCCTCTGCAGCGGCTGCCTCCGCGTGCCGCCGGATCTCCGCCTTGAGCCGCCGGTCCACGCCGGCGGCGCGGGCGATCTCCCTGATCCGGCCCAGGGTTTCGTCCGGGCAGCCGGGATCGCCGAGCGCGGCTTCGACGAGGGCCGCGTCGGCCCCGGTCGCGGCGGCCAGGGTCGCACGCACGGCGTAGGTGCGGCGGCCCGAGCGGATGTCGGCCCCGGTGGACTTCACCTCGGCCGCCGGGTCGTCGCCGGACGGGCCGAAGAAGTCGAGGAAGTCGTCGCGCATCTGCTCGGACACCCCCACCAGCCGGGAGTAGCGGTGAAGTCGGGCGCGGTGTGGCGCCGGATCCCCGCCGGCGGCCAGCAGGCCCATTGTCAGCGGCGCCAGGATCGAGTACCGCGCGCTCTTGAAGTCGGTGACGGTGTGCAGGAACTCTTCGTCGGGCAGGGTGTGGGAGTCCCGCTCCAGGTCGGCGATCTGCCCGGCCACGGTCTCCGCGGCGGTGCGCGTGTGCACGCCGAGCAGGGCCTGGCGGAGTTCGGCGGGGACCTCGGCCTCCAGCAGCACCTGGGTGGACAGGAACGCCGCGAGGTCCCCGGCGAGCATCGCGAGCCCGAGGGCCTTGGCGCCCTGGCCGGGGAACTCCCGGCGGTACGCGTAGTACGTCGAGGGGCCGCCGCGGCGCAGGGGTGCGTCGTCGATGATGTCGTCGTGGACGAGGCCGTGCGTCTGGAGCAGTTCGATGCTCAGTGCGGCCTCGGCGAGCCCCGGTACCTCGTCGGTGGTGACCAGTCGGGCCGCCTCGTACAGCAGGACGACCCGCAGCCGCTTGCCGCCGCGCATCGAGAACTCCCGCAGGAGTTCCAGGCAGTGGGGGACGTACCGGCTGGGCACCGGGACGTCGAAACGCTCGCCGAGGCCGGCGAAGTACTGCTCGAACCGGGCGTCGAAGCGGATCCGGTGACCGGCGACGCGTTCCAGGGTGGTGGCCGTGACGTTGACGTGCATGAAGATCAGTATCGATCACGGCCCCGGCTGCGCGGATCCGTTCCAGCGCGCCGGGGGAGTCCCCACCTCCTCTCGCGGCAGGAGCCCGCGAACGGCTTCATCCGCCCGAGGGCGCGGCGGAGAGACAGGCCCGCAGCTCGGCTTCGCCGGCGTTGCCGCCCGTGCACATGATGGCCACCCGCTGCCCGGCAAGGTCGTCGCGTGCGGCGAGGAGCGCCGCCAGCGGTGCGGCGGCAGCCGCCTCGGCCACCGTCCGGGCATCACGCATGAGCAGCCACTGGGCCCATCGGATCTCGTCATCGCCGACCAGCTGGAAGTCCGCGAGGTGCTCCCGGAACAGACGTTGCGTCAGCTCGAAACCCGACCCGGTGGCCAGGCCCTCCGCCGTCGTGGTGTTCGGACGCTGGACGCAGCTGCCCGAGCGCCAGGAGTCGTGCGCGGCCGGCGAGCGGCGGGACTGCACCGCGATGACGCGGCAGCGCGGGCTGATCGCCGCCGCCACCAGGCAAGCGGCGGCGGCGCCGCTGCCGCCACCGACCGGCACGATGATCGCGTCGAGGTCCGGCTCCTGCTCGAAGACCTCCAGGTACGTGGTGGCCACGCCCGCGATGAGGTCCGGCTCGTTCGCCGCGCTGACCAAGCGCATCCCACGCCGGGGCGCGAGCTGCTCGGCGTGGCGGCGGGCCTCTTCGAAGTCCGCGCCGTGTTCCACCAGTTCGGCGCCGAGGCGCCGAACGGCCTCGGCCTTCAGCGGGTTCGGGTTCTTCGGCATGACGATGGTGCAGGGGACGTGGAAGAGCGCCGCGGCATGGGCGAGGGACTGCGCGTGGTTGCCGGTGGAGTACGAGAGAACGCCCCGTGCACGCTCGACGGGGTCCATCCCGGCCAGCAGGGTGACGCCTCCGCGGACCTTGAGGGCGCCGGTCGGCTGCAGGTTCTCGTGTTTGACCAGGACGCGGATGCCGGCGCCGACGGTGGCGTCGAGGGCGGGATAGGAGAGCAGAGGGGTCGGGGACAGGTGCGCGCTCTGCAGACGACGCGCGCGAAGGACGTCGGAGATCGTGGGACTGTGCATGCCCTCATGCTGCGCAGGGCCCAATCCATAGGACAAATGCCAGTTTCCAATGACTTCATCGATATCATCGATGAATGTTCGACGAGAACCGACTCAGGGTGTTCGCCGCCATCGCACGCGAGGGTTCGGTGACGGCTGCCGCCGCGGCGCTGCACTATGCGCAGCCGTCGGTCAGCCACCACCTCGCCCGGCTCGAGGCCGAAGCCGGTGTGCCGCTCGTCCAGCGGGCGGGCCGTGGCATCCGGCTGACCGAGGCCGGCCGACTGCTCGCCGATCGTGCGGAGGAGATCCTCGGCCGGATCGAATCGGCCCGGACCGAACTCGCCGCCCACGCCGGGCTCAGCGCCGGACGGGTCCGCCTCGCGGCGTTCCCCTCCGCGCTCGCCACGCTCGTACCCGCGGTGGCCGCTGCCTTCGGCGTCGCACACCCGGACATCGAACTGGCACTGACGGAAGCGGAGCCTCCCGAAGCCCTGGCGGCCCTACGGCGCGGCGAGGCCGATGTCGCCTTCACCTTCCACCACGGTGACGGTCCGCCCGGTGGCCGCGAGGGCCACACCGTGACACCGATCCTGCACGAGCCGCTCTACGTCGTCAGCCGGGCCGGCGCGTCCTGGCCCGGCCCCCGCACCGACCTCGACACCTACCGCGGACAACGGTGGATCGCCGGCTGCGAGCGGTGCCGTTCGCACCTGCTGTCAGCGTGCGGGAAGCGCGGCTTCACTCCTACGATCGCCTTCGAGACCGACGATTACGTCGCGGCCCAGGCACTCGTGGCCGCCGGCCTCGGCGTCAGTACGCTGCCCGGCCTCGCCCTGCGCGCTCATCTCCACCCCGGCGTGCGGATCGACCGCCTACCGGACGACCACCGCTTCGTCGACGCCGTCGTCTACGGCGCACCACCGCTCCCGGCCCCGGTCGAAGCCTTCCTGAAGGTCCTCAAGGAGACGGCCCTCCAGCCGGTGCCATGGCCTTGACGGGCCGGACCCGCCGGGCGCCGGACCCGCCGGGCGCCGGACCCGCCGGGCGCCGGACCCGCCGGGCGCCGGGAAGCCGGGTCTCCGGTGAAGGCGGACTACCCGCCCTGCGGAGCGGCCCGAGGGTTCTCCACCCGCCGCACGGACCTTCCGTAGACGGCATCAATCCCACCAGAACGTCCAGTGGGGGTTGCCCAGCAGCGCTTGCTCCGCGTAGAGCCGGATGCTCTCGTACCCCTGCCAGATGGTGTCCGGGCAGAACGCGAAGTGTTCCGCGGCGACCGCGAGCGCCTCGTCCAGTGACTGCGGTGGAGCTGCCACGGACAGGTCCAGCCGCGCGGACGACAGGGCGACCACCCGGGCCCCGAAGCGGTCCTCCCAGGAACGGAGAACCGCACACAGCCGCGCCACGTCGGTCACGTGGTTGACCGGCCCCGACCAGCCGATCGCCGCAGGGAGGTCCGCAGGCCGGCCCACCGGGACCAATGCGAGCCGAGGGCTCTTGAGCCAGGGCCCGATCAAAGCATCGGCAACGTCCCCGGCGGTCGCCTCCGGATCCACCGGCGTCCCTCCTACCGACGCAAGCCCGGGCCAGTGACCGGTGAACGGGGCGATGGTCTCGCCGGCGTCCTCTTCGTCTTCGTTCTCCTCGGTCTCCGAAACCGCCGACTCCCAAAGGGTCTGGAGAACATCCTCGACCTGGTGATCGCCGGGATCCGACATCATGCCGGGATCCAGCTCACCGCCCCACCACTCCTCACTGCCCGGTTCGTCCTGAAGGAGGACGGGCTGCAGTCCCACCGCATCCCGGACCGACCGGTACCGTGCCCAGGCGCCGGGCACCGCGGTCCCGTCGGCCACCCAGAGCAGCGGCTCACGCCAAGGGCCGTCATGGGTCTCGGTCACCAGAGAGCCCGGGGGTAGGCCGAGGACCGCCGTTTCGCCCGTGGGGTCGGTCAACAGCGCCGTCGGCGGCGTGGAACGCGTCGTCATGCGCGTGAAGGTATCGGCCCCCACTGACACCGACGGAGGGCGCTCCCCCTCTCTCCATCGACAGCGGCGGAAGCCCTCCAACACGGCAAGGCCGGGGGACGGGAGCCGGACTGGAGGTGAGGGCCGCGCAGGTTTACCGGGCAGACTGTTCCCAGGTGATTGAAGTCGAGGGGGAGCAGTGTCGCGGAGGGTCTGGGTGTGGGCGGGGGCAGGATGGTTGGCTCTCGTGTTGTTATGTGGTGCGCTCACTCTTTACCTGGATGAATCGGAGAGTCCTGGTCCGATGTCGACCCACTGGGAGCGGGGTCCCGACCCGAGCGGCACGCCTTCGGGCTGTCCCGCCCCGACCCCAGGGGCCGAGGACATCCCACCCCCCTGTTCCTACTGGGAACGCGGTTGACCGATCGTTCCAGCCGTTCGGCATGCAGGCAGGCGACCCGAGACCCGGAACGGGATGCGGTGCGTGCGCAGCTCATAGCGGTCGAGCGGCGCGTTCTTCACCCTGGCCCCGCGTGTCACGGGCGCCGCAGCGGCTACTCCACCGCGCTCGCATGCGGACGCCTCGGCTCCGCCGCAGCCACCATCATGGAGGTCGACCGCCACCGGTTCGGCCGGGGCGCCGCCGCCCGCCGATTCCCTCGAGCGTGACCGGGCACGGCGCGGAGCGCCCCTTCAGAGCCGGTCGACGCCAAGGGCAGCGAGGCCGCGCCCGCCGCGCGCCATCGAGTCGGTGGCGGCATTCGGCGAGGCTGTCCCTGTTGGCGGGGACGCCGGTGGCGGCCGAGGCGACGGCCCGGGCCGAGCTTGCCGCGGGCGAGGAGCAGGATGGTCAGCGCGGTGGCGGCGCCGCCGGTGGGGAGCGCGGCCAGGACACCGGGGTAGGCGGCGAGGGCTGCGGCGAGCGCGGTTCCGGCTGCCTGCCCGGTGCCGACCGACAGGATCAACCAGGCGTACGCCTCGGTGGTGCGGGAGGCGGAGGCGAGATCGTCCACGGTGTGGAAGCCGTTGGTGATGATCAAGGTGAAGAACAGGCCCGGTATCGCCGTGAGGGCGAAGGCCGTGCGGGGGCCGGGCTGGGCCAGCAGGGGCGCCCAGCCGAGGAGGAACAGGGCGCTGGTGGTGATGAGTTGGGACTTGGTCGTGCCGGGCCATGCCCGGCGTGCGTAGATCAGGCTGCCCAAGAAGCTGCCGGTGGAGAACACGGCAGGAAGCAGTCCGCAGAGCATGGCCTGCCCGTGGGTGCCGGCCATGCGTGCGGCCCACACGTTCATCGCCCCGAACGCGAACCCCGTTCCCGCCAGCGCGGTGAACAGCAGCACCAGGCCGGCGCTCATCAGCCGTCCTCTTTCGGTCACCCCGGTGGCAGGACGCCAGGCCTGCGACGGTGCGGCGGTCAGGACGACCGTCGTGCCCGCGAGCCCGAGGGCGGCGGTCGCGGCCAAGGCGGTGTCGGGCCCGTGCGTGGTCGCCAGCCACGAGGCGAGCAGGGGGCCGGCGATGTAGAGGAGTCCCTGAGAGCCGGTGTCGAGCGCTTGGACGACTCGGCGCCGCCCCAGGTCAGGCAGGACGGTCGGCCAAAGCGCCCGAAGCCCTGCCTCCAGCGGCGGTGTGACCAGACCCGCGAGCCCGACCACCGCGGTCACCGCCGCGGGATGCCCGCCCACCCCGATCGAAGGGAGCGTCGCCAGGCAGCTTGCGTTGAGCAACACCGCCGGTGTCGATACCCGGGTTTGACCGTAGCGGTCCATCAGCCTGCCTTTGACCGGCTGGGACAGCCCGGATGCCAGCCCGTAGAGGGCGGTGAGCATTCCGGCGAAGGCCAGCGACCCCCCGCAGCCGGTGATCCACAGGACGAGCCCCACGGGCACCATGGAGTTGGGCAGGCGCCCGATCAGGGTGCCGCCGAGCAGGCGGACAACGTGTCGGCTGCCCAGTACGGCGCCGTACGTGGCGAGCGGCGGGGCAGTGGTCGGGTGTTCGGCCAGGGTCAACAGGGCAAGGCTTTCCATCAGAGGAAGTACGGGACGGGGGCAGGGCCCGGACTGGACCAGGGGGCCGTCGTCGTCGCGTTCACACGCTGGTGACCGGAGGCGCTGCGACCACGGGAGGGGTGCCAACGGCCGGTTACCCGGCCGCGGTGCGGGGTGTGTTAAGGCGGGACCGCGACGGCTACCTCCAGATGCCGGCCGATCTGTGCGAGGTCGTGGAGATGGTGGCTATTTTGCGCGGAGAGCAACCGCGGGCGACGGCGATCTCACGGCAGGCCCGGGCGTTCAGCGTGGTTGCCCAGATGGCGCAGGTGTCGAGGAACCCAGTGCGGGGAGCGTAGCCCGCAGCCGACCGGTCACCGCGGAACTTGTGATCTTCCGACAAGACTGCGGGAGCGAGCCGCAGTTGTGGCGGGTCGGCGACGTCGGTGCGGACGCACGCGCACAGTGCGGCGCACGGAGGACGACCGGTCGGCGGTCCGACGCGGCCGACCACCCGCGCCGTCGACCCCCTGAACAACTTCTCGGCCCCGGCGGGATCTGAAGTGCGGCGGACGGCCACCGCAGAACTCCGGTGGCCGTCCCGTTTCGCCAGCCCTTTCCGCCACACCAGCAACGAACATCAGCTGGACCACCAGGGGCCGGTGAGCCTGTCACCAGGGCACTGTTCCACCGTCGTCGAAGAATTCGCCGGTCGGTCCGTCGTCGGGCAGGGTCGCGAGGTGGATCGCGATCGCCGCGCCCTGGTGGGGGGTGCGGACGCCCTGGAAGCCGTTGAGGTCGGTGGCGGTGTAGCCGGGACAGCCGGAGTTGATCAGGATGTTGGTGTCGCTCAGTTCCTTGGCGTATTGGACGGTGATGGCGTTGAGGAAGGTCTTGGACGCCAAGTACGCAGTAGGAACCGGGCCCATGTCGATGCCGGGCGTGGTCTGCAGGGTGAGCGAGCCGACGCTGCTGGACATGTTCACGATCCGTGGCGATGCCGAGCCGCGCAGCATGGGCAGCATCGCGTTGGTGACGCGGATGACCCCGATCACGTTGGTTTCCACGACGACTCGTACGGTTGCCGGATCGACCGTGGTGGGCATCTGCGGCATATCGCCGGTGATCGCCGCGTTGTTGACCAGGACGTCGAGCCCTCCGGCGCGGTCGGCGATCAGCTCGGCCGCGGCGGCCACACTCGCGTCGTCCGCCACGTCGAGCGGGACGCCGAACGCGTCGGTCCCGGCTGCGCGCAGCTTCTCCACCGCGGTGTCGCGGCGCTGTTGATCCCGCGCGCCCACGCCGATGCGCCAGCCGAGAGCGCCCAGGCCCGCCGCGATCTCGTATCCGATTCCTTTGTTCGCGCCGGTCACCAGCGCGATCATCTGTTCACTCATGTCTTCAAGCGTGGCGCGGACTCGGTAGGGACGTCCAAGACCGACTGGGTGGGCGGCGATACCGTACGGATATCGGTCGTGGTGGGGGTGCCGGATACGATGACGCGGTGGAGACGCGGGAGTTGAAGTACTTCGTCGCCGTCGCGGAGGAGCTGCACTTCGGGCGGGCGGCGCAGCGGCTCGCCATGGCGCAACCACCGCTGTCGCGGGCGATCCAGCAGCTCGAGCGGCGGCTCGGGGTGGTTCTGCTGCACCGCACTGCTCGCGCGGTCGCCTTGACCGAGGCCGGGTCGGTGCTTCTGCGGGAGGCCCGGGCCGCACTCGACGCGGTCGAAGCCGCCGAGCGCCGCACCCGCCGCGCAGCTGCCGACCCGTTCGGTGTGGTGCTGGCCACGAAGGCCGGAGCCTCCAGCGAACTGTTGTCGAAGCTGCTGGCCGCCTACGCCGCCGAGCCCGGCGCGGTCGCCGTCGAGGTGATGCTGTGCGGGCCCGGCGAGCAGGAAAGGCTACTGCGCGACGGGCGTGCCGACGTCGCTCTGCTCCAACAGCCCTTCGACACGACGGCCGGACTCGACACCGAGGACCTGCACACCGAACAGCAGGTCGTGGTCCTGCCCGCGGGGCACCCCTTGGCCAACCGACCCCGCGTGTCGATGGCCGAGGTCACCACCCTGACGGACCTGCCCCTGCCGCGCTGGCCTCGACGGGGCGGGGGCCATCCGGACGGGCCTGGCCCGAAGGTCCGCGACCACACCCAACTGTTCCAGCTGATCGCGCTCGGACGGGCCTGCGCGGTCGTGCCCGAGTCCCTCCGGGCCCACCTGCGCGACGATCACGCGACGGTGCCGGTGTCGGACGCACCGGCTGTCACGACCGTCATCGCCTGGCCACCGCACAGCAGGTCCAAAGCCGTAGCCGACCTCGTCCGCACCGCGACGCGCCTCTAGGGCCGTGCATCGAAAGCACGGACAGGCCGGGCGGGGCGATGGGGCGATGCCCCGGTCCGGCTCGTCCGCTCGCTGCTAGAGCTCGAGCTGATACTGGTGTGTTGTGTGCGTGGGTGTGTAGGCGAAACCGTCGTTGATCTGTCTCATGTGCGTGTTGCTGTCGGCGGTGTCGGTCAGGAGGCCACCGAGGTCCGGATAGTCCCTACGGGCCTGTCGGATCGACTCGGCCTTCATCCATCGGCCGAGGCCGTGTCCACGGTGCTCGGGCAGCACACCGGTGCCGTAATGCTGGCCGTCACCTGCGCCGTTGCCGGGGATGACGAGTTCGGTGAACCCGGCGATCGAGCCGTTCGAGGCGTCGATGGCGACGACGGTGTGCAGGTGGTCGCCGCGCTGTTCGACGGCCTTAGCGGCGGCCCGCACACGGTCCACGTCCCAGGTCACGGTGCCGTAGTCGGTGTCGTCCATGGGCATGTCGTCCATGGCGCGGCGAGACGCGGCGAACGTCTGGGCGAGGTCGTCGGGGACGGTTCCCTGCCATGACACCAGCCGGTAGCCGGGATGCGGACGCTCGATGATCTCGGCGAGGACGGCGGTATCCACGTCAGCCAGTGGCAAGCGGGTGAACCTCAAGGTGAGGACCTTCCGGAAGCCGCGCGCTGCCAGAAAGCGGTCGCCGGGTGATCCGGCTTCCGCCTGCGCGACAACGCAGCGTCGGGCGTTGTCTCGGGCGGTCGCCATGGCGGTGTTGAGGAGTCGGGAGCCGACGCCCTTGCGGCGCTCCGCGGGATGAACACGCAGGTCAAGCTCGGCCAGGTGCTCTTGTCCGCCATCGAACAGGCGCAGAAAGGCGGTCCCGGCGGGGAGGGAATCCGCGTCCGATGCCAACCAGGCAAGACGCCGGCCGTGCGGCTTGTGAGCGGGGTCGGTCAGTGGGGTGATGCGGAGGGACAAGGTGTCTCCGTCGTGAGGAGGTGGCAAAGGTCAGTACGCGAGCTCAACTCCCTGGCACTCCTGCGCATGTGCTCCACACCTCCTCGTCGACAGCGCCGGCCTGCCCGTGCAGGCGGCTGGGCGAACCTAGCTGGCGGATTGGTTCCTGGGCAACGGGTTAACGAAAGGCGGTGCGCGCGTGTGGCCACAGCCACTCGTTGACGGCCGCGACGAGGACGGTCGCCCCATGGCGGACCGCGGGCTCGTCGCATCTCGTGGCCACGCTGCGATGCGGACCCGGCAGTGCCGCACTGAGCCGAAGCACGGTCGTCGTCACAAGGGAATGCGCGTCGTCACCTTCGAGGCCAGGCGTCGCAAGGTCGTTCTCTCAGCTCTTGACGGCGTCCGCGATCTGCTGGGCGGCCTGGGCGGGTGTGAGGTGCGTGGTGTCGACGACCTCGGCCTCGGCGTGCAGCCACGTGCGGGCCGCCTCGGCGTAGGGCTCGAGGTATCGCAGACGGAACGGGGAGTTGGGGCCGAGAACGGTGTCGCCAGCGATGCGCCTGCGGAGGGTGTCCTGGTCGGCATGGAGGACGAAGTGTCGGACCGGAACGGCGTGCTGGGCGAGGCCCGAGCTGATCTCGCGCCAGTACGGCTCGACCAGCACCGTCATGGGCATCACCAGGGTGCCGCCGGTGTATTCGAGGACGCGGCGGGCGGTCTCGACCACGAGAGGTCGCCACGGCGGCCAGTGCTGGAAGTTGTCCGTCGTGGGCAGCCCCGGTGCGATGTCCATGAGCGTCTCGCCGACCTTCTCGGCGTCGAGCACCCGTGAATCCGGGATCAGCTGCTGTACGAACGCACTGGTCGTCGTCTTGCCCGCGCCGTGGGTGCCGTTGAGCCATACGATCATGAACCTGACGCTAGTGCTGTGGCCGGAAAGGTTTGCCGGTTCGCGGCGTTCGGTGCGGTGCATCGCAAGGCGGAGGACCGCGGCTCGTACTGGACGTACTTGCGCGGTCCGACAACGCGGCGAGGTGCCGTACCGGGCGTCGTGAGCCGGTGAACCTTTCCGGTCACAGCACTAGTAGGGCTTGGTCAGGTTGGGGCTGGTGTTGCGTGTCCTAAGGGCTCGGTGAGTCGTTCAAGACGTGTGACGCCGGAGGAAATTGCAGCTGTACGTGGCGAGTTGGAGGACTTCGCGGCGGAGGTTTTCGAGCCGTTCGCGCGTAAGGATCAGCGTCGGTGGGGGCGGGTTTACCTGCGGGGCCTGCTCACGGACGGGCAGCGCAAGTCGGTCGAGCCGATGGCCGCCCGGCTGGGCGAGGACGGGAACCGTCAGGCCCTGGCCCACTTCATCACCACCAGCCCGTGGGACCCCGCGCATGTGCGGGCCCGGCTGGCCTGGAGCATGGAGAAGGCGATCCGGCCCACCGTGCTGATCTTCGATGACACCGGCTTCCTCAAGGACGGCAATGCCTCGGCGTGTGTCTCGCGGCAGTACACCGGCACTGCGGGCAAGGTCACCAACTGCCAGGTGGGCGTCTCCCTGCACCTGGCCTCGGACCACGCCTCGGTGGCGGTCAACTGGCGGCTGTTCCAGCCCGAGGCCTGGGACCCCGCCTCGCCGAAGGCGGACCCGGCCAAGGTCGCCCGCCGCACCGCCTGCGGCATTCCCGACGACACCGGGCATGTGGAGAAATGGCAGCTGGCCCTGGACATGCTGGATGAGACCCGCTCGTGGGGCATCGAGGTGCCGCTGGCCGTCGCGGACGCCGGATACGGAGACGCGGCGGCATTCCGGCACGGCCTGCAGGCCCGCGGCCTCAACTACATGGTGGGGATCTCCACCACCCTCTCGGCCCAGCCCGGCGAAGCCGTGCCGGTGACCGAGCCCTACTCCGGGAACGGACGGCCACCCGTGGCGAAGTACCCGGACAAGCCGCAGTCGGTGAAACAGCTGGTCATCGCGGCCGGCCGGAAGACGGCGAAGCCAGTGCAATGGCGTGAGGGCTCCCGGCCCGGCACCGGCCGCAGCGGCTTCAAGCGGATGTACTCGCGGTTCGTGGCCTTGCGGATCCGGCCTGCCGGTCGCGAGGTCCGCCACACGGTCGAGGGCCCGGAACTGCCCGCATGCTGGCTGCTGGCCGAGTGGCCGGCCGACCAGGGCGAACCCGTTCAGTTCTGGCTCTCCGACCTGCCCGCCGACACCCCGCTGACCACCCTGGTCCGCCTGGCCAAGCTCCGCTGGCGCATCGAGCACGACTACCGCGAGATGAAACAGGCCCTGGGACTTGCCCACTTCGAGGGACGCACCTGGAACGGATGGCACCACCACGTCACCCTCGTATCCGTCGCCCACGCCTTCTGCACCCTGCAACGACTGGCCAGAGCCCCAAAAGACATGGCGCCGGCCTGAGCCTCTACCAAGTCGTCCGCGAGCTACAAACCCTCCTCGCGACATGGACCGGCGCATGCCCCACCTGCCACCGCGGCATACCCACACCAACCCCAACCTGACCAAGCCCTACTAGCGTCGTGCGGGCCACCGGGACCAGCCTTCGGTGACAGCAGGGCTGCCGAATGAGGTTGTGTGACGAGGCAGATGCCTCGCCGTGACAACCAGGGCGCTTCGACCGACCCCCTCCAGCAGCTCGTCCGACCCCGCTGCTCGTTGACCGGCCGGCGAACAGTTGCTGGGCGCTACTCTGCTCCGATGACGGACAGCAAGCTGATGATTGACCTGAGGGGTCGGCAGATAGAGACGCTCGATGACTTCTGGGACGCGGTCACCGAGCCGTGCGGGCTGCCGGAGTGGTTCGGTCGGAACCTGGACGCGTGGTCGGACACGATCGAGACGGGCGGCATCTCGGACGTCATAGACAGCCACGATGTTCTGGTCGTGCACGTCGACCAGAACGGACTCTTCGAGGGAACCCGCCGGGAGGCCCAGGTCTTGGCCGACATCTTCGATGGGCAGCAGAACCGACTCGTTGTCCACGCGAGGGCCTGACGCCCTTCGCCTTCGAGGCGGGGCTGATCAGTTGTGACCAGCCGACGTTCACGATCACCGGCCCCCGCCGACCTGACGGTCGGCGGGGCCCGTGCATGCTCACCCGTTCCCCACTTTTCTCACTTCGTTGAGAACTCAACGAAGTGAGGCGTTGAGCGTCCCCGGTCGCGCTCTTCGGCGGCCGCTCACCGGCGGCTCGCTTGCGTGTACCAGGTGGTGGGAGTGGCGGGCATGGCCGATTCGCCGTTGCGGGTGGGGCGTACTGCCAGTAGTTGGTCCACGCCCATGCGACGCTCTGAGAAGGCCAGCGATGCCCCGGCCAGGTAGAGGCGCCACACCCGGCCGGTGGTCTCGCCGACGAGGTTCTCGACCTCGGGCCAACGGTCTTCGAGACGGGTGCGCCAGGCGTCGATCGTGGCCGCGTAGTGCTCGCGCAGGGATTCGACGAAGCGGATCTCCAGGCCCGCGGCCTCCAACAGGTCGGCGGTGCGGCCGACGGGCCGCATGTGCATGTCGGGCGCGATGTAGGTCTCGATGAAGGGCCCTCCACCGGGTGCGTCGGCGCCGCGTGACATCTGCTGGATGAGGAGCCGGCCCTCGGGACGCAGTGCGTCGTGCAGTTTGGCGGCGAAGGCGGGGTACTCGGCGTCACCGACGTGTTCGCCCATCTCGACGGCGCTGGCCGCGTCGTACCCTCCGCCGTCGATGTGGCGCCAGTGCCGCAGCTGGACCTCCACCAGTTCGGCCACGCCCTCGCGGGCGGCTCGTGCGGCGACGAAGTCACGCTGCTGCCGGGACAGGGTGACCGCGGTGACGCGCACCTTGTGTTCCCGGGCGGCGTGCACGGCGAGGGAGCCCCAGCCGCACCCGACGTCCAGGAGCCGATCGCCGGCACGCAGTCCGAGCTTGCGGCAGATCAGCTCCAGCTTGTCCCACTGGGCCTCGGCCAGGCCGTACGTGGCGTCGGCAGGCCGGGCCCAGTAGGCGCACGAGTACGCCATCGACTCGTCGAGCAGCAACGCGTAGAAGTCGTTCGACACGTCGTAGTGGTGGCTGATCGCGGCGCGGTCCCGGGAAGAGCTGTGGAGACGGCCGGTGAGCCTCGCCCGCCCGTCCGGCCGGCGAGGAGGCAAGGACGCCGCGCCCAGCCCGACGGCGAGGGCTGCGGCCGCCGCCAGTTGGGCCGGCCGCGGACGAACGACCCCCTGGTCGCGCACGGCCCGGCCGGCCTGGGAGAGTGCGGTGGCGAGGTCGCCTTCCACGTCGAGGTTGCCGCTGATGTAGGCCTCGGCCAGGCCCAGCTCACCGGGCTGCCACAACAGGCGGCGCAGGGCGTCGGGTGAACGCAGCACGACCACGGGGGCGTCGGCAGGTCCGGCCTCAACGCCCTCCCAGTCGCGCAGCCGTACGGGAAGCGGGCCGGTGAAGAAGTGGCTCACCAGCGCGGTGAGGCGTTCGGCCGGGGGCCTCATCGGCCGCCTCCCACGGCGAGGCGGGGCAGGCGGACGGCGGGGCAGCGGAAGCGGAGTCCGGCCTGCGAGCAGGTGGGGGAGATGCGCCGCGTGCGCTGGAGGAGGACGGCGAAGCCGCGTTCGCCGCAGGCTCCCCGGGGGGCCGTGGCGAAGCGTGCCCGCCAGGGCCGCAGCACCGGTGCACCGTGTTCGCGGCGACCGTCGTCGGCGGCCGTACGCGGGCCCACGGTCCGCCCGCCCCATCGGGGGAGTCCAGCGGCACCGGCGTGGCCGCCGAGCCCTCCGTGCGCCCCATACAGGGTCCTCGCGCACGAGACCGCCCGCGTGCGGGCGCCGGTCGCCCCTGCCCCGCCGGCGCCGATGACCGCCGTCTTCCGGTGTTCCACCACAACTGCTCCCGCCACTCGACACGCCGCTGGTGTGCGGCTGGTTCACGCGTACTTCGCAGCCGAAGGTCGTGCGGATTGCCGGTGACGGGCGCGGGCTGCGCCGCAGTACGGGGCTCAGACCGGCAGGGTCGCGAGCTGCGAGGCCAGGGCCGCGGCCGGTGGGAAGGTGGCGCCCAGGGCCGTGACGTGCTTCCAGTGCAAGCGGCCGTCGGCGTCGATGATGAACACCGAACGCCTCAGTCCGATCAGGGGCGCGGTGATGCCGAAGGACCGCGCCACGGCCCGGTCCGGGTCGGACAGGAGCGGCATCCTCAACTGCCGGGCCCGGGCGAACCGCTCGTGGCTGTCGACGTCTTGGGCGCTGATCCCCCACACCACGGCCCCCGCGGACTGCAGCTGCTCCAGTCCGTCGGAGTAGGAGCACAGCTGTGCGGTGCAGACGGGCGTGTCGTCGCCGGGGTAGAAAGCGAGGACCACGGGGTTTCCGCGCTGCGCGCGAAGGCTGTAGTGGCCGCGGCGGAAGGTTTCTCCGCTGAGCTGTCCGCCGGAGAGGCGGAACTCTCCGAGGAGGTTCCCGATCTTGGGGGTACTGGGCATGCGCCCTCCTTCTCTAGTTCTGACGCCGGTTGCCGGATGTCGGTTGCCCGTTGTCGGACGTTGGATGTCGGTTTTCGGTTGCTCGCAGTGTGGCTGGGCTCCGTTGCGGTGTGCGTCAGGCGGGCAGGGCCATCAGCAGCAGGGGATCGGTGGTGGGCCGGGACGAACCTCCGGCGGGCTCCACGGTGAGGCCGACCGCGGTGGCGGCGGCCGGGTCACCTTTGACCGGGACGGTTCCGTCGCCGTGGAGGAACCCGGCCGGCCGCATGCTGCCGTCGACGTCCAGCCACAGCTGGTAGGTCGTGCCCGGTGCCGGGGAGGGCAGGCCGGTGGCGGTGACGACGGCCATGTTCCGGCGGTCGGAGGAGACGAACGTCATCAGCGCACCGTTGGCCGCCTTGCCCTGGCTGGTACGGGCGTCGGGCGCCGCCAGGACGCTGCTGACGGCGTCCAGCCGCTCTTCGGCCTGCAGGGCCCGCTGCGCGGACTGCTCGCCCTGCTCGTGCTGCCAAGCGGCCAGGCTCGCGAAGGACGCGGCGGCCAGACAGGCGACCAGTGCGAAGGGCCCGGCCTTGCGCAGCAGCCCCCCGCCGGACCGATGCGCCGCAGCAGGAGCCGGCACCCGCGGCGGGAGCTGGCGTACGCCGTCGATCGCCGACAGGGTCCGCTGCTTCATGGCGGCCGACGGGGCCCGGGCCACGGCGACCGCGAGCCGCGCGGCGGTGGCCTCGAACTCCGCCACTTCCTGGCGGCATTCCGCGCAGTGCTGCAGGTGGCGGCTGAACGCCTCGCGTTCTGCGGGATCGACGGCGTTCAGGGCGTAGGCCGCAGCAAGGGCGTGGAGGTCGGTGTGGTGCTGGTTCATGTGGTCACCCCCATGCAGTCGCGGAGCCGGATGAGTCCGTCGCGCATGCGCGTCTTGATGGTCGGCAGTGCTACGTGCAGGGATTCGGCGACTTCACGGTAGGTGAGCCCCTGGTAGTAGGCCAAGGTCACGGCCTGGCGCTGGAGTTCGGTCAGGCCGCGCAGGCAACGGCGTACTTGCTCGCTCTCGAGCCGCGTCTCGACCCGCTCGGCCACCTCGTCGAACGCCGTCCGGTGCTCGCGGGCGGCCTGCGCGCGTTCCCGGTCGGCGGACGCCTGGGCGGAGCGGACCCGGTCCACGGCCCGCCGGTGGGCGATCGTCGCCGCCCATGTGGTGACGGCGCCGGATTCGGGGCGGTAGCGGGCGGCCTGCCGCCACAGGTCGATCATGACCTCTTGGGCGACCTCCTCGGACTGCGCCCGGTCGCGCACGACTCTGATCACGATGCCGAACACCATGGGTGCCAAGGCGTCGTACAGGGTGGAGAAGGCCCGCTCGTCGCCGCGGGCGACCTGTTGCACGACCTCGGCGAGATCGGGGCGGCCGGTGGGGCGGGGGGCACGGAACGGCAGCGGCTGGCTCACCGGCCGGGCCCCGGCCATGGCGACCGGCCGCAGCGGCGGCCTGGGCCGGCCGTCCGGGGGCGGGGTGTCCATCGCATGTGAGTCCTTCGTCCGTCGCTGGTGTGGACCGGACCGCACCGTGCTGGAGCGGTCCGGCCATGGATCCGAGGGGTGGGTCTGAACGGTTCTTCGGAGCGGACGTTCGTGCGGATGGGAGGGCTTTTCGTTGCGCAGCCGGTCGCCCGTTCCCCCGCGCGAGCGACCGGTCCGCCGGGGCCCAACCGCAGGCCGGGGAACTCCGGAGGACGGTCGAGGGACCGGGCGGTCACCGGACTCCTCACCGGCCGCGCGGCCTCCGCGCGGCCTCCGCGCGGCCGGAAAACCCCTCCCCAAGGAGGCGGGACGATGGTTCGTGTCCGGAAGAGCCCGGCGGCGGCTTTGGCCTCCCCCTGCCCCGGTTCGCCGTGAATTCGCGCCCCGGACGGCAGCCGCACGGTTCCGGTGCGCCACGGCCTGAAGCCTCCCGACAGCGGGGACCGGGGACTCATTCGTTCGGGTGACGGGCCAATCCGCCGGGTGGGCGCCGCCGAATGCGGGGATGTGAGCAGCTTCCGCACTACCGTCAGCCGGGCCGGCCTCGGGGCCCTGTCCGGCCTGCTGGCCGGGTTCACCGCGCTGGCGGTGGCCGAGCTGACGGCCGCCCTCGGGCGGCCCGCGGCCGGACCGGTGACGGTGGTCGGGGGCGCGGTCATCGACCGGACCCCCGCGCCGGTGAAGGACTTCGCGATCCGCACGTTCGGGGAGAACGACAAGCTCGTCCTCCAACTCGGCATCCTCGTCCTGCTGAGCCTGTTCGCGGTCGCCCTCGGCCTCCTCGCCCTCCGGTACCGGCGGGCGGGGGCGGCCGGGGTGCTGGTGTTCGGGATCATCGGCGGGGCCGCCGCGCTGAGCCGGCCCGACAGTGCCGGAGCCGCGGACGTCCTGCCTTCCGTGGCGGGCGCGGTGGCGGGCGCTGCGGTGCTGTACGTCCTGGCAGGCAAAGCCAACTCCACCGGCTCGCCGAGAAGAGCCGGGGGCAGCCGGGACGGTTGGAGCCGGCGGGGATTCCTCAACGCCGCTGCCGCCACAGCGGCCGCGGCAGCCACCGCCGGAGCGCTGGGCCGCGTGCTGTCCGGCCAGCGGGGGCAGGGAGCCGTCACCTCGCGCGACGTGCTCAGCCTGCCGGCCCCCGCCTCTCCCGCTCCCGCGGTTCCGGCCGGCACCCAGCTGAAGGTCGACGGCATCAGCCCGTTCACCACGCCCGTCCGGGACTTCTACCGCGTCGACACCGCACTCGCCGTCCCCATGGTCGACGCCGGCACCTGGCGGCTGCGCATCCACGGCAAGGGCGTTACCCGGCCCCGTACCTACACCCTCGACGAGCTCCTGGCCCGCCCGCTCATCGAACGGGACATCACCCTGACCTGCGTCTCGAACGAGGTCGGCGGACCCTACCTGGGCAACGCCCGCTGGCTCGGCGCACGCCTGGCCGATCTGCTGGCCGAGTGCGGGGTGAAACCGCCGTCGAAGGGCGGTGCGGCCGATCAGCTGGTGGCCCGCTCCGTGGACGGCATGACGCTCGGTTCGCCGGTCGAGGACGTCATGGACGGCCGCGACGCGATCCTCGCGGTCGGGATGAACGGCGAACCGCTCCCGTTCGACCACGGCTTCCCCGTCCGCATGCTCGTTCCCGGCCTGTACGGGTACGTGTCGGCGTGCAAGTGGATCACCGACATCGAGCTCACCACCTTCGACGCCTACGACCCGTACTGGGTGAAGCGCAAGTGGGCCCGGCGGGCGCCGATCAAGACCCAGTCCCGCATCGACACCCCCAAGCCCTTCGCCCGCCCCACCGCCGGCACGGTGGTGGTCGCCGGCGTCGCCTGGGCCCAGCGCCGCGGCATCACCCGCGTCGAGCTCCGCATCGACGACGGCCCCTGGCAGGACGCGGAGCTCGGCGCCCAGGACACCGTCGACACCTGGCGCCAGTGGTCCTACCGCTGGAACGCCGCCCCCGGCGGGCACACGATCACCGTCCGCGCCACTGACGGCACCGGGGCGGTGCAGACCGAGCAGCGCGCCCGAACCGTACCCGACGGCGCGAGCGGCTGGCACAGCGTCTTCGTCACCGTCGCCTGAGACCACCGGACAGGCCCACGGCCGACCCGGCACCGCCGTGGTGCGGACCCGCGGGATGGTCAAGGGGCGGGGGAAGGAGCCCTCACCGCGCCAGTCATGAGACGACCCGCAGAGCCGGACGGTGCCGATGGCCGGCTTCGAAGAGCTCCGACGTGGGGTCCCGGTGCAGCCCCAACCGCATGACGTCAATCGCCAAGGCCATCCTCACGCTGGAGCGGCAGCGCTGAAGATCCCTATTGAGTGCTTCGTCTGGCGATAACCGCCACATGCGCTCACGCGGAACCGAACCCCCCTGGAGTCAGTCCTGATCTTGGGTGTACTGGGCCGCGTACCAACTGGAGTCGATGGCCGGGTTGCGCAGCGCCCCCCAGAATCGATCGTCAGGTATCGGCGGCAGGGGCTGATTGCCCAGGTCCGCATGCAGGTCCGCACGCCAGTCGAGAGTGAAGTGACTCCGGGTCTCCGCGCTCTCGCACACGGACCTGTACGGGGACCCCCAGATTCCGAGGGCTATTTTCTCCGCGGCCCACCTGCGCGTGCGGTCTCGGCCGGTGTCGGCCTGTGCGAGCACCGCGCGGAGTCGCAAGGCGAGCGGGCCTGTCTGGTCCGGCTGCGGCGGGGCCGCACCGCGCTCCCACGCGTCCAGGGCTGTCTTGACCTCCGGGTAGTTGTTCAGACCCGTTTCGACCGCCAGTCTGCGCAGCTGCTTCCGCGCGGCGTCGACCACCTGCTCATACGGCAGGACTGCGATCAGCGCACCGAGTTCCTCATGCCCGTCCAGGTGGCTCACGTGGAGGATGTCGGTGGGACTGTAGGAAAGGTCCAGCTCTGGCAGCTGCTCATCCGGTGCTGGAAGGGGCTCGTCGGCAATGTACTGCGGCCTGGCAGGCGGACGCCCCTCCCAGAACAGCCGGCCGTTGAAGGTGACGACACCGGCGTCCTGGCCGCGCTCGAGCGTGTCGGCCAGTTCGGCCAGGTACTCACCCAGCGAGTCGGCCTGCCCGAAACTGGTGCCGGTCTCGTCGAAGAACCGTCCGATCGCACCGAAGGAATCCCGCCCGGTACGGCAATCCATCAGAAGACCGTCCGACGTCACGTCGTAAGAACCGAACTTCACGTAGTCATGAAGCCAGTAGCCCTCGGCCTCCCCGTCGAGGCCCTGGCCGATGCCACGCAGGAACCCGGTGTCCCTGAGGATTCCGCTCACCCCGAGCAGCCGGTCGCCCGTGCTGAAGCAGAAAGCCTCGGGTCCCTCCAGCGCCCCGTTGTGCCGGAGGAGCGAAGCGACCAGGTCCGGAGGAAAGGTGACCCCCAGTTCCTGTTGCACTGCTGCGATCTCTTCGTCTCCTGCGGGCGGCCGAAGCGTGGCAAACGTGCGGGGCGCGTGCTCGCGCAGCCACGCGTCGATGCGAGTCCATGAGTCCTGGACCAGGTCTGATCTCATAGGGGCGACCTTAGAACCAGCGACTGACAACAGCGTCGCTCACCGGCCTTGCCGCCGCATTGGCGTTCAGGCCAGCAGGCTGCTGGCACTGGATGCTGCAGCCGCTCACTCGACGCTGAAGCGCTCTGGCGTCATCACCCGATCGGTGGCCAACTTGAAGAAGCTCGCTGAGGCTTGAAGTGCGGAGTTGGGGGTTGATGGCCAGGCTTGTGGCGGTGAGGCAGCCGTCGATCAGGTCGGGCGCGTACGACGGAAGCCGGACGGTGGTGAGTCAGTCATCCTCGGCCTCGTACCGTTTCAGCCCGACGGCCAGATGGGTGTTGAGGTTGTCCCAGACCATCACGATCGGGCCGTCGAACTGGATGTGTGCCCGCACCAGGAGGTCGCGGCAGTCCTTCAGGAGAAGCTCTTGCGTGCGTCCTTGAGCAGGGGAGGGGTGCGCGGCCGGTGGATGAGACGGCTATTCTCGCCGGTTTCGTAGCAGCACGGCGCGGCGACCGAGGTCCGGCGGCGGGGCCGTCCTGCAGCCGGATCCCCTCGCGAAACGCCCGACGGTCACCGGTCAGGCCCCCACCCTCCGGGTACCTCATCCCATCGGCATACCGCAGGGATCATCAACCCTCACTACCCGACGACAACCCGAAACCTCAGTAGGTGAGGAGAGGGTGCTCGATAAGAGGGACGGCAGCGATCATGGCGCTGCGGCGGACGTCGGCGTCGAGGGCGACGCACTCGTCGTTGGCGTCGTTGGCGGTGTCGCCGAGCCAGTCGAGCAGCCGCACGAGAGTCGGGCGGTTACGTGCCCCGCGAGTGCCTCCAGTTCGGGGCAGTTCTCCAGTACTGCCTTGAGCTGGAGCCGGTCGCCCTCGGTCAGGGCGGCTGGGGTTTGTTCGGTGGGTCGGCCTTGCCAGTGGCTGTCCGTCAGGTGTCGTACTCGCCGTTCCACGGAGCCGAGAAGCCCAACCGATCCGGATGGAGCTCAGCCCAGTCGTGCTCGCCGCCCTCGTCTTCGGCACGGCACTCCGTGATGAGACCGAAGACCACACCGTCAACGGTGAGCTGGAACGGCTGGATCGCGATGTCGCAGTACTCACGCCCTGTGAGGCCGGAGAGGACGGCGGCGAGCCGGGCTTCCGCACGGGCAACCACGGAACGCTCGCCCTGCGGACGCTTGACCTGATCCGCCCAAGTACCGGCACACCAGATGTCAGACTCCTGGTGGCGTCCTTCGTGGTCGAACGTGTGCAGCACGACGAAGAGCCGCTTCTGCTCCTCCCAGCCTTCCCCCGTCACGAACCCGTCCGGGAATGCGTAGGTGACCGAAGCCAGGAACTGGCCGCCGCTGAACCGGCCTATGGTGCTCGTGCGATGGCCCGGCTCATGGGTGATGGGGATGATCTCAGGCACAGTCATGCCCGCACCTTAAACACCAGGTGAGACAGGCACCTCGCTGGGTTCGAGATCGGAAACGGGCACGGCCGGCACGAGGGCTGGGTCGTCGCTCCACCGGGCGACGGCCCGCACTGCTGCGGGAATGGGCGGTTGCGTCCGACCAGGTCCGGCGGAGTGGCTGTCGTCGTCCGCGGACGCGCCGTGCCGGAGCGGCGCCGAGTGTGCCGCAACCAACTTCACCGATGACGTGACACGGACGCGCCAGCGCTCCAGAGCGGATGGCGTCGGTGGCCGTCTACGATCCGACCCGTGCCTTCGCCCCGCTCAGATCCGGCTTCCTGCCGCTGTCCCGAGCAGGTTCGACGTGAAGCGGGCGGTCCCGACGTTCGATGACCCCGCCGGACCCGGGCACCGTTCAGTCGAGCAGGTCGCCGTAGCTCGGCAGCTTGAAGGGCTTCTCGTAGTAGCCGCCCTCGAAGTCGGTCGACCGGTTGCCGATGTTGGCGGTGATGGTGTAGCCGTCCCTGGTGAGGTCCTGCCGGCAGCGCGCCTTGCCCTTGCCGAGGCTCTCCCCGTGCCGGCGGGTGCAGATGCCGTCCACCGGGTAGCCAGCCGCCCTGAGTTGCGCGTCGGCGGAGGACGAGGACGTACGGGCCGTGACGAACAGGACGCTCATGCCGTGCGCGTCGGCCCACCGGGCCACGTCTCGCACCGGGTTGTTGGCGTGACCGGGGTGGTAGTAGGTCTCCAGAGCGGTGTTGTCGATGTCGAGGACGATCGACAGCCCCTGCCCGCCCTCCTCGCGGCGCTCTCGCAGCCAGGGAATCGCGGGCGACACCGCCGCCTTCACGTCGGACTGCCACGTCTGGTAGCTGGGTGCGGATGCCGCTTGTGCGGTGGGAGCGGTGGTCAACAGCACGGTCGGCATGGCGACCGCAGCCAGGGCACCGAGCACAACGGAGGACCTTCGAAGAGTCATCGGTTCCAAGCCTCTCTGAGAGGGACGACTGGCCTTGCCCGGTAGGCAAACACCGCACGGTTACGCTCCCGGGAACGGAAGACGCCGGTAGACGTAAGAAGGCGTTGCCTTTTCGAGCGCACGTACCCGGTTCGGCGAGCCGCGGGCCGCGAGCCGCCGGGGCCGGGGTGGCGTGTCGTCGGCGAGCCGGGGCCTCGGGCGGGTGAACCGGGTTCGGGTGGACTGTTGCTGACGGTGTGGTGGTCAGTAGCACCGGCTCATGATGATCACTGCTGGAGCGGAACGGGGTGTCTGGCTGCCTTCGTTGAGCGCCGCTTCTACTTCGGCTGCACGCTGAGCTGCCACCCTTGCAGGAGCGCTCCTTCCGAGACCTCGGCCGACTACAGAGATCGTGCACCACTCGGCAACAGACGGGCTGGACTGAGCGCCAGTCGCCCGGGCCGAGAGGGATGCAAGTGCGCCTTGACAATCGTGAATTGTCAAGGTGTGCTTGCCTAATGACTCTTCCAGATCTGGACGATCTCATCGCGGAAGTCGACCGGAAATGCGACACCGCGCACCGCCCCGGTGGACAAGAGCAACCCGACTGGCTAGCCCTACTGACGGTCGCTGCCCAACTCTCAGGCCAATTGCAGGCACTGGCAGACGACCTGGTGGAGGACTACGTCGAGCACTGCCGGATGCATGGCAACTCGTGGACGGACATCGGCACCGCCCTGGGCGTGAGCCGACAGGCGGTCCAGCAACGCTTCCATGCACCTCACAAGCGCTACAGCCCCGAGACAATGACCGACGACCTCCGCCAGGCGATGGTCCACGTCAAGCGAGCAGCTGTGCACCACCGCAACAACTACATCGGCACCGAACACCTGCTCTGGGGACTGACCGCAGAGGACAACGGCGCCACCCGGCTCCTGCGGACCGTCGGCGTCTCACCGGAGGAGGTTCACCGATCCGTCGGAAGCCGGCTGAGCGTGGGAGCCTCCCAGGCGGCCGAGCGGATCGCCTGGACCCCGTACTCCCGCAAGGCCATCGACATCGCGGAGGCGCGGTCAGAGCAGCACGGATCCGACCGCATCGGCTGCGAGGACCTGCTGATCGGTCTTGCCCGGGTCGGCCGCGGAGTGGCCGCCGCCGTCCTGACCGACGCCGGCTTCGACCCGGCAGGCGATGACCCCGCGCCTGTCGAGGGCTGAGCTGAGCGGAGCAGAGCCCGGGAGACCGTAAGACGTACTGTCGCGGTGCCGGCCGGAACCCGGACGCCAGTCTCCCCGGAAGCGGAGACGGCGTGCGGGTTCTTGGCGGGCCGGCTCCAGGATGCTGCGAACTCGCGGGCTTCCAGAAGGCAGAAGGTGGATCAGGATCCGGCGGAGGGCGCCGCTGCTCGTGTCCCTCGGCCGCTGTTCGGCTCAGGGAAGGAGCCCGAACAGGGCGACGCGTAGCGGCGGGCGAGCGGCGGCGCCGTACCTCGCGGCTCCTAGGGTTCCGTGCTCGGCTCCACGGGCTGGGCGGCGGCGCGTACGAGGTTCTGCTCCAGGCGTTCCAGGGTGGCGAGGGCGCCGGCGCGCTCGTCGTCCGAGAGGCCCGTGGCCGAGATCTCCTCGAGTTGGCTCCAGACCCGCTCCACCTCCCGGCGCAGGGCGTGGCTGGCTGCTGTCGGTTCGATGAGCGAGGCGCGCTTGTCGGTGGGTGAGGGGCGGCGGCGGACGAAGCCGGCCTGTTCGAGGCGGCGGACGGTCCGGGTCATCGTGGCGGCGTCGGAGTCCATCAGGCGCACCAGGTCGATCTGACGCTGGGGACCGAGTTCCCAGAGGTGCATCATGACCAGTTCCTGGCCCGGGTGCAGGCCGATGCGGCGGAGCAGCTGCCCCGCGTACATGCGGTGCAGCCGGGCAAGCCGGAAGATCGCGTGGCTGATCGGTCCGCTGCTGGCCGCGCCGGGGACCGGCACGGTGGTGCCCCGTTCGGCGGCTCCGGAACCCTGCCTGGCTTCAGGTGTGGACTCGGCCATCACTTCCCCGCTCTCCTGTTTGGGCAGGAGAACTCTACCTTTCATCGAAGCTCGGTGGCCGCCGATTCACCGGTCGAGGGGCATAAATGGGCTGCTCGATGCGTGTTACCAGCGTCACTTCGGCATCAAAGACATGTTTCCTGTCCGGACAAGTGTTTTACTTGTTCGGACAGGAAAGGCTGGCGCGGGCCACGGTGTGCCCGGCCCGCAGAGCGCCACTGACCCCCCGGGAGTGACCCATGACCACTGCTTTCGATCCGATCGTCCTGGGCGGTACGCACCGCCTCGCGAACCGAGTCGTGATGGCGCCGATGACACGCAGCCGCGCCTACGGTCCGGACGCCGAGCCGACCGAGCTGATGGCGGCCTACTACGCGCAGCGAGCCGGCGCCGGGCTGATCGTCACCGAAGGCGTCCAGCCCTCGGCCGTCGGCCAGGGCTACCCCGACACCCCCGGCCTGCACACGCCGGGCCAGGTGCGCGCGTGGCGGACGGTGACCGACGCCGTGCACCGCGAGGGAGGAGTGATCTTCGCGCAGCTGATGCACACCGGGCGGATCGGTCACCCCAGCCTGCTGCCGGACGGCCTGACGCCGGTGGGTCCCTCTGCGGTCGTGGCCCAGGGCCGGGTCTACACCCACCAGGGGCCGCAGGACTTCGTCACGCCGAAGGAGCTGAGCGAAGCGGAGATCCGGCAGACCATCGCCGACTTCGCGACCGCGGCGCACCACGCCGTCGAGGCCGGATTCGACGGCGTGGAGATCCACGGCGCCAACGGCTATCTGATCCACCAGTTCCTCGCGGACAACACCAACCACCGCACCGACGCCTGGGGCGGCTCGACCGAGGGCCGGATCCGCTTCGCCGTCGAGGTCGTCACGGCCGTGGCCGAGGCGGTCGGCGGCCGGCGAGTCGGTCTGCGGATCTCGCCCGGAAACCGCTACAACGACATCGTCGAGGACAACCCGGGCGAGGTCTACGGGCCCCTGCTGGACCGGCTCGCGGGTCTGGATCTTGCCTATCTGCACCTGATGGAGGGCCCGGACTCCGGACTGACCGCACGGCTGCGCAAGGAATGGCCCGGCACGTTCGTCCTCAACCCGTTCACCCATCCCGACGTCACCGGCCTCGACGCACTCGAGCTGATCGAGGACGGGAGCGCGGACATGGTGGCGTACGGGGCGCTGTTCCTCGCCAACCCCGACCTGCCCCGGCGTCTCGCCGCCGGCGGCCCGTTCAACACCCCTGACCAGACCACCTTCTACGGCGGCGACCACCGCGGCTACACCGACTACCCCACCCTCACCGCTTGAGCAGCGGCTCCGTCAACGGGCCCTTACCTGGGAGTTCCTGATGTCCAAAGCGATCGCCTTCTCCGAGTACGGCACGCCCGAGGTGCTGCGCCTGTCGGAGGTCACCCCGCCGGAGCCGGGCCCGGGCCAGGTCCGGATCCGAGTGCGGGCCGCCTCCGTGAACCCTCTCGACATGAAGATCCGCTCCGGCCTGATGGCCGGGGCCGTCCCGGCGCGCTTCCCCGTCGTTCCCGGACTGGACGCATCCGGTGTCGTCGACGCGCTCGGCGAGGGGGCCGCTGTGGCCGTGGGTGACGAGGTCCTCGGCGCCACCGCGGGCGGCAGCTACAGCGAGTACGCGCTGTTGGAACGGCCGGTCGCCAAGCCCGCAGCGCTGTCCTGGGAGGTCGCAGCGTCGCTGGTGACCGTCGGCCGGACCGCGTTCCGTGTCCTTGCCGAGCTGGGAGTGCGCGAGGGGCAGACCCTGCTCGTCCACGGTGCCGGCGGCAGCGTCGGCATCATCGCGGCGCAGCTGGCCGTCACCCGCGGCACCACCGTCATCGCAACGGTCGGCGAGCACGACATCGAGCGGGTCACCGCCCTCGGAGCCGTCGCCGTCCGCTACGGCGACGGCTGGCTGCAGCGGGTGAGGACCGCAGCGCCCCAGGGGGTCGACTTCGTCCTCGATGCCTCCGGTGCCGGCGTCCTCGCCGACTCCGTCGCCCTGACCGGCGACGCCGCACACGTCATCACCATCGCCGACATGTCCGCCGCGCAGCACGGCGTCCGCTTCAGCGCCGGCCGAGCCGGCAGCGCCGACCAGGCCGAAGAAGCCCTGCCGCAACTGGTCGAGCTCGCCGCCGACGGCACGCTCACCCTGCCCGTCTGGCGGACCTACCCGCTCGAAGAGGCCGCGACGGCGCACGCCGACCTGGAAGCCCACCGCAACCGCGGCAAGGCCGTCCTGCTGCCCTGACCTCGCGCGCTGCCGCCTCGTACTGCTTCCGGGGGCGAGGCGGCCCCGGGGGCCGCAGCCGGTCGTCTCCGGGCCGAAGGCGGTACTCAGCTCCTCCAGACCTCAAGGGGCCTGCTGCTCGAGCGAACGTGCAGCGGCAGGGTCACCACGATACGGGGAGGGACCGAAGCCCGCGCTTGTGGAACGAGGGCCACCATTGAAGGTCCTCGCGGGCCACGGCCAGCCTCAGCCCGGGTCTACGCCGCAGAAGGGTCTCAACGGTGACTTCTGCTTCAAGCCGGGCCAGCGGGGCGCCGAGGCAGTAGTGAATGCCGTGGCCGAAGGCCAGGTGGGCGGGGGTACGCGTCGGATCGAAGCTGCGGGGGTACGGGAACTGAGCCTCGTCGCTGTTGGCGGAGATGATCGAAATCCAGATCCGCCCGCTTGCCGGGACGACGGTCCCGGCGATGGTGAGCTCCTCGAGTGCGAACCGGCGGACGCCCAGGGGGAACGGCGGATCCGAACGTAGCGTCTCTTCGATGACGTCGCGGATCGCGAGTGTGCCGTGGCGGACGGCATCGAGCTGCTCGGGGTGGAGGAGCAGGGCCGTGATGGTGTTCCCGATGAGGTGGACGGCGTTGTCGTAGCCGGCGAAGAGGATGAGGAAGGTGATGGACACGAGCTCGGACTCGGTCAGGCCGTCGTGTTCGTCGCGCGCTTGGATCATGGCGGAGAGAAGGTCGTCCGTGGGCTCCTCCCGCTTGGCAATGATGATCTCGACGAGGTAGCGGTACATGCTGCGCATGGCCGTCCGGGAGTCCACGGCTGCTCCCGGGGCGGGCGAGAGCAGGGTGTTGGTCCACTCGCGGAAGTCGCGCCGTGCGTCGGCCGGAACGCCGAGCAGCTCGCAGATGACGTTCATCGGGAGCGGGTTCGCGAGCACGTCCACCAGGTCGATGTCCGGGCCCGCCGGGGCCGCGTCCAGGAGTTCGGCGGCGAGGGTTTCGATGCGCGGGCGAAGGTCGGCCATGCGGCGGGGAGTGAATGCCTTCGACACCAGTCGCCGCAAACGCGTGTGGTCGGGCGGGTCCATGTTGAGCAGGTGGGCGTCGAGCTCCGGCGGCATGGAGGACCGGTAGGAGTCGCGGGTACGAGCGTTCGCCTTGTTCAGGGACAGCCGGGGGTCGGCCAGGGCGGCGCGGGCTTCGGCATAGCCGGTGATGACCCAGACGGCTTCCCCGTCGGGTGTCGTCGTGGCGTGGACGGGCCCGGCGCTGCGCAGCTGCGCGTACCGGCCGTGCGGGTCGGTCATCAGAGCGTCGTCGAAGAGGGGGACGATCACGCGATCACCGATCCGGCTCCGGCTCCGGCTTCGGTTCCGGCAGCGCGAGCGCGGGGGGCGACGATCGCCCGGTTGCGGAGCCGGATCTTCGATCGTGGGGACGACCTGCTGATGAGCAGTGCCACGAAGGAGGCCAGGCAAACGGCCACCGAGACGTACGTGATCAGCACCGCTCAGAACCTCCCTATGCTGCGGGCCAGTGACCCCGCAAGTGATCGACGAGGTCGGCGACGCCGGCGGGCGCATCGCGGGAGGGCCTCGAGGCCGGCGTAGGACACCATAACCCGTCTTCCCGGGGCGAGTTCAGAGGGGCGGAGGCCGCCGGCCGTTCCGGGGCCAGGTCGTCGTCTCGTCTCCTGTGAGTGGAAATCCGCGCATCCCCACCGAGGGAAGTCCGCCGAGGAACATGCCGTGACAGAGGCCGAGTGCCCCGCTTGCGGCGGCCCACATCTGGAGACGCGGACCGGCCAAACGGCGTCGCGGACACGGCTCGGCCCGGTGCACGCGTCCTTCAACAGGCCCGTTGTCCGGCCGTGATGACGAATTAGGGTGTGCTCATGGATCTTCAAGGCGAGCTCGCCACCCACCCCTATGCCGCGTACCAGCGGCTACGTGACACTGCGCCGGTTCAGCGCATCACCGGGCCCGGCGGCGAGCCCGCATGGCTCGTCACCCGGTACGACGACGTCCGGTCAGCCCTCGCGGATCCTCGGCTGTCCCTCGACAAGACCCATGCGGCGGAGGGCGCGTACCGCGGCCTGTCGCTACCGCCGGCCCTGGACGCCAACCTGTTGAACATGGATCCCCCCGACCACACCCGTTTGCGCAAGCTCGTGGGCCGCGCGTTCACGCCTCGCCGCGTGGAAGAGCTCCGTACCCCGATCCGACGCACCGCGGACGACTTGCTCGACGCCCTCGGCACGCACGGTCGAACCGACTTGATCGCGGCATACGCGGCACCACTGCCGATCACCGTCATCTGCGACCTCCTCGGCGTCCCGGACGACCACCGCAAGGACTTTCGCGGCTGGACCAACGAGCTGATCGCGCCGGACCCCAGCCGCCCCCAGGCGGCCAAGCAAGCGATCGGCGCCATGCTCGCCTTCTTCACCGAGCTCATCGCGCACAAGCGCCAGCACCCCGCCGACGACTTGCTCTCCGACCTGATCGCGGTCCGCGACACCGACGGCGACCGCCTCAGCGAGGACGAACTGACCTCGCTCGCCTTCCTGATCCTCGCCGCCGGCTACGAGAACACCGTCCAGCTCATCGGCAACGCCGTTCATGCCCTCCTGACCCATCCCGACCTCCTGGCACGCCTTCGCCTGGACCCGTCGAAGCTCCCTGAGGCAGTCGAGGAACTGGCGCGCTACGAAGGGCCGGCGCTTCTGGCGATCCGCCGCTTCCCCACCGAGGACGTGACGATCGGCGGGACGTCCATCCCTGCAGGAGAAACCGTCCTGCTGTCGCTGTCCGCGGCCAACCGCGATCCCGCCCGCTTCTCCCGCCCCGAGCAGGTCGACCTCGACCGCGACACCTCCGGACACCTGGCGTTGGGCCACGGAATCCACTACTGCCTGGGCGCTCCGTTGGCCCGCGCCGAGGTCGAGATCGCACTGTCCGCGCTCCTCGAGCGGTTCAGCAGCCTGACCCTCACCGAGACCGAACCCCAGTGGCGAACCTCTCTGCGGGCCCGCGGCCTTCTCGAGCTGCCGGTGGAGTACAAGGCCGCGCGGCCGCTCGCGTGAGAGTCCGGTGAGGCCCCGCGCCTCCGGACCCCGATACGGTTGTGGGCGCGGCACGCGAAAACGCATGCCGCGCCCACGACCGTTCCGAGCGGACGCTCAGCTCTCCACCGCCTCAGCGCTCCGGCACTTCCGGCCCCGGCACTTCCGGTGCGCTCGGCGCTGTCACCCGTGGCGGTATGACGGCGGCCCGGACGCGATCGGTGCCACCGCTTCGAGGGTCCGCTGGACAGGGGCCGTCTCCAAGGTTCGGATCGCCGTCACCGTGCCCCGACCGTCCGCGAGGTAGTGGTGGAAAGCGGCGGTGTTCTTGCACAGGGCGTGAGGCGAGGGCCGGCGAGCGCCAACGATCCTACGAGGGACGGAAGACGGACCCCGGCCGACCGCCGAGAACGCCGACCTCGACGTCACGGGACGAGGCCTGCGCGCGGGCGCCCGTCGATCCGTCCGTAGACGTGGACGCGCAGGGCTCGTTCCTTGTCGAACGGCAGCTCTCAGGTATTACTTGGCGGGGGATCAGCTCACGCATTCCGCGGGAAGTAGATCTTGGATTGCCGGACGACAGCAGGGGAGATCTCGGTGCAGGGGCCGTCAGTATCATGGCGTTCGATCAAGAAGTGCGAACAGGCATGGCTCCAAGGCGTCGTGCAGCTGAGGTCGGGCAATCCGGCCGCCGCTGCCGAGTCCTTCCGCTCGGCCCTCGAGCACAATCCGCTCGCGGCCGATGCCTGGCTAGGGTTCCATGCCGTCGGGCAGCTCCAGGACCGGGCGGTCGAGGCCATGTACGGTCAGGCCCAGGACTTCGGTGCCCTGCGGAGGAAGCTCCAGACCCCCTTGTCCTCCCGGTTCCAGATCGGGGGCTACGTGAACTTCCGCCTGGAGACGGACCGTGACCTGTGGCTCGCGCGGGCGGCGAAACTCCTGGACGACGGCCTGCTCGAGCAGGCGTGGAACATGCTTTCCCATGCCGTGCTCGACTGCGACGAGACCCGGTTCGTTTGCGCACGGTACGCCTTCCTGAAGAGGGACTGGCCACTTCTGCTCACCTTCGCCGAAGGGATTCGGAACTCCTTCCTGAGGGACGAGTCACAGCTCTACGTCGCGGCCGGCCTCATCGCCCAGGGCGTTTCCCACGAGGCGCTCAACGTCCTGAGACCGCTCCCGCAAGCGCTCGGCGACAACGCCGGCTTCCTCGGCGAAGTCGCCTATCTGCGTGGCCGTGCCTACGAGGAGCTCGACCGTGCCGAGGAAGCGCTGAAGCACTTCCAGACTGCGTTCCGATACAGCCCCGGCCTGGGCGACGTGGCCCAGCGTGCCCAGGCGTTGACCCCGCCGACCGCACCCGCACCCGTACCTGCACCCGTACCGGCCCAGGCCGCCCCGACCGTGCGGGAACAGCGCGGGAACTCCTCCGGCGGCACCTTGAGCGACGAGGAGCGTTCGAGGTTGCTGGACGAGGCGATGGCCGAGTTGGACGGAATGGTCGGCCTGGCCCCGGTGAAGCGCCAGGTGCGGAGCCTGTCGGCCCAGCTGCGAATGGCGGCAGTGCGCAGGAGCCAGGGCCTGACCGCGGCGCCTGCTCCGCAACACCTGGTGTTCGCCGGACCGCCCGGCACGGGCAAGACCACCGTCGCCCGCATCGTCGGCAGCGTCTTCGCCGGACTCGGCCTGCTGGAGCGGGGCCACGTCGTCGAGGTGCAGCGCGTGGACCTCGTGGGACAGCACCTGGGCGAGACGGCGATCAAGACGTCCCAGGCCATCGACCGGGCGCTCGACGGAGTGCTCTTCATCGACGAGGCGTACGCGCTGTCCAACACCGGCTACTCGGGCGGTGACGCCTTCGGGAAGGAGGCCCTACAGGTACTGCTCAAGCGTGCCGAGGACGACAGGCACCGCCTGGTCGTGGTTCTGGCCGGGTACCCGGACGAGATCGCAGAGCTCCTGTCCACCAATCCGGGCCTCGCTTCCCGCTTCAACACCCGGGTGGACTTCCCTGCCTACGCGGCCGACGACCTGGTGCTGATCGCGGAGTCGTTCCTCGAAGCCCAGGGCGATTCACTCACCGAGGAGGCCGCGAACGCGCTGCGCGTGTCATGCGACCTGGCCGTCACCCGAGACCTGATCGACCGCCTCGGCAACGGCCGCTTCGCACGCGAACTCGTGCGGAAGGCCGCCGCGGCGAGGGACCTGCGCGTCTTCGACCGGATCGGCCACTCCGGAGTTCCGTCGCCGGACGAGGTCACCACGCTGCACCTGGGGGATGTGATGGACGCGTACCAGGAGCTCACGGGAAGCATCGCCCCCCGGCCCGCTGCGGCTCCGGAGGACTGACCCGCAAGCCCGCCGGAGCGCGCGAGCCGAGTCCTGGCCTGCGACGTGTCACTGTCGCAGGTCCGTGAGTTCGCCATCGGGGTGCGCTTCGTCCAGCGAGCGAGAGCGGTGCCGCCGCGCGGACGCCGGGTAGCGGAGCCGTCGATCGATCTCGTGGTAGCGTCGTGCCGGAGGCTCGTAGGTGCCCGCCCCGGACGAGATGTGCGCCGTACCCGGCCTGCTAAGACGACGCACTCAGGAGGCGTCATGGCCGCAGCCCCATCCTTCATCGACTTCGACGGTCCGGTTTCTCGGCCCCGCGAGTTGGACGTCCGCTGGATCCACGGCTCGCCCTCGTCCAAGCACAACACCGACCCGGACATCCAGGTCCATGAGTACGACGAGCACACGGTCATCCTGCGGCAGAACATGGCGATCCACTACGAAGCGCCGTTCCTGTTCCTGTTGTTCGGCAACGACCGGGCGGTGCTGATCGATACGGGAGCCACCGCGTCACCTGAGTTCTTCCCCTTGCGCGCGGTGGTGGACCGGCTCGTCGACGGTTGGCTCGCCCGCCACCCCCGCCAGGAGTACCACCTGTTGGTGTTGCACACGCACGCCCACGGCGACCACGTCGCGGGCGACGGCCAGTTCGCCGACCGTCCCCACACCACGGTGGTCGCAGCGGAACTCTCCACGGCCTGGCAGTATTTCGGATTCGACGAGAACCCCACGGCCGTGACAAGGGTCGATCTGGGTGGCCGCAGCCTCGAGTGCCTGGCCACCCCCGGGCACCACGAGGCGGCCGTCACGTTCTACGACGCGTGGACCGGGTTCCTGCTCACCGGCGACACGGTCTATCCGGGCCGCCTCTACGTCCAGGACTGGCACGCCTTCGCGCGGACCATCGACCGCCTGATCGAGTTCTGCGAACGCAGAACGGTCACCCACCTCATGGGCTGCCACATCGAGATGACCACCGAACCGGGCGTGGAGTACCCGGTCCGCACCACCTACCAGCCCCACGAACCGCCACTGCAGATGACGACCGGCCATCTGCACGAGATCCGCGCCGCACTCAACGAGATGGGCGACCGGCCCCGCCGACTCGCCTTCCCCCTCTTCGTCATCTGCCCGGACGACTGAGCCGCGCTCCAGAGGCACTGCCAATCCGGGAAGCGGGCGAAGCGCCGCTGGCCGAGGCGCACACGAAGAGTGGCCGCACGATTACGGCTGGCGACGGGCTCAAGGCTCGCACAGGCGCACGGCGAGGGCGGCGATGTCATCGTCGAGGCGGCCCTTGCTGTGGCGGAGGAGATCGCGGTGAAGGGCCGTGAGCAGTTCGTCGGGTGGTGTCGGGGGCTGCCTGCGCATCCAGGCCGCCAGCGGGAAGAACTCGCCGTCGCGGGCGCGGGCCTCGGCGATCCCGTCGGTATAGAGGAGCAGCAGGTCATCGGGGGCGAAGTCGAAGGTGTCGACGCTGTAGTGGTCGCCGATCAGCTCCGCGAGGCTGAGCAAGGGGGAGGGGGTGGTGGACTCGAGGGTGAGGACCTTCCCCTGGTTCAGGAGCAGCGGCGGGGGGTGTCCGCAGTTGAGGATGTCGATGCGTCTACCCCCGTGCGGGATCTGGACGAGGAGGGCGGTGGCGAAGCGCTCCAACGGCCCCTCGGGCGGAAACGCGCCGTTGTAACGGGTGCTGCTGGCGTCCATGCGGCGTGCGACGTTGACCATGTCGATCTCGCCGTACGCGGCCTCCCGGAAGGCGTTCACGATCGCCGCGGCCGCTCCCACCGCCGGCAGGCCCTTGCCCCGGACGTCACCGATGAGCAGCCTGACCCCGAACGGAGTGTCGACCACCTCGTAGAAGTCCCCGCCGATGCGTGCCTCGGCCGCCGCCGCGAGGTACAGCGACTCGATCTCGATGCCGCCGAAGCGGCGCGGCAGGGGGCTGAGCACCACTTGCTGTGCCGCGTCGGCGACGAGCCGTACCTGGAAGAGGGTGCGCTCCCGCTGGAGCCGGACATGGCTCCCGTACGCGGCGGCGACGGTGACCGCGATGATCCCCGCGGCCGTCCACCACGTCCCCAGGTCCGGGAAGACGAAGCTGAGGCCGATCATCAGGATGAGACAGACCGTCCCGAGCAGGACGGTCGGCAATACCGGCCACATGGCGGCGGCGAGGGCCGGCGCCGCGGGCAGGAGACGGCTGAAGGCCATTTCCGGCGGAGTGTTGTACGCCAGGCTGGCGATGACGACGGTCAGGATGACCGGCGACAGCCGCACAAGTCGTCCCGGGCCGGGGCGCCTGCGTAGCCGCGGCCGTCCAGACTCGATCACACTTCACAGGATATCTACGTAATCGGGTCATAGCGCTCTGACGGTCGAGGTCGCGGTCCCCCAGTTGCGGACAGTATCTGTCCGCAAGGGTGTGCACTCTCGGTGTGTCGAGGCACCGACAGCCGCGGGAGGTCTACGCCGAGGGGGCCTCGGCCGGACCGGCTGACCGGTCGGTCCGCGACGACGTGGGGCACGGTCGTTCGGTCGTCCGGCCGTCCTCGGGCCGATCGGACGACCGTGGCCGGTCAGCCCGCACGCGGCGGGACCCGGATGCTGCCCCGTGTTACTCCAGTCGGCTGACGTGGCGGATCCGAAGTGCCACGATGATCCGTGCTTCAACAGTGTGCCGGACGGGACGCGGTGAGTGCGGTGACAGCGTGTCCCGGAGGCAGCCCTACCCCACGAAAGGGCGGACACCCCATGCACGTCACCCCCCTCTTATCGTCCTTGGGTCGCGAACAGGGCACGGCCGCGGACGATCCCATACGGTTCTACTACAGTCACAAGACGCAAGAGATCCTGCACAAGTACGGTCCGGGTCCCCGCGTCCACTTCCACGTGGGCCTCTACCCGGACGGTCCGCCGGACAGCACCGTCCCCCAGAGCGTGTTGAAGCAGCGCCTGTTCGATGCGCAGGAGCGGATCGTGCAGCATGCGGCCCGGTCGTGGGGCGCGTACGAGGAGTCTCCGCGGCGCCTGCTGGACATCGGCTGCGGCCTGGGCGGGACGTCGCTGTACTGGGCGCAGGAGCACGGAGCATCGGTCACCGGCCTCACCGTCGTAGCGGAACACATCCCGATCGTCCGGCACTTCGCACGGCACGCCGGGGTCGGGGAGCGGGTGAAGCCCGTACTGGCGGATGTGCACGACCTCGACGAGACCTGCGCGTACGACGCCGTCTACGCCAACGAGAGCAGCGGCTACACCGATCGGACCCGACTCTTCGAGGTCGTGGCCAAGGCGCTGGAGCCCGGAGGATGGTTCGGGATCCAGGAACACTTCGTGGGCCGTTCCACATGGCGCGAGTTCATCGACGGCTACTACAGAACGCGACTGGGACTGAGAGGGGAATACCTCACCGCGGCCGAGGCGGCCGGGTTTGAACTCGTGCACGAGGAGGACGTGACGGACTTGGTGGCGGAGTTCTGGGTGCAGTCCATGGCGTGGAACACCGCCGAACTCGACCGGCTCCGCGCGGGCGCCGACGCCGAGCCCGGCGCCTGGACCGGCGAACGGCTCGAACAGTCGACGCTCGCGCACAGCAGGTTCTTCCGGCTCTGGCGGGACCACGCGGTGCAGACGCGGCTGCTGCGCTTCCGGCTCGGGAGCGGCCGATGACGGCGTCCCCGGCACCATCCCCGTCCCCGTCTCCGTCCCCCTCCCCGTCCGCGGCACCCGCACCGCCACCGGCGCCCCGCCCCTCGCTCCTCGGTGCGCGCCTGCCGTCCTTCTACTGTCCCCTGGAGCGCAACCTCGTCCATCCCGAGGCGAAGCAGGTGGAGGCACGGGCGGTCGAGTGGCTGGACGCCTTCGGCATCTACCCGGATCCGGTCGAGCGCGCATGGGGCCTCGCCACCCACAGCGCCGACTTCTCCTGCCGCATCATCCCCGACGGGAACGTGGACGCCCTCCTCCTGTTCACCCAATGGAACTACTGGGCCAACGCCGTCGACGACTGGCAGGACTCGGGTTCCGACGAGGTGGGGACGGGTGTTGTCGTCGAACACGGCGTACGTCTGCTGCGCACCATCGAGGACCCGGGGTCATCGGTCCTGCCCGACGGACCGATGACCCGTGCGCTGCTGGACCTGGTGCGCCGCACCCATGCGGTGCTCACGCCCTACGAGCTGCGCAGGTTCGTCGAGGGGACGCGCGACTGGCTGCTCGGAGCGGCCTGGCGGGCCGCCCGGGCCGAGGCCGGGACCATGCCGGGGCTGAACGAGTTCGTCGCCATGGGGCCGCTGGCGAACGGGACGCGCTTCTCGCTGACCTGGTCCGACGTCGCCCGCGGGGACCGGCTGCCGGCGGAGGTGCTCTGCTCCCGTGCTCTGACGGCACTGACGGATGCGGCGGGATTCGTCGTCAGCGCGGACAACGACCTGTTCTCCTACGACAAGGACGACCACGTGGAGCCGAAGGAGGTGAATCTGGTCAATGTCCTCGCCCATCAGGAGAACTGCTCGCCCGCCGGGGCCGTGCCGCTCGCGGTGGCCCTGCGTGACCGGGTGATGGTCCTGTTCATGACGCTGCGGGCGCGGGCGGAGGTCGGTGCGGACGAGGAACTGCGCCGACACCTGGCGGCGTTGGGTCACTACGTGGCCGGCTCCATCACCTGGCAGAGCCGGGCACCCCGGTACGCGAGCCCGCGCAACCGCTACGAACTACCCCTGCCGGAAGCCCGGTTCGCGATCCGGTTCGCCGAATCCCCGAGCTCTGCCGGCACCGAGCCGCCGGATGTGCCGGCCCTCGCTTCCTGGTGGCAACGGCTGCACGACTGAGCGGTGCCGAGGGCCCCGGCCGGTGCGGTCGGGGCCCTCGGCCCGGAGGCCGGGAGCCGTTAGCCGTGGCCGAGCAGCCGCCGCCACCAGCTGACGGACCGGCGGCGGCGACCCGCGACCGCGGGCGCTGCCGCCGGCTGCGGCGGGACGACCGCGTGGACCGGGTGCCCGGCCGGCTGTTCGGCCGGTTGCTCGGCCGGTTGCTCGGTCCGGGACTGCGCGCTCGCCACGGGGCGGGGGGCGAACCGTACCGGCAGGGACAGCAGGTGGCGCGACATGAGGGTGCCGCGCCACTGCAGCTCGCTCGCGTCGACCGCCAGCTGGAGGTCGGGCAACCGGTCCAGCAGGACCTCGATGCCGGTGTCAGCGATGGCGCGGCCGATGTCCTGGCCCGGGCACTCGTGCGGGCCGCTGCCGAAGGCCAGGTGAGAACGGTTGCCGTGGACGGAGGCCGCGGGATCCGGCCGGATCTGCGGGTCCGCGTTGCCCGCGGCCAGCCCGAGCAGGACCATGTCGCCGGCCTTCACCTGCCGGCCGCCGAGCAGGGTGTCACCGGTGGCCCAACGCCCGATGATGGTGTTGATCGGGGGGTCGTCCCACAGGACCTGCTCCAGGGCGTCGGGCAGCGTCATGTGGCCTCCGGAGAGGCTGGCCCGGAAGCGCGGGTCGGTCAGCACGGTCCGCAGCGTGTTGGCGATCAGGTTCGCCGTGGTCTCGTAGGCCGCGATCAGCACGACGCGCAGGTGCATCAGCACCTCGGTGTCGCTCAGGTTCGCGGGGTGCTCGATCAGCCAGGAGGCGAGGTCGCGCACGGGCCTGGCCTTGCGCTCCACGACCAGCTGTTCCAGCGTGGAGGTGACGTAGCGGTCGCTCTGGAGGGCCGTCTCGGTCCCCTGGAGCATGTCGCGCGCCGCGTTGACCAGCAGGGGCCCGTGTTCGTCGGGTGCCCCGATGAGCTGGGTCATGACCAGCATCGGTAGCTGGTCGGAGAAGGCGGGCACCAGGTCGGCGTACCCCTCACCCGCGATCTGGTCGACGAGTTGGTTGGCGAAGCGCGTCACGTAGCGGCGGATGCCGCGCTTGTCGAAGCGCCCCAGGGACTCCACCACGGCCGAGCGCAACCGCTCGTGAACGGGCCCGTCGGTGAAGTTGCACACCGGTACCCAGGAGACCATGGGGCCGAGCGGGGTGTCGGCCGGCACCCGGCCCTCTTTCATGTCGCGCCATCCGCGCGGGTCGCGGGCGAAGCGCGAGGACGTGCGCGCCACGTCCAGGTTCTCCCGGTGGCCGAGGACCAGCCAGGCCGGGAGGTCTCCGCTCACCAAGACGGGCGCCACCGCCCCGTGTTCGGCGCGCAGCTTCTCGTACAGTGCGAGGGGATCGGCCTGGGCCTCCGCTCCGTGGAGACGGTACAGGCCGCCGGCGGTCGCCGCCGCCGCGTGGGCGGGGCACTCGGGCGGTGGGGTGGGGCCGGTGTTCACATTGCCTCCTGGGTGGCTGCCTGGGCGTGCAGGTAGCGCATGAGGGTCAGCAGGACATCGCGGGACGAGTCCCGCCGTCTGGCGTCGCAGACGAGGATCGGGACCGCGGGGGGCAGATCGAGGGCCCGGCGCAGTTCCTCCAGCGGATGCTCGGGTGCGCCGGGGAAGGAGTTGACGGCCACGACGAAGGGGACGCCCCGCTCCTCCAGCCGTCCGATGACGTCGAAGCTGATCTCCAGGCGACGGGTGTCGAGGAGCACGACCGCTCCGAGCGCGCCCTCGAAGAGCCCGCGCCACAGGAACCAGAAGCGTTCCTGGCCGGGAGTTCCGAACAGGTACAGGACGAGCTCGTCGTTGATGCTGATGCGGCCGAAGTCCATGGCGACGGTGGTGGTGACCTTGCGGTCCACGCCCCAGGTGTCGTCGATGCCGACGCCCGCCCTGGTCATCGTCTCCTCGGTCGTCAGCGGCCTGATCTCGCTGACCGCACCGACCATCGTGGTCTTGCCCACGCCGAACCCGCCGACGACGACGACCTTCACGGCGGCCGCTGCCGTCTGTGGAAGTATGTCCGCCTCGCGCGGCCCGGCGGGCGGGTCAGAGCTTTTGAAGTCCATCGATCACTGCCTCGATCAGAGCAAGGTCGGGTAGCTGCGCGGCGGGAACGGGCGGGCGGACGTACACGCGCCTTGCGGCCATCAGGTCCCCGACCAGCACGGTGACGACGCTCACGGGCAGACCCGCGTACGCCGCGATCTCGGCAACCGACAGCGGGGACCGGCACATCCGCAGGATGGCCGCCTGCTCGGGCTGCATTTCGGGCTGGGCGGACCCTTTGGCCACGACCAAGGTCACGAGGTCCAGATGGACGGCGGTGGAGGGTCCACTGCGTCCACCGGTGATGACGTAGAGCCGTTCGGGGCTGGCGTCCTCCCAGCTCGTGGGCGGCTCATTCACTCGGGCTGCCCGTCGCGCCGGGGCGGGCTGCTCAGGTGGTCCCCCATTCGGGTCACCAGGTTGCGCATCTGCGCGCCCATCAGGCCCGCGTCCACGCCCTCGTCGGCGAGGACCGCGAGGTAGGAGCCGTCGCCGGCGGCCATCAAGTAGAAGAAGCCGCCGTCCATCTCGATCACGACCAGGCGCATCCTGCCCTCCGAACGGGGCAGTTCCGCGGCCACCGCTCCGGCCAGGCTCTGCAGGCCCGCGCAGGCCGCTGCCAGGCGGTCGGCCGTGTCGGTCTCGGCCCCGTGCTGCGCCACGCAGAGCCCGTCCGCGGACAGCACGATCACGTGCCGCGTCTGCGGCACTCCGGCCGCCAGGTCCTTGAGCATCCAGTCCATGCTGCTGATTCGTTGAGTCATCATGCTTACGCCCCCTTGGTCCCTGAACCCGACGTTCCTTCGGTGCCCGGCGCATCGTTGCCGGGCGTGCCGGACAGTCCGCTGTGGAACGCCTCCAGCCACATTCCGGGGCCGCCGTCGTCCGTCGACCGGGGCTCCGCGGCCGGCCGTAGGTCGTAGGTGGCCACCCGGTCCTTCCGGCGGCGCTGCGGCAGGCCGGTCGCGGTACGTGCGCCGACCTCCGGCTGCCCGGCGGCGACGGGCGCCGGCCCGGGCACCGGCGCCGGCCGGGGCGCGCCCGTGCCCTCCGACGAGCGGTCGAAGGGGTGCTCGCGCGGTGTGGCGGCCACGGCCCTGGGTCCCGAGGAGGAGCCGATGCCGTGGGCGAGACCGGTCGCGGAGGTCGCCGTGGTGATCAGGTGCTGCGGCACGATCACCACGGCGCGGACGCCGCCGTACGCGGACGAGCGCAGGGACACCTGGAACCCGTACGCCTGCGCCAGCCGGCCGACCACCGCCAGACCCAGCCTCGGCGTCTCGCCCAGGTCGTTGAGGTCGATGCCGGACTGCGCCTGCGCGAGCATCCTCTCCGCCCGGGCGCGGGCCTCCTCGCTCATGCTCAGGCCGCCGTCCTCGATCTCCACGGCGATGCCCGACTGGACCTCGACGGCCGTGAGGTGGACGCGGGTGTGCGGCGGCGAGTACCGGGTGGCGTTGTCCAGCAGCTCCGCCAGGGTGTGGATCAGCGGCTCCACGACGGGACCGACGACGGCGACCTCGCAGACCGAGTGCAGTTCCACCCGCTGATAGTCGATGATCCTCGACATCGCGCCGCGCATCACGCTGTACAGGGTGACGGCCCGGCTCCACTGGCGGCCGGGGCGCGCACCGCCGAGGACCGAGATGGAATCGGCGAGCCGGCCGATCAGGGCGGTGCCGTGGTCGAGCCGCAGCAGGTCGCCGAAGACGTCCGGGTTGCTCCCGTGCCGGTCCTCCATCTCGCGCATCTCGTGGGCCTGCTGATGGACGATCGCCTGCACGCGGCGGGCGACGTTGACGAAGGCCCGCTGTGCCGAGTCGCGAAGGCTCTCCTCGTTGTCGACCGCGTCGACGACGCGGGACAGCACGGCTTGGAGGGCGGCCCTGAAGCGCGGGGTCAGGGCTTCGTCGTCGCCCCAGCGGGTGCCGTGGCCGCCGCGCCCTCCCAGGGCGGTCAGCACGTCCTCGGCCGGTTCGCCCTTGCGCAGTCGCTCTATGGCCTCGGGCAGCACCGCTTCGGACAGCCGGGCCGCCTCGGTCTGCTGCCGGGCCAGGGCGTGCTGGAGGGCCGCGACCTGGGCGCGCCCGGCGGCGAGCGCGCGGCCGCGCCGTCGCGCCTCGACGAAGACCGCTGCGGTGCACACGGCGGCGACGGCGATCGAGGCGGTGCCGAGCGGTGCCGAGGAGGAAGCCAGCGCCCCTGCCAGGCAGGCAGCGGCCACGACCGCGATCGCGGGCAGCATCCGGCTTGCTCTTCCCTCCAGGCGGGGAGTTTCGGGGGGAGTACCTCTTTGCTCCATCGGCGTCCTCGAACTATCGAAAAGGGGGACCTTCTGACCGGTGGGCGGGAGCATAACTACGCCCAACTTCGCTGATGTGGGCTTTCGTTGGAGTTCATCGGACCGGAGGAACCGTTATGCGCCATCGGTGGCGTCGAATTCCGGCAAGGGGAGCGGTCCGCGCGTGGTGTGCGGTGACGTAAGAGGAGGTCGGAGGCGGGTCGGCCCCGTTTGCCGCTCGGGAATCCGGGCTCGTGTTCCGATCGGTTCGGCCGCATCCCCCGGTCCGTCGCTGGCGTCCCGGACGGAAATGCGCTACGGGGTGTCCTGCCGATCGGACCGGGCGGCGCCAGCCCGGTCCGATCGGTGAGGCGCTCCCTAGGGCTGCGGCTCGGGTTCGACCGGGCCGAGGCCGGTGAGCAGGACGTCGAGGGCGAGGTCGGTCGCCTCGTCCAGCGGCGTGTCCTCGAGCAGGGAGCCGACGGCCAGGGCCGCGAGACCGTGCACCACGGAGAAGGCGACCTGGGCGAGCCGGGCCGGGTCACCCGCCCGTACGACGCCCTCCTGCTGGGCGAGGGAGAGCAGCCCGGCGGCGATCTCCAGACTCTGGTGGCCGAGCTCGCGGAGCTCGGCGCTGGAGTGGTCGGCGTGTTTGGCCGTGAACATCAGGCTCAGTAGCGGGGCGTGCGCGACGGCGAAGTCGATGTACGCACGGCCCATGCGGGCGAGCCGGTCGGTGACGGGGCCTGGCTCGTCCACGGCGGCCCGCAGACGCGCGTTGAGCCGGGTGAAGCCGCCCACGGCGAGCGCGTCCAGCAGGGCCTGCCGGTCGCGGAAGTGGCGGCCCGGCGCCGCGTGGCTGACGCCGAGGTCCCGCGCGAGGGCGCGGAGGGAGAGGCTGTCCGACCCCGAGGTCGCGAGCACTTCTTCCGCGCGCGCCAGCAGGGCCTCCCTGAGATTGCCGTGGTGATAGGGCGCATCGGCGTCGGCCAAGGCGGTCTCCTCTCGATGTTGTCATTGACAACAATGTTTGCTCTGTCTACATTCAAGTATCGACCATCAACCGGAGTCCCGGAACGGAGCGCCGACCCATGTCTATGGCATACCGCGGAACCACAGCCCTGATCACCGGGGCCAGTGCAGGCCTCGGCGTTGAGTTCGCCCGGCAGTGGGCCGAGCGCGGAGCGGACGTCGTCCTCGTCGCCCGGCGCGTCGACCGGCTGCAGGAGCTGGCGGCCGACCTGGAGCGCCGGCACGGGGTCACGGCCCGCCCCATCGCCGCCGACCTCGCCCGGCCCGGTGCCGCGGCAGCGCTGCATGCGGAGCTCGACGCACTCGGCGTACCGGTCCACACGCTGATCAACAACGCCGGTTTCGGCACCCACGGCCCCTTCGCCGGCGAGGACCCCCACCGGATCAGCGAGATGATCCAGCTCAACGTGCTCGCGGTGACGGAACTGACCAGGGAGTTCCTGCCCGGCCTGACCGCCGACGGCCGGGGCGCCCTCGTCACCGTCGCCAGCTCGGCCGCCTACCAGCCGACCCCGGCGATGGCGGTCTACGGCGCCACGAAGGCCTTCGTCCTGAACTTCACCGAGGCCGTCGCGTACGAGACGCGCGCCTCCTCCCTGCGGGTGCTCGCCGTCTCGCCGGGGCCGGTCCGCACCGAGTTCTTCGACGTCGTCGGCAGCCGGGAAGCCGCCGTGGGCCGGATGGCCACCCCGGAGCAGGTCGTCACCGCGACGCGCCGGGCACTGGAACGCGGCAAGACCCCGCCCAGCATCGTCGTCGGCCTCGGCAACCGGGTCTCGGCCACGGCGTCCGCCCTGGCCCCCCGCCGCCTCGCACTGACGGTGGCCGGGCGCGTCCTCAAGGCGTGACCGGGCGGGAACGCCGAGCGCTCAGGGCGCACTCCAGCACCGGAGGGCGGGCCGTCACAGGGGTGACGGCCCGCCCTCCGGGACTTCGGGGAACGAAAGGGGGCCGGAGGTCCCCCGTGAGACCTCCGGCCCGGGCGCCCGTCGGGCGCCGGCGGGACGGTCCTACCAGGCGGCGCGGCAGTTCAACAGCTTGGTGGTGCCGACCTTGCGGTCGCAGGCGTAGGCCTTCACGTCCTTCTTGTTCTTGAAGGTCCAGCTCTTCGAGCCGTTGACCACCGCCACGTAGTTCTTCACGGAGTGCCAGGCGCCGTCCTTCCAGTCCTGGTACGCCAGGGCCAGGACCGCCTCGTAGCCGTCGCCGGCCACCTTGTCCCGGGCCGTGGCGCCCTGGAACGAGCCGGAGTAGAGCTTCTCGTTGGTCCCCGGGATCGTTCCCGACACGTGGTACTCGTAGGTGCCGCTGATCTCGGCCTTGCCGCTGCTGGAGGTCTGGTTGAAGCCCATGGTGGTCGCGCTCGCGGTGCCCGCCAGCCCGACGACGAGGGCCGAGGCGACGGCGGAGGCCCCGACGAGCGTGCGCTTCACACGAGTGGTCATGGCGATGTCTGCCTTTCTCAAGGAAATGGGAAGGAGGTGGGTGCGCCGCCCCCGTGGTGTGCTCCGGCGGCCGGCCAGACAGAAAGCTAGGCGGGCCGGAGGCCGCCCGGCGGCACGCACCGGGATGATTCGGGCCTCCACCCGGTGCGGGTGGTGGACGTCCTCGCTGCAACTCCGGCGGTAGCCGGATCGTGCGGCCGTGGTGGGCACCGGTCCTGCGACAGGCCCATGGCCCGGCCGCCCGACGGCCCGTAAGCTGCGCCGATGCGCGCTGGATCGGGATTCCTCGACGGGCTCGGGGGAAGGTACCGGCCGCTGGCCGTCGATTCGTTGCTCGCGCTGGGCTACGTCGGCGCCGGGCTGTTGCTGGGGCAGGAGCAGCCGCCGGCCGGCTGGCGGTCCGTGGACGGGCTGGGGGCGACCCTGACCGCCCTGGTGGGTCTGGTCATGGTCGCCCGCCGCATCGCACCCGTCGCCGTGTTCGCCGCCAGCGGCGCGCTGTGGGTCCTGTTCATCGCCTGCGGGTACTGGCCCGTGATCAATTCGATGCCGCCGCTCCTGGGCCTGTACACGGTGGCGGCGACCCGGCGCCCCCGAACAGCCGTCGTGTGCACGGTCGTTGTGGCGGGAGCGTGGCTGTACGCCGGGATCGCCAACATCGAACACAGCTCCATGCCGACCGTCCTGGCCCAAGCGGTCCTGTTCCCGGCCGTCGTCCTCGTCGTCGGGCGCGGCTCGGCAGCCCTCGCCGAACGGAACAGGCAGTTCGCCGAACTGACCTTCCGGCTGCGCGGACAACAGGAGGAGAACGCACGTCAGGCCCTCACGGAGGAGCGGGTGCGGATCGCGCGGGAGCTGCACGACGTGGTCGCACACCACATGTCGGTGATCTCGCTCCAGGCGGGCATGGCCTCGTACGTGTTCCCCACGGACCCGGCGGCGAGCCGGCGGGCCCTGGACACCATCGCCGACACCAGCAGGGAGGCGTTGGAGGAGATGCGCCGCATGCTCGTACTCCTGCGCGTCGGCCAGGAAGGACAGCGGGACGGACGAGGGGAGGAGGGCGCCGCCTACACCCCGGCACCCGGGCTCGACCTGCTGGACAGGCTGCTGGAGCGGGTCCGGGGCGCAGGGGTCGACGTGACCATGGAGGTCGCCGGATCCCCGGTCCGGCTTCCGCAGGGCATGGCCCTGTGCGTCTACCGAGTGGTCCAGGAGGCGCTGACGAACGTGCTCAAACATGCGGGACCGACCAGGGCGGCCGTGACCATCCGTTACGAACGGCACACCCTCGTGGTGCGCGTCACGAACGAAGGGGACGGCACGTTCCAGCCAAACGAGGAACTGTCACCCAGTCACGGTTTGATCGGCATGAGGGAGCGAGCGAAGATCTACGGCGGGTCGGTCACCGCCGGCCCCCGCGCCCTCGGCGGATTCGAGGTACGGCTCACCCTTCCGGCGCCCACCACCAGCGACCGGCCGGGTGGTCTTCCGGCCCCGGGCACCGGGGACGTCCATACCCGATGAGGAACGAACTCCCCGATGCCCACGGTACTGGTGGTCGACGATCAACTGCTCATCCGTGCCGGACTGGTGTCCCTGCTGAACGCCGCGCCGGGGCTGTCCGTGGCCGGCGAGGCGGGTGACGGGGACGAAGCCGTCCGACTGGCCGAGGCCACCGCACCCGATGTCATCCTCATGGACCTTCGGATGCCGGGCACGGACGGCATCACCGCGACGGAACGCATCCTTCGCCGTGCGGGTGACAGGGGTGACGCACCACCGAGGATCCTGGTGCTGACCACCTTCGACCTCGACGAATACGTCTACAACGCGCTGCGTGCGGGCGCCTGCGGGTTCCTGCTCAAGGAGACGCCCCCCGAGCGCCTGGTCGCCGCCATCCATACCGTCGCCTCGGGCGACATGCTCTTCGCGCCGACCGTCACCCGGCGCCTGATCGAGGCGTACCACCCCGGGCCGACACCGCCGGGAGCGATCTCCCCGCAGTGGCACACCGTGACCGGCCGCGAGCGCGACGTCCTGCGCCTCGTGGCCACGGGGGCGACGAACACGGAAGTCGCCCGGCAGCTCTTCATCAGCGAAGCCACGGTGAAGACCCACCTCAACCGAGCGATGGCCAAGCTCGGGCTCTCCAGCCGCGCCCAGGTCGTCGTCTTCGCCTACGAAACGGCCCTCGTGACCCCGGGTGGCCCGACGGGCCTGCCGGGCTCCGGCCCCGCTGCGGACGGGCCGGGCTGAGCATCCGGGGGAGTCCCGCGCGCAGCGGCCCCCGTTATGTTTTTCGCGGTCCTGCAATGGGGCCGCTGGCCTCCGGGCCCGGTATGACTGTGTCCCCTCTGTCGGACGAATGACCTGGGGGGTGGTGTCGCCGGGCCCGTGGGGTGCCGTCACAGACGCTGATGAGAGACCCGGCCACCGCCCGGTCCGGCGCAATGCCGGGCAGCGACGTGGGCGGCAGGTCTGCATAACGTGGATGCGCGAGCACGGTGCCGTTGCCGAGGCCGGCCTGGTCAACGACCCTGAGAGGGTGCGATGTTCGACATCGAAGGCGTGGGCGTCTTCCTCGGGATGGACGTCGGCAAGACCGCCCACCACGGCCACGGGCTCACCCCGGCCGGGAAGAAGGTTTTCGACAAGCCCATGCCCAACAGCGAACCCAGGCTGCGGGCCGTCTTCGACAAACTCAAGGCCAAGTTCGGCACCGTCCTGGTCATCGTCGACCAGCCCGCCTCGATCGGCGCTCTGCCCCTGACCGTCGCCCGGGACGCGGGCTGCGAGGTCGCCTACCTGCCCGGACTCGCCATGCGGCGGATCGCCGACCTCTACCCGGGCGAGGCGAAAACCGACGCGAAGGACGCGGCGGTCATCGCGGACGCCGCCCGGACGATGCCTCACACCCTGCGTTCGCTGGAGCTGACCGACGAGATCACCGCCGAGCTCACGGTGCTGACCGGCTTCGACCAGGACCTCGCCGCCGAGGCCACCCGCACCAGCAACCGGATACGCGGCCTGCTCACCCAGTTCCACCCGAGCCTCGAGCGCGTGCTCGGGCCCCGGCTGGACCACCCCGCCGTCACCTGGCTCCTCGAGCGATACGGATCCCCCGCCGCCCTGCGCAAGGCCGGCCGCCGCAGACTCGTCGAGGTGATCCGGCCCAAGGCCCCGCGGATGGCCGCGCGGCTGATCGACGAGGTCTTCGACGCTCTCGACGAGCAGACCGTCGTGGTCCCGGGAACCGGCACTCTCGACATCGTGATCCCGTCCCTGGCCGCCTCCCTCTCCGCGGTCCACGACCAGCGCCGGGCCCTGGAAGCGCAGATCAGCACCCTGCTGGAGGCCCACCCTCTTCACCAGGTCCTGACCTCGATGCCCGGAGTCGGCGTCAGGACCGCCGCCGTCCTGCTGGTCACCGTCGGCGACGGCACCAGCTTCCCCACCGCTGCCCATCTCGCCTCCTACGCCGGCCTCGCCCCGACAACCAGATCCTCGGGGACCTCGATCCACGGCGAACACGCGCCACGAGGCGGAAACCGGCAGCTCAAACGCGCCATGTTCCTCTCCGCCTTCGCCTGCATGAACGCCGACCCCGCCTCACGCGCCTACTACGACCGGCAAAGGGCCCGCGGCAAAACACACACCCAAGCCCTCCTCCGGCTCGCCCGCCAACGCATCAGCGTCCTGTTCGCCATGCTCCGGGACGGCACCTTCTACGAGTCCAGAACCCCCACCATCACCCTCGCCGCATGACCACCCCAAACGCCCGCATACCCGGCACCACGTCCTTGACGAAGGACATAGAGACACCCCCCGCCCCACAATGGAGATCGACGAGCGGGAGGGGAGCGGGCATGGCGGACGAGCAGGCTTCGGTGCGGGTGGAGCGGGACGGCCCCGTGTACACGGTGATCCTGAGCCGGCCGGGAGTACGGAACGCCGTGGACGGACCGACCGCGGCGCAACTGGCTTCTGCGTTCGAGGAGTTCGATGCCGATGCGGACTCGGCCGTCGCCGTGCTCTGGGGCGAGGGCGGAACGTTCTGCGCGGGCGCCGAACTCAAGGCCATCGGTACCGAGCGCGGCAACCGGGTGCTCGCCTCCGGCGACGGCCCCATGGGCCCGACCCGGATGCGGCTCGGCAAGCCGGTGATCGCGGCCGTCGCGGGGCACGCGGTGGCCGGCGGCCTGGAGTTGGCGCTCTGGTGCGACCTGCGGGTCGCGGAGGAGGACGCGGTGTTCGGTGTGTTCTGCCGCCGCTGGGGCGTCCCCCTGATCGACGGCGGTACGGTGCGGCTGCCCCGCCTCATCGGCGAGAGCCGGGCCATGGACCTGATCCTGACGGGCCGTCCGGTCCCGGCGGCCGAAGCGTACGGGATGGGGCTGGCCAACCGCGTGGTCCCCACGGGCCGATCGAGGCAGGCTGCCGAGGAACTGGCCCGCGAGATCGCCGGGTTCCCCCAGACCTGCCTGCGCCACGACCGGTTGTCCTTCCTGGAACAGCACGGACTGGCCGAGGAGGACGCACTGGCGGGGGAGTTCCGGCACGGCCTGGTGCCCTTGACCGCGGGTGAAACCCAGGCCGGAGCGGACCGGTTCGCCGCCGGTGCGGGCCGGCACGGCGCCTTCGGCCAGTAGCGGGCCGGGCGGTAGGCGGTCGGGCGGAAAGCGGTCGCGGAAGCCGTTCCAGGCGTGCCCGGACACGCACTGAAGAAGGCCTACGGCCCGGCCGAGGGGGGCGGGGAGACGGGTCTGGAGACGTCGGACGCGTCAGGCGAAGGAGAAGCGCGCGGCGGCCTCGGCAGGCGTGGTCGCTCGGCGGCGTCCGGGTACGTCGTGGACGTGGGTCGCACCTTCGGAACGGAGCTGTTCCGTAGCGGAGTCGCGGTCCATCACGGCGGCGTAGGCGCGGACGTCCGCGGCGGTGAGGTCCGTGCGGCCCCGCTCCGTGTACTGCTGGAGGAGGTCGGTGACGTCCGGGTCGAACCGCAGCATGGTCACCGGAGCGTTGAAGCGCCTGGCGATGGCGATGAGTCGTGCGCGTGCCTGCGGCGTGACGTTCGTCGACTCGGCCACGGCGCCGTGTCCGGTGGCGAGCCTGGCGACGATCCTGCGGTCGCGCTCCTCAAAGACCAGTGCGTCCGCCGCGTCGGATGCCGCTTCCGCGGCTGAGGTGCCGAAGAGCTCTGCGCGGATCTCGTCGCTGGACACCACGGCTTCCGCGTCGATCTGCCGGCGCGCGATCAGTGCCCGGACGAAGCTGGTCTTGCCCGAGGCCGGTGGGCCCACGAGGACGACGAGTCCAGCCGGCACCGGGACGGTCGGCGCGAGGACGTCGCGGTAGGGGCCGGCCGCGCAGTCGAAGCAGTCTTCGGGACTGCCGGTGGGTAGTCCCGTGGGGAGGGAGTGGTCCCGGTAGCCGCCCCGGCTCGCGAGGCGCAGGGCGAACCCCCAGGTGTGCGGGGAGCCGGTGAAGCGCAGTCGACACAAGGGGAGTCGTTCCCCGTCCTGCGGTTCGACGGTCACGTAGGCGAATCCGGCACGGAAGCGGACGTCGACCCGGGCCAGTTGCGGCCAGTGCGCCTGGGTGTGGCTGGTCAGACGCCGGCCCAGGTGGTGACGCACGGACTCCGGGGGGTTCTTCGGCACGCGCCCATCCTGCCGGGTCCGGTGTCGGTCCGCCATGATCTTTTGCCGTGCCGGGCGAAGACACGGGCGGGGCGACGGCGGCACGGTCCGCGACCTGGCGGCAGGCGCGGAGCAGCGCAGTGCGCGGAGCAGCACTCGCACACGGTCGGCGTGTGGCGCCCGCCACAGCAGGCCTCGGGAACTCGGCCTCCGGCGGCTTCGACTCCTGTCGTAGAGCGGCGCATGGGCCGGGCGATCGGAAGGAACCATCGGATGAACCGTAGGAACGTGCTCCGGGCCCAGGTCGCCGTCGGCGCCGCGGCCGCGTTGACGGGTGCCGCCGGGGTGGCCGCGGCGGCGCAGCCGCGACCCGCCGGGACGCCGTCGGGGCCGGCGGGGCCGTTACGCGTGCACGTCGTCATGTACGACGGCGTGGAGGAGCTCGACTTCGCCGCGCCCTACGAGGTCTTCTCGGCCGCGCGGTTCTTCACCGACCGGGAGGTCGACGTCCGCTACGTCAACGCCTCCGGGCCGGGTCCCGTGCGCGCCGCCTACGGCACGCAGGTGAACGTGGAGCACGCCTGGGCCCCGCGCACCGCTGACGTCCTCCTCGTGCCCGGCGGCGGATACGCACGCCGCGACAGCCCCGGAGTGTGGGCCGAGATCCGCAGCGGCGTCCTCCCGAGGAAACTGGCCGCGGCGGTACGCCCCGGCCTGACCGTCAGTGCCGTCTGCACGGGCACCATGCTGCTGGCCGCCGCCGGGCTGACCACGAACCGCCCCTGCACCACCCACCACAAGGCGCGCCCGGACCTGGAGAAGCAGGGCGGCCTCCTGAAGAACGCCCGTGTGGTGGACGACGCGGACCTGGTCACCGCGGGTGGCATCACCAGTGGGCTGGACCTCGCCCTGTGGCTCGTACGCCGGGAACTGGGTGCCGATGCGGCGACCGGTGTGGAGGCCATGCTCGAATACGAGGCCCGCGGCACGGTGTGGACCCCGCCCACCACCCGGTCGTAGCCGCAGGTCAGCGGTTCAGTCGCCGCGTCCAGTCCTCCGGTACCCGGCCGGCCGGACCCGGTACCGGCTGCTCCGCCGGATGATCGCGCGGAGCGGTCAGTTCGGGGCCGGAGTCGTACAGCGCGTCCGTGTCGTAGTTCCAGAACCACTCCTCGCCCGGCTCGAAGCTCTGCACCAAGGGGTGGCCGGAGGACTTCCAGTGGGCGGTGGCGTGCTGGGCCGGCGAGGAGTCGCAGCAGCCGATGTGGCCGCACTGGGCGCAGCGCCGCAGGTGGAACCACCAGCCGCCCAGCTCGTCGCACTCGACGCAGCCGGCGCCGGTGGGCGCGGCGCTCGGGTCGATTCCCTCGATGTCGCTCATACGGGCTCCTCAGCGGTCTGGGTCTGGGTCTGGGTTTGGGTCGCGGATCCGGCTTCGGTTTCGGCCTCGGGGGCCGGGGCGGTCAGCGGAAGCAGGACCTGGAACCGGGTGTCACCCGGGGTCGACTCGACCTGGAGGCTGCCGTGGTGCTTGTTCACGACGATCCGCCAGGAGATGTCGAGGCCCAGACCGGTGCCCTCGCCGACCGGCTTGGTGGTGAAGAACGGGTCGAAGATGCGGCTGCGGATGTCCGCCGGGATGCCGGGTCCGGTGTCGCGGAACTCCACCAGCAGGCGGTCGCCCTCGCGCGCCGTGCGGACCGTCAGCGTGCCCTCGCCGCCGGTGCTCCCGATGGCGAACACGGCGTTGTCGATGAGGTTGGTCCACACCTGGTTGAGCTCCGCCGGGTAGGCGGGAACGTCCGGCAGGGAGCGGTCGTACTCCTTGACCAGCCGCACCCGGGAGCCGATCTTGCCGGACAGCATCAGCAGGGTGCTGTCGAGGAGTTCGTGGACGTCGACGACCCGGTACGGGGCGCGGTCGAGCTGCGAGTATTGCTTGGCCGCGTCCACGAGGTGGGAGATGCGGGTGGTGGAGTCGGCGATCTCGTCCATCAACAGCTCGGTCTCGACCGTGTAGTTGAGCCAGCCGATGGCCGACGGCAGGATCTCCTCTGCCACGGTCGCCGCGACCTGGTCCAGCCAGTCCGTGTCCAGCCCGGCCTGCACGAAGGTCGGCGCGAGCCGCCAGCCCTCCGCGATGCCGTGGTCGTCGAGCCAGTCGGCGAGTTCGTCCTCCCGGTCGGAGGCTTCCAGCGGGCTGAGCGCCGTCGCCTTCGCGACGCGTTCGACGGTGCGCTCCTGGATTTCGATGAGGTCGGCGATCGTCTCCCGCGAGTACTGGCCCTGGGAGATGTGGGCCAGCTTGTGCCGCATCTTGCCGACCCGCTCCCGCAGGGTCGCCGTGGCCCGGACGGCCGCCGCCGCCGGGTTGTTGAGCTCGTGGGTGAGGCCGGCGGACAAGGACCCGAGCGCCAGCAGTCGTTCGCGCTGCCCGATGGCCCGCTGGGTGTTCTTGGAGCCGAAGAACAGCCCCTCCAGCAGGTGTGCCGCCATCGGGAACCACTCCTGCATGACGTCCGCGAACGACTGTGCGGGCAGCACGAAGAAACGCGTCGGCTCGGTCACCCGCATGGAGTTGGTGTACGTCTGCGGCACCTGGTCGCCCAGGTACGCCTGCATGGCCCCCGCGTACACGCCGCGTTGCGAGGTGCGGCTCACCTCGACGTCGTCGCCGCCGACCCGGCGGGACAGTACGACGGTGCCCTCGATCATCACGTAGAAGCAGGTGGCCGGGGAACCCTCGACGTACACCGGACCGGCTTCGAACCGCTCCACCCGCCCCTCACCGCACAGCCGCCCGAGCTGCTCTGGGGTGAGCTTCTCGAACAGGAACAGCGAGGCGATCTCCTGCGGGCTGCACGGCATGGGCTGGCCGCTCATGACTGCTCCAGGTACCGGTGGACGAGCATCACGGCCATGGCTCCCTCTCCGACGGCGGACGCGACGCGCTTCGCGGACTGGGCGCGCGCGTCGCCCGCCACGAACACGCCGGGAATGTTGGTTTCCAGGTGGTAGGGCGGCCGGTCCAGTTCCCATGCGGCCGGCGGCCGTCCGTCCGGGGTGAGGTCCGGCCCGGTCAGGATGAAACCGTGCTCGTCGCGCAGCACCGTACCGTCCAGCCAGTCGGTCAGCGGGGCCGCGCCGATGAACACGAACATCCACTGCGCGTCGACGAGTTCGCTCGCGCCGCCGTCCAGGTTCCGCAGGGTCAGCTGCTCCAGGTGCCCCTCGCCGTGCGCCGCCTCGACGACGGTCCGGGTGCGCACGGTGATGTTCGGCGTCTCCTCGATCTGCTGGATCAGGTAGTACGACATCGACGCCGTCAGGGACTCCCCGCGCACCAGCAGCGTCACGGACTTGGCGCCGCGCGCCAGGTACATCGCCGCCTGCCCGGCCGAGTTGGCGCCGCCCACGATGTACACGTCCTGCCCCTGGCAGGAGGCCGCCTCGGTGAGCGAGGAGCCGTAGTACACCCCGCAGCCGGTCAACTGGTCGCAGCCCGGCGCGCGGAGCTGCCGGTAGGACACCCCGGTCGCCAGGATGACGCTGTGCGCGGCGATCGCCGAGCCGTCCGAGAAGCGGACGACGCGCGCCGCGCCGTTGACCTCCAGGCCGGTGACCTCGCGCGCCGTGAGGATCTCGGCGCCGAACCGGCCGGCCTGGCGGCGGGCGCGCTCCGTGAGCTGGGCGCCCGACACGCCGTCGGGGAACCCGAGGTAGTTCTCGATGCGGGAGCTCTGACCGGCCTGTCCGCCGGTCGCCGACCGCTCGACCAGTACGGTGCGCAGCCCCTCGGAGGCCCCGTACACCGCGGAGCCGAGCCCGGCCGGGCCGCCGCCGATGACGACGAGGTCGTAGAAGTCGGCGGCCGGCGTCGTCGCGAGCCCCACGTGGGAGGCCAGCTCGGGCGCCTCCGGTTCGATCAGCGCAGTGCCCTCGGGCGTGATGACCAGCGGTAGTCGTTGCCCGTCGGCCCCGGCCGCCTCGAGCAACCGCCGCCCCTCCGGTTCGTCGGAGGAGTACCAGCGGTACGGCACCTGGTTGCGGGCCAGGAACTCCCGCACGTCCGAGGAGCGCGCCGACCAGCGGTGGCCCACCACCTTGGTGGCGGGTACCGGACGGTAGTCGCTGGTGCGCCAGGCCGTGAGCAGGTCGTCCACGACCGGGTAGAGCTTCTCCTCCGGGGGGTCCCAGGGCTTGAGCAGGTAGTGGTCGAGGTCGACGACGTTGATCGCGTCGATCGCCGCGTTGGTGTCGGCGTACGCGGTGAGCAGCACCCGCCGTGCGCCCGGGTACACCGCCAGGGCCTGTTCGAGGAACTCGATGCCGTTCATCTGCGGCATCCGGTAGTCGGCGAGGATCACCGCCACCAGGTCGCCGCGCAGCTTCAGCTCGCGCAGCGCCTCCAGCGCGGACTCGCCCGACTCGGCCCGCACGATCCGGTACTCGGCGCCGTAGCGCCGCCGCAGGTCACGGGCGATGGCCCGGGAGACTCCCGGGTCGTCGTCCACGGTCAGGATGACGGTCCGCGCCGTGTCGGCGGCCTGTGCCATACGTCGTCTCCACCCCGAGTGCTCTGGGCGGGCGGCCCGGCGAGCCGCCCGCGCCGGTTCCCGCCCATCGTAGGGGCGATCCCGCGGGATCGCTCCGGGACGACGCGGACCGTGCGCTCCAGGTACACACCCGGTCGCTCCTGGTCAACGGCCCGTCGTGCCCGCCCCGACCCATCCCTCGCCGCCGAGGGGGAACTCGTAGCCGGTCCGTCCCCCGCGTCCGCTGGTGCGGAAGGGACGGCCGTTGTGGTCGATCTTGAGGGTGCCGTAGCGGGAGCCGCTGGACCAGGACAGCTCCACGTACCAGCTCACGTCGTGGGCGGAGGTGGCGGCCTTGATGTGGAGCACCTCCGGTTGCGACTCGCTGACCGAGAAGGGGAAGTCCCGCTGACCCGGCACGGGTACTACGGCCGGGCGCGCGGAGTCCAGGGCCACGTCGAAGGAGCGGGTCGGGACGTCCGCGCCGCAGCCCACCCCCGGGTAGCCCATGGCGTAGTCGTTCCAGGGGAGCGGCGCACGCTTGGCGACCGTACGGACGGCCAGGCCGTCCAGCACCACCGTGTCCGCGCCGGAGCCCTGCAGGGTGAGGGTGACGTACTGCTCGCCCGCGGGTACGGCCCCGGCCGCAGCCACCCAGGCGGGTGCGTCCCGTTCGACGGGGGGCGGTCCCACCTGGGCCGGTGGTTTGTCGATCAGGTAGTGCTGACCGCAGGGGGCCTCCCAGGTGTGGGGGCGGGTGGTCACCTTCACCGGCGTGCCGGCGGCGGTGTCGCCGCCGCTGCTGTCGTTGCCTGCTGCGGGGGTCGCGGGCATTGCGTCCGAGGACCCGGACGAGGGCGAGGACACGGGCGAGGACGCGGACGGCGACGGCGCCGCGGACGAAGTCGGGGACGAAGGCGGGGGCGATGACGGCCCGGCCGGGCCGTCCGGGGACTTCTCCCCCGCGGGGGAGCGGCCCGTGGCACCGACGGGGCCGTCCCGGACGTCGGCGCCCCGTTCTGGCCGGTCCGCGCCGAGGGGGAGCACGCCGGCCAGGGCGGTGACGGCGGCCACGACCGTCAGCGCGATCCCGGTGAGCACGGCCGGGCGCGGGCGCGGGCGAGGACGCCGGGTCGGCGTGGTCGGCCCGGCTGCGGTGGTCACTTCTTCGACCTCGGACCCCACCTCGACCCCTTCGGGCGGGTCCGCCGCCCGGGCCGCGTCCACCGCGTCGTGTGCCTCGGCCGTGTCGACCGGCAGGGTTCCGGTTCCGGTCGCCCCGGTCGCCCCGGGCGTCTCCTGCACGGTGCCGCTCGGGTCCGCGCCCTTGCGCGGGCGGTTGGTATCGGCCCGCACCCAACTCCGGTGCAGGGCGAGGAGTTCCTCGGGCGAGGCCTTGCAGAGCCGGGCGAGCCGTTCGACCGGTGCGTAGTCCGCCGGGACGACCTCGCCGCTGCAGTAGCGGTGCAAGGTCGACGCACTCATGTGGAGCCGCTTGGCGAGCGTTCCGTAGCTGAGGCCGGACCGGTCCTTCAACTCCCTCAGCAGCTCGGCGAACTCGGACCCAGCAGTGTCCTGCGACACCGTTCCTCCCACCCGTGTCCTGTCCCGCATCCCAGGAACAGGTTGTTTGCGCAGCTCAGAGCCTATGCCGGTATTCCAGCGTTCCTGATTGCCCAGCGGATGTGGCGGCTGGGACGGAGCATCGCTCAGGCTGAGGTCATCCAAGCACACCGCTCCCGGCGGCCGGTCCCTGTGGACCCCGACCGGGCCCTGTCGTCATGCCCTGTGAAAGGCCGTCAGCCATGCACGCGTTCCACCGCACGCCCTTCGTCCGTACCTCCCGCACCTTCCGCCCGCAGGCCTTCCGGCGCCTCGCGGGTGCGGCCGCCGCCGCCCTCGTCGTCCTCTCCCTTACTGGGTGCGAGGACGGTACGGGCCTCAAGGACGGGGGAGCGTCTGCCGCTTCGAGCCCCGCCACGGACGCCGCTCCCTCGGCCGCCCCGCCCGCGGCAGCGGCCCCCAAGGCTTCGCCGACGGCCCCTGCTCCCTCCGCTCCGACGGCCGCGGGGGAACAGCAGCACGTCCTGTGCAACGGAGCGAACACCGGCGTCACGGTGCAGCCGGTCTCCCGGCCGCTCAACCACATGTTGATCACGGTGAAGAACACCGGCTCGAAGACCTGCGACCTGACCTACTACCCGGTGCTCCGCTTCGACGAGATGCAATGGGTGCCGGCCGCGCAGCAGCAGACCCGGCCCCAGGCCGTGGTGTCGCTCGCCCCGGGCGAGTCGGGCTACGCGGGGGCCCTACTGTCGGCGGCCGACGGCAGCGGTGAGGGCGGGACGACCGGACACCGGCTCACGATCGCCTTCCAGGGCCGGACGCCCCTCAGCAACGCAGGCGCGTCCGCGACCCCGCCCCTCCCGGCGGCCGGTGTCGCCTACGACAGCTCGCTGTCGGTCACGTACTGGCAGCGGAGCAGCGCGGACGCGCTCGGCTCATGAGTCGGCCGCAACGATGCGGCCGTCCCGCAGTTCCACGACCCGGTCCGCGAGCTCGATCAGGTTGGGGTCGTGGGTGGCGACGAGGATGGTCACCGACTCGCTGCGCACCACGGCGCGCAGCAGCTCCATGACCGAGCGGCCGGTCTCCGAGTCTAGCTGTCCCGTCGGCTCGTCCGCGATGATCAGGTCCGGATCGTTGGCCAGGGCGCGGGCCACCGCCACCCGCTGCTGCTGGCCGCCGGAGAGCTCGCCGGGCCGCTGTTCGGCATGGTCCGCCAGTCCGACCAGGGCCAGCAGGGTCCGGGCGCGCTCCTCGCGCTCCCTGGCGGGGACGCGTCGCAGCCGCATGGGAACGCCGACGTTCTCGGCGGCGGTCAGGACGGGTATCAGACCGAAGGACTGGAAGACGAAGCCGATGCGGTCGCGGCGCAGGGCGAGCAGGCCCGGTTCGTCGAGGTCCGCCAGGTCGGTGCCGTCGAGCGCGATCCGGCCGCCGGTCGGGGAGTCGAGGCCGCCGACGAGGTTCAGCAGGGTGGTCTTGCCGGAGCCCGACCGGCCCTTGAGAGCGGTGAGTTCGCCGCGACGGACCTCGAAGGACACGCCCCGCAGGGCGTGGACGGCCTGCGGTCCGCTGCCGAAGCTGTGGTGCACGTCGTCGACGACCACGATCGGGGAGCCGCCCGCCTCCCGCCCCGCCCGCGTCGCGACCGTAGCCGGTGCCTGCTGATCCGTCATCGCCTCTGTTCCCCCGTCGAGTTGTCCGCGCGGGGCACCCGGCCCCACGTACCGCACCAGCTGCCGCTGTAACTTCCTGATCGCATTTGCGCATCTGCCGCACTGATCACGCAAGCCCCTTCCCTCTATCGATCACATCTGACAGCATCGTCCGCTATCCGGTACTTCGGGTCCGGACGGGGGAGGAATTCAACACGTGCTCGGCTTCGTCGTGCGCCGACTGCGCGGGCGATGGCCGCTCGCCGTCGCCGTGCTGCTCACCGTACTGATCACCGCGACCACACTGACCGCGCTGACGGCATTCACCCGTGGCGTGGGCGAAGAAGGGCTCCGGCGGGCCCTGACCGGGACGGCACAGCCCCGGACCACCGTCGTCGTCACCAGCGGCCATCCCGCCGACTCCCGAGCCAAGGACGACGCGTCCGTACGGGCCTTCGCGGACGAGGTGTTCGGGCGGCTTCCGGTGACCTCCGAGAGCGTGGCGCGCAGCCGCTCGTACGGACTGCCCGGCGTCGCCGCCTCCGGCCGCGACGCCGACCTGACCCTGCTCGCCGCCCTCGGCAAGGACCACGTACGGTTGCTCGCCGGCGAGTGGCCGGCGCCCGTCACCGCACCCACGGGCGCAGGCGTCCCGCCCGCGCCGACCCAGGTGGCCGTGCCGCGCGCGGCGCTCGCCCGGCTGGGACTGGCCGAATCCGCGCTGCCCGCCCCCGTCCGGCTGGACGACCGGTTCGGCGGTGCACCGCTGACCGTGCTGGTCACCGGCGTGTACCGGGCCGCCGACCCGGACGCCGCCTACTGGCGGCTCGACCCCCTCGGCGGCCGCGAGGTCCAGGCCGACACCTTCGCCATCTACGGCCCGCTCCTGGTGGACGACAGCGCCTTCACCACCGGCGGCATCCTGCAGAACCACCGCCTCACGCTGCTCACCCCGGACCTGCACACGGTCCGCACCGCCGAGGCGGAGGCCGTCCGGACCGCGACCGACCCCGCGAGCGCCGCCCTCGAACGCGCCGGCTCGCTGCGGGCCGCCACCGAACTGCCCAAACTCCTGGCCGAGCTGAGCGCCGGCACGGTCGTCGCCCGCTCCACCCTGCTGATGGGCGCGCTCCAGCTCGCCGTCCTGTCGACCGCCGCACTGCTCCTCGTCTCCCACATCCTGACCGTCCGACAGGAACCGGAACGGGTCCTGCTCACCGCGCGCGGCGCCTCCCGCCGCCGCCTCGGCGAGCTCACCGCGGCCGAGTCCCTGCTGCTCGCCCTGCCCGCGGCCGTCCTGGCACCCCTGCTCACACCACCCCTGCTGCGCCTGTTCGGCCGGTTCGGACCGCTCGGGCGGGTCCACCTGGAGATCCCGGACACCTGGCTGGTCTGGCCGGTCGCGGGTGGCTGCGCTCTGGCCTGCGTCCTGCTGACGACCCTGCCCTCCGTGCTGCGCGGGGCCTCCGCCGCCGTACTGCGCCGCGTGGGCAGCCGCCAGGCACTGGTGACGGGCGCCGCCCGCTCCGGCCTCGACCTGGCCGTCGTCGTCCTCGCCGTCCTCGGCTACCAGCAGCTCGCGCAGTACGGCGGTGAGGACGCCCCCGCGTCCGGCGCTCCGGCCAGTACCGGGCTCGGTGTCGACCCGGTCCTGGTCGCCGCTCCCGCCCTGGCCCTGTGCGGGGGCACGCTGCTGGTCCTGCGCCTGCTGCCGTTCGCGGCGCGGGCCGGGGGACGGCTGGCGGCGCGCGGCCGGAGCCTGGGGCCCGCCCTGTTCGGTTGGCAGCTCGCCCGACGACCCGGCCGGGCCACCGGGCCCGTGCTGCTGCTCGTACTCGCCGTCGCCAGCGGGATCCTGGCGCTCGGTCAGCACATCGGCTGGTCCGCTTCCCAGCGCGACCAGGCCGACTTCGCCACCGCGGGCGGCCTGCGGATCTCCGGCAGCAGCATGTCCCCGATGGGGCAGGGCGGACGCTACGCGGCCCTGCCCGGCGGCGACCGCCTCGTTCCGGTGGTCCGCCGGGAACAGAAGCTGCCGGACGGGAGCCCCGCAGACCTCGTCGCCCTGGACGCCGTCAAGGCGGGCGAACGGGTGCCGCTGCGCGCGGACCTGCGCGCCGGGCACACCATGCGAGAGCTGTTCACCCCGCTCGCCGCCGGTGACCCGGGCGCCACGGCCGGCCCCGCGGGCCCCGGTGTCGCCCTGCCCGGCTCCCCGCGCCGGATCGACCTCGAGGTGTCGGTCCGGTCCTCCGGGATGAGCTGGGCCGCCGTGAGCCTGTTGCTGCGCGACCGGTTCGGGGCGACGTACGGGACGTCCTCGGTCACCCTGCCCCAGGGCGGCGACGTCACCCTCCCCTACCTCCTCGACGCGCTGACCGGCGCCCCGGTCGGATCGACGGCCACCCCGTTGACCCTTGCGGGGATACGCCTCTCGTACGCCGGGGACGGCGACGCCCCGGGCGACGGCAGCGAACTGACCGTGCGCCGCATCGCCGTGTCCGACACCGCGGACGGCGCCGCCACGGGCGTCACCGCACCCGCGGACGCCACCGGCTGGCGGACCTCGCTCCCGCAGGCGAGCGGCCCCCGGAGGGGCCCCGAGCCGGTCCCGGTCCCCGCCGGCTCCACGGACCTGCTGCGGCTGCGCTACTGGGGCGGCTTCGGCACCCTGCAGGGCGCCAACACTGTGGTGTTCCCCGCGCCCGCCGGCCCGGCCCCCACCGCCGTCCCCGCGGTCGCCACCACCCGCTACCTGGCGTCCCTGGGCGCCGCCGTGGGCGATACGGTCCCCGTCACGCTGGACGGCGCCGCGGTCCAGATGCGGATCACCGCCGCCGTGGACTCCCTGCCCGTGGCCGGCCGCTCGGCGCTCGCCGTCGACCTGCAGGTACTCGGCCGGTTCCTGCTGGAATCCGTCGGCCAGCAGCCGCCCACGCCCACCGAGTGGTGGCTGCCCGCCGACTCGGCCGCCGACCCGGTCCCGGCCCGCGCGGCGGACAAGCTGCGCGAAGGCGCCCGGATCGAACGCGTCCAACTGCGCGAGGAGATCACCGAGCAGCTGCTGGACGACCCGCTGAGCGCCGGCCCGCAGAGCGCCCTGGCCGCCCTCGCCGCCGCCTGCGCGGTCCTGGCCGCCATCGGATTCGCGACCTCCACCGCCGCCGAACGACGCGTGCGCGGAAGGGAGTTCTCCGTCCTGCTCGCCCTCGGTACCCCGCGCCGCTCGCTGGCCCTCGCCTCCGCCGCCGAGGGCGGGGTACTGATCGCCATCGGGTCCGCGGTCGGGACCGGACTGGGCATCGCCCTCGTCCACCTGATGGCGCCCCTGGTCGTCCTGACACCCGCTGCCGGGCGACCGTTCCCGCCCGTACGCGTGGACATGCCGTTCTGGCAGACCGTGCTCACGGTCGTCGCCATCGCAGCCGTTCCCCTGCTGTCGGCCGCGCTCAGCGGCCCCCGGGGCCGCGACATCGCCGCCCGGCTGCGTCCCGTGGAGGAGATGTGACCACCCCGCCGTCCGCCACCCCGCCGTCCGCCACCCCGGCGTCCGCCACCCCGCTGACCGCCCGTTCGCCTCTGCCCACCGCCCCGCGGCCCGCGCCCTGGGTCAGGACCCGGCTTCGGGCGGCGCCCCTGAGCACCCTGCTCGGCGCCGCACTGGCCTTCGTCGCCGTCCTGCTGGCCGCCGCGCTGCCCCGGGCCCAGGACCGGGGCGCCGACCAGGCCCTGAGGTCCTTCCTGGAACGCAGCGCGGCCGGCAACGCCAGCCTGCAGGTGACCGCTCCCTCCCCGGACAGCGGGCAGAGCGCCCAGGCCCTGGACGCCACGCTGGAGAAACTGCTCGCGCCGACCGGATCCACCTTCCGCGTGGACCCGGAGTCGACGGTCCACGGCACGCGCACCACCAAGAGGCAGCTGCTGCTGAACCCGGAACTCTCCCGCCCCTCCGGCTTTCCGCCCAGCATGAACCTCCTGCACGTCCGCGAGGCGGAGGCCCATGTGAAGCTGGCGGAGGGGCAGTGGCCGAGCAGCACACCCACGGCCCCCGCGCAGGCCGCCCCCGGGGCGCTGGCGCCCCTCCAGGTGGCCCTCTCGCAGAAGGCCGCCGCGACCCTCGGCGCCCGCGTCGGATCCGTCCTGACGAGCGAGACCCGAGTGGACGGCACACCGTCCGTCACGGTCGTCGGTCTCTTCGCGGTCCTCGACGAGACCGACGACTTCTGGACGGACAACCTGGGGTGCCTCGCCCGCGCCTGCGAGCACTACTACAACGAGAGCCTCGCCTGGGACGTCGACGCCCTCGTCGGCACCGGGGACCTCGACCGGATGAGCACGTGGAGCCGCGCCGCCGACGACTTCTGGCAGCTGCCCGTGGACATCGGCCACCTGCGGGCCGACCGGCTCGACGCCACGACCAAGGACATCGCCTCGTACCTCGCCGGCCCCACCGCCGCCACCCTCGCCCGGGAGACCGGCCGCCCGCATCTGCACACCACCTCGTGGCTGCCCGAGCGGTTCGAAGAAGCCCGCGTCCGCACCCGCGCCGCGGCGCCGCTCGCCGCGATCGGACCCGCCGGGGTCGGTGGCGTCGCCTTCGTCGTCCTGTGCCTGGCCGGCGCACTCGCGGCCGACCGCCGCGACGCCGAACTTCGGCTGCTGCTCGCGCGCGGCGGCTCGCGCACCGCCATCGTCGGCCGGCTCCTCGGGGAGGGCGCCGTCACCGTACTCCCGGCGGCCGCGGCCGCCACCGCGCTCGCCGTCCTGCTGCTGCCCACCCCCCGGCTCGCGCCCACCCTCCTCTCGGCCGCGGCCGTCGCCCTGCTCGCCCTGCTGGCCTTCCCCGTACGGGCAGCCGTCCTGCTGACCCCGGCCCGCCCGGCCGGGCGGTGGCGCAGGCCCGTGGCCGAACTGCTCGTCCTCATCGCCACCGCCGCCGCCGTGGTGGAGGTCCGCCGCCGCGGGGTCGCCCCGCCCGGCAGCGACCTCGACCCGCTGCTGATCGCGGCCCCGCTGCTGCTCGCCCTGTGCGGGGGACTGCTGCTGGCCCGGCTCCAGCCGGTGGTCACCGGATGGCTCGCCCGGGCGGCCGGCCGCGGCTCCGGACTGGTCGGCTTCCTGGGACTCGCGCGGGCCGCCCGCGGCCCGGCGACGACCGGTACGCAGACCCGCGGCCGCAGCGGCCCCTCCGTCCTGCCGATGGTCGCGCTGCTCGTCGCCATCACCACCGGCGGGTTCGGCGCCGCCGTGCTGCAGTCGGTGGACTCGTCCCGGCTGGGGGTGGCCCGGCTGACCGTCGGGGGCGACGCGTCGATCTCCGCGTACGGGAAGTTCCCGCTTCCGGAAGGACTCGCGAAGGCAGCGGGCGAGCTGCCAGGCGTACGGACGTCCGTGCCGCTGTGGATCGACCACGACTCCGCCCTCCTCGGAACCACCGTCAGGTCCAGCCAGATCACCGTGATCGTGGCCGAGCCGGCCGCGTACGCGGAGCTGTCCCGGGTCCTCGGCTGCGGCTCCTTCGAGCCCGCGCTGCTGGCCACCGGTGGTACGCAGTCCGCCGACGCCCCGGTGCCCGCGCTGTTCAGCGCGGGCCTGGCCGGGAAGGTCACGCAGGGCGGCACGTACGCGGTGCAGCCCGGCGACGGCAAGGAGCTGAAGGTACGGGTCGCGGGCACGGTCGACTGCACCCCGGCCCATCCGGCGCGGGACGCCGCGACCGTCGTCCTGCCGGCGGGCGCCGCAACCGCCGCCATGGGCGGCGCCGACCACCCGAACCGGTGGCTCGGCCTCGGTGACGTCGACGCTGACCGGCTGCGCGCTCTGGTCAGCTCCAAGCTCCCGGCGCCGTCCGCGACTCCGGCCCCGGCCCCGGCTCCGGCCCCGGCTCCGATCCCGGGTTCCGGTTCCTCCGCGGGCCCGGCCCCGGTCGACGAGGCGTACCCCGTGCACACCAGTGCCGAGGCCGTCACCGCACTGGGCGCCGATCCGCTCCAGCGCTCGGCACAGCGCCTCTTCTGGGCCGCCATGGCCGGAGCGGCGGGCTTCGCCCTGTTGGCCGTACTGCTGACGTTGATGCGGACCGTCCCCGAACGCGCGGCGCTGCTGGCCCGGCTGCGCACCATGGGGCTGCGCCGCCGGCAGGGCGTGGCGCTGATCCTTGCCGAAACCCTGCCGCAGACCCTGGCCGCGACGATGGGCGGGGCCCTGGTGGCGGCGGCCGCCGTGGCCCTGCTGGGCCCGGCGATGGACCTGTCCACGCTGGTCGGCGCGCACGTGCCGAACGGAGTGCGGCTGACGGCAGGGCCCGTACTGACCCAGGCCCTGGGCCTGGCAGCCCTGGTCGCCACGGCCGTGTGCGTGGAGGCGGCGACATCCGGGCGACGGCAGATCACCACCGAGTTGAGAGCGGGAGACCAGCGTTGAACACCGACCAGCCGACGTACGAGGAGCTGCGCCGCCGGGCGACGGCCGCCGCGGAGCCGCGCACCCCGGCGGCGGACGCCGCGATCGCCTGCGACCGCCTGGTCCGGATCTTCAGCCAGGACGGCATCGAGGTACAGGCCCTCCAGGGACTGGAGCTGACGGTCGAACAGGGCGACCTGATGGCCCTCGTCGGCGCCTCCGGCAGCGGCAAGTCCACCCTCTTGAACATCCTGGCCGGCCTGGACGTTCCCACGGCCGGCAGCGCTGCGGTCGCCGGCTACGACCTGCTGGAGCTGTCGGCGCGGGACCGGCTGCGGTACCGGCGCGAAGCGGTCGGGTTCGTCTTCCAGCAGACGGCCCGCAACCTGCTGCCGTTCCTCACGGCTGCTCAGAACGTCGCCCTCCCGATGCAGTTGGCCGGCGGCGGCGGCGCCCGGCGCGGCGCGGGCGCACGCCGCGCGGCCAGGGTCGGGGAGATCCTGGAGGCCCTCGGGATCGGCGACCTGGCGCACAGACGCCCGGCGGAACTGTCCGGCGGCCAGCAGCAGCGCGTCGCGATCGCCGTGGCGATGGCGAACGCCCCCAAGGTGCTGCTCGCCGACGAACCCACGGGCGAACTGGACTCGGAAACGGCCGCGGCGGTCTTCGAGACCTTCCGGACCGTGAACAAGGAACTCGGCGTGACGGTGGTGATCGTGACGCACGACCCGATGGTGGCGGGCGAGGTCCGCAGGACCGTCGCGATCCGCGACGGCCGCACCAGCAGTGAGGTCCTGCGCCGCCTGGTCACCGACGAGCACGGCGAGGAGTCCATCAGCGAACGCGAGTACGTCGTCCTCGACCGCTCCGGGCGGGTCCAACTCCCCCCGAAGTTCCTGGAGGCCTTGGGCATGGAACACCGCGTGGCGGTCGACCTGGCTCCGGACCACATCGAACTGCGCCCGGACGGAGCCCACTAAAGGCCCCGTAGGCCCCGTCACCCGTGAGACGTAGGTCCCGGAGGATCTTCCGGGCCTTCGTGCGGGCGAGGGCCTGCCCGACGCGGGCGCGGACCCGCTGGTGGGACGGGGCCGTCGAGACCGGCTGGGACGCCGTGGTCACAGCCGCGTCGGGAGGCCCGCACCGGGCGGGCGTGCTCCCGAAACAGGCCCTTCCCCCGTCAGCGGAACTCGTGGACCACCTGGATCTCGCCGACGATGTGGGCGTTGAAGTCGTCCAGCTCCTCAGCCGGAACCCAGAGCTCGAGGATCGTCCGCCCGCCCGCCTGCTGAACGGGATACCGGCTCAGGAACTCCTTGTCGACCTCGAAACGCGTGACGAAGCCGGCACCACTGTGCTTCACGTTCCAGTCCCGCGCGATCCTGATCGCGTAGTCCTCGTTGAGGACCGGGTAGAAGATCGGCTGTTCGGGCAGCCTGGGTGGCCACGCACGCCAGTTCAGCTTCCGCACCAGCTCCAGCTCTTCGGGGCCGGTGGGGCGCCAGAGGGTCGTCGTTGCCTGCTGGCTGGTCATCTGCATCGCTCTCTCGACGTGGGCCGCCGGTACGGCGGCTCGGGAGACCGGACGCTACCGGCACTTCAGGGCGGGCGCCCACACGGTTTCCGGTGGGGCCGGTGCACCCCGATCACGGACCGGAGGCCGCCGGGCGGCTGCGACCGGCCCCCCGTTGGCTTTCACCCGTCGGCCGGTGGGGTGGATCTGCCTGCGCGTCGACGCGTCGCGCAGCATCGCGCGCCTCTTGCGGGGAGGATTCTGGGGCAGTGATCCGCCCCTGCTGCTCCGCGCCGCGCCTGCTGTACGTGCTGTTCCTGGTTCTCTGCCTCACACTCCCCGAAGCGGGGCGGGCCCGCGCTGCTGAGGGCGCCCCGACCGATTGTCGCGCCGACCAGCTGAAGAAGACCAAGGTCACGGCGCTGGCCGAGTTCAAGCACCGCGGCAACGACTTCAGCATGCTCACGAGCACGATGGACGTCAGCGTGCCCGCCGATTGGAGGCACGCCTCCGCACTGCTCCTGGACGCCCACGCGTCGGCCTACCGCTTTGCGCTGGCGTGCCTGGTGGGCAAACCCCCGGGGGAGCAGAACGACTTCCGTGACGACGAGTGGCGCTTCAAGCCGGTGACCGTGAAGGCCGACGGTCAGTGGGTCAAGGTTCACTACAAAGCTGCCACGTGGGTGCAGAACACTTCCTTGGTCGCCGTCGGTTCCTGGAGACTGACCGTGACGAAGGACAATTGGCGCATCGAGTTGCGGCCTACCCCTGCTTTGAAGGACGCGAACTGGGAGAAGGTGCACGTCAGCCTGGGCGGACCGGGAGCCCTGACGGCCGATCCTCCGCCGGCTTTCGGTGAAGGCGGAACGAGGCTGAGCTGGCGGCACGAACAGCATGACGACTACCCCACGGTGACATTCCGGCCTCCCGCAGCCCAGCATTGGGACTACATCACAACCACGTCGGAAGGCACGTGGCAGGCATGGGAGGCGTGGGGATATTACGGCGCATCTTCAGCCTTCTGGTATGTCGCCACCGGCGGGTTGCTGCTCGTCGCGGGTCGTCGGCTGAGGCTCAGTCTGTCCGGCAAGCTGATGCCACAAGAGTCGAAAGCGATGCAGTTTCTGCGGTGGTGGGCGGTTCTCTTGATGTTCCTCGGCTCGCTCATCTACCTCGGTGACAACCTCTACTTGGTCCTGCACCGGCTGATGGGCTGGAAGGACGACTACTCGCCGACGCTGGCGGTGTTCGCCCTGGCGTTCCTCGGGCTTTCGCTGTGTCTGCTCGGCTCCCTGCCGAAGCACCTCCGTGTAGGTGTGTGCGCACTCGTCCTGGGCTTGACCGGGGCGTATGTGGTTTCGGAGGTCAACGACTTCACGCTGCTCCCCACGGCCGACCAACTGTTGTCCCCTCCGGGCTGGACCGGGGCCATGGCCTGCGCTGCCCTGATGGCGGTGGGCTGGCTCGGTGTGATTTCCGTGGGGCAGCGGATCCTGCTGATGGGAGAGGCGCGGCTGCCGGCGTGGGTGATGGTCTGCGTCGCCGTCGTGGCGGCGATGATGACCGTCCTGTGGAGCTACCTCGCCTTCGCGCGCCACTGGGACCGCGTCAGCTGGCTCGCGGACCCGAACTGGCCGGCGTACAGCACTCTTTGGGCGACGACGCTCGACGGGTGGTGGTGGGCCTTCCCGGTGATCGTCGCGGACCCGCTGCTGACCATCGTGTCCCTTCTGGCGCCGCTGCCCCTGCTGGGGGTCTTGCGGGTCTGTCGGGTCGAACAGTACGAGAAGGGGGCGTTCACACCGGACCGGGCGGAGAAGTTCCTCCTCGCGGTCCTGTTCGCCGTCACCTTCGCACCCCAGGGGTACTACTACGGCTTCTCCGCCTATGCCCTCAGCCTGCTGCTTTGCCTGTGCACGGCCTGGGGAGTGATCGCCCTGGGCTCTTCCGTCTCCGTACTGGAGAAATCCTCCGCCGACAATGCGCCGCTGGGAAGAGTGATCTCACGGACCGACAGGGCCGACGTACTGCGTCTGGCGCGCCGGTTCCGGGAGCTCCAGACACAGCTGCACCGTCTCAGCACTGCGAAACCGGCGGAGCGTTCCACGGAGCAGGGGTCGATCGAGGCCGAGATCGACCGGTTGGACCAGTCGTTGCCGGAAGGGGTCAGGCCCGCCGATCTGCCCTTTGCCTTCGGCCCCATGTCCACGTGGTGGGGCAACGCTCGTCGGGGCGCTGTCGACGCATGTCTCGTCGGACTGCCCGTGACCGGCCTGCTCTATTGGACCAGCGCGGTCAAGGGCGACTCCTGGACGGTGACCACACAGGATCCGGCAGGATTCCTCTTGATCATGATCGAGATCCTGTACTGGCAAGTAGCCTGGATCGTCGGGGGATTCTTCCTCGGGGCGCTATGGCGTGATCTGCCGGGCCGTCACGGACCGGCGAAGGCAATGTTCGTCGCGCTCGTGTTCGCCGTCCCGGCGGCAGCCGACTTCCTCATCGCCCAAGCCCTCGGCGGGAACGTGCCGCGCATGATCGGTGAGATCGCCGCGTTCGGTTCGGTGATGACGTGCACCGGTCTCGTGATGGACCTGCAGACCTTTCAGGACGAGCGGCGCTACTGGCCGACCAATGCCAGTCTCGCCGCGTACGTCTACCAGATGCGCTTCGCCTCCGTAGCGTTCTTCCTGGCACAGCTGCTCGCACTCGCCACGCTGTGGAAGACCCTCGCGGACATGGGGCCGTCGGCGCCCAACCGGTAGGCCCTGGGCTCCACGTCACAGCCGAGGACGCCGGCGCCGTCGTCCGCGTGGGTGCGCGACGCGCAGCAGTGCGAGGCCCTGCTCGACGACCCCGACCCCGTGGTACGGGAAGCGGCGCAGGAGAGCAGCTGGGAGCTGGACCCGGAAGCGGTGCAAGCCGTCGTTTGGCTCGCCCGCCACCCCGAGGCGATGGTCCGCGAGATGGTCGCCGCCCGGCCCGACCTGGGACCGGACCTGGTCACCGAGTTAAGGGAAGACCCGAACGAGGACGTGCGGATGCGTGCACGCCGCCACCCCTTTCCCCGCACCTGGGCCGAGTACTGGGCGATCCAGCGGGTCATGGGACACGGTCACGGTCCGGACTGCGTCTGCCCGATCACCGAGCCGGCCACCGAGACCCCGCCCGCCCGGCCCACCGGCCGCACCTGCTGACCCTGCCCGCGTTCCCCCGTGCCGGCCTGACCGGCTTGACCGGCCTCTTCGGCCACCCGGATTCCGAGGTGCGTGCCCCGGCCGCAGAGGGCGCCGCAGCCGAACCGCCCCTCCCCGTCCCCCGCATGCATGCGCTCCTCGACCGCTGCCTGAACGGCGCAGCCACCCCACCGGCGGTGGCCGAACACGGACGCACGATGTCCACGGAGCGATCCCGGGCACGGCCGCCTTCGTCGGCCGTCGACTGACCCGACACCCCGGACAGGAGCGCGGTCTTCAGCCGGGTTTCGGGTCAAGCGGGTTGCATGGAGGCCGGATCACCGACTGCCGGCGCGCAACGACTCCACCACCCTGGACAGGCTGGACGCGGCGTGCCCCGCGCGGATCTGGTCGTCGAAGAGCCGCAGCAGTGGCGCCAGCAGGTCCGTCGGCAGTCCCTGCGCCTCGGTGGTGGAGAGGATGTTGCGCAGCCCCACCGCGTTGATCTCCAGGTTGGAGGTCGTGGTGGTGTAGTCCTTCGCGTCGATCTCCTCCGCGAAGGCGGGCAGCGCGTCGACGGCCGCCGTCAGCCACCGCGCCAGCGGGCGCGTCAGCTCCGCGGCCCCGATCCCCTCCGTGCCGGCGAGCGCCACCGCCTGGAAGAACCCGGCGAACATCCCCCCGAGCACGCTGCTCAGCTCGGGCCCGGGACCGGCCGGGGCCAGGACCGGTCCGCGGGGGAGCGGATCGCCGCGCGCGCCCTGGCGGCGGCCTGGCGGGCCGGACTGACCGTGGGGGAAGGCACGGCGAGCGCCGCCGGGACCCTGCTGCGGTCCGCGGTGGCCGACCTCGACGCGCGGGCGGTGGCGGAACACGACCCGCAGGGTCATGCGCACGCGCTGGGCTTCCTGGCCGCCGCGCAGATGGGCGCGGGAAACGTGTCCGCGAGCGAGGAACTCGCCGACCGGGCGCTGGCCGCGGCCGAGGGGATCGGCGACGTCTGGGGGACCGCGGCCGCCGTGAGCGTGCGCGCCCGACACGCCCTCGTGCACGGCGACCTGGCCGCGGCGCGCCGCGAGGGGGAGAGCGCCGCCCGCCTGTTCAGCGCAGTGGGCGACCGTTGGGGCCTGTTGCAGACCGTCTTCCCCCGTGCAGCGCTCCACGAGATCGGGGGTGAGTACCCGCAGGCGTCCCGGCTGCACGAGGAGGGGCTGGCCATCGCCGAGGAACTCGGGCTACGGACCGAGGCCGGCAAGCGGCTGTGCGCACTGGGCCGGTCGGCGTTGCTGGCGGGTGCGTACGAGGAGAGCCGGCAACGGCACGCGGACGCCCTGCGGCTGGCCAGGGAGCAGACCACCGGGCCGGGGAGGCCGACGCCCGGATCGGACTCGCCATGGTTGCCCGGCGCACCGGCGACCTGGTCGGCGCCGAGGAGCACATGCGGGAGGTGCTGACCTGGTTCAGGGAGGCCGGCTACGGGCCGGGCACGGCGCTCGCCCTCGCCGAACTGGGCTTCACGGTCGAGCTGAGGGGGGACCGGGACCGGGCCCGCGCCCTGCACCTCGAGGGACTCGCGGCCGCGCGGGCGTTGGACGACGTACGTGCCGTGGCCCTCGCGCTGGAGGGCCTGGCGGGCGCAGCGGCGGCCGGTGGCGAGCCCGAGCGGGCGGCGCGACTGCTTGGCGCCGCCGATGCGGCCCGCGCCTCGGCCGGAGCCCCCCTACCGCCCGCCGAACGACACGACGTGGACCGGACATGGTCGGCCTGTCTGTCGGCACTGGGCCGCGCGGCGGCCGAAGCGGCCTTCGCCCGCGGCGCCACGCACCCGCACGGGGCCGAACCGGCGGCCTCGGGCTGAAGGTCTCCGGCCGGTCGACCCGCGGCGTTCAGCGACGGGATCCGCAGACGGCTCCCGAGCCCGGGGGACCTCCTCTGCGGTCAGTGAGAGCCGCGTCACTGCAGACGCCTGCCGGTGCCGGTCGGTGCCGGTCGGTGCCGGTCGGTCGGCGTGTGGAATGCACCACTTGTGCGGGGTCGGCGGGGAAGGGGCCGCCGCGCTCGACGGTCCCACCGATCCCGGGCAACCCGCAGGTGGCCGGCGCATACACCGGATCCGGCCGGTTTTCAGGCCCAACTGCACGCCAGTCGACAAAAGGGACAAAATTGCCCATTCCTTCTACAACTCCCTTTCTGGTCATATGTGACTTGAGGGTGTGTCAGCCCCGAACGTGCGGGACATAATCGGCCCCGGTCGTCTCCGGAAGCAGTGGAGCCATCGGGGCACCGATCGACCTCCCGGGCGGATCGCCGCACCGGACCGACCCCCAAGGCGCCGTACATGTCCCTGGCCCGCCGCACCCGACTCGCGGCCCTGCTCGCCGCGTTCTCCGTCGGCACCGCCGGCGTGACGGCCTGGGCCTACGGACACGGGACCGAGCACCCGCAGCCGGCGCCCGAGGTGGTGGTCGCCCCGAGCGTGACCGAGGGCTCCGCCCTCCAGGTCGTCGCGCACCCCGACGACGACCTCTTCTTCATGAACCCCGACCTCAGCCGCTCCATATCGACGGGCATCAAGGTCACCACCGTCTACCTGACCTCCGGCGAGTCCGACGGCAGGAACGAGGCCCACAGCCCGCACCTGCAGGACGCCGCCGGTCCCGCCGACCGGGCCGCCTACGCGGAGGCCCGGCAGAACGGCATACGCGCCGCCTACGCGCAGATGGCCACCGGCGACCGCACCAGCGCGTGGCAGCGCAAGGCCGTACCCACCGCCGGCGGCGGCAGCGCCGAGGTGGACGTCCTGGTCGCCCGGCCCCAGGTCAACCTCGTGTGGATGGAGCTGCGCGAGGCCCGCAGCATTTCCGGGGACAATCCGGAGAGCCTCCGCGGCCTGTGGGACGGCCGGACCCCCGCCCTGGGCGCCCAGCTGACCTCCGGAACCCCGGTCAAGGACTGGTTCTCCTACACCAAGGACCAGGCCGTGGCCGCCATCGCGGGAGTGTTCGAGACGTACCGGCCGACGACGATACGGACGCAGGACCCGACCCCCGGCAGGGCGGAGGGCGGCGGTGCCTTCCTCGACCACCAGGACCACATGTACGGCGCCCGCTTCGTGCAGGCCGCCGCCGAGCGCTACGCGAAGACCACGGCCCGGCCGCACTTCTCGGTCCAGAACTACGTGAGCTACCCGAACAGCTCACTGCCCCCGACGCTCGACCCGCAGACCGCCGAGGAGAAGCTCGGCTACCTGAAGACCTACGCCTGGACCGACCACCAGGACTGGTGCGGCAGCCCCGCCGGCTGCGGCGACCGCAAAACCGCGACCCGGCCCACCGGCGCCGGCTGGAACCAGACCATCCGCTACAGCCGCGGGGACGGCACCTCGTGGATGACCGAGGGCGTCTCCGGACGGCTGTGGGCCTTCGCCGCGCTGGACGGCCGCATGGCCTACTGGTCGCGCAGCGGCCCGCAGGCCCTCTGGCAGGGCCCCGAGTTCCTGCCCGGCGACGGCATCGACTCGGGGGCGGCGGCCGTCCGCCTCTGGGACGGTCGGATCGGCGTGTTCGCCACCCGCACCACCCTGGGCGCGACGCCCGAGGAGTACGGCCGGGAAATCGTCTACGCCGTCCAGAGCGAGGTCGACGGCGGATTCGGCCCGTGGCGCTCGCTCGGCACCCCGGACACCGTGGACAGGTCCGGCACCTCGGCCATCAGCGGGCCGTCCGTCGCCGTGGACCCCGAGGGCCGGATGACGGTCTACGTCCGCGACTCCCGCCGGACGCTGCGCGCCCGGGCACAGGAGACCCCGGGCGGCGACTTCGGTGCGTGGCAGGCCCTGGGCGGCGCCGGCCTCCAGGGCGATCCGGTCACCGCGACCGACGGGTCGGGGCGGCGCCACGTGTACGCCGCCACCGCCGGGTCCGTACTGGCCTGGGTCCAGCCGGCACCGGGCGCCCCGTTCGGCGGGCCCGTCCCGACCGGGCTGCCCCAGACGACGGGCGCGCTCTCGGTGCGTCCGGAGGGCGACGGCGTCCGCCTGTTCTTCCGCCGGCCCGGCATCGGCACCGTCGCCACGAGCCTGGCCCGCACGGGCGGAACCGCACCGGAGTTCTCCCCGGTCGCCGAGGCGGGCGGCCTGGGCGGCTACGGTGCCGTGGGCATCGCGGGAGACCTGCTCGCGGGCCGGGCGGGCGCGGGCACGGTCGGCGTCGCGGCCACCGACGGTCCGCAGCCCTGGCAGGAGTCCCAGATGCTCTACACGGGCGCCCCCGCCGGTGTGGCCGAGGGGGCCGGCACGGCCGTCGCCGCGGCGCTCGGCCTCGACGCCGACCTGCACGTCATCACGACGGTCCCCGCGGGCGGCGCAACCCTGCCCGGCAGCCGGACCCCCGCCCCGTGGCACCGCGCCGTCCAGCCCTGGACGCTCGCGCAAGCCGGCCGCCCGGGCACGGCCGTCCCCGGGGGGCAGCCCCCGCGGTGACCTGCGCCGCAGCGCACACCCGCCGCCCCGCCCCCCCACGGCCGCCGGGTGGCAGGGCGGAGGGGAGCGGGCGAGGATGGCAGCCGGACCAGCTCGCGCAGCCAGGGCGGCCGCACTCGGACCAACGGGCGATCGGGGCTTCCATGACCCCTCCTCTCCTCTCGTGCCGTCGCCGGTGCGCAGGACCCGCAACGCTGCGCGCCGCTGCCGCCCTCGCCGCCCTCGCCGCCTGTACGGCCCTGGTGGCCGGCTGCGGCGGCGACAGCGGGCCCGACCGGGCGTACCCGGAACTCGGGACGAGCCTCCGATCGCTCTCCCGCGATCTCGACGGGGCCTGTGGGCGGACGCAGACCCCGGAGGGCTGCGCGGAGGACCTCGACCGGCTCACGGCGCCGACGGAGCGGGCCTTCGCCCAGGCCCTGGAGCACGAGCTGCTCGATGTCGCCGTCGTGGCGGCGATGAACGAACTGGACCGGGCGAGGGAACTCCGCGCTGCCGCCGCCGAGGAGGCCCGGTCCCGGCAGGATCCGCACCACCTCCCCCTCGCGCGCGTGGTGGCGGCCGAGAAGCACGCGTACCAGCGGCTTCTCGACGAGCTGGAGCGCCTGCGCACCGCGCCGCCGCCGGGCGACGGAACGGACCCCGAGTGAGGCGGCGCCCGCAGGCGGGAGGGGCCGAAAGGACCGAGGGGCCGAAAGGACCGAGGGGCCGAAAGGACCGAGGGGCCGAAAGGACCGAGGGGCCGAAAGGACTGAAGGACTGAAGGGCTGAGGGGCTACGGGCCCCTTTCGTTACGGCCCCGGGGGTGGTGTCGGGAGCCCCCCGCCATCGAGGGCCACCAACGTGAGGACGACGATCGAGGCCGTCCAGCCCAGTGGTGCGACCGATGAAGGCCTGCCCGCCCGGTCCACCTTCTCGGGCAGCTCCCCGAGCGGGTTCCGCTTGGCGAGGACCCAGTCCAGGACCTGACGGGCCTTCGCGGGCTGCCCGGTGCCCGCCCATGCGAGGGCGAAGAACGACGTACTGGGGGTCCAGGCGTTCGCACCCCAGGGCGCGGTCGGATCGTTCCCGGGAGTGAGCCCCCCGTTGGGCAGCAGCAGCGCCTCGTACGTGGTGTCCAGCGCCCGGGGCAGGTCGGCCGGGGCCGTGTTGAAGGGGGGCGCCATGAAGGCCACCGCGCTGTCCCGTCCGTGCTGTCCGTCGACGGTGCGCTGATAGCCGAGCGGGGCGAACGTCCGGGAGATCCCGCTGGAGAGCCGCCCGGCGGCGCCGGACCAGCGGGCCGCGTCCCCGGGCCGGTCCAGCGCGTCGGCGAGGTCCGCGGCGGCGCGGAGTCCGGCCAACAAGGGTGCGGCCGTACCGATGTTGGCGGTGGTCGTCATCACCTCCCAGTAGTCTGGGGAGGCCGGAGGCAGCCCGTTCGGCCCGAGGGAGGCCGCCGAGCGGTCGGCCGCCTTGCGGATCATCGGGTAGAGGGCGGTCAGCCGGGCGCGGCGAGTGACGAGAGGCGCCGTCCGGTACCACTGCCAGGTGGCCCAGGGGACCCAGCCGTTGGCGTCGAGCTGCCACCGCCTGCTGTCCGGGGGGCCGGATCCGTCGAGTTCCGTCCGCGCGTCCCAGGTGCCGTCCCCCCGCTGGGTCGCGGCACTGTAGCGCAGGATCCGGTAGGCCTCGGCGTCGTGGCCGGTGTGCGCGAACGCGGCGGAGGCGAAGCTGGAGTCGCGCGGCCAGGAGTACATCCAGCCGGGGGACCAGCCCGCCGCCATGGCCCCGTTCGGCCGCAGCAGGGCGCGCATGGCCAGGAGGGCCCGCTCGGCCGTCGCGCGCCGGGCCGCCGAGTCGCCGGGCACCCGGCCGCCGGCCAGCCAGTCGCGGCTCTCCGCGATCTGCAGACGGGCCGTCGGGTCCTCCGGGGCCGCCACGACCGACGCCGTCCGGCCGACGGGGAGGTATTTCCACCGACCGGACAGCAGCCGCAGTACGTGGCTCCGCTCGACGTACCGCGCGCCCCCGGCGACGGCAGAGGTGACGCCCTCGGCGGCGGTGGTGTTGGAGAGGAGGCCGATGGTGGGGGCGACGAGCATCGACAGGGGCGCGTAGCGGCCCTCGGCTTCGCCGTGGCTCTGGTGTCCGAGGGGTCGGACGAAGTAGACTGTCCGCTCCTTCCCGGAGGGCCGGCCGACGGGGCTCGCCGCGACGCACACCGGGAGGGCGACGCTCGCGAGGGACGCTACGAGGGCCGCCCAGCGGACGAGCAGGGCAGCAGGCATCGCCACTCCTTCTGTCGGGCTTCCGAGCGCGCGGCCCCCCGGAGCACCCATCGTGGGCCGGATGTGCGGAGCCCGCCATGACATGCCCGCCGCCCGGGTGACGGGAGGGGAAGGGCCCGAAGGGCCCCGCGTTCCCGTACGGAGCAGCGGGCGCAGCAACGCACGGAACCACGCACGGAACCACGCACGGAGCAACGGACGGAGTAACCGATGCAGCGACTCAGATGCTGCCGAAGCAGGGGAGAAGACGCCGGTGGCGCACGGCAGGAGGCCCGCGGGCCCGACCCCGTACCTCCTCCTCCCGGATGCCGGTGAGCGGCGAACCGTGCAGATTGGTGTGACCGGAACCGGCAGGCGCACGAGCCGTTGGACGTCGGTCCGGCCGCGCTTCGCTGCGAAGGACTGGTGGATGAGCACTGCTTCGACCGAGGGGAACCGCCGGTTCGTCCGTGGGCTCCTGCCGGTCGCGGGCGGCTCCCTCGTGGCGGCGGCCGGAGCCCTGATCGCCGTCGGCTGCTTCCTCGGCCTCTACCTACGGCCCACCTCGGACGACTGGTGCGCCGCATGGAAGTCCCGCGATCTGGGTGTCCTCGGCATCACGCACGACTTCTACGCCACCCAGAACGGCCGGATCACCAATGCCTTCCTGAGCGGACTCGTCTACGGCGACGGACTCACGGGGATGAAGATCCTGCCGACCGCCATCGCCGTCGCCTTCACCGTCGGCCTGGTCCTGCTCGGGATCCAGTTCCTGCGGTGCCTCGGCGTGAGACCCCCGGTGTTGCTCCTGTTCGCCGCCTCCCTGGCCGTCCAGGCCCTGATCTACTACGGCGGCACGCGCAGTTACCAGGTCCTGCTGTGGGCACCGGCCACGATCTCCCACACCGTTCCGAGCGTCATCGGAGTGTGGGCGCTGCTGCTGGGCATCTGGACCGTCCGCCAACCCCGGGCCCCCGTGCGTGCGGGCGGCTTCGCCGCGGCGTTCCTCATCGGGTTCGCGGTCGGCACGCTGAGCGAGTCGTTCTCCCTCGTCAGCGGACTCCTCGCGGCCTGCGTGGGGCTGCTCGCCGTGCCCCGCCTGGGGCTGGCGCGGACCTGGCACCCGTTCACCTGGTGCCTGCTCTGGTGCTCCGGGATCGTCTGCGGGCTGATCGTGCTCACCACGTCCCCCGGCGCCCGGTGGCGCCGCGCCCAGCAGCCGGCCAAGGAGTCCCTGCTCTCCTCGGGTGAACTCCGCGGCACTTACGAGGACTGGCTCCACATGTGGGACACGGTCACCGGCCAGTGGGCCTACCTCGGAGCCGCCGCCGTCGGCCTCCTGCTGGGCCTGGGGGCCGGGCTCGCGGCGCCCGTGCCCGCGCCCGGGAAACGGGAATCGGGCCGGGCCGTCCCGCGGAGGATGCTGGTCGCCCTCCTGTTGCTGCCGGTGCTCGTCGTGGTGCTGGGGTCGTTCGCGGTGGTGGTGGGGCTGCGCAGCGGCTACGGGCCGACCGGTTGGACGTACGCCCGCACCTGGACGAACTACCTCGTACCGATGGAACTGGCGCTGTGCGCCTACGGCGTCCTGCTGGGGGTGTGGGCCCGCCGGTACCTGGCGCGCCGGGGGATCGCCGGCGCGGCCCTGCCGGCGGGCATCGCGGTCGCGGCCGGACTGGCACTGGTCTCGCTGGCCGTGCTCGTCCCGAGCGTCAAGCAGCTCACCACCGCCACGGTCACCCGCGCGGTGGCGTGGGACGCCCAGAACCACCGCATCCGGACCGAAGCCGCGGCGGGCGCCACCGACCTCGGATACCGCCCCCTGCACATCGGGAGCCTGGCCGAACCCTTCTTCACCTCCGACTACGAGCGGGACTGGGTCGCGGCCTGCGTCTCGAACTGGTACGGCATCGAGCGGATCCACCGCCTCTGAGCACGGCCGTCGCGGGCTCGGCCGACGAGATCCGAAAGGGAGGCCTAGCCGAGCGGCACCGCACGGGCCAGGAAGTGACCGGCGGCGTCCTCGTACTCCTCCAGCTGCCAACCCGTGGTCTCGAGTGCGCGGCGGAGGTTGCCCTCGGCGAGGAGGTCGTCGGGGCCGGGGGAGCGGCCGTGTCGGGCGGCGCGCTCCGCGCGGCCCGACGGGTGGAAGAGCAGCAGGACGCCGTCGGCCGCAGTGACGCGGGCCCATTCGCGCAGGGCGGCGGTCGGGTCCGGGAGGTGGTCGAGCAGCCCCGCCGAGAAGATGCCGTCCACGGACGCGCAGGCCAAGGAGAGCCGGGTGCAGTCAGCGGCGAGGAGGGACCCGTGGCGGGTGCGGCCGTGCCGGGCGGCGGCGGCCAGCATCGCTGGGGTGAGGTCGACGCCGAGCACCTGGCCGCGGGGTCCGACCTGCGCCCGGAGCGCGGGCATCGCACGTCCGGTGCCGCAGCCGAGGTCGAGGGCCCGCCCGCCCGGTGCCAGCCGCAGCCGGGCGATCGCCGCTTCGTAGACGGGGGTCTGGTAGGCGAACCGCTCCTCCCAGGCGTCGGCCCGGCGGGTGAAGAAGGCCCGGGTGGCGGTGTGTTCGGCGCGGGCGGCCACGAGGGTGGCGAACCGGCCGAGGAGCTGCTCGCCCCAGGGGTCCAGAGGGAGTCCCTGCGGCAGGAAGCGGACGCCCCAGGCGCTGGTGCCGATCCGGAACGCCTGCTCCGGATACCCGTCGCAGGAGGCCAGGACCACGGCGCCGGCGGGCAGTTCCAGCGGGTCGCAGGCCGGCCGGAGGGCCGGGGAGGGCCGGGTGGCCCCGGCGAAGAGCGGGTCGGAGCCGGCGGCCCGGGCGAGTTCCACCGGCGGGCGGTCGGGGGCGGTGTCGGGCCGGGCTGCCGGGGTGGCGCCGCCGGCCCGTACCAGCAACCGGGTACCCGGTTCCAAGGCCAATGGGGCATCAGGAGGCCGGCATCTGCAATTCGTCGAGCCTTGCCCGATGGGGTGCCGATTCCGCCAACCGGGTCAAAAGTCCCAGTTCAGGCAGTTGGAGGGCCGAGAAAGTAAGAGGAGATCGGGCCTTTCTGGAATGCGCGAGGAGGTTGCGCCCATTCGGTTGGCGAATGCGATGGGTGCGCTCCGGCCCCGCTAATCCATCGGGTACGTTCGGCCATGACGCAGGTCACAGACGTGCTTGCGGTTCCGTTTCCGACCATGTGAGGCGTGTTTTCCATGAGCCTGTCCATCCGCAACCAGATCGCCGGCACCGTCACCGCTGTCACCGCCGGCGAGGCCATGGCCTCGGTGAAGGTGCGCCTGGTCGGCGGTCAGGACATCACCGCCGCCATCACCACCGACGCCGTCAAGGACCTCGGCCTCGCCGAGGGCTCCTCCGTCAAGGCATTGGTGAAGGCGACCGAGGTGTCCCTCGCGACCGGTCCGGTCGAGGGCATCTCCATCCGCAACCAGATCGCCGGCACCGTCACGGACGTCGCGACCGGTGGCGCCATGGGCTCGGTGAAGGTCTCCGTCGAGGGCGGGGAGTTGACCGCCGCGATCACCAAGGACGCCGTCGAGGCCCTGGGCCTGGCCTCCGGTACCTCCGTCGTCGCCCTGATCAAGTCGACCGAGATCTCCCTCGCCGCCTCCTGATCCCCCCCCGCACCGCCCCGGGGGCCGCACACCGGACCGGTGTGCGGCCCCCGGGGCGGTGCGGGGGGATCACACCCGTGTGTCGCGGGAGGTGAGCGGATCGGAGCGCAACCGCAACCCTCCCGGGGGGAACCGGAAACGCCCCGGGCCGACAGTCGTGTCCATGCTTCCGACGACCGCGCCCGCCCCCGCGCCCGCCCCCGCGCCCGCCCCCGCCTCCGGTCACGTCTGCACCCCCGTCCCCGCTGCCGTGCCCCGGGTCCCGGCACGGCCACCGGTGGTGTCCTGGGCGCGGGCCCGGGTCCTGGCCCACGGCGCTGCCCGCCCGCTGCCCGCCCGTAGGGTGCCCCTGCGCGACGCCGCCGGACTCACCTTGGCCGACGCCCTGCCCACCCTGCAGCCGCTCCCGGGTTTCGACACGGCCGCGATGGACGGCTATGCGGTGTCCGGCACCGGCCCCTGGCGGGTACGGGCCGCCGTCCGCGCGGGCGCGCCGTGGGCGGGCGTGCTCGGCGCGGCGGAGTGCGTGGAGATCTCCACCGGGGCCGAGGTGCCGGCCGGTGCCCGCGCCGTGCTCCCACTGGAGGCGGCGGTGACCACGGACGACGGCCGGGTGTCCGGCCCGCTGCCGCCGCCGGGGCGGCACGTCCGGCGGGCGGGCGAGGACGCCCCCGCGGGCCGCCGTCTCGCCCCCGCCGGCACCGGGATCGGCCCCGCGCTGCTCGGACTCGCCGCCTCGTGCGGCCACGACACGCTGCCGGTTCGGCCGCGTCCCCGGGTCGGAGTACTGGTCACCGGGGACGAGCTGGACCGCGCGGGCGTGCCGGGACCGGGCCGGGTGCGCGATGCCCTCGGGCCACTGCTCCCGGCGCTGGTCGCCGAACTCGGCGGCGCAACCGAAGACGTGCGGTACGTCCCCGACCGGCCGGGCGGCCGGCTGGCCGGGGCCGTGCACGCGGTGCGGGGCGCGGACGTCGTCGTGGTCACCGGCTCCACCTCCGTCGGCGCCACCGACCAACTGCGCCGGTTGCTGGACGAGGCCGGGGCGCGGATGGTCGTCGACACGGTCGCCTGCCGCCCCGGCCACCCCATGCTGCTCGCCGAACTGGCCCCGGACCGCTGGGTGGTGGGGCTGCCGGGCAATCCGTACGCCGCGCTGGTCGCCGCCCGCACCCTGCTCGGCCCCCTGATCGCGGGCCTGTCCGGACGCGCCCTCGGTCACCTGCCGTGCGTACCGGTGCACGGGCGGGCGCGACCCGCCCCCGGACTGACCCGGCTGGTGCCCGTCGTCTGGGACGGCGCGCGGGCCCAGATCGTCGACGGGTACCGCGCCGCCTTCCTCCAGGGGGCCGCCGTGGGCGACGCGCTGGCCGCGATCCCCCCGGACTGGACGGACGACGGCGCTCCGGTGCCGCTGGTCTGACGGCCGGTTGATGATGGGCAAACGGCCCGACCGGCGATTCTTCAGACGAGGTCCAGCAGCCGCTTGTACGAGCCGCCGAAACCACGGCGCCGGTCGACCAGATGGATCTCCAGGATCCAGCGGGCCCGCCACCCTCCCTCGACGGTCCGGCGCAGCGGACGGTCGTTCTCCGCGCAGATGTACGCGTCCGGCCGGGCGTCCCGGACTCCGGTCGCGGGATCGGCCCCGACCAGGTGACCGCAGTGCCATCCGGCCACCGTCCAGCCCGCCCCGGCGGCGAGCGCCAGGAGCTTGGCGTGCAACCGCCCGCCCGTGAGGGACGCATCGGCGAGCAGGCCTCGCGGCAGGCGGTGAACATCCTCGGCAGGTCCAGGGCGAGCCGGTGCTTGTCCGGGTCCTCGCCGAAGACGAGGGTCGAGGTGAAACCGACCTCGGACACCGCGAGCACCGAACCGAGTTCGACGACGACGAGGTCGTCCTCGCCGATCACCCGGTCCGGTGTCTCCGGGCCGTACGGGAGCAGGGCGTGCGGGCCGGAGCGCACGATGGGCCCGGGCAGGCGTGCGGCCGTGCCGAACAGTTCCCACGCCAGGTCCCCGATCCGATCGCTCGCCTCGCGTCCACCGCGGCCCGGCACCACGAGGCCGCGGGCCGCGGTCGCGGCGAAGAGGGCCTCGGCCATGCGCTGGGTCTCCACCAGCCCCAGGGCGCGCAGTCGTTCGTCCATCCGGTCGGGTACTGACATCGCTTTCGTCCTCTTCTTCCGATGCTTCCTACGGGGTCGCGCGCACGATCACGAGCGATCCCTCGTAGGTCGGCCGACTGCGCAGGTGGCCGAACTCCTCGTCCCAGGCACCGGACTCCAGGTCCGCGCGGAGGGTCCGGTCGAAGTGCTCGCGCACCCGGTCGTCGACGAAGCTCCAGGCCGAGCACGCCTGCCGGGCGGCCGGGTCGAGCAGTGCCTCCGGGCGCCCGTAGTAGGCCTCGTTGAACCCGTCGGTGCAGTCCAGGGGGATGGGCACGGTCTGGACCGTGCCGGAGCCGCCCAGGGCCGAGGCCAGCTCTTCGACGGTCGGGTGGCGCAGGGCCTCGGTATCGAGGACCTCCGGCGCGTACCGGTACAGCCAGAAGTCCCGGACCAGGTCGGGGTCACAGGTCAAGATGACCACCGGGCCTCGGGCCACGCGCCGCATCTCGCGCAGTCCGGCCCGTACGTCGGGCCACTGGTGGACGCCGAACAGGGTCATCGTCGCGTCGAACTCACCGTCCATGAAGGGTAGTTCCTCGGCGACGGCGCCGACGTCGAGAACGGTCCGGGAGTCACCGAGGGCCTCGGCGATGAACCGGGCGATGCGTTCGTCCGGGCGGCGGTGGGGGGAACGGTCGGCGGCGGGGGAGCCGATGGCTCCTGCCGGATCAGGGCCAGGGCCTTCTCCAGGGCCTGGTCGCGTTCCACCGGATCCGCCAGGTACTGGCTCTGGCGGGCCAGCAGGGATTCGGCGCGCGCCGTGTCCGACCGGCCCAGGAAGTCGGTCGCGTTGTCCTGGGCGGAGCCGGGCGTCACGGGTCCGCGCAGGCGGACCTGACGACCGTGCTCGGGCCAGTAGAAGGTGAGTGCGGCCCGTGGGTGGACGGCCAGTTGGTGTCCCTTGGGGCTGAAGCCGTGCCCGGCGAACTGCCATCCGGCATCGTCCACCCCCTTGAGGAGCAGCACGCGGGCGTCCGGGTCGCCGGCCTCGTCCACGGTGGACAGGGTCATCGCGTGCGGGTCGCGCAGTCCGTCCGCCACGGCGTCGGAGAGCCAGGACAGGAAGAGCCGCACGGGATCGGCCGGAGCCCGCTCCGGCTCGAACTCCGGAAGGGGCCCCGCGAAGACCTCGATCCCCCGCAGCCAGCCCCGGACGGCGCTGCCGTGATCTCCCTCGCCCATCAGATGACCTCCTCCACGCACAACCTGCCGACACCATCCTGCATCTGCGGTCAATATTCGACAATCACCTGGCAAATGCTTGTCCGAAGGCCCAAGTCGCGTAGCGCTTGAGCAGGCGAGATTGGAGGTGTCGACAATCCCCGTGCGCCAAGCACCGGCGCGAGCGGATCGTCCGGTGGGTCGTTCGTGAGAGCCGGTTCGTTCACCCGTCGAGTGAAGCCAGTGCCCTGCGGGTGACGTCGGCCGGAGCCGCGGCGATGACGTCGTTGAGCGCGTCCATGGAAGCCTGAAGGTCGCTGATGGCCTGGGCGATGCGGTCGCGCTCCTGGTGGAGGTCGGCGAGCAGGTCCGAGCAGGTGGGGACGAGACGGTCGCCGGTGTCCCGCAGGCACGGCAGGACCGCGGTGATCGTGGAGGTGCCCAGGCCGGCGGCCAGCAGGCTGCGGATGCGGCGGACAACGGCAACGTCCTCCTCGACGTATTCCCGGTAACCGCTGGGGCGACGCTGCGGATGCAGCAGACCCTGCTCCTCGTAGTAGCGCAACGAGTACACGGCCACGCCGGTCCGCCGGGACAACTCACCGATGCGCACGAGGACCTCCCGATGGCCGCGCGGACCTGGCCCGTTCGACTTGACTCTCATACCGATGTGAGACTTTAGCGTCTGCGGCATGAAGGTGAACAAGGGTTTCGCGACGCTCGCCGCATTGTGCGTGAGCGTCTTCGTCGTGGGTACCTCGGAGTACCTGATCGCCGGGTTGCTGCCCCAGGTCGGCGAGGATCTGGACGTCTCCGTGGGAACCGCCGGACAAGCAGTGACCGCATACGCGCTCGGAGTCGTGGTCGGAGGGCCGCTCATGGTCCTGTTGACCTCGCGTCTGCCGCGCAAGGGCCTCGCCATCGGGCTGATGTTGCTGTTCGCGGCCGGCAGCGCGATCAGCGCCGTGGCGCCGTCGTTCGGCCTGCTCCTGGTGGGCCGCGTGGTGTCCTCGCTGGGTCACGCCGCCTTCCTGGCCCTGGCGCTGGTGACGGCGACTCGGGTGGTCCCGGCTGAGAAGACGGGCTCGGCCATCGCCACCGTGGCCTCCGGCTTCACCGTGGCCACGCTCCTCGGAGTGCCCCTGGGGGCACTGCTCGGGCAGGGCGCCGGATGGCGGGCTCCATTCGCCGTGCTGACCGTTCTGTCCCTGGTGGGCACCGTGCTCCTGGCCGCCGTACTGCCCCGGCAGGAAGCACCGTCCACGCGACTGCGTGACGAGGTGCGCGTGGTGACGCGTCGGCCGGTCGTGCTCGCCATCGCCACCACCGCGGTGGGCTTCTCCGGGGTCGCCACGGTGTTCACCTACATCGCCCCGCTGCTGACTCGGGTCTCCGGCTTCTCCGCCGCGGCGGTCTCCGGTCTGCTGCTCGCCTACGGCGCGGGTAGTTTCCTCGGCAACATCACCGCCGGAAAGCTGACCGACAAGTCGATGAGCGCCACCGTACGCGGGGTCTTCGGCGGGTTGGCGGGGACGCTCCTGCTCCTCCCGTTCGCCGTGGTGTGGCAGCCCACCGCCGTGGCAGCGGTCCTGGTACTCGGTCTGTTCGCCACCGCGACCATCGCCCCGCTGCAGGGACTGATCCTGCACCACGCGGGTGCCGCGCCGAGCCTGGCGGTCTCCGTCAACGTGGGCGCCTTCAACCTGGGGGCCGCAGCCGGCTCGGTCATCGGTAGCGCGATCGCCGCCGCCGGTGCTCTGCGGTGGACCGGCCTGGCGGGCGCGGTGCTGAGCCTGATCGGACTGGCCCTGACCCGTCTCGTCCTGCCCCGGACACGGACGTCGGCGAAGGAGGACGCCGCACACGAAGCTCCGGTCACCTGATTCCCTGTCCACTCGCCGCGCAGAGGAGGTCGCCATGGACGCGATCCACAGCGCTCGTCACGGCGGGCCCGACGTCCTGTCCTCCAGGCCCGGCGCCCCGTATCGCCCTCGCTGTCGGCGGCCAGGTCCTCCACGCTCAGTACACGTCGCGGCCGTACCGCTTGGCGGCGGAGAGCTGCTTCAGGTACGCGGCGGCCTCGTCGGCGTCGAGGCCCCCGTGCGTCATGGCGATGTCGCGCAGTGCCCGGTCCACGTCCTTGGCCATTCGGCTCGCGTCGCCGCACACGTAGAAGTGGGCGCCGTCCTGGAGCCAGGACCACACCTGGGCGCCGTGCTCGCGCATGCGGTCCTGGACGTAGACCTTGGTCCGCTGGTCGCGGGAGAAGGCCAGGTCGAGCCGGGTGAGCGTGCCGTGCCGGTGGAGTTCCGCCAGCTCCTCGCGGTAGTAGAAGTCGGTGGCGCGGCGCTGTTCGCCGAAGAACAGCCAGTTTCCGCCCCGGTGGCCGAGCGCCCGGCGGTGTTCGAGGAAGGCCATGAACGGTGCGATGCCGGTCCCCGGACCAATCATGATCGCCGGGGTGTCCGCACCCGCGGGCGGGCGGAAGTGCGCCGAGCCCTGCACGAACAGCGGTACGGGCGTGCCCGGTTCGGCGTCCGCGAGGAAGGCGGAGGCGACGCCCGTGCGGTGGTGGCCGCCCGGACCCTCGTAGCGCAGGACCGAGACGGTCAGGCTGACCCGGCGGGAGTCGACGAGCGGGCTGGAGGAGATCGAGTAGAGGCGGGGTCCCAGGCGCCGTAGGCGCTCGGCCCACTCCTGGGCACCGATCCGCACCGGGAACTCGGCCAGGACGTCGACGGGCTGTCGCCCCCAGGTCCACCGGGCCAGGCCGTCCTTGTTGTCGGGGCGGGTCAACTGCTTGAGCGTGCGGTCGCCGGTGTGCTCGGTGATGAAGCGCAGCAGGTCGGGCGTGAGCCGGGTGATGTCCAGGTGCCGGTGGAGGGCCTCGGCGAACGGCATGGGGTCGCGGCCGGGTACGGCGACCTCCGCGTCCGCGGAGAGACCGGTGGCGGCCAGCCATTGCGTCACCAGGCCGGGGCAGTTGACCGGCTGGACCCCGAGGGCGTCTCCCGCCTCGTACGCCGGGCCGTCCTCGCCCAGGTCGAAGGTGAACCGGCGGACCTCCTTGGCGGCTCCGGGCAGGCTGAGCAGCCGGTTGCCGGACAGTCGGGCGGTGTGGGGGGCTCGGCGGTCCGCCGCGGGCCGGGGCCCCGCGACGGGCTGCTCCGGGTCCGGGGCGGCCACGAGCGCCTCGCGCACCTGCTCCAGCCACCGCCGCGCGGGCTCCTCGTAGTCGGGCTCGCAGTCCACGCGGGGCAGCAGGCGCCGGCCCCCGAGTTCTTCGAGGCGCCGGTCGAGCCGGCGGCCGTGGCCGCAGAAGGCGTCGTAGGCGGAGTCCCCCAGGGCGAGCACCGCGTACCGGACGTCCTGGAGGCGGGGCGCGTCGGCAGCGCTGAGGGACTCCCAGAACGCGGCTCCGTTGTCCGGCGCGTCGCCGTCGCCGAAGGTGCTGGTGATGACCAGCAGATCGGTACCGGGCGTCAGGGCGGCCGCCGTGCGGTCCGCCATGCCGTGCACGCTCGCCGGGGAGCCGCTCCCGGTCAGGGCCGCTCCGACGGTGGCCGCGAGCTCCTCGGCATTGCCCGTCTGCGAGGCCCACAGGACCGTGGTGTGCCGGGCCGGCCGGTCCGGGGCGGCGGGAGCGGTGGCCGGAACGGCCGGGGGAGCGCCGGCCAGGGCGGTCGCCGTACGCGCGTACGTGCCGGCGAGCACGCCGTCGACCCAGAGTGCGTGCCCGGCCTCGAAGGGGGCGCCGGCGGGCAGCGAGGGGACTCCCGGGCCGGGCGGGGCGGAGGCCAGCCCGGCGAGGAAACCGGCGAGGTACTGGCGTTCCCGGTCGGAGAGGGCGGGCGGGGTCCGGTCCTCCAGCCCGAACACGCAGGCGAGGGCGGCCGTGGCGGGGTCGGGCGGGGCGGCCGTGGCGGGGTCGGGCGGGGCGGCCGTCGCGGGACGGGCCAGCGCGGCGACGATGCCCGATCCGGATCCGGCCCCGGCCCCGGCGGCCCCGGATCCCGCGCCCGTGCCGGCCGGCAGGGCCGCCGCGGGAACCGGGGCCCGCGTCTTGGCCAAGGTCACCGCGCACATCTTGAACCCGGGCTGGAAGGAGAGCGGGTCGACGGTGTCGTCGGTGACGGCGTTGACGCTGAGGTACTCGCCGTACAGGTCGTTCCAGTGGAAGGGGGCGAAGCAGTTCCCGGGCCGGACCCGATCGGTGACGACGGCGGGCAGCACGGCCCGCCCGCGCCGGGAGGCCACCTCCACCCCGTCGCCCTCCTCGATGCCGAGCGCGGCCGCGTCCTGCGGGTGGATCTCCACGAACGGTCCGGGGTTGAGCTTGCCCAGCTTGGCGACCTTGCCGGTCTTGGTCAGGGTGTGCCACTGGTGCTGCAGGCGGCCCGTGTTGAGCACGAACGGGTAGTCGTCGTCGGGGAGTTCGCCGTCCGGCAGGTGCGGACGGGCGAAGAAGACGGCCCGTCCCGTGGACGTCGGGAAGACCAGTCGGGGGCGGGTGCCGTCCGGTCGCTCGGTCAGGGTCTGGCTGACCCCGTCGTTGAGGTAGCGGACCGGGTTGCGGTCCGGCCCGCCCGGGGCGGCCGGCCACTGCACCGGGCCCGAGCGCAGCCGGTCGTAGGTGACCCCGCGCAGGTCCCAGCCCGTCTTCGGGTTCCAGGCCTGCCGGAGCTCCTCGAACACCTCCTCGGCGCACGTGTACGTGAACGCCTCGGCGAACCCCATTGCGCAGGCGACCCGGGCGATCAGCTGCCAGTCGGGCAGGGCCTCGCCGGGCGGGTCGGCGGCCCCCTGCACCAGGGTGAGGTTGCGCTCCGAGTTGATCATCACGCCGTCCGCCTCGGCCCACAGCGTCGCGGGCAGCGCGATGTCGGCGTAGGCATTGGTCTCGGTCTCCGCGAACACGTCCTGAGTGATGACGAGTTCGGCGGTCTCCAGGGCCTTGATCACGGTGCTGCGGTTGGCGACGGAGGCGACCGGGTTGGTGCAGATGATCCAGCACGCCTTGATCTCGCCGGCGGCCATCTTCTCGAACATCTCCACGGTGCCGCGGCCGACGTCGGTGCGCAGGGTGCCCTTCGGCACGCCCCACAGCTCCTCGACGTAGTCGCGGTCCTCCGCCACCAGGACCGAGCGCTGGCCGGGCAGCCCCGGCCCCATGTAACCCATCTCCCGCCCGCCCATCGCGTTGGGCTGGCCGGTGAGGGAGAAGGGGCCGCTGCCCGGGCGGCAGATGGCTCCGGTGGCGAGGTGCAGGTTGACCAGGGCATTGGTGTTCCAGGTGCCGTGGGTGGACTGGTTGAGGCCCATGGTCCAGCAGCTCGTCCACTCGCCCGCCTCGCCGATCCAGCGGGCGGCCAGCCGGATGTCGGCCTCCGGTACGCCGGTGATCCGGGAGACCCGGTCGGGCGCGTAGTCCTCCAGGAAGGCGGGCATGTCCTGCCAGCCCTCGGTGTGCTCGGCGATGAACGCGGGGTCGGTCCAGCCGCCCTCGACCAGGAGGTGCAGCAAGCCGTTGAGCAGGGCTAGGTCGGTGCCCGGCCGGATCTGCAGGAACAGGTCCGCCTTGTCGGCGGTGGCGTTGCGCCGGGGATCGACCACGATCAGCTTGGCACCGGAGACCTTGACGCGGTCCATCATCCGCAGGAAGAGGATGGGGTGGCAGTCGGCCATGTTGGCGCCGATGACGAAGAAGGCGTCCGCCCGCTCGAAGTCCTCGTACGAGCCGGGCGGCCCGTCGGCGCCGAGCGAGAGCTTGTAGCCGGTGCCCGCGCTCGCCATGCACAGCCGCGAATTGGATTCGATCTGGTTCGTCCGCAGGAAGCCCTTGGCCAGCTTGTTCGCCAGGTACTGGGCCTCCAGGGACATCTGGCCGGAGACGTAGAGCGCCAGCGCGTCGGGGCCGTGCGCGTCGAGGAGCTCCCGCAGGCGCGCGGCCGCCTCGGCGACGGCCGCCTCCACCGCGGCGGGGGCGGGCCCGGCGCCCCGCTCGCCGCGGACCAGCGCGGTGGTCAGCCGGCCCGGTGCCGCCAGCATGTCGGCGTGCGTGGCGCCCTTGGTGCACAGGCGCCCGGCGTTCGCCGGGTGCTGCTTGTCCCCGACGGCCTTGGCCACCGTACGGCGGCCGTCGTCGCCCGTGGCGACGTCCAGGACGATCCCGCACCCCACCCCGCAGTAGGAGCAGACCGTACGCACCCGTTGCCCGGTCGCGGCCTTCGCCTCCGCACCCGCCTCCGCCACCGCGGACCTCCTCGTGCCTTCGGCCGACACCGCACCGCTCCGGGCCGCTGCGGCCGTGTGCAGGCCGGTCCCGTCGCGGTCCAACGTAGGAAGTCCCTGTTGCGCGCAGGTGACGGGCGGTGCGCCCCCGGGGTTACAAGCGGCTTCGCCCGGACCGCCGAGGGCGGTGAGGTGGTCAGCGGCCCAGCGCGTCGAGGTGCTCGTAGAGTGCCAGGTGGCCTTCGGCGGTGGGGTGCAGGCCGTCGGCGAGCAGGTCGGTCCGCTCCCGGAGCGGCTCCCACAAGTCGAGGTGGTCGATGTGGTTCGCCTCGCACCAGGCCCGCAGGAAGGCGCGCAGGGCCAGTGCGCGCGCCCGGGTGAAGCGCAGGCCCTCGTAGTCGCGGGTGCGGTCCTCGTCGAGCCAGGACGGTCCGGCGACGACGAGCCGGGCGCCCCGGCTCAGGGCGGTGGCGGCCAGCGCGTCGAGGCTGTGGGTGAGCGGCGCGAAATCAGCGGGTGCGTCGGCGTCGATGTCCTGCGCGCCGGCGAGCGGTACGGCGGAGTCGTTGATGCCGGCGGCGACCAGGAGGGTGTCGGGTCGGCGGGCCGCCAGGAGTGCGGGCGTCTGCTCGCCGACGTCGGCGAGGGTGCTGCCGGGCACCGCCAGGTTGAAGAGCCGGCGTTCGGCTTCGTTCCCGGCGATGTGGGCGGCCGCCAGGTGGCCCGCCCAGCCGCCCCGCGGGTCGCAGCGTCCGTAGGCGATGCTGTCGCCCACGACGACGATGCGCTCCGCCGGGCGCAGCGGCTTCGCGTCCAGGTAGGCCCAGGTGCTTTCGCCGGAGGAGAGGACCACCCGGCGGCGGGTGTAGTCGTCCACCTCGTAGGCGTCGGCCGCCGCGAGCTCGCGGTCGGTGAGGTGGAGCACCGCGCCTTCGACCGAGGCGCCGAGCCTGCGCTCCAGGATCAGGTGCACGTCCAGGCCGCTGGCGGCGATCACGGCCGGATCGGTGATCTTCAGGGGCCGGGTGGTGTAACCGGCCAGCGAGGCCGGGGAGGTGGGCACGGCTCCGCCGAAGAGGGCGTTCTGGACCCGCTCCTCCATCAGCGTGCCGAAGGAGAACAGGGTGTGCGTACGTGATTCGGTCACAGCGAGCCGCAGGGCCTTTCTGCACGGAGGGTCGGGTTTCACCCTAACGGCCGGCGGTGACGGGCGGAGCCGGGGTTTCGGACTACTCCTCCTGGTAGGAGTGGCGCTGTTCCTTCCAGGGGTCGCCGATGTTGTGGAAGCGGCGCTCCTCCCAGAAGCCGCGGCGGTCGGCGGTCGGGACGGGGCCGTGGTGCGAGACGGGCCAGACCTTGGCGAGGCGCTGTCCTGGGGGGAGCGGTTCGGTTCCCACGGGGTGCTGGTCCTTTTCCGGTGGCGACGACGGGACGGCGGCACGGCGCCCGCGCTCCGCGTCGCGAGCGCCGCCGTAGGAGGATCCCGCCAGCAATGCCGCCGCGGTCCGGACCCGTGGCACGGCCGTCGGGGAAATCCCGGACCTGACCCTCCGCGGCCCCGGGCCCCGGGCCCCGGGCCCGGCCCGGCCCGACGGCGAAGCCGTGCGCGTCGGCGGGTGGTCGTCAGCGGGCTCCGGCAGCCTCCGGATCCGGGGCGGGCGGCGGGTTGTGGCAGGTCACGTCCTTCGCGGGCAGCCGTCCCGTCGACAGGTACGCGTTGACGGGCGTGTTGGCGCAGGCCGTGGGGTTGGAGAGGTACACACCGTGCCCCTCACCCCCCAGCGCCAGCACCATCCGTGACCCCTTGAGCGCCCGGTGCAGCCCCTGGCCGGTTTCGAGCGGGGTCATCGGGTCCCACTCGTTCTGCACGGTCAGGACATCGGCCCGGGTCTTCATGGGCGTGGCGGGCTCCAGCGGCCGCTGCCAGAAGGCGCACGGTTTGATGTTCGACGCGAAGTCCCCGTACAGCGGGTGCTTCACCTTGTCCCGCGCCGCGTCCCGCGCGTACTGCTCCGGATCGCGGGGCCAGCTGTCCGTGTCCCCGCACACCACGGCCCAGTACACGGCGGTGACGTTGCTCGCGGGAGGGGCGTCCGGCCCCTCCGGCGCCCCTCCCGCGCCGACACCCGCGCCGACACCCGCGCCGACACCCGGGCCGACGGCCCGGACTCCGCCGAGCGGCGACTGCGCACCGGGCCCCTTCCCGTCGGCGCCCTTCCCGCTCGCGCCCGGATCGGTGCCACCCGGCGGCTGGGGCGTCTTGTCGGCCGACGCCTTGATGGACTTGACGACGGCCGAGGCACCGCGGGGATCGAAGAAGAGCGACGGGTCGGCCCTGATGTAGTCACCCGTCACCTTCTCCCCGTAGTGCATGAACGGGTCCCGGTCGGCCCGCGCCACCAGTGCCCAGAAGGTGGCCGAGACCGCCTCGGGCGTGGCGCCGAGCCCATAGGCGTCCGAGCGCTCGGCCGCCCACCGCGTCCACCGCTCGAAGGCGGGCTCGGCTCCGGTTCCCCACGCCTGGATCATGCCGCGCCAGACGCGCCCCGGGTCCACGCCGCTGTCCAGGACGAACCGGTCGGTGCGCTCGGGGAACATCTGGGAGTACACCGCGCCGAGGTACGTCCCGTACGAGTAGCCCAGGTACGAGACCGTCCGTTCCCCCAGTGCGGCGCGGATGACGTCCATGTCGCGCGCCGTGTTGCGGGTGGTGATGTACGGAATCACATCGCCCGACTTCGCACGGCACTTGTCGGCGATTCCGCGCGCCCAGGCCACGTCCGAGGCGAAGGTCTCGGGCCGGTACGCCCCGCCGACGCCCACCTCCGCTTCGCTCAGATCACCACAGCCGATCGGGCTGCTCTCACCGACGCCGCGCGGGTCGAAGCCGATGAGGTCGTAGCGGTCGCGGACGTCCTTGGGCATCTCGGCATTCGTCCGTAGCGGCCGGTGGAGACCCGAGGTGCCGGGGCCGCCCGGGTTGAGGAGGAGGACGCCACGCCGCTCGGCGGGGTTCTCGCTCTTCATCCGGGAGATGGCGAGGTCCAAGGTGCGTCCTTCGGGACGCTGGTAGTCGAGCGGCACCTTGAGGGTGGCGCACTCGTACGCCGCCGGCCGATCGGGGCTGCAGCGGTGCCAGTCCGGTGTCTGTCGCATGTACCCGGGGGTCGGGGCGGCGGAGGCCGATGGCGCCGCCAGCCCGGTCAGGGCGGTGGCCAATAATCCGGAGGTGGCGAGCAGCGGTGCGAGACGCTTCATGCGTGTGGCCCCGTTCCTTTGTCTGGGGAAATCGCTTGCGCCTCGACTGTGTTGGACGAGCTGGTCAGACCGGATCCCTCCCGGGAACGACCTTCCATCCTCCGCACGTATTACCTGAATTCCGGACATGTGGCCGAGACTCACCCTCAAGATCCGCTGATCCGGCGGGACTTCCGGGGAAGGACCCGCCCGTTCACTCGTCAACACCTCCTCCTGGGGGAGGACGGCCGAGGCGGGCGTTCAGACGGCGGTCGCGCTTCGGTGGATCCTGCCCCGACGCTTCATGCGGTGCACCGCGCCCGGTCCCTCATGCCCCGCGCGCGGTACGGCGGCCGTCCGGTGTGTCTGCGGCCCTCCGTTCCCGGCGGGCGGTATGGATGGTGGGTCGGGGACGAGAGCGGGGAGCGGTGCGTGGCGGCGATGGTCGGACTGTTCTGGGTCACTCCGGACGCGGTGTACGTGGGGTCGCCGCCGAACGCCGTCGGAGTCGGCGTCCGGCTGACCGCCGGGGGCCTGGAATCGATGGACCCCGACAGCCCCCGGACGTGGACCTGGACGGAGTTGCGTTCCGCCGTGGTCGAGGACGTTCCCGGGCACAACCCGGTGGGCCGTGCGACGAAGGCCCTCGGCGCGATGATCTCGGCCGCGATCGGAGCGGACTACCTCGGCGAGGGTCCGCCCGAGATGACGCTGCGCCTGGAAACGGAGGAAGGTACGCACGAGGTCACCGTCCACGCAGCGGTGGCGGGCTATCCCGCCGAGGAGGTACGGCTCTCCCAGGACCTGCTCGACCGCTACGTGGCGGGAACCGCCGACCCGCGGGCCCTCGAGGAGTGGGGACGGGAGTACGCCCCGGAGGGCACCCCCGAGCCGCGGGCGCGGGAGGCCCTGCTGCACGCCTGGGCGCAGCCGTAGCCGCGGTCCCGCCCCCGCTCAGTCGATGCAGAACTCGTTGCCCTCGATGTCCAGCATCGGGATGCACGAATCGGTACCGTCGTACAGCGTTCGCACGTGCACCGCACCGAGCGGGACCAGCCGTGCGCATTCGGCCTCGAGTGCGGCGAGGCGCTCCGGTTCCGCACAGTCGAAGGTGACTTGGAACTTCTTGATCGACGACATCGGCCCAGCATAGGGCCGGGCTCTAGGACGACTCCTGGAGGTAGGCGGCGATCATCGCGAGGTCGTTGGAGATGGCCAGCACCTCGGTGGGGTCGGCGCCCGGTGTGGAGGCGCCGTTGACGCCCGCGTAGAAGGTGTCGAAGCGGCCGCCGCCCTTGCCGAGGTAGCCCGCGATGGTGATGGCGCCCACGGCCAGCCGGTCGTTGAGCGCGTCACCGCCGACGGCCGCGCCGGTCTTGGCGAACACCTTCCCCCGGGCCGGACAGCTGCGGCAGTTCTCGGCCAGCAGGCCGTCCACCCCGAGGATGGGCAGGGCCTCCCGGAACAGCCGCGCGTCCGGGGTCCGTTGCCAGTACGCCAGCATCTGCACCAGCACCTGTGGCGTGGCCCGGTCGGCGGGGTTTCCGCCCCGGCCGTCCATGAGCTGCGCCTGCTCGCGGTCGACGCCGGCCTCGTCGAGGAAGTCGGCGAGCACCGGGAAGCCGGCCGGGCACTGGTCGCTCTTCGCGGTGACGGCGAGCAGGCAAATGCCGAGGTTGGCGCCCAGGTTGTGGCTGACCTTGAGGATCAGCTTGGCGTACTGGGCGTAGGGCGGGGAGGTGTACGCGGCCACGCGCGGGCGTCCGTCGTAGTCGCGCGGCAGCCGCCCCACCGGATTGGGGCCCGACGGGTCCGCGGTGACGTGCACCCCGGCACGTTCGAGGGCCTCGATCAGCGCGACGCGGCCGAAGGCGGCCGGATCGCCGATCGGCGAGGTGCGCAGCAGCGGTGCGGAGTCCGCCGCGATCGTCCCGGTCAGGCGGATCCGGGTGCCGCCGTCGGTGGCCGTCACCGTGACCGCGGTCGGCTCCCCGGCCGCCACGGTCTTCACCGCCGAGGTGACCTCGTAGGGCGCGACCTTGGGCCGCCAGTCCAGCCGGGCGGCCGCGCCGGGCCGGCTCCCGGGGGTGGTCATGAGGTCGATCAGGTTGTCGTTGATGATCAGGGGCGTCGGGGTGGGGACGAGCTCCGGGTCGGGGACGAACAGCCGGCTGTCGACGATCACGTCGCCGTCGACGCGGGTGATGCCGGAGTCGCGCACCTGCCGGGCGAGCCGGTCGATCCCGGCGAGCGGGTTCTCCGGAGTGAGGGTCGCGCCGGGGAAGTCGTTGGCGTAGGTGTGGTCGAGGTCGGTGTACGCGACCGTGCCGTCGGGGCGCGTCCGGCCGCCCATGGTGAGGTCGCCCTGGGCGACGAGGTCGAGGTCACCGGTCAGCGTGGCGCCGTCGCGCGCGCCGACCGCGTAGAGCGGGGTCACGAAGCGGTGGTCGGCGCCGAGGGTGTGCCACGGGCCCGAGACGCTGATCAGCTTCGCGGTGGATCCGGGAATGAAGAACTGCTCGGGGAAGAGGCTGTGCACCACGCGGCCGCTCTCCGGGTCGGTCTGCAGCAGGCCCCACTGGGCATTGCGGTAGTCCGGCTTGCGCATGATCTCCGTGATGCGCGGGTCGAGGCCGGCGATTCCCGTGTCACCCGTCGCCGACGGCGTGGTCGCAGACGGAGAAGGGGGCGGGGTCGGCGTCGGGTCCGCCCCGGTCGCGGTACCCGAGGCGAGGGCCACGAACAGCAGGACGGCACAGGCGACGGCCGTACCGCGCCGAGGAGGTGCCGGTGCGGGGTGGATCGGTCTGCTCACAGCGCGCTCCGTTCGTCGCGGCTGTTTCCTCCCGAGGCCAGGAAACAGAGTGGTACGGCCGCGCCGCGCCGGCGCGCCGGGCGGGGTCTCACTCCTCGGTCGGCAGCCAGCAGCCGTGCAGGCCGAGCGGGACGCGCACGGGGATGCGGGCGCGGGCCACCGGGCCCGCGGCGGGATCCTCGGCGGGGATGACCAGGAACCAGCTCGAACCGTCGGTGCGGTCCGTGGCGAAGGTCAGCCAGTGGCCGCCCTCCTCGGAGCCGGTCCCCGAGCCCGGCGCGGGGGCGAAGACCGGCTCGCCCACGGAAAGGTCCCCGGCCGGCCAGACCCGGGAGGTGCCGCGCTCGACGTCGTACCAGCGCACGGCGTCGAACTCGCCCGGCAGCAGGTCCGTCCGCCCGGTTTCGGAGGCCAGCGCGGTGTGCCGGTGGCGCCGCCCGATGCGCCGGTCGTCGACCCGCGGGAACTCCACCCGCGCGTCGTCCAGGGGGGTACGGACCATGCTGCCGGCGGCAGGGTCGAGGCGCGCCCGCACCAGGCCACCGCTGATCGGTTCGCCGTCCCCTTCCGGGCCGCCGACGGTGAGCCTGCTCCACTGCACGTAGTCGAGGACCACCGGGGCGTCCGCGCCCGGGCCGTCGTCGTACGCGTTCACGGTGTGCCACGCCCAGAAGGCCTCGTCGGCCGCCCAGCGCACCGGTCCGCCGTCGCGGGGGATCAGCGCCACCCGGGTGCCGCGTTCGGGGCGCCAGGCCAGGAAGGAGCCGCCGCTCATGGCCGCGGCGAGGTCGAAGAAGGCCGGGGCGAGGACGAGGACGGCGTAGCGGCCGGTCAGGGCCATGTCGTGGATCATCATCGGCTCGTCCACCCCGTCGACGGGAGTGGGCCCGCGGCTGACCCTGCCGTCGCGGTCGATGACCGACCAGGTCAGGTAGGGCGGCTCCAGGCCGTAACAGAAGACGACCATCTCGCCCGTGACTGGGTCGATCTTCGGGTGGGCGGTGATGCCCGCGGGCAGCGCCCCGCCGAAGTCCTCGCGGCCGAGCGTCGCCAGTTCGGTGTCGATCCGGAACGGGCAGGCCGACTCGGCGAGGGCCAGCAGGCGTCCGGAGTGCCGGACGACGTTGATGTCGGGCATGTCCCGGAAGGTGCCGGCGAGCTCCGGCCCCACCTGGTCGGCGTCCGGCACGATCATCGATTCGAGGCCGCCCCACAGGGCGCGGCCGGCCCGTTCCTCGGCCAGCAGCGCGGGGGTGCGTACGAAGCGGTTGCGGTAGCGGGCCCGCCCGCCGGAGAGCCACACGCCGTGCAGCATGCCGTCACCGTCGATGGGGTAGAGGTACGAGCCGATCGGGGTGAACCGCGGATTGGGGCCGTTGCGCAGGTACAGGCCGTCCAGGGTGTCCGGCAGTTCGCCCGTGACCTCCAGGTCCGTGACGTCGACCTCGTCGGACACGGGCGCGAAGGACCCCAGCAGGTGGGGGACGCGGGTCGGGTCGAAGCGGGGTGGCACGTAGGTGTTCACGGGACCTCCCGGTGCGCGGTCCTCCGTGGGCGCGCTGGTACGGCACCTTCCAGTGAAACCCTCGGGGGGTGAGGGTGCCAGGCAGGCCCGGACCGGCCCGGGCGGTCCGGGACCGGTACCGCCCGCGCCAGCCGGTACTGGGCGACCTCAGGAGGACGTGAAGAGCTCCTCCTGCGCGCCGTCGAGGACGAACCCGTTGTCGATGCGGACACGGACCGTCACACGGAGCTTCTGCTCCTGGAAGGCGATCCACGCCGGTTCCAGGGAGGCGACCTGCTCCTCGAGCTGTTTCCGGCTCCCCTCGGGCATCTGATGGCCGAAGGAATCGAGGAGCGACTTCAGGCGCTCGTACTCGCGGACGTCCTCGCCGCTCTGCGGCCGGTGCTCGTCCACCCGCTCGACGGTGCCCCCGGTGCCCGAGGCCAGGGCCAGGAACCCGGCGACCGCGTCCCCCGCCGCCGTGAGCGAACCGGTCAGCGTGAGGTCCGCGGCCAGCCTCACCCGCTGGCCTTCGTTCAACGTCATCGATCCCTCATCTCCCCGGTCGGTGCACGAGCCTATCGGTGACCCGCACGCCGGGGCCGACCGGCACCAGCACGGCCACCGGCACCGCTCAGTACGAGAACGCCATCGGCCGGTCGTGGTCGTCGTGGTCGCCGCCGATCCGGGTGGGCGGGTCGAGTTCGTGCGGTGCCGGTTCGGCGGGGCCCGCCCGCACGGCCCGGACCATCAGGGTGATCTCGATCGCGGCGAGTACGGCGTACAGCGCGGTGTAGGCCGTGAGGGAGGCGATCACCTCGCCCTGGGAGACCTCGGGGGACACGGCGCCGGCCGTGCGCAGCAGCCCGTAGACCACCCACGGCTGGCGGCCCATTTCCGTGAAGATCCAGCCCCAGGAGGTGGAGACGAGCGGGAACGCCAGGGTCCACAGGGTCAGCCACCAGTACCAGGCGGTCGCCCTCGGGGGAAGCGGGCGGGAGCGGGTCAGGGCGAGCCGTGGCACCTCGTCCTCGGTGGTGCGCAGGGCGGGCCGGAGCAGGAAGCGGCGCCGCGTCAGCCACAGGCCGAGCAGGCCCAGGCCGAACGAGGCCATGCCGAAACCGATCATGAAGCGGAAGCCCCAGAAGGCGACGGGGATGTTCGGGAGGTAGTCGCCGGGACCGTACCGCGCCTCCTCGGCGGCGGCGGTGTCGTTGATCCCGGGGACGTAGGCGGTGAAGTTGCCCTCCGCGAGGAAGGACAGCAGCCCGGGGATGGACCATTCGACCGTGTTGTGACCTTCGGACACGTCACCGATGGCGAAGACGGAGAAGGGCGCGGAGGTCTGGCCCTCCCACAGGGCTTCGGCCGCGGCCATCTTCATCGGCTGCTGCTGGAACATGACCTTCGCCAGCGTGTCCCCGCTCAGGGCCACGAGCAGGCCGGAAACGGTCAGGGTGACCAGGCCCAGGCGCAGCGAGGCCCGCATCACGGGAACGTGCCGGCCGCGCCGCAGGTGGAACGCCGCCACGCCCGCCATGAGGGCCCCGCCGGTCAGGAACGCGGCGGCGAGGGTGTGGTAGACGACCACGAGCGTGGTCTCCTGCGTGAGTACGGCGAGGAAGTCGGTGAGTTCGGCGCGCCCGGTCTCGGGCGAGATGGTGTACCCGACGGGGTGCTGCATCCACGAGTTGGCCGCGAGGATGAACCAGGCGGAGAGCACGGCCCCGACGGCCATCGCCCAGACACAGGCCAGGTGGATCCGCTTCGGCAGCCGGTCCCATCCGAAGATCCACAGGCCGATGAAGGTCGATTCGAGGAAGAAGGCGATCAGCGCCTCGAAGGCCAGGGGCGCGCCGAAGACGTCGCCGACGAACCGCGAGTACGTCGACCAGTTCATCCCGAACTGGAACTCCTGCACGATGCCCGTGACCACGCCCATCGCGACGTTGATCAGGAACAGCCGGCCCCAGAACGTGGTGGCCATCAGATAGGTGCGCTTCCCGGTCCGCACCCACGCGGTCTGCAGGACGGCCACGAGCACGCCGAGGGAGATCGTCAGCGGCACGAAGAGGAAGTGGTAGACGGTGGTGATGCCGAACTGCCACCGGGCCACCGTGTCGGGCGCCAGAGCCAGGTCCCACGGCATCCTCGTCCTCCTCAGCCCACGGCCGCTGCTTCCTGCGGGGCCACTCTGCCCGGCGCAGGGGCACACGGGCGGTCAGCGGCGGCCGACCCGCGCGGGGTTGCCCCGGACGGTCGTCAGGAGCGCACCGACACGTGGTCGGCGACGGCCTCGTGGGTCAGGTGGAGGCCCGCCCGCAGAACGGCGTCGTGCCGGGTGGGGTGCGCCGCGCGGTGGGCGAGGTCCAGGGCGCGGGCCCGGTCGAGGTCCGTGGCGCAGTCCCCGCCGCGCAGGGCGGTGTCCACGGTCCGGGCGGTGGCCCGGACCAGCGGGGCGAGCTCGCGCAGGGCGGTGTCGGACCCGGTTCCGGGAGGTGGGGCCGAGCCGTCGGTACGGGCGCGCTCCCGTAGTTCCCGGGTGAAGTACTGGAGGGTGAGGGCGGTCCGGGCGGCGAGCCTCAGCCGCTCTTCCAGCCCCTCCGGCGGCCGTTTGGGCGTACGGAGGTACAGCCGGGGGAGCCGGGTGCGTCGAGCGGCCCGCTCGTAGGCCGCGAGGCCGTTCCGCGGCCGCAGCCACAACTCCGCGTCCTCGGGGAGCCCCTGCGCGGTGGGCGGTCCGCCCGCGCCGAGCCGGTCGGCGACCGCACCCAGGAGGTCGTCGAGTTCGCCCCGGTACGTGCGGAGGCCGGCCGCGGCCGACCGGTACGGGTCCGGCGGCCACAGCAGCGGCCCCAGCAGGACGACGGTGGCGACGCCGACGGCGCTCTCCGCCAGCCGGGCCAGGGCGTAGCCGGGGAGGGCGGTCGCGTAGATCACCAGCGCGCTCACCAGGACCTGCTGGTTGGGGGCGCCGCCCCGGTACATCAGGTACATGCCCGCGCAGCCGCAGGCCAGTACGGCGAGGAAGGACACCGACGCGGCCACCGACACCGAGGTCACCGAGGAGGCCGTGGGCGGCGGCAGCCAGTGCAGCACGAGCGTGGTCAGCGCCACCCCCACGACGACGCCCACGAGCCGCTCCCAGCCCCGTCGCGGGGCGTCGTACACGTCGTCGCGCAGGATCAGCACGGCGGGCAGGGCGGCCGGCACCGGAACCGTGCTCGTGCCCCACCACAGGCAGAGGAACCAGGGCACGGCGGCGCACACGGCCAGGCGGGCGGCGGAGCGCACTCGGGCGCGGGGCGGCGGGTCGAGCGGGACGGGGACCGTACCGGGCATGGCGGACATCGTAGGCCCGTGCGGCCGGCCGCGCGCCATCGACGGGACGGCCGGGCCCGCCTATGATGCCGACGCGCCACGCACCTCGAACATGCATACCCACAAAGGGCGATGGCGGTGTCCGGGACCCGTACCGGGAACGCCGCTCCGCCCGACGAGTTCGGAGGTTCCGTTGAGCACATCCACACGCACCCCGCGCACCCCGCGCAGAATGGCGGCGCTGGCCGTCGGCCTGACCGCTGTCCTGGCAGCGTCGGTCGGTCCGTCCTTCGCCGCGCCGCACGGCTCGACCGGCCCGGCGGTGATGCGCACGGTGGCCGCCGCCCCGTCCGTGGTCAACCCGGGCAACCAGGTGTCCCTCCAGTACGACTCCGCGTACCTGCCGATGACCGCCAACGGTGGCGCGGCCCCCTACACCTGGTCGGCCGTCAACCTGCCGACCGGCGCCTCGATCAATCCCTCCACCGGCCTGATCTCGGGCCTCCTGCGCGGCAGCGGCATCCGTACGGTGGCCGTCACCGCCAAGGACGCCACGGGTGCGACCGGCTCCACCAGCTTCACCTGGCGCGTGATCCGCGACGCCTGTCCCCGCTGCTGACCCGGCGGCCCGGCACCCCCTCCCGAGCGCCGATCGCGGGGAGGGGTGCCGGGCGCTGCTCCTCGGGCAGGATGTGCGGATGAACACGACGGAAGCGGCATCGAGGGCACGGGCGCTGGCCACCGCGGGCGAGCGGCGCGTCCTGGGCATCGCCGGGCCCCCGGGGGCCGGAAAGTCGACGCTGGCCGCCCGGCTCGCGGACGCGCTCGGGCCGGAGCGGGCCGTCGTGGTCCCGATGGACGGCTTCCACCTCGCCCAGGCCGTGTTGGACCGCCTGGGCCGCGCCGACCGCAAGGGCGCCCCGGACACCTTCGACGCCGCCGGCTACGCCGCCCTGCTGCGCCGACTGCGCACACCGCACGGCCCCACGGTGTACGCGCCCGCCTTCGACCGCTCCCTGGAGGAACCGATCGCGGGCAGCATCCCCGTGTCCCCGGACGTACCGCTGGTGATCACGGAGGGGAACTACCTGCTGCACGACGCGGGGGAGTGGGCCTCGGTGCGCCCCCTGCTGGACGAGGCCTGGTACCTCGCCCCGGCCGAGGACCTGCGCCTGGAGCGGCTGATCGGCCGTCATGTACGACACGGCAAGGACCCCGCGCACGCGCGCGCATGGGTGGCGCGCTCGGACGAACGCAACGCCCGCCTCGTCGCCCTCGGCCGCCACCGCGCCGACTTCGTCCTCGACGCCGACTGACGGCGCCCGGCCGGGCGCACGCGGCGGGTCGCCGTCGTGCGCTCTCGTGCCAACACCCGTGCACGGTAAGGAAAGTCGGGCGGGCGGGGCGTCCGTAGCTTTCGGGGTGTGCCGGGCCGCGGGATCGATCGCGGACGGCGATGATCCATAGTGCTCCGGGAGGACACCCCCCCATGTTCGACATCAACCAGGTCCAGGCCGCCCCGAGCGCGGACCTGCTCACGCCCGACAACGCGGTCATGCTCTTCGTCGACCACCAGCCGCAGATGTTCTTCGGTACCGGCAGCGGTGACCGCGCCGCCATCATCAACAGCACGGTGGGCCTCGCGAAGGCGGCCAGGGCCTTCGACGTGCCGGTCGTGCTGACCACCGTCGCCGCCGAGTCCTTCTCCGGTCCGCTGTTGCCCCAGCTCGCCGAGGTGTTCCCCGGGCACGAGGTCATCGACCGTACGTCGATGAACGCGTGGGAGGACGAGGCGCTCGTGGCGGCGGTCAAGGCGACCGGACGCAAGAAGATCGTCCTGTCGGGCCTGTGGACGGAGGTCTGCCTGGTGCTGCCCGCCCTGTCCGCACTGGAACAGGGCTACGAGGTCTACGTGGTCTCCGACGCCTCCGGAGGCGTCAGCCCGACCGCCCACGAGCACGCCGTCCAGCGGATGCTGGCCGCCGGAGCCGTGCCGGTGACCTGGGTACAGGTGCTGCTGGAGCTCCAGCGCGACTGGGCCCGCCAGGAGACGTACGGCGCCGTCATGGAGATCGTCAAGGCCCACGCCGGCGCCTACGGCCTCGGCGTCGTCTACGCGCAGGCCGTCATCGGCGAGCACGCGGCCGGCTGACCCCGTTGGACACCGGCATCCTGATGTTGCGTCTGCTGGTGGGCCTCCTCGTTGCCGCCCACGGGGTGCAGAAGGTCAGCCGGCACCTGGGCGGCCACGGCCTCGACGGCGGTGCGCGCGAGTTCCGCGCCGACGGTTTCCGCGGCGGCGTCCTCACCGCCCTCGCGGCGGGCGGCGGCCAGATCGGATCGGGCCTCCTGCTGGCCGCCGGCCTGCTGACCCCGCTCGCCGCGACCGGTGTCATCGGCGTGATGACCGTCGCCCTCACCGTGAAGTGGCCCGGCGGCCTCTGGGTGCAGAACGACGGCTACGAGTACCCCCTGGTGCTGATCGTCACCGCCGCCGCCCTGGCGGCCACCGGGCCCGGCGCCCTCTCCCTCGACGCGGTGATCGGCCTCACCCCGTACCCGCTGTGGTGGACGGCCCCCGTACTCGCGGCGGGCGTCGGCAGCGGCCTGCTCACCCGGCTCGTCCTGCACCGCGCCCCGGCCGCCGCCGACCACGGCTGAGCCCTCCACGGCCGGTCCCTCCACGCCGCACGGACCGGGCCCGGCCGTCCGCGCACCCCCCTGTGCGCCGACCGGCCGGGCCCGCCCGGTCCACCCGGCCCCACACCCACGCACCACCCGTACACATCCGACAGAGGAGCACCACCCCATGCCGTACATCAAGGTCGCAGAAGGCAACACCGCCCCCGTCGAGCTCTACTACGAGGACCACGGCACCGGCGCGCCGGTCGTGCTGATCCACGGCTGGCCGCTGAGCGGGGCCTCCTGGGAGAAGCAGACGGCCGCCCTGCTCGCCGCCGGCCACCGGGTCATCACCTACGACCGGCGCGGCTTCGGCCGCTCCGACCAGCCCGCCGACGGCTACGACTACGACACCTTCGCCTCCGACCTGAACGAGGTCCTCACCGCGCTCGACCTGCGCGACGCCGTCCTGGTCGGCTTCTCGATGGGCAGCGGCGAAGTGACCCGCTACCTCGGCACCTACGGCAGCGCGCGCATCGCCAAGGCCGTCATGATCGGCGTGGTGCCGCCCTTCCTGCTCAAGACGGACGACAACCCCGGCGGGGTGGACGCCGGCGTCTTCAAGGGCATCGAGGACGCCATCACCGTCGACCGCTTCGCGTTCATGAGCTCCTTCTTCGCCGACTTCTACAACGTCGACGTCCTCGGCGGCGAACGCATCAGCGAGGAGGCGGTCCGCGCCAGTTGGAACGTGGCCGTCGGCGCCTCCGCCAAGGGCACCCTCGACTGCGTCCAGGCCTGGCTCACCGACTTCCGGGCCGACCTCCCCCGCATCGACGTGCCCACGCTCATCATCCACGGCGACGCCGACCGCACGCTGCCCATCGAGGCCACGGCGATCCCCCTGGCGAAGAGCATCGCCGGCGCGCAGCTCACGGTCGTCCCCGGCGGCCCGCACGGCCTGACCTGGACCCACGCCGCCGAGGTCAACACCGCCCTGCTCGCCTTCCTCCGCTGAGCACGGCCACGGCCCCCGTCACGGCCACCAGCCCCCGACACCCCCACCGAAGGAGAGCCCCCATGTCCGAAGAGCCGGTACTCGAAGCCGCCGCCCAGGCCTTCGCCCACGCCACCGCCCAGCCGCCGTACCTCTACCAGATCCCCGTCGCCGACGGCCGGAAGGCCGTGGACGACGTGCAGAGCGGCGAGGGCGTCGCCCTGCCCGCCGTCGACGAGGAATGGATCACCGTCCAGGGCGGCCCCACCGGCGACGTCCGCACCCGGATCGTGCGCCCCCGCGGCTCCAACGGCCCGCTGCCCGTCATCCTCTACTTGCACGGCGCGGGCTGGGTCTTCGGCAACGCCCACACCCACGACCGGCTGGTGCGCGAACTGGCCGTCGGCGCAGGGGCGGCCGTGGTCTTCCCCGAGTACGACCTGTCGCCCGAGGCCCGCTACCCGGTCGCCATCGAGCAGAACTACACCGTCGCCCAGTGGGTGGCCCGCGAGGGACACCACGAGGACCTCGACGGCTCCCGGATCGCCGTCGCCGGCGACTCGGTCGGCGGCAACATGAGCGCCGCCCTCACCCTCATGGCCAAGCAGCGCGGCGACGTCCGCATCCTCCACCAGGTCCTCTTCTACCCGGTCACCGACGCGGCCTTCGACACCGACTCCTACGCGCAGTTCGCCGAGGGCTACTTCCTGCGCCGCGACGCCATGCGCTGGTTCTGGGACCAGTACACGACCGACGCGGCCGAGCGGGCGCAGATCACCGCCTCCCCGCTGCGCGCCTCCCTCGATCAGCTCACCGGGCTGCCGCCCGCCCTGGTCATCACCGCCGAGGCCGACGTGCTGCGCGACGAGGGCGAGGCGTACGCCGCCCGGCTGCGCGCCGCCGGCGTCCCGGTCACGGCCCTGCGCGTCCTGGGCACCATCCACGACTTCGTCATGCTGAACGCGCTGCGCGAGACGCGGGCCGCGTCGCTCGCCATCGGCCAGGCAGTAGAGACCCTGCGCGAGGCCCTGGCATGACGGCCCCGGCCGGTACGACGAGCATGCCCGTGGCCGGCGTGGTCCCCGCCGCCGGCCCGGCGGATCCGGCGGCCGGGCGCCCGGCCGCCGACCTGCTCGTGCGCAACGCGAAGGTGTACACCGGGGACCCGGCCCGGCCCGAGGCCCGCGCCGTCGCGATCCGCGACGGCCGCGTCGTGGCCCTCGGCGACGACCACGACCTCGCCGGGCTCGTGGGCCCGGCGACCCGGGTGGTCGACGCCCTCGGCCGCCGCGTGGTCCCCGGGCTGAACGACTCGCACCTGCACGTCATCCGGGGCGGCCTGAACTACGTGCTGGAGCTGCGCTGGGACGGCGTACGCAGCCTGCGCCACGCGCTGGCCATGCTGCGCGAGCAGGCCGGCCGCACCCCCAAGGGCCAGTGGATCCGGGTGGTCGGCGGTTGGACGGCCGAGCAGTTCGCCGAACGCCGGATGCCGACCGTGGCCGAGCTGAACGCCGCCGCGCCCGACACCCCGGTGTTCGTCCTGCACCTCTACCAGTCGGCGCTGATGAACCGGGCGGCCGTGCGGGCCGCCGGATTCACCCGTGCCACCCCCGACCCGCGCGGCGGGCAGATCGTACGGGGCCGCGACGGCGAGCCCACCGGGGTCCTCCTGGCGGCACCGAGCGCGCTCGTCCTGTACTCCACCCTGGCCAAGGCGCCGACCCTGGACGCGGGCGACCGGCGGAACTCGACGCGGCACTTCCTGCGCGAGCTGAACCGCTTCGGGCTGACCTCGGCGGTCGACGCCGCCGGCGGGTTCCAGAACTTCCCCGACGACTACGCCACCGTCATCGACCTGGCCCGGTCGGGGGAGCTTTCGCTGCGCATCACCTACCACCTGTTCCCGCAGACCGCCGGGCAGGAGCTCGCCGATCTGAAACGTTGGACCGAGACCGTCGAGCCGGGGGACGGTGACGAGTGGCTGCGCCTCGGCGGCGCCGGCGAGAACCTGACCTGGGCGGCCGCCGACTTCGAGAACTTCTCCGAGCCCCGCCCGGCGCTCACCGAAGGGTACGAGGCCGAGTTCGAGCAGGCCGTCCGGCTGCTGATAGAGAACGGCTGGGGCTTCCGGCTCCACGCCACCTACGACGAGACGATCCGCCGCGACCTGGCGGTGTTCGAGAAGCTCGCCGCCGAAGGGCTCTTCCCCGGCGGGAACCGCTGGCTCTTCGACCACGCCGAGACCGTCTCCGCCGACAGCCTGGACCGCATCGCCGCCCTCGGCGGCGCCCTCTCCGTACAGAACCGGATGTCCTTCCAGGGAACCGCCTTCCTCGACCGCTACGGCGCCGAGGCCGCCTCCCAGGCCCCACCGGTCCGCGCCATGCTCGACCGGGGCCTCACCGTCGCCGCCGGCACCGACGCCACGCGCGTGTCCTCGTACAACCCGTGGGTCTGCCTGCACTGGCTCGTGACCGGCCGCACCGTGGGCGGTACGCCGCTCCACCCGGCCGGGACCTCCATCGACCGGGAGACCGCGCTCGGCCTCTACACCCGGGGCGGTGCGCAGCTCACCGGTGAGGAGGACGTCAAGGGCGTGCTGCGGGAGGGCTGTTACGGGGACCTCTCGATCCTGTCGGAGGACTACTTCAGCGTGCCCGAGGCCGCTATCCCGGGCATCGAGTCCCTGTGCACGGTCGTCGGCGGCCGCATCGTGTACGCGACCGCCGAGTACGAGGGCCTGGACGAGCCGCTCCCGCCGGTCAGCCCGCAGTGGGCGCCGGTGGCCCGCTTCGGCGGGTACCAGGGGGGCGGCGCACGTCAGGCCGAGCTGATGGCCGAAGCCGTTGCCGAGTCCGAACGGCACTGGCTGTGGCGACGGGCGCGCGGATCGGCGCCCGAGACGCCGCCGCAGCCCTTCGTCGACCCGTGCTTCGCGCACTGACCCACGGAACAACGGAACAGGGGAACCCACCAGATGAGTACGGTCCCGGGCAACACCGCCGCGGGCGGCCCGGACGGGGTGGCGCCCCGGCGCCGCCACGAACCGGACCTCCGGGCGATGACGCGGATCAACCTGCACCCCATCGCCTCACCGATGCCTCTGGGCTTCTTCACGGTGGCGATCGCCTCGGTGATGACCGGCTGCCTGCAGCTCGGGGTCTTCGAGGCCGCCGACCGCAGGGCCGTCGCCCTGTGCGTGCTGCCCGCCTTCGCCCTCCAACTCCTAGTGAGCTTCCTGGCGTTCGGTGCCCGGGACGTGATCGCGGCCACGCTCATGGGCACGTTCGCCGGCAGTTGGCTGGCGTACGCCCTCGTGACGGGAACCGGTGCGGTCGGCGGCCACCGGGTCCTGGGCGTGTTCAACCTGGCGCTGCTGTGCTTCGGGGCGCTGATGGCCCTCGTGACCCGCCCCAAGCGGGCCCTGTGGCTGGTCATCGTGGTCTCCCTGCCCCGCTGGGCGGCCACCGGCCTGGCGGGGCTGACCGGGGCCGAGTGGCCCGGACAGCTGGCCGGAGCCCTCGGCCTCCTGGTGGCCCTCGTCGCCACCTACGCCGCCTTCGCGCTGATGCTGGAGGACATGCGCGGCGAACAGGTGCTGCCCATCGGCCGCAGCGGCCCCGCCCACACCGCGGTCGAGGGGGATCTGGCCGGGCAACTGCGGAACCTGGAACGCCAGGCGGGGGTGCGGCGCACGCTGTGAGACGGTCATTCGCCCCGGGCGCCGCACTGCCACTCCCGGGGCGACATGCCGTAGGCGGCGCGGAAGGCCCGGCTGAAGTGGGACGGGTTGGTGAACCCCCAGCGCTGGGCGACCGCGGTGACCGCCGGCGCCGACCCCGTCCGCCGCGACAGGTCGCGCCGGCACCGCTCCAGCCGCTCCTGCCGGATCCAGCGGCCCACCGTGGTCCCCTCCGACTGGAAGAGCTTGTGCAGGTACCGCACCGAGATGTGGTGCGCGGCCGCGATGCGCTCCGGCGACAGGTCGGGATCGGCCAGGGACGTCAGGACGTACGCCTTGACGCGCGCCAGCATGCCCCGGGCCGTGTCCGAGGCGTACGGATCCAGCCGCCCCCGCCGCTCGCGCACCAGCACCCCCAGGAGGTCCATGGCGGTCATGGCGAGCTGCTGACCCGTGTACGCGTCGAAGCCGGAGGGCCGTTCGGCCAGCCGCCTCAGGAAGCCCGCGACCAGACCGGAGGTTCCGTGATCGCCGCTGAAGACCGTTCCGGTGACCGCCCGCAGGTCCGCCTCCGGTACTCCCAGTCCGCTCTTGGGCACCCGGATCGCCGTGAAGCGGAAGTGGTCCGGTTGCTCCCGCTCGTACGGGCGTCCGGCGTCCGAGCAGGTGAAGGTCCCCGGCCCGACCAGCGCCCGGCGGTCGTCCTGGGTCAGCCGCGCGGTACCGGTCTGCTGGAAGGTGACGGTGAGGAACTCCTCCCCGCCCCGGGAGATCAGCCGCCGGGTGCGCGACACGCTCTGCGGACCCGCCTGGACCGCCGAGATCTGCAGGGGCCCGAGACGTTCGCTGACGATGCTCCCCACGGACGGCACGGGTTCGTGCAGGGTGACGCCGAGGGGGATGAAGGTGTCGGACACCAGGTTGTTCCAGTAGTCCGCCCGCTCGTGCGGGGACAGCGGCGAGGTGGTGAGTACGACGCTCATGGGAACTCCGAGGGGGTGAGGGCTTCTCCTCCACCCAGTCTCGAAACGACCACCGCCGCTGCCATCCGTCACATGACTTGCCCTGTGGCCTCAGTCGGTCGACTCCGGCTCCACCACGTCCCGCAGCCGGCCGCGAGAGGTGACGCCCAGCACCGGGAAGGCCTGGTAGAGGTGGGTGCCGACGGTACGGGGCGAGAGGAACAGTCGCTCGCCGATCTCCCGGTTGGTCAGGCCCTCGGCCGCCAGCCGGACGATCCGCTGACGTTGCGGCGTCAGGGTCCGGAACGCGCTGCGCGGGGAGGATTGGACGGTGACGCCGGCCGCTCGCAGCTCGGCCTGCGCCCGGTCGCTCCAATCCACCGCCCCCAGCCCCTCGAAGATCTCCCGGGCCTTGATCAGGGCGGCCCGTGCCTCGGCGATCCGGCGCTGCCTGCGCAGCCACTCCCCGTACTCCAGCCAGGTCTGGGCGTGTTCGAAGGGCCAGCGGTGGCCGGCCGGGTCCGCCAGCGCGCCCTCGAAGGACGGGCCGGCCCCGGCCGGATCGGAGAGCAGCGCCCGGGCCCGGCCCAGGACCTGCCGCAGCCGGACGGAGCCCCCGTCCCCGACCGCGGCGGTGACCTGCTCCAGGGCGACCGAGGCGTCCTCGGCGCGGCCGACGAGCACGGCGGCCGCCGCGTAGTCGGCGACCGCGTAACACGACAGGTGGTAGTGCACGGGCACCCCCTCCCCGTCGAAGAGGGTGCGCAGGTGCCGGAAGGCCGAGGCGTGGTCACCGAGTGCCGTGGCGGCGAGACCCGCTGCCCGGCGGGCGCGGACGACGGCGCCGAGCACCCCGGCCGGCTCCGTCACGGCGAGGGCGGCCGTTGCGTGCCGTACGGCGAGCTCAGGCTCACCGGTGAGCGCGCACAGGGTGGCCAGGACGGTCAGCGCCCGCGCGGAGCCGTGCGTGTGGACACCATCCAGGAACCGGCCGGCGAGCCGCTCGACACCGAGCCGGGCGTCCGCCCAGCGGCCCCGGTCCAGATTGGCCCAGGCCAGATCGGCGGCGGTCATCCCCGCGTGGAAGGCGTCGGCGTCCTCCCACTGCGGGTTGGCCACCTCGCGCAGCAGGCTCACCGCCGTCTCGGTCTCGTCGAGGATCAGGCAGAGCACGCCGAGCGTGTGGTTCTCGGTGGGTGCGCGGCCCGGCGCGGAGGTGACGGCGGGCAGGTGGGACCGGACCAGGTCGCCCTTGCCGAAGGGGTCCGTGACACCGGCGTCCCAGAGGTGGAAGGGGTGCGGTGGGGTCGGATCCGTCAGGTCGCGGCCGGCCAGCAGCCGCAGTGCGCGCTCGCGCTGGACGGGACTGCCCGAGTGGTAGGCGATCCCGGTGACGATCGTGGAACTGCCCTCGTCGAGTTGGGCCACGTCGGGCAGGGTGTCGGGGGCGATCAGGGCGAACGCCCGCTCCATCCGCATCATCAGCATCTCCACCAGGGCGGTGAGCGCCGATATCCAGGGCGTCGCCGCCGGGTCCTCGTTGACCGAGGCGGCCTTCGCCGCGAGCTCCTCCGCCCGGTCGATGTCGCCGGTCAGGATGCCCGCGTACGCCGCCGTCGTCAGCAGCCGGGTCTGCTCGGCAGGAGCGGCGTTCAGCTGCGCGGACCGTTCCAGACCGGCCAGGGCCTCGGCGAGCGCGCCGCGGCCGAACGCGCGCATGGCGGTGGCCTCCAGCGCGGCGGACACCGCCGCGTCCGGTTCCACCGTGGCGGCCGACAACTGCCAGGCCCGCCGGTCGGGATCGCCGTCGAGCGAAGCCGCCAGCGCCAGGTGGGTCCGCCGGCGCTCGGCGAACGGAGCGGCCCCGTAGATCGCGGAGCGGACCAGGGGGTGCCGGAAGTCGATGCGGTCGCTGTGCAGCCGGACCAGCCCCGCCCGCTCCGCAGGCAGCCAGACGTCCATGTCCGTGCCCGGCGGCAGGGCGGCCAGCACACCGGCCGGCCCGACGCCCTCGGCCGCGGCCGCGACCAGCAGCGCGGCCCGCGTCGCCGCGGGCAACTCGTCCACCTGGGCGGCGAAGGTCCGTTCCAGCAGATCGGTGACCGGGAGGTGTCCGCCCGCGTGGAGCCCGCCCGAGCGGAGCCCGGCCGGCGGGGGCCCGTCCGCCCGGAGCACGTCCTCGCGTGCCGCCGAGCGCGAAAGCTCCACCAGGGCCAGCGGGTTGCCCGCGGCGGTCTCCAGCACCCGGCGCCGGGCCGATCCCAGGGGCGGATCCGGCTGTGCGCCGATCAGCTCCTCGGCCTCGGCCGGCGACAGCGCGGGCACCACCAGCTCCGTGACCGACCGGTCCAGCCACTCCGGTCGGCGCGTGCCGCGCGAGGCGACGAGCAGCCCGATCGGCTCGCCCGCGAGACGTCGGGCGAGGAACCCCAGCACCTGGCAGCTCCCGCGGTCGATCCACTGGGCGTCGTCGACGGCGAGCAGCACCCGCCCGGCCGAGGCGACGTGCGAAACCAGGGTCAGTACGGCCAGGCTCATCATCATGGGATCGGGCGGGGCCGGGTCGTCGCCCAGGCCGAAGGCGGCCATCAGGGCGCCGCGCTGACGGACCGGCAGGTCGTCGGCCCGGTCCAGCACGGGCAGCAGCAACTGGTGCAGCCCCGCGAAGGCCAGCTCGGTCTCCGCCGCGTTGCCGCGGACGCGCAGCACCCGGGTCCCCGCCGCGAGCGCGTCGTCGACGGTCATGTCCAACAGCAGGGTCTTGCCGACCCCGGGCTCACCGAGCAGCAGCAGCGACGCGGTGGCCGCCTGCGGTGACAACGCGGCGGCGATGGTCGCCCGTTCTTCCTGACGCCCGATCAACACGCTTATTCCCGAACCTTCTCAGCAGGAGGACATCCGCCGTTCGTACACAGGGGCGGACGGCACTCCGGCGAGCATAGTCGGGCCGCGCCACGGTTCTGACCGGGCGTAACGCACGTCACGGACGCCCGCGGGGCTCAGGGGCCGCGCCAGATGTTGGCGAACGCCGCGTTCTCGATGGTCCGCCGCTGGCGCACGGCCTCCAGCTCCATCACCGCGTCGCTGACGACGGCCAGGACGATCGTCACCGCCTCGTCGCCCGGGCGGGGTTCGGCCTCGGGTTCACCGCTGCCGATGCCCACGACCGAGGCGAGGGCGGCGAGGACGGGCTCTTCCTCCTCCTGGCGGCCCAGCGCCCGGCGGCGGGCGGGCGTGTCGGCCACCTCCATGCGGTCGCTCCCGAAGGGCAGCAGGCCGCGCCGTCCCCGCGTCAGCTCACCGGCCTCCTCCAGTGCGGCCTGGTACGCCGCGGACAGATCACGCCCGCGGCGCCACAGCCAGTCGTCGACCCGCTCGTAGGGCATCTGGCGGGTGAGTGCCGACGCTGCCTCGGCCAGCAGGGGGTCGTGCAGTTCCTGCTCCCCGCCGGGCACGATGCGGTCGTCGTCCAGGGCGACGGCCTGCGCGTCGAGGAGGTCGATCAGCTCGGCTCCCGCCAGGGCGAGCGACAGGTCGCCCTGGCCGACGGAACGGTCCGGCGGCGGGTCCATGGCGATGATGAACAGGTCTTTCGCCGTGCTCATGAACGGCTCCCCTCGCAGTCGGTCGGAAGGCGCGGATACCGGCGGGTCCCCGCCGGCCGGTGGGCCCGGTTGATCACCTACCTATGGTCGCACCAACGCCCGCGACGGCCCGCTGGTTCCCGGATCCACCCGGTCGGGCTACTCCTCCAGCAGGGCCTGGCCGACGTATCCGCCCGGGCGGACGCCGCCGGGGACCACGAACAGGGAAGACGCCTCGTGGACCAGGTACCGGCCGAGTGCGTCGCCGCGGGCCAGACGCTGCTGGACGGGGACGAAGCCGGTGCGGGGGTCCGACTGCCAGGCGACGAAGAGCATCCCGGCGTCCGGCGCGCCGTCCGCGCGCAGGCCGTCGTAGTACGACCAGCCGCGGCGCAGCATGGTCGCGCCCCCGCTGGTGGCGGGTGCGGCCAGCCGGACGTGTGCGTTGTACGCGATCACCGGGACGCCGTCGGGGCGGTTGGCCGCGAGGTCGGGGGCGGTGCGTTCGCCGCCGCCCGTGAGCGGGGAGCCGTCGGCGGCGCGGCGTCCGACGGCCTGTTCCCGGTGCTCCGGGGGGAGGGTGTCCCAGTGGTCGAGGAGCATCCGGATCCGGCGGACCACCACGTACGAGCCGCCCGCCAGCCAGGGCGGCGAACCGGGGGCGGTCACGAGGATCCGGTCGCGCGCGGCGGCATCCGCGGGGGAGGGGTTGGCGGTGCCGTCGAGCTGTCCCATGAGGTCGCGGTGCGTGGGCGCGGTGCGGCCCGGCACCGGCGCAGTGGTGAACCCGGACATCACCCAGCGGGTCTTCGCCTCGCCGTGCGCCAGGCGCTGCACGGTGCGCAGGGCGTGCAGGCCGACGAGCGGATCGTCGGCGGCGATCTGGACGAACAGGTCGCCGCCGCCGCGGGCCGGGTCGAGCTGGTCGTCGGGGAGGGCGGGCAGCGGTGCGAGTGCCTCGGGGCGGGCCGCGGCCAGCTCCACCCGATCGAAGAAGGTCGCGCCGAAACCGAAGGTGAGGGTGAGCGAGGCGGGGCCGGATCCCAGCGCGACGCCGGTGTCGACGGCCCGGGAACCCGGCGGGCTGATCTCCTCGCCGACCGGTTCGCCGCGGGTGAGGCGTGCGGCGGCGGTGCTCCAGCGCAGCAGGAGCGCGGCGGCCCGGCCCCGGTCGGTCCGCGCCCCGAAGTCGAAGGCGGCCAGGTGGGCGTGGGTCTGACGGGGGTGCAGGATCCCGGCCTGCTGCGGGCCGTGGAAGGGGACGTTCGCCCCGGCGCCGTCCGGCGCGGCCGGGGCCTCGCGCACGGCGGCCGAGACGACGGCGCCGCCGCCCGCCACGGCCCCGAGACCGGCGGCGCCGAGCAGCGCGCGCCGGGTCAGGGACCGCCGACGGCCGGGCGCTCCGGACGCCTCAGTGGGCACTGTCGACCACCGGATCGACGGTGCCGACCCACAGCTGGTTCAGTTCGGAGACGTAGCGGCCGCCGCGGGTGTCCTGCGGGACGACCAGGCGCGGGCCGGCCGCGTCCTCGAAGGGCGTCCCGTCCTCGGAAACGGCCAGCAGGATCTGGGACTTGGCGAATCCCGGATCGACCTCGGCCCACGCGAAGACCGCGCGGTAGTCCCCGCCGCCGGTGGCCGCGACCACCCCGCGTAGCTGCCCGTTCTTCTTGCCCTGGTCGAAGCGCGGCTGGGCCGCCTTCAGCACCTCGTGCAGCAGCACGCCCTGGTAGGTGTGCTTCTGGTCCCCCTTGGCGCTGACGAACTCCACCGGGGCCTCGGCCTGGGGCAGCTTGCGCAGGTCGGCCAGGGTGATGGTGTAGGGCTTGTCGACCTCGCCCGCGATGCGTACCTCGCCCGGCTTGATCGGAGCGACCGAGGCCTTGGGGGATGTCGACGCCGACGCCGACGCCTGTGCCGATGTCGACGGAGCGGCCGCGTCCTTCGGGTCGTCGACCGTGCCGCAGGAGGTGATCAGCAGGGCGGTGGCGGCGGCACACACGTGCGCCACGCGGCTCGCTGCCCGCCCCGCGCGTATCCGGCGGTTTTCGTCCTGCGTCATGCGGATCTCCTGGTCAACGACTGCCGTCCGCCGAAGTCAGAACGTTCCGTGAAACGCATCTGCAAGGGTGAATCGGCCCATGGAAGGTGATTTGCCGCGTGAAACATACAGGAGGACTATCAGATGCCGACAGCATCGGAAAGGGATTTCGTCAGGGTATCCGTGCCGCCGTCAGCACTTCATGTGGCATCTACCCAAAGGAGGGTCGAGCCGGCGGCGCTTCTTCCGCCCCGGGTGGGTCGCGCTTTGCCCGGTACCGCCCCTTCCACGAGGGAACGCGGGGCCCGCTCCGCCCCTCTTGCCTGGTGCGCCACCTGCTGGTAGCGCTCCGGGCCCGAGCGTCCGGACGGGACTGTGCAGAGGGTTCACTGATTCATGGGTCTGACGAGTGGCACGCTCATGGCGAGCGTCGCATTGTGCACGGCGCTGCTGTTCGCCCTCACGGTATGGCTGTGGCCCCGGCTCGGACGCCCGGGCGCCCGGCGGGTGCTGGCGCGCGTCGGGCTGCTCGTCCTCGTGCAGCTGTCGGTCCTGGCCTCGGTCGGTGCCGCCGCCAACCGCACCTTCCTCCTCTACGACTCCTGGGCCGACCTCGCCGGTACGAAGCAGCACGCCCCGGCCGTCCCGGGAGGCGCTGCCGTAGAGGTGCTGGGCAGGCAGGCTCCGGAAGTGCCCGGCGGCCGGAACCCGCAGGTGGGTGGGGTGATCGAGAAGGTGGTGATCCACGGTGAGCGGTCCCGGGCCGCCGCCGAGGCGTACGTGTACCTGCCGCCGGAGTACTTCGACAAGAGCGACGAGCGGCGCAGGTTCCCGGCCGCCGTCGTCCTCACGGGCTACCCGGGCATGGCCGAGAACCTCATCAAGAAGCTGCACTACCCGAGGCTGGCGTGGAGCCTGGCGAAGCAGAAGCGCATGCAGCCGATGATCCTGGTGATGATGCGACCCACCATCGCCGCGCCCAACACCCAGTGCGTCGACGTTCCCGGGGGTCCGCAGAGCGAGGCCTTCTTCGGCGCGGACGTCGTCAAGGCGGTCTCCGGCACGTACCGCGTGGGCACGTCGCCGCGGAGCTGGGGGGTCATCGGCGACTCCACCGGGGGCTACTGCGCCCTGAAGATGGCGGTGCAGCACCCGGAGGCGTACGCGGTCGGCGTGGGCCTGTCGGCGGAGTACCGGCCCGAGATCGACAAGTACTCCGGTGACCTGTTCAAGGGGAACAAGGACGAGGAGAAGAGGTCCGATCTGCTCTGGCACCTGGACCACCTGCCGCAGGGAAACTCGTCGTTCCTCGTGACCTCCTCGCTGCGGGGCGAGCCGAACTACGGCGAGACGCAGGAGTTCATCCGCAAGGTGAAGGCACCCGCCCACGTCTCGTCGATCATCCTCGACAGCGGTGGCCACAGCTTCAACACCTGGCTGCGGGAGATTCCGCCGGCGCTCGTCTGGACCGGCGCACGGCTCGCCGCCGAGTGAGCCGGCGGCATCCGCCGGCACCTGGCGTCATCCGGCGGCACCTGGCGGCGCACCCCGCGCCCGGGTGAGCCGCGTCTCACCTGACTCCTGCCGCTTGTCTATGCAACGAGTTGCATAGAAAGATCGGGGCATGGCGCTCGACCACGCGATCCTCGTCTCCCTGCTGGAGAAGCCGGGCTCCGGCTACGAGCTGGCCCGTCGTTTCGACCGGTCCATCGGCTACTTCTGGACCGCCACCCACCAGCAGATCTACCGGGTCCTGGCGCGCATGGAGGGCAACGGGCTGCTCGCCGTCCGCGCGGTCCCGCAGCAGGGCCGGCCGGACAAGAAGGAGTACTCCGTCGCCGGTCCCGGCCGCACCGCCCTCGCCGAGTGGCTGCACGAGCCGATCGAGCCCGAGAGCCTCCGCCACGACCTCGCCGTCAAGATCCGCGGCGCGGCCTTCGACGACCCGGCCGCACTGATCCACGAGGTGGAGCGGCACCACCGGGCACACAGCGACCGGCTGGCCCGCTACCTCGCTGGTGAACTGCGCGACTTCACCGGGCCGGACGCCCCCGCACCGCTCGACGCCGGTCAGGAGCTCCAGCACGTCGTGCTGCGCGGCGGCATCGCGTTCGAGCGGATGACGATCGCCTGGCTCGACGACGTCCTCGCCACCCTCCACCGGCTCGGCGGGGCCCCGCCGACCGCAACCGCCTGAATCCCGTCGCGCCGCGGCGGCCGTACCGCCCGCGAAACCGCCGCACGGCGCCACCCCCCCCCTGCAGTCGCCCCATCCCCTCCCCTCCTCCGTCAACCCCTCGGAAGGTGAACCTCCATGGCAGACGCCCTGCTCTTCAACCCGCACACGTACGACCCGGCGCACTTCGACCCCGAGACCCGCAGGCTGCTGCGCGCTACCGTCGACTGGTTCGAGAGCCGCGGCAAGCGCCGGCTGATCGAGGACTACCGTTCCCGCGCCTGGCTCGCCGACTTCCTCGCCTTCTCCGCGAAGGAGGGCCTCTTCGCGACCTTCCTGACCCCGGCCACCGAGGCCGGCGAGGGGGAGTCCGACCAGCGCTGGGACACGGCGCGGATCGCCGCCCTGAACGAGATCTTCGGCTTCTACGGCCTCGACTACTGGTACGCCTGGCAGGTCACCATCCTCGGCCTCGGTCCGGTCTGGCAGAGCGACAACGCCGACGCCCGCGCCCGCGCCGCGCAGCTCCTCGCCGAGGGCGAGGTGTTCGCCTTCGGCCTGTCCGAGAAGACCCACGGCGCCGACATCTACTCCACCGACATGCTGCTTCGGCCGTACGTCGACGAAGCCGGTGCCGCCGGATTCCGCGCGAGCGGGTCCAAGTACTACATCGGCAACGGAAACGCCGCCGGCCTCGTCTCCGTCTTCGGCCGCCGCACCGACATAGAGGGCCCCGACGGCTACGTCTTCTTCGCGGCCGACAGCCGCCACCCCGCGTACCACCTGGTGAAGAACGTCGTAGACTCCTCCAAGTACGTCAGCGAGTTCCGCCTCGAGGACTATCCGGTCCGCGCCGAGGACGTCCTGCACACCGGCAAGGCCGCCTTTGACGCCGCCCTGAACACCGTCAACGTCGGCAAGTTCAACCTGTGCACCGCCTCCATCGGCATCTGCGAGCACGCGATGTACGAGGCCGTGACCCACGCGCACAACCGGGTCCTCTACGGTCGCCCCGTCACCGCCTTCCCGCACGTGCGCCGGGAGCTGGCCGACGCGTACGTCCGCCTGGTCGGGATGAAGCTCTTCAGCGACCGCGCCGTCGACTACTTCCGTTCCGCCGGCCCGGACGACCGCCGATACCTGCTCTTCAACCCGATGACGAAGATGAAGGTGACCACGGAGGGCGAGAAGGTCATCGACCTGATGTGGGACGTCATCGCCGCCAAGGGCTTCGAGAAGGACAACTACTTCGCGCAGGCGGCCATCGAGATCCGCGGACTGCCCAAGCTGGAGGGCACGGTCCACGTCAACCTCGCCCTGATCCTCAAGTTCATGCGCAACCACCTGCTGAACCCGGCCGAGTACCCGGCCGTGCCGACCCGGCTCGACGCGGCCGACGACGCCTTCCTCTTCCAGCAGGGGCCGGCCCGCGGCCTGGGCTCCGTACGGTTCCACGACTGGCGGACCGCCTACGACGCGTACGCCGACGTGCCGAACGTGGCCAGGTTCCGCGAGCAGGCCGACGCGCTCTGCGCGTTCGTGGCCACCGTCGCTCCGGACGAGGAGCAGAGCCGCGACCTCGACTTCCTCCTCTCCGTGGGCCAGCTGTTCGCGCTGGTCGTGTACGGACAGCTGATCCTGGAGCAGGCCCGCCTGACGGACCTGGACGGGTCGGTGCTCGACGAGCTGTTCTCCGTCCTGGTGCGCGACTTCTCCGGCCACGCGGTCGAGCTGTACGGCAAGGACTCCGCGACGGCGGCCCAGCAGGAATGGGCGCTGGGCGCGGTCCGGCGTCCGGTCGTCGACGAGGAGCGGGCGGCGCGCGTCTGGGCGCGGGTCGAGGCGCTGTCCGGCACGTACGAGATGGCCCCGTAGGAACAGGGCCCCCGGGGACCGGCACGGCCCGCCACGGCCGGGGCCGGTCCCCCCACCACCCTCAGGCCTGCGCGGTGGGGCGCACGACGATGTCGCCCACGTCGACACCGTCCGGCTGCTCGACGGCGAAGGCGATGGCGCGGGCCACCGCGTCCGGCGACAGCGCGGTCTCCATCATCCGGTCGATCCGGGCCCGGGCCTCCGGCCCCATGCGCTCCGTGAAGTCCGTACGGACGGCGCCGGGCGACACGACGGTCACGCGCAGGCTGTCCCCGGCCTCCTGGCGCAGGCCCTCGGAGATCGTGCGCACGGCGTTCTTGGTGCCCGCGTACACCGACTGGAGCGGCACGACGCGCAGACCGGCGGTGGACACGATGTTGACGAAGTGTCCGGAGCCCTGCTCCCGGAACAGGGGGAGCGCCGCGGCGATCCCGTAGAGGACGCCCTTGAGGTTGACGTCGATCATCTCCTCCCAGTCCTCGACGCGCAGTTCGTCGAGCGGGGAGATGAGTCCGACCCCGGCATTGCTGACCAGTACGTCGAGCCTGCCGTACCGCTCTCGGGCCAGGTCGACGAGGCCGGTCACCTCGCCGCGCCGCGTCACGTTCGTACAGATCCAAGCGGCTTCACCACCGGCCCGCTCGATCCGGGCGGCCAGCGCCTGGAGGCGTTCGGTGCGCCGTGCGCCGAGGACCACCTTCGCGCCCCGCTCGGCGAGCAGGAGGGCGGTCGCCTCGCCGATGCCGCTGCCGGCTCCGGTGATGGCGACGACCTTTCCGGCAATTCCCGTGGTTCCCGCGATCGCCGTGATGTCCGCAGTTCCCGACATGACGGGCCGTCCCTTCGGAAGAGGAAGAAGAAGAGGAAGAAGAGGAAGGGCAGGCCGAGGGCATGCCCTAGAGTGAAAGTGGAGGCGCCGCCACTTCAGCCCACACTAAGTGGAGGCTCCTCCACTTAGCAAGTGAGGAACGAGGGAGCCGCTGATGGCCGCAGATGCAGGACGCCCGCTGAGGGCCGATGCGCAGCGCAACCGGGACAAGATCCTGGCTGCCGCGGTGCGCGTGTTCACCGAGCAGGGGCTGGAGGCCCACTTCGAACGCATCGCCAAGGAAGCCGGTGTCGGCACCGGCACCCTCTACCGCAACTTCCCTTCCCGGGAAGCCCTGATCGAAGCGGCCTACCGGAACGAGGTCGCGCGCCTGTGCGACTCCGTCCCCACGCTCCTGGAGACCCTGCCGCCGTACGAGGCTCTGCGCGCCTGGACGCGCCGCTTCATCGACTACGCCACCGCCAAGATGGGCATGGCCGACGCGATGCGCGCCGTTCTTGCGGCGGGTACCAATCCCTACGCCGACAGCCGCCAGATGATCCAGGACGCCCTCGCGTCCCTCATGGAGGCCTGCACCGCCGCGGGTGCGATCAGGTCCGACATCAGCTCGACCGACATGTTCGCCGCCCTCGCCGGCATCGCCCTCACCTCGGCCGGCCCCGAGCAACGGGCCCAGGCCGAACGCCTCCTCGACCTGAACCTGGACGGACTGCGCCTGCCGCTCGTGCAGCGGCGCGCGGGAGGCGGCGTTCCAGACCGGCCCTCGTGATCTCCGCCCCCCGGCGCCCCGTGGCCACGTCCGCTCCTTGACGGCGCGGACCGTCGCGTCCGGCCCCCGGGGGCCGGCGGCGGCGATGGACCACGGCGACGGGGTGCGCCCGCGCCGCTACCTTCTCCACGAGGAACGCGCCCTCATCCTGAGGAGCCCCGCCGCGAGGGCTCAGGCTGGCGTGTCCGCCAGCAGCTTCGCGGTCCTGGCGATCAGCGTGTTGTCGCGCGGCGCCGTCGCCCCCGGCATGGTCGACAGGATGGAAAGGACCAAGGGCGGGCGCCCCGGGGGCCAGGCGATGCCCACGTTGTTGTTGGTCCCGTACGAACCGGCGCCCGTCTTGTCCCCGACGGCCCAGTCCTTCGGCAGGCCGGCCCGGAGTCGATCGTTGCTGGTGGTGTTCGACAGCAGCCAGCCGTTCAGTTGCTCCCGGTCCCCGGGGTCCAGCGCGTCGCCGAGCGAGAGGCGGGCGTACGTCCGGCCGATCGCGCGGGGGCTGGTCGTGTCCGTCTCCCGCCACGGCTCGGCCGTGTTCAGCTCGGGCTCCCACCGGTCGAGCCGGGTCGTACGGTCGCCCAGCGAGCGGCAGAAGCGGGTGATCGCGGTGGGGCCGCCGAGCTCGCGCAGCAGCAGGTTGGCGGCGGCGTTGTCGCTCTGGGCGATGGCGGCGGAGCAGAGTTCCGCCACGGTCAGGCCGTCCTCGATGTTCTCGGGCCGCTCCGTGACCGACCCGCCGCCCGCGTCCGTGACGTCCTGGAGCGTGTAGTGGATGCGCTGGGCGAGGCGGCTGCCGTCGTGGTCGAGGTCCCGCAGCACGGCCGCGGCCGCCAGCGTCTTGAACACCGAGCACATGGGGAACGGTTCGTCGGCGCGGTGGACCACGGTCCGGCCGGTGGCGGTGTCCAGCGCGTACACCCCCAGCCGCGCCCCGTACTCGCGTTCCAGCGTGCGCAGTCCCGCCACCGGTGAGGCGGCGCGGGCCGTGCCCACCGGCAGTGCGGCGGCCAGGGCCACCCCCGCTCCCACGGTCAGCAGGGTGCGTCGGGACGTCGATGTGTCCGGTGTCCTCACGTCAGGTTCTCCTCTTCCTCGCCGGTCATATGCCCTCGAAGACGCCGAACATGATCAATTCGGTTCCCCTCGACGCTGATCTCCCGGCGAGGTGTACTGGTAGTACACACCGATGGCGTGTACCGTAAGTACATGACTCCGCTCCCTCGATTCCACCGCCTGCCGGCCGAGCGAAGGGCGGCGATCCTCGCCGTCGCCCGCGCGCACTTCGCCGAGCACGGTCCCGCGTCCGCCTCGTACAACAAGATCATTGAGGCGGCCGGCTTCTCAAAGACCGCTGCCTACCAGTACTTCGACGGCCGGGAGGACCTCCTCGCCGCCGTCCTCGACGACGTGCTCGATCGCCTCCTCGGTGTGCTCGGGCCATGGACCCCGGCCCGCGACGAGGCCGACTTCTGGGCCCGGCTGGAGGCCGGATCGCACGCCCTGGTCACCCACTTGCGCGCCCACCCGGACGATCTGGCCCTCGCCGACGCCGCCGTCGGTCGGGCTCGGGGCGAGGTCTGGCTCGGCTGGTTCGGAGCCGTGGTCGCGGACGGACAGCGCCTCGGATTCATCCGGACGGACGTGGACGCGGCGCTGCTGGCCGGTGCGACCGCGGCCGTGATGCGGGCCGCCGACGAATGGGCGCTCACCGCACTGCGTGCGGCGGAGCCGACGGAAGCCGCGGCGTCGGGGAGCGGGCAGGTCTGGAGCCTGCTGCGGGGGCTGTGGAACGGCGGCACGGACGGAGGGACCCGGCGTGCGCACTGATCTGGAGATCCACTGGGAGATACCGCCCACCTCCACGGGGCCGCTGGGTCGCCTGGAGCGGTTCATGGGGCCGGGCAAGTCCCGCTCCGAGTCGACGGTGGAGATCCTCGGCGCCGGCGGGTGTGCGGTGCTGCTCGCGGCCGGTGTGTGGTCGTCGGGGATCCACCGTGACTGGAACGGCCTCCAGTGGGCCGTGGTGGTGCTGATCGGTCTCGATCTGCTCGGGGGGATCCTCACCAACGCGACGAACTCCGCCAAGCGCTGGTACCACCGCCAGGACCCCGGGGCCCGGCGCGCCCGCCTGCTCTTCGTCGGCGCGCACGTGCTCCACCTCGCCGCGATGGGCCTGCTGGTGCTCGGCGGGGGCCACGGCTGGACGCTGGGGAACACGGCGCTGCTGCTCTGCGCCGCCGTGGTCGTGGAGTTCATGCCCGTCCATCTCAAGCGCCCGGTGGCCATGGCCTGTTACTCCGCGGCCGTCGTGGTCAACCTGTTCTGGCTGCCCGTGCCCGTCGCCCTCGCCTGGTTCGCACCGCTCTTCTTCCTGAAGCTCCTGGTGTGCCACCTCGTGCCGGAGGCACCGCTGGAACGGCGGCGCGATGTCTGAGCCCGACGCGGGTCCCGGCCCGGACGCGGGCCCCGACACCGGTGCCGGCGCCGGGTCGGACCGCCTGCACCGCGACGACGCCCCGCCCCCCGCGCGGTGCGCGCCCGTGCTCGCCGCGGCCTTCGTCCGTGAACCCGCCATGACCTGGATCGCCGGCGGATCGGACCGTGTGCGGCGGGCATGGTTCGGCGCCACGCTGCGTACGCACGCCACGCTCCCCGGAGCCCGCCGCCACCTGCTGACCGACGGCACCGGACGGCCCGTCGCCGCCGCCGTCCTCACCCCGCCGGCCGCCGTCCCCTCGGGTGCGGCCCGGGCGGCCTGGGCGGCCCGCACCCTGATGGGCTGCGGTCCGCGCGCCTTGACGCGGACGCTGCGCTATCTGCACGCGGCCGAGTCCGGGATCCCGGCGGGCGCCTGGACCCTCGAGTTCATCGGCGTGCAGCCCGAGGCGGTCGGTCGGGGCACCGGAGGGCGGCTCCTCGGCCACCTGCTCGCCGCGACCCCCGCCCCCGACGGCATCTTCCTCACCACCGCCGACGAGGCGAACGTCCGGCTCTATCGCCGCTTCGGCTTCACCGTCCTGCGGCACCTGACGGTGGGCCCGCTGGAGGTGACGGCGATGTGGCGGCCGGCCCGGCCGGAGCGGACGCGGTCTAGCAGATGAGGGTGGCCTTGCGAGGTGACTGCCGCGCCGCTTTTCGGCCTTGTTCGTAAACAAGGCCGAATATCGTCAACAACCCCGGCAAACCACCTTCGATGCGAGATCACTGCATCGAGCTAATGCCAACGGTTTTCAGGCTCAAGACGGGCGTACAGGCCGCTAGTGTTCCCCCGGATCTGGACGGATTCCCGCATAATTCGCCCGCTTTTTTCCTCGTTCTTTGGTGACGCGCGCATCCGCCGATCACCACCCTTACGAAGGAGAGCTCGCCCGATGACCGTTGACACCAGCCCGGAAGCCCAGCTGGAGCCGCCGCGGCAGTCCAGCCTGAGCACGGCGGCTGCACGCAACCTCGCCAGCACGACCAAGTCCGCCCCGCAGATGCAGGAGATCACCTCCCGCTGGCTGCTGCGGATGCTCCCCTGGGTGGAGACCAAGGGCGGCACCTACCGGGTCAACCGCCGGCTAACGTACACCGTGGGCGACGGCACCATCGAGTTCGTCCAGGACGGCGCGAACGTCCGGGTGATCCCGCGCGAGCTCGGCGAACTGGCCCTGCTGCGCGGCTTCGAAGACGACGAGGTGCTGACCGCGATCGCCGGCCGGTGCGTCCAGCGCGACTTCCGGGCCGGCGAGGTGATCGTCGAGCGCGGTGCCCCCGCCGACCAGATCCACCTGATCGCCCACGGCCGGATCAGCCAGACCTCCGTCGGCAAGTACGGCGACGACGTCGCCGTCGCCGTACTCGCCGACGGCGACCGGTTCGGTGAGAACGCCCTGCTGGACGCGGACGCCACCTGGGACTACACGGCCACCGCCGAGACCCCCGGCATCCTGCTCACCCTCTCCCGCGGCGACTTCGCCTCCGTGCTCGCCGCGGCGCCGCAACTCCAGGACCACATCAACCGGTTCAGCTCGCTGCCGCACCAGCGCCAGAACCGGCACGGCGAGGCCGAGATCGCGATGTCCGCCGGCCACACCGGTGAGGCGGACCTGCCCGGCGCCTTCGTCGACTACGAGCTCAAGCCCCGCGAATACGAACTCTCCATCGCGCAGACCGTGCTGCGGATCCACACCAGGGTCGCCGACCTCTACAACGGACCGCACAACCAGACCGAAGAACAGCTCAGGCTCACCATCGAGGCGCTGCGCGAGCGCCAGGAGCACGAGCTGATCAACAACAGGGACTTCGGTCTGCTCCACAACGCGGCCTTCAAGCAGCGGATCCAGACCCACTCCGGCCCGCCGACCCCGGACGACCTCGACGAGCTGCTCTGCCGCCGCCGCGGTTCCAAGTTCTTCCTCGCCCACCCACGGACGATCGCCGCGATCGGGCGCGAGTTCAACGCCCGCGGGCTCTACCCGGACCACGTCGACGTCGGCGGGCAGTCGGTCCCGGCCTGGCGCGGGGTCCCGATCCTGCCCTGCAACAAGATCCCGATCAGCAAGGAGAACACCAGCTCGGTGCTCGTCATGCGAACCGGCGAGGACAACCAGGGCGTCATCGGTCTGCGTCAGACCGGCCTGCCGGAGGAGTACGAGCCGGGCCTCTCGGTGCGCTTCATGGGGATCAGCGAGCAGGCGATCATCTCCTACCTGGTCACCACCTACTTCTCCGCCGCCATCCTGGTGCCCGACGCGCTCGGTGTGCTGGAGAACGTACAGATCGCCCGCAGGCGGGACTAAGAGGACCTGCCCGACGGCCGTGACAGCCAGGACCCCTGCCTGTCCTGGCCCGCCGAGCACGCCCGGGATCCGGGACAACCCACTTACTTCCCCAAGGAGTTACGGATGCCCGATCCTGGGCCTTCCCCTCTGCAGTCGAGCCTGCCCGCCGCCGCGGCGTCCTTCGGGGCCCACGTCCTCGCCCACGCGCTCGCCGTCGGCGTCGAACCCGCCGTCGGCGCCGGGCCCGTCGAGCCCCCTCCACTTCTTTCGCCCGCCCCGCCCGCCCTGCCGGCGGGACCGCCCGTCCTGACACCCGTACCCGTACCCGTACCCGACGAGGGTGCGGCCGCGGCCGCCGCGCCGCAGCCGAGTGCCGCCCTCGAACGGATCCTGCGCGGGCCCAGCGGTCTGGGCACGGCCAGCCTGCACTGGGCCCGGGTCGAGGAGCCCGCAGCGGCCGGGGCGCCCGACGTGCCCGCGCCGGCGGTGGGCAACCCGATCCCGGGCCTCTACTACCACCCGGTGCCGGAGCCCGATCCGGTGCGGGTGGAGGAGCTCAGCCACCGGATCAAGGCCTGGGCGCTGGACGAGGTGTCGCTCTACCCGGAGGACTGGGAGGACCAGTTCGACGGCTTCTCCGTCGGGCGCTACATGGTCGCCTGCCATCCGGACGCCCCCAGCATCGAGCACCTGATGCTCGCCACCCGGCTGATGGTCGCCGAGAACGCGGTCGACGACTGCTACTGCGAGGACCACGGCGGCTCGCCGGTCGGCCTCGGCGGGCGGCTGCTGATGGCGCACACCGCTCTCGACCCCGTCCACACGACGAAGGAGTACGCGCCGGACTGGGAGGCGTCGCTCCTCTCGGACGCTCCCCGGCGCGCCTACCGCTCCGCCATGGAGTACTTCCTCCGGGCCACCACCCCCTCACAGGCCGATCGGTTCCGGCACGACATGGCCCGGCTGCACATGGGCTACCTCGCCGAGGGAGCCTGGGCGCAGACGGAGTACGTCCCCGAGGTGTGGGAGTACCTGGCGATGCGCCAGTTCAACAACTTCCGCCCCTGCCCCACCATCACCGACTCCGTCGGCGGCTACGAACTGCCGGCGGACCTCCATGCGCAGCCCGCCATGCAACGGGTGATCGCGCTTGCCGGGAACGCCACCACGATCGTCAACGATCTGTACTCCTACACCAAGGAACTGGCCGCCCCCGGAAAGCATTTGAACCTACCGGTGGTGATCGCCGAACGCGAGGCCTGCTCCGAGAAGGACGCCTATCTGAAGGCCGTAGAGGTCCACAACGACCTGATGCGCGACTTCGAGGCCGCCGCCGCCGAACTGGCCCTCGCCTGCCCCGTCCCGAGCGTCCAGCGCTTCCTGCGCGGGGTGGCCGTGTGGGTCGACGGCAACCACTACTGGCACCAGACCAACACCTATCGCTACAGCCTGCCCGATTTCTGGTAAAGATGGGAATTGTTCATGACTAGCACCGATCTCACCGCCGCAGCCGGTACCTCCTCCGTGTTCATCCCCGGCCCGGCGACTCCCTACCAGGGGGACATCGCCCGTTACTGGGACCACGAGGCCAGGCCCGTGAACCTCCGTCTCGGCGACGTCGACGGCCTTTACCACCACCACTACGGCATCGGCGACATCGACCACGCCGCCCTCGGCGACACCGAGGACAGTGCATATGAGAAGAAGCTGATCGCCGAGCTCCACCGCCTCGAGTCGGCCCAGGCCGAACTCCTCCTTGAGCACCTCGGCCCCATCGGGCGCGATGACACCCTCGTTGACGCGGGTTGCGGCCGCGGCGGTTCGATGGTCATGGCCCACCAGCGCTTCGGATGCAAGGTGGAGGGCGTCACCCTGTCGGCCAAGCAGGCCGACTTCGCCAACCAGCGCGCCCAGGAACTCGGCATCGGGGACCACGTCCGGGCCCGGGTCTGCAACATGCTCAGCACGCCGTTCGAGACCGGGCAGGCCAGGGGCTCGTGGAACAACGAGTCGAGCATGTACGTCGACCTGCACGACCTCTTCGCGGAGCACTCGCGCGTCCTCGAGGTCGGCGGCCGGTACGTGACCATCACCGGCTGCTGGAACCCGCGGTACGGCCAGCCCTCGAAGTGGGTCTCCCAGATCAACGCGCACTTCGAGTGCAACATCCACTCCCGCCGGGAGTACCTGCGTGCGATGGCCGACAACCGTCTCGTGCCGCAGGCCGTCATCGACCTGACCCCCGAGACCCTGCCCTACTGGGAGCTGCGGGCCACGTCCTCCCTGGTCACCGGTATCGAGGAGGCGTTCATCGAGTCCTACAAGGACGGCTCCTTCCAGTACGTCCTGATCGCGGCCGACCGCGTCTGACCGACCGCATGTGACCGACCGCTGGCCGAAGGGCCGGAGCCGTCGTCCGACGGACCCGGCCCTTCGGGGTGTCCCCGGCGCACCTGCCCGGGGGACCGGCGCACGCACGGACCCCGATCAGTCCACGAGCACACCGGGGTTGAGGATGCCGCGCGGATCGAGGGCTCCCTTCGCGGCCCGCAGGGCGAGGGCGAAGGGCTCCGGGCGCTGGCGGTCGTAGCCCGGGCGGTGGTCCCGGCCGACCGCGTGGTGGTGCGTGATGGTGGCCCGGTGCCGGTGCAGGACCTCGCCCGCCACGGCCTTGAGGTCGTCCCAGACGGCGACCTCGTCACCGGCCCGACCGGCGGCGAGCACGGTGAAGTACGGCGCCGCACCGTCCGGATACACGTGGGTCAGACGGCAGTTCACGGTCGCCGGGAATCCGGTGGCCTTGACCGCCGCCTCGCCGACCTCCCTGCGCACTTCGTTGATCAGGCCCGGGATCCGGTCCCAGGTGGCCGCCGTCTCGAAGGTCTCCGCGACCGCGCCCATCCGGGCCAGACCGTCGCGGAGGTAGGGCATGCGCAGGAACGCAGAGCGCCAGGCGCGCACGGCCGCGTCACCGTCCGGGCCTTCCTCCCGGCCGCCGGACCCGCCCGTTCCCTCGTACCGCCCGCCGTGCGAACGGGCCAGCGCGACGGCCCGTTCGAGCCGGGCGGCCACCGGTTCGTCCGCCGACTCGAAACCCAGGACCAGTACGGAGCTGCCGTCGTGCGCCGCGCCCGACAGTGCGGCCTCACCGGGGTCCAGCAAGCGGCAGTTGGCGGGGGAGAGGTCGCACTGCGCGAGGGCGCGCACCGCACCGAGGGCACCCTGGAAGTCCGCGAACGCGACCGCGGCGGACGCCTTGTGGCGGGGGCGTTCCTGGAGGCGTACCCACGCCTCGGTGATGACGCCGAGGGCTCCTTCGGAGCCCAGGAACAGGCGGTCGGGAGAGGGGCCCGCCCCGGAGGCGGGCAGCCGCCACGAGCTGCTGGTGCCGGCCGGGGTCACGACGCGCAGCGACTGGACGAAGTCGTCGATGTGCGTGCGACCGGTGGCGTAGTGGCCACCGGCCCGGGTCGCGAGCCAGCCGCCCAGCGTGGAGAACTCGAAGCTCTGCGGGAAGTGCCGCAGGGTGAGGCCGTGCGGTCGCAGTTGGTCCTCCAGGCTCGGCCCGAGCGTGCCGGCCTGGATGCGCGCCGCCCGGCCCCCGGTGTCGACCTCCAGTACGCGGCCCATGGCGGTCAGGTCCAGGGACAGGACGGCCCGGTGGGCATCGCCGCGGTACTCGACGCCCCCGGAGACCGAGGAACCTCCGCCGTAGGGGACGACGGCGACCTGCCGCTCACCGGCCCAGTCCAGCAGATCGGCCACGCCCCGGTCGTCCGTGGGGCGGGCGACGAGGTCGGGGATGCGGCCGGGGCGTCCGCGCAGGGCGCGCACCACGTCGCGGTAAGCCTTCCCCATGGCGTGCGCGGCACGGTCCGCGGGGTCGGTGCTGACCAGGTGGGCGAGGCTCCGCGGGGGTTCGGCGGCGGGGTCGGCGACGGCCAGGTCGCGGACGCGCGGCACGGGGAGCGGGCGGCTGAGGGTGCCGGGGAGCAGGGCGCCGATCGCGGTGCATTCCGCGTCGTCGGGATGCGCGTCCGTCCAGCCCCAGCCCCACCAGGAGCGGGTGCGGGACGGGGGCTGCGTGGGCTGCGGGATGGTGCCGGCCATGGCGGCGCTCCAGGGGTCGAGGTAATTTACCTAGCGGTAAATTACCTACTGATAATATCCGTCCATGGCAACCCCCTCCTCGCATTCCTCGAAGGCCGGCACCAAGGGAGTCCCGCGGCAGCACCGCCGCCGGCAGATGCTGGAGGCTGCCACCGAGGAGTTCGGTACGCACGGCTACGCGGCCGCCTCGCTCCCCGCGATCGCCGCGCGGGTGGGGGTGACCAAGACGCTGCTGCACCAGTACTTCGGCACCAAGGAAGAGTTGTACGTGGCTTGCCTGGTCCCGGTCGGGGACCGGCTGCTGGACACCGTCCGCGCGGCCATGGGGGAGGGCGGGGCCGCCCCGCACACGCCGCTGCGCGTGCTCCACGGCATCTTCGTCGCCCTGGAGGGGCAGCGGGAGGCGTGGTTCGTGCTCTACGACACCACCCTGCCGCCCGGCGGTGAGGCCGCGCGCCGGGCCTCGGAGTACTGGTCGGCCATCGACCGGCTCGCCGCCGGCGGCACCGCGGAACTGCTGCGCGCGTCCGGATCCACCGATCCGCTGGACGCCGACGCGCTGAAGTACGTCTGGCGGGACCTGGTCGCCACCCTGGTCCGCTGGTGGGTCAAGCACCCGGAGCAGACTCCGGAGGCCATGACGCGGCGCTGTGCCCGCCTCTTCGCGGCCGCCGCCACCCTCACGCCCGACGGCCGCTCCGGCTGAGGGGCGCTGCTCGGGGGGTTATTTGGCGCGCTCCTGCTCGGCCTGTGCGGCCTGCGCCGCCTTCGCGGCCTTGAGCTTGCGCCACACGGTGCCCAGCGCCTCCAGGTCCCGCTCGTCGAGGAGCTCGGTGAAGACCGGTGCCAGGGCTTCGCGCCGGGTGGCGTCCGCCTCGGCGAACACCGTACGGCCCGCCTCGGTGAGGGAGACCTCCACCGACCGGGCGTCGCGCGCCGAAGGCGTGCGGGTCACCAGGCCTCTGGTCTGCAGGGCGTCCACGACGCGGGAGACCTGGCTGCGACTGAGCAGGGTGCTGTTGCCGAGGACGGAGGCGGGCACCGGCTCGGGGCTGGAGGCCAGCCACAGCATGACCTCGAACCAGGACACCGGGAGGTCGTGGGCCTTGACCAGGGCCCGGTCGACGCGATCGGTCATGGTCGTCCCGGCCCACACCAGCCCGTAGAAGGCGTAGTCGGCCGCCGGCATCTCGGATTCGGTGAGCTTCTTCGGCATGTCGGCAGTCTAGAGCTTGCGTGCGCACGCACATAATTTTATAGTGTGTGTGCACGCACATAAATCACCGCTGTGAAAGGCTCCGCCATGTCGACCACCGCCGCCCCCGCCTCCGCGACCTCCGCCCCCACCGTCCTGATCACCGGCACCTCCTCCGGCATCGGCCTGGCCGCCGCGATCGCCGCCGCCCGGGCCGGCTGGCGCACCGTCGCCACCCTGCGCGACACCGGCCGCGCCGACGCGCTGCGCAAGGCGGCCGTCGAGGCGGGCGTCGAACTCGACGTCCGACAGCTCGACGTCGTCGACGAGGCCTCCGTCGCCGCCGCCGTGGAGGGCGTCATCGCCGACTACGGCCGGCTGGACGCCGTCGTCAACAACGCGGGCGCCGGGCACGTGGGCACCCTGGAGCTCGAATCCGTCGCCGACGTCCGCGAGGTCATGGAGGTCAACTTCTTCGGCGTGCTGAACGTCTCCAAGGCCGCGCTGCCGCACCTGCGGGCCACCGGCGGCCGCCTGATCACGGTCACCAGCGTCGGCGGCGTCATCGGTCAGCCCTTCAACGAGGCCTACTGCGCCGCCAAGTTCGCCGTGGAGGGGTACATGGAGAGCCTGGCCCCCGTCGCGGGCGCCGTCGGCGTGAGCGTGTCCGTCATCGAGCCCGGCGCCGTGGCGACGGAGTTCGTGAACAACATCGGCCTCGACCTCGAAGCCCGGATCGCCGCGGCCGGCCCGTACTCCGACGCGCTGCGCCACTACGTCGAGCGCACGGTCGGCCAGTTCATGAACGGCGCGCAGACCCCGGCCGGCGCGGCCGAGGCCGTCATGGAGGCGCTCACCGCCGACCGGCCCGCCTTCCGCATCCAGACCTCGCAGTGGGCCCGTGACTTCACGGGGACCAAGCTGGCCGACCAGGACGGCTCGGCGGTCGTCGGCATGACCGGAACCTGGGTCGCCTGACCTGCCGCGGGCGTCCCGGCCGAGGGGGCCGGGCCCCCGACCTGTGCTCCGCCCGGATTCGGGTCATGATGGCCGGAGGTGGCCGAGCCCCGCGTGCCGTCCCCGCAAGCGCGCGCGGCGGCCCGCCCGGGTCGGGAGGTGACTCGTGGGCATGGACGAATCGAGCAGGGCTTGGCTCATGATCGGCGTCGTCATCGCCGTCATCCTCCTGGACCTCCTGGCCATCATCCTGATGAACGCCCTCGGCTGATGCCCGGTCCTCGTCAGCCGTACATCGCCAGGCGGTACAGGGTCGCGAGCGCGTCGTCGATGGGATGGGGCTGCGGCCTGCCGGAGGAGTCGAGCCTGTTCCACCTCTGCATGTTGACCGCGACCGCCATCTGCCGCCTGCCGTCGGCACGGGTCATGGCCAGCGTTCCACCACCCCAGACCGTGCCGCCATGGCCCCAGAAGGCGCCCTGACCGGGACCCTCCATCGGGTGCAGGCCGAGGCCGTAGGCGATCGTCCGTCCCTCTTGGGAGACGACCGGGACCGTGCGTTGCATCTCTGCCAGCGACGACGGGCTGACGATCTCTCCGGCCAGCAGCATGCCGTAGAAGCGGTTGAGGTCCGCGACGGTCGATATCAGGGAGCCCGCAGGGATGACCCATGACATGTCGTAGACGCTGTAGTCCCGCGGCGGGTCGATCATGCCGAACCACGCCTCGTAGAGCTGCGAGTGCGGCCCGTCGACGTACGGTCCGGTGGGGAGTTCGGTGTCACGGAGCCCGGCGCGCTCGATGACGTTCCGGGTGATGTACTGCTCGGCCGTCGTGCCGGTCACCTGTTCCAGGAGCTGGGCGAGGAGCAGGTAGTTGGTGTTGGAGTACAACCCCGGAGTGCCGCCCGGGGTGCCGACTGCGGGTGCGGTGACCCCCATCTCGATCAGTTCGATGGGGTCGAACCGGGTGAGCCGGTGGTCGTCCAGGCTCTGGGGCCCGGTGTCCGCGAGGTTGGGGAGCGCCTTGAGGGAGGGGTAGGCGTACGGGAGGTACTCGGCGAGGCCGCTCGTGTGGTTGATCAGCATGCGGACGGTGATCGCGGCACCGCGTTCTCCGGGAATCAGCCCCGGAAGGTATCGGTCGACCGGTGCGTCGAGACCGATCCGACCGTTTTCGACCTGTTGCAGGACCGCGGCGGCGGTGAAGGTCTTGGTGATGCTGCCGACGCGGTGGCGCATGTCGATGGTGACGGGACGGCCGGTGGTGACATCGGCGACCCCGGCGGCACCGCGCCAGACCTGGTCGCCGTCACGAACCTCGGCGAACAGGCCCGGCATTCCGGCTCGGTGGACGTTTTCGAGGGCTGCGCTCAGCGCTGCGGAATCCAGTGGGTTCTTCACGTCATGCGTCCTTTCGCATTCCCCGGGGTGGGCTCCGCATCGGTCGCCTGACCCGGACAAGAGGGCACGAGTGGCATGCCGGCCCGCCCGGCATGCTCATGTCCTCATTATGCACGCGGTGCGTGCAACACCAAGTGCATAGATAGGATGAGGTCCGGCGAGGGGAGCGAGATGACAGGCCGAAGGCGTTGGTCAACCGAAGAGATCCTGGATGCGGCGGCCGAGCTGCTGCGCACGAGCGACGCGGATTCGTTCAGCGTGCGCAAGCTGGCCGCGTCCCTCGGGACCGATTCCTCCAGCCTCTACCGGCACTTCCGCAGCAAGACCGAGCTGCTGCGTGCGGTCGCCGACCGGATCCTCCTGGCTGCGATGGACGGCTACCGCCCCGAGGGTGACTGGAAACGGCGCATCACGTCCCTGGCCCTGTGCGTGAGGGAGGCCTTCGGGCGGCAGCCCCAGCTTGCCGCGGTCTGGGGCCGCTATGCATCGAGCGGCACTGGTTCCCGGATGGTCATGGAAGAGGTGCTGCAGGCCCTGCGCGCGTCGGGCCTGCCCGACGAGGAGATCCCGCTGCGCTACCACCGGCTCGCGGTCCTCCTCGCCGCGCTGATCGCCTCCGAGGCCGGAGTCGGCACCATCACCCCTGAAGAGCACGAACAGGGCATGGAGCTGTTCCGCGTCGCGGTACTCGGCGCCGACCCCGAACGCTTCCCGGCCCTGGCCCACTTCGCCCGCGATGTCCGCCCCCTCGGGGTGGAGCGCCGTGCCGCGTTCGAAGAGATCCTGGCCGCCCAACTCGCCCACATCGAGGCCGCGGTCCGCCCGAGCTAGGCCCTGTTCCGAAAGTGATGGAACACCGACCCCAACCCTACGTCTGGACCAAGACCGCAGACGAGATCCTCGAACGCCTCGCCAGCCATCTGAACAGAATTCCTGACTCAGAAGACTAGGACCGTGTGTCGTCCTGCTCGCGGCTGCTGTCGGAATCCAGGGCTGCGACGGTGAAGCAGACGGCGGTCCCGAGGCCGAACAAGAAGAAGACAGGGTTGACGTAGCCGGGGACGGCGACGGGGTAGTCGCCGACGTCGTCGGCCTCGCACACGAACCGCAGCGGCACGTACTCCACCCGGTAGCCGGAGATCTCCTCCGCCCGCTGCTCCCAACCCTGGGTACGGCACGGCCGGATGGGGACCGAGTTCGTTCCACCGTCCTCGGCCGACATGACCGCGCTGCTGACGTGCAGCAGTCCCCAGGTGTACACGCCCAACGCGATCGCCGCCTGGGCGAAGCCGGCAGTGCGCAGCCAGGCGTGGCTGTCGGCCCGCCGCGGCCCGCCGGCCCGGGCCAGTACACCGAGAGTCCGTCCCGCGAAGACGAACGGGAGGATCAGACCTGCCGGGACGAGAAGCAATAGGAAGAAGGCCATTGCCCGACTCCAGCAGTGTTGGGGGAGTGAGGGCTGTGGTGGAGCCCACAACTCCGGCAATAAGTTCGCAACTGCTCGTCCGCGCGACCACTGCATCAGATCGCAGGTCGGAGCGGGCCGTGGTCGTGCGCGGCGGTGGAGGCCGCCGCATCACGGAAGGACATGAAGCGGGATCGTGACCCGACTTCGGCGGGGATCAATGCTGGACCGAAGCGCTGGTGCCCATCGTCGGGCCCGTGCCCCTGCTCAGTCGGCCCTACTTCGGGGGAATCCGCCCGGTGAGCCTTTCCCAGTCCCGGGAAGCCTCTTCCAGCCGGGTCTCAACGGCCTCGCCCCGGGGGTCAGTGCGGTTGCGCTGACGGAGCTTCTGCAGACGTAGGCTCTCGTCAAGGCCGCTGCCGCTGCCCGAGCCCTCGGCGCCGTGCACGCACTGCCGCAGCACGTACTGCTCGCGGCGGCCGTCGACTACCTCGACCCCCTCGTCTGGGACCTGCTTCCCGACGACTGGGCGCAGACCGCCATCGCCCACGCCACCACCCCCGTGGCCGGCGGCCTGAGCATGCTGCACCGCAGCCGACGCCTCTCGGTGACCGGGACCGACGAACACGCCTACACACTCAGCGACTACCTCGCCCACACGCTCACCGGAGAAACCGGCACTCCGCCGGACTCGGTCTGGAAAGCACTCACCGACACACCAGCCGTCATCGACCAGAACACCCTCATCGCCGCAGCGCACCGCCACGGCCGCCTCGATGCCATCACGCCCCCCGCTCCCACGGCTTCGAACCCCACCGACAGCCCCCTGATCGCAGGCGCCCGCCTGCTCCACGCCCAAGGCCGCACCGATGAAGCGCTGAGCTGGTTCGAGCGGGCAGCAGCGGCAGGACACCATCAGGCATGGCTCGAAGCAGCCACCGTGCTCAGCGGCCAGAACAGAACCGAAGAAGCACTCGCCTGGTACGAACGGGCAGCCCACGCCGGCAACACCGAAGCACTCAGCCACGCCGCATCCGTACTCGCGGCCAGCGGTCGGATCGACGAAGCGCTGCGATGGTACGAACGAGCCGCCGCGTACAACCCATGACGGCAATGAGGAACCGCCAACTTCCGCAACCCAGATCAGAAGCGCGCCCAGCCAAGGCATGGAGGAGGCACCTGCCGGCCCGCACCGCCGCGACAACGGACCCCACGTGTAGACATTCAACGGACCCCATGCCTGGCCCCCCAACCTGACCGCCGGCACCGTCCGCCGCCGCCCGCTTCACCTCCAACTCGACGGCCGCACCGGCGCGGTGAGGGCGGTGGCGGCATTCACCTCAACTGACGGCACCCCCCGCCGGCGGCGCCCGACTCCGATAGCATCTGACATTTCGTCAAATTGCTTTCGTACGAGGCTTTCCTGGTCCTTCGGTACGCAAGGAACGGAGTCTGTCCGGCCCCTTGCCGTGTCGCCCCGGTTCGCGAATGATGCTCGCGGCGCGTCGGTCGGCGGTGCTCCGTCGCGATGCGTCCACCCCCCTCGCACCCGGTCGGCCAGGAGGCCTGTTTTGCGGACGAACCGTCACATCCGGAGATCGATGGTGATAGTCGGTGCTGCCCTCGCGGTGGTCGTCGCCGTTCCCCAAGTGGCCTTCGCGGCACCGCCCCCGGCGCTTCCCGGTAGGGCCGAAGCGATCGAGCTGGCCTACCAGCCCGCGTACGACTACGACACCGACGGCTGCTACCCGACACCCGCCATCAGTGCGAGCGGGGTGCTGAACGGCGGACTCAAACCCACCGGCGCCCTGAGCGGCAGCTGCCGGGACTCCTCGGACCTCGACAACACCAACGGCTACTCCCGTTGGGCCTGCAACAACGGCTGGTGCGCCGTCATGTACGCGCTCTACTTCGAGAAGGACCAGGCCCTGCCCGGCATCGAGCTCGGCGGCCACCGCCACGACTGGGAGCACGTGGTCGTGTGGATCCAGGGCAACGAGGCCAAGTACGTCGCGACCTCCGCCCACGGGGACTTCAACATCCACTCGCGCGACCAGATCCGCTGGGACGGCAACCACCCCAAGATCGTTTACCACAAGGACGGCATCGGCACGCACTGCTTCCGCGCCGCGAACACCAACGACGAACCGCCCGAGAACCACCGCCGCGCCTGGCAGTTCCCCACCCTCGTCGGCTGGTCGGGCTACCCGGCGACCGTGCGGGACAAGCTCACCCAGGCCGATTTCGGCAGTGCGCACTTCGGTCTGAAGGACGGCTCCTTCGCCTCGCACTTGGCGGAGGCCAAGCCGGCGGGCATCCCCTTCGACCCGTACCAGTGACACGCGACGCGCAGGGGGGCGGTGCCCCCTGCGCGGTGTCGTCAGCCCGCCCAGATCCTGCGGTACCCCTCGCGGTAGCCGGACGGGTCCCAGGACGTGGCGCCCTCGCTGTTGTCGGCCGTGGCGATGTGCACGGGAGCCACGTAGCCGCTGGCCGGCCGGTCGGCGAAGGCCCGGTTGAACTCGTCGATGATCTGCCAGCCCTGCTGGTTCAGCGGCTCGGGCACGGTGGCGGCCTGGAACTGCCCGCTGTTGATCCGCTGGAAGGCGGACGGGTCGCCGTCGCCCGCGCCGATGTTGAAGGGCGGACCGGAGCCCGGCTTGCCCGCCGCGCGCAGGGCCGGGGCCGCGTCCGCGAAGTAGAGGTCGTTGATGGCGGCGGAGTACGTCCAATCGTCATGGAAGCGGGAGAGCAGGGAGGAGACCGCCTGCGGGGTGCGGATCCCGGCGTCGGGGATGGGGATGTTCTCGTAGCTCAGGAGCCGGACGCCGGAGCAGGTGGCGAGCTCCTTGCGGATCAGCTCCGCCTTGTTCTTCGCGAACGGGATCGAGTCGTCGGTGAAGAGGACGACTCCGGCATCGCCCACGGACCGGGCGATGATCCAGTCCGCGCTGATCCTCGCCACGTCCTCCACCTTGGTGGTGACGTTGGTGAACAGCTTCGGTCGCTCGCTCGGGCCGGGGGAGCCCACCGCGTGCCAGCCGATCACGGGGATGTGCGCCGCTTCGGCCCGCGCCATCTGTTGCGAGGTCAGCTGGGGATCGAAGCCGCCGATGACGATGCCCGAGGGCCGTACGGTGATGGCTTGGCTGAGTGCTGCCTGGATGCCGGCCGGGGTGCCGTCCCCGTCGATCACCCGCACCTGCCAGCCGATGGCCTTCGCGGCCTCCTCGACGCCCTTCGCGACGCCCGCGACACCGGGATTGGTCATGGTCTGCGCGACGTAGACGATCGACTTGTCGGGGACCGCCGCGGGGCCGGTGGTGGGGCCGTGCCACGCGGTGTCGGTGTTCTCGGCCCGCGCGACGGCCGCCCTGGCGCTCGCGAGGGCCGCCGGACAGCCGGCCCCGGGCGGCGCGGCGCCGGTGGCCGGGCCGCCGTTCCCGCAGCCGGCGAGGAGGGCGGAGACCGCTGCCAGCAGGGCCGCGGTCGTGAGGGTGGTCCTGCGGTGCGGGTGCGACGGTGGGTACGGGGCCTTCGGGTACACGGTGCTCCTGACGCGGTACGCGTACGAACTTTCCTAGGGGGTGCGCAGCCGGCGCCGGGCGGAGTAGCCGGCCAGGCCGACGGCGATGAGCAGGGTGGCGCCGTTGAACAGCGGCGTGGCCCAGAAGTCGGCGCCGAGCTGGCCGATGCCGGCGAGGCCGATGGCGAGGACGGCGACCGCCACGACGGTGCCGAGGGCGTTGACGCGGCCGGGTTTGATCGTGGTGGACCCCAGCAGGGCGCCGACGAACGCGGGCAGCAGGTAGTCCAGCCCGACGCTCGGGTTGCCGGTCTGCTGCTGGGCGGCGAGGAGGACCCCGGCGAGGCCGGTGACCAGGCCCGATCCGGCGAAGGCGTAGACGGAGTACCGGTGGCTGGGGATGCCGATGATGTCGGCGGTGCGCCGGCTGGAGCCGATGACGTACATGTACCGGCCGAGCGGCAGCCGTTCCAGGACCACCCACAGGGCGGCCGCGAGGGCCAGGACGTAGTAGGCGGGGAGCGGCAGGCCGAGGAACCGGGAGTCGTAGAGGCCGGTGAAGGCCGCGGGCAGGCCGTCCGGGCCGGGGACGATCCGGGAGCCGTCGGTGATCCAGCCGGTGACGGCGTACATCATGCTGCCGGTGCCGAGGGTGGCGATGAAGGAGTCGATCCGCACGTACTCGACGATGACGCCGTTGAGGACGCCGACCAGTGCCCCGCCGAGGACCACGGTGAGGCAGGCGAGCGGCCAGGGCCAGCCCGTGTTGACGATGAGCTGCATCACCATCACATGGGCCAGGCCGAGGCCGTAGCCCATGGACAGGTCGAACTTGCCGGTGGCGATGGGGATGGTCGCGCCGAGGGCCAGGATGGCCGGGATCGACTGGTTGGACAGGATTGAGGAGACGTTGTCCCGGGTGGGGAAGGTGTCCGGCAGGACGAGGGAGAAGACGAGGAAGAGCAGGACGGCGAGGATCAGCAGGCCGTAAGTGCCGAGGTGGTGACCCCGCAGGTGGTCCAGCAGGGACCGCGGCGAGGACGGACGAGAAGGCGACGGCGCGGGCGGGGGCGGCGGGGAAGAGGAAGGGGCCATGGTCATCGGTCCGTCGTGGGTCCGGTGATCGCGGGCATGGCCGAGGCGGTTCGGGTGAGTTCGGCGACGGTGAGGGCCGCACCGCTCAGCTCGGCGCTCACGCTCCCGCGGACGAACACCAGGGCGCGATGGCACACGTCCGCGACCTCTTCGAAATCGGTGGAGATGAGCAGGACCGCCAGGCCCGAGGCCAGCGCGTCGTCGAGCAGCCGGTGGATGGTCGCCTTGGCGCCGACGTCCACACCGGCGGTCGGTTCCTCCAGGACGAGCAGGCGCAGGTGTCCCCGGAGCCAACGGCCGACCATGACCTTCTGCTGGTTGCCGCCGGACAGGGTGGCGATCGGCACCTCGCTGTCGCGGGGGTGCACCGAGAACCGGTCGATCAGGGCGGTGGCCCGGGCGCGCTCGCGGCGGGGGCTGATCCAGTGAGTCGCCGGGGCGCCGGACGCGCGCGGGTTCGCCAAGAAGTTCTCCCGTACGGTCAGGTCGGCGGCGCAGCCCTCCTCCTGACGGTTGGCCGCCACGAAGCCGACGCCGGAGTCGAGTGCGGAGTGGACCGTACGCGGGCGGTACGGCCGGCCGTCGAGCAGCACCCGACCGCCGAGGATCGGTAGGGCGCCGGCGAGGGCGCGGCCCAGCTCCATGTGGCCGGCGCCGGTCAGGCCCACCATGCCGAGGACCTCGCCGGCGCGCAGGTCCAGGCTCACCCCTGCGGTGGACACGGTCCGCACCCCGTCGAGGCTCAGCAGGGGCGCGCCGGCGGCGGGGGGAGCGGCGGGCACGCGTCCGGCCGGTGCGTGGCCCACGATCGCGCGCACCAGCCGGTCGGGGCCGTGGCCGGCGAGCGGGCCCCGGTCGACCAGCCGGCCGTCCCGCAGCACGGCGAAGGCATCGGCGACCCGGTAGACCTCGTCGAGCCGGTGGCTGACGTAGAGGATGCCGTGGCCGCGGTCGCGCAGGGTGTGCAGCACGTCGAAGAGCCGCGCGCAGTCGGCGGCCGGCAGGGTGGCGGTCGGCTCGTCGAGCACGATGAGCTCGGCCCGGGTGGCGAGGGCGCGGGCGATGGCGACGAGCGAGCGCTCGGCGGGGCCGAGGCGGGCGACCGGGGCGTCGGCGTCCAGGTGCCCGGCGACGATCCGCAGGGCCTCGTCGCAGTGCTCGCGGGTCCGCCGCCAGGAGATCAGCCCGAGGCGACGGGGATAGCCCGGTCCCAGGGCGATGTTCTCGGCCACCGTCATCCACGGGACGAGCCCGAGGTCCTGGTGGATGAAGGACATGTTCCGGGTCGCGGCGTGGCTGGCGAGGGGATGGCCGGCCACCGTGACCTCGCCCGTGTCGGCCCGGTGCACCCCGGCGAGCACCTTGATGAGAGTGGACTTTCCGGCTCCGTTGGGGCCGAGCAGGGCCAGGACGCTGCCGCGCCGGATGTCGAGGTCGACCGAGTCCAGCGCGAGCGTGCCGCCGAACCGTTTGCTCAGGCCGCGCACGCGGACGAGTGGTGGGGCACCGGACCGCGAGGGTGGGCTCGCCCAGGTGTCGGGAGCGTCATGCACGGACTTCTCCGGGGGTCGGCCTCCGAGTTCTTCCCGACGGTACGGGCACTCTACGGGGGCATGGCGGTGCATTACCGGCATATCGGCGCGCTGTCTGACCCCATTGGCCGAACGGCGGGGGTTCGGGGGTCATGCCGCGGCCAGGGTGCACTCGGCCCAGATGACCTTGCCGTCGGTGGTGTAGCGGGTGCCCCAGGACTGGGCGAGCTGGGCGACGAGGAACAGGCCGCGGCCGCCCTCGTCGGTGGTGGCCGACAGGCGCATGCGCGGGGCGCTGCTGCTGGCGTCGTGCACCTCGCAGATCAGGTTGCGATCGTGGATGAGCCTCACCCAGATGGGTGCGGTCCCGTACCGGACGGCGTTCGTGACCAGCTCGCTGAGCAGCAGTTCCGTGGCGAACGCGGACTCCTCCAGCCCCCACCGGTTCAGTTGGCTCACGGAAGCGGCGCGCACCTCGGAGACGAGCGCCGGATCGGCGGCCAGCTCCCAGGAGGCGATCCGGTCCTGGGGTACGGCGTGGGTGCGGGCGACCAGCAGCGCGATGTCGTCGGCGGGGTGCTCGGGCGCCACGGCATCGAGGACGGCGTCACAGGTTTCCTCAGGCGCCCGGTCCGGGTGCGCCAGTGCTCGGTGCAGGGCGTCGAGGGCCACGTCGACGTCGCGGTGGCGGTCCTTCATGAGCCCGTCGGTGTAGAGGACGAGCTGACTGTGTTCGGGGAGCCGGATCTCGACCGACTCGAAGGGCAGGCCGCCGAGGCCGAGCGGGGGCCCTGCGGGCAGGTCGAGGAGGGACACGGTGCCGTCGGGCTGGACCAGCGCGGGCGGAGGGTGGCCGGCCCGGGCCATCGTGCACTGCTGGGAGGTGGGGTCGTAGATGGCGTACAGGCAGGTGGCGCCCACGATGCCGGTGCTGCCGGAGCCGGGACCGTCCCCGCCCTCCTCGCGGTCGAGGCGCACCATCAGGTTGTCCAAATGGGTGAGGAGCTCGTCGGGGGCCAGTTCCAGCTCGGCGAAGTTGCGGGCGGCGGTGCGCAGCCGGCCCATGGTGGCGGCGGCGTGCAGGCCGTGGCCGACGACGTCGCCGACGAGGAGGGCCACCCTCGTCCCGGACAGGGGGATGACGTCGAACCAGTCGCCGCCCACGCCCGACTCGGCGGGCAGGTAGCGGTGGGCGACTTCGACGGCGCTCTGCTCGGGCAGGCCTCGGGGGAGCAGGCTGCGCTGCAGGGACAGGGCGAGGGTGTGCTCGCGGGTGTAGCGGCGGGCGTTGTCGATGCAGAGCGAGGCGCGGGCGGCGAGCTCCTGGGCCAGTGAGCGGTCGTCGTCCCCGTAGGGGGCCGGGTCCTGCGAGCGGTAGAAGCTCGCGACGCCGAGGACGGCCCCACGGGCGAGCAGGGGGACCGTGATGAGGGAGTGGACGTTGTGGGCGAGGAGCAGTTCGGCGTGCTGGGGGTCCTGGGCGATCCAGCCGAAGGCGGCCTTCAGGTCTTGTTCGAGCACCGGCTGGCGGGTGGCGATGCAGCGCATGTGGGGCGTGGTGGGCCGCAGGCTGACCTGCGTGCCGACCGGGTAGAAGGGGCAGTCCTCGCGGATGCCGTGGACCACGGTGCGGTGCATCTCGGTGGTGGGATGGGGGGACTCCTCCCCGAGCAGTACGCCCCCGGGCAGGTCGATGGTGACGAAGTCGGCCAACCTGGGGACGGCCGTTTCGGCGAGCTCCCAGGCGGTGCGGCTCACGTCCAGCGTGGTGCCGATGCGGTTGCTCGCCTCGGCCAGCAACTCCAGGCGCCGGCGCGCTGCGACGGCGTACTTGCCGACCTCGGGCTCGCCCACCAGCACCAGCCCTCTGACCCGACCCTGGGCTGGGCCGCCGGCGAACGCCCGGGCGGCCTCCCCGGCGGGGCGCCCGGCGAGCGGTGCGCCGCGTGCGCGGACCGTCGCCGGACCCGGACCGGGGGTGACGCCGGGGCCGAGCGCGGTCGGCAGCGCAGCGGGGGCGTGGGGGTGGGTGGGGGCGGGGGCGTGCCGCTCCGTGTCCTCGGGGAGCAGTGCCTCGACGACGACGCCCTCCACTCCGGCGGCGCTCGTCACGGGGCGGCTGACCAGCGTGACCCACCGGCCGCGGGACAGGGGCACCTCCGCGGCGGCCCGCCGGTCCCCGGACATAAGCTCCGTGGCCTTCTCCTTCAGGGTCGCCTGGTCGCTCTGCTCCAGCTCGCTCTGGAGGAAGTCGGCCATCGCGACGGGGTGCCCGTCGAGGCCGTGCTCGCTGCTCAGGGCGAGGCTCGCGGTGTCGAGATAGGCCTGCAGGAGGCCGTGCTCGCGCGCCGAACTCTGGTCCATCAGCCGCCGCTCGATGGCTTCGGCCGCCTTGCGCACCACGGGGATCAGCGCCGGGTCGGCCTCGGTGTAGGGGTAGCCGAGGCACAGGACGCCCTGGATGTGTCCGCTGAGCTGGTCGCGCAGGGGGATCGCGGTGCAAGCGCTCGACTGGGCCCGCTCGGCGAAGTGCTCGGCGCCGTAGACCTGGCAGAGTCGCCGCTCCGCGAGGCTGAGGCCGATGCCGTTCGTCCCGGCGACCTGTTCGGCGAAGACGAACCCCGGGACGGTCTGGATCGGCGCGAGACGGCGGACCATCGATTTCTCGCCAAAGCGGCGCGCGAGCACCATGCCGTAACCGTCGGCGAGGCAGATGTTCGTCTGGCTGCCCGCGAAAATGGCCTGGAGCCGGTCGAGCACCGGCTCGGCGGCGCGCAGCAGCGGACCGTCCACGTCGAAGTCCTCCCGGAAGGGCAGCTCGGACTGGTCCGGCGACAGCCCCAGCAGACGGCTGCGCTGCCACGAACTCAGGATCGGACTTCTCACGCTTCCCTCGACCGACTCGCCCTGTAGGAATCGGTCACGGAAGCGCACGGGGCCGATGCGGTCCCCGACGACCCCCATGTGCATCACGTCCCCTCACCGGAGCGCCCTCGATCACAGGATTTGAGTATATTCCTCACGATTCGGCGATGAGTAAGGGAGCGAAGTGATCAGCGGGCGCGGGCGTCACAGGATCGCGACCGGATTGACGGGCGAGCCCGTTCCGCCGGGGACGTTCAGCGGTGCCACGACGAGCAGGAACGCGTAACGGCCCGCTTCGGCGCACGCGGCCGAGAGCGGTTCGAGGTCGAGGTTGTCCAGCAGCGGCACCCCCATCGCCGCAACGGCGAGCGCGTGGACGGGGGAGTGCAGCCCCTCGACCGGCGAAGGTCGTACGTCGCTGTCCCCGTCGCCGCCCAGCAGCGCGACGGCGCGCTCGGCCAGCAGCGGTACGGCGTGCACGTGCCACCCCGCGCTCGCCGCGTCGGGGTCCCACGGGCCGAGCTCCCGGCGTCGACGCAGGGCCCCGGAGCGCAGCAGCACCGCGTCGCCGCCCCCGACGCTCACTCCGAGCGCCTCCTCCGCGGCGACGAGGTCCCGTGCGTGCACCGCACGGCCCGGTTCGAGCCATTCGACCCCGAGCACGGCGGGCAGGTCGATCAGGACGCCCCGCGTGACCAGGGGGCCGAGCGCCGATACGGCGCCGAAGCGGACACCGGCCGCACCGACGTGCTCGCGCGCCGAGCGCCCGTCGTACAGTTGCCCTCGGTAGGCAACGTGTGACAGTGCGTCCAGGTGCGTCACGGCCTTGCCGTGGTAGTCCGCGGCCAGGAAGTCCTTGTGGACGGACGGCTCCGGGGCCTGCACGTCGCCGAGGTCGGACATGTAGTGCAGCGCGGGCCTCGCGTTGTCCGGGCCGGGGCGGGTGTCCCAGGGCCGTCCCATCGGAACGACCGTCCCGTCCCGGACCGCGGCGGTGGCCCTGCGCGCGTGTTCCGCCGTCACCCCGTTCCAGGCCCCGCGGTCCGCCGCCGCCCACCGGCCCCACGTACGGACCGACGTGAACAGTGCGTCGAACTCCCGGCGGGAGACCGCGGGCCCGTTGGCCGGACCGCTCGCCGGCCCCTCGTCGGGGGCATCGGTGGGTGTGCCGCTCATGTCCCCAGTGTCCGGCGTTTCGCGCCCCGGCGCTGGCCGGGAGACGTGCTCCGCAGAAGGGGGCGCCGGTCACCCGCGCTAGGGTGCGCACGTGAGCTTCCATGTCGTCATCGGTTGGGGACCCGCCGGAGCCGCCGCTGCTCGGCTCCTCGCCGAACAGGGCCATACCGTAAGGGCCGTCACCAGATCGGGCCGAAGCCCGGAACCCGGGATCGAACACGTCGCGCTGGACGCGACGGACACCCGGCGGCTGACCGAAGCCGCGCGGGGCGCGGTGGCGATCCACAGCTGCGCCGCACCGCCCTACCGGCGTTGGGCGGCCGACTGGCCGTCGCTGGCCTCGTCGCTCTGCGCCGCGGCCGAAGCGACCGGGGCCGTACTGGTCATGCTGGGGAACCTCTACGGCTACGGCCCGGTGGACGGCCCCCTGACCGAGGACCTTCCGCTCGCGGCCACCGGCACCAAGGGGCGGGTCCGGGCCGAGATCTGGGAGCAGGCGCGGAAACTCCACGAGCAGGGCCGGATCAGGGCGGTCGAGGTGCGCGCCTCGGACTTCTTCGGACCCGGCGTCACCGATGGCGGCCACCTCGCCGCACGGGTCGTGCCGCCGCTCCTGCGCGGCAAACCGGTCACGACGCTGGGGGACCCGGACGCCCCGCACAGCTGGACCTACCTCCCCGACGTCGCCCGGACACTGGTCGAAGTCGCGGACGAGGAGAGCGCCTGGGGGCGCGCCTGGCACGTCCCGACCCAGCCGGCGCTGTCCGTGCGGGAGATGGTCGAGCGGCTCTGCGCCCAGGCGGGAACGGGACCGGTCGCCGTGCGCGGGCTCCCGTCCGCCGTGGTCGGCGCGGCCTCGCTCTTCTCTCCGCTGATCCGCGAACTGAAGGAGGTCCGCTACCAGTTCGACCGTCCGTTCGTCGTGAGTTCGCGCGCCTACGAGGAGGCGTTCGCGGTCCGGGCCACCCCCGTCGACGAGCAGGTCAAGGCGACCGTGGAATGGTGGCGCGAACGACTCGCGGCCGGTGACCGACACGGGTGACGGGGCAGGGGCGGGCCGGGCCAGTACGGGAATCACCCGTCCGGCCGCCGCAACGGCGGGGGAAACGGGATACCCGCCCGGTTTGACGGGGGATGCAAACCGGGCGGGAGTTCTCAACTCGCCCTGCCGAGCTTACTGTAGGCGGCTGCCGCTTGGGTGAGCCATGCGAGCTCTGCCGCGAAGTCGTTCGTATCGCGGTCGTCGAAATCGCCGGCGTCCTCGTCGTTCCGGGGCACCGTGCGGGTCGGTTTTGCCTGCAAGGCGCGCTTGAACTGTGCAGCTTCGGTGAAGGCCTGCCGCGATTCCACGCTCACCTCCTTGGCCGGATCACGGCCCCCGGTGGCGGCGCGGTCGATGGACGGACGCAAGTCCCGCCAGAGCGGGTGGAGCGACCGGTACGACCGGTACGCCCGGTACGTGCGGGCCCGTTCCGGAGCCGGGTCGCCGCCGGCCCCCGGAGGAGTTGGGGTCAGGCCGAGCGGGAGCACGACGATGCCGCGGCGCTGAAGACCGACGCGGCGACCTCATCTGCTGTGATCCGGCCACCGGGCGGGCGCGGAACGTTCCGGGCGAACGCGGTCGAGCGGTGGGTGTCAGTGGTCGGGCAGGGTGCTCGGGCCGCCGGTCAAAGAGACGTGCAGGCCGTCCGGTCGGACCTCGGCGGAGGTGGCGGCGAGCCCGAGCGGGTACTCCTTCGGCGCGCCCGACTGCGGGCCGAACCCGTCGGCACCGATCCCGAGCCGGGAGGTGGGGACGGAGCGGCCGAACAGGGTGAGCCCGTCGACGCCGAGGGTGACCTTGCCGTCCGCGAGCACCGGACGCAGCGTCAGCCGCCCGAGGCCGCCCGGGCCGACGTCCGTGAGGATCGTCCCCTTGGCCGGGTCGGTGGTGACGTCGGCCACCGCCACGGACGGAACGGCGTTGCGGATCGCGGCGGCGAGGGACTGCGTGGAGACCGTCACGTCCGCGCGGGTGCTGCCGACCGTGTTCGTTTCGCCGAGGCGGACGTCGTCCAGCCGGGCCCGGACGCGGACTTGGGAGAGCCGTCCCACCCGGGCGTCGTCGCTGCTGATGTCGAGCTGGGGAATGCTTCCGTGCGCCAGGTCCCACAGGGCCCAGTCGCCGGCCGTGGCGACTGCCACGTCGTCACCGAGTCCGGGAGCCGCTCGTGCGACGCGGTCGTGTATGCGGTGGCGGACCGTGTACTCGGCCGCGCCGGTGGCGACGACGGCCAGCAGGACCACGGCGACCGTGACCGTGAAGACGGGTCGGCGGCGCAGGGCGGCCCAGGTCCTCGTCAGGGGGTGCTTCATCGCCGTTCTCCTCGTGCGGGTGTGAAATCGGGTGCGGGGGTGCCTGGTGCACCGGGGTCAGATCCCGGAGTAGGTCCGGGAGTCGGTCCGGGATTCGATCGGGGATTCGATCCGGGATCGTACCCGGCAAGGGGCTCCGGTCCGGCGGCGGGCCCTTCCGGGTCGAGATGCGGAAGGAACCGGTCCAACCAGTCGGGGAGCCACCAGTTGGCGCGCCCGAGGAGGTACATGGACGAGGGCACCAGGAGCAGGCGGACCACGGTGGCGTCGATGATGACGCTGACGCCGAGGCCCAGCGCGAGCATCTTGACGGCGACGTTGGTGGAGAGCAGGAACGCCAGGAACACGCTGGTCATGATCAGTGCCGCGCAGGTGATGACGCGGGCCGTGGCGGCGAGTCCGGTGGCGACGGCCCGGTGGTTGTCCCGGCAACTCAGCCAGGTCTCGCGGATCCGGGAGAGCAGGAAGACCTCGTAGTCCATGGAGAGCCCGAAGACGATCGCGAACATCATCATCGGTACGTAGGACTCGACGGGCACCTTCTCGGTGACGCCGAACAGCGCCCCGCCCCAGCCCCATTGGAAGACCGCGACGACCACGCCGTAGGCGGCGGCGATGGAGAAGAGGTTGAGCACGGCGGCCTTGAGCGCCACCAGCGGGCTGCGGAAGACGGTCAGCAGCAGCAGGAACGCGGCGGCGACGACCACGGCGATGATCAGGGGCAGTTTGGCGGTGAGGGTGTCGGTGAAGGTCTGGGCGGCGGCGGTCGTGCCCGTGAGGTAGCCGGTGGCTCCGGTGCCCGACAGCGTCCGCGGCACCGTCTCGTCCTGCAAGGTGTGGATCAGGTCCGCGGTGGCCGCGTCCTGCGGGCCGGTGGTGGGCACGACCGTGGTGATGAGCAGGGCGCGGTCGGGGCTGGGCACCGGCGCAGTGACGGAGGCGACGCCCGGTACGGCGGCCAGCTCGCGCCGGAGCGACGCCGCGAGGTCCTGGCGCAGGCCCTCGCTCTCGACGTGGCGGCTGTCGAGGTGGGTGACGACGGTGAGCGGGCCGTTGGCCCCCGGGCCGAAGCCCTCGGTGATCAGATCGTAGGCGCGGCGGTCGGTCCTGCTGGTGGACTGGGCACCTGCGTCGACGTGGCCGAGCTGCATGGACGCGACGGGGACCGCCAGTGCACCGAGTACGAGCAGGCCGCCGACCAGGAAGAGCCACGGGCGACGGCTCACCCTGACGGCCCAGCGCTGCCAGACGTCCGCCTCACCGGTGGGTTCCGCGACCGGCTCGCGGACGTGCAGGCGGTCGATGCGGCGGCCGAGCAGACCGAGCAGGGCGGGGGTCAGGGTCACGGACGCGGCCGCGGCCACGAGGACGCTGAGTCCGGCGGCGACACCGAGGGCGCCGATGAAGCCGACGCCGGAGGCGCACAGCCCGCCCAGGGCCATGGCCACCGTGGCGGCCGCGACCAGCACGGCCCGGCCGCTGGTGGCCACCGTGCGGCCGACCGCCTCGGTGGGTTCGGCTCCGGCGTGCAGCAGGGCCCGGTAGCGGGTGGCGAGGAAGAGCGCGTAGTCGATGCCGACGCCGAGGCCCATCATCGCGGCCAGGGTCGGAGCGGCCTGGGCGAAGCCGAAGTGCCCGGCGAGCAGTCCGAGCCCGGCCAGGCTCACGGACAGGCCGATCACGGCCGTCACCAGGGGCAGGCCGGTGGCGGCGACGCTGCCGAAGCCGATCAGCAGCACGAGCACGGCGACGGCCAGACCGATCGCCTCCGAGGCGCGGTCGGCGGACTTGGGGGTGGCCAGCTGGCCGAGCGGGGCCCCGTACTCGACGGTGACGTCGTCGGCGCGCAGCGGCTCGACGGCGGTGTCGACCTCAGCGAGGTAGGTGGGGTCGAAGCTCGCCGGGTTGCCGTCGAAGCGGACGGTCACCTGGGCGGTCCGGCCGTTTGCGGAGACCGCCCCGGGGGTGGTGAGCGGGTCGGCCACCGACAGGACGTCCGGAAGCCGGCCCAGGTTGGCGACGGCCGTCTCGACGGCCGCCCGGTGATCGGTGACCGCACCCTCGTCGGAGGTGATCACGAGGGCGGAGGCGGTGCCGCCGGACGCGGTGGTGTGGGCCGTCAGCAGGTCCGCGCCGGTCTGGGTGCTGGTACCGGGGAGGGAGAAGCTGTCCGCGTAGGTGCCGCCCCAGGTGTGGTTGGCGAGCCCGAGGCCGACCAGTGCCAGTACCCACAGGGCGACGACCCGCCAGGCGTGCCGGGCGCACCAGCGCCCGCTCCGGTGGAGCAGCCCCGGTCGCCGGGCCGATTCAGTGTTCATGGGGCCACTGTGCGCGGTGTGTGTAAGGAGGTCGTGGGCGCATTGTTCGGGGAAGGTAAGGGGCCGCCGGCACACCCGAGCGGGAGGGTGCGCCCTTCAGGCGGTGGGTGCCGGCGGGAGGGTGACGGTGAAGCAGGCGCCGCCCTCCGGACCGTGCCCCTCGACGCGGATGCCGGCGCCGAGCCGGCCGGTCAGACGATGGGCGATGGCCAGCCCCAATCCGCTGCCGACCGGGCGGGTGCCCCGATAGCGCTCGTGGAGGGCGCCGTGCTCGAATGCGATGCGCACGTCGTCGTCGGTGAGGCCGGGCCCGCCGTCGCGGACCTGTAGTTCGGCCCCGCCGTCCGAGGTGGCCGGACGGACGGCGAGGACGAGGGGTGCGCCCTCGGGCGTGACGCGCAGCGCGTTCTGCACCAGGCCGTCGATCAGCTGCCGGACCCGGAAGGCGTCCGTCGCGACGACGACGGGCCCTTCCGGCCGTTCGAGCCGGAGATCGACGCCGTGGCGTGCGCACAGCCCGGTCCAGAACGCGGCGGCTTCGGAGACCAACGTGCGGAGGTCGGCCGGAGCCACGTCCAGACGGAAGTCGTCCGCCTCCAGCCGGGCCAGGTCCAGCAGGTCCCCGAGGAGCCGGTCCAGGCGCCGGGTCTCCTCCGCCAGGATGGAGCCGACTTCGGGCACCCGCTCCGGCTCGATCAGACCGTCGGCGAGCGCCTCGGCATAGCCCTGCAGCGCGGTCAGCGGGGTGCGCAGATCGTGGGAGACGGAGAGCAGGAAATCCCGCTGCCGGTTCTCGCTGTGGGCCAGCGCCCCGTCCAGGACGTTGAGGGCGCGCCCGATGTCCGCGGTCTCCCGGGGCCCGTCGACCGGGGCCGGTACGCCGCGTTCGCCGTCGGCGAGCCGGTGCGCGATCTGCGCGGCCGTCACCAGCGGACGGGCGATGTGGCGGGCGAGGAGCACTCCGGCCAGGGCCGCGCCGAGCATGCCGACGACCAGCGGGACGATCACGTTGCGGCGGATCCGGCTCGTGTTCTCGGTGACGACCGCGTACGGCTCGGTCAGTACGACGGCGCCGCCGCCGCGCACGCCGGGCTGCCCCACCAGCAGTACCTCCTGGCCACCGAGGATGCCGGTGGTGGAGACCGGGTCCCCGGCCAGCAGGGCCGACTTGGACCTCCGGTCGACGGCAGGGCCGGCGGTGCCGCTCACGGTGCCGTCCGGGGCGATGACCGCGAGCTGCACCTCGTTGGGCCCCGCCAGGACCTGGGCGCCGGTGAAGAGCGCCTCGGACACGGCCGGCAGCCGGCTGAGCACCGTCGCCTGACGGGTCAGCTGGTCGCGTTCACGCTGTTCGGCACCGTGCGCGGCGGTCTGCCAGGCGATCAGTCCGGTCAGGGCCACCGCGAGCGCCGCCACCAGGGTGGTCAGCACCACGATCTTGCGGGCGAGGGAGCTACGGCGCGGACCGGTGCGGGGGCGGCCGGTCACGGGCCGGGAGCCGTCGCGCTGTACCCGACGCCGCGGACCGTACGGATCGGGCTCGCGTCGCCGAGCTTGGCACGTACCTGCGAGACGAAGACGTCGACCATGCGGGTGTCGCGGTAGCCGGGGTACCCCCACACCTGGGCGAGCAGTTGCTCGCGGGTGAAGACCTGGCCCACGTGCTGGAGGAGGTGGGAGAGCAGGTTGAACTCGGTGGCGGTGAGCTCGACCGGCTCGCCGTCGCGGCGCACGGTGCGGCTGACCGGGTCCACGCTGAGCCGGCCGGTGTCCCCGGGCGGCGGTCCGGGCGGGCCCGCCGCCCGGCGCAGTACGGTCTTGACCCGGGCGACCAGCTCGCGCGGCGAGAACGGCTTGGTCAGGTAGTCGTCCGCACCGAGTTCGAGGCCGAGGATCCGGTCGGCCTCCTCACCGCGGGCGGTCACCAGCAGGACCGGGGTCCAGTCGCCGGCGTCCCGCAGGGCGCGGCAGAAGGCGATGCCGTCCATGCCGGGCAGGCCGATGTCCAGGACGATCGCCACCGGGTGCATGCGCCGCGCGGCCGCGAGACCGGCGCCGCCGTCGGCCTCGACGTGGACGCCGAAGCCCTCGCGGGTCAGGTAGAGGCGTTGCACGTCGGAGATGTGGCGCTCGTCCTCGACGATCAGTACGAGGCCCCTGGACTCCGTCATCACTGCCCTTCAGCCGCGGTTGGCAACAACGATGCTAACCGCGCCGACCCGCCCTCCCGGCGGGCGCGCCGCCATCCGTACGTTCCCCGAACAATGCGCCGGCCGGCCGGCCGTCGCGGCCGGCCGCGGGCCGGGTACGGCGCAGTCACGCGCCGTACCCGGTTCGTGCACTGCCTCAGCCGTGGCTGAAGCGGGGCGGGCGCTTGTCCACGAAGGCGGACATGCCCTCCTTCTGGTCGGCGGTGGCGAAGACCGCGTGGAACAGCCGGCGTTCGAAGCGGACGCCCTCGGTGAGAGTGGTCTCGAAGGCCCGGTTCACGGCCTCCTTGGCCATCATCGCGACCGGCTTGGACATCCCCGCGACGGTCTCGGCGACCGCGAGGGCCTCGGACAGCAGCTCGTCTGCCGGGACGATCCGGGAGACCAGGCCCGCCCTCTCGGCCTCGACCGCGTCCATGGTGCGGCCCGTCAGGCACAGTTCCATGGCCTTGGCCTTGCCGACGGCCCGGGTGAGCCGCTGGGATCCGCCGATCCCCGGGATCACCCCGAGCTTGATCTCGGGCTGCCCGAACTTCGCGGTGTCCGCGGCGAGCAGGATGTCGCACATCATCGCGAGCTCGCAGCCACCGCCCAGGGCGTAGCCGGAAACCGCCGCGAGGGTGGGCGTGCGGACCTGCCCGAGCCGGTCCCAGGCCGTGAACCAGTCCGAGAGGTACATGTCCATGTAGCTGCGCGGCCGCATCTCCTTGATGTCGGCGCCGGCCGCGAAGGCCTTCGCGGAGCCGGTCAGGACGATGCAGCCGACCTCCGGATCACGGTCCAGTTCCTCCGCGGCGGCCACCACCTCGGTCATGACCCGGAGGTTGAGGGCGTTGAGGGCCTCCGGCCGATCGAGGGTGAGGACGGCCACCCGCCCCTTGCGCTCCAGCAGGATGGTTTCGTAGGTCATGCGGGGGTTCCGTTCCGGGGTCGCAGGGTGTGGACGATCGCCGAGAAGTCGAGGCCCGCGCCCTCGCCGGCGGCGAAGTCGGCGTACAGCTCGGCGGCCTTCAGGCCCAGCGGCGCCTCCACCCCGCCGGCCCGCAGGGCGTTCGCCGCCAGGGCGAGGTCCTTGGCCATGAGGGGGGCGGCGAAGCCGGGAAGGTAGTCACGGTTGGCGGGGCTGCTCGGAACCGGTCCGGGCACGGGGCAGTTGACGGTGAGGGCCCAGCACTGGCCGGAGGCGGTGGAGGCCACGTCGTAGAGGGCCTGGTGGTCCAGGCCGAGGCTCTCGGCGAGGACGAAGGCCTCGCTCACCCCGATCATCGAGACGGCGAGGATCATGTTGTTGCAGATCTTCGCGGCCTGTCCGGCGCCCGCCGTCCCGCAGTGCACGGCCTTCTTGCCCATCGCGCCGAGCAGTGGCGCGGCCGCCGCGAACTCCTCGGCGCCGCCGCCCGCCATGAAGGTGAGGCTCGCCGCCTGCGCGCCGACCACCCCGCCCGAGACGGGCGCGTCCAGGGACCGGTGACCGGCCGCCCCGGCGGCCTCGTGGGCCGCCCGCGCGTCGGCCACGTCGATGGTCGAGCAGTCGACGAAGAGGGTGCCGGGCCGCGCGGCGGCCAGCAGCCCGCCCTCCCCGTACAGGGCGAGGACGTGCGCGCCCGCCGGCAGCATGGTGATCACCACGTCGGCCGCGGCGGCCGCCGAGGCGGCCGACACCGCCGGCTCCACCCCCGTCGCGGCGGCGCTGGCCAGCAGCTCCGGCACCAGGTCGAAGCCGAGGACACGATGTCCGGCCTTCACCAGGTTGGCCGCCATCGGGCCACCCATGTGGCCCAGTCCGACGAACGTCACGGTCCTGCTCACCAGGGCACCTCCTGAGTCGAATCCGTACGGGTCAGGGCCAGTTCGTGCGCGCCGAGCGGGGCGAAGTACCGTTCCACGTCCGCCGGACCCACCTCCGCCAGCGCGGGCGGCGACCACCGCGGGCTCCGGTCCTTGTCGATGACCTGTGCGCGGATCCCCTCCACCAGATCGGGGGAGGACAGCGCCGCGCAGGAGATCCGGTACTCCTGCTCCAGCGCCCGCTCCAACGGGCCGAGCCCGCGCACCCGGCGCAGGGCGGCCAGGGTCACCTTCAGCGCCGTGGGCGACTTGGCCCGCAGCGTGGCTGCGGCCTCCTTCGCCGCCGGGGCGCCGCTGTCGAGCAGGCGCTCCACGATGTCCTCCACCGTGTCCGCCGCGTAGCAGTGGTCGATCCACTCGCGGTCACCGTCGAGCGTGCCACCGGGAGCCGGAGCGACGTACCGTTCCAGCACTTCGTGTACGGAGGCCCGCGCCAGGTCGGCCGCCAGCCGCGGCAGCAGCTCCGAGGGGACGAAATGATCGGCCAGTCCGCAGAGCAGTGCGTCCGCCGCCCCGACCGGCGCCCCCGTCAGGGCCAGGTGGGTGCCCAGTTCCCCGGGCGCCAGCGCCAGCAGGTACGTGCCGCCGACGTCGGGGACGAAGCCGATGCCCGTCTCCGGCATGGCCACGCGGGAGCGTTCGGTGACGATCCGTACGGTGCCGTGGGCCGAGATCCCGACGCCGCCACCCATGACGATGCCGTCCATGAGGGCGACGTACGGCTTGGGGTAGCGGGCGATGCGGGCGTTGAGCCGGTACTCGTCGCGCCAGAAGTCGGCCGAGGCCCTGCCGCCCGTGCGGGCGTCCTCGTAGATCGCGCGGATGTCACCGCCCGCGCACAGGCCGCGCTCACCCGCGCCCTCGATGACGACGGCCGTGACGTCCGGGTCGTGCTGCCAGCGGGCGAGCGCCTCGTCGATGCGCAGCACCATGGGGTGGGTGAGGGCGTTCAGGGCCTTGGGGCGGTTGAGGGTGAGGTAGCCGGTGTGGCCCTCGGTCCGCAGGAGCACGTGGCCCTGGTCCTGGTCCCGGTCGTGGTTCCCGGGGGATCCGTGGTTCATCGCAGGGCCTCCGTGAGCCCGCGGGCGACGATGATGCGCATGACCTCGTTGGTGCCTTCCAGGATCTGGTGGACGCGAAGGTCGCGGACGATCTTCTCGATGCCGTACTCGCTCAAGTAGCCGTAACCTCCGTGGAGTTGGAGTGCCCGGTCGGCGACCGCGTAGCCGGTGTCCGTGGCGAACCGCTTGGCCATCGCGCACAGCTGCGGGGCCAGCGGGTCGCCCCGGTCCAGCGCGTCGGCGGCCTGGCGGACCAGGGCGCGGGCCGCGGCCAGCTCGGTGGCCATGTCCGCGAGCCGGAACTGCAGGGCCTGGGCGTCCAGCAGCCGGGCCCCGAAGGCCTCCCGGTCGGCCAGGTGCGCGAGGCTGCGGTCCAGCGCGCTCTGCGCACCGCCCAGGGAGCAGGCGGCGATGCCGAGGCGACCGCCGTTGAGGCCGTTCATGGCGATGCGGAAGCCGTCGCCCTCGGCGCCGAGCCGCCGATCGGCGGGGACGCGGACCCCGTCGAGGACCACCTGGCGGGTGGGTTGGGCGTTCCAGCCCATCTTGCGCTCGTTCGGACCGAAGGAGACCCCGGCATCCGCGCGTTCGACGACGAACGCGGAGATGCCGCCCGGGCCCTCCCCGCCGGTGCGGGCCATGACGATGTAGACCTCGGAGGCGCCGGCGCCGGAGATGAACTGCTTGACCCCGGTCAGCACGTAGCCGTCGCCGGTGCGCTCGGCCCGGGTGCGCAGCTGGGCCGCGTCGGATCCGGCGCCGGGCTCGGTCAGGCAGTAGCTGCCCAGCGACCGGGCGGAGCACAGGTCGGGGAGCCAGCGGGCCCGCTGGTCCGCGTCCCCGTACCGGTCGATCATCCAGGCGACCATGTTGTGGATGGAGAGGTATCCGGCGATGGAGGGGCAACCGGTGGCGAGGGTCTCGAAGACGAGGACGCCGTCGCTGCGGCTGAGGCCGCTGCCGCCGTGCTCCTCGCGGACGTAGACGCCGCCGAGCCCGAGGTCCGCCGCCTTGCGGATCACGTCCAGCGGGAAGTGCTTGTCCTGGTCCCAGGTGACGGCGTACGGGCCGAGCTGCTCCTGGGCGAAGTCGAGGGTGACTTCGGCGAGGGCGAGCTGATCGGGGCTGAGGGTGAGGGTCACCGGGCTCATCCCATCGTCGGGATGGTGAAGCTCGCGCCCTCCTTGGCCCCGGAGGGCCAGCGCGAGGTGACGGTCTTGGTGCGGGTGTAGAAGCGGATCGAGTCGGGGCCGTGCTGGTTCAGATCGCCGAAGCCGGACCGCTTCCAGCCGCCGAAGGTGTGGTACGCCACGGGGACCGGGATCGGCACGTTGACGCCGACCATGCCGGCGCCCACCCGGCGGGTGAAGTCGCGCGCCGTGTCGCCGTCGCGCGTGAAGATCGCGACGCCGTTGCCGTACGGGTGCTCGGTGGGCAGCCGCAGGGCCTCCTCGTAATCGGCGGCCCGTACGACGGACAGCACCGGGCCGAAGATCTCCTCGCGGTAGATCCGCATCTGCGGGGTCACCCGGTCGAAGAGGGTGGCGCCGGCGAAGAAGCCGTCCTCGTGTCCGGGCAGGGTGAACCCGCGGCCGTCCACGACGAGTTCGGCGCCTTCGGTGGCTCCGATGCCGACGTAGCGGTTCACCCGGTCGAGGGCGTCCCGGCTGACCAGCGGCCCGAAATCGGCCTCGGGGTCGTCGGAGCGGCCCACCCGCAGGGTGGCGATCCGTTCCTTCAACTTTCCGACCAGGGCGTTCGCGGTCTCCTCGCCGACGGGGACGGCGACGGCGATGGCCATGCAGCGCTCGCCCGCGGAGCCGTAGCCGGCGCCGATGAGGGCCTCCACGGCCTGGTCGAGATCGGCGTCGGGCATCACGATCATGTGGTTCTTGGCGCCGCCGAAGCACTGGGCGCGCTTGCCGTGGGCCGCGGCGGTGGCGTAGATGTGCGCGGCGATCGGGGTGGAGCCGACGAAGCCGAGGGCTTGCACGCGCGGGTCTTCCAGGAGGGTGTCGACGGCTTCCTTGCCGCCGTTGACCACATTGAGCACGCCGGGCGGCAGCCCGGCCTCCAGGAACAGTTCGGCGAGGCGCAGCGGTACGGAGGGGTCGCGCTCGGAGGGCTTCAGGATGAAGGAGTTGCCGCAGGCCAGGGCGGGCGCGGCTTGCCACAGGGGGATCATCGCGGGGAAGTTGAAGGGGGTGATCCCGGCGACCACGCCGAGCGGTGAGCGCAGGGAGTGCACGTCGATCCCGGTGCCCGCGTTGTCGGTGAACTCGCCCTTCAGCAGGTGCGGGACGCCGGCGGCGAACTCGACCACCTCCAGGCCGCGTTGCAGGTCACCGTGGGCGTCGGCGACGGTCTTGCCGTGTTCGCAGGACAACAGCCTTGCGAGGGAGTCCCGTTCGCCCTCGACCAGCTGGAGGAAGCGCAGCAGGACGCGCGAGCGGCGCTGCGGGTTCCACTGCCCCCAGTCGGCCTGCGCCTCCTCGGCGTTCGCGATGGCGGCCTCGGTGTCGGCCCGCCCCGCGAGCGGGACGCGGGCCTGGACGGAGCCGGTGCTGGGGTCGTACACGTCGGTGAAGAGTCCGGAGGATCCGGTGGTGTGCTTGCCGCCGATGAAATGGGTGAGTTCACGGACCATGGGTGCCTGCTCTCGTCAGGTTGGATCCGGGGATGGCACGACCGACCGGCGGACGGCACCCGATCGGGTGCGCCGCTGGGGAAGGCCGTGGGACTGGGTCGAATGGGACGACCTACGAGCGTGCGAACGTGTGCGCGCGCTCCGCCGGATCACCAGGGTCGTGGGTACAAACCGGTGCCATGCGTGTCTGCTCCATCCTCGTGGACAACACGGAACATCCGCGGCCGGTATCCTGACTCCCGGATCCCCGCGTGCCGCCCGCCTTCCCGACAGACCTCGTCAGTGGCGTGTGGATGGCAGCACACTCCCCGGTCACAGTGGCGGGACCGTGCCGGTTTCTCACCGGCTTCCCTGCACCGCGGACCTTGTGCCACGAACATATAGTTGGACGTCCTAGTAAGTCCAGAGCCGCCGCCGCGCGCCTTCCGTCCGGCCGCGGCGGCCGACCTGTCGTGCCGCCCGTGGGCCTGGCGCCCGCTCAGTTCCGTGCCGGGACGTCGTTCCTGGTCACCGGGTACGGGATGAAGGTGCTGCTGTTCTCGTCGACGGCCAGCGCCCGCCCGAGCGGCGGCACGGCCCGCTGCGGACAGTCGAGGCGTTCGCAGAGGCGGCAACCCATGCCGATGGGGGTGGCGGCCGCCGCGTTGTCGAGGTCGAGTCCGTCGGCGTACACGAGCCGCGAGGCGTGTCGGATCTCGCAGCCGAGCCCGATCGCGAAGGTCTTGCCCGGCTCGCCCCAGCCGCCGCGGTGGCGGGTGACGGCCCGGGCGGTCCACAAGTAGCGCTGCCCGTCGGGCATGGCGGCCACCTGGACGTGGATGCGGCCGGGCGCGGCGAAGGCCTCGTAGACGTTCCACAGCGGGCAGGTGCCGCCCGCGCGGGAGAAGTGGAATCCGGTCGCGGACTGCCTCTTGGACATGTTCCCGGCCCGGTCCACTCGGACGAAGGAGAAGGGCACCCCGCGCAGCCTGGGCCGTTGCAGGGTGCTCAACCGGTGGCAGACCGTCTCGTAGCCGATCCCGAAGTGGTCGGTGAGTCGCTCGATGTCGTAGCGGAACTCCTCGGCGGCCGCGTGGAAGGCGCGGTACGGGAGGATGAGCGCGCCCGCGAAGTGGTTGGCGATCCCGATCCGCGCGAGGGCGTGGACGGGGGTGCCGGGCTCGAAGTCCTCGGCGGCCAGCCGGTCCAGCTCGTCCCCGTACTCGATCAGCGCCAGCTGGGTGGCCATTCGGAACGCCTGCTGTCCCGGCCGGAGCCGGTTCGACAGGTGCAGGACCCGGGCGGCGGGGTCGTAGTGGTGCAGCCGGTCGGAGTCCGTGGCCGTCCGGATCCCGTGCCGGTCGCCGAGCCGGCGGGTCAGCGCGCGGATGACGTCCCCCGGGCGGATGCCGATCTCGACGGCCAGGTCTTCGGCGGCGACATCGGTGTCGTGGAGGTAGTTCTGCCGCCGGTAGAAGAACTCGCGGATCTCCTCGTGGGGCGAGCGAGGGCTGTCGGTGGCCACGTCCCGGCCGTCGGCGGCGTCGGCGAGGCGCTCGGCCAGGAGCTGGCTGCGCCGGCCCAGGTCCAACAGCACCGAGGCGACCGCGGGCATGCGGGTGGCCAGTTCGGCCAGGTCGGAGGGGGATACGCGGGCGCGGGCCACCTCGTTCGCGAGCGCTTCGCGCAGGTCGGCGACCAGCCGGCTGGTGTCGCGTTCGGAGAAGAAGCCCGGGTCCACCCCGAAGGCCTCGGTGAGCCGCAGCAGGACGGGAACGGTGAGCGGCCGGGAGTCGTGCTCCATCTGGTTGAGGTAACTGGGGGAGATGGCGAGCACCCGGGCCAGGTCGGCCTGGGTCATCCGCCGCTCCTCGCGCAGCCGCCTCAGTCGTGCTCCCGCGTATGTCTTGCTCACCGAACTCCCTCGCCGTCTACCGAGCCGGACACGCGCCGCCAGGATACGGCGATCTTCGCGACCAGCGGGCTTCGCAACCTTGGCAATTTCGGGACCGAAGATTCGCAGACCTTGGCAGATGTACGTCCTTGATGGCACTCAGTGTCAGTGTCAGAGTCGGTGCTGCGGCCCGCCGGACACGGTGGCCGGGGGGAACCGACTGGCCCGATTCACGCCCTGATTTCGGCCATCCAGGCAGTTCGCCCCGGCGGCTCGGCAGCATTGCTCAGCTTCGGCCCATGGTCGGGTTCGGCGGCCGCAGCTCAACACCAGGCACAGAGTGCCAAAGCATCGGGTCCACGGCCCGGCCCATTGGCAAGACAAGCGACGGATGGAAACGGTGACGGTCATGGCACAGGCGAACACGACGGCGGCGGCCGAGCAGCTGGGGCAGCGGTGGGCCGACGACCCCCGCTGGGCGGGCATCGAGCGCACCTACACGGCCGAGGACGTGGTGCGGCTCTCGGGCAGCGTCCGCGAGGAGCACACCCTGGCCCGGCGCGGCGCCGAGCGACTGTGGCGACAGCTCCACGAGCAGGACTACATCCACGCCCTCGGCGCGCTCACCGGCGGCCAGGCGGTCCAGCAGGTGCGGGCCGGACTCCAGGCGATCTACCTCTCCGGCTGGCAGGTGGCCGCCGACGCCAACCAGGCCGGGCACACCTACCCCGACCAGAGCCTGTACCCGGTCAACTCGGTCCCGCAGGTGGTGCGTCGGATCAACAACGCGCTGCTGCGCGCCGACCAGATCGCCACCGCCGAGGGCGGCACCGACACCACGGACTGGCTCGCACCGATCGTCGCGGACGCCGAGGCCGGCTTCGGCGGCCCGCTGAACGCCTTCGAGCTCACCAAGGCGATGATCGCGGCCGGTGCCGCCGGCATCCACTACGAGGACCAGCTGGCCTCCGAGAAGAAGTGCGGCCACCTCGGCGGAAAGGTCCTCGTCCCGACCGCGCAGCACGTCCGCACCCTCAACGCGGCCCGCCTGGCGGCCGACATCGCCGATGTCCCGACCCTGATCATCGCCCGCACGGACGCCCTCGCCGCCACCCTCCTGACCAGCGACGTCGACGAACGCGACGCCGAGTTCTGCACCGGTGAGCGCACCGCCGAGGGCTTCTACCACGTACGCAACGGAATGGCTCCGGTCATCGCCCGCGGCCTCGCCTACGCCCCGTACGCCGACCTGATCTGGGTGGAGACCGGCACCCCGGACCTGGCGCAGGCCCGCGAGTTCGCCGAGGCGATCCACGCCCAGTACCCCGACCAGATGCTGGCCTACAACTGCTCGCCCTCCTTCAACTGGAAGGCCGCGCTGGACGACGACCAGATCGCCAAGTTCCAGCGGGAGCTCGGTGCGATGGGCTACCGCTTCCAGTTCATCACCCTGGCCGGCTTCCACTCGCTCAACCACGGCATGTTCGACCTCGCCCGCGGCTACGCCGAGCACGGCATGACCGCCTACGTCGACCTCCAGGAGCGCGAGTTCGCCGCCCAGGCCCAGGGGTTCACCGCCGTCAAGCACCAGCGCGAGGTCGGCACCGGCTACTTCGACCTCGTCTCCACCGCCGTCAACCCGGCCTCCTCCACGACCGCGCTCTCCGGATCCACCGAAGAAGAGCAGTTCCACTAGACCCTCTCTTCGCCGACTCCTTCCTCCTTCCGACGGGTGCCCGAGGGACCTTCCCCGGGCACCCGCCCACCGCCCCCGCTGAGGAGAACCGCATGCCCCTCTCCCCCCTGACCCGCAGCGTCCAGGTCCTCGGTGCGCCGGGTGAGCGCCACGAGGAGATCCTGACGCCCGAGGCCCTGGAGTTCATCGGCCGGCTCGACACCGCGTTCGCGGACCGCCGCCTGGAGGTCCTCAAGGAGCGCGACCGCCGCTCGGGCCACCTGGCCGGCGGCACCCCGCTCGACTTCCCGCTCGCCACCCGCGCCCTGCGCGAGGACCCGCACTGGCGCGTCGCCCCACCCGCGCCCGGCCTCACCGACCGCCGCGTCGAGATCACCGGCCCGCCGGAGCGCCGGATGGCCGTCAACGCCCTGAACTCCGGCGCCAAGGTTTGGATGGCCGACTTCGAGGACGCCACCGCCCCCACCTGGAACAACGTCATCGGCGGCCAGCTGACCCTGCTCGACGCCATCGAACGGCGCATCGACTTCACCACCCCGGAGGGCAAGGAGTACCGCCTCGGCGAGCAGCTCGCGACCATCATGGTCCGACCGCGCGGCTGGCACCTCCTCGAAGAGCACCTGGAGATCGACGGCCGACCCCTGTCCGCGTCCCTCGTCGACTTCGGCCTGTACTTCTTCCACTGCGCCCAGCGGCAGATCGACGCGGGCCACGGCCCGTACTTCTACCTGCCCAAGCTGGAGAACCGGTACGAGGCGCGCCTGTGGAACGACGTGTTCCTCCTCGCCCAGGAACTCCTCGACATCCCCCGCGGCACCGTCCGCGCCACCGTCCTCATCGAGACGATCACCGCCGCCTTCGAGATGGAGGAGATCCTCCACGAACTGCGCGAGCACAGCGCGGGACTGAACGCGGGCCGCTGGGACTACCTCTTCAGCCTGATCAAGACCTTCGGCCACCGCACCGACTTCCAACTGCCCGACCGGGCCAAGGTCACCATGACCGCCCCCTTCATGCGCGCCTACACCGAGCTGCTGGTTCGCACCTGCCACCGGCGCGGCGCCCAAGCCATCGGCGGGATGGCCGCCCACGTCCCCAGCCGGGACGCGGAAGCGAACGCCGCCGCCCTCGCCAAGGTCCGCCTCGACAAGGAACGGGAGGCCGAGGACGGCTTCGACGGCTCCTGGGTGGCCCACCCCGGACTGGTCCCCGTCTGCCGCGAGGTCTTCGACGGCGTACTGGGGGAGCGGCCGAACCAGCTGGACCGGACCCGGGCGGACGTCGAGATCACGGCCGCCGACCTGCTGTCCGTACGCCGGATCGCCGCGCCCCCCACCCGGGAGGGCATCCGCTCGAACGTCGCCGTGGCCCTGCGCTACTTCGACGCCTGGCTGCGCGGCAGCGGCGCCGTGGCCCTGTACGGCCTGATGGAGGACGCCGCGACCGCCGAGATCGCCCGCGTCCAGATCTGGCAGTGGCTGCGCCACGACCAGATCGACCGGGCGACGGTCCTCGACCTCCTCGACGCCGAATGCGCGGCCCTGGAAGAGGAGGACCCGCGGGCCCGGGTCGCCGAGGCCCGGGAGGTCTTCGTGAATACCGCGCTCACCCCCCGCCTGCCCGCCTTCTTCACCCCCGAGGCCTACACCCGCCACCTCGTCCGCCGAACGGAGAACGCCTCATGACCAGGTCGATCGCGCCGCTCGCGTCGGTCGCGTCGATCCACCGGGTCGGCATCGTGGGCGGCGGCCAGATGGGCGCGGGGATCGCCGAAGTGTGCGCCCGCGCCGGCCTCGACACCGTCGTCGCCGAGTCGGACGCCACGGCCGCCCGGGCCGCCCGGGAACGCGTCGCCGTCTCCCTCGAACGGGCCGTGCAGCGCGGCAAACTGGACCGGATCTCCGCCGAGGACGCCCTCGCCCGGCTCGTCTTCACCGGCGATCTGGAGGACCTCGCCGACCGGCAGCTTGTCATCGAGGCCGTCACTGAGAACCCCGAAGCCAAGATCGAGGTCTTCGCCGGCCTCGACAAGATCGTGGCGGACCCGGAAGCGATCCTCGCCACGAACACCTCGGCCATCCCGATCATGCGGCTGGGCATGGCCACCGGCCGCGCCGACCGGGTCGTGGGCCTGCACTTCTTCAACCCCGTCCCCGTCCTGCCGCTCGTGGAGGTCGTCTCCTCCCTCCACACCTCGCGCGACACGCTCGACGCCGTGGAAGCCTTCGCCCGGGGCGCCCTCGGCAAGACCACCGTCCGCTCCCAGGACCGGGCCGGTTTCGTGGTCAACGCCCTGTTGATCCCCTACCTCCTCTCGGCCATCCGCATGGCCGAATCCGGGTTCGCCGCCCCCGAGGACGTGGACGCCGGAATGGAACTGGGCTGCGCCCACCCGATGGGCCCGCTCAAACTCGCCGACCTGATCGGTCTGGACACCGTCGCGGCCATCGCGGAATCCCTCTACGAGGAGTTCAAGGAACCCCTGTACGCGCCGCCCCCGCTGCTCCAGCGGATGGTGCAGGCGGGTCTGCTCGGCCGCAAGAGCGGCCGCGGGTTCCACACGTACGGCCGGGGCTGAGGGGCCCCGGCGGTCTCCAGGGCAGAGGGTGCGCCGGAGACGCACGGAAACGGCGCGGGTGGGGCGAGTGGTGTCGCCGCACCCGCGCCGCACCGCGTACGGGAGCACGGGATCGCCGGCCGCGATCAGGCGGGCCGCGTCAGCAACTGCGCCAGGTGGTCGGCGAACTCCGTGATCCGGTCGAGCAGCGGGCCGCCGCGGGCGACCCGGAAGCCGTGCCGACGGGCCCAGAACGCGGCCTGCACGGCATGGAGCTGGGCCCAGCGCCGGACGCGTTCGCGCTCGAGTTCCGCGGCCTCGACGAAGACATCCACGGTGCGCCGGACCGCCTTGTCGAGGTCCTCGGCCCCGATGAGGGACAGTGCGCGCGTCTTGAGCAGCGTGCCGCCGTCGTAGGCGGGATCTCCCACGTAGCCCTTGGGATCGACCGCGAGCCACGGCTCGCGGTCCGCCCGCAGGATGTTCCGGGCGTGGAGGTCGCCGTGGATCAGGACGTCCGGCTGGGTGCGCCCCAGCTCGCGCACGGTCGCCACCGCCGCGTCCACCACGTACCGGGGCAGCCCGTGCGCCAACTCGTACTCGTCCTTGCGGAGTTGTTCCTCCCAGGAGCCGGCCCGCTCCCGCAGCCGGGGGAGGTGGGCCGGCGCCGGGACGGCCAGCCGGCGGTTGAGCCGCCCCGCCACCGTCACCACCTCGTCGCCGTCCTCGACCCCCTGCAGCGTCGACGAGCGGACCCGCTCCAGCAGCATCGCGAAGCGCTCGTCGTCGCGCTCGTGCAGGAGAACGGCCCCGCGCCCGCCCCACACCTCGAACGCTTCCGGCTCGTGAACGTTGCCGGGATGCGGGAAGGAGACCTTCAGCACGGCCGGCACCGTGTCCCGCCGCAGCACCGGAACGATGATCCCGACGCCCCCGTGCATGACCTCGCCGTCGGGTGCGCACTCCCAACGTGCCAGTAACTCGTCGACGATCTCCGGAAGTTCGGCGAGCCATGCAGATCCGGCCGCTCCCTCGCGCTCGACGGTGCAGCGCGTGAACGTCTCTGGTGTCTCGACCATGCCGGTACCTTACGCTGGGCCACATGATCCAACTTTCTGTCCGTCCGCGACCGGCCCTCAGGGCAACTTCGAGCCGCCGGGGGCGCTGAGATGCCGCCCTTCACCTACCGGCTCACCCCCGCCGCGGCCGTCCCCTTCGCCCTCCGGGAGCAGCTGGCCGAGACCTTCGTCGCCGCCGCACGCCGCTTCGCTCTGGAAGCCGGCGCCGACCGGCTGACGATCGATAATCCGATGGCGCGGGGGTTCTTCTCCTTCCGATCCCGTTCGGCGCCGAGCGCCCCGGAGCTGGCGGGGCTGTTGCCCTCCGACCGGCCCGGCTCGTCCGGCCCGCTCCCACCGTCCGGTTTCCACGACGGCGCGCGCGTTCCGCTCGACACCGGCCTGGAACTGCTGCGGGCCGTGCTGCTGCGCGAGGGCCCCTGGTGCCGACTGCGCGCCGAGGAAGGGTTCTTCCTCCACGTCGGGGAACGGCACGACCTCTACGTCGGGGGTGCGACGTCGTACGCGGAGGCCGCTGCGCACGCCCGCCGATCGGGGCTGACCGTCGAACCGGTCGAACGCTCCCCGTACGACCCCGCCCTCGACGAGATCGCCCCCCAGCCGCCCGCGGACGGGGCCTTCTGGACGGCGGTCCACAGCCTGGTCGCCGAGCACGGCGGGGTACTGGTCGAGGAACGGTACGTCGGCGGCGACCAGCGATGGCACCGGCCGACCACGGCCGCCGAGATCACCCGGATACGGGCGCTGCTGACCCCGCGTGCCCGGCTGGCGGTCTGGCCGGACCTGACCGACGACATCGAGGCGGTCCGCGCCGCCGTCCTCCGCGCGGAACGGCTCGAACTCCTGGTCCAGCAGGGGGCCGACGGGACCCCGTGGGCGCGCATCGCCGAACCGTGGATGGGCCACGCCGAGATCGCCTTCCCGGTGATCGGGAGCGGTCCGGGGAGTCGGGCCGGGCTGGTCCCGCTGGCGCCGGTCGATCGCCGCCCCCTGCTCGCCGGGGTACTGCCGGACGCCGATGGAGTCGTACGGGCGCGCTGGCGCACCAACCGCACCCCGGCCGACGAGCGGCGGACCCTGCTCGGTTCGCTGCGGACCGGCGACGTGGTGTCCGGCACCGTCGCGAGCGGCCTGGACGACGTCGGCGTGCACGTGCACTTGGACCTGGAGCGGAACCTGGAACACGAGCGGGGGTGGCCCATGGGCTTCCTGCGCGTCCCCGAAATGTCCTGGGAGTACTTCGAGGACGTGGACGAGGTGGCCCCGATCGGCCGGCGGATCCGCGCCGAGGTCCTCCACGTCGACCTCGAGTGGGAGCGCGCGAGCCTGTCCGTCAAGGCACTGCAGCCGGACCCCTGGCGCGCCTTCGCCGAAGCCCTCCGGGCCGGCGACACCTTCCCCGGCACCGTCACCAAGATCATTCCGTTCGGTGTGTTCGTGCGCGTCGCACCGGGTATCGAGGGCCTGGTCCACGAGACCGAGCTCGCCGGCAGGACCTTCGAGGTGGGGGAGGACCTACGCGTCGCCCTGCTCGGCGTGGACCTGCAGCGGCGCCGGATCAGCCTTTCCCCGGCCCGGGAGGCCTGAGCGAGCGGTCGCCGGCGGTGTTCACTCCAGGAGGGAGAGCGCACCGGCGGCCGCGAAGCCCAGCACCGTCGACAGGCCCGCGAGCCTGCCGCCCAGCTCGAAGGCCTCCGGCATCATCGAGTTCGCGAGCATCGTCAGGACCGCCCCGGCCGCGAACGCTTGCACCAGTCGGCCCTCGGTGCCGGGCACGAACCCCACCAGCCCGTACCCCAGCGCCGCGCACGCGCCCGAGATCGCGGTGATGCCCCACCAGATCCGGTACACCACACCCGGCTGGCGGCCCTCCTCCCGCAGGCCCGCCGTGGCGCCGAGGCCCTCGGGGAGGTTCGACAGGAAGACCGCCGCCAGGAACGGGACGCTGATCGAGCCGCCGGCGGCCAGGCCCATCCCCAGCACCAGCGACTCGGGTACCCCGTCGAGCAGGGCACCGAGCACGATGGAACGGTTCGCGTTGTGCGCGCTCCCGCCCGAACGCTGCGCCGTGGCCTTCTGCGCGAGGGCCCCGTCGAGGAGGAAGAAGCTCAGGGCGCCGACGCCGACGGCCAGGAAGTCCCACGCGCTCTCGAAGCGCTCCCTGGGCACCAGCTCGTACGCCACGGCCGCGATCAGCGCACCTGCGCCGAAACCCAGGACCAGTCCGGTCACCCTCGGCGACGGACGGTAGCGCAGCGCCAGCCAGGCGCCGATGACCAGGGAGAACGCCGCGAGCGCGCCCCATCCGGCCGCCGCGAGAGCGTTCATCGGACCTCCTGGGCGGCCGTCCCGACCGTCCCGCGCGGCGAAGGCGACCGGAGCCCATGCTGCCGGCCGCGGAGCCCCCGGACATCCCCCGGAGCAGGTGACCAACTGGTGATCACCACCGATGACCGGTTCAGTGGTGAGCGTGGGCCGATCACAGTCCGTATCCCCGCGGGAACCCCGGTGACCTCCATGGACCACCGCGCCCCGACCGGCGACCCCATGCTCACGGCCAGGTTCGCGCCTCCGGCCGTACCGAAACTGCTGGTCCACCGGCCCGAGCTGCTGGGGCGGCTGACGGCCGGTGCACAGGGGCCGCTCACCCTCATCAACGGTCCGGCCGGATCGGGCAAGACGGTGCTCACCGCCCACTGGGCGGCCGACGGACGTGCGCCGCGTCCCCCCATGTGGCTCACCGTCGAACCCGACGACGCACCCGGTGCCTTCTGGGCGTACGTCCTGGAAGCCCTCCACCGCGGCGGGGTGGCCCTGCCGGCCGCGGTGGGCAGGCCGACCCGCGCCGAAGGGGTGACCCGCTCGTTCCTGGTGCGCCTGGCGGACGGGCTGGCCGCATCGCCGCAGCCCTCGGTCCTCGTCCTCGACCAGTTCGACACCGCCCAGCCGCCCGCGACGAGCGAGGGGCTGGACTTCGTACTCCGGCACGCGGCCGGCGGCCTGCGCATCGTGCTCACCAGCCGCTCGGACTCCCTGCTGCCCCTGCACCGCTACCGGGCGGCCGGCGAGATCACCGAGATCCGGCACGCCGACCTCAGGTTTACCGACGCGGACGCCGAGGCGCTGCTGGGCGAACACCGGCTGGACGTCTCACCTGCCGGAATCCGCCTGCTGATGGAGCGGACCGAGGGATGGGCGGCCGGCGTACGCCTGTGCGCCCTGGCGATGCAGCGCAGCGCCGACCCGGAGGCGTTCCTGCGCCAGTTCGCGGCCGACCGCACCACGATCGCCGACTACCTCCTCACCGAGGTGCTCGACGCCCAGCCGCCGCCCACCCAGGACCTGCTGCTGCGCGTCTGCGTCACGGATCGCGTCCACCCCGACCTCGCGGACGCGCTGACCGGCCGGGACGACGGTGCACGGACCCTGGCGGGACTGGCCCGCGACAACGCGTTCCTGGAGCAGATCGACGCCTCCGCCTGGTACCGGCTGCACCCCCTGTTCGCCGAGGTCCTGCGCGCGCACCTGCGGCAGCGCTGCCCCGGGCTGGAACCCCTGCTGCACGGGCGGGCGGCGCGCTGGCTCGCCCGGACCGGGCGGCTCACGGAGGCGGTGCTCCAGGGCGCCGCCGCCGGGGACTGGCAGTTCGCCGCGGCGCAGCTGGTCGACCACCTGGCGATCGGCCGCCTGCTCACGGGCCTGGAAGCCGATCAACTGGGCCGGGCCTTCGCCGCGATGCCCACCGGGACGACCGGAGCGGCGCCCGCACTGGTCGGCGCGGCCTGCCGGTTGGCCGAACAGGACCTGCCCGGATGCCGGGCCGCCCTGCGCCGGGCGGACGCCGTCCTGTCGGACGCATCCCCTACGGACGGCTCCCTCACGGACTCCTGCGGTCCGGCGGCGCGGTTCGGCCGTGCCTTCCTCGGCGTACTCGCCGGACGGCCGGCCGACGACGTGACGGCCACCGAACGGGCCGCCGCCGATGCCGACCGGCTGCTGCGGGAGTTGCCGCCGCACCTGGTCGCCGAGCGACCGGAGCTCCGCGCCCTGCTGCTGGCGCACCTCGGCGCCGTCGAGCTGGGCGCGGGTCACCTGGACCGGGCCGAAGCCGCCCTCACGGCCGCCGTCGCAGCGTGCGGGCAGCCGGGCACGGAGTCCCCGCACTGCGGCGCCCTCGGCTCACTGGCCCTGACCGAACTGCTGCGCGGCCGGTTGCGGCAGGCGGCCGCCCACGCCCGCGCCTCGCTCGCCGTCGCCGAGCGCTCCGCCCTTCCGCCCGAGCGCCGGGCCGCGGCCGTCCACCTCGTCCTGGCGGGCGTGGCGGTCGAGCAGGACGACCTGCCCGCCGCCCGCCGCCACCTCGACCTGGCGACCGCGGAGCCCGGGCCGCGCCCGGACCCCGCGACCGCCGCCCGGGCCGCCGTCATCGGGGCCCGGATCCTGGCGGCCGAGGGCGACGGGGACGCCGCGCTCGCCGCCCTGCGCGCGGTCTACGCGGAGGAACTGCCCGCCCGGGCCGTGGACGAGCTGGCCGTGGCCGAGTCGGCCGTACACCTGGCACGCGGCGACGCCGCCGGGGCCCTACGGGTCCTCGACGCGGTGGCGGCCCCGGACGACTCCCGGCCGGAGCACGCGGTGGCCAGGGCCCGGGCCCTGGTGGCCGCCGGCCGCGCCGCGTGCGCGGCGGGGGAGCTGGCGGGCGTACCGGGAGACGACGGCGTCGCCACCCCGGTACGGGCGCGCGCGTGCCTGCTCCGCGCGCAGATCGCCGCGGCGGCCGGCGACTTCCAGGAGGCGCACCGGCACCTCGGGGAGGCACTGGCGCTCGCCCGCCCCGAGGAACTGCGCCGGATGTTCAGCGAGAGCGGTCCATGGGTGCGCCGGACCCTGAGCCGGGACCCGCGACTGGCGCGGTCGCACGGCTGGCTGACCCCGCGCGCCCCGGCCCGTAGGGCGCGCGCGCCGCAGGCCGACGGGCAGCCGGTGGTGGTGGAACCGCTGAGCGCGCGGGAGACCGAGGTGCTGCGCAAGGCCGCGGAACTGCTGTCCACCGAGGAGATCGCGGCCGAGCTGTACGTATCGGCCAACACGGTCAAGACCCACCTGAAGAGCATCTACCGCAAGCTCTGCGTCACCCGGCGCAGCGAGGCCGTCCACCGGGCGCAGGACCTCGGGATGCTCTGAGCCGCGAGCGGGACGCGGGGGACGCGGGGGACGCGCCCCTCGCCCGCACCGGGCGATGCCGAGCGCGGGGCGGGGGCCGACGATGGCGTGGGAGGCCGGGAGCAGCCCGGGCCCTCGCACCGGCCCGGGCTCCGATGCCTTCGTTCCGAGAGGAGTGAGTGCTCTCATGCGCTACGAATTCCGCATCTCGGGGGTCGTACCGGACACGCTCGCCGCGAGCTTCCCCGAGCTCGACCGGACCCCCGTACCGGAGCAGACGCTCCTGTTCGGCAGCGTGGCGGACGAGGCCCACCTGTACGGGCTTCTCACCCGCTTCCAGTCCCTGGGCCTGCGCGTGCTCGAAATGCGCCGGCTCCCCGCCTGAGCGGGAGCCGCAGGGCGGGCCCGGGGCAATACCACCCGCTTCGGGTGATCACGGGAACCGGACCGCCGGACGACACTGCGATGTGGGCACCGGAGCCTGTGACCGACGAGCCGGAGCAGGACGGTCCTGCGCTGCACCGCCAACTGTGAGGTGAATTCCATGGGCCAGCCGACACCGACCGGGGGAAACTGGAACACCGGCCCCGCGCCGGGCAACGCACCGTCGTTCTCGAGCGGCGACGGCCAGGGCGCGGGGAACGTGGGCACGATGTTCGCCGCGGTCCTCCTCCTGGTGACGGGCTGCCTCGCGATCTTCCAGGGCATCGCGGCCATCGCCAACGACGACGTCTACGCGCGCATCGGCAGATACGTCTTCGAGTTCGACTTGACGGCGTGGGGCTGGATCCACCTCATCGTCGGGATCATCGTCGTCCTCACCGGAGTGGGCCTGTTCGCCGGGTCGAACCTGGCCCGGGGCGCCGGTATCGCGCTGGCCGGCATCAGCGTGATCCTCAACTTCATGTGGCTGCCGTACCAGCCCTGGTGGTCGATCATCATCATCGCGATCGACGTGTTCATCATCTGGGCGCTGTGCACGAGCTGGACGCACGCCACCGACTGACGCCCGCCACGCCCGCCACGTGCGGCACGTGCGGCACCCGATCCGGCGACGGATCGGGTGCCGCCGCGTCGAGCCGGTCCACGGGCCGGTCCTCAGCCGTTCGGGCCGAGGAAGAAGGCGGGCTTGCGTACGGTGAGGGAGTCGGCCATGGTCCCCAGGTCCCCGTCGGAAACGGTCGGTCCACCGCCATCGAGCAGGACGACGGCGCCTTCGTGTCGCGCGACGTAGCTGATGCCCCCGGACCGGGAGGAGCGCCAGGTGTCGGGGGCCACCTGTTCGCACGGGCCCAAGTTCATCTGTGTGACACCGCTGTAGACCTCGCACGCGTCCGGGGGTGCGAAACCGGCGACCTGCGGGGCGACGGTCACCCGGACACCGAGCTCCTCCCGGTCGGCGGCGCTGGTCTCCACCGGCTTGGGCAGCAGGAGATAGCCGAACGTGCCGCCGTATGCGTTGGCTTCGGGGAAGTACTTCCGGTAGCCGCGCAGCTCGGGGGCAGCAACGGCACCTTGGAGGCAGCGAGTTGCCGTTCCGTGTACTGCGAGATGCTGCGTTTGCCCGTCGTCCCCTCGATGAAGATCCGTTCCGGAGCTCCATCGTGGCTATATCGTCATGCTCACGCCATGAGTAGGGATACTCATCCGGCCGGACGGGGTCGGGCCCGTCAGCCGCAGTGGGGCGCTGCGGCCGACGGGCGTGTTCCCGGCCCCTCGTCCTGGCTAGGCGGCGCCCGTCATGCGGGCGTACACCACCACATTGCTGTCGTAATAGTGCTTCTTGGGGTCGAAGTTGCCGCCGCAGGTGACCAGACGCAGGCCCGCGTGGTCGACGTTCTTGTAGACCTCCAGCGTCGGGAACTCGGCCTTCGGGTACTCCGCGACCTTGTCCACCGTGAACGTGACCGTCTTGCCGTCCTGTCGGGTCACCTTGATGGTGTCACCGCCCTTCATCGTCTTCAGCTTCTCGAATACCGCGGATGCGCCGTTCCACGTGACGTGCCCGGCGATCACCGCCGGCCCTTGGGAGCCGGGGGTCGGCCCCGGCTCGTACCAGCCCGCGAGCGCGGGGTCCTTCGGGGTCTGCATGGTGCCGTCGGGGTTCTGCTGCAGGGTCTCCAGGGTGCTGGTCACGTTGAGGGAGGGGATCGTGATCTTCTGGGGAGCCGACCGCGCCAGTGCCTGCTTGGCCTGGCCCGAACCCGAACCCGATCCCGCGTCCGTGCCGGGGCTCGCGCCATCCTTGGATCCCGCGGCGGGAGCCTGCCCCGCGGGCGGGGCATCGGCGGGGGCCGGCACTCCGCCCTGGGCGTCCTGCCCCGCCGGGACGGCGGGCTTCGCAGCGTCCGCGCCACCGCCGCCGCACCCCGAGAGGAGGAGCCCGGCGAGGACGGCGGCCGCCAGCGGGCCTACGGTTCGGCGGCGGAGCCGCGCGGGTGCCGACTTCACGCGCCACCCCCGGTGGTCTCCTGGCGGACGGGTCCGACACCGGACCGCTTCCGCCCGATGATGACCGCACCCGCCACCACCGCGAGTACGGTCATCGCCACGCCGTCGCGCACCGTCACCGGTACGGCGGTGTGCTCTTCGGCACCGCCACCGGTCTCGATGCCGCCGACGGGGATCGACCCCACGGCCGCGCCCTTGACCTCTCCGCAGTTGGTCGGAGCCGTGGCCTCCTGGGGCAGCTTCGGATCGAGCTCGCTCTTGCCGGCCCCCTCGAAGTCGTACTTCTTGTTCTTGTTGCGGTCGATGCCGTGCTGCACGACGTGCAGGTCCTTGATGTGGGTGACCACGTCCTGGCCGACTTCGATCGTTCGCTTGTAGCGGATCGTGCCCTGTGCATCGGCGACCGGCATGCGCAGCACGTCAAGGCCGCTGGTGGGCTTGGTGTCCCCGCCCGTGGTGAGCGAGATGTTGATGTCGCCGTAGTCGTGCGTGGCCTCGGTGTTGCTGAGGACCCCGTCGCGGTCGGTGTCGTCGGTCGCGTCCGGGCAGTGGAAGTCGTGCCCCTTCGTCGAGCCGTGCAGGTGCTGGGCCGACGGCTGTCCGGGAACCATCCCCTTGGACTCGATCTGCACGGTGAGTTGGTTGCCCTTGAGGGTCAGCATGACCGTACCGCTCGAGCCCGAGTTGTTCAGCTGCGCCAGGTCGATCTGGTACGCCTTTCCGCCCTCGGCGAGAGCTGGTCCAGAAAGGCCGAGGGTCAGGGCCACGGCGGCGGGTATGGCGGCGAGAACCACGTGGCGACCGGCGCGCTTGACTATCACATTCGCTCCTGTTCCGTGGATCCCCAGGACGGGAATCGCAGATCGTACGGGATTACACGAGGCCCTGGAGAGGCTCTCGCTTCTCCTTCGGTGCCCCAACGCCTGCGGATGGGTGCCCATATGAAAAATTTCAGGTGACTTTCTTCGGCTGCGAAAGAGAGGCAGCTTGCAGAGGCCTTCCGGAGCTGGCGCAATTCCGTGCGCGGTGCACGTCGGAACGTGCTCGCATGGCAACCGGATCATCGCGTCGCCCAGGACGCGGCCCAAGGTGGGATCCCTGACGGTGCACGTCAGCCATGTGTCTCAGGCCGCAGTGGAGCTTCCGTCGGGGAGTGGAGAATTCGTTGAACGAAACGCACAGCGCAAACGCAGGGAGGAGGTTGGGGAGTCCCTCCTCCCTGCGCCCGGGTCGGTATTGCGCCCGCCTATCGGCACAGTCCGCGGCGGGGCCGAGTGCGTCAGGTGGAGGGGTCGGAACTCGGTCTCCCTTGAAGTAATCTGACCGCTATCCATTCGATTCTGCCGCATCTACACACGCGCATGCACCGCCTTAGATGTCATTCCGGTCGTCGCCGGGGGAGGTGATCCCCGTCGCCGGTCCGGTCCGGTTCGGTCTCGACCTTTGTAGTCCTCCTGGCGGCGACCGGACGAATAGTTGACCTCTGATGCTAAGAAATGCCGTCAGGGCTACGCGTGCACCGGGAAGGACGCCTGGAAGGCGAGGCGGCCGTCGGCCCCCTCGCCGATGCGCGTGAGCAGGTCGTCGAACGCGAGGTACTCCTCCCAGTGCTGACCGCCCGTCGCCTGCGCCAGGCGCGTGATCACGAGGTCTTCGAGTTCCTGGACGCGCTTGTTCTTCCAGACCTTGTCGGCCGTGCTCACCAGCAGGTCCTCCAGCGTCGTACCGGGAGCCGTCCACGAGGCGTGGGTTCCCGCGTAGCGGGCGAGGTCCGGGCCGAACCCGTGGGCCAACAGCAGGACGCGGCCCGCCTCTTCGTGCACGGAGCCGGGCCCGGACAGCTCTGTCGTGTGCACGGTCTTGCCGATGTCGTGGGTCGCCGCCCCGAAGAGAACGGCCGCGCGGTCAAGGGCGATCCGCGGATGGCGACGCTCCGTCCATTCGACCAGCTCGACCGCCACGTCGTGGACGGCGCGCAGATGGGCGGCCAGCCGCGGCGGTGCACCGAGGGACCGGAGCAGGTCCACCACCGGCGACGGTAGCGGCCGGAGCGGCGGATCGGCGGGAGCGTACAGGGCCTGGGACAAGGGATCCGAGAGGGGCATCGGCGCAGACTACCGACCCGGATCCCGGGCCCCGCGCTTCCCACCGGGCGCCGGCGGGCGGCTCTTACTACCCTCTCCACTCATGATCACATGGGTCGTCACCATCGCCTTGGCGTTCGTCGGCTACACCGTCACCTATCTCAACGGCCTGCGCCTGGCCCAGCGACAAGAGCGCCTCTCGCGCGTCAACCGCCAACTCAGCGAGCTCTACGGACCGCTGTTCGCCCTCACGGAGGCCAACAGCCGCATCTTCGGCGCGTTCATGGAGCGCCACGCCCGTTCCGACGGCCGATCGCCCTTCGTCCATGAACTGCCGCCCACCGAGGAGGAACTCGCCGAGTGGCGGCTGTGGGTCAAGACCGTCTTCCTTCCGAACATCCAGCGGATGCGCGACCTCGTCATCAAGCACGCCGACCTCCTCGGCGAAGCGGAGATGCCGCCGATCCTGCTCCAGCTCTGCGCCCACGTCTCCGGCTACGAGATCACGGTCGCCCGGTGGGAGCAGGGGAGTTACGGCGAGCACCAGTCCGTGGTGCCCTTCCCCAGCGAGGAGATAGCCGCGTACGCACGGCGAGGGTTCGCCGGACTGAAGCAGGAACAGGGCCGGCTCCTCGGGCGCCGGCGCACCGGCGATCGATCCTGACGGCGAGGGCGCCCGGGCGCCGGGCCCGGGTGCCGGCCGGCCCGTCTCAGGTCCCGACGGCCTGCCCGAAGGCGAAGAAGCCGTCCGGGTCCACCCGCTTCTTGATCTCTACGAGCCGCGGGTAGTTGGCGCCGTAGTACGCCGTGCGCCAGTCCGGTAGGTCCGGGTCGATGAAGTTCTGGTACGCCCCTTCGCCCACGTACGGTGCCATCGCCTCCTGCAGCCCCGTCAGCCAGCGGAGATTCGCCTCCGCGGTGGCCGGAGGGTCCTGCTCGGACCAGGAGGTGTCCATGGTGACCAGGCTGAGTGCGTCCCGGTGCACGAACGCGGTGTCGGCCGGGGCCACCCGGTTGATCGCGCCGCCCCAGGTGTACAGGGCCAGGCCGCAGCCGTCCGGATTGCCGCTGCCGGGCCGGCGTTCGAGCAGGGAGAGGGCGGTGCGCAGGGCCTGGGCGGGCAACGGCTCGGCGGTGAAGTTCGTCCGTACCGCGAACGCGCCGGCCGAGGTCTCGTGGAGCAGGTGGTCCTGGGCCTCCCAGAAGGTGCGGTCCGCGATGTCCTGTCGGACCGGGCGGGTCGACTTCAAGGCAGGGGCGAGGAGTTCGCGCAGCTCGCTCGCCGGGCCGAGGTGCAGGGCGACGGCCGACACCGTGGCCCCGGCTCCGTCGGCGGCGCTGACGCCCAGCCTGAGGGAGAACGCGTCCGGTGCCCTCCGTGCGATCTCCTGCATCACCGTGAAGACCTGGGGCGCGTCCGCCCCGTCCCACAGCAGCACGCACGTGGAGACGTCGGACACCGGGCTCGCCCGGAAGGTGAAGGACAGGTTGATGCCGAAGTTGCCGCCGCCGCCACCGCGGCAGGCCCAGTACAGGTCGGGGTTCTCCTGGGCGTCGCAGGTGAGGAGTTCGCCGTCGGCGGTCATCAGCGTGGTGCGTACGAGTGCGTCCGCCGTGAGGCCGAGCGTGCGCGAGGTGGCGGAGGAGCCCCCGCCGAGGGTCAGGCCGGCGATGCCGACGGACGCCCCGTTGCCCAGCGCGAACGCCATCTCGTGCGGCTGGATCGCGGCGCGGACGTCGGACATCAGGGCACCGCCGGCGGCCGTGACCCACCCGGTGGAGCCGTCGGCGGTCACGCCGTTCAGCGCGCCGAGGTCGAGCACCAGGCCGGAGGCGGCCGAGTATCCCGCGTAGCTGTGCCCGCCGCTGCGCGCGACGAGGCCGATGCCGTTCTCGCGCGCCCACGAGAGGGCGCGCCGTACGTCGGTGATGTTCGCGGCGGACAGGACGCCGCTCGGCGCGGTCCTCGCGTACCGCCGGTTGAAGGGGGTGCTCGAGGAGCGGAAGCCGGCTGCGCCGGGGCGCAGCACGCGGCCCGTCACGCTCCGCTCCAGTCGCCGCCAGGCGGACTCGGACGGGCCGTGCGCCGCGTTCGCGCTCACCGGACCTCCTCGATGTAGGAGGTTCCGGTGGCGGCGTGCGGGCCGTAGCGCTCCCACACCTCGCGCAGACGCAGGCGGCCGTCCTCGGCCACCTCGGGCGTGTTGACCGTGTGTCCGCAGACGACCTCGCCGGTCGCGAAGACGAGGGTGTAGCCCATGGAGAGGGTTCCATCGGGCTCGCAGGTGCCCACCGTCCACCCGCGCCGCACCTCGCCGCCGACGACCTCGCCCCACACCAGGTCGCCCTGCTGGTGGTAGACGGCGACGGTCCGGCTGTCACCCTTCGGCTTGCGGAACGTGCGCCCGTCGTAGTTGATCACGGGGCGGACCCCGGCTCGGGCACCGGTTCGGACTCCGGTTCGGACTCCGGTTGTACGGCGAGGAAGTCGGCGGACATGTCCGGGCCCCACCAGATCGCGTAGTAGGCGAAGTCCTCGTCGTGCTCGTTGACGATGTGGTGCTCCGCTCCGGCCCTCATCACCGCGAGGTCCCCGGCGGCGAGCTCGTGCCGCCGCTCCTCGCAGACGACCGCGGCCCGGCCGGCCATGACGATGAACAGCTCGCGTTCGTGATGGGCGTGCGCATCCGTCACGTCACCGGGGCGCAGGACGCACCAGGCTCCACGAAATGGAGTTTCCAACCCGGGCCACGGATGGAGGAGTCCGAGATCCAGTCCGTGAGCCCGGGTCAGGTTATCCGGCTCTCTTCTGCGGATGATCACATCGGGTTTTTCCTGGTCGGTCAACGTCCCACTCCGATCGACGTCCTCATTTTCCGGCGGCGCGCGACGTCGTTCAGGCTAGAAGCCGACTGCTCCCTTTCGACAGGGGAATTGTTCCCTGGTCGGGAGGGAATCGGTGGTGCGGGGGATCACGGACCGGCGGATCAGCCGTGTCCGAGACCGGCGTCCCGGGCCAGCACGATGGCCTGCGAGCGATCCGCCACGCCGAGCTTGCCGAATATCACGGAAACGCGGTTGCTGACGGTCTTCGAGGCGAGCACGAGTTCACGGGCGATGATGGTATTCGATTTGCCCGCGGCGATGCGTTCCAGAACGTCCCTTTCCCGGTTGGTCAATTGCGGGAACGGGTAGTAATACTGCTGACCGGAGGTGGCGCGCATGAGGGCGCCGAGTCGTCCGGCGATCGATTTGTCGATGATCGCCTCGCCGGCCGCCACGGCCTGGATCCCGCGCAGGATCTGGTCCGCGTCGGCCCGCTTGAACAGGTAGCCGCGGGCACCCGCCTGGAGTGCCGAGGTGATGGCCCGGTCGTCGTCCACGGCACTGAAGACCAGGATGCCCGTGTCGGGCCAGGACCTCAGGACCTCAGGGATGACCTGCGTTCCGGAGGATCCGTCCATCAGCGGGTCGAGCACGAGCACAACGGGTCTCCAGCGGCACATTTCCTCGATCACCTCGTCCGCCGTGGCGGCCTCTCCGACGACCGAAATTCCCTCGGACCGTTCGAGAACGGAACGGACACCGTGACGAATTGCGGGCTGGGTGTCGGCGAGGACGACGGTGACCGAGGCGGGGGCCCGGTGGGTGGCCGGGAGGTCTTCGTCGGGCCGAAGGACCACCCCGTCTCTTCGTGGATCATTATGTGGCGCGAGTGGCCAGAGTAATCTCATGGTGTCGGTTTTCTGGTTCATTCGTACCTTCCCCCACTCGACGGTGAAACACGGTCCATGCTGATCGGCCGGATCCCAGAATGGTCCAGAGGTCCGGCCCACCGCAACGGTGAGGAGTGCGAGAAGAAACGTGATAGTTATGTCGACGAAGGCATCACTATTCGCGCCCTATTTCACGGCCTTCGCACATGCATCGACAATTGAAATCCGGCAAACTCACGTACCCGCCGGTCCAACCGCTCCGACGTCCTGCGCGCGGCGCAGGATCGCTTCCCGATCACGCCAGTGCGCCCAGAATGCGCCGGTGTATCCGAGCCCTCCCAGACTCGTCAGGAACGGATTGTCCGCGTAGTTGTTGTCGTGCTCACTGGAGCCTGCCAGCGTCGGCAGCATCACCCGGTGGTAGTCCGACGGATCGACGAGCTCCCACAGGAGATCCACGGACCGGCTCCAGCGCCCGGAGGGATCGGTGACCGTTTCGGTCCCCTCCAGCAGATCCGGGGAAAAGTAGCAGACCAGACGGAAGTTGCCCGATTCGTCGAACATGAATTGCCGCTCGTACTCCACCGGCCCGGAGCACTTGGACAGGGGTTTCAGCACGATCGGCCCGGTCGCCGTGTTGGACTGCAGTCCCGCTACCGTCCGGACACCGTCGCACCGCTCGGCCATCGCGATGCCCAGCGGCGTGTGGGGGAAGAGCCGCAACCCCAGCGAGAAGCCGGTCACGGTGGCGTCCAGCGCCATGAACGCGTCTACGCATTCGCGCATGCTCCGGGGTGTCTCGCCCGGCATCCCGAAGAGCGCCTCGACCATGGTCAGCATGCCGTTGGCGTGGCAGAGCCGGACCAGGCGCTCGGTATCGGCGAAGGTGTAGTACGTGGTGCCCTTCTGCGTGATCTTCCAGCCGTTCAGCATCTCGGCGCGCACGTGGTCCGAGCCGACGTTCACCCCGCGACAGCCCGCGGCGGCGAGCAGCCCGGCGAACTCCTCGTCGAACGGCGAGGGCTGGCAGTAGACCCACAGCCGCAAGTCGTTCAGCGGGTTGCCGGGATCGGCGTGCTTGCGCCGGACGATCTCCCGCAACAGGTTCTTGGCGTGGGATATCGCCAGGTTGAACTCGCTGTCGGTGGTGTGTTGGTCGAGGATCCCCTGCTCAGCCAGGGACTGCATCTCGTCGACCACGGCCGCGACATCGCGCCGGCCCGTCCGGATGCCCTTGGCGTCCGGCTCCACGCAGTGCGAACAGCGGTAGGTGCAGCCGTTCTTGGTGAGGATGCCGGCCAACCCGCCGCGCTGGTAGTACAACAGGTTGTCCACCTTGTGCGGCGCGCCGGAGCGGCGGACGTACATTCCGGAGCGGTCCACCTGCCAGGTCCGGTCCTCGAACTGCCCGGCGGGCAGCGGCGCCGCCACCGTACGGCGGGCCGACGGGGCGAGTGCCGGCGGCGGCACCCTGGTCACCCCTTCCGGGGTGTTGCGGATGAGCCCGCTGACCGTGTCCGTGCCGCGCCCGGTGAGCAGCGCGTCGGCGAGGTCGCAGATGATCTGCTCACCCGGCCCCTTGACGCCGAAATCGATGCCGAAGTAGTCGACCAGCGCGAAGGGCATGGAGGAGAAGCCGATGCCGCCGCCGACGATCGGCGCGTCCGTCAGCCGTCTGATCTCGGTGATGATCTCCTTGTGTTCGCCGACGAAAGGGCGCTGTTCGAAGGCGTAGACGGTGTCGGTATTGCGGATGGTGACACCGACGAGGACCGGGCTGCGCGTCCCGAAGTAGTCGGAGAGGCAGGTCTTCCAGTCCTCCCGGTGGAACGTGAGGTCGACCACCTCGACCTCGAAGTCGGCGGCTTCCAACGAGGTCGTGAGCACATCGAGCGCATAGGGAGCGATCGGTGGGTGCACCTTGTTGGGATTGACCAAAAGCACCAGGCCTCGGCCCATCGGACTTTCTCCCCCCCTGGCCTGCACGCAGGCGATTCGCGTCATCTGACGATGCCGAGGCAGATCCCGAACTCGGGCTTCCCGCCCAGCAGATAGGCGCCGGCCGACTGGAGGATGCGGTCCTGGGCGGTGGCGTGCTGGCACATGGTGGTGGTGTCGCGCATCCAGCGGTCCATCGGCGACGACTGGTGGATCGACCAGGTCTGCAGCAGGTCGCAGAGCCGGCTGACGATCGACCGCGAGGTGCGGAAGGCGTGCACCCAGGCGATCGGCGACGCGGCGCGCTCCTCGGGGGTGAGGTCGTCCAGCGTGCCCCCGGCGGCCAACACCGCCCACTGGCGCCGCTGGCTCCCGTAGACCCCGCTCCGAGTGGCGAGGAGGTCCGCCTCGCACTCGGCGAGCGTGACCTGCGCCCGGAAGTGGTCCTTCCACGCCACCCCGGTCATCCGGTCGACCCGGGTCCGGGCGATCTCCCGGGCGTGGTCCAGGGCGGCCCTGGCCACCCCCAGCGCAACGCCGCACATACTGCGCGTGAAGGCGTCCGGCTGGGCGAGCGGGCCGGGCCGGCCGCGCACCTTGCCGAAGCTGTACGTGTGTTCCTCGGGCACGAAGACATCGGCCATCGTGTAGTCGCAACTGCCGGTGCCGCGCATGCCCATGGTGTGCCAGTTGTCGATGACCTCCACCTGCGCCCGGGGCACCAGGAACTGCCTCGACTCGTGCGGATTGCTGCCGTCGGGGCTCGCGTACGGCTTGCCGTCCGCGTAGACGAACGCACCCGAGGTCACCCAGTCGCAATGGGTGATCCCGCTGCCGAACGACCACCGGCCGGAGAGCCGGAAACCGCCGGGCACCCGCTCGGCGTGCCCCGTCGGCTGCAGCAGCCCGGCCATGATCGTGTCCGGGGTCGGGAAGACCTCCTTGGCCACCCTCTCGTCGAGGAAGGCGCTGAAGATCCCGCTGCTCGCGCCCATCACCGCGCACCAGGCCGCGGAGGCGTCCCCGTGCGCAAGGGTCTCGACGACCTCGGTCTGCTCCATCGTGGTCAGCGCCAGGCCGCCCAGCTCACGGCCGAAGGCCATCCGGAACACCCCGGCGCCGCGCAGTAGGTCCACCACGTCCGCCGGCAGCCGCCGCGCCTCCTCGATCTCCGCCGACCGCTCCCGCAGCAGTGGAGCCAGCTCCTTCGCACGGGCGAGGAGCTCCGCCGCGGTGGCGGCGGGCACCTGGACCCTCGGGTTCCGGGTCATGCTCATGTGATCGCCCTTCACTTGGCCCTACTTGACGATGCCGAGGCTCATCCGGAACTTGGGCGGCCGGCCCAGCAGGTAGGCGCCGCCTGATTCGAGGATCAGATCCGAGGCGGCGACGTGCTGGCACATGGTCGCGGTGTCGCGCATCCAGCGGTCCATCGGCGAGGACCGGTTGATCGACCAGGCCTGCAGTAGGTCGTAGAGCCGGTTCACGATCGCCCGCGAGGTGCGGAAGGCGTGCACCCAGGCCAGCGAGGACGCGGCCCGCTCGGTGGCGGTCAGATCGTCCAACGTGCCGCCACCGGCCAGTACGTCCCAGTGCCGCTGCGAGCTGCTGTAGACCCCGCTGCGGGCGGCGTTGAACTCCGCCTCGCACTCGGCGAGGGTCACCTGTACGCGGAAGGTGTCCGCCCACGGCGTGTTGGTCATCTTGTCCACCCGGGTGAGCGCGGTTTCCCGCGCGTGGTCCAGGGCGGCCCTGGCCACCCCGAGCGGGACCGCGCACAGGCTGCGCATGAAGGAGTCCGGCTGGGCGATCGGGGTGTCCGTGCGGCCCCGCACCTTGTAGAAGGTGTAGGTGTGCTCCTCGGGCACGAACACGTCGGTGATCGTGTAGTCACTGCTCCCGCTGCCGCACAGGCCGGTGGTGTCCCAGTTCCCGACGACCCCCACCTCGTGCGCCGGCACAAGGAACTGGCGCGACGCGTGCGCGTTGCTGCCGTCCGGGCTCGCCCACGGCTTGCCGTCCTGGTAGATGAACGCACCCGAGGTCACCCAGTCGCAATGGGTGATCCCGCTGCCGAACGACCACCGGCCGGAGAGCCGGAAGCCGCCGGGCACGCGCTCGGCGTGCCCGGCCGGCGCGATCAGCCCGGCGGTGATCATGTCGAGGCTCGGGAACACCTCCTTGACCACGGCCGGATCCAAGAAGTTGCTGATCGCCCCGGTCATCGCGCCGATCGCCGCGCACCAGCCGGCCGAGGCGTCCCCGTAGGCCAACGTCTCCACCACTTCGGCCTGCTGCATCGACGTCAGCTCGGGTCCGCCCCACTCGGGGCCGAAGCACATCCGGAACACTCCGGTGTCGCGCAGCAGGTCCACCACGTCCGCTGGGAGCTGCCGGGCCTGTTCGATCTCCGCCGACCGTTCCCGCAGCCGCGGGGCCAGTGCCTTGGCCCGCGCGAGGATCTCTTCGGCGGTCGTGGGTGCTTCGGTGCCCGGGTTCCGGGTCGTGCTCATGCGTTCCCCCTCGGGTGATGGCGTGCTGCGGTCCGCCACGGTCCGGTCCGGCTCCGCGGTGGCGGTCATGCGTCCACGTCGAGCAGTCCGGCGGGCATCTCGAACGGAGCGTCCGGGTCCGGCGGGCCGATCGGTTCGGCCTCCAGCTCGACCAGCCTCGCGGCCGCGTCCAGACGGTCGAGGCAGGTCCGTACGTCGTCGGCCTCGCACACCACGAAGGAGTGGCGGGCCAGGTAGCCGCCCGGAGGCAGCCGCAGGGTGGTACCCGGTTCGGCCATCGGCGCGGCCGTGACCAGGCCGGGTGCCTCGACCGGTACGCGCACCGAGCGCAGCAGACAGTCCTGCTCCGGATAGCCGAACCGGATGCCGGCCACCGCCCGCCGGGTGGGCCTGGTGTCGGGACGCTGTCCGGTGGCCACGTCGAACAACACCTCACCGGGCTCGATACCGGTCGCGGTCCTGCCGAGGAAGGGGATCAGGTCCCCGCCGAGGCGGCCGTTGATCTCGATGACGAGGGGCCCGCGTGCGGTCAGGCGCAGCTCGCTGTGGGTGATGCCGTCCTCGATGCCGAGCGCGCGGTGGGCCCGCGCCAGGGTGCTCATCAGCTCCTCGTCCGCCATCAGCGGGTCGCCCGCGTCGACCAGGTGCCCGACCTCCTCGAAGTAGGGCTGGTCGCTGCTGTGCTTGCGGGCCAGGAACATCGGCAGGTACTCGCCCTTGTGGACGGCGCCGTCGACGCTGATCTCCGGGCCGGGCGCGTACCCCTCGACCAGGGCGCTCGCACGGTAGGGCCCCGGATCGACCTCGCTCGCGGCCAGGGCGATCCGGAACGCCGCCTCCACCTCGGTCGCACCGGCCGCGAACACGACCCCGATGCTCGCCCCCATCGCCCGGGGCTTGATCACGACGGGATAGCCGATCCGGTCGGCCGCCGCTCTGGCCTGCTCGACCGTGGTGGTCAGCTCGAAGCCCGGCTGGTGGATGCCCGCCGCGGTGAGTTCGGCCCGGGTGCGCTCCTTGTCGCGGCAGCCGCGCACGCCCGGTACGGACAGACCCGGCACGCCGAACTCGGCGGCGAGCAGGCCGGCATCCAGGACGAGCGGCTCGTCCCAGCACATCAGGCCGACGATGCGGCGCCGGGAGGCGACTTCCCGGGCCGCCGCGCCCATCGCCCCGGAGTCGAACACGTTGGCGACGGTGATCTCGTCGAAGTAGTCACGCTGCCAGGTGGGCTTCAGATTGTTGAGCAGCACCATGTCCAGACCCGCCGCTCGGGCGCGGCGGCGGATCGGCGCTATCAGGTACTCCCGGTACACCTTCAGGCCGCTCCCGATGACCAGCAGCGTGCCCCGGCCCGCGCTCATCGTGTGCTCCTGGGTTGGGTGGTGGTGCGGCGGGTGAGGAGGTCGGTGAGGATGTCGTGGGAGCGGTGGGCGAGGACGCTGATGAGGGAGTCGGCGATGCCGTGGGTTTTTTCGTTGACGCCTTGGAGGTAGAGGGCTCCGCGGGTGGGTGTGCCGAGGTCGACGCGGTAGTTGCGGCTGACGGTGACGTCGTCGAGGCCGATGCGTGTGGCGAGTTCTCGGACGAGGGTGGGTTTGCGGGGGTCGTAGCCGGTTCCGAGTACGACGAGGTCGCAGCGGAGGGGTTCGGTTTTGCCGCTGAGTCGGTCGCGGAGGTCGAGCACCACTTCGTCGCCGTCGAGGCGGGCTCCGACGACTTCGGTCATGGCTCGGACTTCGGAGCGTTGGGGCCCGACGGTTTTCTGGCGGTAGAGCATGGTGTAGAGCTCGTTGAGGAAGGGGGGTGCGAGTCCGGCGTAGTTGGTGAATCGCATTTCGTCGAGGATTTGTGCGCGGACTTCGGTGGGGCTGTCGTAGAACTCGTCGACGAATGATGGGAAGAAGAGTTCGTTGACGAATTTGCTGGATTGGTAGTTTTGTAGTCCGATGGAGCGGACCAGCATGGTGATGTGGCTGGCCGGTAGGTTTTCGTGGAGGGCGTAGAACATTTCGGCGGCGCTTTGGGCGCCGCCCACGACGGCGATGCGGAGGGGTTGGTCTTTTGGTATTCGGGTGATTTTGGTGCGGTATTGGGCGCTGTGGATGAGGCGGTCCGGGGGGAGGGTGGTGAAGGTTTCTGGTATTCGGGGGTCGCGGCCGCCGCCGATGACGAGGTCGCGGCAGTGGATGGTGTCGCCGTCGGTGAGGTGTACGGTCCAGCCGGTGAGGGTGCGGTCGGTGGTGTGTACGGGGTCGACGTGGGTGGCGCGGGCGTCGTAGCGGATGGTGACGTGTTCCAGGGAGGTGGCGACCCATTGGAGGTAGTCGGAGAATTCCCAGCGGAAGGGGTGGAAGGTGCCGAGGTTGACGAATTCGTCGAGTCGGTTTTGTGCGTGGAGGAAGTTCAGGAAGGTGAACCGGCTGCTCGGGTTGCGGAGGGTGACGAGGTCTTTGAGGAAGGAGACTTGGCTGCGTGCCCAGGGCATCAGGAGGTCGCGTTGCCAGGTGATGTCGGGGCTTTGTTCCAGTAGGAGTGTGCCGTCCGCCAATTCGGCTGATCCGGATTCCTCGATGGCGGCTGCCAGGGCCAGATTGGCCGGACCCGCACCGATCGCCAGAACATCGACTTCCCGCTCGGTCACTCTTCCCCCTCGATGTCGATTCGGACCATGCCGGCGGCCGCCTCGGCCCGCCGGAGCGCCTCGGTCGAGCTGTCCGCGGTGGCCATGACGATGCCCGCCCGGTGCCAGGAATGGCGCACCTCGCCGACCGTCTGGCCCGGCTCCACGGTGACCGCGGCCAGGAACACGCCTTCCGCCTGCCGGGCGGCCCCGACGCCGCGTACGGCGACCACCCGGCCCGCCGCGGCCGCGATGAACCGCACGGCCGCCCCGCCCTTCGCCCGCCGGGGCAGTTCGCCCGGCAGCTCCTCGCCCTTCAACACCGCGTAGTAGCTGCGCAACAGCTCGACCGGATAGGCGAGTTGGATGGTGTCGAGAATGCCCCCGCCGGGCAGCCGGCCCGCGCACTCCACCAGGTACGGAATGCCCGCCGAGACGATCCACTCGCAGTGGACGATCCCGTCGCGGAAGCCGACGGCTTCGACGAGGCGCTCGGTCCGCGCACCGAGCAGCCGCGCGAGGTCCACCGGTATGTCCGCCGGCACGGTGTGGGCCAGCTCCACCGGGTGGGGCCCCGGGAACAGCTGCTTCCCCGTGACGTTGACGAACAGCGCGGCACCGTCCCTCACCAGCATCTCGACGCTGAACTCGGGACCCTCGACGTGCTGTTCGGCCAGCATGGACAGCTCCATGGGCCGGTCGGGCACGAAGACGTCCTCGTCCTGGACGAGGCAGTTGGCCCACGCCCGTTCGACCTCGGACGCATCGCGGATCACCTGGGTGCCCACGGACGCCTGACGGTTCGCCGGCTTGAGCACGACGGGTCCCGACCGGCCCCGCAGGAAGGCCAGCACGTCGTCCGGACCCCGTACGGGCACGCTCACCGGGTTCGCGATGCCGACGGCCGCGCTCACCCGCCGCAGCAGCGCCTTGTCCCGCAGGATCTGCGCGGCGCCGAGACCGGCGCCCGGCAGACCGTAGCGTTCCGCGAGCCGGGCGGCGAAGGGCGTGGCGTACTCGATGGCCGGGACGACCGCGGCGGGGTCCAGGTCCGGGTGGGCGTTGAAGAACTCGTCGGCCTTCCCCGCGAGGTGGTACTCCCACTCGATGAGGCCGCGGACGAAGGCCACTCCTTCGATCTGCTCGTGCACCCGCCGCTTGCGCACGACGTCCGGCTCCTCCACGTAGATCACCGAGTCGTCCGGCTGGAAGGCCCCGATCGCGGCGACCGTGACACCCACGAAACCGATCACCAGGACCGGCCGGCCCGCGCCGGGCCGCCGCCCGGTCACGCGGCACCCCCGACGGCTTCCGTCTTCCCGGCGGGGTCCGCCCCCGGACCGGTGGCGGGAGCCGGCTCGGGCGGTTGTCGCACGCCCGCCAGGGCGAGCAGTCCGGCGACCGCGGTGACCACACCGCACAGCAGCCAGAAGCCGCTGCCGAGCCGGGTCCAGGCGTACACGCCGAACAGCGGGGCAAGGGCCCCGGCCGCGCCGCCCACCGCCTGCATCGTGCCGATGTAGCGGGCCTTCACCGCCTGGGGGAAGGTCGCCGGGTGGGCGAACATGCTCGGGGCAGCGATCATGATCCCCGCCACGACCAGGACGACGCCCGCGATCGTGAACGCCCCGGACCGCGAGGACAGACCGTAGACGGCGAGGCCGACGGCCTCCACCAGATGGCCGGTGATGACGCGGACGTGCTTCGGCAGTCTGCTGAGATACGCCGTGACCTTGAGCTCGCACGTGATGAGCACGACGGACGACACCGTGAGCACCGTGCTGTAGAAGCTGGTCGGGTAGTGGTCGGCGGCCAGTTCCAACGGCAGGGCGATGTGGCCCTGGGCGTAGGTGAGCGAGCCGAGCAGCACGGCGGCCAGGTAGAAGACGTACTTCCGGTCGCGCAGCATCGCGGTGTAGCCCGAGGCGACGCGCCCGGCTGGCTCGCCGTCGGCGGCTGGCTCCCCGGCCGCAGCCGTCGCCCCCGGCGCCGCCCCGTCGGACGGTTCGCTTCCGTCCGCGGGCCCGGACCCGGCCTCGGGCTCCTGCGGCACGGTCTTCTTCGGCAGCAGGGCGAAGGCCAGCAGCGAGTAGACGAGTGCGGTACCGCCGTCGATCCAGAACAGTAGGTCCCAGTCGACCAGGATGAGTCCGGCGGCGATCAGCGGCGCCAGGGCCGCACCGATGTTCAGGGCGATCCGCATCATCGAGAACGCCATCACCTGGTATCGGTCCGGCATCAGGTCGCTCAGCATCACGGCGGCCGCCGGCCGGTAGGCCTGGGTGAACAGGCCCGCGAGCCCGACGACGACGAGCAGTTGCCACAGCCTGCCCGGCCCGCTCAGCCACGAGATCGCCGCCACCAGCGGGGCGGACCCCGCCATGGCCGTCACGATCGTGGCCCGCGGACCGAACCGCTGGGTGAACTCGGCACCCAGCATCGTGCCGAAGATCGACCCCACGCTGTAGGCGCCGAGGGCCAGACCCGCGGCGGCGACCGACATGCCGCGGAAGGTCAGGTACAGCACGAGGAACGTCTGGACGAACGCGCCGAGCTGGTTGATCAGCACGCCACCGAGCAGATAGCGCACCGGGGTCGGGGTCGCCTTCAGCGCCTCGAACACGCCGATCGGAGTCTCCTCCTCCTTCATGCCGCTCCCTTCGTCAAGGCATCGACGATCCGCCCCGCGACGAGCGGAGCCTGGCTGAATCCGGAACCGCCGCAGGCCGCCCGCGACCACACGGCGGGACCCACGCGGGCGAGCAAGGCGCCGCCCGTGTCCGCGGCGCTCGCGTAGTGGCACTGCTTGACCGCCGCCACCGTGTAGCGCTCCAGGCCGGACAGCGGTGCCGCCTCGGCCAGCCGCGCCACCCAGGGCGCCTGGTCCTCCTCCGCGGCACCCGCGGTGGCGTCCACTTCCCGGGACACGGCGTCCGAGCTGATCTTCAAGAGCGCGCCGCCGCCCGGCGGCATCGCCCAGGCCCGCCCGTCCGCGCCGATTCCGCCCGCGGCGGGAGCCGTTCCCCACCACCGCGCCGCGTTCGCCGGCGGCCGCAGGTAGACCATCGTCTGTCGGTGCAGCACGACCGGATGCCCCACCAGGTCCCGGGTCCACGGGCCGGCCGCGACCAGCACCAGGTCGGCGCCGAGCTCCTCGCCGTCGGCCAGCAGGACGTGCGCGCCGTCCACGTCGATCCACGCCACCGGGCTGTACGGCCGCACCGTCACCGCCGGATGCCCGGCGAGCCACCGGACCGCGGCCCGCAGCACCCGGTCGGCGAGCAGTACGCCGCCGTCGGCCTCCAGCACGGCCGCCGAACCGGCCGGGAACCTCAGGTGCGGCAGGCGCCGCGGCTCCACCGTCCGCACGGGCACACCCGCGGTGGCGGCCGCCGCGGTCACCGAGGCGAGGCGCTCCCGGGGCCAGGCGGTGACCACCCCCACGCGCCGGAAGAAGCCGGTGCCCAGCAGGCCCTCCAGCTCCAGCCACCGCCGGTGGGCGGCGACCATCTGCCCGGTGGCCTGCGCATCGTCCGCGTCAAGGGTACGGATGACCCGGTGCTGGTCGCAGGAGCTCGACGCCGGGTTCGGGATCGGGCCCCTGTCCAGCACGGTCACGTGGTGGCCCGCGAGCGCGCACTCCACCGCGGTCAGCAACCCGGTGACGCCCGCTCCCACGACGACCACCCGCCGGGCGGCGACCGCCGCCCTCACGACCCCGTCTCCGCCAGCCGTGGCAACCGTACGGGCGTGACCTGCACGGTGTCCGGCCGGGCGGGGACCGTTCGCTCTGGCAGCGCCTGCCCGGCCAGGTCGATCAGGACCGGCGCCGCACAGCGCAGGAACACCTCCACCTCGTGGCAGAAGTCGCCCGCGTCGCCGGGACCCACCTCCCACCGGTCGAGTCGCGCCAGTTGCTCGGACAGGGTGAAGGCCACCGCGGTCAGACTGAACCGGCGCACGTCGTAGGCGGCGGCGAACCGCTCCAGCATCAGCCCGGCCGCCGCCCTGGACCGCTCGGACACCGGCAGCGGTCCCCGGCCCGTCCACGCGGCGACCTTGTCCACCACCCGGTTCCAGGGCCGGACGAGCCGGGTGCCGGTCACGTGCTCCAGGGCCGCGCGGTTGAAGTTGGTGCGCTGGAAGTCCGGCCCGGTCGCCGCGAGATAGAACCGCACCAGGTCCCTCGGCACCTCTGCGGCCAGCTCCCGCCCCGTCACAACATGACCCCGGCTGGTGGAGAACTTGTCGTGGTCCAGCTCGTAGAACTCGTTCGTGACGAAGTGTTCGGGCAGCGTGTAGCCCCCCAGCGCCAGCAGCATCGCGGCCCCGACCACCGCGAAGGCGAAACCGGCGTCGGAGCCGAAGAAGTACGCCACCTGCGTGCCGGCGTCGGAGAACCACAGCTCGTCGTCGGCGCCGAGCACCGCCCCGCGCCGCTCGGCCGCGAGCGCGGTGCAGTGCATGCTCCAGGCGATGGTCTCGGCATCCGCGTAGATCACCTGACCGGCGACCTCCGGGAACGGCGCCGGGATGCCCCAGGAGATCGGCAGAGTGACGGGATAGTCCGGGAGCGGCCGGGACAGGATCTCCTCGATCATCTGGGCCAGCCGCGGACGCATCGTCGCTGCGCGCCCGGCGAAGTACTCCACGAGCGCCTCGCGGTGCTCCTCCAGCGGGAGCACCAGGACCTGCTGCTCCCGCAGTTCGACCGGACCGTCCGGGTCCAGGGTCGAGCGCGGTGCGATGAGGTCGGCGGAGGCGATCCAGTGCCCGCAGTTCTCGCACAGTCCGGCGCAGCCCTCGGCCAGGCACACCGGGCAGCCTCCGCGTACGTAGGCGTCCGTGAGGTACGCGCCGGTGTGCGGCGCGTACGGGAACTTCACGGCCCGCAGCCGCAACTTTCCCGTACCGTGCAGGCGCTCGAAGAAGTGCCGGACCGTCTTCACGTACCGGTCGTCGAACCGGACGAAGCCGTCCGGGTCGATCCCGACGGCCGCCAGGGTGTCCTCGACCTGCGCGGCCGAGCGCACGCGCAGCTCCTCGGGCGGGACCCCCAGCCTTCGGGCGGTGGTCACGATGTAGTTCTGCGTGAAGTGCACGCCCGTACCGAACAGCACGTCCTGTCCGGTGGAACGCGCGTACCTCGTGCAGACGTCCGCAGCGAGGAACGGGCCGGCCAGGTGCCCCAGGTGCAGATCGCCGTTCGCGGTCGGGCCGGGGGCTATCACCAACGTCCGCTTCATCGTGTGCTCCTGGGTTGGGTGGTGGTGCGGCGGGTGAGGAGGTCGGTGAGGATGTCGTGGGAGCGGTGGGCGAGGACGCTGATGAGGGAGTCGGCGATGCCGTGGGTTTTTTCGTTGACGCCTTGGAGGTAGAGGGCTCCGCGGGTGGGTGTGCCGAGGTCGACGCGGTAGTTGCGGCTGACGGTGACGTCGTCGAGGCCGATGCGTGTGGCGAGTTCTCGGACGAGGGTGGGTTTGCGGGGGTCGTAGCCGGTTCCGAGTACGACGAGGTCGCAGCGGAGGGGTTCGGTTTTGCCGCTGAGTCGGTCGCGGAGGTCGAGCACCACTTCGTCGCCGTCGAGGCGGGCCCCCACCACCTCCGTCATTGCCCGCACCTCGGAGCGTTGGGGCCCGACGGTTTTCTGGCGGTAGAGCATGGTGTAGAGCTCGTCGAGGAAGGGGGGTGCGAGTCCGGCGTAGTTGGTGAATCGCATTTCGTCGAGGATTTGTGCGCGGACTTCGGTGGGGCTGTCGTAGAACTCGTCGACGAATGATGGGAAGAAGAGTTCGTTGACGAATTTGCTGGATTGGTAGTTTTGTAGTCCGATGGAGCGGACCAGCATGGTGATGTGGCTGGCCGGTAGGTTTTCGTGGAGGGCGTAGAACATTTCGGCGGCGCTTTGGGCGCCGCCCACGACGGCGATGCGGAGGGGTTGGTCTTTTGGTATTCGGGTGATTTTGGTGCGGTATTGGGCGCTGTGGATGAGGCGGTCCGGGGGGAGGGTGGTGAAGGTTTCTGGTATTCGGGGGTCGCGGCCGCCGCCGATGACGAGGTCGCGGCAGTGGATGGTGTCGCCGTCGGTGAGGTGTACGGTCCAGCCGGTGAGGGTGCGGTCGGTGGTGTGTACGGGGTCGACGTGGGTGGCGCGGGCGTCGTAGCGGATGGTGACGTGTTCCAGGGAGGTGGCGACCCATTGGAGGTAGTCGGAGAATTCCCAGCGGAAGGGGTGGAAGGTGCCGAGGTTGACGAATTCGTCGAGTCGGCCTTGTGCGTGGAGGAAGTTCAGGAAGGTGAACCGGCTGCTCGGGTTGCGGAGGGTGACGAGGTCTTTGAGGAAGGAGACTTGGCTGCGTGCCCAGGGCATCAGGAGGTCGCGTTGCCAGGTGATGTCGGGGCTTTGTTCCAGTAGGAGTGTGCCGTCCGCCAATTCGGCTGATCCGGATTCCTCGATGGCGGCTGCCAGGGCCAGATTGGCCGGACCCGCACCGATCGCCAGAACATCGACTTCCCGCTCGGTCACGCTTCCCCCTCGATCACAGAGATCCGACTCGCGGACGGGCAGTAGCGAGGCTAGATTTCCGCGGTTCCCGATCGATAGGGGAACTTGTCCCGTCGACTGGGGAATCTCGGGCGGGGGAGGGGCGCAGGGGCGGGGAGCCGGTCGGGTGACCTGAACGAAGGCGGTCGGATGGTCGGACAATCAGTCTGATTCGGCCGGGCTCGACGGCGGACCTGTACCTCCGAACGGAGGCGCGGGTCCACCTATTCGAGGGAACCGGGCGGCCGGAACCAGGCCAGGAGGCCATCAGCTGCCGAAGTAAAGGGCGACGACCCCGCTCGGGGCCGTGCGGTGCTCCGGCACCGCTGTCCGGTTACAAGGAGATGTCACGTGTCGCGTGTTCTGAAGAGTGCGGGTCTTGCCCTGGTGCTCGGCCTGGCGGTCATCGGCGGTGCGTCCTCGGCGTCTGCGGACGCCAACGCGGAGGGCATCGCGGTCGGCTCGCCCGGCGTGCTTTCGGGTAACGTGATCCAGATCCCGATCCACATTCCGATCAACCTGTGCGGCAACAGCATCAACGTGATCGGCGCGCTCAACCCGGCCGCCGGCAACGTCTGCGTCAACGCCTGACGGCTGTGAACCGTGGCCCATCCCGGTCGGAGGCTCGGCCGGGATGGGCCCGCACGCGGCACCACCGTCAGGCCAGGGTGCGTACGGTGCGCCCGTACGGACTTCCCGGCGCGGTGGGCCGTACGGTCACGGACGAGGCCAGTTGCCGCACGCTGCCCCGGCCGAGTCCACGGCCTCCCGGCCTCCCAACTGCCCGGCCCGTTCGACCATCGGCATTTCAGCCGACCCGGTCGCGCGTGCGAGGCTTGCCCGACACCCGGGAGGAGACACACGATGCACGCGCCGAGCCGGCCGGAAGACCTAGAACACCCCGAACTGCTCTGGGCCAGGGCGGTGACCATGGCCATGGTGGACACCGCGTGCTCGACGAGCACCGAGTTCGCCCTCGACGACGACGGCCTGTGGTGCCACTCCACCGGCGGGGACGGCTGGTGGCGCCTGACCATGGCGGAGGGCGGGCGCGCGGTGTTCTGCGGCCAGGACCCCGACGGCAGCCACACCCACGTCGGCGGAGATCAGATCGACTTCCTCGCGGGCGGCCCCGACTGGCTGCCCTGGGACCTCCTGCGCGACGACGCCGCCGGCAATCTCTTCGGCTTCGTCTACTGGTGGGAGAACGGCGCGTGGCACCGCATCCCGTACCCGGACGAGGTGCGCGAGGACGGACTGGAGGGGGCCGCCGCCTGGGTGGGCCCGGACGAGGAGGAGTTCCTCGGTCTCACCGTGTCCTCGTTCGACGCCCCGTACGCGCTGGAGCGGAGCCTGACCGAGGCGGTCGCCAGGTTCGCGGCACTGGCACGGGAACGGAAGGCCGACGCGGACGCCGTGGTGGCGCTGCTGGCGGCGGCCCACACCGAAGGCCGCCCGGCCCCGCGCCTCGACGCGGCACTCGACCTCGCCGCCCGCGCGGGCATCCTCGTGTAGGGCCACGGCCGACGGGCCCGGCCCACGCCATGTGCGCGGGGCCCGGGCCCGTCGGTCGTCCCCCGTTCGGGCTTCGCGCGACTACTTGAGCGCGGCGAACGCCTTGGTGAAGGCCAGCGGCTGCTGGAGGATCGAACTGCACGTCGCATCGGCGTGGTTGACGGCTCCGGCCGCGCACTGCTTGTCCCGCGTGGAGGACCACATGGCCAGCCGGCCGATCCCCTTCGACGCGGCGAACTGCACGAGCTGCGTCGCGTCCTCCACCGTGAAGACCTCGCTCGCGACGTCGTTCACGCCGATCATCGGCGTGACGGCCACGGCCTTCCACGCCGCCGCGTCGGACAGCCCGAGCACGCCCTTGATCTGTGCCTGCGTGGCCGTCGCGGCCTGGATCGCGTACTGCCCCATGTCCCCGCTGTACGCCGGTCCGTAGTCCATCGCCATGATGTTGACGGCGTCGACGCGCACCCCGTTCTTCTTGGCGTCGGCCAGCAGCGCCACACCCGGCTGGGTCAGCCCCTCGGGCATCACGGGCAGGGTGAAGGCGACGTCCAGGCCCGGGTGGGACTTTTGCAGCCGGGCGATGGCCTGCGCGCGGCGCGCGTTGGCCGCCGTGTCCGGCAGGGCCGCGCCCTCGATGTCGAAGTCGACCTTGGTGAGCCGGTACTGGTCGACGACCTTCCCGTACGCGGCGGCCAGCTCGTCCACGGTGGCGCAGTTCAGCGCCAGTTCGTGACCGGCGGCCCCGCCGAACGACACCCGTACGTCGCCGCCCTTCGCGCGCAGCGCACCGATCTGGGCGGCGACCTTGTCGCTCGCGAGATCCGTGACACCACCCCACAGCGGGGCGCAGCCGCCGCCGGAGGTGACGAAGGCCAGGTGGAACTCCTTCACGCCCGTCTTCGCCGCGGTGTCGAGCAGGTCGTAGGCGGGGTACAGGGAGGTGTCCACGTACGGGGCGAAGCGCGCGCCGGTGCCCCCGGGGGCGGGAGTGCTGGTGGGGGTGGTCGCCGTGGGGGAGGGCGAGGTGGTCCCGGTGGGCTTGGCGGACGTGGTGGGCGCGGTCGGGGCCGGGCTCGCCGTGACGGTGGGTCGGGCAGTGGGGCGCCCGCTGGGCTGGGCCGTTGCGCCCTGGTCCACCGAGCACTTCACTCCGTTGATCCGGCACCCGGTGGGGTTGCCGAGGGTGCCGGTGCCGCTCGCGACGAAGCCGACGGTGACGGAAGCCCCGGCCGCCAGCTGTCCGTTCCAGCTCGCGGGCTTCACGGTCACGCGGCGGTCGGAGACCGTGTGGGTGCCGTTCCAGAGCGAGTCGATCTTCGTGCCCGGCGGCAGGTCGAACTGGAGGGTCCAGTCCGACTGCGCCGTGCCCGTGCCGTTGGTGATGACGTACTGGCCGGTGTAACCGCCGCTCCAGGTGCTGGACTTCGTGTAGACGGCTCCGACGGAGGTCGCCTGCGCGGTCCCGGTGAAGGCGAAGGCCGCTCCACCGATCACCGCCGCCGCCACGACCGCGCCGGTGACCTTCGCCCTACGGCCCGTCGTGCGCCGGTGCCCGACTGTGCTGCCCATCGCGTGCCTACCTCTGTGTTACTGGGGAGTTGGGGGATCCGGCAGCACGCTAGCCGCACCGAAACGGACATTCGGCCGTTTCGGTGCGACCCTGATGAGTCTTAGGTTCCGCTTAAGGTGGCGGTAAGGACCGGCCAAGGGTGTCGAGGACGTGCGTCCTGCTCCCGCGGCCCGCGGGCTCAGCCGTGTGTGGCGTCGATGACGCAGAAGCGGTTGCCCTCGGGGTCGGCCAGCACCACGAAATCCGGGTCCTCCGGGTAGGAATCCCAGTCGACGTGCCGGGCGCCAAGCGAGACCAGCCGCTCCACCTCCGCCGCCTGTTCCGCGGCGTCCGCCGCGTACAGGTCGAGGTGGACGCGCGGCCGCTCCTGTACGGGAGTGACGCTGCGGCCCAGCGCCAGGCCCGGCCCGCTGCCGCCGGCCGGGACCAGGACCGTCCAGCCGTCGTCCACCTGGCCGTCACGGGGTACGTACCCCAGCGCCCGGCTCCAGAATTCCGCGGCCCGCCGCACGTCCGCGGCTCCCATGACGATAGTTCCGAGGGTCAGCATGATCCGATTCTGGCAAACCCGGACCGGCCGGGCGGCACGCCCTAAGGCGTCGAGGGCCGCTCGATCGCGACCATCGCCGCGTCGTCGTCCAGGGTGTGACCGGCCGCGTGTGCGAGCAGGTCCTGGCACAGCAGGTCCAACAGCGCCTGCGGGCGCAGTCCCGACCATGCGGTCACGCGTCGCGCCAGCGGGTAGAAGGCGCCCGCCCCGTCGCGCGCCTCCAGGACGCCGTCCGTGTACAGCAGGAGGACGTCACCCTCGGCGAAGGCGAAGGTCTGCGCGGTGACCGCCGACGCCACGAGCCCGGCGAGCCCCAGCGGCGGCGCGGGCCGGTCCACCTCCAGCTGCTCGGCGCCGCCGGCGCGCAGCACGAGCAGCGGCGGCGGATGGCCGCAGCTGACGAGGTGCAGCACCGGCTCGGCGTCGGGGATCTCCAGGACGGCCGCGGTCACGAAGCTCTCGCCCTCGTCCCCGGCGCCGTCCAGGTCCCCGGAGACCGCCGCCTCGAGGTAGTCCACCAGGCCCGGCAGCCCGGTCTCCTGGTGGGCGGAGGCCCGGAAGGCGCCCAGGACGAGCGCGGCGTCTCCGACCGCTTCCAGCCCCTTGCCCCGGACGTCGCCGATGATCAGCCGTGTGCCGGTGGCCGTCCGGGCGGCGGCGTACAGATCGCCGCCGATCTGGGCCTCGGCCGCGGCGGCCAGGTACACGGAGGCGACGCCCAGCGGGCCGATCCGGTCGGGCAGCGGCCGCAGGACCACCTCCTGGGCGGTCTCCGCCACCGAGCGCAGCTGGGTCAGCTCCTTCTCGTGCACCTCGCGCAGGTGGGCGAAGAAGGTCACGAACACGGAGATCATCACGAGCGCGATGATCTGGAAGGTGTGGTTCAGGTCGGTCAGGCTGGTGCGGGCCGTCGCGACCACCACCTGGGCCAGTACGGCGACCAGACCGACGAAGGCCGTCATCCGGGGCCCCGCGAACGACGCGGTCACCGCGGGTGCGGCGGCCAGGAACGGGCCGAGGTGCACCTCGGGCGGAGCGAGCACGTCGACCAACGTCACCAGGGCGATCAGCGCGAACGGGACCGCCAACTGCGCGTGGCTCACCTGGGGGGACCGGAGGTGACGGGAGTGCGACGGCGGCCGGAGATCCATTCCTCCTGCATACACCGCGCGGTGACCCGGATCCCCGAAGCCAGGCCGTCGCAGGCGGCCCGGCCGGTCCTACGAGCCCCGGCCGGTCCTACGAGCCCTGGCCGGTCTTACGGGCGACGGCCGGTCTTACGGGCGACGGCCGGTCCTACCGCCCTTGCCGCCCTTCGCACCCTTTCCGCCCTTGGGGCCGCCGGAGGCCCCGCGGGGGTTCTTGCCCGCCGGCTTTCCGGACGAGGACTTCCCGGTCCCCGACTTGCGCTGGGCGCCCCCGCCACCGCCACCACCCGTACCCGCGTCCGGGCGCTTGCGCTTCGCCTTGGGCTGCGGCGGGGTCGGGGCGCGCCCCCGCGTGCTGTTCACGGTCCGGCCGCGGACGATCCCGATGAACTCCTCCACCAGATCGGTGGTCTCCTCCTGCGGCCACGACAGCGCGACCCGCGAGGCGGGCGCGTCGGACACCGGCCGGTAGGTCAGGTCCTTGCGGTGGTGCAGGCGGGCGAGCGACTGCGGGACGACGAGTACGCCCACCCCGGCGGCCACCAGCTCGATCGCGTCCGCCGTCGTCTCGGGCCGCGCGATCGCCGGCTTGCCCGGCAGCTGCTCCCAGTCCAGGGTGTCGTCGAGCGGGTGGAACACGATCTCGTCGGCGAGGTCCTCGGTGGACACCTCTTCCGCAGCGGCCACGAGGTGGTCCTTGGGGACCACGACCACCGTGGTCTCCGTGTAGAGGGGGATCGCGCTGAGGTCGTCGCGGTCGACCGGCAACCGTACGAACCCGGCATCGGCGCCGCCCGCCCGCAGCACGCCGTACGCCTCGATCGGGGACACCGCGACCAAGGTCAGCGGGACGTCGGGCAGCCGCTCGTTCCAGATGCGCACCCACTTGCTGGGTGTGACCCCCGGGACATAAGCGAGCCGGAACGAATGGGGTACTTCCGAGCCTGTCACCCCGCAAGGTTACCGGTCGTGGTCGGAGGTAGCGCACACGCTCGATACTCTTGACACCATGACGTCGCACCAGAACACCCAGACGATGAAGCCCGCGACCGCGGCGAAGAAGCTGGGCGTGTACCTCGAGGCCACCCCCGCAGAGTTCCAGGAGGGTGTCGTCTCGCGCAGCGAATTGAGTGCGCTCCAGGCCGATCCGCCCCAGTGGCTGAAGGAGCTGCGCGCCAACGGTCCGCACCCGCGACCGGTGGTGGCGGCCAAGCTCGGCGTGTCCATCGCCGGCCTCGCCCGCGGCGGGGTCACCGAGCCCCTCACCACGGAGCAGATCGAAGCACTGAAGCAGGAGGACCCCGAGTGGCTCAAGCGTGAGCGCGCCACCCAGGCCGAGGTCCGCAAGGAAACGGTCCGCATCAAGGAGAAGAACGCCGAGAAGGCTGAGAAGGCCGAGAAGGCCCGCGGCCAGCACTCCTGACCTGCTGCGACTCCGCCTTACGACAGGCCTGGTCTCCCCGTGGGGAGGCCAGGCCTGACGCTTTCCCCGACAACGCGACCGGGTGCGGTGCCGGACGCCGCGGGCCCGGCAAGATCGGGAAGGGACCGCCCGGTCCCTACGCCCCCTGCGCCCCCTACGCCCCTGCGCTCGCGGGAGACCGGCCGGATCAGCCGGCAGCCCCGTCTCCCCCCAGCAGCCGCACCGCCCGGTCGAGCCGGGCCCGCCTGGTCTCCGGGGTGAGCGCCTGCAACAACGGCAGGATCACCTGGTAGCGCCCGGTGCGATCGAGCGCCTCGAACGCCCGCGCGGCCACCGGATCCGCCTCGAAGGCCGCCGCGAGGTCCGGTGGCACCGCCGCCGTTCGCTGGGACTCGTAGGCGTGCGTCCACCGCCCGTCCGCCTGCGCCCTGCGCACTTCGGCGAGCCCGGGCTCACGCATCCGCCCCGCGGAGCTCAGCTCCGCGACCTTGTCCACGTTCACCTGTGACCACAGGCTCTTGGGCCGGCGCGGCACGTACTTCTGCAGGTAGTACCGCTCGTCGAGGGCGCGCCGTTGCCCGGAGACCCAGCCGTAGCACAGCCCGATGTCGACCAGCTCGTCATCGGTGACCGATGCGATCCCGGACCTCTTCTTGGCCAGCTTGATCCACACGCCCTCGTGGCGCGTGTGGTGCTCGGCCAGCCAGCTCTCGAACGCTTCGGCGTCCGTGAAGGCGATGACCTCCACCCCACCCAGTTCCTCCATGCGCCCAGGCTATCGCCCGCCGTCCGGACGGGGCCCGGCCGACACGGCCCTGGAACCGGCGCACAGTTCACCCAGTACCTCCTCCAACGTGGGCCTGCGGGTGTCGAGTTCGAGGATCACGATCCCGTGCTCGGTGGCCAGGGCGCCGACGCGCGCCGCCGTCATCCCGGTCACGGCGAGCCGGCCCGGCCCCGACAGCCGGGCCCGGACCACCGTCGCGCCCCTGCCCGCCAGTACGGCGGCCAGCTCGGCGTGGTGCGGAGTGCCCACGACGACCCGGGGCGCGGCGCTCCGGGCGGTGAACTCGGCCGCGGACTGCGTGAGCACCGTTCGGCCCCGGTCGAGGACGACGATCCGGTCGGCCGTCTCGGCCATCCCCGCCGCACGGTCACCGGTGATCGCGACCGTACGTCCCTGCGCGGCCAGTGCGCGCAGCAGCCGGCGGGCCCACCGCACCCCCTCGGCGTCCAGCCCGGCCAGCGGCTCGTCCAGCAGCAGCACGGGTGGATCGCCGAGCAGCGCCCCCGCGATGCGCAGCCGCTGCCGCATCGCGGGGGAGTACGTCCCCACGCGCCGCCGCGGCTCCTGCGCCAGCCCCGTTTCCGCCAGCACCTCGGTCACCCGGCCCGCCCCGATGCCGTGCGCGCGGGCCAGTGCCCCCAGCACCGCCCCGGCGGTCCGCCGACCGTGCAACCCGGCCGGATCGGGCAGGGCCCCGACCTGGTGCGGGCTGCGCGGGCGGCCGCGCAGCGGGAATCCGCACACGGCGACCGTGCCCGCGGTCGGGGAGTCCAGCCCCAGGATCAGCCGGAGCGCGCTGGTCTTGCCGGCCCCGGCGGCGCCGAGGAACGCGGTGACCGCGCCGGGCCGGGCCGTGAGGGAGAGCCGGTCTACGGCCGTCCGGTCGCCGTGCGTCCTGGTGAGTTCCTTGACCTCGATCACCCGGCCCACCCTGCCGGGCGCCCGGCCCGTGGACATCGGACCGCCGGCGGAAGGCGCCCGGCGGCCTCGCCCCCGGGGCGTAAGCCCGGGGGCCGATGCCCGGGCCGATGACGGCTGGCTACGGTCACGCCATGGACAACCCACCGAAGAGTTCGACGACACCGAAGTCCGCGAAGACCCCCAAGTTCGCGCAGGTTGCGGGGGGGTTCTGCATCAGGGCCCGGAGCGGCCCGCATGGCCTGGGGCGGCGCGGGCCTCTACGTCCTCGTCCTGGGCCTGCTGATCGGCGGCGTCCCGTACGCCGCCGGGCCGCTCCTCGGGGTCGTGACGCTGCTGGCCGTGACCCCGCTCGTCCCGCTGCTGCGGCACCGGCCCCTGGCGGCACTGGCCCTGACGCTCCCCGGCGGCACGCTCGTCGCGGGGTCCGCCCAGAACCACAGTCCGGGCCGGTTCCTCGTCTTCCTCGCCCCGGACCTCGTCCTCGGACTCCTCGTCGCCACGCGCCCCCGGCGGGACGCGGTTATCGCCCTCGCCATGGTGCTCGTCGTGGAACTCCCGGCGGTCGCGTTGGTGGCCTCCGGACCGTACGACCTGATGAGCACGAGCCTGATCGCCTTCCTGTCGCTGGGCGCCGTCTACATGACCGGCCTGCGGTTCCGCGAGCGCCGGGAGTACACGACCGAACTGCGCACGCGGCAGGTGGCCGAGGCCGTGACCGCCGAACGGCTGCGCATCGCACGCGAGTTGCACGACATGGTCGCGCACAGCATCGGGGTGATCGCCATCCAGGCCGGTGTCGGCAGCAGGGTCATCGACACCCAGCCGGAGGAGGCCCGCGCCGCCCTGCGGGCCATCGAGGCCACCAGCCGCGAGACCCTCTCCGGCCTTCGCCGTACGCTGGTCGCGCTGCGCCGGGCCCAGCCGGACGGTACCCGGGGGCAGGCGCCGCTCGGGCCCGCACCCGGGCTCTCGGACCTCGACGCGCTGGTGGCCACCACCGCCGACGCCGGGGTGCGGGTCGACGTACGGTGGGAGGGGGAGCGGGGTCAACTGCCGCCCGAGACGGACCTGTCGGCGTACCGCATCGTGCAGGAGGCGCTGACCAACGTGGTCCGCCACGCGGGCACCGGGCACTGCCGGGTCACCATCGGATACGGGGAACAGGAGTTGACCGTGGAGGTCGTCGACGACGGGCGCGGTGCGCCCGACGGCATCGGAAGTACGGGATTCGGCATCACGGGCATGCGCGAGCGGGTCAGTCTGCTGCACGGCCGTTTCAGTGCCGGTCCCCGGGCCGGGGGCGGCTTCCGGGTCGAAGCGGCGTTGCCGCTGCCCCTGGCCGCGGTGGCCGCGGAGGGGGTCCGATGACCGTCGCTCCCGCGCGGGCGACCCGCGTCCTGCTCGTGGACGACCAGCCGCTGGTCAGGTCCGGTCTGCGGGTGCTGATGGCCGACACCGCCGACCTGGAGGTCGTCGGCGAGGCGGGTACGGGCACCGAGGGTGTCCGCCTCGCCGCCGAACTCCGCCCCGACGTGGTGGTGATGGACATCCGGATGCCGGGCATGGACGGCATCGAGGCCACCGGGCTGATCACCACCGGGACGGAGGCGGTCAAGGTGCTCGTGCTGACCACCTTCGACGAGGACGACCACGTCTACGGGGCGCTGCGCGCCGGTGCGAGCGGTTTCGTCGTCAAGGACATGGCCGTGGAGGAGATCCTCGCGGCGATCCGGGTGATCGCCGCGGGGGACGCCCTGATCGCACCGGCCGTCACCCGCAGGCTGATCGCGGACTTCGCGCGCGTGCCCGGTCCGGTGGCGCCCGGTCCGGCGGCATCCGGTCTCGGGGTGCCCGAGGCGCGTGCGCTGCGGCCCGACGCGGGGATCACCGAGCGCGAGCGGGAGGTGCTGACCCTGGTGGGGCGGGGCCGTTCGAACGGTGAGATAGGCGAGGAGCTGTTCATCTCCGAGGCCACGGCCAAATCGCACGTCTCGCGCCTGTTCACCAAGCTCGACGCCCGGGACCGGGTCCAACTCGTCATCATCGCCTACGAGATGGGGCTGGTCGCGCCGTCCTGCTGAGGGCCCGGGCGTCGGGGCGCGAGCGGCACGGACGCGTGCGGTGCCGGCGCGTGCGGTGCAGGCGGGTACGGGGTCGAATCGAGTGGCGCTGAATCGATTCCTCAGGCGGTGACGGCCTCCGGGCGGTTCTGGTCCCGCCGCCCGGCGGAGTCCGCCGAACGCGAGGAGAACAGCCCGTCCACCGCCAGGGCCCCGGGACCGGTGAACACCAGCAGGAGGAAGGCCCAGCAGAACATCGCCGAGGCCTCGCCCCCGTTCTGCAGCGGCCACAGTGCACCGGGCTGGTGCACGGTGAAGTACGCGTACGCCATCGAACCGGAGGCGACGAAGGCGGCCGCCCGGGTCCCGAGACCCAGCAGGACCAGGGCACCGGCGACGAGCTGGATGGCGGCGGCGTACCAGCCGGGCCAGGTGCCGGTGGCGACGGTTCCGCCGCCGTGCGCACCGCCGAGGACACCGAAGAGGGAAGCGGCGCCGTGCGAGGCGAAGAGTAGTCCGGTGACGATCCGGAACAGGCCGAGGGCGTAGGGCCGGGCATGGTCGAGACGTGCGTTCATGGGGGGAGGCTCCTTCGGTTGGGGACGGGTCCCGAAGTCGTGCCGACGTTCTCGAGCGTGGGTGAGCCATAGGTTAGGTAGGCCTAACCGGGCCGGCAAGCGCGAGTTCCGGCCACCCCACCGGGGGAGTCGACGCTACCCCCGCACCTGCAACGCCGCGCCGGTGGCGCGCGCGGAGTTCCCTCCTCAGCGGCAGCCGCCCGGTCCCGGGCAAGGTCGACGTCCCCGTGCGAGGGATCGGGAACCCGCCGGTCCGCTCCCCTGTGACGGACCGGCAGGTCCGCGTCCGGGTCCGAGCCTAGGACCGGCCCGGATCCCCGCCTGTGCATCGCGCGCAGGTTTGCTTGATCTTGCGTGCAGGAGGTTTCGCGTCCGGCCGTGTGGTTCCCGCGGCGCGTCGGCCCCGTCCGCCGGGAGCCGGCCGACCCGTGGGGTCCGCTGGACGCGTGAGCATCCTCCCCGGCCGTGACTGGTGGACCGGGCTCCCGCCCGCGGCGGGAGCCGCCGTCATGGCCACCGGCATCATTTCCGTCGGCCTGCACCTGACCGGGCACCCGACGGCGTCACTCGCCACGCTGGTCGTCGCCGGGGCACTGTGGCTCGTACTCGCCGCCGACTTCACCTCCCGGCTGCTGGGCGACCGCGGGCGGTTCCGCGCCGAGGCCGACACACCGGCCGCGCTGACGGCCGTAGCCGCCACCACCGTCATCGGAGCCCGGCTCTCGCAGCAGGGCTGGCAGACGGCGGCCGCCGTGCTGCTCGTGCTGGCGGCGGTGCTCTGGCCCGGGCTGCTCTTCAACGTCCTGCGGCACTGGCGGCGGCGCATGCCGGGAGCGGCCTTCCTCGGCTGCGTGGCGACCCAGGGGCTCTCCCTCCTCGCCGCCTCCCTGGCCGACGCCGACCACCAGGACCTGCTGGCGCGGGCGGCGATGGCCGCCTTCTGCCTCGGCCTGCTGCTCTACCTGGCGGCCCTCTTCCGCTTCGACCCGCGCGAGGTGGTGGGCGGAAAGGGCGACCACTGGGTGGCGGGCGGCGCGCTCTCCATCTCCGCCCTGGCCGGATCCAAGCTCACGGCATCACCCGTATGGACCGGTTCGGCACACACCACGCTGCGTACCGTCACGCTCGCCCTGCTCGCCCTGTCCCTCATCTGGTACGTCGTCCTCCTCGCCGCCGAACTGCGCCACCCGCGGCCGCGCTACGACATCCGGCGCTGGGCCACCGTCTTCCCGCTCGGCATGACGGCGACCGCCTGCCTGTCCGTGGCGGAACCGGCCGGCATCGCCTGGCTGCGCACGCTCGGCGAGGTCCTGCTCTGGATCGCCGTGGGCGCCTGGCTGCTGACCTTCGCCGCGCTGATCGCCTCGCACCTCACCGCAGGGAGCGGGGCGAGCGGCCGATGACGCCCGCGCTGAGCGCACCGCAGCCCGAACCCCACACCCGCTCGCGCCGTGTGGCGACGGGCGGCGCCCCCTCAGTAGGGTCCTGGCATGGCATACACGTTCCAGGTGACCATCGACTCGACCGATCCGCACACGCTCGCCGACTGGTGGGCCGAGGCGCTCGGTTGGGAAGTGGAGCCGAGCGACGAACAGTTCATCCGCGGCCTGATCGAGGCGGGCCGCGCGAGCGAGGACGACACCAAGATCCACCGGGGCACCCTCGTCTGGAAGGTGGGAGCCGCGATCCGCCACCCGGAGGGCTTGGAGCGCGCACCCCGTGTCCTCTTCCAGTTCGTCCCCGAACCCAAGACGGTCAAGAACCGGGCCCATTTCGACGTCCGCACCGGCTCCGACGACCCCAAGGCGCTGGTCGAACGCCTCATCGCCAACGGTGCCAAGCACCTCCACGAGGGCCGGATGGGCCCCAGCGCATGGACGACCCTCGCCGATCCGGAGGGCAACGAACTCTGCGTCTCCCACTAAGGGTTGTCCCGTAATCCCCGGCGGGCGCGCGGCGCCAGCTACGGCACCTCGCCGCGTTGTCGGGATCGCCCGAATACGCCCAGTATGAGGACGCCCCTCCGCCTTGCGATGCACCGCATCTGACGCCGCGCGCTGACCCGCCGCGGATTACGGGACAGCCCTTAGACGATCGAGCGGGAGGGCTCGACCGTCAGTGCACCTGTGTAACATCCGCACTCCGATCGCAGTCATTACTCGGAGGGGTGTCCGGATGTGGGAGCTCGCGCGCTCGTGGGTCGACGGATGGACCGTCTCGCGGAGGGCACCGCGGCCGGTGGACGTGCCGTGGGGGCTGAGCATCCAGGTGGGGCTGCCGGGCCAAGCGGTCCGGCACGTCCTGCTCGACGCCGATGTCGAGACCGCACGCCGGCTCATCGACGCGGTCACCGAACCGACCACCTGCATCAAGGCCTTCCTGGAACCGGACGTCATGGAGCCGTGGTTCTCACCCGAGTGGGAGGCGACCGATCCCGGCTTCCTGATGGCCGTCGACCTGCGTCCGTCCGTCGTGCGCGCGCCCGACGGTTACACGGTCACCGCCGAGAGGGACGGCGATGTCGTCAGCGTGCGCGTTCTGGCGGCCGACGGGGAGCTCGCCGCGCGCGGCCAAACCGGTCTGACGGGTACCGCCTGCGTCTTCGACCAGATCATCACCGAGGAGGCTCACCAACGCCTCGGCCTCGGGACGGTCGTGATGGGTGCACTCACCGGGGCGGCCGTCGAGAACGGTGCGACCACCGGCATCCTGGGCGCGACCGTCCAAGGCCGGGCGCTCTACGAAACCCTCGACTGGAAGGTCCTCGCACCGCTGACCGGCTTCCTGTACGAGCCCGCCGCACGCTGAGCTGCCGGGGCCGCCCGGACCGGGGAGCGGCGGCGAGATGTCGGTCCAACACCGAGTCACCGAGACCGCGTCCAGCGAGCCGCGGAAGACGCCACCGGCGGCCCGTGCGGACCGGTCCGCACCCTCAGTCCCGCCGAACCGTCGGCCGCTTCCCGAAGGCCCGCGGGTCGAGTCCGGTGCACAGGGCTGTCCAGGACGGCTCGGCCGCCGCCATCCCGTCATCGCCGCGAAGGTCATCCCACCCGCGACCGCTCCTCTCGGGCCGCCCGTACGGGGAGCCCTCACCGATCCGTACCACGATCACGTCATACCATCCCCACCATGACCGTTGATGTCCTTGCCGAAGACCTCCAGCCCGGTGACCTCCTTGAGTTCTCGATGGGGTCCGAGACCCAGATCCTTCGGCTGACCCTTGTGGAGCGGCGCGTCCACGGCATCAAATTCATGGGTCACGACCACAACGGGCGCCTCTACTCCAGCGGCATGAAGTACGGCGAGCCGGCGCGGTGCGTTCAGCCGTAGCGCCGCGCCCTGATCCGGCCCCAACCCCAGGACACCGCCTAGACTGCCCTCCGTGAACGTCCTCCTCTTCGGTGCGACCGGCATGCTCGGCCGGGGCGTCCTGCGCGAATGCCTGCGCAGCGATGCGGTCGAGAGCGTCGTCGCCGTCGGACGCACCCCGCTCGGCGTCAGCCACCCCAAGCTGCGCGAGTGCGTCCAGGGCGATCCGTCCGACCTGGCCGCCGCCGGGATCGACCCGGCCGCGTACGACGCCTGCTTCTACTGCCTCGGGGTCTCCTCCGTCGGCATGAAGGAAGAGGAGTACCGGCGCGTCACCTACGACCTGACGCTCGCCGTGGCCCGGCCGCTGGCCGCCGCCCATCCCGGCATGACCTTCGTCTACGTCTCCGGCGAGGGTACGGACAGCACCGAGCAGGGCCGCTCCATGTGGGCCCGGATCAAGGGGAAGACCGAGAACGACCTGCTCGAACTGCCCTTCCGCGCCTACATGTTCCGCCCCGGCATCGTCCAGCCGGTGCGCGGGGTGCCCTCCAAGGCCCGCCTGTCCCGGGTGTTCTACGCCGTCCTCGGCCCCCTCGTCCCCCTCGTGCGGAAGGTCGCCCCGAACCTGGTGATCACCTCCGAGGCCTTCGGCCGGGCCATGATCGCCGTCGCCTCGCCCGGCACCGAGATCCCCGGCCACGTCCTGCGGCCCGCCGACATCAACCGCCTGGGCACTGCACCGACCAGGCATAATTGATTACCGGGCACACCCTCCCGCACGTGAGAATGAGCCATCTCAAACCGGGAGGACCCCATGAGCCAGGAGACCCTGACTCTGCATGACCTGGTGCCCGCACAGGCGCTGGCGGACTCGATCGACGCCGGGTACGTGACCCGCAAGTCGCACCCCGAACTGCCGCTGTCCATATACACCTACACGCGGACTGCCCAGTACGAGCGCGTCTGGAACGACGTCACCACCCGCTGTCGCGGACTCGTCGCCGACGACACCACCGGGGCGATCGTCGCGTTGCCGCTGCCGAAGTTCTTCAACGTCGGCGAGCACGAGTCGGGTCAACCGTACGCCCCCGCCCTCCCGGACGAGCCGTTCGAGGTCTACGACAAGGTCGACGGCAGCCTCGCCGTCGTCTTCCACTACGCGGACCGCTGGCGGGTCGCCTCCAAGGGGTCCTTCATCAGCGCCCAGGCGACCTGGGCGCAGCGCCTGCTCGACGGCCGGGACACCGCGGCCCTGCGCCCCGGCACCACCTACCTCGCCGAGATCCTGTACCCGCAGAACCGCATCGTCGTGGACTACGGCGACCGCCGGGACCTCGTCCTCCTCGCGGCCTTCGGCCAGGGCGGCACCGAGGTCCCGCTCGTCGAGGCCGCGACCCACTGGGAGGGGATCGGTTCCGTCGTCACGGTCTGGCCCGCCATGCCCATCGACGAGCTGATCGCGCTCACCGAGTCCAACACCCTGCCCGGCGGCGCCTCGGCGACCGGCACCCAGGCGGAGGGCTTCGTACTGCGCTTCGCCTCCGGTGTGCGCGCGAAGGCCAAGCTGGCCGAGTACGTACGCCTCCACCGCCTGCTGACCAAGGCCACCGAGCGGGACATCTGGCGCGCCCACGGCATCCAGCGGTTCGCCGGACTGCCCCTCAAGCAACTCGCCCAGGGACTCGGTACCACGGTCGCCGAGATCGAGGCCACGGGCGGCAAGCCACTCGACGCGCTGCTCGACCAGGTGCCCGACGAGTTCGACGCCTGGGTGAGCGAGGTGATCGAGCGCCTCGAGGGCGAGGCCGCGCGCCGCGAACGCGCCATCGACGAGGCGTACGCGGGTCTCGCGCACCTGGCCGCCGACCGGGGGGCCTTCGCCCGGGCGGTGAAGGCACTGCCCGATCGGGAGGTCAGGGCCGCGATGTTCCTGCGCCTGGACGGTCGGTCCACGGAACTGGCCGTATGGCGCAACGTGCGGCCGGAGACGTCCGACCCCTTCACGAACGACGAGGAGAGCTGACCCGTGTCCGAAGACACACCCACGCACACGGACGTGAACACGGCTGTGAGCACGGACGCGACTGCGACTGAGACTGCGACTGCGACCGCGGCGGTGGCTGTGGCCGCCGCCGAGGAGGCCCCGCTGCCCGTCGTGCACGTCATGACGGGCCTGCCGGCCTCCGGCAAGACGACGGCCGCGCGCGCCCTGCAGGCCGAGGCCGGTGGCCGCATGCGCCGCGTCAACCTCGACGACCTGCGGCTCATGCTCGACCTCCCGGACCCCGCGCGGGGCCGCAGCTTCAAGCACGAGCAGACGGTGCTGGCCGTCCAGGACGCGGCGGTCCGTGCGGCGGTCGACGGCGGCTTCGACGTGGTCGTCGACAACACCCACCTGACCAAGAACATCCCCAAGCGGCTCAAGGCGGCGGTCGGCGGTCTCTCGACCTTCGTCGTGCACGACTTCACCGACGTTCCGCTGGAGGAGTGCCTGCGCCGGGACGCCGCGCGCGAGCGTCAGGTCGGTGAGGAGATCATCCGCATCCTGGCCGAGAAGAACGAGAAGGCGCGGCGGGGCGGCTGGCGGCTGACGTCGGAGTGGATGAACGGCGGGTCGAGCGGGGTGGCCGCGCCGCCCGTGACGGAGTACGTCCCCGACCCGGCCCTGCCGGCCGCGGTGATGTGCGACATCGACGGCACGCTCGCGCTGATCGGCGACCGGGGCCCGTACGACTTCTCGCGCTGCGAGCTCGACCGGCTGAACGAGTCGGTACGGCACGCGCTCGACGCCTTCCGGCGCGCCGACGGCGACTCGATCGTGCTGCTGTCGGGGCGCGGCGAGGAGTACCGCCAGCAGACGGAGTCCTGGCTGCGGCGCCACGAGGTGCCGTACGACGAGCTGTGGATGCGCGCGGCGGGCGACACGCGCCGCGACGACGTGGTGAAGGCCGAGCTGTTCGACCGGCATGTGCGCCACCGGTACGCGGTGCGCGTCTCGCTCGACGACCGGGACCGGGTGGTCGCGATCTGGCGTCGGATGGGCCTGCCCACCTGGCAGGTCAACTACGGCGACTTCTGAGGGCCCGGCCGCCGTGGACGCTGTACGGAGGGTGCTGATCGTGGACGGCGCGAACGTCGTCGGCTCGGTGCCGGACGGCTGGTGGCGGGACCGGCGGGGCGCGGCCGTCCGGCTGCGCGACCTGCTGGCCGACCGGGGCGGGGACGAGGAGGTCGTTCTCGTCGTGGAAGGCGCCGCCCGGGGCGTCGAGTCCGTTCCGGGCGTCCGGGTGGACCCGGCGCCGGGGAGCGGCGACGACCGGATCGTGGAACTGGCCGCCGCGTACGCGGAGAGCGGCTGTGTCGTGGTCACGGCCGACCGCGAACTGCGCGAACGGGTCCGGGCGTACGGCGTGGAGTGCGTGGGCCCGCGTGCCGTACGCCCGGTGGACTGACTGCTGACCGGTCTGCCGGCCCAGCGGCTGGCAGACCGGGGCGGGGTCAGCGGCAGTACTTGACCTCGGAGAGGTTCTTGACGTAGCGGGCGGAGACCCAACGCTCCTTGTCGTACGCGCGCTTGGGCGCCGCGGCGTCGTGCTCCCAGCTGCCGTTCTTGTCGGCCAGGCGGTACCAGATGCGGTTGCCGTCGACCTTTTCACCGTACTTCTTGCACTCGATCTCGACCTTGCTGTGCGGGTACACGTGGCCGAGGGACTGTGAGCGGGTCGTCGGCTTGCTGCGGACCGTCAGCGGGCCCTTCGAGACGACCTTGCCGGTGACGTACTTCTCGGGATACACACCGGGCTCCGCGGACCCTCCGCCGACGACGATCTCCCGCGGCGGCAGGTTCTCCGGACCGTCGTCGGCGACGGCGGCGCCCGCTCCGGCCAGACCGAGAACCAGGCTGCCGGTGGCGAGAGCGAGGGTGGTTCTGGTGGGCTTCAGCATGAGCCGGCTCCTCTACGAAGACATCCACCCGGCCGCGACGCGCGGCACGGGGCGGCAACCAGGCGGTTGCCAGGGACGACTATGACGAGGGCGGGGCGCGTAGCCCCGGTGGCTCACCGCCGTTTAACCCAATATGACCAATTTGCCCGAGTGGAGTGCACGGCCGTGCCCGCCCCCGAACGGGCGCGGCCGCGCAGCGGGCCCCGGGGGGGACAGGGCGGTGCCGGCGGCTGAGCCGGCGGAGGAAAATCTACGGGCCCGCCGTCACCGCCCGCGCCCATCCAGGGGATGAGGCCGGAGTACCACTCAGGTAGGTGGCGCCGTACAACCTGATAGGTACGCAGGGGGTTGATGTGCGCGTGGGCGTACGTGGGTGTACGTGGGTACACGTCCGGCGCCGGCCCGGATCCGTGCAGGCTTCCGGTGCTCGGCGAGATCGTGTGGCGCGGCGGCTTCCCCGGTGAGGAGACACGCCCGGGCGCCCGCCCGAACCCGCCCCCGCGCCCGGCTCGCGCCCGGCTCGCGCCCCGCTCGCGCGGCCCGGGGTGCGGGCGGTGGCGGCCCGGGCGACAGTGGGTGCCATGGGTATCGATGACTACGGCGGCGGCGCCGGCGCGCACGAGACGGGCGTCCTCGTCGTGACGACCAACGACGTCCCCGGCTACCGGGTCGAGCGCGTCATCGGCGAGGTCTTCGGCCTCACCGTCCGCTCCCGCCACCTGGGCAGCCAGATCGGCGCGGGCCTGAAGTCGATGATCGGCGGTGAACTGAAGGGCCTCACCAAGACCCTGGTGGAGACCCGGAACCAGGCCATGGACCGGCTCATCGAACAGGCGAAGGCACGCGGCGGCAACGCCGTGCTGATGATGCGCTTCGACGTCACCGACGCCCAGGACGTCGGGACCGAGGTGTGTGCGTACGGAACGGCCGTGGTGCTCGTCCCCGCCTCGACCTGACTCCTCCCGCCCCGGCCGCCCCTCCCGCCCCGGCCGCCCGGGCCGCGCCCCGGGATGCGATGCTGCCTGCATGACCGAACCACACGAGGTCGTCGTCCTCCGCCGGCCGGGGCGCGCCCTCTCCGCCCGGGACGGGCTGGCCGAACTGCTGGCCGCCTACCACCTGCGCACGCAGGAGGAGAAGGGCGAGTCCGTAGCCGGCGTGGAGGGGCTGCCCGACCGCTACCGCACGGAGATCACGGATCCGCAGGTGGCCTTCGCCGGCGACGCCGTGTTCCTAGCCTCGGTCCGGGACGCCGCGGTGGGCTGCCTGGTGATGGCGGCCTCCGTGGACGGCCGGTCCGAGGTCAAGCGGCTCTGGACGGACCCGGAGTTCCGCGGGCTGGGCATCGCCCGCCGTCTCGTCGGCGCTGCGCTGGCCCATGCCGAGGAGAGCGGCCTCAGCGCGGTGCGGCTCTCGGTGTGGCAGTGGCGGGCCGGTGCGATCGCCCTGTACGAACGACTCGGATTCACCGTCACCGGGTCCTGGGACGAACGGGACCGGCTGGTCTGCATGGAACGTTCCGTGTGAAGTGTGAAGGAGCGCCGCTGTCGGTGAGCTGGTCCGGCCCGTCGTGCTCACGCCGAGCCCGCGGTCGCGCCTACCGCTTCCAGAGGGTCACTTCGGTGAGGTACGTCGGGACCTTGTAGACCCTGTCCGTCGAGGGCTCGACACTGACGATCTTGACCATGGCGAGATTGCCCTTCGTGGTGACGGTGCACAGCAGGTCGCCCTGGACGATGGCGCTGTCCGCGCCGCCGAGGTCCGACTGCGGCAGCCTTTCCGGAATCGGATCGGTGGCGGCCCCGGTCTCGCACTGCTCGGGGGTCGCGCCCTTGCTCTTGCCGAACGGGGTTCCGCTCTGGACGTCGTCGTAGCCCATGGCCAGCTCCCGGTCGTTGTAGCCGATGTCGGCGAACGGAGCCACCTTGGGGAAGTCGAGGTCGACCACGTTGATCTTGCCGAATTCCCTGGGCGCCAGGAACTTGACGGGCTTGTCCTTGAACACCACGGTGTAGGTGCGGCCGGACGCCTGGGGTGTGGGGGTGGCGCCGCCGCCCTGCGCCGCCGGGGCCACGTCCTTCGGCGCCTCCGCCGTCTTCTCCTTGCTCCCGCCCGCGGTCTGCCGGTCGTCGCCCTTGCCGTCCTCGCGCGTGACGTACCAGGTACCGCCCGCGGCGAGAGCGACCGCCAGGACGCCCGCGCCGACGGCCAGGGGCACGCGGCTCCGGCGCGCGGGGGAGGGCGCGGCGGGCGCGGCCGCCGCGGCGTAGGCGGGGGCCGGGGCGGGGGCGGCGGGCGCGCCGTACCCCGGGTGGCCGCCCACCGGTCCCTGGGTCGGCGCGTACGCCATGGCAACCGGCCCGGGCGCCTGCGCGGGCGCCTGCGCGGGCGCGTACGCGGGCGGGGTGGGCCCCGGAGCCACGGTCGGTGTGTAGGCCGGCGGGGGCGGGGCCTGCGCAGGCGCCCGGGAGGGAGTCGGAACCTGGGCCTGGGCTTGGGCCTCGGCCGACCGCTCGCGCCGCGCGATCTCCTCGGTCAGCGGCTCGGGAAGCCAGCCGTCGAAGTCGCGCAGTGCCCGGCCCGCGACGCGGCCGCACCACTCGGCGAGCTCGGCCGGGCCGGGTCGCTGCGCGGCATCGGAGTGCAGGCAGCGCTCCAGCAGTTGGCGCAGGGGCTCCGGGTAGCCGCTCAGGTCCGGGGCCTGCTGCGGGGTGTTGGCTATCGCGGCGGCGATCGAGAGGCCCGCGCCGTCGCCGTACGGGTGGCGGCCGGTGGCCACGACCGCCGCGATCAGACCCAGTGCGAAGACGTCGGTCGCCGGCGTGACCGTCCGGCCGAGCGCGTGCTCGGGGGACATGTACTGCGGGGTCCCGACGAACCCGCCGTTGCGCGTCAGCTGGGTGGTGTCGGTGGCCCGCGCGATACCGAAGTCGATCACCCACGGGCCGTTCGAACCGAGCAGGATGTTGCTCGGCTTGAGGTCGCGGTGCACCACCGAGGCGGCGTGGACGGAGTGCAGGGCCTGCGCCGTGCAGCCGATCAGCTGGAACACCGCGGGCAGCGGCAGCGGGCCGTGCGCGGCGAGAGCGTCGTCGAGCGCCAGGCCCGGCACGAACGCGGTCGCCAGCCAAGGCTGTTCACCACTGGTGTCGTGGTCGAGCACCGGCACGATGTGGTAGCCCTGCACGCGGCGGGCGGCCTGCACCTCGCGTTCGAAGCGGACCCGGAAGTCCTGTTCCTGGGCGAACTCGCGGCGGATGACCTTCAGGGCGACCGGCTGGTTCCCCCGGGTCCGCGAGAGGTAGACGGAACCCATACCGCCTTCGCCGATCTTCGCGAGCAGCCGGTACCCGGAAATCTCCTGCGGATCCTCCGGACCGAGCGGTCTCAGCACGGCGTCGTCGGTGTTGGACATGGGGCTCCCTTGGTGATCACTGGCCTCAGATCCTAACGGGGGACGTCGCCCGTCACGGCACCGCGCCAGTACGGTGGTGCTCCGAAGACGAAGGGGCGGCCCGATGAGTCAACGCAAGTCGGCGGCAGAGGTGTTCGACGCGCTGGGGGAGCGCTACGAGGAGGTGTTCGGGCGGGTTCCCGGCCAACTGGCGGCCCTTGACTGGCTCACCGGCCGACTGCCTTCCGGGGCACGGGTGTTGGACGTCGGAAGCGGTACGGGACGGCCCACCGCCGAGGCGCTGGTGCGGGCCGGCTGCGCCGTCACCGGCATCGACGTCTCGTCGGCCATGGTCGAACTGGCCCGCGCCCGAGTCCCGCAGGCCCGCTTCGAGCAGGCCGACGTACGGACCTACACGCCCGAGCGGGCCGGCTTCGACGCGGTCTGCTCCTTCTTCCCGCTGCTGGTGATGGACCAGCCGGAGGTCGCGGGGGCACTGGACCGCATGGCGTCCTGGGTCGCGCCCGGCGGGTACTTCGTGATGGCCACGGTGCCGGGGGACATCCGGGGCCTGGACATCGAGTGGATGGGCCACGAGGTCACCGTTAGCAGCCTCTCCACGGCGGACCACCTGGCCCGGCTCGCCGACCTGGGCCTGGAGGTGCTGCACCACCACACCGCGCACTTCCAGCCCGCCGACGCCCGGGCGGTCCCGGAGGAGCACCTCTTCTGTTACGCGCGCCGGAGCGTGGGTTCATGACGGAGCCGGCCCCCGCGTGGGACGTGCGCATCCGGCACGCGTCGCGGACCGACAGCCATTGCCGGTCCATCAACTCCTGGGTTCCTCCGGTCGTGGAACTGCTGTGGCGCACGGCCCGGGCCAGTACGCTCGCGCGCTTCTTCCCCTTCTCCAGCCACAACTCCCTGCGCCTGCGGACGAGCTCCGATTTCGAGACCGCCGAAACCCTGGGCCCTTGCATCGTGTACTGCTACGACGACTTCAAGGCCCCGGACCGGAGGCCGGAGTACTGGGTTTGGGACGTCTGGCCGCAGGACCCGTCACGCGAGCCCGTCCTGCGGACCTACGACGTCGAAGCCGCGGTGCGCGAGCTGGAGCTGCTGACCGCGGACTTCACGCCGGCGGCGTAGGTCGTCCCTGCCGGATCCCGTCGGGAGTCGCGGGCCCGGCACGATCCGAAGGAGGCGGCCCGGGCGCGGCCGGGCCGCCGGCGGACGGGCCTGCACCGCAGGGTCGTGCTCAGGGCCTGCCGGAGCGGTCCCGGCTGCGCCGCGGTGCCCGTGCGCCCGACTGCGGGGCGCGGTCGGGCCGCAGGCCCGCGGCCAGCCCCACGATCACCACCAGCAGGCCGAGCCACACGGCCGGGCCCGGGACCCCGCTGCCCGTGAGGACCCCCGCGCCGGCCGCGGCCAGGGGTGCGATCCCGGCCAACAGGCCGGCGCGGCCGGCGCCGACGGCGGCCACCGTGCGGTACCAGAGCAGGAAGGCCACCGCCGTCACCATGACGGCGAGGTAGCCGACGGCCGCCCACTGGGCCCGCCCCAGCGAGAACGGCCCGGCCGGGCCATCGAAGACGACCGCGAGCCCCGCCAGCATCAGCGCGCCCAACCACACCGCGTGCACGGACACCCCCCACGCCCTGTGCCGGCGCAGCACCGGCACCGCGAGCAGGGTGAAGGCGGCCTCGCAGCCCAGCGCGAGGGTCGCCCAGGCCACTCCCGCGGCGTCCGTCCGCCCCGTTCCCTCGACCAGGACGGCTCCGGCCACCACCACCGGAGCCGCCAGCAGCACCCGACGGCTGGGCCGCCGCCCTTCCAGGACGGGTCCGAGCAGACCCAACAGGATCGGTACGGAGGCCACCGCGACGGCGATGACGGCCGGTTCGGCGTGCGCGACCCCGCGGACCACGGCCACGTTGAACAGCACCAGCCCGGTCGCCGCGATCCCCGCCAGCCACAGCCACTCCCGTCCCCGCGGCCGGTGGATCGGCACGCGGGCGACCCGGGCCAGACCGAACAGCAGCAGCGCGGCGGCCGCGTACCGGACGGCCTGGGTGGCGAACAGCGGGGCGTCGACGAGCGCCCGCGAGACCGTGACGCTACTACCGACCAGTGCCATCCCGACGATTCCCGGAACCAGGTCACGGAACCCGGTGGATCCGGCGGGAGGGGCAGAGGCGGTGGTCGAGGCGGAGGCCGTGGTCGAAGCGGGCGAAGGGGCGGCGTTGGAAGCGGGCCGTGTCTGCATGAGATCCAGCGTGACCCCACAATGGCCCCATGAGCAGGTCCAATGAAGGCGATACCCAGGGGTCCAAAAGCCCGAGCGGCTCGGACTTCCTCCAGCTCGACGTCGGCCAGGCCCCGCCGGGCGGCCGCACCGAATGGCTGGCGGGCCGGCTCCGCGCAGCCATCGCCGACGGCACCCTTCCGATCGGCAGCCGGCTCCCGGCCAGCCGGGTCCTCGCCGCCGAACTGCGCGTCTCCCGGGGGCTCGTCACCGAGGCCTACCAGCGGCTCGCCGAGACCGGCCAGGTCAGCGGCCGGGGCCGCGGCGGCACCGTGGTCGTCGCCGCCCCACTACCGGTGGCCACTGCCTCCCGCCCACCGGAGCGCGGCGGGCTCGTCGACGCCCTGCGCGCCGTGTCGTGCCGGATCGACCTGTCACCCGGGGTCCCCGACCTCACCGCCTTCCCGCGCACGGCTTGGCTACAGGCAGAGCGCCGGGTCCTCGCCTCGCTCACCCCGGCCGACTTCGGATACGGGAACCCCCAGGGCGCGTCCGCACTGCGCGGGGCGGTCGTCGGCTGGCTGGCCCGGAACCGGGGGATCCGGGCCGACCCCGACGAGGTGGTCGTCGTCGCGGGCGTCGCCCAGGCGCTGGCGCTGCTGGCACACGTCCTGCGGGAGGAAGGCGTCCACCGGATCGCGGTGGAGGACCCGGGCTCGCTCGGTGCCCGGCAGCAACTGGAGTACGGGCGAATGGAAACGGTTCCCGTACCGGTGGACGAGGCCGGGCTGGACGTGGCCGCACTGCGGGCGAGCGGGGCGGGGGCCGTCCTGCTCACCCCGGCGCACCAGTTCCCGACCGGGGTCGTCCTCGACGGCGAACGCCGCCGCGACCTGCTCGGCTGGGCGGCCGCCGGGGGACTGGTCATCGAGGACGACTACGACGCCGAGCACCGCTACGACCGGGCCCCCGTCCCCGCGCTGCGCGCCCTGCTGCCCGAGGCGGTCTGCTACGCCGGCAGCGTGTCCAAGCTGCTCGCCCCCGCCCTGCGCCTGGGCTGGCTGCTGGTCCCGCCGCGCCTGCGCGACGCCGTGACCGCCGCCAAGCGCTACGCCGACCTCGGCAATCCGGTCCTCGCCCAGTTGGTCCTCGCCCGACTGATGGACTCGGGCGAACTGGAACGGCACCTGCGCTTCGTCCGGCGCCGCCACCGTCGCCGCCGCGACGCCATGCTCCGGGCCATCGCCGAGCTGTTGCCCGGCGCCCGGGTGCACGGCGCAGCGGCCGGTCTGCACCTGATGGTCACCTTCGACGGCGCCGGCTTCGACGACACGGCCCTGGCCTCGGCGGCCCTGGCCCTGGGGGTCAAGACCCACCCGCTGTCCTGGCACCGGGTCCGGCCCGGCCCGCCGGGCCTGATCCTCGGCTACGCGGCGGGCTCGGCCGGAGAGATCGAAGAGGGCATCGCCACCCTGGCCACGGCCCTGAATGGGGTCCCGGACGGGCCGCCGGAAACCGGTCGGAAAGTTTTTCCGGAACGGCGGCAACCTCCCGGGGGGTCGCGCGTCGTGCGGGGGTGAAGGGCGCAGAACCGCGTCCTCGACCCGACCGTGGAGAACCACCGTGAAGAACCCCAAGCGCGTCCCCCCGGCCTTCCGTCGGACGGCCGTCACCACTGCCGCCGCCGTGCTGGCCGTCGCCCTCGCCGGTCCCGCCTTCGCCGCGAGCGGCGGCTCGGCCGCGCCCTCCCCGTCGGTCAGCGTGCCGGCCAGTGCGTCGCCCACCGCGGGCGGTCCCAAGCCCTCCCCCTCGGTGAGCACCCCGCCGAGCGCGGGCTCGGACGCGCCGAGCGCGTCCCCGAGCGCCGCGCCCAGCGCCCGTCCGTCGGCTCCCTCGGACGCCCGGCCCAGCGCTTCCCCCTCCGAGCCCGGCGCCGCACCTGCCGCACCGGCCGCACCCGGCGCGGCGGAGCTCGCGCATACTGGCTCCTCGGCGACGACCATCGCCATGGGGGCGGGGGCCACGGTTCTGGTCCTCGCCGGCGCGGGAGCCCTGTACGCCGTGCGGCGCCGCGCGAACAGCTGAGGAACCCCGTGCTCCAACTCGCTCCACCCGTCGGCCCCCTCACGCCCGGCTTCGGCCGGGCGTGGCGGGGCCTTTGGTCGTTGCTGCGCCGGGAACGTTCCGCCCCGCCGGCCTCCCCGCGGTCGTACGACTCCTCGTACGGGTCCCCGTACGGCTCCTCGTCGCCCTGGCCCCATGACCGCACGGGCCACGGCGACCAGCGGCCGCCCACCGTCAGCGAGCTCTACCACGCGCACCGTTTGCGGATGGTCCGGCTCGCGGTGCTGCTCGTCGACGACCTGGCCACCGCCGAGGACGTGGTCCAGGACGCCTTCACCGCCCTCTACCGGCGGCACGGGGAGCAGATCACCGAGGTCGACAACGCGTTGGGCTACCTGCGCACCGCGGTGGTCAACACCTCGCGCTCGGTGCTGCGCCGTCGGCGCACCGTCCGGGCCTGGACCCCGCCCGCGGCTGCCGACATACCGTCCGCAGAGGACCACGTGGTCCTGGACGAGGCGTACCGCGAGGTGCTCGCGGCCCTCGGCCGGCTCACGCCGCGCCGCCGTCAGGTGCTGGTGCTGCGGTATTGGGCCGATCTCAGCGAAGCGGAGATCGCGGCCACCCTCGGGATCAGCCGGGGAGCGGTGAAGTCCAACGCGAGCCGCGGCCTGGACGCCCTGGAACGGATTCTGGAGGGACGGATATGACGTGTGACGGCGAACGGCTCGCCGAGCGCCCCGTCGAGCGCCGGCTGCGGCAGGCCCTCGACGCGCGCGCGGACAGCATCGACGTCCGCAGCCTGCGGCCCGCGGAGCCGCCGGGGACGCACCCGGGACGGCTGCCGATGGCCGGGCTGCGGCGGTTCGCGCTGCCGCTGGCGGGCCTGGCGGCGGCAGCGGCCGCCGGGATCGGGTACCTCCTGCTCGCCCCGGATCCGCCGCCCGGGCCGGGGCTGCCGGCCACCCCGCCGCGGATCACGGCCCCGGGCCCGTCCCCGCAGGACCCGACGTCACCCGCCCCGCAGCCCTCCGCATCCGGGCGGCGGACCCCGTCCGTGTCCTCGCCCCCCACCGGGTCGGTCAGCCCGTCCCCGTCGGTCCCGGCCTCGCCCCGGGCATCTGGGTCGGAGCCCCCGTCGGCGAGCCCGTCCGCCGCGCGGGGAGGCATCGTCACCTCCTCGCCCCCGCCGAGCCCCACCCCGCGCTGAGCCGTCCGGCGGGGCCGCCGGTCAGCCCCGGAGGTTCTCCACCGCCGTGACCAGCGGGGCGAGTTCAGGGATGTGCGAGGCCTCGTCCAGGGCCTCGCGCAGGGCGCTGTCGTTGGTGGGGCGGGCCGCGGCCAGCAGGGTCAGGCCCGCCTCACTGACATCGGTGTAGATGCCCCGCCGGTCGGTGGCGCAGATGTAGCGGTTCAGCAGGCCGCGGTCCTCCAACCTGCTCACCAGCCGGGTTGTCGCGCTCTGGCTGAGCACCACCGAGTCGGCGACCTGGTGCATCCGCAGGTGACCGCCCGGGCCGTTGTGCTGGCGGCTGAGGACGTCGAGCAGCGAGTACTCGCGCACGCTCAGGCCGTGGCCGGCCTGCAGGGCCCGTTCGATGTGCGCCTCGATCCGCCCGTGCAGGAGGGAGAGGGCGCACCAGCCCTGGGAAAGGGCAGTGAGCGCGCTGTCCGTGGCCGTCATGGCTCCTCCGTCGAAGCGTCCGGGGCTGGGTGTGGGACCACCAGGATAGTCCACGTGCGCAATAGCCCGCGCTTGCAAATATCCCGCGTCTGCAATTAACGTTGGACGCACGAAAGCGGCGACTGCATCAATCGCCCCCGATCGCGATCAAGCCGTCGTACTGCCGCACCCGGCACCACCTCCTCCCCTGAAAGACACCTCTCCCATGCCCCTCGCACTCCTCGCCCTCGCCGTCGGGGCCTTCGGGATCGGCACCACCGAATTCGTGATCATGGGCCTGCTCCCCGAGGTCGCCGGCACGTACGGGGTCTCGATCCCCACCGCGGGCTTCCTGGTCACCGGCTACGCCCTCGGCGTCGTCCTCGGCGCGCCCCTCATGACCGTGCTCGGCACCCGCATTCCCCGCAAGCGCATGCTGATGCTGCTCATGGGCCTCTTCATCGCGGGCAACGTGCTCTCCGCCCTCGCCCCCGTCTTCGGCGTCATGCTCGCCGGCCGCGTCGTCGCCTCACTCGCCCACGGCGCCTTCTTCGGCATCGGCGCCGTCGTCGCCGCCGAACTCGTCGCCCCCGAGAAGAAGGCCGGCGCGATCGCCATGATGTTCACCGGACTGACGGTCGCCAACGTCGTCGGCGTCCCCCTCGGTACGTTCGTCGGCCAGACCCTCGGCTGGCGCGTCACCTTCCTGATCGTCGCCGCGCTCGGCGTCGTCGGTCTGCTCGGCATCGCCCGGCTGGTACCCGAGCTGCCCCGACCCGAGGGCGGGGTGCGGATCCGCCGCGAGCTCGCAGCCTTCCGCAACGTCCAGGTGCTGCTCGCGATGGCGATGACCGTCCTCGGCTTCGGCGGCGTCTTCGCCGCGATCACCTACATCACCCCGATGATGACCGACGTCGCCGGCTTCGCCGATACCTCCGTCACCTGGCTCCTCGTCCTCTTCGGTCTGGGCATGGTCGCCGGCAACCTCATCGGCGGCCGGTACGCCGACCGCGCGCTGATGCCGATGCTGTACGTGGCCCTGGGCGCCCTGGCCGTCACGCTCGCCGTCTTCACCCTCACCGCCCACACCAAGGCCGGCGCGGCGCTCACCCTCGTACTGATCGGCGCCCTCGGCTTCGCCACCGTCCCGCCGCTCCAAAAGCGCGTCCTGGACCAGGCCGCCGGGGCGCCCACCCTGGCCTCGGCCGTCAACATCGGCGCCTTCAACCTCGGCAACGCCCTCGCCGCCTGGCTCGGCGGGCTGGTGATCGCCGCCGGCCTCGGCTGGACCGCCCCCAACTGGGTCGGCGCGGCGCTGGCCGCCTCCGCGCTGGTGCTCGCCCTCGCCTCCGGCGCGCTGGAGCGCCGTACGGCACGGCGCGCGACCCACGGCGACCGGGGCACGGTCGTGGCGGCCGGCGCACCCGAGGCGACCACGGCCGTCCCCGCCCACCACTGATCCGCCCCCTGCCCCGTGCGCAGGCACCCGTCCGAGAGCGCCGGGTCCGGCCTTGGGCCGTCGGGTCGCGCGTCCGTGTCCTCCGTGCCACGTTGGTACGGGGGACACGGGCACATGATGAGCACACCGAGACGGCATGAGAGGTTCCGCACCATCGCGACGGCAACGGTCGCCGCGCTGGTCACCCTTGCCCTCCCGGGCTGTACGGCGGCCTCCGACGAGGCGCGCGCCCCCAGTGCCCCGGGTTCCTCCACCGGCCCCGCCACGACGGCGGCGGTCCCGGCCGAGGCCGCCCCCACCCCCGCTCCGACCCCGTCCCACCCCCTGTCCACGGCCCCGCGCACCATCCCGGCGGTACGGGAGCACGAGCCCGCCCGCGGGCCCGGCTGGAAGCCCACCCCCGATGCCCGCGTGGTCGTCGCCCCGGACGACACCGCAGCGCTCTCCGACGAGGCCGAGCTGCTCGCCGGTGAACTGCGCATCGGGTACGGGGCGTCGGCGGCGCCGCGCGCCGGTGACGTGGAACTGTCCCTGGACGCGGGGGCCCCGGGTGGACCCGAGTCGTACACCATGGTCGTCAAGGACGGCCGCGTCCGGATCAACGGCCCCGACCAGGCCGGGGTCTTCTACGGCACCCGCACCCTCAAGCAGGCGGTGAAGGGCGCCGGTTCGGCTCCCGAGGGCACCGTGCGCGACGCCCCCGCCAAACCGCAGCGCGGCCTCAACCTCGACATAGCCCGCAAGCACTTCAGCCCGGACTGGATCGAGGACCGACTGCGCGAAATGGCCGACCTCAAGCTCAACCAGCTCGGCCTGCACTTCTCCGACGACCAGGCCTTCCGCATCCAGTCCGACACGCACCCCGAGATCGTCTCCACCCCGCACCTGACCAAGGCCCAGGTCCGCGAGATCAACGCGCTCGCCGCCCGGCTGCACATCACGGTGGTTCCCGAGATCGATTCGCCCGGTCACCTCGGCGCGGTCCTGCGCGCCCACCCCGACCTGCAGCTGCGCGACACGCAGGGGCGGGCGGTCAAGGGCGCCGTGGACATATCCAACCCGGCCTCCGCCAAGCTGGTCGACGACCTGCTGCGCGAGTACCTTCCGCTCTTCCCCGGCGGGGCCTGGCACCTGGGCGCCGACGAGTACCAGGCGCTGGTCTACCGGGACCCGCAGGCCTCCTTCCCCCAGCTCGCCCGCGCCGCCCAGCAGCGGTACGGGCCCTCGGCGCGGGTCCAGGACCTGGCGACGGGCTGGCTGAACGACCGCGCCGCCGTGGTCCGGCCGTCGGGGAAGGCGCTCAAGGCCTGGAACGACGGGTTCTTCGCGGGCGGGGTGACGAGCGCCGCCAAGGACATCCAAGTCGAGTACTGGACCGGCAAGGAGAACGGCGCCCGGCCGCCGCTGGAGTACCTGCGCGAGGGCCGCAAGCTCGTCAACCTCAACGACGAGTACCTCTACTACGTGCTGGGGGAGCCCAACCAGTTCACGTACCCCACGGGGAAGCGGATCTACGAGCAGTGGACCCCGCTCGTACTGCGCGGCACGACTCCCGTCCCGGCCTCGTACGGGCCGCAGATCCTGGGCGGTCGCCTCGCCGTCTGGAGCGACCTGGCGGGCGCCCAGACCCAGGCCCAGGTGGCCGCGGGCATCCAGGCTCCGCTGGCCGCGCTCTCCCAGAAGGTGTGGGACGCGCGGACGCCCCAGCTGCCCTGGTCCGACTTCAAGGCCCTCGCCGACCGGCTCTGACCGGTCCTACGGCCGCCCCGTGCGGTCGACGCGCGCACGTCGGCGCCGGAGCCACTGACCGACCAGCGGCAGCGCCAGGATCACCGCAGACGTCCAGACGGCGGCGAAGACCCAGATCAAAAGCCGGGAGACGGTGACCGAGGCCGCCACGAACAGCACCGCCGCCGCCGCACCGAGCAGCCAGGCGGCCACGGTGCGGTGACGCCGGTGGGACGTGGCGGACCGCAGGATCCGGTCGAGGGAACGGTCACCCTTGAGTTCGGCCTCGATCGCGGAGAGGGCGCGCTGCTCGCGATCGGAGAGTCCGGCTCCGTCCATCACGGCGTACCTCCGCCGGCTGCTGCCGTCGGGCGCGGGTCGCAGCCTCTGGCCAGGGGAATACCCTGCCTGACGCGGCCCAACCCCGGAGGACGCCGTGACTGCGGGCCCCGGTCACCAGATGGAGTTGACCCACTCCGGGTGGTCGATGAACGGGTTGCGGTTGTGCTGGTACCGGTCGAATATGACCTGGTTGCGGCGCTGCTCGAAGGCGTCCGGCGGGTCCATCTGGTTCCACTGCTTCAGCAGGCTGATCCGGCCCATCGCGGGAGCGGAACCGTTGTTGACCTTGTCGTTCAGCTCCAGGTTCGCGAAGCCGTCACCACCGTCGTAGCGGACGGCCATGTACAGCAGCATCCGCGCCACGTCGCCCTTGACCGCGTCGCGCGGCTCGAAGGAGTTGGCGTCGGTCAGGCTGCCGGGCGCCTCGCCGACCGGGCTGCCGCCCTTGTCGAAGTCCTTGTTGCCCCGGGTGCTGTTGACGGTGACGTCCTCCGGGCGCAGGTGGTGCAGGTCGGTGCCCGGGCCGGTGGCGGTGCCGAAGTCGCCGTGGCTCTTGGCCCAGACGTGCTCGCGGTTCCAGTCGTTGACCCCGCCGCCGTTCGTCGCCTTGGACTGGGAGCGGCCGGAGTAGACCAGGATGACGTTGTTGGGGTTCGCCGGGTCCTCGTCGGTGACCTTCAGGGCGTTCCACACGCCCTCGTAGGTCACCTTGGACTGGGTCTTGATGATGTCGTGCAGGGCGGTCTTCAGCGCGGGCCCGGTCTTGCCCTGGGCGCCGGCGTAGTAGTCCGCGTACGGGTCCGCCGCGGCGACCGTCGGGTTCTGCGGGGTGGCCGGGCGCTGCTGGCCGGCGGACGCGGCCGCCGGTACGGCGACCAGGGCGACGGCGGCGAGGCCGGCAGCCCAGGGGGTCAGGCGCGAGATTCTCATCGGGTGGGGGGTACCTCTCCATACGCACCGTCCCCGCCCGGGGAATTGGCGGAGTGTCAGTGGCAGTGCGAGGGTCACATTGTCATGTGCCGAACAGATGAAGACCATGTGTCGGGACTGGGTGATCTTCGTGTGTGCCGGCCGCGCGCCGCGGGCAGGGTAGCGGTGGCCCCCGGCGGGGCCGCAGCGACCGTGACCAGCCCCATCTGGAGCAGCCCATGGCAGTGAAGATCCTCATCGTGACCGGCGACGCGGCCGAATCGCTGGAGGTCCTGTATCCGTACCAGCGCCTGCGCGAGGAGGGGTACGAGGTCCACATCGCGGCGCCGCAGGTGAAGAAGTTGCGGTTCGTGGTCCACGACTTCGAGGAGGGCTTCGACACCTACACCGAGAAGCCCGGCTACACCTGGCCCGCCGACCTGGCCTTCGCCGACGTCGTCACCGACGACTACGCGGCCCTGGTCGTCCCGGGCGGCCGGGCGCCGGAGTACCTGCGCAACGACCCCGAAGTGCGCCGGATCCTGGCCGCCTTCGCGGAGTCCGACAGGCCGATCGCCCAGATCTGCCACGGCCCGCTCATCACGGCCGCGGCCGGGGGCCTGGCCGGCCGCCGGGTGACCGCGTACCCGGCGCTGGAACTGGACATGAAGGCGGCCGGGGCCGAGTTCGAGGACTCCGAGACCGTTGTCGACGGCACCCTGGTCTCGGCCCGGGCCTGGCCCGACCACTCCCGTTGGATGCGGGAGTTCCTGACGGTGCTGCGCGGCAAGGCCCCGGTGGCCTGAGCCGGATCACGGATCACACGGGCGGCCGTGACCCCCTACGAGGGGTCACGGCCGTCGGGTCGTGTCGGCGGGCGTCAGCTCACGGGGATGATCGCCGGAGCCGGCTCGTACCGGTAGTTCTCGCCGAAGTTTTTCTTCACGGCCGCCTCCCAGGAGCCGTCGGCGACCATCTTCTTCAGCGCGTCGTTGATCTTGCCCTGGAGCTCCTTGTTGCCCTTCTTGACGCCGATGCCGTAGTTCTCGTTGCTCAGGCTCTGGCCGAGGAGCTTGAACTTGTTCTCGTTGCCCTTCCGGGCGGCGTACCCGGCCAGGATGGAGTTGTCGGTGGTCATGGCGTCCACGCGGCTCTCCTGGAGCGCGACGACGCAGTCCGAGTAGCCGCCCATTTCCAGCAGGCCCGCCTTGGGGGCGAGGTTCTTGCGGAGGTTCTCGGCCGAGGTGGAGCCGGAGACCGAGCACAGGCTCTTCGTATTGAGGTCCTCGGCCTTGGTGATCGAAGCGTCGCCGGCGCGCGTCATCAGGTCCTGGTGCGCGACGAAGTACGGGCCCGCGAAGTCGACCTTCTCCTTGCGCTTCTCGTTGATCGAATAGCTCGCGACGACGAACTTGACCTCGTTGTACTGGAGCAGCAGTTCGCGGTCGTTGCTGTAGACCTGCTTGAATTCGATCTTGTCCGACTTGTAGCCGAGCTCCTTGGCCACATAGGTGGCGACGTCGACGTCGAATCCGGAGTAGGTGCCGTCGGTCTCCCGCAGGCCTATGCCGGGCTGGTCGAACTTGATGCCGATGGCGAGGGTCCCGTCCCCCTGGTCCCCATCGTCGAAGACGCCGCACCCGGAGGCGGTCAGGGCGATCGCGATCACTGCGGCGACCGCACCGGCCTGGGGAACCTTCATGCTGCACTCTTTCCTGGGGAACGCGGGACGCGTCACGGGATTGCCGATGGCGCCTGGAACCGCGCGAACGTGGGGGACGTCTGGACGCGTGTACGAGGAAGCTAGGAAGCAGAACGGCTTATCGTCACTAGATTTGAGCAAAACTTGAGGATAACGATCCGGACAGTCGTCGATCGTGCGGTTGGTGCAGGTCGCAACGGGGGAAAGGGGCGGCGCGAAAACGGGTCCGGAGTGACGGGACGGCAATGCGTCGCTATGGGGCGAAAGGGTGCAAATCCCTTTTGTCCGTACCGTGTGGGCTGTCCGAATCCGGTATGCACGCGCTTCCGTCCGACCGGGGGAATCTCCCTTTCGGCGCGAGGGTGGGCGACGGCGGCCGGACCGGATCGCCGAACCGGCCGAAATGGCCGGAAGCGTGCGGTTGTTCGGGCCGGGCCGGAGGGGTCGTGGGATCATGGACGGGCAATGCCCGTGAACGAAGGGGGAGTTCGGTGACCGGTGTACGCAAGGGCCTGGCCAAGGTGGAGTTCGCCCTGCGGTGGGACCCGAGCCCGACGGGCACGCCCGCGAACGACCTCGACATAGTCGCCGCGGTCTACGGCGCCGGTGACCTCCACGGGACGCCCGTCCAGCTCGTGCACTTCGGCAGCCGGTCGCCGGACGGGACCATCACCTTGAACCGGGACAGCCACACCGGCCAGGGCTTCGGCTTCGACGAGGTGATGACCATCGAGCTGCACCGGATCGCGCCGGGGTCGAGCCGAGTGGTGGTCGGCGTGGTCATCCAGAACGCCGAAGCCGGCGGCGCGGGCCCCGTGAAGACCTTCGCCGACATCGGCGGCGCCGGGTTCCGGATCCGCGAGGGCCACACCGATCTCGCCCAGGGCGACTTCGCGGCCGTGACCGCCGCCACCGCGGCCACCGTCGCCGAATTCACCCGAGACGCCTCGGGGCCCTGGTCCTTCGACCTGCGACTGCACGGCTTCGAAGCCGACCCGGAGGCGTTCGCCCGGACCATGGGCGCGCCCCGCTGAAGTCGGCCGTCCGGGCCGGTGCGGAGCCGCACGGATCGGACGGCGGCCACTCCTGGGGTGAGTGGCCGCCGCCCGGTCCGGGTGGCGCGCTGCCGCCGTCCCCACGAGGCAGCGCGGGCAGGTCGCCGTCAGGTCATCAGGACGGCGGCCCGCCGGTTCAGGGGGTCCGCTCGGCCGGGGGGCCGGTGGGGCGGGACGGTGCGAGGCCCAGGGACGGGAGCATCACGGCGTCCACGAACCGGACCAGGTAGTCGGCGTCCGCGTACCGCCCCTCCAGTACCGGCCGGATCCGCAGGACGCCCATCAGCTGGGCGGGCAGGAACTCCACGGCCGGATGGTCCGCGGCGATCTCACCGCGCGCCACGGCCCGTCCGACCATCTCGGCGAACGCGGCCAGCTCCGGCTCGACCAGTGCCTCGCGCAGCGCGGCCTGGAGTTCCTCGTCGCTGAGCACGGCGTGCCCGAGGGCCTGTGTCAGTCGGGTGTCCCTGCCGGAGGTGCCGGCCGCGATCCGGGCCGCCTCGCGCAGGTCGCCGGCCAGTGACCCGGTGTCCACGGCGACGAGGGTGCCGCGGCGGCCCGCGCGCAGGGCGGCGGCGACGAGCTGGGGCTTGGTCTTCCACTGCCGGTAGAGCGTCGACTTGCCGCAGCTGGCCCGGGCGGCAACGCCCTCCATGGTCAGGGCCTCGTAGCCGTACTCGCGCAGCTGCTCCAGGACGGCGTCGTAGAACTCCTGCTCACGCTCCGGGGTGATCTTGGAGCGGCGGGCGGGGGGCGGCGTCGACGTCATGGATGCGGCTCTCCTCGGGGCGCCTCGGCTGCGGGTTCCACTACGGAAGTGTACGGGAACGCGACCGTATCGGTACACCAGCGTATCGATACGCCAATGTATCGATACACTGGCGTGTCGCTGTGCGCGTAAACAGGAAGAGAGACCGGGGGATGAGCTCCCACACCACACCTGCCGGGCCGGCAGCCGGACCGAGAGCCGCGCGCCGCCTCATACGCGAGCTGCTGCTCGTCGTGGGCTTCTTCGCCGTCTACAAGGCGGGCCGGTTGCTCTCGACCGACCGCACGGACGAGGCCTTCCGCAACGCGGCGCGCACCTGGGACGCCGAGCGCTTCCTGCACCTGCCCGGCGAGGGCGCGGTACAGCGGTTGCTGCTGCACGGGGACGCCCTCGTCACCACCGCGAACACCTACTACGCGGTCGTCCACTTCCCCGCGACCGCGCTCTTCCTGATCTGGCTCTACGTCCGGCGCCCCGCCCACTACCTGTGGACGCGCCGCGTACTCGCCGGACTCACCGGTGCCGCCCTCGTCCTGCACCTGGCCTTCCCGCTCGCGCCCCCGCGACTCCTCGACGCCGCGGGGCTCATCGACACCGCCCAGGTCTACGGGCCCACCGTCTACAAGGCCGCACCGGCCGAGGACACCCTGGCGAACCAGTTCGCCGCCATGCCCTCACTGCACTTCGGCTGGGCGCTGATGCTGGCGCTCGGCGTGATCGCCGCCACCTCCTCGCGGTGGCGCTTCCTGTGGCTGCTGCACCCGCTGCTGACCCTGCTCGTGATAGTCGGCACCGCCAACCACTACTGGCTCGACGCCGTCGTGGCCGCCCTCCTGCTGTGGGCGGCCCTGCTGCTCGTCCCCAAGCCGCGCACGAGCGATCCCGATCCGGACCGGGGCCGGGGCCCGGACGCGCGAACGGGTCCGGAGCCCGACCAGGACGTCCCCGTACGAAGCCTGCCGCGCCCGCGGAGCGCGGACTCGGCCGTAGGAGCCCGACGATGAACGACACCACCCTCGCCGTCGGGCTCTGCCTGGCTTCGGCCGTGGCCTACGCAGCCGCCGCCGTCGCCCAGGAACGGCTCGCCCGGGCCGCCGTCGCGCGCACCGCCAAGGCCCTGCTGGGCTCCGGGGCTTGGTGGTGGTCGGCGGGGCTGAACGCCGCCGCCGCGCTGCTGCACGCGGCGGCCCTGCGCTACGGCCCCCTCACCCTCGTGCAGCCGCTCGGCGCGCTCACCCTGGTGGCCGCCGTCCCGCTGGGGGCGCGGCGGTCCGGCCGCCGGGTGGCGGCCACCGAATGGCGGGGCACCCTGGCCACCGTCGCCGGTCTCGGCCTGCTGCTGCTCCCGGCCTCCGGACCGGCCCCCGACGACACCCTCACGCTGATCGAGGCGCTGGCCGTCTCCGGCGCGACCCTCGCCGTGATCATGATGCTGACCGCGGACAAGGACCCGCGCTCGGGGCTGCGCCACGCGACCGCCTCCGGGCTGGCCTCCGCGGCGGCCTCCGCCCTGACCCAGACGGTGGCCGTGGCGGCCGGTCGCGGCGGAGCCCTGCTCAGCGTCCGGGTCGTCTCCGTGGCCCTGCTCGTCATGGTGTTCGCCGTCGGCGGGATGCTCCTGTCACAACGGGCCTACCGCGGCGGTCTCGGCGCCCCGCTGGCCGTGGTGAACCTCGCCAACCCGCTGGCCGCGGCCGCCATCGGCATGGTCCTGCTCGGCGAACGACTGCAGGGCGGAGTGCCGGGACTGCTGCTGGCCGGCGCCGGAGCCTTCCTGGCGGCGCGCGGGGTGGTCCTGCTCACCCGGACGCCCTCCGCCGGCGCGGGTCCGGGCACCGGCCCCGTCACGGGCGCCGAGCTCCCCGTAGCGGCCGGCCGCGTGGCGGTCTGAGCGGCGGTGAACCGATCCGCCGGCGGGCGCGTCCTCCCAGGAGAACACCCGAACGACCGAAGCGGAGTGACTGGACATGGGGATCGTCAGCTGGATCATCCTGGGACTGCTGGCCGGGGGCATCGCCAAGGTCCTGCTGCCCGGCCGTGACCCCGGTGGCCTGATCGGGACCACCCTCATCGGCGTCGCCGGCGCCTTCATCGGCGGCTGGCTGTCGGCGAAGGTCCTGGACAAGCCTATTCAGACCGAGTTCTTCGACCTCGCCACCTGGGGCTCCGCCATCGCGGGCTCACTGGTCCTGCTGATCGGCTACCGCATCCTCTTCGGCAACTCCCGGAACTGACCCGGCCGCACGCGGTCCGGTCCGGTCCCCACCACCACCCGGAGCCGCCCGCCAGCCCGGCACGTTCCAGCCGATTCGGGCCGCCCGCACCGCAGGTGCGAGACGCCCCGCCGCGCCGGACCACCGGCGGATTACGCTGGCCGCACCACCGCGACGTACGCGCACGAGCAGCGAGGAAACCGGTAGCCAGATGAGCGTCACCCCCGTCCCCACAGCCGACTTGTACGACGAGTACGGCGAGTTCCTGGCCATCTGCGCCACCGGGTTCCGCCAGTTCGGCGGCCGCAGGCTGTTCGCCGGTCCCGTACGGACCGTGCGCTGCCACGAGGACAACGCGCTGCTGCGCACCCTCCTCCACACGCCGGGGGAGGGCGCTGTCCTCGTCGTGGACGGCGGCGGTTTGCCCCGCACCGCCCTCGTCGGCGACCTCATCGCGGGCGCGGCCGAGGCCAACGGCTGGGCCGGCCTGATCGTCAATGGCTCGGTCCGCGACAGCGTCGCCCTCGGCGGGCTCGACCTCGGCATCAAGGCGCTCGGCACGGTTCCCCGCAAGAGCGGCAAGACCGGTGACGGCGCGGTCGACGAGCCCGTGACCATCGGCGACGTCACTTTCCGCGCCGGGGACACCGTCCACGCGGACGACGACGGCGTGGACGTCCTGCCCCGCTGACGTCCTGACCGGAGCCGGCGAATCCGGCGGGGCCCGGTGCGGTCCAGAACCGGCCAGGGGCGGAGCACCGGCCCTGGCCCGGCCCCGGCGGGCCGGGTTTCACTGCGGGCCCATGAGACGACACAGGATCACCGGCCTGCTCGGCGCGATCGCGCTGACCGCCGCCACCCTGGCCGCCGCGGGACCCGCGTACGCCGCCGGGACCCCGGCCGCGGACCCGCCGCCCGCCGAGTTCGGCACCGACTGGCACGACCCCCTCACGGCCGCCCCACCCGTCGCCCGGCCCGCGACCCGGTCCTGCCGGGTGACCCTCGCGGAGGCACAGTTCCGCGACTTCACGCCCTACCGGGGCAGTTACGCACCGCCCGCCGCCTGCGGCGCGACCGGCTGGGCCAAGGTGGTCCTGCGCCTCGACGGCAAGGTCAAGGGCCGCCAGTACGACCGGCTCGGTCACCTCTCCCTCGGCGGGGTCGAGATCCTGCGCACGTCCACCCCGCAGCCCTCGCCCGACGGCATCACCTGGTCCGTCCAGAAGGACGTCACCCGCTACCGCGATACCCTCGCCCGCCCGCAGCCCGTCGAGATGCTCATCGGCAACGTCGTGAACGACACGTACACCGGCGTCATCGACGTCAAGGTGACCCTGACCTTCTACGCTGCCGACGGCCGCAACCCGGCCCCGGACACCCCCGACCGCGTCCTGCCCCTCACCTCCCCGTCGGTCACCACGCCGCGCAACACGGAGCGCCTCCTCGCCGAGGTGTACGCCACCGGCTCGGGCGGCGGCTGCGAGGAGTACTGGTACATGACCACCCCCGACGCGGCCCCGTACTCCTGCAAGGCAGCCGACGGCCCGTACCGCGAGGTGCAGATCTCCGTCGACGGACGGCTCGCCGGCATCGCCGCGCCGTTCCCCACCGTCTGGACCGGCGGCTGGTCCAACCCCTTCCTCTGGTACGTCACCCCCGGCCCGCGCGCCTTCGACGTCCAGCCGATCCGCTACGACCTCACCCCCTACGCCGCCCTCCTCAACGACGGCCGGCCGCACCGCATCGAGGTCTCCGTCGTCGGGGTCCCCGCCGGACAGAGCGGTTGGAGCACCCCCACCAACCTCCTGCTCTGGCAGGACGAGGCCCGGGAGGTCGTCACCGGCGCCCTGACCCGGTACGAGCCGGGCGATCCGACCGGCCGCTCCCGCTGGACGCCCGCGGCCCCCGGCGCGCAGCACCGCCTGGACACCGAGGGCGGACACCGGCTCACGGTCGCCGGACACCTGAACACCTCCCACGGTCGCGTGGCCACCACCGTCACCCGCGTCGTCCGGGGCACTTCCGTGCACCGCTGGACCGACGGCGAGAACCAGGACGCGCTCACCGCCACCTGGACCGACGAGGAGAGCGTGACGCGGGGGCCGACCACCACGCGGACCGACCGCACCTACACGATGGACGGCGAGACCACCCTCGGCGCCGGCGACCGGCTGCGCACCGTCCTCTCGCTCGGCGACCGCGCCGACACCGTCACCCTGCGGGGCGGCAAGCCCGTCGACGGCTCCCGGCTCGACGACCGGTACACGGGCGACGCCACCTACACCGCTAACGTCCCGCGCGACCAGCGGCACGCCGTCGCCACCACGTCCGCCCGCTACCGGTTGTACGGTTCCGCAGCCCCGGGCGGGTGTTACGACCGGACGGTGGCCACCGCCCAGGGCGCGCTCACGGTGGACCGCCGACACTGCTGATCCGGCCGCCCCCTACGATGAGCGGCCATGGATACGAGTGAGGCCGGCAGACAGCTGATCGACGGCCGTTTCGAGCTGGTCGCCCCCCTGGGCAGCGGGGGCATGGGTACGGTGTGGCGCGCTCGCGACATCGCCCTCCATCGTGAGGTCGCGCTCAAGGAGGTGCGCCCGCCGGACCCGGCGACCGCCGCCGCACAGCCCGGCCTCGCGGACCAGATGCGCGAACGCGCCGTCCGCGAGGCCCGCGCCCTCGCCCGTCTCGCCCACCCCCACGTGGTGACGATCCACCACATCGTCGAGCCCGCGGAGGGCACGGACGGGCACCCGTGGATCGTCATGGAGATGGTCCGCGGCGGTTCCCTCTACGACCGCCTCGAGTCCGGCCCCATGCCGCCCGCCGAGGTGGTGCGGCTCGGTCTCGACGTGCTGTCCGCGCTGCGCGCCGCCCACGCCGAGGGGATCCTCCACCGCGACGTGAAGCCCGCCAACGTGTTGCTCCGCCCCGACGGGTCGGCCGTGCTGACCGACTTCGGCATCGCCGCGCTCCACGACTCCACCGGACTCACCGCGACCGGTGTGCTGATCGGCTCCCCGGAGTACATCGCACCCGAGCGGGTCCGCGGGGAGGAGGGGTTGGCCGCCTCTGACCTGTGGTCGCTCGGCATGCTCCTCTACGTGGCCGCCGAGGGGACCAACCCGCTGCGCCGGGCCACCAGCCTGGCCACGGTCGTCGCCGTGCTCGACGAGCCCATTCCGGCGCCCGTGCGCTCCGGCCCGCTGGGGCCCGTACTGGAACGGCTGCTCGTACGGGACCCGGCCGCCCGGCCCGACGGGGCTCAGCTGGAACAACTGCTCCGGGCCGCGAGCGCCGCTCTCGGATCCGGCTACGCGGCGCCGGTGGCCGCTGCGCCGGTCGCCGCCGCGCCGGTGGTCTCCGTGCCGGTGGTCTCCGTGCCTCCCGTTTCCGCGCCGGCCGCGCCCGGTGTCCCGGGTCAGTACGGCCCGTACGGCGGCCCGTACGGATCGCCCACCCCGCCGCCGTACGGCCAGGGGGCCTCCCCCTACGCGGCCTCCACCACGCCCGTCGCGCTGACGCCCGCGGCGCGCAGGCGCCCGGCCCTGATCGGCGCCGCGCTGACCGTGGTGCTGGCGGCCGCGGTCGTCGGGATCGTGCAGTTGATGCCCGACGGGAACTCCGGGGACGACGACGCGGCCGACTCCCGCGCCACCCGGCCCGCCGTCGCCACTCCGGGCGGTACCGCGGCCGCCACCCCCGGTGCGAAGGCGAGCACCTCGAAGACCGACACGGCCCGCGGCAACATGCTCACCCCGCAGAACATCCGGATCGCCCTGGACGCGCTCAAGGTGAAGACCGGCACCACCACCTTCGTGGACCTCAAGGTCTACGAGGGCTACGTCCTCGCCTCGATCCCCACCGCCCCCGGCGCCGATACCGTCGACGCCTGGCAGTACCGCGACGGCGCCGCCAAGCGCACGGGCCCGGACGGCACCGTCGAGGAGGGCGAGCCGCTCATCGACATGGCCGCCGTCAACTGGGACGCGCTGCCCGGCCTGCTGGAGCAGTCCAAGAAGGACCTGGGTGTCGAGAAGCCGACCTCGACCTACGTGATCGTCGAACCCTGGATGATGGACCAGGTCCCCTGCATGCGGCCCTACATCAGTGACGAGTACGGTCGCGGCGGCTACGTGCTCGCCGGAATCGACGGCAAGGTCAAGAAGGTCACCAAGCTCTGACATCGTCTACCCGTACGCACGTACGGTCCGACGCGTTCAGGAGTACGACCATGCCCAGTTGGCGCACCACCCTCACGGGGGCCGGCATATCCGGCCCCCGGCTGCGCGACGACTACACCCGCGCCGCGCGCCGGGTGCTCCGCCGCGAGCCCGCCCCGTACCTGGCGCTGCGGCTGCTCGCCGCGCCGCAGCTGGTGCCCGCCCTCGCCGCGGGTCTCGCCTTCATGAACCTGGTCGACGACACCGCCGAGACCGGTACCCCGCAGCAGCGGGCCGCCGGACTCGCAGCGCTGTCCGGGCGGGTGGAGGCGGCCCTGGAGTCCGGGGACAGCCCCGATCCCCTCCTGCGGGCCTATGCGCACGCGGTGGACTCCCGCGGCTTGCCGCCGCACTGGGTCTCCCGCTTCCTCCGGGGCGCCGCCACGGCCGAGGCCGGCTTCGACGGCTTCGCCGCGGAGGAGGACTTCCAGGCCTACCTCGACGCCTACGCGTGGCCCGGGGTGCTGGTCTTCACCGGACTGCAGTACCAGGGCGGCCCCGACCCGGAACAGGCCGCGGGCTGGCGGCGGTTCGTCGACGCCGCCCAGCGCGTGGACTTCCTCGCCGACCTCTGCGGGGACCTCGCGGACGGCCGGCTCTGCATCCCGCGCAGCCGGCTCGACGAGCACTCCGTCACCCGCGCCGACCTGGAACGGGCCCGCGACACCCCGGCCGTGCGCGCCCTCCTGGCCGCCGAGTGCCGGCGGGCCCGCACGGCCCTGGACGCCGCCCACGGCATCGGCGACCTCGCCGAACCCGGGCTGCGTCCGGTCATCGCGACCATGACGGAGCTGATGGCGCACCAGCTGACCGCCGTGGAGCGGGCGGGGGTCGCCGCCCTGCGCCGGGACATCGGCTACGGCCTGGCGGCGCCCCTGCGGATCCTCGTCCGCGCCGCCCGGCGTCGCCCGGTGTGAACCGGCGCGGGGGTTTCCCGGCTTCTAGTAGGCCCCGTTGACGTTGTCGATCGAGCCGTAGCGCGCGGCCGCGTAGTTGCAGGCGGCGGTGATGTTCGCGACCGGGTCGTAGGAGTTCGTCGAGGTGCCGGGCACGTGGTAGGCGCGGAAGGTCGGATCGATGACCTGGAGCAGCCCCTTGGACGGGATGCCGTTGCGGGCATTGATGTCCCAGTTGTTGATCGCCAGCGGATTGCCCGAGGACTCCCGCATCACATTGCGGTGGATTCCGTTGTAGGAGCCGGGAATTCCGTGCTCGGCCATGACGGCGAGGGACTCGCGGATCCACCCGTCGAGATTGTTCGGGTAGGCGGTGGCGGGCTTGGCGGCGGCGGGCTTGGCCGCGGGCTTGGCAGCGGGCGTGAGGGTGGTCCGGGCAGCGGACCTGCTCGCGCGGTCGGTCCCCGCCTGGGTGCCGAGCTTCAACTTGATGCCGGGCCGGATGATCGACGGGTTGTCACCGACGACGCTCCGGTTCGCCGCGTAGAGCTGCTGCCAGCCGCCGCTCACGGAATGCGTCGCTGCGATCTCCGAAAGGGTGTCGCCCGCGACCACGGAATACGTCGTGGGAGCGGCGGCCGTCTCCGCGGCCCCGGCGGTGGTCGCACCGATCAGCGGGAGAGTGAGGGCCGCGCCACCCGTACCGGCGAGCGCCAGCTTGCGGGTGATCCGGTAGTGCTTCGGCCGACGGTGCTTACCCTTTGCAGGCATGGCGGAATTCCTCACGTGGGGGGACGGGAGATCCCGGGTGGCGGCCCTACTAGGCGGCTGACCACCAGGAACGAGGTGACCGTAGGCGAGCTCGCCGCGCGGGAACAAGACCCGAATTCCACCGATAGATCGACATCTCGCTATCGATCGGGTAAATGACCTTGAAGGGGTATCGGTGTAATAGCCGATTCCCTTTCCGGGAAAAGGGAATCGGCTGTCTGTCGGAAATGATGTTGACGTTTTCGGTGTGGCTCACATCACGGGTCGTCGACCGGACGGCCAATACGGGCAAGTCCGCTCTCTAAGTGCCTCATTCGGGCGAACTGCCGATAGGTGCTAAATCGCCCATTCAGGACTCTTTCGGGCAGGTTTTCGGCCGGTGTGAGCCCTGGGTCACGCCAGCCGCTCCAGGGCGGCCGTCACAGCCGTCACCGCCCCCCGCGAGGCCGGCAACAGGGGCAGCCGGACGTCGGGGGTCGGGATCCGCCCCTGGGCGTGCAGGACGCCCTTGAGGACCGCCGGATTGGGCTCGGCGAAGGCCGCCGCCGACATCCGGGCCAGCGCGTGCCCCAGCGGCCGCGCCCGGGCCACGTCACCCGCCCGCCAGGCCGCGTCGAGCTCCGCGAAGCGGTCCGTCGCCAGATGTGCCGAGGCCAGGATCCCGCCCACCGCTCCCAGCGCCAGCAGCGGGGACAGGTAGGCGTCGTCGCCGGCCAGCACCTCGAACCCGGCCGGCAGGTCCCCGAGCAGCGCCACCGCGTCCTCGCCGATGCCGCCGCCCGCGTACTTCACGCCGGCGACCCCCGGCAGCGCTCCGAGCGCCCGCAGTGCGGCCGCGTCCAGGGGCTGCCCGGTCCGGTACGGGATGTGATAGACGATCAGCGGTACGGGGCTCACCTCGGCCAGTCGCGCGAAGTGCGCCAGCACCCCGGCGGCCGAGGGGCGGACGAACGGCGGCACCGTCACCAGCGCCGCCCGCACCTCGGGCCACCGGGTCAGTCGGGCCAGCGAGGCCTCGGCGGCCCGGGTGCCGCCGGCCCCCGCACCGACGGCCAGTGGTGCGCCCCGCTCCCCGCAGACCCGGGCGCACACCGTGGTGACGAGGTCGCGCTCCGCCCCGTCGAGGCCGGCCGCCTCCGCGGTGGTGCCGAGCGCGACGATGCCGCGGGCGCCCGCGTCGAGCACCTCGTGGGCGAGCGCCTCCAGCGCCTCGGCCGCGACGTCCCCGGTGCGGGTGAAGGGGGTGATCAGCGGTACGTGGATCCCGTGCAACGGGAGGTTCCTTGCGATGTCCTGTGCCATGCCCCAGAGCCTTGCCCGTCCGAAGCATCAATTCCAGTTCGCTTTCCTTACTCAACCCGTAAGCTGAGCCGATGCTCGATGTACGACGCCTGCGCCTGCTGCGCGAACTCGCCCGCCGCGGCACCATCGCCGCCGTCGCCGAGGCCCTGAGCTTCAGCCCTTCGGCGGTCTCCCAACAGCTCGGCGTCCTCGAACGGGAGGCCGGACTGCCCCTGCTGGAGCGCACCGGCCGCGGGGTCCGCCTCACCCCGGCCGGCCAGAACCTGGTCGGACACGCCGAGGCGGTCCTGGAACGGCTGGAACGGGCCGACGCCGACCTCGCCGAAGCGCGCGGGGGCCTGGCCGGAGCCCTGCGGATCGGCGCCTTCCCCACCGCCACCCGGGCCATCGTCCCGGCCGCGCTGACCGCCCTCGCCCGGCGCCACCCGGCGCTGGAGCCGATGGTCTCGGAGACGGACCCGGCGGCGGTGGCACACGCCCTGCGGGCCGGGGACCTGGACGTGGCCCTGGTGCACGCGTACGACTTCGTACCCGCCGAGCCCGAACCGGGACTGGCCACCGAACCGCTCTACGTCGAGGCGATGTATCTGGCCGCTCCCGCCGCCGGCGTACCCGCTCCCGGGGCCCCCGCCCCGCCCCCGGGAGCCGCCGAGTCCGGCGGCCCCGACCAGGGCGCGGTCCTGCGCGCGCACGCCGGGGCGCCCTGGATCACCGCCACCCCCGGCACCCTGTGCCACGTCATGACCGTCCGGGCCTGCCAGGCCGCCGGTTTCACCCCGCGCGTCCGCCACCAGGTCGACGAGTTCGCCACCGTGCTCGCCCTCGTCGCGGCGGGCCAAGGCGTGGCCGTCGTACCGCAGCTCGGCGTCACCGGCCCGGCCGATCCGGCCGTACGCCTGACCCGCCTGCTCATGGAGCGCCGCACCAACCTCGCCTTCCGCAGCGGAGCCGGGGCGCACCCGGCCGTGGCGGCCTTCGGCACGGCACTTCGGGCCGCCGTACCGCCGGATCTGGCCGGGTAGCGCGCCGAAACGTGACACAACTCCCTTACCGCGTGCCGTCCGTGTACGTTCGTTGATCCAGACGGATTCGATCAGAGCGGGGTACGACGTGACACATCGCGTACGGGGAGTCATCGCCCGGAGCAAGGGCGCACCGGTGGAGACGACGACGATCCTCGTGCCCGACCCGGGACCCGGCGAGGCCCTCGTCCGGGTGCAGGCCTGCGGGGTCTGCCACACCGACCTGCACTACCGCGAGGGCGGCATCAACGACGAATTCCCCTTCCTGCTCGGCCACGAGGCCGCCGGAATCGTGGAGTCCGTCGGCCCCGACGTCACCTCCGTGGCCCCCGGCGACTTCGTGGTCCTCAACTGGCGTGCGGTGTGCGGAACCTGTCGGGCCTGCAAGCGCGGACGCCCCTGGTACTGCTTCGCCACGCACAACGCCACCCAGCCCATGACCCTGGAGGACGGCACCCCGCTCTCCCCGGCCCTCGGCATCGGCTCCTTCGCCGAGAAGACCCTGGTCGCGGCCGGCCAGTGCACCAAGGTGGACCCGGCCGCCGCGCCGGCCGCCGCCGGACTCCTCGGCTGCGGGGTGATGGCCGGCCTCGGCGCCGCCCTGAACACCGGCAACGTCGGGCGGGGCGACTCCGTCGCCGTCATCGGCTGCGGGGGAGTGGGCAACGCGGCCGTGGCCGGAGCCCGCCTCGCGGGCGCCTCCAAGATCATCGCGGTGGACCTGGACGACCGGAAACTGGAGTGGGCCCGGGGCCTGGGCGCCACCCACACCGTCAACGGGCGCACGGAGGACGTGGTCAAGGCCGTCCAGGCCCTGACCGGCGGAAACGGCGCGGACGTGGTCATCGACGCCGTGGGCCGCCCCGAGACCTACCAGCAGGCCTTCTACGCGCGGGACCTGGCCGGGACGGTGGTCCTGGTAGGCGTACCGACCCCGGAGATGAAGCTCGAACTCCCGCTCCTCGACGTCTTCGGCCGCGGCGGGGCCCTGAAGTCCTCCTGGTACGGGGACTGCCTGCCCGAGCGCGACTTCCCGCTGCTCATCGACCTCTACCTGCAGGGCCGGCTCGACCTGGACGCCTTCGTCTCCGAGACTATCCCGCTCGACGGCGTCGAGGACGCCTTCGCCCGGATGGAACGCGGCGAAGTCCTCCGCTCGGTCGTCGAGTTCTGACACCACGGCCCGGCCCTGCCCGTCACGCCGGGCCGGGCCGGGCCGTCCGGTCGGGTCCGGCCCTGCCTAGACTCGGACCGCCACACCCCCGCGCCCCGCCGCCACCCGGTCGGGGCGCGGTCCTTCATCTCCTCGTACCCCTGGGGGCCGTACGTGACCACCGCACACAGCTACCGCCAGCCCGGCACGGTCCTCACCGACCACCGGTTCTCCGTCCCCCTGGACCACGCGCGCCCGGACGGGGAGCGGATCGAGCTGTACGCCCGGGAGGTCGTGGCCGCCGGCAGGGACCCCGAGGCGCTGCCCTGGCTGCTCTACCTGGAGGGCGGTCCGGGCTTCGGCGCCCGCCGTTTCATCGGCCGCCAGGCCTGGCTGGAGCGCGCGCTGACCGAGTACCGGGTGCTGCTCCTCGACCAGCGCGGGACCGGCCGCTCCACCCCGGTGAACCGGCAGACCCTGCCCCTGCGCGGCATCCCCGCCCGGCAGGCGGAGTACCTCGCCCACTTCCGCGCCGACTCCATCGTGCGCGATGCCGAGGCCATCCGCCCGGGCCTGACCGGCGGCGCGCCCTGGACCGTGCTCGGCCAGAGCTTCGGCGGCTTCTGCACGACCCACTACCTCTCCACCGCGCCCGAAGGCCTCACCGCCGCCCTGATCACGGGTGGCCTCCCCTCCCTGACCGCCACCGCCGACGAGGTGTACGAGGCCGCGTACGCCCGCATCGAGCGCAAGAACCTGGCCCACTACGCCCGGTACCCGATGGACGTCGAGCGCGCCCGCCGGATCGCCGCCCACCTCGCGGAGCACCCGGCCGAACTCCCCGGCGGCCACCGCCTCACCGTCGAGGGCTTCCAGTCGCTCGGCATCCTCCTCGGCCGGGGCGACGGCAGCCACCAGCTCCACTACCTGCTGGAGGACGCCTTCGTACCGACCCCTGCGGGACCCGCCCTCTCCGACGCCTTCCTGGAGCACGTCCGCGCCCAGCTCTCCTTCGCCGGGCACCCGCTCTACGCGCTGGTCCACGAGGCGATCTACGCCCAGGACCCCGCCGCGCCCACCGCCTGGGCCGCCGAACGGGTGCGTGCCGGCCACCCCCGCTTCGACGCCGACAAGACGCTCGCGGGCGACGAGTGGCTGCTCTTCACCGGCGAGACCATCCACCCCTGGCACTTCACCACCGACCCGTCCCTCGCCCCGCTGCGCGAGACCGCGGACCTGCTGGCCGCCCGCACCGGCTGGCAGCCGCTCTACGACCCGTCCCGCCTGGCCGCCAACGAGGTGCCCGTGGCGGCCGCCGTCTACCACGACGACATGTACGTGGACACCGCGCACTCGCTGGAGACGGCCCGGTCCATCCGCGGCCTGCGGACCTGGGTGACGGACGAGTTCGAGCACGACGGCCTCGGCGCCGGTGGTACCCGTGTCCTGGACCGCCTGCTGTCCCTGGTCCGCGACGAGGCCTGAGCCGGCCGGGGCCCGAGTCAGCCGGGTTCCACGAAGGCGCGGGTCAGGTGCGCCGTGGCCAGCAGGGCGCCGCGCCGTCGGGCCCGCGCCAGCAGGTCCTCGCGCGAGGCCCGAGCGGCCTCCCGGTCGCGCTCGTGGGAGTAGGGGACCGTCGGGTCGGCCAGCTGCACCGCGTGCACCAGTACGTCCCCGGTGACCACCACGTCCCGGGCCCCGGCGCCCTGGTCCACCAGGACCGACTGGTGCCCCGGGGTGTGCCCGGGCGTCGGCAGCAAGGTGATGCCGGGGGCCAGCCGGTGGGCCCCGTCGACCTCGTGCAGCTGCCCGCTCGCCCGCAACGGCGCCACCGTCCAGCCCCACACCGGGTCCGCCCGGTCCAGCGAGGCCACCTCCGCGCGCTGCACCACGTACCGGGCCGCCGGGAACAACGGCTTCCCGTCGGCCCCCGACGACCAGCCCGAGTGGTCCTCATGAAGGTGGGTCAGGACCACCGCCTCCACGTCGGCCGGAGCGATGCCGGCCGCCGCGAGCGCGTCCGGCAGCCGCCCCGGTACCGGCGCCCAGGCGGCGGCGGGCGACTGCGCCGGCCCGACGCCGGCGTCCACCAGCACCCAGCGGCCGCCGGGCCGGGCGATCGCGAAGCACCGGAAATCGAGCGCCCAGCTCCCGTCCGGCCCGATCGCGCCCGGATCCAGCTGCCCGGCCCGCTCCCACGCGGCCCCGCTCGCCCCCGGGAAGGCGGTACGGGCCGGCTCGAAGAAGATGCCCGTGGCGTCGAGCAGCGCCACCACCCGCCCCTGTCGATCCATTCGCCTATGGTGCGATACATGACCGAACAACTTGACCAGCAGCCCGCCTTGCAGCCCATGCCCACCGACTGGACGCGCGCCCTCGCGGTGGTCGCCCACCCCGACGACCTGGAATACGGGTGCGCCGCGGCCATCGCGCACTGGACGGACGGGGGCCGGGAGTTCGTCTACCTCCTCGCCACGCGCGGCGAGGCGGGCATCGACAGCCTCGCCCCCGCCGACTGCGGCCCCCTGCGCGAGGCGGAGCAGCGGGCGAGCGCCGCGGTCGTCGGCGTGTCCGAGGTGGAGTTCCTGGACTACCGCGACGGCGTCGTCGAGTACGGCCTCGACCTGCGCCGCGACATCGCCGCCGCCATCCGGCGGCACCGCCCCGAGCTGATCGTCACCCTCAACCACCGCGACACGTGGGGCGGCGCACAGGGCGGCGGCTACTGGAACACCCCCGACCACAAGGCCGTCGGGCGGGCCGTGCTCGACGCGGCCGGTGACGCCGGGAACCGCTGGATCTTCCCCGAGCTGATCGAACAGGGCCTGGAGCCGTGGAACGGCGTGCGCTGGGTCGCGGTGGCCGGATCCGCCACCCCGACGCACGCGGTCGACGCCGGCCCCGGGTTGGAGCGTTCGATCAAGTCCCTCCTGGAGCACAAGGCGTACATCGAGGTGCTCACGGACCAGGACCCCGAGGAGTACGTCCGCACCTTCCTCACCGGGAACGCCCAGCAGGCGGCGGCCCGGTTCGACGGGCGTCCGGCCGTGGCGTTCGAGGTCTTCCCCCGCTGACCGGCTACCCCTAGTCTGACGATCCGTCAAATTAGCGGGTCGTCAGCCATCGGGCCGGGGGTGCGGGACACGATGATCGACACCATCTCCACGGAGATCGCGGAGGGTGAGGAGCGCATCAGGCTGGAGGTCGCGGACGGCCTCGCGGTCCTCACCCTGTGCCGGCCGGACCGGCTCAACGGCTGGAGCTGGGAGTCCACCCGCCAGCTCGGCCTGCTCGCGGACCGGATCCGCTTCGACGCGTCCGTACGGGCGGTGCTGCTGCGGGCCGAGGGCCGGGCCTTCTGCGCGGGCATCGACGTGACCGCCCCGGGCGGTGCCGTCACCGGCGACTCCCCAGCCGAGCGCACCCGCAACTACTACGAGGGCATCCGTTGGGTGCACGAGCGGTTCGCGGTCCTCGCCCGCCTTCCCCAGCCGGTGGTGGCCGCCGTCCAGGGCTACTGCCTCGGCTTCGGTTTCGAACTGGCGCTGATGGCCGATGTCCGGGTGGCGGCCGAGGACGCCGTCTTCGCGCTCCCGGAAGCCGGGCTGGGCGTGGCGGTGGACGCGGGCGGCGACCTGCGCATCGCCCGCGAGGCGGGTGCGGGCTGGGCGAAGTACCTGGCCCTGACGGGCCGGCGGGTCGACGCCGCGACGGCGCAGCGGCTCCATCTCGTCCAGCTGGTCGTCCCCGGCGAGGAGCTGGAGGACGCCGCCCGAGCCGTGGCGCGGGAGATCGCCGACAACGCGCCGCTCGCGGTCCAGGGCATCAAGCGCGCGATCGACGGCTACGCCGACGCCGCCCTTCCCGCGGCCCTCGACCGGGTGGCGATGACCGCGGCCCTCACCCTCACCTCGGAGGACTGTCGTGAGGGCTACACCGCCAAGGCGGCCCGCAGGCCCCCGCGCTTCAGCGGAGGCTGAGCACCGGTCGGGTCGAGAACTCCTCGTACATGCCCTCGCCGTCCGGGCCGTACGTGAACTCGGCCGCGTACGGGTTGCGGTTGGCCGTGGCCAGCGGCAGCCAGCCGAGCAGATCGCCGTACCCGCCGCAGACGGCCTCCCCGCCGTCGCCGCCGTGCACCCGGGTCGGGTCCGTGCTCAGCTCCGTGCCGTAGCTGTCGTAGGCGATGTGCAGGCCGAAGGCGTTCGGCTCGTGGCGCACGCGGCCGTTCCCGTACGACGGCTCGTCCAGGGGGCACTCGTTCCCCCACCGGAACAGGGTGCCGGCCCCGGCTCCGCAGGCGTGCTCCCACTCGTCGGCGCCGGGCATCCGCAGCCCGTGCGCCGCGAGCGCGCCCGGCATGTCGGCGGCCGACCCGGTCAGGGCCTCGTCCTCGACGGCCATGAGCACGGTGGCCAGCGTGGCGGTGCGCGGCGGGCTGAGCACGTCGGCGAGATAGGCCTTGAGGTCCTCGTGCCCGTACCCGTACCCCTCCTCCACGCTCGCGGCGTAGTCGGCGCTCTGCGCGGGCGTCGGCTCCCAGGCGTCCAGGTCGAACCCCAGCCGCACCGTCCCGCCGGGTACGAGGGCGAACTCCCGCCCCTCGCGCTCGATGCGTACGCGGTGCAGCGGCCCGCCCAGGTGTCCGACCGCGTCGAGCAGCACCACCCGGCCGCCCACCTGCACGGCGGCCTCGTGCGCCAGGCGTGCGGCGGCGGCCGGGTCGAGCGAGCGCCAGCGGTCAAGGGTCAGATCGGCGAGAGACATGGTCCGATCCTCGCACCGCCCACTGACAACCGGAGCTCAGGGGGAGGCGGTGAAGGGGCCGCGGCCCAGTTGGGTGCGGACCGGGACCACCTCGGGGTTGACCACCGACCGGCGCTGCCAGTTCGCGCCGTCCACCACGAGCGTGTGCCCGGTGATGAACCGCGCGTACGGCGAGGCCAGGAAGGTGGCGGCCCAGCCCAGTTCGCGCGGCGCGCCGACCCGCAGGGCGGGTTGCCGGGCGTCCTTCGCGCCGGGCGCGGCGCGCTCCAGGCCGCCCCGAATGTCCTCGGCCATGTCGGCGTGCGGGAACAGCCCGGGGACGAGCCCGTTGATCTGGATGCCGTACGGACCCCACTCGACGGCGAGCGTCTCCACCAGGCTCTTCACCCCGGCCTTGGCCGCGGCGCTGTGGGCGAAGCCCGGCCCGCCCGTCCAGGCGTACGAGGCGCCGATGTTCACGATCGAGCCACCCGTGCCCGCGCCGAGGTGGCGGCGGCCGAACTCACGGGTCATCAGCCAGGTGCCCGTCAGCGTGATGTCGACGACCGCCCGCCAGGCGTTCGGCGAGAGGTCCTCCGCAGGAGAGGGGAAGTTCGCGGCCGCGTTGTTGACCAACACGTCCGGCAGGCCGAAGGCCGCCTGCGCGGCGTCGAAGACCTCGGCGACCCGCTCGGGGTCCCTGATGTCGCAGACGGCGGCCGTCACCCGGCCCGCGCCGGGAACGGCCGCCAACTCCTCGCGCGCCGCCTTGAGCTGCTCGGCGCGCCGGCTCGCGATCACCAGATCGGCGCCGAGCCGGGCGAACTCGGCGGCGATGGCCTTGCCCAGCCCGGTGCCGCCGCCGGTCACGAGGACCACCTGGCCCTCGAAGGTCCCGGAGGGCAGGGCGGCGGCGCCGAGCGCCGGTGGCGCGGGCAGCCCGCGCCGGATCTCGTCCGTCATGGGGCATCGATAGCGCGCGGGCGTCGAGATGACCATCCCCCGGACAGGACCGGCTCGGGAACAGGGGCTCGGGACCAGGGGACCGCGGCCCCCGACGGTCAGCCCTTCTGGGCGTACGCCTGCTTGCTCGCGCAGCTCCAGACCACGGCCTTGCTCTCCCGCGTCTCCCGGTCGATGATCATGCCGGCGACGCGGTCGTCGTCGGTGGCCGCGAAGGCCCGGCTCAGAGGCACGCCCGGGGTCCCGGCGGGGAAGGGCAGCACCAGCGGCTCCCCCGTGCCGGGCCAGTAGACGGCCTGGAAGAAGCTGGGCCAGCTCTCCTCGAAGTTGGTGGCCGTGCCGACGGCCACGTTCGTGGTCGGGCTGCTGCCGGAGAGCTCCAGGTCGTGGTAGCCCTTGGCCAGGCCCGGGTCGGTGGGCAGGGCGTCGTACGGCTTCTTCCAGACGGCCGGGGTCTTCCTCGGGTCGTTGCGGTAGTAGTAGTCCTCCAAGCCCACCACCCGGCCGCGGTCGTCGATGTCCCGGCCGACCGTCGTGAACGAGGAGTGGTAGCCGTTCCAGACCTGGAGGCTGTAGGGCGGGTAACCGCCGGCCGGCCAGACCACCGGGAAGTTCTTGGTGACCATGATGTCGTTCTCGGCGTCGAAGTAGGAGCCGGAGACCATGCCGACTATGTCACCGCGCTTGTTGATGCCGTTCAGCGAGACGACCTCGCTGCCGGCGATCGCGTCGGCCGGGACCGGGAGTTCGCGCACGACCTTCCCGTTCACCCACTCCTTGGCTACGCCCTTCTCGGCGTAGACGACCCGCCCCGACTCGTTGACGTCGACGTCGAAGACGCGTCCCTCCCTGCCCGGAGAGCCGAGCGGCTCGGAGGTCGTGGAGCCCCGCTGGTGGGTGAAGGCGACCATGGACTGGTCGGAGGCGCGGGTGGCCGTGCCCACCATCAGGCCCTTGGCGCTGACCGCCTTGACGCTGCCCCGGTCGAAGCCGGCGGGCAGCGGGACGGCGTGGACCGTGTGCTCCGCGCCGGTCCAGTAGACGGGCAGGCCCGCACTGTCGCCGACCACGATCCCGCCGGTGCCGAAGCCCACCGCCGTGGAACCGGTCGACCCCGCCAGCGCCGGGAGGACCTCGATCCCCGGGGCGCAGGAGGCCGTCGTGCCCGCCGCCGAGGCCGGGCCGGCCGCGGTGATCAGGCCCGCCAGAACGATGGCGGCTCCGGCCGCGGACATGCTTCTTCTCATGTGGTGGTCCCCCCTGGACAGGTGCTGTTCCCCGTTGAGTCATGACACGTGCACGCCACATGTTGCCTGATCTTGAGACGGATGTGGCCGGAATGACGCGTGTTGATTCGGTCCGGAGGGTCCTCCACCCCGACCGATGGTTCCCAGAGAGACAAGCGACTGCTTAGTATGCCCGCGGAGCGTGTGGTTCATCGACGGCGGCTGGAGGCCCCGGATGCAGGCATGGCGAGTACATACCCCCGGCGAACCCCGAGAGGCACTCCGCCTCGAAGAGATTCCCGAACCGGTACCCGGCGAGGGCGAGGTGCGGCTCCAGGTCCTCGCGGCGAACCTCAACTTCCCCGACGCGCTGCTCGTCCGCGGCCAGTACCAGATCCGCCCGCCGCTGCCCTTCACCCCCGGCGTCGAGATCTGCGGCCTCACCGACGACGGCCGCCGCGTCATCGCCACCCCGAGCCTGCCCCACGGCGGCTTCGCCGAGTACGTCATCGCGTCCGAGCGGGCCCTGCTCCCGGCCCCCGAGGCCCTGAGCGACGCCGAGGCCGCGGCCCTGCACATCGGCTACCAGACGGGCTGGTTCGGCCTGCACCGCCGGGCGCGCCTCCAGCCGGGCGAGACCCTGCTCGTGCACGCCGCCGCCGGCGGGGTCGGCAGCGCCGCCGTCCAACTCGGCAAGGCCGCAGGCGCCAGCGTCATCGGGGTCGTCGGAGGCAAGGCGAAGGCGCGCACCGCCGAGGAACTCGGCTGCGACCTGGTGATCGACCGTACGGCCGAGGACGTCGTCTCCCGCGTGAAGGAGTTCACCGGCGGGCGCGGCGCCGACGTGGTCTACGACCCCGTCGGCGGCGCCTCGTACACCGCCTCCACCAAGTGCGTGGCCTTCGAGGGCCGCATCGTCGTCGTCGGCTTCGCGAGCGGAGACATCCCCGCCCCCGCCCTCAACCACGCCCTCGTCAAGAACTACTCGATCCTCGGCCTCCACTGGGGCCTGTACGCCGCCAAGGACCCGGCCGCGATCCTCTCCTGCCACACCGAACTCACCCGCCTCGCCGCCGACGGCACCATCAAACCCCTGATCAGCGAACTCGTCGCACTCCCCGGCGTCGCCGACGCCGTACAGCGCCTCGCCGACGGGACCACCACCGGCCGGATCGTCCTGGCCATGCCCCGGCAGCCGGGTGTGTCCCGATGACCACGACCACCGCCGACCACCTGCTCGCACGCGTCCGTGACCTGCTCGCCGCGCACCCGCCCGCCGGCACCGACCGCACCGCGTTCCTGCGCGCCCGCTTCGACGCCGGACTCGCCTGGGTCCACTACCCCGAGGGCCTCGGCGGACTCGGCGCGCCCCGCTCCCTCCAGGCCGTCGTCGACGCCGAACTGGAGGCCGCCGGCGCACCCGACAACGACCCGCGCCGGATCGGCATCGGCCTCGGCATGGCCGCGCCCACGATCCTCGCGTACGGCACCGACGAGCAGAAGCGGCGCTTCCTGAGGCCCCTGTGGGTCGGCGAGGAGGTCTGGTGCCAGCTCTTCAGCGAGCCCGGCGCCGGCTCCGACCTCGCCGCGCTCGGCACCCGCGCGGTCCGCGAGAGCGGCTCCGGCGACTGGATCGTGGACGGCCAGAAGGTGTGGACCTCCAGCGCCCACACCGCCCGCTGGGCCATCCTGATCGCCCGCACCGACCCCGGGCTCCCCAAGCACCGGGGCATCACCTACTTCCTGTGCGACATGCACGCCCCGGGCGTCGAGGTCCGCCCGCTGCGCCAGATCACCGGCGAGGCCGAGTTCAACGAGGTCTTCCTCACCGGCGTCCGCATCCCCGACTCCCATCGCCTCGGCGCCGTCGGCGAGGGCTGGGCGGTCGCCCGCACCACCCTGATGAACGAGCGGGTCTCCATCGGCGGCATGCGCATCCCGCGCGAAGGCGGCATGATCGCCCCCGTCGCCGCCGCCTGGCGCGACCGCCCCGAGCTGCGCACCCACGCCCTCCACCAGCGACTGCTGGAACTGTGGGTCGAGGCCGAGGTCGCCCGCCTCACCGGGGAACGGCTGCGCCAGCAGCTCGTCGCCGGACAGCCCGGCCCCGAGGGATCGGGAATGAAGCTCACCTTCGCCCGGCTCAACCAGGAGATCAGCGGACTGGAGGTCGAACTCCTCGCGGAGGAGGGCCTCCTGTACGACGACTGGACCATGCGCCGGCCCGACGGCGTCGACTTCACCGGCCGCGAGGCCGGCTACCGCTACCTGCGCGCCAAGGGCAACAGCATCGAGGGCGGCACCAGCGAAATCCTCCTCAACATCGTCGCCGAACGCGTCCTCGGCCTGCCCCCCGAGCCGCGCGACGACAAGGACCTCGCCTGGAAGGACCTGAGCCGATGACCACTGCGGCGGCACCGACCGACCTGCTCTACTCCCAGGCCGAGGAGGAGCTCCGCTCCGCCGTACGCGCACTCCTCGCCGACCGCTGCGACGCGAAGGGCGTCCTCGACCGGGCCGAGACGGGCCGGCCGCACGACCCGGCGCTCTGGCACACCCTCGCCGCCCGGATCGGTGCGGCCGGTCTCCTCGTCCCCGAGAAGCTCGGCGGGCAGGGCGCGAGCCACCGGGAGGCGGCCGTGGTCCTGGAGGAGCTGGGCCGGGCCGTGGCGCCCGTCCCGTACCTGACGAGCTCCGTGCTTGCCACGGAGATCCTGCTCGGCTGCGACACCGCGGAAGCCGCCCCGCTGCTGCGGGAACTGGCCTCCGGCAGCACGGTGTGCGTCCCGGCCGTGCCGCTGACGCTCGCCCCGGGCGCGCCCCTCCCGGCCCCCGTCCAGGACTTCGGGGGCGGGGTCCTGACCGGCACGGTCACCTCCGTGGCGGACGCGGTGGCCGCCGACGTCCTGCTGGTCCTGGCCGACACCGGGCTGTACGCCGTCCCGGCCACCGCGGTCCGGCTGACCCCGCGGATTCCGCTGGACCTGACCCGCCCGCTCGCCACCATCACCCTCGAGGCCGCGGCCGGCACCCGTCTCGCCGACGCCGGAACGGCCCGGGCCGCCATTGCCGGAGCCCTGCTCTCCGGGGCCGGACTGCTCGCCTCCGAGCAGCTCGGGCTGGCCGAGTGGTGCCTGACGGAGACGGTCGGCCACGTCCGGGGCCGCCACCAGTTCAACCGCCCCGTCGGTTCCTTCCAGGCCCTCAAGCACCGCCTCGCCCGGCTCTGGCTCGACGTGGCCTCCGCGCGCGCGGCGGCGAGGGCCGCGGCCGATGCCCTGGCCGCTGAGGCCCCCGACGCCCCGTTGACGGTCGCCGTGGCCCAGGCCTACTGCTCGGGCGTGGCCGTCCGCGCCGCCGAGGAGTGCGTACAACTGCACGGCGGCATCGGCATGACCTGGGAACACCCGGCCCACCTGTACCTCAAGCGGGCCAAGGCCGATTCCCTGGCGCTCGGCACGGCGGGCCACCACCGCGGCCTGGTCGCGGACTTCGCGGAACTCCCGGCCCCGTAGGACGCGTCGTCCCGGCCGGCCCGCCGCCGGGCCGGCCGGGCAGTGCGGCCGAACGGCCGCGGGCACGCCGCGCGGCGCGGGCTGCGGCCTGCCCGACGGGTGCCGGCACGACCCGTCCGCCCCGGGGGCGCGTCATCCGTCCGTCACCCGTCGGCGAGGTCCTCGGACTCCCAGCGCAGCAGGTCGCCCGGCTGGCATTCGAGCACCTCGCAGAGTGCGGCGAGCGTCGCGAAGCGCACTGCCTTGGCGCGGCCGTTCTTCAGTACCGCAAGGTTGGCGGGGGTGATCCCCACCCGATCCGCGAGCTCGCCCACGGACATCTTCCGCCTGGCCAGCATCACGTCGATGTCGACGGCGATCGGCATCAGATCACCTCGTCCAGCTCGGCCTGCAGCTGCGCCGCTTCGACGTCGCGCGCGACGGCCTGGGCGAGCAGCATGCGCAGTACGAGCACGATGAGGGCGACCCCGAGGATCGCCAGGCCGACACCGCCCATGATGACGGTGACGCCCGGGTCCTCCCGCTGGCCCGGGGCATTGACGGCCGTGACCGCGAACCACAACAGGGCAGCCGCCACGATCGCGCCGATCACGCCGTCCACGTACCGGAAGGCGGCGTGGGAGAACACGGTTCCCCGCCGCACCATCGTGACCAGCCGCCATACGCAGACCAGGGCGACCTGGGCCGACACCATGCCCAGGATCGTGATCACGCGCATCGGGGTCAGGGGGAGCGTGCCGTCCTCCGGGTCGGTGGCCAACGCCCACACCATCAACACCTGTACCAACGTGGTGCCGACGAGCACCACCGCGAGCACGGCGCGCAACGCACCCACCGTCAGTTTCCCCATGACCCATCCCTCCATCGACTTACGATGGGAATCTATCGATTTTCGATAGGTGAGGCAAGGGGTGAGGAGCTGTCCGGGAAGTTCGGCCCGACCGACGCGCCCGATCGCTTGATCCGTATGCTCGCCCCATGACGGCCACCATCACCGCCCTCTCCGCCGCGGACCTGCGCGCCCACCGCGACGAACTCGCAACGCTGCTGCTCGCCGTGGTTGACGGCGGATCGTCCCTCGGCTTCCTCGCCGGGCTGGACCGACGGGGCGCCGCAGCCTGGTGGGACTCCCTGCTGCCCGCCGTCGAGGACGGCTCGCTCGCGCTGTGGGTCTCCCGCACCGGCGGCGACGGCCGGATCGACGGCACCGTCAGCTGGTACCGGGAGACCAAGGCGAACGGCCGCCACCGCGCCGAGCTGCGCAAGCTCATGGTCCACCCAGCCGCCCGCGGCCGGGGCACCGCCCGCGCCCTGCTCGCCGAGGCCGAGTCGGCCGCCGCCCGGGCCGGGGTCGTGCTGCTCTTCCTGGACACCGAGACCGGCAGCGGAGCCGAGGGGGTCTACCGCCGCGCCGGCTGGACGGAGGCCGGCACCATCCCCGACTACGCCACCGACCCGGCGGGCCGGCTCCGCCCCACGACCCTCTACTACAAGCAGCTCCGCGGCGCCCACGGGTGACCTCGCCCGCCGCGCGGCGTTAGACCCGTAGCCGCCGGCCACCGAGCGAGGGAGACCGTATGTCCGCAGCATCGCCCGCCGCACCACTGACCCGCCGCGCGGTTCTCCGTACGGCCTTCACCGCGGCCGTGCTCGCCGGTACGGCCGCGGCCCTGGCCCCCGTACTGCGCGCCCGGCGTCCCCGGCAGACCCTCACCCCGGCGCCGCTCGCCGAGGAGGAGACCTACCGCGGCCGGCACATCGCCGTCGACATCGCCGGGGTCCGGATCGACGGCCGCCCGCTGCACGTCATGCGCCGGGCCGACGGCAGCTACCTCAGCGGGATCAACCACTTCCAGTCCTATGCCACGCCGCTGGAACTGGCCCGGGCCGCCGTCGACGAGCTGGGCACCGCCCAGCTCGCCTTCGTGGCCCCGCACCACCGCTGACCGACCCACGGGAACGGGAGGAACCCCGCATTGCACACCCGGCAGAACCAGAAGAACCTCACCCGCGCCCAGAAGAAGCGCTTCACGGCGGCGGTCCTGGAACTCAAGCGCAGCGGCGCCTACGACGCCCTCGTGCGCACCCACGACAAGTACTTCGTGCCCGACCGCGACCGCAAGCTGCGCGTCGGGCACATGTCCCCGTCCTTCTTCCCCTGGCACCGGCGCTATCTGCTGGAGTTCGAAAGGAAGTTGCAGGAGATCGACCCCGGCGTGAGCGTCCCGTACTGGGACTGGACCGCCGACTCCAGCCCGGTCTCCTCCCTCTGGGCCGACGACTTCCTCGGCGGCACCGGCCGGGCGAGCGACCGCAAGGTGATGACCGGTCCGTTCGCCTACGACACGGGCAACTGGACGGTTACCGTGGGCATCACCGAGTCCGCGTTCCTCACCCGCAACCTCGGCCGGCCGCAGAACCCGATCGCCTTGCCCACCGCGACCGAACTCCAGTGGGCGATCGACGACCCGACCTACGACGTACCGCCCTGGGACTCCACGGCCACCGCGGGCGGATTCCGCAACAAGCTGGAGGGCTGGTCGGCGCCCAGGAGCGAGCGTTGGCGCAACCACAACAAGGTCCACCAGTGGATCGGCGGCCACATGACCGGCGGTACGGCGCCCAACGACCCGGCGTTCTGGCTGCACCACGCCTTCGTCGACCTGATCTGGGACCGCTGGCAGCAGAGGCACCCCGGCTCCGGCTACCTGCCCGCCGCCCCGCTCGCCATCGGTGACCTCCAGCGCGGCCGGGTGATCGCCCTCGACGAGCCGATGCCGCCGTGGAACATCACCCCGCGCGAGATGTCCGGTCACCAGGGCTTGTACCGCTACGAATGACGCGCGCGGCCCCGTGCGTACCCGCGGATGTGGGGACGTGTGGACGTGGGGGCGCGGGACACAGGGGGAAGGGCCCCCGCCGGGTGGCGGGGGCCCTTCCGCTCGTCAGCCGATCAGCCGATCAGTGACCGTAGTCGCCGCCCTGGGTGTGGTGGTCGGCGCCACCGCCGGAGGCGTTGACGCAGGTGTTGCCGAACGCCGGGTTCAGCAGGGCGATCACGTTCACGGTGTTGCCGCAGACGTTGACCGGGACGTGCACCGGGACCTGGAGCAGGTTGCCCGACAGGACACCGGGGGAGCCGACCGCCGCACCGTGCGCTCCGGCATCGGCGGCAGCCAGACCCGCACCGGCGACCACGGCGCTGCCGGTGACAGCGGTGATGGCCAATGCCTTCGCGATACGCGACATCAAGATCTCCTCATGAGATGTGTGGGGCGCCACAGGACCTGTGGCATTTGACATGGCATACAACGCGGGAGAGGCCAAGGGGTCACGGCCCGTGCGCCTACCCGGTGACGGAAAACCGGACGGAGGCGAAGTACGGCCGCACCTGGCCGACCTCCCCGGGCCGCAGGATCCGCAGGGCCCGGCCCGAACACCGGGGGCCCTCGAAGAGGGTCGCCGAGCTCCCGGTTCCGTTGGTCACCGCCCGGGCGCCGCCGCCCTCCGCTTCCACGCACCCCCTCGGCGCGGTGAGGCCGTGGACCCGATCGTCCTGGCCGACGTACTGGAAGTCCGGACCGGTGGCCGCGTGCGCCGCACCGGGCAGGAGCGTGGCGCCCGTCAGGAGCAGGACGGGCACGGCATGGTGGATACGCAGGAATCGCATGCCCGTCCAACCGGGCCGGGCGTGGGCCCGGTCACGCCTTGTCACCCGTTGGACGGCTGTGCGACGGTGCGACGGTGTGACCGGCACCGTCATCGCAGGAGGACGAGATGAGCGCAGAGGGTGCCGCCGACGACCGCCGACGGCCGCGGGTCAGGACGGCGGCCGGAGTCGTCGAGGGTCGGTGCGGGCCCGGGGGGACCGCCGTCTTCAAGGGCGTCCCGTACGCGGCCCCGCCCGTCGGAGCCCTGCGCTTCGCGGCGCCCGCGCCCCCGACCGCCTGGGACGGCGTACGAGATGCCGCCGCCTACGGGCCGACCGCGCCCAAGGTGCCCTACCCGGACACCTTCGCCGCCCTGCTCCCCGACCCGGTGATCCTCGGGGACGACTGCCTGAACGTGAACGTGTGGACCCCCGACCCGGCCCCCGGAGCCCGGCTGCCCGTCATGGTCTGGATCCACGGCGGGGCCCACACCCGCGGCTCCGCGGCCGTTCCCGTGTACGACGGCTCCGCCTTCGCCCGCGACGGGGTCGTGCTCGTCTCCTTCAACTTCCGCCTCGGCGTCCTCGGTTACGGACTCTTCCCCGATGCCCCCGCCAACCGCGGCCTGCTGGACCAGATCGCTGCCCTCAGCTGGGTCCGCGACAACATCGGGGCCTTCGGCGGGGACCCCGACCGGGTCACCGTCTTCGGCGAATCCGCCGGGGCCATCAGCGTCGGCGCCCTCCTGGCCGCCCCGCGCGCGGTCGGCCTCTTCCACCGGGCGGTCCTGCAGAGCGGGGCTCCCGAGGCCCTACCGCGCCCCCGGGTGCGCGCCATGGTCCGGCGGATGGCGTCGCTGCTGAAGGTGGAGGCCACCGCCGCGGCTTTCACCGCGGTCTCCCTGTCCGACCTGATGGCCGCCCAGGCGGCCGTCCTGCGCAGATCGGGTCCCCTCCTCGGTGGACCCGCCTTCGGCCTGGTCACCGACCCGGACACGGTCCCGGCCGACCCCCTCGACACCCTGTGCGCCACGACCGCCTCCGGCGAGGTGCCGCTGCTCCTCGGCTGGACCCGGGACGAGTACCGGCTGTGGCTCGCCCCCACCGGAGGAATGCGGCTGTTGGACCGGCTCGGCCCGCTCGCCGTGGCGCTGGCCCGCGCCCGCTCCGGCAAGGACCGGGCGGCCGTACGGGCGCTGCGCGCCGCGCTGCCCGCGGCGAGCCCCGCCGAGGTGGCCGGACAGTTGCTCACCGACGGGCTGCTGCGCGACCCGCTGCGCCGGCTCGCCGGGGCGCGGCGGGTGGCGCCGAGCTTCCTGTACGAGTTCGGCTGGCCCTCCGGCGTTCCGGGCCTGGGGTCCTGCCACGCCCTGGAGTTGGGCTTCGTGTTCGACACGCTCGCCGTGCCGGAGGCCGCCTGGTTGGCCGGGCCGGACACCCCGCAGGAACTGGCGGACGAGATGCACGCGGCCTGGGTGCGGTTCGCGGTGACGGGCCGTCCGGGATGGGCGGCCTGGAACGGCGACGGCCCGCCGAAGGTGTTCGGCGGGCCGGAGCTCGATGGTGCGGGGGAGCCGGTGGTTACTCGACGGGCCCTTCCATGACCTTGCTGATGTACTGGACCGGTCCTTCGCCCATGTTCGGCACATAGGTCTTGGCGTTGTGCTGGCCGCCCTTGATGACCTTCAACTCGGCGTGGATGGGGCCCTTGTTGCCGTAGGTGGCGACGAACTTCTGCACGTCGGGCAGGGTCTTCTTGTTGTTCTCGCTGTCGCCGACCTGGAAGGCGAGGTAGACCTCGGGACCCTTGGTGTCGATGAGCTGCTTCGCCAGCAGCTCCGGGTTGTTCTCGGCCTTCTCCTTGTCGTGGCCCTTCCACAGGGAGGAGTCCGGGACGACGTCCGGGCCGGAGGCGATCACGGCCTTGAACTTGTCCGGGTGCTTCAGCACGGCCTTCAGACCCGCGAAACCACCGGTCGAGGAGCCCATGAAGGCCCAGCCGTCACGGGACTTGACGGTGCGGAAGTTCGCCTTCATCAGGTCCGGGACGTCCTCGGTCAGCCAGGTGCCCATCTTGGGCTGGCCGGGGATGTCGGAGCCGTCCCAGTAGATGCCCTTGTCGTCCGGCGCGGGGTTGAGGACCGGCATCGCCAGGATGAAGGGCTTGCTCTTGCCCTCCGCGTACCACTTGCTGATGCTGGTCTGGAGGCCGAGGTCGGTGCCCATCCAGTAGTTGCTGGGGTAACCGGCGCCGCCCGGCAGCGCGATCATGACCGGGAAGCCGCTCTTGGCGAACTTCGGGTCGTTGTACTCCTTGGGGGCCCAGACCCAGACCTTGCCCTTGAAGCCGGACTTCTTGCCGTCCAGGGTGGTGACGGCCACGTGCGTGCCGTCGGGGAGGGTCATCGTGTTCTTGAACTCGGCCGCCGGCCCGGTCGGCATGAGCATCTTGGAATTCGGCGGCGGAGCGTCGTTCTTCTTGCCGCCCCCCGCGGGCGCCTGCCCGAAGGAGACCGAGGAACCCTTGTCGGTGAACGGGGGTATCTCGTAGTGGTTCAGCACGAGCGCGGCTATGCCGGCGAGGGCGAGCACGGAGGCCCCCGCTATCAGCCAGCGGCGCCCCCGCGACCTGCGGCGCGGCGGCTCGGGCTCCTCGTAGTGGCCCTGCTGCCCGTACTGCGGCTGTTGGCCGTACTGCTCCTGAGGTGCGTACTGCGCCTGCTGTCCGTACGGCTGCTGGGGACGGCCGGGCTGCGGCTGCTGTCCGTACGGCTGGCCGTACTGGTCGCCGTGGGGCGGCTGCGGGATCTGTCCTTCCGGCCGGTACGGCTGGTACTGCTGCCCGTCGGGTGCGTACGACATGTGCGGTGGCTCTCCGGCTGGTGCTGCCCCAGGGGGGCGGGGTGGTCTGACTGCTGGGTCCTTCCGTTCGAAGGATGAACGAAAGCATGTCAGGGTTCCGCACTTTCCCTACTTTTGGGGTCCCCGGGGGGAGGCCATTGCCCGGGGCCCGTGCGCCCGGTGGAGTGCACCGAGTCGCCCCCGTCCGTACCCGGCTCGTGTGCAGGTCGCTGCCCCGCACACGGACCCGGCCCCCGCCCCGGCCCTCCTCGGCTGAGGAGGCCGCGGCGAGGGCCGGGGCTGGAGCGCGTGCCGTCCTTCCGTCCGGCCGGGCGCGGTTACGCGGGGATCAGGGTCTTGCGGCGCCGCTTGCGCTGCGCACCCGCCGACAGCCTCAGTTCGATGATCGACCGCACGGCCGGCCACTCCTCGTCGAGGATCGAGTAGAAGGCCGTACTGCGGACGGCGCCGTCGAGCCCCCGCGAATGGGCCCGGCGGACCCCCTCGCAGGTGAAGCCCAGACGTTCCATGGCGGCCCGCGACCGACCGTTGCGCGCATCAGCGCGCAACGAGATGCGCCGTACCCCCCAGGTCTCGAAGGCATGGCGGAGCATGAGCAGCTTCGCCTCGGTGTTGATGCCGGTTCCCTGGGCGCCCGGGGACAGCCAGGTATTGCCGATCTCGGCGGCATCGGGGATCGCCGTCGCCGGATCGCCGAACGGGACTCCGGGCACGGCGGGCCAGACCAGAGGCCCCTGCCAGTAGTCGAGTTCCAGGAACCGGGTCGAACCGACGACCCGCCCGTCGGTGGCTCTGACCACCGCGAACGGGAGCGATCGACCCGCTGCCTGATCGGCGAGGGCACGTTCGATGTACTCGTGTGACGCCTGCACCCCGTGGGGCACGGGAGTGAAGGCGTAAGTCGTACGATCCTCGGCCCCGGCCACGGCCAGAGCCTCGGTGTGGTGGGGGGCGAGGGGCTCGAGCCGCACGGTGCGGCCCGCGAGGTGTACGGGTACGGGCACGGAGCCTTCGGTCCTTCTGGGCGGTGGGGTGGTTGCACAGTCTGCGTCCATGACGTCGCCCCCCGTGCAAAACACGAGTGAAAGGCAACCGGCTGTCAGGTGAACGCGAGTGGCTCAATGTAGCTCCTTAAAGTCCTCTCTTGAACCCCCAATTTGGCAATGGCGTGACACTGATTTCCGGGGACTTGGGTCTGTGCCCCGGAGGGCCCGTAATCATGATCGACGGACATCCCTCCCACCGCACGGCGTGGGCCCCCCAGACGGCCGTCCCGGCGGCCGCCGATTGCCGTTCAATCATGTCTGACCTGCGGTGATGCAGAGAGAGTCGACCGGCCCCGGGCAGGGCTCCGCTCGGGGCTCCCGCGGACCGGGTCGTCGTTCCGCCGACCCGCCCGGCCATCGAACGCATGGTCGTCGGTGGTGTGTCCATGAGCGGTCGGATCACGGGGGAGGCACCACTGCGCCACCCGGGTCCGGTACGGCCCCCGCGGAGCCGCCGTAGAGTCGGATCGGGGTGCTTCATCCGTCGAGGAGGGCGTTCATGCTGCGAGGGTTTGCGACGATCAACTTCTGGGCCGACGACCTGGAGGCCGCGAAGGCCTGGTACACCGAGCTCCTCGGGACCGCCCCGTACTTCGAGCGGCCCGGATACGCCGAGTTCCGCATCGGCGACTACCAGCACGAGCTGGGCATCGTCGACCGCCGCTACGCCCCGCCGGGCGCGGCGAAGGACCCGGGCGGCGCGGTGGCGTACTGGGTCGTCGACGATCTTCCCGCGGTCCGCGGGCGGCTCATGGACCTGGGAGCGACGGAGTACCAGCCGGTAACCGCGCACGGCGACGCCGGCTTCGTCACGGCGGCCGTCACCGACCCCTTCGGCAACGTGCTCGGCATCATGCGCAACCCGCACTACCTGGAGGTCCTCGAAGGAGCGACCCCGGACCCGGCCTGACCCCGGTCCCGCCCCGCTGAGATCATTTCGGGTATGGACGACGTACTGCGGCGACTGGCCGCCGTAGGACCCTTCTTCACGATCCCCTCCGGGAAGGAACCGCCCGGCCCCGGCTTCCGGCCGCTCACGGCGCTGTACGGGGAGCAGCTCGGGCCGTACGTGGCCGAGGTCGGCCGGCGGATCGGCACCGGACCGGGCCGGGTGGCCGCCTCGACCGCACAGTTCGGGATCGTCTCCCGGCTCTGGTCACTGGGGCTCGGCTGCGCGGCACTGGCGGGCCGGGTGCCGGACCTGGCAGCCGACCGGGTGTGGTGGCGGCTGCCGGACGCGGGATCGCTCCAGCTGTGGCTGCCCGAGCCCGGCCCCGGCCTGCCGGCCGAGGCGCTCGGGGAGAACGTCCTGGGGAACCTGGCCGTGCTCGACGAGGGACTGCGCGAGTGCTTCGGGGTCTCGCCGAAGGTCCTGCGGGGGAACGCGGCGTCCGGGCTCGTCGGGGCGCTGCGCGTGCTGATCGACCGGGTGCCGGGCGGTGCGGCCGTGGAGCTGGCGGGCGCCCTGCTGGCCGATGGCGGAGCACTGGCGGGCACCGGCACCTTCATCCACGAGGAGGGGCTCGGGGTGGCGTTCGTACGGCGCAGCTGCTGCCTCTACTACCAGGTCCCCGGAGGCGGGCTCTGCGGCGACTGCGTGCTGCGGGCCGGGCGGCGCACGGCCTGACGGCCCCGGTCGACGCGCGCGGCCGTTCGGAGCAAGGGAGGGCGCGCCGCGCCCGGGCCCGCCACGGGCCCGGCGTACGGTCCGCTGCATGACCGCTCGTACGCCGTACCAGCCCTCCGCACTCACCCGCCGCGCGGCTCTGACCGGGCTCGCCGCGGGCGCCGGGGCGCTCGCCGTCGGGGGCGGGGCCCGCACCGCGGCCGCCGCGCCCGAGCCGACCGCCCGGGCCGTGGATCCCACACCCGGAGCGATGAAGCTCTTCGACGATCCCGGCTTCAACTTCGCGGGCCTGCTGGCACTCGGCGCCGCCGGCATGCGCGCCTCCGAGGTGGGCGAAGTGCTGACCGCGGTCAATGCCATCAACGCGGCGGGCCTGTCCGAGCAGACGTTCAGCGACACCTTCCGCGCCTGGGGGGACCGGCTCGCCGCGCCCCCGGCCGCCGGCCGGCACGGCCACGGCGCCCCCTCGCAGACCCGCCGCTTCCGGTCCCTGCGCGCCGCCCAGTACTACGCCCAGGCACTGTTCTACGTGCTCGGCACCGATCACCCCGGTGACGAGGAGGCGGTCTACCTGGCCGGGCGGGGAGCCTGGGACACCTTCGCGGGGCTCTGCTCACCGGCCGCCGTCCGCGCGAAGGTCCCGTACGGCAAGACCCACCTGCCGGTCTGGTTCTTCCGTCCGGACGGTCCCGCCGAGCCGCGCCCCACCGTGATCCTCACCAACGGCAGCGACGGCCAGAACCTGGACATGTGGACCTACGGCGTGGCCGCCGCCCTCGGCCGGGGCTGGAACGCCCTCGTCTACGACGGACCGGGCCAGGGGCAGCTGCTGTTCGTGGAGGAGATCCCCTTCACCACCCGCTGGGAGAAGGTGGTCGGCCCGCTCATCGACTGGTTGGAGCGCCGCAAGGACGTGGACAGCGGCCGGATCGCGCTCACCGGCCTCAGCATGGGCGGCAACCTGGTCGCCCGCGCCGCCGCCTTCGAGCGCCGGCTCGCCGCCGTCGCCTGTCAGCCCGGCTGCGTCAGCCCCTGGCTGGGATTCGACGCGGAGCTGCGCGCCATCGTCACCCCCGACAAGGAGGAGACCAACCGGGTCTGGAACGAGGAGGTCGTTCCGCAGCTGACGCCGGAGCTCGCCTTCACCGTCAAGAAGCGCTTCGAGATCTTCGACCGGCAGGCCCTGCGCCAGGCCCGCGAGGGCATCGTGCTCACGGACGTCTGGACCCCGGCGCAGGTGGCCATGGGCCTCGACGTCACCAAGGTGGTCGGGAGGATCAAGGCCCCGACGCTCGTCCTGGACTACGACTTCGAGCTGTTCTACCCCGGCCAGCCGCAGCAGATGTACGACCTGCTCCGCACGCGCCGCGAGTACGTGAAACTGACGGAGGCCACCGGGGCGCAGTTGCACTGCTCCCCGATGGCCCCGCAGCAACACTGCGACGTCGTCTTCGACTGGCTCGCCGACGTGCTCCAGCGCTAGCAGAACGTCCGGAGGACCTCCTAGAAGGTCAGGTTCCAGGAGTCGACCTTGCCGGTGTCGCCGCCGGCGTTGTCGTTGACCCGCAGCTTCCAGGTGCCGTTCGCGACCTCGGAGGAGGCGTTCACGGTGAAGACCTGGTTGATGTTGTCGGTGCTGCCGCCCGCGCGGTTGTGCACGGTGTAGACGGTGCCGTCCGGCGCGACCAGGTCGACCTTGAGGTCACCGATGTAGGTGTGCACGATGTTCACGCCCACCTTGAGGGTGGCCGGGGCGTTGCCGGTGACACCGCTGACGGTGATCGGGCTCTCCACCGTGGTGTTGTCGCCGATGGCGACGTCACCGGTGTTCTCGAAGTACTTGCCGGGCGGCGGGGTGCTGCCGACGGCCTTCAGCGCGTCGACCTGGCCCTCGCCGAAGAAGCCGTTCTTCGCCGTGGTGCCCTTGCAGCGGCTGTCCGACGGGCAGGCGACATCGCCCGCCTGGGTGGCCAGCTTGTCGCGCAGCTGCGCCGGGGTGATGCCCGGGTTGGTGCTGGCCAGCAGGGCCGCCACACCGGCGACGTGCGGGGACGCCATCGACGTACCGCTCATGGTGCCGTACTTGCCGCCCGGCTGGGTGCTGTAGATGCCGACGGTGTCGCCGCCGGGGGCCGTCACGTCGACGACGTTCAGGCCGTAGTTGGAGTACGAGGCCTTCGCGGTGGTGCCCATCGCCGAGACCGTGACCACGCTCGGGAGCTCGGTCGGGATGTCCAGGCAGGCGTTGGTGATGGTGCGGGTGACCGGCGTCGAGTCGTTCGGGCTCTCGGTGTCGGTCGTCTTGTTGGCCAGGTCGATGTTGGAGTTGCCGGCCGCGGCGACCTGGAGCGAGCCCTTGCCCTCGGCGTACTCCTGGGCGCGCTTGACGCCCTCGATGATCGCGGCCTGGTCGGCGTTGTCCGGGCAGTTGAACTGCCACGGGTCCGTGTAGTAGCTGTTGTTGGTGACCTTGAAGCCGTGGTCACCGGCCCACATGAAGCCGCAGACGGTGTTCTCGGCGAAGAAGAGCGAGGAGCCCGGCTCGGCGATGCGCACCGAGGAGATCTTCACGCCCGGAGCCACGCCGATGACGCCCTTGCCGTTCTTGGCGGCCGCGACCGTACCGGCCACGTGCGTGCCGTGGGTGCCGACGTCCCGCCAGGCGCCCGTACGGGTGTCCGGCTTGCCGTAGGCGCAGGACGCGGAGTCCGCCGCGTTGAAGTTCGGGGCCAGGTCCTGGTGCTGGTCGTCCACACCGGTGTCCAGGATGCCGACCTTGACGGAGGCGGAACCGGTGGTCACGGCCCAGGCCTGGTCGGCCTTGATCTGGGTCATGTCCGCGCGGACCGGCTCGCCCGAAGGCGTCGTGGCCTGCGTCGGGTTGGCGGGCAGCGCCGGGTTGTAGGCGTCCGCCGGTACGTCCGAGGTGCGGGTGGCGCCGACCTGCTGGACGCCGCTCACACCGCGCATGGCGGTGGCGAAGGAGCCGGACGCGGAGTGGGCGACGATCACGCCGATCGCGTCGTAGTACTGGAACACCGTGCCGCTGTTCGCGGTGACGGCGCTCCGCACCGCCGTGGTGTCACCGGGGGCGGTGATCACGAGGTAGGCGCGGGTACCGGCAACCCAGGTCGCACTCTGGGAAGTCGGGGCCGCAGCCTTGGGGGCCGCCGCGGGGGCGGGGGCCGAGGAGCCGCCGGGCGAGACCGGGGCGGTGCCGGCGAGCGCGGCGGGAGCCCCGAAAGCCAGTGCCGCGCCGAGCGTGGCGGCCAGCACGAGGGTACGTCGAGGTCGGCTGGATATGTGGGGTATCAATGCGTCCTCCGAAGACCCGGTGGTCAGGCCGGGTCGAACGAAACGAGTGGTGGACGCAAGATGTCATGCACACAGCCTGTTACGGAAGTACCTTTTACAGCCTGGGGGTTCGGTTATCGGTGGCCGAATGCCGACTATGGGTGCACGTGCGGAGAATGCGGCGGGCCGACCGGGCTGGGCACCGTGGGGGCGAGCCCTGCCCGGTCGGCCCGTGGGGGCGCGCCGGCTAGACCGGCACCCCGTCCTTGGGAGTGGCCGAGGGCTGCGGTACGGAATTCGGGGTTCCGTCGGAGCCGTCGGCCGCGGCGGACGGTGCAGGCGCGTCCTGCTGCGGTGCCCCGTGCCCGTCGTCCACCAGCGTGCTCTCGTCGAACGGCAGCCTTCCTGCGAGGACTTCGCGAGCGCGCGCGTGGTCGAGCTCCTTCGTCCACGTTCCGATGAGCACCGTTGCGACGGCGTTGCCCGCGAAGTTCGTCAGGGCCCGGGCCTCGCTCATGAACCGGTCGATGCCCACGATCAGGCCGACGCCGTCCACCAGTTCCGGCCGGTGCGACTGCAGTCCGCCGGCGAGGGTGGCCAGGCCCGCGCCGGTGACCCCGGCCGCGCCCTTCGAGGCGATGATCATGAACAGCAGGAGCGAGATCTGCTCGCCCAGCGCCAACGGCTTGCCCATCGCCTCGGCGACGAACAGCGAGGACATCGTCAGATAGATGGCCGTGCCGTCCAGGTTGAAGGAGTATCCGGTCGGCACGGTGATCCCGGTGACCGGCCGGGAGACCCCCAGGTGCTCCATCTTCGCGATCAGCCTGGGCAGCGCCGACTCCGAGGAGGAGGTCGAGAGGATCAGCAGGAACTCCCGGCCCAGGTAGCGCAGCAGGGCGAAGACGCTGACCCCGGTGCACACCCGGAGCAGCGTGCCGAGGACCACGAACACGAAGAGCAGGCAGGTCGTGTAGAAGCCGATCATGATGACGGCGAGGGACTTCAGCGCGTCGATGCCGGTGGCCCCGACCACCGCCGCGATCGCCCCGAAGGCGCCCACCGGCGCTGCCCACATGATCATCGCGAGTACCCGGAAGACCATCTTCTGGACGTGCCCGATGCCCCGCAACACCGGCTCGCCCGCCGCGCCCATGGCCTGCAGCGCGAATCCGCAGAGCAGCGCCACCAGCAGCGTCTGCAGCACCTCGCCCCCGGTGAAGGCGGACACCAGCGTGGTCGGAATGATCCCGAGCAGGAACTCCGGTGTGCTCTCGGCGCCGCCCGCCTTGGCCTGCGCCGCGCCCGCACTGCGCGCCGCGTCGGTCAGGTGCAGCCCGCTGCCGGGGTCTAGGAGGTTGCCGACCAGCAGGCCGATGGCCAGCGCCACCGTGGACATGACCATGAAGTAGCCGAGGGCGAGCCCGCCCACGGCACCCACCTTGGCGGCCTTGCGCACGGATCCGATGCCCAGCACGATCGTGCAGAAGATCACGGGCGAGATCATCATCTTGATGAGGTTGACGAAGCCTGTGCCCAGCGGTTTGAGCTCCACGGCCACGCCGGGGGCGGCGAAGCCGACGGTGATGCCGAGCAGCACCGCGCCGATCACCGCGATGTAGAGATAGTGCGTTCTGTCGCGCCTGGCGGCCACGATGCCTCCTGGTGGTGAAGTCGTCCGGGGAGACCATCGCCCAGGGCTGTGACCCCGGTCACCCTTGCGTTCATTGAGTTCACGACCCGGTGCACACTGAGCGCCATGTTCCGCTTCCCCCGCCCCCCGCGCAGCCTCGCCGGCCAGCTCTTCGCCATGCAGGTGCTGCTGGTCGCCGTGGTCGTCGCGGGCTGCGCCGTCTTTGCGTACGCCACGGCCCGCGGCCAGGCCGAGGAGGCCGCCCGGCGCCAGGCCGGGGCCGTGGCCCGCGCGGTGGCCGACTCCCCGTCCGTACGCGAGGCCGTACGGGGGGCGGTGCACGGAAGCGACCCGTCCACCCTGCTCCAGCCCTACGCGGAGCAGGTCCGCGCGGACTCCGGGGTGGCCTTCGTGACGATCATGGCCCCCGACGGGCGGCGCTGGACCCACCCGGATCCGCGCCGGATCGGCGAGCCCTTCATGGGCAACACCGCCCCCGCGCTGCGCGGCGAGACCTTCAGCGAGACGTACACCGGCACCCTGGGCCCCTCCATCCGCGTGGTCACCCCGCTCCAAGACGGGGACCGGATCATCGGCTTGGTCAGCGCGGGGATCACCGTCCGCGCCATCAGCGACCGGCTCGCCGCGCAGCTCTCCGCCCTCGTCTGGGTCGCGGGCGGCGCGCTCGCCCTCGGCGGCGTGGGCACGTACGTCGTCAATGCGAGGCTGCGCCGTCACACTCATGGCATGAACGCGGCAGAGCTCAGCCGGATGTACGACTACCACCAGGCGGCCCTGCACGGGGTCCGCGAGGGGCTGCTGATGCTCGACGGGCAGCGCCGGATCACCTTGATCAACGACGCCGGACGTGAACTGCTGGGTCTGCCGGGAGAGGTCACCGGCACCGGGGTCGCCGACCTCGGTCTGCCGGCCCCGCTCACCGGGGCCCTGCTCGCGGACCGGCCCCGGGTGGACGAGGTGCACCTGACCGCGGAGCGGGTGCTGGTGGTCAACAGCTCGCCGGTCGCGGGCGGCGGCCGCCGGGGCACCGTGGTCACCTTGCGCGACCACACGGAACTGCAGGCGCTGACCGGCGAACTCGACCACGAGCGGGGCTTCACCCAGGCGTTGCGCTCCCAGGCCCACGAGGCGGCCAACCGGCTGCACACCGTGGTCTCGCTCATCGAACTCGGCCGTGCGGACGAGGCGGTCGACTTCGCCACCGCCGAGCTGGAACTCGCCCAGGCCCTCACCGACGAGGTGGTCACCGCGGTGGGGGAGCCGGTGCTGGTGGCGCTGCTGCTGGGCAAGGCCGCCCAGGCGCACGAGCGGGGCGTCGAACTCGTCGTCACCGCCGACAGCCGCAGTCTCGCCGAAGGGGGCGGGCTGCCGCCGGCCCGGGACCTGGTCACCGTGCTCGGCAACCTCATCGACAACGCGGTCGACGCACTCACCGCCGTACCGGGGGCCCGGATCGCGGTGACGCTGCGGCCCGAGCCGGACGAGCTGCTGCTGCGGGTCGCGGACAACGGACCCGGACTGCCCCAGGGGGTGGACGTGTTCCGCCGGGGCTGGTCCGGCAAGGGCGAGGGCCGCGGCCTCGGCCTCGCGCTGGTCCGGCAGGTGGCGGAGCGCTACGGCGGCGCGGTGGTCGCCGCGCAGGGCCCGGGCGGTGGCGCGGAGTTCACGGTCCGCCTGCCGATCGCGCCCGCACCCGTTGCGGACCCGGGAGGCCCGCGATGAGCGGGGGCGGGGTGCGCGTACTGATCGTCGAGGACGACCCGGTGGCCGCCGACGCGCACGCGCTCTACATCGGCCGGGTGCCCGGCTTCACCGCCGTCGGCGCCGTCCACTCGCTCGCCGAGGCCACCCGGTTCCTGGAGCGGACCCGCGTCGACCTGCTGCTCCTGGACCTCGGCCTGCCCGACGGACACGGCCTGCGCTTCGCGCGCGGGCTGCGCGCCGCCGGACATCCCGTCGACGTGATCGTGGTGACCTCCGCGCGGGACCTGGCAGTGGTCCGCGAGAGCGTGTCCCTCGGCGTCGTCCAGTACGTCCTGAAGCCGTTCGCGTTCCCCACCCTGCGCGAACGGCTCCTGCGGTACGCCGAGTTCCGCCAGACGGCGGGCGAGGCGGCCGGCCAGGACGACGTCGACCGGGCGATGGCCGCGCTGCGCGCACCCCGCCCGGCCGAGCTCCCCAAGGGGCTGAGCGCGCCGACCCTGGACCGGGTCGCCGCACTGTTGCGGTCAGCGCCCGAGGGGCTGACCGCGGCGGGGGCGGCCGAGGCGGCCGGGATCTCCCGGATCACCGCCCGCCGCTACCTGGAGCACCTGGTGGACACCGGCCGCGCGGACCGCACTCCCCGGTACGGTCAGGTCGGCCGCCCCGAACTGCACTACCGCTGGCTGGCGGCGGCGGGTGCGGCCGCCGGTTCGGTGTCGAAGGTGTAGAACTTCCGGTGGTCCAGCATGTCCGCCGGGGTCACGTTGTTCCAGGGCCGCATGGTGTCGTTCAGGTCGACGACGTTCTGCGTGCCCGCACCCGGCAGGTACGTGGACTGGGGGTGCTTGGCCTGCCAGTCGGCCCACAGCTTGTCGATGAAGGCGTGGTGCATCCAGAACACCGGGTCGTTGGGGGAGACCCCGGTGGACATCTGCCCGCCGACCCACACGTGCACCCGGTTGTGCAGGTTGGCTCCGCGCCAGCCCTCCAGGTTGTTGCGGAAGCCGTTGGAAGAGCTGTTCCAGGGCGCCATGTCGTAGACCGGCATGGCGAGTACGGCGTCCACCTCGGCCTTCGTCGGCAGCTGGGCGACGGCCGCGCCGAGGTCGCGGCGCAGGTAGGCGCGCCCGTCCACCCGCACGTTTATGTTCCACCTGCCCGTCGCGTACGCGAACGGTCCGTCCATGACCTGCCCGTCGCGGGCCCGCCCGGTGCCGCCGAGGAAGTCGGCGGCGAACAGGGAGGCGCGAGAGGTCCGGTCCACGGTCCAGTCCCAGTACGGGAGCGCCACGCTGGCGTCCACTTTCTGGAGCGCCTCCTCGAACTCCAGGAGGAAGCGCCGGTGCCACGGCAGGAAGGAGGGGGAGCGGTGGCCGACGCGGTTGCCCGAGTCGGTGTCGCTCATGATGAAGCCGTTGTGGGTGGTGACGAAGCGGTCGTAGCTGCCGTTGCGCTTGAGCTCCAGCAGTGCCGAGGTGAAGGCGCGCTTCTCCTCGGGGGTCAGCGCGGCCTGGTTCTTGCGGACGGTCATGCCGCACCTCCGAACGGAACGAGGGCGGCGCCCTGGAGATCGCGGACGGCCGCGCGCGCGAGCAGCTTCGGGTCGGCGAAGGTCTCGTAGTGGTTGATGACGCTGATCCAGGTGCCATCGGCGTTGCGCATGACGTGCAGTTCCTTACCGTCTATTCGGACGGTGGGCTGGCCGGGAGAGTGGTGGCCGCCGTGGTGGCCGCCACCGCCGGCGGTGATCTGGATGCGACGGCCCTGGTAGACCTCGTCGACCGTGCCCGGGGTGGTGGGCTCGGAGGGGGTCGCGGCGGCGTTCGTGGCGCCCGCGGCAGCGGCGGTCAGGCCGAGGACGGTGAGGGCACCGGCAGTCGTCCCCAAGGCCTGACGGCGAGTGATCTTCTTCATGGTCCGAAGAGGTATCAGGGCCCGGGAAGGGGTTGGCCTGTATCCGGACATGCAGCGATAAGTTGCCGATAGAACAAGTTGGATGATCTTCCGGTTCGGAGCGACTTTAGGGGTCTGTACGGGAAGATCTACGGGGCGAAGCCTACTGGACGGTAATTTCTCCTGAGCAAGGGGGGCGCTATGTGCGGGGTCACACTGCAGAGTCGGCTGGAAGCAGAGCGTCAGACCCGACCCGGGCGCGTGCCGGGTGACTTCGGGGTGAATGCGGTCGGGACCTCCGGTGGACCCTCGATGTCGGGACCCCTGTCGAACTCCTCGCCGACCGGCGGACCCTCCGCACGGGACGCGCGCCTCCAGGCCCGCGACTGACCGCCATGACCGGGTGGAGAACGGCCGGGCTGCGCCGGCGACTGCGGCGCGGGCCCCGTTCCGGCCCGCGCCCCGTCCGTCCTGCCCGATAAAGATCTCTTCTGCGCCTATAGTCCCGATATGGCTCTTCACGAGACGAAGGACGCACGCGCCCAGGACGCCGACACGGACGTGTTCGCGTCCACGCTGAGCGGCCAGATCCTCCCCAAGTACAAGATTCCCGAGGGCCACTCACCCACCGAGGTCGTCTACGAACTGCTCCGAAACGAGCTGCTCCTGGACGGCAACGCGGCCCAGAACCTGGCCACCTTCTGCACCACCTGGTCGGACGAGGGCGTGCACCGCCTGATGAACGTTTGCCTCGACAAGAACATGATCGACAAGGACGAGTACCCGCAGACCGCCGAGATCGAGTCCCGCTGCGTCAACATCCTGGCCGACCTGTGGAACGCCCCCGCCGGCACCACCGCGGCCGGCTGTTCCACCACCGGTTCCAGCGAGGCCGCCATGCTCGGCGGCCTCGCCCTCAAATGGCGGTGGCGCGAGCGCCGCCGCGCCGCGGGCCTGCCCGCCGACCGCCCCAACCTGGTGTGCGGCCCGGTCCAGATCTGCTGGGAGAAGTTCGCCCGCTACTTCGACGTCGAACTGCGACAGGTCCCGATCGAGGCCGGCGCCACCGGCCTGCAGGCCCATCAGCTCGCCGAGTACGTCGACGAGAACACCATCGGCGTCGTCGCCATCCTCGGCGTCACCTACACCTGCGACTACGAGCCGGTCGCCGAGATCGCCGCCGAACTCGACCGGATCCAAGCCGAGCACGGCTGGGACGTTCCCGTCCACGTGGACGGTGCGAGCGGCGGGTTCGTGGCGCCCTTCCTCCACCCCGACGTGGTGTGGGACTTCCGGCTGGAGCGCGTCGCCTCCGTCAACACTTCCGGTCACAAGTACGGTCTCGCGCCGCTGGGGGTCGGCTGGATCGTCTGGCGCACCGCGGACCTGCTCCCCGCCGACCTCGTCTTCAACGTCGACTACCTCGGCGGCGACATGCCGACCTTCGCCCTCAACTTCTCCCGCCCGGGCGGCGAGATCATCGCGCAGTACTACCTGTTCCTGCGCCTGGGCCGGGCCGGCTACCGGCGGGTCCAGGAGGCCTGCGCCGACACCGCCCAGTACCTCGTCCGGCAGATCGCCGACATGGGCCCCTTCACCCTCCTCTACGACGGCCAGGGCGCCCTGCCCGCCGTCTCCTACAAACTCGCCGACCCGGACACCACCCCCTTCAACCTCTACGACCTCTCCGACCGCCTGCGCATGCGCGGCTGGCAGGTGCCCTCGTACCCGCTGCCCGCCGACCGCGACGACACGGTCATCCAACGCGTCCTCGTCCGGCACGGCGTGACCCGCGATCAGATGGCCCTGCTCGTCACCGACCTGCGCGCGGCCGTGGAACACCTGACGGCCTCGCCCCCGCCCGAACCGGCGGCCGCCCCGCGGTCCGGCTTCCACCACTGACCCGCGCCGGGGTGTGACGCGGGTCGCACCCCGGAGGCGTCACGTTCGCCGGGGGCATCCGGTCCTCCGGGTATGAACGAGACCAAGAACGTACTGCTGGCCGGGGCGAGCGGAGTCCTGGGACGCCACATCACCGGAGCGCTCACCCGCGCCGGCCACACCGTGATCGGCCTCGGCCGCGGAGCCGGGGCCGGGGTACGGGCCGACCTGATGGACCGCGACGGTCTGCTGCGGGCGGTCAAGGGCATCGAGGTCGACACGGTCGTGCACGCGGCCACCGCCCTGCGCACCGCACCGATGCGGCACAAGGACATGTTCGCCACCGACGACCTGCGGGTGACCGGCACCAGGAACCTCATGGAGGCCGCCCGTGCGCTCGGCGCCCGCCGCGTCATCGCCGAGTCGATGGTCTTCGGCTACGGCTACCGCGACTTCGGCGACCACGTGATCACCGAGGACACCGACCCGTTCGCCCCGACCGGCGACCGCGCGGTGGAACGCCACCTCGAAGGCATGCGCGTCAAGGAGGAGCTGATGCTGGGCTCCGACGGGATCGAGGGCATCGCCCTGCGCTTCGGCCTCTTCTACGGCGCCGGAGCCACCGAGTCGCTCGCGCGGATGCTGCGCCGGCGCAAGGTACCGGCGGTCACCGACCACGGACGCGTACTGCCCTGGGTCGACCTGGCGGACGCCGGCCGTGCCGTGGCCCTCGCCGTCGAGGGCGGTCGCCCCGGGCGGGCGTACAACATCGTCGACGACACCCCGACGGGATTCGGCGCGCACGTCCGCGAGGTCGCCGAGGCGTTCGGCACCCCGAAGCCGATGAGCGCGCCCACCTGGCTGATGCGCCCCTTCCCCTACGCCCACCGGATGGTCACGACCAGCATGCGCGTGTCCAACGCCCGGGCCCGGGCCGAGCTGGGCTGGGCGCCGGACCACGCGGACTGCGCCGAAGGGCTGCGCGCCCTCGCCGGAAGCTGACCGGGCCGACCTCCCTCGATCAGCCGGTCCCGGAGAAGCTGCGGGGCCCGCGGCCCTGAAGGGCGGGCCCGGCCCCACCGGGCCGGGCGACCGCTCCGTACCGCTTCCTACCGCGCGCCGAAGTTCTGGGTCCACCAGGGGCCGCCCGAGCCCTGGTGGATGCCCACGCCGATGTCCTTGAAGGAGCAGTTCAGGATGTTCGCCTTGTGGCCCGGGCTCTTCATCCAGGAGTCCATGACCGACTGGGCCGTCTGCTGGCCCCGCGCGATGTTCTCCCCGTACGTCGACCAGCGGTAGCCGGCCGCGGTCGTCCGGTCGCCCGGGTCCTTGCCGTCGGGGCTGGTGTGGTCGAAGAAGTCCCGGGCCGCCATGTCGTCGGAGTGCCCCTGAGCCGCCGCCCGCAGCTGCGGGTCCTCCTTGAGGGGGCCGCAGCCGGCCGCCGCCCGCTCGCTGTTGACCAGGGCCACGACCTGGCCGGCCACGCCCGACGGCGGGGCGGGCGCCGGCTTGGCCGCCGAAGCCTTCGGGCTGGGGGACTTGCTCTTGGACTGCGTCGGGCTCGGGCTCGCGGACGGGCTCGGCGAGGCGGAGGCCGACGCGGACGGCGACGGGGACGCGGAGGGGGAGGCCGACTCCGAGGGCGGAGCGGTGGATTCGGTCGCAGCGAGCGCCGCCAGCGGGGTCGCGGGCGCGGCCGCGCCCTCCTTCGTGTCACCGGAACCCGGCAGCCCCCCGAGGTACACGAGCCCGCCGCCCGCGACGCAGGCGGCGAGCACCGCGCCGCCGACCACCCGGCGGCGGCTCTGCCGGCGCTTGCGCAGCGCGCCGCGGCCGGCGCCGCCCACGTCGGCTATCGGGGTGAGCTGGGTCGCCGCGTCGTCGAAGCCGCTGCTGACGCCCCCGTCGTAACCCTCGGCGAAAGCCACGCTCACGGGGGCGAAGCCGGTCGCCCCCGCCGCCTTCACCCCGGCGAGCAGGGCCGCCGAGACCGGTACCAGGGCCAGACCGGCCAGCAGGCCCTCCGCCGGGACCAGTCCGCTCCACAGTCCGGAACAACGTACGCATTCACGGGCGTGCCGGGCTATTCGCTTGCGCCACAGCGCCGAGGGCTGCCCGTCCCAGCCCGCCATGACGGTCCGCAGTTCCTCGCACGCCGGATGGGTGTCCAGCGCGCGCTCCACCACGCGGGCCGACTCCAGCTGCGCCTTCATCCGCTGCACCCGGACCGCCGTGTGCTGCGGGGTCAGCTCCAGCGCGCCCGCCACCTCCGCCCGGGTCAGTTCCCCTGCGCACTCCAGCCACCACAGCGACAGCAGCGCCCGGTCCTCCGGCTCCAGCCAGCGGGTGGCGCGGGCCGTCTCGCGCCGCTGTCCGGCGAGCTGGAGGCGGGTGACGGTCAGGTCGACGAAGTCGGCACCCGGGTCGGCGACGTCGCTCGCGGCCTCCAGGGTGCTCTCGCCGAAACCACTCTGCCGGGCCTGCCAGTGCGCCCGCACGCGGTTCATGGCGATCGCCACCAGCCAGGACCGGAAGCTCTCGTCCACGCGCAGGCCGGCCAGCCCGTCGAGCGCCCGCAGCATCGTGTCCTGCACCACATCGTCCACGTCGCAGGACCCGTTGAGGGCCCGCCCGACGATGTTGTAGACGAGCGGGAGATGGGTGCTGACGAGCTCGTCCTGCGCGCGGGGGTCGCCCGCGCGAGCCGCTGCCACGAGCGCTGCGGTGTGCTGAGTAGTCATGTGATGTTCCCTGTCCGTACCGGCGGTCGATGATGCCCGACACATGGGAGACCGTCGACGGGGGCGTCGATAACAGTTATCCGAAAGAATTTTCCCGAAGGGTTTCCACGGCCTTCCACCGGGGCCCTCCCTCGGGGTTCACAGCAGTGGAGCCAGGGCCTCCGCGGCCGCGCGCAGAGCCGGTGCGTACGCCTCGAGCTCCTCGCGGGAGACCAGGAACGTGACGGTGGTGACGCTGACCCCGCCGACCGGCCGGCCCGCCGGACCGGGGATCGCCGCGCCGATGCAGCGGATGGTGGGCTCGTTCTCCTCGTCGTCGACGGCGAAGCCCCGGGCGCGGACCGTCGCCAGTTGGGCGTGCAGGGCTCGTGCGGTCGTGAGCGTGTGCGGCGTCCGGCGCGGCAATCCGGTCGTGCCGATCAGTTCCCGTACCTCCTCGGCGGGCAGCAGGGCCAGGATGCTCTTGCCGATCGCGGTCGTGTGCAGCGGCATGCGCATGCCGACGCGGGAGGCCGTCCGGAAGGGCTGGTCCTCGCTCTCCAGCTTGCGGACGTAGGTGACGGTCCGCCCGCTGTGCAGGGCCAGATGGACCGTTTGGCCGGTGGCCCGCCGGAGTTCGCCGAGGACGCGGCCGATGCTGGCCGGTTCCCCGGCGTCGACCAGGGCGGACAATCCGCGCAGCCGCGGCCCCACCCCGTACCTGCTGTCGGCCTCCTGGCGTACGAAGCCCTGGTCGATCAGCGACGCCAGGATGCGGAAGGTGCTCGACTTGGGCACCGCGGCCGCCGCCGTCACATCGACGAGTCGGTGCGGGCCGCCCGGCGCGGCCACCGCTTCCAGGACGCGCAGGGACTTCTCCAGGGCGGAACCGGCCGCGGAGGTCCGCCCCGCGCGACCGCCCGCTGCTGCTTCATCCATTGACACGAGCGCTCCCCGCATGGGTAGGGTCTAGACCACATGGTTCCGCGATACAGTACGCCGTTCCACTACGTGGAACAAGCGGGGGAGTGAAGGGGAGGGTCCGTTGCCCGACAACCCGTCAGGCCACCCGTCAGGCCGCATGCCTGGCCATCCGTCAGACCACCTGTCCGGCCGACCGTCGGACGATCCGTCCGGCGACCCGTCGGGGCACCTCTACGCGGTGCTGGCGGCCCAGCGCGTGCTGCCCGTGCTGCGCAATGCCGATGCCGACGAGGCCGTCCGCCACACCACCGACCTGCTCGCCACCGGCTGCCGCGCGGTCGAGCTCACCACCTCCACCCCCGGCTGGGCGGCCGCCGTGACCCGCACCGCCGCGCTGAACGACGTCCACGGCCGTCCGGCGCTGATCGGCGTAGGCACGGTCACCACCACCGCACAGGCGGAGGCGGCCCTTGACGCGAGCGCCGCCTTCCTGATCTCCCCCTACCCCGCCCCCGCGGTCCGCGCGGTGGCCGTGCGCCGCGAAGCCGTCTTCATCGAGGGCGGGTTCACCCCCGGCGAGATCGCCGCCGCCGTCCGGGCCGCCGGAGCCGCCAAGGTGTTCCCGGCGCACGTCGGCGGCCCCGGGTTCGTGCGCTCCCTCCGGGCCGTCCTGCCCGGGGCGGTGATCGTTGCGACCGGCGGCATCCGGCCCGCAGAGGTACCGGACTGGCTCGCCGCCGGCGCGACGGCCGTCGGGATCGGCGACGGCCTGCCGTCCGACCCGGACGAACTCGCCGCCGTGTTCGCCGGCGCGGCCACGCCGTGCTGCGGATCCTGCGACACCGCTGCGGGGCACTGACCGTGGCCGCAGGAGCCGACCTGCACTACGACGTCCTCGTACTCGGCGAGGTCCTGGTCGAGATCCATGCGGGCACCGCCCTGCGCGGGGCCACCGACGGCACCCCGGCCCGCATCTCCTACTCCGGGGACGCCCTCAACGCGGCGGCCGCCGCGGCCGCGGCCGGCGCCCGTACCGCCCTGCTCGCCGTGGTCGGCGACGACGAGCTCAGCGTCCCGCTGCTGGACCGGGCCGCCGCACTCGGCGTGGACGTCTCCCACGTCCGCCGCGCCCCGCACCCCAACGGCGCCTACCTGCTCTCCGCCGACCCCGACGGCGACCGCGAGTTCGTCTACTGGCGCACCCACAGCGCCGGATCCACCCTGGGACCCGGGCACGTCGCATCCTGGCGGGACCTGCTGACCGGCTGCGGAGCGCTCGTCACCAGCGGCATCACCGGCGCCCTGTCGCCGAGCAGCCGCGCCGCCGTCCTGGCCGCGGCACGGTGGGTGCACGGGGCGGGCGGGCACGTGACGTACGACCCCAACTTCCGGTCCCGGCTGACCGGACCGGCCGAGGCCCGGCAGCTGCTGGCCGAGATCGCACCGCTGACCGGGCTGCTCAAGCTCTCGTGCCCCGCCGATGCGCGGGCCCTGGTGGGTACCGCCGACCCGCGCGCCGCCGCCGTCCGCTGCCGCGCGCTGGGTGCCCGCACGGTCGCGGTGACCGCGGGCGCCGACCGGCTGTTGCTGGACGACGGCACCCGGGCGGCGTACCTCCCCGTGCCGGTCGATCCCGAGCCGGTGGACGCGACCGGTGCGGGGGACTGCTTCACCGGCACCACCACCGCCCGGCTCGTCCTCGGGGACGCCCTCGCGGACGCCGTGGCGCACGGCGCGGCCGCCGCCTCCCTCTCGGTGTCGGGCCGCGGCGGCACCGGGCGCGTCCCCGCCTTCGGCGAGACGGCGGCGCTGGCCGTCGCCCACCGCCGGTCCGGCCGGGCGGCGGCGGGCTAGAAGTCGTCGGCGTCGGGCTCGGGCACATAGGCGTCGGGTTCGGCGACCCAGCCGGCCGCCAGCACCAGCCGCGAGGTCCGGTGGACTGCCAGGAACCCGAACGGCCTGTCGAAGTGCACCTCGGCCCGGCGGGCCCGGTACCTGGGTCGCGCCGGCGCCGCGCAGCCCACCAGGCCGAAGGCGGTGACGGCGGCGGCCTCGAAGCCTTCGGCATCGAACCGGGCCAGCGCGGTCTGCCGGGCCGAATCGACGGCCAGCGGCCGGGAGCTGACGCCGGGGAAGTGGCCGCGGTCCGTGTCGGTGGCGGTCTCCAGCCCGAACAGTCGGGCGTGGTCGAGGAGGTCGTGCTCCGACCGCACTTCGAAGGCCACCGTCTGGATGCCCAGCCGGGGTTCGGGGGAGTCGGCGGCCACCGTGCCGACCGCCAGTCCCGGACCGGGGCGCCCGTCGGGGAGCAGGCTCACCGCCGTGGCGGGGAGGGCCCTGGTGATGGCGGCGATCCCGGTGGTGAGCGTGCCGCCGGCCGGCTCCCCGGGCTCGCCCAGCACGAGGTGGACGTCCACGCCCGCTGCCCCGACGACCTCCAGCAGGGTGACCGCACCGGTGGGGCCGTGCGCCACCCGGACCCGGTCGAGCAGTGAGGTGCTGCGGTACAGCATGCGCACGCGGCGCCCGGCCCACGGGCCGGTGTGCGGCTCCCCGCCCCACTCGTCGAACGGCTGGATCCACCGCAGCCGCAGCGCGAGCGCGGAGGCCAGGACCATCAGGGTGTCCTCGTCCAAGGCCACCGGCATGCGCTCGATCAGCCCGTCCGTCCGGTCCGACGCCCATGCGTCGAGCGCCTCGGCGTCGGCGTCCGGGTCCCCGGTCAGCGTCCCCCGGGCGTCGGCCGGGAGCTTCGCCGACCAGTCCCCCTCCAGTGGGAGCCCGGCATCGGTCCACAGGCCGGTCGCCGTCCGAAGGCCCCGTACGCCGGCCAGGGCGGCCAGCAGCTCGCGGGCGGCCCGGCCCGCGGCATCGGCGGGTATGCCCAGGGCCTGCTCCAGTTCGGCGCGGGCCGGGCCGCCCGAGCCGTCCGCGAGCAGGGCGAGCAGCGGCCATAGCCCGGCCGCGGTGAACACGGTGCCCGTGTTCCCGTCCGGGACCTGCGCGGCCGCGGCCCAGCGCGTCGTGAGCCGATTGACCGCCCGTACCGTCGAGTTCCTCATGCGGGGGAGCGTACGTGGAGGGGCGCCGCCGGGCCGGATGGTTTTCCGCGGCCCGGCGGCGCTGGTCAGGGGCGGCCCGGATCAGCGGCCGCGCAGGCCCCGGTCGACGGCCGTCATCAGCCCGCCGTCCGCGGTGTCGGCGTCGAGGGACCAGAACATGGCACCGCCGAGGCCGTGTTCGCGGATGTAGCCGGTCTTGGCGCGCAGCACCTGGGGGTCGTCGTACGTCCACAGGGTGGTGCCGTCGAAGAGCCAGGCGTGGCCGTCGCGCCGGTCCCGGTGGATCGTGTAGGTGCCGGAGTCGGCCAGCTTCTTCAGCGCCTTGTAGTCCTCGTACCCGGCCGACCAGGTGGCCGGTGCCGGGCCCGTGGCGGGCTGCCCCATGCCGTCCCCGCCACCGCTGACGCCGGTCCAGCCCTGGCCGTAGAACGGCATGCCCATCACCAGCTTGTCCGCGGGCGCGCCGCGCCGGAGCCAGGCGTTCACGGTCCCGTCGACGCTGAAGTCGCCCCGGGCGCGCAGCGCGGACTGCTGGGCGGTCCTCGGCTCGCCGGAGACGTGGAAGTCGTAGCCCTGCAGGGTCACGAAGTCGAGGTCGCGCATGATCCGGCGGACGTCGAAGCCCGCGTCGATCTTGGCGGGGGCGGTCGGGACGAAAGCGGTCAGCTCGTACCCGGTCTTCCTCTTCTGGCTCCGCGCGTACGCGTCGAGCTGTGTCCGGAACTCCCTGACGAGCGCGGTGAAGTTCTGCTTGTCCTCGGGCCGGTACTTCGTGTCGGTGTCACCCGCGGAACCGGGCCACTCCCAGTCGAGGTCGATCCCGTCGAACACGCCGGCGGCCGCTCCGGCTCCGCCGCGGGCGCCGTCCTGGGGCAGGTTTCCCTTGATGTAGAGGTCGATGCAGGACTCGACGAAGGCCTTGCGGGAAGCCGGGGTGAGCGCGGCGTCCGAGAAGTGCGTGGACCAGCTCCAGCCGCCCAGCGAGATCAGCACCTTGAGGCCGGGGTGCCTGGCCTTGAGCTCGCGCAGCTGGTTGAAGTTGCCGGCCAGCGGCTGTTCCGCGGTGTCGGCCACCCCGTCGACGGAGTTCGCCGCGTCGAGCGGGCGCACGTAGTCGGCCCAGGCGTCGGCCTCGCCGGGCACGTTCCCGGTGAAGCACCTGCCCTGCGCACTGACGTTGCCGAACGCGTAGTTGATGTGGGTGAGCTTGCCGGCGGAGCCGTTCGCCTCCAGGTCCTGGACCTGGAAGTCCCGTCCGTAGACACCCCATTGGGTGAAGTAGCCGACCTTCTTGTACGGACGGTCGTGGCCGCCGTCGGCCTGCGCGGCGGCAGCGGGCGCGAAGGCGGTCAGCAGGGAGAGGGAGAAGGCGGCGACGGCGAGCCTGCCGAGCATGCTGCGGCGCATGGGCTTCCTTTGCGGATGCGGGGAGCGGGGTGTGTGCGCGTGCGCTGTGCATGCCGGAAACTATTGGTCTGGACCAGAGTGGTCAAGAGGGCGGCCGAAACCAGCCCGCTACGGGAGCGGCAGGCTCCACTGGCCGACGTCGTCGGCGAGGCCGGTGTTCAGGGCGAACTGAACCGCGGCCGGGTCGGCGTCCGCCGGGATCCGGAAGGTGATGAAGCCCTCCGCCGTGCCGCCCGGATCGAGGTCGACGGTCTCGGGGAAGGCCGGCCCGGCGGTGGTGGGGACGTCGTCGCCGGTGTATCGCCGCCCGGCGGAGTCCAGCAGGTGCGCGGCCGGCGCGGGGGAGTCCTGGTAGCCGGAGGTCCCGGTGTTCTCCAGGCGGAAGCGGGTCGCGACGAGCCGGTCGCTCCCGGCGGGCTCCGGCCCGGCGGGGGGCGCCGGGTCCACCACCTGCGTCAAGGTGACGTCGAGCCGCTGGCCGGGCCCTTTCCCGGAGAGGGAGATCGTTTCGCCCGAGCCGCCCGGGGCCGTGCCCAGCAGGACGGGTGCGAGGAGCGCGAGCGCGAGGAGCGAGCCCCGCACCCGCCCCGGGCGACGACTTCGGGGCATGACGGAACCTCCCGCTCCACGGGTCCCCTCACCACGATCCTCCCGACCCCGCGGTCCCGCCACCCACGCCGTCGGTGTCGTCGGTGTCGTCGGAAGGGAGGAGACGAAGGCGTGCCGCCGCCAGGCGCTCCGCGTAGTCCGCCGCGAAGATTTCGGGGAGGGCCGTATCCAGCGTTCCGGCGGTCCGGTGGATGGGACCCACACCGCCTCGTCCGCCACGGGGCGGCTGAGGTGCGTCATCTGCACCGTGCGTCATCTGCACCCCTCCAGCCGGTCCGACAGGACCAGGGCCTCGTCCCGGGTGAGTTCGATGGTGATCGGCGCGTGGTCCACCGTCAGAAAACACTCCGGGGAAGGACTCGCACCCGGTCGAGCGGGGAGTTGATTGGATCTCCGGGCTCGTTCGTGTCATGGTTGGTCCCACCGAAGGGGTGTAGCTCAGCTGGTCAGAGCGCCGGTCTCCAAAACCGAAGGCCGCAGGTTCGAATCCTGCCGCCCCTGCAACACCGACGGCACGCCCGTCGAGAACGCCCGGCCGGGAGCACCGCTCCCGGCCGGGCGTCGCCGTTTCCCCGAACCGGCCGAGGGTTACTCGGCGTCCGGCTCCTGGTAGCCGTACGGACGAGTGATGATCTCCATCCCGTGGCCGCTCGGATCCGTGAAGTAGACCCCGCGGCCGCCGTCGTTGTGGTTGATCTCGCCGGGGTGCCGGCCGTGCGGGTCGGCGAAGTACGGGACCCCCGCCGACTTGATCTTCTCGAAGGCCGCGTCGAACTCCACCTCCGAGAGGAGGAAGGCGTAGTGCTGCACGGTGATCGACTCGGCCGGGATGGTCGCGAAGTCCAGGGTGACGCCGTTCGCGGTGTCCACGGGGATGAAGGGTCCCCACTCGGTCCCGACCTCCAGGCCGAGAACGTGGCCCAGGAAGGTGGCGGACTCCCGGTTGTCACGGGAATGGATGATCGTGTGGTTCAGATGGACGGACATGAGTGAATGCCTCCGACGGGCACGTCACAGCGCCTCCATGCCTCACCCAGTCGGTGACCGACACGCGATGCCGTGATCACGATCCTAAACACCCCGCTCGGGCGAAGTCCACCCTCGTCGACCCGGCCCCCACCCGCTGCCCGGCCGCGCCCCTCGGATCGCTAACTCCCGTACACCGCCTTGACGTTGTCCTGTGCCGGGTGGGCCCGGCCGGCCGGGCCCACCGCGAACACCCGCAGGAGGTTCTCCGTCACCCGGGTGGTCAGCGCTCCCGAGCGCGCGTCCAGGCCGTGGTTGCGTCCGCTGCGGCCGTCGCCGGTCGCGTCCAGGGCCTCCACCCACCGCATCGTGCCGGTCGCGAACACCCCCGCCCCGCTCGCCACCGTGTAATAGGCCGTGTCCTGGTGGCTGGGCCGCCCCTCGCACACCACGGGGGAGTGGGCCAGGATCTCGATCGGCCGGGGCGTCGGGAACCCGGTGTCGACCTTGTCGTACTCGACCCCCACCAGGTGCTCGAAGCGGTCGCCCGCCCGCGCCCCGGTGCCCTCGAAGAGCCAGTGTCCGGGATTGGTCACCACGTACGGGGCGTCCACCGGATAGCCGTCGTAGATCACGCCGAGCAGCGAGCTCTCCGGGTCCGCGCCGGGCGCGGAGCGGAAGTCCACCGTTGCGGGCTGGCCGCGCTTGAACCCCGGGTCCTGCTCGTAGGACGACTTGTAACAGACCAGCGTGCGGTCCGGCCCCAGGTCGGAGGGCTCCAGCCGGATCCGGCGGTAGCAGCAGTTCGCACCCAGGACCGCGATGTTGGTACCGGCGTCGCGGGCGGCCGTGACGTGGGCCCGCTGCTCCGGCGACCAGTACTCGTCGTGCCCGAGCGAGAGCACCGCCGCCGCCCCCTCCAGGAGCCGCTTCTCCCGGGCCACGTCGGTGGTGGTCGTGTAGGCGAGGGGTATGCCGAGCCGCTCGGCCAGCGCGATCAGCGGGGCCTCGTAGACCAGGAACAGGCCCGCGCCGTCGTCGTACTCGTACGGCCGGTCGAAGCTCACGGCGAGCGAGCGGGAGGCGAAGCCACCGCTGGGGCCGTCGTAGCTGCCGTAGCCGCCCCACCGGTTGTACGCCTGCCAGGTGGCCACCGCGTTGACCACGACCGTGCGGCCCGCGGTCACCGCGGACCGCACGGTGAGGGGCACGAACCGCCGGCCCTCGCCGCCCTGCGCGTCCAGCCGCAGCAGATAGCTGCCCTCCGGCCAGTCCTTCGTCTCGACCGTGGCGGTACGGGTCCACCGGGTGCGGACCATCCTGGTCCCGGCGTCCACCGTGTGCTCCGGCTGCCGGACCCCGGGCAGGGCCTCGGAGCGCCACACCAGCCGCGCCCGGGCCCCGCCGTACCAGCCCATCCGGTAGGCGGAGACGGTGAACCGGGGTGCGGTCGTCGACACGTGCAGCCCGAAGGACTCGCCGGGCAGGACGCTGACCTTGTCCGTGAACCCCTCGATGGCCCGCGCCGGGCCGGCCTTCTCCACCGGCCAGTCGGCATGGCCCGGGCGGGCGTTCTCGGCCTTGACGTCGAGACCCCGCGCCGCGGCGACCGACGGCCTCTTGCCCGGTTCGGCGGACTCCGACGCCGCCCCGGACTTCGGCCCCGACCCGGATCCGCCGGCACTGTCTCCGCTGTCGTTCGCGCAACCGGCCAGGGCGCCGAACCCCGCAGCCGTGGCCGCCCCCGTCGCGATCGCGAGGAACCGCCGCCTGCCTGCGTCTTCGCCGTCCGAGCCGGGCCCGGCCGAGTACATCTGGTGCATGGAGGGCACGTTATGTGATGCTCTGGCCTCCGCTTCCATCGGCCTGCTCGAGGGGCACCCCGGGGCTGACCTGCCCCCCCCGAGACGTACGCCACCGGGCACGGTCGGATGGCTGTGCCAGCTGCTCGAACCGGTCCACGCCGATCGCCGTGCACGGGCGCCCGATCCGTTCTGCGCTCCGCCCCCGGACAGTCCGGGCCCCCATGGCCGAATCGGCGTTCTGACAGAGAGGGGCCGGACTGTGTTCAGCTGCTTGCCGGCACCTGGCGGGCGTCGCCGGCCTGGTGCCGCATCGCCGGTATGCCCCCGAGTACTTGGGAGAGAACATGCCTCGTACCACCCGATCGGCGGCGGTCGTCGCAGCCACCACCGTCGCTCTCGCCGCCGCTCTGACCGGGCTCCGTGAGCAGGGGTGGCGCCACCCGTCAGGGTCCGGAGGTTGACGGAGCAGGAGGGGCGGGAGTTCACGGCCACCACCCGACCCACCGCGCCGGTACGGCCGGTGGCTACGGCTACGGCTACGGCGACGGCTGGGCGTCTTCGGCGGACGGCGCGACGGCGGCGAGCCAGAGCTGGATCTCCATGTCCCCGTCGCCGACCAGGCAGTACGACTGCAGGACCAGTTGCTGCGTGCCGACCCGCCACACCGTGGACGACTCGCCGTCGCCGGAGCGCAGGCACAGCTCGACTCCCGGGAGCGGGTCGCCGAAGCGGGCGGTGAGCCGGCCGATGACGTCGTGCTCGATCTCACCGAAGCGTTCGGACGTCCAGTCCTGGAGGAAGGAGAAGTCGTGTTGGTGCTCGGCGTAGAGGAAGGTCCGGGCGACCACGCTCATCGCGCCGAACGAGGTGCCGTCGGCGTCCGGGTCGTCCTCGGGCTCGGCGGGCTCGTACGGGTCCTCCCTGTCGTCGAAGATCAGCGAGCAGGGTTCGAAGGGGCGGGGCTCGGCAGCGAGCAGCTCGCCCGCGAGGTCGGCGACGTCCCGTTCCGGGGCACCGGGGTACACCAGGTACGAGTGCGCCTCTTGGCAGTGGGCGGGCTCCACGGACGCGAACGTGCCCTCGGCCGCGGTGGATTCCCAGAGGATCGTCCCGGCCCGGTTCACCAGGCGTAGGGCGCCGCCGTCAGCGGTGGCCTCGACCCGGCAGACGTCCGTGCCGTCGCGGTCCACGTGGGCGACCCCGCCGCCGCGGGTGACGAACGCGGCGAGTCCGGTCCCGAAGCCGAATCCGAGGACCCAGCCCTCTTCGTCGGTGAGGGGCTCTAGATGGTGGACCGGGACGAACCGTCCGTCTGAGCGAAGGACCCCCCACGCCCGCCCGCAGGGGCGGTCGGCGGCACGATCTTCGTCGGGGGCGCCCTCGGGGGCGTCCTCGGGGGCGTCATCGTCCATGGGTTCGAGGTAATGGGCCACTGCGGCTCCGGCGGCGTCGAAGTCCTCGGCCCACTCGTACTCCCGCTCGATGACCTCCTCACCGGCGGCGTCGAGGTAGCCGTGCGCGTAGCCGTTGTCGATGCGCACCAGTCCGCACCGGAAGTCCTCGGACATCCGGTCGTTCGCCTTGATCACCACCTCGCCGCGGCCGTTCAGGAAGCCGCGGAAGTGGTTGCCGACGGTACCGCCCAGGACGTGGGCGAGGCCGTTTGCGTGGAAGGCGTTGAGCATCCGGAAGGACGGTTCGACGATCCACTCCCCCTTCTCGTCGATCAGGCCCCACAGGCCGCCCACCCGCACGGGCGCCGCGCCGTCGGGGCCGAAGGGCCTCGCCCCGTCGAACCGCGGCTCGACGACCGTACGGCCCGCGCGGTCGATGTAGCCGCAGCGCCCGCTGTCGGCCATCCGCACGCCGGCGAGCCCGTTCGGCGCGAACCACCCCGCCGCGGCGTACTGCGGGCGGATCACGAAGCGGCCCGTGGTGTCGATGTAGCCCGTCCCGTCCTCGGTGCGGGCGGCGGCCAGGCCGTGGCGGAACACGTGGGCCTCCGTCAGTGTCGCCGGTATGACCGGCGTTCCGTCCGTCCCGGCGTAGCCCCAGCGGCCGTCCTCCGCCCGGAACCGGGAGAGCCCGTCGGCCTCGAACGTTTCGGTGTAGGGAAGCGCCGGTTCGGCCAGCCACGCACCGTCGTGGTCGAGGTAGCCGCACCGGCCCTCCAGGTCGGCGGCGGGGGCGACGAACCCGCCCCGGCCGTCCGGGTGGAACGCCCCGACCGCGCTCAACTCCGGCGCCCGAACCAGCCGCCCGTCGGCGCCGACGAGGGCGTACCGCGCCCCTGAACCTGCCGATTCCGCGCAGGGGACGACGTACGGCGGCCGGGGGGCGGTGCTGGACGGCATGGTGCGGCTCCTCGCGCGGGGCCGAGGCAGCGTCACCGACTGCGCGGCCCGGGGATGATCAGGAGCGGCCCATGCTAGAGCGCCCCTCCGACAACGCGTCCCGCGCCGAGTAGGGCCGCGTACCACCCGACAGCAGGGCCGGGAGCGTCGGCGGGGATGACGGGCGCCGAGGCTGGCGCCGCGGCTCAGCCCACCGCGTCCCAGGCCCTCATGGGACCGTCCAGCCAGGCGGGTGGCAGCTCGGCGGCCTCCCACTCCTCCCGCAGGGCGGCCGCGGGCGTGGCGAGCCGCTCCAGCACGGCGATGCTGGTGGCGGAGTGCAGGAGGGAGTAGCGGCCGTGGATGGCGGTGGCACTGCCGGGCCCGTACTCCACGTACAACCGCTCCAGACGGGCCCGGTGCGCTGCGGCGAATTCCGCAAGCCGGCCCGCGTACCGGGCCCTCTGTCGGGGGGTCATCGTGGCGAGGACGGCACGGAGCACCTCCTCGGTGACCTCGGGGTCGAGGTCGGAGACGGCGGTGAAGGTGAGGTAGAGGGGGGTGACGGCCGCCTTCGCCTGTTCCACCTCCATGCGCCCGACCGGTGGCCGGGCGGCCGCGGCGGTGCTCGGTCCGTCGCGGTCGACGGTTCGCCGCAGTGCCCGTTCGGCGATCCCCCCGAGCTCCTCGGCGACGGCACGGGCACCGTCCAGCCAGCCCGACTCGTACGGCTCGCCCTTGTCCTCGGGGACGGACCCCCCGAGTGCGCCGACCTCCTCGCACGCGCCGGCCAGGGCGCCCGCCTCGACCAGGGCGATCAGGCCCTGCGCATCGTCGGCGGAGACCCCCGCCCGACCGAGCAGCTGGAGCAGCGTCCTCTTCGCGTTCAGAACGCTGACCGAGTCCAGCTCCTGCCGGTTCTCCTCGGCGGCATGCATCGGATCCTCCTCGTACCAGGGGCCAGCGGTGCGGAGCGCACCTCTTGACGGTTCAACGTGAAATGGGGCCACTGTGATCCCTGAGGATGCCCGGCTGCTCCACGACTGCATCCGTTCAGCGGAACGAGCACCTCGACCGCCTTGAGCGCCCTCAGCACCCCGTGACCAGGGCCGGCCCGGTCCCCTTTGCTGCGGGGGCGGGTCAGCTCAGGACGAGCGGGGACCTCACCGCCACCTCGCGCAGTTCGGTCCGCCGTGCGTCGGTGGGCGCGCTGCGACCGGTGCCGACCAGGAGCGCGTTCCGGTCGGTGAACGACGGGGGGAACGCCGCCCCGGCGATCCGCTCCAGCAGGGCGTCGGAGCGGGCCGGGCTCTCGTTCGGCGGCCGGGTCCGCGCGTCCGGGAGGTGGGCGATCAGGTCGAGGTGGTGCAGCGTCCGCTCCAGGACGTACGCGCCGAGGCAGTCGCCCACGGCGATCTCGGCGACCGTCGTGCGCAACGCCGTCCAGGAACGGGTGAAGAGGTCCACACCGGCACCGTAGTGCGGGTCCGCCGCGGCGGACAAGCGCGGTCTCCCGGTCCTGCCGGCCGTGTCCCCGTCACCCGGTGCCACCAGCGCCGAGCCCTTCGGGGACCGGTGCCGAATCCAGGCCGTTCCGGCCCGCACCGCTTGATGCGGATCCAGGCCGTTCCGGCCCGCACCGCTTGATGCGGATCCAGGCCGTTCCGGCCCGCACCGCTTGATGCGGATCCGGGCCGCCGCGGCCCCGAACGGCGTGCACGCATTGACGTTCCCGCCGGTGACCGCGGACGCGAGGGGCCGGCCGCGGGCGTCGCGACCGTCGCGGACGGGGCGACCACCGACCTGCGGTGCGGACGCGCCCTCGAGCGGACCGTCAGGTGCGGGAGCAACCCCGCCGGGTGCCGGGGGCCGGTCTCCGGGCCCGGGCCCGCAGCACGCGCCCCACGGCCCCACGCCCCCAGACCCCCGTGGCACGACCCGGCGGACGGGAACGAGATCATCGTTCTCGAACTGGAGCGCCCCGGCACCGTCCTGCCGTTGCGCGACCAGCCCGACCCCGGCCGCACCACGGTCGTCACCCCGTAGTGAGAGAGTTCCTTCCGTGAAGCGCACGAGCACCCGCCTCGCCGACGGCCGCGAGATCCTCTATTACGACACCGGCGACGGCGCCGCACGCGCCGTCCCCGACACGCGTCCGCTCGACGCGTCCGCCACCGCGAGCAGCTCCGAGGTACGGCGCGATCCGCTGCTCGGCGACCGGGTCGTCATCGCCTCCCACCGGCAGGGCCGCACCTACCACCCGCCCGCCGACGCCTGCCCGCTGTGCCCCTCCACCGAGGGCCGCGCGAGCGAGATCCCGGCGCCCGACTACGAGGTGGCCGTGTTCGAGAACCGCTTCCCCTCCCTCGCCGGCGACACCGGTCGCTGCGAGGTCATCTGCTTCACCCCCGACCACCTGACCTCCTTCGCCGACCTCGACGAGGAACGCGCCGCGCTCGTCCTCGCCGCCTGGAGCGACCGCACCGCCGAACTCTCCGTCCGCGAGGGCGTCCGGCAGGTCTACTGCTTCGAGAACCGCGGCACCGAGATCGGCGTCACCCTCGGGCATCCGCACGGCCAGATCTACGCCTTCCCCTTCGTCACCCCGCGCACCACCCGGATGCTCGCCACCGTCGCCGCCCACCGCGAACGCACCGGCGGCAACCTCTTCGAGGAGGTCCTGGCCGCCGAGCGCGCCGAAGGCACCCGCGTCGTCCTCGAAACGGAGCACTGGACCGCCTTCGTGCCCTACGCGGCGCGCTGGCCGTACGAGGTCCACCTCTACCCGCGCCACCGCGTCCCCGACCTGCCCGCCCTCGGCGACGGGGCCCGCGCCGAGTTCCCCGGGGTCTACCTGGAGCTCCTGCGCCGCTTCGACCGGCTCTTCGACCGGCCCGAGCCGACCCCGTACATCTCCGCCTGGCACCAGGCGCCGGCCGGCGAGGGCCGGGCCGACTTCGCGCTCCACCTGGAGCTCTTCACGATCCGTCGGACGGCGGACAAACTGAAGTACCTGGCCGGGACCGAATCCGGCATGGAGGCCTACATGAACGACGTCCGGCCCGAGGACGCGGCCGCGCGGCTGCGGGAGGTGGCGAGCGCGTGACCCGGTCGACACAGGACGGTTTCCAACAGCTGTACGGGTACCCGCCCGAGGGGGTCTGGGCGGCCCCGGGCCGGGTCAACCTGATCGGCGAACACACCGACTACAACGACGGCTTCGTCCTGCCCTTCGCCCTCCCGCAGCGCACCGAGGTGGCCGCGGCCCGGCGCACCGACCGGATCCTGCGGGTCCATTCCACCGAGGTCCCCTCCGGCACGGTTAGCCTCGATCTCGCAGATCTCGACCCGGCGCGCCCGCCGCAGGGCGCCGCGAGCTGGGCCGCCTACCCCGCCGGGGTCGCCTGGGCCCTGTGGGACGCCGGACTTCCGGTCGGCGGCGCCGATCTGCACGTACGGTCCGACGTACCGACCGGCGCCGGCCTGTCCTCCTCCGCCGCCCTGGAAGTGGCCACCGCGCTGGCCCTCACCGACCTGTACGGGATCCCGCTCACCCGCCCCGAACTGGCCGCACTCGCCCGGCGCGCCGAGAACGCGTACGTCGGTGTCCCCTGCGGGATCATGGACCAGACGGCCTCGGCCTGCGCCACCGGGGGGCACGCCCTCCACCTGGACACCCGCAGCCTCGACCAGCGCCACATCCCCTTCGATTGCGCGGCGGCCGGCCTGCGCCTCCTCGTCATCGACACCCGGGTCAAGCACGCACTCTCCGACGGGGCCTACACCGAGCGCCGGGCCTCCTGCCACCGCGCGGCCGCGGCCCTGGGCCTGCCCGCCCTGCGCGACCTCCCGCACGAGGAGCTGGAGCAGGCCCTGGCCCGCCTGGAGGACCCGGTCGGGCGCAGGCGCGTCCGGCACGTCGTGACCGAGAACCAGCGGGTCCTGCGCGTCGAGGAACTGCTGCGCGCGGGCCGACTGCGCGAGACGGGACCCCTACTGACGGAAGGCCATCGCTCGCTGCGCGACGACTACGAGGTGTCCTGCCCGGAGCTGGACCTGGCGGTTTCCACGGCGGACGCGGCGGGTGCCTACGGCTCCCGGATGACGGGCGGCGGCTTCGGTGGCTCGGCACTGTCCCTGATCGACGCGGACGCCGAGCGGTCGGTGACCCGGGCCGTGACGGACGCCTTCCGCCGCGCGGGCTTCACCCCGCCCCGCATCACGACGGCAGCACCGTCCCCGGGCGCCACCCGCCTCGTCTAGAGCCCGTTGTGAAAGGTGGCTGGAGATGCGGTCGTCGCGGGGTGTCGTTCAGAGGCTGCGGATGGCCCCGGCCAGGTCGGATCCGTAGGAGGCCCAGCAGATCACTGAGCCGTCAGCGTCGAGCTGACCCATGAACCACTCACCGCCGTCCCGCACGAGGCACAGTTCGTGGAACGCAAGAATCACATCGGGTTGGAGCAGCTCGTGGTCGTCCCGACCGGCGACCTCGACGGCAACGAGCCGATCCGAGGAGAGCGGGGCAGCGCTCGGGTCTCCGGAAAGAGCGCGTACGTGTTCGATCGTCCATCCGGCGGGGAGTCCTGAGTTCACCGGCGCATGGTCTCAACAGGGTGCCCGTCACGGCCACTCGTTGAGGATGGCGACCGGCCCGGTTGATCCCCCCGTGGCAGCAGCGGCCCCAACCGGGCCCACTGGCCGTTCGCCAGGTCTCCGCCCCCCCGCAACCGCGCCGGGCCGGATCCCACTTCGCTGCGGCGTCGGCGTCAGACGTTGCCGAACGGCTCCGGGTAGACGAATTCACCTTGTACGGACGGATCGTAGGCGGACAGGGTGCGGATCTGGAACAGGTGCTCCCAGGCCAGTTCCTCGCCGACGATTCCGAAGTCAGTGCTCGGTCGGAAGCCGAACCGCCCAAAGAAGTCGGGGTCACCGAGGACAACGACCATCGGGGCGTCGAGGGCGTCCGCCGCAGCGAGAGCGGCGTGGACCAGGGCCGTTCCGCAACCGCGCCGGCGATGCTCGCCGTGAACACCGAGCAGGCTGAGATTGGGTACTCGGACGGTACCGATTCGGCCCCGGGTGCACAGAGCATGGCCGATGATCGCGCCGTCCACGTCCTCGGCCACCAGGGAGAGCGCCGGGATCCAGTCCTCACCCTGCTGCAATGCGTCCCGCAGCATCACCTCCACCGGCTCCTCCTCGTACGGCTCGTAGGAGGAAGCGATCGTCACCGCACGGACAGCGGCCAGGTCGGCGGGGGATTCTCGTCTGATCAACATCTGGGCAGTGTGCCCGCCTGCCGGCCCGGCGTGCTTCGGGTCGGGCTGACTCCCGCCCCGGTCGGGACGGGGAACTCCGGTCGGAACGCGGCCGCGACCGGTGCGGCGACGCCGTGATCCGTGCGGCCGAATGACCGGGGGCGGGCCGGACGGCCGGCGGGGGACGGGGCCCGCACGTGTCACACGGCGTTCACGGCCCGCTGCCGGGATTCCGGTCCGGCGCGCCGGCCGGACGCCTAGACTGGACGCCCAGTTGATCATGTACTCGTCGAGTCGGAGGAACGAAACGCATGCGCTATCTCCCCCTGGGCAGTTCCGGACTCCAGGTCTCCGCCGTCGGTCTCGGCTGCAACAACTTCGGTGGCCGACTGGACGCCCAGGCCACCCGCGCCGTCGTCGACGCCGCCCTGGACGCGGGCATCACCCTGCTGGACACCGCCGACATCTACGGCGGTGCCGGCGGCTCCGAGGTCCACCTCGGGCAGGCCCTCAAGGGCCGTCGCGACCAGGTCGTCCTCGCCACCAAGTTCGGCTACGACGGCGTGGACATGAAGTACGGACCCGCCGCCGGCTCCCGAGGCGGCCGCGCCTACATCCGGCGTGCCGTCGAGGAGTCCCTGCGCCGCCTCGACACCGACCACATCGACCTCTTCCAGCTGCACAGCCCCGACCCGGCCACCCCGATCGCCGAGACCCTGGCCGCGCTCACCGAGCTCGTCGCCGAAGGCAAGGTCCGGTACATCGGCCACTCCAACCTCACCGGCTGGCAGCTCGCCGAAGCCGCCCACGTCGCCCGCGAGACCGGCGCGGTCCCCTTCGTATCGGCGCAGAACGAGTGGTCGCTGCTGGAGCGGTCGGTCGAGCGGGAGCTGGTCCCGGCCGCCCTCCACTACGGCGTCGGAGTGCTCCCGTACTTCCCGCTCGCCAACGGCCTGCTGACCGGCAAGATCCGCAGGGGTGCGCCCGTACCAGCCGGCTCCCGGCTCGAAGGCCGCGACTCGTACCTCACCGAGGAGCGCCTCGACGTCGTCGAAGCGCTGGCCGCGCTCGCCGAGAAGCACGACCGGACCGTCCTCGAACTCGCCATCGGCTGGCTCTCCGCCCGGCCCGGCTGTGCCTCCGTCATCGCGGGAGCCACCTCCGCCGAGCAGGTACGCGCCAATGCGGCCGTCGCCGACCGCCCGCTGGACGCCGAACTGCTGGCCGCGATCGCTGCGATCCCGGGGGCGCGGGGGCCCGAGTGACCGCCCGGACGGGTGCCCCCGTCAGGACGTCCACCTCGCCGGTGTCCGGCGAGTAGGAGGCGCCGACGACGGCCAAGGCGCCCTTCTCCACGGAGGGCGCCCGCTCACCCGGCGCGCGTTGCCCCCCATCGGGCGGGCGAACGCGGCCGCATCGCCACGGACGGCCCACGGCCCACGGCCCGGAAGTCCCCGGGCTGCGGGCCGTGGGCCGTGGGCCGTCCGTGGCGCATCAGGACACGATGTCCTTGCGGGAGAACCCGCGGAAGGCGAGTGCGAACAGCACCAGCGCGTACGACGCCGACACCACCGCTCCCTTGACCATCCCGCCCCACTCGAGCTGGGGCTGCAGCGCGTCCGCCCACGCGAACTGCCAGTGCGCCGGCAGGAACTCCCGCCACGACCCGAGGGCCGTCACGGCGTCCAGCACATTGCCGACGATCGTCAGCCCGACCGCCCCGCCCACCGCGCCCAGCGGGGCGTCCGTCCGCGTCGACAGCCAGAACGCCAGCCCCGCCGTCACCAGCTGCGAGACGAAGACGAAGGCCACGGCCAGCGCGAGCCGCGGCACGGTGTCCCCGGCCGCCAGCGCCCCGCCCGCCGGGAGCTTCAGTGGCCCCCACCCGTACGCGGCCGTGCCCGCCGCCAGCGCCACCACCGGCAGCAGCACCATCGCCGCCAGGCTGAAGCCCAGCGCCACCACCAACTTGCTCCACAGCAGCCGGGCCCGGGGTACCGGCGAGGCCAGCAGGTAGCGGAGCGAGGACCAGCTCGCCTCCGAGGCCACGGTGTCCCCGCAGAACAGCGCCACCGGCACCACCAGCAGGAAGCCGGCCGAGACGAACAGGCAGGTCGCGGCGAAGTTCGCGCCCGAGGCCGTGGCCGTGTCGATCAGGGTGATGCGGCCGTTCCCGCCGCCCCGGCTGCCCGGCCCGCCGCCCACCGCGAACGCGATCATCAAGATGACGGGCAGCGCGGCCAGCACCCCGCCCATCACCAGCGTCCGCCGGCGGCGCCACTGCCGCAGCGCCTCCACGCGCAGCGGCAGCGTACGGCTCGCCCGGTAACCGGGAGCCACCTCCCGCGCCGTCGTCGCCGTACTCACGCCGCACCTCCGATCAGGGTGAGGAACGCGTCCTCCAGTCGCCGGTGCGGTCCCACTCCGCTCACCGGTACCTCCAGCCGTACGAGTTCGGCGATCAGCCCCGCGGCCGTCGCGCCTTCGAGCCGTACGAGCAGCCCGTCATCGGCGGCCACCACGGAACCCACTCCCTCCAGCGCCGCCACCTTCTCGACGCTCACCTCGTCCACCGGCTCCGCCAGCGTCACCAGGAGCGTGTCCCCGCCGCCGGTGATCTCGGAGACCTCGCCCGCCGCGACCCGCTGCCCGCGGTCCATGACCACCAGGTGGGTACAGGACTGTTCCACCTCCGACAGGAGGTGGCTGGAGACGATGACCGTCCGCCCGCCCGCGGCGTAGCGGATCATCACGTCGCGCATCTCCCGGATCTGCGGCGGGTCCAAACCGTTCGTCGGCTCGTCGAGGATCAGCAGGTCCGGCATGCCGAGCATGGCCTGCGCGATCGCCAGGCGCTGGCGCATGCCCTGCGAGTACGTGCGCACCGCGCGCTCCAGCGCGTCGCCGAGCCCGGCGATCTCCAGGGCCTCCGCCATGTGCGAGTCCTCGGCCGGGCGGCCGGTGGCCCGCCAGTACAGCTCCAGATTGGCGCGGCCCGTCAGGTGCGGGAGGAATCCGGCGCCCTCCACGAAGGCCCCGACCCGGGACAGCACGGGCGCCCCGGCCCGTACCGCGTGCCCGAACACCCGGATCTCCCCGGCGTCCGGCGAGATCAGCCCCATCAGCATCCGCAGGGTGGTGGTCTTCCCGGCGCCGTTGGGCCCGAGCAGTCCCAGCACCTGCCCCTTCTCGACGCGGAAGGACAGGTCCCGCACCGCGTACCGGTCCTGCGCCTTCGCGTAGCGCTTCGTCAGCCCGGTGATCTCCAGGGGTACGTCGGCCAGTGCAGGGTCCGGCTGCGAGGCGCCCGGCCCCGACCCGCCGGCGCCCCGGCCGGTCCGTCGGATCCCGAGCAGCGCCGCGGCCAGGGCCACCGCGCCCAGTGGCAGCCACCAGATCCAGGCGGGCAGCCCGGCCGCGGCCGTCCGCACATCCGCGGCGACGGGCACGGTAAGCGGGCCCTGCACGGCGACGGTGTAGGTGGCCGGGGCAGCCGGGGTCGCGTAGCCGAGGTCGGTCGCGGCGATCACCAGCCGCAGCCGGTGTCCGGCCTCGACGGAGTGGTCGATCGCGGGCAGCCGCAGCCGCACGGTGGCGCCCTCCTGCGCGTTCTCCACCCGCACGGGGGCGACCAGCTGGCTCGGCAGCACCTGCTGACGGCCGTCGGGCCCCACGTCGTACACCTTGCCGAACAGCACGGCCGAGCCGTCCGCGGCACTCGACCTCACCTTGAGGGTGAGGGTCGGTGCACCAGTGATCGTCACGTCCTCGGCCAGCGGCGCCGACTCGAACCGGGCGTTCTGCCCGGGGAAGTCCAGCGAGAGCCCGGCCCCGAAGGCGGCGAGCTGCCCGCCGATGCCCGGGAGCGAGGACAGGGCGGGGGGCGCGCCGCCCGCCGGATTGGCGAAGGTCTGCTCCGGGCCCGTCAGGACGAACTCCCGAGGGCCGGATTCCAGCCCGGGATACCGGTCGCCGGTCGCGCCGCGCAGGGTGACCGTGCCGTCGGTGGAGTCGATGCCCCCGGAGCGCGTGACCCGGAACGCCGGGCCGGTGTCGGCGGCCCCGTCCCCCTTGAGGTGGCGGTCGAACCAGGCCGCCACCCGGGCCTCGACCCGGTCGGCCTCGCGCATCCCGGCGTCGTGCCCGCCCGCGGCCCAGTCCACGGAGACGGGCGCGCCGTTCGCCGCGATGGCCTCGGCCATGGCATCGGCCTGGTCCAGCGGGAAGAGGGAGTCGTCCTGGCCCTGCACGATCAGGGTCGGCACCTTGATCCGGTCGCCGACGGCCGACGGACTGCGTTGCTCCAGCAGGGTGCGGGCCTCGGCATCGGGCTTGCCCGCCACCGCGACGCGTTCGTACATCGCGCAGACCTCGGGCTGGAACCGTCCGCAGCCGGGCGCCGCCGAGGGGTCCGGCCGCGGACCGGGCACGGCGCGCTGCAGCCCGTCGGTCGACCCGCTGGTGAAGAAGATGCCGGACCAGAGCTTCTTGAACACGCCGTTCGGGAAGAGGGCGTCGGCGAGGTTCCAGTAGGTGATCTGCGGGGCGATCGCGTCGACCCGCGGGTCGTGACCGGCCGCCAGCAGCGAGACCGCGCCGCCGTAGGAGGCCCCGGAGACGCCGACGCGCGGATCGCCGGCCGCGTCGAGCTTCACCTCGGGCCGGGCCGCGAGCCAGTCGATGAGCCGGGAGACGTCCTTGACCTCGTACGCGGGGTCGTTCAAGCCGATCCGGCCCTCGGAGCGGCCGAAGCCGCGCGCCGACCAGGTCAGGACGGCGTACCCGTCCCGGGCGAGGCGCTCGGCCTGCTCGCGGACATCGTCCTTGCTGCCGCCGAAACCGTGCCCGAGCAGGACGGCGGGACGTCTTTCCGCACCGCCGCCCGCCGTGAAGTAGGAGGTGTCGATCCCGGCGCCGGGCATGTTCACGACCTGGTCCTGGCGGTGCACGGCGGGTTCGTCACCGGTCGCGGACGCGGCCGTCCACGTACCGGCCCCCGCCACGACCGCGAGCGCGGCGGCGCCCGCGAGCAGACGGTCTCGGCGGCGCCGGGGCATTCGGAGCTTCATATGGGCACCCTAAGGGCCCTTTCCCCGGGCTCCGAGCCCCCACAGGCGGAACCGTCCACCTTCTCGAGGAGTAGGTCGGGCCCCGCGCGTACCGCACCTGCGGTACGCGCCCCCGGCCTGCTGCCGACTGGGTACCGACCTGCGCGGTGCGTCCGCGGGCGGGAGGATGGCCGCATGCTGCTGGCCGACGTCGCGCGCGTGTCCCGGGAGGTCGCCGACGCCTCCGCCCGGTCCCGCAAGAGCGCACTGCTCGCCGAACTCTTCGCCGCCGCGCCCCCCGAGGAGGCCGGCCTGGTCATCTCCTACCTCTCCGGGCGCCTCCCGCAGGGCCGCCCCGGCATCGGCTGGCGGACGCTCGGCCAGGACGTCGCACCGGCGGCGGAACCCGTCCTGACCGTCCGTGACGTCGACACCGCGGTCGGCGAACTGGCCGCGGTGTCGGGCACCGGGTCCGTGCAGCGGCGCGGCCGGATTTTTGGCGACCTGCTGGGCCGGGCCACCGGGGCCGAGCAGGCGTTCCTGCGCGCCCTGCTGTCCGGCGAGGTGCGCCAGGGCGCGCTCGACGCGGTGGCCCTGGAAGGGGTGGCCGCGGCCTCCGGCGTACCGGCCGCCGCGCTACGCCGGGCGGTGATGCTGGACGGCTCGCTGCCCCGGGTGGCGGCAGCCGTACTGGCCGAAGGCGCGCAGGCACTGCGCACGGTCACGCTGCGCGTGGGACAGCCCGTCCAGCCGATGCTGGCCGGCACGGCGAAGTCGGTCGCCGAGGCACTGGAGGTGCTCGGGCCGTGCGCGGTGGAGGAGAAGCTGGACGGGATCCGGGTCCAGGTCCACCGCGACGGCGACGACGTACGGATCTACACGCGCTCCCTGGACGAGATCACGGGACGGCTGCCCGAGGTGGCGGAACTGGCCCGGTCGCTGCCGGGGGAGCGGTTCATCCTCGACGGGGAGGTCATCGGACGGGCGGCGGACGGCCGCCCCGTCCCCTTCCAGGAGATCGCGAGCCGGGTCGGCTCCCGGGTCGACGTGGACGCCGCCCGGCGCACGCTCCCGGTCGCCCCCTACTTCTTCGACGTCCTGGCCGTGGGCGAGGACGTCCTGCTCGACCTGCCGGTGCGCGAGCGGTACGCGGCCCTGACCGCGCTCGTTCCCGAGGGCGCCAGGGTCCGCCGCCTCGCCGTCGAGGACCCGGGGGAGCAGGGCGCCCGGGCCGAGGAGTTCTGGGCCGAGACCTTGCGCCGGGGCCACGAGGGGGTCGTCGTCAAGTCACTGGACTCGTCCTACGCCGCCGGCCGGCGCGGCAAACACTGGCTCAAGGTGAAACCGGTGCACACCCTCGACCTGGTGGTCCTCGCCGCGGAATGGGGCCACGGGCGGCGCACCGGCCTGCTCTCCAACCTGCACCTGGGGGCGCCCACCGGCGACGGGTCGTACGCCATGCTCGGCAAGACCTTCAAGGGGCTCACCGACGAGATGCTGCGCTGGCAGACGCAGCGGCTGCGCGAGTTGGCGGTCGAGGACGACGGCTTCACCGTCCGGGTCCGCCCGGAACTGGTCGTGGAGATCGCCTACGACGGCCTCCAGCGCTCCTCCCGCTACCCGGCCGGAGTGACCCTCCGCTTCGCCCGCGTCCTGCGCCACCGCCCGGACAAGCCGGCGGCCGAGGCGAACACGGTGGCTACGGTCCTGGCGGCGCACTCCCGCTAGTAGGGCTTGGTCAGGTTGGGGCTGGTGTTGCGTGTCCTAAGGGCTCGGTGAGTCGTTCAAGACGTGTGACGCCGGAGGAAATTGCAGCTGTACGTGGCGAGTTGGAGGACTTCGCGGCGGAGGTTTTCGAGCCGTTCGCGCGTAAGGATCAGCGTCGGTGGGGGCGGGTTTACCTGCGGGGCCTGCTCACGGACGGGCAGCGCAAGTCGGTCGAGCCGATGGCCGCCCGGCTGGGCGAGGACGGGAACCGTCAGGCCCTGGCCCACTTCATCACCACCAGCCCGTGGGACCCCGCGCATGTGCGGGCCCGGCTGGCCTGGAGCATGGAGAAGGCGATCCGGCCCACCGTGCTGATCTTCGATGACACCGGCTTCCTCAAGGACGGCAATGCCTCGGCGTGTGTCTCGCGGCAGTACACCGGCACTGCGGGCAAGGTCACCAACTGCCAGGTGGGCGTCTCCCTGCACCTGGCCTCGGACCACGCCTCGGTGGCGGTCAACTGGCGGCTGTTCCAGCCCGAGGCCTGGGACCCCGCCTCGCCGAAGGCGGACCCGGCCAAGGTCGCCCGCCGCACCGCCTGCGGCATTCCCGACGACACCGGGCATGTGGAGAAATGGCAGCTGGCCCTGGACATGCTGGATGAGACCCGCTCGTGGGGCATCGAGGTGCCGCTGGCCGTCGCGGACGCCGGATACGGAGACGCGGCGGCATTCCGGCACGGCCTGCAGGCCCGCGGCCTCAACTACATGGTGGGGATCTCCACCACCCTCTCGGCCCAGCCCGGCGAAGCCGTGCCGGTGACCGAGCCCTACTCCGGGAACGGACGGCCACCCGTGGCGAAGTACCCGGACAAGCCGCAGTCGGTGAAACAGCTGGTCATCGCGGCCGGCCGGAAGACGGCGAAGCCAGTGCAATGGCGTGAGGGCTCCCGGCCCGGCACCGGCCGCAGCGGCTTCAAGCGGATGTACTCGCGGTTCGTGGCCTTGCGGATCCGGCCTGCCGGTCGCGAGGTCCGCCACACGGTCGAGGGCCCGGAACTGCCCGCATGCTGGCTGCTGGCCGAGTGGCCGGCCGACCAGGGCGAACCCGTTCAGTTCTGGCTCTCCGACCTGCCCGCCGACACCCCGCTGACCACCCTGGTCCGCCTGGCCAAGCTCCGCTGGCGCATCGAGCACGACTACCGCGAGATGAAACAGGCCCTGGGACTTGCCCACTTCGAGGGACGCACCTGGAACGGATGGCACCACCACGTCACCCTCGTATCCGTCGCCCACGCCTTCTGCACCCTGCAACGACTGGCCAGAGCCCCAAAAGACATGGCGCCGGCCTGAGCCTCTACCAAGTCGTCCGCGAGCTACAAACCCTCCTCGCGACATGGACCGGCGCATGCCCCACCTGCCACCGCGGCATACCCACACCAACCCCAACCTGACCAAGCCCTACTAGTGCTGTGGCCGGAAAGGTTCACCGGCTCACGACGCCCGGTACGGCACCTCGCCGCGTTGTCGGACCGCGCAAGTACGTCCAGTACGAGCCGCGGCCTTCCGCCTTGCGATGCACCGCACCGAACGCCGCGAACCGGCAAACCTTTCCGGCCACAGCACTAGTACAGGTGGATCGGTAGCGACCCGTGGGGACGCGAGGTCATCGGGCCCGGGCAGCGGTGCTGAAGTCGGCCCGGCCGCCCCGCGGACGGGTGGGACCCCGGCCCGCCCGTCCGGCACTCGCCACCGAATGAGCACCACGGTCGTGCACCGGCGCCGGAAACGGCGCCCCGGTACGGCTACTCGTCGTCGGGATCGCTGTCGTCCTCGCGCAGCATCCGCCACAGGCGGTTGCGGTGGAGGACGTAGAGGGCCACGAGCAGGAAGACCACCTGGAGGCCCACGGCGAGCAGCCAGAAGACGGCTCCGCTCTCCAGCTCGTCGGTCAGGTAGGCGAAGTTCATGCCGAAGAACCCCGTCAGGAAGGTCAGCGGCAGGAAGATCGTCGACACCACCGCCAGGCGGTTGATCACGCCGTTCTGGTCGCCGGACACCAGGGAGGAGTAGCTGCCGAAGGCCCGGCGGGCGGTCTCCTGGAGGGACTCGATGTCCGCGAGCACCAGGTTCGCGGTGCGCCGGTACTCGCGGACGAGCTGCTGGCGTTCCTGGTGGAAGCCGCGGTTCATCACCCGGCGCGTGACGCTTTCCTCCGCCACCCGATGGTAGGGGAGGAGGGTGTGGTGCAGCAGGGCCGCGGTGCGCCGCAGTCGGGACAGGCGGTAGAGCTGTTCGGGCCCGCGCCGCCGGAACATGGCGTCCTCCAGGTCCTCCACCTCCAGCAGGGCCTGGACGGCGGCCCGGCGGTAGGTCTCCATGGCCTCGTCCAGCAGCAGGAACAGCATGGCCACGGAGTCCGGCGGGCTCTCGAGCGGGAATCGGGCGGTGACGTTCCCGATCAGGGGAGCCGACCCCCGGTGCACGGTGACGAGGTACCGCTCGGTCACCAGGGCGTGGACATGGATGACCCGGTCCACGTCGACCGCGGGCACGACGAACGCGCCGCTCTCCCCGAAGATCTCCGCCCGGGCGGATTCCCCCTTCCGCCCGAGCCACGCTAGGTCCTCGGCCTCCAGACCGAGCAGGCGGGCGAGCGGGGGTTCGTCGGGTGCGCCGTCCTCGGGCAGTTCCACGTCCACGAACAGGAAGCGGGACGTGGCGAGACGCGCGCGGGCCTCCGACACGTGCCCGCAGGTCAGGGTGCCCTCCGGCATGGACAGCATCGATACGATCATCGTCCCTCGCCGTAGGTCATCCGGTGCCGTGGCTCCCAGCCTGTACGGCGCGGGACCCCGCGCAACCGTGGTGACGCATTCGCCCGGCAGCGGGCCCTCGAACAGGTGAGGTCGGGCCGCGCGACAGCAGCGCCTTGCCTCAGAGGCAAGATGGTTTGCCAGACGGGCAAGACTCTGGCTCAATCGGTGTATGACACCCGGATCCGACACCGGCCCCGAAGGCGCGGCCGGTCCCGACGAACCGGCGGACGAGCTGCCCGCCGTCGCCCCGCAGCTACGGGACCTGCGCCGTCGTGCCGGGCTCACCCTGGAGGCCGCCGCCGCACGGGCCCGACTCTCGCCCGCCCACCTGTCCCGCCTGGAGACCGGCCGGCGCCAGCCCTCGTTGCCGCTCCTGCTCGGACTTGCCCGCACCTACGGTACGACCGTCTCCGAGTTGCTCGGCGAGACCCCTGCGGTAGCCGATCCCATCGTACGGGCCGGCGGTCCGGGCGCCCGCGAGGCCGACGGCTGGACGTACTGGCAGGCCGGCGGCTCCGGTCGGGGGATGCAGGCCCTGCGCGTGCACGTGCCCCACGGCCGCAGCCAGGGCGAGCTGGTCCGCGTACATCCCGGCGAGGAGTGGCTGTACGTCCTGGAAGGGCGGCTGCGGCTGCACCTGGGCGAGGCCGAGCACCTGCTGGAGCCCGGGGACAGCGCGCACTTCGACTCGCTCACTCCGCACCGGATCGGCGCGGCCTCCGCGGGTGGGGCCGACCTGCTCTTCGTCCACACGCTGCTGCAGAGCAGCCTGGCCGGACTCTGCCTCGGCGGCGCCACCAAGACCGCGCCCACGAACCCGATCGCGAACCCGCCCGCGACCCCGCCCACGCCCGCCACGCCCCCGACCACGCACCACCGATAGCCGAGGAGCCGTACCCATGTCCCAAGCCGAGAAGCCCGCGCCCGCGACCCTACGGGCCCGCTTCGAGTCCAAGTTCCCGCGCGGCCTGATCATCCGGCTGATCGCCTACTTGTTCGTCGGTCACCTCTTCGCCTTCTTCGTCTACCTCCTCTTCGTCCTGGGAGGCCAGAACCAGTAGCCGCAGAAGGCGGACGAGTTCGGGCCGCGCGACTCTGGCAACGTACGGGACCTGTGGCTACCCTCCGCGCATGATTTCCACGGTTGTCTGGGGTACCGGCAACGTGGGCCGTCTGGCGATCCGTGCCGTCGAGGCCCATCCCGCGCTCCAACTCTGCGCAGTCATCGTCCACGATCCGGCCAAGGTCGGCCGCGACGCGGGAGAACTCGGCGGGCTCGACCACCCGTTGGGGGTCGAGGCCACCGACGACGTCGAGGCCGTACTCGCCGCCCGCCCCCGGGCCGTGGTGTACGCCGCGTCCGGAGACGTCCGGCCCGACGGGGCGCTCGCCGACATCACCCGCGCCGTCCGCTCCGGCGCGGTCGTCGTCAGCCCGGCCCTCTACCCGCTCTACGACCACCGGAACGCCCCGCCCGAGTTCCGCGACCCGGTGCTCGCCGCCGTCGCGGAGGGCGGCGGCTCGCTCTTCGCCTCCGGCGTCGACCCCGGATGGGGCAACGACGTGCTCCCGCTCCTGCTCAGCGGGCTCGGCACCACCATCGACGTCATCCGGTGCCAGGAGATATTCGACTACTCCACCTACGACCAGCCGGACTCCGTCCGTCACCTCGTGGGCATGGGGCAGCCCATGGACCACGAGCCGATGATGCTCATGCCCTCGATCCCCACCATGGTGTGGGGCGGGCAGATACGGATGATGGCCCGGGCGCTCGGGGTCGAACTCGACGAGATCCGCGAGACGTCGGACCGCCGTGCGCTCGAGGCCACGGTGACCACCCGGACCATGGGCGAGTTCGAGGCCGGCACCCAGGGCGCGATCCGCTTCGAGGTGCAGGGCATCGTCGAGGGCGAGCCCCGCATCGTCATCGAGCACGTCACCCGCATCCACCCCTCGTGCGCACCTGACTGGCCCGTGCCGCCCGCCGGCGGCGACGGCGCCCACCGGGTCGTCATCGAGGGCCGCCCGCGCATCGAGGTCACCGTCGAGGCCACGGACGAGGGCGAGAACCGCTCGGCGGGCGGCAACGCCACCGCCGTCGGCCGCCTCGTCGGTGCCATCGACTGGCTCGTAGGGGCCGAACCCGGCCTTTACGACGCCCTCGACGTCCCGCTGCGCCCCGCCATCGGCAGACTCGGAAGGAAACAGTCATGAGGATCGACGTCCCTGAAGGCCAGCACCCGATCGAGTACGTGTGGGGCGACCTGGTGCCCGGCATCGGCATGGCCGCCGCGAACTTCTCCCTGTCGGTGTACGCCCACACCACCCTGGGCCTGCGCGAGTTCGAGGCGGCCCGGCTGCGCGTCGCGCAGATCAACGGGTGCGTCTTCTGTCTGGACTGGCGCACCGAGCGGGACGGGGAGAAGGTCGAGGAGGAGTTCTCCGAGGCGGTCACCGCGTGGCGCACGACCGACGCGTTCGACGAGCGCACCCGGCTGGCGGCGGAGTACGCCGAGCGGTACACCCTCGACCACCACGGGCTCGACGAGGAGTTCTGGGAGCGGATGACCGCGCACTACAGCCAGCTGGAGATCGTGGAGCTGACGATGAGCATCGGGTCATGGCTGGCCTTCGGCCGGCTCAACCACGTGCTGGGCCTGGACAGCGTGTGCATGTTGCCGGGTCAGCCGACTCCCCGGCCCTGAGAGGGCGTCCGCCCCGCCGTCCACTCCGCCGTCCGGGTCACCTTGCGCGATGAAGGCAGTGCCCGGACGGCCTGCTGCCCGGCCGGATGCCGCGGCCCGCTCAATCTGCCGCTCCGCGGCCCGCCGTTGCCTCCGCCCGGGGCGGGGTCCCGAGCATGGCGATCAGGTGGTCGATTGCCGCCTCCGCGGCAGGTGTGCCGGGCAGCGTTTCGGGGGCTATGGCCGGTGCGGTGCGGCGCAGGTCGAGCCAGCCCAAGTAGGCGGCGTACGCGGCCAGCGCGCGGTGCCGGGCGTCCACCGGAGCGAAGCCGAGGTCGGCGAAGACCCTGCCGAGGTACGCGATCCGGGTGCGGGTCACCCGGTCGACGACGTCGGCCACGGCCGGGTGGGTGTCGCGGGCGGAGCCCAGCGCGGGCTCCAGACCCGCGATCTCCTCGTCGCCGAGCGCGGCGAGCAGCAGGGAGCGGGCGCGCGTCCAGGGGTCCTCGTGGGCATCCGTGGCGGTGATGACCTCGGTGGTGGCGTGCAGCTCCCAGGTCTCCAGCGCCGCGACGAGCAGCGCGTCCCGGTTCTCGAAGTGCCAGTAGAAGCTGCCGCGGGAGACCCCTAGCTCACGGGCGAGGACGTCCACGGCGACGGCCGAGACGCCGCCCCGGGAGAACGCCCGCAGCGCCGCCATCGTCCAGTCCTCTTTGCTCACTCGTCCCTTCGCCATGATCCGTACAGTAGTGTACGGATCATCCATACAGCACTGTATGGAAACCGGCGGGATCGTGGGGAAGGGGTGCCGATGGACGCGGAAACCGGAACGGCCCGGGGGGCGGGTACGGATGCGGGTACGGAGAACCGGAACGGGGGCGGTGCGGGTGCGACGGCCCCGGTCCGGGCGGCGGCGGTCGTGGCGGCGGGCGGTCTGGCCGCGGCCGCGGCCCTGCACGCGGTCTGGATCCGCTCGCCCTGGCCGCTGAGCTCCCCGGCGGAACTGGCCGAGGTCGTGGTGGGGACGGGAGACGACGCCCTGCCTTCCGCGGCTGCGACGGCCGCGGTCGCCGGCCTGCTGACGGCGGCCGCCGGTCTGGTGCTGGTCGGCGCCCGGCCGGACTCCGCGCTGGGGCGCGCCCGGCTCGTCCGGGCCGGGCTGTGGACGGTCTCCGCCGTGCTCGCGGCGCGCGGGCTGGGCGGGCTGGTCGTGTCGGGCCTGGACCTCCAGCAGGCTCCCGCCCGGTACACGGCGATGGACCTCCGGTTGTACTCGCCGCTGTGCCTCGGCCTGTCCGGCCTGACCGGCTACGTCGCGGCACGCACCCGTGGGAGCCGGCGGTCGCCGAAGGTCCTTCGCCGGGTGGCGACCGGGCAGGGGATCGAAGGACGCCGGAACGAAGGGAAGTAGGCCTTTGCTTCCGGGCCGGGCCGGGCCATGCCGGGCCGGGCCATGCCGGGCCGGGCCATGCCGGGCCGGGCCATGCCGGGCCGGGCCGGGCCGCGCGGGGCCCGGCCCGGGCGGGCGTACGGCTACAGGTCCGTAGCGATGATCTTTTCGATGTTGCGTTCGGCGAGCGCCGTGATGGTGACGAAGGGATTCACGCTCGCGTTGCCGGGGATGAGCGCGCCGTCGATCACGTACAGCCCGGTGTAGCCGTGCAGGCGCCCGTAGTTGTCGGTGGCCCTGTTCAGGACCGCGCCGCCGAGCGGGTGGTAGGTGAGGGTGTCGTTCCAGATCTTGTTGCCGCCGAACAGGTCGGTGCGGTAGATCGTGCCCTCCTTCGAATTGATCTTGTCGAAGATCGTCTTGGCCATGGAGATGGACGGCTGTTTCCAGGCGGTCTGCCAGCTCAGGTCGGCCGTGCCGGTCGCCGCGTTCCAGGTGAACTCGGCGCGGTTCGGGTTCTTGGTGATCGACAGGTAGAACGAGGCGTACGTCTCGATCCCGGTGGGGAGCGGTGCGACCTCGGCGAACGCGCCGCCCGCGTCCCAGTTGTCGATGCCGGAGCAGGGGATGGTCGACTGGAGCTTGCCGGTCGGGTCCCACATGTGGTTGGCGCGGCCGCACATGACGTTGCCGTTCTCGCCCCAACCCTTGCCGACCTCGCCGTTGAGGTTCGGCAGGGCTCCGGTGGCCTTCAGTTTGACCAGGAGCTTGCTGGTGCCGACGCTGCCGGCCGCGAAGAAGACCCGGTCCGCGGTCACCGTCTTGGTGGCCACGGTGTCGCCGGTGGTGTTGATCTGGTCGATGGCGACCGTGTAGCCGCCGCCCGCGGCCGGGGAGACCGAAGTGACCTTGTGCAGTGCGGAGATGGCGACCCTGCCGGTGGCCTTCGCCTGCGCGAGGTAGGTCTGGACGAGCGACTTCTTGCCGGCGTTGTTGCCGTAGAGGATCTCGCCGGCCAGGGCCGACTTGGTGACGGTGCCGGCGGCCTCCTTCTTCATGTAGTCCCAGTCGTACACGTCGGGTACGAAGGTCCAGGCGAAGCCGGAGCGCTGGGCGTGCTTGCGCCCCACCCGGGAGAACTGGTAGCAGTCGGCGGTGTCGAACCAGGCCGGGTCGATCATGCCGACCCCGAGGCCGGCGTTGGCCCTCGGGTAGTAGGTGGCGTACATCTCGTCGGGGTCCACGGAGGGGAGGACGGCGGCGAAGTTCGCGCGCTTGGGCGTGACCGCCATGCCGCCGTTGACCAGTGAACCGCCGCCGACACCGCGGCCCTGGTAGACCGTGATGCCGGCGAAGTCCTCGGCGTCCAGGATCCCGGTGTACTTGGGGACGTCCTTGTCGATGGGGAAGCCGAGGAAGTTGCTGAGCGGCGCCTTGGTCCGGGTGCGCAGCCAGAAGGACCGGTAGTCGGGGCTGGTCACCTTGGGGAAGAGCTTGCCGTCCGGGCCCGGCGCGTCCCAGGACATGCCCATCTCGATCATCTGCACGTCCACGCCGGCCTGCGCCAGTCGCAGGGCGGCCACGGACCCGCCGTAGCCGGTGCCGATGATCAGGGCCGGAACGCGGGTTCCGTCGGCGATCGTGGCGGATGGGGAGGCCGCCTGTGCCGGGGTGAGGTGACCCGCCAGGGCCACGGCGCCAACTATAGAACCAGTTCTACCAAGGAATCCGCGACGGGATATTCCGTTCGAGCCATTTCTGGGCAGCGTGTTATCGCTCATGTGACGTTCCTCATCCGTGGGGGAATGGGAACGAGTTCTACTGCTGGCCGCGTGTGAAGTCACTACATACGTCTAGGTAACTTCCGGTCGATCACGAGGTGGCGGAAGCTGCTTCCGGCCGCCGGACCCAGCCCCAGACCAGCAGTTAAGCGACCGCCGCGAAGGCACACCACGTGGAGGCGAATTCCAGCCGCCACAGCGCTGAGCAGGTCAGCGCCCCCACCGCCAGCACCATGCCGAGGGTCCCGAGCCGCCGGTCGCCCCCGAGCAGGAGCGGGCCCAGCGTGGCGAACAGGTAGCCCGCCAGCACCAGCGGCATCCACGGAACATTCACGCCGTAGCCGATGGTGTGGCTCCGGATCTCGGCGGTCACCGGCCGGGAGGCGAGGCAGTACGCGAGCACCGCGGCCGTGGCGAGCCCTGCGGCCAGGGGCCCCACAACCGGCGCCGGACCTCGGGCGCGGCCGCCAGCAGGACGCCGGCCGGCATCCAGAGCGCCAGCAGTGGCAGGGCGATCACCGCCCAGGCCGTTGCGGCCGGGGAGCAGCCGCCGCCCGTGCCCCACACCGCGGCCTCCACCAGTTGGTGCGCGCCCAGCAACAGCGGCAGCGCGGCGACGGGCAGGTCGCGGGCCCGCCGCACCCGAGCCAGGCACGCGATCCCGACGGCGCAGATCGCCGTCCCCGCCACCAGATCGGCCGTCGCGCTCCAGCACACGGGATCAGCCGTGCTCCTCACGGGGTTCGAGCGGCGGGGCCGACACCGCGCAGTACGTGTGGCACTGGGGGTGGCACGCCTCGGGCACGGGGGAGCGTACGGTCGCCCAGGCCAGGGCGGCGCCGGCCACGAAGGCTCCGGTGCACCAGAGCATCGCCCGCCCGAAAGCGGCGTCGAACTGGGTCGCCGAGCGGTACGACTCCGGCCCCATTCCGGACAGCAGCGGCAGCGCCGCCACCGCGAGCAGCCCGGCCACGCGCGCCGCCGCGTTGTTGATCCCGCTGGCCAGGCCCGCCCGGCCGGGATCCACCGAGGCGAGCACGGTCGACGTCAGCGGGGCCACCAGGGCCACGAGGCCCATGCCCATGACGACCATCGCGGGCAGCACGTCCCGTACGTACGAGGCCGACGGTCCCACCCGTAGCATCAGCAGCGTTCCCGCCGCACACAGCAGCGGCCCCACCGTGAGCGGGACGCGCGGTCCGATCCGCTCCCCGAGCTCACCCGAGCGCGCCGACAGGAGGAGCATGAGGAGGGTCGTCGGCAGCATCGCGGCCCCGGCGGCCAGCGCCGAGTAGCCGGACACCACCTGGAGCTGGAGCACGACGAGGAAGAAGAACCCGCCGATCGCCGCGTACACGCACAGGGTGACGAGGTTGACGGCGGTGAACAGCCGGGACGCGAAGATGTCTGGCGGCACCATCGGATCGGGCCGTCGCCGCTCCACGTAGACGAAGGCGACGCCCAGCAGGACCCCGAGCACCGCGGCGACGATCACCGCCGGCGCGCCCGACCGGGCCTCGATCAGCGCGTAGGTGACCAGCCCCAGGGCGCTCGCACCGAGTGCCGCCCCGGCCACGTCGAACCGCCCGTGCGCCTGCGGGTCCCGCGATTCCGGTACGTGCCGCAGGGCGACCGGCACGCACACCGCGGCCAGCGGCACGTTCAGCAGGAACACCCACCGCCAGCCCGGCCCGTCCACCAGCCAGCCGCCGAGGAACGGTCCCACGGCCGCGCCCACCCCGCCGAGCCCCGACCACAGTCCGATCGCCCGCCCCCGGTCGTCGGCGCGGATCGACGCCTGGATCAGGGCCAGGGAGCCGGGCGCCAGCAACGCCCCGCCGATGCCCTGCAGGGCGCGGGCCGCGATCAGCACCCCGGCGTTCGGCGCGATGCCGCACAGCAGCGAGCCGAGCGCGAACCACACCACGCCGAGCACGAAGATCCGGCGCCGCCCGAAGCGGTCGCTCAGTGATCCGCCGACCAGGATCAGCCCGGCCAGGGTCAGCAGATAGGCGTTCACCGTCCACTGGAGCACGGCCAGATCGGCGTCGAGGTCCTCCCCGATGCGCGGCAGTGCCACGTTCACCACGGTCCCGTCCAGCATGGCCATGGTCGATCCGAGCACGGTGGTCAGCAGGATCCACCGGCCCCGTGCGGACGCGATCGGGACACCGGCTCCGGACGGCTCGGCGGGCGAAGTCATGTCTTCAGGCTGGCGCGCGCGGCCCGAGCGGGCCACCGGGGCGGTCGGGGGAAGGCCGAAAAGCCACCCTTGTAATGAGCATGACGCCTCGTTCACCATGGCCCGCGCACGTCACGCGCACCCTTCCCGCACATCCCGCACACGGCGTACGAGGAGACAACACGTGGCCCAACGCGACAACCGGACCCCACGAGCCTTGCGGCCCACCGGGCCGGCAAGGCCCGCACGGTCCTTACGCACGGCGCTCGCCGCCCTCACTTCGGTCCTGCTCCTGCCGATCGGCGCGGGCGTCGCCGCGGCCGCGCCGGACCCCGGACCTGCCGCACCGACGGCGGCCGAGCGCAAGATCGAACCCAAGCTCCGCACCCAGCTCGACGAGTCCGCCAAGGCGGCCTTCTGGGTCTACCTCGACAGCGCCGCCGACCTCACCGCCGCGGGGAAGCAGCAGACCCGCGCCGCCAAGGCCGAAACGGTTCTGCGGATCAAGAAGGACCACGCCGCGCGCAGCCAGGCCGACGTCGTCAAGGCCCTGCAGGGCGCCGGAGCCGAGTACACCTCGTACTGGATCGTGAACGCCGTGCGCGTCGTCGGCAGCCAGAAGCTCGCCGGAACCCTCGCCCAGCGCCCCGAGGTCGCCCGGATCGACGCCGACGACAAGGTCGACCTCCCCAAGCCCACCGAAGGCAAGCGGGAGAAGGCCGTCGCCGACGCCATCGAGTGGAACATCGACCGGATCAAGGCCCCGCAGGTCTGGGACCAGGTCGGCGTGCGCGGCGAGGGCATCGTCGTCGCCAACATCGACAGCGGCGTGGACTACACCCACCCGGCCGTGAACAACCAGTACCGCGGCAAGAAGGCGGACGGCACGTACGACCACGCCTACAACTGGTTCGACCCGGCGGGCGTGTGCACCACCGCTGCCCCCTGCGACAACAACGACCACGGCACCCACACCATGGGCACGATGGTCGGCGACGACGGCGGCGCCAACAAGATCGGCGTGGCCCCCGGTGCCAAGTGGATCGCGGCCAAGGGCTGCGAGTCGAACTCCTGCTCCGAGGCCTCCCTCCTCGCCTCGGGCCAGTGGATCGTCGCCCCGACCGACCTCAACGGGCAGAACCCGCGCCCCGACCTCGCCCCGCACATCGTCAACAACTCCTGGGGCGGGAGCGGCGGCGACACCTGGTACCAGCAGATCGTCGACACCTGGCGGGCCGCCGGCATCTTCCCGGCCTTCTCCAACGGGAACGCCGGCCCGGGCTGCAACACCGCCGGCTCGCCCGGCGACTACGCCAGCTCCTACAGCTCCGGCGCCTTCGACATCAACAACGCGATCGCGTCCTTCTCCTCGCGCGGCGCGGGCCCCGGCGGCATCGTCAAGCCGAACATCGCCGCCCCCGGCGTGAACGTCCGCTCCTCCGTCCCCGGCGGCGCGTACGAGGCCTTCTCCGGCACGTCGATGGCCTCACCGCACACCGCGGCCGCCGTCGCCCTGCTGTGGTCCGCCGCGCCCGCCCTGGAAGGCGACATCGCGCAGACCGAGGCGCTCCTGGACGGCACCGCCCTGGACACCGACAGCAGCCAGTGCGGCGGAAACGCCGCCGACAACAACGTCTTTGGTGAGGGCCGGCTCGACGTCCTTGCCGCCGTGACCGCCGCCCCGCGCGGCGCCATCGGCTCGCTCGGCGGCACCGTGCGCTCCGGCGACCAGCCCGTCGCGGGCGTGAAGATCACCGCCGACGGCCCGATCGACCGTACGACCACCACCGCGGCCGACGGCACCTACCGCTTCACCTCCCTCTCGGTCGGCGACTACGCCCTGACCGCCGCCAAGTTCGGCTACGGCCAGCAGACCGGAACGGCCACGGTCACCGAGAACGCCACCGCCACCGGCGACTTCACCCTCGCCCAGGCGCCCTCCGGCAAGCTCACCGGCACCGTTTCCTCGGCCGCCGGACCGGCCGCCGGCGCCTCCGTCACCATCGCGGACACCCCGGTGACCGCGACCGCCGACGCCCAGGGCCGCTTCGAGGTCACCCTGCCGCACGGCACGTACGACGTGAACGCCACCCACGCCTCCCGCTGCGTCACCGGCGGCACGGCGAAGGTCACGGTTGCCGGCGACGCCACCGTCGCGGTCAACCTGCCCGAACGCACCGACGGATACGGCTACGCCTGCGCCGCCGCCGGCAACCGCCCGTACGTCGAGGGCACCCGCCAGCTCGCGCTCACCGGAGACAACACCACCGAGCGCGTCGACCTGCCCTTCCCGCTGCCCCTGTACGGCAAGACGTACGGCCAGGCCTGGATCGGCACCAACGGCACGGTCAGCTTCGGCGGCAACAACACCAGTGACATCAACGGCGACCTGCCGAGCACGGCCACGCCCAACGCGGCCCTGTACCCGTTCTGGGACGACCTGGTCGTCGGCGCCGCGGGCAGCGGATCCGGCGTCTTCACCGCCGTGACCGGCACCGCTCCGCACCGGAGCTACGTGATCGAGTGGCGCCAGGTGTCCCACTGGTCGGCGCAGGCCGACAAGTTCTCCTTCACGGCCGCGATCGGCGAGGACGGCACCGTCTCCTACTCCTACAAGGGGACCGGCGGGACCGGCATCAAGGGGGGCTCCTCGGCCACGGTCGGCGTGGAGAACGCGGCCGGCACCGACGCCTTCAAGTACTCCTACAACACCGCCGCCATCACGGACGGCCTGTCCGTCGCCTTCCGGACCACCAAGAGCGGCGTGGTGGCGGGCCGGGTGCTCGACGCCAACGACGGCAACGGCGTCGCGGGCGCCACGGTGACCGTCGGCACCGGTGACACGGCGGTGTCGGCGACCACGGCCGCGGACGGCGGGTACGTCGTCCAGAGCCCGTCGGGCGCGCGGGCCGTCTCGCTGGCCGCGCCGCAGTACGAGTCCGCCACGGCGACGGTGGACGTCAAGGCGGCCGACGTCACGGCGGTGACGCAGTCCCTGCGCACCGGAAGGGTGACGGCGTCCAAGCCGTCCCTGGAGGTCGTCCTCCCGGCAAACCAGCAGCGGACCCGGACCCTGGAGCTGACCAACCCGGGCCTCGGCACGGAGTTCACGGTGTCCGAGGACGCGACCTGGCTGAGCGCCACCCCGGCGACCGGCACCCTCGCGACCGGCGGGAAGGTCCCGGTCACCCTTTCGGTGGACACCACCGGACTGACCCCGGGCGCGGTCCTCACCGCCGACCTGAAGATCACCTCGGCGAGCGGCCGGACCCCGGTCCTTTCCGTCCCGGTCAAGGTCGTCGTCCCGCGCTACCAGGTCGGCCTGGACGCGGGATCCGGCTACACCACCACGGACGGCCTGGGTGACGCCTGGTCCCCGGACCGCAAGTACACGCCCGGTTCTTACGGCTACCAGGGCAACAGCACCGTGGAGTCCACCGGCCGCACCATCGCCGGCACGGACGAGCAGCGGCTGTTCCGCAACGCCCGCGAGGGCATGTACGAGTACCGCTTCGACAACGTGCCGAACGGTACCTACACGGTGGAGCTCGGCTTCGCGGAGCTCTCCTCCACCAAGCCCAACAAGCGCGTCTTCGACGTCCTGGCCGAGGGCACGCAGGTCCTGCCCTCCCTGGACATCTCCCTGGAGGCGGGCACCTACAAGGCCCTGACCCGTACGTACACGGTCACGGTCACGGACGGGGTGCTCAACGTCCGCTTCGTCACGCACAGCGGATTCGGCAAGCCCCTGCTGAACACCCTGCGGGTGACCGACCGCCCGGACAAGAGCTAGCCCGGCCGGTAGGACACGGGGGCGGGGTGCCGGCGGGCGCCCCGCCCCTTCCTGCTCGCCGCTGCTCTGCGCGGGCATTCGGGTGGCCGGAGCGCGGACTCCGCGGCGGCCTGCCGGGAGGCGGCCACCCGGCTCGTTAACGTGGGCGGGCATGACCCCCCTGTGCGACCAGGCCACCGCCGTCCGGGCCCTCGTGGAGTCCGCCGACCCCGGGGCGGTGTGGGCCGTCGGCGGACCCGTGGGCCTCCAGGCCGGTTCGGACGGCGGGCACCCCGCCGACGCCGCCTTCGACGTGGACGGCCTCAGCGGCGTCCTCGCGCTCTGGCCGGTCATCGGCAGCCTCGTCGACGAGGGCGAGCTGCGGCTGCACACACCGCTCACCGCCTACGGGGGTGCGGCCGCCGAGGGCGTACCGGCCGGGACCACCGCCCACCTCCTCCTCACGCACCCGGGCGGGACCGCCGCCCTCACCCACCTCACCCGTCTCGCCGAGCAGCTCTCCGGCAGCCCGCTCGCCGACCTCGCGGCCACCCGGGTCTGGCACCCGCTGGGCATGACCGGCACCCGCTTCACCGACGGCACCCTCCGCGCGCCCCTCGCCGACCTCGTCCGCTTCCTGCGCCACCTCCTGGACCCGGTGGACCGGATGGATGGGGCGGCCCCGGCACACCCGGCGGCCCCGGCGGGCATCAGCCGCGCCTGGACCACCGAGTCGCTCCGGATCCGCACCGGCGAACTCACCCCAGCCCGCGGCCTGCTGTGGGACCCCGCCCCGCACGGGGTCTGGACCCACCACGCCCCGCAGGACGGCGGTCCGGCCCTGTGGGTCTCCCCCCGACACCACCGCTGGGCGGTCCTCCTTCCGACCACTGGGCGAGGTATGCCGCGCACCGCCTTCCGTGAAGCGGCCTTCGCGTCAACTACCGCTGAATGACGGCCTGTTGTGTGAGATCCTGGAGGCCGTCCCCAGGAGGTCACGGCCGTATGAAGAAGACCCGACGGCGCGACCGGGGCGTACCCGGGCCGTCTTCCCCGTGGGACGAGGTCGCACCGGGCCTGTGGATGGGCGGCCACTACTGGACCGACCCGGTCGGTGAGCTGCGGCCCGTCGTCGTGGGGGACGAGTTCGACCTCGTCATCAGCCTCTTCACCCGGACCGGCCACGGCCCGGGACCACGCGCCGAGCACGTCGTGGGGGAGATGCCGGACGCCGAGCTCACCGCCGACCAGCTCCACACCGTCCAGCGCCTCGCCCGCACCGCGGGACTGGCCCTCGATTCGGGCCTCACCACACTGGTCCGCTGCCACTCGGGCTACAACAGGTCGGGCCTCGTTGTCGCCCAGTGCCTCGTCGACCGGGGACTGACACCCGCCGAGGCCATCGCCCGTGTGCGCCGCGGCCGTTCGCCGTGGGCCCTGAACAACGAGGCCTTCACCTCCTACCTCACGGCCGGACTGGACATCGCGGCGCTGCTGGTCGGGTTGGACCCCTGAGGCGGCCCTCGGGGCGCGGAGCGCGCAGGTGGGACGTACGGTGATGCCGTTGTCGCCGAGTGTTGTCGCTCCCGCCGCGGAGGTACACGGATGCGTACGGTCCAAGGGGCCGCCCTCGACGGGCTCCGAGCCCGGGTACGGGCCCTCGCCGCCCGGCGCCGCCCCGAGCGGGCCGGTCGCTCCCCCCGCGGCGCGACACCGCTCGTGGACCGCGGGCCCGCCGTGCCGGGACTGGGCGCGGAAGCCCCCGGCCGGCGGACGTCCGCGAAGCGATCGTTGCGGTACGCGGCTCCCGCCCCGGCCCCGGAAACAGCCGCCCGGGGGGCCCTCGCCGGCCTCGGCGTCCTGCTGCGCGCCCTGGCCCGGCCCCGCCCCGGCGAGGTGCGCACCTCCGCAGCCGCGCTGCGGGCCCTGCGCGCTCGGTGCGGGGACGCGCCCGCCCTGGTCCGCACCCGCTCCGGGCGGACCGTCCTCGTCCTGCTCGACCCGCAGGACCTGCGCCGCTTCTACGCCGAACCCGTCAGCGTCCTCGCGGCGGCCCCGCCGGACAAGTGCCGGGGTCTGAACCCCGGGGAACCCGCCGACTCGGGCTGCTCCCGCGGCGAGCCCGGTGCGGAGCGACGCGAGGTCATCGCCGAGGTGCTGGCCACGGGCCGGCCCGTGCACCCCTCCTGCGGGTCCTTCCTCAGGGCCCTCGCCGAGGAGGCCCGGCACCTCACCGGTTCCGCACCCGCGACGGATCCCTTCACCGCCGCCCCCATCAGCACCGGTACCAGCGCCGGCACCGGCCCCGTCACCCTCGACCTGGCCCGCGCCCGGTACGCCGTTCACCGCGCCGCCCGGCGGATCGTGCTCGGCGACGCGGCAGCCGCGGACGAGCAGCTGAGCGGATGGCTCACCCAGCTGCGCGCCGAGGGCAGGGGCTCGCGCGGCGGCCGGGTGCGCGCCGCCCGCTCCGTGCACGACAAGGCCCGCGCCCGCATCGAGGAGTACGCCGCCCGGGCCGACGACGACACCCTCGTCGGTCGGGCCGCCCGCTACGTCGACCCGACCGGAACCCTGGACCCCGTGGGCGAGGCCCAGCACTGGCTGCTGGCGATGGACGTCGTCCCGGACACGCTGCTGCGCACCCTGCTCCTGCTCGGGGTGCACCCCGCGGAGCAGGACCTGGCCGTGGCCGAGGCGGCCGCCGAAGTCGCCGCCGGTGCGGAGCGGGGTGAACTGCCCCGGCTGCGGGCCTGCGTCCGGGAGTCCCTGAGGCTGTACCCGGTCGTGCCCGACCTGATCCGCGTCACCCGCGCCGAGACCGAATGGCGGGGCGTGCGCTACCCGGTCGGCACCTCGGTGCTGGTGCCCGCCGCGTTCCACCAGCGCGACCCCGAACGGGTACCGGCCGCGCACGTGTTCGTGCCCGGCCGGTGGAAGAACCCGGGTGCGGATCAGGACCTCCGGATGGCGCCCTTCAGCCACGGCGGCGGCCGCTGCCCGGGTGACCAGCTCGGCCTGATGGCCACCGCCGCGCTCTGCGCCGAGGTGTTGCGCGGCCATCGGGTCACGGGTACCCGGCCGGTGCTGGACCCGGTGGGGCCGCTGCCCGCGACGCTCGACCCGCAGGGCATCCGGCTCACGCTCACCCGCCGCTGAGGGCGCCGCGGCGCTCGACCGGGTTCCCGTTCGCACGCGACGGGTCTCGTCCGGCCTTGTCCGACCTCGTCCGACCTTGATGTGGATTTTGCTCGACCCGTCGGTGCCCGTCCGACCCCGTCCGTCCGTGAGCCCCTGCCGAACCCCACGAGGATCACATGCCCGACGCCGCGACCTCCGCGTCCACCGCCCCGGACATCGACCTGCTCGACGCCCCGTGCCGCACCCTCGCCGAGGCCGCCGATGCGGTCGGCGAGGCCGCCCGCTACGCCTCCGGCCTGGCCTTCGGCGTCCGGCTGCCCGCGGTCGCCCTCGCCCGGGGCGGTCGTACCCGGCTCGGCTGGCGCACCCTGCTGCGTACGCTCACCGACCCGTCGGGCCTCGGCTGGGCCCCGCGCGGCCGGGGCGTGGCCCGGGCCGGGCGGCTCGCCGGAATCCTGGCGGGCCGGGAGAGCCTCGCGATCAGCATCGCCGTCTGCGGGTTGAAGGCCCGGATCCGGGCCGCGAGCGCGGGCCACCCCGAACTGTTCGACGATCCCGGCGCGGCCGCGGTCCTGGGTGCCGTCCGAGCGGGCCGCCAGGGCGAGGCAGTCCGGCTGTTCCGCGTCATCCTGCGCGAGCGCGGCGCCGAACACGCCTTCGCGCTGCTCGCCCCGTCCTTCGCCGACATCCTCGCCTGGCACGCACTGACCGACGCGAACCCCTTCAACGACCACGCCGGCTGGCAGGTCGCCACCGGCCGGGCCGAGACCGCCGAACCGGCCCTCGGGCTCGGCGCCGCCTTCTGGGCCTTCTGCGACCGGGGAACGGGTCTGCCCGAAGGGCCGGCCATGACGGGGGCCGTGTCCCCCCGCGGCCCGGCCCGCCGCCGGGTTACGAACCGGCCGCCCCGTCCGGCGCCGCTGCCGCCGGACGGCGGCCTGGGCGGTCACGCCGCCGCGCTGCGCACGCACGCGGTCCGACTGCGGGTCGCGGCGATGGCGCCGGGCTGGCACGGCCGGGAGACCGAGGCCCTGCGGGCCGAGGTCACCAGGCTCGCGGCGCGCTGCGCCACGGCGGCGGGCGGGCTCGCGCTGGCCGGCGCCCAGCTACAGGACCAGTGACAGCAGCAGTACGAGGCCCAGGCCGACCACCGAGATGATGGTCTCCATCACCGACCAGGTCTTCAGGGTCTGACCGACGGTCATCCCGAAGTACTCCTTGACCAGCCAGAAGCCGGCGTCGTTGACATGGCTGAAGAACAGCGAGCCGGCCCCGATGGCCAGGACCAGCAGTGCGGTACCGGTCGTGGACATGTCCGCCGCGAGCGGGGCCACCAGCCCGGCCGCCGAAATGGTGGCCACCGTCGCCGAGCCGGTGGCCAGGCGGATGGCCACGGCGATCAGCCAGGCCAGCAACAGGGTCGGTACGGCCCAGTCCTTGGACACGTCCAGGATCATCTGACCCACGCCCACGTCGATCAGCGTCTGCTTGAAGCCGCCGCCGGCGCCCACGATCAGCAGGATGCCCGCGATCGGGGCCAGGGACTTCTCCACCGTGGCCGAGATCCGCGCCCGGGTGAAGCCGGCCGCCCGGCCGAGCGTGAACATGCCCACCAGGACGGCCGCGAGCAGCGCGATCATCGGGGAGCCCGCGACATCGGTCACGCGTTGCACCGGGCTGGCGGGGTCGTCGACCACGATGTCGACGAGGGCCTTGACGAGCATCAGCGCCACCGGGAGCAGCACGGTGAACACCGTGGCGCCGAACCGGGGGCGGTGCTCCAACTCGGCCGAGGGGCGCGCCGCGACCATGTGCTCCGGCGCCGGGATGTCCACCCACCGGGCCGCGTAACGGGAGAACAGCGGCCCGGCGATGATCACGGTCGGGATGGCCACGAGCACCCCGAGCCCGAGGGTGACCCCGAGGTTCGCGTGGAGCGCGTCGATGGCGACGAGGGGGCCGGGGTGCGGCGGGACCAGTCCGTGCATCACCGACAGGCCGGCCAGCGCCGGGATGCCGATCCGCATCAGCGAGTAGTTCCCCCGCTTGGCGACCAGCAGCACCACCGGGATCAGCAGGACGATGCCGACCTCGAAGAAGAGCGGCAACCCGATCACCGAAGCGATCAGCACCATCGCCCACGGCATGGCCCGGCCCTTGGCCCGGGCGAGGATCGTGTCCACGATCTCGTCCGCGCCGCCCGAGTCGGCGAGCAGCTTGCCGAGGATCGCGCCGAGCGCGATCAGTACGCCGACGCCCGCGACCGTGGCGCCGAGCCCGGCGGTGAAGCTGGCGATCGTCTTGGCGGGCGGTGCGCCGGCGAAGACTCCGAGGGCCAGCGAACCGACCGTCAGGGCCAGGAAGGCGTGCAGTTTGAAGCGCGTGATGAGCAGGACGATGACGGCTATGCCCGCCAGGACGGCTATCCCCAGCTGGGTGTTCCCGGCCGAGGTGATCGGTCCGGTGGCGGCCGCTGCCAGAGTCTCGACGTGGAGACCGGTCACGGTGGGGATTCCTCAGTTCTCTTGTGCGGGCAGGCTGCGCAGAGCGGCCAGAGCCCGCTCGGTGATGTCTTCAGGGGACCCGGACACCTCGACGACGACGCCGAGTTCGTCGTCCTGGAGCGGCTCCAGCGCGGCGAACTGCGAGTCCAGCAGCGTGGTGGGCATGAAATGGCCCTTGCGCTCCGCCATGCGCTTCTCGATCAGCGGGCGCTCACCGGAGAGGTGGACGAAGACGGCCCCGGGGGCCGCGGCGCGCAGCCGGTCACGGTAGGCGCGCTTGAGGCTGGAGGCCGCGATCACGCCGCCGCGCAGGCCGGCGCGGTTGCGGATCCACTCGCCGATGGCGTCGAGCCACGGCCACCGGTCCGCGTCGTCCAGCGGGATCCCGGCCGACATCTTGGCGACGTTGGCCGCCGGGTGGAAGGCGTCGCCCTCCGCGTACGGAATGCCGAGGGCCTCGGCGAGCAGTTGCCCCACGGTCGTCTTGCCCGTGCCGGCGACGCCCATCACCACAATGACGCGCTGGGTGCTCACGCCTACCTCGCTGTCCTCGTTGACATCGGTTCGTGTGGCACCACTGAAGCGCATTAAGTACTACGTATTCAAGCCTCTGGTTGAAAACATCACATCTTTTGTTGGTGGAAGCGTCACCGTACGCTTACGCCATGACCACCGAAGGCAGTCCCGGCCAGGGGCACGGGCTCCACACCCACGTGCTGGACACCCTCGGCCTCGCGATCACGGCGGGGGAGCACCTTCCGGGCAGCGTCCTGCGCACCGACGAGATCGCCGAACGCTTCGACGCCTCCCGCACCGTCGTGCGGGAGGTGGTCCGCGTCCTGGAGTCGATGCACCTGGTCGAGTCCCGCCGCCGGGTCGGCGTCACCGTGCGCCCCACCGACGAATGGAACGTCTACGACCCGCGCGTGATCCGCTGGCGCCTGGCCGGCACCGACCGGCCCCGGCAGCTGCGGTCCCTCACCGTGCTGCGCTCCGCGATCGAGCCGGTCGCGGCCGGGTTGGCCGCGGCACTGGCCACACCGCAGCAGTGCGCCGAACTCACCGAGGCGGCCCTCGGCATGGTCCGCACCTCGCGCGGTCACCAGCTCGAGGGCTACCTGCGGCACGACATCGCCTTCCACCGCGTCGTGCTGAACGCCTCCGGCAACGAGATGTTCGCCCGCCTCGGGGACGTCGTCGCCGAGGTCCTGACCGGCCGCACCGAGCACGCGGTGATGTTCCACGATCCCGACCCCGCCGCCGTCACCCTGCACGTCCAGGTCGCCGAGGCGGTCCGCGAGGGCGACGCGGCGCGCGCGGAGGCGCTGACCCGCCGGATTGCGATGGGCGCCCTCGAGGAACTGGACGTGCTCGCGCCCTGAACGAGGGGCCCCGGCCGCTACCGAGCAGCACGCCGAGCCGAGGACGACGGCGCCCGTACGTGAGCGCCGTGCCGCGGCCCAGAAGGGCGGCTGCGGCACGGAATCGCTTCGGTCGCTTCCGGGCGCCGGACCGCCCGCCCTCAAACGTCGAGCGCGGCGAGTTCGAGCGCGCCGAGACGCTCCGGTTCCGCCACGACGTCGATCTCGGTGATCAGGCCGTCCTCGATCGTGAAACCGAGCACCAGGAACAGGCGTCCCAGCGGGGCCATCGCGAGGCCGACCACTCCGTCGATCAGGACCGGGGCCGTGGACCGTGCCCGCTGCATGGCGGCCATCGCGCCCGTGGCGACGGTGACGGCGCCGCGGACGAGGATCGGGGCGGGGGTGGGGCCGACGGCCCGGTCGGCCCGGAGCACCACGTCGGGGTGGAGCAGGGTGACGAGCGCGTCGAAGTTTCCGCAGCGGGTGGCGGCGAGGAAGGCCTCCACGACGCGGCGCTGGCGGGTCGCCGTCGGAGACTTCTCGATCATCGGGGCGATCTCGTCGAAGGGCACGGCGAACAGGTCGTGCAGCACGAACGCGAGCCGTTCGGCCGGTGCCAACTGGTCGAGCACGACCAGCAGCGCCAGTCCGACCGAGTCGGCCAGCAGGGCTTCCTGCTCGGGGTCGACGGGGTCGACGGTGCCGAGGGTGTCGGCGCGGCTGACGGCAGGGTCGGAGGGACGCGCCTCCATGGAGTCCTCGCGCCGGGACTCGCGCGAGCGCAGCAGGTTCAGGCAGACCCGCGACACGACCGTCGTCAGCCAGCCGCCGAGGTTCTCGACATCGCTGACATCGGAGCGGTTGAGGCGCAGCCAGGCCTCCTGGACGGCGTCATCGGCCTCGGCGAGCGAGCCGAGCATGCGGTAGGACACCGCTCTCAGATGAGAGCGGTGCTCTTCGAACCGTTCCGTCAGCCACGAATTCTCGTCCACCGGTTCCCCGTATCGATCGCGCACACCAGATCATCAACATAGATCACGCGGAAGAGGCCCTGGTGGGAGGGGAGTTGATACCGGGCCGGCCAGGGCCGGTCGGGTCCGGTCGGGTCCGGTCGGACCGGCCGACTACTGGATAATGGTTCCTGAACAGCACCAGCGAGCGGAACGCCGGGTACACCCTGTGGTCCGGCAGGAGAAGGAGTCCCGATGGACGTGCAGCACTTCGAGCGGATCACCGCATTCATCGAGGCGCGGCTCACCCCGCTGTTCGACGAGGGAACGGGCAGCGAACACGGTTTCGCCATGGACGACACCTCCCGCGCCCTGCGCGCCCTGCGCAACTCCGTCCTGGAGGCCTCCGCCATCAAGGGCCTGATCGAGAAGCGGGAATCCGCCGAGCCGGCCATGCGCCGCGTCATCGACCAGTCCGTGGAGCACAACTGGGACGTGCTGCGCGGCATCGCCCGCCAGTGGGAGGACCACGCCGACTTCCGCCACGAGTTCAAGCACCACGCGTGGGAGCTCGACCACCACCCTGCCGGCGCCGAGGCCTGAGCTCACCGCGGCGGTTCGAGGACTCCGCGCGCGGTGACGGCCGCGCGCAGGAGCCCGGCCGTGGCGGCCTGCTCCGCGGGCGACGGCGACAGCACGCCGTTCTCGGTCATCAGGGAGTGGAACTGCTGGCGCTCGTACGGAACCCCGGGCGGCAGCGCCGCGACGTGCCAGTGCAGGTGGGAGTTGCCCTGTCGGCTCCCCAACGAGTACAGGTAGGTCCGCTCGCTGTCGAAGACGTCCTCGACGGCGAGCGCGACCTCCCGTACGACGAGCATCAGCCGGGTGTAGGACGTGGGGTCCAGATCGCGCACGGCGTGCTCGATGTGCGCCTTGGGAGCCACGAGGACCTTTCCGGGGAGCGTGGGCCAGCGGTCGAGGAAGGCCACGTGGTGCTCGTCCTCGAAGACGCTCTCGTGCGCGTAGTCGGGATGCCCGGCGAGGAAGGCGCAGACGAAGCACGGTCCGCCGCGCGTCCGTTCGACATAGGCTTCGAGGTCCATCGGTTCACGGTCCATCGGCATCCGCATCGGTGTCGGCACGGGTGCATCCTCCCACCGACTCCCCCGTCCGTCACGGGGCGGACTCGTCGTCCCCGGGGGCGGCGGTCACCACCGGGCTGCCGTCCGGGAGGCGCCGTGCGAGGGCGCCGGTGCGGAAGTAGCCGTCGGGGGTGAAGGAGCGACCACCCCGTTCCGGGCGGTGCGAGCCGCGGCTCGATCACCACCCGTCCAGGACCCTCGAGGACCCTCAGGGGGTGCCCTGCGTCTTGCGGGGCGTGGTCTGCTGGACCGCCCAGCCGTTGCCGTCGGGGTCGGAGAAGTAGACGAAGGAGCCCCACGGCAGGTCCTGGATCTCCGTCACCTCCACGCCCCGGCCGCGCAGGTCCTCGTACGCCTCCTCGATGTCGGTGACGACGACCTGCATGTTGTCCAACGACCCCGGGGTCATCCGGGTCAACCCCTTGCCGATCGCGATGGAGCACGCCGAGCCCGGCGGGGTCAGCTGGACGAAGCGGATGTCCCCGCTGACGGTGACGTCGTGGTCGGCGTTGAAGCCGAGCTTCTCGTAGAAGTCCTTGGCCCGGTCCACGTCGGTGACGGGGACGGCGACGAGTTCCAATTTGATGTCCATCACAGGATCATGCGCCCGGCGCCGGTGCCCCGCTGCCCGACACGGCGAACTGGGTGCGGTACAGCTCCTCGTACCGCCCGCCCGCCGCCAGCAGTGCGGTGTGCGTGCCCCGTTCCACGATCCGGCCGTCCTCGACCACCAGGATCAGGTCCGCCGCCTGTACGGTCGACAGTCGGTGCGCGATCACCACCGCCGTCCGGCCCGCCAAGGCCTCGCCCAGGGCCTCCTGCACCGCTGCCTCCGAGGTGGAGTCCAGGTGCGCGGTGGCCTCGTCGAGGATCACCACCCGCTGCCGGGCCAGCAGCAGCCGCGCGATGGTCAGTCGCTGCCGTTCCCCGCCCGAGAGCCGGTAGCCGCGCTCCCCGACCACCGTGTCCAGTCCGTCCGGCAGCGAGGCGACGAGGCCGTCCAGCCGCGCGCGCCGCAGGGCCTCCCAGACCTCCTCCTCGGAGGCCTCCGGGCGGGCCAGCAGCAGGTTGGCGCGCACCGATTCGTGGAAGAGGTGCCCGTCCTGGGTGACCATGCCGAGCGTCTCGCGGATCGAGTCGGCCGTGAGGTGACGTACGTCGATCCCGCCGAGCCGGACCGCGCCCGCGTCGGCGTCGTACAGCCGCGGCAGCAGCTGAGCGATGGTCGACTTGCCGGCGCCGGACGAGCCGACCAGGGCGATCATCTGGCCCGGTTCGGCGCGGAAGGACACCTCGTGCAGCACCTGCGTACCGCCCCGGGCATCCAGGGTGGCGACCTCCTCCAGGGAGGCCAGCGAGACCTTGTCGGCGGCCGGATAGCCGAAGGAGACCCGGTCGAACTCCACCGCCACCGGCCCCCGGGGCACCCGGCGGGCGTCCGGATCCTGTGCGATGAGCGGCTTCAGGTCGAGGATCTCGAAGACCCGCTCGAAGCTCACCATCGCGCTCATCACCTCGACGCGGGCGCCGGCGAGTGCGGTGAGCGGGGCGTAGAGCCGGGTCAGGAGGAGGGCGAGGGCGACGACGGAACCGGCGTCCAGGGAGCCGCGCAGGGCGTAGAACCCGCCGAGCCCGTAGACGAGCGCCAGGGCCAGCGCCGAGACCAGGGTGAGGGCCGTGATGAAGGCCGACTGGGCCATGGCCGTGCGGATCCCGATGTCGCGCACCCGCGCCGCCCGGGCCGCGAACTCCGCGGACTCGTCGGCGGGCCGCCCGAAGAGCTTGACCAGCGTCGCGCCGGGGGCGGAGAACCGTTCGGTCATCTGGGTGCCCATCGCGGCGTTCAGCGCGGACGCCTCGCGCTGCATCGCCGCCATCCGCGCCCCCATCCGGCGGGCCGGCAGCACGAACACCGGCAGCAGCACCAGTGCCAGCAGGGTGATCTGCCAGGAGATGCCGAGCATCACGGTGAGGGTCAGTACCAGGGTGACGGTGTTGGCGACGACCCCCGACAGGGTGTTGCTGAAGGCGCGCTGGGCACCGATCACATCGTTGTTGAGGCGGCTGACCAGGGCCCCCGTCCGGGTCCGGGTGAAGAAGGCGACCGGCATCCGCTGCACGTGGTCGAAGACCGCCGTCCGCAGATCCAGGATCAGCCCCTCGCCGAGGGTTGCGGAGAGTCTGCGGGTCAGCAGTCCGAGTCCGGCCTCCGCGACCGCGATCAGCGCGATGAGCAGGGCGAGGCGGGTGACAGCGGAGCTGTCGCGGCCGTCCACGATGGCCGTGACGACCCGGCTGGCGAGCACCGGGGTGGCCACCGCGAGCAGGGCGGTCACCACGCTCAGCAGCAGGAAGAGGGTGAGCCCGCGGCGGTGCGGGCGGGCGAAGGCGGCGACGCGGCGCAGGCCGGCCCGGGAGAGCGGGCGACGGTCCTGCTGGGCGTTGATCGCGCTGTGCAGCGACGTCCAGGCGGTGACTTCCATGTCCATGGCCCGAACGCTAGGACCTCAACCAAACTTCAGGTCAAGGGTCCGTCCGGGATCGCCCGCACGGGGCGCCAACTCCCGTGCGCACGAACGATTGTGACGACCCCCGTCCGATGTCGGTGGCCGGTGGCATCATCGGTCCATGACGCAGGGATCCGAGTCCGTACGCTTCGGCAAACGAACCACCGACACCGTCCTGCACCGCTTCGAGCAGTGGGCCCGGGACACTCCCGGAGCCCGCGCGCTCATCGCCGGCCCGGACGGCCTCACCTACGGGGAACTGGACGCGCGGGCCGACCGGCTGGCGCACCGTCTGCTCGACTCCGGCCTGCCGCCCGGCGCACTCGTCGCCGTGGGCACCGCCCGGCAGAGCGAACTGGTCGTCGCCCTCCTCGCCGTCCTCAAGGCCGGCGGGTCCTACGCCGTCATCGACGTGGAGAGCCCGCGCTCCGGCCGCCGGCAACTCGCCGCGGCCGAGCCCCTCGTCCTGCTCACCGATGCCGCCCAGCAGGCCGCACTCGACAACGGTGGCGGCCCCCGGGTGATCCGGCTCGACGCGGAGCCCGCGGCGATCGGCGGGCCGCGCACCGAACAGTCCGCGGACGGGCCTGCGGACGGGCCTGCGGACGGGGCCGCGAACGGACCTGCGGACCGGCCCGGGCATTCGCCCGAGGACCGGCTTCCCGGTGCGGTCGCCCCGCCGCCCGGTCGCACCGCCGCGGTCCTGTCCAGCGGGGCGGTCGAGCCGCGCGCGGTCCCCGTGGGCCACGGGCTGCTCCTCGCCGCCCACGAGGCCTGGGCCGAGGTGGCCCGGCCGACCCCGCAGGACCGGCACCTGTTCACGGTCGGTACGGGCGTCACCGCCTTCGCCGCGGGTTGGACCCGGGCCCTGTGTTCGGGCGGCGCCCTCGTGCTCTCCCCGCGTTCCGCCTGGCAGCCCGGGGACATCCGCACGGCCGTCGAGACCGACCGCGTCACCGTGCTGCACACCGACCCGGCCGGCGCCGCCCGACTGCTGGTCCACGAGGCCGAACGGGGAACGCTCGCCCCGGCCGCCCACCGCGGTGCCGACCCGGCCTGCAGGTCCCTGCGACTGCTCGCCGTCTCGGGCGACCGGCTCTACCTCGACGAGCAGGCGACCCTGCAGGTCCGGCTGCGCCCCGGCGCGCGGGTGCTCAACGTCTACGGCCCCGCGGAGTGCGCCGGCATCGGCACCTGGTTCGAACTTCCCCAGCTGCCACGTCCGTTGGACGACCCGGAGGAGATATCCCTGCTCGGCACCGCGTTCCCGGGCTTCCGGGCCGAGGTGCACGACGGGGAGATCCGCCTCGTCCCGCCGGACGGCGCCGACGCGGTACCCACCGGCGACATGGGCCTGCTCCGCGAGGACGGGTTGTTGGAGTACCGCGGCCGGCTCCGGGACCGGATCACCCTGCCTGGCGGCCGCATGATCGACCCGTACCCCGTCGAGTCCGCCATCCGCAGCCACGAGGGCATTGGCGCGGCCATCCTGAAGGGGGTCGACGGCCCCCGCGGCCCGCGCCGGCTCGTCGCGTACGTGGCCCCGCCGCCCGGCGGGCCGACCGTACCCGCCAGGGCCCCGTTCCCGGACATCGAGGAACTGCGCGACCACCTGGCGGGCAAGGTGCTCCGGGAGGAGTGCCCGCGCACCGTGATCCGGCTGCGCGCCCTGCCCCGCACCACGGCGGGTCAGGAGGACCGGGACGCCCTGCCGCTGCCCATCCTGCCCGCGGCGGCCCAGAAGCCCGGGGGCAAGTCCGGCAAGTACGGGGCCGCAGCGCCCCAGGGCGAGGCCTCGGCCGGCTGCGCGGCCGGCTGCGGAGGAGCAGCGCTGGGGCTCGTCGCGCTGATCTTGACGAACCTCCTCTGGCCCGGATCGACCGACCTCACCGGGGTGCCGCAGCCCTGGGCGTTCCTGTTCTTCGTGCTGTACCTGTTCGAGTGCGTCGCCTTCGGGGTCGGGGTGGTGTTCCTGTTCGGCGGCCGTGCCCGGATGCTGCGTCAACGCCGTGGTCCCTCCCTCACCGCGGCCGCCCATCTCGCCGTGTCCTACCTGCTGTTGTCCTGGTGGCCGCAGGACAACTTCTACCGACTGGCCGCCAAACAGGACTGGCCGCGCCAGGCCGCGCTGGTCTACGCCTTCAACATCCCGCTGATGATCGCGGGCGTCATCGTCGCCGCCTACGTCGTCAGCAAACCGGCCGACCCCTTCGACTTCCACGACCCCGCGGACGACCGGCCCGATCGCTGACCGGAACACCGCGGCGGACCACCGGCCCGCCGGTCGGCCGCGCGCCCGCCGGCTACGGCGGGCCGAACATCGCCCCGACCGCGAGGGCCTCGGCCCGTACCAGCGCCTCGGCCGCGTCCAGCACCTCCCTGCTGTGCGCGGCCACCAGCACACCCAGCCAGGGCGCCGGTTCGAAGGCGGCGGTCGGGATCGCGGGGACGAACACCGCCCCGAGCTCCGCGCAGCCCCGGGCCAGGTCCGCGCACCACTCGTCCAGCAGGGCCTCGGGCAGCCGCGCACCCAGTTCCACCCGGTCGACGATCCGTACGAGGTGCCCCGAGCCCCGCAGCGCGTCGAGCCGGGCCGCCACCATGAAGGCGATGGACGGCCCGGTCAGCCGCAGGTTCGTCTCGGTCGGCGCGAGCCGCCCCGCCCCGTCGGCGACGAAGTCCACGTCGAACCAGCCCCGGTAGCCGGATTCCGCCAGCTCCCGGCCCACCGCCGCGCCGAAGGCGGTGAGGGAGCTCTCCGCCCACTCGGGCACCACCCCGGGACCCACGGTGGCGCCCCGGTAGCAGCCGTCCGCCACGTCCATCACCGCCCCGCCCACCTCGTGCGCGCGGCCCGCGTCATCCACGAAGCCGTCGTACGTCAGGTCCCGAGGCCCCCCGTCGGCCCCGGCCGCCGGACCGCCGACGTACTCCTCCACCAGCAACGGCCCGCGCGGCAAACGCCGCAGCACGGCCCGCGCCCCGCCCGCGGCACGGACCCGCTCGGGGGTGACCACCGTGGTGCCCGAACCCCCGACACCGTGCTCCGATTTCAAAACGGTGCTCTCGCCCGCCCTGGTCCTGGCCGCCAGCATCCGGGCCGCCGTCCACCGCCCGTCTGCCCGCCACTGCCGGGGGAGCACGATTCCCGGATGCCCGCCGTCCGCCAGGATCCGCCCGAAGAGGGCGTGCGCCGCGGACTTCGATTCGTAGCGCAGTTCCCCGGGCCGCCACGGCCGGCCCGCCAGCCGTCCGAACGGCCGGGTGCGCCCCCAGGGTACGAGGGGCAGCCCGGCCCCGGTGAGCAGCGCGGCCAGCGCCGGCCGGTCCCGTACGGCATCGGCGAGGCCGGGATCCGCGTCCAACAGGCCGTCGTACACCTCGACCCCGGTCCAGCCCAGCTGGCGGCAGACCAGCTCGGTCCAGCCCCGTGGCACCGGCCGCGGCAGCACCAGCGCGGCCGGGTAGGGACTGTAGAAGGCGGCGAGGCACGCGTAGTGGTGCGCGGGCCGCTGCTCCGGATCCACGGTGGCATCGGCGAACTGCGCGTTGAACTCGCCGACGTTGCCCAGGTGCACGGCCCGCCCGCCACCGGTCCAGGTCCGCGCCCAATCGGCGAGCGGGACGGGAGCCGCCTCGAACCGGACCAGGGCCGGACCACCGGGTCCCCCGTCCGGTGCGGCCGTGGCCACCGCCCCCATCGCCCGGTAGAACCCGGCCGCGTGCGGATCGGAGTCGATCGTCAGCCGGCGCACCCCCAGGTCCACGGCCCGCCGCAGCGCGTCCCGGTACAGCAGCCGACCCACGCCCTGCCCGATGGCGGACGGCTCCACGAAGAGCAGCCCGAGCGCCGCCCGCGGGGGAGCCCCCTCCAGCGAGGCGATCCCGAGCACCTCTCCCCGCCCGTTTTCGGCCACGACCACACGGCGGGCCGTCACGTCGTCGGGCCGGATCCGCAGTTCCGGCGCGCACGCGGCCAGGAAGTCGGCGTCGTACCCCCAGTGCGCCTTGGACCGCATCACCAGCCCGGTCAGGTCCGCCGCCTCGGCGGGCCGCGCGGCCCTGACCTTTACCATTCGCTGACCTCCCCATGGTCCGCGCCAGGGCCGTGCGATAGATTCGGCCTCCCCACGGCACATACTTTCCCATCCACGCGGAGACAGGCTTCTCAATGAGCGACATCATCAACGGACTTGGCCGCACCAGCGCCTACGGCGCCCTCGGCCTGGTGCTGCTGATCCTCGGCATCGTCCTCGTGGACGTGCTGACGCCCGGGAAGCTCCCCAAGCAGATCTGGGAGGAGCGCAACCGCAACGCGGCCCTCTTCCTCAGTTCCGCGCTCCTCGGCATCGGCGGCATCGTCTTCACCTCGATCTGGACGACGTACGCGGACTTCGGCAAGGGCCTGCTGTCCACCGCGGCGTTCGGCGTGCTCGGCCTGATCCTGATGGCGGTGGCCTTCCTCGTGCTCGACCTGGTGACCCCCGGCAAGCTCGGCGCCATCGTCGTCGACCCGGAGCCCCACCCGGCGGTCTGGGTCTCGGCCGCCTGCAACCTCGCCGTGGCCGCGATCGTCGCCGCCTCGATCGCCTGACGCGGAGCGCCCGTACGTGACGAGAGCGCCGCTCCCCCGGGGGAGCGGCGCTCTCGTCGTATCGGGGATCCATCGGGACCCCGGTCAGGCGAGGCCCAGTGCGAACGCCGCGAACCCCGCCGCCAGCAGCCCGGCCACGGTACGGCGCAGCGCGCTCGCCCGGCCTCCCTCCTGGGGCGGCGCCTCGAACCGCCTCGCGGAGCGGGCGATCACGACGAACAGCGATGCGAACACCGGCATCCACGCCAACCGCGCCGCGACCCAACCCAGGCTGTCCGGCGCCGTCGTGAGCCCGGCCAGGTCACCCACGAACGAACCGGGCACGGCCGCGGCCAGCATCGCCGTCTGGTGCCAGCACAAGATCGTCATCGCTGACAGGTTGATCACGACCACCGGGGCCCACAGGGCGGGCCGCTCCAGCAGCTTCGCCAGCCGGTCGCGCAGCAGGATCGCCGCGCCCGACTGCGCCGAGGCCAGGGCCAGCACCAGGAGCGACGGCGGGTGCGAGTTGGTGCGTGCCGCACCCGGTACGCCCACCATCGACGCCGGATAGTGGAAGACCGCCAGCAGCGCGGCGAACAGCAGCGTCCCGCCTGCCAGCAGCAGCCAGGCCCCGCGCCGCCCGATCCGCCGCTCGCCCCAGGAGACGCCCAGCTGGTACGCGAACAGCCAGCCGGGCAGCACGTTCACCAGGGCGAGCCACGACGGTACGGACTCGGCGAGCGGTCCGTAGCGCAGGAAGTCCACCACGGCGACCGAGCCGAGCAGCGGGGCGGCCGCCCAGCCGCCGAGGCGCCGCGCCGCCCGCACGCAGTACGGGGTCAGCGCGGTGACCACCACGTACACCCCGACGAACCACAGCGGTTGGACCACCAGCGTGGCCCCGGTCCGCAGCGATGCCTCCGGTACCCCGGCCGCGTACAGCACGGGCGCGGCCAGCGCCCACACCGCGGTCACCCCGAGCACCGGCCGCCCCAGCCGCACGATGCGGCCCTTCAGCCAGGCGCCCGCCGACCCGGTGCGGCGCCCGAAGGAGAGCGCCGAGGCGTACCCGCCGACGAGGAAGAAGATGCCCAGCATCTGGAGCACCCAGCTGGCCGGGGCCAGGCCGCCGACCGCGGACAGCGGGCTGGCGTTGTGCAGGCCGCCGTCGGAGTCGAGGGTGAAGCCGCCGAGGAGCCAGTGGCCGGTGGGTACGGCCAGCAGCGCCAGGGCGCGCAGCCCGTCGATCGCCCGGTCGCGGTGGGCGGGGGTCCGGCCGTCGATCCGTGCGGCGGCCTTCCGCAGCGGGGCCAGGGTGGCGCGGGCGCTCATCGGGCCGCTCCCTTCGCGATGGCGGCGAAGGCCGCCAGGGACTGGGTGCCGGGCACGAAGTAGCCGGTGTGGCCCACTACGTCGCCCGCCGGTACCCGGCGCGCGCCGAAGGCCGCGGACGTGGGGTCGGCGCCGTGGCCGATCCCCGCGAACTCGACGTTCGGGACGTCGGCGATCCAGTCGGACGGCCCCCGGGCCGCCCAGACGCGGGCCCCGCTGCCGAGGCCGGCCGCGGTGTCGGCGCGCATCCCGGGAGAACCGAAGGCCACGATGTCGGCGGCGTCGGTGTGCCGGGCCGCGAGCCCGCACACCACCGAGCCGTAGCTGTGGCAGAACAGCACCGGGTCGGGCGCGCCGACCGCGTCGAGTCCCGCCGTGAACCGGGCCAGTCGGGCCGCTCCGGCCCGGGCGAGGCGGCCGTCGGCCGCGTCCAGGCCGACACCGACCGGGGTGGTGTAACCGATCCACGCGATGACGGCGGTGGCCCCGCCGGTCCCGGCCGCGGCCCCGGTCCCGGCCCCGGTTCCGGACCCGGACCCGGACCCGGACCTGGACACGGACCCGGTCGCCTCGCGCAGCGCTCGGGCCATCCCGGCCGGGCCGGTGTGGGGCTTGCGCTGGGCGTCGTAGCTGGCGGCGTCGTTGTCCGAACCCGGCACGATCACCGAGACGTGCTCCGCATGCTCCAAGTCCCCGAACACCTCGGCCACCTGCCCCCGGCCGCGCGGGTCGAAGGCCAGGATCTGCCGTTCCGGCGCGGCGAGGGAGGCGTAGCGCGCCTCACCCGTGGCCGCCACGGCGATCCGGTTGGCCTCGTACCGCAGGGGGAGCGGCGCCCCATCCAGATTGCCCACCACCAGCGGGTGCGACCGCAGCAACTGCCGCCGCGCGGTGTCGTCCAGCCCGGCGAAGAAGGCGGCCACCTCGCCCGGCGCGGCGGTCGCCGGATCGGGCAGCGCCCGGCCGGACACCAGGTCGGCCCGCCAGGCGGCGGTGCCGGGCGGCGGTCCGGTGACCGCTGCCTGGCTGTCGCCCGAAGCCCACCCGGCGGTCCCCCCGACGAGGGCCACCGCCAGTGCGGCCGTGACCAGCGTCCTTCCGAAGCGGCGCATGCCCCTTCTCCTCTCCTCGTGACGAGGGGGAAGGTAGGTAGGGGGTATCCGCGTCCACGTCCGACCAGGGAGCCAAGTCGGATGTCATACCCCGGTAGGGGGTGGAGGAGACGGAGTCCTTTCCCGGCCCGCTGATGGGTCCGACCGCTCGCTCCGGCGTTGCCCGGCCCCGCCCCTGTCGTGCCCGGTGCCCGGCACGGCTCGCCGTTGCTCCACGGGTGCGATCCCCGTCAGCCGTCTGCCCGAGCCCGTCAGTGTGTCGGCGTCGCCGAGGCCCGCGCCGCGGCTAGTTATGGCGATAGTCCGACTAATTGCGGCCAAGGGAGTGCAGACGATGCCCCACTGGGAACATCAGCGGGAGTCCGGACCGGGACCTCGCCCCCGCCGGGCGGCCGCCGCCGGCTTCGCCTGCGCCCTGGCCGCCGGATCCCTCGTCCTCCTCGGGACCGGGAACGTCAGCGCACGGGCGGTGACCTGCTTCGGCGTACCCGCCACCCTCGTCGTCACCACCCCCGGCGCGACCACCGACGGGACCCCGGGCAACGACGTGATCGTCGGCACTCCGGGCCCGGACACGATCCACGGCCAGGGCGGCGACGACCTGATCTGCGGGCTGGCGGGTGACGACGTCCTCATCGGCGGACTCGGCAACGACCAGATCGACGGCTCCGCGGGCGCCGACCAGCTGCGCGGCGACAGCTTCAGCCCGACCGGCGACGCCACGGGCGGCGGCAACGACCGCCTGCTCGGAGGCGACGGGGACGACCAGTTCACCGGCGACAGCTACGCCCCCGGCGGCAACGCCGAGGGCGGCGGAAACGACCAGCTCATCGGCGGCCCCGGCAACGACCGGCTGACGGGGGACAGCAGAGGACTGAACGCGGTGGGCGGCGGAGCCGACCGGATCGACGGCGGCCCCGGCGACGACGCCCTGCTCGGTGACTCCGGTGCGTCCGCCGGCAACGCCACGGGCGCCGGGAGCGACGTACTGCTCGGAGGGCCCGGGTCCGAGACCATGACGGGGGACAGCGAGGCCGCACGGAACGCGATCGGCAGCGGCGGCAACGACCTGCTGGACCTGGGCGCCGACGGCGGGGTCTCGGCGATCGGCGACCACACCGTCACCAACCCGGCGGGGGGTCGCGCGATCGGCGCCGGGAACGACCGGATCATCGGCGGAGCCTCCGACGAGTTCCTCGTCGGAGACAGCGGCCCGGCCGATGCGCGCCGCACCGCCGCGGGCAACGACACCATCAGCGGCGGCGCCGGGAACGACCGCGTCTTCGGCGACAACGTCGACCTCACCGGCACGGCGAGCGCGGGAACGGCGGGGGGCGCCGACTTCCTCGACGGCGGCGAGGGCGTCGACACCCTCAAGGCGGGCCCCGCCGGCGACTTCCTCTCCGGGGGCCCCGCCGGCCCGGACGGCCCGGACGCCTGCGACGGCGAAGGCGGAACCGACTTCGCCACCGGCTGCGAGACCCTGGCCGGCCTGCCGTAGGCTGTGTCCGCCAAGTCCCGCCCGCCCCGCGACACCTGGCACTGCACCGCATCCCCCAGACTCTGTCCGGGTCCTCCCAGCGGTAGCCGGGGGAGATGCACGGCCCCAGACACCGCGGGGCCCGCCCCCCCCGGGGCGGCCGGCGCTACCTCGCGGACACGTCCTCGCGGGTGCCCCGCCGGGCTCGCGGTGCCCGCGACGCACGCACCGGGCGTCGATCCGCCCCGACCGACAGGACGCTCCGAGGTCCCGTGCCTGCGATGCCTGGCTCGGCCCTCGGGCACCACACCGGCCCGTGCGCACGCATGACGGACCGGAAGAGCACGGGCGCCCTGCGGCGGCGGTGCCGGCGGACTCAGCCGGAGTCGCCCGGCCGCACCAGCCCCGCCTCGTACGCGAAGATCACGGCCTGCGCCCGGTCCCGCAGGTCGAGCTTGGCCAGCACCCGCCCGATGTGCGTCTTCACCGTCTGCTCCGCCAGTACCAGGTGCCCCGCGATCTCCTGGTTCGACAGCCCCCGCGCGATGAGCTCCAACACCTCGGTCTCGCGCGGGGTGAGCCCCTTCAGCCGCAGCGCCGGGTCCTTGCGCGGCGCCGGGCGCTGCTGGACGAAGTCCGCGATCAGCCGCCGCGTCACCGAAGGCGCCAGCAGCGCCTCGCCCGAGGCGACCACCCGGACCGCGGCGATCAGATCGGCCGGCGGGGCGTCCTTGAGCAGGAACCCGGAGGCCCCCGCGCGCAGCGCCTCGTACACGTAGTCGTCGATGTCGAAGGTGGTCAGCATCAGCACCCTCGGCCGGTGCACCACCCCGGGCGGGGGATCGAGGATCTCCCGGGCCGCCGTGAGCCCGTCCATCTCCGGCATCCGCACGTCCATCAGCACCACATCGGGGTGCGTGGAACGGGACAGCCGCACCCCCTGCCGCCCGTCGGGCGCCTCGCCCACCACGTCGATGTCGGCCTGTGCCGACAGCAGGGCGGCGAACCCGGCCCGCACCATGGCCTGGTCGTCGACGATGATCACGCGAATGGTCAACTGGGGTCCTCGGTCGGATCGTTCAAGGGCAACCGGGCGGCGACCCGGAAGCCGCCGTCGGCCAGCGGGCCCGTGTCGAGCGTCCCGCCGGTCAACCGTACGCGCTCGCGCATCCCCACCAGACCGTGCCCCGTGCCCGAACCCTCCAGCTCCACCACGGCGTCCCGCGCCGGACCGTTGACCACGAGCACCAGGACCTCGTCCTCGTCCACCGTCACCGAGACCCGGGTGGGAGCGCCGGGCGCGTGCCGCACCACATTGGCCAGGGCCTCCTGCACGATCCGGTACGCCGACAGGTCCACCGCCGGTGGCGCGGCCCCGGCCACCCCGGCCGCCAGCGACAGTTCCACCGGCTGCCCGGCCCGTACGGTCGCCTCCACCAACTGCTGGAGCCGGTCGATGCCCGGCTGCGGGGCCCGCTCGCCGTCGGCGCCGTCCGCCCCGCCCGCGCCGTCGCCGCGCAGCACGGTCAGCAGCCGCCGCATCTCGCCCAACGACTCCCGCGCGCTCGCCGCGATCGCCGCGAACTCCTCCCGTACGGGCTCCGACATGCCGGGGACCCGGTACGGCGCCGAATCGGCCTGCACGGTGATCACCGACATGTGGTGGGCCACCACGTCGTGCAACTCGCGCGCGATCCGGGCCCGTTCCTCCAGCAAGGTCCGCCGGGACCGCTCCGCCTCGCTGATGCTCTCCTGCTCGGCGACCCGCTGCTGCGCGTCACCGACCCCGCGCAGCGCGCCCGTCAGGACCAGCATGACGCCGCTGAGCACGAAGAGCAGGGCGGCGGTGTTCGTCACGCCCGCGGGCGGGGAGAAGCCCAGGACGGTACCGACGACGCCGGTCACCAGCCACACCCCGACCAGGGTCCGGACGGACTCGCGCAGTCCCAGGCAGGCCATCAGCACCAGGTAGCCGACGATGGTCATCGGCGGCCACGGCCAGGAATGCCCGGCCACCTCGTCGGCGCCGATCAGCAGCACCGCGGCGACGGTGTCGGCGATCAGTACGACGAGCCAGGCGTGCACCGGCCGGGTCAGCGCGAGGAGCAGCGGCACGGTCTGCGCCACGGCCAGCGCGCCCGCCCAACCGCCGCCGACCCCGTAGTCGTCGGACAGCACCGCGATCGTCACCGGCAGCAGGGTGACGACGAAGATGCCGACGACGACGAACGGCAGCGCCCGCTGCCACCGCCCGGGTGCCTGCGCGAACAGGGGCTGCGCCGCCCCGGCCGGCGTGCGCAGCACGACGGCCAGCCGCGCCAGCGCGCCGGGCACCCGGGCGCCGGCCGCCGAGGAGGAACGGATGCCTGCGCGGGTGCGGCTGCGCAGCCGGTTACGGGGTTCGTCGCTCATGATCGGGCCAGCCTATGTGCCGGAGGGCCGGAAGGCGGGTGGGGCTAGGCTGCTCGCCTGTCGATCATGGGGGATACGGGCATGGGTGGCGCTGCCGCGTTGGAGAAACTGGTGCCGGTGCTGCTGGCGTTCGGCGGCGGCGTGCTGCTCGCCCGCCGGAAGATCGTTCCGGCCGAGGCTTCGAAGGTCTTCTCCGACTACGCCTTCCTCTTCGCCGTCCCCTGTTACCTCTTCGGCAACATCTACGCCAGCGATCTCGGGGCCCTGTTCAACTGGCGGGCGATCGGCGGCTATGCGGGGGCCGCGGCCCTCGCCGTGGTGGCGGTGGCCGTGGCGGCGGTCGCCCACGGCCTGCGCGAGCCCAGCGACGTGGCGCTGCGGGTGATGGCGGGAGTGCAGGTGAACACCGCCTACTTCGCCGTCCCCGTCTTCATCACCGTGTTCGGGACGGCGGCGCCGATCTTCCCGATCCTGCTGTTCCAGGTCTGCGTACTGTCCTTGGTCGTCATCGCCCTCATGGAACTGGGCCGTGCGGGCCCGACGGCGGGCGGCCCGGGGCGCCGTCTCTCCCGCGCCGTCGGCGCCTCGCTCGCGACCCCGTTGGTCCTCGCCTGCAACGCGGGGATCCTGCTCAACCTGCTCTCGGTCCGGGTCCCGGCCGTCGCCTTGGACGGCGCCGCGTTCGTCGGGGACAGCGCCTCCCCGGTGGCCCTGTTCGCCCTGGGCCTCCACCTGGGCGGCCTCGGCCTCCAGCTGCGGGGCACCACGCGCGAAGAACTCGCCCTCGTAGGCTTCAAGTGCCTGGTGTTCCCGCTGCTGACCTGGGCGGTCTGCGGGCTGCTCGTCGGTGTGCGGGGCGAGTGGCTCGCGTACCTCGTCCTGATCGCGGCGATGCCGACCCCGCAGAACCTGTTCATCTTCGCCCAGCGCTACGACGTCGGCGTCGACCTCTCCGCGTCGATCGTGATCAAGAGTTCGCTCGTGTCGCTTCTGTTGCTGCCCCTGTGGCTGCAGACTGTGGCCGTATGAACGCTGACGCTTCCCGCCCCCCGATATCGCCGAGCGCCGTCACCTTAGGACTGTTCGCCGCCTGGGCCGTGCATGACCTCGAAGAAGTGGCCACCGTGGCGCGCTGGTCCCGGACCCGGGTCCCCGCCCTGCGCGAGCGCCACCCCGGCGTCCCCGACCGGGTCTGGCGGAGCATGGAAGCGGTGAACGGCCGCGAGTTCGCCACCGCGGTCGCCGTGATGGGACTCATCGTCGCTGCCGCTTCGGCCGACGGGTACCGCACCGGCGGGCGCTCCGCCTTCTACCAGACCTCGCTGAACGGCTTCGGCCTACACGGCCTCGTGCACGTCGCCCAGGCCGTCGCCACCCGCGGCTACACCCCCGGCGTGGTCACCTCACCACTGCTCGTGGTGCCCTTCACCCTGTGGGCGCGCGGCCGACTGCGCCGGGCCGGGGTCCTGCGGCCCACACGGCCGCGCGACGTCGTCTCGGGCCTAGCCCTCGCGGGCGCGGCCACCGCCGCCTCGCACGCCGTCGCCCGGCGGATCCGCCGGGCCGCGTCCGCGCGGTAGTCCCCGGTCCTTCGGCACCCGTCCGTACGCACCCAGGGCGGCATCGGCTCGTTGACCCGGCATGGAACTGCCGACCATCGCGGCGCCGGGCGTCGGTGAACGGGCCGACGCCGTGGCCGATGCCGCCTGCCACCTCTACGACACCATCGCCCCCTGGGGTACCGGCGCGCCCGGTGGATGGAGCCGGGCCGCCGCCGAGGACGCCGCGGAGGCGATCGAGACCACCGCGCACGCCCTCGCGTCCCTCGACCCGGGCGCCGAGGTGGTCCTCGCGCCCGTCCATGCGGCCCTCGCCGACCTGCGCCGCCGGCTCGGCCTCGCGCCCGCCGACGCGCTGAACGGCGACGGGCCCGTCGCGACCCCGCGCACGGTCGGCAACCCGCGCCGGACCCGCCGGGCAAGGGTGCTCACCGCCGCGCCTTCGCCCCGGCTACCGCCTTCTCGTACAACTTCCTGATGTCCGCGCCGAAGTAGGAGCTGTACGAGGTGTCGACCTTGTCCCCGCCGGTCTTCCAGCCGCCGATGACCCCCACCACGTCACCGGTCCCCGTGCGCGCGTCGTAGCGGGTCAGGAACGGGCCGCCGCTGGTCCCGCCGGGATAGCCGGTGCAGTCGATCCGCAGGAACGATCCCGGGATCCGCGCGTCGGCACTGGTGAACTTCGTCGTCCGGTTGACGCACACCCGCGGCCGGGCGGCCGAGGCCGGGTAGCCGATCAACGTGACCCGTGCGTGCGCGTAACCGGCCCCGGTCCGCAGCCGGTTCCCGCCCACCACGTCCTCCACCGAGAAGCCGCGGGCGTTCGGACCCACCTGGGCGAAGGCCGCGTCGAGGGCTGCTGCGCGGTCGACGCCCTGGGAGCGGTAGCGCGGGTCGATCCAGATCTTGGAGCGCCCGTCCGCGTCCCGCAGGACCGGGAACAGGCCGTACGGCTGCGGCTTCGCCCGGGTGTACTGCGGTACGAAGGCCACCTGCTGGGTGTCGGAGCCGAGCAGGCAGTGCGCCGCGGTGAGCACCAGGTTGCGGCCGGGGGAGGAGACCACGCTGGCGGTGCAGAAGTAGGTCCCACCGGCCTTGACGAGGAACATCCGGCCGGTGACCGGGATGCCGTCGAAGTTCTGCCCGATGCCGGTGGTGAGGGCCGGCAGCCGCGGAACGGCCGGGCGTGCCGGGGCGGGAAGCGGAGCCGGAGCCGTTGGCGCGCGGGCGGGCACGGGCACGGGAACGGCGGGAGGAGTGGGGACGGGAGGGGGAGCGGAAGCCGGCGCGGGTGTCGTGGTGGGCAGCGGGAGCCCTGTCGCGGCGGGGGTCGGCGTGGCGATCGGGACCGCCTCGACCGCCTCGACCGCCTCGACCGCCTCGACCGCCTCGACCGGTTCGGCCGGTTCGGCCCCTCCGATCGGTTCGGCCGGCTCCGGGCGTTCGGGCACCGCGGGCGGCGCGGGATCCACGCGTGCGGGCGGTACGGGCGGCAACGGTGCTGCGGAGGCCATTCGTTCGGCGCTCCAGAAGGACTGCGCCTCGCGCGCCGACCAGCGGCCCACGGCCACCGGGGCGGCGACGCCTCCGGCCTCGGCCACGGGCAGCGGCCCCCCCGACACCAGCAGGGCGGCCGCCACCACGGCCATCGTCAACGTACGTCGCATGCCGGACACTCCCTAAAGGGCCTGGGGGAAACGGAAGAGCCGGTCCGGGTCGTAGACACGCCGGACCTGCTGCAGGCGCGCGAGGTTCGGGCCGTAGTAGGCCTCGCGCCAGCCCGTGAGCTTCGGGTCGGTGTAGTTCTGGTACGCGCGGCCGCTCGCCCAGGGGCGCAGGTCCTGCCAGAGCCCGTCCAGCCAGCCCTGGTGCCGGGCGACCTCGGCCGCCGCTGCGGATTCGGGCCAGTAGGCGAGGTACTGGGCGAGGAAGGCGCTGTCGCGGTGGACGAAGGCGGTGGAGCCGGCCGGGACGCGGTTCACCGCGCCGCCGCAGACCCCGTCGAACTGGACCACGCCCAGGCCGCCCCCGGGCACGCTCGCCCCGTACCGCCGCACGGCGTCCAGCACCGCGCCGATCGCCGCGTCCGGCAGTCCGCCGCCCGCCCAGAAGTCGGACCGTGCGGCGTACGAGTCGCGGCCGAGCCGCCCTTGCGGGTCCCGGCCCGGCAGGGTGCCCGGCAGCCGGCACTGCGCCGGGCCCAGCTCCGAGCAGCCGGACATGACCCGGACGGTGTCCTCGTGGCTGCGTACGGTGATCCAGCTGTCCCGCGGTGCCCCGCCGACCAGGTCGGACAGCCGGGTCAACTGCCGCTCCAGCTCGTGACGCCCGTCGAGGCACACCACCCGTACCGCCGGTGGTACCCCGGCTCCGGCACCCGCCTCGACGGTGAACTCCACCTGGCTCCAGAACGGGTCCGGCAGCCCGGCCAGCCAGCGCTGCCAGCCGCGCAGCACGGCCGCGGAGTCACCGCCGGGCCAGCGGAGTTCGGCGAAGGCGCACGCGTCGACCGGGTGCGTGCGCAAGCGGAACTCGGTGACCACGCCGAAGTTTCCGCCGCCACCGCCGCGCAGCGCCCAGAAGAGCTCCGGATCCCGGTCGGCGGAAACCTCGCGGACGATCCCGTCGGGGGTGACCACCCGGGCCCCGGTGAGCCGGTCGGAGGTGGTCCCGTACGCCCGCGAAGCCAGGCCCAGGCCGCCGCCGAGGGTGAGTCCGGCGATGCCGACGGAGGGGCACAGCCCGGTCGGGACGGACCTGCCGTGCGGGGCGAGGGCCGCGTGCACGTCCCCGAGCCGGGCCCCGGCGCCGATCCGTACGCCGCCTTGCCCGCCTTGCCCGCCTTCCCCGCCGTCGCCGTCGACCGACACCGCGGCCATGGCCCCGGTGTCGACCACCAGCCCGGCGGATCGCGTGGACCAGCCGGCGTAGCTGTGCCCGCCGCCGCGCGGGACCACGGGCGCGGCCGAGCGGCGGGCGAAGTCCAGGCAGACGGCCACGTCCCCGGCGTGCGCGGGATAGGCCACCGCGGCCGGAGCGACGGTGTCGTACCGGGGCTGGAACAGCCGGCGGGCCTCCGGGTAGTCCCGGTCCCCGGGGAGCACCACGCGCCCGTCCACGCCGCGCGCCAGCGCCCCGTAGTCCGGGGTCCGGGCCGCCGCTCCGACGGTGGCGAGGACGGCCGCGGCCGCGCTGCCCAGGACTTGGCGGCGATGGAGGCTCATACCTCCTTCCTGCCACCGCCCGGGCCGATAGCCGTGCAGGCGGGTCCCACACGCACCGGGGTGCCCCCTGAACGGCCCTGCTGGAGCGCTTCCCGGACCTCACCGGGGACCCGGTCACAGCACTGGCTCCCGGGCGTCTCGATGCGGGGCGGACACGGTGACCGTGCCGATCAGCGCCCCGTCCTCCGTCGCGACCCAGCGCTCGCCCTTGCCCAGCCGGTGGCGGGTGTCCCGGGGCGACTGGTACGAGGCGAAGAAGACCCGTCCGGCGGCGGCGTGGTCCGCGTAGGCCCGGTGGAGCAGGGCGGTCAGCTCCTCCACCGAGTCGCCGTCCCGGAAACGCCGCAGGACGAGCCCGCCGCTCTCGCCCCGCCCCCGTTTCCGCTCCCCTTGCCACCGCGTCGTCCATGTCCACGGCGGCAGTCAACGGCACCCGCGCAGCTGCCCCGGCGGCGGGACCCCGGCTGGCCTACCCCTTGCGCGCCAGCAGGAAGCCCTGGGGGGACGTCTCACCGGGGCCCGCCTCGCGAACCAGCCGGGCCACCTCGGTCAGCCCGGCCCCGCCCAGCAGACCGGCGACCTGCTCGGGCGGGGTCCGGTACACGTCGAGGTCGACCGGATGCCCGTACGCGTGCTCCAGCCGGATCAGCTCGTCGCCCGCCTTGAAGGCGATCAGGAAATGGCCGCCCGGCGCCAGCACCCGGGCGAACTCCGCGAACAGCCCGGGCAGCTGGGAGGGCGGGGTGTGCACGGTGGAGTACCAGGCCAGCACCCCGCCGAGGACCCCGTCGGCCACGTCCAGGGCGGCCATCGACGCCACCTCGAAGCGCAGCCCCGGATACGTCCGGCGGGCCACCGCAACCATCGCCGGGGACAGGTCGACGCCGAAGGCCCGAAGGCCCAGACCGGCCAGGTGCGCGGTCACCCGGCCCGGACCGCAGCCCAGGTCGGCCACCGCCCGGCCACCGCCGCCCGCGTCGTCGCGCACGTACTCGGCGAAGGCCGCCAACATGGCCCGGTCCAGCGGCTTTCCGGCCAGTTCGGTGCTGAGCAGCCGCGCGTAGTCGACGGCGACGGCGTCGTAGGACGCCCGTACGGAGCTGAGGTACGAGGTCTCTGTCATGCCCCTGAACAGTAGCCTCCAGAGCCCCTCCGGGGGGAAACCGACCGAGTGCTCCCGCTCACCCTCCGAGCAGCGGATTGGGCAGTTCCGCCCACTGGTCGCCCGGAACCCCGGGACTCAGCCGCATCCGGGTGAGCGCCTTGGTGGGCAGCGGCCCGGTCAGCAGCGCCTCGGTGTCCGAGGTGTCCGCGGTGGCAGGTAGGGCGGCCACCTCCGCGAGGGCCTCGGCGAAGGCCGCGGCCGAGCCCGCCGTCGCCCCGAGCGCCCCCGTCAACAAGGACCCGAACAGCTTGCGCCGCAGCACGGTCACGTCGTCGGTGACCAGCCTGCCGGACAGGGGCGGCACCGGCAGGCCGTGCCGGGCCAGCCGGGCCGGGCTGATCCGGATGTCGGCGAGATCGCGGTAGACCAGCCGCAGCGGGGCGCCGGTGGGGGAGAGGACGACGAGGAGGTTCTGGCCGTGCGCCTCCAGGGCCACCCCGAGCTCCAGCACCCGCAGGCACACCGAGAGCGCGAGCCGGGCGAACTCGGCCCGCCAGGCCGCCGAGCGCGCCGGGCCGAAGGAGGCCAGGGCCGCCACCGGCAGCACCCGCTCACCGGCGGCGGCGTCCGCGTACACCTCCGGCGGCTCGCGCAGCACGGCCGCCAGGTCCGGACTGTGCGCGGTCGTGGCGCCCAGCGTGCGGGTGATGTGCAGCCGGCCGTCGAGCCGCTCGGACAGGCCCTGGGCGAAGGCCGAGACGGCCGCCGCCGTCTCGATGGAGTAGACGGAGATGTCCCGCACGGACGAAGTGAGCCGGGCGCTCAGCGCGGTCTTCACGTGCGCCCCGCCGTCGGCGGGGGCCAGGGTGCGCAGGGCCATCAGCGGATGCGCCGCGAAACCGGGCCGCACCCGCTCGTGCTTCAGGACGTGCGCCGCCTGCCAGGGGTGCACCGGGACCAGGATTCGCCCCGCGTCCCGCAGCTCCGCGGGCCAGTCGCCGGTGACCAGGCACTCCTCGGCCCGTACGGCGACCAGCCCGAGTTCCACCACCGGCCGGTGCTCGGGCGCGTACGCCAGCTGCTCGGCCACCGAGAAACCGGGCCGGGAACGACAGTTCGGGTGGTAGGGATGCCCGTCGACCACCCGCTGCTCCCATTCCCACGTGGTCCGCGGGGCGGAGTCCTTCCCGGTGGGCGGCTGACCCGCCCGGGAGAGCGCGAGGGAGGCCGTACAGCCGTCCAGCTCGGCGGCGAACTGCTCCCCGTGCGGCACTCCGAGGGCCGTCACCAGCCGCGCGGCCTGCCGGTAGGGCTTGCCGTCGAGCAGCAGCTCGCTCACGTAGGGCCCGGTCGCGTACGGGTCCGGCAGCGGGCCCTCCAGCCGGGCGCCCCCGGCCAGCAGCAGCGCCAGGCCGTCGGGCGCGTGCTCGCGGCCGACGACCCAGGGCAGGGGCTCGAAGGCCAGGGCCCGCCACAGCCGGGTCAGCACGGCCGCTCGGGCACCGCCGAGCGCGGCGACGTACGAGGGTCCGAGTGACGGGCGTACGTCGGCCAGTTCGGCGGCGACGGCCTCTTCGGCCGGGGAGGGGGAAGGATGCATGCTGGGGCTCCGGCATCGGAATATCGCTTTACGGGATGATCAAGTAATGATTGCGGATACCGAAGATCACGACTGGTGGTTACGCCCTGCGAACCTCCGGCGCACCGGATGGACCGAATGGAATCAGTGGACCTCAACACCGCCGCCGACGCGTACGCCGCCGCCCCGCTCCTGAACTGCCTGCTCAGAGAGGCGGCCGTACCCGCCGAGGGGTCCGGTGCGGGCGCGGGAACAGATGTGCGCGTCCACCGGCTGCGCGGCAGCGGGCGGCTGCTGCGGGTGCGCGGGGGGCGCCGGCCCGAACGCCCCGAACTGCGCACGGCGGACGGCTGGCATCCGCTCAGCCACACCGAACTGGCCAAACTCGTCTCCGACGAACTGGGCCGGTTCACCGGCGTCCCCAACGACGAGCTCCCCGTCGAGATCATCGACAGCCGCGACGCGATCGCCGCGCTGCTCGCCGCCCGGGCCACCGCCGAACCCCCGGCGGACCCGTACCTCCTCTCCGAGCAGTCCCTGGTGATGGGCCACCCCCACCACCCCGCCCCCAAGGCCCGCGGCGGGGCGCCGGCCGGGAGCTGGCTGCCGTACGCGCCCGAAGCCCACGCCCGGTGCCCGCTGGTCTTCCTGGGGCTGCGCGAGGACCAGAGCACCGAGGAGGGCGGACCGGCCGCCTCCGCCGCGATCGACGCCCTTGCCGACGCCCTCGACGGGCCGCGCCCGCCCGCCGGGTACCGGCTGCTGCCCGCCCACCCCTGGCAGCTCGACCTGGTCGGCGAGAGGCCCGCGGTGCGCGAGGCCTTCGCCGACGGGCGGCTGTTGCGGCTCGGCGAGACCCGGCGGCCGGCCTGGCCGACCGCCTCGATCCGGACCCTGTACGTACCGGACCCGGCGGCCGACCTCTTCGTGAAGTTCAGCCTCGACGTCCGGATCACCAACGACGTGCGCCGGCTGTGGCGCCACGACCTGCTGAAGCTCCGCCGCACCGATGCGGCCGTCGAGGCCGGTTTCGCCGCCCTGCACCGGACCGGATCGGCCGCGGCCTGGCTCCCGGACCGCGGCTACCGCACCGCCGCCTTCGCCTTCGAGGAGCTCGCCGTCCTGGTCCGCGACGGCCTGCACGCGCACACCCTGTCCGGGGCCACGCCGCTGCTGGCCGCCGCGCTCGCCGAGGGCTACCCCGGGAGCCCGCTGGCCGGGACCACCGACCCGGTCCGCTGGTGGCGGGCGTACCTGCGCCAGGTCGTGCCGCCGGTGCTGGAACTGTTCGCCCGGCACGGCATCGTGCTCGAGGCCCACCTCCAGAACACCCTGGTCGCCGTGGACGCGGACGGCCTGCCGGTGCAGGCCCTCTTCCGGGACGCGGAAGGGGTCAAGCTGCCGGCGGACCTACCGCGGGCGGACGCCTGGCAGCGCCTGGTCTACTGCCTGGTCGTCAACAACCTGCTGGAGATCGCGGGCGCGCTGTCCGGACGGTACCCGGATGTCTCGCCGCTCCTGTGGCCGGCCGCACGGGAGGAGTTCCTGCACTACGACGAGGCCAGCGGGCTCCCCGAGATCGCGGAACTGCTCGCCTCCGCGACCCTCCCGGGCAAGACCAACCTGCTGCTGCGCTGGACCCGCGCGGATGGCGCGGACGCCCGCTACCTGCCCCTCCCGAACCCGCTGCGCGGCTAGGCCGTCTCTTTCGGATCCTCCGGGCCCGCGCTGACCGGCCCGCGTGCCGCACCGGGGAGACTTCCGCGGCTCCGGTGCGGCATCCGGGCTGCGGGCCGCGCCGCGGACACCCTGAAGGCAGTGGCCAGGACGTCAGTCGGTGTCGGTCGCGGCCAGCACGGACAAGTGCCGATGCCCCGGTGCGAGGGCGGCAAGACCGATGTCCCATGCCACTTGCTCGAACCACTTCGTCCCGGCCTCGAAGACGTGCCAGGTGCAGTCCCGCACGCGTGCTTCGACTTCGTCGGCCGTGGCGCCTTGCGGACTTCGGGACAGCGCGGCCATGGACTGCCAGGCCGCAAGGCGGCCGTACGCCCCGAACGAGCCGGAGTTGTAGGCCCCTCCCGTGGACGCCGCGGCGAAGAGCAACTGCCATGCCCGGGCCGGAGGACGGACGTCGACCGACAGAGCGGCCTTCTTTCCTGCCCCGTGCAGACACTTCAGCCCCAGCGCCAAGAGTGCCTTCGGTACCGCCCCGACGCCCAGCGGCTCCGCAAACTCAAAGACCCGCGCCTCGATGCGCCCGTTGGACTCCTCGGCCCAGTTCGCCACGGCCTTGGCCATCGCGGTGGCAGTGGCCGGCCCGGTCGTCTCCTCCACCGACGGGACACGCACGTCGGCGATCGCCGCCGGCTCGCGGCTGTCCGGAGGCCCGTACGGCATCGAGTGACTACTGCCACCGGTACCGTAGCTCGGCAGATCCGCACATCCCTCCACGTCGGACAGCGTCAGCGGCAGCCAGCCCAGGGGGTGATGGTGCCAGTGCGGCGACGTCGCCCAGCCCGCGATGCCCGGCGTGGCCTCGATGTCCACGCCCCTGAGCACCAGTTCGTGGACCAGACAGGCCCGGAGCTCCTCCGAAGCGTGGCCGGAGAACGCCACGGCCAGGTCCGCCGGCTCGTGACCGGAGGCCAGCAGCGAGGCCGTGTAGCGGTCCAGCTTCCTTCCGGCGACCTCGGCCGAGGAGACCAGCCGCAGCGCCTGGGAGGCGTTGTCGAAACCAGGGGTGGTGGCCAGTAGCCGAAGCACACGATCGAAGACGCTCCGGTACTGCCACAGTTGCCCCTCGGAGCCGTACGTCCCGGCGAGAGCGATGCCGAGGTCCGCGGGGAAGGCGGAGTCCCCCTGTGCGAAACGGTCGTCGACCGCCGCCCACACGCCGGTGACGTTCTTCAGGTTCGGCAGCTCCGCCACGATCTTCTGTATCTGCTCGTTCACGACCGTGAGCCTACGGCGAACCTTTTCGGACTTGGCCAAATAGGGCGGCAACTACACTCTTGTGCCATGACCTACGGGGGACAAGAGGGCCCCAGTTCCTGGGACATGGAGAAGGCCGACGTCAACGGACCCCAGGACAACGCGGAGACCATCAACATCGACCAGATCGACCTCCAGGTCCTGGCCCGGGAGCTGCAAATCGCCCTGAGCAGGGTCCAGGAACTGGAACTGGACGAACCCACACGTCGCCAGGTATCCGGAGACCTGGAAGCAGCAGGCGCGGACCTACAGGCAGGCCGCACGAGCCTCGCACGAGAACGACTGACCAGAGTGCGCGCCATGGGCGGGGCACTGGCCGAGGTGGCCGGAGCCTTCCTCCGGGGCGCGGGCGTCCTGGGTGTCTGACGGGTCGTACGGACAGCACGATCCTGGGCCCTACTTCGATCAGCAGGGCCAGCATGTGCACGGACCTCAGTACAACGCGGAGGGCATCCACTTCAACCAGGCGGATCCGCAAGCCGTGGCGGACGCGATCGCGTGGAATCGCCAAAGATGGATGGACGAACAGGATGAACGCAGGCAGCGATACTACGAGAGCAAGAGCAAGGACAACCGCAGGAATGTGCAAGCGGCTGCGATAATCGTCGCAGGCTCGCTCCTCCTGTACTTCGCGACCACGCTGGTACTCGAGATATTGAGCAGATAGTCCCATTCCGGATCGCCTTGAGGTCTGCACGCCGCGAGGGGGCAGAGCCACGGAGTTCGGGGACCGCGCGCGGGCGTCGGTCCGGGTTCACCCGGACGGCTCCGGGCGGTCGTGTCGTCGACCGATTCACCCGGCCGGAGATCTAGATTCTGCCCGGGACGCACCGCCACGCGCCCTTGCTCGGTGGTGTGATGGCCGGGCGGGCGCCCGCATCACCGCGAGGGATTGAGGGCCATGACACGACGTCCGAACATCCTGATGATCGTCACCGATGAGGAGCGCGCGGTGATTCCCCGTCCGCAGGGCTTCTCGCTGCCCGCCCGGGAGCGGATGGCGGAGCGGGGCGCCACCTTCGACCGGTACTACACGGCCTCGGCCATGTGCAGCTCCGCCCGGTCCGTCATCTACACCGGGCAGCACCTACCGCTCACCGAGATCTACGACAACGACAACATGCCGTACGTCCGCCCGCTCGACCCCCGACTGGGCACCCTCGGCACGATGCTCCGCGAGGCCGGCTACTACTGCACCTACCAGGGCAAGTGGCACCTCTCCAACGCCTACCTCACCCCACAGAACCCCGGCCCCACCACGAACGCGCTGGAGCCCTACGGGTTCAGCGAGTTCAACGACTGGGGCGACATCGACGGCGGTGCTTGGGCCGGGCTCAAACTCGATCCGGTCATCGCCGGCCAGGCCGTGCGCTGGCTGCGCAACCGGGCTCCGGCCGTGGAAGCCGATCAGCCCTGGTTCATGGCGGTCAACTTCGTCAACCCGCACGACATCATGAGCTTCGACTACGGCGGCTCGTCCCAGGTGCAACTACCGTTCGGCCTCGCGCACGCGGTCGTGGCCAAGGCGGCCGCCAACATTCCGATCTACCAGCACCGCTGGGACCTCGATTTGCCCGCCAGCCTGCACGACGACCTGTCCGGCGCGGCACCGGCGGTGGCCGAGTACGCACGGATGCTCGACACCGTCTTCGGCCCCGTCGCCGACGACCAGCACTGGCGCGAAGGCCTGAACTTCTACCTCAACGCCATCCGCGACGTGGACCGCAGCATCGACCTCGTCCTCGACGCCCTGGAAGCCTCCGGGCAGGCCGACCACACCGTCGTGCTCTTCACCTCCGACCACGGAGAGATGGCCGGCGCCCACGGCCTGCGCCAGAAGGGGGCCCTCGTCTACGACGAGAACTTCCACGTCCCGTTCATCCTGAGCCATCCAGACTTCCCCCAGGGCGTGCGCATCGAGGCCCTCGCCTCCGCCGTCGACATCGCTCCGACCCTGCTCGAGTTCGCCGGCGTCGACCCGGCCAAGGCCGCCACCCGCCATCCCGCGCTCAAAGGCCGTTCCCTCAGCCCCGCCCTGGACGGTGGCACCGTCCGTGACGGCGTCCTCACCGCGGTCGAGTCGGTCACGGCCCTGGACGCCTCCTTCTGGTTCGAGTTCGCCGACCCCGATGCGCCCCGGCGGATCGAGTCCGGTGACCTCCGCCCGGACTGGACCAAGCGCGGATTCCTGCGCGGCTACACCGACGGCCGCTACACCTTCGGCCGCTACTTCTCCCCGCTCAACCCCAACCGGCCCACCAGCCCCGAGGCCCTGTACGCCCAGAACGACGTCGTCCTCTACGACCGGATCGAGGACCCGCACGAGACGCGCAATCTCGCCGCCGACCCCGCCCACCGCGACCTCGTCGCACGCTACAACACCTTGCTCGAAGGCCTCATCAGCGTCGAAATCGGCACCGACACCCGCGCCTGGGTCACCGAACGCCCCCACCTTTTGGGCTGGCCCACCTGGCACGGCGACACCGACCGGCCGCCGGCCGCGGCCGCAGCTGCGCCGGCCCGAGGCTGAGCCGAAGGCTCGTCCTGCTCGTCCTGCGCGTCCGGCCGACTGCCGCGCGTGGCGGCCGTCCACCGTGACCGGGAGTCGTTTCGACCGGTCACAGACCGGCGACGTCGCCGGCCCTCTTGAGCACGGAGTCGACCGCGTTCACCACGGCGTCGTGCCGCCTCGTGCGCGCCGCCCGGTCCGCCGGGACCAGCCGCGCGGCGGCCTGCACGGCGTGGGCGTCCGGGTCGCCGAAAGCGGTCCGCGGGTGCTCTCCCGTCTCCGCGCAGTGCGCCGTGACCTCCTTGACCGCCTGGAGCACGACGGCCCGGTCCACACCGGGCTGCATGGCCAACCGCACCTGGAAACGTGCCATCCACTTTTCGCGGTCCTTCTCCCTCGCCGCGTCCGTCGTCCGGTCCTTCTTCGCCACGTGCCCTCCAGGTGATCGCAGCCGTCCGTCGTGTAGGGGGACGCCGGGGCACCGAAGTGGGTTGCGAGGGACGGACGTTCAGCCGGTGAGTACGCGTACTCACCCGCCACCCCATCGCGTCCCCCCGGGGAGTCCGGGCCGTCTTCGAGGGGTCACAGCCCGGAGAGGCCCAGCAGGTCAGCCGCGTTCGTGTCGAGGATCGCCGTGGCCTCCTCCTGGGTGAGTCCCGACTCGCTGACGTAGTTCACGGACCGTACGAAGACCTCGTCGTCCTCGTACGGGAAGTCCGTGCCGAGTACGAGCCGACCCGCTCCGAAGGACGCGGCGGCGGCGACCAGCGCCGGTCCGTGCACGTGGCTGACCGTGTCGTACCAGAGGCGGTCGACGGCCACCGAAGGGAGTTCGGGGGTCCGGGGTGACTCGAAGGCCAGATGGTCGTCGAGCCTGCGGGGCAGCAGGGGGAGGGCGCCGCCCAGGTGCGAGGCCAGGATGCGCATCCGCGGATAGCGCGCCGGAAGGCCCGCGAGGATCAGGTGCATGATCGCCACCGTGTCCTCGACCGGCGCCCCGACCATCCAGGTCATGTCGTGCTCGGTGATCAGCGGGCTGGCGGCGCCCTCCCCGGACGGGTGGATGTACAGGACGGCGCCACGCCGGTCGAGCTCCTCGTAGACGGGGTGGAACAGGGGATCGGCCAGGGTGCGGCCGAGTACGGTCGTGGTGACGCCGACGCCGACCGCGCCGAGGTCGTCGAAGGCACGGGTGACCTCGCGCAGCGTGCCCTTCGTGCGGCGCGGGCCACTCAACGGCCCTCGGTGGGCCCCGGTCCCGGTTCCGGTCCCGGTTCCGCCCCGGTCTCCTATCGACGGAAGTGGGAACGGTGCTCGTGGAGGAAGGCGTCGAGGGTGCGGGGCGGGCGGCCCAATATGTCACTGACGGTGGTGGTGGGGACTTCGGGCCGGGTGACGGCGAGTTGCTGGATCTCCGTGACGTGATCGGCGAGCCAGCCGGGCATGTGGGCGTGGCGGATGAGGTGGTCGCGCAGTTCGTCCGGGGTGAGGTCGTCGTAGCGGACCTGTCGGCCGGTCAGGGAGGTCAGTCGCGAGGCGAGTTCGGGGTACGAGACGGCTTCGGGTCCGGTCAGTGCGTAGGTGCCGCCGGCGATGTCCGGCCGGGTGAGGGCGGCGGCGGCGACGTCGCCGATGTCGCGGCAGTCGACGTAGTTGAAGGGCGCGTCGCCCGCAGTGCCGAGGATGACGCCCTGGGCAACGGCGGGAGCCAGGCGCAGGAGGTTCTGGGCGAACGCGTAGGGGCGCAGGACGGTGTGGGTGAGGCCACGGGTGCGCAGGTGTTCCTCGACGGCGTGGTGCCCGCGGGAAACGGCGACGGGGGAGTCGGGTTCGGCGGCGGGTGCGGAGATCTTGACGATGTGTCCGACGCCGGCGTGGGCGGCGATGTCGATGACGCGGGTTTCGAGTTCCACCTGTGCGGGGCCGTTGGCCATGGCGAGGAAGAGTTGGCCGGCGCCCTCGAAGGCGGTGTGGAGGGAGTGGGGGTCGGTGGCGTCGGCGTATCGGACCTCGACGGGCGGCTGGTGCGCGCCGGTCGTGCCGGGGATCGGCGCGTGCGGGGTGCGGGTCAGCGCGCGGAAAGGTGCGCCGAGCGCGAGGAGGCTGTGGACCAGGGCGTTCCCGGTCGCTCCGGTCGCTCCCATGACAACGATCATCGTGTGCTCATTCCTTGGTGATGTTCCGGCGACGGGTATCGCCGGGCGGGTCATGCCGGTCGCGCTGTGGTGGTGCTGCGCCAGCGCAGGGTGACGATGGTGGTGGCGAGGGCTGCGGAAACGGGCAGGTCCACGCGCAGGCGCTCCAGCCAGGGGGCGGCGGGGATCGGGGTGTGGGCGGGTAGCCACTGGGCGGTGAACCACCCCAGCAGGGCCGCCACGGCGACGGCGGTGAGGAGGAGTGCGGCGGTCAGGACGCCGCGCGGTGTGGTGAGGGTCCACCGTCGGGGCCGTCCGCCGTGCCGCAGCCAGGTGCCGACGAGGAACGCCACCACGGCGGAGGTGCCGGCGATGGAGGTGCAGGCGGCCACGGCCAGGTCCCGCTGCCCGGTGACGACCCCGGCCGCACCGGCCGTCAGGGCGGGGGCGACGTAGGCGGTGAGCACCTCACGCCATAGGACGAACGGCCGGGTTGGTTGGGTTGGCCGGGTTGGCCGGGGCGGCCGCGGCGGCCGGGACGGTCGGGGGGCTGCTCGGTCGGGGCTGGTTCTGTGCTTCGGAGCGGTCATGCCGGCCTCTCTTCGGTTCGGGCGAGGGAAGGGAGGGCTGCGACGAGGGGTTGCGTACCTGCCGCGGGCCTGCCCCGCCGAATTAATTAGGTGGCTAACTATTGTGGTGTGAAAAAGGCCCCGTCCTGTGGAACGGAGCCGAAGCGGCCGTAGGTGGGGGGTGGGGTGGGGTCAGTCCGCCGCCAGGGCCGCGCTGCCGCGCACCACGCGGGCGAGCAGGTCCAGGAAAACGGCGCGCTCCTCGACGGAGAGATCGCCCACCATCGACTCCAGTCGCCCGAAGTGCTCGGACGCCATGTCGCGCAGGCGCTGCGCCCCCCGCGCGGTCAGGACGGCCACCGTGCCCCGCCCGTCCTCCACGGAGGGGTGGCGCGCGACCAGGCCTTCGCGTTCCAGTCCGTCCAGTAGGCCGGTCACCGTGGCCCTGGTGACGCCGAGGTCGACCGCGAGGCGCGAGGGGGACTTCTCCCCGCCGTGGTCCTCGAGGTCGGCGAGCAGGCGGTAGCGCCCCGTCGACAGGCCGAACCGGGCGAAGTGCGCCTCGGCGGCCCGGCCGACCCGTGCGCCCGCCGAGATCAGGCGTACCGCGACCAGTACCGCCTGTGGATCGACCTCCAGGCCGTAGTGCTCGACCTGCCGTCTGGCCTGGTCCAGCGTGGGTGCTTCGCCGTCGATGCCGTCCCTCGTCATGAAAGTAATATGGCGGCTAATTACTTGGCCTGTCAAGGCGTTCGGATCCTCTCGAGGTGGCCGCGCGTGGAGGCGGAATCGGCCAATCCGGACTGCGGGCCCCGATCTGCCCTCACGAAAGGTATAGACCAATGCTACGTTGGTCGCGCAGACCGCGCAGTCCTTGACCACCCGTCAGAGGAGAAGCCATGCCCTCCCCTTCGCGGGGCGGCGGCCAGGCCGCCATGCCCAAGTACCAGCGGATCGCCGCAGCGCTGCGCAGCGATCTCGACCGTGCCGCGCACACCCCCGGCGGCAGACTGCCGTCCGAACGCAGCCTCGCCGCCCGCTACCAGGTCAACCGGCAGACCATCAGGGCGGCCCTCCAGTACCTGCGCGAGGACGGCCTCGTCGTCACCGGCCGCCGCGGCACCCGCCCCGCCGTCCCCGCCCTTGCCGCCGTCTCCGTCGCCCCGGCCGCGGCGCCCTCCGTTGGGCCCGCGCAGGTCCGGAGCTGGGTCACCTTCGTCACCGTCCCGCCCTCGCTCGGCACGTTCCTCGGCATGACCGGCGGAGACCGCACCGTGGTCCATCACCACCGCGAACGCGGCCCCGCCGGGGAGACCCTCCGGGACGCCGTCACCTACCTCAGCCCCGGAGCCGTCGCGCGGAGTCCGGAGCTGACCGCACTCCGGAACCGGGCGGCGACGGCGACGACCGCCGGCGTGCAGGACCTGACCCACTTGCACCGCTGGCTCGACCGCGCCGCCGCGGCCGGCCGGGTCGCCGAGACCCTCACCATGACCCGCGTCACCCACCCGCAGGCCGCCGCCCCGGCCTCCGCCCCGGTCTGCGGGCTGACCGTGCGCCGCACCCTGCACGACGGCTCCGGCCGGCTGCTGGCCGTCACCGAACTGGCCTTCCCCACCTGGGACCGCCTCACCTTCCACCGCGACCGGCGCGACCGCGCGACCACCGGCTTCCGCATCACGTAACGGCCGCACCCGCGTTGTGGCCTCGACCACACCCCGGGCGGCGGTGCACCGGGCCCGGCGGCCGGACCCACCGCCGGACCGCAGCCCCAACTTCCCTCCGGGGGAAGGGCGTACCGGGCTGCGGCCATCCGGGACCGCCCGCCCCGGCCCGCGCGGCCGCCCACGGGGCCCTCGCGCCCCGTACGTGAGGAGGGTCACCCCGGTGTTTGCTCAGGTGAATGCCGGGCATCGGCGCTGCTGGAGCGGAACCATGTCCTCCGGCCCATCGTGGCGGAGGACACGGCGCACACGGGCAGATCCCGTCCCGCTCCGCGGCCCGCCGCTGCGACGGCGCGCGCCGTATTCGGTACGACCCGTGAGGTGTATGTGTCCACGCTCCAGGCCGAGCACGTCTACAAGGTGTTCGGGAGGCGCCCCGCCGACAGCGCGGCCGCCGTCCGCGCGCTCGAAAGCGGCGCGGGCCGCGAAGATTTGCGCGCCGACGGGACCACCGCCGCCGTGATCGACGCCTCCTTCGACGTCCGGCCCGGCCAGATCTTCGTCGTCATGGGTCTGTCCGGATCGGGCAAGTCCACTCTGCTGCGCATGCTGAACGGCCTGCTGGAACCCACCGCGGGACGCATCCTCTTCGGCGGCCAGGACCTCACCGCGCTGAGCGCGAACGAGCTGCGCCGCGTACGGTCCACGAAGATCTCCATGGTCTTCCAGCACTTCGCGCTGTTCCCGCACCGCAACGTGCTGGAGAACGCCGGCTACGGCCTCGAGGTACAGGGCGTGCCCCGCCCCGAGCGCGAGCGGCGCGCCGCCGAGGCCCTGGCCCTGTGCGGTCTGGAGGGCTGGGAGAAGTCCTGGCCCGACGAGCTCTCCGGCGGCATGCAGCAGCGGGTCGGCCTCGCCCGAGCCCTGGCCACCGACGCCGAGCTGCTGCTCATGGACGAGTCCTTCAGCGCGCTGGACCCGCTGATCCGCCGCGACATGCAGGACCAGCTGCTGGAGCTCCAGCGGAGCCTGAAGAAGACCATCGTCTTCATCACCCACGACCTCAACGAGGCCATGCGCCTCGGTGACGGCATCGCCGTCATGCGCGACGGCCGCATCGTCCAGCAGGGCACCGCCGAGGACATCCTCACCCGTCCCGCCAACGACTACGTCGCCTCCTTCATCCAGGACGTCGACCGCTCCCGGGTCCTGACGGCCGACGCCGTCATGGACGATCCGGAACCGGCCGCCGACGCCTGTGACTGCCCCACCGTCACCGCCGGGACCCCGCTCGCCGACCTGTGCGCGGTCAGCGCCCGCGTCCCGCACGCGGTCGCCGTCACCGGCGCGGACGGCGCCGTCATCGGCTCCGTACCCCAGGACCGCCTCATCGCCTTCATCGGCGACGAACAACGGCCCCCGATGTACTGCGCGGAGGTGGCCGCCTGATGCCCCGCCTGCACCTCGGCGCCTGGGTCGACCACGGGGTCGACTTCCTCCAGAGCCACCTCTCCTGGCTGTTCGAGGCCATCAGCGTGCTCGTCACCGGCCTCTACGACGGCATCGACGCCGTCCTCTCCGCCCCCGCCCCGCTGCTCTTCGCGGGCATCCTGGCCGTCGCCGCCTGGTGGCTGCGCGGTCTGCTGGCGGGCCTGCTCGCCTTCGCGGGCTTCGCACTGGTCGACTCCCTCGGCCTGTGGGAGGACGCCATGTCCACCCTGTCCCTGGTGCTGGTCGCCACCCTCGTCACATTGGCGTTCGCGATCCCGCTCGGCATCTGGGCGTCCAGATCCGATCGGGTCAGCGCCCTCCTGCGGCCGGTCCTGGACTTCATGCAGACCATGCCGGCCATGGTGTACCTGATCCCCGGCATCATCTTCTTCGGCGTGGGCGTGGTGCCCGGCATCATCGCCACCATCATTTTCTCGCTGCCTCCGGGCGTGCGGATGACCGAGCTCGGCATCCGCCAGGTCGACGGAGAACTGGTCGAGGCCGCCGAGGCCTTCGGCACCAGCCCGCGCGACACCCTCGTACGCGTCCAGCTCCCGCTGGCCCTGCCCACCGTCATGGCGGGCGTCAACCAGGTCATCATGCTGGGCCTGTCCATGGTCGTCATCGCCGGCATGGTCGGCGGCGGCGGACTCGGCGGCGCCGTCTACAAGGCCATCGGCAACGTCGACATCGGCCTCGGTTTCGAGGCGGGCGTCTCCATCGTCATCCTCGCCATGTACCTGGACCGGATGACCGGCGCGCTCGGCCGGCAGGTCTCCCCGATCGGCCGCCGTACGCTCGCCAAGGCGCGGGCCGCCGCGACCGGCGCGGCCAAGGTGTGGAACCACCGCCCCCAGCCCGCGTACGCGATCAGCGGCGCCGTCGTCCTGGCGCTCGTCGCGGGCGGCCTGAACACCTTCGGCGGCTCCGCCGCCGAGGAGGGCCCGGCCGGGGCCGCGAACATCGGCAAGGGCCGTACCCTCTCCGTCGGCTACATCCCGTGGGACGAGGGCGTCGCCTCCACCTTCCTGTGGAAGGAGCTCCTGGAGCGCCGCGGGTTCAAGGTCGACGCCCGCCAGCTGGAGGCCGGGGCGCTGTACACCGGCTTGGCCGGCGGCCAGCTCGACTTCCAGACCGACGCCTGGCTGCCCGTCACCCATGCCCAGTACTGGGAGAAGTACGGGAACAAGCTGGAGGACCTCGGCCCCTGGTACGGCCCCACCTCGCTGGAGCTGTCCGTGCCCTCCTACGTGAAGGACGTGCGTTCGCTCGCCGACCTCAAGGGCAAGGCGGACCGGTTCAAGGGTCGGATCATCGGCATCGAGCCGAGCGCCGGCGCGATGTCGCTCCTCAAGGAGAAGGTCCTGAAGGAGTACGGCCTCGACGGCGAGTACCAGGTCGTCGACGGCTCCACGCCCGGCATGCTCGCCGAGCTGAAGCGGGCCTACGAGAAGAAGGAGCCCGTCGCGGCCGTGCTGTGGTCCCCGCACTGGGCGTACTCCTCCTACGAGCTGACCAAGCTCGAGGACCCGAAGGGCGCCTGGGGCAAGGGCGACGGCATCCACACCCTGGCCCGCAAGGGCTTCGGGGAGGACGAGCCGAAGGTCGCCGAATGGCTGAAGTCCTTCAAGCTCACCGAGGAGCAGCTGACCGGCCTGGAGGCGAAGATCCAGCAGACCGGGAAGGGCAAGGAGCAGCAGGCGGTCCGCGCCTGGCTGCAGAACCACCCCGAGATCGACCGGCTCGCGTAACACCGCGGACGGCCGGGCGGCCGAAGGCCGATGCCGTGCCCCGGCGAAGGCGCCGCCGCGCGCAGGACCGTACGACGACGGTACGGGGCCTGCGCGCGGCGGCGCCTTTCGTGCGTCCGGGCGGCTCAGCCGACCAGCACCCGGTCCGGAGTGCGTCGCCCGTCCGGGTCGCTGTCCTGCGTGCGGGGGCGCGGGCGCACCGGCCACCACATGGACCGCCCCAGGAGGGTGGCCAGCGCGGGCACCAGCACGATCGACAGGACGAAGGCGGAGAGCATGATCCCGAGGGCCGTCGCGAAGCCGGTCTGCTGGGTGGAGGGGGCGGGGGTGACGGCCAGGCTCCCGAAGGAGGCGGCCAGCACCAGGCCCGCCGTGGCGATGGCGGGCGCCGTGTGCCGCACGGCACGGCCCACCGCGGCGCGGGCCGGACCGGGCCGTGCCATCTCCTCCCGGATCCGGTCGCTCATCAGGATGTTGTAGTCGGTGCCCAGCGCGACCACGAACAGGAACAGGACGAGGGGCAGGGTGAAGTCCACCCCGGGCCGGTCCAGCGCGTGTTGGAACACCAGGGTCGAGGCGCCGAGGGTGGCGGCGAAGCCGAGTCCGACCGAGACCAGCAGGATCACCGGTGCCAGCAGGCTGCGCAGCAGGGCGAACAGGATCAGCGCGATGAGCGCCGCCGCCACCGGGAAGACCACCCGCAGGTCCTTGTCCACCGCCGTCGCGATATCGGCGAAGACCGCCGCGGTGCCGCCCACGTGCGCCTCCGTACCCGCGGGCGTCCGGGCCGCGGCCGTGGCCCTGACCGGGCCGGTCACCAGGTCGCGCGCCTCCTGTCGCAGCGGGTCGGAGGTGAGGAACAGGTCGATCCGAGCCGCCCGCCGGTCCTCGCTGAGCACGGTGTCTGCGACCTGGCCCACCCCACTGACCCCGGCGAGCGCCTTGGACAGCCCGTCGAGGCGTTCGACGGTCAGGGCGGCGCCGTCGGAAGCGGTGACGAAGACGCTGGTCGGGTCCGACACCCCGGCCGGCAGGGCGCCCGCTATTTCGGCCGCGGTGGCCACGGCGGCGGTGCGCTCGCCGCCCCCACCGCCCTGCCCGTAGTCCATGCGCATCCCCACGACCCCGGCGGCCAGCGCGGCGAGCAGCGCCACCGAGGCCAGCACCAGTACGAATGGGCGGCGCGCCACCCGGTCGCCCATCCGTGCGGCGGACCCCGGGCGGGGCTCGCGCTCCAGGGCCCGGGAAGGCCAGAACATCCTGCGGCCCGTGACCGCCAGCAGGGCCGGCATCAGGGTCAGGCTGCCCAGCAGCATCACCAGCACGGACAGCGCGATGGCCGGTCCGAGGACCCGGAACTGGCCGAAGGAGGCGACCCCGAGCGTGGCGAAGGCGGCGACGATGGTCAGGGCCGCGGAGGTGATCGCCGTACCCACCCGGCCGGCGACGTGCGCGGCCGCCTCGCGCCCGGACTGGTCGGGGTGTTCGCGCAGTTGCTCCCGGAAGCGGAAGAGCAGGAACAGGAAGTAGTCGATACCGATGCCCACCAGAACCACACTGATCAGGCTCGGTGTGGATTCGGACAGTCCGATCCCGGTCAGCAGCGCGGCGCCGACCACCGCGCCGGCCGCGGCGCCGCCGATGATGCTGACCGCGAGCAGCGGCAGCAGGGCCGCCAGGGCGCTGCGGAAGACGAGTACGTGCAGCAGGACGATGACCGCGAGCATGGCGATTCCGACGACCGTCGAGCGGGTCTTCTCCGCGTCCGTCGTGTCCACCCGGTCGGCGATCCCGCCGGTGAAACCGGTGCGCAGGCCGTCCTCCGCCAGTGCGTCCCGGGCCGACTCCCGGAAGGCCCGGTAGGTTTCCTGCACCCCGGTATCGGCGGGGTTGCCCGTCAGCTCGACGGACAGCAGTCGGAAGGAGCGGTCGGGCGCCGTCATGGCCGGGCTGACCCGGGGGACCTGCGAGTGGTCCTGTGCGAGCGGCATCGTCTCCTTGGTCCTCGGCATGACGACGCGCTTCTTGGACAACCGCTCGGCCTGCGCGTCGATGCGCTGCTCGTCGGCGGGGGCGAGCGGCGCCCCGTCCGACCGGGCCACCAGTACGGTCAGGAGGTTGGCGTCCGGCTTCGCCCCGAACCGTTCCTCGGCGATCTTCAGAGCGGCCGCCGAGTCGTACGGTGCGGGAAGGAACCCGGCGTTGCCGGTCTGGACGGCGCGGAAGACGAACGCCTGGCCCAGGACGGTCGCCGCCAATCCCAGGACCACCCACAGGGCGATCACCTTCCACGGACTTCTCGTCGAGAATCCGGTCAGGGCGCGGATCACATTTCCTCCGGTCTGTGCGGTGCGGGCCGGGGGTTCCCGGCCTGACTCCAGACCATCAGGAGCGAGCGGGCGAAACGTCGGGTCGAGGGAGGATCCGCAGCCCGGGACCAGGGTCCGGGCGCCCCCGCCGACCAGGACTCCGGTCCTGGTCCGGGCCCCGACCGTGGTCGGGTGGCTCGGCCGGCGGCCGGTGCCAGAATGGATCACCGGCGACGGGACGGGCGGCATGGGGGTGGGCATGGGTACGAGTACGCGGGCGAGCACGGCTACGGCCACGGATCTGGTTACGGCGACTGCGACTGCGACTGCGACTGCGACGGACGCGGGTGCGGACGGGGCCGGGGTCGGCGACCGGGGGCCGTGGACGCGCAACGACGCGCTCGTGGCGGTGGCGGCCGGTGTCACCGACCTCGTGGGTTTCTCCCTGGGATCCTTGACCGAGGGCGGGTCCCTCAGCGTGACCGCGGCCGCCCTGCTGGTCGTCTCCGCGATGCCCCTGCTCGCCCGGCGCGTCCGTCCGTTGCCCGTTCTGGCCGCCGTGCTGGCCCTCGGCGCCCTGGTGAACCTGGCCGCCCCGCTGTCCCCGCACTTCAGCCTCACCCTCACGATCGCCCTCTACTCGATGGTCAGGGCGAGCCGCCCCGCCGTGGTCGCGGTGACCGTGGTCGGGGTGGTACCCCTCGTATCCGCGGGCCAACGCGGCTGGCCGCTGCCCTACGGCTGGTGGGGCCTGGCCGCGAACGCGGTGGCCGCCCTCATCACCGTCACCGCGGCCGTGGTGGTCAACCACCGGCAACGGGAGGCCGAGGCCCACCGGACGCTGCTCGCCGACCGGGCCGTGGCCGAAGAACGCCGCCGGATCGCGCGCGAACTGCACGACATCGTCGCCCACCACATCACCACCATGCAGCTGATGGCCGGCGGGGCGCGGGCCAACCTGGTGCACGACCCCGAGGTGTCCCGTGAGGCGCTGATCACCCTGGAGGACTCCGGCCGGATGGCGCTGCGCGAGATGCGCCAACTCCTCGACGTGCTACGGGCCGGGGAGGAACCGGAACAGGCCCCGCCGGCGCCGCAGCCCGGAGCGGACGACCTCGGCCGGATCATCACCGAGTCCCGGCTGGCCGGAACGGAGACCGAGTTCACCGTGGACGGTCCGGTCCGCACGCTCCCGCCGACCGTGGGCCTCACCGTCTTCCGGATCGTTCAGGAGGCCCTGACCAACACCCGCAAGCACGCGGGCCGGGCGCGGGCCCACGTACGGCTCACGTACCGCGGGGACGAGGTCGGCGTGGAGGTGCGCGACGACGGAGCGGGAGCGCAGGTACCGCCCGCACGTCTCACCGCGCGCTCCGGGTACGGTCTGATCGGCATGCACGAGCGGGTCGCCCTGCAGGGCGGAACCCTGGAGGCCGGGGCCCTCGCGGGCGGCGGATTTCGGGTGGCGGCCCGGATCCCTCTCCCGGTCCACGACCCCGCCTGAAGAGAGGAACCGCACGGATGATCCGTGTGCTCATCGCCGACGACCAGCCACTGGTCCGGCGCGGCCTGGCCCTGATCCTGGGCCCCGACCCGGAGTTCGAGGTCGTCGGCGAGGCCGAGGACGGAGCGCGGGCCGTAGCCCTCGCCCACGAGGTACGGCCCGACGTGGTCGTCATGGACATCCGCATGCCGGTCATGGACGGGGTCAAGGCCACCGAGGAACTCGCGCGCACGCTGCCCGAGACCCGCGTCCTGGCCCTCAGCACCTTCGACATGGACGAGTACGTGGTCGCCGCCCTGCGCGCCGGCGCGTACGGCTTCCTGCCCAAGGACGTCTCCCCGGAGGAGCTGATCGCCGCGGTCCGGATCGTCCACAGCGGCGAGGCGGCCGTCGCGCCGCGGCTGCTCAGCCGACTCCTCTCCGCCTACGTACGGACCCCCGCGCGGCCGCGGTCGTGGGAGGCCGAGACCCCCCTCGAACTCACCCCGCGCGAGCTGGAGATCTGGCGGCTCATGGCCACCGGCCGGGGCAACGCCGAGATAGCCGCGGAACTGGACATCAGCGTCTCCACGGTCAAGAACCACATCACCGGAATCTTCGGCAAGCTGGGCGTCCGCGACCGTGCCCAAGCGGTGATCGCGGCGTACGAATCGGGCCTGGTGGAGGCCGGTAGCGGGAGCGGTTGATCACCAAGTGCCGGAAGAAGACCGGATTCCTCCTGCTGACCGCACCTCTGACCAGGCAGAACACTGGACGATCCGCCCGTGCGCACACGGGCCCGTCCATGGCACAGTGCGATCAGCCCAACCGCACGACCAGGGAGCCTCCATGCGCGATCCGCACGCCACGCCGCTCACGGCCGCCCCCGAGTGCCTGCCGGAGCCCCGCCCGCTGCCCTGCTGCCCGGTGTGCGCCGATGCGCCGGAACGCATCTCCTGGCGCCAGCGCCCGGGGCGGCCGGTGACCCTGGTCTTCGACCCCTGCGGCCACCGCTGGTCCTCCCCGACCCCGCCGCTCTTGGAGGTCACCCCACCGCTCCCGCCGCTCTGACGGTCGTGGCAAGTCGGTTGCAAGTGCCCTGCAACCGGGCTCCCAAGACTGGTCCTCATGAACACGAACAACCCCTCCGGTACCACCGTCCACCCCTACACCCGCGAAATGGCGATGATCCACCAGGTGTTCCGCCGCGAGTCGCGCCTCCTGGCCGAACTCGTCCAGGAGGTCCGCCCCGCCGACACCGCCCGCTCCCGGATGCTCGCCGAGCACTGGCGGCTGTACTCCGTCGGCCTGCACACCCACCACACCGGCGAGGACGAGATGCTCTGGCCGGCCGTGCTGCCCCACCTGGACCTGGACGCCGAGCAGGTCCTGGCGATGGAGGCGCAGCACCACGCGCTCGCCGAGGTCCAGCAGCTGATGGACCGTTGGGAGGCGCAGGCCCGGACCGAAGACCGCGACGAACTCGCCGAGGTGCTGCGCACGCACCACCGGCAACTGTGCGCCCACCTCGACGAGGAAGAGCGGCAGGTCATGCCGCTGGTCGCGCTCCACGTCACCGAGGAACAGTGGCACGCGCTGGGGGAGCGGGGCCTCGCCGAGACGCCGCGCAACCGGCTGATGATCGCCCTGGGCGCCATCCTGGAGGACAGCTCGCCCGAGGAGCGGCAGGAGTTCCTCGGTCGGCTTCCCCTCCCGGCCCGGGTGCTGTGGAAGCTCGTCGGCCGGCGCCAGTACCGCCGCGAGACCGGCCGGATTCGCGGCCGGCACACGACCGTCTGACGTGCCCTCCCGGTCCGGCCGCCCGCCCCTGAGGCCCGGCCCCCCATCCCCGACCGCCCCGCCCCGTCCCGTACCGATCGAGGAACTCCCACCGATGCGCATCGGATTCTCCGTACCCCAGTTCGGCCCGTTCGCCGACCCCGACCGCACCGCCGCGATGTGCGCGGCGCTGGAAGCCCTCGGCTGTCACAGCCTCTGGGTGGCCGACCGGCTCCTGGCCCCGATCGACCCGCCCGACGGCTACCTCGGCGGGCAGCAGATGCCCGCCCGGTACGGCACCCACCTCGACCCGCTCCTCGCCCTGGGCCTGGCGGCCGCCGTCACCGAACGCGTGCGCCTGGGCAGCAGCACCCTCAACGCCCTGTGGCAGCCGCCCCTCGTGCTCGCCCGAGCGCTCACGACCCTCGACCTGATCAGCCACGGGCGCCTGGACGTGGGCATCGGGCTGGGCTGGATGCGCGAGGAGTACGAGGCTGCCGGGGTGCCCTGGAAGGGCCGCGGCGCCCGGTTGGAGGAGACCCTCGACGTCCTCGAAGTCGTGTGGTGCGGCGATCCGGTCGCCCACACCGGCCCCTTGTGGACCATTCCAGAGTCGACCGTCCTCCCCAAACCCCTCCAGGGCCCGAGGCCGCCGATCCTGCTGGGTGGCTTCACCCCGTACGCCCTGGAGCGGGTCGGCAGGCGCGCCGACGGCTGGCTCGCGGCCTCGATGCCCCTGCCCTTCTTCCACGCGCTCTGGGCGGTGGCCGTCGATGCCGCCGAACGGGCCGGCCGGGACCCGGCGGGGCTGCGCCGGGTGTTCCGCGTCAACCCCGAGGTCACCACGGCCGAGGTCGACCCCGCGCAGACCCACCACCGCGGGACCGTGCGCCAGATCTGCGACCACCTCAAGCAGATGTGCACGGCCCGGACCGACGAGGTGCTCGTGGACCTCCAACTGACGACGGACTCGCCCGAAGAGTTCCTCGACCTCGCGGCGGCGTTCACGGCCGAGCTGGCCTGACCGGCGGAACCGGCCCGACCGGCCGCCCCCGCCGGCGCCCGCGTAGGGGCGCCCCTACGCGGGCGCCGGCGGCAGTCCGGCTAGCCCGGACTGCGCCGCGCCCGCCCAGTGGGGGGAATCCCACGCGGCGGCCACCCGGGCCGCTTCGAGGTAGTGGCTCCGGGCCCGCTCGGGACGCTCGAGGAACCGGGCCAGGTCGCCCAAGGTCTGGGCGACGGGCCGGAAGACGAGGCTGAGGCTGCTCGCGCTCCCCGCCAGCCCGTGCAGGGGCAGCAGTTCCCGGTAGACCTCGGAGGCCGCCGTCCGGTCGCCGAGGGTGATGGCGGCGCTGCCGCGCAGCGCCGCCAGGATGGAGTAGCAGAAGTCCCGCCGGATCGGCACGCGCCGGGCGAACACCTCGCGGGCTCGTTCGGGGCGGCCCGAGGCGTGCAGTGCGAGAGCGGTGATGGCCTCGTTGAGCGGCTGGTACTGCTCCCACACGGCGAGCAGCACGGGCAGCACCTCGGTGATCCGGCCCTGCTGCAGCCGGATGCACCCGACGGCCAGGGCCGCCAGCCCGCTGAGGTCCACCGCCCCGCGCGCCCGCAGCTCCGCCACCGCCGCCCCCAGGTCCCGCTCCGCGTCGTCGAAGCGGCCCTGGGCCATGGCGAGCAGGGGGCGGCGCAGCCTGGCCACCGCGAACGCGCCCTGGAGTTCGTACGTGCGGGCGATCTCGTCCCCCCGTACGAGACACCGCTCCATCTCGGCCGGGTCGTTGCGGGCGGCGGCGATGCGGGCGGCGGTGTAGGCCGTCATCCAGGAGTACTCGGGGCCGTCCTGGGAGTCGGCCACCCGGCCGAGTTCCCGGTGCAGCTCGAGGTAGGCCTCCGGTTCGAGTTCGCAGTCGACCCGGCGCAGCAGCGAGGCCAGGGTCAGGCCGCGCAGCCGGGGCTCGCCCAGGGTACGGGCGAGCTCCACGGCCCGGCGGGACGCGGCCACGGAGCGGGGGTCGGTGTCGTCGAGCGCGTCGGCCAGCTGGTCGAGGAGCAGGCACCGCTGCCGGTCGGTCAGACCGGGCTCCTCCAGCAACTTCCCGAGTTCCTCGACGGCCTCGGGGTCCGACGCCGCGTACGCACGGACGCGCCAGGGCGTCGGTTCGGTCCACGTCGTGTAGGCAGCGGTGAGCAGGTCGGCGCGGCCCTCCCCCCGGGCCACGCGTACGGCCTGCTCCTGCGCCTCGCGGGCGGGTACGACGGCTCCCATCCGGATGCGGCACTCCACCAGCTGGCCCAGCAGCCCCACACGCAACACAGCGGCGTCCTGGTCGGCGAAGGCGGCCGGATGATCGGAGAGCAGCCCGAGGGCCGCGGTCAGCAGGACTTCGGCATTCTGTGGGGCGTATCGGCGCACCGCCTGCTCGCCCGCCAGCCGTGCCTGATGGACCGCGGGCCCGGCGTCGGCGGTCACGACCGGGGCCGCCTGCAGGAGGTGGTGGGCCGTTGCGGCGACGTCGTCCGAGCCGAGGGCGATCAGGGCCCTGCCCAGGCGGGAATGCATCCGGGCCAGCCGCAGGCGGGTGAGGTCGCCCTCCAGCGCGTCCCGCACGAGGGCATGGGTGAAACGGACCGTGCCGGGTCGCGGTTCGGTCAGCAGTCCGGCGGTGACACCCGCGTCCAGGGCGTCGAGGAGCTGCTCGGAGTCCCCGTCCGTGGCGCGCACCAGCAGGGACACCGCAGCCTCGCGGCCGGGGCGGCCGCCAGGCGCAGTCCGGCCGTGACGGTCGGTGCGAGCAGCGCCAGCCGTCGGCGCAGCACGTCCTGGACCCCCTGCGGCACGCGGCCCAGCGCCTGCTGCTCGCCTTCACCGGCCAGCAGCAGCGAACTCTCGCGCAGGTAGAAGGGGTTGCCCCCGGCCCGTTCGGCCAGGGCCGCTGCGGCGTGCTCGCTCATACCGGCCGCGCCGCGCTGCAGCAGTTCCTTGGCCTGGGCGTCCGACAGCCCGCCGAGCGCCATCCGTACGGGCGAGCAGGCGGCCAGGCGGGCCAGCGCCCCGGTCAGATCGCCCTCGCCGGTGCGGTACGAGCCCACCAGCAGCAGGGGTACGTCGCGCAGCTGCTCGGCGCAGAGCAGGAACAGCTCGAGGCTTTCCTGGTCACCCCGGTGCAGGTCGTCCAGCACGATCGCCAGCGGCCGTCGCCGCGCCGTGTCGCGCAGCCAGCCGAGCAGCGCCCGGTGCAGGCGAAAGCGCCGGGCCGGGCTGCCGTCCGGCTGCCCGGAGTCCCGCTCCGTGCCCGGAGCCAGGAGCGGAGCGAGCTCATCGGCGTACGCACCCGGCGGTGCGGCTTCCGCCAGATCGGGCAGCATGTCGAACCAGGCCCGGCCGGGCGGGGCGCCGTCGGTCTCCGGGCAGTGCCCGGACCCGACCAGCCAGCCCTGTTCGGGCAGTTGACGGACGGCGGCGTCCAGCAGGCTCGACTTGCCGATACCGGCCTCACCGCAGACCACGACCACCTGGGCCCGGCCGCTCCGTGCCCGGTCCGCCGCAGTGGCGAGTCGGTCGAGCTCCTCGTCCCGGCCCAGGAGCCGGTCGGCCGCCAGTACCGTCGGCGTCGCACTTCCGCCCGCGGCAGCCGCAGGTGCCATCGGAGCCGGACCTTGCGCCGCCACGACGATGCGCGGCACCCCGGCGGGTGCGGTGGCCGTGGCGGGCGCCCCGGTCGCCCGGTGGAGGACTTCCAGACGCTGGTGCAGCAGGGCCTGTTCCAGCTCCGACAGGGCAGGCCCCGGCTCGACGCCGAGTTCTTGGTCGAGGACGTGCCGAGCACGTCGTACCGCGGCCAGGGCGTCCCCCTGGCGGTCACGGGCCCACAGGGCGAGGGCCAGCAGCCGCCACCCCTCCTCGTGCAACGGCTGTTCCCGGGTCAGCGCGCCGGCGTCGGCGAGCGCCTGCGAGGCCTGGCCGCTGCCCAGTCGGGCCGCAGCGAGCCGTTCGCGGGCGGTGTGGTGCACCTCTTCCAGTCGGGCGCGCTCACCAGCGGTCCACTGCTCGTCCGAGAACTCCGCGTACGGCTGCCCGCCCCATGCGGCGAGCGCCCCGGCCAGGCCCTCGGCGGCGACGTGAGCCGGCAGTTCCGCCCCCGAGCAGGCCGCCACGCCGGCCTCGAACGCCCAGGCGTCCACGGCGTCCCGCTCCACGGTGAGGGCGTAGCCGTAGGGCGCGCTGACCAGGAGCCGCGCAGGCGTACGGGGGGCCCGTCCCGGTTCGAGGGTGCGCCGTAGACGGGCGATGTAGGCGTGGAGCGAGGCCTGGGAGCTCGACGGGACCCGGGTCGGCCACAACCGCTCGATGATCCGCTCCGTGGGTACCACCGTCCCACGGGCGACCAGCAGTTGGACCAGGACCATCCGTGCGAGCCGACCCCCCGCGTCGACCTCGTGGCCGTCTACCTCAACCCGGAACGGACCGAGCACCTTCAGTCTGATCATGACAAGAGCATCGTAACGGGCACACCACCGCCGGAGCGCCGTACGGGCGCCGGGCCGCCCCGTCCGGAGGCAGACCCACGGTCGCGCACTGCGGCACGGTGAGGACGTACGGGTACGGGGAGCGCAGCCGGGCCAGGTCGAAGCCGCCCAGCCGGCGCCGCCCCGACCACATCTCCACCGCGTCCACGCGTCGGCCGAGCGGGAGCAGGGACTCGGCCAGTCCGCTCGGGGTCAGGGCCTCCAGGGTCCGCGCGTGCAGGTCCGTCGCACGGGACTCGGTGACCGGCCCCGGACGGCGCTCCAGCACCACCACGGCGAGACCGGCCCGGGCGAGCAGCAGCGCGGCGCTCAGCCCGACCGGTCCCGCCCCCACCACTGCCACGTCGACGTCGTAAGCCACCATGCCCCGCACTCTATCCAGGCCGCACACTGTCTGACAGATGCTCAAAGATGCGTGCATGAAGTCGACTTCGAGCATCATCTTTCACCAAGGCCCACCGGAGCGCTATCTTGCCGGGAGCATGCCAAGGAGCTGTGTCCGCGTCCCGGACCGCACGAGGAGCTGCCCCATGAGACTGCCAAGCATCCGCAGGAGCCAGGGTCGGCAAGGCCCGTTAGGCAGCCGCGTTCACGCCGCGCGGCGGCGGCGCAGGCGGCGCAACCCGGCCGTCCCCCTGCTCGCCGCCGCCCTCACCGTGGCCGGTCTGGCCGCCGCGGGACCGGTCGCCCCATCCGCCGAGGCCGCCCCCGCCGGAGCCACGGCGACGGCGGGCGACGTCACCGGTTTCACCCGGTCCGGGGACACCTTCACCGTCACGGCATCCGGCGGAGCCAAGGCCCGGGTGGTCGTCGCCCGCGCCGACATCTTCCGCCTCTGGCTCTCGCCCGACGGGTCCTTCACCCACGACCCGGCCGGCACCGACCTCGCGCCCACCACCGATTTCGGCCCCGTGGCGACGAACTGGTCGGACGCCGGCGCGTACTACCGGATCACCACCGGATCCCTCTCCATCCGCGTCAACAAGAAGCCCCTGCGGTTCTCCGTCTTCCGCGCCGACGACACCACCCCCGTCTGGCAGGAGACCCGGCCCACCAGCTGGACCGGCGGCCGGACCACCCAGTACCTGGCCCGGGGCGCGGACGAGCAGTTCTACGGCACCGGCCTGCGCCTGGGCGAGTGGGCGCTGCGGGGCAAGACCGTCCCGATCGCCGTCGACAACAAGTGGCGCGAGAACGACAACGCCAGCCCCGCCCCCTTCTACATGTCCACCAACGGCTACGGCGTCATGCGCAACACCTGGGCCCCGGGTTCCTACGGCTTCAACGCGCCCACCACCCTCACCCACGACGAGAAGCGCTTCGACGCCTGGTACTTCACCGGCGACTCCCTCAAGTCCGTCCTCGACGCGTACACCGACGTGAGCGGGAAGCCCTTCATGGCGCCGATGTGGGGCTTCGAGCTCGGCAACGCCGACTGCTTCAACGCCTCCAACCCCGACTACCAGGGCGATCACGGCCGGCTTCGCCACCAGAGGACCCCCGACGTCGTCGGCTACGCGGCCGACGCCCGGGCCGCCGACATGCCCTCGGGCTGGTTCCTGCCCAACGACGGCTACGGCTGCGGCTACACCGCACCCCTGAAGTCGACCGTGGACGCCCTGAAGGCCAAGGGATTCCAGACGGGCCTGTGGACCTCCACCGGCCTCGGCTCCATCGCCGACGAGGTCGCCGCGGCCGGCAGCCGCGGCGTCAAGACGGACGTGGCCTGGATCGGCGGCGGCTACAAGACCGCCTTCCAAGGCGTCCAGCAGGCGGTCGACGGCATCGAGGAGAACTCCGACGCCCGGCGCTACGTCTGGACCGTCGACGGCTGGGCGGGCACCCAGCGCAACGCCGTCGTCTGGACCGGCGACACCCATGGCACCTGGGACGACATGCGCTGGCACGTCCCCGCCATCACCGGAGCGGGTCTCTCCGCCCTCAACTACGCGGCCGGTGACGTCGACGGCATCTTCGGCGGCAGTCCGCAGACGTACACCCGGGACCTCCAGTGGAAGGCCTTCACCCCGGCCTTCATGACCATGTCCGGTTGGGGTGCGACGGGCCCGTCCGCCGGCTACCAGGACAAGCAGCCCTGGCGCTTCGCCGAGCCGTACCGGTCCATCAACCGCACGTACCTGCAGCTCAAGATGCGGTTGATGCCGTACCTGTACACGATGAGCCGCGTCGCGCACGAGAGCGGCGTGCCCAGCACCCGGGCCATGGTCCTGGAGTACCCCGACGACCCGGTCGCCCGCGGCAACCTCACCAGCGGCCAGTTCATGGCCGGCGACTCCCTCCTCGTCGCACCCGTCGTCTCCGACACCTCGGTCCGCGACGGCATCTACCTGCCCGCCGGGACCTGGACCGACTACTGGACGGGCCGTACGTACGCGGGCCCGGGGTGGCTGAACGGGTACCGGGCACCGCTGGAGACCCTGCCGCTCTTCGTCAAGGGCGGCGCCGTCGTCCCGATGTGGCCGCAGATGAACTACACCGGCGAGAAGCCCGTCTCCACCCTCACCTACGACATTCACCCGCGCGGCACCTCCACCTTCAGCCTCTACGAGGACGACGGCCGCACCCGCGCCTACCGGTCCGGTGCCTACGCCCGCCAGCGCGTCGACGTCACTGCCCCGACCACCGGCTCCGGCACGGTCACCGTCTCCGTGGGCGCCCCCACCGGCAGCTACACCGGCAAACCGGCCTCCCGCGGCTACGAGTTCACCCTCCACGTGGCCACCGCACCCGCCACCGTCACCCGGGACGGGACCCCCGTTCCGGTCCTGGCCTCCAAAGCCGCCTACGACGCCGCGACGTCCGGCTGGTACTTCGACCCGGCGGACCGCTCCGGCGTCCTCCGGGTCAAGACGCCCGGCACGGCGGGCGCGTTCAGCGTCTCCGCCACCGGCACGAGCGTCCCCGCGGCCGGGGCCCTGCCCCCGTCCGCTCCGCTCGACCGGCCCGTCCCCTGACCGCCTCAACCCCCACCGTCGACGAGCACGGCCCGGCACTCCCGCCGGGCCGGCTCGCTCAGCAGTCCGCGGAGCCGTGCGAACAGGGCGAGGAGTTCGGCTCCCGACGCCTCGCGGAAGGCGGGATCGATCCGCGCGAGGTCGAGCTCGTTGGCCGCCGACAGCTCGGCGAGGTCCCGCCGGAGTTCCAGAGCGGGGGAGTGGACACGGCCGGTGAACCGGTCCCGGAAGGCCGCCTCCGCGCTGGCGAGCGTCGGATACGAAGCCGCGCGGTCGCAGGCGGCGTACAAGTACACGATCTCCTCGGCCTCGTCGCCGATCACCGCGGCCAGTTCGGACCGCCGGGCGAGCGGCAGCAAGCCGGTGGGGAAACCGTCCGTACCGTAGAACGCGTGGCACAGGCCCGCTCGTTGGAGCGCGGGCCGCGCCCCCCAAGACCCGAGGAGCTCCTGTACGCGCTCGAGGTGTGCGAGGAGGGTACCGCCCGGATGGGAGACCTCCTGCGCGCCGAGCGTCCGCAGCCATGCGACGGCGTGATCCGGCACCGGCCTGTCCCTCCGGTCGATGGGGGCGGGCCGGGTGGGTCGACACCCGGCCCCGCCCGCGCCTGGGTTCCGGACCCCGTGGCGCGGGCAGGGACAGGTTGCCGCCCGGGCCCTGCATCGATCTTGATCCCATCCAAAACCCAAGTCAATCCTCCAATTTGCTCTCAACCTCCAAGCGATACCTTGGGTCTTGTGACCCTTGATGATCTCCGTGTGTTCGTGGCCGTCTGCCGGTCGGGCAGCCTCAGCGCAGTGGCCCGCGACCTCGGCTGCACCCAATCGGCCGTCAGCCAGCACGTCCGCCGCCTGGAGAAGCAGACCGGCACGAGCCTCCTGGAACGCCATGCCCGCGGCGTTCTGCCCACCGCGGCCGGCCGCATCCTCCAGGCGGCCGCCGCCGACGGCATCGCCGGACTCGACGGCGCCCTGCGCCGCGTGGAGGACCTCGTCCGGGGCAGTGGCGGCACGGTCCGCATCACCACCGGCGGGACGACGGTGCGGCACTTCATGGCCGAGGCCGTCGTCACCTTCCGCCGCCGCCACCCCGGGGTGAGCCTGGAGTTCCAGACCGAGAACTCCATCCGCAACTGCCTCGACGCCCTCGCCGCCGACGCCCTCGACCTCGCCTGGATCACCATCGGCGGCCCGGTCCGCGGCATCGAGCTGCGCCCCGTCATGGAGCTGCCCTGGGTACTCGCCGTCGGCGCGGACGACCCCCTCGCCGCCCGCGCCCGCATCGACCCCGCCGACCTCGCCGGCATCCGCCACATCCGGCTCCCCAAGAACTCCGCCTCACGCGCCCACCTCGACGCCGCCTTCGCCGAATCCGGCATCCGGGTCAGCTCCGACACCAGCGTGGCCGACTGGGACACCGCCCTGCTGCTCGCCGAACTAGGCCTCGGACACGCCGTCGTGCCCGCGCTGCCCGGCTGGCGGGTCCCCGGCTCCGACGGCCCGCTGCGCCTCGTGCCGATCCCCGCCCTGCCGCCGCTCGCGGTCGGCTGGGCCGTCCGCCGCTGGTCCGCCCTCGCCCCGCCGGCCCTGGTCTTCGCCGACGAGGTCGCCCGCAACTGCCGGGCGCGCGCCGCCGGGCAGAGCTGAGGCCACCACCAGACCCACGGCCGTCAGCGCGGCCAGCGCCACCAGCGACGAGCCGTGCGGCCCGACGCCCGCGGCGACCGCGATCCCGAGGGCCGGTCCGACGTTCATGGCCGTCTGCTTGAGCCCCCCGACGACCCCGGCGTACCCGGCCGGGGCCGAGCCGACCACGGCCCCGGTGGCGGTGACCATGACGGTGGTGAACCCGGCGCCGAGCACCCCGAAGGCCACCGGGGACGCGGATCCCAGCCCGGCGATGCCGGCGACGACCAGCCCCGTACCGGCCAGCGCGGTCCGGCGCGCACCGAACCTGCGCAGTGCCAGGCCCGCCACCGGCGCCCCCGCCACCATCAGCGCGGTCAGCGGCAGCACCCGCACACCGGTGGCGAGCGGGTCCAGCCCCTCGACGTCCTGGAGCTGGAACGTGGCCGTGAACAGCGCCCCGAACATGCCCGCGGAGACGATCAGCAGCAGCCCGATCGAGGCCGTCACCGCCGTGGACCGGGCCACGGCGCGCGGGACGAACGGCAGCGCGGCCCGCCGCTCCCGGCGTACGAACAGGGCCGCGAGCCCTGCGGCGGCCCCGAAACCGATGACGGTGGGCGCAGCCGTCCACCCGTACGCGGGCACGCCGACCAGCGCGTGCACGAACACCGCGAGGGCGGTGGCGAGCAGGGCGGCACCGGTGACCTCCAGCCGTCCGCGCTCCGTCCGCGGGGGTGCGGGGGCCCGTACGGCGAGCGTGAGCGCGGCGAGCACCAGGGCCACCGGCACGTTGATCACGAACACCGCCCGCCAGTCCCACCGCGCGACCAGCAGGCCCCCGAGCAGCGGGCCGGCCGCCGCGGCCAGTCCGATCGCGCTGGTCCGCACGGCGACCGCAGCGGGGAGCCGGTCGGGCGGGTAGGCGAGCCGCAGCATTGCCAGCGTCGCGGGCTGCAGCAGCGCGCCGAACACGCCCTGCGCGGCGCGCAGCGCGATCACCCAGCCCACGCCGGGCGCGCACACGATGCCGGCCGAGGCCGCGGCGAAGCCGAGGACGCCGACGAGGAACAGTCGGGGGTGCCCGTACCGGTCGCCGAGGCGTCCGGCCACGACCAGGAACGCGGCCACGGCCAACAGATAGGCGGTACTGGTCCACTGGACCTGCGCCACGCTCGCCCCGAGGTCGCGCCGCAGGCTCGGCTGGGCCACGGTCAGCACGGTGCCGTCCAGCGCGACGAGCATGGCTCCCGCCACGCTGACGAGGAGAGATGTCCGCTGCCTCATACGGGCTCCGGACCGAGGTGCGCGTCGACGGCGGCGCCGACGAGCCGTTCGACGCCGTCGACCGGTGCGCCGCCGAGGGCCAGCTGCAGGCTGCCCCAGCGCCACAACTGCGCCACGCCGTGCAGGTTGGCCCACAACGCGGCGGCGGTGACGGAGGGTTCGGCCGCCCCGCACCGACGGACGAGCGACACGAGGAGATCGAACATCGGGATCGTCGCCTCCCGCAGCCGCGGCCCCTCGGAGGGACCCCGGCCCGTACTGTCCAGCAGGTCGTGCCGGAACATCAGCGCGAACATCCCCGCGTGCTCCAGCGCGTAGCCGACGTACGCGCACCCGATCGTCCGCACCCGTTCTCGCGGGGACAGCTCCGGCGCACCGGCCGAGGCCGCGATGCGCACCCCGAGATCCTCGAACCCGCGCCGGGCGATCGCCGACAGCAGGGACTGGTGGGTGGGGAAGTACCGGCGCGGCGCCCCGTGCGAGACACCCGCCCGGCGGGCGATCTCCCGCAGCCCGAGAGCGCCTGCGCCCTCGCTCATGACGAGTTCCACACCGACGTCGATCAGCCGCTCCCGGAGCGGTCCCTCTTGGTCCATGGACACTGTCTACCAGGGATCCGTAGACAGTGTCTACCAGTCTCTGGCGTGTTGCGGACATGGGGGCGGAGGGGTCGACGAGGGCGGCGATCGCGCGCGGCGCGGCCCGGTCGGGTGCGACGAGCATGAACACCGTGCGGCGCTCCCGGCCCCGGAGGCCCGCTCCCGTGGTGCGGGGCATGATGGAGTGGCCGGGGAGGTAGGCCCAGTCTGATCCCGCGGCCCGGTGGAGGAGGTGCACGTGCCATGACGGAGCACGACGGCGGTCCGTCGGCGCAGAAACTGGAGGAGGGCAGGCTCCTCAAGGAGCTGGAGGCCATCCACCGCACGCGCCACGAGACCCTGTTGCACGGGTCCGACGACGCCCTGGTCACCCACACGAAGCGGATGAACGAGCTGGAGCACGAGTACGTGCGCCGCCACCCCCAGCGGGCCCAGACCGCGGGCCGCACCCGCTCGGGAGCCCGCGCCCGTAGCACCGGCGACTAGGACCGGCGACCGGGAACCGGTGTCCAGGACCGACAACCGGGCCCGGACCGGGTCTGTCGGAGGGTCAGGAGGCGGGGTCGAGGAAGGCGCCGAAGGCGGTCGGCGAGCCAGAAGCGGCCGCGGCTGCGGGTGGCCGCGGCCACCAGGTCCTCCAGGGCCTCGTAGAGCCGCTCCGGGTGGAAGGGGCGGTGGCGGTGCCACACGAGCGTGGCGACCCCGGCCTCGTCCGCCTCCTGCGGCAGCAGCGCGCAGGCCGGATGCTGGGCGGCGGCCGCCGCCTCGACGTCGAAACCGGCGAAGGCCGCGCGCGCCAGCTCGCCGGACCCCGTCACCACCCGGCGGGCGGTCGGGTGCAACTGGGCCAACAGGGCGCGGTCCTCGTCGCCCGCGTCCGCGCTGTCGACGAGCGCGAGGACGGGGGCGTACTCCAGCTGCCGGGCCCAGGTGTCCCCGACGGTCCGCCGGTCCGTGGGGGCCGCCGCGAGTCCCGCTTCGGCGAGGTCGTCCCCGTTGGCGAGGTACGGCAGGACGAGGGCGCCTGGCTCCGCTCGACCTGACTCCGAGCGCCGACGCGGCCGCCTTCGACGCCGCCATCGAGGAACTGGTCATCGCCCTGATGCCCGCCGCCCACCTCTACGGCTTCACCTCGCGCGACGCCACCGTCCTCGCTGACCCGGAGTTCCGGGCGGGCGTGGACCGGCAGGACCAGCAGGCCGTGGCCTTCATCGCCCTCGGCCAGCGGCTGGGCCGGCTGCGCGCGGACCTCCCGCCGTACTGGATCTGGTACTCGCTCTGGGGCCTGCTCGACGCGGCCGCCGAGGGCGTGCGCGACGGACACTTCGCCCCGCGCCAGATCGGCCACCTGGTGCTGACCTCCTTCCTCAGCGGGACGCGGCCGCTCGCGCCGCCCCCCGCAGGCGCTCCCGCGCCCTGAAACTCCTCACCACCGTGCGCGCCGTGCGCACCTCTGAACGGAACCCCATGCACACCCCCGCGCAGGCCCCCCGTAGGTGGATCGTCCTGGCGATCCTCTCCGGCAGCCTCCTGCTCATCTCCATGGACACCACGATCCTCAACGTGGCCTTCCCCTCGCTCGTCGACGACCTCCAGCCGGGCGCCGTGCAGCAGCTGTGGATCATCGACGTCTACGCGCTCGCCCTGTCCGGACTGCTGGTCACCGCCGGGGCGCTCGGTGACCGTTGGGGGCGCAAGCGGCTGCTCGTGGTGGGCTTCGGCATCTTCTCGCTCGCCTCGCTCATCGCCGTGCTCTCCACCGAGGCCTGGCACGTCATAGCCGCCCGCGCCCTGCTCGGCATCGGCGGCGCGGCCATCATGCCCGCCACCGTGTCCATCCTGCGCACCGTCTTCACCGACGCCAAGGAGCGCGCCTTCGCGCTCGCCGTCTGGGCGGCCGTCTTCGGCGGCGGCATGGCCTTCGGGCCGGTCGTCGGCGGACTCCTGGTCCAGGACTACGGCTGGCACTCCGCCTTCCTCCTCAACCTCCCCGTCGCCGCCGTCATCGTCGCGGCCGGCCTGCGCTACCTGCCCGAATCGCGCTCCCCGCGCAGCAGCGGCAGGTGGGACTGGTGGGGCGTCGGCCAGTCCGTCGTCGGCATGCTCGCCCTCGCGGGCGGAATCAAGCAGCTCGGCAAGAGCGGAATCGCCGACCCGCTGCCCTGGGCCCTGCTCCTGATCGCAGCCGCCGCGCTGACCGTCTTCGTACGCCGTCAGCTGCGCCTGGACCACCCGCTGCTCCAGGTACGGCTGTTCGCCAAGCCCGCCTTCAGCGTCGCGGCCACCGCGATCTTCCTGCCCATGGTGGGCATGGGCGCGATCCTGTTCCTCGTCACCCAGTGGTTCCAGTACGGCGAGGGCTACACCCCGCTGGAGGCCGGACTGCGCCTGCTGCCCGCACCGCTCGCGCTGATCGCCGCCTCGATGGTGGCCCCCTCGCTGATGCACCGCTTCGCCATCCGCCACGTGCTCGGCGCCGGGCTGGTCGTCCTGGCCGTCGGCATGGCACTGCCCTGGACCTTCCAGCAGTTCACCGACCTCGGCTACCCGGCCTTCGCCGCCGCCCTGACCGTGATGGGCCTGGGCGCCGGCCTCGCCACCACCGTGGCCTCGGTCACCCTGGTCTCCGCCGCGCCCGCCGCCGAAGTCTCCAGCGCCGCCGCCATCGAGGAGACCTGCTACGAACTCGGCTCGGCCATGGGAGTCGCCGTCCTCGGCTCCACCGCGGCGGCCCTCTACCGGGGCAACCTGCCCACCCTGGAACTGGACGGCCCGAGCGCCGCAGCCGTGCGGGGTTCCGTCGGCGAGGCCGCGCACACCGCCGAGCGCATCGGCGGCGCCGTCGGCGAGGCCCGCTCGACACCGCCTCGCACGCCTACACCCTGGCGATCACTCCGGCCTTCCTGCTGGCCGCCGTACTCGCGGTCGCCGCGGCGGCCACGACCTGGACGCTCATTCCGCGGGACCTGCAGCCCACCGAGAACCACTGACGGCGGGCCGCACCGCGGGCGCGGCGGGCGCCGGGCCCAGGGTGGTGGTGCCGGGCGCCGCCCGGTGCCCCAGGCCTGTGCGGTACGCGTCCATGGCCGCCTCCACCCGGCCCGTGCGCCGCAGCAGATCACCCAGCAGTCGGCACAGGTCGGCGAGGTCGCCCGACGCCCCGCTGCGCTCCAGCAGCGCCAACGCCTGTACGTAGTGCTCCTCGGCCGCCTCCGGCTCGCCGCGCTCCTCGGCCATCAGACCGAGGAGCCGGTGTGCGCCGCCCGCGTGCACGGCGCCGTGGCTGTCCCCCAGCTCGAGCAGCGCCGAGAGCAGCCCGGCTGCTTCCTCGTACCGCCCGAGCTGGCGCAGTACGTCGGCCAGCTCGACCTCCACCTGCGCCGTGTAGAGTCCGGCGCGGCGGGCCGACAGCATGTCCCGGGCGAGGCGCAACTCCCGCTCTGCCGAAGCGAGTTCGCCGTTCTGCGCCTGGACGTAGCCGCGCATCCAGTGGCAGTGCGCCAGATCGGTCCGCAGCCGCAGCTGCCCGTAGATCTCCTGGGCCTTCGCCAGTGAGGCGTCCGCGTCGGCCACCCGCCCCCCGGCGAGGAAGGTGCGCGCCACCTGCCGGTGCATGCCCGCCACCAGTGCCGGATCGCTGACCTGCGGGGCCAGCGCGAGGGCGAGCTCGGCGGCGCGGGCGGCCCGGGCCTGGGCGCCCATGTCGAGGTACGGCCCGATGATCGCGGCGTTGAGCAGGACCAGCGCCTCGGGGTCGGCCAGTCCGCTCGCGCCCAGCTCGTCGATGGTGGATTCGAGCAGGTAGCAGGCGTAGCGCAGCTCACCGGCGAGCAGGTGCGCGACGGCCCGGCCGCGGATCGGCCGGGCCCGTCGGGGGAGCGGCTCGTCCGCGAGGAGGCGCTCGGCCGCCTCGAAGTGACCGATCGCGTCAGGCAGTTCGCCGGACTCCAGGGCGCAGTCGCCGAGTCCGAGCCGGGCCTCCGCCTGTTCGGGGACCAGTCCGAGCTCCTCGGCCTCGGCGAGCAGCCGCCGGTAGCGGGCGGCGGCCTCGTCGGCCGCGCCCGTGGCGAGCGTCTGCTGGGCGTCGGTGAGGGCGAGCCGCAGCTCGGTGGCCAGGTGGGCGGGGCGGCCGGTGGCGAGTTCCTCGTACGAGGTGCCCAGGCGGGCGGCGAGGAAGCGCAGTGCGGTCTCGGAGGGCCGGACCTTGCCCGACTCCAGCGTGGAGATGTAGGCCGAGGTGTAGGAGGGCTCAGCCAACTGTCGCTGTGTCAAGCCGAGTTCGCCGCGCATGCGCTGCACCCTGCGGCCGATCCGGGCCGGTTCGTCCATGAATTCCCCCTGGTCGCTCGAACTCCCCAGTATTCAGCGGGAGCAGGCATTGCGCACGTCCCGTGCGCCACCTAGTTTAAGCAACCGATTCAACGCGCTTAACAAACCATTTAACTTCCGTTCCCGGGGGAGTACTTCATGGATCCAGTCAGAGGTTCGGGCAGGCGTCCGGGCCGGCGTCCCGCCGTGCGCTCGGCATGGCGTGCGGCCGTCGCGACGATCTGCGCGACCGCCGCGCTGGTGGCCGCCGGACCGGCCGGACCCGCCGACGCGGCCACCGCCCCGACGGGGCCGCGGATCGAGGTCGAGATACCCGGGCCGGAGCACGGCGGTGAGGCCGGGTCGGGCCACGCCCGGGTACCGGCCGCAGGCAGCCCCGCCAAGGCTTCGGGCCGGCTGTCCCCGGCCGAGCGGTCGGCCGACGGCCAGGTCACCAAGATGATCGACAACGGCTCCACCGCCGACCGCCTCGACGTCGTGGTCATCGGTGACGGGTACACCGCCGCCGAACTGGCCCGGTTCCACACCGACGCCGAGCAGAAATGGGCCGAGGTGGCCGCCGTCGAGCCCTACGCCACGTACCGGAACCTCTTCAACGTATGGACGGTCGACGCCGTTTCGCACGACTCCGGAGTCTCCGGCGACCCCGCTCCGGCCACCGTCCGCGACACCGCCCTCGGGTCGTACTTCTGGTGCGAGAACATCGAGCGGCTGCTCTGCATCGACCAGCCCAAGGTGGACGCGTACGTGGCGAAGGCGCCCGCCGCCGACCTCGTCATCGTCCTGGCCAACAGCGCCAAGTACGGCGGGGCGGGCTACAACGAACCCAACCCCACCCTCGGGTACGAGGGGATATCGACGGCGTCCGCGGGCCACCCGAAGTCCGGGCAGGTCGCCATCCACGAGACCGGCCACTCCCTCGGCAAGCTCGCCGACGAGTACTTCTACCCGGGCGTCCCGGACTACGAGCGGTACACCGGTCCCGAACCCGGCGAATCCAACAGCTCGACCCTGCCGGCGGACCGCATGGCCGCACAGCGGGCCAAGTGGTACCGCTGGCTCGGCGAGGAATCTCCCGACGGCGGCACGGTCGGCGCGTACGAGGGCGGCAACTACTTCGTGACCGGGCTGTACCGGCCCACCGACAACTCCCTCATGCGGGTCCTGGGCAAGCCCTTCAACCTGCCCGGCGTCGAGTCGATGATCGCCGGTTTCTACCAGCACGCGCGGATCGTCACCCCGCTCACCCCGACCGACCGCACCCTGCGGCTGCGCCACACGGCGAAGGCGTCCGTGCCGAAGCTGGCCGGTGCGGACGGCCGACAGCTCGTGGTCCGCTGGTACCTCGACGGACGGGAGCTGAAGCGCTTCCAGGGCCGCACCGAGGTGCCGGTGGCGCAGCTGTGGCTCTTCGACCTCCGCACGCACCGCCTGACGGTTACGGCCGAGGACCGCACCCCATCGGTGCGCGACCCGAAGGTGGTGCGCACCCTGCGCTCCTCGGTCGACTGGAACGTCCGCCTCTGATCACCCTCCCACGGGGTGAGCGTCCGTCAAGATCCGTCGTCAGAGGCTCCTCCTCGAAGGAACACGTCGCTCGGGGAGCCTCTGAGGAGGAGCACGGACCATTTTGAGGGGCCGTCCCGTGGGCCTTCCGGTGGCGGTGGCGGTGGCGTCAGCGGTCCTTTCGCCACAAGGGCCTTGATGGTGGAAAGGTGGGGCCGAGTGCGTCCGCTGTGGCAGGGTCGGCGCCATGCCTTTCGATCACAACGACCACTATCACCGCCTGCTGTTGCGCCAGGTGCCGCGGAACTGCGGTGCGGCACTGGACGTGGGGTGCGGGACCGGCCGGTTCGCGCGTCGGCTCGCTCGCCTGGGCATGGAGGTCGACGCGGTCGATCCGTCCTAGGAGGCCGTCGCGGAGGCTCGCGCGCTGTCCGGCCGGATGGCCGGTGACCAGAGTCCACGCTTCCGGCAGGCGGACGTGACCGAAGTCGAACTTCCCAAGGCGCACTACGACTTCATCTCGTGCCTCGCCAGCATTCACCACATGCCGTTCGAGACCGTCGCCGCATTGCGTGACGCGCTCGCGCCCGGCGGGGTGCTCGTGATCTTGGGGTGCTATCCGGAGACGACCCGGCTCGACTGGGCCTGGAGCCTGGCAGCTGTGCCCGTCAACGCCGTCGCCAAGCTGGCTGTCGCGGTGAGGGACGAACTCCGTTCCGTCTCTGCTGCGACTGGTCGGGAACGGGTGAAGGCACCGGTGAGGCAGCCGGCCGTGCCCCTGGTCGAGATCCGCCGGGAAGCCGCGGTGCTGCTGCCCGGATGCAACATCCGCAGGCTCCTCTTCTGGCGCTATCTGCTCGTCTTTCGTCACCACGGCTGACGGGGCCATGTGGTGTTCCCCCTCTGCTCCGCCCCGCATCAACTGCAGGTCCCGATCACCGTGGTCCGCGGAGCGGGAAGCGCGGCTCGAACCGGGCCCGGATCCGGTCCGGTGCGCGCGTAGTTCTCCGTCGAGACGGCGGGCCAGCCGGACGCGTGCCTCCGTCGATCAGGGCCCGGTCCCGCTCGCAGCCCATGGCGGCGAACAGCTCGTCCTACAACGGATCGGGGATGGAGCGCGGAGGCCGCGGGCCGACCGGTGGAGGCGGTCGAGGCCGAGGAGCGGCTGCTCATCTCCCCCTCGCCCGGTCGACGCTCAGAGCGGCAGCTGCTCGACCACGCTCGTGCCGCTGCCCTCCTGGGACTCCCACGTCCACGTCTCCTCCAGGCGCAGGCGCCCGTCGGGCAGCTCCGTCAGGAGCGAGGTGCAATGCCCGGACGCGGTCGTGCCGTCGTGGCGGAGCTGGACGTACCGGAAGTCGATGGTGCGGCCGGACCGGGTGCCGACGAGGTAGCCCATGGCCACGTCACCGCCCCGGTATTCGGCCCAGACCCGGTCGTCCTGCTCGTGGTACTCGAACCGGGTCCGGCGGCCGACCTGGCCGGGGGACTGGTCGGCCACGGGGGCGAAGACGAGGCCGTCGAGCGAGCGCGCCACGGGTGACTCCTGGAGGAAGGCGATCCGGGGCAGCAGCTTAGGTCCCTGATCCTCGCGGGCCCAAGCCGGTATCGGCACCGGCCGGTGGCCGCAGCGAGGGGGATCGCGGCGGACACCGGCCGGTGGGGGTGCGCGGGCGTACGTGGGGAGGCCTACGGGCTACATGGGGTCCATGCCCCGGTCGTCCATGCGGCCCTCCTGCTCGCTCTGCTCCTGCAGGCGGCGGGCCTTCTCCTTCAGCCGGCGGCGCTCCTCCGGGTCGGTGGACCGCTCGGCCGCGTCGCTCAGCTCCTTGGCCTTGGCGCGCATCTGCTGGGACCGGCCGCGGGACTCACCTGAAACGCTCATGATCGCTCCTTGGATCTGTGGGGGAGAGCGGGCGGATTCAGCGAACCAGGCCTGCCCTGCGCCCGCATCTCGAAGGGTCACCGAGTGTGAGTCGCCCCCCGCCGACGGCGGACGGCGACGGTCAGTCCCGGTCCGACCCGAGGGCGGTGGTGAGGGTGAACAGGGCCCCGTCCGGGTCGCGGAGCGTCACCCACCGCTCCGTGGCGTTCGAGGTGGTGTCCGAGACGGCCCGTCCGCCCAGCGAGACGGCGGCCTCCACCGCCGGACGGAGCTTCGGCACCCGGAAGTGGACGTGCCAGCGCGGCCGGGTGTGCGGGGAGTACGAGGCGATCTCCACCGGGCCGCTGTTCAGCCGGGCGACGGGTTCGCCGTCCTGGCGCAGCACGACCTGGTCCTCCTCGTACGAGACCTCACAGCAGCCGCCGCGGCCGGTGGCCCACTCCAGCACCGCGCCGTAGAACATCGCCGCGTCCAGCGCGTTCCTGGTGCGCAGTTCCAGCCAGGCGGGTGACGGACCCCGGCCCACCCGCCAGTCCGCCTCCACATTGCCCTCCCAGATCCCGAAGACGGCGCCGTCCGGGTCGGCGACGAGCGCGGCGCGCCCGCCGGACTCGAAGGAGACCGGGCCGACCGCGATCGTGCCCGTCCGCTCCCGGATCCGGTCCACCGCCACATCGGCGTCGTCGACGGCGAAGTAAGGGGTCCAGGCCGCCGCCACGCCCAGGTCCGCGGCCAGCGCCCCGATGCCCGCGACCGGCACCCGGCCCTGGAAGGCCACCGAGAACGCCTCGCCGAGACGGGTCGGGCGGAACCTCCAGCCCACGACCGCACCGTAGAAGTGCTGGGCCGTGCCGAGGTCGCGCGTCATCAGGCTCACCCAGCACGGGGCCCCGAAGACCTCCTTCGTCGAAATCTCCACCGTTCGCTCCGTCCCTGGTGAGCCACCGCTGCCCTTCCCATTCTGGTGCTTATCGTGGCGATCTTCGCGATCCATGGCGGCGAATGCACACGGAAAGTGTCCGAGAATCACGCTCCGTGGCGATCCCCTCCGGTGGCGCGCGGCGATAGCCTCGGTTCCGGACGCGCCCGCAGCCCCCGGAAGGCAGGTCTCCCATGGCCGCAGCCCAAATTCCCGTGATCGACCTCGGGCCGTGGCGGTCCGGCGGACCCGCGGCCCGCGCCCGTACGGCCGACCGGGTCGACGAGGCCCTGCGCGAAGCGGGCTTCCTCCTGGTGGCCGGGCACGGCATCGACCCGGCGCTCCCCGCACGGATCCGGGAGGCGGCCGGCCGGTTCTTCCGACTGCCCGCGAGCGCGAAGGCCCCGTACGCCGTCCCGGTCGGGGGCCGCGGCTGGCTCGGCCCCGGGGCGGAGGCCAACAGCTACGCGGAAGGAGCGGCCTCGCCGCCCGACCTCAAGGAGTCCTGGTCCTTCGCGGCCGAGGACCCCACCGGGATCCCCTCCGTGGACGCCGAATGGTTCGCCCCCAACGTGTGGCCCGCCGAACTGCCGGAGCTCCGGCCGCTGGTGACGGAGTACCTCCGGCTGATGCGGTCCCTCTCCGACGAACTGTTGGAACTGCTCGCCGTCGCGCTGGGCCTGGCCGATGACCACTTCACCCGCCACACCTCACACCCCACCTGGGGGTTCAACCTCAACTGGTACCCGGGCACTGAGATCGTCGGCCCGCCCCTGCCCGGCCAGTTCCGCATCGGGGCCCACACGGACTTCGGCACCGTCACCGTCCTCGACCGGCAGCTGGGCGCGGGCGGGCTCCAGATCCACACCGAGGCGGACGGCTGGCAGGACGCGCCCTACGACCCCGCGGCGCTCACCGTCAACATCGGCGACCTGATGGCCCGCTGGACCGGTGACCGCTGGCGCGCGGGCCGCCACCGCGTACTGCCCCCGCCCGCCCACACCCCGACCGAGGAGCTGATCTCCCTCGTCTACTTCTACGAGTGCGACCCGCACACCCGGGTGGAGTCGCTGCCCGCCCCGGTCGGCCGGATCGTGCACGAACCCGTCGACTCGCACGCCTACCTGCGGGGCCAGCTCGACGCCATCAGTGTGGCTACGCCTCAGGAGTGACCCGGCGCCGCCGACTCCCTCCGGGGGTTGACGGTCGATCCGCCTCGGAGACTGACGATCCACCAGAACCGCGCGCATAGCGTGACGTTCATGAAGAACCGCAGAACCGCCGCCGCCCTGACCCTGGCCGCGATCCTCCTGCCCCTCCCGCTCGCCACCGCCGGCACCTCGGTCGCCGCGGACCCCTCCGTGGCCACCGGGGCGGTGGTGACCGATGACCGCCGCACGACGGTGGAACTCCCGCGCCCCACCGGCCGCTTCGCGGTCGGCCGGGAGGACCTGCACCTGGTGGACCGCAGCCGCACCGACCCTTGGGCGGGATCCGGGCCGCGCGAGCTGATGATCACCATGCGCTACCCGGCTCGCCACGACAGCGGCCGGGCCACCCGCTACCTCACCCCCGAGGAGGCCCGGCTGCTGCTGGTCGACCGCGGGCTGGACCGGGTGATCCCGGTCGAGACCCTGACCGGCACCCGGAGCCACGGCCGGACGGGCGCCCGTCCCGTCGCCGGCCGGTACCCGCTGATCGTCCTGTCCCCGGGCTTCACCGTCCACCGGGCCACCCTCACCGCGCTCGCCGAGGACCTGGCCTCCCGCGGCTACGTCGTCGCTTCCGTGGACCACGCGTACGAGAGCGTGGGGACCGCCTTCCCCGGCGGGCGCGTGCTCACGTGCCTGGCCTGCGAGAAGGTCAAGGACGAGGCGGGCTACCGGACCGTCGGTGAGACCCGCGCCCGTGACGTGTCCTACCTCCTGGACCGCCTCACGGCACGGGACCCCGCCTGGCGCCACGCCGGTCTCATCGACAAGAGCCGCATCGCGATGGCCGGCCACTCCATCGGCGGGTCCTCGACCGCCGCCGCGATGGCGGCCGACGGCAGGATCCGGGCCGGGATCAACATGGACGGCGGCTTCTCCACGCCGGTCCCCGTGGCCGGACTCGGCGGGCGCCCCTTCATGCTGCTCGGCGCGCAGCAGCGCGGCCCCGGTGGCAACGAGAGCTGGGACCGCGACTGGCCGCTGCTCGACGGCTGGAAGCGCTGGATCACCTTCGCGGGCTCCGGCCACTTCACCTTCACCGACTTCCCGGCGATCGGCGAACAGCTGGGCCTGCCCGACGAGGAGGCCCCGCTGCCCGGTGGCCGCTCCGTCGAACTGACCCGGCGCTACGTCGGCGCCTTCTTCGACCAGCACCTGGGGGGCCGCCCGCAGCCCGTGCTCGACGGCCCGTCGCCGGACGCCCCGGAGGTCGCCTTCCACACCCCCTGACCCGGAGTGCGGGGTGCGGGGGCGCATGCCCGGGATTCCGGGGGCAGGGTCAGACCACCGTCACCGGGTGGCGGACCACCGCGTCGAAGAGGTAGCCCTGCGTGTTGTGGACCGACCGATCGGGCTGTGTCCGCCCCGTCGCGTCGGTCGCCCGCGCCAGCAGCGAGGTCGCACCCGTCGTCCGCGGGGTCCACGGCACCGACCAGCGCACCCAGCCGCCCCTGTGCGGGGTGTCGTGCAGCCGGGCCCGCCGCCACCGGACGCCGCCGTCCGTGCTGACGTCGATCCGGGTGACCGGTGCCGCCGCCGACCAGGAACGGCCGGTCAGCAGCCGGGTCCGGTGCACGGGAACGGTGGCCCCCAGCTCCAGCTCGAACGCGCTCTTGAGGGTCTGCCGGGTCAGCGGGACACTGCCCTGCGCCGGGTGCTCGGGCCCGAACAGTCGGTACAGGTCGGTGTTCCAGGGCGAATACAGGGGCTCCCCGCTCACCTCGATGTCCCCGACCCACTTGATCGACGAGATCCCGACCCAGTCCGGAACCACGAGGCGGACCGGCCCGCCGTGGTCGGGCGGCAGCGGCTGCCCGTTCATCTCGTAGGCCAGCAGGACGTCGTCCAACGCCTTCGAGACCGGCAGCGGGCGCCGCACCCGGCCCAGGTTGACCCCGTTCGCCACCACCTCCTCGTCCAGCCCGCGCGGCAGGACGTCCACGGCGCCCCGGGTCACGCCCGCCAGGCGCAGTACGTCCGACAGCCGCGCGCCGCGCCAGCGTGCGACGCCGATCGCGCCCAAGGTCCAGGCGGTGCCGGTGACCGGCTGGCCCTGCTGCGTGGTGTAGAAGCTGCGGCCGTTGCCCGCGCACTCGATGAACAGCGTCCGCTCCACCGGCCGCAGGGCGCGCAGCCGTTCGTACGACAACTCCAGCGGGCCGCCCGCCAGCCCTTCGCCCCACACCGACAGCCGCCACCCGTCGGCATCGATCCGCGGGGTGGAGGTGTGGTTGCGCACGAAGAACCGGTCGATCGGGGTGAGCTCTCCCGTGCCGCGCAGCGCCGCGAAGTTCGTCTCCGCGTTCGTACCGCGGAGGGTGAACAGCTCGGGCGGCAGCGGCTTGACGGTGCGCGGCACCGGGTCCGCGACGGGTGCGGCTGTCCCTCGCGGCGCGGCCGAGGCCGCGGTGCCGCCCGCGGCCACGCCCAGCGATCCGGCGGCGGCCCCCGCCGCGAACAGCTTCAGCAGATCACGGCGGTCCACTCCGGCGGAGCGGGCACGGCCGTGCGCCCACTGCCGCAGGCGCGTGCGGTCGTACCGGCTCTCGTCCGACAGATCGAAGGGCATGGCAGGAGCACTCCTTGGTCACGGTTCCCACGGACGGTAGGGCCCGGGGCGGACCGCGGGAACTGTCCCGCGCCGATGTCCACGAACCCGCAACACTGGCGCAACGGCCGATTACCGCTGGTCGGCGGAGATTCGGCAGGATGTGGGCATGACCGAGATCCGTACCCCCCGACTCCTCCTCCGCCGCTGGACCGACGACGACCTCGTCCCCCTTTCGGAGATCAACGCCGACCCGGAGGTGATGCGCTGGATCGGCGAGGGCGACACCCTCGGCCTGGACGAGACGGCCGAGGAGATCGAGCGCTGGGAGGAGGAGTGGGACGACGAGGGCTTCGGGCTCTTCGCCGTCGAGCTCCTCGCCTCCGGCGAGCTCATCGGCGCCGTCGGCCTCTCGGTCCTCGAGAACCTGCCGGACGCCCGCGCGGACGTCCAGATCAGCTGGCGGCTCGGCCGCCAGTACTGGGGCCAGGGCTACGCTTCCGAGGCCGCCCACGCCACCTTGGAGTTCGCGCTCCAGGACCGCGGCCTGGACCGGGTCGTCGCGATCAACCGGATGAGCAACACCGATTCCGAGAACGTGATCCGCAAACTGGGCATGGCCGTGGAACGCGACACCACCGACCCCCGGTACGGGACTTCCGTGCGGGTCCACGGCATCGACCTCACCGAGTACGAGGCCTGATCCGGGCCCGGATCCACACCCCTGGTCCGCGCCCCCGATCCGGGCGGCCGCATCACCCGATCGGCCGACGCCGAGGCCCCCGAGCCGTCCCCCGAGTCGTCTCCCGCGCAGGCGTCTCAGCCCGGCGCCACGGCCCCGTCGCCCGCGCGGATCGCCGCCAGGGCGGCGGCGTGCAGGGCGGCCGGGTCGCCCCGGTGGGCCCGGGGGCTCCCGGTGAGCGTGTACCACTCGTCGGCGTCCTCGTACTGGACCTCGAACCGGACCAGGCCCCCGGACGCCTCGGTGCTGCGCAGCGTCAGCGGGCCGGTGATCACGCCGACCTCATCGGTCATGGCGCCGCCCGGCCCGGCGAGCACGTCGTCCTGCCAACGGTGCGGCTGCGTCATGAGGCACAGGTGTCCAGCATCGTGGTGAGCATCGTCTTCTCCGGTTCGGTGACGGTCAGTCCGTACGTGGACTTCACGGTGGTCCAGGCCCGCCCGTACTGGCACCAGCTCGTCTTGTCCGGCGGCTGCCACAGGTCGGGGCTCTGGTCGCCCTTGGAACGGTTCGAGGCCGCGGTCACGGCCAGCAGCTGAGGACGGGTCAGGTCGTTGGCGAAGGCCTTGCGCCGCGCGGAGTCCCAGCCGGCCGCGCCGGAGCGCCAGCCCTCGGCGAGCGGCACCACGTGGTCGATGTCCATCTTCCCCGCGTCCGTGACGACCACCCCGTCGTAGAGGCTCTTCCAGTTGCCGGACACGGCCCTGCACTCGGCGTCCCGGATGACCCCGGTGCCGTCGCGCTCGAGGACCACCTCGCGGGTGTCGCACTTGTTGCCCTGCTGCGCCCAGTGCGTGAACTTGTCCCGGCTGTAGCCCGCCATCGTCCCCACCGGCGCCACCTCGAGCGCCGCCAACTGGGTCCGTGCCACGGCGGCGGTGACCATACCGGTCAGTACGTCCCCACCGGCCGGTTTGGTGTCGTCGCCGGGCGAGTCGGGCGCCTTCGGGGCCGTCGGTGCCGCGCTGGACGGCGAGCCCGCGGGCGCGGACGCCTTCGGGTCCCCGCCGTCCGGCGCGATCGGACCGGAGCACCCGGTGGCGGCGGCCAGCAACAGCGCCACCAGCACCGGACCCGGCACACGTATCTGACGTCCCATAACCCCACCCCGAGCCGGTACCGCTCCGCACGCTGTCCCGGAAACACTACCCAGAACCGGACAATCAACCTACTGAGGGCCCTCCGGCGGGCGTTGTCAGTGGTTCTCGCTAGTCTCCCGACATACCGCAGCTCAGGGGGGTCGGCTCCCCCCTGTCAGGGCTGCGCGGAACCGGACGGGACAGGCGGAGGGGCACGGTCTGATGGCATGGCTGGCGGCGGGCGAGGGGTACGAGATCGCCCTGGTGGAGGGACGGGTGGCGGCGAGGTCCGCCACCGGACGGACGGCAGGACGGCAGTTGAAGACACTGCCCAAGGCCCTGAAGGACCATCCCGAGGTGGACCGGCTGCGCAGGCTGGCCGAATGGCTCGACCGGCACGAGGCGGCCTGCGCCGCACAGGTCGACAGCTGGATGGTTTCCTCGCTGCCCGTGCCGACCGAACTGCTCGCCCGGGTCTGGCCGGACGAGGCCTGGCAGAGCGCACTGCGCGATGTTGCCGTCGTCGGCGACGACCCGGACGAGGTGGGCTTCCTGCGGGACGCCACCGCCTCCGGTGAGCTGAAGGTGGTCAACCTCGACGGCGAGACCGTCCGGCTCTCCCCGCGCACGGTGACGCTGCCGCACCCCGTGCTCCTGCCCGACCTGGACGACGTACGGGACTTCGCGGCCGAGCTGGGCATCGTGCAGCGGGTCGAGCAGATCCACCGGGCCACCTGGCACAAGCCCGCCGAAGTCGCCGCCAGCGCCACCGAGGTCCGCGACTACGCGGGCGGGTCCTTTTCCAGCCGCTTCAGCCTCGCGGCCCGGGCCACGGGCCTCGGCTACCGGGTCTCCGGCGGCTACGCCACCTGCAAGGTCCGGGACTCGGGGACCGGCACCGAGGCCGCCGTGTGGATCGGCGAACCCTATTACGACGACGAGACCACCACCGGCGCACTGAGCTGGCACGACGAGGACGGTCGGGCGGTACGCCTGCCGGAGGTCGGACCGGTGGCCTGGTCCGAAGGCATGCGGATGGCCGCGGCGCTGTACGCCGGGCGCAAGATCGAGGAGGGCGGGGACGCGTGAGCACGCACCAGGAAGACACCGACATGAACAAGGCCGAACTGCTGCTCAAGGCCGGAGCCGTACTGCCCCGGGACACCACCGGCGCCGGTCCCGACGTCGTGGAACTGACCGCGCGCTCCTACCGCCACCCCGGCCTCGGCGACGACCGCGTCGTGGTCCGGCTCGCCCCCGGTGAACTGGGCGCCGCCGAGGACCTCGCCGCCGGCTTCCTCGGACTCGTACGGGACGAGGGCGAGCCGCCCGTCGTCGGGCTGAGCAAGCGCCAGGCGCTGGGCTTCCCCGAATGGGTCCTGGTCCACCACCCCGAGGACGGCCACCACGCCCTCGCCGTCGTCCCCGAGCTGGACCGGATCGCCCGGCAGGCCAAGACCAAGCCCAAGGCCGCCCTCGACGCCTGCCTCGAACTCGCCGGCCGCCTCGCCGTGTCCGTCCCGCACTTCCTGCCCCTCTTCCACGAGCAGGCCGCGCGGCTCTTCCTCGCCGTCGAGAACACCACCTACGCCGCCCAGCTGTTCGGCCGGGCCCGTGACGCCGAGGCCCAGTACGGGCTGGCCATCGACGAGGACCGCCTGGACGCCGTGTTCCTCGAGTTCGCCCTCGTCGGAGCCCTGCCGGTGAAGGTGCTCACCGGCTACGGCAAGGCCCTGGCCGGCCGCGTCACCCCCGCCGAGGCCTACGAGCGCTTCCGCCGCCTGTGTGTGCGCCGCACCGCCGGCGGGCTGCCGCCCTCCGCCCAGGCCGCCGCCGAACTGCGCCGCCTCGCCCGCGCCGCGGGCTTGACCGGCACCGAACCCGAGCAGGACTACCTCGCCGAGCTGCTGCCCCTGCCCGCCACCCTGCGCGCCGCGCTCGGCTGGTGGAAGGTACACCGCGGCGCCCTCGTGGCCCTCGCCCGCCGCGTTCCCGCCGTCCGCGGCACGCTCCTCGGCCTGACCCCGCCCAGCGGCGACGGCGGCGAGTTCACCAGCGTGTGGCTGGAGATCCTGGAGGAGGCCGGAGTCACCGCCGGCCTCGTCGACGGCGACCTGCCCGCCGAGCAGCGCTGCGCCGACGGCACCGCCGGCTGGCTGGAGCGCTTCCACGCCGCCCGCCACACCGGCTGGGGCCGGCGCCCCGCGCTCCCGCCCTTCCTCGACCTCGTCGATCGCTGCGCTGCCCAACTCCGCACCGAACTCGCCCGGCCCGAACGGGATGCGGGCCTGCGGATCGGCGTCGAGGACACCGACCTCCTCGACCTGCTGCTCGCCCTGGAGGTCCCGGTCGCCGATCCCGAGGCCGGGGGCGAGCACCGCCGGCACCGGTACGACCACCTGAACCTGACCGAGTGGGCCGCCGGCGACCAGCGCCGCGACCTGCTCGCCCTCGGCGCCGACCAGCGCTTCCACCCCGCCTTCCGGCGCGCGCTGAGCAACCTCGGCGACGGCAGCGCCGACGTCGTCCGGCGCGTCGCCGCCTCGCCCGGCGGCCGTCCCCTGCTGGCCGCATGGATGCACGACGTCGCCGTCGCCTCCACCGCCGCCGGTCTGCCCGGAGTACCCGAAGCCATCGCACGGCTGGGGTGGCTGCCCACCGAAGCCCTGGAACTCGCCCCCGAGGAAGTCGCCGCCGCCGCGGCCGCGGACCTCGCCGAAACCCTCGCCCGTACTCTGCGCGGCGGCCTCTTCGAGGAACTGGCCTGGCCCTCCTGGGAGGAGGCCCTCGCCGAACTGAGCCCCGGCCGGGGCCGGGACGCCCTCAACGTGGTGGAGGCCTGGCCCTACCTGATCGTCGCCAACCAGACCCAGGTCCGGGTCATCGACGCCGACTCCACCGTCCTCACGCACGACCTGCGCGTGCCGACCGGGACCTCGTACAACTACGGCTTCCACTACGTCGACGGTGAGCTGCTCGTCTTCTGGTCCTCCTGGAGCACCAGCGGGACACAGGGCTACTGGCACCACTCGCCCGGCACCATTCTCACCCTGGACACCGACCGCAACCACTGGTCGCTGCGCAGCGACCACATCTCCCTGCAGCTCCCCGGCGGCGGGCGCGTCACCGGCGGCGGAGTCCTGCACCGCGGCGACACCAAGCTGCCGGACGAGCGGCCCCTGCTGTCCGACGGCACCTCGTACTGGGTGTGGCAGCGACGCGAGGAGCAGAACGACACCGGCTGGTTCGAGTACGACCCCGTCGGCGGGACCCACGGTCGGTCCTCCCTGCCCGCGTTCTTCGCCGATGCACTGCGCGCCGACCCGGACGGCCGCCGCCGCGGCGGGTCCTCAAACTGGCTGCGGCCGACTCCCGCCGTGGCCGGCTCGGTGCTCGGCGAGCCCACCGACGGCCTGCTCGGCTGGCGCACCGTATCGCTCCGCGACCACGGTTGGGAGGGCACCGACACCGGCGGCCGCACCGTCGCCGTGCCCGAGGGCCGCAACGCGCCCGTCGCCGCCCTCACCTTCCCCGGCGACGACCGGCCCCGCGCACTGTCCCAGAACTGGCAGGAGCTGAGCATCACCGACCCGGAGGGAGTGATCACCGCCTGCTCCCGCGACGGCCACCGCCGGCGCTCCGCCTTCGGCACGGGCAGCGTGGACCTTCCGCCGCTGTCGCACTGGTACGCACTGCGCCCCCGCGACACCGAGGGCTCGGCCGTCCTGCGCGCCGCCGACCGGGAGACCGTGGCCGCCCTGCTCAAGACGGCCGCCGCGGCCGAAAAGGCCGCCGACCTGCCCGAGCTGGTGAGCGCCGCCCTGCCGAAGATCACCGCCCCCGAGATCATCGGCGGTATCGTCGAGGTCCTGCGCTTCACCCTCACCCAGCAGAAGACCCTGGACGCGATCGCCGCCCGGCTCCACCCCGACGACACTCCCGTCGAGGAGCGCGAGCAGGGCCCCGGCGACCGGCTGATCGCCGACGGACTCAGCGGTCTCATCGGCTCGGGCTACTACCGCTGGGGCGGCGAGAGCGACGCCGCCCACTACACGCTGAGCGAACTCGACGCCGCCCGCGCACGGACCGACGCCGCCCCGGTGCCCGGCCTGCTGCACTTCGACACGCCCGGGCTGCCGTACTGGTCCTTCACGTGGACCCCGCTGCTGGACCAGCCCGCGGCCGTCGCCTACCGCGCCGTCACCGTCGCGCCCACCGACGAGCAGCGGGAGGGGCTGCTCACCCTGCTCGGTACGGTCGACGCCCTCGGTCTGGCCTCGGCCGAGGGCTCCGCGGACCGCTGGCGCAGGGTCCTGCTCCGCCTCGACCGGCAGCACCTGCTCACCCCGGACGGCGAGCGTAACGTCCACCACCGCAGCCTGCTGCCGCTGGGCGGCGGAGCCGTCCTCGCGCTGACCGAGCACAGCGAATCCGTGCCCGAAGGGCACGAGTTCGGTGCGCTCCTGTACGACCCCACGGGCCGGTTCACCGTCCCCGGCCCCTACACCGTCCGCGGCGACGCCCCGCTCGGCGACCGCGAACGCGGCGCCGGCTGGCTGACCGCGTTCCTCGCCGCGGCCGCCGCACACGGGCCCGCGCCCTTCCGCCCCGAAGCGGCGGAGGAGTTCGCCCGGCTCACCGGGGTCTCCGGCACCCTCGCCCGCCTGGTGGTCGCCGGGCTCCCGGGCGTCGACAGCCACGAACGCAACTTCCTGGCCCCCGAACTGCGCACCGTCCTCGGGGTCAAGGCCACCGACGCCGCGCACGCCCGCGACGAGCTCAAGAACCTCGACACCGAACTGCGGCGCGCCGTCGTCGGGGCCCTGCTCCCCGCCGATCCGGCGCTGCTGTGGAGCGAGGGGCCCGACGTCGTCGCCGCCGCGGAGGTCTGGAACCGGCGCGTGGGCCGGCGTACCCCCGTCCCCGAGTGGCTGAGCACCGAAGCCGCCCGCGCCGTGCGCGGCAGCTGGCCCGCGCACCGCGCCCTGGCCGCGCTGCTCGACCCGGCCGCCTCGCGCGAGCTCTCCGTCGACGTCGCCTGGACGGTGAAGGGCGACCACGTGGAGCCCGCCGAGCCGGCCACCGAACCCTTCACCGTGTCCGTCCTGACCGGAGCCATGGCCATGGCGGCCTGGCTGGCCCACCGGTTGCCCGCGGGCGATTCCGTACGAGCGGTCCTGCCGCCCGTACTGACCGCCGTACGGCAGCGGCTCGCCGCGCCCGAACTGCTCCTGGAGATCGGGCACTACACCAACCTTCCCGACTTCCGGAAGGCGGCGGGCACCCCGACCGAGACCGGCGAGGGCTTCGAACGGTACGGCGCCGTCGTCATGGCCACCCACGACGACATGCCCAGGCCCGCCGTGCGGCCGGCCCTGCTCGACTCCACGGGCTCCGACCCGTACCTGCCGGCGCTGCGCGGCGAGGACCAGCGGCCCTCCGCCGCCGAGACGGCGCTGCGCACCGCCCACGACCCGCGCTTCGCCGCGCTGCTCGCCGATCCGGGCGCTCCGGCGGCCGGTGCGACGGACGCGGAGGGCACCTGGTGGCCGCAGGACCCGAGCCGCTCCGTCCCGGAACTGGTGGAGGAGGTGAGCGCCCGGCACGGCCTGGGCGCCGACGCGGCCACCCTCTACCTCATCCTGCTCGCCATGCCCGACCCCACCGACCGCAACACCGCCCGGTGGACCGGCTGGAAGCCGGCCCGGCTCAAGGCCGCCCGCGCCGAACTGGCCGGCACCGACCTGGTGGTCACGGCCGGCCGCAGCCGGGCGGGGCGGTCGTTGTTCCTGCCGGGCGGATGGGCCGACATGCCCTCGCCGACGCTGCCGGTGGAGCAGTGGAAGCTCCCGATGTACGGCCCGGGCGCCGGTGGCCGGCCCCCGCTGGGCGTGCTCGTTCCGGCCGAACCGGCTGCGGAGCTCTACCGCCGGGCCTGGCAGCGGGTCCTGGAGGGCGACCTGCCGCGCTTCGAGGAGCTGAAGGTGAAGCGCACCCGCGCCCGCCGCCGCTGAACCGGCCGTCCCGGGCTACCCGGGCTCGCCCGGGATTCCCGTACGGCGCGGCGCACCTACCCGTAGGTGCGCCGCGCCCCCCGCACCGATCTCCCGCCGCACCCCCTTCCAGAGGAACCGATGACCGTCACCGAAGAAACCGCCCCCGCCGCCCGGCAGGTGCTGCCCGCCGAGGAGCGCCACGCCGCCGAGCTCGCCTTCCTCGCGGCCCAGGATCCGGGCCCGCGCCCGCCCGGCTGGGCCCTGACCCCGCGCGCCGTCGTCACCTTCGTCTGCGGCAGCGACGGAGCCGAACTGGCGCTGTCGGGGCGCCGCCGCGCCGGACTCCCCGCCAAGCTCGTCATCGCGCCCAAGTTCGTCGGCGAACGCGCCCTCGTGGAGCGCTGCGTCGTCACCCTGGCCGGAGAGCGCGGCCTGCTCCTCACCGGCGAGCCCGGCACCGCCAAGTCGATGCTGTCGGAGCTGCTGGCCGCCGCCGTCAGCGGCACCAGCGCCCTCACCGTGCAGGGCACGGCCGGCACCACCGAGGACGCCTTCCGCTACGGCTGGAACTACGCGCTGCTGCTGGCGCAGGGTCCCACCCCGCAGGCCCTGGTCGACTCCCCGGTGCTCTCCGCCATGCGCACCGGACGCGTCGTCCGCGTAGAGGAGATCACCCGCTGCCTGCCCGAGGTACAGGACGCACTGGTGTCGATCCTGTCCGACCGGCGCCTCAGCGTGCCCGAACTGACCGCCACCGAGGACGCGGTGGTCTCCGCGGCCCCCGGCTTCACCGTCATCGCCACCGCCAACCTGCGCGACCGCGGGGTCTCCGAGATGTCCGCCGCCCTCAAGCGGCGCTTCAACTTCGAGACCGTCGCCCCGATCGCCGACGCGGACGCGGAGGCCACCTTGATCCGACGCCAGGCGGTGGCGGCCGTCCAGCGGGCCGGCGCCGCCTTCGGGGTGGACGACGCCGTGCTCGACGCGCTCGTCACCGTCTTCCGCGACCTGCGCTCGGGCCGTTCCGCCGAGGGCTGGGACGTGGAACGCCCCGGTACGGTCATGTCCACCGCCGAAGCCGTCCAGGTGGCGGCCTCGCTCGGGGTCGCCGCCGCGTACCTTCCGGGCGGGGACGTGCTGGATCTGTTGCCGGGGCACCTGCTGGGCGTCGTGCGCAAGGACGACCCGGCCGACCACGGGCGGCTGCTGGGGTACTGGGACGGGCCGGTCCGGCGCCGCGCCGAGGACGGTTCGCCGATGTGGCGCCGCCTCTGGGACCTGCGCGGGAGCCTGCGTTGACGCACACCGACCCGCGCGCCGCGGTCGACGCCCTCGCCGCGGCCGGTGAGCCGTACCTCATCGGCGTGCGCCACCACAGCCCCGCGCTGGCCGCGGTGGTGCCGGCCCTGCTGGACGCTTCGGGCGCCGACGTGGTCTGCGTCGAGCTCCCGGCGGAGTTCCAGCCCTGGCTCGAGCACCTCGCCGACCCGGAGACCGTCGCCCCGGTCGCCCTCGCGGGCACGGGGGAGGACGGCCGCCTGGCGTTCTACCCGTTCGCGGACTTCTCCCCGGAACTGGCCGCGATCCGCTGGGCCCGTGCGGCCGGCGCGGCCGTCATCTGTTGTGACCTCCCGCTGTCGGACCGCGGCTGGACCGACCCGGCCCCCGCCGCGGCCCCGGACCTGACCGGCGTGCCGGCTCCGACTCCGGACTCCGTCGTGGCCACGACCGCCGGCCGGGAATCGACTTCGGGCCGGGCCCCGGCCCCTGCTGCGGCCCCTGCCGGTGGGTCCTTCGCGGACGCCCTGACAGCCGCCGGTACGGGTCGCGACGGTGACGACCTGTGGGACCGCGCCGTCGAGGTCCTCGCCCCCGGTTGCACTCCGGAGGCCGTACGCCGTGCGGCGCTCGGCGTCGGCTGGGCGCTGCGCGCGGACACGAACGCCGTACCGGCGACCGACCTGGCCCGCGAGGCGCACATGCGGAGCGTGATCGCGGGCGCCGTCGCCGCGGGCCACCGCGTGGCGGCGGTGATCGGGGCGTTCCACGCCCCGGTGCTCCCGGGCACGGCCGTCGCCGGCTCGCAGCCCGAACCCGGCTCCGCCTCCGGCTCGGGCGGCGACTCCGACGCCGGTTCCACCTCCGGCCACGATGCCGTGCCCGGCAACGGCCGGGCTTCCGGCTCCGGCACCACCTTCGGCGTCGGCACCGGGTCCGGCACCGGACCCGACTCTGGGTCCGGCACCGGCACCAATTCCAACGCCGGTTCCGGACAGGGCCCCGCTGCTGGCGTCGGCACGGGGTCCGCCGCCGACACCGGGTCGCCTTCCGGTACTGGCACTGGCGTGGGCTCCGGTCAGGGATCCGCCTCCGGCACCGGGGCCGGCCACGGACCCGCCTTCGGCGAAGGTTCTGGCACCGGGTTCGCCGCCGTGACTGACACCGGTTCCGGCTCCGGCCACGGGCCGGCTTCTGGTTCGGGGGCCGGCCGTGGCTCCGGGTTCGGGTCCGGCGCTGCCGGGGGCGAGCGCGGTGGCGCCGGCGCGGCCCTCGGGCCGAAGGCGGTCGTGCCGGGTCCTCGGGACCGCACGGCCGCCGCGGACGCGGCGCCGGCCGTCACCTCGTTCGTGCCGTACTCCTTCGACCTGCTCGACTCCCGTTCCGGATACCCCGCCGGGATCCGGGACCCCCGCTGGCAGCAGGCCGTCCTCGAAGCCGGCGGTGACCCCGACCGGGTCCGCGAGGCCGCCTCCGTCGCCGTCACCGGGCTCTGCCGGGAGCTGCGCCGCGCCGGGCACACCGCAGGTACCGGCGAGGCCGCCGAGACCCTGCGGCTCGCCTGCGACCTCGCCGCCCTGCGCGCGCTGCCCGCGCCCGGCCGCGGTGAGCTCCTCGAAGCGGTCACCACCGTCCTCGGCCAGGGCGAACCGCTGGGTCGAGGCCGGGCGCTGGCCCGCGCCCTGGAAGCCGTGCTCGTCGGCACCGCCCGCGGCCGGATCACCCCGCACGCCCCCCGCTCCGGCCTCGGCCCCTCGGTCGAGTCCGAGCTCGCCGCGCTGCGGCTGCCGTCCCCCGAGGACCCCGCGCCCCGCGAGATCCGCCTCGACCCGCTCCGCTCCGCCCTCGACGGCCGCCGCGAGGTCCTGTTGCAACGGCTCCTCGTGTGCGGCGCCTCGTACGGGGAGCCCCTCACCGTGGCCGCCACCGGCGACGGCACCGCCCTCGGCACCAAGTGGCGGCTGTCCTGGACGCCTTCCGTCCCGGCCCGGCTGGACCTCGCCGGGGTGCGCGGAGTCACCGCCGCCCAGGCGGCCGCCGGCACGCTGCGGGACACCGCCCGCCGCGCCGCCGCCGACGGCGGGCCGACCCCGGCGCAGATCCTCGCCGGGCTGGCCGCCGCCGCGCGGTGCGATCTGCCCGAGCTGGTCGACGTACGCCTCCACGAGGCGGCCACCGCCCTGCCGCAGACCGCCACCCTGCCCGAACTCCTCGATGCCCTCGACCTCCTGGAGGCCCTTCACCGCGGCCACCTGCCCGGCACCTCCGACGCCTCCCGGGCGGCCGCCGCCGCCCTCGCGGGCGACCTCCTTGAAGCGGCCGTGCGCTGCCTGCCCGGCCTTGCCGGGAGCGAGGACCCCGCCGACGCGGCCGCCCTCGTGGCCCTCGCCGACCGGGCCGCCGCCCACCACCTGGGCCTGCGCACGGACGACGCCCTCGCCGCTCTGGCCGCCACCGCGGCGCCGATGATGCAGGGCGCGGCGCTGGCCGTACGGGTCCTCCTCGATCTCGATCCGGCCGAGGCGCTCGGCGACCGCGCCGCCGGATGGATCGACGGCGCGGGCACCGCCGACAGCCGTCGCGCCCTGACCCGGCGGCTCGGCGGACTCCTCACCGCCGCCGGGCCCCTGCTGCAGTCCTCCCCGGCAGCCCTCACCCCGCTCCTCGACCGCGTCGAGCACCTCGCAGACCAGGACTTCCTCGACCGGCTCCCGGCACTGCGCGGCGGCTTCGACGCCCTGTCGCCCGCCGCCCGGGACCGTCTGCTCCACACCGTCACCGAACGCCTCGGCGACCGGATCGACCTCGCGCTCGACGCATCACCCGCCCTCCTCGCCCTCTGGGCCGCGGCCGATGCAGCCGGACTCGCCGCCCTCAAGGCCCTTCCGCTACCCGGGGGAGACACGCCGACCCCAACTCCGGCCGCCGAGACGCCGGAAGCCCCGTCCGCCCCGGCCCCCCGGGCCGATGGCCCGCGGCTCGTCCCCGCCGACCGCTGGCGGCTGCTGCTCGGCCGCGAGCGGGACCGGCTCCCGGCGGGCGCCCGCCGCTACGCCCACGCGCTGGACGAGCTGTACGGAGCGGGCCGCGGCGAAGGCGCCTCCGACCTCGACCTCGGCCGGGGGCGCGGCCAGGGCGGCGGCCAGGAGGCCTCCTTCCCCACCGCCCGGGAGTGGTCGCAGGAGCTGGAGGCGCTGTTCGGCGCCGACGTACGGGAGGAGGTGCTGGCGGGAGCGGCCGAAGCGGGCCGCACCGACGTCCTCACCCAGCTCGATCCGGCGGCCGTTCGGCCCTCGGTGGAACTGCTGAGCTCCGTACTGTCCCTCGCCGGCGGGCTGCCGGAGGCCCAACTCGTCCGACTGCGCCCCCTGGTCAGGCGGCTCGTCGACGAACTCGCCAAGGAGCTCGCCACCCGGATGCGTCCGGCCCTCTCCGGCCTCTCCACCCCGCGCCCCACGCGCCGACCCGGCGGCAAGCTTGACCTGGCCCGCACCCTGCGCGCCAACCTCGCGCACACCCGGCGCCGGGCCGACGGCAGCGTGGTCGTCGTGCCGGAGCGGCCCGTCTTCAGCACCCGGGCGAGCCGCGAGGCCGACTGGCGGCTGATCCTGGTCGTCGACGTATCCGGTTCGATGGAGGCTTCCGTCATCTGGTCGGCGCTGACCGCGGCCGTGCTGGGCGGCGTACCGACCCTGTCCACGCACTTCCTCGCCTTCTCCACGCAGGTCGTGGACCTCACCGACCGGGTCGAGGACCCGCTCTCCCTGCTGCTGGAGGTCCGCGTCGGTGGTGGCACGCACATCGCCGCCGGCCTCGCGCACGCCCGCTCCCTGATCACCGTCCCGAGCCGCACCCTCGTCGTCGTGGTCAGCGACTTCGAGGAGGGCGCGCCGATCGGCGGGCTCCTCGGCGAGGTCCGCGCGCTGGCCGCCTCGGGCGCCCACCTGCTGGGCTGCGCCGCGCTCGACGACGAGGGGACGCCCCGGTACTCGGTCCCGGTCGCGCGGCAACTCGTGGCGGCCGGGATGCCCGTGGCAGCCCTCAGTCCCCTCGCCCTCGCCCGCTGGGTGGGCGACCGCCTCCGTGGAGAGTCCCGTTGAGCACCGAACTGCCGCCCGTCGCCCCCGAGGTGCTCGCCGAAGCCGTCGAGAACCTCACCCCCCGCCTGCGCAAGAAGCTGGACGCCGCCACCGAGGGCTGCGCGGCGGGCGCCGTCCTCGCGGCCGACGGCACCGTCACCCTCCGCTTCGGGGAGGACGCCCTCGTCACCCTGAGCCCCGGTCCGGCGGGCACGATCACCACTGCGGACCAGGCCACGTGCAGCTGCCTGCTGGCACCCCGCTGCCTGCACCGGGCCGCCGTCCTGGGCGCGGCCCCGCTCGCGGACACCCCGCCGGAGCCGGCCACTACGGCCGAGCCGACCGAGCCCACCGATCCCACCGGGGCCGCGGAAGCCATCGCGTCCCCCACGTCCCCCACACCCCCCGCGTCCGTCGAGCCCGTCGCGTCCCTCGAGCCCGCTCCGGCCCTCACCGCGGCCCAACGGCGCGCCGCCGGCGCCCTCTGGCACGTGGCCGCCGAAGCCCTGGCCGCCGGGGTCACCGCTGGGGGAGCGGTGGTCCAGGCCGAGCTGCTGCGCGCCGCCCACACCGCCCGCCTCGCCGGGCTGCCCCGTGCCGAGGCGGCGGCCCTACGGGTCGTACGCGGCCTGCGTGCCGCCCGCGATCGCCGGGCCGGACAGCGGCTCGGCGACCTCACCGGTGCCTTCCGCGAGCTCCTCCACACCGCCGGTACGCTGGCCTCCGGTTCGGCCGACCCCGCGCTCACCGGCACCAGGCGCCGTGCCTACGCGCCCGGCGGCAGTCTCCAGGTGTTCGGCCTGTGCCGGGAACCCGTGCTCTCGGCCACCGGCTACGGCGGAGTGGTCACCCACTTGCTGTCCCCGGACGGCACCCCCTACTCGGTGTCCGACGTCCGACCCGGCGGCCTGGCCCGCGCCCGCGGCGCCGGCTCGGCCTCCGTCGCCCTCGGTGGTGCGGCCCTCGATCATGCCGGCCTCGCCCGTGGTGGCCTGCGCATCGTCGGCGCGACCGTCTCGCCGGAAGGCCGGCTCGGCGCCGGACGCGGGGTCAGGGCAACCCCGCTGCCCGGGACCGCTTGGACCGAACAGCCCGCCGCGCCGCTCTTCGCCCGGCCGGCCGCCGAGGCCGTCGCCGAGCTGCTGGCCGCCCCGGACGCAGCCGAGTCGGCGCTGCTCGGCTGCGACGTCACCGTCGTCGGCGCGGCCGGTGAACACCTCCTCGTGCGCGAAACGCGCCCGGACGCGCCCCTGCTGCGGCTGTTGCCCGCGCATCCGCACCCGGAGCTCGCGCACACGGAGAACCTGCGCCGCATCGCCTCGTACCCCGGGCTCCTGCTGCGCGTCCTGGGCCGCCCCGACCTGGACCGCAGCGCGACGCTGCGCCCCCTGGCCGTGGGCCCGGTGCCGGGCGCGGAGCACACCCTGCGGCTGCCCGAAGAATGGCTGGGCCGGGCCGACCTCGGCTACGACCGCCTCCAGGGTGCGCACTTCCCGCAGGGGGGCGCCGCCCCCGTAGCGCTCCCGGCGGCCGAGGGTCCTGACCCGCTGGCCGACTCCCCGCTGTGGCGGGTGCGCCGACTCCTGGAGACCGGGGTCGCCGGTGGCCGCCGCGCCGTCGCCGAGGCGGCCCGCGGTAGGGAGTCCCTGGCCTCCGCCTCGTACGGTCCGCTGCGCCGGGCCGGGCTCACCGGCGCGGCGGACCTGGCCGCCGCGCTGGCCGCCGAGGCCGATCGTCGTCCCCGCGACGTCTTCGGCCGGCTGGCCGACCCCTCGCCCGACGGCTACGCCTGGGCCTGGCTGGCCGCCGCCACCCACCTGGCGGCGGCGGAACGCTGCTTGATCGCCGCGTCCTGGGCGGCGACGACGAACGCCGGCGCCGCGGTCACCGGCCGCTGACGGCCGGCGTCAGCCTGCGGGCCAGGAGGTCCAGGGCCGCCGTGACCTCGAGGACGGTGTCCGGGTCCGGGGCGGTCCCGTCGGCAGCGGTCAGCGCCGCGGTGAGGGCGTCGTCGATGGTGGTGGCCCGGACCTCGGCGACCCGGGCGGAGGGTTCGGCTGCGGGCCGGATGAGCCGACGGCGCCGGTCGGCCGGGTCGGGCTCCGTGTCGACCGAGCCCGCCTCTTCCAACCGGGCGACGGCCGTGGAGACCTGACTCTGCGGCAGGCCCGTCCGTGCGGCGATCTGGCCGACCGTGGTCCCGGGGTGGGAGACGACGTCGCCGAGGACGACGACCACCGAGCGGACCGCTCCCGGAGGTCCCGACTTCGGCTGGGGCATCGCCTGTTCGCCGATCTTCATGAGGGCGCGTCCCAGGAGGAACGCTTCGACTCCGTTCATGAGCAGCAGAGTACATCTGAATAGATGCATCTATCTTGATGCATCTATTCAGATGGATTACTGTCGTGCCGTCAGCCGGAAGGTCCGATGACACCTCAGCAAGGGGGACTCGCCATGCCCAAGACCGTCACCACCACCACTGCTGTCACCCGTACCCTCGCGGTCCCCGGCGCCACCCTGTACTTCCGGGTGGAGGGCCGCGGCCGCGTCCTCCTCCTCTCCCAGAGCGGCGAGGGCGACGCGGACCGCACGGTCGACCTCGTCCCGCACCTGACCGACAGCTTCACGGTCGTCACGTACGACCGACGCGGCCTGTCGCGCAGCACCCTCCACGACCCCGCCGGGCCCGTCACCATGGCCGAACACGCGGACGACGTCGCCCGACTGCTCGCCGAGGTCACCGACGGGCCGGCGCTGATGGCCGGGTTCAGCATGGGCGCCGCGATCGGCCTCCAGGCCGTGGCCCGCCACCCGGGCCTGCTGAGCACCCTGATCGCCCACGAGCCCGTGATGCCGAACCTGCTGGCCGGGGCCGACCGCGCGGAGCACCTCGCCGAGCTGACGGCCATCCAGGACGTCCACGCAGCCGGGGGCCTGCCGGCGGCGTTCCCGGCGATCGCCCGGCACCTGGGCATCGACCCCTCGCACGACGAGACCGAGGACGGCCTCACCCCTCAGCCGCTGACCCCGCGCCGACGGGCCAACTTCGGCTTCTTCATCGGAACGGAGTTCACGGCCGTCACCACGGACCCCCTGGACCCGGCAGAGCCGGTAGAGGCCGCGCCGCGTTCCGGTACGAGGATCGTCGCGGCGGTGGGGCGGACGACCCGGCCCACGGTCCACACCTACCGCTGCGCGCTGGCGCTGGCGGCGCGACTGGGTGCGGAACCGGTCGCCTTCCCCGGCGGCCACAACGGGAACACCGCGTTCCCCCGGGCGACGGCGCAGACGCTGAAGGCCGTCCTCTGCCGGTGATCTCCTCCAGGCCCGGCGCGGCGCCGGTCGGCGGCTACTCCGGGCGCAGCCAGGCCCGCAGCACGCCGAGGTCGGCCTCCGTCAGGCCCCGTCCCGGATCGACCCGGTGCAAGAGCGCCCGGTCCGGGTGCCGATCGGCGATCCATGCCCGGTCGGCGCCGGTGATCTCGTCATCGACCCAGATGAAGGGCCGCCCGGCGGCGTGTTCGAGGAGCGCCCGGGTCTTCCAGTGGATCCCGCCCCGCCCGTCCTCCTCGGACGGCTCCGGCCAGAACACCACGGGCAGCTCCGGCAGCCCGAGCCGGGGCGCGACGCACTCGTTGGCCTCCGCCATCCAGGTCGTGGCCCACACCAGCTCGCAGGGCAGCGCCGCCAGCCGGGGACCGAGCGTCGGATCGATCCGGGCGAGCAGGGGATGGGCGTCGTCCCCCGGTGGGTACGGGCCGGCGCCGAAGGGGATCAGGGGGCCGTCGACGTCGAGGTAGAGCAGGGGGAGGGCCGCGGAACCGGTCATGCGGCCACCGTAGTCCTCCCGGGCATGGGAAACGATCTTGATGTGGTCGGTGTGATCGAGCGGCTGTGGCGGTACCCGATCAAGTCGACCGGCGGCGAACGGCTGGACAGCGCGGACGTCGACGAGCGGGGCCTGGTGGGTGACCGGCTGTTCGCCGTGCGCGACGCGGAGGGCAAGTTCGGCTCGGGCAAGAACACCCGGCGCTTCCGGCGGATGGACGGCCTGCTCCACCTGAGCTCCCGCTACCCGCGCAGCACCCCCGAGCCGGGTCCGCCGGAACTGCTCGACCCGCACGGGAACGTGGTGACCGACCCCACGGCGTACCTGCGCACCCACCTCGGCCGTGACGACGTGGAGCTCGCCCGCGAAGGGGAGGTCTCGCACTTCGACCAACTGCCGCTCAGCGTCCTGACGACCGCCACCCTCGACTGGATCCGCCGCGAGGTGCCGGGCGTACCGGTGGACGAGCGCCGGTTCCGCCCGAACCTCCTCGTGCGCACCCCGCCCGGCACCCCACCCTTCGTCGAAGACGAGTGGATCGGGCGCGAGGCCGCCGCGGGGGACGCCCTGCGCATCGAGTTCCTGCGCTCCAGCGAGCGGTGCGCGATGACGAACCAGGCCCAGCAGGACCTGCCGCACTCGCCGCTGATCCTGAGGGCGATCGCCAGGGCGCACGACAACCGGCTCGACGCGCTCGCCAGGATCGTCATCCCGGGAACGGTCCGGGTCGGGGACCGCGTCGTGCTCGGCTGAGAGCGCCGGAGCGCGCGGCCCCGGCCGCACGGTCCGGCGCTCGGGGACCCGGGGCCGCGGCCAGGGCCGTGTCGAGGGTGGCGGCGGCCAGCGTGGCCACGGCGGCAGTGCGCATGCGCATGCGCATGAGGATTCCCGAGGGTATTCGAATGCGGAGGACGTTCCGTCGGAACGGTCCCCGCTGGTGGGGGCCGGACGGCGTCAGGAACGAAACTGGCCAGCCCCTGGGTCGTTTTCCCGTCCCAGGGCCTCGTGGGACGTCCCGAGACGGCAAGCGGTGAGTCCATGTGAGGCGGATCGCGACCACGAGGTGGAACCCGGGCCGCCGCGATCGCCTCTTGCTGACAGAAGGGGGGTGGACATGACGAAGACAGCGGTGTCCGTGACCGGGCGGGTGGTGGTGGCGGGGATCCTGTGCGCCGCCCTGGCGGCCTGCGGGACCACACGGGCGGGACAGGCCGCCCCGCCCGCGGGCGTACCCGTGCTCGCCCAAGCGGAGTGCGACCTCGACGTGCCGACCGATCAGGAGACGGGCGGGCATGCGGGTCCGCCGACCGATCAGGAGACGGGCGGGTACGCCGGTCCGCCGACGGATCAGGAGACGGGCGGGTACGCCGGTCCGCCGACCGATCAGGAGACGGGCGGGTACGCCGGTCCGCCGACCGATCAGGAGACCGGTGCCTATGTCGGCCCGCCGACCGATGGTCAGGTGACCAACGGCGGTGGCCCCTGCGGCCCGGCGGACTGGTTCGACATGACCCGCGAGTTCACCGCCTACTACCTGAAGCACCACGCCGACGACGGGTACGCGGACTCCGAGGTGATCAAGGAGGTCCGCGTCCGCAAGGTGCGCACGGTTGGCGAGGCGAGGATCACCTTCACCACCGAGGAAGTGGGCAAGAGCCGCGGCGATGCCGCACGCGCGATCGCCAAGTTGTTCGCCGCCTGGCGGCACGAGGTCTACGGGGACACGGGCACCGTGACGCTCCAGACCGCGACGGGCGGACGCCTGAACGTCACCGAGCCCTGGTGACTCCGGGCCACCGCGCGTCCCAGAGCGCACAGTGGTGCTCCGCCCGCGCGTTCACCGTGCGGATCCCGCCCGCCCCGGGCGCCAGCGACAGCGCCGAGGCCGAAGTCCGGTCGCGCGGCCACCGCGGCGCTCCCGGCGCCGTCGGAACGCCCCTGTGGGCGAAGGCGGTCCAGTAGTCGGTCATCCGGTCGGCGAGCTGCCGCTGCGGTCCGGTCAGCGGCGCGATCGTGAACAAGTAGGGCAGTTCGAAGCCGTGGGCCGCCCCGTACGGCAGGTCCGCAGGCTGCGGCAGCCCCGTGAAGTCGGGCGCGCCCCGGTCGCTGAACCGGTACGCGTACACCGGCACGTGCCGGCCCAGCGCCGCGCCGTCCCGCAGCGTCGGGCAGACGAACGACACGTCGGTCAGTGCGGTGGCCCACGCCACCGCCGGGGTCGCGAAGGCGGATACCGGATAGTCGGCCTCCACCGCGCGGGCGGTCGGTGCGTCGAAGGACAGCTCCAGCCGGGCCCGGTAGGCAGCCCCGTCGGGGATCGGATGCGCCGCCAGGGTCTGCGCGAGGAAGAGGCGCATCTCGTCCTGTGTGGTGCCCTGGACGACCGGCACCCGGTGGAACCGGCCGGCCTCCAGCGCCCGCCGGGGCTCCAGCGGCAGTACGCCGCCGCCGTAGGAGACCAGCGAGAAGCGCTGCATCAGTTCGGCGGTCGCCAGGGTGTCGGTGGCCAGGTCGCGCAGGCAGTCCAACACCGCGCCGGGCCGGTCGCAGCCGAGCCGGGCCGCCACCAGGGCGCCGTCCGCAACCGTGCGCCGCTCCGGCACGAAGGGCTCGTACGTGCCGAGGCCGGGCAGCAGGGACCGCGGCGGTGTCGTGGTCGAGCACGATCCGCTCTGCACGATCGCCCGGTGGAACAGGCCCGCCGAGGCGGGGGAGGTGAGGTGCGCGCAGACGCTGAGGGCCCCCGCCGATTCGCCGAAGACGGTGACGTTGCCCGGGTCCGCGCCGAAGCGGGCCGCGTTCGCCCGCACCCAGCGCAGCGCCGCCCGCTGGTCCGCGAGGGCGAAACCGGGTGCCCCGCCGAGCTCCGGATGGCCGAAGAGGCCGAAGACGCCCAGCCGGTAGTTGACGGTCACGACCACGACGTCGCCCCGCGCGGCCAGCCGGTCGGGCCGGTACGCGTCGCCGGAGCCGCTGAAGAAGCCGCCGCCGTGGAACCACACCATGACGGGCCGTCCCCGGCCCCCGGCGGCGGTCCCGCCCGCCGGAGCGGTGACGTTGAGGTACAGACAGTCCTCCGAGCCGGTCGGGCCGCCCGGCCCGATCGCGGGCAGCTGCACGCAGCGCGAACCGGGCGCCCCGGCATCGCGTACGCCCTCCCAGCGCGGCACGGGCTCCGGTAGCCGCCAGCGCAGTCGACCGGTCGGGGGAGCGGCGAAGGGGATTCCCTCGAAGGTGTCGTACCCGCCGTGCCCGAGGCCCCGCACCGGACCCCGGTCGGTCTCCACGACGGGCCGCTCCGGACCGGGCGCCGCACCCAGCAGCAGCAACACGACGGGCAGCAGCAGGGCTCCCCGGCGGCGGAACCGGCGAAAGTCGGACACGGCCGACGCCCTTTCCCCTTCGGGGCCCGGGTGGAGCCCCCGTTTGCCCGCCCCGAATGGCGCAGTGGGCGGAAGTGGCAGTCAATGTAACAAAGCGTGCGCTTTCCGTGACGCATGATGACCGGCGTGCGATTGCGTGGACCCCGCGCGTCGGGGAACGGAGCTTTCCATGGACGACCCCGTTACCGGCGCGGCGAACCAGTACGAAGACCGCCGCCGGACCCCCGACTCCATAGCACCGGACGAGCCGAACGCGCCGCCCGTGAGGACCCTGCCGCTGCCCGACGTCGGACAAGACGCGCTGCGCGCGGCCGCCGAGACCGGACCGGTGCAGGACGTACGACGGATGGTCGCCCTCCTGGGCGAGTCGCCGCACGAGGCGGCCGGTGCGGACCTCACGCCGCACGCCGCCGCGGTCGGACGGTCCATCGAGGACGTCGCCCTGTTGGTCACCATCCTCGGCAAGGAGGACGCGGCCGAGGCGGAGCGCCGGGGCCGCGCCGGGCCCGCCGGTCCGGCCGACCCCTACGCCCTCCCGTCCGGATCGCACACGGAGCCCTCCACGGAGCCCTCCACGCAGCACTCCACGCAGCACTCCTCAACGCGCTCTGCGAAGCACTCCGCGGAGTCCTATGAGGAGGGGCGCGAGGAGCCGTTCGAGTCGCGGTACCCGGAGCCGTACGACGGCCCGTACCAGGAGCCGCCCCGGCGCGCCGGTCGCGTGACCCCGCGCGCAGCTCCCGCGGCCCCGCGCGCCGCGTCCCGGGACCGGGCGCTGCGGCGCGTCCTGCGCTGGCCCGTGGCGATCGCCCTGTTGGGCAGCGGAGCCCTGCACCTGCCGATCGACCTGACGGCCCTGCAGTTCGCGGCCCCCGTCGACTACCTGCCCCTCGTCGTCACCGTCCTCTGCCTAGTGAGCGGCGCCCTGGTGGCGCTCCGGGACACCCGGGCCGTGTGGCGGGCGGGCGCGGCCACCGCCCTCGGCGTGGTCGCCCTGCACGTGCTGGGCGGGTCGCTGCGCTACGACCCGCTGGCGGGCTCGGTGGGCGGCACCCCGGCCTGGGCCGGTGCCACCGTCGTGCTGTGCGCGGCGATCGGTGCGGTCCTCGCCGGCCTCGCCCTGCGCAACCGCCGGGAGCCCCCGGCCTGACCGACCGGCCGCGGGCTCCACCGGAGCGGCACCCCGCGCCCCGTGCGCGGGGTGCCGCTCCGTTCGTGGCCGTCGCCCCGTGCGGCGCGGCCAGCGCGGTCACGCGAGCAGGTTCACCGCCCGGGTGAACACGCGGGGGAGCCGGGCGGCCAGCGGGACGATCCGGGGCGCGAGCCGCGGCTGGTGACGGGCCCACAGCAGGGACGCGGTGAGCGTGCGGTAGGTGCGCGACAGGTCCCGCCAGGCCTGCTCGTAGGCCTGCGGGCGCCCCGCCCGGACGCACCGCACCAGCTCGCCCGCCGCCGTCACGGCCAGGGTGAGTCCTTCGCCGGTCAGCGCGTCCACGTACCCGGCCGCGTCCCCCACGAAGAGCACGCGCCCCGCCACCCGTACGCGGGCTCCCTGGCGCAGCGGCCCGGCTCCGCGCACCGGCGTCCCCACCGCCGCGGCCAGGCGCGCCGACAGCACCGGGAAACGGGCCAACTGCGCGTCGAACGGGGCCTGGTCGGAGGTCAGGACGGCCACGCCGATCCGGTCGGGCGCCAGCGGGGTGACGTACGCCTCGCACCGCGCCGACCAATGCACCTCGACGAGGTCGCTCCACGGCGCGGCGGCGTAGTGGCGGCGCAGCCCGTAACGTGCCGGTCGGCGCGGGGCGGGCGGCGCCGACAGCCCGAGCCCGCGCCGGACGGGGGAGTGCAGGCCGTCGGCCGCGACCAGGTAGCGGGCGGTGAGCCCGGCCGCGCCGACCTGGTGGACGTCCTGGCGTACCTGGTCGATTCGCCCGGGGAGCACCCGTACGCCGAGCTGCGCGGCGCGCTCGGCCAGCGCGGCCTGCAGTTCCGTGCGCCGGGCGCCGAGCCCCGGGCCGGACCGGAAGAGCCCCTCGGCGCGGCGACCGCTCACCCCGTCGACGTAGCGGATGCCCTGGAACGGCTGCCCGGTCACGGTGACGCCCAGCCCTCGGAGGTGGCGCACGCCCCCCGGCATCAGGCCCTCCCCGCAGGCCTTGTCGATGGGGGTGGGCCTCGGCTCCACGACCACGACCTCGAGGCCGGCGAGCGCGCCGTGGATGGCGGTGGCCAGCCCCGCCGGGCCGCCGCCGGCGATCAGCAGGTCGATCACGAGGCGGCGCCGGCCGAGTGGACGGAGGCGGGCGCCCGGAGCCGGCCGCCGTCGGTCAGGGCGGCGTCCTCGCAGCCGATCCGTACGCGCAGCAGCACGAGATTGAGCACGGTGAAGCCGAGCGCCGTCATCCAGGCGGAGTGCACCAGCGGCAGCGCGACGCCTTCCGCGACCACGGCCACGTAGTTGGGGTGGCGCAGCAGCCGGTACGGTCCCGCCTCCACCAGCGGCAGCCCGGGAACGACCAGCACCCGGGTGTTCCAGCGCTTGCCGAGGGTGGCGATGCACCACCAGCGAAGGCCCTGGGCGGCCACGGCGACGGCGAGGGCCGACCAGCCCAGCAGCGGGACGAACGGCCGCCCGGCCAGCCAGGGTTCCACCACGCAGCCCACGAGTAGCGCGGTGTGCAGGGCGACCATGGCCGGGTAGTGGCCGCGACCGTATTCGCGGCCGCCGCGGGCCAGGCTCCACGCGGTGTGGCGGCGGGTCGTGATCAGCTCGGCGAGCCGTTCGGCCGCGACGAGCCCGATCAGCAGCAGGTACGGGATCAGGGAGGTGGAGGTGGAGGCGGAGGTGGTCAGGGCGGGGATCGGATTCATCGGGCTCACCAGCGCAGGAGGACGAGTTCGGAGGCGAAGCCCGGACCGAAGGCGAGCATCAGCCCGACCGATCCGGGCGGGGGCGGTCCTGCGCTCTGGACGCCGTCCAGGATGTGCAGGACCGAGGCGGAGGAGAGGTTGCCCACGGCCGCGAGCGAGCGCCGGCTCGCGGCGAAGGCCGACTCCGGCAGCGCGAGGGCGTCCGAGAGCGTGTCGAGGATCTTCGGGCCGCCGGGATGGCAGATCCACGCGTCGACGTCCGCGGTCTTGAGGTCGTGCGCGGCGAGGAAGGACTCGACCTCCTCGGCCACGTGGAGCCGGACGAGGTCCGGGAGTTCGCGGCCCAGCACCATGCGCATCCCCCAGTGGCCGATGTCCCAGCCGAGGAGGTGCTCGGTGCCCGGGTACAGGCGGCTGCGGGCGGCCACCACCTCGGGTCCGGCGCCGGTGGCGTACAGGGGGTGGTCGCGGCCCACCGCCACCAGGGCGCCCGCGCCGTCGCCGAACAGTCCGCCGGCCACCAGGTTCGCCATCGAGGCGTCGGTGGACTGCAGGGTGAGCGAGCAGAGCTCGGTGGACAGCAGGACGGCGGCGTGGCCGGTACGCCCCGTCAGATGGTCGTGGACATGGCCCACTCCGGCGGCGCCGGCCGCGCAGCCGAGGCCGAAGAGCGGCACCCGCCGCACGTCGGGACGCAGGCCCGCACGGGTGGCGAGTCGGGCCTCCAGCGAGGGCGTCGCGAGCCCGGTCACCGTGGTCGACATGACCAGATCGACCTTCCGGGCCGCCAGACCGGCGTCGGAGAGGGCGAGTTCGAGGGCCCGGGTGCCGAGCTCCAGGGCCGTCTCGATGAAGAGGGCGTTCGTCGCGCCGAAGTCGTTCCCCGGACCGTACCGCTCCAGGGGCAGCGCGAGATGTCGGCCCTCCACGCGCACCGAGCCGTGGACGCGGCGCAGCAGGGCGGTGTCGGAACCCGGCGGCAGGAAGCGGGCGAGCGCCTCCGTGATCTCGGACTGTGGATGGTGATGGGGCGGGAACACGCTGCGCACTGCCAGAACACGTGTCATTCGTTCACCATAGAAAACAACTGACACATCGCTATGAATCAGGTGAACCGGGCGCGGCGCCGCGTAGCGTGTAGCCGTGCCCGCGCGAACCACGCAGACCCGCGAGAACACCGAAGTCACCAGGAGCGCAGCGCCCGGCCCGGGCCCCGGCCCCGTACGCGGCCTGGCCGCCGCCTGCCACCCGCTGCCCGCGGCCGCCGTGACCCTCTTCGCCGCCGCCCTGACGGCCGCCGCGGGGCACGGCCCGGCGCGGGCGGCCGCCACCGTGGGCGCGGTGGCCGCCGGACAGCTCTCGGTGGGCTGGTGCAACGACCGGGCCGACCTGCGGCGCGACCTGGCCACGGGCCGACGGGACAAACCGCTCGTCGCCGGTACGGTGCCGGCCGCGGCCGTGACCCGGGCCGCGGCCGTGGCGCTACTGCTCTGCGTCCCGCTGTCCCTGGCCTGCGGGCTGCCCGCCGGCGCCGCGCACCTCGTCGGCGTAGCGGCCGCCTGGGCCTACAACCTCCGGCTCAAGAGCACGGCCGCCTCCTTCGTCCCGTACGCCCTGGCCTTCGGCCTGCTGCCCGCCTTCGTCACCCTGGGCCTGCCCGGCGCCCCCTGGCCGCCGCCCTGGCTCACGGTCGCCGCGGCCCTCCTCGGCGCGGGCGCGCACTTCGCCAACGTGCTGCCGGACATCGAGGACGACCTGGCCACCGGAGTGGCGGGGCTGCCGCAGCGGTTGGGCCTACGGGTCTCGGCCGCGCTCGCCGGGCTGCTCGTCCTCGGCTCGACCACCGCCCTGGTCGTCGGACCACCGGGGCGGGTGACGGCGTACGGCTGGACGCTGCTCGCCGCGACCGCGACGGCGCTGCTCCTCGCGGCCCGCCGGCCCGCCGGAAGGCTCCCGTTCCTCGCCACGATGGCGGTGGCCGGAGCCGACGTGATCCTGCTGGTCGTCGAACTCCGCCCGTGAGCCACCGGGGCGGGGCGGGCCGCGCGCTCCGGTTCACTCCGCGCGCAGGGCCCGCGCCGTACGGGTGCGCGCCGCCCAGAACGCGGGCGCCAGGGCGCCGGCCACGGCGATCGGCACACCGGCGAGGGCCATCAGGACGGGCAGCGCCCCACCGTGCACGTCGATGAACGCCTGCGGGATCGCGAACCCCGCCGCCCGGCCCATCGCCGGCATCACGGCGCGGTGCAGGGCGGCGCCCAACGGCGCCCCGACCGCCCCCGCGGCCAGGCCGATCACGGCCACGCCCGTCAGGACCTGGACCACGGTCTGCCGGGGAGTCATCCCGAGCGCCTTGAGGATCCCCTGGTCGCGGACCCGGTCACGGGTGTCCAGGACGACCGTGTTGAGGACGCCGAGACCGGCCACGGCGACGAGCATCAGGGTGAGCACCGCGATCAGCCCCCGCATCGCGGAGAGGACGCTCGACGACGGGCCCTCGGTGGCCGAGGCCCGCGCGCCCAGCGGCTCCAGGATCCCGTTCAGCTCCGCGAGGTAGCGGTCCCGGTCGGTCCCCGCCGTCAGCTCGACCCCGAAGACGGCGGGCAGGTAGGGGGACTCCAGCGCCGCGACGGACTGCCCGGCGGTGCGCAGCGTCATCCCGTCGTCGCCCAGGTCGAAGACCTCGCCGACGATCGTCAGGCGCGCCGAACGCCCCTGTTCGGAGACGACGAGGCCGTCCCCGACGCGCAGCCCGCTGGCACGCAGGAACCGCCCGGCGACGACGGCCTCGCCCGGCGCGGCGAACCAGCGGCCCGAGGTCATCGTCGTACCGGCGCCCGTGTCCTCCCCCTCGTACGCCACGAGCGGCGCGCCGCCCGTCAGCCCCGCCACGTCCACCTCGGTACGGGCGGTCCGCCGGAAGGACCGGGTGCCGGCATGCCCCTCCAGGACCCGTGCGACAGCGTCCGGATCGGCCGGGCGCACGGCTGCCGGGGCGCCGGGACCATCCTCCGGCGGGAGTACGGTGCGCACCGTGACGGTGCCGGAACGGTCCGGGTCACCGCCGGTCTGCACGGCCACCAGGGTGCTCCCCAGACCGACGGCGAGCGTCACCGCGAGGGCCCCGAACGCCACCGCCGAGGCCGTCGCCGCCGAACGGGCCGGCCGGGCGAGCGGCCCCGCGAGCCCGAGGATGACCGAACGCGGCAGCGGCAGCCGTCCGAGGGCGCGCCGCGCCCGCAGGCCCCGCCGGGCTCCGGTGCCCCCCGCAGCGCGGCCGATCACCAGGGCGGCGGGCATCCGTGCCGCGCGCAGCGCCGGTACGAACGCGGTCGCCGCGACCACCGCCAGTGCCGCGGCGGGCACCAGCACGTCCACCCACACGGGGACCAACACCGCTGCCGTTCCGTACGCCTGCGCGACCTGCGCCATCACCGGTACGGCGAGCGCGTTGCCGAGGAGGGCGCCGAGCAGCGCCCCGGCCGATGCGGGCAGCAGGGCCTGCGCCAGGTAGGCGCGGCCCACCTGCAGCGGAGTGAACCCGAGGGACTTGAGGATCCCGATCCGGCGGGTCCCGGCGACGACGGTCCCGCTCACCACGGTGCCGATCACCAGGACGGACATGGCCAGGCCGAGGAGGGCGAAGACCGTCAGGAAGGGAATGAACGCGGCGGTGTTCTGCTGGGCGACCTGGCGCACGTCGAGGTACGACCGGGCTCCGGTGAGGGCGGCGCCCGGTACGGCCGCGGTGATCGCCTCCTGCCCGGCGCGTACGTCCTCGGCGGTGCCGGCCGCGGTGAGCCGGTAGAGCATCTGGACATCGGGTCCGGCCGCCGTCAGCCCGGCCACCTGCTCCGGCACCACCCAGGCATCGGCGCTGCGCCCCGCCGACGAGGCGATCCCGACGACGGTGAGCTCGATCTGCTCGGCCCGTACGCGTGCGCCCGGCCTGATCCCCGGGGGCAGCGTCGCCCGCTCCAGCACGATCTCACCGGGGGCGGTGGCCCACCGGCCGTCGACCAGGGCGACCCGGTCGACCGGGCCGTCGGGGGCGGCGCGCCCCACCAGGGTCGAGGGCGGCGGGGTGTAGCCGGGCGGGGTCTCCCGTACGGGCCACAGGCGGACCGACGCGAGGGGGTACGGACCCGCCGCGTCGGCCACTCGCGCCGCGCGGGCGCTGTCCGCGAGTCGTGGCGGCCTCCCGCCGACCTCGGACCCGGCGAACCGGACCGTGAGGTGCGCTCCGTGCTGGCCTTCGAAGGCCCGGTCGAAGGGCCCGCGGGAGCTGACGAGCAATCCGAGCGCCTGGAGCGCGGCCGCCACCGCGATCAGCGTGGTCAGGGCCATCACGGCGGTCTGCAGGCGGCGTCGGCCGAGGCCGGCCCGGACCACCCGCCCGAGTCCGCCGGGCCGCCCCTGGGCACGGCCCGGCCTCACCGGGTCACCGCCCGGCCGACGTCGCGCGCGATCCGGCCGTCGACGACCTCGATCGTCCGCGTCGCGCAGGACCCGGCGAGCGCCAGGTCGTGCGTGACCAGGACGATCGTCTGCCCGTCGGCGTTCAGGCCGCGCAGCAGCTCCCGTACGTCGGCGCCCGAGGCACTGTCCAACGCGCCCGTGGGCTCGTCCGCGAGCAGCAGCGGCGGCCGGTTCATCAACGCCCTCGCCACGGCGACGCGTTGCCGCTCGCCGCCGGAGAGACGGCCCGGGTACGCGCGGGCGTGCCGCTCGATGCCCAGGCGCGCGAGGAGCTCGGCGGCGCGGTGAGCCGCCCGGGCACGGGGCACCCCGGCCAACTGGGCGGGGAGGAGCACGTTGTCGGCGACGGTGAGGTCGTCGAGGAGGTTGAAGAACTGGAAGACCATGCCGATCCGGGCGCGCCGGTGCCGTGCGGAGGCCGTCTCGCTCAGCGTGTCGACGCGCACCCCGTCGACGGTGACACCGCCCGAGGTGGGCCGGTCGAGGCCGGCGATCAGGTTGAGCAGCGTGGACTTGCCGCTGCCGGAGGGGCCGAGGACGGCGAGGGCCTCACCGGGGTGCACCTGGAGGCTGACCCCGGTGAGGGCGGGCGGGCCCTCCTCGTAGCTCTTGGTCACCTCGCACAGGTCGATGAGCGGGTCGGCGGTCCGGTCGATCATGGTTCCTCCGTCTGACGGGGTGTCGGGTACGCCACGACGCTACGGAGACGACGCGGATCAGCACGTCGGCAGCAGTGCGGAACGTCCGTACCGTGCCGGGAGGACCTGGCGGCGGATCATCCCAGCGACGTACGCCCGTCGGCGGTGGCCCTCCACCCCTGGACGGACCCGCGGGGAGCGGCCCCTTGGCAGACTGGCCCGATGATCGAAGCAGCCGTTCGCCGGGCCGGCGCGGCCCGGGCCGACTGGCTCCGGCCGCGCCCGTCGCGCATGGCCTGGGCCGTCGACGCGCTCCTCGCGCTCGCGCTGGCCGTCGCCACGGTCGCCGGCGACATGAACCGCTCGTACGTCGACATCGCGGAACCGCCGCCCGGCAGCTCCGGGATCCCGCTGCCGCCGCCCCCGCCGCCCGTACGCATGGGCGAAGTGCCGGACCCGGCGCAGCTCGTGCCCCTCCTGCAGCACGACCTGCCGCCGGTGGAGCCGTGGGAGCTGTTGGCGGCCGTGCTCACCGCGGCGCCGCTGCTGCTGCGCCGCCGGTTCCCGCTGACGGTCTACTGGGCCGTCATGGGCGCGACGGTGCTCTTCCACCAGGGGCACGTGGCACAGGACGCGACGACGGTCGTCTTCGCCTCCGGGTTGGTCGCGGCGTACAGCGCCGCGATGCACAGCCCCCACCGGATCTCGGCCGTGCTGTCGGTCCTCGCAGGGATGGTCCTCACTGCCGCCTTCCCCCTGATCCCGAAGGTGGACGGGGGAGTGGTACCCGTACTCGTGCTCCTGCCAGCCGGGTTCGCCGCACACGGCATCCACCGCTGGCGCGAACGCCTGCGCACCCTGCGCGAGGGGCAGCACGATCAGCTGCGGCGGGCGGTGGAGCGGGAACGCGCCCGCATCGCGCGGGAACTGCACGACGTGGTGACCCACAACGTGAGCATGATGACGATCCAGGCGGGCGCGGCGCGCAAGGTGCTCGACGCCTCGCCCGACCAGGCCCGCGAGGCGATGCGGGCGGTCGAGGCGGCAGGACGTACGGCGATGTCGGAACTGCGCCACGTGATGGGGCTGCTGACGATGTCCGACGGTGGCTGCGACGGTGGCGGAGACGACGGCGCAGGCGCCTCGGACCCGGCGCGCGATCTTGGCCTGGCCCCGCAGCCCGGCCTGGACCGGTTGGAGGAACTGGCCGGCCGGGTAAGGGATTCCGGCGTCCCCGTCGACCTGGCGGTCCGCGGCGGCCGGCCCGGCCTGGCCCCGGGTGTGGACCTCGCCGCCTACCGGGTCGTGCAGGAAGGCCTGACCAACGCGGTCCGGCACGCGGCCGGGGCGCGCGTGTCGGTGACGGTGGAGTACGCGCCCGGCGAACTGCGGGTCGAGGTGGCCGACACCGGCGGGACGCCGCGTACCCCGGTGGCACCGGGCGGCGGCCGGGGCCTGGTGGGACTGCGCGAACGGCTCGCCGTGTACGGCGGTACGCTGCGAGCGGGCAACGACCCCCGCGGCGGATACCGGCTCCGCGCCGTGATCCCCGTGGAGGAGACATGACCGAGGCGGCCCCGGTGGTACCCCGTGTGGTGATCGTCGACGACCAGGCCCTGGTACGCACCGGATTCCGCATGATCCTCACGGCGGACGGCATCGATGTGGTCGCCGACGCGGCCGACGGGGAGCAGGCGGTCGCCGCGGTGCGCCGCACCCGGCCCGACGTCGTCCTGATGGACATCCGCATGCCCGGCACCGACGGCCTGGAGGCGACCCGCCGCATCCTCGCCGACGAGGGGACCGCGCCCCGGATCGTCATCCTCACCACCTACGACCTGGACCGGTACGTGTACGCGGCCCTGAGCGCGGGCGCGAGCGGCTTCCTGCTGAAGGACGTCACTCCCGAACATCTGACGGCCGCGGTCCGCCTGGTCCGCTCGGGGGACGCGCTGCTCGCCCCGACGATCACCCGGCGACTGGTGGAGCGGTTCGCCACGGCCGGGGAGCGCACGACATCCTTGCACCGCGACCTCGGCACGCTGACCCCGCGCGAGCTGGAGATCCTCGAGGCCCTGGCCCGCGGCCTCAGCAACGCGGAACTGGCCGCCCGCTTCCGGCTGAGCGAGGCCACCGTCAAGACGCACGTGGCCCGGGTCCTGTCCAAACTCCGCCTGCGCGACCGTGCTCAGGCAGTGATCGCCGCGTACGAGACGGGCCTGATCACCCCCGGCGCGCGCTGAGCACCGGTGGACGTCCTTCAGGGCACCTCCCGGGTGCGGGTCCAGGCCAGGAGCGCGTCCGCCGGCCAGGTGTTGATGACGCGCCCGGCCGGTACCTCGCACTCCACGGCCCTTTCGCAGCCGACGACCTGCCAGTCCAGCTGGCCCGGGGCGTGCGCGTCCGTGTCGATCGCGAAGAAGGTGCCGGCAGCCACGGCGAGGCGCAGCAGCCGCCGGGGCGGGTCCAGTCGTTCGGGCCGGCTGTTGATCTCCACGGCGGTACCGCTCTGTGCGCAGGCCGCGAAGACCGCCTCGGCGTCGAACCGGGACTCAGGCCGGGTCCGGCCGGTGACCAGCCGCCCCGTGCAGTGCCCCAGGACGTCCATCAGCGGGTTGCGCACGGCCGCCAGCAGCCGCCGGGTCATCGCCGGCGAGTCCATCCGCAGCTTCGAGTGCACCGAGCCGACGACCAGGTCGAGCCGGTCCAGCAGCTCCGGCTCCTGGTCCAGCGCCCCGTCGTCGAGGATGTCGCACTCGATTCCGGTGAGCAGCCGGAAGGGCGCCCAGGTGGCGTTGAGCTCGGCCACCACCCGCAGCTGCTCGCGCAGCCGCTCCGGGGAGAGCCCGCGGGCGACGGTCAGGCGCGGCGAGTGGTCGGTCAGCACGGCCCAGTCATGGCCCAGTGCGGCCGCCGCCCGCCCCATCGCCTCGATCGGACTGCCGCCGTCGGACCAGTCGGAGTGCACGTGGCAGTCCCCGCGCAGCGCCGCCCGCAGCGCGGTGGCGGCGGGCGTGGCCGGCGGCCCTTCGGGGAGCGCGGCGATCTCGTCCTCCAGCGCCTGCAGGTACGCCGGCACGGTCCCGCCGAGGGCCTCACGCACGACCTGGGCCGTTTTGGGGCCGATGCCCTTCACGGCCTCCAGGGAACCGGCCGCGACCCGCTCGGCCACCTCGTCCCCGCCCATCCGCGTGATCGCGGCCGCGGCGGACCGGAAGGCCCGTACCCGGTAGGTGGGCGCCTGCGCGCGCTCCAGCAGGAAGGCGATCCGGTCCAGCGCCGCAACCGGGTCCATCGCGCACCTCCTACCCGCCGCCGCCCCGCCGCCCGTCTCCCGACCCAGTGTCGGGTGCGGGGGGCCGCTACGCCTCTCCGGCTTCCCGGGGCACGGCGGCGTCGAGGGCGGCGGTGAGGCGGTTCAGCCGGGTCTGGAGGTCGAGGACCTCGGCGAGCTCGAAGCCGGTCGCGGCCGCGATCCGTCGGGGCACTTCCACCGCGCGGGCGCGCAGCGCGGCGCCCTCCTCGGTCAGGTGGGCGTGCACGGACCGCTCGTCCTCGGTGCTGCGCTCGCGGCGGACCAGTCCGGCCGCCTCCAACCGCTTGAGCAGCGGGGACAGCGTTCCGGAGTCCAGCCGTAGGTGCTGCCCGATCTCCTTGACCGGCATCTCGCCGTGCTCCCACAGCACCAGCATCACCAGGTACTGGGGATAGGTGAGCCCCAGGTCCTTGAGGACGACGCGGTAGAGGCCGCCGAAGGCGCGGCTCGCCGCGTTCAGTGCGAAGCAGATCTGGCCGTCCAGGCGCAGGAAGTCCTGGTCGGAGTGGGTCGCGGTGGGCTGCTCGGTCATGTCGGCCAGTGTACCCGGGCAGAACTTGGAGGGCATTGAATTGTGCGCAACTGAATTGCGTGCTCTACTGGTGGAGCGCGGTCGACCATCGGCCGCCGCCACGGTTCATTTCTGCGAGAGGAACTCTCATGGACGCGCTCTACACCGCTGTCGCCACCGCCAATGGCCGCGAGGGCCGCGCCGTCAGCTCCGACGGCCAGATCGACCTCGCCCTCGCCATGCCCCCGGCGCTGGGCGGCAACGGTCAGGGCACCAACCCCGAGCAGCTCTTCGCCGCCGGCTACGCCGCCTGCTTCGCGAGCGCGCTCGGCCTGGTCGGCCGCCAGGCCAAGGTGGACACCAGCGAGGCCTCGGTCACCGCGGAGGTCTCGATCGGCAAGGACGGCGCCGGCTTCGGCCTCGGCGTCACCCTGCGCGTCGAGCTCCCGGAGTCCCTGGCCGGCGAGACGGGCGCCCTGCTGGTCAAGCAGGCCCACGAGGTCTGCCCGTACTCCCGCGCCACCCGCGGCAACATCGACGTGGACCTCGTGATCGAGTAAAGGTGCCGGACACCTGGCGGGCGGCCACCATGGAGGGGCATCCACTCCTACGGGGGCCGCACGCCAGGAGGCGCCAGTGGCGCACAGCTACGCAACGGACGTCCTGGTCGTCGGCGCCGGCCCGGTCGGGCTGACCGCCGCCGCAGAGCTCCGCAGACGGGGCGTCACGTGCCGGATCGTCGACCGGCTGCCGGCCCGGCTGCCGTTCGCGAAGGCCGTCGGCATCCAGCCGCGCACGCTGGAGGTGTGGGACCGCATGGGGATGGTCCGCGCCGCACTGGAGGCGGCCGTCCCGATGCGGGGGCAGTTCCTCTACGTCAACGGCGTCGAGCAGGCCCGCACCGAGCTCGCCGTGCCGCCCGAAGTGCCCTACGGGTTCGCGGCGCTGCCGCAGTACGAGACCGAGCGCATCCTGGACGAGTTCCTGGGTCGCTTCGGGACGGCCGTCGAACGGGGCACCGAACTCGCGTCGTTCACCCAGGACGCGGACGGGGTGACCTGCCGGCTGCACACCCCGTCCGGGGCGGAGGAAGAGCTGCGGACCCGGTACCTGGTGGGTTGCGACGGCGCGCACAGCACCGTCCGCAAAGGGCTCGGCCTCACCTTCGAGGGCGGGGCCTTCGCCGAGGAGTACATGCTCGCCGACGTACGCGTCGACTGGGACCTACCGCCCGGGTACAACCTGCGCGCCATGCACCTGGACGAGGACGGGGCGGTCGACGACGTGCTCGTCTGCATCCCGCTGCCCGGCCGGGGCCGGTACCGGATGTCGATGATGGTGCCGCCCGAACTCTCCACCGCAGGGCAGGACGCGGCCGGCTCCGACGGCATCACCCACGGCCTGCAGAGCGGCCGGGGCCCCGAACTGGCCGACATTCAGGCCGTCTTGGACCGGCTCTCACCACAGCCGACCACCGCCTTCGACATCCGCTGGACCTCGGTGTTCCGCATCAGCCACCGGATCGTGGACCGCTACGGCGACGGTCGGGTGTTCGTCGCCGGGGACGCGGCCCACATCCACCCGCCGACCGGCGCCCAGGGCATGAACACGGGTATCCAGGACGCCTGGAACCTGGCGTGGAAGCTCGCGCTGGCCTGCGCGGGCGCGGCCCACCCCGGTCTGCTCGCCGGCTACGACGCCGAGCGCCGGCCCGTCGGCGAGGAAGTCGTCGGCCGCACCGTGCGGCACGCCGTCGAGGGAATGGAGAACGACCCCGACGACCCGGCGACGGTGATGATGCGCGAGGCCCAGCTCCTCGTCGGCTACCGGGGAAGCCCGACCGTGGCCCCGGCCGGCGACGGCCGCGGCCCCCGGCCGGGCGACCGGGCACCCGACTGCGCGGGCCTCACCGGGCCCGCCGCCGCCTATCCGCTGCGCCTGTACGACGTCCTGCGCGAGCGGGACCACGTACTGCTGCTCTACGGAGCCGGGTTCGGGCCCGGCTCCGAAACCGGGTCGGGCCTCGACGAACTCGTCCGGACGGCCCGGGAGTCCTCGGGCGGCCGGATGGAGGTCTGTCTGGTGCTCGCGGCGGACACGGGCGCCGGCGCTGACGCGCATGCCGTCGTCGAGGCCGACGGGACGACGCTGCCGGTCTACACCGACAGCCGGGGAGAGTTCGCCCGCCTCTACGCGGCCGAGGAGCCCACGGCCTTCGTGATCCGTCCCGACGGATACCTCGGCGCCCGGCTCCCGCTCTCTCCGCCCGCCCCGCGCCCACTGGCCGCCCACCTCGCGGCCGTCTTCGCCGCGAGCCCGCCCAACTGATCCCGGCCCAGCGACCGGCCGGCCCGGGACGGCGCGCGGCCGGCATCGGTGTCGTTGGTCATCGCTGCGTGCGGCGGGTCAGGCGGGCGGCTGCGAGGTGGAGCACGTTGTCGATGGGGGGACGGGACGGGCCGTCGAGATGGACGGCGTGGCTGCGCAGCATCGAGACCAGGTGCCGGCCGGCCGACGGGGTTTCGGCGGGGACACCTCGGTCGAGGGCGGCGGCCAGCATGTTGGCGAGTTCGCGGGTGTGATGGGCGAGGGCGCTGGCGGCGAGCCGGGCGGCCTCGGCGGGGCGGTGGCGGCGGGTGAGGTGCCCGGTGAGGGTGGCGAACGCTTCCCCGGGCAAGGCGGGGAGGAGCTGCTCGGCGTCGAGCTCGTTGGCGAGGCGGCGCAGCACGGCGGCGACGGTGGCGCGCGGGAGGTTTGAACGTACGTCGGCAGGGCCCTGGTTCGGGAGGGTGACGATCAGGCGATGGGTGTCGAGGGAAGCGAGGGTGACGACGTCGGGTGTGCGGTTCACGGGGGTGGGACTTCCTGTCCGGGGTCGAAGTGGTGCTCTCGCACGCGGACACGGCGAGGGGTCGGGACGGCTTCTGCGGGTCCATGGGTCGTGGGCGGAGTGGGTGCGGTGCGGAACGCGGTGATTGCGGCGCTTTTGGGGCTGAACCTTGCGTTCGGGGTCGTCGGTCAGGCTGCCGAAGACGGTCACAGGGGTCTCGCCCCAGAGGGCGCCTTCGTAATTTCCTCACATATGGAAATTAATTTCAACGTATGCTGAAACTCTCGCCGAGGGGAAGCCCCTCCTGTGAGCGTTGCGGAAGGTGATGCGGTGTGACTGGTCGAGGCCCTCGGGGCGAACGCGGAGTGCAGGCGGACAAGATCGTCGCCGTCGCCCGCAGATCCTTCGCCACGCGCGGCTACGCCGCGACCTCACTCCGGTCGGTCGCCCAGGATGCCGGCGTCGACCCCGGCCTGGTGAACTACTACTTCCGCACCAAGATCGGACTGTTGGAAGAGGTGATGCGACCTCCTGAGGCGTTCGGTGCGAACGTGGCCGCCGCCGCCGAACAACCCGTGGAACGCCGGGGGCACGCCTTCGTGCAGGCCGCCCTGAAACTGTGGGAGGACCCCGTCTCCGCCGAGGTCCTGCGCTCCATCATCCTCACCGCCGCCCAGGAACCCGCCGCCATGCAACGCCTGCGGCAGCTGTTCTCCGAACTCGTCCTGGCCGTCGTCTCCCACAGCTTGCCCGACACCGAACGCAACCTGCGGGCCAGCCTCATCTCCACCCAGATCGTCGGCATGGTCATGAACCGCTACATCTGGCAGGTCGGCACCATCGCCACCCTCCCTGCCTCCTCCGTCGCCGACCTCATCGCCCCCACCATCCAGCACTACCTCGCCGACCCTCTGCCGCTGAGCCCCAGCGACGACAGCCGGAGCCCCGCCTGACCCGACCCTCTGGTTCACCGGCGGCCGGCGGGACGACCAGGTAAAGAGACACCTCATGCAGTTAAGCCGTCAAGCCGCTGCCCCATCGCGCCCGCAGGACCTCGGCCCAGTCTCCGGCTTCCGGACCCGGATCCTCCCACTCTGGCACCGGTCCGGGAGCCGTCTCGATCAGGTGCACGAGCGTCCAGGCGACGCCGTAGCAGTCGTCGGGGCCGAAGCAGGTGGCCAGGGCGGCCGCCTCTTCGGACGTGACGGGGCGGGAAATCACCGCCAGCTGGTGGTCGCGCCGGTGGATCTCTTCCTCGCTCGCGTCCCAGTCGGGTAGCGGTCCGTCAGCGACGAACGTCTGCACTTCGGGTCTCATGACCGAATGATCGTCTCCCCTGCCGCCCCTGGACAAGCTGCCTCGTTCTGCTTCGCCCGGGGTGGACCACCAGTACTCCGGCACGTTGGGCAAGGCCACGCTTCCTGCGCGAGCACCCGCTGGCTGTAGGGCGCTGGCCTGGCATGAAGGCTCCGAGGCGGAGATGAGTTCGCCTTCGTGGTTCTTCGGGTCCGCCTCGTGGGCCTTCGTCGGGTCTGCCTCGTCGGCCGCCGTCCGAAACCGGCGGCCGACGGGACGACTCCGCTGGTCTGGCCGATCGCGCCAGCTGGACCGACACCTGCCCCACGACATCAGCCAACACAGCACTACTAGGCCGCGAGACTCGACCGCGCCCATGTCCCGTCCTCCGTGAGGTACGCATCCACCTGCAGGCCCACCTCTGCGAGAGCCTCCTCGAACTGCGCCTTGGTCAGCGGCCGGGACACGAACGTCTGGGTCCATGCGGCGTCCGGGAACTCATACTCTGCATGCACCGAGTTCGCCCCGTCACCAGTCGGCTCCGCCGACACGATCCGCACCTTGAAACCGCTGGGGTCGACACGCTCACGCGGCAGGTTCGTGTGCCAGTCCTCACCCTCCCGTTGGATCAGCACGCAGCCGCCCACCGCGAGGTGGCGGACGCAGCTACGCAGCAGCGCTCGGCGCACTTCGACGTCCCCGGCGTGCACGAGGAACGACGCAAGCATCACCACGTCGAACGTCTCGCCCAGGTCGAGGTCCTCGATCGCACTGCGTATCGCACGTGCTCCGCGAATGCGATCGAGCATCTCCTGGGACTCGTCCACAGCAGTCACCACGAAGCCCCGTTCCAGGAGCGGGTGGGTCACGCGCCCCACACCACAACCCAGTTCCAGGATGTGCGCACCCGGCGGCACGGCACCGGAGACGATGTCCGGCTCGGCCCCGACCGGCAGCCGCGAGTACAACTCGACCGCGCAGCCGTCGGGGGTGATCACCCCGGGCCCGGTCCCCTGATGTCCCGCTCGCTCGTTCAGCTCCATGCCTGTCCAACGGTCCGGGCCACAGCGCAGTTTCCTTGACCCACCTGTTTCCGCTCCGGACCCGAAGCGGAGGTGAACCGCCCTCGTTCGGGCCGGTGTACGCCGGCGGCCGGGGCGACCACGTCGCGCTCCGCCATGAGCTGGCTGATCGCGCTGCCTGGTCCGAGCGGCTCTCGCCCGTCCCGTCGGACGACGGTGGTGGTGCGCCGCTTCGGTTTCCGGACGGTGGCACCGTTCTACTTCGCTGCCCCCCACCCCGCCGCAGCCCTACGACAGCACATGACGCAGCACCACTAGGCGTCGGCCCGGGCGGCCTCGCGACGCTGTCGCTTGCCCAGCGGAGCCAGCGACATGTCCTGGGCCTGCGACCTCAGCTGCTTGAAGCCGTACCCCCGATCGGCCAGCCAGCCCTCCGCCGCCAGCTCCGCCCGGGCCGTCGCGTCGAGGATGTCCTCCTCGGCCTCACCCGTGTCCACGAAGCGGAAGGTGAAGAAGGGACGGGCCGCGAGGTCGTACGTGAGGTGACCCTCTGCGGTGAACTCCGCGCGCAGCATGTCGTGCTCGGGCGCGGCCGCGAGCAGCTCGGCCCTCTGGTCGTCGGTCAGACCGTCGAACGAGCCGCGGACGGTGATACGGAAGGTACGGGTGGCACTCATCCCCGGAGCGTAGATCGGGCCCCGCGCACCCTGCACCTGGATATCCGCCGGCCCGCCCCCGCCCACCATCCCGCGGACGGTCGCGCAGGGCCGCGCAGGGCCGCGTACACCGCACGGACACCCGGAATGCCCCGGCCGGGAGCCCGTTTTGGATTGCCGGACGATCCTCAATACGATCCGGCGATGATCACAAGAAAACGGCTTGCGGTCGGGGCGTGCGGCCTGCTCGCCGCCCTGGCCGTCGGGCTCTTCCCGGCGAGCGCCACCGCCGCCGACGAACCGACGGCGAAGGAACCCCCCAAGGTCGACCTCGTCCTCGACGTGAGCGGCTCCATGCGGGCCAACGACATCGACGGACAGTCCCGCATGGCCGCGGCCAAGCAGGCCTTCAACGAGGTCATCGACGCGGTCCCGGCCGAGGTGCGCCTCGGCATACGGACCCTGGGGGCCGACTACCCGGGCGACGACCGTGCCACGGGATGCAAGGACACCAAGCAGCTCTACGCGGTCGGCCCCCTCGACCGGATCGAGGCCAAGACCGCGGTGGCGACCCTCGCCCCCACCGGCTGGACGCCGATCGGACCGGCCCTGCTCGGCGCGGCCCAGGACCTGGAGGGCGGCAACGGCTCCAAGCGGATCGTGCTCATCACGGACGGCGAGGACACCTGCGCCCCGCTCGACCCGTGCGAAGTGGCGCGCGAGATCGCCGCCAAGGGCATCCACCTGGTCATCGACACCCTCGGACTGGTCCCGGACGCCAAGACCCGGGCCCAGCTGACCTGCATCGCCGAGGCCACCGGCGGTACCTACACCTCGGTGCAGCACAAGGCGGACCTCTCCAACAGGGTGAAACAACTCGTCGACCGGGCCGCGGACCCGGTCGTCAACCCGGTGGCGACCGAGGGCACGAAGCAGTGCGAGGGCGCCCCGCAGCTGAAGGCCGGCCTGTACAGCGACCGCGAGACCTTCGGTGAACACCGCTGGTACCGGGTCGACGTCCTCCCGGGGCAGGAGCTGCGCGCCTCGGTCAGCATCGGTGCCGACCGCGCCGTCAATAACGACTACGGCGTGTTGCTGCGCGCCACCACCGTCCACGGGCGCGAGATCGTGCGCGGTTCGGAAGCGGGCAACGGGCGTACCGACGTCCTCTCGACCGGCCTGCGCTACCCGAAGGCCGAGATCGACGGCCTGGACTCGGACGCCAAGCCCGTGCCGGAGACCGTCTGCCTCCAGGTCAGCAACTCCTTCTCCGCTGCCGCCTCCGTCAAGACGACCCCGGGCATGCCCGTCGAGCTGACCATCGACCTGGTGGACGGGCCCGACGGGGCCTCCGACGTCGCCGCGTTCGGTCTCGGACGGGGCTGGTGGCTGCTGGCCGTGCTGGCGCTCGCCGGGCTGCTGGCCGGTCTGGTGTGGGGATGGATCTCCCGCTGGCGCATCTCCGTCTGGAGGACCAACTGATGCGTAGAGTAGGCACACTGACCGCGTCCCTGCTGGCCGCGGCCGCCGCCCTCACGGTGGCGGGCACGGCCGTGGGCACGGCCGTCGCGGACACGCCCTCGCCGAGCGCCAGCGCGAGCGCGAGTCCGGGCGGGGGCGGGGCCAAGGCCGAATCCGCCCCGACTGAGGCCGGCACCAGCTTCCGTACCGCAGCGGCCTTCCGCCCGGGTCAGAAGGCCACGGCCGGCGCGTCGAGCGGCGACTACCTCTACTGGGTGGTGCCGATCGACGCGCAGCAGCGCGCCACGGTGAAGGCCGCCGTCACCCTGCCCGAGCCGGCGACCCGGCACGGTTCCTCGACCTGGCAGCTCGACGTGTACGACGGACTGCGCCGCCGACAGGCCTGCACCTACGGCACGCAGACCGCGGCCGCGGCGAAGGAAGCCGCCACGGTCGAACTGTCCTGCACCCTGCGCACCGTGCGCGCCGGCGCCGAGCCGTGGGCCAACGACCCGCTGCCCGGTAGCTACTACGTACGCCTGACGGTCGTCGACCTGCCGGACGAGGACAAGGGCCTGCCGGTGCGCGCGGCCGTCGAGGCCGAGGTGAAGGAGACCGGCGGCGTCCACGCGGTGGACGGCGCCCTCTCCACCCCGCTGGTCGCCGGCACCGTGACCGCGACCCTGCGCGAGCCGGAGGACGGCTGGTCCGGCGGCTGGTGGTCGGACCGCTGGATCTGGACCGCGGCGGGCGGCGTGCTCGCCGCCCTCGCGGGCGTCTTCGGGTACTCCCTCACGCGCGGCACGGGCCGCCCGTCCAGGATCCCGCCGGGCGCCTGAGGAACGGGTGGGCCGCGCCCGCGGGCGCGGCCCACCCACCTCTGCCGGGGCCGGCGATGCTGCCGGTCGCCCGGCCAGCAGGTCGGCCGGTCAGCGACCGCGGGTGAGCCGGGTGCCGAAGCTGGGCTCGACCAGGGCCCCCTTGACCGCGACCGGCACGCTCCGGGCCCCCTCACCGCTACCCACCGTCAGCACGGCCACCTCGGAACCGGCCTTCGCGCTGTGCGGCAGCGGTCCGGCGCCCGCACCGGCATCGGCACCAGCCTTGAGGGACAGCTTCAGCTGCTGGCCCGGGACGCCGATCACGTTCAGGTCTTTGGTGGCCACCAGCGGCGTACGGCCGCCGAGTCCGTCGTCCACATGACCCACGACGTCGCCCTTGCGGATCACCGGAGCCGACGCGAGCGCCGTCCGCACCCCCTCGATGATCGTCTTGCTGTTCGCCAGCACCAGCTTCAGGCTGTTCGCGCCGTTCTCGTCCGGCCCGTCCACGTGCTGGTCCATCAACGTGCCGAGGATCAACTGGTCCTTGCCGTCGACCGACTTGTACGCCGCCCACATCAAGGCCCCGCCGGCGGGCGTGCTGGAACCGGTCTTGATCCCCCGGATGGTGGAGCTGAGCAGGGTGTTGTTGTTCTCGAGCCGCGTGGACACCCCCTTGATGGAGGCGTTCGGGAGCGCGACGATCGACCGGAACACCTCGTCCTTCATGACGGCTTCGGCGAGCTTCAACTGATCGACGGCGGTGCTGACGGTGCCCGAGTCCAGACCGCTGGGGTCCGTGTACGTGGTGTTCGTCATCCCGAGCTCCTTGGCCGCGGCGTTCATCTTCGCGACGAACGCGGCCTCGGAGTCGGTACCGGTGTCCCAGCGCGCCAGCAGGCGGGCGGCGTTGTTGCCCGAGGGGATCATGAGCATCTTGAGCACGTCCTGCTGGCTGAACTTCTGCCCGGCGGTGAGACCCTCGACGCGGGACTCGTTGTCGGATTTGCCGTCCGCCACGGTCTTCGCGTCGATCGTGATGTCCGGTCCCGGGTCGGACTTGCGCAGCGGGTGGCCCTTGAGGATCACGTAGGCCGTCATCACCTTGGCGACGCTGGCCGTCGGGACGGGCTTCTGCTCACCGAAGGTGCCGATGTCGCCGGAGCCGGAGATGCGGACGGCGCCCTGGCCCTTGGCGGGCCACGGGACGGAGAACTGACCGTCGATGGTGCGGTCGGTCTCGGCGGCGACGAGCTGCGGGGCGGGCAGGGGGCGCATCAGCTGCGCGCCGGCGCCGGCGCCCACGAGGACGAGCAGGATCGGCGTCCATATCTTGACGCGGCGCACCGCGGTCCGGCGCGGGGTCTCCGCCGGCGGCGGGGTGTTGGTGAGCTCGGCCAGCAGATCGAGCGGAGGCAGCGGTACGGCGGGGGCCTGCCGGGCCACCTGGTCACCGGGGGACTGCGGCTGAGCCCGCGGCGCGACGGGCGCGGGCAGGTCGACGTCCTTGAGCGCGACGAACTGGCTCGTCCGCTCGGGGTCCGGCTCCACCTCCCGAGCCCAGGTGGGCGTCTTCCGCGGGGCATCCGCCTCGGCGGGCTTCTGCTTGGGCAGGGCGATGAGCATCGTCTCGTCGGACGCGGCTTCGACCACGGGGCCGGCCTCGGGCGCGGGTCCGGTGTCTGCCCGGTCCCCAGAGACGGGTTCGCCGTCGTCGCCGGCCGCACCTGCGGGGCCGGCCTCCGCCCCTGCCCCGGAACGGGCCGTGACCTCGGCCTCGGCCTCGGGGCGGGCGTCCGTCTCGGAACGGGCTTCGTCCGGGAGTCCGGCGGCAGCTTCGCCCGCGCGCTCGGATCCGCCCTCCTCCTCGGACTCGGCTTCGTCCTCGGGGTCGGCGCCGGTGTCGGCTTCGGGGCGCACGTCGTCCGGGAGTTCGGCACCGGTCGTGCCCGTGCGCTCGGATGCGGCCGGGGAGTCGGCTCCGCCCGGGAGTTCGGCGTCGGCCCGGCCCTTCGGTTCGGCCTCGGGCTCCGTGTCCGTCCCGGCGTCGGCCTTCGGCTTCGCCGGATCGGCTTCCGTCCCGGTGCGGGCCGGGCCGGCTGAGGCCTCGGCTTCGGGGCGCACTTCGTCCGGGAGTTCGGCTTCGGCCCGGCCCTTCGGTTCGGCCTCGGGGGCGGGTGCGGGATCCGCGTCGGGGCTGGTTTTCGGCTCGGCTGCAGCCGCTTCCGCCCGGGAGCGGGCCGTGACTTCGGGATCGGCTTCGTCCTCGGGGCGCACGTCGTCCGGGAGTTCGGCACCGGTCGTGCCCGCGCGCTCGGATGCGGCCGGGGAGTCGGGTCCGCCCGGGAGTTCGGCGTTGGCGTTGGCATTGGCGTTGGCGTCGGCCCGGCTCTTCGGCTCGGCCTCGGGCCCCGTGTCCGTCCCGGCGTCGGCCTTCGGCTTCGCCGCATCGGCTTCCGCCCCGGTGCGGGCCGGGCCGGCTGAGGCCTCGGCTTCGGTGGCGGTCTCGGAGCGGGCTCCGCCAGGGAGTTCGGCGTCGGCCCGGCCCTTCGGCTCGGCCTCGGCCCGGGGGGCGGCTTCGCTCCCGGGCTCCGTGCCCGCCTCGGCGCTCGCTTCCGCGCCGGCTTCGACCTCGGTCCCGGTCTCGGCCGTAGCCTCGGGTGTCCCCTCCGGAGCGGTGCTCACTGCCTCGATCTCCGGGTCGTCCGAGGAACCGCCCGCCACCGTTACCGCCTTCATCCCAGCCCCGCCTTGCTGCTCACATCATGCCGATACGACCGGCGAGGCCCCGGGGGCCTCGCCGCACTGCCAGATGCCCCCGGTACCCCGCCCGTTCCATCCACTGGATCTTGTGACCGTTCGGTCATATTCGCTGAGTACGCCTACTCATGACCCCGCCCACCCCACCGGCCGACCATGGGACACATCGCACCGCACCACCACCGCACCGTCCGAACGGGGTCGTCCATGCTCAGTCGAATCGCCGCCGCCCTCGTGCCCGCCTTCGGGCAGCTGACCGTCACCGCCGATCCCGGGGACCGGCCCGCTTCCGGCGCCGTCCTGGTCGCCAACCACACCTCCCTCGCCGACCCGGCCGTCGTGGTCGCCGCACTGCGCCGGTACGGGATCGAGCCGGTCATCCTGGCCACCAGCGGCCTCTGGCGGGTACCGCTGCTCGGCTCCGCGCTCCGCCGCGAAGGCCACATCGCCGTCCACCGAGGCACCGCCCGCGCCGCCGACTCCCTCGACGCAGCGGCCGTCGCCCTCGCCTCGGGCCGCAGCGTGCTGCTCTACGGCGAAGGCCGGCTGCCCGTGCGCCGCGACGCGGGGGAGACGGCCCCCGGCCCCTTCCGTAGCGGCCTGGCCCGGCTCGCCGCCGCGACGGGCGCCCCGGTCGTGCCCGTCGGCCAGGCGGGCGCCCGCCGCCTCTGCTCCGGGAGCGGCGCCAAGCAGTTCGCCGGCGTCTTCACCGCGCCGCTGCGCAGGCCCCGCTTCCACGTCCACATCGGCTCGCCGCTGCACCTGCCCGACCGGGTGCCGGAGGCTACGGACCGGGCCCGTGAGGCGGTCACGGCCGCCTGGCGCATCGCGGCGTCCGCCCTCGGCGAGGCCGCTCGGGAGACGGCCTGAGGCCGGCTCCGCGGAGGCGCTCCGGGGCACCGCGCGCTGCCCCGGAGGAAGAAGATCGGTCCCTCGGACCGTGTCGCCGTGCCCGTCACCGGTCACGGCATGCGACCGTCTCCGCATGACCGAAGGTTCGACACCACACATTTCCGCAGCGCGGATCACCGTCCTCGGGGTGCAACCCGGGACTCCGCCCTTCCGCATCGTGGAGGTCGACGGCGAGTTCGTCGGCAGGGCGACGTCGATGACGGACGTGCTCCTGATCGCGGCGGAGGCCGGGATCACGATCCACGACCTCGACGACCTCGAGGTGGTCCGGTGGGTCAGTGGCGGCAAGTTCACCTGGACGATCCCGGGCGACAGGGCCTAGTGCTGTGCACGGCGCTCAGCGGGTGCTGTGCCCGAGGACCACGTGGGCCGCGGCCGTACCGCCGGCGTCCGTGTCGATGAAGGACACCACCACCGGGCTGCTGCCCGCGGGTCCGCCCGCCGTGGCGCGCAGCCGGTAGCGCTCGGTGCGGACGGCCTCGCGGGCGAGCGGGCCGCCACCCGAGAACAGGGACGGTGGCTTGGCGTCATTGGCGATGCGGAAGTCGGCCGGGCGCCAGCTGCCCGAGGCCGGGTCGAAACGTTCCAGCAGGAACCCCGGACCGCCGCCCGCCCCGGCTCCGGCCCCGCCGACCAGCATTTCCATCTGGAAGGCGACCAGCAAGTGCCGGTACTCGACGGAGTTGCCGTTGTGCAGGGTGACGGTGAACTCCTGCGGGGCACCGCCCCGTACGAGGGCGAGCCGGCCTCCCCGGGTGTCGACGGCGACCGTGAGCCGGGTCCGGGCCGGGGGAGGCGTCGCGGCCCGGGTCATGCCCCCCGTCGGGGTCGCGGCTGCGGAGGACCCGGGCGGCGAGGAGGTGGGTGCCGACGGCGATGGGGAAGCCGACCCCGAGGCGGAGACCGACGGGGAGACCGACGGGGAGACCGACGCCGACACCTCTGCGGAGGCCGGAACGGAGGCCGCCGCGGCCGCGCCGTTGTTGTCCCCGCACCCGGTGGCGCCCGCCAGCAGGACGGCGGCCACGGCCGCTGCGCTCAGAGCGCTGCGGCGGCCTCGGGATACTGGCATGGGATCGGTCCTCCGGGTTCGGCTTCGCCAGGAAGCTAGCAAGGGGACGCCCCTGCCGACGAGGTCGATCACGCCTCGAGGCGGCGACGGTTCGGTCACGGCCGTCCGGGGCCGGTCAGACGCGGAGCGTGGCCTCCAGGACGGTGACCGCGCGCCCGGAGAGCAGCACCCGGTCCCCGCGGAGCGCGACCTCGACCAGCCCGGGGCGTCCCGAGGCCTGCAGACCGGTGAGGGCGTCGGTGCGCCCCAGCCGCGCCGCCCAGTAGGGGGCCAGTGCGGTGTGGGCGCTGCCGGTGACCGGGTCCTCGGGGATGCCCCGCGCGGGAGCGAAGAACCGGGAGACGAAGTCGTACCCGGACGTCGCCGTGTCGGCCGCCGCGGTGACGATGACCCCGCGCGACTCCTCGCGCAGGGACAGGGCCGCGATCGCCGCGAGGTCGGGCCGCAGGGCCCGTACGGCAGCCTCGTCGGGCAGTACGGCGAGCAGATCGCCCAGCGCGCCCGTACGGAACGTGGCCTCGGGCCGGATCCCCAGGGCGTCGGCGAGACCTTCGGGCTCCGCAGCCTCGGTCACGGGGGCGGCGGGGAAGTCCAGGGTGATCTCCCCGTCCTCCCCGAACTCCCCTCCCTCCCCGTCTTCGGCCCACGCGGTGAGCAGACCACTGGACCGGCTGAGGAACCGCACGGGGCCGCCGGTCAGCAACCCCTCCCGGCGCAGCGTGTGCACCGTGGCCAACGTGGCGTGGCCGCACAGGTTGGCCTCGACGAGCGGGGTGAACCAGCGGATCTCCCAGTCGGCTGCGGCCCCGGCCGGGAGCGGCCGGACGAAGGCCGTCTCGGGATGGTTCAGCTCGGCGGCGAGCTGCCCCAGCCACGCGTCGTCCGGCCAGGGGTCGGCCGGGAGCAGGCACACACCGGCGGGGTTTCCGGTGAAGGGGCGGCTGGTGAAGGCGTCTACGATCTGGATGCGCATGCCGCGAACGTATCGAGGCCAATCCGCCTCCGGGCAAGGCCAATTCTGGGAGAGTGGCCTGCGGCCCGCTGTGGGCGCTATGACCGCCGAGGTGACGACGCGGTCAGGCGGGCTGCCACAGTTCGACCCGGTTGCCCGCAGGGTCGGTGACCCAGCCGAACCGACCGACACCCTCCATGTCCTGTGTCACCTCGTCCACGTCCGCGCCCTTGGCGCGCAGTTGCGCGAGCATCGCATCCAGGTCGCGGACCCGGAAGTTGAGCATGGTCTGCTGGGCCCGGGAGCCGAAGTAGTCGGTCTCGGACTCGAACGGCGCGAACACCGTCGGCCCGGCGCCCTGCTGCCACAGGCCGTGCTCGTCGGCGTCGAGGCCCAGGTAGTCGCGGTACCACGCGCCGAGGGCCGCCGGGTCGGCCGCCCGCACGAAGTACCCGCCGATTCCAAGCACACGTTCCATGCCGCCATGGTGCCAGGGCGGCGACCGGACGGCCGGGCACCACACCCGCACCCTCCCGAGGTCCACGTGACCCCGCGGGTGGACGCGTCAGCCCAGCGGCTTCTCGAAGCTGAAGGCGGTCACGGCCATCCGCTCGCGGAAGTAGAAGCGGTGCGCGTCGGTCCGCTGGGTGCCGGATTCCAGCGTGAGGGCGGTGCAACCGGCTGCCAGGGCGTGCTGCTCCAGGTGCGCGAGCAGCTCGTGGCCCACTCCGGTGGAACGGGCGGCGGCGGCGGTGACCAGGTCGTCGACGTAGAGCGAGCGGACCGCCGCCGTGTTGACGACGATTCGCCAGCCGGCCGCGCCCACGCACCCGCCGTCCGCGTCGTAAGCGGCGGTGAAGCGCAGCCCCTGGCCGTGCGCCTCGGCGAGGATCCTGAGGAACAGCTCCTCAGTGAGGTGGGGACGCAGTTGGAGCAGCACGGGGAGCAGGTCGGAGGTGAGCCGGGGGTCGCCGGGCTCAAGGTCGATGATCTTCATGCGATGACCCTACTGGGCCGTACGGGACGGCCCCGGGCCGGAGCCGTCGCGCGGGGCCGCGGCCGACGTGTCGAAATGGGAGGGACGGCTCCGACGTCCCGTACGAAAGGCTCCGATCCCGATCCCGTTCCGGAGCCGCCGCGCAGAGCAGAAGGAGTGGCACCCCATGAAGTACATGCTGATGGTTCTCGGCAAGCAGGCCGACTACGACGCCATGGGCGGCACCGCGAACAGCGACGGCCCCGGATGGTCCGAAGCCGACCTCAAGGCGATGTTCGACTACATGGGCGCCCTCAACGACGACCTCGCCGAGTCGGGCGAGTGGGTCGACGGGCAGGGCCTGGCCCACCCCCGGCACGCGCGCCTGGTCACCGCGGCAGCCGACGGCAGCCCCGTGATCTCCGACGGGCCGTACGGGGAGGCCAAGGAGGTGCTCGCCGGGTACTGGATCGTCGACGTCGCGGACTTCGACCGCGCCGCCGAGATCGCCGCCCGCGCCTACGCCTGCCCGGTGCCCGAGGGCGCACCCAACTACCCGGTCGTCGTCCACCCCGTCGACAGCCGGTCGGGGACCGAGATGTGTTGACCGCCCCCGGACCCGCACCCGCCGGCGAGGACCTGCTGCGCCGACTGGCGCCGCAGGTCCTCGGAGCGCTCGTCCGCCGCTACGGGCACTTCGACGCGGCCGAGGACGCGGTGCAGGAGGCCCTGCTCGCCGCCGCCCGGCAGTGGCCCGAGGAGGGCCGCCCGGCCAACCCGCGCGGCTGGCTGATCCGTGTCGCCTCCCGCCGGCTGACCGACCAGTTGCGCCGCGAGGAGGCGCGCAGGCGCCGCGAGGAGACGGCCGCCGCCCTGACCCCGCGCGACGCGTTCGTGGCTCCGCCGCCGGGGGAGGGGCGGGCCCCCGCCGAGGACGACACGCTCGCCCTGCTCTTCCTCTGCTGCCGGGCCGAACTGCCTCCCGCCGGCCGGATCGCCCTCACCCTGCGGGCCGTCGGCGGCCTGACCACCGCGGAGATCGCCCGCGCCCTCCTGGTGCCCGAGACCACGATGGCCCAGCGGATCAGCCGGGCGAAACGCCGCATCAAAGCCTCCGGGACCCCGTTCGGCGTCAGTCCCGACGACGCCCACGACGCCCACGACGCCTACGACTCCCACGACTCCCACGGCGCCCACGGCGCGGACGGCACCGACGGGACCGGCCCGCAGGCGGCCGCGGACCGTGCCGCACGGCTCGCCGACGTGCTCCACGTGCTCTACCTGATCTTCAACGAGGGCTACACCGCCACCTCGGGCCGCGATCTGCAGCGCTCCGACCTCGCAGCCGAGGCGATCCGCCTCACCCGCGCCGTCCACGCGCAACTCCCCGCCGACGGCGAGGTGGCGGGCCTGCTGGCGTTGATGCTGCTCACCGACGCCCGCCGCGCCGCACGCACCACGCCCGACGGCGACCTGATCCCCCTCGCCGAACAGGACCGCACGCGCTGGGACCGCGCCGCCGTCACCGAAGGGGTCGCCCTGGTCAGCGACGCCCTCACCCGTGCGCCGCTGGGTCCTTACCAGCTGCGCGCGGCGATCGCGGCCGTGCACGACGAGGCGTCGAGCGACGAGGACACCGACTGGGTGGAGATCCTCGCCCTGTACGAGGTACTGGTCCGGATGGTCCCCGGCCCCGTGGAGCGCCTGGGCCACGCGGTCGCGGTGGCCATGGTGCACGGGCCCCGGCGGGCCCTGGCCCTGCTCGAAGACCTGGACCGGGACGAGCGGCTGGCCGGTCACCACCGCCTCGAGGCCGTACGGGCCCACCTGCTGGAGAGGGCGGGCGAGAGGGCGGCGGCGCGGGCCGCCTACGCGAAGGCCGCCGGGCTCACGCTCAGCGTTCCGGAGCGCCGCTACCTCCTGCTGCGGGCAGCCCGGCTCGCGGAGTGAGCGGGCAGGGCCCCGCTCCGGGCGTCCGCATGACGGACACGGTCCACCGTTGTCAGAGGCACCGCCTACTCTTGATCACGTGAGCCCGACCTCTGACGACCACCTCGTCCCCGAACGTTCCCTCGCCGAGATCAACGCCGACATCCGCTGCCTGTTCGCACGTGCCGAGGGTCGCCTCTCCGACGCGGAGCGGATCCGCCACGCCCTCCTGCTGGGCGAGTGGGCCTCTGCGATACGAGCCTCGGTGGTCCCGGCCGCGTAGCGGCCCCGCCCCTCGCGGTCATGCCGCGCAGGTCGTGTCGCACCGATGATTCCGGCGCCCGGCGGCAGTCTTCCCTACGAGCATCCGCACGTACGAGAAGGTGGACCATGAGCGACCTGCGCAGTCTCCTGGAGATCCACGTCGGTGAGGGGTCACTGCCCGGCGCGGTGGCCCTGGTGGCACACGGCGAGGACGTCGAGGTCGCAGCCGTCGGCTCCGTCGACACGACCGGCACCGCACCCATGGCCCGCGACTCCCTCTTCCGGATCGCCTCGGTCACCAAACCCGTGACCGCCGCGGCCACGATGATGCTGGTCGAGGACGGACTGCTGGCCCTCGACGTCCCCGTGGCCCGCTGGCTGCCGGAACTCGCGGCGCCGACGGTGGTCCGTACCCCCTCCGCTCCGCTCGACGACGTGGTGCCCGCCGATCGTCCGATCACCGTCGCCGACCTGCTCACCTTCCGCGCCGGGTACGGCTTCCCCGCGGACTTCTCGCTGCCCGCCGTGGCACCGCTGTTCGGCGAACTGAAGCAGGGGCCGCCCCGACCGCAGGAGGTGGCGGCGCCGGACGCGTGGACCGCGGCCCTGGGGCGGATCCCCCTCCTCCACCAGCCCGGCGAGGCGTGGCTCTACAACACCTGCTCCGACGTCCTCGGGGTGCTGATCGCCCGAGCGACCGGACAGACCTTCCCGGACGTGCTCGCCGAGCGAATCTTCGAGCCGCTCGGCATGCGGGACACCGCGTTCTCCGTACCGCGCGGGCAGCTCCACCGGTTCACCAGCTACTACCGGGCCGCCCCCGACGGCGGAGCCCTGGAGCTCGTGGACGGGCCCGACGGCGAGTGGAGCACCCTCCCCGCCTTCCCGTCCGGCGCGGGCGGCCTCGTCTCCACCGTCGACGACCTGTACGCCTTCGGCCGGATGCTGCTCGCCGGAGGCGCGGACCGAGGTGGCCGGCGGCTGCTCTCGGCCGATTCGGTACGGCAGATGACCACCGACCACCTCACGGCGTCCCAGCGCGCGGCGGGCACCCTGTTCCTGGAGGGCCAGGGCTGGGGTTACGGCGGCTCGGTCGACGTGGCCCGCCTCGACCCGTGGAACGTACCGGGCCGGTACGGCTGGATCGGCGGCACCGGCACCGCCGCCCACATCGTCCCCGCCACCGGGACGCTCACCCTGCTCCTCACCCAGCGGGAACTGGCCGGTCCGACCGCGCCCGAGGTGATGCGGGAGTTCTGGACCTACGCCGCCGCCCGCCCCTGACGTCCCGGTCCGCCCCCGCCCCCACCGGTCCCTGACGTCCCGGTCCGCCCCGCCCCCCACCGGTTCCTGACCTCCGTGCCGGCCCCCCCGGCCGTCCCGACCGGCCCGCCGCTCCTACGTCCGCCGGCCGGCGCCCCCTTCCGCCCGTTCCCGCAGCCGGCGCTTGTCCGGTTTGCCCCGCGCCGTCAGCGGGACCGCCCGTTCCCAGAACACCGCGGTGGGCCGGTGTGCCGGGGCCAGCTCCTTCTCCACCAGGTCACAGGCCTCGGCGGCGAGCCCGGGGTCGGGCTCGTACCCCGCCGCGGGCACCAGGAAGGCGCACACCTCCTCGCCGGTGAGGTCACTGTGCCGCCCCACCACCACGGCCCGTGCGACGGCGGGATGCCGGGCGAGCGCGGCCTCGACGGGCACGCAGTACACGTTGTCCCCGTGGACCATCACCACGTCGTGGATCCGGTCGTCCAGGTACAGGTAGCCGTCCGCCCCGAAGTGCCCGAGGTCCCCCGTCCGCAGCCATCCGTCCCGCAGCACCCCGGCCGTCAGTCCGGGCCGGCCCCAGTACCCGGTCATCATCGCCGCCGACCGCACCCACACCTCGCCCGTGCGGCCGGCCGCCACCGCCGTGCCCCGCCCGTCGCGCACCTCCACCTCCACCCCCGCGACGGGCCGCCCCACCGACGACAGCAGCTCCGGCCGCCCGCCCACCGCCGCATCGTGATCGGCGGGGGAGAGCCGGCAGATCACCGCCGCCTCGTTCGTGCCGTAGCCCTGCCGCCACCGGCCGCCCCAGCGGGTCACCGCCTCGCGCAGCCGCTCGGGATGGACGGGCGAATCGCCGTAGGAGACCGCCACCAGCCCCGGTACACCGCGGGCGGTCGCCGGGTCGTCCAGCAGCCGGTAGACCATCGAAGTCGTCAGGTACGTGGTCACCGGCCCCAGACGCCGGCAGGCCGCCACGAACCCCGCGGGCGTGAACGGTTCGAGGACCTCCACCCGGCCCCCGGCCCGCCACTGCTCCAGGCACCGCCCGCCCGACCGCTGCGCCAGCGAGGTCACCGACAGGTACACCGAGTCCGCCCAGGCCGCCGGCCGTACGGCGTTCCGCGCGGCCATCGCCCCGAAGGTGGAGGCCACCCCCTTGGGCCGACCCGTGGTCCCGCCCGTGTACGTCACCCGCGCCACGTCGTCCTCCCGCGCCCGCACCGGCACAGCGCCGAGATCGCCCCGGGCGGCCCGACGGAGCAGCTCGGCCAGGCCGAGCCCGGGCGCCCCGGTCGCGGGCACCGGTACGTCGTGCACGATGAGGTCCGGCCGGCAGTCCCGTAGGACGAAGTCGAGCCCGTACTGGGCGGGGCCGGCGAGCACCTGGGTCAGCCGGGCGCCCAACAGGTGCGCGGCGATCCGTACCAGCAGCACCTCCGGCCGGTTCGAGCCCGTGACGCAGGCCAGTCCCGAGCCGCGCCCGATCCCCTGCTCGGAGAGCGCCCCGGCCAGTCGACAGGCGCCGTCGAGCACCTCCTGGAATCCGAGGACGACCGGGCCGGCGCCGAGCGCGGGCCCACCGGCGTACCGCTCCAACGCCCCCACCAGCGAAGTGACATACCGCGCGGCCACCATGGGGGACTGCCTCTCCGCGCCGCTCCGGGACACCGGCATGATGGACGTCATGACGAACGAATCCCGTGCTCGTTCCTTCAGCTCCGCGGCCGCACGCTACGCCGCCCACCGCCCCGCTTACCCGCCCGCGCTCTTCGACACGCTGGCGGAGATGGCCGGCTTTGCGCTGGCCGGCGCACGGGTCGCCGACGTCGGGGCGGGAACGGGGATCGCCACCGCCCTCCTGGAGGCCCGAGGGGCCCTGGTGGTCGGGGTGGAGCCGGGCGAGGGCATGGCGCAGGAGTTCCGCCGACGCAACCCCGGCACGCCGCTGGTCCGCGCGGACGGGAACCGGCTGCCGCTGGCTTCCGGCTGCCTGGACCTGCTGACCTACGCGCAGTCCTGGCACTGGACGGACCCGGCGCACGCGGTCCCCGAGGCCCTGCGCGTGCTGCGCCCCGGCGGGGCCCTGGCGGTATGGCAGAACGACCCGGACACCGGGGTCGGCTGGATCGCCGATCAGCAGGACCGGATCGAGAAGAGGTTCGGCCCGGGCTGGTACATCAACGAGCGCGCGCTCTCCCAGGAGGGGCTGCGCTTCACCGACCGCCGGCTGGCGTGGTCGCGCCGCGTCCCGGTCGACACGCATCTGGCCAAGCTGTCCACCCACTCCCTGTTCCTCATCGGAGAGCCCGGCACGGACGCCTTCCTGGAGGACGAGCGAGCCCTCCTCATGGACCGGTTCCCGGACGGTTGGGTGGAGGAGCACTACGTCGTCGAGCTGAGCGTGGCCGTCCGGGGGCGTGAGACGCGGTAGGGGCCGTTCGGGTGAAGCGGCGCAACCTGTGTTCTCCCCGGACGTTGATCAAGGTGCTTATCACCGTGCACTCGTGCGACATAAGGACCACTGATGATCAAGAAGTTCATGGCCACCGCCGCCGTCACCGCGTCGATCGTCGGCGTGGGCGCGGCCATGGCCGCCCCGGCCATGGCCATCGGCAACGACAACGGGGTCAACACCGTCCAGGGCAACGGCGCCGCGCAGATCTACGGCAACCAGGAGACCCGTGGCGACCTGAGCCCGCAGCTCGGCGCGATCCAGGGCACCCTGAACAAGCCCTGCATCGGCCTGCCCGTCAAGGCCAACGTCCAGTCCGTGGCCGCGCTCCTCGCCAATGTCGGCGTTCAGGACATCAACGTCCTGGCCAACCCGCAGAACCAGCAGTGCACCGAGAACTCCACCCAGGCCAAGGGCGACGAGCCGCTCTCGCACATCCTGGACAACATCCCGGTCCTGTCGGGCAACGTCTCGGCCAACAGCTGACGCAGTCCCCTCGTACGAGCCGGGGCCTCCGACGCCTGCGCGAGTGCCCACGGGGCCCCGGCTTGTTCCACCCGGATCCACGGTTCCCCGGAACCGCCTCCTCCACCGGCGCACGGCGGCCGACCGGCCGCCGGGGTGGGCACCGAACCGTACGCCACAGAGCCTCCGCCCGACCGGGCCGGAGGCTCTATGCATGTCCCTGCCGCCCCTGTCAAGACACGAATGCCCGCGGCGTGACGCGCGGTGTTCCGATCATGCTCACTGGAATCTCCCGCTTCACCCGGAAGGGGTGGGGCACGGCAGCTCCAGGAGGCGAGTGACGATGAACCCGGAAGGCGCGGAGATGGACCGCTGGGCGACCATCGCAGACGTGGACGGAGGCGAAACGGTCTTCGAGGCGATCGCGGCGGACATAGGGGCGGCGATCGAGGCGCTGCGCGCGAGCCGGCTGGACGTGGCGGCGGACCACGTGGACCGCGCGGCCGGACTCTTCGACCGTGCCTCGGCACCGTCGCGGACGGTCGCCACCGAGCGACCCCGACACTTCCCCGTGTTCCCGCGGCCCACCCAGGACTCCGACGCCGTCCGGTCCGAACCGTACGAGCGCTTCGAGAACCTGTGCGGCCTGCCGACCGCCCCGGGCGAGGCCCACGACACGGTGGTCCGGGCCTATCTCGACCTGCGCCGCTCGGCCCGGTTCGGCGAGGCCGAGTGGAACCGCTTCCGCAACGCGCTCTCCGGACTGGAGGAGCGACACCAGCGCTGGAAGTCCGAGTGCCTGGCACGACCGGCACTTCCGGCGGCGCGGTGAGCCGAGCTGCTCGGACGGACGCGCCCGAAGACAGGTCAGAAGGGGCGGGTCGGGAGGTACTTGCCGTCCAGCGTGATGACGGCACGCTCGCCGCCCTCGGGGTCGGCGACCTTCTTGACGTCCAGCTTGAAGTTGATCGCGCTGATGATGCCGTCCCCGAACTGCTCGTGGACCAGGGCCTTCAGCGTGGTCCCGTAGACCTGAAGCATCTCGTGGAAGCGGTAGATCGTCGGGTCGGTGGGGGTGCCGACGGGGACGGACCCGCGGGTCGGGATCGTCTGCAGGAGCCGCACCGCGTCCTCGTCCAGGTCCAGCAGGTCGGCGACCGCCCTCGCGGCGGACCCGGGCAGGGCGTGCTGGCCCAGCAGGGCGGCGGTGACGAAGGCGACCGACAGGCCGGTCGCGTCGGCGAGCTGCTGCCAGGACAGGTCCCTCCGGGTCTTGGCGTCGACGACGGTGGCGGCCAGGGCCTGGCGGGCGGTGGGGTCGAACTGGGCGTGCGGCATCAAGTCGTCCTTCGGGGAGGAGGGGTGGGGAGGGTTGAGGAGGTGGAGGACGGGGTGGCGGGGGCGCGGGGTCAGCCGTCGGCTGCGGGGCCGAGGTCCGTGACGGCGCCGGAGCGGATGTCGTAGACCCAGCCGTGCAGCGTCAGGGTTCCCGCGGCCCGCGCGCGGGCGACCGAGGGGTGGGTGGCCAGGTTCGCGAGCTGGGCCCGTACGTTCTCGCGCACCAGGGCGGCCAGCCGGTCGGGGCCGGCGACGCCCGCCGTACGGGCCACCGAGGCGTCCGCATGCCGCAGCCACCCCGCTACGGAGGCGGCGGCCCTCAGGTCGGCGCCCCCGGCCAGGGCGGTCATCGCCCCGCAGGCGGAGTGCCCGCACACGACGATCCCGGTGACGCCGAGGACGGCGACGGCGTACTCGATGCTGGCCGCCACCCCGTCCGCGCCCGGCGCGTGGGCGGGGACGAGATTTCCGGCGGTGCGGACGACGAACAACTCGCCCGGCTCGCTCTGGGTGATCAGCTCCGGCACCACACGGGCGTCCGAGCAGCCGATGAACAGGGTCGTCGGCCGGTGCACCTCGGCCAAGTGGGCGAAGAGGTCCGCCTTGGCCGGAAACACCTCGCGCCGGAAACGCGCGACGCCGTCGGCGAGAACGCGCGAGGTGGGCCCGGTGTGCGTGGTCGGCAAGGGACGCCTGGTCTGCGTGGTCTGCGTGGTCTGCACGGTCACTCCCTGCGGTGGGATGCGCCCCTGCGGGGCTGGACGTGTTCCACCATGCATGACCTGCATCTATTGTGTCCAAGACGCAATATGCATGCCGGCCATCGATGTCATCTATAGTCGGCTCCATGGCACCGGAACTGCGCCACCTGCGCTATCTGATCGCCGTCGCCGAACACGGCAGCTTCACCCGCGCCGCCGAAGAGCTGCGGATCTCCCAGCCCACCCTGTCCCAGCAGGTGAAGCAGCTCGAACGCGCCGTCGGCGTCCAGCTGTTGGACCGCACCGGGCGCGGCGTACGGCTCACCGACGCCGGCGCGACGTACGTCCACTACGCGCGCGGCGCCCTACGGGACCTCGCCGTGGCCGAGCGCGCCGTCCTGGACCTGGCCGACCTCTCCCGCGGCCACCTGCGCCTCGCGCTGACCCCCACCTTCACCGCGTACCTCGTCGGTCCGCTGGTCGCGGCCTTCCACACCGCGCACCCCGGCATCACCCTGGAGATCCGGGAAATGCCGCAGGACCGGATCGAGGCCGGGCTGCTCGCCGACGAGCACGAGTTGGGGCTCGCCTTCGAGGGGCTACACCTGCCCGGGATCGCGGCGACCCCGTTGTTCACCGAGACCCTCGGTCTGGTCACGGCGGCCGACGCGGACCCCGGGCCCCTGCCCGTACGCGACCTCGCGACGCGCCGACTGGCGCTGCTCAGCGGGGACTTCGCCACCCGCGAGCACGTCGACGCCTATCTCGCCGCCCATGGCGTACGGCCGCACATCGCGGTCGAGGCGAACTCCGTGCAGGCCCTCACCGAGATCGTCCGACGCACCGCACTGGCCACCGTCCTGCCCGACGCCGTCACCCACGACCGTCCGTACCTGCGCCCCGTACCGCTCGACCCCGCCCTGCCGTCCCGAACGGTCAGCCTGCTGCGCCGGGAGGGCGCGTACGAGAGCGCCGCGACCCGCGCCTTCACCGAGCTCACCGCCCGACTGGTGCGCGCCCGCGGCTACCGCCCCCCGCCGCGCGCGCACGCGTAGCGGGGGGCGGCCGGGAGCGGGGCGGATCACTTGTCGGGGCACTCCTTCCAGGCCAGGTGGTAGATGGTGTTGATGCTGCCGTCGGTGGAGTCCATCGTCATGTAGCTGGTCGACGAGGGGGACGAGGTGCCTCTGGTCACGCGCAGTTCGGTGTTGATGTTGAAGTTCCGCTGCACCCCGCACGGTGCCCACACCAGTTGGGCCCAGTCGGTCACGTCGGTGGCCTGCCAGTTGTCCTCCTGCGGCCCGCTGAAGTTGTGGGTGCGCGCGGCGGTGTCCGGTGAGCCCTGGAAGTAGTACGAGGCCTTCTCGGTGGCCTTGGCGCCCGGCGCGAGCGAGGCGTAGCCGCGGTAGTCGGCACTGGCGACCGCGTAGGTGAAGCCGTGGGGCACGTGCACGATCAGGCTGAGCTGGCAGTTCTTGCGGGCCGCCGTGGGCGGGGCGCCGCCGCCGACCTGGGCCAGGTACTGGCTGTAGGTCACGGTGAAGGCGGTGTTGTCCTGGGACACGGCGACCTGTGCGGTGTCCTTGGGGCACCCGGATCCGTTGACCGTGGCGACTTCGATCACGATCCGGTCGGGCGGCGGGTTCACGATCGTGGAGGGGGTGGCGTGCGTGGGCAGGGTGGCGGTGAGCAGGGCGCCGATCGCGCCGCTCACGAGGAATCCGCCGGACATGTTTCTCCGATCCACTGCTTCGGTACCGGGCGGCGCGCAGGCGGGCGTGCCTGAGTGCCGGTGGGTGTGGGGGGTGCGGCCGGCCAGAGCGGGGCCGGGTCGTCACAGACCGGTGTGCAGGGTGGAACGGGACGGGCCCAGGAAGGGGAATGCGGGCATGTCCCTGACAATACCCGGCCCGTGAGGACCGGGTGCCCGAATCGTAGGAACCCCGGGCGGCCCGGACCAGGGCGATGTCCGGCCAATCGCGCCGCCCGGCCCGGACCGGCCGGATCCGGACGACCGGCCGGAAGCCGAAGAGCGGAATCAGGCCGTGGCCGGCCGGGCCAGCCGCTCGACGCGCGCCACGAACTCCGCGGGATGGAAGGGCTTCGCGAGAGCGTCGCTGACACCGGCCTCCAGCGCGCGCACCGTGCACTCGGGATCCGCCGGCGGCAGCGCGAGGATCGGCACCCGCCCGTGATCGGGGTGCCGGCGGATCTCTTCGAACAGCGCCACCTCGTCCAGGCCCGGCCCGGTGCGCTCGCAGATCACGAGGGAGATCGGGCCGGCGCTGCCCAGGAGGGAGACGGTGTCCGCCCCGGTCCCGCCGTCGACCACGGTGAACCCCCGGGCCACGAGGAGGCGCTCCAGCAGGCCCCGCAGGGTGGTCTCCTTCGCCACGAGGAGGATCCTGCCCGGGGTGTCGCCGCTCATGTCTTTCCTCTTCATCCGTGTGGGGGGTCCCGCAGAGCCTACGAGGCGGGGCGTGTGCACGCCCGCTCCGGGGCACGTCATCCGGTAGCTTCGGTCCATGAGCACAGAGCCGCAGAGCTTTGAGATCCTGCTGGTGCCCGGGCACATCGAGAACCTGCGCGGCGAGTCCCCCGCGGACCGGGCCCTGCGGTCGGCCACGGTGGAGGCGACCGGCGAGACGGGTGCCTCGGGCTATCCCCGCTACCGCGGGCAGGGCGTGGAGGCCGACATCGACCCGAGCACGCGCACGGTCGAGGCCCTGCTGGTCGACGGCGCGGAGCTGGACTACGGGCTGGTCGCCATGGTCGCTCCCGAGCGGGACCGCGGCAAGCACTGAAGGGCCGTCTGGGCGCGGGATCCGGACCCCGCGAGGTGTCCGGGCGACTCGCCGCTCCGCGCCGGCACCGGCCATTTCGCACCCACGGTACGTACGGTCGCGGTGATGCCCCGTAGCCTCGATGTGCGGCCGCCCCCGTGCGAAGGGCCGCCGTACGCGAGCCACCTCCCTGCCCCGCCCACCCCCTGAGCGGAGAACCACAGATGGCACCCACCCTCGCCCTCAAGCCCGGTACGGCCTGGTCCGACGCATGGCGGCGGTCCCTGGCCGCCGCACCCGAGGCCTTCCGTGACGATCGCGTCCTCAACCTCTGGGCCGGCTCCTGGCAGCCCGACGGCCGCAGCCTGCCGGCCACCAGCCCGGTCGACGGCAGCCCCGTCGCGGGCCCGCCGCGGCTCGACCCGCAGACCGCGGGCGCGGCCGTACGGGCCTGCCTCGACGAGCACCGCGCCTGGCGGCACGTCCCGCTGTCCGAACGGCGGGCCCGGGTCACGGCCGCCCTCGACGCCCTCACCGAGCACCGGGAACTGCTCTCCCTCCTGCTGGTCTGGGAGATCGGCAAGCCCTGGCACCTGGCCCAGGCCGATGTGGACCGGGCCGTGGACGGCGTCCGCTGGTACGTGGAGCACATCGAGGCCATGGCCGAGGGCCGCTCCCCGCTCGCCGGGCCCGTCTCCAACATCGCGAGCTGGAACTACCCCATGTCCGTGCTGGTCCACGCCATGCTGGTGCAGGCCCTCGCCGGCAACGCGGTCATCGCGAAGACCCCCACCGACGGAGGCCTCGCCTGCCTCACCCTCGCCGGCGCGCTGATCCGCCGCGAGGGCATCCCCGTCACCCTGGTCAGCGGCAGCGGGGCCGAACTGTCCGAGGCCCTCGTACGCTCCCCGGAGATCGGCTGCGTCTCCTTCGTCGGCGGCCGCGACACCGGAGCGCGGATCGCCACAGCCGTCACCGACCTCGGCAAGCGCCACATCCTGGAGCAGGAGGGCCTCAACACCTGGGGCATCTGGGAGCACACCGACTGGTCCGCCCTGACGGCGGTCATCCCCAAACTCTTCGACTACGGCAAGCAGCGCTGCACCGCCTACCCGCGCTTCGTCGTCCAGCGCACCGCCTTCGACGCCTTCCTCGCCGCCTACCTGCCGGCCGTCGCGTCCATCCGCACCGGCCACCCGCTCGCCGTAGCGCACCCCGAAGACCCGCTGCCCGAGCTGGACTTCGGCCCCCTCATCAACGCGGCCAAGGCCAAGGAGCTCACCGACCACGCCGCAGAGGCCATCGAGCGGGGCGCCGTACCGCTCTACCGCGGCACGCTGGACCCGGCCCGCTTCCTAGAGGGCCAGGACACCTCCGCGTACATGGCCCCGCTCACGCTGCTCAGTCCGCCGGCCTCCTCCCCGCTCTACCACGCGGAACCCTTCGGGCCCGTCGACACCATCGTCCTCGTCGACACCGAGGCGGAGCTGCTCGCCGCGATGAACGCCTCCGGCGGCGCCCTCGTCGCGACCCTGTCCACCGACGATCCGGCCACCTTCGCCCGGCTCGCCCCGCAGATCCGGGCCTTCAAACTCGGCCACGGCAAGCCACGCTCGCGCGGCGACCGCGAGGAGCTCTTCGGCGGGTTCGGCGCATCCTGGCGCGGCGCGTTCGTCGGCGGTGAACTGCTCGTGCACGCCGTCACCGACGGCCTGGGCGGCGAACGGCTGCCCGGCAACTTCCCCGAGTACCAGCTGATGCCGTAGCCCGCGGGGCGACCGGGACGCGCCCGACCTCGCGCTGCTCGCCCCGGCCGACGGCCAAGCCCCGCCAGGAGGTTCCCGGCGGGGCTTCGTTTCGACACGGCGGATCAACGATTCCCACCGGTGACCGGCGGGGTTCGTCCACGTCAGGAGAAGAGGCGGTCCACCTCGTTTCCGTCCTGGTCAAAGACGATCACCTCGCCGTACAACCAGACCGTGACCCCGCCCGTCCAGTAGACGATCTCCATCTCGCCCAGCCGGGAAGGGGAGACCTCGAAGAACATGCACGCACCCGGGTCGACCGCGTAGACCATGCCGAGCGGTTCGATCATCAACCGGCATCCGGTCGACTCATCGGCGGCGATCCTGATCCTGCTCATGAACCGTTCCTCATGTCCATCGGGGGCATCCGTAGGCGTCAATGATGCGCTGGAGCAACACGACACGGCCCGGCCTCCGCGCTGCGGGGGCCGGGCCGGGCTTCGGGCGATCGGGCGATCAGGTGGGCGTCAGCTCACCTGGAGGGTGACGTCGTCCACGACGAAGGAGGTCTGCAGGGACTGGTCCTCCGTGCCGTTGAACTTCAGGGTGACGGTCTGGCCGGCGAACTGCGAGAGGTCGTAGGACTTCTCCACGTAGCCGGAGTTCGCGTTCAGGTTGGAGAGGGTCTCCAGGGTCTGGCCGGCCACCGAGACGGTGAACCGGTCGTAGACGACGTTCTCGTCCTCGTCGGTGTCGATGTGGAGGAAGAAGCCGAGCCGGTACGTGGAGCAGCCCGACGGGATGGTCAGCGTCTGGGCGGCGCTGTCCGTGTGGGTGGACCCGTACCCGGCGAGCCACGCCTTGTAGCTGCCGCCGTGCGGGGTCTGGCCGGACTGGTTGGTGATGACACCGGCGGTCGCGCTCCACGGGCTGGAGCCGTTCTCGAAGCCGCCGTTGGCCACGAGCTGGCGCGGGGTGCAGGAGCCGCCACCGGTGACGGTGAGCGTGTAGGTGGTGGCGTGGCTGACGGTTCCGGAGCCGGTGACCGTCAGGGTGTACGTGCCGGGCGCGGTGCTCGCGCCGACCTGGACGGACAGCGCCGAGGAGCTGCCGGACTGGACGGACGTCGGGCTGAGCGTCGCGGTGACACCGGCCGGCGCGCCCGAGACGGAGAGCGCGACGGTCTGGGCGGCACCGCTCACGGTGGCGGTGTTGACGGTGGCGGAAGCGGAACCGCCGGGGGCCGCGCTGCCCGCGGACGGGCTGACGGCGATGGAGAAGTCCTGCGCGGGGGTCTCACCGCCGACCGCCTGCTTCCAGACGGCGTAGGCGACGCCGTCGGCGCTGCGGTTCAGCACCGTGGCGTTGATGTTGTTCGTGGTGTCGCAGGAGCTGTGGTAGCAGGAGTCGTAGGCGGCGTTGGCCGTGCCGCCCCACTTCGTGGCCTGCGCCGAGGTCTTGCGGGCGCTGGCCCCGGCCGCGTAGCCGGAGGTGGGGATGCCGGCTTGCTGGAAGGAGTAGTCGTCGCTGCGGCCCTGGCCCTCGGTGTTCTCCTCGGGCGCCAGGTTCAGCGAGGTCCAGTACGCCTTCAGCGGGGCCGCGGTGGTGGAGTTGACGTTGTTGATGAAGTAGCCGCCGTTGGTGGAGCCCACCATGTCGAAGTTGTAGTAGCCCTTGATGGCGCTGCGCTGGGCGCTGCTCAGCTGGTTGACGTAGAACTCGGAGCCGTTGAGGCCCTGCTCCTCGTCGGTCCACCAGGCGAAGCGCACGTGCTTGGTCATCGTCGGGTTCTTCTGGGCGAGGACCAGGGCGTTCTCCAGCAGCGTCGCGGAGCCCGAGCCGTTGTCGTTGATGCCGGGGCCGGCCGAGACGCTGTCGAGGTGCGCACCGAACATGACGGTCTGGTCGGCGGGACCGCCCGGCCAGTCGGCGAGCAGGTTGTTCGACGGGTAGGTGCAGGAGGTGCAGTTCTGCTCGGTGACGGTGTAACCGGCCGCCTGCAGCTTGCCCTTCACGTACGCCAGCGACTGGGTGTAGCCGGCGCTGCCCGCCCGGCGGTGGCCGCCGTTCTGGCTCGCGATGGTGTTGAACTGGGTCAGGTGCGCCTGCACGTTGGCGACGTCGATGTCCGGCGGGTCGTTGCCGGGCTGGGTCCCGCCGACGTTGAGCGCGTAGTCGACCGTGTGGGAGAGGGCCGCGCCCTGACCCTTGACGACGACCGTGGACGCGCCGGGGGCCGCGTTGGCCGTTGCGGTCAGGGTGAGCACCGAGGACTGGCCGGACTGCACGGTGGCCGGGTTGAAGGAGGCGCTCACGCCGGCCGGCAGGCCGGAGGCGGTCAGCGTCACCGACTGGGCGTTGCCCGTGGTGACAGTGGTGCCGACGGTGGTGGTCACGGAGGCGCCGTGCTGGACGGTGCCCGAGGAGGGGCTCAGCGACATGGAGAAGTCGTTGTTCTGGCCGCTCGGGGTACAGGTCGGGTCGGCACTCTGGGCGGGCACGCTGATGCCGTCCCAGGCGGCCTTGGTCTTGTTGAAGAGGTCACAGGTGGCGTCGAGCGACTTGGCGGAACTCAGCGTCGCCGTACGGTACTTCTTGTAGGACATGCTGCTGGTCTTGAGCAGCATGCCGCCGTAGAAGATCTTGCCGGCGTTCTGCACGCCCACACCGGTCAGCGTGCTGCCGTTGCAGGTGCTGCTGCTGGGCTTGCCGCCGCCGGGGCTGGTGCCCTCGGCCAGCAGGTAGAACCAGTGGTTCAGGGGGCCGGCCGCCGCGTGCACCTCGGTGCCGGGTATCGCGGAGCTGTAGCAGGCCGGGTCGTTGTTGACGGCCGGCGGGTTGTACATGTTCCGGATCGGGCCCCGGCCCTGGAGGTTGATGACCTCGCCGACCGTGTAGTCGGGGGTGTCGTACGGGGCCGGCTCGTTGGCGAAGGCCTCGGTCAGCGCGCCGAAGATGTCGCCGGTGGCCTCGCCGAGCCCGGACTCCTGGCCGCTGGTGCCGCCCGGGGTGTTGGAGTCGATGGCGTGCCCGTACTCGTGGGCCACCACGTCGATCCCGGCGATCCACTCGCCCGCGCTGTTGCGCCCGATGGTGACGGAGCTGCCGTCCCAGTAGGCGTTGAGGTCGCTCAGGCCCACCTTGGCGGGGAAGCTGCGGCCGTTGCCGCTGACGCCGTTGCGGCCCAGCCACTGGGAGAGCATGTCCCACTGCTTCTGCGCCGCGAACATCAGGTCGACGCAGCCGGTTTCCTTGCTCGTGGGGTTGCCGGTGCCCCAGGAGTCGGAGGACTTCGAGAAGACCGTGCCGGTGCTGTAGTCGGCACAGCTCAGACCGGTCCGGACCGGGTCGCGCAGCGTGTACGTGGAACCCGAGTTGGTGGTGTCGATGGTGACCGGGCCCGGCCCGTTCCACTTGCTGTTGCCCGTGCCGGCGACCACCTCGTCGTAGCTGTCGACGAAGGCGCCCGTCCGCGCGTCCACGAAGACGTGCAGCCTGCTGGGCGCCGTCTTGGTCCGGCCGACCAGCACCGTTTCCCACGCCAGCACCGGCTTGTCGTCCTTGAGCCGGACCGCGAGCCGGCTGCTCTCGACCTTGTCGACCGAGGCCAGCTTCGCCCGCGAGGTCGATTCGGCGTCCTTCGCGGAGACCGACGCCCGGGTGGAGACGTCGATGCGCACGGCGGAGGCGGACTGGAGGGCGCGCACCTTGCCGGTGCCGTCCGCGAGCACGACCGCGTCGCCGCCGACGACCGGCAGGCCGCGGTAGCTGCGCTCGTACGAGACGGAGTAGAGGTCCTTCACCCAAGGGGTGACGAGACGTCGTTCGTACTGTTCCTGGGAGGAGTTGACCAGGGAGTCCAGGCCGCTGTCGACGGCCTGGTCGGCGGCCGCGACCGCACGGGCGGCCGGTGTGTCCTTCTGGGACGGGGAGGGCTGCGCCGGCTGCGCCGCCGATGCCGTTCCGGCCAGAGCGCCGGCGAGGCTCGCGGTCAGCGCCATCGCTGCCACGGCCGCCGTCCATCTGCTGGGATGCAACGTCCACTCCGATCGTGGGGGGTCGGGGATGAGTGTCGTTCGCGGCCGAGTATGAGCGTGAACATGACGAGATTGGGACATCTCGGGGGGCATAAGGCCCGCGTTATGGTGCCGTGGCGGCCCGACTCGTACGCTGCCCGGATGCAGCTGGAGTTGAGGCATCTGCAAGCCGTTTGCCGGATAGCGGAGGCGGGCAGTCTGGGGGGCGCGGCGCGGCGGCTCGGAGTGTCCCAGCCCGCACTCTCCGCCCAGTTGCGCCGCATCGAACGGGTCACCGGGGGCGAGCTCTTCGTACGGGGCCGCAGCGGGGTGGAACCCACGGCACTGGGCCAGTTCGTGCTGGCCAAGGCGCGTCGGGTGCTCAGCGAGATGGACGATCTGGGGGCGGAGGCGCGCGCCATATCGACCGGTGGCCCGCTGCGGCTGGGCTGCATCATGCTCGTGCTGCTCGACGGCCTCCTCGCCCAGACCGACCTGTCCATGTCAGGCCGGGAGATAGCCGTGGACCTGGAGGATTCGGTCACCGTGCTGGCGCGGATGCTCGGCGCAGGACGCTACGACGCCATCGTGTACGGGGAGGTCAACGACCACGAGGTGCCGCTCCCGGAGGGAACCCTGGCCAGGACGCTGATCCCGAAGGAGCCGTTCTGCATCCGGGTGTCCGCCGCGCACCCCCTCGCGGTCCTGGACCGCATCGAACTGGCCGACCTGGCCGGGGAGTCGTGGATGACACTGGTCGAGGACGACGACGGCGGCCCCGAGGCGCTCGTCACCGCCTGCGCGAAGGCCGGATTCAGCCCCTCACTGCGCTACCGGATCACCGACCGCAAGATGCAGCACGACCTGATCGCCGCGGGACGCGCGGTCGCGCTCAGCCAGCCGACGGCCCCGTCGGGGGAGGGCACGGTGATGCGCCCGCTCGTCGGCACCCCCATCATCGGCCGCATCCGCCTCGCGTGGAGCCGTGCGGCGCTCTCGGCCGGGCAGGCGGAACTGCTCTACCGGGCCGCGGCCCGCGCCTACCTGGCCAATGTGGACAACAACCCCTTCCACAAGGTGTGGTGGGACGCCCACCCGGAGGTGCATCCGGTGCTCGACTGACCGGTGGTGCGTCGCGGGACAGGGCGCCGGTCAGCTCCGGCGGTGGGCCGTCAGAAGCAGGTACTCCCACTCCATGACCCCGTCCACCGTGTGCTCGGCGGCGAGGGCGTCGAGCGCCGCGTCCAGCTCGGCGACCCGCTCCGGTTCACCTGCGACGGCGCGGTAGACGGCGACGGTGGGCCCGTAGCAGGCCTTGAAGAACTCCCGGAAGTCCGTGGGCCCCGTGAAACGGTCCACGCGCACCGTCCGCCGGCGGGAGTCCACGTCGGTGACCGCGTCGCCGAGCAGCTCGTGCACGTGTTCCTCCTCCCCCCACAGCGGGGGCGGCTCGGCCCCGGGCGGCGGCGGGGGAGCGTACGGCTTCATCGTGGCGAACATCCGGCCCACGAAGCCCTGCGGGGTCCAGTTGATCAGCCCGACCGTGCCGCCGGAGCGGCAGACGCGCAGCATCTCCTCGGCGGCGGGCCGGTGGTGCGGGGCGAACATGATGCCGACGCAGGACATCACGACGTCGAACTCGCCGTCGGCGAACGGCAGGTGCTCCGCGTCCGCCTCCCGCCACTCCAGCGTGGCCCCGCGCACGGCGGCCAGGTGCCGGCCGATCTCCAGGAGTTCGGGAGTGAGGTCGGAGGCCACCACGTCGGCCCCGGCCAAGGCGGCCGGGATGGCGGCGTTGCCCGAGCCCGCCGCGATGTCGAGCACCCGGTCGCCGCGCTGGACGCCGCACTCCTTCACGAGCACGGCCCCGAGATCCGGGATGACGTGGGACGCCACCGACTGGTAGTCGCCCAGCGCCCACATCGCGCGGTGTCGGGCCTTCAGAGTGCGGTCCGCCTGGGCCGCATCGCTCGCCTCGGTCATGACGGCCGTCCTCCAGGGCTCGGTACAGCCCCTTCTCCGAGCATAGGTACGTTTTGCCGACCCGGCCCGTCGGCGGCCCGGGGGCGCCCCTTCGGCGCCGGCGGGCCCGCGCCCGCCGTTCAGTCGCGCGACGCCAGGCGGCCGAAGTCGCGGGCGAAGCCTTCGCGGAAGCCGGGCCGTTCCAGAGCCCGCTCGAAGGCGCGCGCGGCACGGGCGAGTGCGGCCTCGTTCTCCTGGGCGGTGGCGAGTTCGGCGAGGTACGCGCGCAGGCTCAGTCCGCGGCCCGCGGCGAGTGCGGTGAGGCGGTCGTGCACATCGGTGTCGACCTCGACGGTGGTGGTGTCGGCCATGGTCCGAGTATGCGCGCCCGGTGACCGGGCGGGGGCCCGTTCGGCGCAGGCGTGCAGCCTACGGGGAACGGACCCCGGTACGGTCCTCCAGGTTCTGCGGTGGTCCGGAGACGGATCAGAGGCGGTCCGGCGGGCTCACAGGGAGCAGGTGTTGACCGTGTCCGTCCCGGGCGCCGCCGCAGGCACCGTACGGCTCACCGGCGGGGCGACACCCCGCCCCGTCCAGGCCGTCAGCGCGTCGAAGGCGGTCCTCAGGCACGGCGACATCGGGCGGACGAGTTGAGGGAAGGGCTGGACCAGGCCGTCGGCGTGGGTCCCGCCGGTGATCCGGTAGTAGCGGTGCAGATCGCCGCGCCCGGAGTCCTCGACCATCTTCGCGTAGACGTCACCGCTCCTGCTGATCGGCAGGAGGGCGTCGAGCGTGCCCTGGACGGTGATCAGCGGCCGCCCGATCCTGCCGGTCAGCGACAGGCGCTCGACCGTCCTGTGCACCCGGTCCGGCCGGTCGGCGTAGACGTAGTCGGCGTCGCAGCCCTTCTGCGTCCCCGCCGCGCAGAGCGGGATCCCGGCCTCCCGGTCGCCGTCGTAGCCCGGGTCGATCTCCTCGCGCATGGTCCGCTGGAGCGGGTCCCACAGGTTGCGCCAGTGCCATTCCCACATCGGCCTGGTCTCGGCGGGATACCCGGCGGCGTACATCTCCGCAAGGGCGGCCGGGTCGCCGAGGGCGGCGCGCGGATAGGCGCGCAGCGCGGCGGGGGCGGTGTCCAGGATGTTGGGTCTGTCCGGGGTGAGCAGCAGGCCGTGCAGCTCGACGCCGCCCGTGTAGAGCTCCGGGTGGTTCTCCAGCTGCCACCGGACCAGATAGCCGCCGGCGGAGGCGCCCGCCATGAAGGTGTTCGCGGGCATGCGGCCGTAGTGCCGTGACACGGTGCGCCGGGCGGCCACGGTCAACTCGGTGACGCGCTCGTTCCATTCGGCCATTGCGTCACCGGGGCGCTTGCCGTCGGTGTAGATCCGTTCGCCGGTGTTGCCCTTGTCGGTGGCCGCGTACGCGTACCCCTGGGCGAGCACGTGATCGGAGATCAGGCGGTCGTTGGCGTACTGCTCGCGCAGGCCGGGCGGTCCCGCGACGACGAGACCGCCGTTCCAGTGGTCGGGGAGCCGGATCACGAACTGACTGTCGTGGTTCCAGCCGTGGTTGGTGTTGGTGGTGGAGGAGTCGGGGAAGTAGCCGTCGAGCTGGATCCCCTTGACCGCCGACGGAGCGACCGCGCCGGGCGCCTCCAGTCCGAGCCAGTCGTTCTTGTCGGTGTGCCCGGAGGCCATGGTCCCGGGCGTGGTGAGATCGGCGAGGCAGGCACCGATCAGGTATTCGGCGCCGGGGACGCGCACCGTGCACTTCGAGGAATCGGGCGCCGCGCTCCCGCTCCCGCTCGCGCTCGCACCGGTCGAGGTCGAGACCAGTGCCGCGGCCAACAGCGCCGCGACGACGGCGGCGACCGGTCGGACAACTCTCATCACGGGGTTCCTGCCTTCTCTGGCCTCTGCGTCATCTGCGTGATCTGCGATAGCTGCGTCGGCAGCGTCGGCTGCGTCGGCTCTGAAATCCGTGGCATTTGCTTCTTCCGCTGTCATCGGCGGACCCGACCTGCCGTCCGGTGTTCCGAGGCTAAGGGCTGTCCCGTAACTGATCTTTGAGTCGACGCTGGTGTGGTTGGTCGTGGTGGTGCGGGTCGCCGCCTATCCGGCGAGGGCGAGGTTGTGCAGGCGGGCGATGCCGAGCATGGCGTGGTGAACGCCGTCGCCTTTGAGACGGCAGTCACGGAGGATCTTCCAGGTCTTCATGCGGGCGAAGACGTGCTCGACGCGGGCACGGACCTGCTTGTGGGACTTGTTGTGCGCCTGCTTCCAGTCGGGCAGGTCTTCGCCCTTCCGGCGGCGGTGGGGCATGACGAGTCCGGTGCCGGGATAGCCGCCGTCGGCGATCGTGAGTGTTTCGCCGACGGCGGCTTTGACGCCGGACTCTTCCCAGGCCTTGCAGTCGTTGCGGTTTCCCGCGAGCGGCCGGCCGACCACGACGACCAGGCGCGTGTCGGCGTCGATGACGATCTGGTGGTTCGTGGAGTACCGGTAGTTCTTCGACTGCGCCGAGATGGCGTGGTCGCGGGTGGGCACCAGGGTGCCGTCTACGATCAGCACAGTGTCCTTCGCGAACCTCTTGCGGGGCTGCAGCGCGAGCATCGGCCCGAGGTGGTCGATGATCCGGTCCGCCGCCGACTTCGAGACCCCGAAGAGAGGAGCGAGCTGGCGCATCGTCAAGTTCGTCCGCCAGTACGCCGCCACCAGCAGGGCCCGGTCCTCCAGCGGAAGGCTCCACGGTCGGCCCTTGCGGACCGCATCCGCCCCCTCCCGCCGCAGAACCGTCACCAGCTTCCCGAAGGCACGCGGGCTCAGCCCGGTGAACGGGGCTATCCAAGACGGCTCCGACGCCGTGATCACACCACCCACACCAAGATCATCTCACCCGCGACCAGCAGTTACGGGACAGCCCTTAGGAAGACCGGGGCGCCCGGCCCCAGATGCCGAGCGGCCACACCGCGCAAGCACCCACCGCCGGACGGCACATGACCTCCGGCCGAAGTTCGTCACTACGACGGGCCCGGGAAGCCGTCAGGAGCCGCCGCACCGTCTGCCGCGCGTATCGTTCGACGTCGGCGGGCCCGCAGGCCGCGTCCGCACTCCAGGAGAGGGAACCGATGACCGCGCTGCCGAACCCGGCCACCGGGCCCGCACGCCCGCTGCCGTGGCTGCCGCCCCTCGTCCACGCCGTCGTGCTGGCCGGCGGGCTCTACGGGGGTGTGGTGGCGGCCGGTCCCGCCGACCCGCGCGCCCTCGGCGGGTTCGCCGTGAGCCTGCTGCTCCTGGCGGCCCTCGACGTGGCCGAGCGGCGTCGCCACCCGCAGCGCACGCCCGTCCGCCCTGCCCTCGCACTGCTCGTGTCACGCCTCGCGCTGTTCGCCGTGGCGAGCGCCCTGGACCCGACGGGCGTTTCGCGGGCGCTGTTCGTACTGCTGCCGCTCACCGCCTACTTCGCCTTCGGCCGCCGCAGCGGTATCGCGCTGGGGGTGGCCTGCCTCGCGGTGATCCTTGCGGGGAACCTCCTGCGGGTCCCCGAGTGGTACCTGCGGCCCGACACGGTCACCGACCTGCTGATGTCCGGCCTCGCCCTGCTGCTCGCCGTCACGATGGCCACGGTCGCCGTACGGGAGCAAGAGGCCCGCCTGAGGCTCGGGGAAACCGTGGACGAACTGCGGGACTCCCATGCGCAACTGACCGCGTACGCCGCGCAGGTCGCCCAGCTCTCGACGGTGCGCGAACGCAACCGGCTGGCCCGGGAGTTCCACGACGGCCTCGGCCATCACCTCACGGCGATCGCCATCCAACTCGAGAAGGCGTCGGCCTTCCGGGCGACCGACCCGGAAACCGCCGAACGGGCCGTGGCCGATGCACGCCTCTCCGCGGTCCGCGCCCTCGACGACGTCCGCCGGTCGGTCCGGGCGATGCGCGACGAGGACGACGGGTTCTTGCTGTCCACCGCGCTGGCCGACCTCGTGCACCACGTGGACGCCGCACCGCCGGTGGTCACGCTCAGCCTCTCCGGGGACGAGCACGGCCACCGCTCCGAAGCCCTCGCCGCGCTGTACCGGGCGGCGCAGGAGGGACTCACCAACGTGCGGCGCCACGCGGGCGCGAGCCAGGTCCGGCTGTCAGCGGTCTTCGGCGAGGACGAGGCGCGCCTCGTGGTGGCCGACGACGGCCGCGGCTTCCCCGCCAACCCACCACCGGGCCAGGGCGGTTTCGGCCTGCTCGGCATGCGCGAACGCCTCGCCCCGCTCGGGGGCCGGGTCCGGGTCGAGGCGGCGCCGAGCCGCGGGACCGTGCTCACCGTAACGGTGCCCCGCGTCCCCGCAACGGTGGGGCGGGCCGGACGATGACGGCGGATTCCGTCGCCGGCACGGTGCGCGTGCTGGTCGTGGACGACCAGGAGCTCGTTCGCGAGGGCATCGCCTCGCTCCTCGGGATCCAGCCCGGCATCACCGTGATCGGGGCCGTGCCGGACGGCCGGCAGGCGGTCGAGGCGGCCGTGGCCCACCACCCGGACGTGGTCCTCATGGACATCAGGATGCCCGTCATGGACGGGGTGACCGCCGTCGCCGAACTGGCCGACCGGGCCCCCGACTGCAAGGTGATCATGCTGACGACCTTCGACGACGACGAGTACGTCGGCCGGGCCCTGGGGGCGGGCGCCATCGGCTACCTCCTGAAGAACCTGCCCTCGGCCGAACTGGCCGCCGCGGTACGCCTGGCACACGCGGGCGTGGCCCAGCTCGACGCCGCGGTGGCCCGCAGGCTCGCGGCCGGAGCCTCCCGCCCGGTGCCCCCGCCCCCGGCCCCCGCCCCCGCCCTCTCGGCGCTCACCGAGCGCGAGACCGATGTACTGCGGCTGATCGCCACCGGCTCCACCAACCGCGAGATCGCGGGCCACCTCTTCCTCAGCGAGGGCACGGTCAAGAACCACATCTCCCGCGTCCTGTCCCGTTTGGGCCTGCGCGACCGGACGCACGCCGCCATCTACGCCCGCGACCACGGCCTGCTCTAGGGGGTGTCTTTCGACCTCAGGGACGGACGCGGCCCGAGAGCCAGGGCGTGAGCGAGGGGCCCCCGACGCGTTCCCGGTACGTTTCGTCGCCGGGCAGGGGGACGGAGAGCCAGTACCCCGGCGGGAAGAACCGCCCCTTCACGAAGGCCAGTCCGCCGTAGACGGACCGTAGGAACGCGGGGACGGAGTCCCGGGGGACGTCGTCGAACTCCACCCCGTCGACGGTGATCTTCGCGTCGTCCTCGGGGAAGATCCGCACGCTGACGGTCGGGCTGCCGCCCAGTTCGACGAAGGCCTCGTGGGGCAGGGATCCGTTGGGGTCGAGGACGGAGAACAGGGCCGAGGAGGCCCGCCGCGACGTCTGGTCGGCGCCGATGTCATCCGTGACGGACACGGCCAGCCGGTACTCGTCCGCGACGGCCCGTATTGCGCCGACGGCCGACTCGGTGGTCGGCAGGGAGGGATGCGTCATGATCCAGATGATGCCGCATGCCGCCCCCGGGGACGTCGGGCTCCGCTCCCCCCTCAACGCGGGGGCGGGGAGCCGGATAGGGTGCGGGCGAAGCCGGGTGCCCGGACCGTCGCGGGGGAGGTGGCAGTGTGCACACCGTGCCCTGGGTGCACGTCGTACCGGAACAAGGCGCGCTACCTGTCGATCTGTTGCTGCCCGAGACCGGCAGGACGTACGCGGTGCGCCTCGACGGTCGTGAGATGCGGGACACGGACGCGGTCTTCCTGCAGTTCTACGACCGACTGAAGCTGCCGGACTACTTCGGGTGGAACTGGAACGCCCTCCTCGACTGCCTGCGCGATCTGCACCGGCTACTGCCCGCGGACCGCTACGTGTTCATCGTCGAGGCTGCGGACGAGGTGCTGCCGGACGATGCCGACGCACGGCAATTGCTCTTCAGGACGCTTCTGCGGGCGGGCCGGCGATGGTCCTTCACACGGCGGTCCGACGGCGTCGACCTGAGCAGGCTCGTGATCGTGATGTCCTGTGCGGCAGCATCCGTTACGGACCTGCGGGAGCAATTGCGCCTGTGCTGGGACGAGACGGTCGCGTCGCCACCGCGCATCGTGGAAGGGGCTCCGTGACGCTCGTCATCGAACTTCGGCGTGGGGTGTCCACCGCTCGGACGCGCCGGAAGCCCGGGCCGCGTCCGGCAACGGGGATGTTGGAGCGGATCATCGCCGAAGACGCGTTCCGGGCGGCGATCGAGCGGCTCGGGCGCCCCGGGCGCCCCGGGCTGCCCACCCTTGCGGACGTGGACCCGTACGCGGACACCGTGCTCCGTGGTGGAGCGGTGGCCCGAATGGTGCGGGAACTGGAGGCCTCGGACCTGACCCGCTTGCACGGTGCGGAACGCGAGGTCATGGCCACCCTGCTGACCTGGGGCCTGCGATGCCGTCGGGAGACGGACCTGAGGATCGCCTTCTCGGGCGACTGACCGGGCGCCTGACCGGGCGCGGGTCGGGCGGGTCCGTGCGGCGGGCGACGCCGTTATCCCGCCAGGGAGTTCTCGGGGGCCAGGACGGCGGCGATCCGGCCGGCGATGGTCTGCGCCGTGTTGTTCTCGGGGCTCTTGGGACCGACCGTGGTGGACACCGCGATGGCCAGGCGCTCGCTCGGGAGGTACGCCTGGATCGCGGCGTAACCCGCGAAGGACGGGTTCGACTGGATCCAGCCGTTCTGGACGATCACGCCGTAGCCGAAGTGCCGGGCCGGAAGCTGGCGGAAGCAGTCCTTGGGCGCGCAGCCGGGGGTGTTGCCGCCGAGGCCCACCGTGCCCGGGTCCAGCTGGACCTTGAAGCTCTGCGGCGACAGGAGCTCACCCGTACCCACGACCTCGGCCGAGCGGGCCAGGTCGCAGATGTGTGTGTTCAGGACCGCGCCGGGGGCGGTGGTCCAGGAAGGGTTCCAGTAGGTGGACTCCTCGTACTTGCCGCGCTCCGCGTCGAACGAGTGCAGGACGGGCTCCTCGATCTGGGGCGTGAAGCTGTTGCGGGTGTTGTCTAGCCCGGCGGGCCCGGTGATCTGCTGCTCCATCACCTTGGCCAGCGGCATGCCGGAGATCTTCTCCAGGGCCTGCCCGAGGAGCACGAAGTTCGCGTGGGAGTAGCTCCAGCTCGTCCCCGGCTCGTAGAGCAGCGGGTGGGCGGCGGAGATGCCCACGAGTTCGTCGGGGGTCCACTGGCGGAACGGATCGGCGTACAGGGCCGCGAGGAACTTCGGGTCCGGCACGTAGTCGCGCAGGCCCGAGGTGGAGGCGCCGAGCATGCGCAAGGTGATCTCGTCGGCGTGCGGCGCGTCCGGGAGCCAGCGCGAGACCGGGTCGTCGAGGCCGGCCTTGCCGTCCTCGACGAGTTGCAGCATGGCGATGCCCATGTAGACGATGGCCACCGAACCGGCCCGGAAGTGCATGTCCGCCGTGGCCGGGACCCCCGTCATCGACTCGCCGAGGGCTCCGGTGACGATCTCCCGCCCGTCGCGCGTGACCCGCAGGACGACCGCGTTCAGGTCCAGCTCCTTCTGCGCGGCCCTGGCGATGTCCAGGATCTGCTTCGCCTCGCCCCCCGAGGGCTCGGTGGACGCCACGCACGACGTGGTCGCGGCCCCCGCCCCGGTCGCCGCCCACGCGCCACCGGCCGGCAAGGCCGTGCCGAGCAGGGCGGTGGCGCACAGCAGCGCCGTCCGGGCCCGGCCCGGGTGCGCGGTGCTCACTCCGGTCACGGCGACCTCCTCCGCGAAGGGCCCCTGGGGACGAGGCCCACCCTTCGATGGAACGCCCACCGTGCGCGACCGGCCAGTCGACGCCACCTCGGCCACAGCACTAGCCGGCCCAGCGGCCCGTCAGGAAGGTGATGGCGACCACGGTGGAGAGGGGAGTCACGACGTAGAGGTAGGCGGTCTGGATCCGGGGGCGCTTCAGGCTCCACGAGGCCAGGCCGATCCACAGCGGCCACCACAGGAGGGTGGAGCGGGGCACGGACGTGTACCAGTAGGAGGTGCCCAGGGCCCACAGGGTGAGGCCGATGTACAGGGCCTCGGGCCAGCGGCGGCCCCGCACCAGCAGGGCCAGGAGCACGACGCCGACCACCATCGCGAGGAGTTCGGCCTGCCACATGAACGCGTACCCGGTGGGCTGGACGTGGTGGAAGGCGGCCTCCCAGGTGTTCGCCCAGGCCTCCCACGGTGCGTGGAAGTCCCGGTACCAGCCGCGCTCCTGGGAGTGCTTCCAGGCCATCCAGTCCCCGGTCCAGCTGTGCAGGTACCAGCTGTAGAGGGCCGGGGCGAGGGCCGGCAGGAGGAGCCACGGGGCCGAGCGCCAGGCGGTACGGCCGCGGGCGGTGAGGACGAAGTGCAGGGCGAGGGCGGCCGCGAGGAACAGGCCCGTGACGCGGACCGAGCAGGCGAGGCAGGCCAGTGCCGCGGCCGCGGGCCAGTTCTGGCGCTGCGCCGCCAGCCAGGCGGGCAGGGCCAGGGCGAGGAAGAGCGCCTCGGTGTAACCCGCGGCCAGGAACACGGCGCACGGCGAGAGCAGCAGGAAGGCCACCGCACGGCGGCCCGTTTCGAGGTCGGCCAGGTGATGGCGGGCGATCCGGGCGAGGGCCAGGACGGCGACGCCTCCCGAGAGGAACGAGATCAGTACCCCGGCAGCGGCCCAGTCGGGGACCACGGTGTGGACGACGCGCAGGGTGAGGGGGAAACCGGGCAGGAAGGCCTCCCGGTTGTCCCAGCCGGCCGTCCAGGGTCCCGCCTGGCCGGGGAAGTAGCCGTCCTGGGCTATGTGGAGGTAGAACCACCAGTCCCATTGCTGCCAGGGCGAGAAGACCGAGGCGGGCCGCCGGGCCTGGCCGTCGGCCGGGAACAGCCAGCTGACGGCACCCGCGGTGGCCCAGATGCCGACGCGGGTCAGCAGGTACAGCCACACCACCTCGCGTTCACCCGGGCCGAGCCGCAGGAACGCAGGACGGGCGCGGCGCAGGAGACGGAGGCGGCGATCGGTCTCGCGTACGGGGGGCCAGGCGGTGGGCGAGCCGGGCAGCTCGGCCGGCCGACGGGGGGCGGAAACGGACATCTCGGGATCTCCTGGCCGTTTGAGGGTGTGCGGATCCACCGGCCCTGGTTCAGGCCGGTGTCCGCTGACGGTGTGCTGCGGGGAGAGGGGTGCAGAAGAAGGAGGGAAGGGAGGGGGCGGGAAGCGGGGACTACCGGGGCGACTGGGGCGGCGTGGCCGACGTGGTCGGACGCGTGGTCGCGGTGGAACCGACCGGCGGCGCTGTCGAGCTGCTCGACGGCAGCACGCTGTTGAGCGGCGGCGGCGTGGTGCTGCGCGGCGGCGTCATGGAATTCAGGCTCGGCGTCATGGAGTTGGACGGCGGCGTCGTGGAGTTGAGCGTCGGCGTCATGGAGTTGGACGGCGGGGGCGGTGCGGACGTCGGGGACGGGGCCGCGGGAGAGGGGGTGGTCGCGGGGAGGTTCGGGCCCGGGTCCCCCGGAAGGAACACGGACAGGGCCGCACCGGATCCGGCGAGGACGAGGAGGCAGGCGGCGGCGATACCGACGATCCGGCGCCGGCGGTGCCGTTCGCCGCGCCGCTCGATGACGGCGACGGGCGGGGCCGTGCTCGCGGACTGTCCGGCGGAGGCCGCTGCCCGGAACAGGGACCGCAGCGGGTCGTGGGAGTCAGGCATCGGGAGCCTCCTCAATGCGGGGGTCCTGCAGATGACGGGAGAGCGCGACCCTGCCCCGGGACAGGTGGGTCTTGACCGTGCTGGTGGACAGCGAGGTCTCGGCGGCGATCTGCTCGACGCTCAGGTCGCACACGTAGTGCAGCGCCATGGTCCGGCGCTGTTTCAGGGGCAGTTGCCGCAGCGCCTCGACCAGCGCCACCGCCTCCGGCCCCGGTCCGTCCACATGAGCGGCGGGGGCGGTGCGCTGCCAGGCGTCGGCGGTGCGCCGCCGCCCGCGCCAGCGGCTGACGGCGAGTCGCCACGCGACAGTGCGGATCCACGCCTCGGGCCGGCCGTCGCGGTCCAGCTGACGCCGGCGGCTCCACCCTCTGACGAAGGCTTCCTGCACCACGTCCTGTGCCTCGTGGTGGTCGCCGAGCATCACGTAGAGCTGTCCTGTGAGCCGTCCTGCCGCTTGCGCGTAGAACTCCTCGAACTCCTCGATGGTCAAAAAATCGCTCCCGAATCCATGTGTCCCTCTCACCGGGCATACGCACGCCGCGCCCCATCCGGTCGACACCGGACGACAGATCGTTGTGTGAGTGCCGTCACACGGCGGGTCGGGTACCCATCGTCGCGGCGGCCACGGCGCGGCGGGGCGGCGGCGCCACGGGCCACCGGGTGACGTGGAGCCAGGCTCCGGGCCGGCACCGGTCCGGGGGAGCGGACGGCGGAAGGAACCGGATCGGGACCCGCGCCCGCGCCCGGACCCGACGCCGGCCGATGCGCCGTGCTGTGCGGGGGAGAAGGGCCCGGCACGGCAGAAGGGCCCGGATCCATGAGGATCCGGGCCCTTCTGATCAGTAGCGGGGACAGGATTTGAACCTGCGACCTCTGGGTTATGAGCCCAGCGAGCTACCGAGCTGCTCCACCCCGCGTCGGTGGACCTCACCTTACGGCATCTCGGGGGCGGTCTTGGACGCGTTTACGGGCGGTCGTGTCCGGAGTGTGGGCGAAAGGGCTGAATCTCATCCTGAAGGCGAGATCATTCCCCCTGGTGACAGTGCGTGCAGGCGTGTACCTTCACGGGTAGCTGTCGTGGTTCCAAGTGCCTTGCCCGTGCCTTTTGGTGTGGGCAGTTTTGCTGTGTTGTGCCGTAGGACCAGGGCGATCACCTCCGTCTTCCACGCCGTGTGGAAGACGTACGTCAACGGGAAGGCATGAACATGGCTACGGGAACTGTGAAGTGGTTCAACTCGGAAAAGGGCTTCGGCTTCATCGCCCAGGACGGTGGCGGCCCGGACGTCTTCGCCCACTACTCGGCGATCAACGCCTCTGGCTACCGTGAGCTGCAGGAGGGTCAGGCCGTGACCTTCGACATCACGCAGGGTCAGAAGGGCCCGCAGGCGGAGAACATCACCCCCGCCTAGTCCCGGACGACGGCCCGGTGTGACCACCGGGCTCCGGAGAACCGTTTCCCCGTCCCGCCCGTTCGCTGAACGGGCCGTGGGAAAGATCAGGGCCGTGCGGCGCCGCCGCACGGCCCTGATCCGTCTCCCGGCTCCGCACGCTGCCATGCCCGGGTGGGCCACAGGCTGAGCACGGTTGTGCAGGCACGGGTCGGCGGAATGCTCCAGGAACTCGTCGACTCCGGTCGGGAGAGTGGCCTCCAGGTGGCGGCATCCGGTCGGCGAGCCGATCGACTGGGACACCGTGTGCGCGGTCGTCGCGCCCGCGGAGCCCCTGTGGGAACCGGGCTCCGCCAGCGGGCACCACGTGGCTGGACCTTCGGCTGGATCCTCGGCCAGACCGTGCGCCACTTCGTCGGCCTGCCCCGGACGGCCGGCAGGTGAACGCACGGCTTTCGGCCACCACGGAAGCGGCGGCAGCATCGCCTTCGCCGACCGCGCCCGCGGCCTGGCCCGGCCTTCAGGCTCACCCGGACCCGCCTGGTGGGCGGCGCGGCCGATACGGCCGCCCGGACGCTGGCGGACGAGATCCGATCGGTCGTCACAGGAGCGAAGGGGTCCTGGCGCGACGTACTCCCCGCAGCCGAACGGCGGCCCCGATCACGGCGAGCGCCACGGTCGCGATCCCCGACGCGGCCAGCACCTGCCGGGGCCCGAGGAGCGCGATCAGCGGGCCGCCGAGCGCGGTGCCCACCGGCCCGGCGGTCAGCAGGGCGGCGCTGCGGGCGGCGAGGACCGTGGTGAGCGAGGCGGGCGGGGTGCGTTCCTGGAAGAGGGTGTAGGACAACGCCGTGAACGGTCCGTAGATCAGGCCGCCGAGGGTGAAGCAGGCGAGGGTGACAGCCACCGGCGCGCCGAGGCCGAAGGGTACGAGCGCCAGCCCCCAGCCCGCGACGATCCCCAGGGTGACCGGCCAGAGCGGGAACCGGCGCAGTACGCCCGCGGTCAGGCCACCCAGCACGGCGCCCGCGCCGAACAGCGTCCAGTACAGCCCGAGCAGGCCCGCCCCGGCGTGCAGGTCGTCGGTGACGTGCAATGGGAGCGCGACCTCCGCCGGCCCGTAGAGGAAGTTGAAGAACCAGGTCAGGGCCAGGACGCCGAGGAGCTCGGGCTGCTTGCGCAGCAGGCGCAGGCCGGCCGCCGACCGGTCGGCGTCGACGGGCGCGGCCGTTGCGGCCGTCGCCCCCTTCCCGTCCTGCCCGGCCGCCGCACCCCGCAGTCGCCCGACCTGGACGGCGAGCACGGCGAAGGACAGTGCGTCGAGGCCGATGAGCAAGGCGGGGCTGATCACCGTCGCCAGGAACCCGGCGAGCGCGGGGCCGACGACGATGGAGGCCGAGGCACTGGAACTGACCAGCGCGTTGGCGGCCAGCCGCTGATCGGGCGGAAGGATCTGGGCTATCAGGGAGTACCTGCCCGCGTTCCCCCAGGCGTGCAGGACGGACGAGCCCGCGAGCAGGGCCACGTACAGCACCGGGTGCAGCACCCCCGCGACCCAGGCCAGCGGCACACAGCCGAGGAGCACCGCGCGGATCCGGCTGTCGGCCACCAGCAGCCGCCCGGCGGGAAGCCGGCGCAGCCACCGCCCGAAGAGCAGTGCTCCGGCCGCCCCCGGAAGCGCGTACGCGGCGAGTGCGGCCCCCAGGAGCATCCCGGACCGCCCCGGCGGAGCGATCTCGATGGCCAGCCATGCCACGGCGACCACGCTCATTCCGTCACCGAGATCGGAGGCCGCCAGAGCGGGCAGCAGCCGCCGGAAGTCGGCATGGGCGAACAGCGGCCGGTAGGGCCGGGGGAGGAGGCGAGTTGTCTGTACGGGAGTCACCAGGTCAGACTCATGGTTCAAGCGCACTTGAAGTCAAGGGGGAGTGACGGGTGCGACAGCTCGGGATCGGTGAGCTCGCTCGGCAGGTGGGGATGAGACCCTCGGCGCTGCGCTACTACGAGAGCGTCGGTCTGCTGCCGCCCGCCGAACGGGCCGCGGGCCGGCGCGTCTACCCGGCCGGCACCGTGCGGCGGCTCGCCCTGATCAAGATGGCCCAACGGGCCGGATTCACCCTCGCCGAGATCCGCGACCTGCTCGACGGCGACGCCGAGCGCGGTGCCACCCGGCAGTGGCGCGCCCTCGCCGAGAGCAAGCTCCCCGAACTGGACCGGTTCATCGAGCAGACGCAGATCCTGCGGGACGCCGTCGCCGACTGCCTGGCCTGCGGATGCATGAACTTCGAGAAGTGTGCGCTGCTCTCCGCCGAAGGCCCCGGCTCTTGATCGGTGCGGTCGGCCGATGCTGCTCAAGGCCCCATCAAGCCGTTCAAGGCCCGTTCAAGGCCCGTTCGAAGCCTGCTCAAGGCCCGCCCAAGGCTCGATCGAGGCCTCCTCAAGGACCCGCTCGACGGTCCCGTTCGGCCAGCCCGGCCTCGTACGCGGCGATCGCAGCCTCCACCCGGTTCCGTACCCCGAGCTTGCCCAGGATCGCGCTCACGTGTGCCTTCACCGTGCCCTCGACCAGCAGGAGGCGAGCGGCGATCTCGGCGTTGGACAGACCGGTGCCGAGCAGCGCCAGGACGTCGTTCTCCCGTTCCGTCAGCCCCTCCACGGCGTTCCGCGCGGGCCCGCCGCCCACCATCCGCCCGCTGCGCAGTCCGGCGACGACCCGGGCGGCGACCTTCGGCGAGAGGTACGCGCCGCCCGCGGCCACCGCGTGCACGCCCGCCAGCAGTTCCCGGGGGTCGTCCGCTTTGAGCAGGAACCCACTGGCACCCTCACGCAGGGCGCGGCCGATGAACTCGTCCTCGCCGAAGGTGGTCAACATGATCACCGCAGTGTCGGGCAGCTCCCGGTGGATCCGTGCGGCCGCCGCGATCCCGTCGAGCCGGGGCATCTGGATGTCGAGCAGCGCGACGGCGGGCCGGAGCGCGCGCACGGCGTCGAGGGCCTCGTACCCGTCGGCCGCCTCGGCGACGACCTCGATCTCCGGATCCCGCGCCAGGATGGCGCGCACGCCCGCCCGGACCATCGCCTCGTCGTCCGCCAGCAGCACCTCGACCACCGGTGCAGTCTAACGCCGGTCCGCGGTCGGGCCGTTCGTCGGGGACCCCTGACGAAAGGCGGGGATCCATCGCCGACCTGCGGGCGATGCCTGCCGGCCCTGCTGGTTCCTACGGTCGTCACAGCACCGACGACACCGGAAGGAAACCGTGATAACCCTACGAGGCCTGACCAAACGCCACGGCGACACCGTCGCCGTGGACGGATTGACCCTGGACGTCGAGGAGGGCCTGGTGACCGGCTTCCTCGGCCCCAACGGCGCGGGGAAATCGACCACGATGCGGATGATCCTCGGCCTGGACCGGCCCACCGCCGGCCACGCGCTCATCGACGGGAAGCCCTACGCGTCGCTGCGCCACCCGCTCCGCGAGGTCGGATCCCTCCTCGACGCGAAGGCCCTGCACCCGGGCCGTCCGGCGCGCAGCCACCTGATCGCACAGGCCCGCAGCAACGGCATCCCCGTGCGCCGGGTCGACGAGGTCCTGGAGACGGTGGGCCTGGCCACGGTGGCGCGCCGACGGGCCGGGGCGTTCTCCCTGGGCATGTACCAGCGGCTCGGGATCGCGGGCGCCCTCCTTGGGGATCCGAAGGTGCTCATCCTCGACGAGCCGGTCAACGGCCTCGACCCGGACGGCGTGCGCTGGGTGCGCGAGCTCGTCCGTGCCCAGGCCGCGCAGGGCCGTACGGTCTTCCTCTCCAGCCACCTGATGAGCGAGATGCAGCTGACGGCCGATCGGCTCGTCGTCATCGGCCGGGGCCGGCTGTTGGCCGACACCCCCATGGCCGAGCTGCTCGCCGCGAGCGCCTCGGCATCGGTACGGGTGCGCACCGCCGGCCCCGACGACCTGCGCGCCCTGACCGACCGCCTGCTCGCCCACGACGGGGTGTCCGCCGAACCCGCCCCCTCGCCCGGCGGCGGCGCGGGGAACGAGATCGTCGTCAGGGGCAGGACCGCCGGGGAGATCGGCGATCTCGCCCACCGCCTCGGCATCCCTCTCCACCAACTGCACAGCGTCTCGGCCTCCTTGGAACAGGCCTACATGGAACTGACCGAACAGAGCGTCGAGTACGCGACCCGAACGGCGAAGGTGTGACCCCGATGACCGACACCAGGACGGACCCGGCGCGCCGCGCCGCCCCGGCTCCCGCGGGCGGCGGCTTCGCCGGTGCGGTCGGCGCGGAATGGACCAAACTGTGGTCCATCCGCACGCCGTACGTCTCCCTACTCGTCGGCATCCTGCTGACGGGAGTCTTCACCTTCTACTACGGCTCCATCGCCCGGATCAACGACAAGCCCGTCCAGCCGCTCGGCAACGCCCCGGTCTCCTCCGTCATCCTCGGTCAGTTCGTCATCGTCGTGCTCGCGATGACCGTGGTCACCAGCGAGTACGCGACGGGCAGCGTCCGCACCTCGCTCCAGTGGGTGCCGGTCAGACACCGCCTGCAACTGGCCAAGGCGGTCGTCGCCGCGGCGGTGTCGTTCACCGCCGGATGCCTGTTCGCCGTCCTCGGCATGGCCGTGGCCCGGGCGCCCTTCCGCGGCCACGCGTCCTTCGATCCGGGCAAGGCGGTCGCCCAGACCCTGGCGATGGGCCTGTACTGCGCCCTGGTCGCCGTGCTCACGGTGGGGGTGGCGTTCGCCCTGCGGACCGCGGTCGGCACGCTGGCCGCTGTCTTCGGGCTCGTCTCCGCCCTCCCCACCATCTGTACCGGACTGGGTGGCTCCGTCCTCCTGGCGGTGAACGACGTCCTCCCGCAGACCGCGGGCGGCCACTTCATGCTCGCGGACGGCGACGCCCCCTACCCGCCCGTGGTCGCGATCCTGATCGTGCTCGCCTGGACGGCCGCCGCCCACGTGACCGGACGGTTCGTACTGCGGCGGCGCGACGGGTGACAGGGTTGGCCTCGGCCGGTGACCGGGGCGGTAACCGGGGCGGACCGGAGCAGCGGGACCGATGAGAGGGGAGTGGCGGGGGTGGGTGTGAGGATGCGGGGGGCCGTGTCGACGGCCGCGGGGCGGGGGCCGGCCGTGCGGGACGCAGCGCTGTGGGCGGTGATGGCGGGCGCCGCGGTCCTCGCCCACCGGGAAGCGGCCCATCATCCCTCGCCGGTCTTCGGCCTGGTCCTGCCGCTCCTGGTCCTGGCGGTGGCGGTGCCCGCCGGCCGGACCCGGCCCGGGGCGGCCGTGTTCCTCGCCAACGCGGTCGTCGCCTCGGGTCTGGCAGATCCGACCACGACGGCGAGTCCGTACCTGACGGCGCTGGCCGTACTGGCGTACCTCCTCGGCCTGCGGGTGGACCGTACGGGGCCCGCTCTGGTGCTGTTCGGAGCCTGCACGACCATCGACCTGGCACTGTGCGCCGTCCTGGGCGTCGGCGCCGTGTACTGGTTCTACGCGATGTCGTTCATTCCCGCGGCCCTCCTCCTGCCCTGGCTGGCCGGTCGCTACCGGCGGGCCAGGCTGGCCCTGGTGCACGAGGGCTGGCAGCGGGCGCGCAGCCTCGAACAGCGGCAGCGGTCCGTGGCCGAGCAGGCCCGGCTGCGCGAACGCACCCGGATCGCCTCGGACATGCACGACTCGCTCGGCCACGAACTGAGCCTCATCGCCCTGCGCGCCGGGGCCCTGGAACTCTCGCCCACGCTGACCGGCCAGGACCGGGCGGACCTGGCCGTGCTGCGCGCTGCCGTCTCCGACGCCGTGGGTCACCTCCGGGACACCGTCGGGGTGCTGCGGGACGGCTCCGACGGTGCGGAGCCGACGGCCTCGTCCGTGGAACCGGTGGAGGAACTCGTCGCCCGGACCAGGGAGTCCGGGGTCATGGTGCACCTGCGGCGGGAAGGTCCGCCGCGGTCCCTGCCGCCCCTGGTCGACCGCAGTGCGTACCGCGTGGTCCAGGAGTCGCTGACCAACGCGATCAAGCACGCGCCCGGCAGCACGGTCCACGTCAACATCGCCCAGCAGACGGACCGGACCGAGGTACGGGTGACCAACTCCGCGCCGCGGGCCGGCTCACCGGCCGCAGGCCCGGGGGGCGCCGTGGGGCGGGACCCGGGACACCGCGGCCTGACCGGCCTGCGCGAAAGGGTCCTGCTCATCGGTGGAACGTTGCACGCCGCACCCAGGGAAGGCGGCTTCGAGGTCCTCGCCACGCTGCCGGACCAGGTGAGCCCGGGGCGGGGGAGAAGCACCGGGGAGCCCGGGGAGCCCGGGGAGCAGGCCGGCTCCGCATCGGCGCGGCGGCTCGCCGTCGCCCGGCGCGGCGCCCGGTACCGGTTCGTCGCCGCGTTCGCCGCCCCCGTGGGGTTCGGCCTCGTGACCCTCGCCTCCTGCGCCTACCTGGCCCAGCAGCTGACCACCTGTGTCCTGCGCCCCGCGGACTTCGCCGAGGTCCGGGTCGGCCAGGACGTCGCAGAAGTGGCCCGGTTCCTTCCGGAGCAGCAGTTCCGGTACGTCCCGGACGCCGTGCGGGCGCTGCCCGTACCCCCCGGCACCGTGTGCGCGTACTACCGCTCGAACGGCAACCTCCTCGATCAGGTCGACGTCTACCGGCTGTGTTACGCGGGCTCCCGGCTGGTGGCCAAGGACGTGCTGCCCGGCTGAGCGATCGGGGAGCCCCGGCGGATGAGGCATGATCAGGGGATGTCTGATCGCATCATCGCCGCCTGTGACGGAGCGGCCAAAGGTAATCCCGGTCCGGCCGGCTGGGGTTGGGTCATCGCCGACGCCCAAGGGCGCCCGGAGCGTTGGGAGGCCGGCCCGCTGGGACGGGCCACCAACAACATCGGGGAGCTGACCGCCCTCCAGCGGCTGCTGGAGGCAGTGGACCCGGGGACGCCCGTCGAGGTGCGGATGGACTCCCAGTACGCGATGAAGGCCGTGACGCAGTGGCTGCCGGGCTGGAAGCGCAACGGGTGGAAGACCGCCTCCGGCCAGCCCGTCGCCAACCGGGAACTGGTCGAGGCGATCGACCGGCTGCTGGCCGACCGTGACGTCACCTTCCAGTACGTTCCCGCGCACCGCGAGGACGGCGACCACCTGAACGCGATCGCCGACCAGGCCGCCAGCGACGCGGCGGTCAGGCAGGAGGCTGCCGGAACCGCCCTCGGCAGCACGCAGATGCCGGTTCCCGCTCCGGCCGCGGCCTCCCCCGCGCGCCGTAAGGCGGCCGCGCCGGGGAAGCGTTCGTCCGCGCGCACCGCGACGGGCGGCGGCGGATCCCGGGCCATCAAGGCGAAGTTCCCCGGTAGCTGCGCCTGTGGAAAGCCCTACGCGGCAGGCGACATGATCACCAAGAACGGCAGCCGGTGGGGTCACCAGGCCTGCGGTTCGCTAGGGGCGGTGGACGCGTAGGTACTCCACCGCGTAGGACATCTGGGACACGCCCGGGGCGGGCGCCGGGTGGTAGCGCCCGGCGCACACGGACAGGTTGACGATGAGGTACGCCCGCCAGTTGCGCCCGACTCCCCGGCGGTCGGCGAAGACCCGGGTGCCGTTGACCCACCACACGACCGAGCGCGACCCGAACTCGACCTTGAGGTCGATCCAGCCGCCGGGGGCGATGGAGGAGTCCCGGTGGTAGCGCGAGCCGCCCCTGACGTGGTTGGAGAGTTCGAGCAGGTCGGGATTGTCGGGGTGGTACTCGAAGACGTCGATCTCGTTGCCGCCGTCCAGCCAGGTCCAGATCGCAGGCCAGGCACCGATCTCGGAGGGCAGCCGCACCCGGGACTCCAGTACGTCACCGGTCCGCACCATGAACCCCTCGTCGCTGCCCTCGGTGGTCAGCAGACCCGCGTTCCACTTGCCGTCCGGGCGGCGGGTCGCCCGGAAGGTGCCGGTGCGGCTGTAGGAGGGATCGGCCACGAGGTAGTCGAGTTTGTTGTCACCGGTGTTGGTGGGGCCACCGTTCGGATACGCCCAGGACCGGCCGGCGACCCACTGGGTGGTCGACCTGAAGTCCGCGGTGAAGACCGGGGCCCGGGCGCTCAGCGGTGCGGCCCCATCGGTAGGGGTACCGGTGGAGCGTCCTGTGAGCCGTCGGAGCCAAGAGAGAACCTGAGTGAGCATGAGCGGCTCCTTCCCCATGGATTGACGCTCTTGCAGCATGCCCGGTCGCGGTGCGTTACATACCGGTGGACCGGTTTGTGTTTTCTCCGCCCGGATGCCGGCCGGAGCCACGGGATAAACGAGACCCCAACATCCGTTTTTCATAAGCCAGTTAGGCGGGACCGCGGCGGGGTACGATCCGTGCCGTGGGGGGACTGGTGGGAGAGAGCAGAGGGAAGGCCGTCCTGCGCGCCTGCGGCTGCGCGGTGGCGGGACTCTTCCTCATCGCAGGGTGCACGGCCGACAGCACGTCGAAGGGCGGTGCCGCGAGCGGCACCCCGGGCACGTCGGCCGCGCCGTCGGACACGCCGTCGGGCACGGGCAGCCCCGGCGCGAGCACCCCGGCCGCCCGACCGAGCAGCTCCGCCCGGATCCCGATGCCCCCGGTCGACGAGTCCAAGCAGCCGAAGACGGCCGCCGAGGCCCGTGACCTGCTCGCCCGGATCATCATCGCCGAACAGGACCTCGGGCCCGAGGTGGTGCGCAGCGCCCCGTTCGAGAGCGGCCCCGGCCGCTGGCCCGTGCTCGACGAGGCCTGCGTCTGGCAGACCGAGGGCCTACCGGACGACGTGCTCGCCACGAGCACCCGCCACTTCCACGTCCCGGCCAAGGACGGCCGCGGCCGCGTGCGGGTCAACGCCACGGTCACCGTTCACCACAACCGCGAGGAATCCGGCTGGGAGACCGCCCGCGCCATGGAAGAGGTCCTGCGGTGCCCGGAGCAGAAGCTGCGTGAGGGCGAGGACCTCAAGGATCTGTGGGGCGGCGCCTTCTACCTCGGCGAGCAGATGAACGAATGGACCGAGGACGCCTTCACCGAAACCGGCAAGTACGTCAGCGAGCAGGACGGCGGCCCCTACCCCTACACCTGGTCCCAGGCCCAGTACGGACCCGTCACCGTGGCCATCGCCGCCAAGGGCGCGCAGGGCGTCGCCGACGGCGACCTGACCGCCTACGTGGCCAAGGGCACCGGCCAGATGATGTACCTGGCCAAGCAGGAGCTCGGAAAGGCGGCGGGCTGATGGAGCCGCTCCATCCCTCTGACCCCTCCCGGATCGGCGGCCACCGGCTCCTCGGGCGCCTCGGCGCCGGCGGCATGGGCGTCGTCTACCTCGGCCGGACCGACGACGGCGCGCTCGCCGCGGTCAAGGTGATCCGTGCGGAGTACGCCGAAGAGGCCGACTTCCGGGCCCGCTTCCGGCGCGAGGCCGAGATCGCCGCCGAGGTGGACAGCCCCTGGGCCGTCCGCATCACCGGCGCCGACCCGGACGCCACCGAACCCTGGCTCGCCACCTCCTTCGTCGCCGGACCCTCCCTCGCCGAGGCCGTCGGGGCCCACGGCCCGCTCCCGCTGCGCGCCGTACGGATCCTCGGCAAAGCCATGGCCCGGGCCCTCGCGGTGATGCACGAGCAGGGCCTCGTACACCGCGACGTGAAGCCCGGGAACGTCCTCCTCGGCATGGACCGTCCCCGGCTGATCGACTTCGGGATCGCCCGCGGCGGCGAGCACACCGCCCTGACCTCCGCCGGCGCCGTACTCGGCACCCCCGGTTTCCTCCCGCCCGAGCAGGCCGAGGGCCGCCCCGCCGAACCGGCCGGCGACGTCTTCTCGCTCGGCTGCCTCCTCGCGTACGCCGCCACCGGACGGCTGCCCTTCGGCACCGGCACCGTGGACGCGGTGCTCTACCGCACGGTCCACGACGAACCCGACTTCGGCCCCGAGGTCCTCGCCGACCCCGAACTCACCGCGCTGCTGCGCACCTGCGTCGCCAAACACCCCGACATCCGCCCCGGCGTGCGCGAGCTGGACGCTGCACTGACCGAGGACACCCCGGGGGAGGGCACCGACTGGCTGCCCGACCCGGTCGTCGCCACCATCGCCGAACGAGCCGCCGCACTGCTCGCCCTGCCCGGCATCGACGAGACCGTCGCCGACCCGGACGCCGCCCCCGCGCCCGGCACGGCCGCGCCGGCGCCCACCCGCAGGCGGTTCCTCGCCCTCGCCTCCGGCGGCGCCGTCCTCGCGGCCGGCGGCGGCCTGGCCGCCTGGCTGGCGCTGCGCGACCAGGACGAGCCCGGCACCCCGGCCGCGGACGCCCCGCGGCAGTGGGTGATCGGTGTGCACGCCGACCTCTCCGGCCCGCAGAAGGCCGCCGGACAGGCCCAGGAGCGCGGGGTGCGGCTCGCCGTCGACGCCTTCAACTCCCGGAAGGAAAAGCCCTTCACGCTCACCGTCGCCACCGCCGACGACGGCGGGAAGGCGGACCGCTCGGCGGCCGTCGCCACCGGACTCATCGCCAACCGTGACCTGTTCGCCGTGGTCGGCCCCACCGGCAACGACTCCGTGATCCCGTGCCTGGAGCTCTACGGCGAGAGCTCCGTCCCCCTGGTGACCGTCTCCGCCCTGGCGACGACCTTCAGCATCACCGACCGGCGCAGCTTCTTCCAGAGCTGCCCGATCTCCTCCGGCCAGGCCGCCTTCGTCAACTTGCAACTCGCCGGCCGGCAGGGCGTCCGGCGGATGGGCATCCTCAGCGACCGCGCCGGGGACACGGACACCTTGCAGGCGGTCCAACTGATCAGCCGCACCATCGGCGCCTTCGCACCCGAGGCCACCTACTACGGGCGCGTCGTGCCGCGCGGAGTCACCGATTTCGCCCCGGTGGTCACCGATCTGCTCGCCCACGGCATCGACGGCTTCTTCTACACCGGCACCCCGGCCGGCGGGGCCAAGGTCGCCGGGCTGCTGGCCGCCGCCGGTTTCAAGGGTTCCCGGGCGGCCGACTACACCATCGCCGGCCCCGAGTTCCTCGGCGCCGCCGGCCGGGCGGCCGAAGGCTGGCAGTTCTTCACCCCGTACACCGGCCCGGAGGCCCCCGAGGTCGCGGAGGTGACCCGGGCGCACCGGGCGGCGTACGGATCCGCCCCCGACATCTGGACCGCCGAAGCCTTCGACGCCACCCGACTGATCATCGACCGGCTGGTCACCGCCGCCGCGGGCGGCACGCGCCCGACCCGTTCCGCGCTGCTCACCGCGCTCACCCAGGGCACCTTCCGGGGCCTGACCAAGGAATACGCCTTTGACGAGCGACGCCAGGTCAAGGGCAACGTCTACTTCACGCACCAGGTGGAAGGGGGCCGGATGCGCTACGTCGGCCCGGCCGTCCAGCCCGCGCCGGGATAACCCCGGATGCGCCCGCTCACCCCCGCCGATCCGGCCGCGATCGGCGGCAACCGGCTGCTGGGACGCCTCGGTTCGGGCGGCATGGGCACCGTGTACCTCGCCCGCTCCGCCGCTGGAACCCTGGTTGCCGTCAAGGTCATCCGCGCCGACCACGCCGCGAACCCGGACTTCCGCGCCCGGTTCCGGCGCGAGGTGGAGGCCGCCGGGCAGCTGACCGGGCGCTGGGTGGTCCCGGTCGTCGCCGCCGACCCGCAGGCGCGCGAGCCCTGGCTGGCCACCCCCTACGTCCCCGGTCCCTCTCTGGCCGAGGCCGTGGGCGGGTACGGTCCGCTGCCCGTCCGGGCCGTGCGCACCCTGGGCGCGCGGCTCGCCGAGGCACTCGCGCAGGTGCACGCCGCCGGACTCGTCCACCGCGACGTCAAACCGGGCAACATCCTGCTCGCCCCGGACGGGCCCCGGCTGATCGACTTCGGGATCGCGCGCGCCGAGGGCGCGGTCACGCTGACCGCCGTGGACGCGGTCCTCGGCACCCCGGGATACCTGGCACCGGAGCAGGCCCGCACGGACGGCGCCGTAGCGGGCGCCCCGAGCGACGTGTTCTCCCTCGGCTGCGTCCTGGCGTACGCGGCGACCGGGCACGGTCCCTTCGGCGGCGGACACGCGGCCGCGGTGGTCTACCGTACGGTGCACGACGAGCCCGATCTCTCCGGACTGCCAACGGAGTTGCTCGACACGGTGCTGGCCTGCCTGGCGAAGGACCCGGCGGCCCGGCCGACCCCGGACGAGCTGGACGCCGTACTCGGAGCGGACCTCCCCGGCCCGGACGGCGAGGACTGGCTGCCGCCCCCGCTGCCCCGCCTGATCGCCGAACGCTCCACCAGGGCCCTGGACATGCCCGCCCCGGAACCGACACGGATCGATGCGCCGGAGGCGGCCGTCCGGGGCCTCACGCGCAGACGGTTGCTCGGCGCCGGCGCGGGTCTGGCCGTCATCGGCGCGCCGGTCGCCTGGTTCACCACCCGCGGCCGGGCCCGCGGCAGAACACCACCGCCCGCCCGCGCGCTCGCCACCCACACCCTCGCCCTCCAGGCCGACCTGACCGGGCCCGGCAAGGAGACCGGCCAGGCCCACGAGCGCGGCATGAAGCTCGCCGTGGAGCGGCACAACAGCCGGTCGGACGCCCCGTTCCGGCTGGCCCTGCGCATCGCCGACGACGGCGGGGACGCCACCCGCGCCACGCAAGTGGTCAAGGAGCTCGCCGCCGACCCCGCAGTGGTCGCGCTCACCGGACCCACCTGGGACGCCCCCGTGCCCGAACTGGCCGTCGCCTGCGGCGCGGCCGATCTCGCCCTGCTGCTGGTATCCGCAGACAGCCCCGAGACCGCCCTCACCCGGGAGACATGGCGCACGGTGGTGGCCACCCGCCCGGCCGGCGACCAGCTCGCCCTCCCGGTGATCGACTACCTCAGCCGGATCCGGCTCGTCCACCGTACGGGCCTGGTCGAGGACGTGGAGGGTAGCGAGCCCGTCTTCCCGGTCATCCAGTACCTGCAACAGACACCGCCGTCGCAGGGCACGCTCAGCGTCCACCGGATCCCGGCGGGCAGCTCCGACTTCGCCGGCGCCGCACGCGCGCTGACCGAGGCCGGGGCCGAGGCCGTCGTCTACGCCGGCACCTCACCGCAGCGCGCGGCCCGGATGGCCCGTGCCCTGACCGAGGGCGGGTTCCAGGGCCGGCGGATGGGCCTCCAGCACGCCATGGAACCGGCCTTCCTGACGGAGGCCGGTCCGGCCGCCGACGGCTGGGTGTTCGCCGCCCTGTTCACCGACCCGCTCGCCGTCCCCGCCGCCGCCGAGTTCGTCGCCGCCCACCGTGCCGCGTACGGGCAACCGCCCGCCCGCTGGGCCACCGAGGCGTACGACGCCGTGGGACTGCTCGCCGAGACCCTGACCGGCCTGGGGGTAGAGGGGCGGGACCGGGCGGGCGTGACCCGCCGGATCTTCCGGACGGCCCACGGAGGCCTGGCCAAGCGACTGTCCTTCGACTCCAACTCGCACGTGCTGACCAGAGGCGGTACCGGCCACCTCTACCAGGTCGAATCCGGCACGTACCGGTACTTGGGGATCTACTCGGACCTGCGCCCCGGGGCCGGGCGGTGACCGGGGGTCGGGGCCGCGGGCCCGGTGCGGCTACTCGAACCGGGTGGTGTCGCCCGCGCCCCGGCGCACGATCTCGACCTCACCACCGGAGAAGTCGATCACGGTGGTCGGCTCGGTGCCGCAGTCACCCGAGTCCAGTACGGCGTCCACCTCGTGGTCGAGCCGCTCCTTGATCTCCCAACCCTGGGTCATCGGCTCGGCCTCGTCGGGCAGCAGCAGGGTGCTGGAGAGCAGCGGCTCGCCGAGTTCGGCGAGCAGGGCCTGCGTGACGACGTGGTCGGGGATCCGGACCCCGACCGTCTTCTTCTTCGGGTGCAGCAGCTGGCGCGGCACCTCCGAGGTCGCGGGGAGGATGAAGGTGTAACTGCCGGGAGTCGCCGCCTTGATGGCGCGGAACACGTCGTTGTCGATCTGCACGAACCGGCCCAGCTGCGCGAAGTTCTGGCACACGAGGGTGAAGTGGTGACGGTCGTCCAGGTTCCGGATCGACCGGATCCGGCTGATGCCGTCGCGGTTGCCGAGCTGGCAGCCCAGCGCGAAGCAGGAGTCGGTCGGGTATGCGACGAGCTTCCCGCCGCGGATCATGTCGACCACGTTGTCGATGGTGCGTCGCTGGGGATTCTCGGGGTGTACGTCGAAGTATTTCGCCATCCGCCGAGCCTACGCGGTCGGGACCCCGACGCCGGTACGGCCGGGCCCGCCCACCGGTACGCCCACCGGGCCTTTCCGCGGAGCCGATCGCCATCGCCATCGCCATCGCCGATCGCCGATCCCGCCCCGGCTCGGCCCGCCGAGGGCCGCGGCGACCCGGCGGCGACCAGCTGTCCGGACCGATGGGGTCCGAAGGTAGACCTTCGGCAGTGCCGCCGGTCCGGGGGAGTTCCGTAGGGTCGGGTGCGTGAGATCAATGATCATCGTGCCCCGGGTCCCGCAACCGGTCGTGTCCGCCGCGCTGTTCACCGCGGCGGTCGCCGCCGTCGGCGCGAGCGTGACCGACCCGTGGTGGGGGACGGCGGCGGTGGTCAGCGCCTACCTCGCCGGCCGCGGACCGGGGCCCGGACGGAGCGCGGCGGTGGCCCTGACCGTGCTGCTCGTGACGGCCGTGCCCGTCGTGATCCTGGTACCGGGGTGGCTCGCGTGGGCGACCCGGTGCGCACTGACGCTGCTCGCCGCGGCGGTGTTCCCGTGGTTCGCGGGCCGGTTCCAGCGCCAGTACCGCGAACTGGTGCGCGCCGGGTGGGAGCGGGCCGCGCGGCTAGAGCGGGAACAGCGCCTGCTCGCCGAACGGGCCCGACTGCGCGAACGGACCAGGATCGCGCAGGACATGCACGACCTCCTCGGCCACGAACTCAGCCTCGTCGCCCTGTCGGCGGGAGCGTTGCAGCTGGCCCCCGGCCTCCCCGAGGCCCACCGCATCGCCGCGCGCGACATCCGAACCAGGGCGGGAGCCGCCGTGGACCGGCTCGGGGAGGTGATCGGCGTTCTGCGCGAACCCTCGGACCCGGCGCCCGGGTCGCAGAGCGGAGCGGCGAACGGGCTCGCCGCGATCGGAGGCCTCGTGGACCGGGCCGCCGGGGCGGGACTCGACGTCCGGCTGCAGGTGGAGGGGGAACCGGCGGACGTGACGGTGCCGCGGGCCGTCGACCTGGCCGCGTACCGGGTCGTCCAGGAGGCGCTGACGAACGTCGCCAAGCACGCGCCCGCTTCCCGCGCCACGGTCGTCGTCCGCCACGGGGTGGGCACGGCGGACGGGGCGGGCCGGACCGAGGTCGCCGTGCGGAACGGGCCGGTCCGCGGCCCGGCACCCGGCGCCCCGCTCCCGGGCGCCCCCGACGAGCCCCACCGACTAGGGCTCATCGGCCTGGACGAACGGGTCCGGCTGGCCGGCGGCTCCTTCACCGCGGGCCCCGAGGGAGACGGCTTCGCCGTGCGCGCCGTGCTCCCGCACCGGCCCGGAACGACCCCGTCGCCCCCCGCCGATCCCGCCCGCCCGGGCGGCGTACTGCCCCCGGAGCACCGCAGCGCCCGCCGTCGGCTGCGCCGCACCGCCGTCGCGGCCGTGCTGGTGCCGCTCTCCACGGCGGCCGTGCTCGTGGTCGGGGTGCGGGCCTGGGACACCGTGACGGCCCGACAGTCGGTCCTCGCCCCGCAGGACCACGCCCGGCTGAGCGTCGGGCAGCCCCGTACCGAGGTGGCGCCGTACCTGCCGCCATCGCAGACGAGCCGCCGGCCGGCCGGACCCGCCCCCGAACCGGCCGGTGCGGCCTGCGAGTTCTACGTACAGACCGCCGATCCCTTCGACGACCGCTCGGGCGACATCTACCGGCTCTGCTTCCGCGCCGGCCGGCTCGTCTCCACCGACACCTTCACCGGGAGGGAAGTCCGATGATCCGGATCCTGATCGCCGACGACGAGCCGATGATCCGCGCGGGTGTCCGCGCCGTCCTCGCCACCGATCCCGGCATCACCGTCGTCGCCGAGGCCGGCGACGGCCACGAGGCGGTGCGGCTCGTGCAGCACCACCGCCCGGACGTCGCCGTACTGGACATCCGGATGCCGGGCACGGACGGCATTGCGGCCGCCGCCGAGATACGAAGGACCGTACCGGCGACCGGAGTCGTGATGTTGACGACGTTCGGCGAGGACGACTACATCCTGCGCGCGCTCGGCGAGGGCGCCACCGGCTTCCTGGTCAAGTCCGGCGATCCGGAGGAGCTGCAGGCCGGTGTGCGGGCGGTCGCCGAGGGCGCCGCCTACCTGTCACCGAAGGTCGCGGCCCGGGTCGTCGCCCATCTCGCGGCCGACGGCGCGGGCGCCCGGGCGGGCCGCCGCTCCGCGGCCCGTGCCCGTGTCGACGCCCTGACCGCGCGGGAACGGGACGTGCTGGGCCTCCTGGGCGGCGGACTGTCCAACGGGCAGATCGCGCGCCGCCTGCACCTGGCCGAGGGAACGGTGAAGGCCTACGTCAGCTCGATCCTCGCCCGCCTCGGCGTCGACAACCGGGCCGCGGCGGCGGTGGTCGCCCACGAGGCCGGAGCGGTCCCGGTGCCGCCCGTGGGCAGCGCTCCCTACGAGGAGCGCTGACGCCGCGCGTCCCGCGGCGGGCAGCAGGAGGATCCGTACGGTCAGCACGGCGGCCGCCCCGAGCGCCGCGCCCGCCAGGACGTCGTGCGGATAGTGCACGCCGACCAGGACCCGCAGCAGGACGGCGGCCACGCCCACCGGCAGGGCCGGGGCCGCCAGCCGGGGGCGTACGAGAGTCACCCCGACCGCCAGCGCGGCGGCGAGGGTGGCGTGATTGCTCGGGAACGACCAGTCGCCCGGCGCGGGACACGGCGCGACCGCCAGGGCCCCGGCCACGGCCCGGCAGGGTCGTTCCTCGTCGACCAGGAGTTTCAGCGCCTCGCTGAGCGCGTAGGCCGCCACGGTTCCGGCGGCCGCCAGGGCCACCCCGGCCGCGCCCGGCGCGTCACGACGACGCAGAGAGCCCAGGCCCGCCGCGAGCAGCAGCAGGCCCAGGACCACCAGGGTGCCCTCGCTCGCCGCCTCCAGGGCCGTCCCGGCCCAGGCCGGCCAGTCCTCCGCCACGCTCCGGGCGAGTGACCGGTAGGCCAGTGCCGAGGCGCCCTCCGTGACGCGTACCGGCTCGTTCGTGCCCAGCGCCCCACCGGGAGCCGCCCAGGCGACGGCTGCGGCGCCCGCCCCGGCCGTCGTCGCGGCGAGCGGCAGCCGTCGGGCCCATCCGTATCGGGTGTTCGATTCCATGGTCCCGACCGTAGGAACGCAGGGTCCCGCCCGCCCCGGCTGAACGGCCCGCCAGGACCCCGACGAAGGTCGGGTTGCGACGTCCGCCGTTCCGTGCGTGACGCGCGGGCGGCGGTGCGCGGCGGCCCTGGCGGAGACGCTCCGGACGCTGCCGGGCAGGTTCGGGGGCACGATGAGAGGAAGCCGTACGCCTCGGACCGCCCCAGGGCGGGTGGCGGCGGGCGGCGGCGGACCGACGATGCCGGAAGGAGCGTCGCCGATGAGTGCGATCGACGGGGCGGGGACCGGTGGGATCAGACCCGGCATGGCCGGGGTCTCCCCGCCGAGCGGTTTGCTCGACGTCCTGAACGTCGCGGCGGTCGTCCTCGACTCCGAAGGACGGGTCGCGCTGTGGAGCCCGCAGGCCGAGCAGCTGTTCGGCTGGACGGCGGCGGAGGCGCTCGGTCGCCCCGCTGCCCGGCTGCTGGCCGCCAACGAGCACGTGGGTATGGTCACGGAGCTGTTCGCGCGCGTCATGGGCGGCGCGGGAGACTGGGCGGGGGCCTTCCCGGTACGGCGCAGGGACGGCACCACCCGCCTGGTGGAGTTCCGCAACATGCGGCTGCTCGACGAGCACGGAGACATGTTCGCCCTGGGCATCGCGACCGACCGGACCCGGCTGCGCCAGCTGGAGCGGGACCTCGCCCTGTCCGCGCGCCTGGTGGCCCAGTCCCCGATCGGCCTCGCGGTCCTGGACACCGAGCTGCGGTACGTGCTCGTCAACCCGACGCTGGAACGGATCAACGGGCTCCCCGCCGAACAGCACATCGGCCGGGGCGTCCGCGAGGCGCTTGCCTTCCTCGACGACGCGGAGGCCGCCGAGTCGGCGATGCGCCAGGTCCTGGCCACCGGAACGCCGCTGCTCGAACAGTTCACGGCCGGCCGCACCCACGGCGGGGACCGCACCGAACACGCCTGGTCGGTGTCGTACTACCGGCTGGAGGACGCCACCGGCCGGGTACTGGGCCTCGCCACCTCCGTGGTCGACGTCACCCAGAGTCACCGGGCGGCCATCGAGATCGCCCGCAGCCGCCGCCGTCTCGCCCTCATCGCGGACGCCACCGTCCGCATCGGCACCACCCTCGACCTCGACCAGACCGCACGGGAGCTCGCCGACGTCGTCGTGCCCGAGCTCGCGGACATCGCCGCCGTCGACATCCTCGACTCCGTCCTCGAAGGCCGGCCGACCCTGAGGTCCTCCGCCCACGAGCCGGCGGTGTTCCGGGCACTGGCCCTCGCGGCCGCCTACCCCAGCGACGCCGTCCGCGCCGCCGACCCGCCCGGGGACATCGCCCGCTACGCCGCGGACCGGCTGGTCACCCAGTCCGTGACGACCGGCCACCCGGTCCTCGTCGCCCACGTGCAGGCCCAGGACATCTCGCGCATCGCCCGCGACAGCACCGCCGCCGACCTGCTGAGCCGCGCCGGGCTGCGCTCCTACCTGGCCGTGCCGCTCATCGCGCGCGGCGAGGTCCTCGGCGCACTGGACCTCAAACGCACCCGCAACCCGCTGCCGTTCAACGACGACGACATCGTGCTGGCCGGCGAACTCGCCGCCCGCGCCGCCGTGTGCATCGACAACGCCCGCTGGTACCGCAACGCGCACCACACCGCCCTCGCCCTCCAGCACCACCTGCTGCCGCACCACCCGCCACCCACGCCCGGCCTGGAAGTCGCCTACCGCTACCGGCCCGCCGCGGCCAGCAGCGAGATCGGGGGCGACTGGTTCGACGCCATCGCCGGACCGAACGACACCACCGTCCTCGTGGTCGGGGACGTCATGGGCAGCGGCATCAATGCCGCGGCCAGCATGGGACAACTGCGTACGGCGACCCGCACCCTCGCCGAACTCGCCCTCGACCCGCCCCAGGTGCTCCACCAACTGGACCACACCACCGCCGCACTGGAAGAAACCATCGCCACGTGCGTCTACGTCGTCTACGACCCGCACGAGGCCCAGTGCCGGGTCGCCCTCGCCGGACACCTGCCCCCCGTCCTCATCCGCTCCGGCCGGCGGCCCCGACTGCTCGACCTGCCCACCGGCGCACCGCTCGGCGTGGGCGGCATCCCCTTCGAGTCCACCACCATCGCCATGGACCCCGGCGACCAACTCGTCCTCTACACCGACGGCCTGGTCGAAACCCGCGACCAGCCCATCGACGAGCGTCTCGACCTGCTGCTGACCCTGCTCGCCGACACCGGACGTCCACTGGAAGAGACCTGCGACCGCCTCCTGGACTCACTGCGCCGCACGGACGACCACGACGACGTCGCCCTGGTCATCGCCCGTGCCCGACCCCTGCCGACGGGCTCCGCCTGAGCCGTCCTCACGGATCTTGCCGCACGAGCCCGACCCGGCCGACTGTTATGGTCCGAGGTATGCCCGAGCTCATAGCCCCCAGCCCCCACCTGCACGCTTCCTGGCTCGCCGCGCAGCGGGAATGGGGGCCGGACGCCCATCTGGACGGCGGCGGGCTCGGCTCCGACGACGACGTGGACACCCCGGAGGGCTTCGCGGCCTGGGTGGAGCGACTGCGCCGGCAGTCGGACCGCACCCTGCCGGTCGACCACGGCCGGGTCCACGCGACCTACTGGTGGATCGCCGAGGGCGACACGTACCTGGGCGCGATCGACCTGCGGCACTACCTGAACGGTTTCCTCCTCGACGCGGGCGGCCACATCGGCTACAGCATCAGGCCCTCGGCGCGCCGCCGGGGCCTGGCCACCTGGGCCCTGGCGGCCGTCCTGCACGAGGCGCGCGTCCTGGGGATGGACCGGGTCCTGCTGACCTGCGACCCGGACAACGAGGCGTCGGTCCGCACGATCGAGGGCAATGGCGGGGTGTTGGAGGACGTCCGCGAAACCCTGATCGGCCCCAAGCGGCGCTACTGGATCGACCTCTGAGGGGGTTGCGGAAGCCTGAGTCCTGGCGCGTGGACGGCACCCCGGTTCCGGCCCGCGACCGCACGGTCGGCGCCTCCTCCCGCACCTACCGGTTCTCGACGAACGGTGCAGGTCATCATCGACGCCGACAGCCGCCTGGCCGTCGCGAGCGCCCGCCCGGCACCGGGCAGCGAGCGGACGCACACGTCTGGCGCGAGTCCGTCCCCGCGGCCGCCGGGACGACGGTCATCGCGGACGGCGTCTGCCCGGGAACCGGCCTGATCGTCCCGCACCGCAGGAGGGCCGGACGTCCCCTGCCGCGCGGCCGGGAGGATACGGACTTCGGGCTCCTGCGCCTGCGTTGCGAGCACCGCACCATGATCCCCGATCCGGCCCACGCCAAGGCCGTCGACCGCATCGGCCGGGAACCTCACCGTCGGCTGGCGACACCAAGTGCGCAGGATTCGAAACCTAGTTGCCGGTGGCGGAGGGGTAAAACCGCACTATCTGGCGACTCATCGTGTGCTCAGGCCGACTGCCGGGGTGGGTGACCGCCTGCTGTGACAACTTCGACTTCCCTAGCCGCGAGAGCGACGGGCCGCACCCAAGCCGAGATGAGTTTGCCGCGCGATCCAGACGCGCTTACCTTGACATAGGAGCCCAAAAGCCTGCTGACCAGAACGGTCCGGTTCGGACGGAAGAGCACGAAGTCCCCCTGGATGGTTGCTCCGGAGGCCGTGACGCAGGTGCTCGCGGGGTGCCTCTCGTGTGAAGCCGATGCCCGCTGGCGGAGCGCCCGTCCCAGGTGCCGGCCCCACCGCACTGACCAGCGCGGAGCGCGGACCATGCAGTGCAGGTAGCCCTCTGAAACAGTCCCCGTACGGACGGGCCGGCCGCCTTCATTGTTCTGTCGCCCCGCCGCCAGGTAGCCCATGTCCGACGCGAACGAATTCGCAACACGACAGAGGTGAACCAGCATGCAGATGAGAAGTGAGTATCAGAAGGCCATCCACGGCACGCTTGTCTCCAAGGAAAGTCCGACGGGAAATCCCGTGACGTTCACCAATCAGACCTGTATCCCGCTGTCCCTGTACCTGTTGAGTACCGAGGGCGACCACTTCAGCTGCCAAACGACCCCGGACCAGTACCTGCCTGAGGGCACTGTTCTCCTGCCGGCCAACGGGCAGGAAAGCTACACGCGCCAGGACTCGGGCACGGATTGGTACTGGTTGTTCACGAACTCCTATACAGGGGCGTTTGCCGCCGCCGTCAGAACCCCCGAAAGCGGCAGCGTGACCATCACGAGTTTCGATCTGCTCGACCCGAACGACATAGGCCTGCCGCCGAAGCCCGGTGACGGAGTGATCATCCCGCAGGACTCTCCATCGATCATGGTGGGCTGCGGAGAGCTCGAGACCGGGAACGTCGTGGTCCGGGAGCAGTACTGGCAGCGCCTTCCCGACTCCTACAGCATCGCCGCAGGTGCGAAGAGGACCATCAGCTACACGACCACCGCCGGTATGGAAAGCACCACCTCCGAGCAGTCCCATGTGGCGGAATCGGTCACGGGCAGCGCCACGGCCGGCTGGGGTCCCGTCTCCGCAACGCTCACCGCAAGCCTGAGCAACGACTCGACCACCTTCCAGCAGGCCAGCACGAATGTCGAGACGACCGCCTACGTGTCCCAGACCTACGACAACAGCAAGGGCGTCAAGTCGAGGACTTGCTTCTACTGGCAGCTGACCAACGTGCTGACCATGTTCGACTCCACCGGAAACGCGCTCGCGTCACTCGTCTACGGGGCCGAGAGCCCTGCGGTCATCGACGTGCACAGCCCCGACGATCTGCCTCCGCGTCCCCTGGAGAAGGAGCTCCCGATGTCCGCGGACATGCGGGCGCGACTGTCTTGGTCGCCCCCGACCGCCGCGGCCGGGCCGGTGCTGCACAGGAGCGCGCCATGAGTACCGGACCGGTGCCTGCGGACAGGGTCCACATGGCAGTCGAGCATTGGATCCTCCACCCGGACATCGTGATGCTCGACACGGCTGCCAAGACCGTCGGCGGCCGGGAGACAGGGCAGCGGGCGATCGTCGTCGGCGTCGTCGAGAAGAAGCCCCCGGCCGCCCTGACGGAACATCACTTCCCCGTGCCGCAGTCGGTGGAGACCGAGGTCATCGAGCCGGATGGATCGATCAGGCGCACGTCCGTACCCACGGACGTGATCGAGACCGGACCCATCCGCCCCCTGAGCGAGGACTTCCACAGCTATCGGCGGCCCTGCAAGGGCGGCTACGAGATCCAGGCTCCGGATGGGGACACGTTCTTCCATCGCCGTGGTCGAGGCACACTCGGAGTGATGACGGTGTTCAGGAACAGAAGATGCCTTCTGACCAACGCTCACGTGATAGCGGATCGGTCGGTTGCCCCCGGACTGCAGGTCTATCAACCCGTCCAAGCACCCGTTTCTTCATGGCAGCAGGAAGGTCTCATCGGAAGATGCGACGGCTGCCTCGATGTCGTGACATACCCGGCGAGTTTCCCGTGGTACGACATTGCGCAACTGTGGCCCGTTCGCAACGTGTTCGACTTCGCGTGGTGTCAGATCCCGGTGGGCAGCAAGAAGATGACCTTCGGCGTAGCCGTGATAGCCGACGCCACGCCCTTCAAGCCGCTGCCGATCAGAAGAGAACTGCACGTGGGCGAAGCAGTGAGATGGATCGGCATGAAAACCGGAAAGCCTCAGTACTCGACCATCGAATCGCTGCATGGAGAGATCAAATCCGATTGGCTAGGGGGCGGGGATAGGGTGGCCTACTGGCGTGAAGCCATCCGCGTCAGGAGTAGTGATCAGGCGAGCGTCCAACCAGGTGATTCAGGCTCGGCGCTGATCGGGGCCGACGGCGCGATCCTCGGTCTGATCAGCTTCGGCAGCCGTGCTGGGAAGCAAGAAGTGTTCGCCCCCCCATCCCGCCGGACGACTACCGGCGCGACGGCGCGCGCGGCTACCGACAGGAGCTGCGTCTCGCGGTGCGGTTGGGGAAGTAGGGACGGTGAGCGACAGGCCGGAGGGACTCGGGCCCGGCGGCGCCGAAGACGGCACCGCCTGGTCCGGACACGGAGGGGCGCGGGCATTCGCGGCGGTGGAGGCGGCCACGGACTGGCTGCTCGGGTACCCGTTCGTCTTCCGGGCCCTGGCCGGCCGGATCGGCGCCGGCGAGGTCCTGGTGGACTACGGGTGCGGGCCGGGCAAGGTGGCCGACGCGGCGGCCCGGCGGCTGGGGGCGAGGGTGCTGGGGGTGGACACCTCCCCGCAGATGCTGGCGCTGGCCCGCGGCTCGACGCCCGCGGTGGCCGAGTACCACCTGGTCGAGGCCGGACGCGTGACCGGCCTGCCGGACGGCTGCGCGGACGCGGTGATGTGCAACCACGTCCTGGCCTCGCTGCCGACCGAGGAGGCCGTGCTCGGCGTGTTCACCGAGATCCGCCGGCTCCTGCGCCCGCCCGCCCCGTTCGTCCTGCTGACCACCGATCCCGCGTGCAGCGGCACGGAGTACGCCTCCCTGCGCATCGGCGACCCGGGCGGGGCGTACGGGCCGGGCGACGAACTGACCGTACGGCTCCGGCGCACCGACGGAACCTGGCAGGACGTGCGCAACCACGCGTGGCCCGTTCCGGTCCTCCCGCCCCTGCTGGAGCGCGCGGGATTCCGGGACGTCGTCCAGCACCGGCCCACCGTCGACGAGGCGCGGACCGTGGCCGACGCGGACTTCACGGCCGGCCGCGCGTGGTCGGCGGAGCGGGCACGGCCGCCCCTGGTGATCACGATGGCGCGCGCGGCCTGATCGGACGGGCCCAGCGATCCCGATGCGGCCCGTCCGACGCGTACGACGCCCCCCGGTGTTAATCTCGCGCCATGTCGTCCAAGGCCGAAATAGACGTGGTGACAGCGGAGTTCTTCGGCGCCTTCGACAACCGGGGCGGCAAGGCCGCCGATCTGGACCGGATCCGTCGACTGGTCCTGCCGGACGCAGTGATCACCATGACCGGCCCGCAGTTCACGGTCTGGACCGTGGACGAATTCCTCGAGCCGCGCCGCGTGTTGCTGGGCGCCGGCGGCCGCCTGGCCGAGTTCTCCGAGTGGGAGACCTACGAACGGACCGAGATCGCCGGCGACATCGCGTCGCGGTTCGGCGAGTACCGCAAGTCCGGGCTCCTGGACGGCAAGCCGTTCGAAGGGGCGGGCACCAAGACCATCCAGTTCGTCCGCACCCGGGACGGCTGGCGGATCACGGCCTTCGCCTGGTACGACCACCAGCCCTGAGCCCGGCGCCCTCCCCGGATTCCGCCCCACGCACCACGACCATGCCCGGGGCGAGCTGATCGAACTGACCGCAATCGGGTTGCGCCGCTGGCGGACCGTCGGCGCCGGAGCCTGACCGGCCGACGCCCGACCGCCCCTATCGGTCAGTCGGGGCCGGGGCCGGGGTCAGTGCGGTGCGGAGTCGGGCGAGCCAGTCGGCGGCGAGGCCCCGTACCCCGGGATGGGCCGCGCAGAAGTGCCGCCACGCCCGCTCGGCGACCTGTACGCCGGCCAGGCACGGGGGCTCCGGGAGGGGCCGCTCCCGGCGGACCTCCGCCAGCAGCACGGCGTCGTACAGGTCCTTGCACCGCGGACCGTCCCCGGCCGCGGCGTCCGCCACCAGCCACCGCAGCTTCCAGGCCAGCGACAGCTCGCGGCTCGCCGTCCGGGCCACCGTGACCCCGCCGTCGCCGCGCGGCACGGCCGTCCAGACGGGTGCCTCGGGCAGCCGCTCGTCGCGGGAGAAGTCCAACTGCGCCACCCCCACCGGGCCGGAGTCCGCCCGCCACGGGATCAGGACCCTGATCCCGGCGGGCGCGTGCTCGCCGTTCGTGTACGCGTAGGCCCACGTACCGTCCCGGCGCGCCCCGTCCGCGTCCAGCAGGACGCCCCCAGCTGCCCGCGGGTGGGCACGCACCCGTTCCAGCAGGTCCTCGTACGGCGGGAGATCCGCCGGCTCCGGTTCCGGTTGCCAGACCAGGCCCTCCGGCGGGACGTTCGCGCGCAGCCCCCGCGTCTCGAACGCCTCCTCCCCGTCCGCCCAGATCTCGTAGCGGGCCGCACCGTCGGCGGCCTCCGGCCACTGCTGCACGGTGTCGTACGCCGGGACGTAGGGGTGGGGGTCCCGCCCGTCGACGGGGACCGCCGACGGCCGCGGCACGACGAAGTCGAGGTCACCCGGTGGCCGGGCCCGGCCACCGACCCACGCGGGCATGACCATGCTGCCGCGCAGGACCAGCTCGTCGCCCCACGCGGATTCCGAGATCAGCCGCAGGAGATGATCGAGGGCCGCGCGGCCGGGCCCTGCCGCCGCCGTCCGGGCGTTCGCCGTCATGCGGCGACTGTAGGCGCGACCACTGACATTGATACTCGTAGCGGGTTCCGGTGGTCGTGGCTCTGCCACTGACTGACGCTCTGCTGGGTTGTCTTCGGGCTGTACCGTCCGGTTGCTGGGGCCCGTTCTCATGGCTCCGGCCAGGTGGAACATGACCTGATAGGAGCTTGGTCAGAAGCCCCCTCAATGTCCTGTCTGCCCCACCTGGCTGGTGTCACCTCCGGCTAGGAAGGCGCCTCCAGCATGACAGCAGCAGGCACGGTGGGCACGGGCGGCCAGTGGGTGTTCGGCGGTGTGGACTCCCATGCCGACACCATTCATGTCGCGGTCGTCACCGACAACGGCGGGTATCTCGCCGACGCCGAGTTCCCCACGACCACCGCCGGATACACGGCAGCTCTCGCGTTTTTGGGCGCCCTCGGGGACGTGGTCGCGATCGGTGTCGAAGGCACCGCCTCCTACGGAAGCGGGTTCACCCGGGCGGCCCGGGCCGACGGCCTGAGCGTGGTCGAGGTCAACCGCCCCGACCGCGCCGAACGCCGCCGCAGCGGCAAGTCAGACCCCATCGACGCCTACGCCGCCGCCCGCGCCGCACTCTCCGGACGAGCCTCCAGCGCCCCCAAGGACGAGACCGTCACCGGCATACGCGCCCTCCACAATGCCGCCCGGTCCACTGTCAAAGCCCGCACCGCCGCCGTGAACCAGATCGGGCACATCCTCATCGGCGCCCCCGACACCATCCGTGCCCGCTACCGGGCCCTGCACGGCAAACCGCTGGTCGATGCCCTGGCACGCCTGCGTCCCGCGGGAGACGCCGTCCACACCGCTGTCCTGACCGCCCTGAAGAGTCTGGCCCGACGCGTCCAGGCTCTGACCACCGAGCACAACGAGCTCACGGCCGTACTGGACGACGTGGTCACCGGACACAATCCAGGTCTGCGTGCCGCCTACGGCGTCGGCCCCGACACCGCCGCACAGCTCCTGATCACCGCCGGCGGGAACCCCGACCGCCTCCGGACCGAGGCTTCGTTCGCAGCCCTGTGCGGCGTCGCCCCCGTCCCGGCCTCCAGCGGCAAGACCAACCGTCACCGCCTCTCCCGAGGCGGCGACCGCGCCGCCAACGCGGCCCTCTACCGGATAGCCCTCGTCCGCATGGCCAGCGACAGCCGAACCCGCGACTACGTGGTCCGGCAGACCGCGGCCGGCCGGACCAAGAAGGAAATCATCCGCCTTCTCAAGCGGGCCATCGCCCGGGAGGTGTTCCGATACCTCACCACCACGGTCACGGTCCCGGAGGTCGCGGACCTGCGGCCAGCACGTCAGGCCAAGAACATCACCCTCACCGCTGTCGCCCATCACTTCGGCGTCTGGCCCGCGGTCATCTCGTGCATCGAACGCGGCACCCGCCGCGACGACAACCTCGCCAACGCCTACCGCGACTGGCTCACCGCCGCTTGACAGCCAATAGGAGCTTCAGGGCCGGCCGGGCCTCAGCGACGGACCGTCGACCGCCTGCGCTGGGCCGGTGAGGGCGACGTTCAGGGGATCGAAGCTGCCAGCAACCCCCGACAACGGGCCTGATCGAAAAAACCTAGACGTGCGGTGCACAGCAGCCGTCGCGCAGCATCTGGTCCAGTACGGCGCGCCAGTCGACCGGCTCCGGGGCCGGCGGCACGGCGGACTGGGTGAAGGCGCGCTCCAGGGACGGGCGTTCACGCAGGATCCCGCCGCGGACCGTCGCCCGTACGCGGACCAGGTCGTCGAAGTCGGCGAACGGATCGCCGTCGACCAGGGTGAGATCGGCGATCCGGCCGGGCGCGACCGTACCGAGCCGGTCCTCGACGCCGAACATCCGGGCCGGGGCCGAGGTCACCGTCGTCAGGGCCTGCGCAGGCGTCAGTCCGTACCGGTGCAGGGCCCGTAGCGCGAGGTGGAGGTGGAGGCCCACCGGGGTGAGCGGCGCGTCGGTGCCCAGGGCGAGGCGCCCACCACCTTCGATGACACGGCGGTAGACGCCGACCTCCCGCTCCAGCGCCGCGCTCTGCTCCGCGCTCGGCGGCCCGGCGGCCCCGGCCCGGACGGCCGCCACGTCCCACGGCGGCATCAGGGACGCCACCCGCGGATCGTCGGCGAGCGCCGGATCGGCGCCGATCAGCGGGAGGGCCGTGAAGGGGGTGGCGATCAGGCCGAAGCCGCCGTGCGTGTAGACCTCCACGGTGTCCTGGTAGGTGTGCCCCCGCGGGGTGGCGCCGTGCCCGTACTCGGCCCGCTCGGTGGCCACCAGGTGCGTGGTCAGGTCCTGGCCGGACCGGATGCCGGGGGCGCACAGGTGGGAGCCGGCCAGGACACCGAGCCGCTCGTGCGCGAAGCGGGCCGCCTCGGCCATGTACGCGTACGGCGCCCGTACGTACGTCTTGACGAAGTCCCAGTCCAGCGCGGCGGCCCGGGCCAGCGAGCGGGCGAACCCGGCGCGCGTGCGATGGGCGCGCCCCATGCTGTAGGCGACCCGTGAGCCGTCGAGGAGCTCCCCGCCCGCCAGCATGCGGGGTGCGGCGAGCAGGCCGGCCCGGACGTCCTCGCGCAGCCGGGCCTGTTCGTAGGCGGAACCGCCGAGCGACACCACGGTCGTGACCCCGTACGCGAGGTGCAGCGCACCCTGGCGCGCCCCGTAGGTGTAGGGGTACGGATGCACGTGCGCGTCCCACAGGCCGGGCAGGACCGTGCCGTCGGAGCAGTCCACGGTGCGGGTGGCGCGGCGGCCCGGTCGGTGCGGCTCGACGGCGGTGATCCGGCCGCCGCGGACCAGTACGTCGACGTCGGCGCGCGGCGGGGAGCCGGTGGCGTCCCACAGCAGTCCTGCGTGCACGACGGTGTCGACGGGTGCGGGGCGCCGGTAGTTCAGGGAGACGGGTACGGTCCGGGGTGCTCCGGCCGGCGCGCCGGCGGCGTCGAGGGCGAGCAGGCGCAGCCGGGCACAGGACTGGTAGAGCAGGGTGCGGGAATCGGCGGACCACGAAGGGTGGTCGGCGGGCTCGTCGGTCAGGCGCCGGGCCGGTCCGGTCGGGGCGCCGTCGGGGCCGACGGGCAGCAGCCACAGGGCCGACTCGCCGACGCAGGCCAGGAAGCGGCCGTCGGGGGACCAGACCGGGCCGGAGGCGTAGCGGTCCGCGAGCGAGGCGTGCGGGGCGAGTGCGTGCAGGCGGTCGGCCCCGGTGGCGGTGTCGACGATCCGGATGAGGTTGTAGCCCTCGCGGAAGCGTCGGCTGAGCCGGTTGCGGTCGCAGAGGGCGAGGTGGCGGCCGTCGGGAGACCAGCTGGGCGGGCCGGGCAGACCGCCGCCGCCGAGGGCCGCGACCAGGGGGGTATCGGTCCCGGTCGCGAGGTCGCGGACGAGGAGCCGCCCGGCGAGGTCGAGGGCGGCGAGCCTCGTGCCGTCCGGCGACAGCGCCCCGTAGACGCGGCCGCCCGCGGCCAGGACGCTCTCCCGGCCGCTGTCGAGTTCCCGGCGGCGCACGGTGTTCAGGCCGTCGCGGTCGTCGGTGTAGACCAGCGCGCGGCCGTCCGGGCTCCACACCGGTCCCTGGACGTAGGCCGTGACGGGGGCCTGGACGATCTTGCGGGGTGCTCCGCCGGTGACGGGCGCGACCCACAGCGCGTTCAGTGCGGCGAAGGCGACGCTGCGGCCGTCGGGGGACAGGGCCGGCAGGTGGATGCCCCGGACGGGAAGACTCCGTTCGGCCTCCAGGACGTACTCCTTGACCCGGTAGCGGGGCCGGACCACTTCGAGGGTGGCGTCGAGGGGGATCTCGTGGCCGTCGTCACCGCCGTCCCGGTGGGGGCGGATCACCCGGAACCGCCCGTCGAGGGTGATGAGCAGCCGGTCGTCGCCGATCCAACGCGGGGGAGCGGGCGCGAGATCACCGTCGAGGGGGACCGGACGGCCGTCGGCGAAGAGGGAGAGGGTCTCGGCCTTGCGGGGTCCGGGAGCAGCGGACAGCCAGGCGGTGCGTCCGCCCGGGGAGAGCGCGGGAGCCAGCAGCCTGCCGTCGGTGACGGTGTGCTCGATCCGGACCGGGTCCACTCCCCGGTCCCCGGCAACGGGTTCCGCGGCCACGGAGGCGATGGTCCGGGCGGTCAGGGTTTCGCCGGTGGGCGTGGCGCGTACGAACAGGACGCGCGAGCCGTCCGGGGACCAGACCGGATCGAAGTCCTCCCACTCCCCGTCCTGACCGGGGCCGTCCTGGCCGGGCAGGCCCGTCAGCCGGCGCGGGCGACCGCCGGTCACGGTGAGGGTCCAGATCCGGTACGGGCTCCCGGCCACCGGATCACCGCCACGCTCGGAACAGAAGGCGAGGGTGCGGCCGTCGGGCGACCAGGCGGGCGCGCGGTGGTCGAACGGACCGTCGGTGAGCGGGCGCAGGCCGGAGCCGTCCGCGTTCATCACCCAGATGTGGAAGGTGCCGCCCCGGTAGGCGCTCATCGCCACCTGGCGACCGTCGGGGGAGAACACCGGGCGACCCGGTTCCAGGTCGGGCGGGGTCAGCGGAGTCGCGGGCGAACCGTCTCGGGGCAGCAACCACAGAACGCCCTGAACCTCGGCGATGACCCGCTCCCCGGTGGCGGAGGCCGTGGCCGCCCCGTTGGTCGCCCGGGTGAAACGCAGCCTGACCAGGTCCCCGGCGGCGCTGCCCGGGACGGCCGCCGCCGCGGACGTGCGGCCGAGCAGTGCCGTCAGGGCGCCCGCCGACGCCGCCTGCAGTACGGTCCTTCGCGCAACTCGCAACCCGACCACTCGCCCCGTCCGTCGATGACCGCCCCGGATGTCCCGTCAGCCACGCAAACGATCACGACCCCGGTCGGGCAACGGCTCAGGAACCGGCCGCGGGTCGGTTCGGGCCGGGCGGACAGGGCGATGGCCCCGGCCGGATTCCCCCCGGCCGGGGCCACCATCGGGCAAGGCGCGTCGTCCCGCGCGCCCGCGCGGTCACCAGAGCACGGGCAGGCGCTCCGGGATGCGCTTCATGAAGCGGGTGCGCCACACGAGCTGGTCGACCGGCACGGCGAGGGCCAGGTCGGGCATCTTCTCCAGGAGCACCTCGATGGCGATCTCGGTGTGCCGCTTGCCGAGTGCGGTGGCCGGGCAGTAGTGCTGTCCGCCGCCGAAGGAGAGGTGCGTGGCGGCGTTCGGCCGGTCGATGTCCGCGACGTGCGGGTCCGGGTACACGTCCGGGTCGGTGTTGGCGGCCTCGACCAGGACGAGCAGCAGCTCGCCCTTCTTCACCTCGACGTCGCCGAGGGTGACGTCCTCCAGCGCGAGCCGGGGCAGGCCGTCGGCGATCGACAGGTTGATGCGCAGGAGTTCGTCCACGGCGGCAGGGATCTTCTCCGGCTCCTTGCGCAGCCGCTCCCACATCTCCGGGTTCTGGAGGAGGGAGAAGATCGCCATGGTCAGGAAGCCCATGGTGGAGATGACCCCCGCGCCGAACAGCGTGACGCCGACGGTGGCGAGCATCTCGTCCGTCAGGTGGTCGTAGTCGGGGTCGTCGCGCAGGGCGGCGAGTTCGGCGATCAGGCCGGTGGTGGTGGGATCGTCGAGGCGCTCCACCATGTAGGCGATGTCGCGGTCCCAGTTCAGCTTGGCGCCGGTGACCGGGCAGGCCGAGTTCATGAACGCGATGTCGAGGCTGGCCGCGAGGCGCGGAGCGTCGGACTCGGGAATTCCGAGGATGCGGCAGTGGAGGTTCTCGGCGTACGGGTTGGTGAACTGGGCGCGGAGGTCGACCGGTGCCCCGTGGCTCAGGAGGCCGTCGACCAGGTTGTTGGCCTGGGCGCGCATCCAGCCGGTGAGCCCGTCCGTCTTCGGGTTGATCGCCTTGAGAACGGCCTTGCGCAGTCCCGCACCGGTGATGTTGCCCATGTTGTTGACGACCTCGGGCGGGATCGTCAGCGCGTACTGGCGGGGTGCACCGGGGGCCGAGGTGTCCTTCAGGCTGAACCGGGGATCTTCGAGGACCTGCTTGGCCAGCGGATAGGAGGAGACGAGCCAGGCTTCGTCCCCGGCTATCGTGCGCACCCGCTTCACCGGTTCGGCGCGCAGCTCCTCGATCTCGCGCGGGAGCTGGTCGCCGCGCGCGGAGAAGGGGAAGTCGAGCAGGGTCTCAGCGGACATCGGGAGCTCCTTCGGCGGGGGTGATGATGGCGTGACCCTGGTTGCGCGAGGCGCGCAGGCCCGAGCCGCGTGAGTAGAGCAGTTCCGCCATGGGCAGGAGCTGGTGGTAGCAATTGAGGGACGACGGCACGCCGAGGATGGCGGGCGTGTCGAGGAAGAGCGGCATTTCGGCGCAGACGTACTCCAAGCACACGTCGCGCTGCCGTGTGGTGGCGGCCTTCCCGTTCAGGACCTTGGACGAGAGGAAGGCGTCGACCAGTGTGTTGCTGGTCTTGCGGAAATCCGGGTCGGTGTCCAGCAGGCTGGTCAGGTGGCTGTGGAGCGCCCGGTAGGCCGGGATGTCGGTGAGGGACGACATCGGGCGGGCGCGGAGGCGGGTGCCGGTGGGGTCGGCCTCCGCGGCGGCGTTGTTCACCTTGGCGCGGACGCCGCGCAGGTTCTTCACCGCCTTGCGACGGGCTTCGTCCTCGCCGTAGCCGAGAGCCTCGTACATCTCTGCCACGTGCATGTCGGTGTAGATGAGGTCGACCTGCTCGAAGTTGCGCAGGCCCCAATGGGCAAGGTCATTGACACGTTGGGCCGAAAAGTAACTGTTCCCCGGGGAAATGCCTATGACGGCGTGATCGCCTTCGGTGCTGATCACCTGGCAATGCGGGGTGTACGGCCGGACTGTGAAGACTTCGGTTGCTGTCGTCAACAGGGGTCGGGTCCTTTGCGCCGCTAGTCCCATGGGGCCCTGTGCCCCGGGTGTGGCGGCGACGTGAGGGAAAGCTACCCGAACTGTGAGCGACGTTCCATGTCTTCTGGGTAGTAACTCACCTGACGGACAACACAGTTGACCCGGGCATCTTTTGGGTGCGGCGGATCCGGCCCTGGCGGCAGCCTGTTGGCTGTGATTTACCGGGTGTTTCCGCAGTGGTCGTCGGCGGGAAATCGGTCGGCCGATCGGAATTCCTCCCCGTCGATTCTGGCCGAAATTCGGCACTGGTGAACCACCAAGGTTCTTTTGGCTCAGGGCAATTTCGGTCGGTTGATCGGTCGACCGGTGGGCGGGCTGACCCGTCGGTCGTGAACAGAACGGAAGGGGGACCGCTCAGTCGTCGATTGCGGCTGCGGAGCCGTCGCGGATCGACGAGGTCGCCCGTCAGGACCACCCCGTGGGTGCGGCCGTCAGCCGGTCTTGGGTACGACCGGCTTGTGACCGGGATACACATGATCGGGGGTGACGATGCTGGTGACCGCCTCGCCGAAGAGGGTGCTGGGCTCCTGGCCCTTGTACTGGCTGTCGGTGTTCAAGAGGATGACCATCGTCGCCCGTGCCGACGGCAGGTAGACGGGCAGGACCTCGTACCCGGGGATCGATCCGTTGTGGCCGATCCAGCCCTGGACGTCGAAGATGCCCAGTCCGTAGCCGGCGCCCGGAATGTCCATCGGGGTGGTCTTCAGGCGCTCCGCCTGGGTCGCGGGCTTCAGCAGGGTGCCGGTGGCGAGGGTACGGGCCCAACTGCGCAGGTCCTGGAGGTCGGAGGCCATCTCTCCGGCGGCCCAGGCCCAGGACGGGTTCCAGCGGGTCGTGTCCTCGACCTTGCCCGAGGCCGTCTGGTCGGTGTAGCCGTGCGCGTACGGCACCGGCAGGGCCGGGCCCGTCGGGAAGACCGTGTTGCGGAGCCCGGCCGGCCCCAGGACGTCCTGGGTGATGACCTCGTGGAGCGGCCGGCCGGTGATCTTCTCCACCACCAGGCCGAGCAGGATCAGATTGGTGTTGCTGTACTCGAACTCCGCCCCCGGCTCGAACTGCACCGGGTGCTTGAAGGAGTAGTCGAGCAACTGCTGCGGTGCGACGTACCGTTCCGGATGGGCCTCGAGCTGTTCGATGAAGTCCCCGTCCATGCTGTAGTTGAAGAGCCCGCTGCGCATGCCCGCCAGCTCCCGCAGGGTGATGCGGTCACCGTTCGGAACCCCTGCGACGTAGGCGCCGATGTGGTCGTCCAGACCCACCTTCCCCTGGTCGACCAGCTGGAGGAGGGCGGTGACGGTGAACGTCTTGGTCTCACTACCGATGCGCACGTGCAGGTCGGGAGCCATCGGCGCGCCGGTCGCCTTGTCCGCCACACCGAAGGACCGTACGTAGCTCCCCTTCCCGGGGGCCCACAGCCCGACGGTGACGCCCGGCACCTGCGCCTCGCGCATGACCTGACGCACGGCCGCGTCCAGTTGCGCTGCGACGGCCGGTGTGAGCGGCGTGAAGCCCGCACCGGTGGAGGGGGAAGGGGGCGGGGTGGGAGTGGCGGCGGCCACGGAGGTGGCAGCGGACCGACCGGGAAGGGCGGCCCCGGCTGCGGAGTCCGGGGCTGCCGGGGCGATGAGCACTCCGGCCGCCGCCGCGGCCGCACAGGCCCGGCGCAGCCGGAGGTGGGTTGGCTTCACGGCATGGTCTCCTGCCGTCCGAGGGCCCCGGGCAACATCCTCAGGCTAGGTCCACGGGCCCCCGGTCGCGAGGTGAGCCCGTCCGCCGCCGGAGGGCCTCAGGCCGGCGGGAGCTCGCGCAGGCGCCCCTCCCCGACGAGGGCGACACCCCCGCCGACGCGTACCGTGCGGATCTCCCGGCCGTGGCCGTCGGCGCTGACCGTCATCGTGCTGGGGCGCCCGGTGAAGCGGCCCTGGCGCAGCAGGCCCGGCTCCCCGGAGCCGATCCGGTCGTGGCTGCGCAGATAGGCGGCGGCGCACCCCGCACCGCTCCCGGTGGCGACGTCCTCGAGGATCCCGTCGTTGCTCCAGTGCCTGCCCTCCATGGCCGCGGCGTCCAGCAGGTAGGCGAATGCGGCGCCGAGTCGGGCCAGGGGCGCGTCGAGCGGCCGCGTGACGCGGGCGCGGGCGAGCGCGTCGCCGCGGACGGGGAGCACCAGGTAGCTCAGGCCCGTGGAGACCACCTCCGGGGGCAGATCGGGGTCCAGGTCACCGGGGTCGAGGGCGAAGAGGGCGGCCAGGCCGTCGGGGTCGGGGCGGCCGAGGAAGGCGGCCGCGCCCTGGTCGAGGAGGCTCGCGTACCGGCCCGGGCCCCTGCGTTCGGTGGCGACCTCCACCGGCCGGTCGGGTAGGCGCAGGGTCCAGGCCTCGTGGCCGGCCGTGCCGTGGACGGCGTGCAGGACGGCGGCGGCACCGATGAGGGGGTGGCCGGCGAAGTCCAGCTCCCCGGCGAGGTCGAAGACGCGCGCCCGCCACGTGCCCGGCCGTGCGGGTGAGCCGTCGCGCATGAGGAAGACGGACTCGAAGTGCCGCAGTTCCCGGGTGATGGACAACATCTGAGCACCGGTCAGCTGATCGGCCTCGGGGAACACGGCGAGGCTGTTGCCGCCGTAGGGGCGGTCGGTGAACACGTCGACGTGGTGGTAGCGCATGGCCGCGACGCTACCGGGCGTGGACGGGTCGCCCCTTCGTGGTCCGGGCGCCGCCCGGTCTCGTGGCGCGGCAGCATCAAGGGAGGCCGGAACGACCGGCCGAAGTGGCGGGCTCTATGCCCCGGTGGCGATCCCCGGCGGGCGCGCGACGCCAGCTACGGCACCCTTAGGCTTCCGCCGTGACCAGTGCAGAGATGACCCGGCGACGGATGATGGGCGTCGGCCTCGGTGTCCTGGTGGGGGCGCCGGTCGGCTGCTCGGGGGGTTCCGGACCGGTACGGCGGCTGCGGCTCGCGACGGGTCCCGAGGGCGGGCCGTACAACGCGTTCGGGCAGGCCCTCGCGCAGGCCGTCGCTGCGAGCGGCCGCCCGATCGAGATCGTCCCGGTGAGCACCGCGGCCAGCGTGGACAACCTGCGGAAGCTGGACGACGGCTCCGTGGAGCTGGCCCTGGCCATGGCGGACGTGGCCGAGGACGCGGTGCTGGGGCGGGAGCCGTTTCCCCGGCCGGCCGCCGCCACGGCCCTGGCCCGGGTCTACGTGAACTACACGCACCTGCTCGTCCCGGCCGACGGGCCGGTGCGCTCGGTGCGGGATCTCGCCGGGCGCCCCGTCGCGGCGGGCGCAGCGGGCTCGGGGGTGCAGGTGGTGGCGGACCGGGTCCTGCGGGCGGCCGGGCTGAGCGGTGCACCCGCATCCGAGTTCGCGCCCGCACCCGCACCCGCGTCCGCGCCCGCGACCGTGGCGCCGGCGGCGGACGAGCGGCAGCTGGGCCTCGCCGCCTCCGTGAGCGCACTGCGCGAGGGTTCGGTCGACGCGCTGTTCTGGTCCGGAGGGGTGCCCACACCGGCCCTGGCGGACCTGGCGCGCGAGCTGCCGCTGCGGTTCCTGCCGCTCGACGCCCACGTCGGTGCGCTGCGGGAGCGCCACGGCCCCGTCTACTCGGCGGTCACGCTGCCGGCCGGCGTGTACGGGCTGACGGAGCCGGTGGGAACCATCGGCGTCGGCAACTACGTCCTCGCACGGGCCGACGTACCGCAGGGCGCGGTACGTGACCTGCTCCGGGTGGTGTTCGAGCGGTGGCGCGACCTACTGCGGGAGGTGACGGCGGGGGTCCGGCTGGAGCCCCGCTTCGCGATCTCCACCGGCGAGGTCCCGCTCCACCCCGGCGCGGCCGCCCACTACCGCTCGGTGTACGGCTGAGACCTCATTCGGGAGGAGGGGGCGGCAGCCGGAGCTCGGCCACCAGGCCGTGCGGCTCGTTGCCGCGGATGTCGAGCCGGCCGCCGCTGAGCCGGGCGATCTCGTCGGCGATGGCCAGCCCCAGGCCGCTGCCGGGGATGTTCTGGTGTTCTGGCGAGCGCGCGAAACGGCGCAACAGCAAGGGCAGTTGCTCCTGCGGCACCCCCGGGCCGTCGTCCGCGACGCGTACGACCGCGGCGGCGCTCCCGTCCGCCGCGCGCGACGCGCACACCTCGACGCGGCCGCCGCGCGGGACGAACTTCACGGCGTTGTCGAGCAGCGCGTCGAGGATCCGGCCCGCGGCGTCGGGCAGGGCGCGCGCCCGCAGGCCCTCGGCGAGGCCGGTGGCCTCGAGCTCCACCTCAGCAGCACGGAAGACCGGGGCCCAGGCCGTCACCCGGTCCCGTACCGCCCGCGACACGTCCTCGTCGCCCGACTCCGCCGTGCCCGACTCCACACGGGCGAGCGCCAGGAGGCCGTCGAGCAGCTCCTCCAGGCGCTCCGCCTCGTCCAGCGCGCGGCCGTGCTCGGCCAGGCCCGGCCCGGGCGCGATGTGCGGCTCGACGTTCTCCAGCTGCAGTACCAGGGTGGCCAGCGGATTGCGCAGCTGGTGGGAGGCATCGGCGACGAAGTCGCGCTGTCGGCCGATGGAGTCGGCCATCGCCTCCGCCATCGTGTTGAAGTGCTGCCGCAGTCGGCGCAGTTCCGGCGGACCGGTGTCGGACACGGCCCGGGCCTGCAGGCTGCCGGCGGTCAGCCGTCCGACCGCCCGGTCCAGGTCCAGTACCGGGCGCATCAGCCAACGTGCGATCCCGGCCGCGACCAGAGCGGCCGCTGCGAAGGCGCCGAACGCCCCGGCGGCGATGAGCGACCAGCGCACGGTCACGTCCCGGCGGGCGGCCCCGGTGGGCACGGCCATCAGGACCGCCCCGCTCACCCGCTCGTCCCGGCCCACCGGCTCGGCCAGCACGACGGTGCGCGGTCCCCAGGGGCGAAGGGTGGGCAGCCGGTCGGTCGAGCGGCCGGTGAGCGCGCGGCGACGGGCTTCCGTCCCTTCGGAGGGGCCGCCCTCGGGGGAATCGGCGTCGGTGGCCGCGTGCGCGGCGGCCTCGGCCGCCGGTCCGGTACCGGACCGGGCCACCGTCGTCCCCGCGGAGTCGACCACGACCACCCCGGCCCCGTACAGCTGGGCGTAGCGGCCGATCTCGGCCGAGAGCTCGGCCCGGTCGGCGGCGGTGCGCATCCGGTCGGCGAGGTCGGCGAACCGTACGGCCTCCGAACGCCGTTGCAAGAGCAGGTGCTCGGTGCGCCCGCGCGCGTAGGCGTCGGCCAGGGGGACGCAGAGCAGCAGCGCCGCCGCCCCCATGAGGACCATCAGCACCGCCAGCAGCCTGCGCCTCACCGCTGTTCGCCCCGCACATCGGGGGCGGGGCCGGCGGTCGCGGCCGGTGTCGGGTCCGGACCCGGCGACGGGGTACCGAGTTGGTAGCCGAACCCCCGGACCGTGCGCACCAGGCCCGAGCGGCCGGTCTTGGCGCGGATGCCAGCCACGTGGACGTCCAGGGAGCGGGAGGCCGCGAGGAAGGCGTCACCCCAGATCCGGTCCAGGATCACCTCGCGGGAATGCACCTCGTCCGGGCGGGCGGCAAGGAAGGCGAGGACGTCGAACTCGCGTCGGGTGAGGCGTACCGCGGCGCCGGCCACCGTGACGGTGCGACCCGCGAGGTCCACCTCGACATCGCCGGTGCGCACGGGCCGGGACCCGGTCGGGGCGGGGTCCCGGCCCGGGTGCGGATCCGTCCGGCGGCGTACGGAGTCGATGCGGGCCATCAGCTCGGCCATCCGGAACGGCTTGACCACGTAGTCGTCGGCCCCCGCCCGCAGCCCCTGGACGATGTCGCGCTCCTCGCAGCGCGCGGTCACCACGATCAGCGGTGCGTCGCAGACGGTACGCAGCCGCCGGAGCAGCTCCAGCCCGTCGAGATCGGGAAGGCCCAGGTCGAGCAGGACGAACTCGGCTTCGCGGACGTGCCGCAGGGCGTCCAGGGCGCGCCCGACCCGGCGGACGGTGTGCCCGCGCTGGGCGAGGGCCGTCCCGAGGGCCCGGGCCATGCGATCGTCGTCCTCGACGAGAAGCGCGTGCATAGACAGTCCCTCGCGACCTGTGACCGGAGCGCCGATGTACCGGAGCCCGGCGTACCGGAGCCCCCGTGTCCGGATTCCCGTGACCCGGCGCAGCAGCTTACGGGAGCCGACGCGCCGGTTCACCGGGTCGGGTCAGCGCGCCGCCTCGGCGGGAGCCGCCGCCGGGCGCCCCTGCCCGTGCTCGCCGTCGGCCTCGGCCTCGGCGCGGCTGAGCGAGGCGTTGCGGGTGTCCGGCATGAGCACGTACGTGACGAGGGAGATCAGCGCGCATCCGGAGACGTACCAGAAGAACATGGTCTCGTGCCCACTGTTCTTGAACCAGAGCGCCACGTACTCCGCCGTGCCGCCGAACAGGGCGTTGGCGATCGCGTACGGCAGCGCCACGCCCAGCGCGCGCACCCGGGTCGGGAACAGCTCGGCCTTGACCGCCGCGTTGATGGACGTGTAGCCGGTGATGATGACCAGGGCCAGCAGGGACAGTCCGAGCGCCGACCAGTACGAGGACGCCGATCCGAGCGCGGTCATGATCGGGTACGTGCCGACGGTGCAGCCCACCGCGAAGGTGATCAGCAGGGGTCGGCGGCCGATCCGGTCGGACAGCATGCCGGCGAAGGGCTGCAGCACGGCGAAGAGGGTCAGGGCGGTGAAGCTGACGAGCGTGGCGGTGGTCTTCTCCATGCCCGCGCTGCCGACCAGGTACTTGGTGAGGTAGGTGGTGTAGGTGTAGTAGGCCACGGTGCCGCCGAGGGTGAGCGCCATGACCAGCCCCGCCTGCCGCCGGTACTGCCACAGGGCCTTCAGAGTGCCGCGCGTGCTGTCGTCGTGGGTGTCCCCGCCCGCTTCCGCCGACGCCGACGACTCCTCCTTGAAGGCGTCGGTCTCCTGCAGCCGGCGCCGCAGCCAGAAGACGACCACCGCGAACAGCGCCCCGAGGAGGAACGGGAGCCGCCAGCCCCAGCTCTCCAGCTGGGCCGTGGTCAGGGTGTGCTGAAGGGTGATCAGAGCGCCCAGTCCGAGCAACTGGCCGCAGGTCATGGACACGTACTGGAAGGACGAGCCCAGCCCGCGCCGGTTCCGGGCCGACGCCTCGGTCAGGTACGTGGCGCTGGCCGCGTACTCGCCGCCGATGCTCATCCCCTGCAGCAGCCGGGCGAGCAGCAGCACCAGGGCGCCGAAGTAGCCGGCCTGGTCGTAGGTCGGGGCGACGGCGATCAGCAGGGCGGCCACCGACATCATGGTGACGGTGAGGGTGAGCGCGCTCTTGCGCCCGTGCCGGTCGGCGGCACGGCCCAGGATCCACCCGCCGACGGGACGCATCAGGAAGCCGACGGCGAAGATCCCGGCCGTGTTCATCAGCTGGGTGGTCGGGTTGTCGCCGGGGAAGAAGGAATCGGCGAAGTAGATCGCGAAGCTGGCGTAGACGAACCAGTCGTACCACTCGACGAGATTGCCGAGCGAGCCGCCGACCAGGGCGAGACGGCGCTTCCTGCGCTCGTCCCCGGGCGGCGACGCGGGCATGACGACGGACGGGGACATGGCGGCTCCAGAGGGAAGTTCCCTGATGAGGGATGGTGGAACGGGGCCCCGGCGGTGGGGGAGTGTCCAGAGCATGCGGCGGCCGCCGTACCCGGACAAGGTCCGCCGCGCAGATCTAACGTTCCGCTAAGAAAGCTTCGGGAAATCCCGGGAGCCGCCGGATTTCACCGTTCAGTCATGCGCACGCCACGCCTGCTCCATGGTCGTCACCCGAACATGGCCCACGGTGGGGGCGGCCGTCGCGGAACGCCGGAAGCCCCCCGCCACCACGCGGCCGGCCCGTCCCGTACCCCCCAACAGGAGGCAAGATGCGCGTGATCCCGAGCAGGCGGACCCCGGCCGTGGCCGCGGCGGCCATGGTGGCCCTGGGCCTGATCGCCGTACCGGCGCACGCCCGGGCGGACCGGGGCGGCACGGCACCGTCGCTGCCCCGGGTGGCGGCCTCCGTAGAGACGCCCTCCCTCTTCGACGACGAGGCCGGCGGCAACGCGAACGCCGACGACCCGGCGATCTGGCGCAACACCAAGGATCCCGACGCCAGTTTGGTCATCGCCACCGCCAAGGAGGGCGGCCTGCGCGTCTACGACCTGGACGGACGTCAGGTGCAGGCCCTGCCCGCGCCCGCGCCGCCGAGGGACGGCGACAAGCCCGGGCGCTTCAACAACGTCGACCTGATCACGGGACTCCGCTTCCCGGACGGCCGCCACGACGTGGCCGTCGTCTCCGACCGCGGCCGCGACCAGCTGCGCGTCTACCGGATCGACCCGAAGCGGCCCACCGCCCCGCTGGTCGACGTCACCGACGAGGCGGCTGCCCCGCGGGTCTTCTCCGCCGGCCAGGACGAGGTCAACGACCAGCGGACCGCCTACGGCCTGGCCGCCTACACCGACCGCCGCAACGGTCGCTCGTACGCGGTCACCAGTCGGCGCCACGCCACCGACCTCGCACTGGCCGAACTGCTCCCGAACGCCCAGGGCAAGGTCGGCTACCGCACCGTCCGCACCACCTCGCTGCCCGCCTCCTTCACCCTGCCGAACGGGAACAGCTGGGAGCCGTGCGGCGAACCGGGGGAGCGGCCCCAGGTCGAGGGCATGGTCGTCGACCCCGACACCGGTGACCTCTACGCCGGTCAGGAGGACGTCGGCATCTGGAAGCTCGACGCAGACCTGCGCTCGCCCGCCCGCCTCATCGAGAAGGTCCGCTCCTTCGGCGTCCCCGGCACCTGGAACCCCGGGACGGAGGAGTGCGACGCGGGCGCGGACCCCGGCTTCGGCGGCCGGCACGTCTCCGCGGACGTGGAGGGCCTGACCATCTGGCGCGACCCGAAGCGACCCGGCCACGGCGGCTACCTGCTCGCATCCAGCCAGGGCGACGACACCTTCGCCGTCTTCGACCGCGAGCACGACAACGCGTACGTCCGCGGCTTCCGCATCGGTGACGGTGCGACGCCCGGCTCGCCGGACGGTTCGCAGGAGTGCGACGGCGCCGCGGTGACGAGCGCACCGCTGGGCAAGAGGTTCCCGAACGGCCTGCTGGTCGTTCAGGACGGCCACAACACCCCCCGGACCACCGGAGCCGACGGCGAGGCCCGCACCGACACCGACTTCAAGTTCGTGGACCTGGGCCGGCTCAAGCGGGCCGCCCGACTCTGACCCGGGGCCGGCCCCGGCCCCGCCGCCGGGGCCGTGACCTGGGCGGCGCCCGGTCCGTCCAGGTCGATAGGATCACCACCGCACACGACGGAAGGTGATCATGGCGGACAGTCCCCTCAGGCCCAGCTCGTTGATCAACACGGTCTACGGGGCGTTCCTGCGACGCCTCGGCGGCTGGATCTCCGTCGCCGACCTGATCACCCTGATGTCCGAGCTGGACGTGGACGGTCCGGCGGCGCGCTCGGCCATCTCCCGGCTCAAGAAGAAGGGAGTCCTCGAACCGGAGCGCCGGGGCGCCACCGGGTACCGGCTCAGCCCGGGCGCGCAGCCCGTCTTCGACGAGGGCGACCGGCGCATCTTCGGCAGTCTGGAACCGGCGGAGCTGAGCGACGGCTGGGCCATGGCCGTCTTCTCCGTACCGGAGTCCGAGCGCTCCTACCGCTACCAACTGCGCACCCGGCTGACCTGGCTGGGCTTCGGGAACATCGCCCCGGGCGTGTTGCTGGCACCCGGCCGTCTCCTCGGCGACGCCCGCGACATGCTCGTCCGGCTCGGACTCAGCGAGTACGTGCACCTGTTCGCCGCCGAATACGCGGCCTTCAGCGATCTGCCCGGGACGGTCAGCTCGTGGTGGGACTTCCCGGCGATCGAGGAGCAGTACGCCGGATTCACCGAGGCCTACGGGCCCCTCGCCGCGGGACTGACCGAGCGGCCCGCCATCGACGGCGCCGAGGCCTTCCGCTACTACGTTCCGATGCTCACCCAGTGGCGCCGCCTGCCCTACCTCGACCCCGGACTGCCCGCCGAACTGCTTCCCGCGGACTGGAACGCGGTCGCCGCGCGGCAGATCTTCCAGCAGCTGAACGAGGTGCTCGCCCCGCCCGGCCTGCGCCACGTCCAGGAGGTCACCGGCCTGGCCGAGGCCTGAGCGGGCCACCGCGCCGCCGACGTCCGCGTCGGCCTCGCGCCCGTCACCGCCCGGGCCAGCTCCAGGGCCCGTACGTGGAGCGGCCCCGAGGCCGGACCCATCGCCCACCGGGCCCGAGCGCGGACTCGGACGTGGACTCGGACGTGGACTCGGGCTCGGACGTGGACGCGGACGGATCGTGCCCCCTCTGATCAGCGCAGGCGGCCGGCCGGTTCGGCCGACACCGGCCGGGGCTGCGGGCCGGCGGGGCGGCCGGGCGCAAGGATGCGGTCATGGCCGACATCTTCGCCTCACGCACCATCGACGTGACGACCGGTGACCGGGAGACCGTCCATGACCTGACCGACGCCTGCGCGTCGTTCCTCGGGGAGGTGGCGCGGGGCAGGAGCGGACTGCTCAACATCTTCACGCCGCACGCGACCGCCGGGCTCGCCGTCATCGAGACGGGGGCGGGCAGCGACGAGGACCTCCTGAAGGCCCTGGCATCCCTGCTGCCCGCCGATGACCGCTGGCGGCACCGGCACGGTTCCCCCGGCCACGGCCGGGACCACGTACTGCCCGCGATCGTCCCGCCCCACGCGACGCTGCCGGTGATCGACGGAGTGCTGGAGCTCGGAACCTGGCAGTCCGTCACCCTCGTGGACACCAACCGGGACAACCCCCGCCGTCAGGTCCGCCTGTCCTTCTTCGGCTGCTGACCCGCCCCGCAGCTCGCAGGGGTGAAGACGTACCAATCATGACAGGTCAGAGGCTGTTTTCGTAGGACCAAGGGCACAGTGAATTGCCCTTGTTCGGACCCCTGTGCGGCTTTCAGAATCTCCGTCATGACGTATTCAGCGCACGCCAGTCACGACGCGGTACTCCGAGCCCGCGTCGCCCTCCTCGGATCACAGACCCTGCCCGCCCGGCAGGAGGTCGCCGCCTATCGCGTCCTCGTCCAGGTGAGTCCGCTGGCGTATCTGCCGCTGCTCGCCGAAGCGTTGTACGAATACAGCCGCCAGGACTTCGCACACCTGCCCGAGATCGCGTTGGCCCTGCGGGCCGAGGCCGTCGCCGCCGCGCGCCGCATGTACGCCATGGAGCCGAGCCGGGACCTCCTGCTCATCAAGGCGCTGGAGCGCTACCGGGAGCAGCTGGTGCTCTTGGACCGGAAGGAAGAACTCGGCTCCGTGCAACGGGAGATGGCCCAGGTGGCCGCCGGCGCCTAGCGACCCGGTGGTCGAGGGGCCGCGACTCCCCGTCCGGCAATGCCGGGCGCGCGGCCCCCCGTGCCGGATCATCGGGGGAGAAGGGGGAGGCGGGGGAGGGGCACCGACGAGGGACCCGGAGAACCGATGCGACACCGAATTCCGCTCCTGCCCGTCGTGGCGGTCGTTGCGGTACTGGCCGCCGCCCCGGCGTGCGTCGGCCCTTCGGCACTGCGCGGCTCACCGCCCGTGCCTTCCTCCGTCCCGACCACCGGCGACTTCTCCGGCCAGGTCGAGGTGGGCGGCGGCCGGAAGATCTATCTGAGCTGCAAGGGGAGCGGCAGCCCCCTCGTCCTGCTGGAATCCGGGTTGCACGATTCCTCCGACACCTGGACGTTCACCGACACCCGACCGCCCGTACCGAAGTCCCCGGCGGTGTTCCCCGGCGTCGCGGCGTTCGCCAGGGTCTGCGTCTACGACCGGCCGGGAACCGTCCGGTACGCCGACCCGCCGGCGCTCACCACCCGCAGCACGCCGGTCGACGGCACCCGCTCCCTCAGCGCGATGGTCGACGATCTCGACGAGCTGGTGACGTCCGCCCGTCTGCCGGGCCCCTACGTACTGGTCGGCCACTCCTTCGGCGGGATGATCACCCGGCTGTACGCCCAGCGGCACCCCGAGAAGACGGCAGGGTTGGTCTTCGTCGACGCCTTCGGCACCGGCATCCGCGCGCTCTTCGGCGCGCGGTGGGCCGCGTACCGCACGCTGCTCGACCGACCCGGCACGCCCTTCGACGCGCAACCCGCGTTCGAGAGGGTGGACATCGACGGCTCGATCGATTCCGTCACCGCCGCGCGCCCGCTGCCCGAGGTCCCGATGGCCGTCCTCAGCAAGACGGAACCCTTCGCCGCCCCGCCCGGGTCCCCGAAGGAGCTCCTGGACACCCTCGAGCGGGCCTGGCCCCGGGTCCAGCAGGAGCTGGTGGAGTTGGGGTCGCAGACCCCGCAGTTCCTGGCCACCGGGAGCGATCACTACGTACAGGTGCACGATCCCGACCTGACGATCAGCGCCGTCCGGCTCGTCGTGGGCCGCGTCCGCGCGGAGCCGTGATCCGGGCCGGCCGGTCGGCCGGCCCGGACGTCACGCTCAGGCGAGGTCGAACCGGTCGAGGTTCATCACCTTGTCCCACGCCGCGACGAAGTCCTTCACGAACTTCTCCTTCGCATCGTCGCTCGCATAGACCTCCGCGAGGGCGCGCAGCTCCGAGTTCGACCCGAACACGAGGTCGGCGCGGGTACCGGTCCACTTCGCCCGGCCCGTGGCGGAGTCGCGGCCCTCGAAGGCGGTCCCGTCCTCGGACGTCGCCGACCACGTCGTGCCCAGGTCGAGCAGGTTGACGAAGAAGTCGTTGGTGAGGGCCCCCGGGGTCGTGGTGAAGACGCCGTGCTGCGTCTGCTGGTGGTTGGCGCCCAGTACGCGCAGGCCACCGACCAGGACCGTCATCTCGGGAGCGCTGAGGGTCAGCAGGTTCGCCCGGTCGAGCAGCAGGTACTCGGCCGGCAGCCGGTTGCCCTTCCCGAGGTAGTTGCGGAACCCGTCGGCGGCCGGCTCCAGCGCGGCGAACGACTCCACGTCCGTCTGCTCCTGCGCCGCGTCCGCGCGACCCGGGGTGAAGGGGACCTGCACGGCGAACCCGCCGTCCATGGCGGCCTGTTCGACGGCGGCCGCGCCGGCCAGCACGATCAGGTCCGCGAGCGAGATCCGCTTGCCGCCGCTCTGGGCGGAGTTGAAGGCCTCCTGGATCCCGGTCAGGGTACGCAGTACCCCGGCCAGCTGGTCCGGGTCGTTGACCTCCCAACCGCTCTGCGGCTGGAGGCGGATCCGACCGCCGTTGGCGCCGCCGCGCTTGTCGCTGCCGCGGAAGGACGAGGCCGAGGCCCACGCGACCGAGACGAGCTGGGACACCGTCAGGCCCGAGTCACGGACCTGCCGCTTGAGTACGGCGACGTCGGCGGCGTCGACGAGCTCGTGCGTCACCGGGGGGAGCGGGTCCTGCCACAGCAGGGTCTCGGTCGGGACCTCCGGGCCGAGGTAGCGCACGACCGGGCCCATGTCGCGGTGGGTCAGCTTGAACCACGCGCGCGCGAACGCGTCGGCGAACTCGGCGGGGTTCGCGAGGAAGCGCCGCGAGATCTGCTCGTAGGCCGGGTCGACCCGCAGCGACAGGTCGGTCGTCAGCATCGTCGGGGCGTGGGATTTGGCCGGGTCGTGGGCATCGGGCACGGTGCCCGCCCCGGCGCCGTCCTTCGGCCGCCACTGGTTCGCCCCGGCGGGGCTCTTGAACAGCTCCCAGTCGTAGCCGAACAGGATCTCGAAGAAGGTGTTGTCCCAGGTGGTCGGGGTGTTGGTCCAGACTCCCTCGAGACCGCTGGTGATCGCGTCGCCACCCTTGCCGGTGCCGAAGGAATTCGCCCAGCCCAGCCCCTGCGCCTCCATCGGGGCGGCCTCCGGGTCGGCGCCGACGCTCTCCGCCGGGCCCGCACCGTGGGTCTTGCCGAAGGTGTGGCCGCCCGCGATCAGCGCGACCGTCTCCTCGTCGTTCATCGCCATCCGACGGAAGGTCTCACGGATGTCGCGCGCCGCGGCGATCGGGTCGGGGTTGCCGTTCGGGCCCTCCGGATTGACGTAGATGAGGCCCATCTGGACCGCGCCGAGGGGGTTCTCCAGCTCGCGGTCTCCCGTGTAGCGCTCGTCGTCGAGCCAGGTGGTCTCGGGGCCCCAGTAGACGTCCTCGTCGGGTTCCCAGACGTCCGGGCGGCCGCCACCGAAGCCGAAGGTCTCGAAGCCCATCGACTCCAGGGCCACGTTGCCGGTGAGGATCATGAGGTCGGCCCACGAGAGGCTCTGGCCGTACTTCTGCTTGACCGGCCACAGCAGACGGCGGGCCTTGTCGAGGTTGCCGTTGTCCGGCCAGCTGTTGAGGGGGGCGAAACGCTGCTGGCCGGCCCCGGCGCCGCCGCGGCCGTCGCTGATCCGGTAGGTGCCCGCGCTGTGCCAGGCCATACGGATCATGAACGGGCCGTAGTGGCCGAAGTCGGCGGGCCACCAGTCCTGGGAGGTGGTCAGCACGTCCGCGATGTCCCGCTTGACGGCGGGAAGGTCGAGGGTTTTGAACGCTGCGGCGTAGTCGAACTCCTCACCGAGGGGGTTCGCGACGGCGGGGTTCTTGGCGAGGATCTTCAGGTTGAGCCGTTCGGGCCACCACTGGCGGTTCCCGCCGCCCTGAGTCGGGTGTGCGGCTCGCCCGTGGGCCACCGGACAGCCGTCCCCACCCTCAGATTTGGCATCTGTGACGATTGCATCGTGGTTCTCAGACATGGGAATCCTTCCGTACCAGGCGGATCACGGTGTTCAGGAACTGAATGCGACTGAATGCGAAGGAACAGGCGGGGCGCAGGGCCCCGTCGAATGGGCTCGGCCTCGTCGATCGCCTCGACGCCGAGGGGTCACCGTCCCGGACGGTCGTGCGCAGTGGGACGCCGGCGGCCGGTGCACACGTGTCGGCACCGGGCAGCTCCTCGGCGGTGATCCGTCACGTCTTTGTCACCTGCCGCTCTGGAGTCTTCCTGTCTCTTGGCTATCTACGAAACCGATCCTACGATGGACGGAATCCAAGTCAAGAAGGACACCAGGTCCACCTTCGACCGGATCCAGGATGTCCGCCGATAAACTTCGGGACACCCCGTCGAACCTGAATAGGTGGGCCGATATGAGTGACCTGCTGGAGCGTTTGCGCGGGCGTGGTTGGCGAATGACATCCCAGCGGCGCGTGGTCGCGGAGGTCCTCGACGGCGACCACGTGCACCTCACGGCGGACGAGGTGCACGCACGCGCGGTCCAGCGGTTGCCGGAGATCTCCCGGGCGACGGTCTACAACGCCCTGGGCGAACTGGTCGCCCTCGGCGAGGTCGTGGAGGTCACCACGGACGGCCGGGCGAAGCGCTACGACCCCAACGCGCACCACCCGCACCAGCACCTGGTGTGTTCCACCTGCGGCCTCATTCGCGACGTCCACCCCACGGACGACCCCCTGGCCGGCCTCCCGGCGGACGAGCGCTTCGGCTTCACGGTGTCCGGGGTCGAGGTCACCTACCGCGGCCTGTGCCCGGACTGCGCGTAGCACGCAGGCGCCCCCACACCTCGGTCCCTCACCCGTCCTGCCCCGCGGTCGGTCCCTCGGCCTCTTCCTCGGCCTCTTCCTCGCCCTCTCCCTGCGGCCACTCCATGGGCCGGGCACCGAGCCAGGCCGTCTCGAACTCGGCCCCGCTGATCTCCATGCCCACCAGCTCGGGGTCGAAGAGGTCCACGACGGGCGGGTTGAGGGGCCAGTCGTCCGGGCCGCTCCGCACACCGGGGCCGTCCGGGGCCGACTCGACCTGGCGCAGCCTACGACCGTCGGCCCCGACCTCCATCAGGTAGAGCGTCAGGTCCTCGTCGTCCCCGTAGTCCCAGCGCCGCCGCAGCCACACGATCTCCCGGTCGGCGAGCGCGCCGAAGCCGTCGAGTCCGCGCTGGGCCTCCCGCTTCGCCCGCAGTTCGTCCAGCCCGTCCGGTGTGGTCGTCCCGTCGACCCAGGCCTCGTCCAAGTCCCAGCTCTCGGCCCGCCGGAGGGTGTCCGCGGTCTCGACGACCTCCACGTCCGCGAACGTCTCACGCACCTCGCGCACCGACCTCGCGTGGACCCACCACCACGATCCGCCCATGCCGTAGTCATGGAGTACGAGAAAACGCTGCGCGGGCACCTCATGATCGGTCATATCGGCCGACTGTATTCGATCCTCCGTCCGCCCTTCGCACGGCCCCGGAACGTGCGAGCGCCCCGCATTGCGCAGCCGCAATACCGTCTTTTCCCAGCCACGCACAAGGCTTCAACAAGAAAATCCTTGATACCGCACTAGACTGGTGGGTTGTTTGGCGCTGGGCCGGAACAACCTGGGCAGACCCGGGCTCCGCCGGCGACCCGGATGCTGCCGGGATCGAGACGCGAGGGCCGATGGCAGTCACACCTGAGCGCGGTGAACTCACTCTGCTCGACGACGGGGAGACGCCGGAGGAGTCCGGCAAGTCCGCCCGCTTCACCGCCGGGCCCGCCGCCCCCACCCGCACCCTCGTCGACGTCTTCGAGGCCACCGTACGGACGTACCCCGACGAGCTCGCCCTCGACGACGGAACCACCCGATTGACCTACCGGGCGCTCGCCGTCGAGGTCGAGCGCCGGCGCCGGGCCCTCGCGGCCGCCGGCGTGGGACTCGGCGACCGGGTCGGCGTCCGCGTCCCGTCCGGGACCAACGAGCTGTACGTGGCCGTCCTCGCCGTCCTGGCCGCAGGCGCCGCCTACGTACCCGTCGACGCCGAGGACCCGGACGAGCGCGCCGACCTGGTCTTCGGCGAGGCCGGGGTCCGGGCGGTGCTCGGCGGCGGACAGCGCATCCATTCCGGCCGGTCCGCGGAGCCCGGTGCCCGCGCCGCCGCCTCCCGCCCCGGCCCCGAGCACGACGCGTGGATCATCTTCACCTCCGGCTCCACCGGCAAGCCCAAGGGCGTCGCCGTCAGCCACCGCAGCGCCGCCGCCTTCGTCGACGCCGAGGCCGCGCTCTTCCTCGCCGAGGAGCCGATCGGCCCCGGCGACCGCGTGATGGCCGGACTGTCCGTCGCCTTCGACGCCTCCTGCGAGGAGATGTGGCTGGCCTGGCGCTACGGCGCCTGCCTCGTGCCCGTACCCCGCTCCCAGGTGCGCAGCGGCGCCGACCTCGGCCCCTGGCTCGTGGACCAGGAGATCACCGTGGTCTCCACCGTGCCGACCCTGGCCGCGCTGTGGGAGCCCGAAGACCTGGGCGAGGTCCGGCTGCTGATCTTCGGCGGCGAGGCCTGCCCGCCCGAGCTCACCCAGCGCCTGGTCACCGAAGGCCGCGAGGTCTGGAACACCTACGGACCCACCGAGGCCACCGTCGTCGCCTGCGCCGCCCTCCTGACCGGCGAGGAACCGATCCGGATCGGCCTCCCGCTGAACGGCTGGGAACTGGCCGTCGTCGACGAGTCCGGGGAACCGGTGCCCATGGGCGGCAGCGGCCAGCTCGTGATCGGCGGCGTGGGCCTCGCCCGCTACCTCGACCCCGAGAAGGACGCCGAGAAGTACGCCCCGCTCGCATCCCTCGGCTGGCAGCGCGCCTACCGCAGCGGCGACCTCGTACGTGCCGAACCGGAGGGCCTGGTCTTCCTCGGGCGCGCCGACGAGCAGATCAAACTCGGCGGCCGCCGGATCGAGCTCGGCGAGGTGGACGCCGCGCTCCAGGCCCTGCCCGGGGTCGCGGGCGCCGCCGCCGCCGTCCGCACCGCGCGCAGCGGCAACCAGCTCCTCGTCGGCTACCTCGTCACCCAGGACGGCTGGGACCACGCGGCGGCCGTCACCCGGCTGCGCGCCGAGCTGCCCGCCGCCCTCGTCCCGCTCCTCGCACCCGTCGCTGAGCTGCCCACCCGCACCTCCGGCAAGGTCGACCGGAACGCGCTGCCCTGGCCGCTGCCCGGCCTGGAGACCTCCGGACCCACCGAGCAGCTCTACGGGACCGAGGCCTGGCTCGCCGAACAGTGGAGCGAGACCCTCGGGGTCACCGTCACCAGCGCCTCCGACGACTTCTTCGCGATCGGCGGCGGCAGCCTCGCCGCCGCCCAGCTCACCACCCGGCTGCGCACCCGCTACCCGAGCGCGGCCGTCCTCGACATCTACCAGCAGCCCACCCTGCGCAAGCTGGCCCGGCACCTGGAGAAGTCCGTCCAGGACGACGGAGCGGCCCGCACCGTCGCACCGGTCCCGCTGCGCTCCCAGGTGGCGCAGTCGCTCCTGCTGCTCCCGCTGTTCACCCTGATCGGCCTGCGCTGGACGGTCGTCCTGCTGACCCTCGGCAACGTCCTGCACGGCTTCGGGACCTTCCCGTGGGCGCCGACCGCCTCGTGGTGGCTCGTCGCCGCCGGCGCGCTGCTGCTCTTCAGCCCGCCGGGCCGGCTCGCGATCGCGGCCGGCGGCGCCCGCCTGCTGCTGCGCGGCGTACAGGCCGGACGCCACCCGCGCGGCGGTAGCGTGCACCTGCGGCTGTGGACGGCCGAGCGACTGGCCGAATGCGCCGGCGCCACCTCCCTCACCGGCTCCTGGCTGGAACGTTACGGTCGGGCCCTCGGCGCCAAGATCGGCCCCGAGGTGGACCTGCACTCCCTGCCCCCGGTCACGGGCATGCTCAAACTCGGCCGCGGCTGCGCCGTGGAGTCCGAGGTGGACCTCTGCGGCCACTGGCTGGACGGGGACCACCTGGAGATCGGCGCGATCAAGGTCGGCGCGGGCGCGGTCGTCGGCACCCGCAGCATTCTTTTCCCCGGTGCGCGCGTCGGAAAGCGCGCCGAGGTGGCCCCCGGCTCCGCCGTCGTCGGACAGGTCCCGACCGGCCAGCGTTGGGCCGGTGCACCCGCCGGGAAACTCGGCAAGGCCAAGCACAACTGGCCGGGGGAACGCCCACCGCGCGGACTCCCCTGGCGGGCCGCCTACGGCGCGGCCGGCTTCGGCCTCACGGCCCTGCCCGTGCTCGCCGCCCTGCCCGCCCTGCTCGTCGCCGGCCGCTTCGTGCCCGCCGACGCCGGGCTCACCGAAGCCCTGCGCGGAGCGCTGCTCGCCGTGGTGCCCGCGGCGCTCGCCTTCGGGTTCGCGTACGCGGCCCTACTGCTGGTCTCCGTACGCCTGCTCAGCCTGGGCTTGCGGACCGGAACCCACCCGACGCACAGCAGGGTCGGCTGGCAGGCATGGACGGTCACCCAGCTGATGGACCTGTCCCGCGAGACGCTCTTCCCGCTGTACGCAGGGCTGATCACACCGGTCTGGCTGCGGCTGCTCGGCATGAAGATCGGCCGGGGCGCCGAGGTGTCCACCGTGCTCGCCCTGCCCAGCCTCACCACCGTCGGCGAAGGCGCCTTCCTCGCCGACGACACCCTCACCGCCCCCTACGAGCTCGGCGGCGGCTGGATGCGCATCGGCCACTCCGAGATCGGCCGCCGCGCCTTCCTCGGGAACTCCGGCATGACCGCCCCGGGCCGCACCGTGCCGGACGACGGACTGGTCGGCGTCCTGTCCGCCACCCCCAAGAAGGCCAAGAAGGGCAGCTCCTACCTGGGGCTCCCACCGGTGCGGCTGCCCCGGTCCACCGCCGACGCCGACCAGAGCCGGACGTACGAGCCGCCCGCGCGGCTGCTGTGGGCGCGCGGGCTGGTGGAGCTGTGCCGACTCCTCCCCGTGTTCTGCTCGGTCGCCCTGGCCGTGCTGACCGCGGCAGCGCTCTGTGCGCTGATCACGTGGAGCGGTCCGGGGATCTGGGGAGCCGCGCTGCTCTCCGGAGCGGTCCTGCTCACCGCCGGAGGGGCCGCCTGCGCGGTCGCGGTGACCGCCAAATGGCTGCTGGTGGGCCGGCACCGGACCGGGGAGCACCCGCTGTGGAGCGGTTTCGTGTGGCGCAACGAGCTGGCCGACACCTTCGTGGAAGTACTGGCCGTGCCGTGGCTGGCCGGATCGGTGCCCGGCACGCCGGTGCTGTCCCTGTGGCTGCGTGCGCTCGGCGGCCGGATCGGTCGGGGCGTGTGGTGCGAGAGCTACTGGCTGCCCGAGACGGACCTGGTCGTGCTGGGCGACGGGGTCAGCGTGAACCGCGGCTGTGTGTTGCAGACGCACCTCTTCCACGACCGGATCTTGAGGACGGATACTGTGGTGCTCCGTGAGGGCGCCACCCTGGGCCCGGGCGGAATCGTCCTGCCCGGGAGCACGGTGGGGGCCCGCAGCACACTGGGCCCCGCATCCCTCGTGATGGCCGGGGAATCCGTCCCCGCCGACACCCGCTGGCTGGGCAACCCGATCGAGGCGTGGCGGTCCTGACCGGGCCGTCCGCGCCGCGGCAGGCAGCAGGGCGGCACCGGCACACCACCGGTACGTCGGCACACCGGCACGTCGTACGAGCACAGCGCAGGGAGCGGAAGCGGCAGTGAGCGGCCAGAGAACAGAGCCATCGGACCCGTACTTCCCGGCCAACGGCGACTCCCGTTACCGAGTGCACCGGTACGAACTCGCTCTGGAGTACCGTCCCGGCCCCAACCGGCTCGCCGGCACGGCCCGGCTGAGCGCGATCGCCGGGCGGGCGCCGCTCACCGAGTTCCACCTGAACCTGGCCGAATTCAGAATAGGCCGCGTCCTGGTGAACGGCCGGGCCCCGCACTACACCCACCGCGGCGGCAAGCTGCGCATCCGCCCGGCCAAGCCCCTGCCCGCCGGCTCCGCCTTCACCGTGGAGGTGCACTGGGCCGGCAACCCCAAACCGGTGCGCAGCCCCTGGGGCGGCCTCGGTTGGGAGGAACTGACCGACGGCGCCCTGGTGGCCAGCCAGCCCGTCGGCGCGCCCTCCTGGTACCCGTGCAACGACCGGCCCGCCGACAAGGCCTCGTACCACATCTCGGTCAACACGCCGTCCCCCTACGCGGTCGTGGCCGGCGGCCGACTGCTCACGCGCACGACGAAGGCCAGCACGACCACCTGGGTCTACGAGCAGTCCGCGCCGACCTCCAGCTACCTGGTCGGCCTGTCCATCGGCATGTACCAGACGGTGCTCCTCGGCGACCCCGGACTGGGCGGCGTACCGCAGAGCGCACACGTGCCGCCGCACCTGCTGGCGCGGTTCTCCCGCGACTTCGCCCGGCAGCCCGCCATGATGCGCCTGTTCGAGGAACTCTTCGGGCCCTACCCCTTCGGCGAGTACGTGGTGGTCGTCGCCGACGAGGAACTGGACGTCCCCGTGGAGGCGCAGGGCCTGTCGACCTTCGGCGCCAACCACGTGGACGGCGTCCGCGGTTCGGAACGCCTCATCGCCCACGAGCTGGCGCACCAGTGGTTCGGCAACAGCGTGACCATCGCCGACTGGCGGCACATCTGGCTGAACGAGGGCTTCGCGAAGTACGCCGAATGGCTCTGGTCGGAACGCTCCGGCGGCCGCACCGCGCACGAACTGGCGGCCGCCGCACACCGGCTGCTGTCCTCGCAGCCGCAGGACCTGCGCCTGGCCGACCCCGGCCGCAAGCTGATGTTCGACGACCGCCTGTACCAGCGCGGCGGCCTGACCATGCACGCGATCCGCTGCGCGCTGGGCGACGGCGCGTTCTTCCGCATGCTGCGGGACTGGGCCACGGTCCACCGCCACGGGGTGGTGTCCACCGTGGCCCTCACCCACCACGCGGCCCGTTACGCGGCCGAACCGTTGGACGACCTGTTCACCGCCTGGCTCCACCAGCCGGCCCTCCCGCCCCTGCCGGCGCCGCCCCGGCCCCCGATACCGGCGAGGCCCGGATACCCGCCGACGAACGGCGGCTCCAAGGGCGGTCGGGGCAAGGCCTCGACCTAGCCGCTGTCGGGCAGCGGCGCGCGCCACAGGCGGCCGTCACGGGCCCGTTCCGGCCGCTGCCCGAGACCGAGGCTGCTGCAACGCCCTTGACGGAGCGTCCTGTCCGCCTACGTCACGGCGCTCCGAATGCCGAGGGCGATGAGGACCGCTGCCGTGGCCTTGGCGGCAGTTCGCTTGAAGCGGGGTCCGTGCAGGGCGTGTGCGGCGCGCAGGATGAGGAAGGTCCAGGCGGTAAGCCAGACTGCGATCAGCAGCGCGTGGGCGGTGGCCAAGGTGAGGATCTGGCCGCCGAAGGGTTGGCGCGGTGCGATGAACTGGGGGACCAGGGTCAAGTAGATGGCTGCCGCCTTCGGGTTGAGGACGTTGGCGAGCAACGCTTGGGCGTAGACGGAGTCCGACCCCGTCGGCGGGTAGGGGCGGTGGGGGACGGGTGCGGCGTTCGGGGCGGCGGAACGCCAGGTCCATGCGCCGAGGCCGATGAGGTAGACGGCACCGATCAGTTTGACGGCGGTGAAGGCCAGGCTGGAGTGCATGACCAGGGCTGACAGGCCGGCCATGGCGAGGGCGGCGTGGACGTACAGGCCGGTGACCGTGCCGAGGACGACCGGAAGAGCCTGGCGGCGGCCGCTGTCGGTGACGTGTTGGATCAGCAGGGCCAGGCTGGCTCCGGGGGTGGCGATCAGCGGAAGGAGCGCCACCAGGAACCCGGCGACGGCGTAGGGACGGACCACGATGCCTCCCGATCGTGCGAGCGGGGGATCAGAGCACGACGCGGTAGTGGGTGGTCAGGCGCCGGTCGTCGGACAGGACGTGGAACGCGAGGCCGGGCGGCTGGTCGCGGTCCGCGGCCCTGTCGCCCTCCCAGGGCATGCGCAGGGTCCAGGTGATGGCCGGGCCGACGATCAGCGGACGCGCGGCGAAGGTCGAGGCGGCCGCGGTGTGGGCGTGGCCCGTGAGGACGGCGACGACCTGCGGGTGCGCGTCGAGCAAGTCGGCCAGTTGCCCGGGCTCTTCGAGCATGCCGGAGTCGGGCAGGGGGTGATGGAGTTCGACCGGCGGCTGGTGGAAGGCGATCAGTGCCGGGGTGTCCTGCGGCAGCGCGGTGAGGGTGGTGTCGATCCAGGCGAGCGTGTGGGCGTCGAGGCGTCCCTCGTCGCGGCCCGGGATGGTGGAGTCGCACATCAGGATGGTGGTGCCGGCGACGTCGTGGGCCTGGTTGATGGGGCCGTGGTCGGGCGCCCCTCCGAGCAGGGCCTTGCGGTAGGCCGGTCGCGCGTCGTGGTTTCCGGGGCAGGTGAGCACGGGGAAGGGGGCGGACAGGATCTGGACCGCTTCCTCGTACTCGGCCTCCTCGCCGTGATCGGCGATGTCCCCGGTGACCAGGAGCGCGTCAACCGGGTGGGGCAGGGCTCGCAAGTAGTCCATGACGCGGGTGGCGCGTCGGGTCGCCCTCTCGCTGCCGTCCAGGTGCAGGTCGCTGATCTGTGCAAGCAGGGTCATTCCGCAGTCGCCTCCCATGGCGGGCTCAGCCGCCTCCTGTGCTGGGGCAGGCGTCTGAACCCACCCCAGTTCTAACGGAAGTTTCTTGTTTACCGTTAGGGACTTTAGGGTGTGCGCAGGGATGTGATCAAGTGGCTGACGACCGGGCACCGAATGGGAAGGGGATGCCTCGTGGAGCGCTGGCTGGCACTGGAACTGGCGAGCACGATCCGTCACGACGGAGACGGCGGCGTCGCCGACGACCTCGCCACGGTCCAGGGGACGACGCGCTGGATCCACGAGCAGGGGGATCTGCTGGCCGGCCACCTTCCGGTGGGAGGACTCGCAGCGGATGAGGGCCTCAGGCTCGGGATCATCGAACTTCGGCAGGCAGTGCGGGCCCTGTTCGCCCGAGTGGTCAGTCCCGCTCCCCCCAGCCCGGCGGACGCCCATCGCCTGATGACCGTCGACCGGGCAATGGCCCACCTCAATGCGGCTGCCGCGCGGGAACCGGTTGCCCCGCAAATCACCTGGCCCGTGGGAGGAGTCCCTACCGCCCGACTGCTGTCGGCGGAGAACGATCCGCACGTTCGGCTCGTCGCGGCCCTGGCCCGAGCCGCCATCGACTTTCTCAGCGGCCCGCAGCGCACGCAGTTGCGATCCTGCACCGCACCCCGCTGCGTGCGCTACTTCCTCAAGAGCCACGGGCGGCAGGAGTGGTGCAAGCCGTCGTGCGGAAACCGCGCCCGGGCAGCCCGCCACTACAGGCGTCAGCGCACGGTTGTCGACGGCGGTTCCGCACCGTCCTGATCGCTCGGGGAAACCCCGGGGCCGCGCCGAGACGGCCGCGCCGTGGTCGCGGTACCGGGGTCGGGCTCGAGCGGGGCCAGCGGGCGGCGCCATCCGGGTTGCCCTCCACCACCAGGGCTTCCTGCTGCTCTAGGAGGCGACCGAGCGCCCCCCGGGGGTGGTGAGCGGCAGCCGGGCCCGTACCTGCCAGTCGCCCTCGGCGGTGGGCTCGGCCCGGAAGGTGCCGCCGCCCAGGGTGACGCGTTCGCGCAGGTCCTTCAGCCCGTAGCCCGGGCGGGAGGTCAGGCGGGCCGTCCCGTCACTGGTTATCCGCACGGCGGCCTCGTGGGGACGGACGCGCACGTGGACGCTGACGTGGCGGCAGTGGCGGGCGTGCTTGCGGATGTTGGTGAGGGACTCCACCGTCACCCGGTGCAGGATGGCGGCCGCGAGCGCCTCCGCTCCGGTCTCCTCGATGCGTTGCAGAGCGGGCAGGACCATGTCGGGCCGCCTGGCGGCGACCGCCCTGGCGCCCTGTGCCTGCACCACGATGCCCGCCACGTGGTGGGCGAGGTGGTCGTGCAGGTCCCTGGCCAGGTCGATCCGCTGTTCGAGCCGGATGCGGTGTGCGCGCTGCCGCCGGTCCGCCTCCACCATCCGCGCGGTCACGCTCGCCCCCGCCACCAGGACGGTGACCAGGGTGAGGCCGAACGCGACGGCCAGGCTGCCCTCCTGCACGCCGACGGACAGCGGCCGCAGGACGACGGCCGCCGCCAGCAGCAGCGCGACCGGCGCGGCGCAGGCCGCCGGGCCGCGCCGGGCGACGAAGGCCAGCACCACCAGGAGGGCGGCCGGCTCGAACGCCCCGTATGCGGACGAGACGCCGATGGCTGCGTGGCTCACGTGCACGGCCGCGGAGCAGACCAGTGAGACGGTGGCGGCGGCGCCCCCGGCGTAGACGTACGACCAGCCCTCCTTGAACAGGGGCAGGGCGACGAGGACCGCGCCCACGGCGGTGGCCGACAGCGCGAGCCGGCCCTGCGACGCCGGTCCGGTGAACGTTCCGGCGCGTACGTCAGCCCAGGCCGCGGCCGCGAGCGCACAGGCTGCGAGGGACCGCAGCAGGAGCACTGCCCTGCCGGGAACGGCGGGGATGCGCAGGAGAGGAGACCACATAGCGCGCAGATTAGATCATCCACCCACCCGGTCCCTCCGCACCCACGCGCCCGATGGCCGGGTAGTGACGTAGCCTGCGGCGGTCGCGAACCGAGACCCTGTTGAGGGAGGACCGATGTCGATCTTCGCCACCTGGCTGTTGCTCGCCGAGGACGGCGACGAAGGCGCACCGCTGGTCTACCAGGGGTCGCACGTCAATCCCGCGGACGACCACCCGCGTGCGGGCCGGCTGGAGATCGCCGCGGTACCGAATCACTGTCATCCCGGAGTCCGGAACCGGGAGGTGGCTGCCGCAGGCGCCCTGGCGACGGCGGAGGGCCTGCCGGTGGAGTACCTGCGCGTGTCCCTCGCCCAGTCCGCCGGGGCCTGCCCGGACGGCTGACCGGGTCGGGCGACCGTGATCCTCGATCGGGCCCAGGTTGAGCGCCTGCACGACACCCTCGCGGAATGGCTGGGCACGGACGAGCGGTGACCCTGCCGGCACGACGGCTACCGCGAGTGCGTGCTCGGCCCGGCCGCGTTGTGGATCAGTTGTTGGAGCACCTTCAGCGTGGTGACGTAGTCCGCGTCGTCGACGCCCTCGTGGAGGGCGGCACGGATCGCCGGGGCGCCTCGCGCGAGATCGATGCGGGCCCGCTCGCCCTCCTCGGTGAGCCACAGCCGGTCCTCGGGGTCCCGGGTCAGCCAGCCGCGCTCCAGGAGGTCCTCGGCCTCCGCCGCCAGATCGTCCTCGCGCCGGATGTAGGAGGCCATGGCCAACCGCAGCTCGGGCAGGGTCATCCCCTTGCCGTCGGGTGAGATGTCGTTCGCCGACAGATTGCGCAGCAGCCAGAGTTGCGGCTGGGTGTGGCCCTTCTCGGTCATCCGGGCCCGGGTGAACGCGATGAGCGCCTCGTAGGCGATCCCGGTCCAGTAGGCGGCGGGCTGGCCGGCGAGTTCGACGTCGGACATCTGCTGGGTCGTCATGTCATGCCCCTTCACGGTACTTCGGCGCACGGTCTGCATGGCCTGCACGGTGTGCGGGCCGTGCGGAGACCGTATGCCCTCAAGCGTGCTTGAGGGCAAGGGCGGGGCGGGTGCCTCAGGAAGGCGTCGCGGCGTGGTCGGACTCGCTGCGCAGGACGCAGAATTCATTGCCTTCAGGATCGGCGAGAACCGCCCAGCCCGTACCGTCCGGCTCCCGACGGTCAATGACCAGGGTGGCTCCGAGCTTCAACAGCCGCTCGACCTCCTCCTCGCGCGAGGTCGTCGGATTCAGGCACAGGTGGATCCGGTTCTTGACCGTCTTCGCTTCCGGCACCTGGTTGAAGTACAGCACCGGGCCCTCGGCGAGCATCACCAGCGTCTCCTGGTCGCCTGGTTTGGACTGCGGATACACCGGACAACCCGTCACTTCGCTCCAGAACAGAGCCAGTTCATACGCATCCGAACAGTCGATCGCCACGTTCTGCACCACTGAGACCATGAGGCTCACCCTGCCCGACCATCTCTGCATCCGCCACCGAGTTCGCCCTGGTCGGCTAGCCCTGTTTCGTCCAGCGCTGCGACGCCTCCCCGCCGCACGTCTTCGTCACGAGACCGCTGCTCATGCCCAGGTCGAGACAGCCCCCGCTGAAGTCGTTGCGGAGGCTGCCGCCCGACCCCGTCCGCCACAACCGGGCGGTGCCCTGGGAGCAGTCGCCGACGAAGACGGCCTGGCCGAGCATGTTGGCGTACAGGCAGCCCCCGCCCTGCTGGTTGACGAGTTTGAAGCTGCCGTCCGGACTGCTCTGGACGGTCCACCGGGCGCTCGCGTCCGCGCAGTCGCCGGAGTCCGAAGCGCCGAAGACCTGCGTGATGCACTGGCTGTTGTTGCCGTTGCGGAAGCGGTAGGTGCCGGAAGCGGGAGGCGCCGGGGGCGGCGGGGTCGTGGGCGCCGTGGACGTCCCGCCGCTGCCGCCGGCCCCGCCGGTGCCGCCGGGGCGCATACTGCCCGATCCGCCCCCGTTCGCCGGGTTGTCGGAGTTCCCGGCGCTGCTCGAACCGGGCTGGGTACCGCCGCCGGGGAGGGGCCCGGGGCCGGTTCCGGAACCGGGGCCGCCTGCGCCCCCGGCGGCCGCGGCCGCTCCCGGTTCCTGGGCGGGCGGTTGCGCCGGCGACGCCGTACCCGACGGGCTGGCGCCCGCTGTTCCTGCTGGTCCCGCGGCGGTCGTCGATGCCGTCGGGTCGACCGGCGCCGTGACCGGGGCGGACGGTGAGTTCCCGGCTCCGGCCCGCGGCGCGGAGGCGTACGGCAGGTGCTGAAGGGCGAGGGTCGTACAGCCCGCGACCACGACGACCGGCACGACGGCGAGCAGGACGCGGGTGCGGCGGCGGGGCGCGGTCCGTTCCGGCCGGGCCGTGACCGGGGGAGCGGGGATCGCCGGAGCCGGGTCCTTCTCGGGCTCCGACTCGGGTTCCGGCTCAGGTTCGGGGTGCTCACCGGTGAGCGGGACGGTGGGTACGTCGGCCTCCGGTGCGTTCGCTGCGAAGGCGGCCCGCTCGGTCAGGCGCTCGGTGACGGCCCCCGGCCACAGCGGGGCGGCGAACGGGCCGTGCAGGCGGGCACGTTCGAGGAGTTCGGCGGCGGTGGGACGTCCCTCGGGATCCTTGTCGAGGCAGGCCGCGACGAGCTCGGCGAGGTTTGGCTCCAACTCCCGCAACGGCTCCAGATCGGGCTCCTCGTGGACGATCCGGTACAGCACTCCGTGCCCCGACTCGTCGCCGAACGGCGGCTGACCGCACGCCGCGTACGCGAGTACGGAGCCCAGCGCGAACACATCGGTGGCGCCGCTCAACTGCTTTCGACCCCGAGCCGGCCCGCCAGCGGGATCGACCCGATGCGGCGCGGATCCCCCGCCTCCAGCGGCTCGGCCCCGCTCCCCGTCAGCTCCAACACGTCAGCCAGCCCCACTCGAAATTGGAGAAGTTTCCAGGAATCTAACCCTGATGATCCTGGGAGGGCAATGCGAAGCGAGGGAAGCCGAGTTGATGCCCCTCTTGCCCCGTGTGCCCACCCCGCAATGCGACATCAGCCCCCTTGTGTCCCGGCGGGATCGGCCCGGCGGGCGCGGACGCCGCACCCGCGAGCAGCCGCAGGTGGCGCCCCGCGGTCGGCAGGCCCGTTGGCCCCGGACCCGGCCGGGCGCACCGCGCGACGACCGGGCCCCGTCAGTGGGATAATCCAGTCGGGGAGAGAGATGTGACGCACTCGGATCGAGAAGCTCGGGCGACTCTAAAGGAGGAGCGTGGTGAGCACCCCCGCCGCTCGCATCGCTGACCTGCTGGAGGACGTACCGACGGCCTCGAACCCGCCCGCTCGGTTTCCCGCTCCGGCCCCCGACCGACCGCCGCGCACCGATGGTCCAACTCTCAACATCACCGTGATCTGGGGCGACATCGCGCAGATCGCGGCCGATCTGCACGTCACGGGTCACTACCAGTCGGTAGTGCCCGCGGCCGCGGAACTCGCACTCGACCGGGCCATCTCCGTCGAACCCCGCCGCACCATCACCGAGCACACCAAGCTCGGCTGGGTCGAAGCCCAGTTGGGCGAAGTCACGTACTTCCCCTGCAAGGAGGGCTCCGTGCGCTGCGCGGCCGTCGTCGGCATGGGACCGATGGGCACCCTGACGGAGCGCCGCGCCGTCCAGCTGTACGCCTCCCTGCTCGGCGAAGCGCTCGGGCTCGGCCACGTCGGGACCATGGCCACCGTGCTCATCGGTTCGGGCACGGGCAATCTGACCGTCAAACAGGCGGCCCGCGCCATCGTCCGGGGATTCGCCGACGCCCTGGCGCCGCTGGGCCCGCCGGCACCGCCGCCCCGGCTCACCGACGTACTCCTCATGGAGGTCGACAGGCTGCGCGCGGAGCAGCTCCACCTCGCGCTCACGGACTCCGCAGCGAAGCTCCCGCAGGTACGGATCGTCCCCGGACTGCGCGAGGAGAGCGGCGGCGAACTGTTCGGGCCCTCCGCCGCGGTGTACGCCCTGTCGGCGCTGACCAAGCTCGCCGGGCCGACGGGCGCGGCCGCCCGTGACGGCAGTGACGGCACCCCGGGCGGCCCCGGCCCGCCCGCCGGGGCGGACGTCCTGCACACCGTGCTCGCCGGCTTCGACGCCGACATCCAGGAGAAGATCCGCGAGCAGCTGGCGGACCTGGCCTCGGTGGAACGCACCGAGCTGTCCCTGACCGTCCGCAGGCCGGCGGAGGGCCAGGACGACGCCGTGCCCGTCCGGATGTCCGTCCAGTCCGGAGTCGGCGGCCTGCGCTGGGCGGCGCTGACCGGGCGGGCCACCGTACCGGAACGGCTGGTACCGGTGGACATGGACCTGCTGCGGGAACTCGTGGACCGGCTGACGGAACCGAGCGTCAAGGACGCGAGCGAACTGCCCGACCTGCTGTCCCGGTTCGTGGTGCCGCCGGACTTCCAGCGGCTGCTCACCGACGACTCCACGGTGCTGCTGGAACTGGACCGGGACACGGCCTCCGTCCCCTGGGAGTTCCTGGCCGAGATCCAGCAGGCGGGCGTGGACAAGCGCGATCCCCTCGCGATCCGCACCCAGCTGTCCAGGCAACTGCGCACGACCTATTCGCGGGTGATGACCGAGGGCCTGGCGGACGGACCGCTGCGCGCTCTGGTGATCGGCGACCCGGGAGACCCGGAGAAGGGCTTCCACCTGCCGGGAGCCCGCCAGGAGGCCCTCGCGGTGGCCTCCCGGCTCAAGGAGCTCGGGGCCAAGGTCAGCCTCTTCGTCGGCGCGGCGAACGCGCTGCGCCAGCCGGGCGTCGATCCCGCCCGGCGCCTGGACGTGCTGCGGGTGCTGCTGTGCGGGGGCAACCACATCGTGCACTACTGCGGGCACAGCGCCTTCGACCTCTCCGGTACCGGACGGCGCTCGGGCTGGGTCTTCGCGGACGGCCTGCTGACCGCCCAGGAACTCGCCCTGCTCGAACGCCCGCCACTGATCGTCGTCGCCAATGCCTGTTACACGGCCCGACTCGGCGCCGCCGCCGTCCCGGGCGCCCCGCCCGGAGCGCCCGGTCTCGCCGGCCGCACCCCCTGGGGGAACCCGCAGGCCGCGCTCGTGCCGAGTCTCGCCGACGAGTTCCTGCGCATGGGGGTGGGGCACTACATCGGGGCGGCCTGGCGGATCCCCGACGACCAGGGGATCTCCTTCGCCGACCAGTTCTACACGCACCTGTTCCAGGGCGGGTCCGGTGAGGCGACCCCGACGGTGGGCGGCGCCGTCCGCGCGGCGCGCAGGCGCCTCTACGGGCTGCGCGCCGCGGGGCAGCCGGAGCAGGGTCCCGCCGGCCCGGGCGGTCCGAACGGCCCGCAGGGCCCGGACGTCACGCCGAGCGGGCAGCGCTGGAGTTCCTGGGCCGCCTACCAGCACTACGGGGACGCGGCCGATCCGTTCGTGCGACCAGGGGGCAGCTAGGAGGTCCGCTCATGGCCAAGATGCCGATGGCCGATGTCGTCGTACTGCTCCCCGGTATCGGAGGGAGCGTGCTGACCAGGAACGGCAAGGACGTGTGGGCGCCCTCCGCCTCGGCGGTACTGGGTGCGCTGGCGAGCCTGGGCGGCTCGCTGGAGTCCCTGGAGCTCGGTGCGGACGACTGGCTCGTGGACGATCTCGGCGACGGCGTCGCCGCCGACCGCCTGGTGCCCGATCTGCACACCCTGCCCGGACTGTGGAAGATCGACGGATACACGGCGATGGAGAAGTTCCTGCTGGCTCGGTTCGACCTGCAGAAGGGCCGGAACTACTTCCCCTTCCCGTACGACTGGCGGCGCGACAACCGGGCCGCCGCCCGCAGGCTCGCCGAGCAGAGTGCCACCTGGCTGCGGGACTGGCGCGGGGCGAGCGGCAATTCCGCGGCCCAGCTCGTCCTGATCGGGCACTCGATGGGCGGGCTCGTCTCCCGCTACTTCGTCGAGGTGCTGGGCGGCTGGAAGGACACCCGGGCCATCGTCACCTTCGGGACCCCCTATTACGGCTCGCTCAACGCCGTCGAGTTCCTGTGCAACGGCTTCCACAAGCGGTTCGGTCCGTTCGAGAAGGACCTCACGCGCCTCCTGCGCTCCTTCCCCGCCCTCCACCAGCTCGTACCCGTCTACAAGTGCGTGTACGGGCCGGACGGCGAGGCGGCCACCCCGACCAAGGCCGGGCTGCCCGGCTGGCAACCGCAGTGGAGTAGCCACCTCACCGACTTCTTCGACGAGATGGAGAAGGCGGCCACCGAAAACCGGAAGGAATCCGCCTGGGAGTCCAACCAGGTGGTCTACCACCCCATCGTCGGCATGGACCAGCCCACCCGACAGTCGGCCCGGCTCATCGACCACAAGGTCGAGACGCTGATGCTCCGCGGGGACGCGGACGAGGGGGGCGACGGCACGGTGCCCAAACTCTCCGCAGCCCTCTCCGGCACCGAGGACGCCCGTACCTTCGTCCCGCAGAAGCACGGGAGCCTGCAGAACCAGGACGCGATGCTCGACCACCTCGGCGGCATCCTCCAGTCCCTGCATGACGTACGCATCGACGACCTGCGCGCCGCCGTGACCTCGTGGTTCAGCTACCTCGGTGACGACCTCTACCTCGCCGACGAACCCGTCGTCTGCGAGGTCGGGGCCATCAGCGCGCTCAGCGAGGACGCACTCCCCGAGGTGCCGGCGCGACTCTCCGTGACCGTCCGGACCACCGGCCGGTCGGTGGTCGCCCGCGACCTCACGGTGGCGCGGCGGCGGCAGCGGGTCGACATCGGCGTGCTGCCCGCCGGCACGTACGACCTGCTGATCAGTGCCGGCGCCGACACGGCCCCGCTGTCCGACGTCTTCGTCGTCGCCGGACCGGACGGCACGGACGGCACCCGCGTGACGGGGGGCTGAGGCCCCCGCTCCCGGCGGGCCTCCGCCGGCACAAGAATCGTGACAACGATTACATTCATCCCCAAATCGAGCATTCGGCAGGGATCATTATTTCCCGTAATTGTCGTATATGGCTGCCTTGCGGCCCGCGCCACCTGAGGGACCGGTGGGCGCCACGGGAGAGATATGGGACGCGTGCGCAGCTGGACGGTCAACCGACGGATCGCTTTGCCGGTGACGGCGGGAGCAGCCGTCGTGCTCGCGCTGGGCGGTCTCTACGGAACCGCCCTTGCGGTCGGCGGCGACATCGACCAGGGCACCCGGGTCCTGGGGGTGGACCTCGGCGGCATGAGCCGGGCCGAGGCGCGCCGGGCCCTGACCCGGGAGCTCGGGCCCGCCGCCGCGGCGCCGATCGCGGTGAAGATCGGCGACCGGGTGGAGAAGGCCGACCCCGCCGCGTTCGGGTTCTCCCTCGACACCGAGGCGACCGTCGACCGCGCCGTACGGACCGGCTACGGCCCGGGCTCCGTCATCGGCAGCCTCTTCGCCTCGGGCAGCCACGACGTGGCGCCCGTGATCAGGATGAACGAGCAGACCGCCCGTGCCGCGGTGGACCGTCTCGGCGAGACCACAGAGCAGCACGTCCGCGACGGGGCGATCGCGTTCGAGGAGGGCGCGGCGAAGGCCGTCACCCCGCTCCCCGGCGTCTCCCTCGTCGAGGGCGAGGCCCTCGGCACCCTCCGCGACGCCTACCTGCGTCCGCACACGGGCCCCGTCGTGCTCCCGGTCGCCCGCACCGAGCCCCGCGTCGGCGCCGAGGAGACCGGACGGGCCATGCGGCAGTTCGCCGAGCCCGCGATGTCCGGGCCCGTCACGCTCACCGTCGCCGGTCGGCGCATGTCCATAACCCCCGCCGTCCTCGGCGAGCACCTGAAGATGAAGGCCGACGGGCAGGGCCGCCTCGCACCCGCCCTCGACTCCAAGGGCCTGCTCGCGGACCCGGCCGTGGCGCCCACGATCGACGAGGTCACCCGTACGCCGCGCAACGCCGTGCCCGGCCTCGCTGCGGACGGCCGCGTCGTGATCGCCGACCAGGGTCGTACGGGACGACAGGTCACCCAGGAAGCGCTCGGCCGGGCCGTGCTGCCGCTGCTGACCCGCACCGGCCCGGCCCGCAGCGGTGAGGTCGCCACGGTGGCGGTCCAGCCGGAGCTCAGCGCCGACGACGCGCGGCGCCTCGGGATCAAGGAGAAAGTCTCCTCCTTCACCGTGGAATTCCCGGCCGCCCCGTACCGCACCACCAACATCGGCCGCGCCGTGGAGCTCATCAACGGCTCCGTCGTCATGCCGGGGCAGGAGTGGAGCTTCAACCGCACGGTCGGTGAGCGCACCCCCGAGAACGGCTTCGTCGACGGGATCATGATCAACGACGGCCAGTTCGTGAAATCGCCCGGCGGCGGTGTCTCGGCGGTCGCCACCACCATGTACAACGCCGCGTTCTTCGCGGGCGTCAAGCCCGTCGAGCACGGCGCGCACTCCTTCTACATCGAGCGCTACCCCGAGGGCCGGGAAGCCACCGTGGCCTGGGGCACCCTCGACCTGCGCTGGATCAACGACTCCGGCCACCCGCTCTACATCCAGGCCCGGTCCACCGACACCTCGCTGACGATCTCCTTCCTCGGTACGAAGAAGTACGACGAGATACGTGCGACCAAGGGCCCGCGCACCAACATCACGCCGCCCGGCAAGCGGACCGGCAGCGGTGAGACCTGCGAGGTCCAGACGCCCCTGGAAGGCTTCGACGTCACCGTCGGCCGGACCTTCGTCCAGGGCGGCAAGGAAGTCAAGCACGAGGACTACAAGACCCACTACACGCCGCGCGACGAGGTCACCTGCACCCCGGAGGGTGCGCCGCAGGCCTCGCCCGGGGCCACCCCGGGCGCCACCCCGGGAGCCACTCCGCAGGCCCCGGGGCCCTCGCAGACCCCGCCCCCCGCCGCCGTGAACGGCGTCCGGACCGAGGCCCAGCAGCACGCCGACTGAACGTCACCGGGGGACCAGGTGTGACAATCCGGACGCTTACCGTGCATGTCGGGGGCCGCGGACGCCCGGAAGTGCTACAACTGGGTTCGTGACCATTCCTCGCCACCCGTGCCGGGCACGTCGGTGCGGTCACCTCTAGGCAACCGGAACAAGAGCGTCGCCGGACAGGTATTCGTCCTCCAGGTGGCGATCGTGGTGTTGCTCGCGGCCGGGGCCCTGCTGGCCCTGGTCCTCCAGTCGAGGCACGACACCGAACGCGAGGCGCGCAACCGGTCGGTGTCCGTGGCCCAGACCTTCGCCCACTCCCTGGGCCTCCAGGACACCCTGAAGACGTCCGACCCGTCCAAGACGCTCCAACCCCTCGCCGAGACCACGCGCAAGGCCGCCGGGGTGGACTTCATCGTGGTGATGGACACCAACGGCATCCGGTACAGCCATCCCCAGCCGGACCGCATCGGGAAACGATTCGTCGGCACCATCGAGCCCTCGCTGAAGGGCCAGGTCCACACCGAGAGCGTCGACGGCCCGCTCGGCAAGGAGATCCAGGCGGTGGTGCCGGTCACCGGCCCCGACGGCAAGGTCAACGCGCTGGTCTCGGCGGGCCTCACGGTCAAGAACGTCACCGGCGTCGTCGACCGTCAGCTCCCGGTCATCCTCCTGGCCATCGCCACCGGCCTGGCCCTGGCCACCGTGGGGACCGCGCTCATCAGCAGACGCCTGCGCCGCCAGACCCACGGGCTCGGCACGCAGGAGATGACCCGCATGTACGAGCACCACGACGCGGTGCTCCACGCCGTGCGCGAAGGGGTGCTGATCACTGACGGCGAGGGCCGGCTCCTGCTCGCGAACGACGAGGCCAAACGCCTGCTCGGACTCCCGGAGGACGCCGACGGACGCCTCATCGCCGACGTGCCGGGCCTGGACCGCCGGATGTCCGACCTGCTGCTCTCCGGCCGCGAGGCCACCGACGAGGTCCTGGAGAGCGGGGACCGGCTGCTCGTCGTCAACCAGCGGCCCACCCACCCCCGCGGCCGCCCGGAAGGCGCCGCCATCACCATCCGCGACTCCACCGAGATGCAGGTCCTGACCAGTCGGGCGGAGACGGCCCGCAGGCGCCTCAAACTGCTGTACGACGCGGGCGGCGACATCGGCACCAGCCTGGACGTGGTGCGCACGGCCGAGGAACTCGCCGCCGTGGCCGTCCCCCGCTTCGCGGACTTCGTCACCGTCGACCTGGCGGACCAGGTCATCGACGGCGAGGAGCCCCGCGCCGGCTCCGACATGCGGCGCACCGCGGTCTACGGCATCCGCTCCGACCATCCCCTCTACCCGGTCGGCAGGCTGATCGACTTCCTGCCCTCCACCCCCCAGGCGCGCGGCTACGGCACTGGCCGGGCCGAGCTGGTGCCCCACCTGGCCGACGCGCCGGGCTGGCAGGCACAGGATCCGCCGCGCGCCCAGGCCATCGTGGACTACGGCATCCACTCCCTCATCGCGGCCCCGCTCATGGCCCGGGGCGCCGTACTCGGCGTGGTCAACTTCTGGCGGTCGGAGAAGCAGGAGCCCTTCGACGAGGACGAGCTGTCCCTGGCCGAGGAACTCGTCGCCCGCGCCGCGGTCAGCATGGACAACGCCCGCCGCTACACCCGGGAACACGCCCTCGCCGTGACCCTCCAGCGCAGCCTGCTGCCGCGCGCCCTGCCCGAGCAGAGCGCCATGGACGTGGCGCACTTCTACCTGCCCGCACAGTCCGGGGTCGGCGGCGACTGGTTCGACGTGATCCCCCTCGCCGGCTGCCGCGTCGCGCTGGTCGTCGGCGACGTCGTCGGGCACGGCCTGCACGCCGCCGCCACCATGGGGCGCCTGCGCACGGCCGTGCACAACTTCTCCTCCCTCGACCTGCCGCCCGACGAGATCCTGGCCCGCCTGGACGACCTCGTACAGCGCATCGACCACGACGGGGAGGGTGACGACGTGAACGGCGGCGTACTGGGCGCGACCTGCCTGTACGCCGTCTACGACCCCGTGTCCCAGCGCTGCACGATGGCGCGGGCCGGCCACCTGCCACCCCTGGTGGTCGCCCCCGACGGCACGACGGAGATCGTGGAGCTGCCGGCCGGACCCCCACTGGGGCTGGGCGGCATGCCCTTCGAAACCGCGGAGCTGGACCTCGCGGAAGGCAGCCAGCTCGTCCTCTACACGGACGGGCTGATCGAGGAACGGACCCGGGACATCAGCGAGGGACTCGAACTGCTGCGCGCGGCCCTCAGCCACCCCGACCGGGACCCGCACGAGAGCTGCCGGGCCGTGCTCGACATGCTGCTGCCGCCCCGGCCCACCGACGACGTGGCCCTGCTCATCGCCCGGACCCGGACGCTCGGCCCGGACCGGGTTGCCCAGTGGGAGGTACCGTTCCAGCCGAGCGCCGTGGGCGCCATGCGCAACGCCGCGGCGAAGAAACTCGACGAGTGGGGCCTCACGGACCTCGGCTTCGCCACGGAACTGATCCTCAGCGAGCTGATCACCAACGCCCTGCGGCACGGCAGCGCACCCGTACGGGTACGCCTGCTCCACGACCACAACCTGACCTGCGAGGTGTGGGACGGCAGCAGTACCGCCCCCCACCTGCGCTACGCCGCCACCACGGACGAGGGCGGACGCGGCCTGTTCCTGGTCGCGCAGCTCAGCGAACACTGGGGCACCCGGTACACGCCCGAGGGCAAGGTCATCTGGGCGGAGCTGGCCCTGCCGGGCGCCGCGGGGGGCACCGAGGCCGCCCTCGCGGCCTTCCTGGACGCGGACCCGATCTGACGTCACGAGCACGTGCTCCACGACCGCGTCCGGCGCCCGGTCAGGGCGCCGTGCCCGGGACGCCGCCGGGTTCCGCGAGCATGTCGTCGACGATCTGCATCCGGGTCTCCGGCAGACGCTCCGCGATCGCCCCCACCATCATCGCGACCCCTTGCGGGTCGGCCGCCGCACAGCGTGCGCGCGCCTCCTCGTCGGGCCAGCGGGCATACGCCACCCAGGTACCGTCGTCCGCCCGGTGCAGCCGGGACCCGTAACTGCCGCACTGCGCGCGGATGGCCGCGGTCACCCGGTGCCAGCCGTCGGTGAACTGCTGCTCCATGCCCGGCCGGAGCCGCCACCGGTAGATCACGGCGAACACGACTGGATACCTCCCGCATCAGGATGTGGATCTTCCCCGCCACCCTAAGGGGAGTCCCGCAGACCCCGCCGAGCATGCGCAGGACAAACCCGGGGACCTCCGCGGACGCGCTCGCTACCATCACCTGGTGCACCCCGAACCCCGCCCCTGGACCCCGTATCCGAAGATCCCCGCGAACACCCGGCTGGGAGAGGCCCGCGGGCGGAACTGGGTGGCCCACGAGAAGATCCACGGCGCCAACTTCGCCGTCGTGTGCGACGCGTCGGGCGCGCACCCCGCCAAGCGGCGCGAACTCCTGGCGGACGGCGGGCTGGACGACTTCTTCGGGGTCGGTCGGATCTGGCCCGCGCTGGCGGTCGCCGCGACCCGCTGCGCGCAGCGCCTGCGCGAGGACGCCGGAGCCCCGGCCTCCGCGGTCGTCACCGTCTACGGCGAACTCGCCGGCGGCCGATACCCCCACCCCGATGTAACCGCCACGCCGGCGGCGGAGCCCGTCCAGACCGGCGTCTGGTACGCGCCCGAACTCCTCTGGCTCCCCTTCGACGCCACCGTCACCGACGACGACGGCCCGTACTGGGTCGGGGACCGGACGCTGCGCGCGGCGGCCGACGAGGCGGGTCTGCTCTGCGTCCCGTTGCTCGCCGAAGGCCCGCTCGGGCGCCTCCAGGAGCTGCCGGCGGTCTTCCCCACCCGGCTGCCCGCACTGCTGGGTCTGCCCGCGCTGCCCGACAACCTCGCCGAGGGCCTCGTCGTCAAACCCGCCGACGGATCCCGCGAGCCCGGGCGGCCCATGGCCAAGTTCAAGCAGCCAGCCTTCGCCGAGGACGAGCGGTTCGACGGCTCGCGCCCCTACCGGGCGCCCGCCGAAGGTGCGGCAGGAGTTCCCGGCTGGCTGCTCGCCCACGGCACCGGCCTGCTCACCCCGGCCCGGGCCGCTTCAGCCGTGAGCAAGTTGGGCCCGCGCACCCCGCCGGGCGACCTGGCCGCCGAGATCGCCCGGGACGCCACCGAGGAGGTGGCGCAGGCGCTGGGCGGCCTGGACGGGACGACGCACCGCGCACTGGAGGAATCCCTGCACGCGGGAGCGCTGACCCTGGCCCGCTTCGACGCCGCCGACCGCCGCGCCTGACACCAGCGGAGCGGGGACGGTCGCCGGATTCCTCCGGCGCAGGCGGCACTGTGCATACTGCTGCCATGAAGCCCCAGCTCGGCGCGCGCATCCACCTGATGATCACCTTCGTGTTGGTGACGTGCGGCGCGGTCGCCGGAGCCTGCCTCGGCCTGCTCCTGTCCGGCCGGCTGATGGCCGTGGTCTTCGCGGCCGTGGCCGGTCTCGGCGCCGGGCTGGGATCGTTCTTCTCCCGCCGGCAGGTCCTCGCCCTCTTCCAGCCCGAGGACCGGGACGCCCCGGCCGACGGCTACGCCGAGGGCCTCGCCGACGCCGCGCTCGTCTGCATCGCGACCTACCAGGCCGCCGTCTTTCCGCTCACCCCCGACGGGGTGAGCGAGGCCGAGCGGGAGGCCCGCCGCACGATGGCCTACCGCATCTCCGCCTACGAGGGCCTGCCGTACCCGGTGCGGAACTCCGCGGCCGCCGCCCTCGAAGCCATCGACCACGGCGCGGACCCGGGGCGGGCGGAGACCGCCATGAAGGCGCTCTGCCTCACCATCTACGACCACCGCCGCGGCCGCTGACCCGGCGCGCACCGCGGCCCTCCGGTGTGCTCAACTCATTGTGTGATCGGCTGGTCGGCAACGGTTGGGCCTCGGTCCGGCCGCCGGCAGTGGCCTGATGCGGATCATGGCGTTGTCCGGTTATGGAATCTGACGGGATGCTGTTCGCTCGGGCGCCGCTCGACGGTGTCGTCTGGCTCGACACACTGGTCCACGATCCGGCCTGCCGGTCGTGTCCGCGCCTGCGGAGGCCGGGAGAGGAATCGGAGGAGGCCGACGCCGACGCGGACCCTGACGGGATCCCGGTGCTGGCGGGCCGGGCCCGGAACTGGATGGTCGCCGCGTCCGCGGTCACGGTCGTCTCGGCCGTACTGACCGTGGTGGCGAACTGACGGCCCACCCGGCCGCCCCCGCGGTACCGGGTGCGCTCGGGCTCATCCGCCCTGATGGAGGGTGAGCGTCCAGGTCCGGTAGCCGTACTTGCCGGGCTGGTCGGGATGCTGTTCGGTGATGGTCGCCGTGATGTCGTCGCCGGCGCGGTGGAGCGAGCCGTGGTAGCGCCACGCTTCCTCGGGATCGATGGCCTGCAGCTCGGCGAGGACCGTGTCCTCCAGCCGGCGGCCGACGGCGCGCAACACTCCGGCGTCGAGGACCAGGACGGTGCCGTCCGTGAGGACGAGCGGCTCCGGGGTCTGCGGGTCGCAGAGCGACGGCCCGCGTTCCACGGTGCCACCGGGCAGCAGCCGGACCACCCGGCTGCTGGTGGGGATGTTGCGGTCGGTCTCGACGACGCGGATGCCGGTCCCGACGACGTAGTGCCCGTAGCTGCGCCAGGAGTCGTACAGGGTGCCGTCGCGGTCGTACGCCCAGGTGTCGAAGGCGTCGTAGCCCTCCAGGCCGAGTACGAACCGGCCGCCGCCCAGGGCCGCGCCGCGTGCTCCCCGCAGTTCGGCGACCCGGCTGCCGTCCGCGAGGTCGAGCAGCGCGGCCGGGCCGAGGTTGCCCCAGGCCGTGTACGCGAGGGAGTCCGTTGTGACCAGGACCCGGCCGCCGGAGATGTGGGCGGCGTTGGGCACGCCGGAGCAGGACGCGGTCCAGCGGGTGCGGCCCGAGCCGTCGATACAGCTGATCTTCCCGGGCGTGCCGTGGATCCGCAGGTCCTGCCGTCGGGCGAGCGGCCGACCCGCAGGACGGGAGGGGCCACCCGGCGGTAGACCGGCCCCGCGCCCCCGCGCCCGCACCGTGACCCGCCACGCGCCGGACCGGCCGTTCTCCTGCGATATCCCCATGACCCAGATGCTAAGGGCGGCACGGCACGGCACGGCACGGACCGGCCCCGGCCGCAACCGTGGTCGATCCGACGACGCGCCGTCACCAAGCTGTGAAGCTTCTACGGGACGCTGGTGCTCAGCCAGAGACCGGCCCAGCCCGGCGCGTTCCGCGCATTCCCCAGGGGGTCCACCATCATGAGCACCGTACGCAAGGCCGCCATCGCCCTCGCCGCCGTATCCGCACTGGCCCTGACGGCCTGTGGCCCCACCGAGGACGGCGCGGCGGGCGGGTCCGGGACGCCGAGCGCGAGCCCGACGGCCGGCCCCAGCGGGAGCGCGACCGCCGTCCCGAGCGCGAGTCCGTCGAAGTCCGCGGCGCCGAAGAAGACCGCGACGCCGTCGAAGCCGCCGAAGTCGGGCTCGACCGACCCCGACTTCGACGTCTTCCCGTGCAGCACGTTCGACGTGACGTTCACCGCGACCCTGGCCGAGCCCACGACCAGCAGCTACCTGCTGAAGATCACCAACAAGGGGACCACGGCGTGCAGGGCGCTCGGGCACCCGGTCGTCACCTTCGGCGACCTGGACGGCCAGGCCACGGAACGGGGCGCGGCCCCCGGCATCGAGGACGCGCTCCGGCTGGAACCGGGCCAGTCGGCCTACGCCGGGCTCATGGGCGGCGCGAAGGACGGCAAGGGCAAGACCGTCAACTCCATCGCGCTGACGATGAGCACCGAGTCCGACCTGAAGCAGACGCCGCTGAAGGCGTCCACCCCCGGCCTGTACGTCTCGCCCGACAAGAACTCCGTGACCGCCTGGATGAACAACGCGGAGGACGCGCTGAGCCTCTAGTGCTGTGGCCGGCCCGCCGGCCCGCCGGCGCGGGGTGACGGTCCGCCGCACGTTCACCGCAGGTCCGCCCTCATCCAGTCGGCCGAGCAACGCAGGCCGGCCGCGCCCCGCCGGGTCAGGCTGTGGACAAGGACCGTCACCACCGCACAGACGAGGACCGAGCCCATGTCCCACAGCCGACGTATCAGCACCATCGTGGGCGTCGCAGCACTGCTGTTGACGGCCAGCGCCTGCTCGGGCCTGGGCCGGAGCACCGTCGGCGTGCTGACCTTCCGCGGACACGACTCGCCGGTCGAGCTGAGCTACTCCAACACGCTGGTCGTCGGCTGCCACAAGATCGGCATCCCGAAGGGGGCCACGCACGTCGAGAACAACACCCTCGTCGACATCGTCCTGTACCGGACACCGGACTGCCAGAAGACCGACAAGGCCGACGGGATCTACGTGGCCACCACCCTCTCGAACGTCACGGCCCCCGTGAGCCTGCCCTGGCGCAGCTTCAGCGTCATCCACTGACCCTGCGCCCTCCTGCCCGCCGCTTGCGGGCGGGCGGGCCCTGTTCCATAGTCCAAGGTATGGATGAGCGCGAGGCGGCGCTCCGACAGGCGCACGGCCACGCCGTCCGCTGGCTGTCCAGTCTGTCCGACCGCCCGGTTCCCGCCCGCGCCTCGGTCGACGAGATCGTGCGCGCGCTCGGCGCCGAGCTGCCCGACGCGCCCAGCGCGCCCGCCGATGTCGTCGACCTCCTGGCCACGGCCTGTGAGCCGGGGCTCACCGCCTTCCCCAGCGGCCGCTTCTACGGGTTCGTGATCGGCGGTACCGAGCCGGCCGCTCTCGCGGCGGACTGGTTGGTCAGCGCCTGGGACCAGAACTGCGTGATGCGCGCGGTCTCGCCCGCGTACACGGCGGCGGAGGAGATCGCCGGCGCCTGGCTGCTCGACCTGCTCGGTCTCCCACCCGACAGCGCCGTCGGCTTCACCACGGGCGCCACCATGGCGAACTTCACCTGCCTCGCCGCCGGGCGCGACACGGTGCTGCGGCGCACCGGCTGGAACGTGGCCCACGACGGACTCGTCGGCGGGCCGCCCGTGCGCGTGGTCGCGGGCCGGGACCGCCACATGTCCATCGACCTGGCCCTGCGCTACCTCGGGCTCGGCCGGCCCGAGCTCGTCGAGGCCGACGAGCAAGGACGCATCGACCCCGAGGCCCTGCGCCGCGCCCTGCTGGCCCGCGGTCCCGGTGTCGCCCCCGGTCCCCGCCCCACCCTCGTGATCCTCCAAGCCGGCGACATCCACTCCGGCGCCTTCGACCCCTTCGCCGAGACGATCCGAGCCGCTCGCGAGGCCGACGCGTGGGTGCACGTGGACGGCGCCTTCGGCCTGTGGGCGGCCGCCTCCCCGGCCCACGCACACCTCACCGACGGCTGCGCACAGGCGGACTCCTGGGCCACGGACGCCCACAAGACCCTGAACGTCCCCTACGACTGCGGCCTCGCCGTCGTCCGTGACCCCTCCGCCCTCCGGTCGGCGATGGGCGAGCGCGGCGACTACCTCATCCAGCACGAACACGGCGACCCCGTCGACAAGGTCCCCGAACTCTCCCGCCGCGGACGCGCCTTCACCGTATGGGCCGTCCTCAGATCCCTCGGCCGCTCGGGAGTGGTCGACCTCGTCGACCGGCTGTGCCGGCACGCCCGCGCCTTCGCCACCGGCATCTCCGCGATCGAGGGTGCGACCGTCCTCAACGACGTGGTCTTCACCCAGGTCTGCGCCGAGTTCGGCGACGACGAACGCACCGACCGGGTACTGGCCCGACTCCTCGACGAGGGCGCGGCCTGGATCAGCGGCTCCACCTGGCACGGCCGCCGCGTCATGCGCATCTCGGTGAGCAACTGGTCGACGACCGAGGAGGACGTCACGCGCACGCTCGACGCGATCCGCCGCGCGTCCGACGGGACATGAGGACGGGTCACGGCTCCTCGCCCCTGCCGGTCGCGATGTCGCGTGCGACGTTGACCACCTTCGGCGGTCGCCTCGATCGCGCCGAGCACGGCCGCCGCCCCCGGATCGGTCCGGTGCCGGCTGGCCGTGGCGTCCAGGAACTCCTTTTCGGTGAGGCCGGGGCCCGTGTCGAGGTCGGCCACGGTGGAGACGTAGGCGTCCCGGAGCCGCTCGTACCAGGCGTCGAGGTAAGGGGCGCTCCTGGTACGGACGTACGCCGCCAGGGGGCGGACCGCGAGGCCCAGTTCCACCGCGTAGGCGAGGGTCGGGGTGGTGTACCAGGCCGGGCCCGTCGGGGGCCGCCCGTGCGGTGTGAACGGGGAGGGCAGGCGCCCGCCGAGTGCGGTGCGGGACAGGTCCACGAGCCAACTGCCGGGAAGTGACTTGTCGAAGTCCGGCCGTTCGACGTTCACGGGGGCGTCGAGCCCGAGGCTGAGCCGACTCGCCGCCGCAGCCGGTGCCAGGTTCACCCCGATGCCGACCACGTGGGACGCGCGGGGCTCGGCGTCGGTCGGCGGACGCGACCAGGAGCGCGCCTCCTCCATCAGCACCTGGGCAGGGGTGCGCCGGTGGAAGGGCGGGTACAGACCCGCGAGCACGGGGTGCCCGTCCGGGGCCTCGCACGGCGCGCAGTCCACCGCATCCGTGAGGGCCGCGGGGTTGGGAGCGGACACCCACGCCCCGGTCCGTTTGTCCCTCACCGAACGGTTCGGTGAGCGCAGCGCGGTCATCATGGACAGCCCCGTGGTCCCCGGAGGGCCGTGCGGGGTGATGTCGCGCTCGGCGGGGCGGTACAGCCGGGCCCAGGGGCCGAAGCCGGTCCGGGTCGGCTGCCAGCCCGCCCGCCGAAGCCGGGCCAGGACCCCGTGGCCCTCCGGAAGGGCCTCCCGGGAGCCGCCGCCGGAACTGCGCGGGAGCCCGAACCGTTCGGCGCCGGCCCGGGTGAGGGCGAGCAGCGGATCGGCCTCCCTGCCGTGGCGGTGCAGCCGAGGCGCGCCGAGCCCCGCCCGGGTCAGCGTCCATTCCAGGAGCTCGTCGAGCGTCGTTGCCGGGGAGTGCAGCACGCGGCCGCCGGCGCAGTGGGCACGTACCGTGCCGCCCTCGGCGTCGACGACGGCCAGCGGCCCGTTCTCGAAGGGCAGCGGCACCGCGGTGGCCGGTCCGGCCGCCCGGTTGCGCAGACGGATCCGGGTGGCGACGGCGTTCTGGGCGAACTGCTGTGGTTCGGTGCTGCCGCGCCGGGACATCCTGCGCCGGACGTCGCCCCCGCCAGGCCCCTGTAACAGCAGTCCAACACCGTCACCCGGTGCCGTGCCCGGTACCCGGCCTGCCGCACCACGTCGCGCAACGTCCGGTACTGCAGCGTCCCGATCTGCGGGTGGTCCGCATCCGCCTCGGCCAGTGCCAAGTACAGCTTCTTGTCGCGGTCGCGCAGCCCGTGGCCGGCGAAGTAGACGAGGAGCGTCTCCGTGGCCTCCAGGGCGGCGTCCCGCACCGCGCCCAGTATCCGGGAGACGGAGGCGTCCGTCCCCAGCAGCGTCACGTGCGCGGCGGGCAGGCCCCAGACCGACGGGTCCCGCAGCAGCTCGGCGAAGCGTCGTGCCCCCGCGGCGGCCGCGGGCAGCGGCTCCAGGTCCGGGTGGGCGTAGCCGTCGACCCCGATCAGTACGGCCCGGCTGGCGGTCGGGTCAGGAACCGGCACCGGGGGATTCCTGCGGCGCGTCGGGCGAGGGAACCGGGTCGGCCTGTCCGCCCGCCAGGGCGCGGGCGACGCGGGCCGCGTCCTGCGCCGTACCGTCCTCGATGACGACACGGACACCGTCGTACTCGACCACCAGCCGCGCGTCCGAGCGCAGCCGGGGCGGCAGCGAGGCGCGGAACGTCCGGTGCGCGTACACCAGCGCGGTGGCGGAGAACCGGACGAGACCGCGAGATTGATCCCCTGGTTCCCCCGCTCCCCGGCACGTCCAAACTGCCCGTGCCGACAACGGCACGGGCCGCCCTCACCCTACTCGGTGCGGATCTTGGTCAATGCGCGGTCCGGTCCCACCGTCGCCGAGGGTGACAGGAGTCGGGCCGTCGGGGCGGACGGTGATGCTGTACGCCGCTCCCGTGGGGACGGACCGGAAGACCGGCGCGTGGGCGGGCAGCAGGAGTTCGAGCAGGGCGACCGACTCCCGCAGGGCGAACTGCTGGCCGAGGCAGGCACGGGGGCCGATGCCGAACGGCAGGTAGGCGCCGGGCCGGGAGGGACGGGCGCCGGGAACGGTGAAGCGCCGGGGGTCGAAGTGCTCGGGATCCGGCCACAGTTCGGGATCCCGGTGGGTGAGGTAGGGGCAGACCAGCAGGTCCGTGCCCGCCTCGACGCGGTAGCCCGCCAGGACGTCGTCCTCGGCGGCGTGCCGGGGCAGGATCCACGCGGACGGGTAGAGCCGGAGGGTCTCGCTGACCAGTGCCTGGATCGCCTCGCGCCGCTCCGCCGAGCCCTCGAGGCCGGCTGCGAGGGCCCACCCGCGGGCCGCGGGATGGCGGTCGAGGAGCAGGTACAGCCAGGTCAGCGTGGTAGCGGTGGTTTCGTGGCCGGCCACCAGCAGGGTGACGAGCTCGTCGCGCACCAGCCGGTCGGTGTACTCGGGGCGCTCGGCCGATGCGTCGACCAGCACCTGGAGCAGCCCCGGCCCGTCGGGCCCCGGGGCGCCGTTCCGGGCCGCGGCCACCGCTCGCCGGGCCACCTCGTCGATCCTGGCCAGGTCGTCGGCGACGGCGTCCCGGGCGTCCACCCGGTCGGCCGGCAGGCTCGGCAGCGCGGCCACCACGGTGGCCACTGACGTCAGTTCGTGCGCCGTGGTGTCGTCGAGCGGGTGCCCGGTGAGCGCCCGCCAGATCGTGTCCAGGGCGAAGCGACGCATTTCCTCGCCGAGGTCGAAGGTCCGCCCGGTGCGCGCGTGGTCGGCCCACCGGCCGGCCGTGGTCCGGGCCGCCCCGTCGATCCGCTCCTCGTAGCGGCGCATCCCCTTCCCGGTGAACTGCGACTGCAGCAGTTTCCGTTGGCGCTTCCAAGCCTCGCCGGTCGCGGCGAGCACCCCGTCGCCGATGAGCAGGCGGGCCCGGTGGGAGCGCTTGACGTACTGGTCGGGGTGCAGCGCGAGGACGTGCTGCACGGCCTCGGGCCCGGTGACCAGGACGGTGGGCTGCGGCCCGAGACGGAACGCGGCGACTCCGCCGAGCCGTTCCCGCACCAGCCCCAGCAGGTCGACCAGTTCACCCGTGTGGGTGCGCCACCGCTCCACACAGCCCGCGTCGGCCTCGGGGAGCGGTCGCCCGGTTCCGGACCGCTGCGCGAGGGGCGGTCCACTACTGGCGTCGATGGCCACGGCTCTTCTCCTGTCCGGCTGTCGGGACGGCGCCCGAGGGTGCGTCGGCATCACGGACTGTACGGGGACGGGCGTGTGCGGTGACAGCGGCGGAGGGCCGATGGCCCGAATCACCCGAGTGGCTGGGGGGCGGGCCCGCCGATGCGGGCCGCGAGGAGGGCGATGTCGTCGTCGGCCGAGGCGGGCACCAGATGGGCGATGAGGGAGTCGCACAGGTGGTCGAGGGACTGCTGGGGTGCGGCGAGCAGGCCGGTGAGTTCGGCCAGGCGTTCGTCGATGTCACGGCGGCGCGCCTCGATGAGGCCGTCGGTGAAGAGGACCAGGGTGCTGCCGGGAGGAAGGGCGATGTCGGTGGTGGTGAAGGAGATGCCGCCGACGCCCAGCGGGACGCCCGGCGGGGTCTTGACGAGGTAGACGGTTCCGTCGGGCTGGACCACGGCCGGGGGCGGGTGGCCGGCGCGGGTGACCGTGCAGTGGCCGGTGGCTGGGTCGCAGACCACGTAGAGGAAGGTCGCGAGCATCGGGTCGGACAGGTCGGCGAGGGCGGCTTCGAGCTGGTGCAGCAGGGCCGTGGGAGGCATGTCGAGGCGGCCGAGGGCGCGGACGGTCGCGGAGAGCCGTCCCATCACGGCGGCGGCAGCGATGCCGTGGCCCATGACGTCGCCGATGAGGAGCGCGGCCCGGCCCCCGCTGAGGGGCAGGACGTCGTACCAGTCACCGCCCACCTCGTTGACGTCGCTGGCCGGCAGGTAGCGGTGGGCGATCTCGATGCCGGGCGGCGGGGTGACGTGCTGGGGGAGCATGCTCCGCTGCAGGACCACCGCGGTCTCGTGCTCGTGGTGGTAGAGCCGCGCGTTGTCGATGCTGATGGCCGCGCGGGCCGACAGCTCACTGGCGAGGGTGACGTCGTCGGACCCGAAGGGGCCGGTGTGTCCGGTGCGGTAGAAGGTGGCGACGCCGAGGACCATGTCGCGGGCGATGAGCGGGGTCATCATGAACGAGTGCACGCCCAGCTCGAGGAGCTGGGCCGGCTTGGGGGTGTGTCGGGCCGCGGGGGCGACGGCCCGGTCGTCGAGCTGGGCGATCAGGAACGGCTGACGGGCCGCGAGGGCTTGGGTGTAGGGGGCGTTCGAGGGGAAGATGAGGGTCCGCCCCAGGGGCGCCAAGGTCTGCGTGACGCCGGAACCGGTCAGCGGCGCCTTGCCCAGCCGGCGCAGGGCGACGCCCCCGGCCAGTCCCGTGCCGGGCTCGATGCCGCGGGCGAGGGAATCCAGGACGTCGACCGTGACGGCGCTCGCGAGGTGCGGGACGGCGAGGTCGGCGAGCTCCTGCGCCGTGCGCTCCAGGTCGAGGCTGGCGCCGATGCGGGAGCTCGCCTCGCTGAGCAGGGCGAGGCGGCGGCGGCCCGCCTCCGCCTCGGTGTGGTCCCGCTGCTGCATGGTGATGTCGAGGAGCGAGGCGATGACGCCGATCGGCCGGCCGCCGGGATCCTCCACGCGCACGTACGAGCACGACCACACGTGGTCGTGGTCCGGGTCGGCGGGGGTCCGGCCGATTCGGCGCCGGTCGAGGACCGGCTCACCCGTGTCCAGGACCTGGCGCATCGCCCCCTCCATCTCGTCGGCGTTCACCTCCGGCAGCAACTCGGCCAGCCGCCGCCCCACATGGGCGGACTCCGCGAGCCCGTTCATCGCTTCGAGGGCCGGGTTGACCTGGAGGAACCGCAGCTGCGTGTCGAGGACCCCGATCCCGACCGGAGAACGGGCGAACAGCCCGTCCCAGACGGCCGACGAACCTCGGATCCGGCGGGCCGCGTGGGCGTCCGCGGCGAAGACCAGCACGGCCGAGGCGCCGTGGCGGCGGTCCGGAACGGGGCAGGCCCAGATCTCCAGCTCCAACGGATGACCCTGGCGGTGCCAGGCGGTGACCGTACCCATCACCCCGCGCCCGGTGGCGGCCGTCTCCCACAGGGACCGGCCCAGGCTGCGATCGGCTCCCGGATGCAGGAGATCGGAGATGTGCCGCCCCAGCACCTCGGGCGGGGCGTAGCCGAGGAGCTGCTGGGCGCCGTGGTTCCAGCGCACGATCATCCCGTCGTTGCTGGTGGCCACGAGTGCGACCGGCAGGGCACCCAGCCATCCTCCGGCGTCCTGGGCGGCGCTGCTGACCAGATCGTCGAGCGGCATCTCCTCATGCATCCTGCACCCGCTCCTCCGGGGCGGCCCCGGCCTCGCGCCGCGGCGGCCCCTCCGGGGCGGCGTGCACCACTGTCGGCCCGGCGCCGCGGCCGCGCCACGGTCCGCCCCTGTGGCCACTCACCTGGTGCGGCATGCGACTGTGCGTGGTCCACATCTCTCATCGTCGCCCGGATGGCTCCACGGCGCTCCCCGGCCCGGCCGCCCCGGCCGACGCCGGGGCTTCGGCGCAGCGGAGGCTACCGGCGGTCACGGGGGCGCCGTCGGCCACGTTGCGGTCGAAGGTGACGCTCTTGACCCGGACGGGCCGTGCGCCGACGGTGACCTCGACGACCGCGTCGAGGTCACCGTCGCTCTGCAGACGGGCGCCGGGCAGCGCGGCCGCCACGGTAGCCGCGTTGTCCTCCTGGCCGGTGGCGTACCGGATGAGCGGCGGGCCCGCCGGGCGCTCGGGCGGTGCGGTCGCCGAGGTGTCGGTGACGACGAACCCGTTGCCGCGCAGGGCGGCGGCGACCTCGGCGTCGTCCACCCGGACGGCGATCCGGGCCGGATCGGTGGGGGCCGGATTCTCCGCGACGGGCTGGATCCGCGTGTCGCCGGTGATCGGGCGGTCCGCACCGAGCGCGGCCCAGAGCGCGGCGGAACGGGCCTCGTCCCACACCAGGGTGGAACCCACACCGGGGACGCGGTGGTCGAACAGCCGGATGGGTACGGTCGCGAACTCCGTCCGGTCCGACCTGAGGCGACCGAGGGCCCAACCGATGCGCACCAGGTCGTCCAGGCCCGTCCGGGCGTCGGTGCGTACGGTCTTCAGCAGGGTGCGCACGGTCCGCGCCGTGCTGATCGGGCCGGCCAGGGCGCCCTCCGCGGTGAGCCGGGCCAGCAGGTCGTTGACCACGCGCTGCTGGCGGCGGACCCGGCCGAGGTCGCCGGGCCGGAGGTTGACGTGCCGGGCCCGGACGTAGCGCAGCGCCCGGTTCCCGTCGGCGAGGTGGCGGCCGGCGCCGATGTCGAGCCCCGAGTTCTCGTCCTTGAGCGGCTTGTCCGTGCACACGGTGGCGCCGCCGAGGTTGTCGACCGTCTGCTCGAAGCCCGTGAAGCCGGTCTCCAAGTAGTGGTCGACGTGCAGACCGGTGGCCTTCTCGACGGTGGCCACGGTGAGCGGGCCCCCGCCGAGCGCGAACGCACCGTTGATCTTGCCGCTGCGGGCCGGGGCGACGGCCGTGGTGCTGGTGGCCGCGTACTCGACGTAGGAGTCGCGCGGGATGGAGACGATGCTCGCGCGCCGCCGGTTCTGCGACAGGTGGACGAGCATCATCACGTCGGTGCAGTTGCAGCCCTTGCCGCCCACGTGGAGCCGCCGCTTCTCGGCCGAGGAAAGTCCGGCGCGGCTGTCGATGCCGACGACCAGGATGTTGGTGCCCCGGCCGCCACCGCCACCTCCGCCTGCCGACGCACTCGCGGCCGAGACGGCCTGGAGGCCCACGAAGGAACCGCAGCAGAGTGCGGTGAGCAGGGTCAGAGCGACAGCGGTACGACGCAAGGCACATCCCCAAAATAGAACGAACCGGCTGAAATGGGGAATGTACTGGTCCCCTGTGCGAGCGGCCGGGCCGTACGCGCCGGGATTCCTCCCCGCAGGGGGCGGGCTTGGTACATCTGCCCGCCGCAGCGGCGGAGCCGGCGCCGGTCCGGTCAGCGCTCGGACAGCTCCGACGGGGCCTCTTGGACGATCCAGCTGTTGCCGTCGGGGTCGGCGAAGGTCAGGAAGGAGTTCCAGGTGCCGCCCTTGCCCTCCTGCCAGCCCGATGCGCCGAGGTTCCGGACGGGCGACACGTCCACGCCCCGGGCCACCAGCTCCTCGCGGGCCGCCTCGATGTCCGTGACGCACAGCTGGAGGCCGTGCAGGGTGCCGGGCGCCATGACCTGGCCGCCGGGTGCCCCGGGCATCCCCTGGAGCATGGCGATGGAGCACCGGGAACCGGGCGGGGTCAGCTGGATGATGCGCACGCCGGGGGAGACCTCGTCGTCGAGGTCGACGCCGAAGCCGACCTGGTCGGCGTAGAAGCTCTTGGCGCGGTCCATGTCGGTGACAGGGACGGGGACGACTTCGAGCGTCCAGTTCACGGGGTGTCTCCTTCGGGGGATCGGAGGGTCGCACGGCGGGGCGGGTCCACCGTTTCCCATGGAGGTGCGGTGGCGCACGTCGAAACGCCCGGCGGGCGCCGACTTCTGCGGGAGGGGCGGAGCGGTCGTCGCGGGTCAGTCGTCGGGGAGGACGCGGCCGTCTTCGTCGAGCGTGAGGTGGATGCGCGCGGGGTCCTGGCTGTTGACGTCGGACGGCCGGGGGCCCTCCGGCCCGTCGGGCCCCCAGCGCAGCAGGCGGCGGGTACGGACGATCTGGTACAGGGTGCCCTGGAACTCCAGCCGGTTGACGCGTCCGGCCCGGAGCGTGTCGGCGGCCCCGGCGTACGCCGCCAGCTTCGCGGCCCGCAGGTCGGCGCTCTCCCCGCCGCCCGCGGCCGTCCCCGTACGGGCGTCCGTGCGCGGGTCGGCGTCCTCGGGGATGTGACCGCGCATCCGCGGCCACATCCAGGTCAGGGCGAAGTCCAGCGACTTGCGGGCGGCGTGCGGAGTCGCGTGCGGGCCGCTGACCGGCCGCCAGCCGTCCGTGGTCCGCTCCACGACGCTGAAGGTCGGCGGCATCAGCAGAACGTCCGGGTGGGTGTCCAGGGCCCGCCGAGAGTCGGCGCGCACCTCCTCGGGGAACCGCCCGCCCGTGTAGCACAGGCCGCGCAGCGCCAGCTGCTCGAACGCCTGGGTCGGGGTGACCGGTGCGTCCGGATCCACGACCAGACCGTCATCGATCTCGGGCTCCCGGACGGTCCGTTCCCAGTCGGGGACGAGGGGCTCCGGATCCGTCGGGCGCGGCGCCTCGATGCCGCCCGGGCCCGAAGCCGCGTACTCCTCGGCCCGCACCACCCGGTACCGGGTCCCGGCCACGAGGAGTTCGTCGACGCGCTCGCTCTCCAGCCGGGCGACCGCCGCCAGCAGCTCGCGCCGCTCCGCCCTGTCCTGCGCATCGTCCTTCGCCTGGAACCACAGCCGGGAGTTCAGCCCGTCGCGCGCCTGCTGCGGGCAACCGGCCGTCACTTCGAGCACCACCCGCCACCGCGGCCCGTCCTCGGCGGACTGCGCCGCCACGCCGAACAGCGGGCCGCGCACCACCACGTCACCCGCCCGCGCCGCGGCGTCGAGCGCGTCGGCTTCCATTGCGGCTTCCACCGGTTCCACCGGTACCCGCACCACCACCGGCCGCGACCCGCGCGGCCCCATGTCCCCACGGTCCATGGCCCCATCCTGCCGGCCGGTGCGGGGCGCCGCCCCTGATTCGCCGATTCCCCGACCCCGAGGGCCCCGCGCGCGGTACCGTCCGCGCACCCCCGGCACGTTCCCGGCACACCCCTGACATTCGTCACTGTTCGTCCCGCGGTACGCGCGCGAGCCTGGGGGAGGGGAAAGACGCGGAGACGAGGGGCAGGGGGCGGCCATGACGGCCTGGGCCTGGTGGCGGCACTGGTCCGGCACCCGCACGAGGTCGACGAGGAGCGGGTAGTCCTGCGGACCGGCTTCCTCGGCGACGTGGTCCTGCCGCGCCCGGCGGTCCGCTCCACCTCCCCGGTGGTGCGCACCGTTCCCGGCCGCGGCCCGAGGCCCGTGCCCGGCGAACCGGGCGCGGTGGCCTGCTCGGTGGAGAGCGCACTGAACGTGGCCGTACACCTGGACCCGCCCGTACTCCTCGACCTCGGCCCGGCCGGGCCCGTGGAGGCGGCGACCGTGTACGTCTCGGCGGACTCGCCGCACGCCCTCGCGCAGGCCCTCCGACGCGTGGTCCCGCCGTACCGGAGCTAGCCTGGACGGGGGGATTCCGCCCGCCGGCGAGTGGGGAGGGAGGTCCCCGTGGTGACCCCGAGACTGCGCGTGACCACACTGGACGCGGGCCCCTTCACCCTGCCGAAGAGCGACCTCCTGTACGGGGCGAGCGGCACGGTCACCGTGCCCTCGACGGTCGCCGTCATCGAGCACGCCACCCACGGACCGATCCTCTTCGACACGGGCGTCAACCACTGCGTCGCGGATCCGGAGGCCGCCGAGGCCCACTGGGGCCCGGGCCTGCGGGCGGCGTACGGCGCCGAGGGGTTCACTCGGGCACACGCCGTCGACGCGCAGCTGGAGCGGCTCGGCTACCGGCTCGCCGACGTCAGGTACGTCCTCTACTCCCACCTGCACCTCGACCACGCCGGAGGGATGACCTACTTCCCGCACGCCGTGCACGTGGCCCAGCACGACGAGCTGCGCCACGCGTGGTGGCCGGACCGCTGGACGGCCCGGGGCTACGCCTTCGAGGACTATGCGGGCGGCCGGAACTACGACTTCCTCGAACTGAGCGGTGACACCGACCTGTTCCGGGACGGCACGCTCACCCTCGTGCGCACCACCGGGCACACCCCCGGCCACCAGGGGGTCATCCTCGACCTCGACCACCACGGGCGGATCGCGCTCATGGGCGACGCGGCCCACCTCCAGCAGGGGCTGGAGCACGACGTGCCGATGCTCAGCGACTGGAACACCCAGGAGAAGATGCTGACCTACGGGCGGCTGCGCGCCCTGTCCCGGTCCGGCATCCGGGTCTTCCTCTCCCACGACCCGGAGCACTTCGCCGCCCTGCCGCACGACGGCGAGTTCTGGGACTGACCCCCCGGCAGGACCGCCTGCGAGCCCCCCGGCAGGGCCGCGCGCCACCCCACCGGGCGCTGTCCCCCGAGGGGGTCCGGTGGGGCGGGATCGTGCAGCGAGGCAGCCCGCCTCAACCCTTGGATGGGAATGCTCCGACTGTAGGACCCGCCACTGACAATGCCCGGAGGGCCGGGCTCGAACTCGAACGCACATCCGATGAGCGGCCCGGTCCGGCCGGCTCGGAATGCTGGACCCGCCCGTCCGGCGCACCCTGGGATGTGCGGGACCGCACCGAAACCGTCCCGCCCCGGTGCCGCCCTCCGGCGGCCCCGACGCGTGGGGAGGCAGAACACATGGCCAAGTCCGACGAACCGAAGGGCTGGGGGCCGCTTCCGGACCCGCCCCCGGAGCTGTTCAACGCGCCCCCGGGCGAGCCGCTCGACGACGCACGGCGCACCGCGGTCCTCGACTGGACGGTGAACCAGTACGTCGCCCTCGGATGGCGCGTCGAATCGCGCTCCCCGACCCAGGCGGTGCTGGTGCGCGGCGGCAACGTCAACCACCTCCTGCACGCGATCCTGACTATCTTCACCTGCCTGCTCTGGGGCGTCGTGTGGATCGTGCTCGCCCTGGGGAACAAGACGGAGCGCGTCGCCCTCACCGTCGACCCGACCGGCCGCGTCCAGACCGTGCACGGTCCGGGCTGACCCGGACGTCCGACCGGACCGACCGGATCGACCGGACCGGTCACACGTCCGGGAACTCCGGGGCGATGCCCAGCGTGGGCGCGATGGCCCGCCAGATAGTCGACCGGGCCGTCGCGAGGTCCACCCGGGGGTCGTCGAGCATCAGGCGGATGCCGAGGCCGTCGCACAGGGCCAGCACCAGGGTGCCGAGCGCGCTGACGTCGCAGTCGGCGAACTCCCCCGAGCGGATGCCCCGTTCCACGGCTCCGCCGACCCACGCGTGCAGTTGGTCGTACAGGTCGACGGCCAAATGTCGGGCCGCCGCGTCGCGTTGGGCCCGTACCCACAACTCCTGCCAGAGCTTCCAGTCCTGGCGCAGTTCCGCGTCGGTCGGCAGCATGCTCCGCAGGATGCGGGCCAGGACGACCGAGGAGGGCACCGAGTCGGGAACTCCCTCGGTGTCCGTACCGGTCTGGGCGAAGGAGTGCGTCATCGCCTCGGCGAAGAGCTTCTCCCGCGTGTCGAAGTGGTAGTGCAGCAGGGCCTTCGACATACCGCCGTGCTCGGCGACCTTGCGCATGCTGACGTTCTCGAAGCCGATGTCGGCGATGACTTCGCACGCGGCCGTGAGGATTCGCTCACGCGTCTCGAGTGCGCGCTCGGCCTTGGTCACGTTGGCTGCTCCCCGTGTCGGCGCCCGTGGACCGGGCGGGTGGGCCCGGTTGCCGTGGCCACCACACCAGAACCTGCTGATCGCCGCGATCGTCGTCCCGTTCTTCGCCAACTACCTGGTCCGGATGTACGGCTGGTCCGTGGTCCTCTCCGACGACGGCCCGCTGCTGAAAGCCCTGCGCGCGACCGGTCTCGCCGACGACGACACCAAGATCCTCCAGACCGGTGCGGGAGTGATCGCCGGGCTCGTCTACGGCTTCGTCGTCTTCATGATCATCCCGCTGTACGCGGCGATGGAACGCATGGACACCTCCCTCATAGAGGCCGGCCGCGACCTCTACGGAGGCCCCCTGCGCACCTTCTTCTTCGTCACCGTCCCCGCCACCCGGCAGGGAGCGGCCGCCGGCTGCGTCCTCGTCTTCCTGCCCGCCATGGGCGACTTCGTCAGCGCCCAGCTCATGGGAGGCCCCGACCAGATCATGATCGGCAACCTGATCCAGGACAAGTTCTTCCAGGGCCAGAACTGGCCGCTGGGCTCGGCCCTCACCATGCTGCTGATGGCCGTCATGTTCCTCGGGAAGCTCGGCTACCTGCGACGCACCCGCAAGGACGAGGCGGAGGCCGCCCGATGAGCACCCGTAGCAGTACCAGCACCAGCACCAGCACCAGCCCGGGCCCGGGCCCGGGCACCGACACCCGCACCCCGCAGCGCCGCCGCCGGGGCACAGCCGAGCGCCGCCCCCGCTTCGCGGTCGCCGTCACCGCCCTCTTCTTCGCGCTCCTCTACCTTCCCGTCGGCGTCGTGGTCCTGTTCTCCTTCAACTCCCAGAAGTCCCTCACCGTCTTCGACGGCGTCAGCTTCCGTTGGTACACGGCCATCCTCCACGACGAGGTGCTCCTCGACTCGCTCGGCATGAGCCTGCGGGTGTCCCTGGTCGCCATGGCCGGCTCGCTCGTCCTCGGGGTGGCCCTGGCCCTGGGCCTCGTACGCAGCCGCAGCCGCCTCGGCTCGTTCGCCGGCCTGATCATGCTCGTCCCGCTGATCACCCCGGAGATCGTCACGGGCGTCGCGGCGATGCTCCTCTTCAAGGGCCTCGGCATCACGCTCTCCACCACCACCGTGATGCTCGCCGAGATCACCTTCTCCGTCTCCTACGTGACCGTCATCCTCCGCTCCCGCATCGCCGCCCTCAACCCGGAGGTCGAAGAGGCCGCCATGGACCTCGGTGCCACCCGCGGGCAGGCACTGCGCCTGGTGACCCTGCCCGCGCTGCTGCCCAGCATCCTCGCCTACTTCACCACCGGCGTCGACCCGCAACCGCTGTCCGTGCGCATCTACTCGGCGATCAGGTTCGGCGTGCAACCCACCATCAACGCCGTCGGCACCCTGATGCTGGCCGGCTCCATCGGCCTCATCGTCCTCGCCCTCGCCATCCCGCGCCTGTTCGGGCGCAGGGGCGGCCTCGACCTGCTCTCCAGGAAGTGACAATCATGCCCGCGACACCCGAGCAACCGACCCCCACGACCACCACCCCGACGTCGACCCCCCTGCTGACCCCGACCCCCATCCGTCCGACCCCCGCCGTCCGCCTCGACCGCGTCAGCAAGCAGTACCCCGCCGCGGGCGGCGTCCACGCCGTGCGCGACGTCGAACTCGACATCGCACCGGGCGAGTTCTTCTCCCTCCTCGGCCCCTCCGGCTGCGGCAAGACCACCCTCCTACGGATGATCGGCGGCTTCTCCGCCCCCACCGCGGGCGGCGTCCTCCTCGACGGCCAGGACGTCACCGACCTGCCGCCCAACAAGCGCAACGTCAACACCGTCTTCCAGAGCTACGCCCTCTTCGACCACCTCTCGCTCGCCGACAACGTGGCCTTCGGCCTGAAGCGCAAGGGCGTCGGCCGCGCCGAGATCCGCGAGCGGGTCTCGGGCATGCTCGACCTCGTCCAGCTCGGGCACCTCGCGAACCGCAAACCGGCCACCCTCTCCGGCGGCCAGAAACAACGCGTCGCCCTCGCCCGCGCCCTCGTCAACCGGCCCCAGGTCCTGCTCCTCGACGAGCCGCTGGCCGCCCTCGACCTCAAACTGCGCCGCCACATGCAGGTCGAGCTCAAGCAGATCCAGCGCGAGGTCGGCATCACCTTCGTCTTCGTCACCCACGACCAGGACGAGGCCCTGACCATGTCGGACCGCCTCGCCGTCATGAACGAGGGTCGCGTCGAGCAGTGCGGAACGCCCGAGGACGTGTACGAGCGCCCCACGAGCAGCTTCACCGCCTCCTTCATGGGCACCTCCAACCTCGTGCCCGGCAGCTACCGCTGCGGCCGGGTCGTCCTCGACGAAGGCCCCGAACTGCCCGTGGGCCAGCGGCCGTCCGTCCCCGAAGGCAGCAGGGTGAACCTGTCGATCCGCCCCGAGAAGATCTGGCTGTCCGACCTGGAGCCGGACATGGCCCGCGCCACCGGGGTCGTCCGCGAGACCGTCTACTGCGGTCCGACCACCACGTACCTGATCGAACTGGCCCCCGGCGTCACGGTGTCCGTACTGGAGCAGAACACCGTCCGGTCCCGCAGGGAGGACCGCTGGAGCGGCGGCGAGCGCGTCGAGATCGGCTGGAAGCCCGAACACTGCCTCGTCCTGGACTGAAGCCGCCCCGACCTAAGGAACACCCCCATGAACCACGACGTCATCGTGCTCGGCGCCGGCCTGGCCGGCCTCGCCGCGGCGCGCGACCTCGCCGCCGGCGGAGCAGACGTCCTCGTCGTCGAGGCCCGGGACCGGGTCGGCGGACGCGTCGAACAGACCCGACTCCCCGACGGCCGGTTGGTCCAACTCGGCGGAGAGGTCGTCGGCCGCGCCCACACCGCCTACCTGGACCTCGCCGCGGAACTCGGCCTCACCCTGGTCCCCAGCTACGTCGCCGAGCCCGGCGCCCTCACCCGCGCCACCCCCGAAGGGGTCTGCGCGGGCGATCCGCCCCACTGGTTCGGCCCCGGCGACGACGCCTGCCACCAGAAGGTCACCGCCGCCTTCCGCGCACTCGCCCGGGCCGTCGACCCGGCCGACCCCTGGTCCCACCCCGACGCGGCGGCCCTCGACCGGACGTCCGTCGGCGACTGGCTGCGCGCCCAGGGAGCCACCCCGGCCGTCGTCCGCCTCTGGGAGATAGGCCAACTCGCCCTCGCCGACGGCTCGTACGAGCGCACCTCCCTCCTCGCCGCCCTGCGCAAGCACGCCGCGGTCCCCGGCCCCGGCGCCTACGACTACGAAGCATGGGAAGGCCTCCGGGTCGCCGAGGGCTCCGCAACGGTGGCCCTGCGCATGGCCGCCGACCTCGGCGGACGCATCCGCACCGGCGCGCCCGTCCGGGCCGTGACGGTCCGCCGGCCCGGCCACTGCTCCGTACGGCTGGACGGCGGCGAGACCCTCATCGCCGGCGCCGTCGTCAGTGCCCTGCCCGTCGGCCCGCTGCGCGAGGTCGCCGTCACCGGCGTGAGCGACGAGCGCCTCGCCTCCCTACACCGCCAACGTTAGTCCCTCGCCGCGAAGTTCGTCGCCGCGTACGACCGGCCGTTCTGGCGCGAACTCGGCCGGAGCGGCCTCTCCGAATCCGAAGGGGTCCTCGGCAGCACCTGGCCGCAGAGCGACGGCATCCTGTCCGCCCTGGTACCGCCCGAGCGGCTCGGCGTCCTGCTCGGCACACCCGCCGCGCTGCGCACTCGCGAACTCCTCGCCGACATCGCCCGCCTCTACGGCGACGAGGCCCACCGGCCGCTCGCCACCTACGTCCGGACGTGGGGCACCGACCCGTGGACGCAGGGGTACGTCACCCAGTGGACGCCCGGCGACGTCATGGCCGTCGGCCCCCGCCACGGCACCCACGAACCCCCCTTCTACGTCTGCGGGTCCGACCAGTGGGTGGCCGGCTACATGGAAGGCGCCGTACGCACCGGACGCGATGCCGCCGGAGAGGCGCTGCGCCGTGGCTGACCCCGTGCTCAACCACCTGGCGGGCGTGGACCGGCCCGCCGCCTCGGGAGAGACGATGGAGCTCGTCGACCCCGCCACCGGCCGGGTGCACGGCCACGCCCCGCGTTCCGGCAGGGCCGACACGGACGCCGCCTGCGCGGCAGCCGCAGCCGCGTACCCGCACTGGTCCCGGACCACACCGGCCGTGCGTCAGCGCGCCCTGCTCGGCATCGCCGACGCGATCGAGGAGCACGCCGAGGCCTTCACGGCCGCCGAGACCGGCGACACCGGCAAGCCGCCCCGGCAGTTCGAGGCCGAGGAACTGCCCGCGATCGTCGACACCCTGCGCTTCTTCGCCGGAGCCGCGCGCAACCTGCCGGGTCTCGCGGCCGCCGAGTACGCCGAGGGCCGCACCTCCGTACTGCGGCGCGAACCGGTCGGGGTCTGCGCCCAGATCACCCCGTGGAACTACCCGCTGATGATGGCGGTGTGGAAGATCGCCCCGGCCGTCGCCGCGGGCAACACGACCGTGCTCAAGCCCGCCGACACCACTCCCGCCTCGTCCGCGCTGCTGGCCCGCGTCGCGGCCGAGCACCTGCCGCCGGGCGTGCTCAACGTGGTCTGCGGCGACCGCGACACGGGCCGTGCGCTCACCGCCCACCCCGACGTCGCCCTCATCGCGGTCACCGGCAGCGTGCGCGCCGGCCGACAGATCGCCGCCGCCGCGGCCGCCGACCTCAAACGGGTCCACCTGGAGCTCGGCGGCAACGCCCCGGTGCTCGTCCACGACGACGTGGACGTCGTGGCGACCGCCGCCGCCCTCGCCGCGGTCGCCTACTACAACGCGGGCCAGGACTGCACCGCGCCCACCCGGCTACTGGTCCACCACCGGGTGCACGACGCGTTCCTCGCGTCCTTCGCGGCGGAGACGGCCAAACTGCGCACCGGCGCCCCGGACGAGCCGGACGCGGACTTCGGCCCGCTGAACAACGCGGCCCAGCTGGCTTCGGTACGGTCCCTGCTCGAGCGACTGCCGCGGCGCGCCGAGCTCGTCACCGGCGGCGCCCGCCTCCCACGGCCGGGCTTCTTCCACGAACCCACCGTCGTCGCCGGCGTGCGCCAGGACGACGAGATCGTGCAGGAGGAGATCTTCGGCCCCGTCGTGACCGTCCAGCCCTTCGCGGACGAGGCGGAGGCCCTGCACCTGGCCAACGACGTCCGCCACGGCCTCGCCGCCAGCGTGTGGACGAGGGACCACGACCGCGCCATGCGCGCGACCCGGGCCCTGCACACCGGCATCGTCTGGGTGAACACCCACGGCACCACCGTCTCCGAAATGCCCCACGGCGGGGTCAGGCACTCGGGCTACGGCAGTGACCTCTCGATGGCGGGCCTCCTGGACTACACGCAGGTCAAGCACGTCATGCTGTGAGCTGGCCAGGGGTCCTCCACAGGGTCAGCCGTTCAAGGAGGTCATCAGCTCGGGTGCGTAGCGCTCGCCCGAGGCCACTCCGTGCGGCGCCACGGCGTCGAGGGCGGCCAGCTCCGCCGGGGTGATCGTCACGGCGGTGGCGGCGATGTTCTCCTCCAGGTAGCGGCGCCGCTTGGTGCCCGGGATGGGGACGGCACCCTGGTGGAGGGTCCAGGCCAGGGCGAGCTGCGAGGGGGTGACGCCCTTCTCGGCGGCGAGCCGGCGGACCTGGTCGACGACGGCCAGGTTGCGGTGGAAGTTCTCTCCCTGGAACCGCGGGTCGGTGCGCCGGAAGTCGTCCGCGGCGAAGTCGTCCGGGCTGCTGATGGCACCGGAGAGGAATCCGCGTCCGAGCGGGGAGTAGGCGACGAGCCCGATGCCGAGCTCGCGGAGGGTGTCCCGTACGCCGTCGTGTTCGATGCCGCGCTCGAAGAGGCTGTACTCGGTCTGTACGGCGGCCAGCGGGTGTACCGCGTGGGCGCGGGTGATCGTGGCGGGGGAGACCTCGCACAGCCCGATGTGGCGGACCTTGCCGGCCTCGACCAGCTCGGCCAGGGCTCCCACGCTCTCCTCGATGGGCACGTTCGGGTCGACGCGGTGCAGGTAGTAGAGGTCGATGTGGTCGGTGCCCAGGTGGCGCAGGGAGCGGTCGGCCGAGCGGCGGATGTACTCGGGGCTCCCGTTGTGGCCGAGGAACGCGCCCCCGTCGCTGAACTCGATCCCGGTCTTCGTGGCCACGACGGCGGCCTCGCGGCGCCCGGCCAGGGCCTTGCCGAGCAGCTGCTCGTTGCGGAAGGGGCCGTAGCCCTCGGCGGTGTCGAGGAGGGTGACGCCCAGCTCCAGGGCGCGGTCGATGGTGGCGAGGGACTCGGTCTCGTCGGTGGCGCCGTAGTGGGCGCTCATGCCCATCAGACCGAGGCCCTCGGCGCCGACCTCCAGTCCCTGGCCGCCCAGTGCGCGGATCTCCATGGTGTGCTCCTCACAAGAAAGTAACTAACTGGATAGTTCGAGTCTGCGACGCAGTGACCTCGCTTGTCAATAACCAGATAGTTACTTGCTAGGCTGCAGCCCATGGCACGGGATTCCAACGCGACGAAGGCGCGCCTGCTCGACGCCGCCTTCACCGAGTTCGCGACGTACGGCATCGCGGGTGCGCGCGTCGACCGCATCGCCGAGGCGGCGCAGGCGAACAAGCGGCTCATCTACGTCTATTACGGCAACAAGGAGCAGCTCTTCGACGCCGTGCTCCAGCGGGCCCTCGCGACGGGATCGGAGTCCGTGCCCTTCGACGTGGAGGACCTGCCCGGCTACGCGGGGGCGGTCTTCGACCACCTCGTCGAGCGGCCGGCGCTGATGCGCCTCGTGCTGTGGAAGCAACTGGAGCGCCCGGGATCCACGGACGCGGAGTCCGCTTCCTACGACGGCAAGATCGAGGCGGTTCGGCGGGCGCAGGAAGCGGGCCGCATCGATGCCGCGGTGCCCGCGGCGGACGTGCTGACACTGGTCATGGGCCTGTCACAGGCCTGGTTCGGCGCCGTGGGCGGTCCGGCGGCGGATGCGGCGGGCACCGGCTGGGCCGCCGAACGGCGCGCCGAGCACCGTGCGGCGGTGGTGGAATCCGTCCGCCGGATCACCGCACCCGCACCCGCACGCCGGCCGGAGGGCCACTGAGGGCGTCCACGGTCAGCGCTACGGCCGGGCGAACTCCAGCAGCGTCCGCTCGTACCGCCCGCCGAAGCCCACCCGGGTGACGTCCTCGAACGGGAACTTCGACAGCCGAGGGTGCCACCGCGCCTCGGTGTCGATCTCCCGCAGCCGCAACGACTTCGGCCGTACGGCGGCCACCTCGCCGATCCAGCAGGAATCCGGCGCGTCCCGCTCGACGTGCAGGGAGACCAGCCCGAAGGCCCGGGAGGCGCCCTCCGCCAGGTCCGCCAGTCCGTTTAGGGCGAGTTCCGGCTCGGGCGCCCGGGCCGGCCAGCGCCCACGGCGCCGCAGTGCCCGGACGGTGAGGCAGTCCATGCCGCCCCGCCACCCGACCTTGGTGACGTCCGCGGTGCGTACCGCCGCCCAACCGTCGAGCTGGACGTCACTGCACAGGGCCATCAGCGTCCACGCCGCGCTCGTGCCCACGACGAAACCGTCGAGCCGGTCCGCGCCCCGGATCGCCGACCGGTGGACGCGGACCAGAGCACCTGACGACAGTGCCTCCGCGAGCCGTGCCACGACCTTGTCGTCCATGTTGTGCACGTTGTCCATGGGTAGATCCTGCACCGCCCCGGGGCCCGACGGCACTTGGGTTTCGACCCGTCCGCGTCCCCGCGTCAGCGGGCGAGGAACGGCCGCAGCGCCGCGACGAGTTCGGTGGGGGCGTCGAGTGCGATGAGGTGGGCCGCAGCGGGGAACTCGACCAGAGCGGCGCCGGGGATCTCGGCGGCGTACCGGCGGGCGATGTCCTGGAAGTCGGCGACGTCGAGCAGACCGATCCCGACCAGTGTGGGAACGGCGATCGTCGTGATGTCGCCCGCCGGGCCACCCCGGGAGTGTTCCCCGACCGCCTCCTGGTTCACCAGCGACGTCCGTACGGGGGTACGGAGCCGTTCGGCCAGCCCCGGAGCGACGTCCTCCCAGCCGCGGCCGGGCCCGCGCAGCCACATGTCCAGGTTCACGCCGACCGCGCCGTCCAGGTCGCCCGAAGCCAGGGCCGCCGTCTCGGCCTCGTCGTAAGCCACCATGTCCGCCGACCAGTCGTAGCCGGGCCACGGCGGGGAGAGCAGCGTCAGGGACTGGACCCGGCCGGGGTGGGCGAGGGCGAAGTTCACGGCCACCCGGCCGCCCCAGGACGCGCCGACGAGCCGGACGCTCTCGTGACCGAGGTGGTCCAGGAGCCGGCACAGGTCGTCGGTCTCGGCGAACGGCCCGGTCGGGGGCGCGGACTCGCCGAAGCCGCGCAGGTCGTACCGGATGACGGTGTTCTGCTCCGCGAGGGCGGGTACGACCGCGTCCCACATGGTGTGGTCCGCGACGCCGGCGTGTACGAGCACCACGGGCGGACCGTCGCCGGTGACGCTGTAGGAGAGGTGGCCGAGATCGTCGGCAAGGATGAGCATGCGCAGATGGTCGCAGGTCAACGCCCCGCAGGCCATCCGAATTCACGGCACCGCGGTCTCATGTGTGCGCATTGCGCCAGAAGTCGGATGCGAGCAGTTCCCGCAGGAGTCCGACGACGAGCCGGGGCCGTCCCACGAAGGGCGAGTGGCCGGTCTGCCACTCGCGCACGTCGGTGCAGCGCGAGGCCATCCTCCGCTGTAGGCCCGGGTCGACGGCCCGGTCCCGGGCGCAGACCACGTAGGTGGAGGGGGTGTCCTTCCAACTCTGGCGCTCCGGAACTCCTCGCCCACAGCCGGGTGCTTGGGCCCGCAGGAGGTCGACCGCGCGGGCGGCGAACGGTTCGGGACAGTCGTCGTAGAGGGCGGCGGTAGCCAGATCGGGGCACAGACTGGTCGAGCCACCGGGCCCGGGGCGGATCGCCGCCTTGAGCCGCGAGGACGCCCCACCCAGACCGGCCGCGCTCTCACCGGCATCCGGCACGAAGGCCGCCAGGTACACCAAGTGCCCTGCTCCGCTCACCCCGGTGATCACCGAACCGCCGTAGGAGTGGCCGAGCAGGATCGCAGGCTCCCGCAGCGCGTCGACGGCGGCCTGGACCGCGGCGGTATCGGCGAGCAACGAACCCCGGTGGAGCTCGGGAACCACGACCTCGGTTCCGGAAGCCCTCACCTGCTCCGCCACTTCGGCAAAGTGCTCAGGACGGTGATACAGGCCGTGGACGAGTACCACAGCGGCCATGCGCCCCCTCCTCAACTCCGGCATCGATTAAGTGATCTTCACACGGTGTGCGGCTGTTGCGCGTAGGCCCGCCGGGGCGCGGTCGGGGCGGCGGCGGACCCTTCGCCGCGAACCGGACTGCAGGCGCACAGGTGAGGGACTCGACGTGTGCGGGCTGCCCGAAGCGGATGCACAACCCGCACCGGTCCTCGTCCCTCCACACGCCACCGGTCACCGCGTACCGCGGCTACCGCCCGAACAAGCGCCGCAAGAACCCGACCGACAAGCCTGCCAAGCCCACGATCACCCAGGACCGTGTTCCGGAGAGCCGGTGTCGGTCCGGGATGAGATCGTTTCCCGCATGGCCGAAACAGACGAAGCAGAAACCGACGTCGAGCATGCCGTCATCGCTCGCTATCGACTGGCCGACGCTGGCCTTGGCGAGCCAAGCCAACGGGAGGTCGTCCGCCAGGCCCAGTCCCTGCTGACCGACGTGATCGAGCAAGCTGACGTCGGCGAGTTCGACGGAAACGAGTACGGAGGCGGTGAGGTGGTCCTCTACGCCGACGGACCGGACGCCGACGCACTCTTCGCTGTCATGGCACCCATCCTGAACGACCTGCCGTTCCGGCCGGCGCACGTTGTCCTGCGCTACGGCTCCGCCGATGACCCATCCGCTGCCGAGCACCGCATCGACCTCTGACGAGACGAGTCACAAGCCCCAGGAGCCCTAAATGTGCGTGGACGGCCTGCCGGTGATCAAGTATCGTCCGACTCCGGACCACGTCGCGCGAGACGAACGGAAGGAGGCGAGTGCCGTGCAGTTCACAACCATCCAGCGCTCCCTCCTCGTTACCCCGATGTGGTTCGTCTGATCCGAGGCCGGGAGTGCACCACGCAGTACACGTCCCGGAGGAATCCATGACCGATCTGGTCATCCGCGCGCTCGACGAGAGCGACGCCCAGCTGTTCGACGCACACCCCGATCCGCTGAACGCCCGTGCCGCCCACGAGCGCACCACGCACCGCCCCGACTGGAAGCGGGTGGCCCTGCGCGACGGCACGGTCGTCGCCCGCGGCGCCTGGTGGGGCGGCACCGACGACGAGGCACCCGTCAACGTCAACTGGTTCGACGTCGCCGAGGGCGAGGTGGAGGCGGGGGCCGAACTCCTGCGCTCCGCACCCTGGCAGGTCGAGCTCGAAATCAACCTCCCCGGCGACTGGCGCGACCACCCCGACCTGACCGCCGCCGCCCAGACGCGCTTCGCCGCCGCCCGGGCGGCCGGCTACGAACTCCTGGTGGAACGCTTCCTCTACCGCTGGACCCCGGAGCGCGGACTCCCCGAACGGCCCGGCCGCCTCGTCTTCGGCGCCGAACCCGACGACGCGGTCTTCTTCGACGCACTGCGCCGCATCCATGCGGCCACCCTGGACGCCCACGCGCTGAAGGCCATAGCGGAGGGCGGCCTCGACCAGGCCGCGCAGGAGGAGCTCGACTTCTTCCACTGGTGCCCGTCCCCGAGGGAGTGGTGGCAGGTCGCCCGCACACCCGACGGCGACCTGGCCGGCATCCACATTCCCGCACACAACCCCTCCGGACCGACCATCGGCTTCATCGGCGTCCTCCCGGAACACCGCGGCCGAGGCTACGCCTACGACCTCCTCGCGGAGTGCACCCACTTCCTGGTGGAGCACGGCGCCGAGGCCGTGACCGGAGCCACGGACCGGGGCAACTTCCCCATGGCTGCGAACTTCGCCAAGGCCGGCTTCCCCGTGGTCCGCGAGCGCATCAACTTCCACCCCGCCGCCCCGTACGCGAAGTAGAAGCGGTCCCGGTAGAAGCGGCCCCGACCCTCGCCCCGCGCCGTGAAGTTCTGGCTGCGGGGCGAGGACGTCCGGGGCCCCCTCACCCAGGTGGCCCATGCGTCGGGCTGCGCCTGCGCCGCCGAACGGGCCCGCCCGGCCGCCGCCCGGCGGAGCCGGAACCCGACCGGAGCCCGTCCCCTCAACGTCGGTCGGGAAGGTGCCAGCGGTGCGGGGCCACGAGTGCGTCGATGCTGTCGGGCCCCCAGGTTCCCGGGGCGTACGGTTCCACGGGCGGGGGTGCGTCCAGCAGCGGGGCCGAGACCTCCCACAGGCGTTCGATGCCGTCGGAGCGGGTGAAGAAGGACTGGTCGCCGAGCATGGCTTCCAGGAGGAGGTGCTCGTAGCCCTCCAGGGAGTTGTCGGCGGTGAAGGAGCTCCGGTAGCCGAAGACCATGTCGGCCTCCGCCAAGCACATCGACGGGCCGGGCTCTTTGACGAGGAACCGGGCGGTGATGGAGCCGGGATCGGCGAAGTCGATCACGAGCTCGTTGCCCCGGCCGTCGACGGCGGCACGCGCGTTCAGGGGGAACATGCCGAGGACGGGTTCGCGCAAGCCCAGGGTGACGACGTGCCGGCCCTCGGCCAGTGCCTTGCCGGAGCGCAGGAGGAAGGGGACGCCGGCCCAGCGCCAGTTGTCGATCTCGACGCGCAGGGCGGCGAAGGTCTCGGTGTCCGAGGCCGGATCGACCCCGGGCACGGCGCGGTAGCCCGTGTACTGTCCGCGGACGACGTGCCCGGGATCCAGCGGCCGCAGGCTGCGGAAGACCTTGACCTGCTCGTCCCGGAGCGACTGCGCGTCGAGCACGACCGGCGGTTCCATCGCGACGAACCCGAGCAGCTGGAAGAGATGGGTGACGATCATGTCGCGGAAGGTTCCGGTGCCCTCGAAGAAGTGCGCGCGGCCCTGGATGTCGATCTGCTCGGGCACGTCGATCTGCACGTGGCTGATGTGCTCGCGGTTCCAGAGGGGTTCGAAGAGGCCGTTGGCGAACCGGAGGGCGAGGATGTTGTCCACCGCCTCCTTGCCGAGGAAGTGGTCGATGCGGAACACGCGGGACTCGTCGAACACGGCGTGGATGGCCGCGTTGAGCGCGCGGGCGGACGCGAGGTCGGTCCCGAAGGGCTTCTCGACGATGACACGGGCGTCCTGGGCGAGGCCCGTGGCGCCGAGGAGTTCGACCATCGAGGTGAACGCGACGGGCGGGACGGCCAGGTGGAACAGCCGCCGCGGAGTGCCGCCGACGGCCTGCTCGGCCGCGCGCACCGCCGCCACCAGCGGCTCGGGGGCCTCCGGATCGGCCGCACCGAAGGACAGGGCGGACTCGAACTCCTGCCAAACGGGGCCCTCGGGGCGCGAGCGCCCGAACTCCGCCACGGCCTGCCGGGCGTGGGAGCGGAAATCCTGGTCGCTCAGGGCCTCGGCCGCCGGGGCGGAGCCGACGATGCGGTAGCGCGGCGGCATCAGCCCCGCCTTGGCGAGATGGAACAGGCCGGGCAGCAGTTTGCGCCGGGCCAGGTCTCCCGTAGCGCCGAAGAGGACGATGACGTGGTCGGACGGGATCGACTCGGCGGCCTGCACGGACCGGGTGGCCTGCGCGGACTGGGTGGGCTCGGTCATGGCGGGCATCCTCACGCGTCGGCGCCGGGGCGCTCCGTGGCCGAGGTACGGGACCGGTATCCATCCGCCCGAGTCCGACTCGTACGAGGTGTACGGGCGTGCCTGAGGCCGTTCGCCGCACTTCCGTTCCGTTCGGTCGCAGCGCCCTGAGCACCCACTGTGCGCGTTCACCGCGGATCCGGCGCCCGGGACTCCGCCAACCGGGTCACGGCACGGGGACGGGACGCGCGCATCTCGGCCGGCCGGGCGGTCGATGGGGGTCGTTTCGCTGACGGTCGGGTGTCGTCCTCGGGACTAGTCTCAGATCGTGGGACAGCCTCTGGAGAGCGTCGAAGGCGCAGGACCGTTCGTCACCCGGCGCACCTGGCGGCGTCCCGAGGGGGACACGGTGGTCTGGGATTCGCGGCTGGCGCGCAAGCGCGGCACGCTGCTGGTCCGGGGCCCGGGGGACCCGGCCGGCCGGGTCTCGACCGCCGAGCCCGGCGCATTGCGCCGTCTGCGCAGGGTCAACGTCGTGGCTTCCGGTGCGTTCGTCATCGGCGGGGCGTTGTTCGCCGTCGGCGCCGCGGTCTCGCAGTTCGGTTCCGGTGATCCGCTGGTCAGCGCATGGGTGTACCTCGTCGGGGGGCTGTTCTTCAGCACCGGGGGCTACGTCTCGGTCCTGCAGGTATTGAACGCGCCCCGGCACGCCCGGGGTGGCGGTTTCCAGGTCACCGCCGGCTGGCGGTGGTGGGGGTACGAGCCGATGCGGCTGGACTGGCTGAGTACGTTCGTCCTGTTCGCCGGAACGCTCGTGTTCGGCGTCAACCTGCTGGACTCCTTCCTGGAGGGCCTCACCGTCAGGCAGGTCAATCGGCTGATCTGGACTCCGGACGTCATCGGGTGCGTGCTGTTCCTCGTGTCGGGGCACCTCGCCTTCGTCGAGATCTGCCATCGACCCTGGCCGTGCGTCCGCTCCCGCAGTCTCGGGTGGTGGGTCGTGGCGGTGAACCAGCTCGGTTCGATCCTCTTCATGGTCTCCGCGCTGGCTGCCTTCACCCGCCCCGCGACCGGAAGCCTGGTCAACGTCGACATCGCCAACTGGGGGACGCTGACCGGTGCACTGTGTTTCTCGTTCGGCGGGGTGCTGCAGCTCTTCGAGCGGCCGTAGGCGGTTCGGCCGGACCTCAGGGCCGGCGTCGTTCTCCGAGCGCGAACGACGCCCGTTCCTGCCACTTCGTCCCGTCGTGCACCATGAGCTCGACCGAGGAGACGCGGGAGGTGAACGGGAGTCTGACCGCGAGGTCGGTCTCGATCTCCTCCAGGAGGCTGTCTTCCTGGCCTTGAGCAATGGTCAGGTGCGGCACGACCTCGGCAAATCGGCCGCCGTACGGAGGAGCCTCGGGCCAACGACCGGCGATCGCCTCCGTGAGCCGACGCAACTGCGTGTCCGGCTCAGGTACGAGATACAGCACGTCCGGGAGCCGCCCACACTTCTCGAACCGCAGGTCGAAGGCGGGCTGCCGGCCCAGCACGTCCGCGAGGGCGCAGTGGACGAGCCCGTCCACGCGGCTCTCGTGGAGGAACGGGAAGAGCACGGTGACATGGGCCGGAACCCCGGCCCGGGCCGAGGGGTCGAGCCGCTCACGCCACCTGCGGACGGACGGCTCCGCCTCCGGGATCCGAACGATGAGCCCCGTCTGGCCCGCCTGAAACGCATGGGTGTTGTCCTCTGCCATGACACCGCATGGTGTCACCTCGCCGGTTTCCGTGAGCACCGGGAGTGCCGATGCGCACGGAACGTCGCGCGGACCCCGACCGTCGCCCTCCGGGTCAGTGCCGCCACCCGTTCCGGCGGCGCCAGAACGGGTGCGCCGGCCACCGCCGCTCCTCGGCGTAGGACTGCGCGTGATGGTGGTGGTAGGCGTCCGCGACGCCGTCCAGGAACGAGACGTAGGACGCGAGGGCGCCCGTGTCGCCGGCCAGGCACCGGTCGACGGCCCGGCCGGCGCGGGCCCCGGCGTGCAGGGCCGTGAGGATGCCCTGGGAGGACAGGGGGTCGAAGGCGATCGCGGCGTCCCCGGCGGCGACCCATCCGGGGCCGACCGGCGGGGACAGCCGCAGTCCGTGGGCGGCCGTCCAGTGCGGCGCGGGGGAGTCGGCCGGGTCGTACCCGCTCAGGCGGTCCCGTACGTGCCGGGTACGGGCCGCCGCGCACCGGAACCCGTCCGCGGTGCGCAGCCCGGCAGGGGCGAGGTCGGCGTCGGTGAGATGGGCGACCACCCGCCCGGCGGGGACCCTGGCGGTGTACCACCAGCCCTCGGGCACCGCCTCGACGAGGGTGCGCAGTTCCAGGTCTCCGGGGTGACCGTCCGCCCCGCACGCGCCGAGCAGCGCGAACGCGGCCACGAGGCGGTCCTGCCGGCGGCGCCGGGCCAGACGGCGGCCGATCAGGGCCCGGCGGCCGGTCGCGTCCACGACCCAACGGGAACGCACCTCCCGCACGCTGCCGCCCCGCTCCCGTACCAGAAGGTGCTGCTCCCCGACCGCGCTGCAGTGGCCGATCACGACGGCCCGCCGGATCAGTGCGCCCGCGGCCACCGCGGCCTCGCGCAGCGAGGCGTCGAAACGGGCACGGTCGAGGTGCCAACCGTGGCCGTGCGGGTCGAACAGGTGGCTGTGGCCGTGCAACTGGACGGATCCCCAGGACGCCTCGGTACCCGGGCAGCTCAGGTGCGCGTCGGAGGCGAAGGCGGACGAGAGCCCCAGATCGTGCAGGAGCGGCCGGGCCGCGGGCGGCAGGGTCTCGCCGATCGTGAAGGCGGCGGAGGCCGCGCCCGACGGGCCCCCGTCCACCAGCAGGACGTGTCGGCCGGCCCGGGCCAGGACCAGAGCGGCGACGGCCCCGGCCGGGCCGCCCCCGGCCACGACGGCCTCGAACCGCCCGGTGAGGGGAACCGGGCCGGTCCGAGCGGTCACGGCGCCTCCGGGAAGCGGGCGACCTTCTCGAAGTACCCCGCCAGCACCTCCCCGTCCGGCCGGCCGGCAGCGGCGATGGCGGCGGCCACCGCTTCCTCCCGCACCGCGGGATCGGCGGCCTCGGGCACGTGCAGGCACACGAGGTTCCGCAGCGGGGGCGGAGCCTGTTCGGGATGGAAGCTCACCTCTGACTCCACCAGCATCGTTGCGGGGAGACTCACCACGTCACTGGGGCCGGAGCCGTCGCTTGAGCCGTCGCTTGAGCCGGAGTCACTACCGTCGTCGGCGGCCGGGCCCTCCCGCCGTGCGACGATGCCGAGCTTGCCGAAGTCCTTGACCATGGCGTTCATCTGGGCGATGCGGTCGGACGGCAGCCACCTGTCCCACACCGCCCTGTCCTCGAAGGCGGTGCGACGGTCCTCGGGGTCGGCGGCCGGGTCGATGGCGGTCCGGTAGTTCTCCTCCGTCAACACGTGGTTGGGCACCCGTGCCGGCCAGAAGGTGGGCAGGTACGGGTCGTACCGCGGCCCGAAGCCCAAGTAGTAACCGGAGCGGCAGCGGGCGGTGTCGGTCTGCCAGGGCACGGCCATCCAGCGGGTCAGACCGCCCGGCTCCTGGGCGTACACCGGACCGTCGAGGCCGAGCGCCGTCTGCGGGGTGAGCGTGGAGCCGTAATCGGGTTCGGGCCGGGCGGGGTCGCGGTGGCGCACGCGGAAGGGTGCGGAGTACAAGGTGGCGTGACGCATCGGCCAGGTGAGCTCGCAGCCGGGGTGGAAGGCGTCGGCCAGGCAGTAGGACAGGGCGGCCCGGTCGAGGGCCGCGGGGCGCTGCGCGAGCGGTAGGCCGTCGAGCGCCGCGGGCGGTGCGGCCCGTGGATCGTGGTCGGCGTCGAAGTCCCCGGCGGCCCAGCGGGCGAGCATGCCGTACTGCAACGGGGAGAGCGCCAGGTGCTGCCGGGCGGAGACCGGTCGCACGCTCATCGAGTCGCCGTAGATCGGCGGCCAGGGCACGGGGGAGAGCCCGTCGCGGTCGGGATCCCGCATCATCGCCCAGATCTGCCGGCGCAGTTCGTCGCGCCGGGCGCCGTGGCCGGCCAGCTCCGCCAGTCGCTCGGGGGCCAGGAAGTGCTCGCGCCCACCGTGCCCGAACAGGGCCGCGATGCCGCGGTTGACCCACTGCAGCTCGCACAGGCGGCGCAGCACCGGTAGCACGTCGTGGGTGAACGAGACCCGCTCCGGGGGTGCCAGCATGCCCGCACCCACGAAGGTGTCGTACATCAGGTCGTACATCGTGCGCACCGACTTCAGCTCCGGTGCGAAGTTCGGGGGAGCGACCACCACCCAGGCCGGATCGACCGGGACGTCCCTGCCGTCGATGCGGACCTGCGCGGTGACCGGGCCGTCGCAGGTGTCGTCGTGCCAGCCGTCGTTGTTGGCGAAGTGCGTCGCCTGGGCGGTGGGGTACGAGGCGGACACGCCGCGTCCGCCGAGGAAGAGCAGGCGGCCGGCGCCATCGGTGCGCAGCTCGCCCAGGTAGACGGGGTGCCCAAGGAACGTGCCCGAGTCGAAGGCGTACTCGGGCTTCCCCGCGCGGTCGCGGCCCCGGATCGAGCGGCGCCCGGGTGTGATGGCCAGCCGGTGTCGCTCCCCGGCGGGCACCGTGGTGAGGTTGCGCAGCGTGGTCGCGGGGGCCTGTGCCGCCTCGGGGATGTCCAGTGCCAGCTGGAACTGGTACCAGGCGGCCTTCTTGTTGGCCACCTCCACGGTCCAGCGCAGGTCGGCGTTGTCCGCCGTCAGCTCGGCAACCGCCTCGCCCGCGGCGTTGTAGCCGTACACCCGGAACCGGACGGCCTGCCGCTTGAGCGCGCCCCTCGCGTCCTTGTACGTGCCGGTGGCTGGTGGGGGAGCCCCGTCGACCTCCGGGGCGAGGAAGAACTCCTCCGCGCTGTCGCCGACCCTGGCCACCCCGATCGCCGGGTGCACGGCGGCCCGTACGATCCGGGTGTCGCGTCCGTGCGGTTCGGTACCCGCCGGCCGTGCGGGACCGGGTTCGGCCGCCGGAGTGCCGTTGGCGTCGCGCCGCCGGGCCGCCGCCGCGTGGTAGACGACCTTGCGGGCCTCCGCGATGCTGCCGACGGGCCGGTGTTCCGACAGGCCGTGCCAGGGGTTGAAAGCGAGGTTGTCCCCGTACTCCTCCTGCCCCCGTGCGGTCGTGTCCTGCTGATGCAGGGTCAGCGTCGCCACCTTCACGGGCGCGCTCTCGCCCTCCTCCCAGCGCACGGTGGCCCGGTCCAGCGGCATCCGGTCCGGGTCCGTCCGGAACTGGAGCAGCAGGTCGAAGGCGGCCGGGCCGGCGGCCAGCCGGTGGTGCAGGTCCCCGCGCAGGAAGGAGGGGTCTTCGTCCGGCGGTGTCGCCCGGGGGTCGCCGTCCGCGCAGCCGGCCGGGGCGAGCTTGTACTTCACGTGCCGGTCCGGTCCGAACGAGTACGGCAGCACGCCCCAGTACGTCGACGTGAGCGTGCTCTCGACGGGCTTGCGCATGTCCGTGAGGATCTGCCGGGTGAGGGGGTGTTGTTGCTGGTACACGGCCGGGTCCAGCTGGAACTCGCACATGTCCCGGGCCGTGTCGACGAAGAAGACGTCATGGTTCTGCAGCACGAGGTCCTGGGTGTCGGCCCGGGTGTCGTCCTGCAGCAGCTTCGGCCCGGGCACGCCGAACAGCTTGATGCCCCACCCAACGGTCCTGCGTAGGTCCGGCCGCTCCGGCTGGGTGTCGCTGGAGACGCGCACCCAGGCGGTCAGCCCGCCTTGGTCCGCCGCGGCTTCGAGGAAACCGATGCGGAGCTCGGGCGGCAGGTCGGGGGCGACCGTCAGCACGCCGCGGGCCGCACCGTGGAACTTGGCGAAGACCGGGCGCAGGAGGGGGTCCTGCCCCTGGGCCACGCGGTCCCCCATCCGCTCGCCCACGAACTCGGCCACGATCCCGGCGATCGGCTCGTTGACGCAGTCGCGCGGAGGTGGCTGCGCGGGGCCGTCGGACACCTCGGGGCGCTCCGCCATGACTCTGCTCCTGCCTGTCGAGGGCCCGCCGAGCCGACCGCGCGCTGACGCGCCTGACGCGAACCAGCCTGCCCGACAAAATGCAAGATAAGGGATGGTCTGCGCAGTCGCGTCGTATCGACGCGGCGAACCCGTGTGGCTCGGCCGAGTGCCCGCTCCTGACCACCCGGCAGTGGCGAACCGGGTCGCTGCTCCGAGTCGGCCCCCAGCCCGCCGCGGCGGTCGCCGTCGGGCCCCCTAGGGCGGCGGTGCGGACCGGGGCCACCGTTCGTGCCGCACGCGGCCACCTCGGACCCCGCGGAACATCCGCGTCAGATCGTGCGGCGGAGCCGCGGTGTCGGCCGTCTATCGGGGGCTGTCGGTCACATGTCGGCAGTTCGTTGGCGGGGCCCGGCACCTTTCGAGGGACGGCCGCCCGGAGCACGCCGGGCGGCCCGATCCCGAAGGAGCCATCATGCACACGCCCGTCACGATCATCGGCGCGGGACTCGGCGGACTCGCGCTGGCCCGCGTCCTCCACGTCCACGGAATCCCGGTCACGGTCCACGAGGCGGAGCCCTCCCCGGCGGCGCGCACCCAGGGCGGGATGCTCGACATCCACGACTACAACGGGCAACTCGCCATCAAAGCAGCCGGCCTGATGAACGAGTTCCACGCCATCGTCCTCGAGGGCCGCCAGGCGATGCGGGTCCTCGACCCGGACGGGAACGTCCTGCTCGACAAGGCCGACGACGGCACCGGCGGACGCCCCGAGGTGCAGCGCAGCGAACTGCGCCGGATCCTGCTCGACTCGCTCCCGGCCGGCACCGTCCGGTGGGGGAACAAGGCCAGCAGTACCCGGGCTCTCGGCGAGGGCCGCTACGAGGTGACGTTCGCCGACGGCGGCACCGTCTCCACCAGCCTGCTGGTCGGTGCGGACGGCGCGTGGTCACGGATCCGGCCGTTGCTCTCCACCGCGACACCCGCGTACGCCGGCACGTCGTTCGTCGAGACGTACCTGTTCGACGCCGACACCCGGCACCCGGCCGCCGCGAAGGCGGTGGGCGGCGGGATGCTGATCGCGCCCGCGCCGGGGAGGGAGATCTTCGCTCACCGCGAAAGCGGCGACACCCTGCACACCTACGTGGCGCTGGCCAGGCCGCAGGACTGGTTCGCCGCCATCGACTTCACCGATGCCGCCGCCGCCACCGCGCGGATCGCGGCCGAGTTCGACGGCTGGGCACCGGAACTCACCGCCCTGATCACCGACGGCGACACGGCGCCGGTCCTCCGCCCCCACTACGCCCTGCCGACCGGGCACCGGTGGGACCGGGTACCGGGAGTGACTCTGGTCGGTGACGCGGCGCACCTCGCGCCCCCGAACGGCGAAGGCGCCAACCTGGCCCTCCTCGACGGCGCCGAACTCGGCGAGGCAATAGCCGCACACCCCGACGACATCGAGGCCGCGCTCACCGAGTACGAGCAGGCCATGTTCCTCCGCAGCGCCGCCCCCGTCACTTTCGAAGGCGTCGAACTCTCCGAAATCTTCTCGGGTGACAACACGGCCCACGGCCTGATCGACATGATCACCCAGAAGGGAGAATGAGCCGCTAGCCGAGATCACGACGGTGGCCGGCACCTCTTCCTCAGGTGCCTCACTGGGGTGCCGGAAACCGGTGGCCGGTGGCGGACGAGTCGCGCGACACTTGCCCTATGCAGTGGTACAAGCAGGCGCAGGCAGCAGAACAGGTAGGCGATTGGGACACGGCCATCTCGCTGGTGAGCGCTCGTGCCGAGTGCTTCTCCGCCGACTACTCCGCGCACGACAATCACCTGTGGCACATGGATCTGCTCGTCCGTGCAGAGCGGTTCGACCAACTCACCGAACTCGCGGTCTCCGACGTCCACGCATGTCGGAGACTCAACAGAGCGCTCTACGAGCGCGGAATGGAGACCGAGCTGCGCAACCGCGCTGGTGATGGCGACCGCGGAGCCCTGTATCACCTGGTGAGGTGGCTGCACGGGGCAGGTCGACCACAGGAAGCCTGTCGAGCGGTTGAGCTCCTGGCGCCTGAGGATGAGTACGCGCACCACATCCTCGCAGGCTTGCGCACGCCTACGAGCGAGGCACGATAGCGCTCCGCACCGGCCCTTCGTCCCGGACGGCGTTGTCACATTCGGCATGACCCTTCGGTTTCTGTGGGGAGGCAACAGATGAAGGGAACGCTGATGAAGACTCTGCTCGTATGCACGTCGGTATCCCACGGCAACACCCGGCGCGTGGCGCAAGCGATGGCCGAAGTGCTCGATGCCCGGGTGGTCGCACCCGATGAAGTGGAGGTTTTGAACCTGCCGGGATACGACCTCGTGGGCTTCGGCTCCGGCGTCTTCACGCAGCGGATGCACCGGGACCTGCTCGGGTTCGTCCGGGCCGTGCCACGGCGTCGGAGGCGTCGACGGGGCGGGCTTTCGTCTTCGCCACGAGTGGCCTGCCGGAGTTGGCGTTCGCACCGTTCACCCGTCCGCTCGTGCGCCTGCTCGAAGGCAGGGGCTTCGAGGTGGTGGACACCTTCACCTGCCGCGCGCTCGACACGTGGATGCCGTTCCGGCTGGTCGGCGGAATCAACAAACAGCGTCCCGACGAGAACGACCTGATCGCCGCCCGGACGTTCGCCCGACGACTCGGGAAGGGCTCCGCAACCGCAACCTGACCGTCAGCCCTCACCGGTTCACCTCCGGACGGCACCAGAGGCCCGGCCCGGTCTCCTTCCATCCCTGTGGTGCGCGGGGGCGCAGGCGCGCGCTGGCGATCGAATGATGAGGGTTGCCGCTGGTAGCGGCGGCGGAGGCCCGTGGTGCGTGGGATTCGCAGAAATGTCTGCTGCTCGGGGCAGTCGGCACGCACCGGCGTACGGCAGGTTTTTGTCCGCGGGGCAGAAGCCTTCACCAGAGCAGCGCCGTGCGGGGTAGCCTCCGCAAGAGGGGCACGCTCCGGAAAAACTTTTCCGAAAGGGAGTATTTGGAGCGCGCCGAGCCCGAAATCAACCGGTATCCGCACCCCCGCGGACACCATGGACCTGCCGACGTCTGCGCACCGCGCACTCCCTGGAGGGACACACGTGAAGGACTCGAAGGACAGGCTGGAAGCACTGCGGGCCGAGATCGAGCGCCGCAATCCCGCACAGCCCGAGTTCCACCAGGCGGTACGGGAGGTCCTCGAGACCCTGGCCCCCGTCTTCACCGCCCGGCCCGAGTACGCCGACCCGGCCGTGGCCCTGGTGGAGCGACTCACCGAGCCCGAGCGGCAGATCGTCTTCCGTGTCCCGTGGCAGGACGACCGGGGCCGGGTCCACGTCAACCGCGGTTACCGCGTCGAGTTCAACAGTGCGCTCGGCCCGTACAAGGGGGGCTTGCGCTTCCATCCCTCGGTGGACATCGGCGTGGTGAAGTTCCTCGGCTTCGAGCAGATCTTCAAGAACGCCCTGACCGGCCTCGGAATCGGCGGCGGCAAGGGCGGCAGCGACTTCGACCCGCACGGCCGGTCGGACGCCGAGGTCATGCGGTTCTGCCAGTCCTTCATGACCGAGCTCCACCGGCACATCGGAGAACACACCGACGTGCCCGCCGGCGACATCGGTGTCGGCGGCCGCGAGATCGGCTACCTCTTCGGCCAGTACCGGCGCATCACCAACCGCTGGGAGGCCGGCGTCCTGACCGGCAAGGGGCAGGGCTGGGGCGGCTCCGCGATCCGGCCGCAGGCGACCGGCTACGGCAGCGTGCTGTTCGCCGCCGAGATGCTGAAGGTCCGGGGCGAGTCGCTGGCCGGACTTTCAGCGGTGGTCTCCGGCTCCGGCAACGTCGCGCTGTACACGATCGAGAAGCTCCAGCAGCTCGGCGCGAACCCGACGACCTGCTCGGACTCCCAGGGCTACGTCGTCGACGACAAGGGCATCGATCTCGCACTGCTCAAGCAGGTCAAGGAGGTCGAGCGCGGGCGCGTGAGCGAGTACGCGGCGCGACGCGGCTCCTCGGCGCGGTTCGTCCCTGGTGGGAGTGTCTGGGAGGTGCCGGCGGACATCGCCTTCCCTTCTGCCACGCAGAACGAACTGGACGCGCAGGGCGCCCGTAGCCTCGTCGCGGGCGGGGTCAAGGCGGTCTCCGAGGGCGCCAACATGCCGACCACGCCCGAGGCCGTACGGATCCTGCAGGAAGCTGGCGTCGCGTTCGGGCCCGGCAAGGCCGCCAACGCGGGCGGGGTAGCGGTCAGCGCCCTGGAGATGAGCCAGAACGCCGGCCGGGTGGCCTGGAGCGGGCAGCGGGTGGAAGACGAGCTCGCCGCCATCATGCGCTCGATCCACGCCGTCGCGCACGAGACCGCGGAGCGGTACGGAGCCCCGGGCGACTACGTCACCGGTGCGAACATCGCCGGCTTCGAGCGGGTCGCGGACGCGATGCTGGCGCAGGGCGTCATCTGATCCGACGATCACGCTGCACTCGGCCGGGTCGGGCGGGCCAGCTGCATTCGCGGAGGTTCGCGAGGACGCAGAGGGGGCTCACCCGACCCGCCGGTGGTGCGGGCTGCTGGTGGTCGGACGAAGAGCTCGAGGCCACGGAGACGATCCGGCAGCAGACCCGGCCGGCTCCGCCCTCCGCATCCGTACGTGCACATGCCCCGGCTCGCGGACCGGGCCACTGTCTGTTCGTGCGAGGTGGGGGTGGGCGCCGGTCTCATGGATCGAGCTGACCCTCGCCGCGGCAGCACGGGCGTTCCCGTTGTGCGTGATCGATGCTGTGCAAGGATCCTTGACGAACACGAGGAGGAGCCGGTGCAGTTGCGCAACGTATCGCCGGACGATGTCGATGCCTATGTCCGGATGCGGTGCGATCCCGACATGATGGCTGACCTCGGCGGCCCCCAGCCGCGTGAGGAGATGGTGGCCAAGGTGCGCCGGGATGCCGAGCAGGCAGCCGCGGACCTTGCTTGGTTCAAGATGATCGTCCCCGACCCTGCCGCCCCCGAGGTGGTGGCGGGGACGGTCACCCTCTGGTCCCACCACACCGATGACGGCCCGATCTCCGAGATCGGCTGGATGGTGTTGCCCCCTTTCCAAGGACAAGGGCTGGGCAAGCGCGCCGTCCGTGCTCTCTTGGGCCAAGCCCGGGACGAGAACCGCTGGGGAGTCGTGCACGCCTTCCCGGCGACGAGCAACGCCGCTTCGAACGGCATCTGCCGCTCGGTCGGCTTCCGCTTCGTCTCCGAGACCGACGTGACCTTCGCCGGGCGGATCTTCAAGACCAACCACTGGTCCGTGGACCCGAGGACGGACCTGACTTGACCTGACCCCGAACCCGCGAGCCATTGCCGCCGGTTGTCCTGCGCGGCAAGACCGACGCGGGCCGGTTCGCGCCAGTCCTGACGATCAAGGAGCGAGCGGTAGGCAGCGAGGACCGCGTCGCGCTGTGCCTCGATGCAGCCCACGTTCTCGGGGGCCCCTATGTCTTTGGTCAAGGTGGTCGGGTGGCAGTGTGGCTGTCATGAGTGATGACGTGCCTGTTCGAGAGTCGGCGGGCGAGAGCAGGCGGCCGTGCGACTTTTGCGGTCATCCGGTCGTGATGGACTCGGTCGATGAGCGGGACTGCCCTGTGTGCGGCGAGGCCGCTGAGGATCAGCCGGCTGAGGCTGGCCGGGGTTCGTAGAAGGTTCCGTCGCGGAGCATGGCGAAGAGGACGTCGGCGCGGCGTCGTGCGAGGCAGAGCAGGGCTTGGGTGTGGTGCTTGCCCTGGGCGATCTTCCTGTCGTAGTAGGTCCGCGATGCGGGGTTGGCCAGGGCCGCGAACGCGGAGAGGAAGAAGGCCCGTTTGAGCTGCTTGTTTCCTCGTCTGGAGGGTTGTTCGCCGCGGATCGATGAGCCTGAGCTGCGGGTCGCGGGGGCGAGCCCGGGGTAGGCGGCGAGGTGGCCGGCGGTCGGGAAGGTGCTGCCGTCGCCGACCTCGATCAAGATGCGGGCTCCGGTCCTGACGCCGATTCCCGGCATCGACGTCAGGACCTCCGAAAGAGGGTGGGCGTCCAGGAGTTCTTCAATCCGCCCGTCCAGGAGTTTGCGCTGGTCAAGGGCTGCGGTCAGGGATCCGGCTAGGCTTGGGACGATCAGTGCGGCCGCCTCGGTCCCCGGAACGGTGACGGTCTGCTCGTCCAATGCGGCGAAGATGTCCTCGACGAGCCGCTCGGCCATCCGCGGGGCCTTCGGCTTCAGCAGGGTGATCAACCGCCGTCGGCCTGCCTTGCGTATCTGGGCCGGGGAGCCGAACCGCTCCAGCAGCGTGAGGACGGCCGGGTGTTGCAACCGGGGCCCCAGGACCCGTTCCAGTGACGGGTGGATCTGGGTCAAAGGGCCGTGCAGGCGGTTGGCGACCCGGGTGGCCTCGCCGGCGAGGTCGTCGTCGAAGCCGACGATCATTTCCAGTTCGGCGATGGTCTCGTCCTCGCCGTCGATGGCCCGCAGCGTGTGGGGCATCGTGCGGGCGGCGTCCGCGATGATGAACGCGTCCTTCGCGTCGGTCTTGGCCTCACCGGGGTAGAGGTCGGCGATCCGCCGCATCGTCAGCCACATCGACCCTCGCCCGGATCGTGTGCGCCTTGAGGAACCGCGCCCTTTGCTGAGTGGCCCACCCATCGAGCATCGCCTCCAACACTGCCGGGGCCGGGTCGGGGAAGGTCAGCGCGGATCGTCCGGAACCAGGTGCGCGGTAGAGGGAGCTCTCGAGAATGAGCCGCATCAGCATGCCCTCGGACTGTTCGGCGGTGGACCGAGCACGAGGCAGTCGGGTGACCCCTCCCCGCGACTGAAGGGACGATGGCTGCATCAGCAAGATCATGCAATGGCGCGGCCCGGCCACCCGCTACGACAAGACCGCCACCATCTACCTCGCTGCCCTCTTCAGCTGGTCCGCGAGGTGATTCGAACGAAACGGTCTAGGTCCTGTCCGATGGGTCGTCTACGTGGTCTGAGAGGATCGGATGGTTGGAATCGAGTAGGGGGTGCCGGTTGCCGAGCGTGCTGTGGCTGCCATATGACGCGAGTGCTCTCGCGGGCCTGGGTGTGGGCCGTGAGGCGGTGTTTGGGCTGGGCAAGCGAGGGTTGCCGGCCGACTGCAACCGCATGTTCGTGCGGGACTCCGGTCGGGAGCTGGAGGTGCGTGACCTTCCGCCGGGTCGGGCTGCGTTCCTCGGCGCGTTCGAGGACGGCGTCAACACCTACTGGCTGCTGATCGACAGCGGCGAAGTCTGGATGGTCCGCGGCTATGACAGCGATGGGGACCAGCAGTACGGGCTGGTCAACTCCTCGGTTGCTGGTCTGCAGAACGTCCTGGAGGTCTGGGAGGCGTTCGCCTGGTCGGGACGGAGCGATGTGGACGACGACTACGAGGACTACATCGAAGACGTGCTTGAGCGGGCCCGGCAGAGCGATCCGGTGGTGTTCGAGGACAACGAAGCCTGGTGGTCACGCGTTTTCGAGGAAGTCGAGCTCGGCGTCCTGGTCCCGGAAGACCAATAGTCGAGGACATGGAAGTCACGGGCGGAGCCACAATCGGATCGCCGCGACCGTGACCGTCCCTTGGAAGACATACGCCCTCTTGTCGTAGCGCGTGGCGACCGCGCGGAACGTCTTGAGCCGGTTGATGGTGCGCTCGACCTCATTGCGGCGCCGGTAGACCGTCGTGTCGAAGCCGGTGGGCCGGCCGCCCTTGCTGCCCCGCCGTTGGCGGTTGGCTCGCTGGTCCCTGGGCTCAGGGATCGTGTGCTTGATCTGCCGGCGCCGCAGGTACCGGCGGTTTCGGCGCGAGGAATACGCTTTGTCGCCTCCAACGTGGTCTGGTCGGTGCGTGGGCGTCCGCCACCCGGCCTTGGGACTTTGATTTGTTCGAGCACAGGTATGAACTGCGGGGCGTTACCCCACTGTCCGGGCGTGATGATGAAGGCCAACGGGCGACGACCGCCCTCGCTGGCCAGGTGGATTTTGCAGTTCAGCCCTCCCCGGGAGCGGCCCAGACCCTCGTCTGAACGGTGTCGGGCTGGGCGGCTGCGCCGGCCCGGAATTCGTGGCGCGCGGGTGAGGGCACCGGCTGCGTGCTGGTGTGCTCGGCAGGACGTCGAGTCGACGCTCACCATGCTCCAGTCGATCCGGCCCTCCGCATCAGCGTCGGCTTGGACGGCCCGCAAGATCTTCTCCCACGTGCCGTCCGCCGACCATCTGCGATGACGATCGTGAATCGTCTTCCACTTGCCGAACTGCGGCGGCAGATCCCTCCAGGGCAGGCCGGGTCGTTGCCGAAAGTGAATCCCGTTGATCACCCGGCGGTGGCACTGCCAACGCCCGCCCCGGCCGCGGTTACGCGGCAGATGCCGCTCCAGTCGAATCCACTCGTCATCTGAAAGATCACCTCGCCCCACGCCGACCGCAACGATCCAGCGCAAGGTGAGTCACAGGAACCGTCGGACACGGCCTAGTCGAGGACGAGGGTGTAGGCGAGGAGGGCGAGGGTGAGGGTGGTCAGGACGGTGCGCCAGGTGTTGGCCCTGTTCCAGGGGGTTTCGTACGTCGTGCGGGTGGTGTGGGTGGTGGTGGGGTCGGTGTGGTGTTCGGGGGGCCCGGCTTCTTCGAGGGCGTTGTTGAGGGGGATGTTCACGCGGGCGGTGATGATCATGGCTGCGAGGCAGGTGCCGAGCGCAGCGGCGAGTGGGGGTACGGCGTTTCGCGTGTCGGGGTCGGTGGCGTGGAGGACGAGGGCGGCGGTGATGAACAGGGGTGCGCCGAGGTAGGCGAGCATGAACCAGCCGTTGAGAATGGCCTTGTTGATGTTCTGCATGGTTTCGACGGTGGTCTTGTCGGTGCTGCGGGCGAGGCCGGGCATGACGGCGACGGTGAATGCGTAGAAGAGGCCGCTGATGAGTCCGGCGGTGATGGTTGCGGCGATCAGGACTAAGGTTCGTGCGGTTTCCACGAGGTTCCTTTCCGTGGTGTTCCGGTCGGTGCCCGGGAGCCGTGCGGGCCTGCGGGGCGGGCGGCCGTGCGGTGCCGGGTCGTTCCGGGGCGGCCGGTTGCCCGCGCCACGACCGGGCCCGTGGTGGTGCTGGGCCGTGTCTGGCGACCGTCGAGGCCGTGGAGGGCCGTGCGAAGGCCGGCGGGTCGTGCTGTGCAGGGCCGTGCGGTGCCGGGCCTGGCGGTTGTGCCGGGCGGGGTGTGCCGGGTCGTGCCGTGCGGTGGTACGGGGTTCGGCTGATCATAAGGGGGGAGTGGTGTGTGTGGCCCTGTGGTGTGGTGAGGTTGTTTCTTCCTGTTGTTGTTCTTGTTCTTGGGGGGTGTTGTCGTGCTGACTGCTCTTACCGGGGTTTTCGGGGACCGGGGGGATGCCGTCTCGGTCGCGGGTCGTGCCGCGTCGTATGAGGACGTTCTGGGTGCTGCGGGGGCGGTGGCCGCAGATCTTGCCGGGTGGGGGCCGGTTCCGGCGTTCGCGGTGACCGCGACTGCTTCGTTGGAGACGGTCGCCGCGGTGGTGGGCGGTCTGTTGGCGGGTGTGCCCTGTGTGCCGGTGCCGCCTGACGCGGGTCCGGTGGAGCGCGGTCACATCCTGCGGGATTCGGGTGCCCGGCTGCTGGAGGTGGATTTCGCCCGCCGTGCTCCCTCGCCCGTTCTCCGACCGCCGGCGGGTGCGACGGGGGAGGGGGACCCGGCGTTGATCCTGTACACGTCGGGCACGACGGGTGTGCCCAAGGGCGTGGTGCTGAGCAGGGGGGCGATCGTCGCGGACCTGGACGCGCTGGCCGGGGCATGGGAATGGAGTGCGCAGGACGTTCTGGTGCACGGGCTGCCGTTGTTCCACGTCCATGGGCTGGTACTGGGTGTGCTCGGGGCTCTCCGGACGGGGAGCCGACTTGTACATACGGGCCGGCCGACGCCGGAGGCGTACGCGGCGGCTGCGGCGGCGGGCGGGAGCCTGTACTTCGGTGTGCCGACCGTGTGGTCGCGGATCGCGGCGGTGCCGGGGGCGGCCGCGGCACTATCAGGGGCCCGGCTGCTGGTGTCTGGAAGCGCGGCGCTGCCGACGCCGGTCTTCCACGACCTGGAGCGGCTGACGGGGCACCAGGTCGTGGAACGGTACGGGATGACGGAGACGCTGATCACGGTGAGTGGGCGCGCGGGGGGTGAGGCGGCTCCCGGTACGGTCGGAACCGCGCTGGAGGGTGTCGCCACACGGGTCGTGGCCGAGCCGGGGGCGGACATCGGTGAGCTCCAGGTGAAGGGGCCGACGCTGTTCTCGGGCTATCTTGGCCGGCCGGAGGCGACGACGGCCGCGTACACGGAGGACGGATGGTTCCGCACGGGTGACATCGCGGCTGTCGACGGGGAGGGCGTGCACCGGATCGTGGGGCGCGCCTCCACCGACATGATCAAGTCCGGGGGGTACCGGATCGGGGCGGGTGAGGTGGAGAACGCGCTCCTGGACCATCCCCGAGTGCGGGAGGCGGCGGTGGTGGGTGTCCCCGATGCCGATCTGGGCCAGCGGATCGTGGCGTTCGTCGTGGCCGAGGGCGTCAGCGGCGGTGAGCTCACCGATTTCGTCGCGGCGCGCCTGTCGGTCCACAAGCGTCCGCGTGAGGTCCGTTTCATCGAGGCGGTGCCGCGCAACGCCATGGGGAAGCCGCAGAAGCGGCTCCTACTGGAGGGTGAGGAGCGGAGCCGGGACTGAGGTGCGCACAGGGCGTGGACGGTTCCGTCCGGGCCGGCGGGTACGCCCGTTCCCTTGGAGAGACGGCCTCGCCTCGCTGGCGTGACGGGGCGCGCGGTTCGTGCGCCAGTACGCTGCGACGACCAGCGCCCGGTCCGCCAACGGGACGCGACCGCGTGTTGATCTTCTCTGCACTCCTCGACCGCTGTCAGGGAGCCAGTGCGCTACTGACCCGGGCCAGACGTGAGGTCGACCAGGCGAAAGGGTTGGTGGGGTTGCGGAACGAGTAGCCACCATCGTTGATCTGGTGGTCGCCTTCGGCTGTTGCCCAGCGCGCGGGGCCGCAAGGCCCTTGATCCTCAAGGAGCATCGTGGCGAGCCGCTCAGGTGCCTTGACGCGAGTGCGGGCGCGCAGTGCCGCGGCCAGGCGCTCGACGGCGCCGTCCGGCAGGTCGTCGTCGCCGAACGCGGGCAGTAGAAGCAGAAGCCGGGCCTGGGGGTCAGTGGTGCTGCCGCCGGGCAGGTGGTTGTCCGCGGCGGCGGTCAGCTCAGCCCAGGACAGCCCGGGGCCCACGAAATGGCCTTCGTCTTGTGCCAGACGCTCGGCCGCATCCCAGTCCGGGTGGTGCAGGAGGTAGTCGATGCCCTCGTCCCCATCGAAGGCGCGGTACACCACGTAAAGGCGGTGGTCGCCGTGGAGCGGCACCGTGAAGACGGGCCAGGTGTCGCCTGCCAGCAGTTGGGACTGCAGATCGCCGGCGTCTTGTGCGTCCGTGTCATCTACGAGGTCTTCGGCCCCCTCGCTCTCTGAGTAGTAGTTGTGCAGGTGGCCCACCCAGAACAGGTGCTCGTCCAGAAGGCCGGGCTGGTGGTGGAAGGGACCCCCGTCATAGCCGGGGATCCGAGCCGGGGGTGTGGGTGGGTTGCTCGTCACGGGGCCATCATGTCCCGTAGGCGCAGCTGCTGACCAGCACGGAGATGATGGCGGCGAACCGCTCCGCTGTATCGGACGAAGCCCCGACCGATCTGCCGACGCGTTGCCGTACGCCGTCGGGTTGCCGCTTCGGCAGGCGCGTGAATGCGGAGCGTGTCGGCCGCGGGCCGCGTTCACCCGGGTCTACGGTGGAACCACGGTCCAGCGCCGCGTCATCCCGAGCGTGCGTCCCAGGTGCGGTCGTCGAGGTGGTCGAGGTGGTCACAGCTGCGGCCCCGTACGCCTTCACCTGCGAGGAGCGGCGCATGAACCCGAAGTCACGGGCGCCCGGCACCATCCGCGACGCCCGACGCCGTACGACCCTGACGGCACATGCGATCTGAGCTGCCACCGGCACCGGTCCCGGGAGGTGATCGGCCGTGACCGGACAGAACACGTCCGACACGGACCGTAGGAGCCCGAGCGAGCCGCATCCGCGGTCCGCCGTCCACACGGAGAGCCGCTGGCCGATGGCGGCAGCGGTCATCGCTTCGGCCGTGCTCACCTTGCTCCTGCCCGACGACCTGCGTCTTGGGCCCCGATGGGCGCTTCCGCTCGCCGAAGGCGTCCTGCTGGTGGCGCTGGTCTCGGGAGACCCCGGTCGGATCAGCCGCCGTTCCACTGTCCTGCGCTCAGTGGCGATCGCCCTGGTCGTCGTGCTCGTGGGCAGCGCCATCTGGTCGACCGTCCAGCTGATCGACGATCTCATCCACGGCGGGCACGAGACCAGCTCCGCCAATGCCCTCCTGCTGGCTGGCGGCAGCGTCTGGTCCTCGACCGTTCTCGCCTTCTCCCTGCTGTACTTCGAACTCGACAGCGGCGGGCCGGCCGCCCGGGCCCACCACATGCCCCGCACTCCGGCGCTCGCCTTTCCCCAGCAGCTCAGCCCCGAACTCAACGCCCCGCACTGGCGCCCCCACTACATCGACTACCTCTACCTCGGGTTCACCAATTCCACCGCGCTGAGTCCGACCGACGTCATGCCACTCGCTCCCTGGGCCAAGAGCGTCATGACCCTCCAGTCCGTCCTTTCGCTCATGATCCTGGGACTCGTCGTCGCCAGGGCCGTGAACGTCCTGGCCTGAGCGGATCCGGGCGGCGGGCTACCCGTTCTCCTCGTTGCCACTCGAGGCTGCAGGTGGCATTGGACGCAACGTCATGCGCAACTCAGTGGTCCCGGTGCCGGTAGGAACCCCCGAGGGTCAACTGCGGGGTTGGTCCGCGGGACGGTCGGCGATGCGACGCTCGCAGATCGCCCGGTGCTCAGGGAAGCGCAGGGCGATCTCAGTAAGTTTTGCCAGCATCTCCGTACTTGTACTCAAGGGGTAGTACTCGTGGTGCAGTGCGATGCCCAGGCGAAGAGTGTCGTCCGCCTTCCGCACCCACTCGTCGAGAGTGAGCGTCATGGAGGCCCCGTTGTCCGTACCCGACCAGGCTGCCACGTTCAGGAACACGATCGCCTGCTCCAGCGTCGCCCGGCCGGCCTCCACAGCCTCGGCGACGATACCGGCAACGTCGTCGGCACCGTAGGCGTCAATGAGATCGTCCACACGGTCGAAGAGCTCATCCGGAAGATCGGCGTCATCCCGCTCCGGCACGTGTACGGCACACAGCCGGGCGAGCGCCTCCTCCCATGCTGTCGTCATCATCAGACCCTTGTCACCTGTCACCTGTCACTCGTCACTCAGACGGACAGTAGTCGGGCCACCCCCAGGGAGCAGGCCATTTTTGGCAGCAACCCTGCCATCGGAAGAACGGATCAGTGCCGCATCGGACAGCGTTGGTCGTGTGGCACCGCTGGAAAACTCGTCAGAATAGTGTCTCCGCCGCAGCCCTGGACGGCCCCGTTCCGGCCCTTGGTAGCTGGCTGGGCGGACGCCGAGTCGGGGACGGGAGTGGGTTGCTCGCCGGTGACCTCAGGGGCTCGCAACAGCCGTTTCCAGCCCTCTCCACGCGCCGCCCGAGCTGGTCTTTTGCCATTCCCGCTCCGATGATCGACATCGGTGGAAAGGGGGGGGGCCGGATGGACCGGACCGTACGTACCGTCGAGGACGTCCTTGCGCTTCTGGACGGGCTCTTCGCAGCTGAATCCGAGGCCGGCCGCTTGGCCACGGGTGACGGCAAGGACTTCTGGGACCGCTTCTATGCCGACCGGTCGAGGCCGGTCCCGTTCTTCGCGGCGAAGCCGGACGAGAATCTGGCCGCCTACCTCGACCAGGGCCTGATCGCTCCCGGCCGGGCCCTGGACCTGGGATGCGGACCCGGCCGCAACGCCCTGTACCTCGCCTCGCACGGCTTCGAGGTGGACGCCGTCGATCTCTCCCCGGTGGCTGTCGCCTGGGGTGAGGACCGGGCTCACGAGGCTGGAGTCGACGTGCGTTTCCTGTGCGGTGACGCTTTCGCTCTCCCCGCTGCCGAGTTGAGCGGCCCGTACGACCTGGTCGTCGACTCAGGGTGCTTCCATCATCTGCCGCCGCACCGCCGGGTCAGCTACCTGGCCCTCCTCGACCGGGTCCTCGCCCCTGGCGGCCATCTCGCGCTCACCAGCTTCGCCGCCGGCGAGGCGGGGATGGGCACGGAACTGACCGACGCGGACCTCTACCGAGAACGCGAGTTGCGGGGCGGCCTCGCCTACACACCCGGATCGCTGCGATGGATCTTCTCTGACCTGGTGGAGGTGGAACTGCGCCGCATGCGGGAGCAGCCCCCTGAGTCAGCACTGTTCGGCGTCACCTTCCTGTGGACGGCGTTGTTCCGTCGGGGTGCGGCCGCCTCGGACGACGTTCGACCCGTACACGACCTTGCGTAGGCGCTCGTCCTGGGCGTGCTTGTTCCGCCAGAGGATGTAGCGGCGCGTCATGGGGAGTTGGTCGCGGAGGCGTGGCGGACGGGCATCGTCCCCGGAGGGGCTGTGGACATAGGGTGTACTCATGAGTAACTTAATGGGTGTGGCCGATTCGACGGTCACTTTCGTCCTGGTCCACGGATCGGGCAGCAATGCGTACGGCTGGTCTCCCGTAGCGGCCGAACTGGGCCTGCGAGGGCACCGGGTGGTCGCGGTCGACCTGCCCGGCCACGGCCCCGGCGCCTACCTCCCGCTCTCGTACCAGGCGCCGCAAGACCTGGAGCGGCTGCGCACGGAGCCCTCCCCGATCGCCGGGACGACCCTGGCCGACTGCGCCGCACATGTGGCCGCGGTGGTGCGGCGGGCACACCGCAACGGCCCGGTGGTCCTGGCCGGCCAGAGTCTGGGCGGTGTCACCGTGAACGCGGCGGCCGACCTGGTGCCCGAGCTCATCTCGCACCTGGTGTACGTCTCCGCCCTGTGCCCGTCGAAGCGGGCCTCGGTGAGCGAGCTGATGGCGACGCCGGAAGCAGCCACGAGCCACATATTCAAGATGGCCCCTGTCCCGACCCCTCCGGAGCTCGGGGTCACCCGGGTCAATTGGCGGAGCGGCGATCCGACCTTCTTCCGGATTGCCAAGGAGGCGATGGCGGCCGAGTACTCCGACGCCGAGGTGAGGGCCATGCTCAACATTCTCGAACCGGACGAATCGGCCGCGATCGGGGTGGCCGACGGTCGCGGTCTGGTGCACAAGTGGGGCGGAATCCCGCGCACGTTCGTGCGGTTCACCGAAGACCGTACCCTCCCACTGGCACTCCAGGACCTGATGATCAGGGAGGCTGACGAGACGACCCCGGACAACCGATTCCGCGTACGGTCCCTGGCCGCCCCGCACATCGGCCCCCGCGATCCGGCGCTGCTGGCGGACGAACTGGAGCAGGTGGCCGGACTCTGCTGCTGAGCAGGAGGCGGGTCTCCTCGTCGGAACCGGCCACTGGTCCTTCCCGGCCCGGGTCCGGCGTCAGTGGAAGCCGCCGCGGGCTCGGGGACACCAACGGCGCACGGCGGCCCGGCGGCACGGCGCCCGGCGGCCCGGCGACCGGGCCGCCCCGACGACATGCCCAGGTGGACGAACGCACCCACGGCGGGCCCGCCGCGGCGGCCGATCGTGGGTACTGCACCGGCTACCCGGGCCTGCGAGCACGTCGGGCGCGCCGGCCGGTGCCACGATGGTCGGAGAGATCGAAGACGGGCGGTGGCATGAGTGCATCCGCACAGGCGGATCCGGGCCGGGGGCTCTTTTCCCGGCGCGACCGGGCGGTGATCGCGGCAGCGGCCATTTCCATGCTGCTGGTGCAGATGGACTGGTTCGCCCTCAACCTCATGCTCCCCGTCATCGCCCGCGACTTCGACACCCCCACCACCGACCTCCAGTGGCTGGTCAGCGGCTACATGCTCGCGCTCGGCGCCCTCATGATCACGGGTGGTCGGGCTGCCGACCTGCTCGGCCGGCGCCGCGTCCTCGTTACCGGGCTGCTCGGCTTCGGCGCCGTTTCCGCCGTGTGCGCCGCCGCCCAGAACACCGCGTGGCTCACCGCAGGGCGGGTCGTCCAGGGATGCACCGCCGCCCTGATCTTCCCCGTCTCCGTCGCGGTGGTCACGGCCTACTTCCGCGACGCCCGCCAGGGCCGGGCCGTCGCCACCGTCCTCGCCTTCAGCGCCATCGGTACCGCCCTGGGCCCCTTCATCGGCGGCGCCTTCGCCGAACACGTCAGCTGGCGTGCCGTGTTCCTGCTGAACGTGCCCTTCTGCGTCGCCGCCACCGTACTCATGCTGCGGTACGTCCCCGAGACCCGGGACGAGGAGGCCGCCCGGGGCCTGGACCTCCCCGGGGTCATCTTGCTCGCGGCCGGGCTGAGCGCGGTCATGATCGGGGTGGACCAGGGCCAGCACTGGGGCTGGAGTTCGCCCGCCACCCTGTCCTGCTTCGTCGGCGGAGCCGCGCTCCTGGCCGTGTTCGTACGACTGGAGCGGCGGACCCCCGAACCCCTCCTCGACCTCGGGCTGCTGCGCAACCGCCCGTTCGTCGTCGTCACGCTGGCCGGCTCTCTGTCCAACATCGTCTACTGCCTGGTCGCGGTGCTGTCCGCGCTCTACCTCCAGCAAGCCCGCGGGCTCTCCCCGCTCGACTCCGGACTGGTCTTCCTCTCCCTGTCCGTCGGAGCCGGGTCCGCTAGCTACGGGGCGGGGCACCTCGCACAACACGCGCGCCCCGAAGCGCTGATGGCCGCCGGGATGTTGCTCTGCGGCGTCAGCCTGCTCGCCCTCACTTGGGCCACCTCGCTCGCCCTCTACACTGCGATCTTCGCCGTGGTCGGCCTCGGCGTGGGCCTCGGCTGGGCACTGACCAATGTGGCCACCCAATCCTACGTACCCGCGAACCGGCTCGCCGCCGCTTCCGGCCTCGTCCTGACCTCGCTGGTGCTGCTCGGGGCCGTGGCGGTGGCCGTGGCCTCCACCGTGCTGGAAGTGGTCAGCGGTTCCGCAGGCAGTGCGGCCTCCGACGGCCCCGCCATCGAATCGGTCCTTCGCGCCGCCGCCCTGCTCTCGTTGCTCGGGGCGGTGGCACTGGCGGTGCTCGTGCGCCGGGTCAGGGTCTGACGCGGCGGGCCGGGCGCGAAAGCACGGGCACCCCACGGAGGGGTCCGGCCCGCTGATCCGGCCCGCGGTGGCCGCGCTCCCACCGCCGCGCAGGCGCACGCGACCGGGCGTGCGTTCGCCGTTGTGCGCCGGTGCCCCTACGCGCTCGACCCGGGCCGGCATGCCCGGCACCGCATGCCCCGCCCGCATCGGGCACAACAGAGGTCGCCGGATGCATCAGTGAACCCGGGAAGCCTATATTCGCCAATTGAGTCATTATCCGGCGACCTCCGAAAGATCGTTGAGCATTAAATATTGCGAGTCGATGCAGCTCACGTTGCTGATCGCGGAGGTGTTGACGCGGTGAATCGCACCCCTTCGTCGGTTGGAATCATGGCGGAATCGAACTCTTTTCCACGGCGTGGTGGATGGGGAGGCTGTACGGCGGAAGTTCGGGCCGGTAGCTTTCGCCGTGGTCGCAGGAGTGGCTCGTGGTCAATTTTTCGTTCGACCCAAATTGGGGGGTCGCGAGTGGCTATGGTGGCCGTAGCTCCACCGGTCGTCGAAAGTGAAGAGGCTGCTGGGGGAGGTGGGGTCAGTGTTCTTGCAGTTCGCCTGAATCGATACAGAAAGCCCTGCGTGATTCGCAACGAATCAACTGTCCCTCTGGTGAAACCAGCCATTCTGTCGAACGTGTAGAGCATTTCGGGCTCGTTGATAGCTGCGCGCCTCACATTGCGCCGGACTGCACCAAAATTCGTCGCAACAACACCATGCGCTCGTGGAACCAGGCAACTTCCGTCGAGGGTGCGGTGTACGTTTCTTCCTGCCGAAGACATATTTCGACCAGCGGTTCTCGCCGTTGAGAGGGACGCGCATGACGAGCCAATCGACCGAAGTCGACCTCGAAATTCAGCTCCGCCAGGCGCTACAGGACACGGGCACGGACACGCGTTGGACGATCAACGCGGACGATATGTGGTGCCGCCTCACACGTGAGTCGGAGTCGGGTGCACGACGCCGGCAGGGCTGGAAACTGCACGTGTCCGCGACGGCCGCCTCCGCACCGGAAGTCCTCGCGAAGGCTCTCGACGTGCTGCTGCGCGAGGAGTCGGGATTCAAGTTCGTCCGCTTCCTCGAGCAGGTGAGCGCGCTCAACTCCCGTGCCACGCCCCGGGGAAGTTCGGGCAAGTTCATCACCGTCTACCCGGCTTCCGACGACGACGCGGCCCGAATAGCCCTCGAGCTGCACAGGGCCACGGCCGGACTCGCCGGCCCCCGGATCCTGTCCGACCAGCCGTACGCCCCGTACAGCCTCGTGCACTATCGCTACGGCGCCTTCGTCGGCCGCCGGCAGCTGTCGGAACAGGGCCTGCTGGTCTGGTGCATCGAAGACCCCGACGGCAATCCCGTAGAAGACAAGCGCACCGGCCAGTACTCCCCGCCCTCCTGGGCGGTCAGCCCCTTCCCCGCCTCGGTACCGCTTCCGCCGCAACAGGAGAAGAAGGCGAGCGGCCCCGTGCTGCTCAACGGTAGATTCTCGGTACGGGAAGCGATCCGCCACACCAACAAGGGCGGCGTCTACCGGGGCACGGACGTCACCACCGACGCCCCCGTGGTGATCAAGGAGACCCGGCCGCACGTCGAGGGCGACGCATCCGGATCCGACGTCCGCGACTGGCTGCGGGCCGAGGCCAGAACGCTGGAGAAGCTCAAGGGCACCGGACTGGCGCCGGAACCGCTCGCGATGTTCGAAACGGGCGGGCACCTGTTCCTCGCCCAGGAGGAAGTACCGGGCGTGCCCCTGCGCACCTGGGTCGCCGAACGCTTCCGCGACGTCGGAAGCGAACGCTACCGAGCGGACGCGCTGGCCCAGATCGGACGTCTGGTGGATCTGGTCGCCGCGGCCCACGCCCACGGCTGCGTACTGAGGGACTTCACCCCCGGCAACGTCATGGTCCGCCCCGACGGAGAACTGCGCCTCATCGACCTCGAGCTCGCCGTCCTCCAGGACGACGCCCCGCTCCCGACCCAAGTGGGGACCCCCGGCTTCAGCGCCCCCGAGCGCCTGGTGGGTGCTCCCGTGTCCCCGACCGCGGACTACTACAGCCTCGGCGCCACCGTGTGCTTCGTCCTCGCCGGAAAGGTACCGAACCTGCTGCCCGAGGAGCCGGCCACCCGGCCCGCCGAGCAGCGGTTCGCCGAGTGGCTGAGCGCCTGCGCCGGAACGCTGCGGTTGCCGGACGGCGTGCCGGAGATGATCCGCGGCCTGATGAAGGACGATCCCGACGAGCGCTGGGACCCTGCCCGGGCGCGCGAGGCACTTCGCGGGGCGGAGCCGGCGCGGCCGACGCGACCCGCCGGGGGGCCGCTGCCGACAGCCGACCCGCACCCCACGACGCAGGCCGCCGTCACCGGGATGGTGAACCACCTCGTCGATACGATGACCCCGGCCGACGACCAGTGGCTGTGGCCCGTGTCCACCCTGGCCGGAGAGACCGACCCCTGCACCGTGCAGCAAGGTGCAGCAGGTGTTCTGGCCGTCCTGACACGGTACTTCGAGCTCACCGGCGACCCGCGGCTGCCCGAGGTGATCTCCACCGCCGGCCACTGGATCGCCGCCCGGACCGACACCCGCTCCATACGCCCTGGGCTGCACTTCGGAGGCCGCGGAACCGCCTGGGCGCTGTACGAAGCCGGATGCGCCGTCGACGACCACGCCCTCACCGGCCACGCGATGGCCCTGGCCCTGGCCCCGCTGGAGTCGACACCCAGCCACGACATCACCCACGGCTCCGCGGGCAGCGGCCTCGCCGCCGCCCACCTGTGGCACCGTACCGGTGACCCGCGCCTGGCCGAACTGGTCGTCGACGCAGCCGACCGGCTGGCTGCCGCCGCACAGCCCGAACCGTCCGGCGCGAGTTGGCCCGTTCCCGCCGAAGCCGTTTCCGAAGAGGCCGGCAAACGCTATCTGGGCTTCGCGCACGGAACATCGGGCATCGGCTGCTTCCTCCTCGCCGCCGAGGCCGTCTCCCGCCGCTCCGAACACCTGGAGCTGGCCGTCGCGGCGGGCGAACTCCTGGTGGCCCACGCCGTGACGGTCGGCCACGCCGCCCAGTGGCCGGCCCAGACCTCGAACGTACCCACGGCCCCGTACTGGTGCCACGGCTCGGCGGGCATCGGCTCCTTCCTCATCCGTCTCTGGCAGCGGACCGGGGACAAGAGGTTCGGCGACCTCGCCCGCGGCGCCGCCCACGCCGTCGTCGAGCGTGCGTCCCGTGCCGCTCTCGCCCAGTGTCACGGGCTGGCGGGCAACGGTGACTTCCTCCTCGACATGGCCGACGCCACCGGGGACCCCGCCTACCGTGCGATGGCCCAGGACCTGGCCCGCCTCATCGCCTCCGAACGGGCCCACCGTGCCGGCCACGTCGTCTTCCCCAACGAGTACGGGGACGTCTCGACGAGCTGGAGCGACGGGTCCGCAGGAATCCTGGCGTTCCTCCTGCGGACCCACCACACAGACTCCCGACACTGGATGATCCAGCAGTCGGGTTGAGCGACGGGAACCCCTGTCGCAACCTCAGAGAGAAGGAGAAAGTCATGGAGAACCGCGAACTCGAACTGCTGGCTCACCTGCACGCCCTTCCGGAGACCGACCCGGTCGGCGTCGACGGAGCGCCGTTCGCCGCGACCTGTGAGTGCGTCGGCCTGCTGACGCTCCTCAACACCGTCTGTATCGGCATTAGCTGCGCCGGCTGACCAAGCACTCCGGCCGGTGGCTGTCCCCCAGGCAGCCACCGGCCGGAGCCACGACCGGTGCGGCCGGCAGGCCCGCGCAAGGACACCCCGTCGACGAGGACCTGACCATGCAGCCACATGCCGGTGACGACACTCGCCCCCGGGCAACCCTCGTGACCACCGCCCCGACGAACCCGGACGCCACGCGGTCCGCCGCCCAGCCGGTCCACGCCATCAGCACGCGCGGCCTGGTCAAGAGCTACCCCCGCCCGGACGGCACCACCACCCATGCGGTTCGCGGCCTGGACCTGGACGTCCTCCAAGGAGAGACCTTCGCCTTCCTCGGCCCCAACGGAGCGGGGAAGTCCACCACCCTCGCCCTGCTGTGCGCCCTGGCCCGCCCCACCGCCGGACAGGCCACGGTGGCGGGTGTCGACGTGCTCAGCCGACCGGACCAGGTACGAAGACTGGTGGGAATGCTCTTCCAGCACAGCGCCCTGGACCCGGATCTGACGGCCGAACAGAACCTGCACATCCACGCGCGCCTCTACGGACTGCGCCGCCGCCACGCCCGCGTACGCACCACCGAGATGCTCGAAGTGGTCGGCCTCACCGACCGGCGGCGTTCCCTGGTACGGACCCTGTCCGGAGGCATGCGCCGCCGACTGGAGCTCGCCCGCGGCTTGCTGCACGCACCCCGGATCCTGTTCCTCGACGAGCCGACCACCGGACTCGACCCGCACGCCCGTGCCCAGGTCTGGGAGCACCTGCGCGACTTGCGCGACCACCACGGCAGCACGCTCTTCGTCACCACCCACTACCTGGAAGAGGCGGAGAACTGCGATCGCCTCGGCATCATCGACCACGGCCGAATCGTGGCCCAGGGCACGCCCCTCGCGCTGAAGACCGCGATCGGGGACGACCGGGTGGTGCTGCGCACCAGCGACGACGCAGCAGCACGACAGGTCGTGGGCCGGACCGTTCCGTCGGACCTCGCCATCACCCTGGAAAGCGACGGGGTGTCCCTGCGGCTACCCAACGGCAGTGCGTGGATCCCCCGCCTGTGCGCGGCACTGGAAGCCCACGGCATCGCGGTGCACGCCGCGTCCGCTACCGCACCGACGCTCGACGACGTCTTCTTCCACCACACCGGCCGCAGCATCCACACCCCCCGGCCGCACCGCACACCGGCCGCCCCGGCCCCGGACGGCACCGCGGCAGCGCCCGAGGAGGCCCCATGACCGCACCCGCCCTCCCGGCCCCGGACGCCTCCCGTACCCCGGATGCCCCCGGCGCCCACGACGGCACCGGCCGTGAGCCGGGGCCCCGCCTGCGCCACGAACTGCGCGCCATCCACGGCCTGGTCTACCGCGATCTGCTGCGCCTGTCCGCCCAGCCCACGCACACCGCCCTGATGCTGATCCAGCCGGTGCTCTACCTCTTCGTCCTGGGGGGTGGTCTGGCCGCCCTGATCCCGAACTCCTCACTGGGCGTCGGCTACCAGACCTACCTCTTCCCGGGCATGCTGATGATGACGGTACAGACGCCGGCCATCATGGTCGGCATCCGTCTGATCACCGACCGGCAGAGCGGCTACCTGCGCGAACTCCTGATGGCCCCGGTCCGCCGCTCCACCCTGCTCCTCGGATGCTGCGCCGGCGGCACCATCGTCTCCACGGTGCAGGGCGCCGTCCTGCTCGGCCTGGCCGGCGCCGTCGGCCTGCCCTACGACCCGCTCCTGCTGGTGCTCCTCCTCGGCGGCATGATGCTGACCTCCTTCACCATCACGGCCCTGTCCCTCGCCCTCGCCGTGAGCCTGGGCCGGCCCGAGGTCTTCCACATGCTGCTCGGCCTGGTGATGATGCCGCTGCTGTTCCTCTCCGGCGGCTTCTTCCCGATCCAAAACCTGCCGGGCTGGGCCCACGTACTGGCCGCCGCCAACCCGCTGGCCTACGGAGTGGACCTGCTGCGCCGCTGCATCGCGCTACGGGTACCGGACCAGGCAGCCACCGTGGGCATCGAGTGGTTCGGCTGGCAACCTCCCCTACTCCTCGAAGGCGGCCTCCTCGTGGCCGGCGGCGTCACGGCCCTGCTCTGGGCCGCCCACCGTTTCAGCCGCCCCGAGTGACACGCAGGCGCGCCACTGAGCAGACCCCCAGGGACACCGAGCCGCCTTCCCGCCCGGTGCTGCGCGAGACCATCGGCTGCTACCTGAACCGCCTCGCCGACGCCCGGGCCGAACCGGCCGCGCACCCCGAAGTCGTCGCTCTCATCGGCCTGTTCACCCCGCCCCACCGGCGAAACCGTCCCCGACTGCCGGTCGAAGCAGCAGAGGGACTGCCTCACTCCCCGCCTGTCAGTGTCCCTTCGACGCGGTGAACCCGTGACGACCCGGGTTGGCTGCTTCTGGGACGAGGAATCCGTCTGGTTCTCCTTCGAGTTGGACGCCGATGGCCATGTGATCCGGCACGTCGTGTGCCGGAGGCTGGTCTCGACACCGAGCGAGAAGACGTGCACGAGCCCGCGCGCTGCAGCTCACCTCAGGGCGAAGAGCATGTTGACCGAGTTGTAGTAGTTGGGCAGGTGCACCATCTCTGATCCCGGACGCGGCGGGTCGGCCTTCGGCCAGTTCCGCGGGCCCAGCAGATGGTCGGCGTAGTCGGTGTACCGGACCTTCGGAACGAACCAGATGCGGTACGCACCGGGCCGTGCGTCCGGCTCGAACCGCCAGAGTTGCGTCGCGCGGTTCGCGCCGGTCCGGCAGGCGCGGAGGGTGACCACGACGAGATTTCCGCCGTCGAGGCAGGTACCGGTGTCCGCGTTGCGGAGTTGGTACGTGTTCTGCTGGGCAGGTAGCTGCTGCCAGCCCTGGCTGGCCTGCCCGGTGCACCTTTCGAGCTGCAAACGGCCGCCGGAACCTGAGCCGCCAAGGCCGACGCACAGCCCCGAGGCCACGTTGACCAGGGCGGCGCCGGTCTGACCGGTCGAGGGCGTCGGAGCAGTCGGCGGGGCGGAGGCCGAGGCCGAGGCGGACGGAGAGGCGGACGAGGAGGCGGAAGGGAGGGGCGTGGCGGGAGCAGTGGCAAAAGCCGCCGGGCCGATGACCGTGACCGGTGTGATTTCCGGGAGCGGGCCGCCCGGGGCCGCGTACGTCCTGGCGGGAGCGGCTGCTTGGACGGACCCGTTGTTCTCGGAGTCGGCCGGCAGCAGGACGACCACGGTGGCCGCCGTTCCCACAGCGGCTGCGGCAGCGGCCCATTTCACGGCGCCGACCTTGGTTCCGGCGAGCTGTGTCCCGTTCAGCGTGCTCGAGGCGAGCTGCGCGCCGCCCCCGCCCAGGGCCGATAGGAAGGAGGCGGGGTTCCACAGGAGGATTCCACCCAGCAGCAGGACACCCATACGGCCATTGACATCGCGCAGGTCGCGCTCGGCCCGTGCACAGCCGGCGCACCCCTGAAGGTGGCGGCCCAGGTCCCGGTTGAGGCGCTTGCCCGGTCGGCGCAGTTTCGCGGCGATCTGTCTCCCGTAGTGCCGGCACTCCTCACTCGCGGCCTGTTTCAGGTGGGCGAGCAAATACGCCTCCCGCAAGCCTTCCCGCGCACGCGCGACCAGTGAGCCGACGCCTCCGGCCGATATGCCGAGGCGCGCTGCGGTCTCGGCCGCCGGCTCGTGCTCGACGACGGAGTGCCACAGCACGGCTTGCCAGCGCTCCGGCAGCGACCGGTAGGCACGTAGGACCAACGATCCCTCTTCCGCCGAGAAGACGGCGTCCTCGGTGTCCTGGCCGTCCGAGAGCTGGGCGGCCCATTCCTCGAAATCGTCGGACAGCCGTGTACGGGCGGCATTCTGCGCCCATGCGGCCGCCAGACGGCGCACACAGGTCAGCAGGTACGGCCGCCACGCGTACTCGGGTCCGGCACCCCAGGCAATGGCCCGGTAGGTGCGGGCGAAGGCCTCGGCGGCGAGGTCCTGCGCGGTGGACAGGTCCCGGCAGCACGTGCGGGCGTAGGCCAGCACCGAGGGATGGTGACGGGCGAACACCTCGTCCATCACGTCGCTGACCCCCGCGTCGGATTCCGAGGCGTGCCCACGGAGCAGGGCGCAGAGCTCCCCGTCGCTGAGGCTTCGGAGATGCTGCTGACGGGCCGTACCTGGTGTGCTCAACACGTGCTCCCGTGTGGCTTGCTGATGACCCGGGCGTCGGTTCCGGGCACATCCGTCATGAGGGTGCGACGCTGCGCCCGACCGGAGTTCGCGCAAGTGTGCACCCTTGCAGAGCTGCAAGCAAACCAAACGACAGGTAGGACGGTGAGAGCCGTCGCCCTGGATCCGTGAACGCGGGGAGCAGCATGCCGGTCATCGCGGCCGCCGCCCTCGTGCGCAGTGGCAACACCTTTGGCGGGCCCCGGGCCGTGTCAGTTCGACGTGGCCGCACGCTCTGCTTGCAGGGTGCGCAGGAGGTCGAAGGCCGGGCCGTCCACGGGGCGTCGGGTGTTGCCGAGGGCGATGACGGCGAGCCGCTTTTCCGGATCGAACCCCACGAAGGAGGCGAAACCCCCTGTTCCTCCGTTGTGCCAGATCTGGAGGTGGGCGCCCTGACGGGGGTGTAGGCGGTGTGCCATCCAGCCGAGGTGCACCCGGGCGAAGGGGCTCCTGCGGTACTCGACCGCACGGCTGAGGCGGATCGCCTCGGCGAGCCCTGCGGGGCCGCCGTCCAACTGGGCCCGTACGAAGGCCACCAGGTCGGTCGCGGTCGAATGCAGGCCTCCTGCTCCCGCCAGGTCGGCGAGGTGCCAGGGTGCGGCGGGTCGGCCGCGGCGCACGTGGCCCTGCGCGGAGCGTTCCGAGCGGGTGGCGTCCACCGTCACCACCGTGTCGGTCATGCCCAAGGGGGCACAGATCCCATGCGTGATGAGGGTCTCGTACTCGGTGCCCGCCTGGCGGGCGAGGGCCAGCCCCAGCAGCCCGGCTCCGAGGTTGGAGTAGCGGAACCGCTTCCCCGGAGTGGCCCCCAGACGGGTCCCGGCCAGCCCGGACAGCAGGACATCGGCCGTACAGTCGGCGTACGGATCCGGCTTCGACGGGCGCAGCAGGGCCTGAAGCAGCATGCCCTTCGGCAGTCGCGGCAGGCCGGAGGTGTGAGTGGCCAGATGTTGCAGGGAGATCGGCTGGCCGGCTCGTGACGGAACGGCCGTTCCGGCGGGCAGTAAATCACCGAGCGGCTCGTCCAGGCTCACGGTACCGACGGATGCCAGGTGTGCCAGGGCGAGGGCGGTGAACACCTTGGTCACCGAGCCGATCTCGAACAGGGTATCGGGGCCGGGGACACGTCTGTGGTTCGTACCGGTGGTTCCGGCACCACGTATCTCCACGACGTCATCCGCCACCGCGGCCACCACCACGCCGACGTGTTGTTCGGCCAGCCGGTCCGCGGTTTGCTGGGTGAGCGTTGCGAGTTCTTGTGCCATGACGGACATCATGGTGGCACCCCCGCGTGCGGCAGGTGCCCCCTGATGATGATTTCCGGTCGTCGGCACTGCGACCTGAGCAGTACGGCGAGGCGGTGGTCGGGCTCTGCCACGCCGCCGCCGGGCGCGAGCGCAGCGAGAGCGCGAGGGTGCGACCGCTTCGTTCGCCCGCACCCTCACCCTCAGTCTTACCGTCCCCCATCGGCTGGACAGAGCGCTGCTCATGGTTCACCCCGCGCCAGGGAAAAGGAGAATGACATGCAACCAGGAACGGACGAGCCACCTACGGCGAGCCGCACCACTCTGGTGCGCCGCGTCATGGACGGGCCCGACCCGCCGGCCGTGCCGTCGCGGGCGGTCGGCGTCGACGACGTCGGCCCCGCGATCGTGACGGCGGTCGAGGAAGCCCTCCCCGAGCAGCCGGGCCTGCTCGTCGGGGCCCGCCAGTGACCGTTCCTGGCGACCCGCATGCGCCAGATCCGCGAAGGCGACTCCGGTAGTAGGAGGGTTAGGCCGATCGTTCCAGGCGGGCGAGGGCCCGCTCGTGGGCGAGGGTCAGGGCGTCGTCGGTCGGGCACGGGAGGTCCGGGACGACTCCGGTGCCCTCCCAGTTGGTCCCCGAGACCGGATTGACCGACCGGCCCACCGGGATCGACGCCTCGAGGTGCGGATGCAGGGTCCAGCCCTCCCTCGGGTGCGCCCCGCCCCTCGTGGTCTCTCCCACCACGACCGCCCGGCCGAGTTGCTGGAGGTCGTACGCGAGTTCCTCGGCGGCGGAGAAGGTGCGCGGGCTGGTCAGCACGTACACCGGCTTCTCACCCCCGAAGCGCGGGCCGGGGACATACGCCGGCGACCAGGACTGCTCGCGACGGTCGCCCTCGCGCCAGCGCATGGTGTTCAGCAGGGTGCGCTCGTCCAGCAGGTGGCCGCACACGAAGGCGACCGTGTCGGGCGAGCCGCCGAGGTTGCGCCGCAGATCCAGGATCAACGCCCGGGCCCGGGACGCCACCGCCAGCGCGGCCCCGAGCGGCTCGGCGGCCCACTCCAGCGGGAAGAGGTTCGGCGTCAGCTCCAGCACGGCCACCCCGCCGTCCAGCATCTCCAGGCGCGTTACGCCGCCCAGCGACGCCTCGAAGTCGCGCCGCATCGCGGCGAGCATCGCCGCGCCCTGCTCCTCGGGCACGCGGTCGGCGTGGTACTTCAGCCGCAGGTGCAGGTCGCCGTTGCGGGACTGGAGATCGGCGGTGACGACCCGGCCCAGCTCTTCGGCGGTGGCGACGTCATAGGCGCCGTCGGCCAGGCGCTCCCGGACCAGGCCGGCGAGCTCTTGGCCGAGTTCGGGGAAGACGTAGTGCGCGGCGAGCAGCCGGGCCAGTTCCTCGACGACGGGGGCGGGCTGAAGGGATGTCAGAGTCGGCATGGCGAGGAGTAGACCACCGGCCTTGCGAAAGAGTCAAGAGAGTTAGACACTTACGTCATGACGTACGACGACGCTGACACCGGCGGGGACGAAGTGGCCTGGGAGCCCCAGGAGGAAGTCCAGCACATCGGCGCGCCCGAGCAGTACGCGGCCCTGGCCCACCCGCTGCGCCAGCGACTGCTGTTCGCCCTGACCCAACGTGCGGCCACGGTCAGCCAGCTCGCAGTGCTTCTCGACGCGAAGAAGGGCAACCTCGCCCACCACCTCAAGGTGTTGAGCGATGCCGGACTGATCGGGATCGCCGGCACCCGCACGGTGCGCGGCGGCACCGAACGGTACTACCGGCGGACGGCACGCAAGCTGCTCGTCGCCGAGCCGCAGGCGGTCGGCACCGCCGCCCTGTTCAGCGCCTTCGCCCAGGAGATCGACCGTTCCCCGACCGACCACCTGCTGCGCCTGCGCCACCTGCGGCTGACCCCGGCCGCCGCCCGCGAACTCGGCGAAACCCTCGCCCGCTTGGTCGACGAGGCCGAACAGGCTCCGGAGGGCGAACCGGTGCACGGTGTCCTCGTCTCGCTGTACACCGCCCACGACCCCGACCGGGAATCCCCGTAGAGCGTGTCTCTCCGACGGGTCGGTCAGTTGATCGGATGTCTCCGTCCGATCAGTGATCACCGATGCGATGTGGGACCGGATCGAGCCGTTGATGCCGGCCGGTCCGGTCGGCGGTCGGCGGTGGGCGGTGGGCGGTGGGCCGGCCCGCCGAACCGTGTGGAGGCATCACTTGGAAATACCGCACCTGCTCGCCGTGGCGGGACCTGCCGGACGAGCTCGGCCGGATTCCAGACCGCCCACGAGGTCTTTGCCGCCGTCCCGGCAGAGGCCGAGGGTGCTGACGACATCGGATGGACCATGTTGGCGGATTCCACCGTCCGCCGAGCTCACCAGCACGCCAACGGAGTCTGCGAAAAGGGGCCCAGGCTGGGCCGAGCCCGACGGCCACACGCGTGGCCGCTCCCGAGGCGGGCCTGAGCACGTCCACCTCGCAGGCGACGGCCAGGTACGACGCCATGTACGCCCCTGGCCCTTCGCGTCACTGCAGGCAGGCGGGCAACACCCCGGCCTTCGAGGGCGTCATGGCCGCCATCCGTGTTCTGCGAAGCGGACCCGGAAGACCGAGAACCTGACCCGCCTCGCCCCGCCTCGCCCCGATGCCGTCCTGGCGGAGTGCGCGTAGTCGTTCCGCGCGATGCGGAGTCACGTCCGCCACGCTGCATCCGCGCTGCCATCCCCTAGCCCGCCGACCAGATCGGCCACCGTCTGCGGCGAGGGCGCGTCGAAGTTCGAATGCCCGCCTTGGACGCCGAGGCCTACGAGCAGCGCAACTCAGTCGAAAGCTGCCTCAACGGGTGCGATCCCTAGCGCGGGTCGGCCATGCGAACGGACGAGCTCGCCACCGCCCACCGGGCTCTATCGGGGCCAGGCACGGACCGCTGTCAACGATCGACCGCCCAACGCGCGTCCGCAGGCCAAGAGCCTGTGCCAACGATGTGCTCCACGAGCCTGAACGCCTCACGGAGGGAGACGGTGTCCTCATCCAGGTACTCGTCGTCCTGCCCGTTGGAGAGGACGTACCCGTCGCTCGACCCCTCAGCTCCCGGGTGCACGGCATGCTCGCCAGGATCGCACTCGTCGTCGAACAGCATCACCATCGCGCGCTCGGTGTTCGTCACGAAGGCCAGCGACCGTCCGTACGAACTGGTCAGCCACGTCTCAAGTTGCCCGCTGTTGATCCTCGACCGAAGAGACTCCAGCACCACCGCGGACGACACATGGACAGGACTGTCGTCATTGATCACCCAGGACTCGATCACGAGCACGACGATCTCATGGACGAATCCAAGAGACGGTCCCCGGAGGTTCTGACCCCGTAGGTTGTGGACGGGTGGTGCAGATCTCGGCTGAGGCGAGTACGGGGACGCCCGTACGCCTTGGTCGGCTGAGCTGCCTTGGCTATGCGGGCACAGGGCCTGGACCGGGCGATCCTCGCTCGGAGCCGATGCTCGGTCCGCGTGCGTGCGGCAGAGCACCGGCGGCGGCAGGCTCTGCCGGGACGGCGGGTGCCCGCAGCGGAGTGGCCCTGAGGATCGCCGCGACCACCGGACCGCCCGACCCCACCACTTCCGCCACGAAACGTCCTCGCCCGACCCCGAGCCTGCGCGGCGCCCGCCCGCGGTCGCTGGCTACGATCGGACCCGCGCCGACGAGCATCAACCACCACCCCGCGCCAGATGTTCGGCCGTACCGGATTCGCCCTCCTGCGCAAACGATTCCTTCTTGTTGACGTTCAGGCCGAACGGCGCTGCGGGGGCCCCGCGACGGACGCGCCCCGAGCTGCCCTGAGGGGTACGGACCAAGGAGCGAGCAGCCCCCCCGTCCTGCAGTCCTTGACGCCCTGTCCGACCATCGGACGGCAGCGGGCTTCCTCTGTGAGCAGGGTCGGAGCGGACGCACGAAGCATGAAGCTGTTCAGGGGTGGTCCGTCCCTCAGGCCGAGGAGCCGTTCGAGCGGCTCCCGTTGCTGCCGGGGTGCCCCGGAAGCATTGTTTTCGTCCCCTTGACGATATAGGTGCGTCTCGTTATCGTCTCACTGACGAAATGAAGGGGGTTCGCCATGGCCGACATCACCAGGCGCTTCGGCTGGCGTCATCTGCGCTCCGCGCCCAATGCCCACATCCGCCACCACAAGCGCGGCCGACTCGTCCACGACGGGCGGGGGCTCAGTTTCTGGTACCGGTCGCTTTCGGCAGCGCTTTCCGAAGTGCCGGTCGACGACCGGGAGCTGGCCATGGCGTTCCACGCCCGTACGTCCGACTTCCAGGACGTCGCCGTGCAGGCCACCGTCACCTACCGGATCAGTGACCCGGCCGAGGCCGCGGACCGGCTCGACTTCTCCGTCGACCCGGACAGCGGGAGCTGGCGCGGCGCTCCCTTGGAGCAGATCGCCACCCTCCTCACCGAGACCGCGCAGCAGCACACGCTCGACGTACTGGCCCGGACTCCGCTGGCCGCCGCCTTGGTGGACGGCGTCGCCTCCGTGCGGGAACGGGTCGCCGCAGGCCTCGCCGCCGAGCCCAGGCTCCCGGCCACCGGCATCGATGTGGTGGCCGTACGGGTCGTGGCGATCCGCCCCGAGGCCGAGGTGGAGCGCGCCCTGCGCACCCCGGCCCGCGAGCAGATCCAGCAGGAGGCGGACAGGGCCACCTACGAACGGCGAGCCGTCGCCGTCGAGCGCGAGCGTGCCATCGCCGAGAACGAGCTGGCCAGTCAGATCGAGCTGGCCAGGCGCGAGGAGCAGCTGATCGACCAGCGCGGCACCAACACCCGCCGCGAGGCCGAGGAGAAGGCGGCGGCGGACGGCATACGCACCGAAACCGAAGCGGCCCGCAAGGTCCGCCTGGCCCGCGCGGACGCCGAGGCGGCGCGCGAGACGGGCGCGGCACGCGCCGAGGCCCAGGCTGCCTGGCTGCGCGTGCACGACGAAGCCGGCCCGGGCACGCTGCACGCCCTGGCCGCGACCCGGCTGGCGGAGAACCTGCCGCGGATCGAGAGCATCACGGTCTCTCCGGACGTCCTCACCGGGCTCCTCACCAGGCTCGGGCGTCCGGAAGGCGGAACGGGCGAGTGAGCCTGGCCCCGCGGGCGGTGCTCGTGCACCGCAGGACCGAGTACGAGGAACTGCTCGCCCGGCACGGGACGCACGGGCAGGCCGCGTTCTTCCTTTCCAGTCGGGGCCGGTCGATCGACGAGGTGGTCCGCCGCCACGAGCGCACGCGCCAGGCGCTGCGGGAAGTGGCGGCGGCGGTACCGCTCACCTGGCGCAACTCCCGGGTGGAGCGGGCCGATCTGGACCGCTTCCTGTTCGCCCCGGAGGACGTGGTGGTCGTGGTCGGCCAGGACGGCCTCGTCGCCAACACCGCGAAGTATCTGCGCGGACAGCCGGTGGTGGGCATCGACACCGACCCGGGGCGCAACCCGGGGGTCCTGGTCCGTCACCGCTGCGCCGACACGGCCGCCCTGCTGCGTGCGGCGACCGCCGCCGGAGGCCGGGTGGAGGAGCTGACCATGGTCGAGGCCGTCGCCGACGACACCCAGCGCCTTCTCGCGCTGAACGAGATCTACGTGGGCTCGCCCGGTCACCAGACGGCCCGTTACCGCCTCGGATCCGACGGCGACAAGGGCCCGGGCGAGGCCCAGGCATCCTCCGGGGTGCTGGTGGGCACCGGCACGGGCGCGACCGGCTGGCTACGTTCCCTGTGGCTGGAGCGAGGCAGCTCCGCGGGGCTGCCCGCACCCTGCGACCGGCGGCTCCTGTGGTTCGTGCGCGAGGCCTGGCCCTCTCCCACGACCGGAACGACGAAGGTCGCCGGTGAGCTGGGGCGGGGGCAGGGGTTGCAGCTCACCGTGGAGTCGGACCGGATCGTGGTCTTCGGCGACGGGGTGGAGAGCGACGCCCTAGAGCTGACCTGGGGCCAGAGCCTACGGGTCGGCATCGCGGGAACGTCGCTGCGCCTGGTGACGTGAGCGCTCCAACCCGACCGGCCGTCACCACTGCCGATCCACCGGACGACGGCGCGCCATGGTTCCTGCACCAACCGTGCCCGGTACGCGCGTGGGTGCCGCTACGCGCCGGAGCGGACCTCGACCAAGTTCCGCCGGCGGCACGGGGGCGAGAACGGCAAGGGCAGCGGCCAGCAAGCCGGACATGAACTTCCCCCCTCAAACCCGATCGGGCCGCCCCAGCGGTCCGCAGGGGCGACTTCGACACCGCGGCTCGGCTCGGGTTCCGCTCCCCGGCCGGCACGGTGGAGATCGACAACGAGCGACAGGGCGGGTGGAGCACGGTGCGGCTCAACTTCGCCCAGGAGGTCGCGCTGCTCCCCGCCGTCCGGCCGCTGGTGGACTGACGGGCAGTCATTAACGTCCGGACCGGCTGCCGTTCTCCTCCGCGGGCGGAGGTGGGGCGGATCGCCGGAGTGGGTCGAGCCGCGGTCGTCTTCCCGGTGCCGGGCGCAGCACGAAAGTGTCGGCGACGTGCTCCAGGTAGGCGTAGTGCTGCTGCTGCCGGTCCACCATCCACTGTCCATGTCCACTGTCCGCCAAGGCTCGTGCGGGTTCCCGTCGGGGTCGATCGCGGTGAGCCCGCCGTGTTCGGGGTAGGAGGCCCGAGCAGCCGCGAAGTTCTTGGCGAAGCCTGCATCTTGATTCCCTCCTTCGTCGCGCGGGCTTTCGACTTTCGTCGCGCCGGTTTCCGACATTCTTCGCATCGGTTTCCGTCCGTGGGCTGATGCAACGCTCCTGCACCTCGGCCAGGATCTTCCGCATGACCTCAGACTTCCGCGCCGACCAGGCCCTGCTCACTGCGCTCGGCCCGGTTTGCGCAAGGCGCCACGTCAGCACGCACCTCCTGCTGGCCTGCATCAGCAAGGACGACCGGGTCCAGGAGTTCCTCGCCTCGTACGACCTCACGACACAAGTGATTCGCCAGGGCGTCGGGGGGATGGACGAGGAACCCGGAAAGGTTGAGATCGCGTTGGCCGAGCAGGAGGGCCGCTCGCTCACGCTCAGCACTGCCGGGGCAGCGGCGTTCGCCCGGTGCCGGGCACAACCGTCCGTGACCGGTGGTCAGGGCGTCGAGCGCTCGCCGACCGATCTGCTGGCAGCCCTCCTGGACGACCCCTCCTGCGGTGCGGTGAGCTACCTGAGCGGATGCGGGGTGGACGTCGTTGCGCTGCAACGGGCCGTGTGGTCGGGACGGGTCCCTGACGTGGAGGATCCTGTCCCGCCGGAGCTGCGCTCCACCCGCGACGCCCTGGTGGGCCGTCGCCGCTACAAGCCCCGTGAGCTGGGGCAGTTCTGGACGTCGATGTTGGTCAGGGCGATGCCGATGAACGCCGCGGCGCACCCGGTGCTGTGGGCGCGCCTGGAGGCCGGGGAACTTGCCGGTCAGCACCGTAGGAAGGTCCGTACCGACGATGTCCTCCTGGGCATGCTGCGGACCTATGCGGTCGCGCAGGCCTACCCACACATGACGGGCGGGGTGAAGGGGGACTACGACGGGGGCCGGGTCCTGGTCGAGGCCGGGGTGGACCACGTACGGGTGCGTGCTGCGATGGAGGGTACGGACTTCGGCCGGGACACGGTGCCGCCGCGCGAGCTCCTCAAGGACACGATGGCCAGCGGCACCTCCGATCTGCTGGACCGGTTGCTCGGCGAGCCGGGAAACCGCAGTGTCCGGCTGTTGGCGGCGCTCGGCGTGGAACCGGCGGCGCTTCGACGCACCGCTGGGCCGGCGGACACCCGGGTGGCCTGAACCCAGGGTCGGGCACTTCCCAGGCGGCCCGCTTCGTGGAGGTGACCCTAGGGTGACGTGACGTGGGATCGTGACACTGGGCCGGCGTGCCGACTACACACAGTTCAAGCACCTTCCGGAGAAGATCCCCGTCCTGGAGCGCGGGCCGGGCAGGCCCCGCAAGACGCTGGGCAGCATCCCGGCCGACAAGCCCTACGGCAACGGCCCCTGCCACGAGTACCTGCGAAGACGCGGTATCCGGCACACCATCCCCGAGAAGGCCGACAGGCCGCCCACCTGTCCAAACGCCACCGGCTACGACGAATGCCGCCACGTCCACCTAGGCACTGCCGCTCCCGCAACCCTCACCACCTGGCTCCGAACACGATCGACCGGACGAGCCCCGGAACCCACTCCCAGATTCGAAGCACGGTATCCAGCCGCACTGGTTCGTCGGGATCGCCCGGGTGTGGGGGTGCACGGCCGGCGCAAGGCCGCAGTCGCGATCCGGTCGGCCGGTCGGGCTGTCGGCGGGGGCGTGCCAAAGGGCGGTGTGCTGATGGGCTGGGACGCGCACCCGGGGGGTGTGGTGACTCTGCTGGTCGGCGCTGGTGAGCCGGGTCCGGTGCACGTCGATGTCGGGAGCGGTCCGGACGTGCCCGAAACGCAGAACGCCGGTCCGCCCGACCTGCCTCGCCGGCCGTGCCTGGCTTGCCTAGATGGGCACAGGCTCGGGTCTCCCTTCGGTTATCGGGCGGCTTCGGTACCCGGCCGGCTGTTTCGGAGGGGGCGCGGGCGATCACGGTCGGTGAGATTCGGGTGTCTCGGGGGTGACCCGCCCCATAGGGTCCACGTCACATACGAACCGGGGTAGTAGTCCCTGACAGGCCCCCGTATCGGCCCTAGGAGTGGCCTTTCACCTGCGCGGATGTTTGCCGTGCTGTCGGGGGCTGGTGGTTGTTGGCTGCGAGGGTCGTTAGTAAGAGGGGTCGTTGCCAGGGGGTCGGGGCGTCTGTAGAACTGGATGAGTCGCCAGGCGGCACGGGTGCTTCACCCGCCGCCGACGAACCCCTCTCCACCGCGTGAGTGGCTCACGCATGTCTTCGACATGTTTGCGACCGCCCTTGTTCCCTGTGGAAGGTTTTCTCCGTGTCCAACGCCATCATTCGCCGCATCGCCCTTTCGAAGAAGGCCCTCGCGGGCACCGTCGTCGCCCTGGGTGTCGCCGGTTCCATGCTCGCCACGGTTCCCGCCCAGGCGGCCCCGGTGAGCGCCAAGGCGATCGCGCAGCAGATGATCAAGGACCCGGCCCAGTTCGCCGCCTTCGACAAGATCATCTCTCACGAGAGCGGCTGGAACCACACCGCGACCAACCCCTCCTCCGGCGCGTACGGCCTGGCCCAGGCCCTGCCGGCGTCGAAGATGGCCTCCGCGGGTGCGGACTGGAAGACCAACCCGGCCACCCAGATCAAGTGGGGCCTGGACTACATGAACGACCGCTACGGCAGCCCGGTCGGCGCCTGGAACTTCTGGTCCGCCAACCACTGGTACTAAGCCACCAGCGGACAACCATACTGACGAGAACGCCCGGCCCGGACTCCCCGGCCGGGCGTTCTTGCGTCCGCGTCCGCAGCCGGCCGACGCCCATCTCACCGATAGCGCGGCCGTTGACCTGACCCGCCAGCACGTCGTTGACGGAAACAGCTACCACCTGTACCTGTACGGCCTGCAGCCCAATGTGAGCATTGAGGTGGCCATCCGGGTCTGGGACGCCGCTCGGCAACCATCAGCCGATGTGGAGGGGGTCCGCCCGGTGGAAATTGAATCCCGGACCGGGATCTTGGTGGTCGGCCAACTCACCTGCGGACCTGCTGGAGGGATGACGCTGCCCCGCCCCGGTGTGTAAGAAGGGCACGCCTCGTGGGCGGGGCGTGTGGCCACCGCGACCTCCTACGCCGAAACCCTTCGCCGGATCGACATCGACTGGACCGCCGACCAGATCGGTCAGGCCTGGGAGCGAAACCCCGTCCCCGAGCAGTGCACCCTCGACCTCCGGTTCGTCAGATAACCCGAAGACGAAGACGAAGATGAGGGTGAGGGGGACGGTGAGGAGTGATTGCAGGGCCCGGCGTCCGGGGTCTGCGGCCCGCCGGACCGCTCACCGCCACGCCAGCCCGGCCCCGGCTCCCGGTCGCCGGGCTCCGGTGGACAGGCGTGGGCAGGGTTGGACAGTCACCCACTCTGTAAGGCCTGGTGAGTGGACACTGCTCGACGTGAGTCTGTGCTCCATGGAGGCCGCGCTCACACCGGCGGCCGACACGACCGGACCCGCCTTCTTTGGAGCATCCATCATGACGTCCCGCGCGCTGCGTACCCTCACTGTGTTGACCGCCACCGCTACCCTCTGCGCCACCGCTGCCACCGCCGCTATTGCTGCTCCCGCTGCTTCTGCTGCTGGGCAGGATGATGGTCGGCGCATGTCGGGTGTCGCGGTTGCTTGGGCCCGCGCTTGGAACGGTAGTGACCCCCAGGCTTTGGGTGCCCTGTTCACCGTTGATGGCACCTATTCCGACGAAGCCGTCGGTGCCACTTTCCGTGGGCGCAAGGAGATCGCGGGGTGGAAGGCTCGTGCTGACGCTCTCATCGACAACGTCCATGTCACCATCCGTACGACCCGTCTCGATGGCGACCGCATCACGGTTCGGGCCGTGTATTCCGGTCATCTCAAGGGTGCGCCCAAGCCCTTCGCCGTGCCGATGACCACGGAGCTCGTCTTGGACGAGAATCACTGCCGGATCGCTTCTGATCAGGATCACTACAGCCTGGCCACCGTCCTCGCCCAGTCCGGCCTGCCTGCCGACTGGACCCCGCCCACCACCTGATGCCACTGCCTGTGGGTGAGGCGTGTGTCGGGCGGCTTCCGGGAGTGCCTGACGGGCCGGTCCTTGGGGTGTCGGCGAGAACCGTGCCACCAGCCGTAAACGGCGGTGATCTCGCGGGGCGCCACCCGGGTGGGTGAGTCCGGGGCGCTACGGCTGCGGTGTGTGAAGTCCCGGGCGGACGACCGACGACCGTGGCCCGTACTCCGTGGGATCCGGATGAGCTCGTCGAGCACTGGACGCTACTGAAGGACGAGCAGGCACTCGTGTCCGGCAAACGCGGGGCGACGGCCGGTTCACCCGAACCGGCCGTACTGCCGCGACAGGCGGTGGAGTTCGTTGCCCGGCAGGTGCAGGTTCCTGCCTCGGAGCTCGGTTTCTACGAGTGGACGGTCCGCACGTTCGAGTACACCGCGCTCAGATCCGGGAGCACCTCGTCTTCCGCGAGTGCAGCGCCGCGGAAGCGGAGACGCTGACCGCATATCTGGCCGAGCATGTCGCGCACAAGGAACGCAGGCCCGAGCAGGTCCGGTTGGAGCTGCTGGCGCGCTGCCGCGCCGAGAGCATCGAGCCGCCCACCCCGGGCCGGTGCGACCGGATCAGTACCGACGATGCCGGGTCCGCGGGCGGCGACGCCGAGGCTGCTGGCTGTCCTTCCGCATGAGCGGGAGCGGGAGATCCCCGACACGCTGGCGGAACTGCCGATCTTCGCCCGGGACCGTTGGCCGGGTTCGTAGCGGGGGATGCAGGCATCCGCGACCGAAGAGCTCGAAGACTGCCCTCGCTCCATGTCTGCAGCCACCGCTGCACCGACCGGACGCTGACCCGCAGCTCCTTGGCGATCAACGCGCTTGCCTCACCCAGCGCGAACCGTTCCGCAGCCTGAAGCCGTAACCCCTCGCGGAGCTAGTGCCGTTCGGCGGTCAGCCCGGGGTTGTGGATGCTGCACGTCGCGGTGATGCCGCAGCCAATGGCCAGCCGCCAGCCCCTATGACACCAGGAACTCAACCTCAGTAGGGCCTCTTAGCGGCGGCGGCGCTTGCCGAGGTGCAGGGCGAGCCCGGCGGTGGCGAGTCCGGCGGTCGTCGCGGCGGCGACGCCGGCCGCCATGAAGCCGTTGCGCGAGTTCCAGGACAGTACTGACCAGCGGGATTGCGCGGATAGTAGCGAGCCTGTGCTGAGCCAGGAAGCGGTGGAGAGCATGGACAGGGAGGAGCCGATGGAGGCGGCGGAGAGCGCGCAGCCCACGGAGCCGATGGACAGTACCGAGCCCACAGAGCCGATTGAAAGTACCGATCCCACGGAGCCGATCGACAGCACCGAGTCTTTCGACCAGAGGGATAGGTAGGAGCCGTTGCTGCGGCACCGCGAGTCCGTCCACGCGCGAGATGTGGTCACGGTCCCATCCTGACAGGGAGGGGAGCCGTGGGGGATCGGTACTCGCCGGGCGGATCGTTTCTGTGGCCTGTGCTTCCAGGATTCGGGCGGGCTGGAGACTTTGGGGCGGGCGGAGCCGACCGGAATCGAACCGGTGTCCTCGCGATGTTGGAGACCGCGCGCGTCGACCTCTGCGCTACGGCTCCGCCCGTTTCGAGATCGTAGCCGGTGCTGCTCGGTGGTTGGTGGGTGGTGTTCGGAGGTCGGTGGTGTTCGACGTCGGGCCGGTACACCCCGCTCGGTGGCCGCCCTTTAGCGCGGGCAGCCGCGGAGGTGCTGAGCTGCGGTTGTTGACGGCCGTACGGGAGCACCTTCCACTGAACGCGGACCAGCGCCCCAAGCGCCAAGTAGGGGTGTCGGACCCAGGAGGTCGGGCGCAGCAGAGCGCCCAGAGCCGTCGGATCCGTCATGACCTCCGTACCGACTCCTCGTATGACCCAGCCTCAGCCCCGTGGCTCACTCGCGTGAGGTGCGACTCAGGACAGCGCGGACGGTTTGCGGGGCGGGGGGACCTGACGCAGCAGTTCCCACAGGGGGCGGGAGCCGGCGGCCCATTCGGCGAGGAGCCTGCGGTCCACCAGGTGCAGGCGCTGCGACTTCGCGAAGTCGACCGCGTTGCTCGTGATCCGGCCGTTGGTCAGCATGACCAGCACATCACCGCCATGGACCTGACGGCCGGTCCCGTTGAGGACATGAAGATCGGGCGTGCCGACCGGCTTTCCGGCCCAGCCGTCCCTGCGGTGCTTGCACTGGATCACCCACCGGCGCCCGTAGGGGTCCGTGGCTTTCACGTCGGCTCCGTTGTCTCCGCAGCCGCCGACCTGCTGCGCGTCCTGGTAGCCGTCGCGCTGCATGAGGTCGCGCACCGCGAACTCGAACTGCCGATGATGCAGACGATCCAGCTGGCCGACCGCGTACCGCAGCCCCTGTGCCCTGGCCCGCTCCGACCGTGTCGCGTCACTGCGGCGCCGCCACCAGGCCGCCGCCGCGGCGGAAGCGGCCAGCAACGTGAGGACCACGACCCAGGGGTGGGCGGCCAGCCACCGCAAGGCTGCTGCCGCCAGGCTGAGCACGACCGTGGCTGCGAGCGCGGCGAGGACCACTTGCTCCAGGTGCTGGTTCTTCCGCCGCCGGGAGCTGCTGGGGCGGCGGCTGGCACGCCGGGTAGGGCGGCGGCTGCCGGTCACTGGCCGGCCTGGGAAGCGCCGCTGACCAGCTGGCCGAGGAAGCTGGCGATGCCCTGGCCGACGTCGGTGGGGGCAAGGACGATGCCCAAGGCCAGGACGATGACCACGGTCATCTTCTCGTCGGACCGGCTCCGGGCCTCGGTGCGGCGGCGCAGCCTCAGGAAGACGATGAACGCCAGGAGCACCGCCATGTTGATCGTGAGCAAGCGCCCAGTCCCCTCGTCCGAAGCAGTACGGGGCAGTGGACGACAGCCCCTGTCCTTGTGTAGCGGGAGGTCAGCGCCGCTGTGACCAGATCGCCGGGGATTGGCGGCAATGCGCTGCACTGGCCGGCTTCGGCCGGCCCTGTGTTCGGGATGTTCCATCGCGCTGGAGCGCCTACCGGTCGCTTGCGGAGCAGGTGACGGGCGCGGGCGCGGGCGGTTGATCAGGTGCCAATACGCGGGAACCGTGAAGTCGACGCCTGCTGCCATCTCCACCGGGTCGAGTGGCGCCGGCGGATTCCGCAGGACAGCTGCTCCTCTGAAACGCGCAGTGAGGTGGGCCAGGGCGTCTCAGGGCTCAGCGAGGCCCAGGCAGACCGCTGGCATTCGCCGGCTCAGGACCACTGGCCCCGCGATGTGCAACTGCACGGAGCTCGCGTCGGCATCGTCGGGGCCGGCTGGGTGGGCTTTCGGTGGTCGATGCGGGGCGCCGCGAACCGAACCGGAACCTCAGGTCGGCCGCCGGCCCGAGGACATCCTCAACGCTGTCCGTCCTCGTCGTGCAGCCCGAGGAACACCACCAGGGCCCGCCCCTCGTCCGTGCTGATGAGCTTCAGCCGCGGCTCCGTCATGGAACGGCGTCCAGTAGATCCAGGGTCTCGTCACATGCCCGGATCAACACCGGGGCCGCCCGGAACGTCACCGGCGCCGGTGCAGCAGGGCACCCTCGTCTTCCATCTCTTTCCGTCTTCCCGCCGATGCGGCCGCTGCCGACATCGGCGGGCCTCCGCGACCGGCGCCCGACCGGCACGGTCGGACCAGGCGGCTCAGGCCGCCACCCGCCACCCGCCACCCGCCACCCGCCACCCGCCGCCCTCCGCTCCGCGTGGTGGGTGCTTTGGGTCGCGTGTGGCCGGAACTCGCCTGGGGTGGGGGAATGAGGGGCTACATGCTGGTAACTTACGCGAGTTGATCAAGGTCGGGGTGCGGTCGACCACGCTCCCGGCCGGAGCCACCCCCCTCCTCAGTCAAGGAACCACATTGGCACGTACCGTCCGTACGACGGCCCTCGTCCCCGTCACGGCACTCGCACTCAGCCTCTCCCTCCTCGGCGCCGCAGCCCCCGCGTCTGCCGCGGGCGCCCCCACGCCGCACCTGGACTCGGTCGAGCAGACCCTGCGTCAGGTCTCGCCGGGCCTGGAGGGCTCGGTGTGGGAGCGCACTGCCGGCAATCAGCTCGGCTCCTCCGTCCCCGGCGGCGCTGACTGGCTGCTCCAGACCCCCGGCTGCTGGGGTGACGCCACGTGCGCGGAGCGACCCGGATCGCGCCGCCTCCTGGAGAAAATGCGCCAGGACATCGCCGGTGCCCGGGAAACGGTGGACATATCGACGCTGGCGCCCTTCCCCAACGGCGGCTACCAGGAGGCGATCGTCGCGGGCCTGAAGGAAGCCGCTCAAAAGGGCAACCGGCTGAAGGTGCGCGTCATGGTGGGCGCCGCGCCGATCTACCACTCCACGGTGATCCCTTCGTCCTACCGCGACGAGCTCCTCGCGAAGCTGGGCCCGGCGGCCGCGGGCGCCATTACCCTCAACGTGGCCTCGATGACCACTTCCAAGACCGCGTTCTCCTGGAACCACTCCAAGTTGGTCGTCGTGGACGGTACCTCGGTGATCACCGGTGGTATCAACAGCTGGAAGGACGACTACCTGGAGACCTCGCACCCGGTTGCCGACGTCGACCTCGCGCTGACCGGGCCCGCCGCGGGCTCCGCGGGCCGCTATCTGGACTCCCTGTGGGACTGGACCTGCCGCAACAAGAGCAACTGGGCCTCGGTTTGGTTCGCCGCCTCGCCCGGCGCGGACTGCATGCCCTCCCTGCCCAGGCCCGCTGCCCCGGCGGGCGGCGGGGACGTGCCCGCGCTCGCCGTCGGTGGCCTCGGCGTGGGCATTCGCCAGAGCGACCCGACCTCCTCCTTCCGTCCGGTCCTGCCCACGGCCGGCGACACCAAGTGCGGGATCGGGGTCCACGACAACACCAACGCCGACCGCGACTACGACACCGTCAATCCGGAGGAGAGCGCCCTGCGCGCCCTGGTCTCCAGTGCGACCTCGCACATCGAGATCTCCCAACAGGACGTGCACGCCACCTGCCCGCCGTTGCCCCGCTACGACGTGCGCCTCTACGACGCCCTCGCCGCCAAGCTCGTCTCCGGCGTGAAGGTCCGCATCGTCGTCAGCGACCCGGCCAACCGCGGCACGATCGGCAGCGGCGGCTACTCGCAGATCAAGTCGCTCTCCGAGGTGAGCGACGCCCTGCGCGGCCGCGTGGCGGCCCTGACCGGCGACGGCGGCCGGGCGCGGACGGCGATGTGCGAGAACCTCCAGTTGGCCACGTTCCGTGCGTCCGACCGGCCGACCTGGGCGGACGGAAAGCCCTACGCCCAGCACCACAAGCTGGTCTCGGTCGACGGATCGGCGTTCTACATCGGCTCCAAGAACCTGTACCCGTCCTGGCTCCAGGACTTCGGGTACGTCGTCGAGAGCCCGGCCGCGGCCGGACAGATCAAGAGCGACCTGCTGGATCCGCAGTGGCGCTACTCCCAGGCCACCGCGACGTACGACTACGCCCGCGGAATTTGCCAGGGCTGACACTCCAGGCACCGACCCCAGGCTCCGGCCCCCAGGCCCCAGGCCCGAGGCCCCGGCTCCGGGGCCTTCGGGCCCCGGGGCTCCTGGCCCTGACTCTCCGACTCCGCCCCCGCCATGCCCGGCTCGTACCGCCGGGCGCGGCGGGGGCGGCTTCGTGCTGCCCGGGAATATCCCGGACGCACCCCCCGTTCCTGGTATAGTTGAACAGTAAACAATCTTGGAAGGGGATGGGAAGTCATGCAGTTCGGGATCTTCACCGTCGGTGACGTTACGGCCGACCCGACGACCGGACGCGTGCCGGGCGAGCACGAGCGCATCAAGGCGATGCTCGCCATCGCGCAGAAGGCCGAAGAAGTCGGCCTCGACGTCTTCGCCACCGGAGAGCACCACAACCCGCCGTTCGTCCCCTCCTCGCCGACCACGATGCTCGGCTACATCGCCGCACGCACCGAGAACCTGATCCTGTCCACCTCGACGACGCTGATCACCACCAACGACCCGGTGAAGATCGCCGAGGACTTCGCGATGCTCCAGCACGTCGCGGACGGTCGCGTCGACCTCATGATGGGCCGCGGTAACACCGGACCGGTCTACCCCTGGTTCGGCAAGGACATCCGCGACGGCATCGACCTCGCCATCGAGAACTACGCCCTGCTGCGCCGCCTGTGGGACGAGGACACCGTCACCTGGAAGGGTAAATTCCGCACCCCACTCCAGTCCTTCACCTCCACTCCGCGCCCCCTCGACGGCGTCGCGCCCTTCGTCTGGCACGGCTCCATCCGCTCCCCGGAGATAGCCGAACAAGCCGCCTACTACGGCGACGGCTTCTTCCACAACAACATCTTCTGGCCCGCTTCCCACACCGAGCAGATGATCAACCTGTACCGGGAGCGCTACGCCCACTACGGACACGGCACCCCCGAGCAGGCCATCGTCGGACTCGGCGGCCAGGTGTTCATGCGCAAGAACTCCCAGGAAGCAGTAAGCGAGTTCCGCCCCTACTTCGACAACGCGCCCGTGTACGGTCACGGCCCCTCCCTGGAAGAGTTCACCTCCCAGACACCTCTGACCGTCGGCTCGCCCCAGCAGGTCATCGAACGCACCCTGTCCTTCCGTGACTACGCCGGCGACTACCAGCGCCAACTGTTCCTGATGGACCACGCGGGCCTGCCCCTGAAGACCGTCTTGGAACAGCTCGACCTCCTTGGCGAAGAGGTCGTACCCGTCCTGCGCAAGGAGTTCGCGAACCTGCGCCCGGCCGGCGTACCGGACGCCCCGACTCACCCCGACCGTGTGGCGGCCGCCCGACAGGCCCCCCAGCAGGAGACGCAGGCATGAAACTCGTCGTCGTATCGGCAGGACTGAGCTCACCCTCCTCCACGCGCCTGCTCGCCGACCGGCTCACGGCCGAGACCCTCGGCCACCTGGACGCCGAACCCGAGGTCATCGAAGTGCGGGAACTGGCGACCCAGATCGCCCAACACCTCGTCACCGGCTTCCCGCCCGCCCCACTGGCCGCCGCACTCGACGCGGTGGCGGGCGCGGACGGCCTGATCGCCGTCACGCCGGTCTTCGCAGCCTCCTACAGCGGCCTGTTCAAGTCGTTCTTCGACCTCATCGACAAGGACGCCCTCACCGGCACCCCCGTCCTCCTCGGTGCGACAGGCGGCACCGCCCGACACAGCCTGGTCACCGAGCACGCCATGCGCCCGCTCTTCACCCACCTGCGCGCACTGGTCCTGCCCACCGCCGTGTACGCGGCCTCGCAGGACTGGGGAGAAGCGGGCCTGGCGCGGCGGATCACCCGCGCGGGCACGGAACTGGCCCGCTCCATGCGCCCCACCACCCCCAACACCATTCGCGGCACGGTCCTCGACACCGTTCCGGACGCGGCCCTCGACGTCGATACCGCTGCTGCGATCGCGCCCCGTTCATCGACCGGGGCGATCACCTCGGTGGACCCGACCCACGGATTCACGACGGTGTCCTTCGAGCAACGCCTGGCCGCGCTGCGCGGCGAGTAGTCCCACAGCGCTCCCATCCGAGGGGACGAACGGCGTCACCTCGGATGGGGCCGCCCGTTCCAGGGCCGGTGCAGCTCCGGGAGCCGGGCCTGCTGACGTCTCGGCGGATGCGAGCCTGGTCGGCGATGGCGATGGCGATGGCGATGGCGATGGCGATGGCGATGGCGTCGCGGGCGTCGGTCTTCAGGATGCGGCGGGACAGCAGCCGTCTACTGCCGGCGTTCAGCACCACCGTGTGGTGGTGCCTCTTGTCGATGTCCAGTCAGGCGCAGCTCTCGGGAACGGTTGCCCTCCGCTAGCTCGTCGTCACATCCGTCCCACAGACGATCTCGCCGAGGTTGTCTTGCGCAGCGATCGAGCAACGCCCCGTACTCGGAGCCCCTGGGCTCCGCCGATCCTACGAACGACCGGTTTGCCCGTTCGAGTCCACCCAGAAGGTGAGACAGGCAACATGCCGCGTTCGGCGTAATCGACGGTTCGACCCGACTTCCTCCTCACGCTGTGACAGTCGATCACGCTCATGTCAGGAGGCCCGTGTGCACAGGTCCCGTGGGTGCGCGGCACTCCGTACCACCCCCGGAGACGGGCGGTGAGAGGCGCCCGCCCGGACGCGCCCCTCACGGCTGCCGCCGACGACGGCTTCCGGCCGGTCCCGCCGCCGGCATGGACGCGGTGGCTGCCCTTCGTCTACATCGCCTTCGTCCTCCTCCTGGAAGCCGCCCAGCAGCAGGAGTGGGCGGTCAGCTTCTTCCTCATCGCCCTGCCCGCCATCGCCGCATACGCCTTCGGCCCCCTCGCCGTGGCCGCGTTCACCGTCCTCGCGATCCTCCTGGAAGGCTGCCTCACCGCAATCTCCCACCATCTCGGCGAGACCCACCACGTCACCGCCGACATCGCCACCGCCGTCGTCGGCATCCTCGCGACCGCACTCGCCGCGCACCGCCGCAGCCAAGAACGCCACCTCGTCGACGCCAACTCCGTCGCCGAGGCCCTGATGCGGGCCCTTCTACGACCGGTGCCGCACCAGGTTGGGAACGTACTCGCAGCCTGCCTGTACCGGCCGAGCGAAGTCGGGACCATGGTGGGCGGCGACCTCTTCGACATCCGCGCCACCCGGGCGGGGGAGCGCGCCATCATCGGCGACGTCCGCGGCAAAGGGCTCCCGGCGGTCCGCACGGTCGCAGCGATCCTGGGCAGCTTCCGCGAAGCCGCGTGCGAGGCACACGACCTGCCGGCCGTCGCCGCCCGCCTGGAACGGGGCCTGGTCCGCGAGGCCGAGGAAATCCGGGACGCCGAACTGTTCGCGACCGCCGTGCTCATCGAGTACGACAGCCTGGCCCACCGGGTGACGGTCACCAACCACGGGCACGTGGAACCGGTGTTGATCTCCCGCGGCGAGGTGCGCACACTGGATGGTCCGCCAGCCCTACCCCTCGGTCTGGGCCAATTGGCCCAGACGGACAGACCGGTGCCGTGCAGCCACCGGTTCACCCGGGGCGACGTACTATTGCTGGTCACGGACGGCCTGGTGGAGGCCCGCGACACCGGCGGCGCCTTCTACCCCCTCGTGGAACGGCTGCGCCACCGCTTCGAAGGCCGCCCGGCACCCGGACCCGCCGACGTCGTCGACTTCCTCAACACCGACCTCCCCCGCCACACCCGCAACCTCCACGACGACGTCGCGATGCTCGCGATCGCCCCACACAGCCGCACCTGACACAGCTGACACACCTCGCGCGCCCCGCGCCACCACTCCTGCCGCCGGACACCGGCAGCCCGCCCCACATCAACGCCGCACGAGCACAGGCCCCGCGGCCGTCAAGAGCCGCACACCACGAAGGCCCCGGCATCGACCCGGGGCCTTCGTGTACTTCGCTGACCTACCCGTTCAACGACCCCGACCACAGAAGGTCACGCACACAACGGAAGGGGCACACCCGAACCGGCCCGACCTGGACGGCACCTGCACCCCTCCTGGACGGCGCCCGCGCCCTACCTGAACAGACGGTCACCGGGGGCGGCCATGCGATGGGTCGTGCTGTGACGGTTCACCCAGTCACGGATGAGAGAGATGGAATTGGCGCACTGCCAACTGTCGTCGTACTCCCGCACTCCGGTGAACGCCCCGTAGCCCGCAATGATGCCGTCCACGCGCCCGTCGCCCAAGAGCTTGTCGACGTACCAGGGATCGTTGTAGGTGGTCGTCCAGGACAAGGTGGCCGCGAGCTGCCCGGCATCGCGGTCCGCGGCGCCCTTCTTCAGCTCCGCGCACGTGTAGTACGTCGCCTCCGTACAGTTCCCGAACCCCTTGGTGATGTCACTGTCGCCGTAGTCCATCACTCGACGACCGGTCGGGAACCCGGAACCGGACCGGTCGAACGCGCCCCGCACCCGGTCGCGAGTTCCGGTCGTCGTGATGCCCTCCAACGCACCGAGCCTGCCCTCCAGGCTCTTCCAGCCCCTGCCACCGACGTCCGGTGTGCTTCCACCGTGGTACTCGTAGAACCCGTAGAGCACCTGGATCCCTGCATCCGTCAACCGCTGCGCCTTGTCGCGCAGCCCGGCGACGCTGCACCCGCGGTTCTCCCGCTCCCCGCAGTAGTTCGGGTCCTTGATGTCCAGCCAGACCAGCGCCAGCCGGCGTCCTGCGCCGGCGTGCGAGAGAATGCGGTCGATCATGCTGTCGAAGCTGGGCCCCAGCCGGTTGTCACCGGCGGAGGAGCAGTCGTGATAGGCCCGCCATTCGTTCGGGTTCCACCAGGCGCACACGTCTATCTCGATGCTGTTCGCGCCGTGCTGGAGCGCGGCGTCCACACCGCCCAGGGTGTCGACGCGGTGCGCTATGGCGTAGATCGGGTGACGCTGATCGGCTGCTGCTGCCGGAGCCGCACCGAGCGCGGTAGTAGCGGTGAGGGCACACAGGGCCGCGATCAGCGCCAGGAGCATCCGCGGGCGGAAACCACGTTTGAGGTAACTGGTCAAGAAAATACTCCGTCATGTCGGTGTCCGAATCGGACGGTTCATCTCATCCGCCACATGCTGACACGCAATGAATGTATGACGAATGAATCCGATCGAGGGCATTCCCAAAATGGCGAGAAGTAGCCGCCAGCCCTGCTGTCGTGTGACGGGAAGACACCCGCGGGCGAAAGAGGGGGAGAGGATTCCGGTGCGGCGTGAATCGCCCTTGTGCGGCCGCGTCCACCGGGGCGGGTCCCGGCTGCGGAGCACTGCTTTCCGCCCTGCCGGAACCCGCCGGGCGGCACCGGTGCACGGCATCTGGCGCGGACGGCCCGCACGCCGGGCATTCCGCGCCCCGCCGGGAAAGCGGATGGAATCCCTCGCGGCTGGTTTCGGCCGACGACGACACCACCGATCAGAACCGGACTTGGACAGGTAGCGCGCGTAACCCTCGGGCACTTGATGCCGACCCGACGGCATCGCAATACTCGCCGAACGGTCCGGCCGACCGACATCCAGTGCACTTTCGGCTTTCCGCTTCCACATTCCGGGAGACACGTATGTCCGACACCGCACGCGCTCCCGAGGCCGAACTCCACGACCTGGAGCTCGACCTCGGCGACCTCACCGTCACCTCGATGCGGGACACCGCCGCGCTGCCCGAGGGCGGGGCGTCCTGGGGCTCATGCTCCTGCCAAGGGTCCTCGTCCTGCGCCCAGCCGCAGGACGTCACCGCCCTCGAGGTCTGACCCCCTACACGAGAGGTATCCCATGAACGACGCCACGCAGTCCGCCGGTTTCGACCTCGACGACCTCGACCTCGGTGAACTCACCGTGACCTCCATGCGGGACACGGTCGCGCTGCCCGAGGGAGGCGCGTCCAACGGCGGCAGCTCCTGTTCCTGCGGCTCGTCCTCCTGCGCCCACCCGCAGCTGCCCGAACTCCCCCTGTAACCGGGGAACACCACCGCACCACCGCAGCACGGCGCCATTGCACCACGGCACCACCGCACCACGGCGCCACCGCATGACCGCTCGCCAGACGCTTCCCGCCGCGCCCCTGCGCGCGGCGGGAAGCCGCGCGCCGCCCCCACCCACAGGACGGGAACCCATGCCGCAGTTGCAGTCGCAGCCGCACTTCACCCCCGGCACCGACGGCTACCGGGTACGGTCCGCGCCCTACGCGCTGGCCCGCGCCACCGTGCTCGCCCAGCCGGCCCAGCCCCCCGCCGCAGCCGCCTTCCGGGACCTACTGAGCCGCCTCCACCGGCTCGACACCGAACTGTCCCTGACCACCGCACCGCTCTGCGACGACCTGTACGCCGCCCGCGACGACCACCCCGCGGACTTCCACCGCGACACCGTCCTGCCGCTGCGCCGCGCCCTGCACAACCGCCGTGAACCCCGCCCCGCCCTACTCGTCCGCCTCGGTGACCTACCGGCCCGCCTGCCCCGGCTCGCGACCTGGCTCGCCCTTCGCGCCGACCGCGACACCCTCCTGGCCGCCCTCGACGCGACCTGTGGCCCCGCCCTCGACGCCGAACGCACCTCGCTCGCCGCCCTCTGTCGCGAGCCCGCCTTCGCCAAGGCCACCGCCCTGACCAGCGCCGACCTGCTGCGCGCCATCAACCGTGCCGCCGCCGGCACGGCCGACCGCCGCGCCCGCAAAGAGGAACCCACCGTGCTGCGCTACGCCCTGCGGGCCAGCACCAAAACCAGCCCGCTGTCATGGTTCACAGCGGTCGGATGGGGCCCACTGGCCGGCCGCCCTGCCGACGGCCCCACCCACCCGGTGGCCTCCTGGGGTACCGCGCCCGTCCTCGACGGCCCCCTGCGATCCGTCGTACGGACCAACCGCACCCTCACCACCGCGCTGACACTCGCCCTCCTCGACGCACCGCACCGACGCACCACCCTTCCCCATCGCATCACCAGCACCGCACGAATCGCCGACGCACGCACCGCGTACACCCGCGACCGGCCATCCTTCGCCGGCGGCCGCTACCTCGTGCCCGGCGAGGACGAGGCCGAGGTGGCCTCCAGCAATCCGCTGCGCCTGCTCACCCACCTCGCCGAGAACCCCGTACCGCTCGCGGACCTGACGCAACACCTGGCCGCGGCGCTCTGCCCGTCCGGCCCGGACGGACCGCCCGGCCCACCCGGCCTGTCCGGCCCGGACGACAGCGGCGACGGCCGGGCCGCGGTCGCCGCCTTCCTCGACCGGCTCACCCACGCCGACCTGCTGGTCCCGCAGCACCCCCTCGCCCCACAAGACCGCGCCCCCCTCCAACGCCTCGACGCCTGGGTACGCACCTTCGCACCCGACCACCCCGAGGACGCGCACCGCGCCGACCGGATCGCCGAACTGGGCTCGCTGACCGCCCGGTTCGCCGCCGCCCCGGCAGCCGACCGCCCCGGCCTGCTCACCGACCTCACCCAGCGTTGGACCGCCGAGCTGGCCGCCGCCGGCCGCCCCGTCCCCACCGGCTCCGCCCCGCTGACCGTCCTGTCCGAAGACGTGATCGCCGCACGCCCGCTGACGCTCGACGGCTTCCTCGACGCCGCCGACCACGAGGCCCTCGCCGAGGTCACCGCCCTCGCCGAGCTCTTCGACCTCGGCCACCTCGTCCGCCGCGCCCTGCGGGACCGCTTCGTCGAGCGCTACGGCCCCGGCGGACGCTGCGCCCACCCCTGGGAGTTCGGCGCCGACGTCACCGCCGCCTGGGAGACCGCCGGACGGATCGCCCGGCTCGACCCCGCCGACCGTGACGCCTTCCCCACCGGGACCGAACCGCTGGCCCGACTGCGCGCGGAGATCACCACCGCCCTGCGGGACCACGACGGCCCCCGATATCGCCACACCTGCGCTCCCGCCGACGAGGCAGTACTCCCCGCGGACACCCTCAAGACCCTCGGGGAGCGGCTCCCCGCCCCGACCCTCGAACGCCCCCTCAGCTACACCTACTTCCTCCAGCGCGACCCCGCCACCGCCCTGCTGGCGGTCAACCACGTCTACGGCGGATGGGGCCGGTTCACCAGCCGCTTCCTGGACTTCCTCGACCCCCGCGCCACCGCCGAGGTGTCCCGGCAGATCCGCCGCGGCCTCGGCCCCGGTGCCCGCCCCGCCCAGATCCGCCCCGTCAGCGGGTTCAACGCCAACCTCCACCCCCTCCTCGTCCCGGACGAGATCGGCCCCGACCGCGACCGCACCCCCATCGCCGAAGCCGACCTCGAACTCGTCCACGACGAAGCCACCGACCAGGTTCGCATCCACCTGAAGACCACCGGTGAACCCCTCGACGTGCTCTACCCCGGCTTCCTCGCCCCCGTGCTGCTACCCGCCCGCATCGCACCCCACCTCGCCGACCACCCCGGCGGCGTCGTCGACTTCCGGCCCCTCGCCCCCCGCCGAACCCTGGACGCACCCGGCGGCCAGGTCACCGTCAGCTCCCGGCTCCGCCACCGCCACGTGGTCCTCCAGCGCCGCCGCTGGCTGCTACCGCCCGCCGTGGTGGCCCAGTTGCGCGCCGACCTCGCCGCCGACACCAACCCCCACCGGGTCCCCACAGCCGCCACGGCCCACTGGCGCGCCCTCCTCGGCCTGCCCGAACAGGTCTTCCTCCACCCGGTGGCCGGCGCCTCCACGGGCCGGGCCACCGAGGACTTCCTCAGCCACCTGGCCCGACCCAAACCGCACCTCGCAGACCTCGGCAACGCCCTGCACCTGCGCTGCCTGGCCAAATGGCTGTCCCGACACACCGACGGCGTCGTCCTGGAAGAGGCCCTGCCCGCCCCCGGCGGCCTGGCCACCCCCGCCCGGGCCGTCGAACTCGCCCTGGAGGTCTACCGGGTCGGACGCCCACGATGACCCGCCCGCCCAGCCCGCAGCAACACGACAGGAGCGCACCGGACATGCCGCCCCCCGACCCTCAAACCCCAGGACAAGACCTCCGCGACCACAATGCGCTGGACGTCGTCGCCTACTACCACCACCCGGTCAAGGCCCCGCTGCTGCGCGAAGTCATGCTCCCGCTCGCCGCCACCGCCACCACCGACGGCACCACCGCGCACGTGGAGCGGCACTGGCTACACGGCCCGCACCTGCGATTGCGGCTCCAGGGCACCGACCCCGCCGCCGTGGCGGACACCGCCGCGGCCGCGGCCGCACACATCCGCACCTGGCTGCGCGCACACCCCTCACACAGCGACCTCACCCAAGCCCAACTCCTGGAACAAGCCACCGAGACCGGGCGCGCCGAACTCCTCCCCCCGCCCTACGGGCCGATCCACCCCGACAACACGACCCGGATCGAACCCGTCGACCGGTCCCCCGTACGCACTCTCCTCAAAGCGGACGGAACCGCCCTGCGTGAAGACCTCCTACGCCACGGCCTGGACGCCCTGCGGGCCGGTGCCGCCTTCCTCGGCCGGCACGGCGACACCGACCGCGCCCGGCTCCGCCTCGCGGTGACCGCCCTGGCCGCCCACGCCTGCGCCCACCCCGGCGGCCTGACGGGCGGACACTGGTCCTACGTTTCCCATCTGGAGGACTTCCTCCTCCACGACGACCCCGACGGAAAGCTCCGCGCCACCTTCGAACGACACGCAGAGCGCGCCGGGGACACCGTCACCGCCCTCGTCGCACGCATCGCCGACGGGCACACGGACGACTGGGAACAGGCCTGGGCCGGCTTCTCCCGCAACGCCTGGCAGCTCACGAGCCGACGCCATGCCGCCGGCGCCGACCTCCACGGAGACCCCCTCGCCTACCGGACCCGAGCGGCCGCAACCGGCGACGGCGCCGCGTACGAACGCTGGAACCAAGACATCCGCACCCGCTACAGCGAGTTCCACCAGCTACTGCGCCGCGCCGACCCGCAGGGCACGATGTGGAGCCGTCCCGACTACCTCATCCACCGGGCCTGCACCAACGCCCTGTACCGGCTGTTGACCGTCTGCGACGTCCGCCCGCTGGAGCGCTACCTCGCCGCGCACCTCGTCGTCCGCGCCGTGCCGGCCCTGACCGGCTGCGACTGGCGCACCGAGATCGGCACCGTTATCGACGCGTTGGAGGCACGGACATGACCGGCGAACACACCGCCCATGAGACCCACGACACCCATGAGACCCACGAGACCCACGACACCCACGACACCGGCGGGACCCGCGCGAACGGCAGCGGCCGGTTGCGTCCCGGCACCGCCGCCACACCCCTGCGCGCCGGCCTGCACCTGCGGGGACGGCGCGGCAGCGTCACGCTCGAAGGCAGCACCGCCGTTCCCGTGGTGTGGGGCCTGCTGGAGGAACCCCTGCGCTCCGGCCACCTCGCCGGGTTCCGCGAAGGCCTGGAGCCGGGCTCGGCCGTCCGCACCGCCGTCGACACCCTCCTCGACCGGCTCGCCGACCACGACCTCCTCATCCCCGCACCACCCGCCGCCGGGCACCCCGACCCCACGGTCACACGGTGGATTGACGCCACCGCCACGCACCCCGCCGACGCGGCCGCCCTCCTCGCCACCACCCGGGCCGAAGTCCTGGCCCGCGACCCGGCCTCCCCGACCGCCACCGCCGCCGTACGGGCGCTGACGGCCGGCGGGGTGCCCGTCACCCTCACCCCCGACCCGGACCTGCCCCACGACCGCGTCCTACTGACCCTCCGCGGCGGCGCAGGCCCAGATCGGGCGGTCGTGGCCGGGCGGGGCGGCGCCACCGGATACGTGACCGCTCCCGGCAGCGCCGCCCAGGCACGCGCCGACGCGGCAGCCCTTGAGGCCCGGCTCACCGACGGCGCCACCGCCCCGCAACCCCACGCGACCCCGGGCGCGTTCCCCGCACTGCTGGCCGGCGCCGCCGCGCACCGGCTGCTGTGCGCGGCCGCCGCACTGCCCGACCCGGCCACCGAAGCCGACGACCCACGGCTGCTCCCCGGCATCCCCGCCGTCCTCCTCGCCGACGCCCGCCCCGCGCGTTCCGACCACCACAGCTGGCTCGGCCCCGAACGGATCGACGCCGACCGCCGCGTCCGCCTCGCGCCCCCGGTGCAGCTCGCCGAGGCACTGCGGCGGGTCGCTGCCCTCGGGGACCGCCGCTGCGGCCCCCTGCCCGCACCCGAGCCGCAGGACCTGCCCCAGCTTCCGGTCCCGCTCGCCACCTGCACCCTGCCCGGCCCCGCCACCGGGCACTCCACGACCCCCCGCACCCTGACCGGCGGCGGACCCCGCCTCGACCTGGCCCGGCTGGAACTGTTCTGCCGTGCCGCCGAACTGCTCCTCGAGGACGCCACCTTCACCGTCGGCGCCGACCCGGGGCACGCCCACGGCCGCGCCCTGCGCCACGCCGCCGCACGCCGCCTCGCCGCCGCCCCGCACGACTGCCCCCCGGTCGATGCAGCCCGCTGGTCCGGCCACCCGCAGCTGTGCCACTGGTGGACGACCCTGACCGGCCGGCTCGCCGTCCCCGCACGACTGGAGGTGCACCGAGCTGCCCCCCACGCGCACGCGTACCGGGCCGTGGTCCGCCGCACCCCGCCCGGGCCCGGGCGGGGGCCGGGCCAGTTGCTCGGCGAGGCCGTCGAAGCGACTCCCGGTGACGCCGCTGCCTTCGCCGCGCTGGCCGCCGTCACCACCACCTGCACCGCCAGGACAGGGACGCCCGCTAGCCCGCCACCACCCTCCGGGGCCGCGGCCGCCCCGCTGGCAGCAGCCGGTGTGACCACCGCCGCCTGGGAAGACCTCGGCTGGACCGGGGGCTGGCTCGCCGACCTGGCCCGACGCGAAGAAGCCTTCCGCACCACCCTCCACCAGCTGTTCGAAGCCGGCCCCGCGAGCACACCTCCCGCACCCGGCCCCGCACCGGAATCCGGCCTTGCCGACCTGCTGCGCTCCTTCGGCTTCACCGTGCTGCGCACCGCCGAGGAGGCCCGATGACCAGCCCCACCGTTGCCGCGGCCGGCCCCACCCCCGTACCCGTACCCGTGCCCGCGACCGGTTCGGGCCCCGTCCCCGTGCTGGACGCAGCCGCCGCCCTGGCGGCCACCACCGGTCGGGCCGCGGTCCTACTGACCCACTGGACCCTCGGCCTCGCCGAGGAACTGAGCCGCCACGCCCTGTACCGGCCCGTCGCCCTGGTCCCGGTGCGCTACGACGGGCCGCTGGCGGTGATCGGACCGGTACTCCGGCCGGGCGCCGCCGCCTGTCTCGTCTGCACCGAGTACCAGCGCCTGACGACCGCGGGCGGCCGGGTGCCGTGGCAGACCCCGAAGCTGACCCTGGCCGGAGTACCCTCACCGGCCCTGACCCCGGCCACCCTGGCCCTCGTCCAGGACCTCCTCGACCACCCCGACCCCGACCCCGACCCCGACCTCGCCCCGGATTCCGGCCCGGATGCGGATACGGCCGTGGTCCACATCGTCCACCAGGGCCGCGGCACTTGGACCACCCACCACGTCCGCCCCATCGGGGGCTGCCACGTATGCCGCCCCCTGCCCTCCGACACGCAAACACCACTCCGCCCACTGCCCTGCGAACCCCGCCCGATGCCCGACCCGGCCGTCCTGCGCGGCCCCAACCCCCGTACGACCGGCGCCGCACTACGAGCCGCCCTGCACGACGAGCGGTTCGGCCCCGTGCGACTACTGCGCCGCTCCGAGGACTCGGCGTCCAGCCTCACCAGCGCTCTCGTCACCGACGGCAGGTCTGTCGACGACGGCGGCCACGGCCGGGCCCGCTCCTTCCCCGACAGCGAACGCATCGCCCTCTTCGAAGCCGTCGAACGGTACGCGGGCATGCGCCCCACCGGCCGCCGCACCGACCTCCTGGCCTCCTTCGCCGAACTGGGCCCGGGCCGCGCACTGGACCCCGCACGGCTCGGCCTGCCCGACCCCACCCACCACGGCCACCCCGCCTCACCCACCGTCCCCTACACCCCCGACCTACCACTCCACTGGGTACACGGCTGGTCCCTCACCCACCAAAGGCCGATCGCCGTCCCCGAACACGTCGCCTACTGGGACGTACCGGGACCGGACCGGCCGCGCGTCGTCTACGAGTCCTCCAACGGCTGCGGCCTCGGCAACAGTCCCGAAGAGGCCGCCCTGTACGGGCTGTTCGAGGTCGCAGAACGCGACGCCTTCCTCATGGCCTGGTACGCCACCACCCCGCTGCACCGCATCCACCCGCCGGCCGACGACACCGACACCCTGCTGCTCGCCGATCGGGCGGCGGCCGCGGGCTACCGGCTCCTGCTCCTGGACGCCACCAACGACTTCGCCGTCCCGGCCGTCCTGGCGGTCTGCCGCTACGAGGGCGGCCACCCCGATGCGCCGCGCATGTTCCTCGCGGCCGGCGCCCACCACGATCCGCGCGCCGCCATCCGCTCCGCCGTCGCCGAGGTGGTCACCAACGTGCTGGAGGCACCGCACCGTTCCTCCGCTGACAAGGGGCCGCGCGACCCGCAGCGGCTGCGGCCCATGCTGGAGCACCCCGAACTCGTCCTCGCCCTGGACGACCACGTCGGACTGAGCACCCTGCCCGAGGCCGCCCCCCGCCTGGAGTTCCTCTTCACCGACACCCCGACCGCCACGGTCGACGAGGCCTGGCCCGGCGCCCCCCAGCCGGTGCCCGACCTGTCCGACCTCCTGACGCGGAGCGTCGGCCGCCTCGCCCGGGCCGGACTGGAGGTGATCGCCGTCGACCAGACCGAGCCCGGGCTGCGCGAGCAGTTCGGCCTGCACTGCGTGAAGGTCATCGTCCCCGGCGCACTCCCGATGACCTTCGGGCACGTCAACCGGCGCACCCTCGGCCTGCCCCGACTGCTGGAAGTGCCCCACCGCCTGGGCCGCACCGGCCGGCCGGCGCACCACGGCGAACTGCCCCTGCACCCGCACCCCTTCCCCTGACCCGACCCGCGACGACGAGGACCGGACGACGTGACGACGACCGACAACGACACCCCCGCGGGCACCGCCGCCGGCACCTGGCAGAGCCACCACCTCTTCCTGCACTCCACCACCGAGGACACCGACCGCTTCCTCATCCACGACACGGCCCCCCTACTCGACGGCCTCGTGGCCGCCGGCGAAGCCGCTGACTGGTTCTTCATCCGCTACGGGCAGGACGGCCCCCACGTACGGATCCGAGTCCGGACCACCTCGACCGCGACCGGCACGGAGCTCATCGGAGTACCGGACCTGCTGGCCCGGCGGGCACGCCAGGTGCCCGCCGTCCCCGGCCCCTGGCCCTCCCGGCACGCCGAGGTCCGCTCAGTGCCCTACGTACCCGAAACCCAGCGCTACGGCGGACCGCGGGCCCTGCCCGTCGCCGAAGCACTCTTCGCCACATCCACCCGCACCGCCCTCGACGTACTGCGGGCCCTGCCCGCCACGACCACGGCCGCATCCCGGCTCACCGCGGCCGCGGACCTCGCACACACCACGGCGTACGCGCTCGGCATGGACCCGCTCGCCGCCGCCCGCTGGCTCCGCGCGCACGCGGCGGGCTGGCGCTGGGTCACCGAGGTACCGCTGCTGCCCGCCGCCACCGTCCACGCCCGGGTCAACACCATCCACGCCGCGCAGCGCACGACCCTCGCCGGGCGCGCCGCGGACCTGCGCGAACGCCTGGAGGCGGGCACCGCGGCACCCTGGCTGGCGCACTGGGCCGAACGGGTCCGGGAAGCCGACGCGACTCTCGACGGCCCCGGCGAGCAGACCCGGGCCGGCATCTGGGGCTCCCAGCTGCACATGCTGTTCAACCGGCTGGGAGTGAGCCCCGACGAGGAACGGGCCGTGTGCCGGCTGGCCGCGCGCACCCTGCTGGAGACCGACGGCGCACCGGCGGGCTTCTTCCCGCCCGGCCACACCGCCCCCGACCTGCAGTACCTGGAGCGCAGCAAGTTCCAGATCGGCCGCGGCGAGGACTCGGCACTGCGCCCCCTGCCAGCTCCGGCGGCCGGCCCGGCGACCGATCCGGCCGGGTCCGCCGAAATCCCCCTCCCCGCCGACCCGTTGCCCGAAGTCTCCCTGGCCACGGTCCTCGCCCGACGCTCCTCACTGCGCGGCGCCCTCACCGGCCCTCTGGACACCGGTACGCTCGGCGCCCTGCTGTGGCACTCCCTCGCCGAGAGCGGCCGCAGCGAGCAGCACCTCGCCGACGGCACGACCCGTACCCTGGCCCACCGCCCCTACCCCAGCGCGGGCGCCCTCCACACGGCACGCGTCCGCCTCCTCGTCCTCGACGTGAGGGGCCTCCCCACCGGCACCTACGACTGCGTCCCCGAACGCCGGACCCTGCGCCGCATCGGCCCGGCGGCGCCGTTGGAGGACATCACCGCCCTGTCGACCTACCTCTCGCGACCCTCGGCAGACCCGGACTGGATCGGCATCGCGCAGGCACCGGTACTCCTCGCCCTCTACGCCGACCTCGGCCAGCTGCGCCGCCGCTACGGACTGCGCGCGCTGCGCCTGGCCCTGCTGGAGACCGGCCACCTGGCCCAGACCCTGCTGCTCACGGCGTCGGCCCTGGGCCTGGGCGGGACCCCGCTGGGCGGCTTCCACGACGACCTGGCCCACGAACTGCTCGGACTCCACGACCCGGACCAACCACTCCAGTACCTCCTTCCCCTCGGCCGCAGGCCGCACCGGCCCGGCAACTGACCACGACACGCCGACGGATACTGCCGAGGACGACCTCCGCCTACGACGACGACCGGTGCGGCCTTCAGAGCGCACCGGTCGACCGCGCCGGTGCCAGGGCGGGGGAGGGGAACACGTGGCGCGCCTCGCCGCCGGACCACCACACACCGACACCGTCCTGGCCTCCCAGGACCGCTCCCGCACCCGCTGGGAGGCCGTTCTTCGGACAACGCGCGGTGACGCCGGCCGCGGCGCCGTCCCCGCTGCCGGATCAGGCCGATCGGGCCTGGCCCGCCCACACGGCAGGCTTGCGGTGCGCCCAGGGCGCGGCGTTCTCCAGTTGCGCGGCGAGCCGGAACAGCACGTCCTCGCGTCCGTAGCCCGCGGCGAACTGGACACCGATGGGCAGGCCGGTGGCCGGGTCGGACGCGAGCGGCACCGACATCGCGGGCGTGCCGGCGACGTTGAAGGCGGCGGTGAACGGCGAGCGGTGGAACAGGTGCTCCAGCCAGCCCAGCCCGTCAGCATGCTCCGCGCCCCGACCGTAGGTGCCCAGGGGCACCGGTATTTCGGGGAGGGTGGGCGTCAACAGCACGTCCTGGCCCCCGAAGTGGGCGCCGATCGAGCGGGCGACCCGGTTGCGTACGTCGAGGGCGTGCACGAACTGGGCACCGCTCACCGTGCGCCCCCACGCGTAGCTCGCGAGCATCTCGGGCTCGACGGTGGACCCGTCCACGGGGCGGCCCGACGCGCCGGCGAGGCCATCGATCCACGTCACCAGGTTCGTGGCCCACAGGCGGGCGTTGGCAAGGACGAACTCCTCCCAGCTCACGCCGAGATCCACGACGGTGACCTCGACCCGGTGGCCGAGCGCCTCCAGCAGCCGGGCCGTGGCGAGGGTCGCCCCGCTCACGGCCGGCTCCACCGCACGCCCGCTCCAGGGGGTGGTGAGCAGGCCGACGCGCAGGCGGCCCGGCTCCCTGGTGATCTCCTCGAGGTACGGGCGACGGGGGCGCTCCGAGAAGTAGGGGTCACCGGTCTCCGGGCCCTGGATCAGGTCGAGCAGGGCCGCGCTGTCGCGCACGGTCCGGCTGAGCCCGCCGTGCACCGCGAGGCCGTTGAAGACCTCGTCGGCGTCCGGCCCCAGGGAGACGCGGCCCCGGGTGGGCTTGAGCCCGAACAGCCCGGTGGCGGCGGCCGGCACCCGGATCGATCCGGCCGCGTCGGTGGCGTGCGCGAGGGGAGTGATGCCGGCGGCGACGGCCGCGGCCGACCCGCCACTGGAGCCGCCCGGGGTCCGGGTGAGGTCCCAGGGGTTGCGGGTGGCACCGTACAGGACCGGCTCCGTGGTGGTGCTGTAGGCGAATTCGGGCGTGGCCGTACGGCCCAGCGTCACCAGACCCGCCCGGCGCAGCCGCCGCATCAAGAAGGAGTCCAGCTCTGCCACGTTGCCGGCGGCGAGGCGACTGCCCCACTCGACGCGCTTGCCCCGCATGGACACGGCCAGGTCCTTGATGAGGAACGGCACGCCCGCGAGCGGAGTGCTGCCCGGGACGGGGACGTCCTCGGCGGGCCAGCTCTCCACGACGGCGTTGATCTGCGGGTTCACGGCCGCCAACGCGGTCTCGGCCGCGCTGGTGAGCTCCGCCGCGGTCACCTCTCCCCGGGCCACGAGCCCGGCCAGTCCCACGGCGTCGTACTGGGTGTATTCGTGCAGTTCCACGGCTTTCCACCTACGTTTCCGATCGGTCCCATGCGATACCGAGCGGTATCGTTTGGGGGTGGGCGGTAACGTAGCATGGGTCGAGAGACGCCGGCCAACGCGACCGAAGCGAGGCACACCATGACCAGCAGCCCCCCGAGGCCGGGCCGGGACTCGAGGGTCGCCCGCCTCCCCCCGCGCGAGCGCATCCTCGACGCCGCCGAGGAACTCTTCCTCCGTGAAGGCGTCAGGGCCGTCGGGGTCCAGGCCATCGCCGAACAGGCGAAGACCACGAAGATGGCCCTCTACCGTCACTTCGCCACCAAGGACGCGCTGATCGAGGAGTGGCTGAGGATCGTTGCGGCGGGGTACGCAACCGCCTTCGACCAGGTGGAAGCCGGGCACCCGAACGACGGCCGGGCCCAGGTGCTCGGCGTGGCGCGCTTCATCGCCGAGGGACTGCCGGACATCGCCCGACGGGGCTGCCCCTTCGTCAACTCCATTGCGGGCCTGCCCGATCCCGACCATCCGGCCCGTCGGCTGATCGAGAACCACAAGGCCGATCAGCGGCGCCGCCTCACGGCCATGTGCGAGCGGGCCGGTGCACACCTGCCCGACGACGTCTCCGCAGAGATCACCTTCCTCATGGAAGGCGCCCAGATCAGCGCACAGAACGGCAGCGTCGACCGCGCGGGGGACCGGCTCGTGGCCGCCGTCTCGGCAGTTTTGGACAGGGGGACGACAGCGCGGGAGGCATGAGACGCACGCACACGAGGGCGGTCCTCGAACGGCCCCCCACGCACGGCAGGATCACGGCTCCCACCGCCCCTTGGTCGCCTACCCCTTCCCCCCCCCGGTCGACCCACACGGCGAAGGTCCAGCCCTGGGCTGTGGCCCTGGACCTTGCCTTTGGCAGGGCGGCTCGGCACGCGGCGCAGGGGCCCCGACGGGTTGTGCGGCTGCTGGGGGAGGAGAACGACACGGTGTGGCCGGAGGCCGGCCTCACCGCGCTCGAAGAACAGATCGTCCGCGTCCTGGTGGTCGGGTTCAGGGAGATCGGGCCGCTGAGGGACGCCGACGAGCTGTCCGTGGAGGCGTTGGCGCCGGACGGCACATCGGTCGCCCGGTACGAGGTGACGGATGCGGGTGGCGAGACGGCGATGGTGCTCGCGGAGGTGTACCGGCGGGCTGGGGGCTGGAAGTTCCGTGCGGTGGGTCAGGGCTACGCGAACGGCCTCGCCGGCTTGGCGACGGACCACGGCGTGGACGTGTCGCAAGACGCCCCGGCGCCCCCGAACCGGATTCCGCCCCACCCCCCGACGCCGGGGCAGGGCCCGGCCCAAACATCGGTTCCGTTCCAGCCCCCGGCTCCGGCAGCGGTGTTCGCTGCTCCCGTCGCTCCGGCGCCTCCCGTGGCCCGGCGGTTAGCGGGTGAGCCGCAGGACTGGACGTTCGGTGCCGTCTTCGAACCGCATACGCGCACCGGCCGGGACAACGACGTGATCACGGTGAACGGGCTCCCACCGGGGCCGGTCGTGATCGACCTCAGCATCCGGGGCGAGGACAACCTCATCGTCAACCTCTTCGAACTGGAGGGGCACGACGACCCCACCGCTCTGCCCGACGACGACAACGTCGTGAACGAGATCGGCAAACGGCGGGAGACCGTTCCACGCCGGCGGTCAGGCGCACGGCGCCGCTCCGACACCGGTGGCCGGCACGGGCAAGGTCCAGGGTTGGCTGCGGCGGGGTAGACGCTGAGCCTCCATCCGGGCTGACGCCGCACCGCCCAGCCACCCGACCCGGTCCCACCGGACCGATCCGGTCCGACAGGCACCAGCACCCCGAGCGAGCCCGGCTGACCGGGACCAGGCACCGGGGGCCGCACCCGTCAGGAGCCCAGCGGCACAGCACCTCGCTCAGCGCACTGCGCGGGCGCGATCCGCCACGCGCCGCTGTGCACATCGAGCGTTGCCATGAGGTCGGCCCGTTGCGGGAACGCGACGGCCAGCCGCCACCGGGCCGGCAGGGCGGCCAGCTTGATCGTCACCAGATCCCCGGTGACTTCGCCCAGGGCTCCGATCCAATGGGGGGCGGTCGCGATCAGCTGCTCAGGCAACCAAGACTCTGGCTCGGGAACGCGCACGGAAGGCACCCCGGTCAGCTCGGCGAGGGCGGAGCCGGCCAACAAGGCCATCAGCCGCGCCAGTACCGCTACCGGCAGGGCACGGTCGCGGGCTTCCAGCAACACGTAACAGTCGTCGTGACCCGAGAACCAGAACCGGGAGTCTTCCCAACGGCTCAGGATCGGTTCGTCGCTGCCGGCCGTCCCGACCACCAGGGCCAGTTCGTCGAGCTGCTCCGCACTCACCCCGGCGGGCACGTCGACCAGAGCCAGTTCGTATGCGGACCAGCTGCCGTCCAGGAAACGCGGCAGATGGTCGCGGTCCATCACCAGCAACTCCTCGGCGAGTTCGTACGTGCCGGCCGCCCAGGATCCGAGGGGGTGGACCGTGCACGGCACGCCGAGATCGGCCGCGATCAGCCCGGGCCGCAGCGGATGCCAGTGCTCGTCCAGGTAGGAATTGGTTTCCAGAGACAGCACCACGACCGCGTCGTCCGCCACGGCCACCAGCAGATCGACCAACTCACGCGCCTGGGCCGCACCGGCGGTCACCTGCCACACCCCCTCGGCCTCACGGACACTGAAGCTCAACGGGAACGGCCGGCGCTCCACGCCGACACAGTTCACACTGAACGCGCCGTGCTGCCCAACTTCGATCACTGCCCACCCCCGGGAAACCGCCGGACGCCGCTCGGAGCCCGTCACCACCCATCATCGCCGGTCAGCGGGTCTCCTTTCGTCCCGCAGCCGGGGCGAGGGGCCCGCCCCGGCCCATGGGGCCGACCGCCCCCAGCGCCAGGTCCGCACTGTCCGCCACCCCCAGACGCTTCCCGGACGGGTGAACTCGCCCATCCGGCCGCTCCCGTATCCCGGCAGCGCCGTTGAGCCGGGCGGACCGCCGAATGATCTCTCGGCCGGCTGCCGTCCGCCCGGCTCGTTCCAGTGCAACCGCTCGAGGAGACACCCCCTTGGCTACCGCCGATCTTCCTGGTCCCGACTCGCTGCTGCGCCGCACACTGGGGGAGTGGCGGATCGGACTGGTGGCATGGCGGCTCCTGGTCCTGCAGACCGCAGATCCGGCGGTCGCCGCCGGCATGCGCGACTTCTCCACCTACCGCGCGCACCCCTGGCGGCGCATCGAGCACACCATGGACAGTGGGAAGCGACTGTTCTTCTCCGACCGCGAAGGGCTGCGCCGCGAGGTCGCCCGCCTGGAGCGCACCCACCGCCGTCTGGCAGGAACCGACGAGCAGGGCAGGTCCTTCACCGCGTCGGACCCGGCGGTGCGGGTATGGGTCCTGGTCACCTTGTACGAGTGCATGACGGCGATGCGGGAACTCTCGGGGCGCCCGCTGGCACCGCCCGAACTGGAGCAAATGTACGAAGAGTTCCGTGCGGTGTGTTTCGAGTTCGGCTTGTCCGACGACCTGTTCCCGGCCACGGCGGCCGACGTGCCCGCGTACATGGACCGCACGATCCGCGAACGCCTCGAATACAGCGAACCCGTGCGCTACCTGCTCTTCGACATGCTCCGCGAAGCCCCCGCACCCCGCCGCCTCGGCCCCCTGAAGCCGGCCTGGCCGCTCGTGCGCACGGTGGCCGCCCAAGTGATCGGCGCGCTGACCGTCGCGGACCTGCCACAAGCCTTCCGCGAGCGCTTCGCCCTGCCCCGCACCCGCCGCGCGGCCCTCCTGTCCTTCATCCTGCACCGCGGTATGCGCGTGCTGATGAACGCCCTGCCCGAGCACCGCCGCTACCGCACCCCACCGGCCGGCGTCCCCGTGACCCCACCGCCCTCCGCCGCTTCCACCGACCGCTCTTCCACGCCGGCGGCACGCTCCGTCCGGTTCCCCGTACCACGCCGCCGCAAGGGTGCCGATTCCCGCCCCGCGCGTCTACGGACCTTCTTCCACCAGGTCCTGGACCAGACCGGCGACGGTCGCATCAGCTCGGTCGACCTGCAGGCGATGGCGCACAACGTGTGCTGGCCGCTCGAACTCGCCGCTGAACGCGAAGCACCCGTCTACGCCGCCTTCGAGACGTGGTGGCAGCAGCTACGGACCGGCATGGACACCGATGGGGACGGACAGGTGACCTGCGAGGAGTTCGTCACCGCCATGCTCACCGGAATCGACTCCGGGCCGGCCTACCTCGAGCAGGGACTGCACGTCGCGGTGCGGGCGGTCTTCCACGCGGTGGACACCAACGGCAGCGGACACCTGTGTGCCGATGAGTACCGCAAGGTCTTCGGCGGCTCCCGGGTCCACCTCGCCGAACTCAACCACGGCTTCCGCCAGCTCGACCACGACGGGGACGGCCGCATCTCCGAAGACGAATTCGTCCGGGCCTTCACCGACTACTTCACCGCCCGCACCGACAACACGGCCGGCAGCCAACTCCTCGGCCGCCCGTAACGGGCGACGTGCCCGGGCGAGCGCTGAGCCACCGTGGGCCGCCCTGCCCTGCCCCGCCCGGCCCCGCATCGCACGCCCGCGCGCACGAAGGACGGCCCCGCCCGACCCGGCCGTCCCGCCGTTCCCCACGCCCGGCGGCCCTCGTGGCGGCCGGACTCATTGACCGGTACGGATTTCGTCGATGCGCTTCGCCAGAGACTGCGTCTCCGTGATCAGCCGCGCGTGCGCCTTCTTCTGCTCCTCGTCACCCCGGGCCTTGAACGCCGCGCTGAAGTGGGGTTGGAGCTGGGTCCACCAGCCGTAGTCCAGCATCGCCCACGCCTGCGGGCACAGGGGGGCGCGGGTTTTCGGGAGGTAGCCGCTGTCGACCAGCGACCGCTGGTACTTCTTCGGGTCGCTGCCCTCCAGGTAACACAGGAAGTTGAAGGCCCGCTGCTGGGTGACGGGGTGGTCGCTCGACATGCCCTCCAGGGTCGGCCGGCCTTCCTTGCGGGCGATCTCGTCGAAGAGGATCGCGGCGGCCAGCGACGGGCCCGGTCCGACCTCGTTGACGGTGTAGAAGGACGCGTAGCCGTCAGCGGCGTCCTCTTCGAGGCCGAGGTTGGCCAGGAGGAGCTGGCGTTGCAGGGCGTGGCCCATCTCGTGGTTGAAGATGAACTCGGTCGACAGCACGGTCAGATCGTCGGTGTTGTACTCGGACGCCGGGAACGGAGCGGGCCGTTCGACGGTCTTCACGACGTCGGCGAGGGCCTTCTCGATCTCCGTCAGGAACGCCGGCGGGATGAAGATCGTCCTTCCGTCGGGCTGGGTGACGGCGTCGGTGACCCCGGGCGGCACGTCGGCGGTGACCTTCACGACCATGTCGTGCGGGAGGGTGAGTGCCCTGTTCACCCAGTCGGCCGACCGCTCCAGCACACGCGAGTTCCGGATCAGTGCCACGGCCTCCCGATCCTCCGGTTTGACCGTGCGGGTCTCGTAGACGACGGTGACCCTGCCGGAGCGCGCCGCCTGTGGGCGAGGCCCGGCCCCCGGCCCCTGCCCGGCATCGCGGGCCCCGTCGCTGCACCCGCTCACGACGACCCCGGCGAGGACCAGCACGCCTGACAGGGCGGTGCGCGCCCTCCTCGAGCAACCGGCGGTGTTCGGCATCCTTGGTCGGCTCCCGTCGTGTGTTCCCGCACCGATCGTCAGGCCGTTCGGGAGCCCATGCCCGTCGAGCCGCCCGTTCGGGGGAGCGCTCGCCCGTCGGGGACCAGAGCGCCGGATCCCCCGGACGGCGGCGTACGCGCCCTGCGACGACGCCGGAGCTCCGGGGCAGCGGTAGGCCGGCGGGTCGCAGGGTGGCACCGAGCGAAGGTTCGACGATGTGACCGCGGCCGTGAGGAACCCTCGCACGCGGCTACGACAGGGGCGTCAGGGCGAGGCCATCACGACGGGGTCGCCACTCTTGCTCCACGGGCTCACCCGTTCGACTTGAGTCGCGTCGTGGCCGTCTCGTAGCTGACGGTCTTGTCGCCCGTCGCGTCGACCGCGGCGGTGATCCTGTCGAGTTCGGTAGCGGAGACGATGCCCGCCAGGCCCTCCCGCAGCTGGCCGGTGTCGAAATGGGCTTCGAGATCATGGTCGTAGAGCCCGGCCAGGTCATCCTGCGAGGTGAGCTGTGCCATGGGTGCGTCCTTGTCTCCGTCCGTCTCGCCATGGCGCGACACGGTTGTCAAGGAATCCTTGACAAGTCGATCATGTCAAGGTTTCCTTGACGCATGTCGATCTTGAAGTTGAAGGCCCAGCACCGGGACCTCTTCCCTGCCACCCCGTCCATGGCCGCCGTGTTGCCGCTCGCCGTGAGCCTGCCGGCCATGACGGTGGTCTTCGGCGGCCGGCTCGGCACCGCGGTGACCGTCGCCCTGATCGTCGTGGGCCTCGTACTCATCGCCTGCACGGCCGGACTGGCAGCCCGGGCGGCGGCCCGCGACTCGGCCGAGCGGGAGCGCCACGACGCGGCGGTCCTCGACGCCCTCGAACCCCTCGCCGGGCTGCGTCGATGAGCGGCGAACCCCTGCTCCACCCGGTGGAGATGGACCGGATCCGGGAGGGCATCGCCGCATCGGTCCTCGGCGCCCCCGAGGGGCTTGCCGACTCCCTCGAACACGACGCCCACGGCTACCTGCGCCTGGTGGACGCCTCGCGCGTCGGCGCCGAGGAGGCGAGCCGGCTGCTGCGCGAGGCCGTTCAGGGCGCCAGGGCCGCCGGCCACAGCTGGGACACGGTGGGCCGCGTCCTGGGGGTGAGCCGCCAGGCCGCCCAGCAGCGCTTCGCGGGAAAGGGGGTGGGCGCGCCCCCGTCGGCACCGCCCGGCGGGGGGTCGAACTCCCCCAGGCGCCGCACCCTCAGCGGGTTGACCGCGTTCAACGAGATGGCCGCCTTGGAGGAGGCCGGCCGTGACGGCTGGCACATGGTCGGCTACGGCCCCTTCTTCCACGAGGTGGAGGCGTCCGGCCATCCCTGGGAGCACTACCGGGTAACCCTTCCTTCCCCCGCACGACACCGACGGCTGGAATCAGAAGGATGGATCCCGGTCGGCGCGGGCTGGTTCCCGTGGCGGTACTACAAGCGGCCCGTCGACCCCGGCATCAAAGCCCCCACCTAGAGGGTGCCTTGTCGCCCGGGCCGGACCAGGCACGGACCAGGCGCGGACCAGCGCGGTCCGTGCCGTTCGGACGCCGGCGCGGTACGGGCACGACGGAGCGGGGGAGAAGGCGTGGGGGCGCACATTTCCCCAGGCTTTCGGGATCTGAGCCATGAAACAGGCGCCCCCCACCACGAGCACCTGGGGAACAACGCGACCGTGCACCCCGGCCATCTTCGACGCGGGCCGATGTTGTTCCAGGTGTGGACCAGACGCTGGACGTGCTCCTCGGGCTGCTGGACTACGACGCACGACCGGGGTAGGTCGGGCACCGTGTCGTCCGTACTGCTCGACCTTGATGGTGGTCGTGTCGTGCTGGTCGGTGGCCTCGGGCAGGGGAGGTTCCTCATGTTCCTGATGATGCGTCATGCTCGGATGGCGGGGGGCTTGGTTGGAGTGGCCCCGGGGGCGCGGAGGGGCAACAGCTCTGCGGCACCATGCTTTACCAATCGGTCGACCTGCTATCGGTGCAGGTCGCATAGCTTCTAGTCATTCGAAGCGGGGTCGGTGGACGGTATGCCGGGCCGAGAAGGAGAAGTGTGTCGTGACCTTGATCAATCTGATGGACACCGCAAGGGATCTCCCGGGAGGGTGGCGTTCGCTTGTGCTGGGGGAGGTGGGTACCGCCTGTGTGAAGGTGCTGAGGATGGATGAAATGCCCGTTGAGCCCGAGAGCCATGCAGCCGCCGAGGCTCTGCTCGTCCTCGATGGACAGCTCCAACTCGAAGTCGGCGGTCGGTCGATCTCGGTACGTGCAGGCGAGCTCTACATGATTCCGGCAGGTGCAATCCATGCGGTCGGCCCAGACAGCTGGGGCACGCTCGTGATCGTGGAACTTCGAGAGGACGAACTTCAAGACTCTCCGTAGGTCACACCCGGGGGTCTGGGTACTCGGCCCCGCGGCGGCGCGTGGCCGTGTGGCCGCGTGAGCGGCCGGGCCACTGGTGAAAGTTCGCCCTGCCAGCTACGGGGTGCCGCCACCGCTGTTTCCTACGTCACGGACGGCGAGTACCACGTGATCGTCGATCCTGGCGCGGTGGCCGGCTGAGACCGAATTCCGGGTCGGTCGGCCAGACAGGGGCCGGGCCTCGGTGACATCACCTGCCGCTCGGTACCGACACCGGTGTCTCAACGGCCCGGTGGACGAACCGGCCTGGATAGGGTGCTGACATGGCGACCATCCTGCGGCACCCCAGACCCGGATTCACATGGGATTGGTGGGCCGTAGACGCCGGGGGGTTCCTCGTGCACTTCTGCGACGGGCCTGCTCCCGAGCGCCTGCTTGCGCATAGGGACCGCGTTGACGCCGCATCCCTGTGGGCCGAGGAGCACCGACCTACATGGTTCGGCCGTGGCCCCTTGCCGATTCACGCCTTCTCTTGCAACGGTGAGTTGCCGACCTACACCCGGCAGGGTGTTCCGGACTCCCCGTTGCGACTGTCCGACGCGCCGGGAGTCATCGCAGAGGTTGCGGCCTTGGTCGAACTGAACCGGGTAGTGGGAGATACCTGGACGATCCACCTCGACGATGGATGGGTGTAGGCAGCCCCGTTATCTGGTCGGCTTGCTGATCAGACGAAGACGGCTGTGGTGTCGCGTGCGAAGGACAGGCCTTGTCAGCTAGGACCACGTCGGGCTTCGTTCTGGGTGGGTTGCCCGGGTCTGCCGCGACATCGCAATGACCCGGCCCGGGGCGAGCAGAGCGGTGAATGCCTTCGCACCTGTGTCGTCGGTCGCCCGGATCTGCAGGCGATGGTGAACGCATCGCCGTTCCGCGACCTGAAGTGCTCGGGCAGGTCCATCCACGGCGTTCCGGTGCGGTACGTGAAAGCGATCGTGGCGATCGCCTGCCGGTGATCCCGCCACTGCCCACCCCCCCCGGGTGCGCCTGTCGCTCCGGCGGAGGCGCAGAGCGCCATCGTTGGGCATCCGCTGCGAACCCCGGACCCGGCCGCCGCGGTCGTGACGCGCTCAGCTGGCGGGGGTTTGCCGGCAGATCAGTCCGCGCGCTCCAGCCCGAGGGCGCTACCCACCGGGATCGCCTGCCACATCGCGCTGACCTGCGGAAGCGTTTCGACGAACGTGGCGATCCGGGCCAGTGCTGCGGCACGTTCATGACCGATGGGGGCGAAGTCGAAACCCATGCTGTCGGCCCGGGCCGTATCGTCCAGGTCGGCCCAGGCCGGAGAGTCGGCAAAGAACAGTTCGAGCTCTACGCTCCAGCGCTGCGGCTGCCAGAACTCGTCATCCTGGTCATCCTCGTCGCGGACCGCGAACTGCCTGGTGAAGACCAGTGCGGGGCGGTCCCCATTCCAACTCCATCTACCCCACTGCACGATGAACCCGTCGCCGTCGTCCCGTGCAGGCTCAATCCCGTCGACCGGCAGCTGGACGAACTCCTGGAACGCAGACCATGCCCGTGCAACGTCGTCGATCGCATCCGGGTCAAGCCCATGACGTCGAAGAGCGAGCACGAACACTTCAGGACTGTTCTTCCAGTGCGCGGCCACGCCGGATGCTCAGCGAACCAGCCGGGCCGAAAGCCCGTCGAGCACGCAGTCCAGGCCGAACGCGAACTCGACGTCGGGGTCGAGTTCCTCGGCTTCGAGAACACGGCGGGCGAGCATCGGGTGTTCGCCGGCCGCGAGGACCTCGCTGATGTACGGGCCGACGCTGCGCTGCCACTCCTCCTCGCTGAGCCCGGTGCGCTGCTCCGCACGTCGAAGGGCCTGCTGGGCGGCGACCGAACCCAGTACGTACGCGTGCACGGCGCCCAGTGCCTGCGAGGCCAGGGTGATGTCGGGCGTGAGTGCGACGGCGGCGCGCAGCGCGGACTCCGACCGCCGCAACGAGTTGGGGCCGAGCGCGGGCCTCCCCGCCAGTTCACCCGCCAACCAAGGGTGCCGCAACAGCGTCGCACGCAACGCGTGCGCGACCGCCCCCAGGCCGGCACGCCAGTCCTCAGTGGACTCGGGAAGCGGAGCCTCGCCCTGCGCCGCGTCGACCATCAGGTCCACCAGCTCGTCGCGGTTGGTGATGTACCGGTACAGCGAGGCGGTCCCGGAGCCGAGATCACCTGCGACCCGCCGCATCGACACTGCCGCCAATCCCTCCGCGTCCGCGACGGCCAGCGCGGCCGCCACGTACTGGTCCACCCCGGGCGCGCGTCGACGCGGCTCGGGACGCGGCCGGGTCCACACCGACGAGGGAACGGGTTCGGTCATCGGGACGGGTCCTTTCCTCGTTGACCCCCATCCTACCGTCTGGCTACGGTGTAGCCATGACGGAAACAATGTGCCCAGAAGTTCCGGTGCTCGTGGTCGGAGGCGGCAGCGTCGGCCTGATCGCCGCAGCACTGCTCACCCACCACGGCGTCCCCACGGTGCTCGTCGAACGACGGTCCGGGCCGTCGGTCCACCCACGCGCCACCGGCGTCGGACCGCGCACCGTTGAAATCCTGCGCGAACTCGGACTCGACACCGCAGTCGACGCCGCCGCGGTCGACCTCCGGGGCGCCGCTGGCAAGGCCGTGGCACGGACCGTCGTCGAGATGGGCGCGGGCGACGTCGTGACCGTGCCCATGCCGACCCCCTCCGCCGACGAGCTGGACGTGACCCCGTTCAGGCTGCGCGGCGTCTGCGCCCAGGACCGGCTCGACGCGGTCGTCGCAACCGACCTCGCACGCCGCGGAGCGGACCTGCGCTGGTCGACCCGACTGGTCGGCATCACACAGGACGCCGACGGGGTCGTCGCCGAACTGGAGGGGCCCGACGGCCGCTACTGGCTACGGTGCACGCGCGCGGTCGCCGCCGACGGCACGCACAGCACCGTGCGGACCGCGCTCGGCGTGGTTACCTCCGGGCCGGGCGACCTGGGCAAGCCGATGATCAACATCCTGTTCCGCGCAGACCTCCGACCGCACCTGCGGGGCATGTCCTTCGCCACCTGCACGATCACCACACCACTGGCCCCCGGCCTGCTGGCCACGGTGGACGGCGAGACGAACTGGGTCTTCCACGCTCCCTGCGACGTCGACGCCGGCGAACGCCCCGAGGACTTCACACACGAACACTGCGCCGCGGTCGTCCGGCAGGCGGTCGGCGATCTCGACCTCGACGTCGAGGTGCGCAGCGTACTCCCGTGGCGGCCCCGCAGCGCAGCGGCCGAAAGCTTCGCCGTCGGCCGCGTCTTCCTCGTGGGCGACGCCGCACACACCGTGTCGCCCATGGGCGCGTTCGGCCTCAACACCGGGGTCGCCGACGCACACAACCTGGCCTGGAAGCTGGCTGCCGTCCACCGCGGCGAGGCCGGTGCCGGGCTGCTCGACACCTACGCGCAGGAACGCGAACCGGTCGCTGCGGCCACCCTGGACCAGGCGATGCGCCGGCTCGCCGACCCGCAGTTGCACTGGGGACGCGGTCCCGAGGCCGACGCCGCCAGGGCGGCGGCAGGGGTGTGGGCGGCGCCGGTCGTGCACCTCGGCCAGAGGTACGACTCGGCCGCCGTCATCGACCCGCGGCCACAACTGCCCTCCACCGTGGACCTGGTGCTGGACGGATCGCCGGGTTCACGCGTGCCCCACGCGTGGATCAACGGGGTTTCCACGCTCGACCTGGTGGCGTCCCGCTGGACCCTGCTGGTGGGCGTCGCCGGCGACCGCTGGCTCACCGCCGCGACGGACCTCGCGCTCCCCGCGCATCGCATCACGGTCCCCTGGCTCACCGATGAAGGGGCGCTGCTCGTCCGTCCGGACGGGATCGTCGCGATGCGCGCCACGGTGGCGGCGACGGATCCGGCGCGGTTCCTCACCGAAGTCTTGGACCAGGTACTGGCCAGGCCGGTCCCGATGCCGAGCACCTGAACGGGACACCTCGTCGGAGGAGCCTGTTCCGCGGCTGGAACTTCGTCGCGCCGGAGGCCGACAGGGGCTCTGTCAAGTCCCGAAAGGTCGCGGCATGACGTGGTGCGGGATGGGAGGGCTTACTCGTGAGACGGACGCACGCAGAGTGGACGGTCCCCGTCCAGGCGTTTCCAGATGTCCAGAGTTCCAAATTTCCAGGTTCCACCTCCGGGATGTGGAGGCGTTGACGGTTCGGAAGGAGTGCGCGCATGCGAGTCACCACGGTGTACCCACCGCCCTGTGTCGGGGGGCGAGCGTCGTGAATTCCTTGCCTCCTTCCTCCGAGCGTCCCACCGGCCCGCCGCCCGGCCCGTTGTCGGGCCGGGGTGCGCACGTAGAGCCGCCCCCGCCGCCCCCTCCGCCGCCACCAGGCCCGCCGCCTCCCTCGGGGCCCCCGTCGGGGCCTCTACCGGTCTCTTCCGGCGGGTCTTCGCTGCCGCCGGCGGGCGGCGGCGGCCGGGTTCGCGGGTGGCGATCGCGCAGGGCCGTGTTGGGTGTGAGCACGGCGGTGGCCGTGGTCTCGGCCGCGGTCCTCAGTTTCACCGTGCTGGGCGGGAACACCGCGATGAGCGGTGAGGTCTTCCTCCAAGCCGCTCCGGAGGTCGGGCCCGACCCGTTCACTCCTTCGACGGCCACACGGGCCGAGAGCGTCGCCAAGGTCACGCCCATGACCGCGGGCATGAACGCGAAGGACGGTACGAACACCAACGCGACCACGAGCACCGCGAGCGCCACGAACGGTGCGCGCACGCTCGAGGTCGACGGCGGCTATCCCGGGCTGTACGGCGGGACGCGCAACGTCGCGAGCTGTGACGTAGAGAAACAGATCCGGTTCCTCACGCAGCACCCGGACAAGGGCAGGGCGTTCGCCGTCTCGCTGGGTATCCGCCAGCCCGAGATCCCCTCGTACTTGCGGTCGCTGACGCCCGTCCGGCTGGGTTGGGACACCAGGGTGACCAATCACGGATACCGCAACGGCGCACCCACCAGCTACCAGGCGGTCCTGCAGGCAGGCACTCCCGTACTGGTCGACGGCCGGGGCGTGCCCCGGGTCCGCTGTGCCTGCGGCAATCCCTTGGATCCGCCCGTGGCGGTCAGAGGCGGGCAGACGTACAGCGGCGCGAAGTGGTCCTCGTTCCGCTCCTCCGGCCTCGTCGCGGTCAGGCCCGCCGCGAAGCCGGTGAAGACCGTCACGGTCTTCGACCAGGACCGCAGGGGATGGTACGAGCGCCCGAGCGGAGCGGCGGAGAGCAAGCACGACCGCGAGGTCCCGCCCCCGAAGGGCCAGACCCCCGGTTCTGCCTACCCGGTCCTGCCGGCGGCCCACCCTGGATCGGTCCAGCCACTCCCGGACAGGCCCCCGAACCAGCCCCCGAAGACCAACCCCAACGAGAACCCCAACCAGAACCCCGACCAGAATCCCGGGAACGCACCCGCTCGGATCCCGGGCAACCTCCCGGGCGAGGGCTCGGAGAAGGCAACGGACCAGGACCCGGGGAAGGAACCGGGTCAGAAGACGGGCGAGCACCCGGGGAAGGAGTCGGGCCGGGAGCCCGGCAAGGCGCCCGCACCGGACGCAGCCGAGGAGCGCGACCAGGACCCGGGCAAGGCCCCCGAGAAGGAGCCGGGCAAGGACTCGGGCACGGTGCCGGATAAGGGGTCTGGCCAGCACTCGGGCGAGGACTCGGGGAAGAAGCCGGGCAAGGAGTCCGGCGAGGACCCGGGCAAGGCCCCCGAGAAGGAGCCGGGCAAGGACTCGGGCACGGTGCCGGATAAGGGGTCTGGCCAGCATCCGGGCGAGGACTCGGGGAAGAAGCCGGGCAAGGAGTCCGGCGAGGACCCGGGCAAGGCCCCCGAGAAGGAGCCGGGCAAGGACTCGGGCACGGTGCCGGATAAGGGGTCTGGCCAGCATCCGGGCGAGGACTCGGGGAAGAAGCCGGGCAAGGAGTCCGGCGAGGACCCGGGCAAGGCCCCCGAGAAGGAGCCGGGCAAGGACTCGGGCACGGTGCCGGATAAGGGGTCTGGCCAGCATCCGGGCGAGGACTCGGGGAAGAAGCCGGGCAAGGAGTCCGGCGAGGACCCGGGCAAGGCCCCCGGGAAGGACTCGGAGAAGGTTCCGGACCGGGAGCCAGATCAGGATCCGGCGAGGGTGCCCGGCCAGCAGTCGGATGACGGCCCGGGGAAGGAGTCGGGGAAGGCGCCTGGCCAGGAGCCCGACAGGGGGCCCGCCCACGATCCTGCGAAGGCACCCGGTCAGGAGTCGGGTAAGGGGGCGGGCAAGGGCCCGGACACGGCTCCCGGGAAGGCGCCGGAATCCGGCCACGACACGGGCAAGGGCACCGGTCAGGAGTCCGAGAGGTTGCCGGGTCATGAGCCGGGCCATGCCCCGGACAAGGGTGCCGGGGCCGATGCCGGAACGGAGCCCGGGAACGGGTCGGGCCAGGGCCAGGGCCAGGGCCAAGGCCAAGGTTCCGGGAAGGAACCGGGCCAAGGCCAGGGCTCCGGCCACAGCGACGGCCGAGGCCAGGGCCAGGGCCAGGGTTCTGGAAGGGCGTCGGGCCAAAGCCAAGGCCAAGATTCCGGCAACGGCAACGGCAACGGCAACGGCAACGGTCAGGGTCAGGGCCGGGGGTCCGGGAACGGTCAGGGCCAGGGCTCTGGGAAGGTGCCGGGCCACAATAACGGCCAGGGTCAGGGTCAGGGTCAGGATTCCGGAAACGGCCAGGGTCAGGGCAAGCGCTCCGGCAACCGCTCCGGGGAGGAACAGGGCGGAAACACGGGCTCGAATTCCGGCACCGAGCCGGGGCGCCAGTAAGGTGCAGATTCCGGCGGTGAGCCGAGGAGGAGCGGTCCCGGCGGTCCTGTGGGCCGGATGCCCGGGCGATGGCGCTCCGGCCGAGCCACCGCCGGCCGGCTGATGCCGGGGTGGCTGCGTCCATGCATAGGGCGACGAGAGCCACACCGTCGGTGACGGTCCGATTTCGCGCCTCGGACTGGTGCAGGCCCTTTCAGGGATTTGTTCCTTTGCGTTCTTGTGGAGATCGTTCGCGTTTCCCGCAGTCGCCCTTTGGGGGTGCGGAGGGCCCAGCTGTGTCAGAGGCACCGGCGTTGGCAGGGCGGTGGGAGGAGATCGCAACGCTCAGCCGGGCCATCGAGGGCCTCGGCGCCGGCAGACGCACGGTCCTCGAGGTAGCGGGGGACCTGGGCATCGGGAAGACCGCCCTGCGGTCCCACTCCCGGTCCCGGGCCCCTTCCGGCGAGGCGGCCAAGCCGTACCAGCTCTTCCCCGAGGCCCGGGAACGGTCCGTGCCCCCGACGGACACTCCCTATCCGCCCGCCGCGGGAGCGGGCCCGTCCTGGACGACCTCCACCACGCGGATCCCGCCTCGGCCCACCGGGTGGAAGTCCTCGCCTAGAAAATGCGCCGTGTACCCACTGGTCCTGGCCCTCGCCCTGCGCCCCGCCTCGTCCGCGTGGAACCCGCACCGCTGGACGCCGCGGTCATCGCCTCCCTGGCCGGTCGCGGGCCGGCCGAGCAACTGGACGCGCGCTCCCTGGGCAGGCCACGCGCCCCGCGCGTCCTCCTGGCGGCGGGCTATCCCCCCCCGGCCCATGCCCCCCGACCCATGGCCGGCTCGCTCCGACGCCGCGGCAGGCACGCTGCCGCGCGCCGCCGCGCCGGTCCTCGCCGAACTCGAAGCCCTCCCGGGCGACTGCGCCGAGGTTCTGGCCGCTGCTGCGGTGCTCGGAGAAACCCTTTCGCCCCAGCGACGCCGCGAACGTGGCCGGGTACCTGGGCGGCCGCACCGCCGACGACCTCGGCACCCTGGACGCCGCCGACCTGATCCGGTCCGACGAACCGGCCGGCACCCCGGTCTGTGACTACACCCGCACCCTGCGCGAACTCCCCGAGGCGGAGTGGGACCTGGCGATCTCCCTCTATGCCGGGCCCGTCTGCGAACACGTGGCCCGATGCTTGAAGCCGGGCGGCTGGCTCCTGGCCAACAACAGCCACGCAGACGCCGGCCTGGCCCACGTCAACCCCGCCTACCGGCTCGCCGCCGCCATCCACCACCGCGCGGGCCGCTACCGGCTGACCACCGACGACCTGGAGCGCTACCTCCTGCCCAAGACGCCACCCCACCCCACGCGGGAGCAGCTCCACGCCACGGGTCGGGGCATCGCCTACACCCACCCGGCCACCGCGTACATCTTCCAGCGCGTCCCCCACGGCCAGTCGTACGGGCGAGAGGCAGGCCTGCGCGGAAACATGACGCCCGCGACCTACGGGAACGTCACGTCGACCGTCGCGTCTGACGATCAGTCGTCTTCGCTCGCCCTGCGGAGGTACCCGTGAAGGGAGCGACAGAGAACCGCCGCCCGAGCGGGCGCGGCCCCACCCCAAGGCGAGGCTGCCCAGGCCGTCGGGGCCTGTGTGTATCCGAGGATCTCGGCGGCGCCGGCTGCCGTGGCGGCGAGGATGGCTGATATCGCCTTGATCGTGGGCACTGGGCACTGGGCACTGGGCACTGGGCACTGGGCACTGGGCACTGGGCACTGGGCACCGGGCTCCCGGCTGTGGTCAGTGTGGCCTGGGAGAGGAACAGGTGGGTTCTGTTCCTCCCCCTCTCGTTTGCTGGTTAGCGGATCGTGCTGTACGCGGAGCGGGCCTGTACCCCGTGTACAGAGGAGTACATGTAGTTGTCGACCCAGTTGCCGTTGGCGCCGGCTGCGGTGGCTGTTGACGCCGACGATCCGTGCGTCGGTGGTGAGGTTCTTGACCGCGGGACCGCCGGACGCGCCGTGGCCCATCTCGCAGTTGAGCTTCAGGCGCCGGTCGAACGGGTTTGCCCGGGCCGAGTCAACAGTGGGGCCGGTACAGAAACGCTGGTAGGTGCCGCCGGAGTAGTCGGAGCTCGGCGGCCGTAGCCGTCGCCCGGGTAGCCGCACGGCGGCGCCGCGCCGGGAGCAGTTGCACATGCCGTAGCGGCATGTGGTGTCGTCGAGGGCACCACAGCACGAAAGGCCCTGTCTGCGATGTACCCCTCCGCCACGCCTCCCCGCGAGGTCAAGATCGGCGATGCCGCCGCCTTCGCCGGAACCACCCCGCGCGCCATTCGTCACTACCACCAGATCGGTCTGCTGCCGGAGCCCGAGCGGGGCGGAGACGGACGTCGCCGCTACGGCTACGACGACATGATCCGCCTGTTGTGGATCCGCAAGATGTCCGAGGCCGGCATCAGCCTGGACGACATGCGGGCCGCCTTCGACGAAGTCCGGGACGTTGAGGACGTCCTGGGCCGGCTGGAGGAGACCCTGGCCGCCCAGGAGGCCGACATCAAGCGTCAGCGAGCGGCAGTCCAGCGCCTACGGGTCGTCGGCAGCCCACTGGGCCTGCTCTCCCCGTTGGTCACGGACCGGCTCGGCCACCTGCCTTCTGGCGCACTGCGCCCCTCCGACCTGGACGCCTTGCTGGTCACGGAACGGATCTTCGGGCCGCTGGGAGCCGCAATTCAGGCCAGCGTGTTCATCACCCTGGCGACCCACCCCGGCCTACGGGCCGAGGCAGACCGCCTCGACGCGGCCGACGCCGCCCTCGATGACACCGTCGACCCCCACGACCCGCAGGTAGCAGAACTCGCCGCGCAGCACTGCGCGCACCACAAGGCCCTGCTCCAGGCCATTGAAGCCGCCGGACTGGACGCGGCCGAGGAGAAGCTCTTCGAGATCTACGACGCCGAGGCGAGCGGCGAGGACGACGCCCGGATGAGTGCCTTCGAAGCGGTAACCAAGATGCCCCATGGCTTCTCCGCGGCCCGGACACGGTGCGTGGAACTCACGGCACGGCTCCTTGGCGGGGACCTCTCCCCACTTCGTTGAACACCAGAGCGAGTGGTGCGAGGAGTGTCCCCGGCCGTTTTCAAGGCTGTGGTGGATATTTCGTGAAGCAACGGATGGCGTAGGACCCACAGGTGCCTAATGCTTGATCGCTAGTGCCGGTGGCCCGGGCCCGGCATGCCTTGAGGGGGCTGTTGTGGTGGTCAGTGAGCTGGTACGCGCAGAACTACGGCGTGTCGATTGGGCGTCGTTGAAGTGCGGCCGCGGTGAGTCTGCGGAGCATGTGCCCCTTCTGATCGAGGCCGTCATCACTGCTGAGACGGCCCGGGACATGATCGGATACACCCTCGATGGCCATGTCGAGGAGAGCACGGTCATCTTCGAGTGCACTCCGCCAGCGGTCGGTGTGAGCATGGCCGCGCTGGCTGGGGACCTCTCGACACCGGCCCGAGACGCGCTGTTGCAGACGTTGTCGTTCGTGGCTGCGGGCTCCGGCGACTACGGGCCGATTGCGGAAGGCACGAGTCTGGGCGAAGGGTGCAGGCACCACGCTCGGGAGGGGTTCTGGAGGCTGTCCAGATCGGGCTCACGGGTACTGCGGAAGACGCCGAAACGGTCGCCGACATCTGTGAGTACTTCGAACTGGGCGGTGACAAAGCCGCCTTCTACCAGGCCGGGCTTCGCGAACGCATGCGTGCGAAGGCCGGGCGCGGGCGACGCGTCTGACGCAGCGAAGATCACGGTGGTTGCGCGGGGACGAGGGGGCGTAGGAAGGCGAAGGAACACGGCCCTATGACCGCCGTTTGATCAGCCTGATCCGCGTGCCCTGGCCTTCGACCGCGCCGGAGCTCCAGGGCAGGGTGAGGCCGTCCATGACGGCGCCCCAGTCGTTCTGAAGAAGGGCGGCGAAGCCTTGGATCGGTGACGGCCTGTCTTCGAGGGCGCGTGCCGTCCAGTGGGTGAGGTCCTGGCCTCGGCGTTCGCGGGCGATGGCGCTGAACTCGTGGGCGAGGTCGCGGGCGGTGGCGATGATCTGGTCGAAGTCCTTGGTCAGGTAATGGCGTACGGTCCTGCGATCTCGGCCCAGGTGGCGGGCGATCGCGCTGATGGTCCAGCCGCGTTCGCGGATCCGGTGGATGTCGGTGTGCCACTGGCGGACGCGTGCCAGGAGTTGTGCGTCGGGTGGGTCGTCCGGTTCTGGCAGTGTGATCAGCGCGGCCAGGGACCCGGGATCCGGCGGCTCCTGGGGCTGGTCCAGATCGCTGGTCTCGGCGTCCTTGCGCCGGCAAGCGCGCTGCTGGTGGGCGCTTCGCTCGACCGCGCGGGCGAGCGAGCAGTTGTCATATGTCTCCCCGAGAAGCACCGGATGCCGGTGCGCTGATCAGGATGGAGCCGTCGTCGACACCCGGCGTCGATCTCGGCGCCGGTGACGGGAGAGTGACGATGCGCCAGATCACGGACGTGCCTGTGGGCCGGACCATCCCGGCCTCGGCGACTGTCACTACTCGGTGATCCCGTGACCCGCGCGGATGGCACGATTCAGGGGGACGCTGGTGAAGAAGCGCCGTCGAGCGGTGTCATCGTGGAGATGGCCCGCCTTTTCGTCGACCACTGCTCTGGCTCGCTCTAGCAGTTCATGAGCCTCCTGCCGGGCACCGCTGGTGGCGAGCACCACGGCGGAGTGATAGAGCACCTCCTCGGTGCGAAGAGCGGGCATGTGCCCGACATCGTCGAGGAGACGCAGCGCCTCGCGGGCCGCGGATTCCGCTCTGGTGGTCTCCCCCCACTGGAGGAGGGTGCGGCTCTGTAGGGAGTGGGCGGCGATTTGGCTCCTGACCATGCCGCTGTGCCGTGTTTCGTCCACGGTCGCCACTGCGAGGGCGTACGCCTGCCGCAGGGTGTCTGGATGCTCGTCAGAGCAGTGCAGCAGGATCTCCGCGTAGAGGTTGCGGACGATGGGGACCAGGTTGGCCAGCCGGGTTCGTTCGGTCTCCGCCCACGCGGATGAGACCAGACGGAGGCTCTCCGCCCGGTGGTCGCCACCCTGCTGAGCGAGTACGTACGCGAGGAAGGCCGCGTTATACGCGTGCCACCCGCTGTCGCCGCCGCGGTCCTCCTCGAAGGCGAGCGCCTCGCGCAGTACGTCCTCCGCCTCCTGGTGGGCGCCGAGGCTATCGAGGACCTGGGCGAGGTAGTTGAGGGCGATGGGGAGTTCGGCCTTGAGGGGTTCGCTTCGCAGCCGGCCGACGCAGCGCTGGAGTCGGGAGTGCGCCACACCGAGGCGGCCGCTGTCGAAGAGGGAGATGCCCAGTTGCATCTCCCCGAGATTGCGGGCGTGCTGCAGTACTGGGTCACTGCCGCGGAGCCGGGCGTCGGCTGCGCTCAATGCTTCTGCTTCCCTGAGTTGTGCCAGGCCTTCGGCGAGGTTGCGTTTCGAGACCTGCCGCCCGTACTCGACCCGTGCGACGAACAGGGCGACCGGGTCGTCGTGCCTTTCGGCCAGTTCGACGGCCTCACGGAGTTTGCCGAGTGACGGCACGAGACCACGGGTAGCCATGAGCGTTTTGCCGCGCAACAGCCGGGTGCGGATCAACAGCTCGGGTGCACGACAGCGGGTCGCCGCGTTCTCGGCCTCGGCGGCCAGTGCGTCGATGTCGGCTCCGCCAGTCTCCTGGTTCTGTCCCCGCCACCTCACCTCCGTCAGCGCCAGCAGTAGTTCAATCGCCCGGATAAGCCTGCGATCCCGTGTTTCTCCCCGGGGTAGTTCACGGGCGGCGGTGATGGCTACCTTGCAGTGCTGTTCCGCCTCGGCGAAGGACAGCCCTTCCGTCGCGGCGTCGCGTGCGAGTGCGTAGTGGGCGTCAGCCGAGTCCGCGAGACACGCGGGACCCCCCGAGCGCAGATGGTGGGCGATTTCCAGGCGGCGTTCGAGGGGCATCGCCTGGGTGCCCCCGGCAGTAAGGGCGGCGGCTATGCGGACGTGGCGCGAGCGGATCTGCTCCGGGCTCTGCTCTGTCTGGATCACCCTCCAAAGGGCACGGTGTTCGAAGCGGTAGCAGTCGGAGGACTCCATCCGGGCCCACGCCGGGGGCTCGTCGGCAATGATCAGCCGGTGGTTGTGGGCGATGAGCCGCAGACGTTCCATGATTTCGTCGTGAGGCGAGCCCTTGACGGAGGCGATCGTGCTCGACAGGAACGTCGATCCCTGTGTCGCCGCAATGGCGAGAAGCTCGCGGTCCTGGGGCGAAAGCATCCTGAGGCGGCGTTCCACGATCCGGGAGAGGTTGGCCGGCAGGGTGATCTGCGCCCCCTGGGAGGGAGTCCACTCGTCGAGGCAGAGGGAGACGAAAATCGTGTGTCCGAGTGTGACCTGGCTGAGCTGCTGGCTCAGGGCCGGAGGCGCTTGCGGACACCGCAGACGCACCAGTTCCGCCACGGCGTCCTCGGGCAGACCGCCCAGTGTCCTGCGCCGCACGAGTCCCTCCACCGACCAGCGGTGGAGCTGTTCCTCGACCGTCTCGCCCGGGCCCTCCGCGTAGGCTCCGTCGACGGTGTGGGTCAGGACGATGGCCAGAGGTTCGTCGGGGATCCTGCGTACGAGCTGGTCCAGAACGAGCAGGCTGCTGGGGTCGCTGTGCTGGATGTCGTCGATGAGCAGCACGGTGGGCTTCCCCTGCCGCACCAGTTCGACAAGCGCCTCGACGATCCGGGTAGCGACACCCTGCTGGAACGGCAGGAGGCTGTCGAACGGCATGGACCCGGACGTGAGCGAGGCCTCCGTGACCTCACGACCCAGGCTGAAGATCGCGCCGAGCCCGGGCACCATCGCTGAGAGCACCTCCGGGGCGGAGCGCACCACACCCTGGCCCGTGAAGCTCAGCATGCGGCGCAGGACACCGGGCTGCTTTACATCGTCGGCCAGTTTCAGGAGGAGGTCGACGACCGGCCCGTACCCGATCCCAGGGCCGATGCCGGGATGGCATCGGGTCGACACCACCCGGTGTTCCGAGCGAGGCGAGGCGTCTACGGGCATCCGGGCGAAGGCCTGCAGAAGGGCCGACTTCCCCATGCCCGAAACGCTGTCCAGCACGACCGTGCGACCACCCCGCCCCGCGACGAGATCGGTGGCGAGCGCGCTTAGTTCAGCCATTTCTTCGACACGACCGACGAAATCGACCGACACCTGGATCCCCCCGCATCCACCTCACCACGGAACTCTCCTTCCGTGGTGCGAACTTGTCCCTCCACCGTAGATCAGACGTGGCACGGAGTCCTGATAAACGGTGAGCAGCGCGGAGCGCAGGGTGGCATACCAGGGCATGACCCGCCCGACCGGACGACGAACAAACGGAGCGCGAGCCGGAGCCACGTCGCCCGACCCGGTCACCTCTGCTCACCCAGGTCCGACTCTTGAGGCTGGGCGGCGGACCTCGCGCGACTCCGGCGCCACCGGCCCGGCCGGAGCCTTTCTGGGCATCCCCGGCCGAGCCCGTACGCAACCTCCTGAACGCGAAGACCGGCAGCGCGGCGCAGCACGGTGCGCTCAAGACCGAAGAGGCCAAGGCCAAGGCCCTGGCTCTGGTCGCCCTACCTGAGCTTCGGACGACGCTCCCGCGCGTTCAGTACCGGATCAACGGCGGGTAGGGGAGTGCGGCCGAGCGCTTCTCCTGCGAGACCCGCCGCCCGGTCCAGGGTCACGGCGTGATCTCGGGCTTCGAGAGAGACCGGTGGGTACTGCTGGCGGAGGTGGGGCGGATCAGCCGGTCGATCGCCCTGACCAGTGCAGCTCTCTACTCGGTGCCTACCAGGTTGTGGATGGTGACCACGAGAATGCTCTCCTCCCGCATGAGGTAACTGTGTAGTTCCATAGGTTCCCCGTGCCCAAGGACCCCTGGCGGGAGTTCGTACAGGACTGCGCAAGCCACCGCACGGTCACCCAACGCGCTGCCCCGTGTTGACGGGACACCGGACGAGGGGCTGCGCGCCCGTACTACTCGGTCGTAGGACAGCGGCCGCCTGCGCTACCGGCTTTGAGCCGCTGGCGGTGATAGGTGTCAGGGCGAGTCACCGGGGCTGTCTACCCTGTTCGAATGTCGATGCGGGGCGTAGGGGATACCGAGGCTGACTGGGCCGGGCTGTTCGTGGGGATCGAAGCCCTGGCAGCACTGCCATCGATGCGGCGGGCGTGGCTGTGCGGGCTGAGCTGCATTGCGCCGGCGGACGTGCTGGCGCGGCTGCTGGACGTGGTGGGCCCTTCAGTGGTCCTCGGCCTACAAGCTGAGGTCATCGATGCCGCGATCGCGCATCCCGACCGAAGGATCCGCGCGCGACTCGCGGAGAACCGTAGGGACATGAGCATTGATCAGTGGGCGAGACTGATCGCCAGTGAGACCAATAGTGCCCGACGCGGTCGCTTCCAACGGCTTGCCACCTGGCACTGTCCAAAGGTGACCGAGGCACAGTTCGAACGCTGGGCGCACGACCCAGATCCGGGAACCCGCCTGCAGGCCCTGTGGTTCCGGGGCCTTCCTCAGCGGCTGGCCTCGGCACTGGCAGCCGACCCTGATCCGGAGGTGCGCGCGGAAGCCTGCGAATACGCCTGGCCGCACCTGGACACAGGCCGACGGTCCGCACTGGTCGACGACCCCTCGCCCCAGGTCCGAGAAGTCGCCCGCCGACGAGCAGGCTACGACCGGCCGATGTCACGGACCGAATTCGACGCGCTGACCACGATGGAGCAGCGGCGCGTGACACCGGTACAGCTCCTCGGGCGCGACCTCGCCGAGCACCTGGTCCGCCACGCGGAGCGCGGACTGCGGATGAATCTGGTGGCCAATGAACGCCTGGACGTGGACCTGATCATCGAGCTGGCCCACGACGAGGACCCGCAGGTGCGCGCCTCGGTTGCGGTCCGGGCCGACGTCACCGAGGAGCTGCGCACCTCTATCAGCGCGGGGCTGCCCCCGGACACCCCCTACTGGCGTGTGGGATGGGTCGAGGAGCTCCACGACGATCCCGAAGCGATGCGCCGACTGGCCCGGTCCGCGAGCATCGGAATCCGGCGCACCGTCGCGCGAGCACGCCACCTGCCCCCGGACGTCGTGGACCGCCTTTCCCGCGACCCTGACACCCACGTTTCGTACAACCTGGCCTCCTGCTGCGAGGACGCTCCCGCCGAACTACTGCTGGAGGTCGCGCTGTGGCGCACTGACCGCTTCCTCCCTCTGAACCAACCGAACTTTCCCCGCCACGTGCTCCTGCGCTTCGCCGACGACCCGGATCCGCTACGGCGCCAGCTGGCCCTCGAATCCCCCGAATCCACCCCCGGCCTCGTCGAGCGCTTCGCCGACGACCCGGACGAACGGGTACGGGCACGTGCCGCAGCCGACCCGAGGCTCTCGCCCAGCACGGTCCTGCGCCTGCTCGACTCCACCCCGGAGACGCGCCTAGCAGCCCTCGGGAATCCGCAGCTCCCCATCCCGGCCCTGGTCCGCCTGCTCCGCGACGCAGACACCGCCGAGGCCGCGGCCACCAACCCGGCGATCCCCACGACGGTCGTACGACAGTTGATCGAGCTGTCCTGCGCAGCGGAAGCGCCCGTGGGGTGAGAAGCGAGGCGGACGCGCAGGGCCGGTCTGGAGAATGCGGATACGTCTTAGGACGGGCCGATCTGATGGGAGGGGGCCGAGGGTAAGCAGGGCAGAGCGTTTCGGGGGCGACGACGCCTCGGCCGTCGTCAGGCCGGCCCGGTTCAGCCAGATCACGTCGGTACCAGGCCCGTGCTCCCAGCAGCCGTACAGGTCGCGCCACTGTCCGTCCGTGCGGTTCGTGTCCTGGGACTAGACGCCGGCGTAGCTCGTCGCGCTCGTTTCGATGGTGAGCTCTCCATCGGATGGGCGACTTCGGCGAAGACACTTTCGTGAAACGTTCTCACTGAACCACCCGGCACAAGGGGGAGCGTGGCCGAACGTCTAGTGGCGGAAGGTGTCCTTGATGTCTTCCGTGGCGTGGCGTGGCGGGCGTTGCCGTTGGCCTGGTCCGTGTGGCCCATGGCCTCCTCGGCCTTGCCCTTGGCCTGCTCGGCGTGTGCCTTGGTCTTCTCCGTGCCCGACATCGAGACCTCCTCGTGCAGTACCGGGTTGGTCGTGACCACGCACCTGCTCACGATCCCGGCCGGCAAACCCTGTCGTTCTGCCGGGCTGGCCGATCGGGACGCCCGGGCCGCCGCGCTGCGTGACCGGCGCGGACCCCGCAGGGCGGGGGAGCGGGCGCGGGGACTGCGCATCGGTGCTCCCGCGCCGGTGCGGGGTGCTGGCCGGAGGAAGGCGGCTGTTCCTGCTGCCCGCCTGCGTGGATAAGAAACCCGTAAAACCCGTCCGCATGGTAGGAGGCTGGCCGGGCACGCGGTGGGTCGGAGGTTGATATCTATGGTTCCCCTGCTTCTTGTTCTTCTGCTCGTTCTGCTCCTGTTCGGCGCCGGTTTCGCGGTGAAGATCCTCTGGTGGGTCGCGATCGCGGTGCTGATCCTGTGGCTGATCGGCTTTGTCGCCCGCCCGAAGGGCAGCAGCGGCCGCTGGTACCGCTGGTAGCTGTAGCGCGGCATCGCGCACCAGACAACGGCGCGGGGCGCCCACCATGTGGTGGGCGCCCCGCGCCGTTCTGCCCTGTCCGGCCGTAGCCAGCCCGCTGCAGTCCCCCGGGGATCCGCCGCGCCCCCGCCGGGAGGCGGTGTACGCCCGTACAGTGCGCTCTGTCAGCGGGCTTGGTGATGGATTCCCCCCCGCTGGAGGGGGAGGCCGCGCCACGCGCGACAACGGGGACCCCGCCAACGCGGACGAGCCGCGGGCGATGTCCACGCCATCCTCGAGCACGCCGAACCGCGCGGACGGCCTACCGCATGGCTGGACCTGGACGTCCCCGACGACCGTTTCATCGCCTCCACGCTGCTTCTGCTGGCGACGGCTCGGCGGAGGTCGAACAGCCGTCCCCCCAGCTTCCGGCATCCGCAGAGCCGTCCTCAGGGCACTGAACGGGCCGCGCTGAGCGTATGGGGCGGCCCATGACGGGCGCCCCCACCTCTCCTGCCGCGCCCAGTCGACGCCGAGGTCGGCCAGCGCTTCGAGCTGCGCCTGGTCGAGCTGGTCGCGGCGGGCCTTCCGGTTCCTGACCCAGATGCCAACACGGTGGGGACCGTCAAGGAGCTGCTCGATGGCACTGCGCCCCAGCATCGCGCCTTCCCGCGCCACATACTGCTCCGGGGCCTGAAGGCCCTTCTGGAAAGCCGTACCGCCCGCGCGCGGCCCGGCCGCCGTAGTCGTCCTCACGGCCACTCTGCGGGCTCGTGGGGCCTTCCTCACGCCGAGTTCGACGAGCCGGCGCTGTTGGGTGAGGCAGGCGTGGTGCCGCTGCCAGTCCACCGTCCACCCCAGCACTGCCGGGTTCCAGTCCGAATCGACCGCAGCCAGCGCCGCCGCCCGCTGCTCGGCGCGCACCGAGTCGTTCCCGAGTCCGGCGGGGCGGCGGACGTTCGTGAGCCACTGCCAAATTTCGGGCGTGTCGATGCGAGTGCATGCCCCGAAGGTCTGCACGTAGAGGTAGCCATCCGCTTCCGGGTTGTCCGGTGTTGCGGTACCGCGGTAGACAGCGACCCCGGACTCCTTGAACGCGGGGTTGAGGATGTTCGCCCGGTGGCCGTCGCTCGCCATCCACTCGTCCACGACGCAGGCAGGAGTCGAATTGCCCTGGCTGGAAGGGGCGACCCTTGGGTGAACCACCGGGCCAGGCCGTTCTCGGCCACCGGAAGGCCGAATTCTTCCGGGCAGTAGCCCGCGTCCTTGATCCGGGTCTTCGCGGTCGACTGCGTGACGGGATCTGTGTGGCTCCTCGGTCCGCCGCCGGCCCACCACTTGATCAGGGAAGCGGCGAGGGCGTGCTCACGCGCAGCGGTACGGAGCTTCAGGTTGAGGGTCAGCTTCCCGCGCCCCTCATCCTCGGCTGCCTCGGCGGCTTCGACGTATCCGGCGGCGCCATTGGTGTGGGGCAGGGGGCCGGGCGGGTTGGCCTCCTGAGGGCAGTGCATGCCTTCCTCATCCCACGCACAACTCCGGTCCGGCGCTCCCCTACGACAGGAGTGCCCCATCGGACCAGATGGATCCCGCGCCTGGCGCGACGCTCTTGCCGCTGTCCGGGCCCGGCCGGACCTGACTCTTGCGGTTCACAACACGGCACGGGGCTCGACCGCGCGTCGAAAGGGCGGTGTTTTCGAGCGGGCTCGGAAGATCCGTCCGGTGCCGGCACGTGCGGTCCTACGCTTTGCCGATGAACCAGCCCGGCAAGCCCGAGCCCGCCGACGAGGATCAGCTCCCGGTGGGCCCGCTGCTGCTCACCTTCCTGGTGGCTCCGCTCTTTCCCTGCCCGCTGCCGCATGGGGCGGTGATCACCAAGATGTTGCCCGGCGCGGTCGGCAGGCTCGACGGCGAGATGCGGCCCTCCCTGGACGGCCCTGTGTTGCCGTCGGCTGCGCAGGGGAGGCCGTGCGTGTCGCTGAAAGTTCTGGCAGTTCCGGGAACGCCAGAGCGGGGGCCCATGCACCTGGCTTCCCTCACGCAGGTCTGCGCGGAGATCACCGGCAAGCCGCTGCCCGAACAGGACTTCGCTGACGGGACGGTCGACGCGTACCACAGCAACCCCGTGGCCGCTCCGGAGCAGACAGCAGTGGCTCTGGCTCGCCAGGACCGTCACCGGTAGCTACGCCGACGGCACGATGGGCGTGAGGCCCCTGACGCCCCCATCGAGCCCGCTCGCCACCGTCCTCGACGAGGACCAGTTGACCTGCCTCAACACGCACTTCCCGAAGTCCGCCGGGCCTTCCGCCGCGATGGCGACTACCGCAACGCTGTCGTCCAGGCCGCCACGTTCGCCGAGATCGTCCTCACCAGCACCCTGTCCCTGATGCTCTGGGAAGGACAGCTGGAAGCAGAGTCGGTCGAGCAGACCGTGACAGTGTTCGACTTCTCCCGGGGCGGCGGCCTGGCCAACCTCGTGAAGACCGGGTGCGCACCCCGGCTCGGCGGGGACCGGAACCGCACGCTTTCCGGGCCCGTCATTCAGTGCCTGCTCCTGAGGCTGACATGACATAGCGGTGATCGTGACGCTCAAAGCGAAGCGTTCATTGGATCTTCAAGGCTGTGAGGACGATCGGGAGCAGCCAGGAACCGAACTGGTGCAGCACACGTCTCCCGCAGCATGATCTCTAACGAGGACCACGAGCACGCGAGCTCCACCGGGCTCACCTCACCGTCCGCGGTGACTGCGGATCCGCCGAAGGTCAACGACTACAACAGCTTCGCCGAGGCGTACACGGCCGAAAACGAAACCAACCTCATCAATGCCCACTACGAGCGGCCCGCGATGCTGGCCCTCGCTGGGGACGTAGCCGGCCGGCGGATCCTCGACGCCGGCTGCGGCTCCGGGCCCTTGTCCACGGCATTGCGCGACCGTGGTGCCTTGGTGAGCGGATTCGACGCGAGTGCCGAGATGCTGAAACTGGCCCGCCGGCGGCTCGGCGACGGTACGGACCTGCAGGTGGCCGACCTGGGCAGCCCGCTTCCCTACGCCGATGACACGTTCGACGATGTAGTCGCGTCCCTGGTGCTGCACTACCTGGAGGACTGGGGGCCAGCGCTGGCCGAGCTGCGACGCGTACTCAAGCCCGGCGGTCGGCTAATCGCGTCCGTCGACCATCCCTTTGCCGCCAACCTCATGCACCGCCAGGCCGGCCGCGAGACCGACTACGACTATTTCGACACCACCAACTGGACCGAAGAATGGACCATGGGCGGCCAGACCGCGACGATGAGCATCTGGCACAGGCCGCTGCACGCGATGATCGAGGCCTTCACCGGTGCCGGTTTCCGGGTAACGGCCATCAGCGAGCCGGAGCCTGATCCAGCCGCCCACGAGCTGTTCCCCGAAGTCATCGCGGCCAAGCCGCGCTTCCTGTGCTTCATGTTCTTCGTCCTGCAGGCCGATTAGGGCCTGTGTGATGTCGTGATCATTCGGCTGTCTTGAGCAGGTCGTCGATCCAGATCATTGCAGCCCGGAGGTGGAGGCCGGCGATGTAGCTGTCCGGGGTTTTGTCGTATCGGGTGGCGATGCCGCGCCAGGCCTTCAGCTTGTTGATCAGGCGTTCGACCGTGTTCCGCTTCTTGTAGAGGTCGGCGTCGTGGCTGATGGGCCGGCCGCCTCGTGCGCCCTTCTTCTTGCGGTTGGCTGCCTGGTCCCGTTCTTCCGTGATGACTGCCTGGATTCCGCGTCTGCGCCGGTAGGAGCGGTTGCCGCGAGATGAGTAGGCCTTGTCGCCGGCGACGGCGTCGGGCCTGGTGCGGGGACGGCCGACCGGCAGACGGACCCGCACCTTCTCGAGCACGTGGATGAACTGCGGGCTGTCCCCGGCCTGCCCGGCGGTCAGGACGAACGCGAGGGGACGACATTTGCGGTCTGCGGCGAGATGAATCTTGCTGGTCAGTCCGCCCCTGGACCTGCCGAGCAGGGCTTCCTTCAGGCGAAGCTTGCGTCCGCGTCGGGTACGCCGGCGTAGTTCACTCCCTCGGGGCGTCCGACTCACCGCCGAAACGGCACCTACGGATGCGCCGAGGGGACGGAAGATTCGGCCCGCGCCCACCCCTTGGCCAGCGCTGTGCAGATTCCGCCGCCGGGGTGCGGCTCCTTCACCGGCGCGACAGCCCGCCTGTGCTCGCGGAACCAGTCGACCGAGACGACGCCGCCGCAGTCGTGACACATGTACCCGCACTCCGCCCCAGTCCCGGCATACGGCACCCCGTGGCGGGCCACCCCGACCGAGCCCACCGAGGCGACGCCCCCGCAGGCCGTCCCGCCCCGGACGGAACCACTCCACCAGCCTCACGTAACGAGTGATCACGCCGACTGCTCGTGCAGGGGGCGGGGGTCTGCAGCTACCTCTTCGCCGTCGGCTTCCGCGGCACCTGCCGGAGCCAAGGTCATCGACCGCACTTGGGCACTTCCCGCCGCGGACCTTTCGGTTAGGCCGTCCAGAGGCATCCGGATGGTGGTCCCACTGAGCGGCACGGACGATGGTGCCCGAGCCCTCGGCGCAGCGCCGGACCGCCCGGAACGGTGCGGGAAGGTGACACCGTGCCGGTCGCGGCCGTCATCGGCACATCCGGAGCACAGCACACGGCCTGCAGCCTCAGAAGGTGATCGCGTGAGGATTCCACCCGCGTCCGGATTCAACTCGTACCTGCGGGAGCTGCGGGTACTGACGAAAGCCCAACGGTCATGGCCGACCCCGGTATTGATCCTGCTGGTCCTCCTCGTGACGGCTGGTTACCTGGGCAGGTTCGGCCACAAGGACCTCAGCGAGGCCCTGAGCTTCATGGGACGCGTCACCGGCGCCGGCCTCCTCGTGGCCTCGGCCATCGCGCTGTTGGGCGGCGCCGCGGTCATGGACTACTGGTTCTGGAAAAGCTTCCAATATTCCGGTCCGGTCGCGCTGGCCGGCACAGTCACAGCATTGTTGACCAATTTCATGCTCCTGCTTGAGGTATTGGGTGGCGACTCTCCGGGCTACATGGTGCTGTCGGGCCTGCTTACGGCGGGTTCCGCATGGGCCGTCTTCGTGGTGTGTCGGAAATTGGGTAAGATCCCCGCCCCGAAGAAGGTGGCCACGGCGTTCATCGTATCCTCCGTATTCGCCGTCGCCAATTTTGGCTACCAAAACCTCTATCAGCCATTCCAGCACGGGGCCAGACCTGTCATCAAGCTGGCCGTGGGGAAGTATGAATTGAGCATGAACGGAGAATCGTTCGCCGTGCCGGTCGACATCACGCTCACCAACGACAGCGATGTGGGTTTCTACGTCATGGGCGCCGAGTTCCACGCCATGGGGCAAAGGGTGCCGGTGATCACGCGTGACCGGCTCCGGCAGGAATGGCGCGACGATGCCGAGAAGTGGAGAACAACCCAGGAGAAGAGCCCGCTCTCCCGCAGGGAGATCCACCACTCCGGCGAGTTGCTGGCGGCGCAGCCATGGATGGTCCCCGGCGGTTGGATCGAGGCAAGCGACACGTTCGCCATGCGAACGGTCGTGCAGCTGCCCATCAACACGCATTACGACCAAGTGGCCTTCTACGCCAGCGTGAGCCTCGCACGCAAGGACCGACTCGGCCTGGATTCGGTCCAATTTGACAGGTATTCCTGGAGCGGCGGCAAAGTGCCCCGGTGGGTGAAGGAACAGAAGGATTTCGACTCCCTCATCTACAGCGGCAGGGTTCGCGAAAACAATTCGATCGACGAACGTACGATGGACCCCCGTTTCGTCGCCGTCTATTGGGGGTTCGGCACACAGGGCGCATTCGTGTCCTCATCCATTACGCGAAAAGGCGAGGAAGATCGCGTCCTGACCGAAGCGAAAATCCGCGAGATGAACAACCGGTACGGCCTCATCGATGTCGTGACGGGCCCGATCCAACAATCGCTGTGGAACATCAAGAGCCGTCGATGACCGCCGTTGCCGCACCGAGCGTGCGGGGGCGCGGCCCCAATCCCTCCAGCCACGCCACGAGGGCAAGGGAGCTATTCAGTCGATCCCAGGATTCCGCGTTCCCCACGCCGAACCGCGCCTCCCTCACTGCCCGGCACAGCACCTGGATGTCGAACATTTCCGCGACCAGCGGATGCCTCGCGGAGCAGCAGAGGTCGACAAGTTCGTCGCCGTGCGCCCGCAAGCCGCGGGCATAGAGCTGGTCGAAGGGGATCTTGGCCGCTCGGCCGCGGATCCGGGAGGGGAGCAGATCTGCCATGGCCTCGCGCAGAACCGCCTTCGGGCGGCCCGGATGGAACGTGGCTTCAGCAGGGAAGCGGCGCATCGTGGCGATGACCTCGCGGTCGAGAAAGGGGTGCGAGAGGAAGAATCCGTCCTGCCGTGCTCGCTGCCAGGACAGCGGGTCGGGAGCAGCAAGGTAGTTGGCCGCTTCGAAGAACGACTCTTCCGGCCTGCGTCCGAACACGAAGCGGCTCTCCGCGATGCTCGCCTCACGGTAGCCGTGTGCCCGCGCAAATCCGTATCGCAGCCAGCGGGGGCGGGCGAAGCGGCCAAGGCCGCCCAGCACGGTCCCGTGGCGGTCGAGGGCAGTGATCCGTTCGGCGGCAAGTGGAAGGGTCGGTCGCATGACGTAGTCGTAGACGACCTCGCGTACGCCGCGCTCGGTGCCTGCGGCCCAGGCGCGTGCCTGCTTCGTCATCTGCCGGAGCTGGCCTGTGCGGGCCAGTCTGTGCAGGTGAAGAGGGTTGGCGTCCGCGATCGGATCCGCCCCGCAACCGGTCAGGAGAGTGTCACAGCCCAGTTCAGCCGCCTTGCCGTGGAGCCTGCTCCAGAGCGGGGCGCGAAAGGCGTGCGCATGGGGCTCGTCCGCGTCTCCCGCGTGGTGTTCGAAGTCGTCGAAGTCGGCCACGTCGTCGGCATCCGCAATCACCGGACGGGCTGCCGGTGCATGACGGCAGATCTCCTTCATCGCCTCTTCGAGGTACGGCTGCTCCCCGGCCAGCTCTCCTGTGTTGAAGCGCCCGGCGAGCAGGACGAGGTCCCCACGGAGGCCCTTTCCCGCGCCCAGCAGGCGGGCTGCGAGCAACGCGATGCTGGTGGAGTCGGTGCCGCCGGAGACGTGGCATGCCGTCATCCGGCCCGCTCGGCGCTCGACGGCGTTCTCCAGTACGAGGCGCAGGTCCTTCGCGGCCCCGCTGAGACGGAGCCCGTCTACTGTCGGTTCCGGCAGGTCGTCGGCCTCACCGACGCGCCTGTGCACCCGACCACGCAGCTGCCCGGTGATCGAGAGCTCCACCACCTCGCCGCCGAGGATCCGGTGCACACCGGAGAACGGGGTGAGTTCCGAGTGCGGTTGCGCCATGTTCCCCGTCAGGAACCGGCAGAAGTAGCTGCGTTCCAGCGCTTCGAAGTCGCCCAGACAGCGCGCCGACGTACTCACCGCGCTCACGCGCCCGCCGGACTCCCTGAAGAACAGGGGAATGCGCGCATGGTCGTCGCGGATCAGCACAATGCGGTCGCGGCACACCAGGACGGCCGCATAGTCGCCGATCGGCAGACGCGGTGTGACTCCCGGTCGGCCGACGTCGTCCAGGAGCCCGCGCGCGCCCGCCACACGGTCCCGGACCGAGCCGACCCAGCCGACGACCACGGCAGTGCCGGCCCGTGAGGAGACCGTCGTCACGAGTCCCTGCCGAGCCATGGCCTCGGCCGCCCGGAGCCTCGGTGCACCCCCGGCCCAGTCAAGGCGGAGTGCCTCCACGTCACTGCCCGCCGCATCTGATCGAGAGAACCGGCGTGTACGCGTGCCCCCGCGGATCGGCATCGGGGATGCACACGCCCGCCGAAGAGCTCCAGGCGTGCAAGGCGAACGGGTGCTCGCGCACACCGACGTGAAGCACGGCATTCAAGCCGCAGCGCCGCAGAAGGACGAAGGCCGTCACGGCCTCAGCCTTGCAGTCGTCGTTCACGAACCAGCTTCTGTGACTGTGTGATCGCAGTGCTTGTTTCAGCCGCACCACCTCCTCCACTGCAGGGGCGTCTGCACGTGCGTACACCGGGGCCGCCAAGGACAGGAGCCGAAGGACGCGCCCGAATCCCATGGCCCGGATCGACAGGTGCACTCCGCGCAGCCAGAGCCCGACCTCGACGTCCGAGTACGCCTTCCGGTGATCCGTCGCGCACCCGGCGCTGATGAGATCGGTGACGAGTTCGGCGCGTTCCTCGGGGCTTCCCTCAACGAATTTCTGAACGTCCGTCGTCGTCATGCCGAGAAAACGGGTCCGCCGCCTCCAGTCGGCGATCAGGGCTCCGCTGGACGTCCTGGTGACACAGCAATGCGGTGATAGAACCCGCGTAATGGCCACCAGGGTGTCGGTCTCCTCCGCCACCACACATACTCCAAACTCGGCCTACCGCACGGACTCTGCGGAAAGCCGAGTTCGACACCGTGGGCTGTATCAGGGCTGATATCCGTGGCCGTCGTAAAGCCCTCCACTGAAGCCTCGAATCAAACGGCCGTTGCCGATAAGAAAGAGCCGATGCGGTTTACGGCGCCGCAGCCTTCGGAAAAACATCACATACCTCCAAGATAAGGCAGCGTCGATCAATTCCAGGCTACTCTGCGTCGAATACCCCGCAACCGGACTGCACACACCGCGAAGCAGCTCGCTCGGCCATCTGACCAGCAGGATTCATCTTTGCGCAGACATGTTGATCACGACGTCGCCGAGTCTCTAGGCAGGGCGGGGGACGACCGCAAAGGGGGGTCGCACCTGTGTACGCGGAGATGGCCGCGGGGAGGCAGTACTTCTCGACGACGGTCCCGAGGTTGGCGCACTGAGCAAGCGAGGTCGGTACAACGGGCACCACCAGCTTTCGATGTCGGTCGGTGGGGACGCCGGACAGCCGACCACGCCCGGGGGCCGCAGGCGTAGCGACATCCCGAGGAAGCGGCCGGACGGCGCAGCGCGTCAACCCCCAGAGGGCCCGGCTCAGGCGGCCGCGTGCACCTTGGGCGGGCAGTCGCGGCAGCGGCCGGGGTGGGGGAACGGAAGGCGCGGTCGCAGCCGTCGCAGGTCTGGAACGGGTCCGGCTGTCTGACCGGCCTGGCCGCCGGGACGGCCGGCCGGCTCGGCGGGATCAGTGCCTCGAGCCGGTACGCGAGTACGCACGCGGGGCTGCGCATTGCCTCGGGGAGGTTCCCGGTCAGGGTCAGCCCGATGGGCTCGGGGTCCGCCCCGCGCTCCAGCCAGGCCGAGACCTTCGGTGCGAGCCGCTGTACGTCGCGCTCCGCCAGCAGCAGCCGTGGGTCGTAACGCCGCAGCCCGGCGAGCAGGTCCGCCGCCGCCCCCGGGTGCAGCTCCAGCCGCGGGGGCGCAGGCTCCGGCTCCGGGACCTCCTCCGGCTCCGGCTCCTGTACGGGCTCCCGGTCCGGCGGCGGAGGGGGCTCGTCGCCGCCGGTCAGCGGCGTCCACTCCCCTCGTCGCCGGCCCCAGTGCGCATGGGAGAGGGGCTCGAATTCGATGACCGACTGATTGCTCAGTTCGGGGCGATCGCGAGGCCACTGGGCCTACGCACCAGCCAGCTGCGCGGCAGAATCCGCCCATATCTGCCGATCGAGAGGTACGGCCCGCACCCGGAGCGGTTGCGGGAGCAGTTCGAGGGTGTGATCTGGCGGTTCCGGTCCAGTGCCCAGTGGCGGGAGAGGCCTGCCCGAGTTCGGTCCCTGGGCCACCGTCTACGGACGCTTCCGGGTCTGGCGGGACGCCGGTGTCTTCACCGCCCTGCTCGAAGGCCTGATTGCCGAGGGTGCCTGTGTGGGAAGAACGGACTTGTCGCTGGTCAGCGTGGACTCCACAACCGTCCGCGCTCACCACGATGCCGCAGGGCTGCGGGTCAGCAAGCACCTCATGTCGGCCCTGAAAGAAGCCGTGCAGGAACAGGAAACGGCCCTGCAAAAGGGGGCGGCCCGGAGGAAAAGAACGGACAGGCCGAGCGCCGGCGTACCCGACGCGGACGCAAGCTTCGCCTGAAGGAAGCCCTGCTCGGCAGGTCCAGGGGCGGACTGACCAGCAAGATTCATCTCGCCGCAGACCGCAAATGTCGTCCCCTCGCGTTCGTCCTGACCGCCGGGCAGGCCGGGGACAGCCCGCAGTTCATCCACGTGCTCGAGAAGGTGCGGGTCCGTCTGCCGGTCGGCCGTCCCCGCACCAGGCCCGACGCCGTCGCCGGCGACAAGGCCTACTCATCTCGCGGCAACCGCTCCTACCGGCGCAGACGCGGAATCCAGGCAGTCATCACGGAAGAACGGGACCAGGCAGCCAACCGCAAGAAGAAGGGCGCACGAGGCGGCCGGCCCATCAGCCACGACGCCGACCTCTACAAGAAGCGGAACACGGTCGAACGCCTGATCAACAAGCTGAAGGCCTGGCGCGGCATCGCCACCCGATACGACAAAACCCCGGCATTCGGCTGCATTCAGGAAGTCATTGGCCCGGATCATTGGGACTATGCAGGCAGGTCGCGTCGTGGCTGAGCAAGACCTCGGCGGTGGGGCTCCCGGAGGCTGTTCTTGCTTCGTACGGTGGCTGCATGGGCAGGGACAGGGTGCCCCGGCTGAAGCTGACCGTGATCACGGATGACGCTTGCGGGCCGCGGCTGTGCCGGGGTGCGGTGGTCCGCTGATGCCGTCGGCGAAGTCGACGGCGGTGTTCTGCGAGGACGCGCGCCGTTCGCGGCACTGGCGGCGGGTGCGGCGGGCGAGGGCTCGGACCGAGGCGGTGAAGGCCGGTGTGACGGCCTCGTGTCCGCAGTGCGGGATGGTGTGGACGGTCGGTGTCGACCATTTGATGTCCGCGGTGCACTGCTCTCCCGCCTGCCTCAAGCAGGCCTGGCACTCGCGGCGCGCACCCGCTGGCGGGTTGTGAGCCTGCATGTTCGGTGCCGGTGGGGCTGCTTCGGGCGCCGGGGCCGCACGCCCTTGGCTGCCGGGCGTGGCGGTCGAATGGTGTGAAGCAGCAGCCGTCCAGGGCGAGTTGATGACACGCGCGGGTGTTGTCCCCGGGGCTCGTGGGGGTGGTGCCCGGATGACCGGGATGATCGGCAGTGTGACCCGACAGCGCTACGACCAGCCGGTCAGGCTGGGGCGGGACTGGGTCTTAAGCTGCCGCCCCGGAACCGGGACGGCAGCTTCGTACCGGCAGGCCGCGCGCCAACGCGGTCACTGCCCGAATCTCTGGTCCTACGGTTGCAGCCGGTAGCAGTCAGAGGATCGATGGCTGCCTCGGCAACCAGCTTCGCCACCATCTCCCTTCCTGCCGCAGATCTCAACCCGGTCTGAACGCCATGAGCCAAAACCGCCATGGCGGCCTGCCCCGCCGGCCGGACGCGGAGGGGGCGGGTACCGAGCCGCCGGGAACACCCGTGAGCCAATGCGAGCAGGCAGAACAGCCTGTCGAGGCGCGCTCCGGCGCTCTGCCGCAGGCTCTCTCGCCGGTCCTGTAGCGTGCCGCCCGGGAAGCGCCAACTTCCTTTTTCCGAAAAGTACTTGCAGCCGACACCAGTAGCTGACGCTCTGCCGTCCGCACTTCGTACTCAGTCAGAAAGACGTGCCGACATGCCCACGAATGGACTCGTCTCCTCGCCCGGCGAACGGGCCGCCTCCGGCCGCCAAGGACCCGAGCAGCGCCATCTGCCCCTGCCGTACGTCGCGGGCCTGGTCTCGTTTCCCGTGTTGGGGACGGTCCTGGCCTTGGCGGGCCTGCCGACGTCCGAGATTGTCCCCCTTCTGGCGTCCTGCGCGGCGCTCGGTGTCGCGGCAATGCTCGTCGTCGGCGGGGGCCGCCGGCTCGCAGCGGGGCTGGCCTCAGCCGTCCTGCGCATCACCCAGTAGGGCGGGACGTTGGGACGCCCCGAGAAGCCAGTGGACTCGACCGACCCCGTCCGCGCCGCTTTGGCCGCGCTGTTACGGGGAGCCCGCGGCAGAGCCCGTCTGACCTACGCACTGCTCGCGCTGCGCACCACCAGCTCAGCCGCCACTCTCAAGCGCGCCGCCTCCGGCAAGGAGGTCCCCGCCTTGGCAACCGTCACAGAGTTCCTCAGTGCCTGCGGAGCCACGCAGGAGGAGGTGACGATGGCGACGTACCTGGCCGAGGCGGCCCACGGACAGCCGCGCGACGTCCCGGCCTGCACCGTGATCGAGCCGGCTGGGATCTTCACCGAAGGCGAGCTCAACAGCGCGCTGGTGTCCCTTCACCGGAACGCCGGTCGCCCGTCCTACCGGCAGGTGCAGAGCAGGGGCGGAAGCGAGTGGCTCGCTCCGAGCAGCATCTGGGCCATCCTCCGAAACCAGCGGCTGCCGGCCAGCCAGGGGCAGATGGCCGCCTTCCTGCGGGGCTGCGATGTTGCCGAAGAACAGCAGGGATCGTGGCTGGCCGCGTGGGACAGGGCGAAGCGGCCGCACGCCATGCCCGGCGCCCTTTGCCTGTCCGGCTCGTCCGGCAGCCATGCCCCGTCCGGGCGGTACGCGGCGACGTGTCTCCCTCGCGTCACGAGGCGCGGGACGGAGATGCATCGCGAGCGCACAGCCCCCGTTGCCGTACCCGTGTGGTGGGAGGCGGCCCGGTGGGCCAGTGACCTCGTGGGGCTGATCGACGCCGCACACGGCATTGACACCCGCTCGCTCGCCCGCCGGGCCGGGCTGTCGCTGGACTCCACCACCCGGCTCCTGGAGTGGCTCCGCCGCCAGGGCTTGGTCGCCACCGTCTCGGGCGCCCACTTCCCCGGACCGGCTCTGGAACCGCTGACCCGCCCCGGCCGCCCGCTCCTGGGCCACGCCCTCGCCCGGCTGCGCGACGAGGTGGGCGCCGCGGTGTACCTCAGCAGCTACACGGACGGTGACGTCCAGGTCCGGGAGTGCTCGTACAGCAAGTCCGCGCCGCTGGCGGAGGAGTGGGTCCCCTTCAGCGCTGCGGGTCACGCGAGCGCCGTCGGGAAGATCCTCCTCGCCCAGCTCGACGGCGACGCCCGAATGGACCACCTCACCCGACACCCCGCCGTCAGGCTCACCGAACGCACCATCACCGACCCGCTCGCGCTCTTCGAGAACCTCGACCGGGGCGGCCCGCGCGGTGCCCAGTTCAGCCTGCTCGAGTACTCCCTGGACGTGGTTTGCGCCGCCGTCCCCCTCGGCCTCCCCGGCCAGGTCAGCGGCCTTGCCCTCTCCCTCCCGGCCAGCCAGTACCCCCGCCTCCTCACCGCCGCCCAACGCCTGCCCGACCTCGCCCCCACCCTCCTCTTGGCCCGTCTCCTCGACGACCGCCCCGACCCCACCACCGCCACCGGCCGCTGGCCGGAGCTCCTCGTGGCTTAAACACACCCGACCAGCCCGCCAAGCGCTGAGCCCCGACGGGTTCGGACCCCGTTCGTCTGACCCCGTCCGCTTGCGCACCACTCACGCACAACGCCTGCCACCCCATTGCCGACCTGCGTCTTTGAGTCCTGTGCACGTGCCACTCGTCGCCGTGCCCGCAGCAAGGGGGGCCGGCCGGGGACACGTTGATACTCCATCGGCACTGCCTGCCATGCGGCGGGCATCAGTGGCTGCGCCCGGGCCATGATGCCGGCAATCTCCTGCCGCAGGCGGGGCAGCACTCGGTGCAGCGCCCGCGGGACGGAGTGGAAGCCGGCGGCCTCTCCATCGGTGTAGGGGCGGCGCCGGGCAGCGGCCAGGGCACAGGCCGCCCACCTGTCCCGGCCCAGCGCCCAGCGGTCGCCGTCGATCACCCGCACGGCGCTGATGCTCGGGTCGGCGGCTGCGGCGGCCACGATGTCGGCCGCCACCCGGCAGGCCCGCGCGAGCGCGGCCGGGGTGGAGAGCGCCGTGACCACGTCGAGCTCCAGGGCGCGGGCGTGATTGACCAGGGTGCGCTGCCTGCTGTCACAGGATCGGGCGGCCAGGGCCACGGCCGGCGCCAGGGTCACGGCCTCGATCCGGTAGCCGGCCCGGGCGAACCGGCCCGCGCTCAAGGCGAAGTCGGCGGCGCTGGTGAAGTCGGCCTCGATGAGCAGGTCGCGGCTCCGTTCGCGTACGTACGCCTCGGCCTCGGCCTGCCAGAGCTCGGCATCCGGCCTCACCAGGTCGTCGGCGGTCCGAGGGATGTCGTTGACCAGTTCGAAGTGGTCCGGGTGGTGGCCGCGCAACATGTCGGGATCCACTACGACGGTGCGCGGCCGCATCACCCGGCGCAGCATCCGCCGCGCGTCCAACTGGCGTGCGCCCGGCTCGTCGACCAGGTAGACGACCAACGGGTCCGGACGGAAGGCAGCCTTGCACAGGAAGGTCGGGGCGATCGGGTCGTCGAAGGTCCAGCGGTGCTGGTCGCGGCTGAGTCGGTGGTAGCCGCTGCCGGGCGAGCCTGGGCGCGGGTGCGCGATGCGGCGGACTGGCTCGGCGGCCGCAGCGGCCCGCTCGGCATCGTGGGTGACGGCCAGGCGGCGGTCCGCTGGCAGGCACTCGTCGTGGGCCATGGCCTCGGCGCGCACCACGCTCTTATGGCCGTGCATGCAGGTGCCCGGCCGTGGCCGGATGGCCTCATGTTGATCCGAAAGGGCGATGCCGCGTAGGCGTCCCAAGGCCGTCCGTGCAGAGCTGTGGCGGCCACAATGGCAGTATCCGGTTCTGAGGATCCCCGGTGTCTCCGCGCGGACTCGTGCAGCGATCCGCCGGGTCGAAGACCAGGAGATGTGGCCCAACGCGGTCGCCAAGGCACTCTCGTGCTTCGAGCGGGCTTTCAAGAAGCCCGGACGCTACCTGGACGCCTCCGCGTTTGATTCGCCCGGGGTGGGAGACGCCCGTGATGACCTGGAGTGGGCGATGCTGTATCTTCCGCCCGGAGCCAAAAGGGACTTGGGTCGATTGATCACGCGTATCGATGAGGAATTCGAGCGCCGCACCTTGCCGGAGCCCAACTACAACCAGTTGGCGACGACGCGCTGGTGGTGGACCAGAATGCGTGAACGCTGACGGTCCCCCAGGTCCCCACCCCTGCCTGTAATCGAACGAACCCGTCACCCTCCGCGACCGCTCCCCAAGATCTGTGCCAGAACCTCGAACCCATCGACATTGATCACGCGGCGGTACCCCTGGCGGGGTGGGCACCGCTGGTGGGTGGGGCCCGGGGGATTCCGGCCTTCCGTCGGGCTTCCAACCGAGGGACTTATCCCGGATGGCTGAGTGACGGTTGTGGTGTTCGAAGGAATGCCTGGATCTCGTCGGTTCCGGGCGTGTAACCGTCCGATGTGTCCACGACGAGGGTCGGTACGTTGAGGCTGATGGCTTTGAACCGCTCCGGGTCGTAGGCGCCGGCTTCCATGTCGGCGAGGAGGGCCTGATCGCCGTGGGCCGCCCGGTGGCTGTCGGTGCGGGCGCGCTCGGCGATGCGTTCGGTGATGGTCAAAGTGGGTGTGGTGCATCGGATGATGCGGAGGTCGGCGAGGTCCAGGAGGGTTTCCAAGCCTGGTCGCCAGAGCCGGTCCTGGAAGGCCGCCTCGGCGACGAGGGTGACTCCCGCCTGGACGAGGATGGTGATGGTCTTGAAGAAGACGTTCAGGGTGGGGATGTTGAGGGGGCCGTCGCCGACGGTTGGGTGATGTGGGGTGCTCATGACCATGCCCTGTTTGATCTCGTCGCGGATGATCGCTGGGCAGCCCAGCTGCTGGGCGAGGGTGCGAGCGAGCGTGGTCTTCCCTGTGGCGGGAGGGCCGCTGACCACGACGAGGGTCGGGCGGTTTTGCATGGGCGGCACTCCGATGCAGGCAATCACGACTGGTCAGGACGGAGATCAGCGGCACCTGGCCGCTTCTGGAGCTGGAAGGCGATGAATCCGGGCTGGTGGGCCAGTTTCTCGTAATCGGTCGGATGGTGGTGGATCATCGAGTGGGCGGGTTGGTGTTCGATGAGGCGGTCGACGGCGAGGCCCGCGGCGGTGAACTCGTCGAACCATGCCTGGAGGGGCTGACGCGAGTAGGGGTGGGTCATGCCGTCTGACCAGGATTCCTCGCCAAGGCGGGCGTCGAAGTAGCTGCCGCCGTCTGCGAGCCAGTCCGCGGTGGGGTGGCTGGTAGAGATGGTGATCCTCCCGTCGGGTCGTAGGACGCGTGTGAGCTCGGTCAGGGCGATGACGGCAGCCTCGTCGGCAGAGGCGTCGGCGAAGCCGTCATACGGTGCGTCAGCGGGCTGCCTGCGCGGCTGCCTTCAGCGGGATATCGGCCTCCGGACTCCGCCCGGTCCACGAGACGAGGCCGTGGGGGAGCAGACGATCGAGGAGGGCCTGGTCGGGCGGGCGGTGTGCGGTGAACGTGCGTGCAGGCGCCGCGGACGGCGTGTTCGTAGACGTGGGCCGTCGTGGGCAGGCCCAGGGCGCTGCGGGCATCGAGTCGCTGGTCGAAGTCGCGGAACCACTTCCGGTGCTCCTGCGCGAGGTTCCCACGGCTGGCCAGCGTCGGTAGAGGGTGTCTCGGTCGGGAGTGAAGGGGGTGGGGCTGCTCCGGTAGGCGGAGGTGACGCCGGGGACGAGGTGATCCGGTCCGCGGTCGGCGCGGCGGCTTTGAACCGGCCGGCGCAGGGCCGCCCGAGCGTCGCGGCTGGCGCCGACTCGAAGAGGGCCGGCTGGATGGCTGCCCGCGAGAAGAGTGCCGCGCAGTGGGAGAGGGACGCGGTCTGCGCGGACCTGCAGCGCCAGGGCTGGACGTTGAACCCGAACCCGAGGGGCGACCGCCCCGATGCCTCCTCCCCGTAGCTGCAAGCGCCAGGGCCGGTACTCGCTGGTGAGCACGCGCGGCAAGTCCCGGGTGCCGTCCACCGGCTCCGCTCTGACCGACGCGCAGACCTCCCCGACCCGGACCGGGCTGCAGCTGAACCTTTCCGACATCCCCCTCCCCGAGATCACCGTCCGCATCGGCTGACCCCTCACACAGAAGCTCACACCGTCTTCCTAGGACACCGCGCACGCTGCCGCCACCGGCGGCCTCGCCGAGAACTCGCTACGAAGAGGGCTTTACCAGCCGTTCTACGGAAGACGACGGCTCATGCCGGGGCTCGGCCGGCAGTGAGCCGACCGAGGTTCGCAAGGGGGAGTGGCGAAGACCTTGCGGTCCTCCCGGCGGGCAGAGTCGCGTCATTCCGGAGTTCCGCACGCTTCGGCCGGAGCGTCCGCGCCCGTATCGCCGCCGGCGCCCGACATTCCCCGGCGCGGTTGACAGTGCCGCCACAGGCCGTTCCGCGGGGCTTTGGAGGCGGCGGACTCCGGTCGCGCCGCGGATGGTGCGGCAGGGGTCAGGGGAAGGCTGCCGCTGTATGTACCGGCGCAGGGCAGGCCCGGTCCGCATGACCGAATACCACCCCATTGGCCTGCTGGCCGAATGTGGAGCCGCAGTGTTGTCGAGGAATCGGCTGCCGAGACATGATCACTTCTCGCACGACCTGACTATTCATTCGGGAACCGGAGCAAGAGCCCTGAAATCCCGACCGGTTCCGGTCTCTTGCCGCTCCCAGACTCATCGAGGCAAAGCGGGAGCCGGGAGCGTTTCGGCATCGGCAGCTCTTTTCTGCCGCCGCGCAGACGCTTCGCGCTCTCTCATGTCACTTTCAATGAAAGGAATTCCAGGCTTTCATGTACAAACGTTCAGGGTTCCTCGCCCTCACCACGGTGGGCATCGTGCTGTGCACCGCCGGTCTCACGCCTTCCGTAGGTCAGGCAGCCGGCGGTACCGGCGACGGGAAGGGTTCCTATGCCGACAGCAACGGCCTGACAGCGGATGACGTCAGGCTCATCAACGCGCTGAACGAAGAAGCCCTGGACTTGGGCCTGCCGGGCGAGACCTCCGGCAGGGACCTGCCGAGCGCCACCGAGTCCCTCAGGGCCTCCGCCGCGGCCGGCGACAGGGTGACGCCGCCCGCCGAGCCGCTGGACCGCATGCCCGACGCGTACCGGGCCCGTGGAGACAGGGCCACTACCGGGATCAGCAACTACATACGCAAGTGGCAGCAGGTCTACAGCCACCGCGACGGACGAGTGCAGCAGATGACCGAACAGCAGCGGGAGCAGCTGTCCTACGGGTGCGTCGGCGTCACCTGGGTCAATTCAGGGCCCTATCCGACGAACAAACTGGCCTTTGCGTCATTCGACGAGGAGAAGCACCGGAACGCTCTGGAGAACACCAGTCCCCGGCCGGGTGAGACACGGGCGGAGTTCGAGGGGCGCATCGCCAAGCAAAGCTTTGACGAGACAAAGGGATTCAACCGGGCCCGAGATGTGGCATCCGTCATGAACAAGGCCCTGGAAAGCGCCCATGACGAGAGTGCCTACCTGAGCAGCCTCAAGGCGGAGCTCGCGAAGAACGGCGACGCCCTCGCCGCCGAAGACAGCCGTTCGAACTTCTACTCGGCCCTGAGGAACACCCCGTCCTTCAAGGACAGGAACGGGGGCAACCACGATCCGTCCAAGATGAAGGCGGTCATCTACTCGAAGCACTTCTGGAGCGGGCAGGACCCCCGGAGTACCTCCGACAAGCAGAAGTACGGGGACCCCGACGCCTTCCGCCCCAACCAGAACACAGGCCTCGTCGACATGTCGAAGGACCGGAACACCTCACGCAGTCCTGCCAAACCCGGCGAAAGCTATGTCAACTTCGACTACGGCTGGTTCGGGGACCAAAAAGAAACAAACCCTGACAGCACGATATGGACCCACGCCAACCACTACCACTCGCCGGAAGGCGGTATGGGGCCCATGCAGGTATACGAGAGCAAGTTCCGCAGCTGGTCCTCCGGATACACGGACTTCGACCGCGGAACCTACGTCATCACCTTCATACCCAAGAGCTGGAACACCGCACCCGCCAAGGTGAAGCAGGGCTGGCCGTAACGACTCGCCCCCTCACGAGCGCGATTCTGCGCAACCACCGCTGAACGGCGCGGGGGCCGCTCCTCGGCCACGCCCGGTAGGAGGCCCCGACGGTCGGCCTCGGGGCCCGGGGCTCGACTGCAGGCCGGCCCGGGGGGCGTCTGTAGGCCGGGATCCGGCGGAGCGGCCCTGACGAGTCGACAGGATCACGACTCCGAGTCTAATTGGAAAGCGGAAGGGAAGAGTCCCTTCTGTGGTTTCAGGAGCCGATGACGTACGCGCGTTCGATCATGTACACGTCCCCAAGGAACCCTCCACGGCCACGCCTCCCGCGCCGCAGCCCCCCGAGCAGCCCGCCGCTCCTGACCCGGGCGAGGCCCCGGTGCACGCGGAGGCCGGCGACTGCGTCGTCGTCACCGGCCCGGAGAACGCACCCAAGGTCGAAAGCAAGGGCTGCACCGAGAAGGTGGCCGACCTCTGCAAGGTCGTCAAGGTCGTCGACAACACCTTCGACCTCGACAAGCGCAACGGCGTAGCCGACGCAGCCCTCGCGCAGCAGCTCGAGACGGACAAGTTCGTCCTCTGCATGGAGCCCGTCAAGAACTGACGTCCCACAGACGCCCCACACACGGCCCGCAGGGGCCGGACCCGCCGGGTCCCGCCCCTGCGACGCCCCTCACGGGCCGTCAGGCGGTGCGCCCACCCCGGGGACGGCCCTCAGACGGCTTCGGTCGCGAACGGCTCCAAGGCCAGCGGAGGCAGGATCAGGCCGGTCGCGCCGCGTACTTCGACCGCCCCCAGCGCCCTGCGGGTGCCCAGCCCCCGACAGGCCGGCTCGCCCAGCAGTTTCCTCCAGCCATTCCACGGAGACCGCCACGTGCTCTCCCGGTCGACGGCACGGGCAAGACCGTGGGCCACCCCTACCCCCGCACTGCGTGATCCGTACGCCGCCGTGGTCGATCACCGCAACCGGTCACGGTCGCCCGCGAGGCGGGCGTCGACGGCAGAGGCGTGACGAGGCATCCGCCGGCGCCGAACTGCGGTGCTGAAGCCTGATCCTCAGGTCCAGTCAAGCGTGCGCCACGGGCTGGCCGGGTCCGTGGTCAGGACACGGTGGGTCGCGAGGACCGTCTCGTACCACTCGCCGAACTCCTCCTCGTCGAAGTGGAGGCAGCGGCCCAGGATGTAGGCGGCCGAGAAGTCCTCCCACGAGCGGTAGTTGAGCTGGGCGAGACGGCCAGCCCGGACCACGGCCGCCTCCGCCTCCTGTAGGGAGCACAGGCGCGCGGCGAGTCCCCAGCGCGCCATGCCGGAGGCCCGGCCGTAGTCCCAGGCCTCGACGCTCCGGACGAAGCCGCCCTCGGGCAGCAGGCCGTCGGCGCGGAACCGCGCCTCGTAGCGGGCGATGCGGCCGATCAGCCGCTGACGGCCGGTCACCTGGCCCTCCAACTCAGCGGTGGTGACGGTGCGGCCCGGGGTGACGCCGTCCGCGGTCAGGCGGGGTGCGGCGGCGGCCTCGGCGCGCCGACGCACCACGTTTTCCGCGGCCTGGCGCCAGTGTTCGACGTCGACGGGGCCCGCGAAGTCCAGGGCCATGGCGCGGCGAAGTTGCAGGACGGACTCCCAGACCTGGCTGACCATCCCGGCTTGCAGCAGCTGTTCCTGCGTGTCCTGCCAGTCTCCGCGGGTGGTGACGCCCCACCAGCGTTCCAGAGTGCGCTTTTCGTCGCGGTAGCCGCAGCCGTGGTAGGCCATCGAGTTCCAGTAGCGCCCGTTGTGCACGTTGATGTGCGCTCCGGCCGCGAGACCGAAGGCGACGGAGCCGCTGCGGGGGCCGCCCACCTCCAGGGTGTGGACGACGTCTCGGGCCAGCCCCGGCCGTTCGACCGGGGCGGAGTGACGCTGCCACAGGGCGCGGCCCTCCGGCCCGGCCGGCAGGACGCCCTCGCAGGGGCTGCCGGGGTTGACGACGAGGTAGGGCGGGTCGTTCTGGTTCCACACTTCCGCGAACCAGCCCAGGTCGTAGCAGTTGTAGACCGGGTCGGCGACGGGCGGCGGGAGCATGCCGCCGGTGTAGACGGCCAGGCATATGCTCTGGGTCTGAGGGTTCCAGTAGGGGTGGAAGCGGGTGTTGCCCGCGTTCGCGTCGACGTACGCCCGCGACTGCATCATGTACAGGTCGGCCCGTGCGACGAGGTCGTAGTACGCGGGCCAGTCGCCGCGCGCCTTCGCCTCGTACAGCCCCCGCTCGACCGCGCTCGGCGCCTGCCAACCCTGCGCCGATGCCATCGGACCGGGCAGGGCTCCTCCCTCGTGACCTGCTGTCAAGCTCATGGGTAAACCCTAAGGGCTGGTCCAGTGCGGTCGGTGCGCCGGACCGTCGGGCGGGGCCGACCGGGGCGAGGTCGTCGACGCCGGATCACCACCGCTGACCGACCGCACGCCCCGTAGCCGACCGATCCGGGCGCCGCGCTGCGCGAGTCGGCGCGTCCGCCGCAACACCGTGAGGCGACCTTTGTCGAGCGCGCAACCCGGTACCGGCCCCCCGCTAAGGGCTCTCCCGTAGTCCGCCGCGCGCCCGCCGGGGATTGCGGGACAGCCCTTGGCTAGGTAGGAATCTGCCGGACGTTGGTTACACACGGGTCTCCGACAGTGAGGAGATCTCCCAGGCCCCCTTCGCCGCAACAGCAGCAGGACGGATCATGAACGTGAGGACGTGGGCACTGGCCGGGACCGCGGCCGCCGTGCTCCTGGGCGGCGCTTGGTACGTCTGGGAGAGCAGCGGCACCTCGCACACGGAGAGCCTGTGCGGGACCCCGTCCGGCGGCACGGATGTTGAGGTTGCGACCAGCGCCCAGGGCATCGCCGTGGTGGAGGCCGTCGGCGGGGCCGCGCACGATCCGCAGGCCGTCGGCGCCGAGAACCCCGACCTCGTCACGACGCCGGTACGGATCGTGGAGACGATGAAGGGGAAGTTCGCCCCGAGCATCGGGGTGTCCCAGCGGGTGGAACCCGGCGGGACACCCGGCTCCTTCAAGGTAGGCACCTCCAACCGAGAGGTGATGATGAAGCCGGGGGAGCGTTACGTGGTCGCCATCGGCCCCGGCGACCTGGAGGCCAGGCCGGGGACGACGACGTTCGCAACCCTGATCCAGCCCGCACACCGCGGTGCGGCCGGGGAGGCCGACTACTGGCGGAGCGTGATCGGGAAGGCCCCACCGAAGCCCGTCTGCGACGACACCGTCGGCTAGTGCTCTGACCGCATGGGTTTGCCGGTTTGCTCGTTGCGCTGGTTGGAAGCGACTACTTCCAACCAGCAGGGGGGCGGGATGGCACCACCGGTCAGGGCCCGGAGGCTAACGGGGCACGAGGGACGGAAGCTCCAGCGGATGGAACCTTGGGCAATGGATACGAGAAACGGCCCGCGCCTGCTCTGAGGTGCCCTGGGAGGGCCTCGATCCGGACGAGGCCCGCGCCTGCTGCGTGGGCGCGCAGAATTGAGCTTCGGCACCCGCGACGGGCTGTGGCCGATCGCGAGTACGGACCGGGGCGAATCCCTCTTCCTCGTCGAGGCGGACGGCAGCGCCCCGTGGCTCCTGATCGACGACGGCGGGGGCGGCTGGGCGAGGAACGACATGAGCTTCGCCGAACGGCTCTACCGCTACCTCATCGGCGAAGACATGGCTGGCCCCAACAGCTCTGCCTTCTACCCCGGTCCGGTACGGCTGCGCAGGCCACCTATAACTCCCGAAGAACGTCCGGAGCCATGGTTCGGGCCAGGCCGCGGCATGTATCTCTGCCCGCCACGACAAACACAAGGCATTTGTCGGACGGCACGGCAGACCAAGCAAGACGATCTCCAAGCACAGGATCGGGCCCCCCGCGCATCCGGTGAACTGGGAAAACACGAACAGGTTCGATCCCAATCCGACGCTGGAGGTCAGTCGGCAAGGCTAGCGGGCTCCCCTTCGAATGCAGTTTTCGAACAGGCATCGCTCGTGGACCGAGAACGAGGCCGGTCGCGGCGAGGCTGCGATCCAGGGCCATCGGTCAGGGTGTAATCCGCTGCAACTGCGCGCGTTCGGCGAGGTCGGGAGCGCCTGGCCCCTTAGCGTGAATCGGGAGCGATCCGGGCGGGCCGTCGTCGGGTCGTGATCCTACGGAGGTAGCTGCTCATGACCGTCCCGCTCCCCGAGCTCACGGGGGACTACGTCCTCGACCCGGCACACACCCGCATCGGGTTCGTCGCACGCCACGCCATGGTCACGAAGGTGCGCGGTGCCTTCCACCAGTTCGAAGGCGCCGCGCACCTGGACGGCGGCGACCCGGCCAAGTCCACCGGCGAGGTGATGATCAAGACCGAGAGCATCGATACCGGCGTCGAGCAGCGCGACCAGCACCTGCGCACCAACGACTTCCTGGACGCGCCGAACTTCCCCGAAATCGCCTTCCGCACCACCAAGGTCGAGGTGAAGTCCGACACCGACTACCGGGTCACCGGCGACCTCACGATCAAGGACACCACCAAGCCGGTCACCATCGACTTCGAGTACACCGGCAACGCCGTCGACCCCTACGGCAACCTGAGGGTCGGCCTGGAAGGCTCGGTGACCGTCTCCCGCAAGGAGTTCGGCATCACCTGGAACGCAGCCCTGGAAGGCGGCGGCGTCCTGGTCGGCGACAAGGTCGTTCTGGAATTCGACATCTCCGCGATCAAGCAGAGCTGAGAACCTCCAACCGACCGGTCACCGGGTCCAGGAAGCGATCAAGCGGCGCGGTCCTCGACGTCAGGGCCGCGCCGTTACGATGTCGAGCCGTTGGATGGTGCAGGCGGTGCCGCGTTTCCGTAGGTAGGTGTGGATCTTGCGGGACGAGTAGCCCTTGTTGAGGTGGGTCAGGAGCCGGTCCCGGGTCCCGTCCGCCGACCAGCGGCGGAACCGTTCAGGTAGCCCACCCGGAAACAGGTGCTCGCCCGTAGTTCGGGGAAGGTTCAGGCGAGCCAGTCGGCGTAGCGGGTGGGGGCGAGGTGGGCGTCCTTGTCGGTGAGGACGTCTCCCTTGACGACGGCGAACATGCCGGCGGTGGGGTCGGTGACGACGGTGCGGCCGTCGGACTTGTGGGACAGGGTGAACCGGCCCAACTCGTCCAGGGAGAAGACCTCGGGTCCGGCGATGCTGCGAATGCCCCCCAGCGGGGCGCCCGCAGCGACTTCTGCGACCGAGGCAGCCACGTCCCTGGAGGCGATCGGCTGGATCGGCGTGGCGGGCAGCCGGACGGTGTCGCCGTCGGTGGTCCAGGACAGGATCGCGTCGACGAACTCCATGAACTGTGTCGCGCGCACGATCGAGTAGGGGATCGATCCGGCCGTGAGGATGTCCTCCTGGAGCGCCTTGGCCCGGTAGTAGTCCAGCTCCGGCACCTGGTCCACGCCGACGATCGAGAGAATGACGAAGTGGCGCACGTCGGCCTTCTCGCCCGCGGCCAGCAGGTTGTCCATGGAGGTCCGGAAGAAGGAGAGGGAGGCTTCGTCGAAGGTCGGGGAGTTCGTCAGGTTGACGATGACGTCGGCTCCCGCCACCGCGTCGTCCAGTCCCTGGCCGCTGATGACGTCGACTCCGGTGGACTGCGAGTGCGGCACCGCCTCGTGCCCAGCGGCGTTCAGGTTCGTGACGACCTGCGACCCGATCAGCCCGGTACCGCCCATGACCGCGAACTTCATGACATGCCTTCCGTCGGGAGATGTGTCCGAAATATGACACATGATCCCTGCCGGAGCGTCTGATGCAAGGTCGGGGTCGCGGCGTGCGCCTCCTGCCGCAGGCCGGATTCCAGCGAGTAGTCAGCAACCGCTGAATCAGGCGCGCCTGGCGGCCCGGCACGGTCGTGGTTGTCGGCCGCCGCGCACCCGCGGGCGGCCGTCGCCGACCGACGGCTGGACGTCCCCCGCGACCTCGACCTCGACCTCGGCGACCGGGCCCGCGCGCTGGAGCATCGGAAGGCGCACGCGGCCACGCACTCCCCGATGGTGTTGCTGGTTGTGGAAGCGACCCTCCACGCGCTGACCGCACGGGCTGGACCGTCCACCACTACGGCGGCCCATGGGCCGGGCTGCGCGGCCCGGTCATGTGGGCGCTGCTGCTCGGCGCCGTGGCGGTCCCCGCGGTCACCTGTGTCCGCATGACCCCAGGCCCGGGCCGGTCGCCCGGCCCCGGGTGCGGTTCCCGGGATAGCGGGTGCGGGAGTCGCCGTGCGACCTGCGGGAACGTCCTCTCCGCCACGGGCGAGCGGTACCCGACCATGCTGTGGCGCGGGCACCGTCCGCCGCACAGCCCAACGAGCCTCCCCCGTGAGAAGGCGAATGAACGATTCCCTCGTTCCGAGGCGCTGCTGGTGACGACGTGCTCAGCGCGCACGCCGGGGTCGCCCGAGGCCCCTGGCCCTGCTGAAAGGTGCCTGTTCGTGCTGCTCGTCATCGCCGTCGCCGCCGCCGCCCTGCTCGCCGGTCTGGCTGCGAACCGATTCCTGCGGCCGCGGCTGCTCAACGAGGACGACGACACCGGCATGGCCGTCAAGGACCTCGTCGGGCCCCTGCTGACCCTCACCGTCCTGCTCCTCGCGTTCGTCCTGGTCACGGCCAACGGCTCCTACGGCAAGGCCGAGGTCGCCTCCCGCGGCGAAGCCCGCGCACTCGACCAGCTCGTCGAGACCGCCGAGTACGCGCCCGCGGCCCAGCGGGCACGCATCCAGGCCGACGCCGCCTGCTACGCCCGCGCGGTCCGCACCCAGGAGTGGCCCGCCATGGCCGAAGGAGACGGCTCGCCCGCCCCCAGCGTCTGGTCGACCGACTTCCGGCAGGCCTTCCGCGACCTACAGGGACAGCCCGTCTTCGGCATGCTGATCGCCGCCGACAACAAGCGCTCCGACGAACGAGAGGAACGCCTGACCCAGGCCACCGCCAGCATCCCCAGCGCCATCCTCTGGTTCCTGCTCGCCACCTTGACCATCACCGTCATCGGCCTCGGTATCTGCCTGCCCCGCAGGAACAACCGCGGCCAGGTGATCACCCTGGTGGTGATCACCGCACTGCTGACCACGACCCTGTGCATCATCAAGGACGTCGACCGGCCCTTCGGCGGCATCATCAACGTCGAACCGACCGCGATCACCGAAGCCGAACGGCAGGCCACCCGCGACTTCACCGCCAACCATCCGGCCACCGAACTGCCCTGCGACGACCAGGGCAACCGTCGCACCATCTGAGCACGAAGCAGGAGGCCGGCCCTTCAGGACCGGCTCTCCGCGCGTCCGGCCACAGGGGCTCCGGCACTTCCGCACGGACGGCAGCGCGGCGCGCGGCGCGATGGGTGAGGCGTACGCGCACCACCAGGGTCAGGCGGCTCTCCCAGTGGCGGTGACGGCCAGGTCGAGCAGGAGCAAGGTCGATCAGGATCCGGCGAAGTGGCTCCCGCTGTCCCCGGACGCGTCGTACCGATACGGCGCCGATTGGACCGCGCCCGACAACCACCGTTTCTGTGCCGCATCGGTGGACTCGTCGTCCGGCGCCCCAGTTCACAACAAGAAGTCCCCCCGCGTCCAGGGTCCGGAGCCAGGGAGCGGAACCGGTGGCGTTCCTGGTCGTCGGGGGACTGGGGCGCACACCGCTCCGGGGCCCCTATGGGTTTGGTCAAGGCGGTGGGGCGAGGATGGCGCCATGAAGATCTGGTTCCGTGCCTATGACGAGGATGAGGATCTGTGGCAGTACTTCGAGGCGGATGGTGAGGGCTGGGCGGTCCGTCAGGTTGAGATTCGGGGGGTGGACTCGCGACCGGTGACGGCCGCGTCCCTGAAGGAGGTGCTACATCTGCGGGATCACTGCGATCGGGCGGCGATGAGCCGGTATGAGCAGCAGTACGGAGTTCTGGCGGACGGCAGGGTCTTTGACGGCTGGGAGGACGAACTGGATGCCGATGAGCTCTTCGTTGAAGAGTTCGAGCAGGTGTGGGCTCGGGCGAGGCACGCCCTTGGCGATCGGGCTGACGTGGCGGGTCTCGGTTCGTAGAGGGTGCCGTCGCGGAGCACGCGAAGAGCACATCGGCCCGTCGTCTCGCGAGGCAGAGCAGGGCTCGGGTGTGGTGCCGTACTCGTCGTCTCCGAGGAGCAGTACGGCTGGAGCGATCGGCAGATCCAAGCCCACCCCGCACCGGCCCGTCCCTGGGCACCATTCGCACGCTGCGGCTGAGGTCGCTGGCGCGGAAGCAGCAAACCTCCCGATGATCCTCCGGCCGTCCTGAGGATCTCTCACCTGTGCCTCCGCTCCGGCACCGGCGGCCGCTACCCTGACGGCTCTCCGGTACCGGAAGGCGGCCGCACCATGCCCGATCAGCCCCACACCGCCGAGGACGGCGAGGTCCCCCCGACCGCCCGGCGGCGCGCCACGAAAGTCGCCAAGACGATCGCTGTGGGGGCCCTCGCCGTCGGCGCGTTCGCTCTGCTCGGCAGGCGCGGTGGCGGGCAACCGCCCGCCACCGACGAGGCGCCAGAGCGGGAGCGGGCCCCGGAAGCCGAGTTCGCCGCCATCGTGCGCGAGGTCGCCTCGGGCAGAGGCGACATCAAGGTCGCCTCCGTCAACGGCTTCGCCGCGGAACTGAGGATCCGGTCCCGGTCCAGGCGCAGCTACGGCCAGGCTCACGTGCACTACGACGCTGAGACGGGCCACGTGGGGGCCGGGGACATGTACGGGGGTACGGCCAGGCTCCGGGGGTTCGTGCGCGAGCTGGAGGAACGCCTTGGCGAGGTGTGGCCTGTCGGCGTCTGACCGGGCCCGTACAGGTCCGGGGCGCGGGCAAGGGGCGTCACGGTTTTCGGTGGTTCGGCGCGGACCGGTCACGCACGGTCCGCCGATCCCTCACGGGCCGACGTGGCCGGCCGGCCGCGGTCACTTCGGCGGCAATGTCCTGGCCGTGCTGATGCAGGGCGCGGACTGGCCGCGGATGGCCCGCCGGTCTGCAGCGTGCCGTAGCGTGCCGTGTCGATCTCGGGGTGTCCCTGCCGCAGACGGGACTGGATGACGGCGGATGACGGCCGGGGTCCACCAGGCCGTCACCGCGAACGCGGCATCAAGACGGAAGGCACCGACCGCTGGGCCGTACACCGGGTTCAGAGTCCCTGAGCGGCCCGAAGACGGTCGACCTGGCGCAGGACGGGCGTCTCGGAGACACCCAGGTAAGGTTCCGCCCCCGTCGCCGAGAGGTCGGTGACGCACACGCCGACCCGGGCCACGATGCGGTCGATGACCTCGGCGGGGCTGGTGGAGCCCGCATCGGTCATGGTCATCCGGATGCGCAGGGTGTCCTCAGGGAAACCCACCGTGTCGAGGTCTTCGTACCGAATCGTCACCGTGCGGCCGTCCTCCTCCACCGATGGACAGCCCGCGAGTGCCGTGCGCAGCCGGCCGAAGACCGTCACGGCATCGGTCCCCGCGTAGGACGACAGGAAGTTGACCGTCGGACTCCCCGCCTCCTCGGTGTCGAAGGTCTGGGAGACGGCGGCGTGGGCGCCCCGCTGGCCGAGCAGACCCCACATGGCGGTACATGGGGCCGACAGTTCGGTCGGGGACAGCGGCCTCACCTCGACCTCGTCCAGGCTGCGGGTGCTGCTCCCGTCCTCCCGGACCCCGGCGGTCTCGCCCGGCTGCAGAGCCAGATCCACCAGTCGCGCGGTATCCGGTACCTCGCCCGCCGCCCTCGGCGTCGGCAACGCAGCGGTGGGCGCCGGCTTCGAGGGGGCGGGCGCGGCGGAGGTGCGCGTGCCGTCCGTCGGGTGGCCGGCGTCGCCGGGTGCGGGGGTGCCTCCGCAGGCGGAGAGCAGCAGGTAGCCAGCCGTGACCAGTGCGGCGGAGAAGACGAGACGGTACTCGGACACGCGAAAACCCCCCAGAGCGCGAACGGACCTGAACGGTCCGCCCCGCACTCTAACCACGCCCTGTCTCCCCCTCCCCGGGGAGGGGGAGACAGGAAGCGGCCGTCACAGCGTCCACGTCTTCCACACGTCCCGGACGACCTCATCCGGGAGGCGCGCCACCGCGGCATGCTGACTCAGGCACCGGCGGCCGACCCGATAGGGTCCGACTTCGTCCCGGAAACCGTTGCCATCGAGCGCCTGGCCCCGCTCAGGGAAGCGCTTGAGGTGCCACGGGCCCTCAACGGGATCCTCACACGGGAGTTCCTGCGCTCAGTGCAGCCGGCCGCGGTCACAGGCCTGAGCCTGAGCACTGGGACGGAGCGAGCGCACACACCGTCGCCCTGCGCCTGAACCGTCTGACGGCCGACACCCCTTGGAAGCAGGCCACCGGAACGGCCCTGGTGGGCCGTCTCGTGGACGCGACCCTGAACGCCCTGACCACGCCGCGGACCGCGCGACCCGCGTCCACGTCCCGGCTGTGGGCCGACCGGGCCGGGCGTGAGACCGTCGCCTTCTCCTTGAGCCTGCCGGCCGGAACGGTGGTGCTGGCCGGTGTGCGTGACGCGCGGGCGCCCTGCTGCTCGAACTTCGTCCGGCTCAGCCGCCGTTGCAAGGTGACGATCTCTCGGCGGGTTCTCTCGTCCTGACACAGGACCTGGAGGAAGCCCAGGTGGCCCGGTTCCCCGCCGTGGGCCTGGGCCAGGCGGGCATCAAGGGTCTCCAGCAGCCCGATACGGGCCCGTTCCAGCCGGACTTGATGCCGGTAGACGGGCCCGTGCCGTCGCTGCCGCGCGATCGAGCGGCCGGGCCGCAGAATTTCAGACGATGTTCTTATAGAGGTCCCAACCGGTGCCGAACTTCACCCGGGCGGCGAACGTCGCGGTGCCGGTCTTGCCCGTCGATGAGTATCGGTACACGACGCCGTTCGGGAGCCGGCAGAGCAGGTCACCCTTGCTGTCGCCGTCGATGTCACCCGGGACGAACAGCTTGTCGTACTGGTCGAAGCCGCTGCCCACCTGCTCCCGGGCGGCGAACGGCGCGGCGGCCGTGCCCGTCCCCTTGAAGAGGAACAGGCGGCCGGAGGTGTCCCGAGCGAGCAGGTCGGGCCGTCCGTCGCCGGAGTAGTCGCCCGCGCCGACGAGCGCGTCGTAGCCGTTCCAGCCGGTGCTCACCTTGATGCGCGCGCCGAACTTGGTGACCAGTGCACCGTCGCCGGGGTGGAGCCACAGGGTGCCGCCGGAGTCGCGGCTGAGGAGGTCGCCCTTGCCGTCGCCGGTGAGGTCGCCGGGGCCGACCGTCACGGTGTAGTTCCACGTCGTGCTCACCCGCTCGCCCTGGATGTACAGGTCGCTGCCGATGTTCTGCACGTAGGTCGCGTGGTTGCGGCTGTTGAGCCCGGTGGCGTACGCGTTGCGGGAGCCGGGCGTCTCCTTGCCGGCCCAGACCGGCGGCGTCCGGTAGTCGCCGTTGGCCAGGGCGCTGTACTTGGCGAGGTCGTTGTCCGCTTCGGTGCCGAGGTTCTGCGCCTTGCCGTAGAGCGGCGTGGTGCCCGCGCCGACGATGAACTTGTTCAGCTCATAGCCACTGCCGAAGTACGCGGGTCCGGCGAACTTGCCGCCGCCGACCGACTTGAACCAGTACTCCACGCCGTCGCGGTCGCGGGCGAGCAGGTCGCTCAGGCCGTCGCCGTCGCCGTCATCCGAGCCGGTGATCACGTTGTAGGTGTTCCAGCCGTCGCTGACCTTGACGCGGGCCTTGAGTGGGGCGGTGGCGCTGCCGGCCCCCTTGTGGAACCACAACTCACCGCTCAGTGTGCGGGTGAGGACATCGCCCAGGCCGTCGCCGTCGACGTCGCCGGCCCCGACCAGCTGGTCGTAGATCCCCCAGCCCGAGCCGACCTTGACCCGGCCGTTGAAGGGTTTGCTGACGGTGCCGGTGCCGGTGTACAGCCACAGGTCGCCGGCATGGTCGCGGGCCAGCAGGTCGGGGTGGCGGTCCCCGGTCAGATCCCCGGTGGCCATGACGCGGTTGTAGATCTGCCAGCCGCGGCCCGACCACAGCGGCGCCGACGTGCTCGTCAGGCCGGCCTCGTAGAGCGTGAGCACGCCGTCGAAGGAGAGCGAGAGCAGCTCGGCCTTGGTGGTGCCGCCCACGTCGCCCACCGGCAGCAGGTCCTTGAACGAGGCGCTGGGGTCGGGGTCGGTCTTGAAGATCGTGTATTCGCTCCAGGTCTTGATCGACGACAGGTAGACGGCCGTGGTCTGGTCGTACTCCATGACGATCATGTCGCTGATGCCGTCGCCGTCGACGTCGTGCCGCGGCTTGGCGGCGGCCAGCGGCGCCGGCCCCGTGGCCCGGCCGGGCAGGACGACGCTCGGGTACTCGCGATCCCCGCCTGGAGCGGCCTCGGAGACCGAATCCGCCGCCGGGCCGGCCAATGGCTGGACGGTGGCGGATTCGGGTATGCCGGGCCGCGGGGCAGCGCTGCTCGGGACGGCGGTCAGGGCGCTGACGGCCAGGGCCACTACGCCGCCAGCGGCCAGTGCACGCAGTCTTCTACGGTGCGATGAAGTCAAGATCCCCCCTGAGGATCGAGCCGGGACCCGCCCGGACACGTATCGCTGTGCGCTCGGAGACACACATCCACGTGTGAACGGTTCCCGCTTCCACCCGTGCCGCGCTCGACACGTTCGCAGAGTGCGGCGACGGCGGCCGGGATGACCTCCAGGAGCTCGGCGGCCTCCGGACTGAGCCCGGAGGGCGCCCCGGCGAGTACCTCCAGCCCGGTGGCGGCGTCCTCAACGGCTGCGCTGCTCCACCGGTTGGGCCCGGCGACGTCGCCGAGAGCGCACACGGCGAACACCGCGCTCTCGGCCAGCGGGTCTAGGGGGCTTGCGGTCCTGCGCGCCCCCTGTGGGCGAGCCCCGGCGGGCCGGGCGGGCGCGGGGTGGACAGAGGTGCATCCCAGGATCGCGAGCAGCCCGGGCCAGCGGCTGGGTCGTGTGTCAGTGCGCGGTGACCGAGTACGCGGCGAGTGCGCGGTTGCCGTGCGGCTTGGCAATGGCTCGGAGAACGTCGGTCTGACTCAGGACGAGCTGTCGTACCGGCTCGGGCAGCGTGGCCAGACACCCGTCGCTTCCCACCAGGTCGAGGCAGGCTGCGATTTCCCAGTCGCCGTCCTGAAGTTCTTCGGTATTGACCGGCTCGCTGCCGTCGTCCGTCCAGCCGGCCTCGGGCAGGAGCCGCAGCAGGCTCTCACGGGAGAAAGGTGTGCGGACGTTGCCCTCGCCGTGCGATCCCGCGGCTTCGGTCTGCCCCTGGATCAGCACGGCGAGCAGGTGCGCCAACTGGTCGTCAGAGGCAGGTGTCAGGTCCCACTCGGTGAACCACAGTCGCCGCGCCCACGGCCGTACCCGGGCCAGCGTGTCTCGCAGCTGTCCGAGCGATGTGAAGTACCAGGAGCAATGTGCGAGCACCACATGGTCGAAGGCGCTTTCGGGGAAGTCGACCGATGGGTCGAGGACGTCGGTGCCGAAGCGGAATTCGATGCGTGGCCCGAGTGGGCCCGCCGCGAGCCGGGCTGCCGATTCCCCGAGCGTGACCGGCGCCCCATAGGAGGGTGCGGCCACGTCAACGGCCACCACGCGCCCTTTGGGTCCAACTGCCTCTGCAAGGACGGCGGTCATGTCGCCCTGACCGCAGCCCAGCTCGAGGACGGTTGAGCCGGGTGCGATGTGCCAGCTCGCCACGAGCGCGGCACGGTGGCGAGTCTGGGACAGCTGGGTATCCGGGCTGTGATCGGCGGCGGCCATGCCGGACGCGAGCGAGGGGGCCTTGGCGAGGAGATCGGAGTGATTCACAAAGTCCTTGCTGATACTCGACGGGTCAGTGCGGCCGAGGGTATGAGCCGCACAGGCAGCAGCGCCTCCGATTTACTGGACATCCCCGGCACGACGGCGGCCCACCCTGCGGGTCGGGAGCGACCTCGTTGTCTGCCGTCGTGCTGCCGGAGGGGAATCGTGATCGGCGAGCAGTCGGGTGCCGACTCCGGGGTCGCCCCAGGTTCCCTCGTGAGCGGCCCGCGCGCGGAAGAGGCGGTGTCCTTTGAGCGGGCTCGGAAGATCCGTCCGGTGCCGGCACGTGCGGTCCTACGCTTGCCGATGAACCAGCCTGGCAAGCCCGAACCCGCCGATGAGGAGCAGCTCATGGCGGGCCCGCTGCTGCTCACCTTCCTGGTGGCGTTGCCCTTTCCCTGCCCGCTGCCGCATGGGGCGGTGATCACCAAGATGCTGCCCGGCGCGGTCGGCGGGCTCGGCGGCATGGAGACGGGTCCCTGTCCGGACGGGCCTGTTTCGCCGTCGCCGAGCTGGAGCAGACCCGCGTCGTCAGCCCGCAAGGACTCGTCTCCTTCGTTGGCAATCACTACTCCGTCCCGCCAGGGCTGGCCGGCGCCCACGTCACGGTCCGGATCCGCCTCGGCGAGGACGACCTGCATGTGGTCACCGCCGGCCGCGCGATCATCGCCCACCTCCGTCGGGCACCGGACGGGGCGGGGCTGACCATTCGCGACGCCAGACACGTCATCGCCCTCGAACGGGCAGTACTCGCCTCGTTCTCCGACAGGGCCCCCTGCCGCACCAAGGCACGCCGGCCCCGTCCGCTGCGGCCCAGGCGGAAACCGAGAAGCTTCGCGGCCGATCTGATTCAGACGTCGCGAACCGGGTCGTGATCGGCCTGTCCCACTACGCTGCCGTCGCCGACCGGCTCCGGTAGGCCCCCACCCACGAAGACCAGGAGCGTGAGAGCGAGTGACACCAAGCCGATGAGCGAAGCCCGCCGCTACCAGCAGCTGTGAGGCCACCTGTCCTATCTGAAACTCAACGACGCCGCCTAAGCCCTTCCCCGCGTCCTGGACCAGGCCCGCGCCGAGCGAATGACCCTCACCGCCGCCCTGGAGAAACCTCTCGAGATCGAAGCAGAGGCGACGGAGGCCCGCAAACTCTCCTCCCGACTCCGGTTCGCTTGCCTGTCAGAACCATGGACCTTGAACGACTCGACTTCGACTTCGCCGCCCAGCCCGGCGTCGACGAGAAGCTCATCCGCGACCTGGCCACCTTGCGGTTCCTCGACAACGCCTCCAACGTCCTGCTGGTCGGCCCACCCGGCGTCGGCGAGACCATGCTGGCCGTCGCACTCGCCCGCTTCGCGGTCGACGCCGGCCACCGCGTCGACTTCACCACCGCCGCCGAACTCGCAGCCAAGTGCCACAAGGTCGGCCTCGAAGGCCGTTGGTCAAGCATCATGGGGTTCTTCGCCGGCCCCCGCCTGCTCGTGATCGATGAACTGGGCCATCTCCCGCTGCCGGGCGAGGGCGCCTCCGCCCTCTTCCAGGCGATCAACCAGAGGTATCTCAAGTCGAGCACGGCCCTCACGACCAACGTCCCGGTATCGCAGACTGGGCCGGCGCCTTCGGCGATGTGACCGTCGCCGCTGTGATGCTCGACCGGCTCCTGCACCGCGCCGCCGTCGTCGGCATCGACGGGCCGTCCTACCGGCTTCGCTCGCACCAGTCCCACGCCGAGTCGATGACGCCGTCGTCGCCTGACCCGGCACCGCTCGCGCCGACGGCCATCCGGAACTGCCCGTACTGTGACAAGCCCGTCACCATCGTCGCGCTGCTGGCCCACACCTGAGGCCGCACGACTCACCATTCCAGCCGTAAGCGGGACGTGATTCCGATGCGCAGAAGCTGACACGGTCTGACGGGAATCGGCGCGACGCGATCAGCTGCCGTTCAGTACTGTCACATGGGAAAGGATGTGAACATGGCACTGGTCAAAAAGGGATCGCGGCTCATCACCGTGGATGGCACCACCTACCGGTGGCGACTCCGCGGACGGCCGACCTACGACCAGGGACTGGTCATGTCACCCCTTACCTATGCGGTCGAACACGCGCAGACTCCGGGCACCACCCTGGTGATCACCACCAACCAGCCGCACCCGAGCAACTGGTTCGGAACAGCCAGCATCCCGGTCCTGCACGCTCAGGTGGCTGACAGCATCCGCACCGCTCTCACCGACGGCTGGACACCCCAGAACCCCGGCTCCCCATTTCACCTCGACCAGTCAGCTGGCTTCGCCTCGCCCCACTGACCCACCCGTACTCAACGACTCGCCGACCCAGCCATCGGTGAGTCCTTCTGCTTTTCGCTCCCCACATTCCCCTGTTGGTTCACTCCGTGAACCAACAGGGGCGAAGAGCCGCAGTGGGGAAAATTCGAGATCCGCATCAGCGATCCTGCCGCGGTTCGCGATCTTTCTGCAGGTGCACCGTGGGCTCATGCTCGCCCGTGCTGGCGACACCGCCGGCGGTACCGCGCACGCCCGCGCGGCGCTGGACGCGCTCCCGCCGGAGAAGCACTCCCTGACCCTGCGTCTGCTCATGACGGAAGTCGAGCGGTCCCGACCCCGGCGGCGGGTTCTCCCAGACCATGCAGGCGGGCGGGGGGCTAGGGTGCGTGAGTTCGGGGGGCCGTGGTTTCGTTACCGGCGTGGGCGCCGCAGGCGGCCGGATCGTGCTCAGGCGGTGGGGGCGAAGGGCCCGTTGCCGGAGAAGACGAGCTTGGCGAAGTTCTCGCCGATGCGGACGTGTCCTTCGGGGCTGGGGTGGATCGCGTCGGGGTGCGGGAACTCGTCGTGGTCGTTCTCGCCGTAGAGGTCGAGTCCGTCGAGGTAGTGGAGGTTGGGGTCCTCGGTGGACCGCTGCTTGACGATGTCGGCCAGGACTTCGCGGACGATCGTGAGCGTCAGTCGCCCGGCGGCCGTCTCGGCCGGGTCTCCGGTGGCCTTGAACTTCAGGCTGCCGTCGGAGAGGTCCGGCATCAGCGGGCCGGGGGTGTTCTCGTGGGTCGGGCACAGGATGGGCGAGACGAGGAGCAGTGGGGTGGTGGGGTGCCCTTCGCGGATGGTGTCGAGGAAGCCGTGGATGGCGGGGACGAAGGCGCGCAGGCGCATGGCGTCGCTGTTGACGACGTTGATGCCGAGCTTGACGCTGATCAGGTCGGCCGGGGTGTCGCGCATCGCGCGCGCGGTGAACGGGTCCGCCATGGCGCTGCCGCCGAATCCGAGGTTGATCAGCTCCACGCCGCCGGTGTTCGCGGCCAGGGCGGGCCAGATGGTGCTGGGGAAGACGGCGTTCGAGCCGTGGCTGATGGAACTGCCGTGGTGCAGCCACACCCGGCGTCCGTTGTCCGGTGCGGGCTCGACGGGAGCGTCGGTGCGCAGGGCGATGACCTTGGTGATCTCCGCGTGCGGGAGCCAGATCTCGATGTTCTTGACGCCGGCCGGGAGGTCGGCGAAGTGGGCGGTGCCGGCCGGTCCGGGGGTGAACTCGGCGGTCTGGGCCTGCATGTCGGTGATGGTGCGCAGGTTCCCGCCGGCCACGGTGGCCTGCGCGGTGAGACGGCCGTCGACAAGGAGGTCGTAGACGCCGTCCGGCGGGGGCGGGAAGCCCCGGTAGACGCGTTTGGTGGGCAGGGTGTCCAGGTGGACGGTGGTGGCGGCGGTGCGGAAGGCCAGCCGGACGCCGGAGGGCTGGGCCTCGGCCACGGCCAGGCGGTCGTCAGGGATCTGGCGGCGCGCCCAGGTGGGCAGCCGGTGCGGGAGGAGGCCGTGGGCGGTCTCTTCCACGTCCAGGTGTCCGCGCAGGAAGCCGACGGTGATGGGGGTGGTGATCAGGTTCTGCTCGGTGCTCATCGTCTCAAGCCGTTCAAGCCGGTGGAGTGGGGCGGTCAGGGCGTGGGTCTGCTGCGCAGTGCGGCGTCGAGGCAGTCCAGGGTCCAGGTCCAGGACTGCTGTGCGGGTGTGGCCGTGTGCTCGAAGGCACCCGCCGCCTCCAGAGCGGCATAGCCGTGGAAAACGCTGCCCAGCATGCGGACCGCATGGGTCTGCTCCGGCTCGTCCAGGTCGTAGCCGCGCAGGATCGCCCGCGTCATCTGCGCATGCCGGACACCGGCACTGGCCGCAGCGGTCTCCGGGTCGAGCCGGTACCGGGCCGCTTCGTACCGGCCGGGGTGCGCTCGGGCGTAGTCCCGGTAGGCGTCCGCGAAGGCGATCAGGGCGCCCTTGCCCGCGCGCCCGGCGACGGCGTCGGAAACCCGGTCGGCGAGCTCCTCCAACGCGAACAACGCGATCCGGGTCTTGAGCTCGTGCGAGTTCTTCACGTGCGAGTACAGGCTCGCCGGTTTCACATCGAAGCGTCGGGCGAGCGCGGACAGCGTCACCTGATCGAATCCGGCCTCGTCGGCGAGTTCCGCGCCGGCGAGCGTCAGCCGCTCCGGATTCAGTCCCACCCTCGCCACAACCATCACCCTCTCTAGGTTTTCCTAGTGAGACCGTAAGTCTGCCTATAGTTTGTAGGCAAATTGATTGGTGCTTCAGTTTCGGTCTTAGGCTCCGCCTCCCGCTCTGGCCGTGCGTGGCGGTGGCAGGGGGTAAGGGCAAAGAGATCGGCAGCACCCGTCGACAGGCCGGCTGGTCAGGTTGGGGTCTGGCTCAGCCCGTGCCGATGGGGCGTGTGTGGGTGAGGCCCGGGGCCCAGAGCGCTCTCGGGGCAGCAGCCCCCCGGCCCGCCCCAACCCCACCGCTCGCCCCTGCCGGTCGGCGTGACCCAGGCGCGTTGGGCAGGGCACGGGGGATGGCGGAGCCGCTTCCGTTTCGGGATGCGGATCCCGGTCGCGGTGACGCACATCCGGTCCGCCCCGTGCGGGGCACCGGGCGAACTCGTCCTCGACGACGGCTGGCTGGACCTGGCCGTGCAGTGCGCCGGGGATCACGTACGCGAGACGCACTCAGGCGCGAACATCCTCGAGGCGCTCCAGCTCGTGCCCGATGTCGCCTTCCCGCCGACCGAATGCCACGACGTCGCCGAGTGGGTCGCCCGGTACAACACCGGAACGCGCCCGAGACCCGCGGTCCGCGATAGCGCCCGAGCTGCGGTTCTGCCTCTATCGCGAACGAGACTTCCGGGAGGAGCCCGGTTAAGTTCGGCTCGTGGACAACACTGAGATCACGATCAAGCTCACCTCTGACGAGGCACTCGTCCTCTCGGACTGGTTGGAGCGAGTTCAGATGACGGATCTCAGCCGTCTGGTCGACGATCCGGCCGCATGGGCCCCGATCCACAAGATCGCGGGAACGTTGGACAAGGCACTTCCCGGGATCTTCGCCGCTGACTACGCGGAGCGTCTGGATGCAGCACGGCATCGCCTTAGGGAGACCACGGGCAGCTTCGCCGACGAGCAAGAAGGCTGACCTGCACAGGCTTCCGTGAAGCAAGCCATCCAATTGAGAACGCTAAAGTCTCGGCGTTTTCCATCAACAACGCTGACTCGTCGCGCCTCACGCGTCTGCGCTGAGCGGGAACATGACGCTCAACCTTGGCAGCCTGCGGGCCGCCTCGTCTTCATCCCGAACGTCCCAGCGCTTCCCGGCCAGGCCCTGGCTGACCGCGTGTTCACCCCGCCGAGTCGCGACAGCCGCATAGAAAGCATCCCCGCACTCGTCGGGATCCCCGGTCACAAGCCCATGGGCTTCCAATGCCACATAGTCGAGCGATTCCCACCCGGGCCAGTCATCGCCCCAGGTCCTCCACGTTCGCCCCGCCAGGCGCAGGACCTCAGGAGTGTCAGCCAGAGCATCAGGGTCGAGCACGGCTCGCCCGAAGGCGTCTTTGCCCAGGCCGACCATCCAGAGGCCGAAGTAGCAGAAGTCGTCATCCGAACACCGGCCGCCGAAGATCCGCTCCGCCGCAGCCACCAGCTCCCAGGTGAAAGCCTGACGGGTCACCTGGTCGAGGCACATCTGGAATTCAACGATCTCCGCCAGCGGCCTGCGCGACAAATCAGAACGAAGCCGCGCATCCCTGCTGTCCGCCTGTAGGCGACACGTCTCTACAAGTTCCCAGAATTTCTCAAGGTTCACGAAGAGCACCCTCGCAGGCGCCACTGACAGCGGACGGGCTACCTGGCGCCATCACCTCTTCCGCGAAAGCCAGATCGTTTGAGATCGACCCCGGCAGCAGTCTCAGAACATCTGGCACCTATGCAAGTCAACGTCACGTCAACGCCGCCTGCGTTGCGACAGGACAACTGCCGTCTCGCGGAGGGGCAGGCCAGAGGTCTCGCCTTCCAGATGGAGTCGTCAGCCCTCGAAATAGGAGGATCCACCGAGGTGCTCCGCCCCAGCCGATGTCGACCTTCGCCGGCCGACTGTCCGATGGGATGGCCCAGTACAACGCCCGGAACGCCCTGGAAACCCGCGGCCCGCAACAGACGCGGCTCGTCGCGGAACGGGATGGCTTCACGCGCTGTTGGTGACGGGTAGCGCACCGACCTTGTGACAACCACTGTGCCTCAGGTGATCAAAGCAGCAGCTCAGCGGATGCAGCCGTTGACAACTATGGTGCTTCGACTCAGTGATTGAGCGATTCAGCTGGCGGATGGGCATTTCGAGTAGGTGGACTGAGCGCCCGAACGTCGGTACCCCGGGGGATCCGAAGCGCTCGGCCATGGTCAGCGGTTGCTTTACATTCCTGGCCGCACCGTCCACCACGCCTCCCGTGGCTACCGCGGAGACGGCAAGACCGATGCGAAGGACGCTTACGTCATCGCAGATCAGGCACGGATGCGTCGGGACCTCCAGTCCTTCGCCCAGGCCATCGCCGATGCAGCCGTCGCGGCGGCACGGTCCCAGCACACCGCCGTGGCTGAGGAGAGCACTGCTGCAGCTGTGGTCAACACCCTGGCCAGGGCAGTTTTGGCTCTGGACGATGAGATCGCTGGCATCGACGCGCAGATCGCGGTCCGTTTCCGTGAACATCGCGACGCGGACTTGGTTCTCAGCATGCCCGGCATGGGCCCGTTGCTGGGGGCGGAGTTCATCGCCTGCACCGGTGGTGACATGGACGCCTTCGGCAGCGCAGGCCGCCTCGCTGGTGTCGCCGGACTTGCACCGGTCCCGACTCCGGTCGCATCAGAGGCGACATGCGCCGGCCACACCGATACCACCGCAGACTCCTGCGCGTTTTCTACCTCTCGGCTCAGATCGCTGCCCGCTTCTGTCCCACGTGGAAGACGTTCTACGACCGCAAACGAGCCGAGGGCAAGAGTCACAAGCAGGCAATTCTCGCGCTCGCCCGCCGTCGTCTCGACGTTCTGTGGGCACTCATCCGGGACCAACGCCGATGGACAGCTTCATTCCACCGTTCCCCACGCCAAGGGCGACACTCTCCTTGTGGTGCACGGGAGGGCCGTAGGCCGCGGAGCTTGCGTCGTCGACGAGAAGCACTGGGACGGACCCTTCGACGGAAGGAACAGGCGAACCAGTGCTGGTGACGTCCCTCATCAACCCCGCCAGCAGCGGGAACTCGGCGAGGAGTCGCTCTAGCTGACCGCTCTCCTGACCCCGGGCCGCGGCCGTCCGAGTCGAGGTCGGCCGCCGAACCCTGTCGGTCGATGACGAACTGACCGGAACGCGTCCCTTCATCACCCGCCCCACACCGGAGGAGCCCCGTTGAGTGAGATGGTCGGCACCCGCATTCGCACCGCGGCCGCCAAGCTTGGTCTGCCCGACCTGGCCGAGAGCCTGAAGCAGTGCGCCGGCCGGGCGGACGAGGCCAGGATGGGCTATCTCGACTTCCTCGACCTCGTCCTGGCCGAAGAACTCGCCGTCCGCGACGACCGCTGCTTCCGCCTGGGCATGCGGCTCTCCAAACTGCCGCACCACAAGACGCTCGACGAGTACGACTTCACCTTCCAGCCCGAACTCGACCCTCGCAAGATCAAAGACCTCGCCACCCTCGCTTTCGTCGAGGCCAAGGGCAACGCGGCCCTGCTGGGACTGCCCGGAGTCGGCAAGACGCACATCGCAGTCGCGCTGTCAGTCGCTGCCTGCCGGGCCGGTTTCTCCGTCTACGTCACCAGCCTCGACGACATGGTGCGACAGCTGAAGGCCGCCGAAACGGCCGGCCGGCTCAATGACAAGCTTCGTACTTACCTTCGGCCGGGCATTCTATTCGTTGACGAGGTCGGCTACCAGCCGTTGGAACGAGCCGAGGCCAACCTGGTCTTCCAGGTGATCTCAAAGCGCTACGAAAAGGGCTCGATCATCCTGACCTCACACAAGACCTTCAGTGAATGGGGGCAGGTGTTCGGTGACGAGGTTCTCGCCACCGCCATCATCGACCGACTCCTCCACCACTGCGACGTCGCATCCATCAACGGCCCCAGCTACCGCCTCAAGAACCTACTTGCTGCCATCGAACGGGACAACAACACGGCCTGAGCTGGTCAACCGCGTCGCCAGAACCCATTGTCCCGATACCGCCACCAGTACAACACCGTGTAATCGTCCGGCCAACCGGCGAGCAGGTTCCCCCGGGACTCGAACCGGTCCCTCGACAGATCGATGGGCCGCCAGTTTGGATCCAGCGGCTCATCACCATCAGACGGTCGCACATGCTCCAGGAATCGCTCCTCGCACACGCCAAGCGCGATGAACTCCTGCTGGGCGTCAAGCAACGACGACCTGTTGGCGCCGCCTACCATGTCTGGCCAGCGCAACTGCATGACGTCGTCCTCCCAGAAACAGGCAGGACAGATCTGATGCGAGCCAGGCCCGTCGTTCAGGGTCAGGTGGCCGCAGCAAACGCAGGGGTACCTCAGATGCATGCCTCCCATATTCGGAGACAGTCAGAGCGAAACCCAATGAGATTCCAGTAGGGCGCTCTCGCCCGACATCGCCGCAGACCTGCGGGGACCTGGGCACGTTCATCTGTACTTGGCCGAGTGCTCTGAGGTGCTCGGCCAAGTACAGCTCGACGTGCTCAGCTCGGACTCGTCCGGCGAACCGGCGTGGGGGACAGTTGAGGTCCCCGAGCACAGCCAGGGGAGGTGCTCCTCAGTTTCGTTCAGAAGGCGCTGTCCAGCGCCGCAGCCAGCGCCTTGTGCAGTTGCGCGTAGAGGGTGGCGAGGTGCCGCAGTTGCTCTGCTGCAGTCTGGTCGTCGCCGCGCACCAGCGGATACTGCAGGCCGCCCAGGATCCGGGCCTGGCGCTGCGCGATGGAGGCCGCGTGCGGCAGCCCCAGCTCTTTCAGGCACGTTGCCGCGTCGTTCAGACGTCGTGCTCCCACGCGGACGCCGAACGCGGTGAGCAGTGTGCGGATGCCGGGGGGTGTGCCCCGGGCGACCATGTCGGCGAGCGCCTCGACGGCGGCGGTTCCGCCCAGTGAGCCGGGAGGCATGGACAGGTCGTCACGGCCGGCCAGCCACCGCTCGGCTTGTGGAAGCGACTGTCGCAGCGCGTCAGTGGGAGTGAGCCGATGATGGCGCAGGAAGCCGGCCCGCAGTACGAACGGGGCATCGATGTAACTGATCGCCTTCGCCTCCCATGCGGAGAGGAAAGCCTGTGCGGGTAGCGTCGCGTAGGGGTGGCCGTGCGGGTCGTGGAGTTCGATGGTGTCCTGGTCCGCAGCGAGTACGACGACGTAGTGGTCGCCGCCGTCGGCGTTCGGTGTGCCGGGCTGGTACAGCAGCAGGCCCATGTCCACCGGCCCGACCAGGACCGGTCCGCGCGAGCAGGCGGTCCGCAGCCGGTTCAGTGCCTCGGCCGGCGTCCCGCCGTCGCTGCGCTCACAGGTCCAGCCCAGCAGCGCGATTGCCGCGTCGAGGCCGCTCTCGGGGTTCCAGCCGTAGGGGTCGAACAAGGGCAGGGAACCGGCGATGAGCTGGGCGCCGAACGGTGAGCCGGTCAACGTTTCGATGACTGCGGTGGAGGGAGACTCCCCACCCAGCATCATGGCCAGCGAGTTCGTGTAGCAGTACGGGCCGGAGCCGATGTAACCGAGCACAAGGGGCCCTTCGAAGAGACAGTGGTGATCTCCACCGGCGGATCGCCGAGCAGGTGGGACCAGCCAATCCCCTCACACACTGTCAGGGTCAACTCCCGCCCCGGCCTTCGCGCTGCGGCTGGCCCGCCACCACGAGGACAGGCAGCCACTACGAAAGCCCATCGGGGGTCCGTGCCTGGCCACTGATGTATCGGCCGTCGAGGCGCCGGTTTTAACTCGGTCGGCGTGCGGCGCGGTCGCGCCGGGCCATATGCCGGGCGACCGCAGCGAGGCCGGGGTTGTGGGTGCCTGGCTGGCGCGTCCTTGCTGGCCGAGGGCTGTGGAGGGACAGGACGAGGGGTTCTCGGGATCCGGCGCCCGGGCGAGGAGCCGGAGGCCTGTATTGATCACCACGGAGATCCAGCGCTGTGGAGCCACGCTCCTGGTCGGTGTCAGCGACGATCTCGACGCGGCGGCCGTGCCGATCCTCCAGCAGGCGCTGGATCAGGTCACGCAACTGCTCACGGCTTCGGAATATCCGGGACGGGAGCACCTGCTCGCCGCGCCGGACACCCGCGATTCCGTTGACGACGAACCTCACACCCTGCACGAGGTCCGCGCCCACGAGCACCACGGCGTCCGGCGCCACACGAGTCGCCGAGAGGACCGTCGCCACACCACCGATCCCCACCCCGACCAGCAGGTGCCGCAAGCCCTGCGGGTGCTCCCGGGCCACCGCGGCACGTGCGCGGTCCACCTGCGAGGCCATGGAGTCCCAGGGGTCGGTCGGCAGTCGGCGCTGCGGCCGGCCAGTCAGCCGCTCTCCGTGTCGAACCGGCACGCGGCGATTCCAGCGTCCCGCAGCGACCTGGCGAACACCGCTCCGCGGCGGTACTTCCCATGCCGGTCGTAGGTGAAGTCGGCCACAATGGTCGCCACGGTTCGCGGTGACTGCTCCAACAGAGCGCCCACGAAGCTGAGTTCGCCGTCCAGAAGAAGGCACGTCGGGCCGCTCATTTTCCCATCCCCATCATCGCGAAGGTGGCCCAGTGGAGCGATATCTGATTCCGGTCGCCAGCGGCGACCCGATCCTGGTGACGCGGCCGAATTCGGTCCGTCATGTCGTCATGTTCCTTCCGGCGCCCACGGAACCCCGCGGTGGCCGATCGGATCCTTCGCCCAATGGGCGGCTCCCTGGGCCGAGCACGGGGTCGCCAGCGTCGTGGCGGACCTGCCGGGGGAGGCGACAGCATGGTTGTCCCGCGCCCCGACGCATGGTTACGCCACGCCGAGGCGGTCCACGCGCAAGCCGCGATCCTGGCTGGCCGAAAGCCGCTGCATCTCTTCGCCCGCGGTGCCGCTGCCGCCTTGCTGCCCGCCGTGCGCGCATCAGGAGTCAGGATCGGATTCTCGCCACCGCTTCCCGAAGAATGCCGACGAGCCGCTGCGATGCTGGGGGACGAGGAGGCACCGGATGCCGATGTCCTGTCCTCGGTCATCGGACTTCAGGACATCGATCAGGAGCTTGACGGCGGTGTGAGCCCCTGCTGAACTGGGCCGCAGATCAACTCACCCAGGTGCGATGGGACCTTGAGCTCCACTCCGCGCACCGCCCACCGCGGGCGACCTCGGCCGTCACTTTCTCGGACGTGGCCCCCTGGCACGGCTGGAGATCACCAGGACAGGAATCGGGCACGTGCTGTCAGGGCTTTTCGACGAGCTGGCCGAGGTGACCAACTGGGAAGGCTGACGCCTATGCGGGCCTGGTCGGCTTACCGGATCTCGTGGTGGAGGCGGTCGGACCCGCCAAGAGCCTGGGATTTCCTTCCTCGTGCCGTCCGGAGCAGGGCCGTCTGCTGCACGCGCTGGCTGCCGGTGCGTTCGAGAGCATCGGGGAGACCGGAACCGGCTGCGGCGTCGGTCTGGCCTGGATGATCTCGGCCCGCCGTCCCGGCGTCCGGGTCGTCAGCGTCGAACGTGACGAACGACGGGTCGAGGAGGTGCGCAAGCTCTTCGCCGGCATTCCCGACGTGGAGATCATCTGCGGCGACTGGACCGCCATCTACGCACACGGTCCCTTCGGCCTTCTCGTGACCGACGGCGGCGGCAACGGGAAGAAGACACCGCCCGCCGACCCCGAGCGTCTGCTGCGGCCGGCGGGCACGATCGTCATCGACGACTTCACCCTCATGACCCAGTGGCCACCGTTGATGGGCGGCGAACCCGACTCCGCTCGCCTCGGTTGGCTCCAGCACACGGCTCTGCTGAGCAGCGAAGTCCGGCTGGCCAGTGATCTGTCGACGATCATTGCCACGAGGCGGCCGTGAACGACGTCAGCCGACTCGACATCGTCTCGGAGGTGGAGAAGGTCGCCGACGGGTGGGGGAACGTCACGGACGGCCTGTTTCTCCGCAGGGTCTCCGAGAACACCCCCGCCGACCGTTGACGGAGCGGCCGAGCGGATTGCCCAGGCTCTCGGGTACGTCATGAGCGAGGGCGAGATCCGCAGTCCGCAAGGAGTGTCCACGGGAATGTTCTCGCGGCGCCTGGCCCAGGTCCGTGTCGACCTCTCGGTGGCATCGGCCGCCGACCATAGTGCCGCGATCATCTGTCATGAACTCGCACACGCCCTGGATCCCGGCCCCTATGAGTTCGACCACCCCGGGACCAAGACGACCGCGGAGATCGTCCAGGCTCAGCACGCTCAGCTTGTGGCCTGCCTCAGCAGCCACGCGTTCAGCAGCGGGATCCTCGGTGTCGCCCCTGGCCCGGGGCAGACGGCCCTGGCGGAGTGTGTGTTCATGCCGCTGGAGCTGGACCACTTGGAGGCGTGCGACGGACTGTCCGGTCGGGACATCGGGCGTCGGGTGGAATTCACCGTCGGCGTCATGGCCGCGGCGATGACCGCGCCGGCGTGGTTCCGCGCGCCGGACCATGAAATCGCGGTGGACCGAGGGGCCGGTGTGATGTGGCTCGACGTCGGCCCTGCCGCGAGCGGCAAGCGCCCCCCTTCCGAAGCCGCCGCCGTCGCTGGGCTCCACTGCACACGAGCTCGCAGCCGTTTTGCCGACGATCCGCGCTTCACCAGTGATCTCGATACGGCTCGCCCTGTCCGATGGGTTTCCATGACCAGCCAATTCCGTCCGACAGAACCGGTTCGCCTCTAGAACCTTCTGCTGCCCTCTCCAGACGTCTCACACGTGGGTACGTGGCCCCCGAGGGAGACATGCCGACGCTGCATCACCAGCAGCGCACGATCGAGGAGGCCGAGGCCGCCGGGTTCCATGGCATGCTCGCGCCGACGGCGTACAGCAATTTCATCGACAACTGGGTGCAGCTCACGATGCTGCTGGCCCGTACCCACCGCATCGAGATGTTCGGCGCCATCCGCTTGAACCAGGTTCACCTGGCGCACTTCGCCAAACAATGCGCCTCGATCCTTCAGCTGGTCGGCCGCCGGCTCTCCCCGAACGTCGTACTCGGCGGCTGGGAGTCGACGACCGGATCATCAGAGCGGCGGAGACGGCCGAACGGCGGCTGGCCCGTGCCGAGGAGTGGCTCACCATTCTCAACGAGACGTGGGAGGGCTCGGGCATCACGCAGGACTACTCCCACAAGGGCGACTTCTACGACATCGAGGGGCTGCGCATCTACCCCGCGCTGGAGAAGCGGCCGGAGATCTTCCTGTCGGGCATGACCGACGAGGCGATCCGGTTGAGCGGCATGTTCGCCGACATACACACGTGCTGTGGGCCGAGAAGCCCGAGGACACACGGCGCAACATCGAGCGCGTCTGGGACATCAGCGCGGCGCACGGGCGTCGGGTCCGCATCGCTCTGCGGATGCACGTGATCGTCCGGGAGGAGGAGGAGGAGGAGGAGGAGGAGGAGGAGGAGGAGGAGGAGGCGTGGCGCGCTGCCGAGTACATCGCCGCGCGCATCGACCCCCAGGTCGCCGAGACGAGGGCAGCGCAGATCCGGGCCAGGGAAGCGACAGCCGTCGGGCCAGCTGACCCCGGCTCAGGACGAGACCAGAATCGGGCGCCACCTGTGGACCGGAACAGGCACCGCGCGCTTCGGGCATCGGTCTCCGTGGTCGGCGACGCCGAGCAGGTGACGGAGCAGCTCATGGAGTTCCGGCGCATGGGCGTGGACGACCTGATCCTTTCCGGATATCCGAAGGAACGCGAAGCCCGAAGGTTCGGGCAGCTCGTCACGCAGCGCCGGATGGACGCTGATCTGGAGTTCCGGCGAGACCATCAACTGTCATGCCGGAGCAGGCAGGACAGGTGAGCCGCACCTGCTCGACACAGCCGAGGAACGGAACGAAGCAGCGCTCATAAACGGTATTCCCGTGGGAGCGTCAGACGTACGTTCCGGACAAGGGCTGCGCGGAAGCCGCAGGCTGGGCATCCTGAGCAACAGCTTCGTCGGCGCCCGGGAGCGGGAGACGACGCTGTACCACTTCGACGAACTGGTTGAGCAGATCATCTACTCGCACGAGATCGGCATCGAGAAGCCTGACCTGCGGGCCTTCGAGGCCGCATACGCCAGTTTGGACGTGCGGCCGGAAAACTGCCTGTTCATCGACGATGTCGCAGTCACCGTTGCGACCGCCCAGGCAGCGGGCATGCAGGCGCATCTGTTCAAAAACAACGCCCGGACCATCACGCACATCACGGCTCATCTGGATGCCCGATCCTTGGCCCCGGAGTGGGTTCCGCTCGGATCACGTCGGCCTGGCCCCGCAATTCGAACGACACCGTGTCCCTCCGCGACCACTCCTCAAGATCTGTGCCAGAACCGAGTGGGGTTCTGGCTCACATTCCGTGGAGCATGCACTCTGAGTGACGGTTGTCGGGCGAGCGGGCTCTGGGAGAGTTGCCCGGAACTGACCCGTACCGGGTGCAGCGTGGCAGACAGTTCGGCTCGTGGAAGAAATGGTTCGCGGGCTGGAGAAGTTGCTGTTCCCGTCGATTACCCGACCTGGCGGTGCTGTCCGTCGCCGTGAACGACGAGGCCGTACGCGTAGAGGCCCGAAGCACGGTGGCTGGGGCCGATTGTCCTGGCTGCGGGATCTGGTCGCGGCGGATTCGCAGCTCCTACCTGCGGTTTCCCGCTGATGTGCCCAGTGGGGCAGGCAGGTGGCCCTCTGTCTACGCGTCCGCGGGCTCCTGTGCCCGGTCAATTCCTGCGGGCGCCGGACCTTCGCCGAGCAGAGCCCGCGGCTGACCCGTCGATACGTTCGGCGGACCGAGCGCCTGCGGTCGACGCTGGCCGCGGTCGGCCTCGCACTCGCCGGTCGGGCCGGTGCCCGCATGGCGAGGGTCTTCGGTATGTCCATCAGCCGCAGCACAGTGCTGCGGCTGGTAGAAGCCTTGCCCGATCCGGACGTTCCCGCCCCGCGCGCCGTCGGCGTCGATGAGTACGCGACCCGCGAAGGCCGCCACTACGGGACCGTCTTGGTCGACGTCGAGAGCCGGCGTCCGGTGGACCTGCTGCCCGATCGGGAAGCCTCCAGCCTGGCCGCTTGGCTCGCGAAGCGGTCAGGGATCGAAGTGGTCCGCCGCGACCGCGCACCGTTCTTCGCCGAAGGGGCCACCGCCGGGGCACCCCAGGTGGTGCAGGTGGTAGACAGGTGGCACCTCTGGCACAACCTGAGGGGACACCGCTTCGCTGACCGCACCCGTGCCAATCACGCGCCCGTCCACGAACTGCTGGCCGTCGGGCTCAGCCGTCGGGCGATCGGCCGCCAGCTCCGGATGACCTCCCGCACCGTCAAGCTCCTCGCAGACGCAGCCACCCCCCGGAGGACCTGTTCCAGGGGCATTGGCAGGGCCGGCCGTCCAAACTCGACGCCTTCAAGCCCTACCTGGATGAACGCTGGAACCAAGGCTGTACGAGCGCCTGGAGGGTGTGGGAGGAGATCGTGCCGCTCGGCTATCAGGGCAGCTACCAGAGGGTTCGCGCCCATTTCCGGGAGAAGCGCCTCTCGCCTGGCGGCCCCGTCACGGCTCGGCCACCGTCACCCCGGGTCGTCGCCGGACGCATCGACCGCGACCACGATGCAGTCATCGCCGGCCTCGCCCTGCCCTGGAGCTCCGATGTCGTCGAAGGCCACGTCAACCGGATCAAGATGCCCAAACGCCAGATGTTTTGGCCGCGTTGGCTTCGGCCTCCTGCGAAAACGAGTCCTACTCGCGGAGCGGCTCCGCAGCCTCTGCGCGAAGATCGCGAATCGGAAACATCGTGGGTGAGGGATGTTCCTTGCACATTTTCCCGTGCAGCTCTTCGGGCCGCAGCGCCCAGGCGATGGCCTCGCCCGGACCACAGAATGAAGGATCGAGGTGGAACGTGGTCCGGGTCCCGAAGGGTTCCGGCGCTATGAATTCCTCACGGGGGCCAATCGGGTCCATCCCGACGAGCTCCTGGCGATGGCCGTGGCCACCCAGCCATGCCTCGATGACCGTGCGGACGCTGAGTGCGGCAGCTGCGGAGGGAGCCCAACGCTGCGTGTCGAACGTGTCGAGCAGGGAACCGAAGAATCCCGGCAGAAGCATCTCCGTCGCATCGGCACCGGGGCGCTGATCGCTCTCCACTGTGAAGCTGAGGTCAGACCCTATCTCGACACTGATCTGCCCATGCCTGCCGTCGCGACGGTGCAGCGCGTCCCAGGCCACCGCCCGCACGACCTCGGTGGGAAGCTCGGGGCTGCCCCGCTCAACCAGAAAGTACAGCTCTGGGGCGCGCCGCACGTGCTCCACGAAGTCAGCCACCCGAAGCGGCTCGACGGTGAACTTCTCCACTAGCCCTCCCCATCTCTGCACATTTCAGCCAGCCACAGCCGATCATGGCACCCGCCATCGGCAAGCACCACGCTTCCCGTTTGCCCAGTAGCCGTGACGGGTTGTCACCAATCGCGGAATGTGTGCCAGAACCGGTTCTCGTGAACACTGCGAGGCACTCCTTGGCCGGGTGCGCCTCCCCAACCGATCTCGAATTGCTGCTCCTTCTCGTGGACAGAGCCACTTGGCCATCAGCATCAGCTCGGGCGTGCCCCGCTCGCCGAGGTGGGTCAGGGGGGAGTGCCGGTACTCGTGCAGGTCCCAGCCGGTGCCCGGCCCGGCGTACGCGGTGTGCTGGTCGAGCAGCGCGCGGGCCTGGCCGTAGGACAGGCGGGCCAGCCCCGTGTCCGGGCAGACGTCCCTGGCGGAGAACGCCTTCCCCGGGCCGGGACGGCGTCGGGTGACGAATACCGGGCCGCGGGTGCGGCCCTGGAGCAGGCGGGGCACCAGCCGGGCGGTGCCCGCGTCCCGGAACACCGTCTCCAGCACGTAGTCGGCGCGACTCGCGCCACGCCGGCGGACCTTCGGCTGGGCGGCCTTGGCCTTCCCCGGGCAGCGGCGCCCGGCCAGGTCCAGGTCCAGGTCCTCGATGTTGACGTCCAGGATCTCCTCGGAGCGGGCGCGCTTTGTTGAGGCTCTCGGGGTGGTCTTCGTCCAGACGAAGGGTCGTTCCATTCGGCGAGCCAGGCCCGGATGTCGCGGCCTCGACGACTACAAGGTCCCTCACCGTCCTGCGGGCCCGCAAGCTCGGTGCTGGGAAAGCGGAAACGGATCCTCCGGCCTCTTTCCTCTCACCCTCCCCGAACTCCGACGGCTGATCCACCGCTGACCAGTACCCGTCGACTACGTCCTGTGATTCAAGAAGCCGCCATGGCCTTCCGCAAGGTGTGGAGGCACGAGGAGAGTGCCGTGTGGCGGGGCGTGCCGTAGTCGCGTGCCTGCATCCAGGCCGCGTACAGCAGGGACCACAGCACGTTCTGCAGCCACTCGGCGTCAGCCTCGGCGTCCACCGTGCCTTCGGCCTGGCCGCGTTCGATGAGGCGGACCAGGGCGCGGTCGGAGTTGGTCTCCTCCTCGAAGCCCGCCCAGGTCAGGAACTGCGGCACGTCGAACAGCAGCATGAGGCGGTCGCCGAGCTCGAAGTACTCCAGGCAGAGCCGCTCCAGCGCCTCTGGGGCCGGGTCGTCCTCCACCCGCGCGCGTGCGGTCGCCTCTTGCAGTCGTTCCCGTACGTCCGCCCCGAGCGCCGCCACGAGGTCCGAGCGTTCGGCGAAGTAGCGGTGGACGGTCGTCCGGCCCACGCCGGCGGCTTCGGCCACGTCCGCGAGCGACGCCCCGTGATGGGCCGACAGGACGGTGACGGCGGCGTCCAGGATCGCGCGTCGCGTGCGTGCGCGGGTGGTGGTCTCGGTGGTCGCCGTCGCGATGTGGTCATGCTCCATGGGCGTACGGTAGCGCGCCCACAATGAAACTCACTTGACCATAATGGAACATTGATGTTCCATTTTCGGCATGGCTGACTCGACACCCCCGCCCCGTGCCGCATTCGACGCGCCCCGGCTGCGCGTCCTCTGGTCCTTCGCCCGCCCGCACCGCCACACGCTGGCCGTGGGGCTGGTCCTAGCCCTGGCCGGCTCCGCCCTCGGCCTGGCCACGCCCATGATCACCAAGTGGGTGCTGGACGCCCTCAATGACTCCGCCTCGCTCACGGGCCCCGTGGCCGCGCTGTTAGTCCTCCTCGTCGTCGGCGCCGCCGTGTCGTACCGGCAGTGGTGCATGCTCGGCACGGTGGGCGAACGGGTCGTGCTGGAGGCGCGCGAGTCGATGGTGCGACGGTTCCTGCACGCCACCGTGCCCGCCCTCACCCGGCGCCCGACCGGTGAGCTCGTCACCCGCGTGACCTCGGACACCGTCCTGCTCCGCGAGGCCACCGCCCAGTCGTTCGTCGGCCTGGTCAACGGCTCCGTCATGCTCGTGGGAAGCCTGGCCCTGATGGGCGTGCTCGACTTGGTGCTGCTCGGCACGACCATCGCCGCCGTGGCCGTTACCGCCACCCTCTTCGCGCTGCTCATGCCGGGCATCGGCCAGGCGCAGCAGCGCTCCCAGGAGCACATAGGCCGGCTCGGCGGACTCCTGGAGGGCACGCTGCGCGCGATCCGCACCGTGAAGGTGAGCCGCGCCGAGGAGCGGGCCGCCGAACGGATCGTGGCCGATGCCCGGGCCGCGGCGGACTACGGCATCCGGGCGGTCCGTCAGGAGGCCCTGGCCTGGACGGTCGCCGGGTCCGGCATCCAACTGGCCATCATCGCGATCCTGGGCGTCGGAGCCTGGCGGGTTGGCGAGGGGAGCCTGGAGGTCTCCAGCCTGATCGCCTTCCTGTTGTACGCGTTCACGCTGATGGAGCCGGTCAGCACGCTCAGCCAGAACGTGACCTCCCTCCAGGCCGGGATGGCCGCGGCCGAACGCATCCGGCAGACGGCCGACTTGACGGCGGAAGGTGACGACACGGCGCCGGAGCCGGACGACGAGAGGACCGCCGCCGCGGCGGATTCCGGCGCCCCGCAGGAGGTGCCCGTGCTCGAACTGCGCGGTGTCAGCGCCGCGTACGGCCCCGAGGCCGCCCATGCCGTCACCGACGTACGGCTGGCCGTCCCCCGGCGCGGTCACACCGCGATCGTCGGGCCGTCGGGCGCCGGCAAGACCACCTTGTTCTCGCTCGTCCTGCGGTTCCTGGAGCCCGTCGACGGCGAACTGCTCCTGAACGGAAGGCCGTACCGCGACTACAGTCACTCCGAGGTACGGGCGCGGCTGGCCTACGTGGAACAGGACACCCCGGTCGTGCCCGGCACCCTCCGAGACAACCTGCTGCTCGCCCGGCCGGACGCCACCGAGGAGGAACTGCGCCATGTGCTGCGGGACGTGCGGCTGACTGAGAAGGTCGACGCGCTCGAAGCGGGTCTGGACAGTTCGTTGTCGTCGGCGCACGTGTCGGGGGGCGAACGCCAGCGCATCGCGCTCGCGCGCGCCCTGCTGCGCACTCCAGAGGTCCTGCTGCTGGACGAGGCAACCGCGCAGCTGGACGGGCTGACGGAGGCCGCGGTGCAGGACTGCATCCGGCGACGGGCGGCGACGGGCGCGGTGGTGACGGTCGCGCATCGCCTCTCGACGGTGGTCGATGCCGACCTGATCGTGGTCATGGAAGCGGGCCGGATCCGCGCCCGCGGCACCCATGAGGAGCTGCTGGAGACGGACCCTCTCTACCGCGAACTGGTGGCAGCCCTGCGCCTGGCCACCACCACCAGAGCGGAGGTGGCGTGAGGGGTTCGCTCGCGCGGGGGCAGGCCACGATGGCGCTTGCACGCAGCAGGGCGACAACGCGCTGGTGGAGCACCGTCCCAACGGCGCTGTTGGGCGGTGTTCGGGCCGTGGCCGTCCAGGGTTCGGAAGAGGTCGTTGTGGTTGGTGATGGCGCGGGGTACCAGCTGTAGGGGGTGGCGGCGTGAGAGGTGGTCCATCCGCTGGTCGAAGTCGAGCTGCTGCAGCAGGCTCTTGTCGAGCACCGCGGTTGCCTGATCGAAATCCTTGACGACTTCGGGATGCGGTGAGCTCTCCAATGGGAACCGGCGGGAGGCCGACGTCTTGGCCGGCAACTTTGACGGAGAACAGAACCGGCTCGTCATCCACCGATCGGCCTGACGAATCCCTCGGATGCCTTGGCTCGGCGCCGGATCCAGATGAGTGGCAGCAAGCTGGAGTGCGGCCCGGTAAACGATGGTGAGCTCGTCCGTCCGCACTGCCAGGCCGCGCCATTGCTTGAGTCGGGCGAGGCACCGCTCGACGGTATTGCGCTCTTCGTATGTCTCGGTGTCGAAGCCGGGCGGGCGGCCTCCGGCGCGGCCCCGCCGCAGCCGGTGTCCGATCTGGTCGACAGGCTGCGGGACGGCTGCACGGATGCCGCGTCGACGGAGGTGCCCGCGGATCGCGCGGGAATGGTAGGCACGATCCGCGTCGGCGATCTCCGCGTTCCGTACGAGCTTGCTCACCGCCTTCGGCATCCCGCGATGCCCCGGCCCGCCGGGCACCGGATGTGCTTGCTCACCCGGTCGATAGCAGACTGGAGCGGCTGCCCGTCCAGTACCAGGTCGCCCCTCGCTCCGCAGGCCGCGCACCGGGGGCTGGTGACGGGGAGGGGGCTTCATCCGGTACGGCGGCCACTCGGTTTCCACGGCGCGCCCAACGACGTTGATCCGGGCCGGGAACGCGAGCGCCACGGGTGACCGCAGACGCTCCGGATACAGGGCTGGGGCCATGGCCAGCCCGCGCCGATACGGCGTGAGTGGGTGAGGCCGGTGCTCAGAGCGCTCCGGGGACATCAGTAGCACCGGGCCGCCCGATACCTCACCGACCGCTGAGCGGTTCGTGTCCTGACTTCGGCCCGCGAAGACCGGAGTGACGCGATGGGGCGAGCGGCTTGCTCGCCCGTTCCGGGGACTTCACTTTGGCACCGCCCGAGCCCGCGCGGCGACCGATGCGCTACCGCCGGAGGAGGAGTCCCATGAGGAGCCTCTCCATGACATGGAGTCACGTTTACGCAGGACAAGGCGTCGCAGGGTCTCGGTTCGATGCAGGTTCGTAATCACCATCCTCTGCAACCGTCCGTCCGCCCCGCGGGTCAACCAGTACATGCTCTCTCCACAAGTCCTCAGTAAAGGTGACCAGTTCACGGTCCTACGGCCCGACCGACTGACGACGACGGAGGGGCGGGTGAAGACGCACATCCCGCTGGCCGCCGTCCAGGAGGTCCGCCCGGACGGCGACAAGGCCCTGCAGATCGTTCTGACCGATGGGGTGACCCGGCGACTGCAGGGCGGCAACGAATACGCCACCTCGGCCTTCCTCACCGCCTTGATCGCCGCCCTGCCCGCCCGGCGTGACCCGGCCGGGAGCGCCCTCATAACGACCGAGGAGGGCGGGGCCGTAATCAAGATTTGGCAGGTGTGGACCGGTGGCGCGGCCTTCCTCGCGGTCTTCGTGGGCTACGTCTGGTGGACCGGTTCCACCTACGGCGACGGGATGGGGATGGCCGCATTCGTCGGGGCGCCTGCGGTCATCTTCGGCGGGCTCTTCACCTTCGTCGCCATCAGCAGCGCCAAGGACCGGGTGGTCCTCCGCCGGCGCGGCATCACCGTCGCAGCCGCCCGGCACTACCACCCGAACGGCAAACGGGCGAGCTGGTACGCGTTCACTGACATCAGCGGCAACGAACACACCACCAGTTACGGGTCCGGCCGCGTCACGGAGGAGATACACGTCGTCTACGACCCGGAGAACACCCGGCTCAACGCCGCTGTGGAGCCCCTCTTCACCACTGTCCTGAAGCATCTTCTCGGCGGGGGCGTCTCGCTGACGATCCTCGCGTTGGGGCTTTGGGGAGTCCTCGCCCCGTACATCTGACAGACGCCGCCCGTGGAAGGAGGGAAGCCGGCGAACGCAAACCTGCGCTTCCTCCCGCTCCCGCTGCTCGTACTGCACGACGGCCGCCTCCGCCGCCCCACCGTCCACCCCCCCACCACCTACGCCGGGCGTCTCTTCGACGTCTCCTGCTGACCCCTGCCGGGGACGATGAGGGGCGGCCGGCTCACCTGGCGCCGAGCAGACCCGCCCGGTCCCGCAGCCCGAGCGTGTCGAGCCGCCACAGGCGTACGGTCTCGTCCTGCGACGCCGTGGCCAACGTACGCCCGTCGGGGGTGAAGCGGGCCACGGCGTCATCGCTCGCACTCAGCGACGAGTCGGGCTCGGCGTCGGCCGGCGGGCTGCCGATCCTGCGGCCGTTGGCCGTGTCACACAGCTGGAGGTCGGAATAGCTGCGGGTCACCGCCTTGCTCCCGTCCGGACTGAGCAGGACGGTGCTCATGCCGTCATCACCGGTCTCCAGAGTGCTCTTGATCCGGCCGTCACGGGTGTCCCACACCTCCACCTGCTTCCTGTCCTTCGTGACCACCGCCAGGACGCGCGAGTCGCCGCTGAAGAAGGCGTCGGCCTCGTGCACGGATCCGTCGCCGCCGCTCGGGCGGCCGTCGGACACCTGCCACAGCTGCATCCGGGAGTTCTGTTTCATGGTGGCCACGAAGCGTCCGTCGGGACTGAGGACGGCGGACGACACCCACTGCGCGCTGGGGCCGGTCAGTCGGCGGACCGCCTGCCGGTCCACTGCGTTGCGGACGGCCACACCGTCGCTCTCCCTCCCGATGACGAGCAGGCTCGTTCCGCCGTCCGCCACTCCTATGTGAAAGGTGTGGTCTCCGCCGAGGGGTTCGGTCAGCGGGTCCCCGACGCCGGGCTTCCACAACTGGATGTAGGTCGAGGGTCGCTCGACGGTTCCCGTCCGTCCCCTGGTGACGAGAGCGCGCCCCTGGTCTGCGAAGACCACCTCGTCGAGCACCCCGGGGGCCGTCATACGTGCGAGGCGGTGCCCGTCGTCGACGCTCCACGTCTCCACGAACGAGGTGTCGCTGCTGAAGAAGGGCCACAGCGAGCCGCCCTGCCCGACGGCCAGGGTCCGGCCGTCGGGGCTGAACACCAGGCGTTCGGCTCCCTCGTGGAATTCACTGAGTACGGCAGTGGACGTGTCCGTCGGGCGGCCAGCGAACGGCGTCGCCAGTGCCACTACCGCGAGCGCCGAACAGGGCCGGTCAGCGGATCCTTCCGGGTGGCGACGAGCTGCCGGTGCAGGGCGACCGCGTGAACCGCCCAGCCGGTCAGCGGCACGGCGGCGGTCGCCAGTAAGAGGGTGCGCCGGCCGAACCGGCTTCGAGCGCGCAGGAGGGACGACATACTTGGGTTCTCCGTCTCGTCTCGTACGGGATGGATGGGCCCGGGGCAGCCGACAAAGCCGCCAAGCAGAGCGGCTGTCCCGGGGCGGAGCTACAGCGCGAAGTCAGCGCGGGTGGTCCAGCTGACGGGGTTGTTCCCGAGGCCGGCCCTCGCGGCGGGCCACTCCATCTGCCAGCCAGGCCGAAGCCCGGCCACTCCCCACTGGTCCGGCTGACTGTCAGGGATCTCGCGTCCGGCCGTGTGCGCGGCGAGCGCGGCGTCGTACACCTCGTGGGCGCGGCGCAGGGCTGCGGCGGGGGAGTCGGTGACGCCGGTGAAGACGTGCACGCCATGCCGGTCGGGGTGGTTGGAGTCGGGTATCGGGACGTCTACCTCGTAGGTGCGCAGCATGACGTCCAGCTCCTCTCTGTGCTCGGTGGTGAGGGACCACCGCGACCGCCCCGGCCTCCGTCGAACGGAGCCGGGGCGGCACGGAGGACCATCACCCGCTACGGCACAGCCGGCTCCTCAGTGGGGACCTCGTAGACGTCGATGACGTCCTCGCCGCCGAACCAGGTGCCGGGGGCGTGGCGGATCCAGACGATGCGCAACGGGGAGCCGTCGCGGGCGGCGACGTCGTACTCGTGCACCAGATGCTTCTTGAAGGCGGAGCGAACGGCCGGGGCCACGGCCCGGGCGGGCATCCGGGACGGGAACGGCAGGAAGCGGGCGCCGTTGACGGTGGTGTACTGCAGGGCCTGGCGCGGCCAGAGGCAGGCGGCGTTCATCGCGCCGTGCTCGCGCGGGGCCTGAGTGTGGGCGGCGTAGTACGCGAGGGCGGTCTCGGACACGGGCATGAGCGGGTCTCCTTCGGCGTGCCGGGCAAGGCCAGAAGTCGAGCTGGACCGTGATGCGACGACGGCGGTCGCCGTAGTCGCGGCGGGGGTCGTGGACGGTGCGGCAGTGCGCGGCGAGGCCCGCCGTACCGCCCTGGACCGGAGTGCGGCACTCGCGGCAGCCGTTCAACACTCGTCCCCGGCCGGGAGGCCGGCCGGGGTGAGCGGGTGCGGGTGGGGCCGTCGGCGGCGCGGCTCACGCGCGCACCCCGTTCGCATGCTGCGCCTGGATGTCGGCGCGGCCCTCGGGGTCGTCGTCCCAGCCCCGGTAGCGGTCTTCGGCCTCCTGGTCGCCGTCGCCGTGGATAGTGCAGACGATGTCCGGGTCGTTTTCCATGGCGCCGGTCAGCGCCTTGTGCAGGTCGGTGACCGAGTGGATGGGCGCCCACGCCTGCCCGGAGCATTCCGGGTCGAGGGGGCAGGGCAACACCACGCCGAAGCCGAAGCCGAAGCCGAAGCCGAAGCCGAAGCCGCAGCCGCCCTCGCCCTCGCCGTCGTCGCGGAGCGCCGGGGTGAAGGACTGCTGCCCGAGGCGGATCTCCGCGACTCGGTCCCGGCCGGTCCCCAGGTCCGAGGCCGGCCGCCACTGCCACAGCGGCAGGATCTCCGGGCCGAAGAAGCGGCGGGCCAGCCACAGGTCGCCCAGGCCGTCGTTGCCGTCGCGCCCGAGGTCGGCCTCCCGGGCCTGCGAGAGCCGTCCGAGGAACGGCTCCAGGCGGTCCAGGGTGTCGGCGAAGACGACCGTGTTGAACCCTTCGGCCGCGAGGCGCTGGTGCGAGTGGACCATGGCCTGGTGCTGGGAGCGGACGACGTCCTCGGGCACGCGCCGGTTGTCCGGCCGCGGGCCCTGTCGCTCCAGGCACAGGTCCAGGGGCGTGGCGACGACGACGGCGACAGTCGGCATGCCGTGCCGCTTCGCCGCCGTCACCAGCTTCACCCTGATGGGCTGTTCGACGTTGGTGGCGTTCCCTGTCAAGTTGCTGTGTGCAGGGATGCACGGGAAAATCCGTTGGCTGTCGGTGTTCCCTGCTGGAACGATCCTGGAATGACCGACCACCGTGACGCCGTCCTCCGCCTGTGGGGTCGCCAGCTCTATGAGCGTCAGGGCGATTCACTCGCCTGGGCGGAGGCGGTCCTGGAGGCCAGCGGCCGCGCGCCGACCGCCGTCACCGCGGCGATGTCCGGCCGACTCGACGCCCTCGCTGATTCCCCATCGGACCCGGCATGGCTCCTGTTCCGTACGGTCGCCAAGCTGGCCGCGAACCTGCGGGGCAACGGCCTCTACGACGCGGATGTTGGTACCCGAATCGGCCCACTGGCCCTGCGGTTTCTGCTGATCGGTCGTCCGGGCTGGCCGCCGGGGAAGAGCCATGGAGACGGAGCCAGGGCGCCGATGGTCGCGTGCCCCTTGCGGTTCGCGTCGACAGCGCAGGCCGGAGCCGAGCAGGAGTTGGACGAAGCCGGTGTTGCGCAGCTCGGTCCTGGACTTCCAACCGGGCGCGGACGAGCCGGTGCCGGTGTGGCCGCGCAGCCCGATGTCCGACCACAGTCCCCAGGTCCGCGGTGTCAGCAACAGTACGGTGGAGTTGTGGGAATCCGCTGCCCGGTCCTCGCGCCGTCCCGCGTCCACCGGCAGTGGCTCGACCCTCGCCCACCGGAACAGCTTGGTGAACGCGGCCGCCTCGCGGTTCCACCTGGTCCCGCCGACCCGCTGCGGGTTCTCCATGGACCTGCACCGCCAGTCCCGGTAGTCCGCCAGATCACTTCTACAGGCCCTCCGCCACGGCACTCCACGCGAGGACAGAAACGACAGGAGCGGCCGGATGTCCGTTGCATAGTTCCGCTTCGTCTCCCGCTCCAGGTACCGGAACGGGCCAGACAGGACAAACTCCAGGAGCTCGGGGTCCACCGTGCCGTCCGGTGCAACGAACACCGGGTCGCCGGGTCGAAGGCCGATCCGGGCTACCGCCGCCGGCAGGTCCCGAACCCCGAGGACGCCCTCCACAGGGAGGGCGCCCCACCGGTCCAGATCGGGAACCCACACCACTTGCCACTCGGTCACCCGAAGCCTCCCCTGACGCTTGAACTCAACAAATCATCAGGGAAGTGGCGTCGATGACCGTGTTGAGCTTGCGGGCCATCCGGCGCTCCAGGATCAGCTTCAGGACGTCGGCGGCATCGGCCGTGGCGCCCTGTTCGCCGGGGTCGTCTTCCCTGTTGGATCGGCGTGTTGAAGCGGATCGAGCAGGGGTGGCTGCGTGCTGGGGTGGCGTACGTTCTGGATACCGACGGACCGCCAGGTGTCCGCGGATCGGGTGCCTGTTCTGAGTGGGCGGGAGGACCTGGGGACTCGTGAAGATCGCGTTGGGATTCATCCTGGGGATCCGATTCTCCTTTCGCCGGACTGGCAGGTCGATGAGGTACTGAGCCGTATCTGTGTCGGTCGTCGTTCGCCCGTCTCGCGCAGGAGACGAAGCGGAACTACACGGACGACTACTGCCTGTTCTTCGAGGCATGGGCATCGGCCCAGTCCGCCTCCCAGATCACCGGCCTCACCACCCCGAGCGTTCGAACGGCGCGCTGACGATCGTTGCCCTCGCGTTCGAAGCCGGTGTCCCGCGCAACGCTCTCACTCAGCGGTACACCGACCTGAAGAACATGTTCTACGACAGAGTGCGGGCCCGCGGCGGCACCCCGGACAGCGAACAACGCATGCGCAAGCAGATCCGCCGACTCAAGGAACTCCGGGCAGCCGACGCCGAAGAAATCGCGCAGCTGAAGACCGACGTAGAGGCACTGGTCGGCGCCTTGCACCAGTCAATGACGGAGCACCGGTTGCTGCACCAGCAGCTCGCCGACCGCATCGGCGTAGTCCGCACACTGCCGACGCCCCCCTCGCAGACAGGTCACACCCACTGTGGTCCAGGGCAACCAACGGAATTCGTTGACCAGCCGTAACATCCTTCCGCCGGGTTGGATTCCCGCGCAGGAGTGCCCACGCTCTCGCCCCTGCGAGTCGCCGCTGACCTGAAGACCCCCGATCCCCGATGGGGGCCGCCGAACCGACCGTGTTTCGTCACCTGGAGCGGCATGTTCCTTCGGTAACCCCAGGTTGCAGGCCTCCCACAACCTCTGTGTCATACCTCAGTGGCAAACTGCGGCACGACGAAGTTTTCGGAAGGGCAGGGCGTCGCGGCAGGGGTCACCCGTCGAACGCACTGCTCGGGGGTGGCTGGTGCCACGGGGGAGATGTTCGGCTGTGATCTTCGACAGTCTTGATGTGTCGTACGGCGAGATGTGGGGTTCCTATCGGGGAATGACCCATCGGAGCCCGATGTCACGCGGGCTCGCGGCACGCAAGCATGCGGCCGGGAAGGATTACGCGGTTCTGCTGTCCGCGCGGGAGCAACCGCTGGCACTGGTCGAATACTGGCCGGGGCGGATGTGGCGTGTGTATCTGTTCGACGACAGGTCTTGGTGCGTGCAGATGATCGACCTCAAGCCCCACGGCACGGGGATGTTGCTGGCCCAGCAGAACACCCGATGGCAGTTTCCCAACGATCAGGCGCACTTGTACGGGAAGTGGGATGTTCAAGAGACCACCACCGTCTCAGCCGACGGACAGATCGAGGTGAAGTCCGAGTTCGCCGGACCGCGGGGCGGATCGCCGGAGTCATCGCACGATGGAGCATCCGGCCCGTCGAGCGTCCCCGAACGGCGGTTCGCGACGCCCGTCGAAGACTTCCTTTGTCCCGCACCGGAATTCGGCGACTGGCAACTGTTCGCTCCGCTCCTCACCCAGCAGGGCCACGAGTTCGCCACGACCGTAGTCCTCAACGACAGGTCAGTAGACGAAGGATCGGGACCCCTGCGCGCCACCGGAATTGAGCAACTGTTCAATCCGGGTGTGTGCGACACCCGGGAAGGGCCGGCCGTCGTCGAGCCCATTGACGCTGGCATGCTGCGGATCACCTCAGGGCAGCTGGCGGTCTCGGACCCAGGCTGGATCAGCAACCTGCGGACCGTCGGAGTGCCGCTAGGCGACTTTCCGGTCACACTGTCGCTTTTGCGCACGAAACACGGGGCGGATGTCGCTGCGGCCAGGGTGACGTTCCTGGAAGTCCCTCCCCATAAGTGGGAAATGACCCTCCGGCCCGACGAGGACCTGGAGCTGCTCGGCGAGGGCCAGTTCTACGGGGTTGGCGTGGATACCGGCACAGCGGCTTTCATGGATGCGACGCGGACCGTGACCGAAGACCAGCTGGACGACGAGATTTTCATACCCCTCGACAGCGACAGCCATTTCAGCGTCGAACTGCCCGGCACAGAGCCCGAGCCGAATCTCATTGCCTTCCGTGCTGGCCAAGGCGACGGCGCCTACCCCGTCTGGACCGGCCGCACCGAAGACGGACAGGTTAGTTGCGTCGTCGTCGACTTCCAGCTCCAATGCGCCGCCGGAACAGAGTAAGGATCGCCGACCACCTGCACGAGGCCGCACCGGCCGGTCAGCTGGGCGGACTGCGTCAGTTCAACACGCTGAACTTGACAGAGAAGTCGTCGCTGACCGTGCCGCGCAGGGTGTCGAGGGAGAGGAGCTGGGAGGCCGGCCAGGTGCGGGCCAGGGTCGACTCGCCCGCGTCGGAGGCCCCGATCAGCACGACGAGCGCGTCCTCGGGCAAGTTCGGGTACAGCACCGAGGTCATGCGAGGTCTCCTTGCGGGTCGAGGGAGCGGGCGGCCCAGGTCAGGCGCTGCCCGGCGTGGTCGGTGAGCAGGGCGGCGGCCTCGTGCAGGGGGCAGGAGGCGTCGTCGGCTTTGCCGTGGGCACGGGCTTCGGCGAGTTTGGCGAAGGCGAGGACCCGGGGAGCGGCCTGGTGTTTGCCTTGTTCGTAGGCGCCTTCGGCCATGTCGATGGCCTCGTTGACGTGTCCCTGGAGGTAGGCGTGCAGGCTCATGGTGGCCAGGACGTACGAGCCGGCCTGGACGTCTCCGCCGTTGCGGGCAAGTCGGAGGGCTTGGATGAAGTGCTGCTGAGCGAGGCCGTGGTGTTCCCAGTCAAGTTCTCCTGTTCAGCGGCGTGGGACCTTCGGCGGGTTTGCAGTCTTGGTGCAACAGGTGGCCTATTCCATGGCGGGCTACCGCGCCACCGTGCAAGCATCCCGCTCATGCTGACCTTCGATGTCGTTGGCGGGCACGAGGCCGCCGACAGCGCTTCGACTCCGGGCGTTCGCTCTGGAGGTCGACGCTGGCGCTCGGCCTGATCGCCATGAACGGCGCCGGCCCGAACGGGCCCACTCGGGGAACGCTGCCTACGGCGTGCTGGGGAGCCGGACCGTGACGAGGAGGCCGCCGGCGGGGCTGGGGACGAGGTCGAGGGTCCCGTCGTGGGCGCGGACGATGCTGTGCACGATGGCCAGGCCGAGGCCGACGCCGGCGTGCTCGTCGGTGCGTACGCGTTCCGTCCCGCGCCGGAAGGGTTCGATGAGGGTCGGTACCAGTTCCGGTGGGAGCCGGCGGCCCGTGTTCTCGACCCGCAGCACGCTCGTGTCGCCGTGCGCCTCGGTGTGGACCGCCACGGTGCCGTCGGTGGGGAGGTTGTGGACGATGGCGTTCTGGAGGAGGTTCGTCACCATCCGCGACAGGAGCTCGGTGGAGCCGCTGGTCGGGGCCGGCCCGCCGGTGACGTCCAGCGCGATCCGGCGCTGTTCGGCCAGGGGAAGCAGCGTTTCGGCGGCTTCTTCGGCTATGAGGGAGAGGTCGGGGCTCTCGCGGGTGAAGTTTCCGCAGTCGCCGCGGCTGAGCAGCAGGAGAGCCTCGGTGAGGTCGGCCGCCCGCTGATTGACCGCGTAGAGGCGTTCGATGAGTTCGTCCCGTTCCCGCGTGGGGTCCTTGCGGGCGACGTCGAGGAGCGTCCGCGAGATCGCCAGCGGGGTGCGCAGTTCGTGGGAGGCGTTCGCAGCGAATCGCTGCTGCTCTGCGACGTGGGACTCGAGTTGTTCGAGCATCGAGTCGAACGCGTCGGAGAGTTCACGGAATTCGTCCTGGCGGCCCTTCATGCGGATCCGGTGGGACAGCGACCCGTTCTCGGTCATCCGGGCTGCATCCGTGATCTGTGTGAGTGGTGCGAGCATCCGGCCGGCGAGGATCCATCCCCCGACGAGCCCGAACACGAACAGGAAGACCATCGCCGCGGCCGCGGCGGGGACGAAGACTTGCAGGAGGACGTAGCGGTTGGGTGCGACCCTGAGAAGACCCACCTCGCTGTCCGGTACGTAGCGCAGTAGGAACACCCACACCACGGCGAGCAGGAGAACGCCGGCGAGCAGAACGAATCCGGCATAGCTGAGGGTGAGTTTCAGTCGGGCGCTGATCCCTCGGCGTCTATGCATGCGTACTGCCGGGGGCGGCGACGTCGCGGTCCCGGGCTACGATCTTCATGCCGGTGTCGATCCGGTAGCCGACGCCGGGCACCGTGGCGATGATCCATGGTTCACCGAGCCGTTTGCGCAGCGCGGAGACCGTGATACGCACGGCGTTGGTGAAGGGGTTGGTGTTCTCGTCCCAGGCCCGTTCCAGCAGGTCTTCGGCCCTGACGACCCCGCCCTCGGCGGCGACGAGGACTTCCAGCACCGCGAACTGCTTGCGGGTGAGAGCGACGTAGCGTTCGTCGCGGAAGACCTCCCGGCGGAACGGGTCGAGCCGCAGGCCCGCGATCTCGCGCACCGGAGGCCGGGCGTACCCGCGTCTGCGGTCCAGCGCCCTCAGCCGCAGGACGAGCTCGCGCAGCTCGAACGGTTTGGTGAGGTAGTCGTCGGCGCCGAGCTCGAAACCGGACGCCTTGTCGTCGATCCGGTCGGCAGCGGTGAGCATGAGGATCGGGATGCCGCTGCCGGAGGCGACGATGCGCCGGGCGACCTCATCGCCGGAGGGTCCGGGGATGTCACGGTCGAGGACCGCGAGGTCGTAGGAGTTGACGCTGAGCAATTCCAGGGCCGTGTCGCCGTCGCCGGCGATGTCGGCGGCAATCGCCTCCAGCCGCAGACCGTCACGGACCGCCTCGGCCAGGTAGGGCTCGTCCTCCACGATCAGTACGCGCATGCGTGAAGCCTATTGTCATCACGAAATCGGCGCCGACGGGTGCACACCGGACACGCAACTCACCCTGCCAGCGCCGGCGCGGGGCGAGGCTGGTCCGACGGCACCTCCGCCGTAGTGCGCCAGAAGCGGCGCGACGCCAGGCCGAACAGCACGGCGCCGACGGCGTTGACCAGTACGTCATCCACGGACGACACCCTGTCCAGCCGCAGGACGTACTGTGCGGTCTCGACCAGGACCGAGCAGCTCGCCCCGAGCACCAGGATCCGCGGCACGGACGCCAGAGCCACGAACCGCATAGGGGCGAAGAAACCCAGCGCCGCGAAGATCAGCAGGTTGCCGCCGGTCCCGACCGGCCCCATCGTGACCAGGTCCCGCAGCGGGATCAGACTCACCCGGCCGGGGACGACACCGGCCCCCGGGCCCGGTTGCAGGGTCAGCCACACCATCGGAACCGCCCCGTAGACCACGCCCACCTCGGCCAGTGACATCCGCCACGCCGACGTGACACCGCCGGCGCGCCGCAGGCTCGCCAGAGCCCACACCAGCAGAGCGGCCAACGGCAGCCCGACCAGCATCATGAGCAGCACCCCGTTAAACGTATCGAAGCAGCCGTGCCACCGCCCGGCCGTGCACGCCGGAGCGGCCATCATGAGCGGCCGCCACATGACGAACAGCACGCCTGACGGGCCGAGGATCGCCAGGCCAGCGAGCACGATCCGGCGGGGTGGTACTGACGGGGATGGGCTGTGGTTCATGTTCCCCACATCAGCCGCCCGCCCCGCCGGAGCGCGCAGCGCCGGTGATGGCCTGCGTCTGGTGCTCGAGGATGTCCGGCAGGCTGTCGGAGTCGCGGTTGACAAGGGTGACGGCGACCCAGCCGGTGTACGGGTAGATGCTCCAGTTGGCGCCGACACCGGGGTTTCCACCGGCACGCTGGTACTCCCACTGGCCGTTTACGATGTCGATCGCGAGCCCGTACGCACCGAACGACGTCGGGCCGTGGGGGGTTTTGGCCCCGAAGAGCACGTCGGCCCAGGGCCGGTCCAGCACCGTGCCGTCGGTCAGCGCCTGCGCGAACCGGACCAGATCCGGCGCGGTGGCGAAACCGCCGTCCCCTGGGGCATCGATGAAGGCGCGGCCCGGGTTCTTGCCGAGTACGTACGGGTACGGGCTGCCCTGGTCCAGGTTGCGGAGCCCGTCCACCACGCTGCCGTCGGCCAGCTCCATGTACGGGTGCGCGATGTGCGGGTCGGTGAGCCACTGCGGCCGGGTGTGGAACGCCGAGCCGGTCATACCACAGCGCTTGAAGATGTTCTCCCGGACGTAGTCCCAGTACGTCGTGCCGGCCACGGCCTCCACGATCAGCGCGGCAATGGTGACCTCCGCCTCCGCGTGGACGGTGTCGGGAGTGCCCGGGACGCCCATCAGGTCCGCCTGCCGGGCCCGCTGCTCGTAGTACTCGTGCACTTCGCCCCGGCTCTGGAAGACGCGTTGCACGTCCTCATCCGGAGAACTCAGCCTGGAGGTGCCGGACAGCAGGTGGTGGATGGTCACCTGCCCGGCGACGTCCTCGGCGAAGCCGGTCAGGTGGGCGCCCACCGTGTCCGACAGCCGCAGCTTGCCCTGCTGCGCGAGCTGCAAGATGGCCACCGCGTGGAACGGCTTGCCCGCCGAACTGAGACTGAACCCGGTGCCCTCGCGGTTCGGGATCCCCTTCTCCTTGTCGGCCATGCCGTAGCTGCGGGACAGGACCGTGCGGCCCCGGTGCGACAGCAGCACCACGCCGGAGAACCTGCCCTCGGCGGCCAGTTCCGCCACGTGCCGGTCGTAAGCTCCGCCGGGCAGGGCGTCCCGCGGGATCCGGTCGTCCCCGGACGAGTCGGTTGGGGCCGCGTGGGCACGGCCGATCCCGGCTCCCACCAGCGGCACGCCCGCCGCCATGCCGGCGGCAGCCAGCCCGCCCCATTTGAACAGCCGCCGCCGGTCGATGCCCTGTACCGAATCCGAGTCCATGATCACGGGCGTTTCCCGGTCGAACAAATCTGGCGCTGACTGTGATTCGCTGTGGTTCATGCCTCCACTGAAGACGCAAGGTTGTTGCGTCGGCGTATGCGATTTTCGATACGCCCGCGATACACGGAATCCCCTGCCGCGATCCGGGTATCACGAGGCAGCATGACCAGTCGCGTTGCTTGATCCAGCACATTGCTCTACCGCATCCCGGGCGGCGGTCGGCCGCCCGGTAAGGAGGTGTCCTGGACCTGCGGTCGGTGGGGACGTCTGGCGGTCATCCCTGCTTCGGGTGCAGGCGAACGACATTGTCCGGTGCTTCCTCAGAGCTCTCGTCCAGGTTGTGCCCGCCCCTTAGCTTGTTCTTTATCTTCAGGCATGACGCAGAGCTACCAGAGTCTCGAAGTCGCTGCCCTGTGTGACAGCCGTGACGTTGTCGCGGCAGCTGCAATCCAGTCGACGCGACACGGTCTTGCTCCGGAGAATCAGCGCATGAGCCTCAATGTGGATACCTACGTATACGAAGCCAACGGCGAGTGGACCCTTCTGGAGGATCCCGACGACGACTACAGCAAGACCATGGCCGGATTCGAGAGATCGCGCAGCAAACTGTGGGGCTCTGAAGCTGTTCGGGCCCTGGGGGCTCGCTTCTTTCCCCAGCTCGACGGCGGCAACCTCCGCGTCGAGCGGGGGGAGATCGACGACTTCCTGGCCGAGTGCGAAGCGATACGCCCTCACGTCGATCATCTTGGTGAAGTCAGCGGCTACGGCGCGGAGTACGTCACCCGTTGCTTCAACAACATCGTTGCCGCTTCCGTGCGAGCCAGAGCCGAGGGCGGTGGTGTCATCGTCTGGTGAGCTTGATCTTTACCCTCGGGCGTCGCGGAGTCGGCATCTACCAGGACCTACCTGGTCTGCCGATGTCTTTGAGGGTCTCAGAGCGTTTGACGGTTTTACCGACGTCGTAGCGGGGTGCGGGGTGGCGGTTCTTGCTTCCGGGCGGTCGTCCGGGACCGGCGCCGCGGGGTTGGGGAACGCGGGCCTGGCAGAGCAGGTGGGCTCGGATGATCCTGAACCCTCGGCGGACCCGGACCGGGGTGAGGCGTTCGGGCTTGGCCGGCGTCTCCCAGGGCCGTCGGAGGTCGGCGGCCAGCAACCGGGCGAGGCAGAGCTGGGTGTGGGCGATGACCACGAGCCAGGTCCACCGGTCTGCGGCCTCAGGAGTACGGACTTTCGGGGTGGTCCAGCCGAGAGTCTGCTTTCCGAACCTGAAGGTGTGCTCAAGGTCGAACCTCCTGAGGAACACCTGCCACCACAGATCCACGTCTGCCGGGGAGGCACCGGTCTTGGAGGACCACAGCCACACCGGCGGTGCTTCCCGTTGCTTACTGATCGTTTCAGAATGATCGCGAGAGCCGCCGTAGGCAGATGATCGAGCGGGCGAGTTCGAGGAGACCCTGGTGAAGGTTTGCCCGGTGCTCGTAGCGGATGCGGAGTCGTTTGAACTGGTGCAGCCAGGCGAACGCGCGCTCTACGACCCAGCGCCCTTTGCCGAGTCCGGAGCCGTGAGCGATGCCGCGTCGGGCGATCATCGGCTTGATGCCGCGCTTCCATAGCTGGCGGCGGTACTTGTCGAAGTCGTAGCCCCGGTCCGCGTACAGTCGTCGGAGCCGACGGCGAGGCCGCCCTCGCAGACCCCGGATCAATGGGACCGCATCCACCAGTGGCAGGAGCTGGGTGACGTCGTGCCGGTTGCCGCCGGTGAGCGTGACGGCCAGCGGGATACCGTTGCGGTCGACGATCAGGTGGTGCTTTGAGCCGGGACGGGCACGGTCGACCGGTGAGGGACCAACATGATCCCCCTTTCAGGGCTCGGACGTGTGAGCCGTCGACGGCACAGTCGTCCAGGTCCAGCAGGCTCGCTCGCCGAAGCTCGGTCAGCAAGGCGGCGTGCGGTCGGGGCCACACTCCGGCCTCGGTCCAATCCCGCAGCCTGCGCCATGCCGTGACTCCGGAGCAGCCCACGGTCTCTGCTGGCACGTCGCGCCAGGCAACGCCGGTCCGCAGCACGTACAGCACGCCTGCGAGCGCTATCCGGTCTGGCACGCGCAGACGTCCGGGGTAGCGAAAACGACGCTCGGGAACGGGTGGCAGCAGCGGCGCGACGCGCTCCCACAGGGCGTCCGGCACAAGATCAGAACGCACCCGCACAGCCTGCCGATCAAGATTGCCGGACGCAAGATCGCAGACTCGCTGAAGTCATCGATAAGATCGGCCAGTGGCTTTGTTCTGGCAGGATCGACGTACCGCCGATGCCGCTTTCGCCGCGGCTTGCGCCGCAATCGGACACGGCCCCGACGAGCGCCACGAGGAAGCTCGCGGGACAGCCTTCTGGTGGACCACCAGCCGTCCTGCATGGCCTCACGGGGTGATCGTGTTCTGGCGGCACGGCCACGACTGGCAGTTCGTCCCCCTGGATCGCGATGAAAACCCCATCCGAGGCCACGCTGAACAACTTCACTGGCCAGCCGAGCTGCCGCCGGACGAAGCCGCCCGGCGGGTTGCAGAACTACTGGGTGAACCCGCCTGACGTGAAGCGGATCCCGATGCAGCAGCCATTCTGACACGATCAGTAAGCACATGGCCGCAGGTTCGAGTCCTGCCGGGGGCACCACCCTGGGATCCGCCACATCCGGGCCCAGGCCGGCATCGGCCGGGTATCAGCCGGGCATTCCGCGCTCCGCGAGGCCGCTCTCATAGGCGATGATCACGAGTTGCGCGCGGTCGCGAGCTTGCAGCTTCCCCAGGAGGCTGCTCACGTGTGTCTTCACGGTCGGCAAGCTGATGACCAGGTCTGCCGAGATCTCGGCGTTCGACAATCCATTCGCGATCAGCACGAGCACCTCCTGTTCACGCTTGGTGAGCCCGACAAGTCGCGGCGCCGGCCGCATTGATTCGTCGCTGCGGGAGAAATTCGCGATGACGCGGCGCGTGACCGTCGGCGCCAGCACTCCCTCGCCGGTGGCGATGACGCGAATGCCGGCGATCAGGTCGGTCGGCGAGACGTCCTTCAGCATGAACCCGCTCGCACCCGCCTGAAGGGCGGGGTAGACGTACTCGTCCATGTCGAACATGGTGAGGGCCAGCACCCGTACGCCGGCCAGCGTCGGGTCGGAGCAGATCTGCCGGGTGGCCGCGATGCCGTCCATGACGGGCATGCGCAGGTCCATCAGCACGAGGTCCGGCCTGAGTTCCCGGGCCAGTTCCACCGCCACGGCCCCGTCGCCCGCCTCGCCGACCGCCTCCATTCCGGGCGTCGAATCGATGAGGAGCCGGAAGCTCCCGCGCAACAGCGCCTGATCGTCCGCGATCAACACCCTGACCGCTTCGGCCATTCCGAACTCCTCGCATGTCGCTCATCGATCCACAGAGGTCTGTTGAGGTCCTTGGAGTTCAGATATTTTAGCAGCGGTGGTTTCAACGACCTTTGTCTCACCCCGTCGTCGTGGGCGGGATCAGCAGCTCGCCCGTACCCGTGTCCCCGACCGAGACCGCACCGCCGTACGGCTCCGAGAGGCGGGCAAAGTCGGTGAGGATGTCCTTGGCCTCGGCCCCGTCGGCCAGCCGCGGATGGCCCCGGTGCCGGACCGGGCCCCCGAAGCCCAGGTCGATCGGGTGGAGGCGGGCCCCGACCAGCGTGCCGTCGCCGAACATGAGGACGGGTACGAGCGAGCGCCAGTACGGGCGGTGCGGGGCGAACAACCGTCGCCCGTGGCCGCTGAGTTCGTCGAAGTACCGCCCCGGGGTGAACTGCCCGCGGTCGGCAAACTTCGCGTAGTCCTCGGCGGGGAGCCGGTCGGCGAGTTCGATCTGGCTGACAACGTTCCCCAGGCTGTCGAAGATCGGCTTGTTCCGGTAGAGCTCCACGCCGCGCAGGAAGTGCGGGCCGTGCCCGACCACCACGTCCGCGCCCTCGTCGATCACCTGGTGGGCGAACGCGCGCTCGCCCAGCGGCCGGGTTGACCGATTGGGAAGCTACGGGGCGTGATGTCCCACGGGCATGAGGCAGGTGCCTCAGCCAGGTCCCGTCAGGCGTCCCAGCGGCGGTGCCGGAGGTAGCCGCCGGCCAGGGCCGCGACCGTCCACGCGAGGAGCACCGCGAATCCGGTGTACGCGTCGGGCGAGTTGACGGTGAGTATCTCCATGCCGGCCCGGTCCGGGAAGTACTGCGCCATGTCCTTCGTCGCGCCGATGACGGAGAGGATCTGGGACCCGGCGAGCACGAGGGGGAGCAGGATGGCCAGCGGGAGGACGGCGTTGCGGGCCATCAGGGCCGTACCCGCCGCGAACAGGCACATCAGCGTCAGGTAGACCACCGCGCCGGCCAGGGCGCGGGGGACGCCGCTCGCGCCGATCGGGGCACCGTAAGGTCCCAGGGCGAGCTGGGTGACCAGGTACCCGACGACGGTGACCGGGATCGCGACGACCGCTGCGACGCCGGCGACCACGGTGGTCTTCGCCGCGAAGAGCCGGCCGCGCCGGGGCACGGCGAGCAACGAGACCCGCATCATGCCTGACCCGTACTCACCAGCGACGACGAGCACCCCGAACACGATCAGCGCGAGCTGCCCGTAGAGGATGCCGTCCAGGCCTGCCTGCTGGGCGGTGAACCCTTCGCGGAGCATTGGGCTGTTTGAGTCGAGCGCCCCGCGCGCGGACCAGCCGTCCAGGGCAGCGACGAGGATGCTGATCGGGACGAAGAGCAGCAGCGCGAGGAAGGTGCTGCGGACGCCCCGCACCTTGGTGAACTCGGCCTGGACGGCCGCGACCAGCTCAGACACCGGTGTTCCTCTCTCCCTTGCCGACGAGTCCGAGGAAGGTCTCCTCCAGGGAACCCTTGTGGGTGCTCAGCTCGTCGAGTGGGGCGCCGTTGGCCGCGGCCAGCCGGCTGATCTCGCCCGCGGGCACGCCGCGGATCTCCAGAGCGCCGTCCGTCGCGAGCGCCAGCGTGGCCCCCCGTCCTTCGAGTTCCCGGCCCAGCAGCCCGGGGTCCGGTGTGCGCACGCGTACGTACGTCGTTGCGTGCCGGTCGATGAAGTCCGACATGCTGGTGTCCGCGAGGAGCTGCCCGCGGTCGATGACGATCAGGTGGTCCGCGACCATGGACATCTCGGTCATCAGGTGGCTGGAGACGAGGACGGTCCGGCCTTCGGCGGCCATCGTGCGCAGCAGTTCGCGCAGCCATCGGATGCCCTCGGCGTCGAGGCCGTTGACCGGCTCGTCGAGGACGAGGACGGACGGGTCGCCGAGCAGCGCCGTGGCCAGGCCGAGCCGCTGGCCCATGCCGAGGGAGAACGCGCCGGTCCGCTTGCGGGCCGCGTCCGTAAGGCCGACCATCTCCAGGACCTCCCCGACCCGGCGGCGCTCGATCCGGTTGGCCTGCGCGACCCATTTCAGGTGGCGGGCCGCGGTGAGGCTGCGGTGCGGAACGGACGTCTCCAGCAGCGCTCCGACGTGCCGGGCCGGGTAGCGCAGTTCGTGGTAGGCGCGCCCATCGATCCGGACGGATCCAGTGTCCGGGCGGGTCAGGCCGACCATCATCCGCATCGTGGTCGATTTTCCGGCTCCGTTGGGGCCCAGGAATCCGGTGACGGCACCTGCCCGCACCGTGAAGCTCAGGCTGGCCACGACCGTGTTCTGGGCGTACCGCTTGCTCAAATCCAGGACGTCAATCACACGTTCAGTGTGGTGCGGGCGTCCCGCCGGCCACACCGGTCCCGGGATGGGGATGCCGGGCGTCCTTCGCCGGCCGGAGCCATACCTGCGGATGAGTCCGGCTCAGTACGGCAGCGTCGCGGTGACCCTGAAACCGCCGCCCGCACGCGGCCTGGCGGTGATGGTGCCGCCGTGCGCGGCGGCCCGTTCCCGCATCCCGACGAGGCCCAGTCCGCCGCCGGGGACGGCCGGCCGGCCCGCGAATCCGGGCCCGTCGTCTGCGACGTCGATCGTCAGCGCGCCGCGCTCCGCGACGAGTCGCACCCGGCAGCGGGTCGGCGCGGCATGCTTGACCACGTTGGTCAGCGCCTCCTGGACGATCCGGAAGGCGGCTAGCTCCACGCCCTCCGGCGGGTCCTCCGGGCAGTGGGACCGCAGGTCCACGCGGACGCCCGCCGCCTCGGCCGTCTCGACCAGCGCGGTCAGGTCCGACAGCCCGAGAACCGGCCGGAGGTCCTGGGCGCCCTCCTCGTCCCGGCGCAACACCTTGAGGGTGGCCCGCATGTCGCTCAGCGCCCTGCGGCTGATGTCCTCGATCGCCGCCAGGGCTTCCCGCGCCTCCCCCGGGTGGGTGTCGACGACGTGGTTGGCGATGCCGGCCTTGATCGCGATCACGCCCACGCTGTGGGTGACGACGTCGTGGAGGTCGCGGGCGATGCGCAGGCGTTCCTCGTCCTTCGCGCGTTCGGCCGTCTGCTTGATGACGCGCCGCATGCTCTCCCGCCGCTCCCTGACGGCCGAGCCCGCCGCCCAGGTGGCGCCGAGGACGAGCAGGCCGAGCACCATCTGCACGGCCGGGGTTCCGCCTTGGTAGTCCTGGGCGCCCGTCATCGTCAGCGCGGCCGCGCCGGCCGCGCTCACCCCGCCGATGAGGACCGCGGAGCGCCCCGTCGGCCGTTTCCGCGTCACGGCCACCAGGTACAGGGCGTACGCTGCGGCGAGGAACGAGGTCGACGCGAGACCGAACGGCAGCCCCGCGCACGCCGCCGTCACGACGAACGCGAAGACCGGCACGGGCCAGAGCCGCCGGACGACGAGTGGCAGCGCGACACCTGCCGACAGCAGCCACAAGGTGGTGTCGCTCACCCCGGCGCCGACGAACGGCCGCAGCGGCGACACCGCCGGGAGCAGTGCGAACCCAACTGCAGCCAGCACATCGAGCATGATCAGACGCCGATTGGGAAGATCGCCCATGTCTCGAAACTATGCGCTCGATTCGCGGTACGTCCAACGCCCCGGGGGGCGGGCCGGTAGTCGTGCCACCGTGGCCGATAGTTGCCCACAAAACGGAAGAACATCCATCACTTACTGTTCGTTTCAGAATGAGCGATCAGCCCAGGGCCTCCTCGCAGATCATGCAACACTCGACGCGTGACACCACCCGGAGAACCGCCCACAGCCAGCCCGCCCGGTTGCGGTCCGTATGCCTGTCCCTGCTGCAAACTCTTGACGCTGGAAGCCCGCGGACAATTCGAGATCTGTGACGAGTGCAGCTGGGAAGACGATGGCCAGGACGACCCGAACGCTGACGAGGTCTGGGGCGGCCCCAACGGAGCGGAGAGCCTGACCGACGCACGTCGGCGCTACGCACAGTACGTCACAACAACGAGGGCAACAGATCCGAGATCGGCAGCCAACGGCGGCCCAGGCAGATGGCGTTCGCGCCCGAACCGTCGTCGCGTCTGAGGGCAGGGATTGGTCCACGCAGGGATTCTCCTCAGCCTTTTCGGACACTGCGGCTATGCCGAACGGAACAGCCTTTGTGGATGCTGTAACTGTGTGCAGAGCCATGAAGTTGGCCCAGGGCTTGGCGTTCGGGCTGGTGGGCGGCAGAGTTCTGCAGGTGTCGGATGATCTTGTGCCTGATGACCTGTGGGACCGCGTGGCCCCGTTGCTCCCTCCTCGTCCGCCGCGTCGTCGCCGGTATCCGGGGCGGCTGCCGGTGGACGACCGGGCCGCCCTGCGCGGGATCGCCTACGTGCTGCGCAAGGGCGTGAGCTGGGCCGATGTGCCGGCCGGACGTGTCGGCCGCAGCGGCGTGACGGCCTGGCGGCGGCTGCGGGACTGGACCTAAGCCGGAGTCTGGCCACGCCTGCACGAGGTTCTGCTGGCCGAGCTGCGCAAGGCGGGGCTGCTGGACATGGACGACGCGGCGATCGACGGCTTATACGTCCGGGCTCTCAAAGGGGGGCTCACACCGGACCTTCGCCGGTCGACCGAGCCCGCCCGGGAAGCAAGCACCACCTGATCACCGACCGGAACGGAACACCCCTCGCAGTGTCCCTGACCGGCGGAAACCGCCACGACGTCACGCAGCTGATACCTCTGCTGGACGCGATCCCGCACATCCGCGGGACTCACGGCCGTCCCCGTCACCGGCCCAGGCGTCTATTCGCCGACCGGGGCTACGACTACGACAAGTACCGCCGCCTGATCCGGGCCCGGGGCATCACCCCCAAGATCGCCCGCAAGGGCACGGCTCACGGCTCCGGCCTGGGGAAGACCCGCTGGGTCGTCGAGTGAACCTTTGCCTGGCTCCACCAGTTCAAACGGCTACGGATCCGCTACGAGATACGCGCCGATCTCCACCTCGGCTTCCTCCAACTCGCTTGTAGCATCATCTGCTTGTGACGACTCCGAACGTCATTCTGAAATGATCAGTTAGAGAGATGCCCGACCTTCAACCGGAGCAAGGTGCCCTCGATGATGGGGAGTTCGCCGTCGTGCTCCAGCCAGGCCGAGCGGTGGGTCAGCCTCGGGTGGACCCGGTCCCAGGCTTGGGCTTCGGCCTTTCCGTAGTTGGTGGTGATCGCTGCCTCGGGCCAGGTCTCGGGTTTGGCGAAGCGGAACTCCTTGCCGTGCTTAGGCGGTCGCCCGCCCTGGGGATAGGCCAGGGCGTACTCCTTGGGCGAGGGCTTCGGCAGACGCATCACCCGGTCACTGCGGATCCGCCCGACCAGCTCGACAGGAAGGTCCCGCAGGACCCAGGCCAGGCAGGTGACGTCGTAACCCACGTCCATGACGATCGTGATGTCCGGGTCGCCGGGCGCCCACTGGCCGGCCGCGACGAGCCGCTCGGCCACGGCGCGGAGCTGGGCGGCGGTCACGGCGGTCGCATCGTTTTCCGGCCCGAGCCGACCACGTCCAGGGTCGACGTCCACGAGGTGGCTCCCGGTTCGAGGACCGGGACGAAGGAGTACGGCCAGCCCGGGGGGAACTGGGAGGCGGACTTCGCCCTGCCGTAGACGTGGCAGAACAGCCGTTCTGCCGAGCAGGGCGCATCCGAGCGCAGCCACGGTGACACGTTGACCACCAGCACCAGGCGCCCGGCCTCGAACCGGGACAACGGCAGCCCGGCAAGCAGAGTCCGCAGTCTCTCGACGTTGATCCGGCCCCGGTTGAGATCTTCGTACAACGCGCCGTGCCCACGCCGGTGTTCGGGCACCGTCATCAGGTCCACCGGCGAGGTGACCGGCCCGTCGATGCACAACAGCGCGTCGGCCAGTTCGAACATTTCGTCACGCCGGGCGGTCAGACACTCGTAGAACCCTGCTCGGAAGCGTGACGCTTCCGCGAACGCTTTCTGCCGGACATCCGGGCACACCACACTCTGAACCGTTCCGGGTTCGGTAGAGATCTCAGATGGTGTGTGTGACCTGGGGTTTCGTGGTTGCCAGGTAGTGGTTGGTTTCGTATTCGGCGGGCGGGATGTGCCCTATCTCACCGTGGAGCCGGGTGTGGTTGTACCAGTCGGTCCATTCGGCGGTGGCCAGCTCGACCTGGGCGAGGGATCGCCAGGGCCGCTGCGGCTTGATCACCTCGGTTTTGAAGAGGCCGATCGTGGACTCCATCAGCGCGTTGTCGTATGCGTTGCCGACCGATCCGATCGAGGCGGCGATGCCGGCCTTCTCCAAGTGTTCGGCCAGCGTGAAGGACGTATATTGCGAGCCCGCGTCCGAGTGATGAACCAACTCGCCTAGCAAGGGCGGGTGTTGGTCGCGGTCGCGTTGCCACAGTCCCATGTCCAGTGCGTCCAGGACGAGCCGGGTCTGCTTCGTGGTCGAGGCGGACCAGCCGACGATGCGGCGGGAGAAGGTGTCCACGACGAAGGCGACGTAGACGACGCCGGAGAACGTGGCGACGTGGGTAAAGTCGGCGACCCAGCAGCGGTTCGGCGCGGACGCGACGAAGTCGCGGTCGACCAGGTCCGGCGCCCTGGGCGCGGAGGGGTCCGGGATCGTGGTGATCACTCTCTTGCCGCGGACGGCGCCGGTGATGCCGAGCTCGCGCATCAGCCGTTCGACGGTGCAGCGGGCCACGGTCTGGCCCTGGCGGTTCAGGTGCCGCCAGATCTTCCTCGCGCCGTAGACACGGTAGTTGGCGTCGTATGCCTCCTGGATCAAGGTCTTCAGCTCGGTGTCGCGAACGGTGCGGGCCGAGGGTGCCTGCCGGCGTTTGTGGTGGGCGTAGTAGGTGGACGGGGCGATCTTGCAGTCGTGCTCGGTCAGAACACGGCAGATCGGCTCGACTCCGCCGAAGCGGTCCCGGTGCTCGTCGATGAACGCTACGAGCGTGTGTGTGGCCGGTCGAGCTCGGCCGCGAAGAAACTCGCCGCGGCCTTGAGGATCTCGTTCGCCCGCTTCAGCTCGGCGTTCTCCTTCTTCAGCCGCTTCAGCTCGGCCGACTCCTCCGTCGTCGTCCCCGGCCGGGTCCCGGCGTCGATCTCGTCCTGACGGACCCACTTGCGCAGCGTCTCGGTCGTGCCGATGCCGAGCTTCGCGGCGACCGCTTTCATCGCAGCCCACTCGGTGTCGTAGTCGGGCCGCACCTCGGCGACCATCCGCACCGCACGACGGCGCAGCTCAAGCGGGTACTGGGAAGGACGTGCCATGACTCGATCCTCTCAAACGATCGAGTCCCTACCGAACCCGGAACGGTTCAGGAGTTCGGCCAGGTCATGGAGATGTTGGGGGAGAACGCCGACACTGCCTTGGCGAACGTCCGAAAGGCGGCCGACGACCTGCCCCATTTCGCCGAAGCACTGCGCGGCGACATGCGTAACCTTGTGCGGATCAAGGACGAGGCCGCCGAGAAGTACGGCTCGGCCAACGGGCGGATCCCGACGCTCGCCCAGGAGACCTCGACGACTGCGGCTCAGACGCCTCGACGGTCTCGGCCTCGGTCACGTTCTCACTGGTCATCGGCGCATCCTCCATGATCGGGAGTTACACCCAACGATTTACAGTTCCAAAGGAACCGCACCACCTGTCAGAAGGCGTCTTCGTTCATGATGGCGAGCACGCCGCAGCGGTCTGAGAGGGCGTTTGATCTAGGCGGATTGCCGCTTATGCCCTAGTAGGTTCCTCGCCAGGTTGGTGTGGTCTCGTCCGTTATGCGCTTGGCGAGGTTGTCGATGGAGGCGATGTGGATCATGGCTTCGGAGCTGGTGGTGAGGGTCTCGTAGTCGCGGGCCAGACGGCGGTGCATCATGATCCAGCCGATGCTCCGCTCTACCACCCAGCGTCTTTTCACCACGTGGAAGCCGCGCTTTTCGGGGTTGCGGTTGACGACTTCGACGTCGATTCCGAGGCGGGCGCCGTGCTCGATGACGGTGTTCTTGAAGCCGGCGTCGACCCAGCTTTTCGCGATGGTCGGGTAGGCGGCTTTCGCCTGATCGAGGAGGCGTATTCCCATGGCGTTCTCGGAGAGGCCGGCGCTGGCGACGGTTACGGCGAGAATGAGGCCGATTGTGTCGGTGAGGATGCCGCGCTTTCGTCCGACGATCTTCTTCGCGGCGTCGGTTCCTTGGCCGGTCAGGGGCACGTTGGTGGAGGTTTTGACGCTCTGGGTGTCGATGACCGAGGCGGTCGGCTCGGGCTTGCGGCCTTCCTTGACGCGGGCGAGACCGGTGAGGTCGTAGTTGAGTTGAGCGAAGATTCCCTCGTCGCGCCAGGCTGCGTAGTAGGCGTAGACGGTGCCGTGGCTGGGGAAGTCGTGCGGGAGGTATTTCCAGGGGATTCCCGTGCGGTTGATGTAGAGGATCGCGTTGAACACGTCCCGTAACTCGACCTTGGCCGGCTGTCCTGTGGGACGGCGTTCGAGCCGGGCATTTCGCCAGGCCGTCAGCGTAGGCTCGATCAGGGCCCATCGGGCGTCGGACAGGTCGCTGGGGTAGGGCTTGCGCTCGCTCACGGCACAGCGTGTGCATGACTGCGCCCGGAGGGTATGGTTCCGCTGGCTGTCTGGCGATTCTGGGGCGTCTTCAAACCAGACGGACTTCGAGACACGGAAGCGAACGAGACGGGCAGGTGGGTTCGTGATCCGGGTGGGGATGCACGCCTCCTACCGGGCAGAGGCTCCCAAACTGGGGCATGAACAAAGCTCGCATACCGGAAAAGCACTACGTGAACGCCCACTGAGAGGGCGGTTCGTGAGCCTTCGGGCGGTTCTGGTGTCGCCTGATGGTGTGGGTGGGGGCTGAATCCGCTGGCTCCTGGGCTCTGATCTGCTGATGTGATGACGTGACTGAATGCAAGCCGTACCCATGTCCCAAAGGATTTTCCTGTTCATTGGTCCGCTGGCGTCCACGAACCGCCAATCCTTCACGCCTACCCGTCAACAGGCCCGTGAGCTGGAGCGATCCACAGCACCATGTCCAGCATCACTTCCACCGCCCTCGCCCAACCCAGCCGGTACTGTGTGCCCGCGCACCAGGCACCGGCCAGCAGACGCCCGAACCGCTCTGACATGCGGAAATGCGTCAAGCTGCGCGCCGCTCCGCAACGCTGTTCGTCATCGTCGGCGAAGCGCGATCGCGACCCCAAACGCGGCGGCCAGCGCCGAGGCGATCCTGCCCACGGCGCCGATCGGGGCGGTCACCGACGGGTGGACCATGCACAGGTAGCGTGATGTTGAGGACCAGGACGATGACGATCCCCAACACCAGGAGCAGCACCGGATCCGTACCCGCTACAAAACGGGCGGCTGCGGCGACTGGTCGGTGGTCACGGACATGAGTGGTTGCCCTCCGCAGGACCTGCCTGCGGACTCTCCGCAGGTGGGAGTGGAGCCGTGGGGCGCCTGCGCCCGACGGCGGGCCGGACGGACAGCAAGCTGCGAGAATGGCGGCAGCTACGACCACCCCCACACAAGTGCGAATTAGCCGTTTCACTCGGCATCCGCAACATCTTGGGCAGCGGGGTTTCCTTCGCATCAGTCGCCAGCAGGGAACTCACCCGCGTCGAGGCCCTTCAAAGAACCCTTCCAAGCGCCTTGCCGCATCGGCGAGATCGCGTTTCGCCACGGCCGTAACGACCACCAGCTTCCGGGACAGCGTCGGCCTCACGCCCTGGGGTCTGCCGTTCGCGCCCGCGGCAGACTTCCCGTCCTCCCGGCTACGGGGCTGGGGTCAACAACTCCACGTCGGCGCCGCAGCCGGCCGCGATGTCCAAGCAACTGATCCCGCTCCACATCACAGCCTGCTGGTGAATTGGTCCATCGCGGGCGGGTCGCATACGGTGATCTGCATGTACAGGGGGATGGAACTGGCGGGCCGCTACCGACTCGACAGCCGGTTGGGGCACGGCGGTATGGGCGAGGTGTGGGTAGCGTCCGACCTGAGGCTGCGCCGCACCGTCGCGATCAAGATGGTTCTCGCCTCACATCTGCGCGACGACCGACTCGCCGCCCAGGTCCTGGCCCGCTTCCGCCGTGAAGGCGAGGCGGCCGCCAGGCTGAACCACCGCAACATCGCCGTCGTCCACGACCTCGGCGAGCACAAGGAGACGCAATATGACGGGCAGGTGGAAGTCTCCCCGTTCCTCGTCATGGAGTTCCTGGAAGGGCGTGATCTCGCGACGGTTCTGCGCGACGAGCACCCCGGCGGGCTTCCCCCCGAGAAGGTGCTGGAGTACGGTGCCCAGGTGTGCGACGGGCTGGCCGCCGCCCACGCGCGGAACATCGTGCACCGCGACATCAAGCCCGCCAACCTCATGCTGCTCGACGACGGCACCGTCAAGATCTGCGACTTCGGGATCGTCCAGATCCAGGACGGCACGATCGGCCTGACCACGGCCGGAGCGCTACTAAGCGTTGTCCCGTAAGTACTGGTCACGGGTGAGATGATCTTGCTGTGTCTGGTGTGATCACGGCGTCGGAGCCGTCCTGGATAGCCCCGTTCGCCGGGCTGAGCCCGCGGCAGTTCAGCAAGCTGATCACCGCGCTGCGGCGCGAGGGAGCCGACCCGGTCCGCAAGGGCCGACCCTGGAGCCTGCCACTGGAGGACCGGGTCCTGCTGGTCGCCGCGTACTGGCGCACCAACCTCACCCTGCGCCAACTCGCCCCGCTGTTCGGGGTGTCGAAGTCCGCGGCCGACCGGATCGTCGACCACCTCGGCCCGGCGCTCGCGCTCCAGCCCCGCAAGCGGTTCCGCAAGGACACCGTGCTGATCGTCGACGGCACCCTGGTCCCCACCCGGGACCACACCATCGCCGAGCAGTCGAAGAACTACCGGTACTCCACCAACCACCAGGTCGTCATCGACGCCGACACCCGGCTCGTCGTCGCGGTCGGCCGGCCACTGCCCGGCAACCGCAACGACTGCAAGGCATGGGAGCTGTCCGGAGCGAAAGACGCCGTCGGCAAGGCCACGGTGATCGCGGACGGCGGCTACCGAGGCACCGGCCTGGTCATCCCCCACCGCCGCGAACCCGGCCAGAGCGAACTCCCGGGCTGGAAAGAGGAACACAACCGCTCGCACCGCAAGGTCCGAGCCCGCGTCGAGCACGCCTTCGCCCGCATGAAGACCTGGAAGATCCTCCGCGACTGCCGCCTGAAAGGCGACGGGGTCCATCACGCCATGCTCGGCATCGCTCGCCTCCACAACCTCACGCTCGCTGGTTGACCAGGAAACGACGCTGGTCAACCAGCATGCCGTAGATCATTTACGGGACAACGCTTAGGCAGCCCTCTCTACATGGCTCCCGAGCAGCTCAGAGGCCAGACACCGACGTACTCGGCCGACCTGTACGCCCTGGGCGCCAGCCTGTATGAGCTCCTCACCGGGCGCCCCCCGTTCACCGCGGACTCCGCGTACGCCGTCATCGCCATGCACCTGTCCACAACCCCCGAACCGCCCAGCACCCACCGGCCCGCCATACCGCCCGGCATCGACACCCTCATCACCTCCCTCCTTGCCAAAGACCCCGTCGACCGTCCCCTCACTGCCAAGGAGGTCGCCGCACGCCTACGCTCGGCACACCTCGCACCTGGGCCAACCACCGGCCCTGCCGCGGATGCTCCGGAAACCGACAAGGAGCGCCACCAACGGGCCGCCGAAGCCGGAGACTCCGACGCCATGTTCAGCCTCGCGCTGTTGCTCACAGAGGCTGACCGCGCCAACGAGGCGGAAGCCTGGTATCGGAAAGCCGCCGACGCCGGAAACAACGGCGCAATGCACAACCTCGGATTCGTGCTGGAGAACACCGGCCGCACTAACGAGGCAGAAACCTGGAGCCCTTTCCAACCTGGCTGCGGTGCCGGGCTGTTAGGGGTCAAGGGCTGTACGTAACGACGAAGCTCCTGGTAGACGGGTTCTCGACCAAGATCACCCGTATCCGCCAGGAGCTTCGCGTGCTTGCCTACCCGTCCTCGATCGATCTGTCCAGCCGCACCCTGCGGCACCTGACAGGGCAGCTGGCAGCCCGGCAACGTGAGATCGGGACACGGTGGCGACGCCTGTCCGCCGGCCGTCAGGCCCTGCTCGCCCTGGCCCACCTGCGGTGCGGCGACACCTACGCCCAGCTCGCCGCCTGGTTCAGAATCGGCATCGCGACCGTGTATCGGTACATACGCGAGGCCGTCGAAGTGCTGGCCGCTCTCGCGCCGACCCTGGCCGAGGCGATGGAGACAGCGCGGAGGAAGGCGTTCGTGATCCTGGAAGGCACCCTGCTGCCGATCGACCGGACCGCCGCAGACACCCCGTACTACTCGGGCAAACACAAACGGCACGGCATGAACGTGCAGGTCCTCACCGACCCGTTCGGCCGACTGCTCTGGGCCTCGGCCGCCCTGCCCGGAGCCACCCATGACCTGACGGCCGCCCGGAGCCACGGCATCGTCGACGCGCTCGCCGCCGCGGGACTGAAATGCTGGGCAGACAAGGCGTACCAAGGCGCCGGCCGGCACATCCGAGTCCCTTTCCGGGGCCGCCGACTCAAGCGATGGAAGCGGCGCCACAACAGCAGCCACGCCAAGATCCGCTGCATCGGCGAGCAAGCCATGGCCACCCTCAAGGGCTGGCGCCTACTGCGGAAGCTCCGCTGCAGCACCAACCGGATCACCGACCTCGTCAAGGCTGTCCTCGTCCTTCACCACGCCTCAGTATGAGGATGGAAAAGGCTCAGTGACGTCGAGCAAAAATTTGCCGCAAGTATGCTCAACGCAGACGGAACCACGCGCATAGCCAGGGCAGATTTGGTGATTAACCATACAGATGGCCCATGTAGCGAGCCAGTGGGCTGCGACATGGTGCTACCGTATATCCTTAATAAGGGTCAAACGCTCACGGTTCACTTCCTTGACGACTCGGGTGTGTGGAATAGTCAGGTATATGAAGGGCTAGCCAATTTCAAATAGGAAGAGGAATAGTAATGACGGATAGCCGACTCGAGGCGCGCTACCGTAGCGTGGACATGCAGAATCCAGTTCTGCTTGCCACGGGGGCGGATGTGGATTGCCTTGTAGATGCACTACTTGCGGGGCCGGCATTCCATGATGCAGTCCACATTGTGTCGAGAGGCCGGTCTCAGAAGCCGGTAGGGTTTCCGGATCATGAACTATATGTTGGAGTGAGTCGTGATCTGCATGTGGGTGCGCTAACTCTGACCGCTCCCGAGGTCGGCAATGTTTCATCCGTAGGCGTCCCTGGTTCTCGAGGTGGTGTGGCGTACCACGTCGCCGAGCATTTGCTGGATTTTTCAGACAACTCGGAAATCCCGCTCACTCTCGTCCGCGAAGCGATCAAGGAGTTCCTTCACTCTGGAGGGAGCGTTCCGACCTGCATTGAATGGAAGCCTTTTGAAATTTCTGACGGCACAGACGGCGATCCTTGGGGCGCCTCTTCTTAGCAGTAAGGTGTGTGATGTCTAAACCCTGCTTGAAACAGTCCTGCAGTTGATCGATTCATAACAAGCGTCCGACTCTACCTTCCCCGTGGAGTTGGTGAGCCTTTTCCATCCTCATACTGAGGCGTGGTGAAGGACGAGGACAGCCTTGACGAGGTCGGTGATCCGGTTGGTGCTGCAGCGGAGCTTCCGCAGTAGGCGCCAGCCCTTGAGGGTGGCCATGGCTTGCTCGCCGATGCAGCGGATCTTGGCGTGGCTGCTGTTGTGGCGCCGCTTCCATCGCTTGAGTCGGCGGCCCCGGAAAGGGACTCGGATGTGCCGGCCGGCGCCTTGGTACGCCTTGTCTGCCCAGCATTTCAGTCCCGCGGCGGCGAGCGCGTCGACGATGCCGTGGCTCCGGGCGGCCGTCAGGTCATGGGTGGCTCCGGGCAGGGCGGCCGAGGCCCAGAGCAGTCGGCCGAACGGGTCGGTGAGGACCTGCACGTTCATGCCGTGCCGTTTGTGTTTGCCCGAGTAGTACGGGGTGTCTGCGGCGGTCCGGTCGATCGGCAGCAGGGTGCCTTCCAGGATCACGAACGCCTTCCTCCGCGCTGTCTCCATCGCCTCGGCCAGGGTCGGCGCGAGAGCGGCCAGCACTTCGACGGCCTCGCGTATGTACCGATACACGGTCGCGATGCCGATTCTGAACCAGGCGGCGAGCTGGGCGTAGGTGTCGCCGCACCGCAGGTGGGCCAGGGCGAGCAGGGCCTGACGGCCGGCGGACAGGCGTCGCCACCGTGTCCCGATCTCACGTTGCCGGGCTGCCAGCTGCCCTGTCAGGTGCCGCAGGGTGCGGCTGGACAGATCGATCGAGGACGGGTAGGCAAGCACGCGAAGCTCCTGGCGGATACGGGTGATCTTGGTCGAGAACCCGTCTACCAGGAGCTTCGTCGTTACGTACAGCCCTTGACCCCTAACAGCCCGGCACCGCAGCCAGGTTGGAAAGGGCTCCGTGTGAACGGTGTGGTGGAGCCCCCTCTGATCGCCGCTGTTCGGGCGGGGGACATGTTCTTGGTGAAGCGGCTTCTGGAGGAGGACGGGGATTACGACGAGCGGGCCGCGGCGTTCGGTGTGGCTGTCCAGGCGTTCCGAGGGGGCATTGCTCAACTGCTGCTCATGCGTGGCGCCGATGCCAGCCAGTGCGCGCCGGAGGATCTGCTCTCCCTGCGCGAGGCGGTCGATTCGGGTTCGCCCGCGCTGGTCGGGGCACTCCTGGACAACAGCATCCGGGACAGGTACCCCGCGTCCGAGCTGCTGGAGATGCGGGATCTCGCGCGAAGCTGGCACGAGATGGGGGCCGAAGCCGAACTGCGGCGCCGCACGCGCTCCCAGGACGATCTCGTCCGTACCAGGGTTCAGGACGACGAGTACTACGTAGTCGGCGAGCTCACTCTCGGCGGAATGACTGTACGGGACGGACACGGGGCGATCCTCACGGACCTGGAGAATCGGCTCGGCATCCGTGCCTCGTGGGAGGAGCTGGCGGCACCCACGCAGCCAGCCCGTACTGCTGCGCGCGTGGGGTGGCGTCGAGGCGGGGTGTCGGTGGCGGAGGAGAGCATGGGGAGATGAGCGCCGGTATCGCGTCCGAGGGCTCGCACACGGCCGTCGGCGGGTTGTGCGAGGACATCCGGGGCGCCCTCGAAGGGTGGGTGCCCGGGATGCTCGGCGTCCACGTCCACTGGTCGGTGTCGGGGCCGGCCGAGGTGGCGCGGCTGGTCGGTGCGGTCGCGGACGCCGCCGAGATCACGGTGCTTCCCGGCGACGGTGCGACCGAGCGGGCTGAGCTGCACGCGGCGGCCGCGGGATCCTCCACGGCTGCGGCGGGTCGGGCGGGGACGGATGTGCGGGCGGAGCTGGCTGGTGTTCGCGCGGGGTGCAGGCGCGCGGCGGTTGCCATCGGTCTGCGCGTTCCCGTCGCCTCCTGACCTGGGCCGCAGGGCCGCCCCTGCCCGAATTGACGGAACCCCCCTGCCCGGCGCCCCGTACGTGGGCACCTACGCCGCAGACGACCGACTACCTGTAGGCCGCCCGAGGGAGGAGCGGGGCCGCCGTCGGCGGCCCCGCTCCCGTGCGTCAGGAGCCGGTTCGCCTCACCCGCAGGGGTGATTTTCGCCCTCGCGTACGCGTAGGCGGCTTGTGCGATACGCCCTCAACTCACCCTTAAATAGCAGCTATTGCAGCAAACGGGATCTTTCGGCATGTTTCGGGCGTGGCCCGGTCCTCGGGCCGTTCGGTGCGTGAGGTGATTGACGAGTCCGCGGCGGCGGGCCGGCTGCGGGTGCGGGTGCGGGTGCGGGTGCCGGTGCCGGTGGCGGTGGCGGTGGCGGCGTGCGGTGGTGGAGGCCGCCGACCACGAGGCAGTGCGGGCGGCGCTGCGGGGGATCGAGGCCGGGGCGGCGGCGGACCGGCTGACCGAGGCCTTGGGCGTGCCGCTTCCGATCCTGCGGCCGCGGGTGACCGCCTCGGCGGTCGGCCGTCTCGTCCGTGCCGGCCTGCTGGTCTACCTCGGCGGGGACCCGCAGTTCCCCGTCGTCCATCCGGACCAGGTGGCCGCGCTGGCTCGCCGGTGGGACCTGCCCGCCGTCCTCGACCGGCACGTGCCCCTCGGCCCGGACCAGGCCGCGGTGCGCCTGGGCGTCCGCCGTACCGACTTCGATCAGGTGGTGCGGCTCGGGTGGCTGGCTCCGGTCGGCTCCACGGAGGTCGACTACAAGCGGCAGGGCGGGGTGACCACGGTCCCCCTGTACGACGCCCAGGAGATCGCGCTCCTGGAGGTGGTCCGCCCCTGCATGGACTGGCGGGCCGTGCGCACCGCCCGAGCGGGCCCCCGCTCCCCGCTCGCCGTCCTCACCCACCACCCCTCAAGATCGGAACGGCAACAGCTGCCAATGCGGACGGTACCGGTCCGCAAGGGTGATCAGTATGTGCGTGCGGCCGGGGAGACCGGCATCGGACGATGTGGAGAGACTGGCATGACGTTTCTGGTGGTGGGCGCGACCGGCACGGTCGGGCGGCAGGTTGTTGCGGCGCTGCGGGAGGCCGGTGCGCCGGTGCGGGCGCTGACCCGGCGGCCCGGGGCGGCGACGTTCGGTCCGGGCGTCGAGGTCGTCGGCGGAGATCTGACCGACGCGTCGTCGCTGGCATCGGCGCTGCACGGCGTGACCGGTGTGCACCTGATCAACTTCGGGGGCGACGACTACGCCCCGCTGGAGAACGGCAGGGATCTGGTGGCCATGATCGAGTCGGCGGGGGTGCGCCGGGCGACCATGCTTGCCGGCTGGTCGGAGTCGACTCTGGAGCCGGCCGTGCGGGCGTCGGGTCTGGCGTGGACTACGGTGTCGCCGACCGAGATCATGGCCAACGCCTTGGAGTGGGCGGACGAGGTGCGCCACGGACGGGTCGAGCGGCCGTACGGGGACTCGCGTACCGCGATGGTGCACGAGGGGGACATCGGCTCGGTGGCCGCAACGGTGCTGCTCGAGGACGGGCACGCCGGTGCGGAGTACCTGCTTACCGGCCCGGAGCGGCTCTCGATGCGGGAGAAAATCGCCACACTGGGCTCTGCGGTCGACCGGAAGGTGGAGTTCGTGGAGCTGACGCCGGACCAGGCGCGGGTATCGATGCGGGCGCAGGGCGTGCCGGAGCACATGATCGACTTCCAGCTGGAGGTGTTCGCCGACCCGCCGGCTGAGTACAACACCCCGAACGGCGTGGTCGAGAAGGTGACCGGAGGTAAGGCACGCACTTTCGCGCAGTGGGCCCAGCAGAACGCGGCCGTCTTCCGCTGAGCCTCTTTCGAGCTCGGCCTACATCCGGTCGGCTTCTTCACACAACCCGTCCACGCGACGGCGGGCGGCAAGCTCTTGCTGTTCCTGCAGTCCGACAACCACCGGCATCCACGACCTCCACGAGAGCGGCGAAACGACGATCCGAGTGGGGGAGGCCACCGCGAGCATCTCCCAGCGACGGGCGAGCGAACCGATCCGGCCTCACTCGAAGGCCAGAACCGCGTCACGGGTCCGGCACAGGTGGTAGGCCCGCGTTGCCACCGCAAGCAGCGGTCCCCAGGCGAGGATCGGGGCGTAGCAGGCCCACAAGGCCCATGCCCCCGGGCCGCTGGTGGGGAAGGCCTCACCGGTGTGGTTCAGCGGGGGAACGAAATGGAACTGGTAGTTCAGGGTGGCGTACGCGGCCAGGACGGTAGCCAGAAAGGCACCGACGCAGGCCGGGATGACGACCGCGCGGACTGGCAGCACGCGGCCGCCTGCAAAGGGAACCCAGGTGGACAGCCGTTCGCCCCAGGGCTGGACGAGCCCCAGGGCGAGCAGCGCCAGGCACTCGGCGATCAGCGAGAGCGAGAGGACGTACGGCCGTTCCCCCGGCAGTCAGTCGTGCCCGGCGTACCAGTCGGGCCAGCCGGTGACGAGCGTGATGCGCCACAGCCCCGAGGGGAGGGCGCACAAGGGGATGGCGTATGCCGTCCACTTGATGCGGCGCGGCACGTCGAGGTTCACGCTCGTGGCTCGCGTCTCGCGTCCTCCGGTGGTCCCGGCCGCCTCCCCCGAGTGGGGGAGGCGAGGGGTACCTGAGAACCGAACTGCCCCCAATCCGTGTGCGGAGCACACTAGGACCGCCCCTGTGCGGGGGCGCCGGACCGGGTAGTTCGGCGCCGTGACCATGGGCTTGGGACCATCCCTGCGTGCGCGGGCGCCGGACGACGGGGGGCCTCTGCGTAGCGGCGGGCGGTGGGACGCCCCCTGCGGGGGCGCCCGCGTTCTGGAGGGCCGCGCCTGTGCCGGATGGCGCGCTTCGACCGGCGCGTTGGAACACGCACCGCGCGCCGCCCGCGGGGGAGATGCCGCGGTCGTCCTCACCCTGCTGATCGCGCTTGTAGGGGCGGTGGAGGCCGCCGCCGTCCTGCTGCGCGAGGCAGCCGGCCTGGCCGGCAACCCGCTTCCGACGACGAAGCCGCGCACCGGTCGAGTGGTGCGCACGCCGGGCCGTGGCCTGCCCGCCGCCGGACCCGTTACCGGTGTACCGGCCCGCCCGCGCCCGGGGCAGGGTCCGCCGGACCGGCCAGGCCCGTCCCGTACGCGCTGACCCGATCCGAGGAAACTGCCGATGACGTACCCGCCTCAGCCCGAGCCGTTCTCCGAAGCCCTCGGGGAGGCCGCGCACACCGCAGTGATGGCCTACCGCCTGGTGCTGACCATCTCCGCCGCGGTCCGCCGCGCCGCCCAGAAACGCCTCACCGGCCGGGAGGAGGAACTCGGCGAGGACGCCGGGAAGATGGCACCGGGCTGGTCGGCCGACCAGCTGCGCGGCCACCTCGGCGACGACGTGATGGCTGTGCTGATGCGGGACACGGACTGGCCGCAGATGGCCCGCCACCTGGTGGGCACCCTGCAGAACGTCGCGGACCAGCGCCACTTTGGGTGGGACCAGCTACTGCTGGGCCGCGGAGGCTATGTCAGTGCCCCCTGCGATCCTTCTTCGATGATCGACGAGTACGAGAAGTTGCTGGCGGGGCTGGACGATGTGGACTGGGCCGGCCTGTCGCACGCCTACCGATCGGCGCATGACGTTCCAGGGCATATACGCGCCCTGTGCGGGAGCGACGACGAGGCGCGAAAGGAGGCGTTCAGCAGGCTATTCAGCAGCATCTTCCATCAGGGCAGCCGGTATTCGGCCTCCCCGTTCGCCGTGCCGTTCCTCGCGAGGATTGCCGTCGGGGGACCCGCGGCCGCCCGTGAGAACGCCATGTGGCTGCTCACTCGCCTGGCCGTGGACTGGCACGACGAGTACGACGTGACCACCGGTATCAACGTGGCCGGATGGCGAGCGGCCGCGGCCGAGGTCGGACCCGAGGTGTCCCTGCCGTGGTACGAGGAGCAACTGGCCGCCGAGCCGGATCCCGACAAGCGCGCAGAGCTTCAGGAGATGCGGGACTGGGTGGCCGCCGGCAACTCGCCCGACTCCCGGTGGTCGGCGCTCCAGTCATACGACGCGGTCCTCGCCGAACTCCCAAGCCTTCTCGTCCTACTCGATGATGCCGACGCCTGTCTGCGGACCCGGATCGCCTACCTCCTGGCCTGGTTCCCCGAATTCTCCGCCACCTCCTTGCCCCGCCTCCTCGCCCTCGCCACACACGAGAGGGACCCGGTCACCGCAGCCACCGCACTGCTCGCCGCCGGCCTCCTCGGACCCTTTTCCACGGCAGAGGACATCACCCCGTACCTGGACGCCGCAGACCCACTGATGCGATGGGCTGCGGCCACTGCCCTCATCCGTCTCGCCGCCCTCGACGGAGCCCCTGTCGGCCCCAGCCTGCTCAGCCGGGCTGTCACGGAGCTCACGGCAGCTGCCCGCAACCCGTTCGATCGCGTAACCGACTACTGCGGGGGCGACCTTCACGGCCACATCGAGCGCACCCTGCACTCCCTGCCCGCCGGCTCGGACCCGGCCTCCGTGCGCGAGGCGCTCGACGCGTGCCTGCCCCGCATCGTCTGGGACTACTACGGGTCCCGCACCCGCAGGGCGATCGAGGCGCTCTTCCTCGCACCGCAGCCGCACCCCACACCCCGCTATGCCGACCTGACAGCGGCGCAGCAGCAACTGCTCGGCGATCTTGCCGGCCAACGGCACCCCTGGCTCATCCGCTCGTCCGCCGACCGGCTGCGGGACCTCGGCCTTCCACACACGCAGGAAGCCCTTCAGCACTTCGTCGGAGCGCACCGCACTGCCTGAAGCCCCATGCCCCGGCCCCGGGCAGCCCGCCCGACGGATCCCCGCCCTTACCCCCAGCCCGGCCGGGCGCGCCCCCGCTGCGCTGGCCGCCCCGAGCACCGGCTCCGCCGCGGCAGCGACGCCACCGGGCATGGCGGCCGTCGCAGCGGGCACGGGGCCTGCCCGATTGCCACCGTGGCGACTTGATCAGGTGGTGCGGCTCGGGTGGCCGGCCCCGGTCGGCATGGTGGAGGTCGACTTCAAGCGGCAGCGCAGGGTGACCGCGCAGCCCCCTGCACGACGTTCAGGAAGTCACGTTCCTGGAGTAGCTGGTCCCGGCCTCCGTGGACTGGCGGCGGGCACGGGCGCGTCCTTCCGTCAGGCCGTGGGCACGGCCCGTTCGGCGGGCTCGGCGAGGGCACCGCATCGCCTGGTCGAACTACGGTCCCCGCCGACACTCTGCTGGTGACAGGGAGAGATGATGCCGCCATGCCGAACAAGCCGAAGCGCCCCCTCAGCGAGCTTCACCCGGGTGAGCCCGTCCAAGCGACCATCACCAGCCACCAGCCATGGGGCATCACAGCGAAGCTTGACGAATACGAGCCGGTCGGCGCATCCCTCGACACCATCCGCCGCGGTGGCGAGCCAGGTGTGAGGCGACTGGCTCAGGACCTCCCGCCGGTGGGAACGGTCATCGAACTGGTCGTCGGCGAAGTGCGCTCGTGGGACCACGAACCGTGGGTGTGGGTGGACCTCACGAGCATGTGACGGGACCGCGGCCAACGTAGCCTACTCACGACAATCTGAGACGCGATGCCTGCAGTAGCCCTGTCGTTCTCGCAGCCCACCGCGCTACGCCGACATCACCGCCCTGAGCTGGCACGCCGATCAGGACGACCGTCGGGCGGCCGCCCGACGCAGCGCCAGTGCGTCGGCTCCGCCGCCGCCCGCTCACTGGCGAGGCCGAGAAGGCAGCCCGCCGAGGCCTGGCCGGGACCGCCCGCGAGTCCCTGCAGCGCACCGTCCGTACCGCCGCCGCCCACGCCCACGACGATGCGGATTTCCTCGACCGGCTCCGCGACACCGGCCTCCTCGTGCGCGAGCGCCTTGGCGAGGCGGCGCCCTGGTCGGGTATGCGGTGGTGTTGCCCGGGGACCGTGCGGACCGCTGGTTCCGGCCGGTGCGGTTCGCCGGCGCGACGCTCGCCCACGACCTGTCCCTGCCCCGGGTCCGTGAGCTTCACCCCGTACGCCGCGCCTGTGGGCCGGGTGTTGGCCGAGCGCCGGATCTGGGAGGTTTCCGCACGCCTTGACCGCGCCGTAGAAGCCGACGGGGCCGGGGATGTCGCCGTGCTCGGCGACCTCCTGGCTGCGGCCTGCCGCCCGCGGGCCCGTTGCCGGCATACCGGCCCGCCCGCGCACTGCGTCAGGCTGCACCTGCCTTGGAACTGCCAGAAGAAGAGGCCCTCGAGTTCACCCAGCTCGCCACACGTCTCGAAACCGAGGCCGCCAACGGCTCTCCCGACCCCAGCAGGCTCCGACGCGGGGGTGGATCCGTCGTTGGCATCCTCAACTCTCCCGTGGTCAGCTGAGCCCTGGGAAGCGTGCTCGCTGCGTACACCGGGACGGTGCTTCCGGGCCTACCTCCCGCGTAAGACCACAACCCAAAATGACCACGGGGTGAGGCTCAAGAGGAAACGCTTTCGGCCCACCCCGTGGCACTACGCACTCCCCATCAGAGAACTGCGGCATGTGCATCGAGCCTGCGCTCAGGCGCCGCTACACCGGCTGCGTCCGCTGCCTCCCGTTTCTGGGCCGATACTTCTCGCATGGGGGATCACGACACCGTCCGGGTACGTCTCCGCGCCGCTCTGTGCGCCGACGACCCGTGGACTGCGCTGTACGCGCTGCACTCGCCGAACACCGACCGGCCCGGCCCTCTCGCCGAGGCGGTCGAGGAGCTGTACCGATCGGAGACGGACCACACGGCCTTCCGCCCCTACCTCACCTGGTTCCTGCGAAGCCTCGGTGAGCCGGGCGACGCGGTGCTGCTGCGGTTGTTGGCCATGCCCGGGCTCGCCGGCGACGACGGCAAGGACCTCCTGAGGACCGCTGTGCTGCGCGGGCTGCGACTGCCCGCCGAGCTCCTGCGCACCTACGTGCAGGACGCCCCTGCATCCAGTGGGGGCAATGCCGGAACCGGCGGCTCGCCCGCCCCCGAGCTCGTCGACGCCATGGGGCTCTCCGGCGACCCGTCTTTCGCGCCGCTCCTCGGCGCCCTCCTAGAGGACTCCGCGGCGCCGCGCGGCCGTGCCGCGCTCGCGCTGGGCCGCCTCGGTGCCCGCGCGTGGACGGCGCCAATCGCCGGGAGACTGTCCGAGGTGACCGGACTCGACCACACCGCGTTCACCGTCGCCCTGGAGCTGATGGGCGATCCCGCCGCAGTACCGCACCTGCTTCGATGGCTGGCCGAGAGCGCCGAGGAACGCGTGTACGACGTCCACCACGCACTCGTACGGCTCACCGGCCGCGACCCGCTTTTGCCGGAGCGGGCAAGCGGAGCGGCGTACGCGGCGGCCGTGCGCGCCGCCTGGGCCGACGGCCGCATCGAGCGCGCGCCGCAGCGGTGCGGGACCTCGTTGTCGAGTCCAGCGCGCGGGCCCGGTTCTCTGTCGACGAAGGCGCCGGCCGGATCCGCGTCGCCTTCGACCCACCGTCGCCCGGCTCCTCCTGGCCGCGCTGGGACCGGTGCCTGACGTTCGACCGAAAACCGCTGTACCGGGTCGGCTCGTTGTGCGACACGTGCGAGCTGGGCCTGACCTTGCTGGACTGGCCGGACGACGAGGCTGCCCGGATCGCGGCCCGCATGCGCGGGCGGCTGACTGACCTGGATCGGCTCGACACCGCGCTGCTCGCCGAATGGAGCCCCGTACTCGGCGAGTTGGAGACCGGCCACTACCGCGCCCTCCTCCTCGATCTCCCCCTGGAACGGGTGGCCGAGCCGACCCGGTCGTGGTGGTACCGCCGTGCGGCAGCCCGGTCGGAGGCGGACGGCGACGACGGCGACCGCCCCGAGTACGACCGCCCCGGGGACTACTGGCCCGGCGTCGCGCACTTCCAGCTCACCGCGCCCGTTCCGGGAGGCCGGGTGCCGTTCACCTATGGCGCCTTCCTGCCCTCGCAGCCGCCGGAAGCGCTCGACCCGGCGGCCGTCGCCCGGCACGCGACCGCTGTAGCGGCGGGGGAGCGGCCCGCCGCGGTGGTTCTCGGCTGGATCGACGACCGGTACGTGGACGCCCTGCACGAGGAGCGGTGGCTGGTCGGCGCGATCCTGGACGGTCATCACCGGCTTGCCGCATACGCGGCCGCAGGCGTGCCGGCCCGGGTGCTCCTGCTCGCCCGCGTGGGCGAGGGAAGCGGCGCGGACGGCGGCCTGGAGGGGCTGGCGGAGGTGGCCGCAGCGTACGGCTGCCGGGAGTGACGGCTGCGCAGCAGGCAGGCAGGAAACGGGCGAGGCCCCGTATCCATCCGGCCGCCGACCTGCCGGTCGACGCCGAGGGCCTGGACTCCGACGACCTCTCATGGACGCTGGTCGGCGCCCTGCGCCGCGCGGAAGCGGCGAAGAGCCCCGCGTGAAGGTGCTGTTCCGCCCCGTTTGCTGCCGCGCCCGCGGCGCCGCAGCAAACGGGCCCCGGGCTGCGGCATCCGTCCGGACCTCCCCGGCCTGGGCCACGGCGCCCTACCGTGACGGGTAGCACCTGCGAGGAGGAGCCGATGAGCGCCGAGCCCGACCACACACCTGCCACCGCCGCCCCGTACGCGCCCGCACCCGGCGCCGCGGCCGAACTCCTGGCCCAGCTCCGCGCGGACCGGCGTGCCGAGCAGTGGGTGCCAGCCTTCGAGCGGGACTGGACGAAGGCGCTTGAAGACGCCCGCCACGCGTTCAGCCTCACCCCCCTGCACGAGGTGGTCCGCACCTGGCAGCTGCGCGTGGCCGCGGCCCCGGACGTCGATGCCTTCATGGACTCCGGCCAGGACGACGCCGACTTCGTGGACCTGGAAGATGTCCTCGGCGGCCGCCCGTGACCGGAGAACAGCCGTGGGCGGTGCGCCTGTCCCCGCAGGCCGCTAAGACCCTCGCCGAGCTCCCCGAACCGGCCCGGGAGACGGTCCGCGACGTCCTCGATATCGCGGTGCGCGCCCCGTGGGGCTGGCCGCAGTGGAACGCCGGCGACCCGGAGGGCGAGAACGTCCGCGCCGCGTCCGTGGGCCGGCTCTCCGTCGTCTACATGGCGAACCGCCTCACCCGGCGGCTGTCCGTGCTGGGCATCGTCTGGCTGGGCTAGGCCGGATCGTCGCTGTGCCGGACGACCGGTGTCGGCGGTGGCTTGTCGCGGGCTGATGCTGGCCTGCTCCTGCGACGTCGTCGGCGCCGCGCGCCGGAACATTGGTCGCGACCTCGGACTCGGACACGAGGAACACCCGCTGCTCGGCCACCGGGTTCGCGACATCGCCTCCGGCACCGAGGGCGAACTGATGGCCGTCGTCCTCGAGGAAGTCGCCACCCACACCGGACCGCGCTGGACCCGCCGCGCCTACATCCGCCCCAAAGCCGGCGGCCGCGAACTACCGACCGCCCTGGACAACATCGAACCCCTCGGAACGCCCTGACCGCGCCGGGACCGCCCTCGGCTACGAAGGCGCCGCCCTTCCGATTGCGGAGTCCTCGCCGACCAGGCCATGGCCATCGGCAACCGGCCGGCCCTGTGGCTGCTGAACACCGTCTTCGGCAAACCCCACGCCGCGGCGACCACACCACTGCTCGCGGGCTCCTCGCCAGGGCCAGCGCATCTTCGACCAGACCGGGTCCCACGAGATGAGGAGCGGGACGCACACCGCTTTGGGAAACTCCATCCGTTCCCCGGGTCTGCCCGGGCTGGCTCAGGCCCCGACCAGCGGGCGCGCTTCTCGGCGGCGTGGGGGAGCCGCGACGTCCTCGACACCACCCTCGTCCAACCCGCCCTCGTTGCCGAGGTCAGTGCCGACCACGCCATCGACCACGGCGGCGTCTACCGCCACCCCTCCGCTTCCAGCGGCTGCGCCTGGACGTGACCACGCAGCACGTCCCACGGTTTGGGGCGGGAGGGGGGAGGGCCGCCGCCGGGGTGCGTCACTGAAGCGCCCAGTGGGGTCCGGAGTATCACAGTGCTGCAGGTCAGGGGCTACTTCGTTGGCTTTTCCGCGAGTGCTACTGGGATCCCGGCGGCTGCGACGCCTCGGCCGCGGGGTCTTCGAGCGCCCGGTGGCGCCCGACTGTGATTAGATCTATTGTCTATGTTTAGATAGTGCGTCTAGTGTGGGGGTGGCAGGACGCCCTGCTCGTAGGACCCCAGCGACAGCACGTCGACCAATGGAAAGCCGGAGACGCCCATGAACGTGGAACATCACTCGGCCGCCGCCGACCTCTACGACCGGTCCGGGGAGCGCTACCGCCTGGACGACCCCCGATGGCGGGGCGAAGACGGCAGCCCTCTCGCAGTCAGTGCGCTGCCGGGCCTGCGTCCCGAGCAGATCGACACCGGCGAACGGTCCCTGTGGCGCTACCACGCTGCCCTGCCTGTGCCCGCCGCCCGCCGGGTGAGCCTGGGTGAGGGGTGTACGCCGATGATCCCGCTCGACTGGGCCGGCCGGCGTGTCCACTTCAAGCTGGAGTGGTTCAACCCGACCTCCAGCTTCAAGGACCGGGGCGTATCGGTGATGATGTCTCACCTCGCAGCGCACGGCGCCACCCGCGTACTGGAGGACAGTTCGGGCAACGGCGGTTCTGCGGTGGCCGCCTACGCAGCCGCCGCCGGTATCCGCGCCAAGATCATCGTTCCCGCCGCCACCTCGGCAGCCAAGATCCTCCAGGCCCGCGCCTACGGAGCAGAGATCGAGCTCGTCGGCGGCACCCGTGACGAGGTCTCGGACGAGGCGATCCGCCAGTCGGAGCAGATCCCCTACGCCAGCCACAACTGGCACCCCATGTTCATCCAGGGCGCCAAGACCATCGCCTACGAGATGTGGGAGTCTCTCGGCTTCGCCGCGCCCGACAACGTGGTCCTCGTGGCCGGGGCCGGCAGCAACATCATTGGATGCGACCTCGCGTTCGGTGAACTGCTCGACGCCGGCCAGATCGACAGGCGCCCGCGCCTGTTCGTCGGGCAGCCCGAACACTGGGCGACCATCGCCGACACGTTCAACGGCATCGACCCGGCCAGCCGAGGCGAGCGGATGCCGACCATCGCCGAGGGCGCATCCATCGCCCACCCGGTCCGGCTGCCCGAGGCAGTGGCGGCCATCCGCCGCTCCGACGGCGCCGCCTACGCCGTACCCGAGACGGAAATCCACGCCGCGGTCCGCGCACTGAGCGCGCGAGGCTTGTACGCCGAGCCGACCAGCAGCGTCGCCGCGGCAACCCTCGACCACTTCATCGCGACCGGAAAGATCGCTCCGGACGAGACGACCGTGGTCGTGCTCACCGGTGCGGGGCTGAAGTCCGCCGAAAAGATGGCCGCGGTGTTCGCCGGACACAGCGACGGCGCTCCGGGACCGGGCAGCGCTCGATGACACACCCCACCGGCCGCCTGCCGGACGGCACCAGCGCTGGCCAGCCCGCCGTACCCGAAGACGACCGCGACGTACCGGAGGACGAGCACCTCCTACGGGAAGCGGAACGCATCGCTGTCGCCGTCGGGCGTATGTTCCCCGGTTTGTGCGAGGTCGTCCTGCACGATCTGCGCCGGCCCGACAACGCCATCCGCGTCATCGAGAACAACCTGTCCGGACGGCAGGTCGGCGACTCCGCCACCGAACTGGGCTTGCGCCGCATCGCGGACCCCGACTACCCCAGCGTCATCCAGAACTACAGCAACCAGTTCCCCGATGGACGCCCGGCCAAGAGCACCTCGATCGGCATCAAGAACGCCGAGGGCCGTTACGTCGCCGCCCTGTGCCTGAACCTGGACATCAGCGCACTGTCCCCGCTGGCCATGGTCATGGCCAACCTCGTCGCCACGGATGTCGAACACCAAGGTGAGGCCCTGGAGACACTGCGTGACCGCAGCGGACGCGAACTCCGATCGACCATCGACGCCTACGCGGCAGAGCGCTCCAGCACCCCGCGTGGTCTCAACCGTGACCAGAAGCGCGAGCTGGTGCGACAGCTGCATCGCGAAGGCTTCTTCGAGACCCGGAGTTCCGCACAGCTCATCGCCGACCAGCTCGGTGTCTCACGGGCGACCGTCTACAACTACACGAAGTAGCCGTACCGAGGAGCGCCCTCAAAACCGGCCGCGACATGCCCCAGGAAGAGCATCCATGACCAACTCGACGCACCGGACGATCGAATCCAGCACCATCCGCCTGGCCAACAGCACCGCCATGACCGCCCCACTCGGCCACTACTCGCACGTAGCGGTCCACAACGGCGTCGCCCACATATCCGGCCAGCTCCCGCTCCACCCGGACGGCACCCCCGCAGCGGACGAGCCATTCGACACCCAGGTGCGGATGGTCCTGCGCAACCTCGACAACTGCCTGGCCGCGGCCGGCACGGATCGTGACCACTTGATCTCCGTGACCGTCTATGTCACTGACATCGCCCAGTGGCCCGAGTTCGACACGGTCTATGCCGAATGGCTCGGCTCGTACCGGCCCGCCCGCGCGGTCGCCGGCGTGAGCAGCCTGCACTACGGTGCCGCCGTCGAGGTCCAGGCAATCGCGGCTGTGGGCACAGGGAGCCAGGAATGACCGAGCACGCGGCGAACGCCGCCGGATCGAAGGTCTACGTGCTGACCACAGGTGGCAGCATCGACAAGATCTACACCCTCCAAGGTGAAATGGAGATCGGGCCACCCGCCGCGCGAAGGCAGCCGACACCTCCGACGACCTCGACACCCGCGTGTGGGTCCGCGGCCGCGCTGCGATCGCGCTGGGCTACGAAGGCGCCGCCCTCCCGGTCGCGGACGTCTTCGCCGACCAGGCCATCGCCCTCAGCAACCGCCCCTTCCTGGGCCTGCTGAACGCCCTGCTCGGCAAGGCCCACGCCGCCGCGCTCCGCGGCGATCACACCACCGCACGCTCCCTGCTCGCCGAGGGCCGGCGGATCTTCGACCGGGCCGGCTCGCACGAGCAGACCTCCGACTACGCCGTCCCCCACTGGCGCCTCAACGTCTTCATCTCCCTGCTCGCCGCCCGCCTCGGTGACGAGGCCACGGCCGTCGCCGCTCAGGACGCCGCGACGGCGGAGCTCCCCGCGACCCTGCCGCGGTTCGCGACCCACCTGCAACTGCACCGCGGGCTGATGATCGCCCCTGCCGGCGACACTGCCGCCGGCACCGCGCACGCCCGCGCGGCGCTGGACGTCCTTCCGCCGGAGAAACATTCCCTGACCCTGCGCCTGCCGACTGCGGGCAGGACCCGGCTGCCGTCACACGTTGCCGGTTTCCGTCCCCGGTCGGCAGCATCCAGCCGGGACTTGGCCGGCCAGGCCGCCGTGGGGCGAGCACCCTTGCCGCCCTACACCCTGACCGCCTACCCGGCCCCCCGCCGGGTCTGGGCGCGGCCCCGACCCGGCCCTCCCCCCGGCCGGTCGGGGCCCTTGTGTCCTTCCGCGCGGCAGCAGCGTTTTGCCGCGCAGCCGCGGCGATCAGGTCGGGTGGAGGGGAAGGTGCTGCGTCAAGCGGCACGGCGCGCCGTGCCTCGTTCGGGGGAACCAGGCTGTGGTGGCCAAGCTGGTGGGCGGGCTGCGGCGAAGACGGCGTGTGCGGGGATGCCGGGAGGTCTCGTTCCCGCGCCGGCGGTGCGGGGTCTCCGCAGAGCCGAGGCACCTTTTCGGGAGGTAGTTGACATGGTTCGTGTGCGACGAGTTCTGGCGGTGGTACTGGTGGTCGGTGCGGTCGTGGTCGGCGGTGCGTCGGCGGCATCCGCTGACGCGGGCGCGCAGGGTGTGGCCGGGTACTCGCCGGGCGTGGGCTCGGGCAACCTGATCCAGGTGCCCATCCACATCCCGGTGAACGCCTGCGGCAACACCGTCAGCATCATTGGGCTGCTGAACCCGGCATTCGGCAACACCTGCGTCAATGCCTGATCCGGCACCACCTCGAAGGCCCCCGGTCCGCGCAGCCGAGTAGACGCGGCGGTGTGGACCGGTGACCCGCCGGATGCAGGACTGGGGCGCGTCTCGGGCGCACCCCCTGTGAGCCGTCGGGTTGGCTGTGGGTGGCTGTCGGCTCAGCCACCCACAGTGCCTCTCGCCGGGACGCGCTGATCACCAGGTGTGTGGGGCTTCGGGCCGAACCGCGGTGTTCGCGTTCGACCTCTGAAAGCGCCGGAATCGAGCAGGCCACTCGTTTGGGTGTCCGGCCAATCCGCCAGGTGGATGCTGCCGAACCCGGCGTGTGAACCAGGTCCGCAGCCCCCTGCCCCGCGCCGCCCTCGGCGGGGCGGCAGGCGTTGCAGCCGCTGTGATGGTGCTGGCTGTGACGGAGCTGGTTTGCCGGTCTGGTGCGGCTGGCCGCCGGGGCGAACAGGGCCGGAGCAGGCGCGGCTCGTCATCGCACCTGGCGCGGCCCACCACGAAACGCCGGTCCGGCAGCACCACCCCTGAATCCCACATGACAGACCGACAGAAGCTCAAGGGGAGCAACTGATCATGAACACCCTGAAGATCCGCCGTACTGCGATCGCCGTTGCCGCAGCCGCCCTGCTGCCGTTCACCCTTGCCGCGTGCTCAGACTCCGGTGACACCAAGGCCGCGCCTCCCGCGGCTGCCGGGGACCAGGCCAAGACTGGTGAGAGCACCCCGGCGGAGGAGTCGATGACCGGTGACAAGCCGTTCGGGGCGGCGTGTGCCGGTGTCCCGAAGGAGGGCGCGGGCTCGTTCGACGGCATGGCCAAGGACCCGGTCGCCACCGCCGCCTCGAACAACCCGGCCCTGTCCACCCTCGTTGCCGCGGTCAAGCAGGCCGGCCTCGTCGACACCCTGAACAACGCGAAGGACATCACGGTCTTCGCCCCGACCAACGACGCCTTCGCGAAGATTCCGAAGGCCGACCTCGACAAGGTCCTCGCGGACAAGGAGCAGCTGACCAAGATCCTCACCTACCACGTGGTCGGTCAGAAGCTCAGCCCGAAGCAGCTGGAGAACGGCAGCTTCGAGACACTGCAGAAGGGCATGGTCAACACCTCGGGCTCCGGCGAGGCCTACATGGTCAATGACACCTCGAACGTGGTCTGCGGCAATGTGAAGACAGCCAACGCGAATGTCTACATCGTCGACACCGTCCTGATGCCGAAGTAGTCGGCACACACGGCGACGGGAAACGGCCGGTGGCCCCGCCCTCCGAGTGGGCGGGGCCACCGGCCTGTCCGGGTGACATCACCGCGCGGTGATGTCCTGCCGGGCCCGGCCCTGGCGGTGCCCCGTCGTCGCCACGGGAGCAGCGTGCGGGCAGGACCCGGCAGGGGTTCGGTGGCTACTTCTGGTTGATGGGCAGGGCGAGGTCGATGACCTGGTATCGGGTCGAGAAGGCGCCCTTGTCGGTTGCCTTGCCAGTCAGGACATCGACCGCGTAGAGGCGGTAGGTGCCGGTCGTGCCGATGGCGGCGAAGCCGCGGTTCACCCCGGTGGCCGGGCTGTAGTGGATGTCGAACCCTGAGTCCAGGTCGGCGTTGACGCCGAGCATTCCGGTGGGGGAGAGGGTTCCGGCGTTCGCGGGGGACTGTAGAGAGATTCGGTCGGCCATCGTGTCCAGGTCGAACAGAGTGGTGGCCGTCGCAGCGTTCAGGTCGTTGTTGGTGTAGGCGGCGCCGGTGACACCCATCGCGGTCGACGGCGGCATGGTGGGGTTGGTCAGGGTGCCGTCGACGGTCGTCGTCAGCGGGGCGGCGGGGTCGTCGATGTTGTGGCGCAGGTTCTGGCCGGTGTTGGAGATGACCCGGAGCCGGTTCGCGGCCGGGTTGAAGTCCACGCCGAACGCGGTCCCGGCCAGCGCCACAGTCAGCTGCGACACCTTCACCGCCCGCGCGTTCGTAGTGTTCAGGGTGTAGACGCCGCCCCGGTCGCCTACGCCGTACAGCTTCTCGTTCTGTACCCGGAAGTCGATGCCGACCAGCTTCGTGTCGCCGGACAGACCCGAGACCCTGCCCAGCGACCAGGTCTTGGACGGCTTGTTCACATCGAACTCGACCAGGCGCTGATCTCCGGTCAGACCGATCGCGCTCAGGCCGCCCTTGCCCTCCATCGCGGGCAGGGTCTGCGGCGGGGTGTCACTGGCGGCGAGCGCGGGCGCCGCGCACAGGGCGGCCAGTACGACGGCGGTAGCGGCGGGGGTGGAGTGGTATCGCATGGGTACTCCCGGATCGGATGCATCGGCCGGGTCGGCCGACGTCTCGTCCCGGGTTCGTCACCGAGTTCACGCCAGACAGGTCCAGGCGCCGCAGGCCACTCGCATGGCTCACACAAGACGGCCCTGGTTACTCCAGCCGGGCTGCCCGCCGACTTCCGAAGCGCCCCAGCCCCAGGCCGGTCGTCGTTTGACCCGCAGCCGTCCCCGGGGTCCGCTCAGTCACCGCTCGTGGCCTGGCTTCTGGCCCGCGACAAGATCGGAGTACCCACCGGACCGACGCTCGCCACGCTGGTGCTGGCCGGGGCCGGCGGCGCCGCGCACCGGTTCCGCCTTGATGACCCGTGGCTCACCCTGGCCGACGATGCCGGCGGCGAGGACGCGTTTCCGGCTGGGCCACGGACGAGGACGCCGAAGCGGTGGCCGCCCTGGCGGCCGGGGAGTTCGCTGCGTCGGCTGATTGCGCCCGGTACCGGCCCGTTGGCGGCGCCGGGGGAGGTGCGGGTGATCGACCGGTTCCGGTCGGGGTCGGGGGTCCTGCGCCTGACGCTGGCCTGGCCCGCCGGCCTGCGCGGCACCGCCGCCCCGGGGCCGGCGGGCGGGGTGGTTCGCCACGGGGTTGCGTACGTGGGTCCGGGTGAGTCCTGCGTGTGTGCGCGGCACGGCTGCGGTGGCGTGGTCCCGGTGTCCTGGTGCGCCGAGCACGGCGACGCGGTGGGGCCGGTGTTGGAGTGGCACCCCGGAGGCGGGATCCGCTGCACCGACCTGTCCCGCGCACGCGGCCTCGCGGCCGCCCGGGGTCGGGCAGACTGACCGGCACGACGGATGACGAGAAGGCCGACGTCCTGCGCGAGGGCATCGAGGACTACCTGAGCGAGGTCGACGCCGAGGACTTGGACTCGGATGACCTGGCGTGGTCCCTAGTGGATGACCTGCGCCGTGCGGAAGTGGCGAAGAGCCCCGTGAAGGTGCCGCTGCCGACCTCGTTTGCTCCCGCGCCCGCGGCGCGGCAGCAAACGAGGTCCCAGGCTGCGCATCCGTCCGAACCTCCCCGGCCTAAGCCACCGCGTTCTACCGTGGCCGGTAGCACCCGCGAGGAGGAACCGATGAGCGCCCAGCCCGACCACACACCCGCCCCCACCGCCCCGTACGCACCCGCACCGGGCGCTGCGGCCGAACTCCTCACCAAGCTGCGCGCCGACCGCCGTGCGGAGCGGTGGGTGCCCGCGTTCGAGCGGGAGTGGGCGGCCGCGTTGGAGGAGTCGCGTCGAACGTTCTCCCTGACCACCCTCTACGAGGTCGTGCACGTCTGGCAGGCCCGTCTCGCCTCCGCTCCTGCGGTCGACGCGTTCACCGCTTCCGGCCGCGACGAAACGGGGTTCGTGGGCATGGCCGAGCTCCGCGGCCAGCGGCGCCGGCTGGACGAAGGCAGCGAATCCGACCCCTCCCACTGCCTCTGTCTCTTCGAGATGGACCAGGTCGCCGACGTCTTCGAGGAACACGGTGCCGAGAGTAACGGTCATGGGTGGGCGAATTGCTGCTGCCGGTGTATGGGAATCAGCGCATGGTTCCTGCTCACTGGTGGCTAGCGGCGGCCGTGCTGCATTCAGCTTTCACTTGGCTGTCGGGAGGATTGCCCAGTAGGTGATGGTGTGCGCGAGGATGCGGGTGCCGTGGGCGCTGGCGAGCAGGGTGATGATGGCTACGCCGCGGCCGTGTTCTTCCGGTGCGCAGCTCACGGTCCAGGCGCCCTCGTTGTGGGTGGGGCCGCCGTCGTCGACTTCGATGCGCAGGGTGTTGTCGTCTTCGGCCCGGTGCAGATGGAGGACGACTGGTGGCAGGGCGTGTTCGAGGGCGTTGGTGACGAGTTCGGAGACGACGAGCAGTGCGTGGTCGATGGTGTCGTCGTCCACGTTCCATGCGTGGAGGACGGTGGTGGCGATGCGGCGTGCGGTGCCGGCTGACTCGGGGCAGTGCGGCAGCCGCCAGGTGCAGGGAGTGTTGGCCCGTGTGCGGGTTATGGGCTGTCGGGGTGCAGTGGGGGAGGGGGCTGCTTCGGTGTGGGGGCTGGCGTCCATGGCAGGGTCCTGCCGGTCGGGTGTGTGAGAAGTACGGGTGAATTCCGGCTTGTGCGGCTCTGGGAGTTACCGCAGGAGCTGGTCGAGGACGGCTGAGGCGAGTGCCGCGTCGAGCGCGCCCACGCCGGTGAGGTCGGCGACCGTGATTGCTGTGTCGGGGCGGTCGAGGGGCGCTTTGAGGAGTTCACCCGCAGGGATGTCGCTGTCCTGGGCGGTGGCTCCGGCGCGGACGGCATGGCCGAAGTCTCCGTGGTCGATGCACTGGGCGTGGTCGTCCGTCGCGATGACCTGTGCGCGGCGGAAGAGCGCGGGTGGGAGCTCGTTCTTGTGGGGCATGTCCGTGCCGATGCCCGTCACGTGTGCGCCTTCGCGCACGTGGGTGGCGTCCAGTACGGGGGTTGTGGCCGCAGTCGTAGTGATGATCATGTCGGCGGCGGCCGCGTCCTGAGCCACCGCGGGTCGGGCGTTCAGTCCGTGTACGCGGAGCCGTTCGCACAGGGCGTTGGCTCTGTGCAGGGTGCGGCCGTGAACGAGCACGGTGCTGATGGTGCGGAGTTCGGCCAGCCAGGTGGCCTGGAGGCGGGCTTGTTCGCCGGTGCCGAAGACGGCCAGCGTCGAGGCATCGGGGCGGGACATGGCGTGGGTGATGAGCGCGCCCGCTGCCGCGGTGCGCCAGGCCGTCAGCAGACCGCGGTCGTCGAGGACCGCGCGTATCTGTCCGGTGCGGGCGCTGACGACGCAGACCAGGCCGTGGTTTGAGGGGATACCGAGGGCGGAGTTGCTGTAGAAGCCGGTCGCGATCTTGACGGTGAAGTTGGTGGCGCCGGTGATCCAGCCGGCTTTCACGTGGCAGTCGCCGTCGGCTTCGGGGAATGCCATGTGCAGGGGGTGCGGCACGCCGGTGCGGCCTTCGGCATGGGCGATCAGCCCGTCTTGGACGGTGTCCAGGACCAGCCGCGAGGTGACCGTCCGCTCGATGGCGGCCAGGTCGAACACGGGAAGAGTCATTGACGGGTCCGCATCCACGAGGCGAAGGCGGCCAGGCCTTCTTCCGGGTTGCGCCGGCCGATTCCGATACGGAACCGGTCGGCGGGGGTGGCGGTGAGTTCGGAGTGGTAGATGCTCGCGGGCAGCAGCAGGACTCCGGCTTCCTCCACCAGACGGGTGCAGAACTCCTCCACCCCCTCGGCGCCGAGATAGCGGGGATAGGCCACGCATCCGCCGTCCGGGGCCCGCCACTCGAAGTCGTCCGCGAACTCGGCGAAGAACGCCTCGAACGCGGGCAGGTTGGCCGCGATCCGTCCCCGGTTGCGGTCCAGGAGTGTGGCGCGGGCCTTCAGCGCGATACGGGCCAGGACCTCGCTGGGCGCGGAGTTGCAGATGGTCGTGTAGTGCTTGGCGCGCTCCAGACGAGAGCGCAGCTCGCGGTCACGGCAGGTGATCCAGCCGATCCGAAGCCCGGGCAACCCCAGGGACTTGGACGTCACGTTCAAGGACAAGGCGCGCTCGGAGAGGTCGGTGGCCTGCGGCAGGGTACGGGCCGGGTCGTACTCCAGACCTCGGTAGACCTCGTCGCTGAACAAGTGGATGCCCCGCTCGTCGCACAACCGGGCCAGCGCGGCGAAGTCGGCGGCGTCGATGACCTTGCCGGTCGGATTGTTGGGGAAGTTCACCGAGACGACCCGGGTGTTCGGCCGTATCGCCGCCGCCACCTCGTCGAGATCCAGGGCCCAGTCCCGGTCCGGGTCCAGGGCCACCCCGGTGACTTCACACAGCGCCATCGGCACGGTTTCGGCGGCCTGGTAGTTCGGGGTCACCACCACCGCATGGTCGCCCGCGCCGAGCAGCACGTTCATCGCCAGGTAGAGGGCTTCCTCCGCACCGGCGAAACAGATGACGTCGTCCGCGCCGGCGCACTCGTACATCTGCGCGATCACTTCCCGCAGCGCCGGGTCGCCGAACGTCTCGGTGTAACCCAGGGACAGGTTCTCGAAGGCGTCCCGGTCCTTGTCGTCAGCCAGCGCGAGGAGCTCACTGAGCGTCATGGTCTGCACGTCGGAGGCGGTCAGGTGATGGTGGGCGGTGAACTCCCACCGCGAGAAGTACGTCTCCAGGCGGAAATCGGGGAGGCGGGTCATGGTGCATCAGTCCTTTGCGCTGGGTGCTCTGAGCTCGGCCAGCAGGCCGTAAACGGTGGAACGGGACACCTGCAGCGCCGCGGCGACGACCGGGGTGGCGCGGCGCACCGCGAAGACCCGGGCCTCGTCGAGGCGGCCGAGGACGACCAGGCGATCCTGGCGGGTCATGCGTTCGACGGGGCGGCCCGACGCGCGGACGTAGGAGCCGATCACATACTGGATGCGCTCGGACCAGTCCTCCTCGAACAGGGGCTCGGGGCGCTGCACGATCGGCGCGCCGAAGGCGGACAGGACCGCCGCGGCCTGTTCCAGCGGAGTGCGGTCGAGATTGATGCACAGGACCGCCGACGGCCGGTCCTGTGCATCCCGCAGAACCGCGCTGACCGAAGACAGGCGCCGGCCGTCCACCAGCATCTTCTCGTACGGCCCGTACACGTCCTGAGCCGACTGGGCGAGCGCGTCCAGCTCGCCGAGCAGCGAAGGATCTCCCGGGCGGCGGGTGGTCATCGGGTTCCAGATCTCCAGCACCCGGTCGGTTTCCGGATCGTGCAGGACCACCTCGGCATACGGGCCGAGGAGCAATGCGACGGCCTGGCACACCGGTCCCCACATCCGAAGACGAGGGTCGTGGTCCGCTTCTGTTCCACTCATTTCTGAACTGTACGTCCAGTCTGGACATAGTGTCCAGGCCGGCGGGGGGATTGCTTCCGCGGGCCCGAAAGTGGGGCCGCTCGAAGCAGGCCTCGTCGGCACGGCGGGTGCACGGCCCGTCCCTGAAAATGCACCAGAGCTTTCCGGTGGCAGGTTTCCCCTGGTCCTGACACATGACGGCCCCCGCTGGCCTGGCCTCGGTACAGGGCACCTGACACCGCACCCCGGTGCTGATGTCAGGGCTGCCCGCTCGGCGTCCGATGCCCTGCGTGCGCGGGCCGGGGCGGCATCACTCGGGTGATCTTGCCGGTGCGATCCGGCTGCCCCGTGCAATTGCCTTGTTGATTCACACCAGCCGCCGGAACCGTGGTGGACGCAGCGCCCGGTTGCCCGATCCGGACAGCCAGCGACCCTCACGTACGGGAAGCGGCCCCCTCACGCGGGTGGCCGTACGCCTTCACCCGCCGAAATGATCACCCAGAACGGAACCGGGCTGCCAAACCGGAGCCGGGCCGGCAGCTACGCCACCAGCGCCGTAGCTGCCGGCCCGCCGGGCAACCAACCGGGTGCCCGTCGACGGGATCACTCGCAGGCGACACCGTCACCATCACGGTCGAGATGCGGCCCGAAGCCAGGATCGCCACGCCGGATCGGAGCCGCCCCCGCCTGCCTGACCGCGGTGCAGTTCCGGTACGACACCGAACCCCCGTCCTCGGAGCCCGAGCTACTGCTTCCGCCGGTACCGGTGCGGGATGAGGATCCGCCGACGGCAGAAGCGCTGCCGGAAGTCCTGGCCTTGCCGTCACCAGCCTCCGCCTGACGCCCCGGCTCCGCCGCGCCCTCACCCTGAGGCGGCCGGGCAGCACCGGCTGCCCCCTCAGGCGCAACAGGAGCCAGCACCTCCGCTGGCGGCAGCACCGGTGGGGGCGCCGTCGGAGCAGTCGACGCGGAGATCGGTGCGGAAGCCGCCGGGGCGGGGGCAGTAACCGTGACCACGACCACCGGCTGCGCCTGAGGCTTCCGCTCGGCGTCCACGCCAGCGGGTTTCGGATTGGCACCGGCCACCAGCAGCACTCCGAACCAGACCGACGCCAACACGACCGTCACCGCCCTGCCGGCCTTGTCCCAACGCGCCATGAACGCCAGCGCGGCGCCGAGCGGGGGAATGACCAGCGTCGCGACGACCACGGCAGGAACCGCCAACGCGGGATGCCAACGGCGGCCCGGAACGGGCGAAGACAGGCTGGTGTCAGAGGGTGGGTACACGCGTCTCCAGACTGAAAGCACGAAGGAAGGGCGAGTCACGGGAAGGTGAACGACCACCGACCACCGGGCAGCGCCACGATCAGCCCCGCCCAGGGGCCGGGACACCCCCACGCCGCACGGCATAGGCACGCAGGGATACACCAGGTCAACGTCTCCACCCGCCCCTGGTCACCGGACAGCACCGAGTAATTCCCGAAGGACACCGCACTCGCCAGCCGGACTGCCGACCCGTGTCGGAGCGTTCGGCCCGCAGTGAGTACCACACCATTCGAACGGGACCCCCGCCAGCCGGGGCTTCCGCCTGGACGGTTGCGCGGCGGGAGGCGTACCGGTCTCGCTGCTGCCGAGTGCGGTGGCCACCTGCTCGAGCGGTACTTCCTCGACGGCGAGCTCGCCCGCGCCACGTGCCGGCCGGCCCGTGCAACTGCCTGTCCAAACCGGCTGCCGGAACCCTGGTGGACACACGGCCGTGCCGCCCGACCAGGAAACGACCGTGACGCGTCGCCAATGCCGGGACACCTGCCTGCCCGCGGTCTGGCTGGCCCCTTTTGAGAGGGTCAGCGGATCCCCGACTGCGTTCGATGGTGCGGGGTCAGGTGCGTGGCATCTGCTCCCGGACCCAGACAGCAATCTGGGTGCGGGAGGTGAACCCGAGCTTGGCCAGGGCTCGCTGGACATGCCCCTGTGCCGTGCGATGGGAGATGACCAGCTGAGCGGCTATCTGCTTGTCCGCCAGCCCTTGCGCGACTAGCTTGGCAACGGCCGTTTCCCGCGGAGTGAGGGGCGAGGCCGACGCTTGGGCCGCACCAGGACCGGGTACTGGCCGGCCAAGGGCACGGGCGACAGCCTGTTCCGTGGTGAAGGCGGCTCCCACCCGAACCCGGACGGTGAAGCGGGCACGGCCCAGTGCCTGCAGAAGCAGGTCCTCGCATTCGGTGCGGTGATGCAATAGCCGCCCGACTCCGGGAAGAGTGGCGCCTACCTGATGCCAGACGTTCTGAGCCGCCCCCAGAAGCTCGGCGCCTTCCTCACGGTGCCCATCACCAGCCCGGGCCCACGCCAGCACCTCCAGGCACTGAGCCAAGGCCAGACGGTTGTCTGTAGCACGTGCGATACCCAGCCCCTCCCGGAGAGCACTGACAGCCCGCTCAACGTTGCCTGTCAGCCAGAGACGAAGCCCTGAGATCCACAGTGAGAAGGCGCGGGACCACTGAGCATCGTGCGTCTCGCACAGAGCCAGGCCCTCTTCGCAGAGGGCGGCAGTACGCGGCTCTGCGGACAGGCAGCAGGACAGGCCGAGGAGGAACAGCGTCGACCAGGTGTCGCCCGGGTCGCCGTGAGCCCGATACTGCTGAAGAGCCGAGTCGAGAAGGGGCACTGCACGCGCGAAGTCATCCTGGAACAGGGCGATCAGGCCTTCGAACTGCGCGGCGTGCGCCTTCACCAGCAGATCGCCGAGCGAATCGGCCAGCGTGTGGCACTCCGCCAGCCGGGCATGCGCCGACGCGATGTCTCCGCGCAGCAGAGCCAGCCACCCGTCGGCCCACAGGGCTTTCACCCTCGCCGGGCTCGGCGTACGGTCCGATGCCAGATTCCGGGCCAGCCAGTGGCGCTCCTCCTCCAGACTCCCCGAACCCAGCCGGTGGCTCCACAGGCCTCCGCCCATCTGTCGGCGTCGGCTGAAAAGTGGACCAGTTTGGCCGGTTGAAAAGTGACCCGCTGGTGTCGGTTCAGTCGTTGTCGTTGACGGTGGGAACGCGGCCGAGTTCTCGTCCTTTCATGCGGTAGGAGTCTCCCTTGAGGGAGTGGACCTCGGCGTGGTGGACGAGGCGGTCGATCATGGCGGCGGCGACAGTCTCGTCGCCGAAGACTTCTCCCCAGCGTCCGAAGGGCTTGTTGCTGGTGACGATCACGGACGCGCGTTCGTATCTGTTCGAGACGAGCTGGAAGAACAGATTCGCGGCTTCGGCCTCGAAGGGGATGTATCCCACCTCGTCCACCACGATCAGCGGATAGCGTCCGAGTCGGGTGAGTTCGTCGGCCAGGCGGCCGGTGTGGTGGGCATCGGCCAGGCGGTCGACCCACTCGGCCGCGGTGGCGAACGCGACGCGGTGACCGGCCTGGCAGGCCCGGACCGCAAGTCCGGTGGCCAGGTGGGTCTTGCCGGTGCCGGGCGGGCCGAGGAAGACGACGTTCTCCTTGCCCGCGATGAAGTCCAGCGTGCCCAGATGCGCCAGCTGCTGGCGCGTCAGGCCGCGCAGGTGGGTGACATCGAGTTCCTCCAGGGTCTTGACCGCGGGGAAACGCGCCGCCCGTACTCTCGCTTCGCCGCCGTGGGATTCCCGGGCGGATACCTCCCGCTGGAGGCAGGCGACGAGGTATTCGGTGTGGGTCCAGGATTCCTTGCGGGCCCGTTCCTCCAGTCGGCCCGCGGCATCCAAGAGTGCGGGGGCTTTCATCGCGCGGGCGAGGAAGGCCAGGTCGGAGGCGGTCTGCTGCCCGGTCCGCCGGTTCACTCCAGCCGAAGCGGCGGTGGTGTCCTCGGTGGTGTCGGCGATGGTGGTGCGGGGCATGTCAGATCACCTCTCTTCCACCGTCGATCACGGTGAACAGACGGTCGTAGGTGCCAAGCTCGCGTTGTTCGACTTCGACCAGCGGGCCGGAATCGACGGACCGGATGTGACCGGTGGGCCGCTGGTGGTGGTGTTCTCGGCGCATGATCCGGCCGGTTTCGGCGTGCTGGGGGTCGGTGATGGTCTGGTGGCGGGCCCAGCAGCGGGTGTGTTCTGCGACGATCTCCCCGCCCGCGGCCAGGACGATCACCTTTTCGTTGTCGGACAGGACGGTGACCTGGTGGCCGATCGCGGCCGGGTCGACGGAGTAGTCGCAGGTGTCGACGCGGACGTAGTGGTCGCGGCCGAGGCGGACCTGGAACCGCCACCAGGTCGGCGGGTCGGCGGCCGGGAGGGTCAGCATCTGGGCCCGGTCGGCTTCCCATCGGTCGGCCGGGCGGGCGCCGAGGGTGCGGTGGATCCTGCGGTTGGCGACCTTCAGCCAGGCCGTCAGCTGGCTGTTGAAATCGTCCGGGCCGCTGAAGTGGCGGCCGGGCAGGAACGAGGTCTCCAGGTAGCCGTTCGCCCTCTCGACCAGGCCCTTCGCTTCTGGATCGCGAGGTCGGCACAAGTAGATCTTCGTGGCGAGCAGGCCCGCGAACGCGGCGAACTCGGAGGTCGGGCGGCCGCGGCCGACGCCGGCCTCGTTGTCCCAGACCAGCGTCTTGGGCACCGCACCCCACTCGGTCAGCAGCCGCCAGTGCCCGTCGATCAGGTCCCCGGTCCGCCTCGAGGGCAGCATCCTCGCGGTGATCACCCGCGAGTAGCCGGAGACCATCACCAGCACCGGCATCCGCCCGCACTGCCCATAGCCCAGCGGAATGTCCGCCTCGGGAAACCACAGGTCGCACTGGGCCAGCTCGCCGGGCCGATAAACCGTCCGCGAGACCGGGTCGACCGGAACATAGGCCGGCCGGAGCTCGCGCACCCGGTCTTTGAGGATCGTCATCCCGCGGTCCCAGCCGATCCGCTCCGCGATCACCGTCGCCGGCATCGTCGGGGTCTCCCGCAGAAGCTCACGGATCTGCACCTCGACCGCGTCGACCGCCGAGCCCTTCACCGCACGCTCGTACTTCGGTGGCCGGTCCGTGGCCAGAGCCCGCTTGACCGTGTTCCTCGAGATCCCCAGATGCCGGGCGATTGCCCGGATCGGCATCCGCTCGGCCCGATGCAGCCGGCGGATCTCTGCCCAGTCCTCCACGAGGATCACCCTTCCCTCCTGACCTTGATCACCAAGGTCAGAGTCAGATGAAGATCACCAAGTGGGTCACTTTTGATACGCCGTCAGAGGGTCCGAGTTCAGCCGTCGCCGACACCATCTCCAGCCCTGCACGGGCCTCACCGGTATGGGACAGGCAAAAGTCGAGGGCGGTGCGCAGGTTCGCCCGCTCTTGGCGGAGGCGGGCGAACCACTCGGTCTGCCTCCCGGTGAACCACTCGGCCTCGGCGAGTAGGACCTGGCTCCGGTAACGGTCGCGATGGCGGCGACGTACCCCCTCTACCTCACCCCGCTCGCCAAGCCTTTCGCGACCGTACTGACGCAGTGTCTCAAGCATCCGGTAGCGCGCACAGGTGATCGTCCTCCCGGTTCAGGACCGACTTGTCCACCAGGCCTGTCACGGCATCCAACGCCTCTTTCGCGGTGAGACCCTCGGCGGTACACACCGTCTCCACCGCCTCAAGGTCGAAACTGCCGGGGAAGACGGACAAACGGGCCCCACAGCAGCTGCTCCTGCGGCCCACACAGGTCATAACTCCAATCGACCGCTGCGCGCATGGTCTGCTGACGAGCCGGTGCGGCCTTGCTTCCACCCGTCAGCAACGCGAACCGGTCATCCAGCCGGTCCAGGATCTGCTCGCACGTCAGCACCCGCATACGAGCGGCAGCCAGCTCGACAGCCAGGGGAATCCCGTCAAGACGATGACAGATCAGAGCAGCCGCCCTGCCCAACTCAGACAGCGCGTGCTCGCCCAGAGTGGCAGCTGCCCGGTCCGCGAACAGCCGCAGCGCCTCACTCTGGCCAGCCGCTGTGACCTGCCCGGGATCGTCCGGATGCGGAGCAGACAGAGGGGATACCGTCAGCAGGTGCTCTCCGGCCACGCCCAGGGATTGCCGGCTGGTGGCGAGCACCTGCAGGCCCGGGGCTGAAGCCAGCAATGCGTGGACCAGCAGCGCACAGCCGTGCAACAGGTGCTCACAGTTGTCGAGCACCAGCAGGAGCCGCTTGCCCTGCAGGAAATCGGTGAGGGCGGCCAGCGGATGCTGCCCCATGTCGTGGCCCGGTTCGAGCGCAGCGAGCACGGCGTGTTCGAGCAGCTCCTCCTTCTCCACTGCTGCCAGGTCCGCCAGCCATGCCCCGTCAGGGAAGGAACGGCGCACTTGCGCCGCCACGCGCAGGGCAAGCCGGCTCTTTCCCATCCCGCCAGGTCCGGTCAGGGTCAACAGCCTTGTTCGGCCCTGCAGCTGCCGAGACCGTGCCACGTCGTGCTTTCGCCCGACGAAACTTGTCGTATCTCCCGGGAGGTTTCCGGATTCCTTGGGTATACGAGCCACCCGACGCCCTATCCATTCCGAGTACATTCGCCGACCCGATGGCTACTCAGGCCGTGCCGCTGGGCTGCGTACCAGCCTGCAATTCGCGGAGCATGTGGTTTGCAGGCCGTGGCCCCGCTATGGCCTAAGGGTTGTCCCGCAAATGATCTCCGAACGGGGGATCCGAGTCTTGCGACCATCAACGGCCGCTGCGATCGGCAGCTGGCTCCCCCGTATGGGGGATCGTGATCATCCGCACGGGCGACGCCCTGTCGTCAGAGGTTCGGCGACGTTGGATTCATGCCGATCAACCTTGCTCTGGGTGACACCGAGCGTCCGGTTCCGCGTTGGGCACTCCGGTTCGCGAAGGCCCTTCCGTTCGTCGTGCTGCCGCACTGCCTGTGGCGGCTGCCGTTCGCCTTCGACTTCTCGATGGGAACGGTAGATCCGTCGGCACCGCCCATGCCGTGGTGGGCCCCGGCCTACGTGTTCGGGTTGAGCGTGCTCACCGAGGCACTGGCACTGCTCTGTACCGGCCTGGTGAGCGGGTGGGGCGAGGTGGTGCCGCGCTGGGTGCCGTTCATCGGCGGCCGGCGCGTGGCGCCGCTCGTAGCGGTGATCCCGGCGGTCCTGGGAGGCCTGGCGCTGGTGGCGATGTTCGGCCTCTTCCCGCTTGCCTGGGCGGGCGTCTTGCCCGAGGTGGGGTACAGCAATGGATGGTGGATGGCTCTGGCCCGGGTCTGCGTCACTCCAGCGATGCTGTGGGGGCCGATCGTGCTGGCCCTGGCCTGGGCCTACTACCGGCGTCGCCGACCTGCCTGATGGGCTCGTCGTTCCAGACCGGCCGAGCCCGGATGGCTCCGTGCATACGAGCGAACGCAGGGCCGGACAGCATGATTCGCCGCGGCACAGTGGCCGCGATCGCCCGGCTCCGGGCAAAGGAGGATGAGATGATCTCGCGGTGTCTGGTGTGATCACGGCGTCGGAGCCGTCCTGGATAGCCCCGTTCACCGGGCTGAGCCCTCGCAACTTCGGCAAGCTCGTGACGGTGCTGCGGCGCGAGGGCGCGGATGCGGTCCGCAAGGGTCGGCCGTGGAGTCTTCCGCTGGAGGACCGGGCACTGCTCGTCGCGGCTTACTGGCGCACGAACCTGACCATGCGCCAGCTCGCCCCGCTGTTCGGGGTGTCCAAATCGGCGGCGGACCGCATCATCGATCACCTCGGGCCGATGCTCGCGCTCCAGCCTCGAGATCGGTTCGCCAAGGACACTGTGCTCATCGTGGACGGAACCCTGGTCCCCACCCGCGACCACACCATCGCCGCCCAATCCAAGGACTATCGCTACTCCACCAACCACCAGGTCGTCATCGATGCCGACACCCGCCTGATCGTCGTGGTCGGCCGACCGCTCGCCGGCAACCGCAACGACTGCAAGGCATGGGAGGAGTCCGGCGCCAAAGCCTCAGTCGGCAAGACCCTCACGATCGCCGACGGCGGCTACCTAGGCACCGGACTTGTCATCCCGCACCGCCGTGAGCGTGGCCAGACCGAACTCCCGTACTGGAAAGGGGAACACAACAAGTCCCACAAGCAGGTCCGAGCCCGGGTCGAGCATGTCTTCGCCCGTATGAAGACCTGGAAGATCCTCCGCGACTGCCGCCTCAAAGGCGACGGCGTCCACCACGCCATGCTCGGCATCGCTCGAATGCATAATCTCGCCCTCGCCGGATAGGCCAGCGGGCCGCGCGGCGGCCAACCTTGTCCGAGGCGTCTCGGAGATCATTTGCGGGACAACCCTTATCCCCCCCGAAGGGGTGGGGAGCCACACGAAACTCGATTGAATGCATGCCGGTCACACTAGCCGGTTACCGATCCGGTGTACGGCCGCCTGAGCGGCCTGTTGAGTTGAGTACCGGCTACTCATGCGGATCATCCGGCAGTCGTGGTCGTCTGTGACCGGGCGTCGATTCGACCGGACGTGGAAGATCAGGCAGCAGGGGGAACGGCCATGCAGGAACTGCCCGTCGAAGCGGGACACATCCAATCGGTCCAGGTACATTTCGACGACCTGGATTTCCTGGGAATGGTGCACAATTCGCGCCATGCGCTGTTCGTCGAACGAGCGATCACGACCTATTGGCGAGAACAGGGCTGGAGCACGGATCCTGATCGCTCACGGTATCGCGACACGCATCTCGTCGTGCGTGAATTCATGGTCACGTACGAGGAGCCGATTCGCGGCACGGGGGACGTGGGCGTGTGGTTCCGGATTTCACGGCTCGGCCGCACCAGCGTGATGTACGAGTTCCAGGTGAGATCCGGCGACGGCCGCTGTGTGCATGCTCACGGTCATCGGGTGCAGGTCCGGATCGACCCGGAGACCCTGAAGCCCCTCGCCTTCAGCGACGAGCTGCGGGAGACCGCGCACGGCCTCATGCGGGAGCCGGCCCGGTAGCAGGTCGGTTGCGCGCAGGCCGGCCGCTGGCACGGTGCGGAGCGCCGGGCTCCCGGCGCGCGCGGCGCCGGCCGACCGCAGCGCGTGCAGAGCGAACCGGCCGGCTCCGGCGAGGCTCCGCCTACTGGATCAAACCGCCCCTAACGGTCCGTGAACGCGGCGGTCCGGGCTGAGTAGGTGCTGCTCACGACACCCGGCCGGGTACGCGCAAGACTCCAACCGAACGCCTGGCGTTCACATCTTCCAACCCGTGCCGGCATTTTCAGGACAACCCTAAGGAGTGCGTTTCCCTCATGCTGAACAGTAAGTCCTCCGTAGCGGCTCTGGCAGCTGCAGCCCTCTTGGGGGAAACGTTCTCCGTGTATTCCATCGCCTCCGTCTCGTACAGTCCTGACATGGCCTGGTCGATGGGATGGATCGCCACGGTCTTCACGTTGAGCATCACGATCTCGGTGATGCTTGCCATACGCGGAACGACTGTGATGGGCACGGCATCCGTTGCCGCGGCAGGGCTGGGCCTGCTGGCGTCAGGCATTGAGCGCGGAGAAACCGTCTTCTCGACCACCGGGGCGGTATGCATCATCGCCGGTCTGGCGTTCATGTTCCTCCAGGCACGGTTCTCGCCTTTTTCCCTGTACGCGCAATGGGGGCTGGGGGCGGTCGCCGGCGAGGGCCCGAGGGAGCGTCACACCAGGCTGTGCCGCATTACCGAGCTCGATGAACGCCTCCTCCCCCTGCTGGAGGACACGGTGCACAGGTACTCGTTGGGGGATCTCCGCGCCGCTACAAGGCTGTGCTGCGAAACGCGGTATTCGGACAACGGCGTGCTCCCGCGAGGCGCATATGCCGGGCCGGCTCCCGTGATCGAGGCATGCGTTCTCACCGAGAACCTGGTCATCATTTTGATAGCGCACACCGAAGGGCGCGGAGTCGCTTTTGTCGGGAGACTTCAGCAGACCATGGTGAGCGAGACGCCTCGCCGGGAGGACAGTGAGGGGGAGCGTGAAATCTATGTGAGGTCGGCGTGGCTGGATTCCAGCGAGTCGTCCAGCTATCCCTTCCCCCTCGACGACGGTGCGGCCGGCCGGGAATTTGTGGAAGGGTTCCGTGAAATGCTCACGGCGACCCGGCACACCTGACGGAAGCCTCGCTGCACGGTTACGGAAGCAGTCGGTCGGCCAGTTCCTTGCGCGTGGTGATGCCGAGCTTGTTGTAAATGCGTTGCAGGTGGTTGTCGACGGTGCGTACGGAGATGGTCAGCGCGGCGGCGATGTCCTTGCTGAGCATGCCCCGGGAGGCGAGCAGGGCGATTTCGCGCTCCCTCACGGTGAGTTGCACGACCTCCGCGCACGCCATGAGGGCAGGGGTTCTCGCTCCCTCGCAGCGGGCCGCGAGCTCGTCGGAGCGGACGGCGGCGGCGTTGGCCCGACGGGTCTGTCCGGCCGTTCGCAGGGCGGCGGCAGCGGTGCTCGCCGCCTCGGCTGCCAGCAGGTCCGCTCCCATGGCCTGCAGAGCGTCCGCGGCGGCGAGCAGCCCGTCCGGGTCGCGGGTGGACCATGCGACGGCCAGATCGGCGCGGGCCCGGTGGAAGCGCCCGGTGCGCTCCTGCGCTATCTCGGTCAGCCGCACGGCGGCTTCCCCGGCTTGCCCGAGGCGGACGAGGTCGGTCAGCAGAATCGCCTCGGACGCGGTTTCCCCGCGCTCGAACGCCTCCCTGGCGGCCGCCGTCAGGACCGTTCGAGCGCGGGTCAGCTCACCGCGGGCGACGTACAGCCAGGCCTCGCCCAGGCTCTCTTCGGGGAAGAACCCCGCGGCGGGAAGCCGATCGCGTTCGGCCAGGGCTGCTTCCGCCGCTTCGCAGTCTCCCTGCAGTGCGGCGGACGCCGCCAGACCCGCCAGCGCCATCGACAGCACGACGGGGGTGTACGGGCGGGACGCTCGGGCCACCTCCGCGAACCAGCGCCGCGCCTGAGCCGGGTGGCCGGCGGTCCATGTGCCACGGGCCAGATAGAAGGCCAGCAGTCGACGGTCCGCGGTCGCGCTCGCGTCCGTGAGGCCCGCGAAGGCCCGCTCACCGACCTCTTGCGCCTCGGCCAGACGGCCGCTCTCCGCCAGGGCGAGGACGAGAACCGCCCGGTGGGCCACCTCGTGCGTGGCCGCGGAGTGGGTTTCGCCCACGGCCGCGCTGAAGGCCATGACACGTCGGATCCAGCCCTCGGCCTCCTCCCCGCGACCCGTGACCGCAAGAGCCGTGGACCTGGTCATGGCGGCCCACAGCCATGTCTGGCCGTCGGGTGCGTGCGCGCCCTCAAGTTCGAGGTCCGCGCTGAGGGCAAGGCTGTGTCCGACGTCTCCCACGGTGAGCGCGCTGGCGGCTTCGTTGGCCAGCAGGACGCGGTGACCGAGGGCACTGGTGACCCGGCTGCGGACGGATGCGAGGAGGTCGAGAACCTCCTCGTAGGGTGTTCCCACGCCCCACAGGAGGTTCTGTATCCGGACCGGCAGTACGGACAGAACGTCCTGTTCGGTCGTGGCCATGACGTCGGCCCGCGACAGCGCGTCTTCCGCCTGCTGGTACTCACCGGCCTCGTACAGGGTGTTGCCCAGTAGCAGCTGGACCTGGAAGCTCTGGTGCTGCTCCGGGATCGCCCGCAGGAGATCGAGCGCGCGGGGGTACTCGCGGGCGTGCGCGGCCAGGGCTGCCGCGCGGACGAGCAGACCCGGATTGGCCGTGCCGGTGGCCGCGAGCTTGTACGTGGCGAGGTGGACCGCGTCCTCGCGGCGACGGGCCCCGGTGCGCTTCAGCAGATGGACCTGCCGGAGCAGGGTCTCCCTGCGGCGCTGGGCCGTCATGTCCGCGCGCAGCACCTCACCGTAGAGGGGGTGGGCCAGCCGGACCGCTGAGCGTCTTTCCTCCTGGACGACGACGATCAGCCCCGACTGCTCCAACTCGTTCAGCACCTGCGGTTCGGTGTCCATCTCCAGGTGGCCCAGGGAGAGCGGCTCGCACAGAGACAGGACGTCCAGTACCTGTCGGCCGGCGGGTGCGGCGACGGAGAGCCGGGACCGGATCAGATCGGTCAGGCGCCGCGTGCCCGGCAGCCGGTCCGCGGTCATGTCCCAGATCTCGCCGTCGCAGGTCAGCACTCCGGCGGCCACGGCTCCCACCACCAGCTCCCGCAGGTAGAGGGGATTGCCCCCGCTGTTCGTGAGGAGGTGGTTGACCGCGCTCCTCACGACCGGCCCCTCCAGGACCTGTTCCAGCACCGTCACGACCTGCCCACGGGTGAACCCGACGAGGTCCACCTGCCGTACGGCGTCCCCGTGTCCGAGCGCGGCCACCGCCAGCGCCTGGCTTTCCTCCGACCGAACCGTTCCCAGCAGGAAGATGACCCCGGCGTCCATCAACTGCCGCAACAACATGGCCGAGGTCGCGTCGAGCAGGTGGACGTCGTCGACCAGGATCACCATGCGGGGCCGCGCCGTACCCGGCCGCGACAGCAGCCTGGCCACACTGGCGAATCCGGAGACCGGGTCGGACAGATCGACGCCGTCGGGCAGCAGATGGGCGATGGCGCCCAGCGGAACCGACGCCGCCGCCGAGGTGGCAACCGCCCTGCCGATCCGGTGTCCGAGCACGACGGCACGGTCCAGGCACTCCTCGGCCAGCCGGGACTTGCCCACTCCGGCCGGCCCGAAGACCAGAAAGGCGGCGCTGCGAGGTTCCGACACGACCTCGTCGAAATCCTTCAGCTCGGCCTCGCGCCCGACCAGCGGCCACCGTTGCACGACACCGTTTCGATTCATTCCTCTGCCCCCACTGGTTGGCTCCTGCCCGGTTTCGCCGACGCCCGCGGCCTTCGCGGCCGAGCTCGCCGACGCGACCCGATCGAGCGCTGTTCACGTCCGACCGCCGGCGTGCGGCAGTTCTCGTTTGACACCACCGAAAGGGAAGGCGGAGGAGAATGCGCGAAACGGGCTGCTCAAGCACGCTGCGCCACGCGTTGATCACGAGGTGCGCCCATGGCCTGACGGCGGTCCGTGGCGCTCGCAGGCGGTGAGTTGCGGGCTGGCGTGCGGAACCGGGTTGTGGCGTCAGGAGAATGGATGGCGTATCGGCCGCTGAAGCGGATCATATCCGAACGCGAGTTGGCCGATGTCGCACGGGAGGGGGCGTCCGCGCGGGCCCGAAACCGCCGGGTTTTCCGCGCCGTACGCATGCCGGGCATCACGGCCTCGGGTGGACGGGATTCCCGGCCGCGCCGAGCGCTGGGCGTCGGAGCCCGGCGTCAAGGTCGGTTTCCCCACCGGCGCAAGAACCTGCACGACGAGAGTACTGAAACGAACCCACGTACATGAGGATGGACAGAGGATGACCTTCGGCATTGAATTCAGAATGCGGCTCACATTTCCCTCCGTCGAGAATTTCGAGGCGTGGCGCGGGCACATACTCATTGAACAGCGGGCACGACTTGAAACCCTTCCCCGGTTCTCGGAAGAGTTCGATGAGTTCGATGAGGACCTGCTGACGGATCTCGTCATCGAGGATGCCTCGACCCTGGAAGAAGCACTGGACGGACTTCGGAGCGTCGGCCATGAGATCACGGCGGAAGACGTCGTGGAATGGAGGCCGGCAGTGGACGACGAGGGGAATCCCGGCATCTACCTCCTGGAGGCCAGAAAGCTGAGGAGGGACTCTCGGGTCGAGGCCCTCCTGGATCATCTGCGCGTCAATCCGGCCCCGAGTCTGCTGCGGGTCCACGTCCTGTCACTGCACGATCATGCCGATGTCGTCGTGAGCGGAGCGTTCCGCGACCATGACACGTACTGCGAGTATCGTCTTCCCTTGATCTTCGCAGGGACCTCCGCCAAGGAGCTCGGCGGTGCAGGCCGTGTGTCGTTCTTCGGAGTCGAGGACATGGAGCCCGTGGCCCTGTTCGTCGACGTCCGTCAGAACGCTGTGGAAATCAACGGACCCGATGTCCAGGACGCGGCCGCCTGGAACGTTCCCGAACGTTGTGAAGCATCGGATTGACCAACTTTCGCGCTCTCTCAGCAGTCCTGCGACCATCAGGGAGACGACGACTGCCGCCGAACGTGCGCAGTCGATTCACCGTGGGCGGGCGCGAGACGGTGCGCCCGCGCAGAGGTACTCGCGGGACCTGTCGCACGGGTGTGCGCAGCGGCTGAGGGGCCCCGCCCGGCCTCGTGCCACACGCGTCCCGGACTCCTCCACGGACGACCCCGGTGGCACCGGGATGAGTAGTGCTTGCTCATGTGCCAAGGCTCCGGCGCTCGGTTGACTCTTCCGAGGCAGCCGGCCACCCGGTCGCGGTATGGCCGCTGCTTCCAGCCCTGAGCGCAAAGGACCCCCCTGTGCACGACCAGCAAGCCCCGCGTCGCCGTCTCACTCAGCTGACCGCCCCCGAGGTACGGTCCATCGACTACATCCCCGTGGACGAACGTCACGGCAAGCTCTGGCACCAGGGCCCGTTCTGGTTCTCCGGCAATTTCGTCCTGACCACCCTCGTCATCGGATTCATCGGCCCCTCGATCGGCCTCGGCCTGGGGTGGTCGGTGGCGGCTGTGGTCCTCGGTGCCTGCTTCGGCACGTTCTTCATGGCGGTCCACGCCAACCAGGGGCCCCGTATGGGCCTGCCTCAGATGATCCAGTCCAGAGCCCAGTTCGGGGTCCGGGGAGCCGTCGTACCGTTCACGGCCGTCGTCTTCGTCTACCTGGGCTTCAACGTCTTCAACACCGTGCTCGCGGCCCAGGGACTGACACAGATCGTCGGCGGCGGCCCCTGGCTCTGGTACCCCGTCCTGGCTGTGGTGTCGGTGGTGTTGGCCTTGGTGGGGCATGACCTGATCCACCTCGTACAACGCGTCCTGACCGGACTTCTCGTCCTGGTGTTCGGGATGCTCACCGCCGGAACGGTCGTTCAATGGTGGGACGCGCCGGTCGTCACCCCTGCGACCGGCAGCCCGTGGACCTCGTTCCTGACCGTCTTCGCAGCTGCAGCCGGCTACCAGATCAGCTACGCCGTCTACGTGTCGGACTACTCCCGGTACCTGCCCGCGGACGCCAACCCCCGCCAGGTCATCTGGTGGACCTACGCGGGTGCGGCCGGCTCCGCGGTGTGGCTGATGTCCCTGGGCGCGTTCGTCGGCAGCCGTATGCCTGCCGACGATGCCGTCGCCGGATTGCTCCGGACCGGCAACGGCATCGTCTCGGGCTTCGGCTCACTCGTCGTTCTGGTATCGGCTCTGGCCCTGATCAGTGTCATGGGCGTCAACACCTACGGTGCGATGCTCACCGCGGTGAGCGCGGTGGACGCCTTCCGGCGGGACCGGCCGACGAGTCGCCTGCGGACCGTCGTCGTCCTGTCCGTCGGCGCCGTGGTGCTCGCGCTGGCCCTGTCCCTGCCCGACGACTACGTGGCCAGCTTCAGCAGCTTCGTCCTGCTGATGCTCTACTTCCTGGTCCCCTGGACTGCGGTCAACCTCGTCGACTACTACGCCATCCGCAAGGGCCAGTACGTGATCCGGGACATCTTCGACGACCAGGGCATCTACGGACGCTGGTCCTGGCGCGGCCTGGTCTCGTACGGCATGGGTCTCGTCGCGATGGTCCCGTTCGTCTCGACCGGCCTCTTCCGCGGACCGGTCGCCGAGGCCATGGACGGCGCCGACGTCTCGTTCGTCGTGGGGCTGCTGGTGAGCGGTGCCCTCTACGCGGTGCTGGCCGGAAAGGGCGAGGTCACCGCTGCGCCTCGCGGAGGCCGTCCGTTGACGTCCGTAGGACATCGGTGAGCGGTCCGCGGCCCGGCGGGGCGAGAAGGAATCAGGCAATGCGCCCCTGTCCGTGCTCGCAGACGACTTAGAGGATTAGTGCGCGAAATGTTGATCAGTAAATGGCATTACGGGACAAACAACATCTATTCACTTCTCAAAACGGCTGCAATCGCCGCCGAATCAGGCGAAATGGAGCGCTTCACTGCCTGCTTGAAGCAGGCGGGCGAGTTCTCTAAGGACGGCCCGGGCCTGGGCGACTATTTCCTCGCCGGTCTGGCTGCCCGCCTCGGCCAGGACCGGCCCGCCAATCTCTACCTCCGTGCCGACGGCATGCCCCAGATCGACCTGTTCTACCTGATGCACCAGCACCTGCCGTTCCTGCGGGCGGGGAGGTTCGCCAACGATGCCCTGTTGAAGTACTGCGCGGACCGGCAGGAGGCGACCGTTCTCGCTCTCGGAATCGGTCAGGGCCGTCAGGAGCTGGACCTGGTGGCCCGCGCGGGGCTGGAGCGGGTGACCGTCATCGGTGCCGATGTCGCCGCGGAGAGCCTTGACGCGGCCGACCGGGCCCTGAACGGACCGGAAGTGCCTGAAGGAACCCGGGTCGACTTCCGTCCGATTCTCGCCGCGAGCGAGGACACGGACGAGAGCGTGTGGGCGTTGGTCGAGCATGCGCCCCGCCCTCTGCTCGTCACGGCCTCCTTCGCTCTCCACCACATGCTGAACCACTCAGGTGAACAGGACGCACGCGCCACACTTCTGCGGCGGCTGCGCGCCCTGGAGCCGGCCGCGCTGGCACTGTGCGAACCCGACAGCGATCACCACCTCGTCCCGTTGCCGGTCAGGCTGGCCAACGCCTGGCACCACTACGGCACGGTCTTCGCCGCGATCGACGCCACCAGCGCCACCGACGGGGAGAAGCGCGAGATGAAGCGCTTCTTCGGCCGCGAGATCGAGGATGTCGTGGGCGCCGTCTGCGAGACCTCCCGCTTCGAACGGCACGAGCCGACGCGCACGTGGATCAACCGTCTGACCGCCTGCGGATTCACCCCCGTCCCCCTGCCCCGACCCGCCGGCGAGCAGCCGGAAGGCTTCACGACCACCGCCCATCCCACCCACCTCGAACTGGCCTACAAGCAGACTTCCGTCGCCGCGGTGATCGTGGCCGAACCCACCCGCTGACCGGGGAAGCGGTGGTGGAGGTGCCGGCCCGCGCCGGACGGGACGCGACCGATGCCGCACGTCGGATGAGTACCGGTTGCTCACGCGCCTCGACGAGGCCGGCCGGTTGACTGGCCGCAGCAGCCGGCCGGGCCGGCTGCCCGCGCGGTGGGAGGCATGCTCCCGGGCGCGCACGGCGACGACGCAGCGAGGGCAACAGTGGACGACGGGGACATGGGCGCGACTCGACAGTGGGAGGTGCCCGGCTACATCCATGGCAGGGAACTGGGCGCCGGCGCCTGCGGGAGGGTCGTCGAAGCTCTGGACCAGGTGTCCGGCACCCGGGTGGCGATCAAGTATCTGACCCACGGCGCGCGCACCGCCTTCCGTGCCGAGGCCCGTCTGCTGATGGGCTTGCGGTCACCGTACGTGGTACGGATCGACGACTACGTCGAGCACCTCGAAGGCGCCGCGATCGTCATGGAACTGGTGGACGGGGTCTCGCTCAGGACGCTGCTGCGCCAGGAAGGTCCCACGGGTCCCGAAGCGGCCCTCACCGTGCTCAAGGGCTCGTTGCTCGGACTTGCCGCAGCTCACGAGGCGGGGCTGGTGCACCGGGACTACAAGCCGGAGAACATTCTGGTCGGCCTCGACGGCTGCTCCAAGCTGGTGGACTTCGGGATCGCAGTGGCCAGCGGGGACGCCTCCGACATCGCCGGCACCCCGCCCTACATGGCTCCCGAGCAGTGGACCGGGCACGCCGTCACCCCCGTCACCGACGTCTACGCCGCGACGGCCGTCTTCTTCGAGTGCCTCGCCGGCTCCAAGCCGTACCCGGGCACCACGGCTGCCGAACTGGCGGTTCAGCACATCGAGGCGCCCATACCCGACGACCGAGTGCCTGAGGCGCTGCGGCCGCTGATCCGCCGTGGCCTGGCCAAGCGGGCCGTGGAACGGCCGCCGAGCGCCGCCGCGTTCGTCCGGGAGCTGGACGCCCTGGCGTCCCGCGCGTACGGCGAGGACTGGGAGGTGCGAGGGCAGCGCAGAATGGCCGCGCTCCTCACACTCCTGCCGATGCTGGTGCGCTCTGCGGACGACGCCGTGACCGCGACGACGACCTTCGCGGACACCACGCTCGCCGAGACAACCACCACTGCGGGAACGGGACGTTCCGCAGCGGCGGCATCGGGTCGGCCGCGATCCCGCGGTCTCCTTGCCGGCCGACGCCCGGCCGCAGTCGTCGCCGCGTCTGCCGCCCTTCTGCTCACCGGGGTCCTCACGCTGTCCGCGATCGCTGAAGAGGACGGCTCGGAGGCCGGCGCCGCAGGCTCCGCTCCTCAGTCCGCCGACGCTCCCGGCGCTCCGGGCGCTCCCGATGCCGCAGGCTCGACCGTCTCGCCCGGCGCGCTGGCCTCCCCGACCGGCACCCGCCCCACAGGACCCCGCTCCACCACCGCCCCCGGTTCCGAGCAGTCGGGGACTACTGCCGGTCCCGCTGCCGACGGCGGAACCGGCACCGGCGGTGCCGTGGAGGGTTCCACGACGGCCGGGGGGCCGTCGTCCGCTCCGGGTGCGGGACCCGCTTCCACGGATGCGGCAGCACGGCCGACGCCCTCCACCACGACCGCGGCCCCTGGGTCACCACCCGTCGCACCGCCGGTCGTGTCCCCCACCGTGCGGGTGCTGGCCGTGTCCCTCTCCCAGTACGGCTGCTCCGGCAAGTTCGGCACCCAGGCTGTCGCATCCGTGAAGACCGACGGCGCCTCCACCGGAACGCTGATCCTCACCTGGTTCCACAGCAACACCCGTGGGCCGGGCCCCGCCGTGGCGACGGACAGGATCACCATCCCTGCCGGGCAGACCTCGTTCAGCAAGACGTACGCCCACACGTTCGGACCCTCCGACCCCTTCCCCTACTGGGGTGTCCAGGTGTCGAGCAGCCCGGCGGCAGCGACGGGTACCGGCACGTACAAGGTGCTCTACGCCGATGACTGCAACCCGATCCTCTGAGCCGGCCATGGACCACCGACCGCACGACGAGGACCTGACTGTCTTCCTCCCCCGCTCGCACCCGGCTGACGAGGCCACGAGCGCGACCCTCCTGGACGATGCCGCCTGGGGTATGCCACCCGCACAGAAGACCGTCCACGCCACCACACCGGACCCTGCGGCCGCACCGGCGTCGGCCGCTCCTCCGTCCGGCGGCCGGGACAACCTCACCGCGCTGTGGCACGGCACCCGCACCGACTCCTCGGGCGCGCCGTACACCGCCGGTGCCGAGCGCGGACGCGGCGTCCTTCGGGGCTGGCCGGTCGTGGCGGGGGCGGCGATCGTGGCCCTGCTTCTCCTCATCGGGCAGCAAGCCGGCGATCCTCTGTCGGTGACGGGAGTCACCGTACGTCCCGGTTCCCCAGCCGCCGGCTGCGACAGCGTCGTCACCGTGCTGGGGACGATCCGCAGCAACGGGGAAGGCGGAACGGTGAGCTATCGCTGGCGCCGCAGTGACGGCACGGTCACCAGCCCGGTGCGGCAGCGCGTCGCACCGAGAGCACGGCTGACCGAGGTCGCGCTCCAATGGGCCTTCCACGGGCCCGGCTCCATGCAGGCCACCGCCGTACTGGAGGTGCTGTCACCGAACCCTGCCCGCGCCGAGGCCACCTTCACCTACAGCTGCCGCCTATGACCCTGCGGCAACAGGGCGCACGAGACCGGCGGCAGGCTCGGACCCGGCCCGATCCTGGGGTCGGTCACCGGCGCCGTCAGCGGATTGAAGTGTCGTCCCGGCCGGCCCGGCGCAGGAACTCCGAGACGTCCCCGGGCGTGCAGGCCCGGCCGGGGTCCGTGTCCACGCCAAGGGTGGCGTGCACGGTGACTTCGCGCCCGACCCGCGGCGATGCGGGACGGAGCACGAACTCCATCCGGTCCGTTCTCCCGGCGTCCGGTGATGCCTCATGCGGGTGGTCCAGTAGAGTGGCGGCGGACGAGAGAAGCGATCCTCCGATGGACTCCCGGATATCGCGCATATGCTCCAAGTTGGCCAAGGTGCCCTACCAGGCGCGGCGCAGCCACTCGGCGGGCGCCGAGCGCCACGCATTTCGCCTTGGCCCACGCACCAGTTCCGTGCAGGCAGACGTCTTCGAGGGCGAACACCCACATCGAATTGCCCTTGGTCTACCGGGCGTTCCTGGTAGGACTCGGGGGCAGCGGTGCCAGCCCTTCTACGGTCTGCTTCCGCTGGAGAAGCGCAGGCTGTACACCATGGACCGCCAACCGCCGGACGGCAGCCCGCGGGGATTCCACCACGTGAAGCACCCGAACGCACTCCAAGGAGACCTGTTCCTCCAGGTCATCGAGATGGGCTGCACAGACCTGTGCCTCATCCGCGTGACCGAACCCCTCACGGGCCGCGTGCTCATCGGTAACTCAGACGGCTTCTGGCCCCCGAACGTCTCTTCGGCCCGGGACTTCCTGTCCTGGTACGAACGCTGGCTGGACCACATGCGGGACGGCAAGGACAACCGCGCACTGGGGCTCACCTCCGCCAGCCGCGAGCGCTTCATCGTCCGGGTGTGCGAATGCGGCGAGCAAGGACGGCAGGGGGGACTGTGCCATGGTTGGACCCTTCGAGAGAACTGCGGGCGGCGGCTGCCGGGGCCGTACCCGGCTCGTTGAAGGAGCGAGGCGGCGGCCTGAGCGGCATGGTGGTCACGGGGCTTGGACGCGTGTGGCGATCTCGATCAGGTTGGGCTGGTATCCGTCGGAGGTATCCACACGCACAACGCGTGCGTCGAGGGAGATCTCGGCGAAGGCCTCCGGGTCGTAGGCGCCGGTGGCGATGTCGGTCAGCAACTGCTCGTCGGCGTGCGCTGCACGGTGCCGGTCCCGGGTGGCGCGTTCCCTGATCCGGCCGACGAGGGTGCGGGCGGGGGCGTGGCAGCGGATGACCCACAGGTCGGCGATGTCGGCCAGAGGTTGCAGACCGGGACGCCAGAGACGGTCCTGGTAGGCGGCCTCGGCGACCACGGTGACCTGCGCACGGAGCAGGACGCCGAGGGTGCTGAAGTACGTCTGCATGACGGGCACGTTGAGGGCGTCGGTGTCGGTCGCTGCCGGGCCGAGGGTTGCCGCCATGCCCTGCTTGACTTCGTCGCGCAGGATGGCGGGGCAGCCCAGCTCGGCCGCAAGCGCCCGGGCGAGGGTGGACTTCCCGGCCCCAGGGGGGCCAGTGACAGCGATGAGACGGGGTTTCCGCATGTGCGCGCTCCGCGAATAGGGAAATTCCGGACAGGGTGACGCCGGATTGAGGCATGGGCCGTGCCAGCCCGAGGGTTACAGCCCGGCTACTCGGGTGTGGCGGCGAGGAGCCGGCCCGCACCGGCGTCCAGGAGGGCGAGGGCTGTCTTCCGGCCGGTCTCGGCAGCCTGTTCAGCGGGGCCGGATGCTTCGGCGCGCAGGGTCGGTCCGCCGGCCGGGGCGAGGACGGCTGCGCGGACGGTGAGGCACCCGGTGTCGTCGAGGGTGGCGTGGGCGGAAGCCGCGGTGAGGCATCCGCCGCCCAACTCGGCGAGGACGGCCAGCTCCGCGTCGAGGAGGGTCCGTGTGGCGGGGTGGGTGAGGGGCGCGAGCAGCTCGCCGGTGGCGGTGTCGTCGGCGCGGTGCTCGACGACCACGATCCCGGCCCCGGCGGCGGGCAACCACACGGTGGGGTCGAGCACCTCGCTGGCCCGGTCCTCGAGACCGAGGCGCCGCAGGCTTGCGAGTGCCGCGATCATCACGTCGGCGCCGAGCCGACCGTGATCGAGGCGGTTCAGGCGGCTGTCGGCGATCCCGCGGATCGGGATGGGAACGAGTCCGGGGTAGAGGGAGGCGAGCAGGGCGGCCCTGCGGGGAGCGCTGGTTCCCACTCGGGTGCCGGGTGGAAGCTCGGCGAGGGTGACGGAGCGGTGCCCTGCCGGCAGGACGAGGACATCGCGGACGTCCTCGCGGGGCAGGACCGCGGCAACCACCGCCCCCGGCGCCCGGTCGTGGGGGCTGGGCAGATCCTTGGCGCAGGCGATGGTGGCGTCGACCCGGCCGTCGAGAAGGTAGGTGTCCGCGCGGCGTGTGAACGCGCCCTTGCCGCCGATCTGGGACAGGGGACCGAGGTGCGCGTCGCCTTCGGAGGTGATCGTGCGGATGTCGAGGGTGAGCCGTGGGTGACGGGTGCGGAAGGCCTGGCGAAGCGGCCGGTCTGCTCCATGGCCATGGCGCTGGGCCGGGTCCCGAGCCGGACGAGGTCTGGGGAGCGAGGGTCGTCATGGGACGGATCTCTGGGTTCTCAGGGGTGGGCGAGGTGGGCGCACCCCATCGAGTGCTCCAGAGACAGGCCCGCTGCCCACGAGCGCGCCTGTGGGAGCCGGCCACCTTCGGCATCGGCGCCCGACGGCAGGAGCTTGGGCATCCCGTGGCAGCCATGGTTACTACGGCTGGGCGGCGTGTGCAGGGGCACCCCGTCGCCGCCTGGCCGACACGTGACCTGCCTCACCGAAGTTTGATCAGTCTCAGCGAAGTTTGACGGGGCGGGGATTTGTCTCATCGGACGTTGACCACCGGCGGATCCGGGGGTGTCAGGGGTGGCGGCTAGGGTGCGTGGCTGTGGACGCTGCTGATCTTGATTACCGGGCCCGGACCTTGTCGGGCGGCTGCATTCCTTCATCGCTGGTGACCCGGCTTTTGGAGCTTGGCCATGAGCGGGAAGTGGAGTTCCAGGCCGGGCGTGGGGAGTGGTTCTGCGCGCTGGAGTGGGCGCGGCTGCTTGGCGACCGGCGGCAGTACCAGCAGGCGCTGGACGTGCTCGGTCCGTACATCGCGACGGGCTGGTGGCCGGCGGCTCGGGCCCGGGCCGAGCTGCTGGAGGACTGGGGCAGGGCGCAGGAGGCGATCGAGCTGTCCCGCCCGTACGCGCAGGACGGCGACCGGCTGGTCCTGGACTTCTTCGCGCGTCTGCTGGCCCGGCACGGCCGGGCCGCCGAGGCGCTCGTGCTGCTGCGGCCCGGCATTGAGGACTGGTTCATCGCCCAGGCCCTGGTCGACGTTGCCGAAGCCGCAGGCCAGGACGAGGAAGTAGCGGCGCTGCTGAAAGCCCGGATCGAGGCCGCGGTTCCGGCCTGTGACGCCCCCGACTGCCACCGACTCCGCATGGAACCGTCCAACGCCTTCGACCTGCTCGCCACAGTCCGGGAACGGCAAGGCCGCGTCGACGAGGCGATCGCTCTGCTGCGCCGCCGGGAGGTCACGTCGGTCAACGGCCGGGACGCGCTGGCCGACCTGCTGGCCAGGCATGGACGGCTTGAAGAACTGCGCGCGTACACCGACTCCGAGTACCACGGGCACGCCGCGCGGAGCCTGGCCGAGGTACTGGAGGAACGCGGCGATGAGGAGGCAGCGATCGCCGTCTACCGGACCTTCGCCGAGAAGCCTCACGACATGTGGCGCGTGGCCCATCTACTGTCCCAGCTCTTGGTCCGGTACGGCCGCGCCGATGAGGCGATCGCGGCGATGCGCGCCCTGGCAGATTCCCCGGGCGGCGCGGACGACTGCGTCGTTGACACGCTGTGCACCCTGTATGCCGAGCACGGCCGCGCCCAGGAGGCTCTGGCCTACCTCGACGCGCTCAAGGAGCGACGTGACGGTGAGGAGGCGTGGGACTTCTTCCGGATGCGGCTGCCGCTCATAGCCGACTGCGGCCTACGCGACGAAGCGATCGAGCAGGCCCGTGCCCACCCCGAAGGCGGCACCTGGTATGCGGCCTGGTCCCTCTCGGACCTGCTTGCCGAGGCCGGCCGCATCGAGGAAGCCGTCGCTGTCCTCGAACAGCACCCCGTTTCCAACAGCACTGTCCTAGCCCACCACCTCATCGGCCTCGGCCGCATCAAGGACGCCGTCCGAGTCCTCCAGGTCAGGCCAAGCGCAGCCCCGGCTCCCGACCCCTGGGGCGGCACCATCTCCAACGAACCACCGTTCTGACGCCTCCGCGTACCCGCTCCTGCTGGTGAAGGTCGCGGTCAAAGTCCGTTGGGACTGGTCAGACTTCATTGAGTCGGGACAACACGCACCACCCCACTCGCTCTCGTGCGATTTCTCGGTTTGGGGACGGTGGTGTGAGAGACAGTGGGGTGTGAGTGTGTTGGTGCTGGTCGGGGGCTGTTTAGGCGGGGGAGGGCACTGTCATGGCAGTGAGAGATTGGTGGGAGATCGCTGTCGTAGGTCTTTATCGCGGAAGGTGTGACGCTGTCTCAGTTTCGTGAGTTCTGATCCACCGGCCGGCCTGACGCAGGCTGCCGTCGCCCAGGCCCTCGGCGTACGCATCCCCAGCATCCAGGCCTGGGAGGAAGGACGCGCCGAGCCGAAACCCGAACGCCTCCAGGCCTACCGCCGCCTCCTCGACGGCCTGGCCCAGCGCTACCCCGCCCCACCCCAGCCGTACGCCACGCCTCCCACCGCCCCCGCCCACCGTCCAGCCGCGGCCACAGACACCCTCCCGGCCCCCGACAGGCCCAGCCCGAACACCCAGGAGCCCGCCACCCCCTCGCCCGCGCTGGCTGTCCCGTCAGCCGAGCCCAGCGGTCCGGCTGTTGCCGAGGACCCGGCCCGTCCGGCGGCGACGTCACGGCGTCCCGCCGCGAAGAAGGCCGCCAAGCCCGCCACTACCCCGGCCGATCCCCGCTTCCCCCACGGCCCGCTCGCCGTCCTCGATGGCGACGGCAGCGCCTACGCCGCAGGCGGGGTCGTGCTGGACTGCCCCGCCACCACCATCACGGAGTTGGTGGAGTGGACGCTGAAGGAGTCAGGGCTCGGGGCTGCGCGCCTGAACCGCAACGGCAAGGACTCCGACCCGCTGATCGTGCTCACCGGCTCCGCCGCCGTGAAGCTCGGACTCCCGGAGCGGCTGGAGGGCGGTGAGGAGCGCCGCTCACTGCGGCTTGCGGAGGACCACCCGGTGGTGAAGCAGATCGGGAAGGCGAAGTGGCAGCTCACGCAGCGCGGTTTCGGCCCGTGGGCGCGGATCTACCGCAAGGCCCAGGGCAGCGCACGGCAGTGCGTGCAGCTCGCGGTCCTGTCCTGGGACGCCCTCGACACCCGTTCCTGGCCCGGCGTCGCCGAGCTGGCCCCGGCCGATATCGTCCGCGTCCTCGGCGTGTATGCCCAGCGGGTGATCACCCCCCGCGGCTCCACCGCCGTCTCCGGCCTGGAACTGATGACCGCCCTGCGCCCGCCCACCCGGGCCGTGCAGGAGAACGGGACTTGGGTGTCGGGCCACAACCCGGGCAGCCTCGGAACGGACCCGATGGACCCGGCGCCCCCGGAGGCGATCGCCGAACACCCCGTCGTCGTCCGGTCCGGCTGGAACGCGGGCTTCCTGAACGAGGAGGCCTACCAGTGGGTCCGCGACCCCGCCCTCCTCTCCGACGAGGAGTGCCTCCTCCCGTACGCGGTCGGCTTGGACCTGAACACCGCGTTCCTGGCGGCCGCCGCGCGGCTGACGGTGGGCCTGTCGGCACCGGACCACTTCCACGGGCCGGTGTTCAACAAGAAGATCCCCGGGTCCTGGCTCGCGGACCTCTCCCACGTCGACCTCGACCCGCGTCTGCCGTCGCCGTTCACCCCGGACGGCACCCGGCCGACGGGGCCTGCCTGGTACCAGACCCACACCCTCGCCTACGCCCAGGAACTCGGCCACGACGTCCAGCCGATCGAGGCCTACCTGCGCCGGGAGACCGGGGCGTACCTCGACCCGTGGCACGACCGCCTCAAGACCGCGTACATGGACACTCTCGCCGATCTCGGCGTCACGGCGGATCTCACGGACGCCGAGTTCCTGGCGGCGATGGAGCATCACAAGCAGGCCGACCCCGGGATGGCCGCGGTCCTCGCGGCGATCAAGGCGACGGTCAAGGGCGGCATCGGCAAGCTCCGCGAACGCCCTCAGGGCCGCACCTACCGGGACGGCGAGCCCTGGCCCGCGATGCAGCGCCCGACGTGGCGGCCGGACATCCGGGCGGCCGTGATCTCGAAGGCGCGGGTCAACATGCACCGCAAGCTGACCAACATGGTGAAGCTGACCGGCCTGTTCCCCCTCGCGGTCCTCTCGGACTGCGTCGTCTACCCGTCCCCGGGCGCTTCGCCGCTGGACTTCCTGCCGTACGCGGCGTCGGGCAAGCCGCTGATGGGCGGCTTCCGCCTCGGCCCGACCCCCGGTCTGGCCAAGCTGGAAGGGGTGCAGGGGATGGGGTGGGCGGTGGACCTGATGGAGAAGGGCCTCAACCCCGCCCGCCACATCAAGGGCGGCGACGCCGTCCTCGACGACGGCGAATAGGCAACGAGAACCCGGTGTGGCCTCCGGCGGCGACGTGCCGGAGGCCCACCCGACAGACCGCTCACCGTGTACGACCCGGACACCTGTCAGGAGCTGAACCGCTGTGGGAGAGATCGAGGACGCCATCGGCCGAGCCGACCAGGAGGCGTTCACCAAGGACCCGCCCAAGACGCTGAAGGGCCGGATCAACTTCCTGCTCAAGCAGCTCAAGTCCACCAGGGCGGTCGCCGCCGAGCTCGGCGTCAGCCAGCGGTCCGTCGAGCGCTACCGCAAGGGCGACCGCAAGACCCCGCCGAAGGCGGTGGCGGACCGCATCGAGGGAGCCGTACGGGCCCGCTGGCAGCCCGTGGTCCGTGGCCGCCGCCGCAAGGAAGCCGCCACCAGCACCGGCATCACCGTCGAGACCCGCGCCCGCTTCGGCTACACCGCACCCATCGGCACCACCGACGACGGCCGCGTACGCCGCCTCACCGTCCACCTCCCACCCGCCTACGCCCAGCGTCTCTTCGACGCCCGCGCCCGAGGCGCCGACGACCGTGACCTACGCGGGATCGTCGCCGAGGGCTTGCAGGAGATCTACTTCAAGGACGGCGGCACCCGCGCCGACGAACTCCGGGTCGAGTTCACCGACATCGACTACTTCGACGTCTCCTTCTGACCCCCCGGCCGAGCCGCACCCAGACCACGAGCACCTGTCCGGGTGCGGCTCACACCCATTTCCGCGCGTCAACGCCGGGCCTGAACCGGAAGAGGGGTGCAATGGCCACTGCTGGGAGCCGTCCTCGGACGGGCTGCTCCCGGCCCCCGTGGCGCTGTCGACCGCGGGCAGGAATCCGGCCGCCGTCACACGCCGCCGCTCAGCGCCCCGGTCGACAGCATCCACCCCGGCCCCGGACCAACGACCGCATACACGAGTCCGGGTGCACTCCGATTCCCTGCTACGCCAGGCGCTTCTTCGGTCGGGGCCGGGCGTCGAGGAGTGCCCACCAGGCGTGGCCGTCGTGGTCGGTATGGGCGCCGCACGCCTCCACGGTGCGCAGTACCGCCACCTCCGCGGGCACGGCTCCCGCCGACCCCTGTCCGGCGGCTTGGTGGTTGAGGGCCATGACGAGGATCTTGTCGTCCTGGTCGGCGAGGTGGACGCTGACGCGTTTCCCGCCGGCCGTCACGGCCGTGTCCACGAGGCCGTGGACGGTCTTGAGGAAGTCGTGCTCGTCCAGCAGCGGGTAGTCCCACTCGGCTACGGCCAGCGCTGCCTGTGCGGCGGCCTTCTTCGCCGCCCACCGGTCCGCGCGAAACGCCAGCACCCGCGCCCGCCGGCTGGTGACGACCAGCCGGGGCGGCACGCCGGTGAGCGATTTCGGCTTCGTCGCCGGCTGCGGCCGCGGCGGCTCCACCGGCTTCTTCTGCGGCGGCGGCGACTTCGGAGGAAAACTCGGCGGAACCTTCGGACCCCTGGCTTCCACAACCTCGCTCATACCCCACCACGCTACGCCCGTTGACCCCGGCCGCGCACCGGCATCGACCACAGCTGCTCACCCTTGCCCGTGCCCGGAATCCCCGCTCTGGCGGCTGCCACGCCGGCGAGCCCGGTCAGCCCGCGCCACACAGCCCCTTGGGGTGGCGCTTTGGCGGATACGGGGCGCGCGGCCGGGTGGGTGCGGCACGCTGGAACCGGCCAGGCGCCGACACCGATCCGGCGGGCACAGGCCGTCGTGGCGTGGGGAAGGGGCGGGGCACGGTGGATCAGACGCTGAGGGACCTGGGTGCGGCGCACGCCGGCTCGGTGGGAGTGTTGCTGGAGGACGGCAGCGAGCCGGGGCCGGCGTACTTCGACGTCGGCAGCGGATCGTACGTGCCGTCGTCGACGGAGTGGCACGCGTATGACGGCCGGTTCGGCCGCCCGAAGGCCGCTCTCCTGCGCGGTGCCTGCGCGTGCGGATGGAGGGGCGCGGCCGAGTACCCGCTCGACTGGACGACGCTGGACGACCAGACGCCCCTGTACGAGGCGGACGTTGATCTGGCTGGGCCGGTCGCGGACTACCAGGCCCACCTCACCGTGGTCCGCGACGCCGCCGTCCCCCTCCCCGAACCGCTGACCGCCCTGCTGACCGCCCTGATGGAGAACCTGGAGACTGCTGCGGTGAAGGATCCGCTGGTGGCGCTGAAAGCCCTCGCGGACCTGAGGTACCTGATCGCCGGGGTGGGTGCGGACGCGGCGTTGGCGGTGCAGGTCGGCCGGATCCGGATCGAGACGGTCGCGACCGCGCTCGGCACGAGCGAGGCCGCCGCACGCCGGTATCTGAACAGCTACCGCCATATGTGAGATGACGGCCGGCTCGGCCGGTGGTTGTTGTCCAGCAGGGCCGCACACCGCCCCGGGAACTTCATCTCCCGGGTCTGCCCGGGTCCCGGCTGCCCGAACCGCGTCAGGCGACCGGATCGGCGGCCCCGCATGAGCGGGGCTGCCGATCAGGCTAGGGTCCGGGTAGCCCGTGCCGATATGGCGTGCTCGGGTGAGGCCCGGGGCCCAGAGCGCTCTGGGGGCTGCAGTACCCCCGGGCCGCCCCACCCCTACTTCCGCCCGTGTTGCCGGTGTCCGGCGTGACCCGGCTGCGTTGGGCAGGGCATGGAGATGGTGGAGCGGTTGCCGTTCGGGATGCGGACCGCGGTCGAGGTGACGTACGTCCGGTGCGCCCTGTGCGGGGCGTTCGGTGAGCTGGTCCTGGACTGCGGCCGGCTGGACCGGGCGCTGGCTCGCGCCCGAGATCACGTCCGCGAGGTGCACCCGGGCGCGGACATCCCCGAGGCGCTCCGGCTTGTGCCCGATGTCGCCTTCCCGCCGGCCGACTGCTACGACGTCGCCGAGTGGGTCGCGCAGTACGACACCCGGAACGTGCAGCGGACCCGCGGCCCGAGATAGCGCCGAGGCACCCCACGTCCGTGGCGGGATGCTGCTCCGCGGGGTGGCTGTCAGGCCTGGCCGGGGTGAGCCAGTCGTTCGTCCCCGTCGCCCTCGTCCGTTGTGGTCTCATCGTCGATCAGGCCGTAGGGAGGCCGTTCCTCGCTGCGGCTGTACCGTACGACGACGTTGTCCTCCACGAGTCGCGGCGGGCTGTTGTCGACGATGATCACCTGCGCCCCGGAGCCCTGTTCCGCCAGCCAGCTGGTCAGGTGGCGGTAGAAGTCGTCGATGGCGATCGCGTCGGCGATCGCCGCGTCCCGGGTGCCGCCGTGGCCGAGGTTCTTCTGCGGGCTGTCGATCATGAGGAAGCCGGGGTGGGCGGCCGAGGATTCGACGGCCACCTCGAAGACGGCGAGCTGCCAGGCCAGGGTCAGGAGCGTCCGGGCGCCGGATGAGGCCTCGCGGTAGGAGTCGCCGCGCACGTACGGGACGAGGTTCGTGTCGATCATGGGCTGGCTGAGCTTCGGATAGCGCCACTGCCGCAGCAGCTCGCTGTACCGGACGCTGATGCGGCCGACAACCAGGTCACGGTCCTGCGCGGCATCACCCAGCCGGTCGAGTTCCTCCCGCAGGCGGGCGATCTGCGTCTCGTGCCGTTCCACCAGCGCGGCCCGCTTCTCCAGCCCGCCCTGGAGCCTGGCTGCGCTCTCGGCGTGCTGAAGGTGACGCAGGAGGTCCTCGCGCCGGCGCTGGAGGTCGTCACGAGCGGCGAGGAACGGGGTGACCCTGGGCCTCGTCGCCTGGTCGACTGCGGCGGCGGCCTGCTCCTCGGCGAGTTCGGCGTCCTCCGCCCGGAGCTTCAGGGCCGCGAGGGAGCTGTCGAGGCCTTCGACGTAGTCGGTGATCTCCTTCAGACGGGCTTTGGTGGCCCTGATCTCGGAAGCGACGTTCAGCCGCCCCTCATCCTGCGAGCGCTCAGCGTCGGAGGTACCGAGCGTCAGGTGCCCGTCGTCGCCGGGCAGCTCGTGGCTGCACAGGCCGCAGACCCCGTTCTCCACCGAGGGGGGAGAAGGAAGCCTGTGCAGGCAGGCAGGACAGGTCGTGACGCTCAAGGGGTCGAACAGGCGCTGCGCCTCGGCCAGCATGTTGAGCTTGACGAGGTCATCCGCGTACTGCGCCCGCAGCGGCATCATGCGGGCGAGCTGTGTCTCGCAGTCGCGTACGGCGCCAGCAGCACGTCGGGCGCGCTGAGCGGCTTGCTGGTGCTCGCGGCGCAAACGCTTGGGGAAGACGGCGTCGGCTTGCCCGTTCTCGTCCAGGGACCGGAGTTGTGCGTTCAGCTCCAGCAGTTCGTTCTCGTAGGTCTGGGTCGTGAGCGCGTCGCCCACGGGAAGGTCTTGTTCTTCGACGAAGGCGCGGGCCGCGGCGAGTTCAGAACGCGCCTGGGTCAGCCGGCTGCCCAGCTCCTTGATGCGTTGGCCAAGCTCGACGGCACGGTCGTCGTGGACGCCGAAGACGACGTCGACGACCTGCTTCAGCTTGTGCTTCTTCATGAACTCGTTCTCGGAGAGGAAGTTCATGGAGGCGATGCGCTCGTTCGGCAGGAACGCCAGCGCCATGAGGTCCCGGAAGCTCAGGGGATCGGTGCGGGACTCACGGTTCGTCGGGGCCTCCCGCAGCTGGACGCCTTCGAGTTTGCAGTGACCCAGCAGCAGCGCGGAGAGGCTCTCGGGCGAGCCCGCCGGCTCGATGAGCCTGCTCTCAGGCTTGGCCGGCGCCGGCTGGTCCAGCGTCCCCTGGCGCACGTAGGCGGCCTTCGACGGTTCCCCGACAGCCCGCTCGATCACGTACGGTTCGCCGGACAGCTCCACCTCCAGAAGGCAGGAGCGGACCTTCCGCAGCACCTCCGGATGCCGCGGATGACGCTTCGCACCCAGGCCGTAGGCAACGAACTCCAACACCGCGGTCTTACCGGAGCTGAACGCCCCGGCCACCACCGACAGACCCCGCACCCGCTGCTCGTGGGTGAAGTCGACGTCGTAGGTGCGGCTGACGCCTGCCAGACGCAGACGCCGGATCCGGATTCCAGGCAGAGGCTGCATGGCGGTCACCCCTCCCAGGGCATGTCAGGTGCCTGCGGTCCCGAGCCCAGAACGCTCAGGAGCGCCGCTCCGGGCCCGCCCTCCCCGTCCGGCCGCAGCCAGCGTGCGGTCTGCTCCCGCAGTGCCTTGTCGCTGAGCTTGCGGAGGTGACGCACGACGATGGACGCCGCCGTGGTGAACGACGCGGCATACGTGGCGGTGAAGCGCGCACCGAGGTCCCGGCCGCGGTTGCTGATCGAGTAGACGAAGGAGCCGTTGCGGTTGTGGACCTCGCAGCACCCGTAGGCGACGAGCAGCGCGAGGTCGTGCTGGATGCGCTCCCGTCGGCTGGTGAAGCGCTGCGAGGACGACGCGTACGAGAGAACCTGCGGATCGAACCCGGCCAGCCTCAGCAGGTTGCCCTCCCGGCCGTCGGATGCGACGACCAGGAAGGGGTTCGCCGACAGGAAGTCGTAGTAGCCCAGGCGCTCCAGGCTCGCCCCCTTCGCGTCCTGCCCGGCGACGGCGTCGAGGAGAAGCAGCAGCTGCGCGAGCCGGAACGTCACCTGGTCTTCCGGCATCATCACCGGCCGGTGTGCTTCCACAACGAACCCCTCGTAGGTCTGACAGGACAGGAGACGGCGGTCAGCCGTCGGTGTGCTCGGCGGCGATCTGCCGCCAGTGTTTGACCCAGCCGGCCTTTCGGTTGTCCACCAGCCGGTGCACCAGCCCCCAGCTGTGTACGAGCTCCAGGCGCAGAGCCTTCGGCAGTTTGTCGTGCTCAATGCGGACGTCCCGCCAGACACGAGAGTGCAGAGACGGGATCATGTTCTCGGCGGCGCATTCGTTGAACTGCATCTCCCACAACCCGTGCAGGGTCGCGTCGGCCGAGCTGAGCGCCGCCACCTCTGCCGCCACGCCCTTGTGCGCGATCTCGCGGGCCACCAGATCGGCATTGAAGAACTGGCGCTTGGCCGAGTCCAGCTCCTCGTGACCGGCCTCGGTCATCTGCCGGATGAACAACGCGGAGCCGAGAGCGGCCGCCTTGTCGTCCTCGACTTCGAGCACCAGCCGAAGCTGCTCGACGGGGGAAGGGGCGGCCTGCGCGTAGGTCTCGTAGAAGCCGCGACGCACGTCGTCGCCCTCGGGGCTGAGCAGCTTCTTGCGGAGGGCGGTTTCGTCCCAGAGCTGGATCACGAGGTTGTGCTCGTTCTCCTTGGCCTTCTTCCACTTGTCCCACCAGGCCGTCATGGGGCCGTCCATGCTGGAGGGGATGCACAGAATCCAGCTGGCGATGGTGTGGCCGTTCTTGACGGCTGCCTTCAGCACGTTGTCGAGCGAGTCCTGGACCTGCTGCGTGTGCTTCTTGGTGGTGATCGGCATGAAGTACTTGGACTGCCACACCGTGATCGCCCCACCGAGATTTCCGGCGAAGGCGTCGATACCCCAGTCGCCCGGGTTGGCGGCGACGGACCGCACGAGCACGCCGGGGGTCGTCGCGGCGGCGAGCTGAACGACCATCGACTCGAAGTCGTCGCGCGCCCCGCCGGCACTTCCCCCGCGGACCGCGTGAACGTCGAAGCTGATCGGCTGGACACCCACCGGCACGGCTATCGAGTCAGGCACAGCCCACCCCCATGCGCCGTCGGACTGCACACAGGATGTCTCCCGTGCGTCACACACCGTATTGGCCGGAGGGTACCCAAAGGTCAGCCGTCTGATCAAGAAGAGGAACGCTCGGCCGATATCTGATGAGGGTGTGTCAGATCAATCCCATCCGCTGAGGCCGGGCTGGCCGGGGAACATCCCCTTGCAGTCGCCGAAGCGGATGGTGTCGCTCTGAGAGCTTTGTTCCTCGCACTTCTGGCGGTCGTTCTGCGGACCACTGCTACCGGTGGTTGAGCAGGATCCCGCGAGCGCGATGATCACGGCGAAGGTGACGATGAGCCCGCACCCGATGGCCGTAGGGGACGGCCCGGGAACGGTGACGGCCGCCGGTCGCTTCGGTGTCTGGGCGGGGAGACCGTAGACGCCGGTCGAAGCGGCGCTCTGCGCGGAGTGCGCGAGGGTGCTGTGACTGCCCCCGCGAAACGCGGCGTAGGGGTGTCCGGCGACCAAGGCGTGATGGGCAGCGGACCGTATCTCGTAGCCGGCTGCGGCGTTGAAGCTCTGCCCGCAGCCGGGGTGGAGGCATCTCAGATCCATCGTGGTGTGTGGTCCTTCCTGCGTGTGCCCTGGCCTCAGTGCGCGTTGATCCCGAACTGGTGCAGCAGCCCTTCGACGAGTTCCTTCCCGGTCGCCTGGAGAACGTCGTCGTCGGCGATCGGTGGCAGTTCCGTGGTGGCCGGAATGACGCGTAGGGGCTGCCGTGCCCGCTCGATCGCGCGGGGCTGGCCAATGTCGTACCCGCAGGCCAGGAACCGGAAGTCTGGTCCGTTGTTGCCGTCGGCCACGATGGCTGCGGTGATGTCCACGGTGGAGTCGAGCAGGCGGCGTCGGCGGTGGGCGTCGATGACCGCGACGGCTTCGCCCAGAGCGGTGGGAAGCGTCCAGGTGTCGACCAAGGCCGCGCCTATCTGACTGGGCATGGGGTGACTCAGGTCGACACACACGACGACCCCTCCGTCATGGTGGAGCTCGACCATGGCTCCAGCCTGTGTGCCTCGCAGTTCCGGCACGAGGATGTTGCTGTCGACCCAGCGCCGCAGCCCCACGTGCATGCCGTTGCTGAGCCGATCGGACAGAGCGCCGCGGACCCCGTACGGATCGCTGTGAGCCCGAAGCCGTGCGGCGGTCTTGACGCCGTCGAGCAGGACGGCCTTGGCCTCGGCACGGCTCGGAGCGGGCACCAGGCGCGGCACCGGCCGTGAGGGACGCCCCGCAACGACCAGCCACGCACATCCCGGCACGGACTCACCGAGGACGACTGAGGCGGCCTGCTGAACAAGTTCGGCGAGAGCTGTCTCGGCCCGCGCCTGCCGCGAGAAGCGTTCCTGATAGGCACGCGCGACTTGATGCTCGGACATGTAGAAGGTCTCGCTCCCGACACGGTAGGGCGCGTTGAAGGTCGCCCGGTCCTTGTCCTTCTGCTCCCATCCGTACTGGAAGTGCGGCGCGAGTTCGCTCGGTGTCACGTCGACGATCAGGAAGTCGGGACCGCCCCCACCCGGTGCGGGCAGAGGGATGATGTCGACGCCGGACAGGTAGGGCTGGACTCCGTTGCGGAGGGTCTGCGTCAGCTGCTGCTCATTCACCTCGGCGAGGTCGATGCCGACGGCCTCGATGTCGTCCGTGACCCCGTACACGAGCAGGCCGCCGCGGGTATTCGCCATCGCGGTGACGTCCTTGGCGAACTCGTTCCAGATGCCCGGCTTGGGCACGAAGGTGGGCAGCTGCTTCTTCCAGTCGAGGTCGTCCGTTTCACCGAGCTTCGAGGCCACGGCGTCCATGATCATCCCGTGGGTAAGGGGGCCCATCGGGCGGCCCAGATGTTCGTGCAGTCGAGTCCAGGAGCGCGCCATTTCGCCACCCTATGAAGCATCGGCCTACGCCGGTGGGTGGTTCGCCAAACCAGTGGTTCGCGAGGTCTGCCATCGCGTCCAGCCAGGGCAGGTGACCCGCGTGGAGAGCGGTTCAACCAGGGGGTGGTCGTCGCTTCTTTGTGGTCGGGGGTGTGGGGGTGGTCGGGGGTGTGGGTGGTGTGGTGGCCGGCGTCGGGGGTGTGGGTGGTGTCGGGTCGGGGTCGCGGTGGGGGGCGCGCCCGGGGTGGCGGTGTGTGGTTGCCGGTGTTGGTGTGGGGTTGCCGGTGTTGCGGGGTGGGCGCCCGCGGGTGGGTGCGGGGTTGCGGGGTGGACGGTGTCGCCCGCGTGTTGGCGCGCCTGGTTTCCCGGCTCGCGGGCGCATGGTCCTGCACCATTTTTCAGGCATTAGAAATAGGCAGCCAGTTAGTGCGTACTGGAACAGTACGGGCTGACTGACACCGAAGGGCCCGGTGTATTCGCCGCCCCTTGCGGGCGCTTTTCGGGAGTGGTTATCGATGGGTGTTGAGGGGTCGTCCGGTGGGGTCCGCCGACGTGAGCGGCTGACGTCCGAGCCGCGTGGCCGGCGGGTGAATCTGTCGTTCAACGACGCGGAGCTGGAGGTCCTACGGCTGGCCGCGGGGCGGGAGGGGATGTCGCCCGCGTCGTGGGCGGGACGTCAGGTGATGGCGGTCGCCCAACACACCCTGGTGCCGGTCTCCCGTGACGCCAGCGACGTGTTGCGGGAGCTGATCGCGGCCCGGGTCCATCTGCGGGAGACCGTCACCGCGCTCCGCGCCCTGGCCGCCGCCGACCCGCCCGCCGCCGGCGGTCCGGCCACAGCCGCCGACGTCGTGGCACGCGCCCTGGACGCGGTGGCCCGCGTGGATGAGGCGACCGTCGCGGTGATGCGGGAGAGGCGCTCGCGGTCGTGATGCCGAAGAAGGCGCCGGGCGGGTCGGAGACGGTCGAGCTCCTGGAGTACCTCTTCGGTCCCGGGGAGCGCGACGAGCACACCGACCCCCACCTGATCGCCGCCTGGGACCCGGACCTGCCCTGCCCGGCCCGCGACCCCGGCCGGATGACGCTCGCCGGCCTGGCACTGCTCCTGGACGCCCCCGTCGAAGCTTTGCGCGGCCCACGCCCGGCCGAGCACGTCTGGCACGTCTCGGTCCGCAACCACGCCGGCGACCGCACCCTGTCGGACGCCGAATGGGCGGAGGTCGCCGCCGCCATGGTGCACGCCGCGGGCATCGCCGAGCACGGCGACGAACACGCCTGCCGGTGGGTCGCCGTACGGCACGCGGACGATCACATCCACATCGCGGCGACCCTCGCCCGCCAGGACGGCCGGCATCCCCGTGTACGCGGCGACATCCCCGCGATGCACGCCGCCGCCCGCGTCTTCGAAGCCCGCTGGGGCCTCACGCTGATGTCGCCGCTCGACCGGACCGCGCGCCGCCGCCCGGTCACCGGCGAGGCCGAGAAAGCCGCCCGCCGCGGCCTGGCCGAGACCGCCCGCGAATCCCTGCAGCGCACCGTCCGCATCGCGGCCGCGCTCGCGCAGGGCGACGCCGACTTCCTCGACCGGCTCCGCGACGCGGGCCTGCGCGTGCGGGAGCGCCACGGTGACGACGGCACCCTGGTCGGCTACGCGGTCGCGCTCCCCGGCGACCGCGCGGACCGCGGCAGCCGGCTGGTGTGGTTCTCCGGGTCGACGCTCGCCTACGACCTGTCCCTGCCCCGCGTCCGCGAACGCTTCACCCCCGCCGTCACCTCGGCCGACTGGGCGCTGGCCGAACACCGGATCCGGGAGGCCTCCGCGCTCCTGGGCCGCGCCGGTCAAGCTGATGGTGCCGGGGATGTCGCCGCGCTCGGCGACCTCCTGGCGGTGGCCGCCGAGCACTCTCCGGCCCTGGTCCGTGACCGTGTCCGCGCGGCGGCCGACGCCTTCGAGCAGGCCGCCCGCGCCCCCGGCGCCCGCTCCCTGGAGGGCCGCGCCCGTGCCGGATGGCGCTCGGCCGCGCGGGCGTTGGAGCACGCCCCGCGTGCCGGCCGCGGGGGAGGCGCCGCGGTCGTCCTCACCCTGCTGATCGCTTTGGTGGAGGCGGTGGAGGCCGCCGCCTTCTGGCACCGCGCGCAGGAGCACCGGGCGCAGGCGAGAGCCGCCGCGGAGGCCGCCGTCCTGCTGCGCGAGGCAGCCGGCTTTACCGGTACCCCGCCCCCGACGACGAAGCCGCGCACCGGTCGAGTGGTGCGCACGCCGGGCCGTGGCCTGCCCGCCGCTACGCCCGTTACCGGTGTACCGGTCCGGCCGCGCCCTGAACCCGGTCGGCCGGGCCCGTCCCGTACGCGCTGAACCCGATCCGAGGAAGCTGCCGATGACGTCCGGATACCCGCCGCTGCCCGAGCCGTTTGCCGAAGCCCTCGGGGAGGCCGCGCACACCGCGGCGATGGCCTACCGCCTGGTGCTGGCCATCTCCGACGCGGTCCGCCGCGCCGCCCAGAAACGCCTCACCGGCCGGGAGGAGGAACTCGGCGAGGACGCCGAGAAGATGGCGCCGGGCTGGTCGGCCGACCAGCTGCGCGGCCACCTCGGCGACGACATCCTGGCCGTGCTGATGCAGGACACCGACTGGCCGCGGATGGCCCGCCAGCTCGTCGGCCTGCAGCAGGCCGGCGTCGACCTCGGGGTGTTCCTGCCGCAGATGGGGCGGATGACCGCCGGGGTCCACCAGGCCGTCACGGCGAACGCCGCCCGTATCAAGGCCGAGGGCACCGACCGCTGGGCCGACCTCCTGCGCACGTCGATGCCCGAGGGCCTGGTCCGCGACGCGATCCTCGCCTCCCCGGCCTGGCCCGACATCGCCGCCGCGATGGGCCGCCTCGACGCCGCCGGGATCGATGTCGCCCGGATCCTCACCGACGCCCACCGCGCCGGGGCCGGCGTCGACCAGGCCGTCGCCGCGGTCACTGCGGCCGCCGCCAACACCCCCGCCCCCACCACGGCCCCGACCGCCCCTACCGGGGCCCCGGCGGCCGCCGCTCCGGCTCCCGCACCCGCGGCCGGCGCCCGGGTACCGGCCGACGACCCGTGGGCACCGCCCGCCCGACCGATCCCCGCCCCCGCAGCGCCCGCTCCTGCTCCCGGGGCGGCGGTCGGCGCCGCGAGGGATGTGCTGGCCGAACGCATGGGCGCGGCCGGTGACCCGTGGGCCGCGCCCGCCCGCCCGGTCCCCGCTCCGGCACCCACCCCTGCGGGCGCGCCCGCGCCCGTTCCCGCGCCCGCTCCTGCGAGTTCGGATGCGAAGCGGGTATGGGGCCCGCTGACCGAGGGCCTGACCATTCCCCGCGACCTCGACCTCGGCAACCGGCCCCGCGCCCTGAAACAACTCAGGGTGCAACCGGCCGCGCACTCCCAGATGGTCGCGATGATCAAGCAGGTCCTGCCGGAGCAGGAAGCCGGGCTCCTGATCGGCTCACGCCCGTGGCCGCTGCTCGCCGCCCGCATGCAGCAGCTCGGCGAACACCACGGCACCGACACCGTCGCCCAGCACCTGAACCGCCTCACCAGCGGCACCTCCTGGCAGGAAGCCACCGGCAGCGCCCTGGTCGGCCGCCTCGTCGACGCCACCCTCACCTCCCTGACCACCCCGCCCGGTACGCCGGCCCCCGCCCGGCCCCGGGTCTCCGCGGCCGCCGCCCGCTCCCGCTCCACCACCACCCCCGCCGCCGCGGCCCCCGGCCGGCAGGCCCCGGCGGAGGCCGCGGTACCCGCGCACCGGCAGCAGGCCGCACCGGCCAGGGGCGCGGGGCGTACGCGGTGACGGCGAAGACTCCCGGACTGTGGGGCCTGCGGGCGGAGCGGGCGCGGGCGGCCTGGTGGGCGCTGCCGGGCCGGGACCGGATCGCGGTCGAAGGGTTTCTGCTGACCGGCCTGCTGTTCGCGGCCGCCTGGAGGGCGGGCCACCTCGGCATGGCGCAGGCGGACTTCGTCCTGTCGGTCCTGTCCGGCACGGCGGGCGTCGCCACCCTGTACCGGGGCGCCGTCCACCGGCCGCAGTCGGCCCCGCCTCCGGCCGGACCGCTGGTCGCGCCGTCGGAGGAAGTCCAGCGGCACGCCGCCCGCGAAGCCGGCACCGCGCCAGGCACCTGACCGGGGAAGAACCGCGAGGAAGAGGGGGAGACGGATGGTGATGTCAGGCAGGCAGCGCCGGGCCGGTGGCAGCGCGCTGGCGGGGCTTGTGCTGGCCACGGCCGGCTGGTGGGCGCAGTGGTCCGGGTACGAGGTCGTGGGCACGGCCCTGACCCTGCTGGCCGGGATCGTGGTGCTGGCCGGTGCGTGGCGCTCGGGCGTCCTGCACCTCCCGCAGCCCGCCGAACCCGACCCGGACGCCCCCGCGCCGGTGCGGCCGTCCTCGGCACGCGCGAAGGCGGACCAGGAGCGCTCGATGCGCCTGCTGAAGGCGATCGACGAGGCCGCCGACGACGGATCCGGCCTGCCGGGGGAGCTGTCGGAGTTCGAGCGGATCGTCCTCTTCGGAGTCGCCGAACTTCCCGGCCGGCAGTACCCGCCACCGGGCCACGACTACCCGCGCACCTGACCCACGCCGGGCTTCAGCCCCGTCGCTCCCGTCGCGGAGGGGCGGGGGGCGCGTCCCCGGGCGGCTGTTCAGCCTGCGGGTGTTCGTCTTCGCAGGGGTGCCGTCCCCAATCGAGAGAGCCGTTGGCGCGGTCCACTTTGATCAGGCCGTGGCCCAGGACGTAAGGGGAGGCCGCCATCTCCGGATCGTTCATGATGATCGCGAGTGCGGAGCCGGCGACGTTCATGTCGAGGGCGGGTTCGGCGCCGAGCAGGATGTGGTCGAGGTAGGCGGCGTAGTGCCGTGCGGCTCCGGGAAGCCGGTCCAGGCGGTACCGGGCCTCACGCAGTTCCTGACCGGTGAACTCACCGGCGTCGCGCCGCCGCCGGCAGCTGCGGCACAGGCGGAGCAGGAGCCAGGGGTTCGGGGCCTGCGGGGACAGCCCGGTCGGACGCATGGCCGGGAACTGCGAGAACTTCTCCTCGTCGGGGTCCTCCAGGGCCACGATGTCGTAGGGGCGGTCCAGCTCCCGGGTCTTGCCGCACGTCGGGATGGAGCAGGCCGGGCTGAGCCCGTACAGCAGGTCCCGCGTGTACTCGGACATGTCCGGCGGAGCGCCCTGGGCGGCGACCCGGTCGGCTTCGTACTGCGCCTGGTGCCACAGCTTCTCCAGCCGCAGCAGCTCCTTGCCGATCGGGTCCTTGTGGTTCGCGTCCCGGCCCCAGTCCCTGACCTGCTCGGTCAAGTACCCGGTGACGGCTTCCATGACCTCGTAGCTGGGCACCTTCGGCAGCCCGAAGGCGTTTTGCACCGCGCCGTGGCTGAAGCCCCGCGCCGCAGCGATCGTCCTCATGCTGGGCCGCCCCGCCCGGCGGTACAGGTGGTGCAGGGCCCGGTTGAAATCCCGACGAGCACCCGGCGGCAGCTCCGGCGGCGTGATGTCTCCTGCACGTCCCACGGTCCCTACTCCTTCCCCGCCGAAGCGGCCGACTCATTGTTCACCGGCTCGTGCGCCGCCGTCTGCGTGTCCAGGGACCCGCCCCCCGCGGCGCGCGCCGTACGGCGCCTGCGCCATACGACTCGGGCCTGCCGAGCGGCCCCGAAGACCAACGCGAGGACGATTCCGGAGACGACGTTGTCGATGATGTTCATAGACCCACCATCACGGTCCCGGATCGCCGAATGGACAGATGTGGACAGCCCGTTCAGAAACGATCGACCCAGCACGACGAGGCCCAGTCGACGCCGAGGTCGGCGAGTATGGCGAGCTGCGCCGGGGTCGAGCCGGTCCCGGCGGGCCTTCATGTTCCCGATCCAGATCCCGGTCCGGTCGGCGGGACGACAACGGCGTGCTCAGCGTCACGGCCCGGTAGGAGGGTCCGGGGTCCGGCCGTGACCTCGAAGGCGGTCAAGGCCTTGTACCGGGGGCAGGGCCGACGCAGGGGAGAAGGAAGAGCCGATGGTGGACAACACGACCGGGCAGGCCTCCAGGGGCCGGTGGCCGGTGCTGAGTGCTCGGGAGGTGAGCTGCCTGGTGGCCGGCGTCGTGCTGATCGTGGCCGGGCAGCTCTGGTACTGGCTGGCCGACGGCACCTCACCGGCCACCACCCCGACCGCCCGCTGGTTCCAGAACGCAGCAGCAGCGGGCGCGGGACTCTGGCTGCAGATCCTCGGCGTGCTCCTCCTCGCGGGCACCCTGCTGCGCCCCCCGCTGAAGAGGACCGACCGCCCGTAACACCCCCGCGCGGGGCGGGTACGGGGCCCGGAGCGGGACCGTACACAGCATCTGCCGACCGGCAGCCACCCCGACGGCGCCTACCGCGCCCAGTCCACGCCCAGCTCGGCGAGCGCGCCGAGCTGGGCGGTGTCGAGCCGGTCGCGGCGGGCCTTCTGGTTCCCGACCCAGATGCCCACACGGTGAGGGCCGTCGGGGAGCTCCTCGACCGCGCCGCGCCCCGGCATCCGGCCCTCCCGCGCCACGTACTGCGCCAGGGCCTGCAGGCCCTTCTGGAAAGCCTCCCCGCCCGCCCGCGGCCCGGACTTCGTGGTCGTCTTCGGCGCGGCCGTACGGGCCCGTGAGGCCTTCTTCACGCCGAGTTCGGCGAGCCGCCGCTGCTGCTCGGCGTTCAGCCGGCCCCAGTTCCTGCGCTGCGCGGCGAGCCACCGCCCCACGTCGTCTCCGTGCCGGGTCACACCGGGCACGACCGCGGTCAGGCGGGCGCCCTCGGCGAGGAGCTGCGCCAGGTAGGCGTAGTGCCGCTGCCAGTCCACCGTCCACCCGCGTTCGGCCGGGTTCCAGTCCGGATCGACCGCGGCCAGCGACGCCGCCCGACGCTCCGCGCGTACGGGGTCCTTCCCGAGCCCGCCGGGGCGGCGGATGTTCGTGAGCCACTGCCCGACCTGGACGTCCATGATCGCTGCGCCCCGCGGCGCCGCGAGGCTCCCGTGGAGGTCGTAGTAGGCCCGCGCCGCCCCGAGGTTGGCCTCGAAGCCGGCGTCGGCGGTGTCCCACACGACCCCCAGCTCCTCCAGCTCGGCCGCCCGTTCCCCGGTCATGGTCCCGGCCCGGTACGCGCGCCGCTGGTCCGACAGCCACCTGCCGAGGGGGAACGTCCCCGCGGTCTCGACGTGCTCGTACGGGACGTCCAGGTCCCCTTCGCGCTGCCGGTACCGGTACGCCGCCTCGGCGCCCCGACGCCAGTCCTGCCGCTCGGTGTTGATCACCTGGTAGTTGATCCACTTCGCGATCAACGCCGGGTCCCGCGGGGTCGCGAATCGCAACAGCAGTCGCGACTCCTCCTCGCCGTCCTCCGGCGCCTTCCCGACCGGCTGGGAGGGGTCTACGATCCTTTTCTGATTCTCCTGTGGAATAGCGAGCATTTCCACGGCCTTTTCATCATGTGCCCGCAGTCCTGCCAAAATTCGCACCAGCGGGCGGTAGGAATCCGACGAAAGCATGTCCTCCGGCTTTTCACCCTCCCGCAAAAACACGGGCACGATCAGGGTGGCCATCTTCCCCTCACCGGGCTTCTGCCGCAAAGCCCGACCGATCGCCTGGACAATATCGACAGCCGACCCCTTCGGATCGATCAGGGCCACGCTGTCGGTGGCCCGAATATCGACGCCCTCGCCCAGGACTCGACAATTACTGAGCACGGCACGCCCTGCCCTGCGCCCGAATTCCGCGAGCACGGACTGCCGGTGGGAACCCTCGTGTTCCCCGCACAGCCACCCCGACCACACCCGCTCCGGATGCCGCCCCGGGTCGACGGCGTGCAGCCGCGCGGCGACCCGCTCCAGACCTGCGGCGAAGGCCTCCGCCTCCACCGTGCGGTGGTGGAACGTGATGGTCGTCTGCAGCCCGTACGCCGCCATCGTCTCCAGCAACGCGGTCTGCGTCGCCGCCAGCCGCTGCCCCCGCAACTGCTCCTCATACCGCTCCTCACTATTCAGCCGCTGCGGAGTAACAACAGGGTCAGTGAGTTCCGCCACCACAATCTGATACTTCGCCAAAAGCCCCCGCGAAATAGCCGAACCAAGCGAAAGCTCATAAACAACCGGCCCGAACACCGTCGGATCGTCCATCGAGCACGCGAGGTCCTTCGGCAGCCGGTCCCACCGCGGCCGGGAGACGTACACCCGCCCCTCCGCCTCAGCCTCCTCCCGCTCCCGACGCTCCTCCTCCGACGCGCGCCGGCGGGCCTCCTCCTGCTCCCGCTCCTGCGCCCGGGACCGCGGGGGCCGTTCCATCCAGATCCGGGGTGTCGCGGTCATGTAGAGCCGGCGCATCGCGGGGATGACCTCCTGGCGGTGGACATCCGCCCACGCCTTCCCCGCCGACCCGGAAGTTCGGTGCGCCTCGTCCACGATT